>CAVXMV010000001.1:0-10189 GCA_963763125.1 uncultured Chloroflexia bacterium
TGGTTGTCGGCGGAATTATTTCGTTCTTCCTGCTGAGATAACTCCTGGCACGCCTCACGATCACAAGCTGGTACATCTACCACCGACAAGCTGCGAAACGGGCTGGTTCAATGAGAACCAGCCCGTTCTTCGTACACATATCCGCGCCGTCCACATTGCGACCATGCATGGATGACGTGCATACGGGGCAGCTCCAACTCACACAAGGGTCGCGTTGGCTGCATCCTCATCGGTGTCGAATCTGAGAGGTAATGCTGGCATTTGGCTGGAATCCGACTGCCACTGTGAGCAAATCGAAGGTCCCGAATTATTGGCAGCAGGTTGGGGAGTTCACTTCACGATGACTTCATGTCTACCCAATATGGTGGATTCGACACGGATGCCCCGTTTTCCTTATTCGAGTTACGACCGAAAGGACAAGACATGAGACTCCGCAAAGACCTTGCCGCCGTGGCGGGCATCCTCCTCCTGCTGGTTGGCATGATGATTGCCTCTCCTTTCGGCAGCTTCGCCCAACAAGACCCCACGTCAACCGCCCAGGCAGACGACGACGACCCCAACGTCACGCCAGTCGTCGGTGATCCACTCATGGAACCAGCAATCGACATTATCCAGGCTCAGGAAACTGCGCTGGAGGGCCAGGCTGACGCAGTGGTCGTGGAGGTGGAGCTCGAAGGTGACGACGGCTTCCTCGAATACGAGGTCGAGCTGAGCAACGGGATCGACGTCGAGATCGATGCCACAACCGGTGAGATACTGAGGACTGAGCAGGACGGCACCCCCGATAATGACGACGACAACGATGATGAGAGGATGACGACGATGACGACGGTGACTAGGTTCTCCGCACCTCAACGTCCCAGCCCAACGGGGAAAGAACCCAACACCTGGCCCCGATAGAACAAGGAGTTCCCAACCCCTCATCTCCAGCCGGTGAGGAGTTAGCTCGAGGACCGTTCACCTGTCATTTCATAGATCGGGAACTCTCCAACCTCCCCTGTCGTTATCACTGTGTCGCCCAGCTCCATCGAGCACCGGCGTAACGGCACCACCCCTTGAGGACCTCACCAGTCCGCTTTTCCGCTGTCATTGGGACAGTGGATTTCACCCACAAGGGGCATCATCATGTCGGAACATTCTTCCAATCGGTCCCGGATCGCTGCGACCAGCGAATCCCTTCGCGAGCGTTGGCCCTGGGTCGGGGTCGCCGCGGGCATCACCGGTTTGCTTGCCACCATCATCTTCGACATCCATGTCGAGGGAGACGGCATGGGCGGTGAAGCCTCCACGATGGCCGTCATCGACGAGGTCAACCAACGGTCGGCCCACATGAGCATCATCTTCGGCTACACCACGGTCGCCCTGTTGCTGGTGCTGGCCGCGCTGTGGCGAGGCGCAGTCGAGCGCAAGCTCCGGAATCGGTAGCTGCCCGCGTTGTCACCCACGGCTTCACGGCCGCCGCCGGTGCGCTGTCACTCGGCTATGGCTGGAAGGGCGCGATGTCGATCTACCATCCGGATGGCACCGAGCCCAACACGTACGACCAGATGGGGCTGTACATGTATTACATTCTCAACGATTTCGGCAGTTACATCGGGTGGTTGAGTGCAAGCGTGGCCGCCGGGGCTTTCGTCTGGATGGGCCTCAAGGAGCGGACAATTCCGCTCTGGATTGGCGCATTCAGCGTGCTCCCAATATTGGTCAGCTGGGGCTCGATGATTGCCACCGGGCTGCCCGGCCTCCCTGCCGTCTCGACTGTCTGGATGATCGTGGCCTTCGCCGGCCTGGCCCTGCACAAGGGGGCAATCCGGGTAAGCGATCCGGCCATCGAGATTCAGACGGCGATGAAGCCACGGCTTGGCGGCGTGCCGGTTCGAGGATCGTGATCCACACCACAGACACGCAACCGGGGCGGGACTCTCATCCCGCCCTGAGTGTCATTTCGTCCCGATAGGTGTTAGTTTTCGACCTGAAGCACGATGAACTGGGTCACATGGAGTTCGTTGAAGTTGTCGTCGGAAACCAGCACCAGGCTGCGATTGCCGTTCGCCAGATCCGATCCCCAGGTGATGCCCTCTACGTTGGTCATCGGCTCGACATCGGAGGCATTCAGGTCAAGTACCAGTCGTTTTGACATGGGGACGAATGCAGCGCCCACCAGGGCGTCGATTCCGCTGATATCGGTTGCGCCCTCTACGCTCACCTCGTAAATCTTGACGAAGTACCTGGTCGTGGTCAGGGTGTCGATGCTCGCCCGTTCGACCACGAGAAACGTGCGGTCTGACACGGCCAGGATCTCCGAGATACCGATCGTCGCCGATGCCTCCGGTTGTTCGGGAAGAGAATCGATCTCGTAGGCGAATTGGCCGATCACCTTGCCTTCTCGGTCAATCTGCGTGATGCGGCTGTACGAAGTTGTTTCGAAGGAGGATGGCTCACCATCCTGAAACAGTGGCCCCTCCATCGCCACCCAGAGCGATGTGCCATCGGCCGCGAAAGTCAGCCCTTCGAATGCCAGATTCTCTCGCGGACCGAGCTCCTCGCCCACGGACATCGCAAGAATTTCAGGTAGCTCGGGTGCGGCAATGAATTGCCCATCCACGCTGCTTGCGGCCACGAAGGGATCGGTCCCGGAATCGTGGCTGCCTTCGCTCGTGTACCACAGCGCATCGGTCTGCGGGTCGAAGCGGATCGACTCCAGGTCGGGAACATTCCCACCGCGTTGAGCATCGGGATAGGGCTCGCCATTTCCCTGCAACAACGTAATGGCCGACAGGAATTCGAAGGTGTCGATCGAATCCTCGTCATACGCGAGGTCGATCGCGTAAAACCGGGCCGGGGAACCCACCGACGGATCGTCGCTGATGACGACCCATGCGCCCGAATCCGGACGTAGTCGATCCCGGACAACCCGCCGACCAGCGTGGCATCCACCACACGTTCGTCAACCGGCAGCGGCGCAATCGCGTCCTCCACGGCATCTCGCGGCAACGTGGCCGTGGCGATCACGCGAAGAGCGCCAATCCCATCGTCGTCCGGTGTTATCTCCACCGCTCCCTGCGATGGGATTGCCAGATACGACAGGAAAGTGCTTCCAATCGTCACCAACGCCAAGGATCGTGAAACCGGCATTCGCATTGGAACTCCCGTCTCTCAGCCACGACTTGTAGGGCCCATCGACGAACAGAGGCGGCGGGCAATGCCCACCGCCTTCCTCATCGATCGTTTGCCTCTGCCCAGGCGTTATTCGTCGTCCTTGCCGGTCTTGCTCGCGTCGCGGATTTGCTCGACAATCGAGGGGTCGGCGAGGGTCGTGGTGTCACCCAGTTGCTGACCGCTGGCGATGTCGCGAAGCAGGCGGCGCATGATCTTGCCGGAGCGCGTCTTTGGCAGGTCCGGAGTAAACATCAGGCGCTTCGGTTTGGCGATCGGACTGATCTTGGTCGCCACGTGCTGGCGGAGCTCCTCGCCGAAATCCTCACCAACATCGGCCCGGCTCTTGAGCGTGACGAATGCAAAGATCGCCTCCCCGGTCAACGAATCCGGCTGGCCGACGACGGCCGCCTCGGCCACAAGATCGTGGGAAACAAGCGCGCTTTCGATTTCCGTCGTGCTCAGGCGATGACCGGAGACATTCATCACATCATCGACACGACCCAGCAGCCAGGTGTACCCATCTTCATCCTTCTTGGCGCCGTCACCTGGAAAATAGAGCCCTTCGTACTTGCTCCAGTAGGTGGAGGCGTACCGTTCGGGGTCACCGTAGATGCCACGCAGCATGGATGGCCATGGCTTGCGGATGACGAGGTAACCGCCCTCTCCATTGGGCACCGACTCGCCGTTCTCGGTCACCACGTCGACATCGATACCGGGGAGCGCGAATGTCGCCGAACCAGGTTTCGTGGTGGTGATCCCCGGCAGCGGCGAAATCATGATCGCGCCGGTTTCAGTTTGCCACCAGGTATCCACGATCGGGGCCTTGCCGCCGCCAATATGGGTCTGGTACCAGATCCATGCCTCAGGATTGATCGGCTCGCCGACTGTGCCCAGCAGGCGTAGCGACGTCAGGTCGTGCTTCTCCGCGTGCTGGTGGCCTTCCTTCATGTGCGCGCGAATCGCGGTTGGCGCGCAGTACAGGATACTGACCTTGTATCGCTCGATGATGTCCCACCACCGATCCGGAGCCGGGTAAGTCGGGGTGCCTTCATACATCATGCTGGTGGCGCCGTTGGCGAGCGGTCCGTACACAATGTAGCTATGCCCGGTGACCCAGCCAATATCGGCGGCACACCAGTAGACATCGTCATCCTTGAGGTCGAATACCGCCTTGTGCGTCCACGAGCACCCCAACAGATACCCGGCAGTAGTGTGGACGATGCCTTTTGGCCTCGCCGTGGTGCCAGAGGTGTAGAGCAGGTACAGCATATCCTCGCTGTCCATGTGCTCTGGCGGGCAATCTTCGCTTTGGCGGCTGACAATTTCGTCCCACCACACGTCGCGACCAACCTGCATCGCGACATCGCTGCCGGTGCGTTTGGCGACGAGCACCTTTTCAACAGAGGGTGCGTCTTCGAGCGCGATATCGACATTCGGCTTGAGCGCGGCAGCGGCTCCTCGCCGGTAACCGCCATCGGCCGTGATCACGACCTTGCAGGTGGCATCGTTGATCCGGTCGCGGAGCGACTCAGCCGAAAAGCCACCGAACACCATCGTGTGCGGAGCGCCGATCCGGGCACAGGCCAGCAGGGCAATCGGTGTTTCGAGAATCATCGGCATGTAGACGGCGACGCGATCGCCCTTTTGGACACCAAGCTCCTTGAGGGCGTTGGCCGTCTTGCTCACTTCCGCCAGCAACTCGGCGTAGGTGATCGATTTCGTGTCGCCCGGCTCACCCTCCCAGTAGAAGGCAACCTTGTCGCCGAGACCCGCTTCGACATGTCGGTCGATGCAGTTGTAGGCAACATTCAATTTGCCGCCGACAAACCACTTCGCGAACGGGGCATCCCATTCGAGCACCTGATCCCATTTCTTGTACCAGCTCAGCGAATCTGCCTGCTTCTCCCAAAAGGCTTCGGGGTCGGCGTTGGCTTCCTCGTAAATGGCCGGGTCGGAGAAATTAGCCGACTCCACGAAATCGGCTGGAGGCGGAAACGTTCGATTCTCCGCAAAGAGGGCCTCGATTGTTGCCGCGTATTCAGTCTGATGCTCTGTCATGAATGTTTGCTTTCCTCGTTCGTGGCCTGACGATTTGTCTCGACTGGTCAGCCCGTTGCCGGTCGCAACGCAACTGCACAGGTGATCGGCAACAGGCCACCGTGCTCTGCCATTCCTTGCCGTGAATCGCCTGGAGTATACAAAGTGCTCCACCAAAAAGGAACACGCACCGTGCGCGGCAAGCGAACCCTACCTCTCTGCGTGAACCGTGCACCCCATCAGGAGTCGGCGCCGTTACGTCGGTTCCCGCTTCATTGGAATGTCATACTACACGCGAATGACTCGAGCGTCGCGTTGGAATGAGCAGACAACCAGCACGATAGCTCTATGCCTGACAAATGAAGGATTCCTGATGGCAAACGTCCACATGATCGTCGGTTCGCTCGTCGTCCTCGGCTACGTCATTACGCTCATACTCAATGTGCGAACGGCCGCCACCAGCGCCGAGTTCTCCTGGCAGAAGATGGTCTCATTCGGGTCTGCCACGCTCCTCCTCCTGCAATATCTGCTCGGGTTCTCGTTGCTTGGCTCAGATGGCGAGATCTCGGCGATGCATTACATCATCGCACTCGCGGCGATCCTGCCGGTTGGTTTCGAGCACGCCTACGCGAGTCAGCAACCATCGTCGAAAGACCGGGGCAAACTGGCCGCGCTCGCGAATGTGGCGACCCTCGTGCTCGTGCTCGTTGCCTACTTAATCGGCCAATCGAACTAGCCCTTCATTCACCTGGGATCGATGCCCGATGACCGCAAACCTGCCTCCAGTCTCGTCTCCTGATGTGGCAATCGTGGGTGGAGGCGTGTCCGGGAGCAGTCTTGCAATCGTCCTTCGCCGCCGAGGGATTGCGGTGGTGCTGATCGAGCGCGGCGAGACGTTCCGCGATCGGATCCGGGGCGAAACCGTACATCCCTGGGGCACGAACGAGATGCGGCGGCTCGACCTATACGACCTGGCGGTGAACGGCGCCCGGGCGCAACCGCAGCTACTCTGGCAAACCTGCCGGAATCGCGAGATTCAGTCGCCGTATCGCTGGGCCGACGACTTTCCGGAAATCCCGAATGGCCTCGGCGTCGGTCATGTCGCACTCCAGAATGCCCTGATCGACGAAGCCGTCCGCCTGGGTGTAACTGTACTCCGCCCCGCAACAGTCTCGTTTGCCCGAACCGGCGGGCAGTCAGAGATCACAGTCACGACTGCTAGTGGCACAACCACGCTGAGACCGCGGCTGCTCGTCGGGGCAGATGGCCAGCAAAGCGTGACACGATCGTGGGTTGGCGGCACAACCACACCGGACCGGCCGCATCACCACATCGGTGGCGCCCTGATTCGCGGGCTCGGCCTGGAATCCGACCGCATTCACCAGGCGTTCTTCGAAGGCGGATTCGTGTTCGTATCCCCGCAGGCAAATGACATCGCCCGGTTGTACCTGGTGATCGCCGAGTCCCGAGGCAATGGAAATACAGTCATCCGCTCAACCGGCACGCAGGATCGTCGATCGCTTCCGCGACAGCCTTCCGGAAGGCTTCCTCGCGGACAACTGGCAGAGCATCGGACCGGCCGGGTTCTTTTCCAACGAGTCGGTTTCGGTGACCTTGCCCTCGACCAATGATGTGGTGCTGATCGGGGATGCGTCGGGGCGAAACGACCCCAGCCAGGGACACGGGCTTTCGCTCGTTTTCCAAGATGTCCGGATCCTGAGCGAAATGCTTGCGGACAACGATGACTGGCGAGAGGTGCCCGATCGATTCCATGGCGCGAAGCAGCGTTATTTCGAGGTTCTCCACCGGCACGCACAATGGAACGAGCGTCAGGCGACCGAAACTGGACCGGAGATCGACGAGCTCCGTGAGCGCATCACTCGCGCCCGTGAAATCGACCCCACGGCCGGTGGATTTGCCGCGATTTTCGCGATCGGCCCGGACAATCTCGAAGCAAACGACGAAGCGCGGAAGCACTATCTGGGTGAGGACGTGATCAACGCCTCGCTTGCGTGACCGTCACGAGCCCCCGGAAAGGCGCCGTCGACTAGCCCTCCCACCTTGACTGTTTGTCAATCTGCGCATAAAAATGAATACGCGTTCGGGGCTGATGCCCTGGAATGTCCGGAACCTGCTGTCCGTACAGTTATCCGCAAGAGATACATCTGTACGAACACTAGCGTCAGGTATGGAGGGTTTGGTACATTCCAACCCAGTGATCCAGTAGCCCCTTTCGGGCTGCTGCCCGTGTGCAAGCGACTGGCTGCAAGGGTCGCTCAGTTTCTCTGTCTACGTGGCGGTTGAAACGCGCAACGGTTCGAATACACATCAAACATGGGGGTTGGGATATGCGGATGCGTCGCACGCTTTCCGTCGTGATGCTGACAGCGTTGACTGTCATGGTCGGTGGCCCGCTTGGGGCGCCACTCGCTGGCGCACAAGCGCCTCAGTTGATGCCTGGATCGAGTTCCGACAGTCGAGCCGGGAGCAGGATGTGTGGTGGATGTCAGCGCCGACGGTGGCGCGGCCATGGCCGGCGCCACTGTGGCGCTCGTCGTATCGGACGACGACACCGGGGAAATCGTCAGCAGCGATGCATCGACTGCCAACGATTCCGGTATCGCCTGGCTCGTCATCGATACCAGTGGGGCGGGTGCTGGCGCCAAGACATGGGCCAGCGTCAGTGTCAATGGCACCTATCTCGGCGGCCAGACGGTCTGGGTAACGGCCGACGGCGGGTGCTCCGGGGCCGCAACGGTCCTCAATGTGGGCGGCAGTGTCGGCGCCAATTCCGCCACCTCAGAAGTGGCTTACGAGTCAGTCTCGAGTGGTGGTAGCGAAGTCATCATCCCGGGCGCGTTCGGCTATCAGCAACAGCGCGGCCTGAGCTGCGAGTACGCTTCGCTGGCGATCGCCACCGGCATGCTCGGCGATTGGGTCTCCGAATACGACTTCGAAGCGGTAGTTCCGCTTTCTGACAACCCACACTGGGGCTATCGCGGGGATATCACCGGCAGTTGGGGCAACACGACCAATTACGGAATCTACGCTGAGCCGCTTGTGTCAGCGCTGGCCCAATACGGGTTTCAGGGTGATGCCTTTTACGGAAGTCGTGGCGACCTCACTGCCCAGCTCGATCTTGGACGACCGACCCTGGTCTGGATCGGCGTGCGCGGCGAGGCTGGCAGCTTCTACGACTGGACCTCGGACGGCACGCGCTACCAGCTCACCCCCTACATGCACGTGGTCGTGATCTACGGCTACGATGACTGGGGTGTCTACGTCTCCGATCCGGCAACGGAGCGCTGGACTATTGGGACTGGGCTGCCTTCGAGGGCATGTGGGGCGTGATGGACGGCATGGCGCTCTCGGTTCACTGGTAAACGAACACAGCAATCTGCATACGATCGACGGGCGCTTCCATGGGAGGCGCCCGTTTTCGGTTGCGACAATCTCGCGTATTCTTGCCGAATTGAATTCATGGGAGGATCGTCACGCATGCCGTCTCGTCGCAACCGTCGCGTAGGTCTCGTGTTCAGTCACCGCTACCTTACCCACAACGCCGGACAGTTCCTGATCGGATATCGCGATCCCTACCCTTTCGCAGAACCCGTGCCGCATGTCAGCAGCCCGGCCATCGCCGGCCGCACGAAGCAGCTCCTCGATTTCTTCAACCTCTCCAATGCCATGCTAAATATCCAACCCGAGATGATCGGCGATGGCACCTTGCGCCTTTATCACACGCCCGTACATCCAGCACGTCAAGGATCTCAGCAACACGGGCGGCGATACGGGCAATGGCGCGCCGATGGACAACACGCGAACTAATCGCCCGGCTCTCGGCCGGAGGCGTAGTGGCCGCGCTCGACGCCGCGATGCGCGGTGCGGTTCACCACGCCTATGCGCTGACTTGCCCACCCGGCCACCATGCAATGTCCGACCGGGAATGGAATTTATATTTACGGCAACGTCGCCATTGCCGCCCGACATGCCCAACAACGCTATGGCGCCGAGCGGGTAGCGATTGTCGACTGGGACGTCCATCACGGGAATGGAACGCAGGATGCCTTCTACGCCGATCCGTCCGTGCTGTTCATTTCCCTGCACCAGGACAACCTGTTCCCGGTCGGCTGGGGCGCCTGGACTAGACCGGTGAGGAAAAGGGTGAAGGCACGACGATCAACATTCCGTTGCCGGCCGGTTCCGGCAACCCAACCTACCTTGCGGCGTTCGACCAAATCGTGATCCCGGCGATTCGCGAGTTCGCCCCGGACCTGATCATGGTCAGCGCCGGCCAGGATGCCAGCGTGATGGATCCGCTCGGACGCATGTCGCTGACCACCGCAGCCTACCGCTCGATTACCGGCAAGATGCGGGACCTTGCCGACGACATCTGCGAAGGTCGCCTGGTGATCGCCCAGGAAGGTGGCTACAGCGAGATCTATGCACCGTATTGCGGGGTGGCGATTGGCGAGGGACTTTGCGAAGGGCTCGACGGCCTCAGCCCGGTCGAGGAACCGTATGGATCGCGGGCGGAATCGATGCCTTCTTCACGCCACATCGGGCTCGACGCCCGGAGGCACTGGACGATGCGATAGCGACTCACCGCCGATTCTGGAAGCTCCGGTGATGCCGGTGCGCTAGCCCGAGCCGGGCCGGAACGATTACGTCGTGGCCACCTTTGGCGCACACGTAGAACAGAGGTGCGCATGGGGCAACAAATTTTTGTCCGGAACAGTCGTTTTAGCCGGAGGGACGCGTTCTGCGTTCGTCGTGCCGGAGGGTTCGCCGAAGTCGATGTGACAGGGACAAGAGATCGGATGAAGCCGCATTCGCGATCAGGTGATTGCCTGGAAAACTCTCACCACACTGGGAGCGGACTCCATGCCAGGGAACGGCACGAACATCCACCGACCGATCATCCTCACCATCGCATTGATGGTCCTGTTTTCGACAGGGTGGACTGAAACCACGGCAATGGCGACGGGAACGCCGG
>CAVXMV010000002.1:0-15517 GCA_963763125.1 uncultured Chloroflexia bacterium
TCGTTGTGGGCGGGATTCTCTCGTTTATCCTCCTGAGGTAAGCCCTGAGGATTTCGCGATCCTGGGATGAAACCTCCTCCGACACGCAATGGAACGGGCCGGTTCTCTTTGAACCGGCCCGTTTTCTCATTCACTGGTCCGCGCGCAACTTCGCGGTCACGCACGGAGTTCATACAGCGCATAGAGCGGATGCTCGATCGGTATCCTCCGCACTTCTTCAAATCCGGCCTCAGTTGCCAGCGATCGCACCTTCGACTCCGGCAGTCCGGCTGTGCCGAGACCTTCGCCGCCTTCGGCCAGGCTGACGTTCATGCAATAGAAGAGACTGAAGGAATAGAGGATGGTACCGACCGGCCCGAGGTTGTCCTCGATCGTTTCACAGCTCAGCGGGTTCGAGCATCGCGTAAATGCCGCCCGGATTCAGGCCGCGATGGATTGCGGGTGGCCATCAGGGCCGCCGGGTCGGTGGCATCATGGACCACGTCGAACGAGGTGATGACGTCGAACCGGTCCGGCAATCCCGTCGACACGTCGTGGCGGTTCGATCCGGATGCGGTCGGCGAGACCGGCGGCCTTGACGCCGGGGGGCGATTGCGAGTTCGACCTGGGCCGGGAAGCTGTCGTAGCCAACAAAAGCGCGAGTTCGGGAAGGCTTCCGCCAGCCGGATCAGTGCCCGGCCGCTTCCGCAGCCAACTTCGGCGACCGAGACGCCCTGTTCCAGGCGTCGTTGCAAATCCGGCATCGCGGGAATCCACTCCTGCACAAGCAGGTGATTGAAGAGCCCGGCAGAGTCGCGCTGCATGCCCTCCCAGAAACCCTGATGGTATTCTGCCTGATGGACACCGCCCCCACCGCGAAAGGCCTCTGCCACATGATCGAACGCGGCAAATATCGGCGGGCGTTTGCTGAAGCAGCCCACCCATGAACGACGGTCCGCCCTCGTCCGCGAGCAAGGTTGCGTGATCCTTCGGTAACGTGAACCGTCCGCTTTGCGGCTCGTGCTCGAGATACCCCGCGCAGGCCATACCACTCAACCATTCCCGTGCATAGCGTTCGTTCACTCCGGCTGCATCGGCCAATTCCTGGCTGGTCAAGGGACCATTTGTCGACAGCGTGGCGAATAGCCCGAGCCGGTCGCCGAGCGCCGCCATGGCGATCGTGATCGTACTGATGAAGTCTCCGAATGCCCGTTCCTCGAACGGAACCACATGGAGCACCCTCCACTACCATCGTCATTTCTCCTTTTGAGTTGGTCGCGTAAGTCGGCGTTCAAAGATCGAGGTTGTGTTTGAAGCGACAAAGGAGTTGTGCAGGGTGGCGGACCTTATTGTCCGCCCGCGCTAATCAAGCCAACACGGGTGTAGCACACTTCACAGCCCAACCACATTCGCAGGGCCCACACCGGTCAAACTCGATCTAGATCGATACTGACGATGGCTCAATGAGACTGATCTGGCCATCGTGCCAGACAGGATCTGCGGCCAGCAGTTGGCGCAACCTGAGATACCACTGGTGTTGCTCGGGATCGGCTGCGTTCTGGCGATAGGTCGAGTCCGACTCGAAGACGATGAATCCCACCCAGGTCTCTCCGGGAATCGATGGTTCGAGCAGGTATTGCGCGACGATGCCATCGATTGCCGTGAAGCGATCCGGAACCTCGGTGAGCAAAAAGCTTCGCAGTGCCCGTTCCTTGCCGGGAATTGGTGTTGCTTGCAGCATCGTTCCAAACATGGCCTGATTCCTCTCTGATTCGAACGTCGTTCCAGCAGGAATGGTCGTTTCCATCCCGAACCGGACAATGCATCGAACCGGCAAGATACCGGTGGCGTCGCTGGCGCCCTGGGATGCCACTGGTGTCGTTTCGATTCGATTGTTCCAGTTTGCGGAATCGAATAAAGGCCACCAATTGGGGAAATCACGGAGTCTTGAGGGGTTTGCTACGGAGATTTGCGCGGCAATCTGGCCCGACCTGGTTTCGCGAGTACCTACGTACTGGATCCGGGGACGTTGTGGATCGTGACCCAGGCGGCGATCTGCGTACGAGCCTTGAAGCCCAATTTGCGGATCGACCGCGGCAACATGGGCTTCGACAGTTCGCTCGCTGACAAAGAGTCGCGCTGCGATGTCGCGATTCGTGCAACCAGCGGCAACAAGCAATGCAACCTCGGTCTCGCGGGGCGTCAGGCCACCCTCCTTCGGTGCTGGGCGTCGAGCAGGACCAGGCAGGGGATCCATAGCTGTTCGCACGTAGATCTCCCGGCGATCTCCGGCGGGAATGGTGTTCGCCATCCGCGCGATCAGGTGCCGGGCGGCGTCTGCGGACTCCAAAGAGGCTGAAGCCTGACTCAGTGCCGCTCGCGCAACGAGCAGACGCAGGAACATTGGCCCGGCGCCCTGCGATTGCGCCGTCTTCAACGCGGATGCGAGGAGTAGTTCCGCCAACACGGTATCGCCGGCCATGACGAGTGCCCTGGCCTTGGCCAGGGCCAGCCGCGGATATCGCCCTCGCTGCTGAGATTCACCGATTGGGCGTACATCCGATCGAGCAGCGCCAACGCCTGGTCAGGTTCGTTCACCAGCGAGCAACTGGTCGATCCTGCCGAACCACAGGTGGCGTTGCGACTGACCACGCATGGACGTTCCGGAATTCAGTTCGGCGTCGAGCAACCGGTTTGCAGCCTCGATCTCTCCCCGCGCTGCAAACACCAATGCCGATTGACCAGCCACGGCGTTCGTCCAAAGTTTCGAATGCATGGATCGAGAGATCGTCAGGGCTCGCTCGAGGTACGCCTGTGCAGCCTGGAAATCGAGGAAGTCGACATGCAGCCCACCCAACCCCCACAGCGCCTGGACGATCCACTGCTGGTGCTCGATGTATCCGCAATCGCCAGGGCCTGTTCGAGCGCATCAAGGCTCTTGCCAAAATCTCCGCTGGCGCCCCATGCTTCGCCGAGAATGGCGAGCGCCATGGCTTCACCGGCATTCCAGCCGAGATCTCGCGCGAGCGATACCGATGATTTGAAGTGTTCGATCACCTCCGGAAGCGTACCCAACCCAGCGAGGAGATCAAGATCGTAATGCGTATTGGGCGCCGCGAGCCCAAAGCTGCCGGCTTGGCCGGCACGATCACCCAACTCACGGAACAACGGCAGGGCCCGCGCATTGAATCCAGTCGCAGACACCATATCTCCGGAGAGATATGCGGCCATCGCGGCCATATCAAGCGTGGCGGCCTCACCTGGACGGTTTCCGTCGCGGACAAATATCCCCAATGACTCGCGATGATGCGCGAGCGCAAGATCCCATTGATCCTGATTCGCCAGCCAATTTCCCATCCGGTTCAGGCTGTGCGCGAGCATTTCCTGGTCTCCAGACTGGCGGGCAAGATCAAGCGCTTCCTCGAAATACGCAAAGGCGACGTCATAGTCACGGCTGCTCCACAGAAACCCGAGACGGAGAAGACAATCCCATTGTTCGGCACGATCTTCCACCACCCTTGCAAGGCGCAGCGCCTCCTCGAAATAGCGTCGTGCGGCCTCGAAATCACCTGATACATCGTGCGACTGGCCCCTGCTGCGCAGTGACGCGATTGGCGCGGCAACGCCGAGTTCGCTCGCCGAGGCGATGACTCTGTCGAAATGCTGGATCGCCGATCGTGGCGCTCCGAGTGCCGATCAACGGATTCCTGCCCGCGAGCCGTATGCGATCACGTCGTCCCAGGCCCCTGCTGCAAAAAGGTGTCGTGAGAGATCCTCGAGTATGGGTTCCGGATCGTTTCCGGCGATATCCAGAAGTACACTCGCGACCTGGCGATGGAGCGCGACTCGCTCACGACCGAGCAGGTCTGACTCGACCGCCTGACGAGTCAAGGCATGGCGAAACAGGAACCTGTCTGCAGATTCTTCGACGATCAGCCGGGCATCGATCAGTTCTTTGAGCAAGGTTACCAACTCAGCTTCGGGCAATCCGGTGATCGCCGAGAGCATCGAAAATTCGACGCGTTGTCCCATCACTGCAGCCAATTCCAGGAGATTCCGGCCGGAACAGAGAGTGTCTCGACCCGGCGATGAACGGCATCGCGAATCGTGCGGGGTACGTCCGACGGATCGAGCCGCTTGCGCTCCCATTCATCGTCGACCCGGTAGATTTCTCCAGATGCTCCGAGGGAGGCGATAACTTCCTCAATGAAAAACGGATTGCCATCCGCAAGGTCATGAAGTGCATGTACGAACGCCGATCGTGGTCGGCGTTCAAGACCAAATATCGCCTGAACCATCTGGCCGACCTCGACTAGACTCAGGCGCTCGAGGTGGCGCTCCGTCGCGACTCGGGCGCGCTCCATGTCGGCAAGTGTATAAACAGACGCGGCGGTGCATCTTCCGGACGATACGTCAGCACTACCAACACAGAAACCGAGTCGATACGCCTCAGAAGGAACTGCACGCACTCTAGGCTGGCGTCGTCACTCCAATGCACATCCTCAACGATCAGCAGCAGTGGTTGGTCCGCGGTCAATTGCGTCACACATTGTGCAAACGCATGACTGATCTGGCGTCGATCCTGTGGCGGATTGAGAACGGCCAGAGAAGGATGGCTCTGGATCCTGGCCACCAGTTCCGGGGCAATCGTGCCGATTTCTGGCGGGAACCGGCTCAGGGCAGCGGTCACTTCGTCGGGCAGCGTTTCCGCGACGAACCGATCCAGAAGATCGCGGAGAGGTGCAAAGGGAAGCGAATGATCCGATTCGAAACACCGCCCCTGAAGGACAAGGGCGCTGTCCTTTCTGGCAACATCGACGACGCGTGCAACCAGCCGCGACTTCCCTATCCCGGCTTCACCGGCAAGGACCACCGTGCGCCCGGATCCGCTGCGGGCGAGTTCCCACTGCTGCTGAAGAAACGCGATTTCAGCTTCTCGTCCGACGATGACAGGAGAAACGACGGGTATCTCATGTCGCATACAGCACCAGCCCACCCTAACGTGCGCGGAAGTCATGCGGATCGATATGGCCACGTCAGAACCAGCAAGAACGCCTCTCCGCCAGTCGGATAGTGACAAGCGTCAGCGTACATCACGCGGCATCTCGCCGTTTGGGAACTTTCCGGCCCACATGGTCGTTATCACTGTGTCGCCCAGCTCCATCGAGCACCGGCGTAACGGCACCACCCCTTGAGGACCTCACCAGTCCGCTTTTCCGCTGTCATTGGGACAGTGGATTTCACCCACAAGGGGCATCATCATGTCGGAACATTATTCCAATCGGTCCCGGATCGCTGCGACCAGCGAATCCCTTCGCGAGCGTTGGCCCTGGGTCGGGGTCGCCGCGGGCATCACCGGTTTGCTTGCCACCATCATCTTCGACATCCATGTCGAGGGAGACGGCATGGGCGGTGAAGCCTCCACGATGGCCGTCATCGACGAGGTCAACCAACGGTCGGCCCACATGAGCATCATCTTCGGCTACACCACGGTCGCCCTGTTGCTGGTGCTGGCCGCGCTGTGGCGAGGCGCAGTCGAGCGCAAGCTCCCGGAATCGGTAGCTGCCCGCGTTGTCACCCACGGCTTCACGGCCGCCGCCGGTGCGCTGTCACTCGGCTATGGCTGGAAGGGCGCGATGTCGATCTACCATCCGGATGGCACCGAGCCCAACACGTACGACCAGATGGGGCTGTACATGTATTACATTCTCAACGATTTCGGCAGTTACATCGGGTGGTTGAGTGCAAGCGTGGCCGCCGGGGCTTTCGTCTGGATGGGCCTCAAGGAGCGGACAATTCCGCTCTGGATTGGCGCATTCAGCGTGCTGCCAATATTGGTCAGCTGGGGCTCGATGATTGCCACCGGGCTGCCCGGCCTCCCTGCCGTCTCGACTGTCTGGATGATCGTGGCCTTCGCCGGCCTGGCCCTGCACAAGGGGGCAATCCGGGTAAGCGATCCGGCCATCGAGATTCAGACGGCGATGAAGCCACGGCTTGGCGGCGTGCCGGTTCGAGGATCGTGATCCACACCACAGACACGCAACCGGGGCGGGACTCTCATCCCGCCCTGAGTGTCATTTCGTCCCGATAGGTGTTAGTTTTCGACCTGAAGCACGATGAACTGGGTCACATGGAGTTCGTTGAAGTTGTCGTCGGAAACCAGCACCAGGCTGCGATTGCCGTTCGCCAGATCCGGTCCCCAGGTAATGCCCTCTACGTTGGTCATCGGCTCGACATCGGAGGCATTCAGGTCAAGTACCAGTCGTTTTGACATGGGGACGAATGCAGCGCCCACCAGGGCGTCGATTCCGCTGATATCGGTTGCGCCCTCTACGCTCACCTCGTATATCCTGACGAAGTACCTGGTCGTGGTCAGGGTGTCGATGCTCGCCCGTTCGACCACGAGAAACGTGCGGTCTGACACGGCCAGGATCTCCGAGATACCGATCGTCGCCGATGCCTCCGGTTGTTCGGGAAGGGAATCGATCTCGTAGGCGAATTGGCCGATCACCTTGCCTTCTCGGTCAATCTGCGTAATGCGGCTGTACGAAGTTGTCTCGAAGGAGGATGGCTCCCGTCCTGAAACAGTGGCCCCTCCATCGCCACCCAGAGCGATGTGCCATCGGCCGCGAACGTCAGCCCCTCGAATGCCAGATTCTCTCGCGGACCGAGCTCCTCGCCCACGGACATCGCAAGAATTTCAGGTAGCTCGGGTGCGGCAATGAATTGCCCATCCACGCTGCTTGCGGCCACGAAGGGATAGATCCCGGAATCGTGACTGCCTTCGCTCGTGTACCACAAGGCATCGGACTGTGGGTCGAAGCGGATAGACTCCAGGTCGGGAACGTTGCCGCCGCGTTGAGCATCGGGATAAGGCTCGCCGTTCTCCTGCAACAACGTAACGGCCAACAGGGATTCGAAGGTGTCGATCGAATCCTCGTCGTAGGCAAGGTCGATCGAGTAAAACCAGGCCGGGGAACCCACCGACGGATCGTCGCTGATGACGACCCATGTCCCGAATCCGGATCGTAGTCGATCCCGGACAACCCGCCGACCAACGTGGCATCCACCACACGTTCGTCAACCGGCAGCGGCGCCATCGCGTCCTCCACTGCATCTCGCGGCAACGTGGCCGTGGCGATCACGCGAGGAGCGCCAATCCCATCGTCGTCCGGTGTTGGCTGCACCGCTCCCTGCGATGGGATTGCCAATTCGACAGGAAAGTGCTTCCAATCGTCACCAACGCCAAGGATCGTGAAACTGGCATTCGCATCGGAACTCCCGTCTCTCAGCCACGAATTGTAGGGCCCATCGACGAACAAGGCGGCGGGCAATACCCACCGCCTTCCTCATCGATCGTTTGCCTCTGCCCAGGCGTTATTCGTCGTCCTTGCCGGTCTTGCTCCGTCGCGGATTTGCTCGACGATCGTGGGGTCGGCCAGGGTCGTGGTGTCGCCCAGTTGTTGACCGCTGGCGATGTCGCGAAGCAGGCGGCGCATGATCTTGCCGGAGCGCGTCTTTGGCAGGTCCGGAGTAAACATCAGGCGCTTCGGTTTGGCGATCGGACTGATCTTGGTCGCCACGTGCTGGCGGACTCCTCGCCGAAATCCTCACCAACATCGGCCCGGCTCTTGAGCGTGACAATTCAAAGATCGCCTCCCCGGTCAACGAATCCGGCTGGCCGACAACGGCCGCCTCGGCCACAAGATCGTGGGAAACAAGCGCGCTTTCGATTTCCCGTCGTGCTCAGGCGATGACCGGAGACATTCATCACATCATCGACACGACCCAGCAGCCAGGTGTACCCATCTTCATCCTTCTTGGCGCCGTCACCTGGAAAATAGAGCCCTTCGTACTTGCTCCAGTAGGTAGAGGCGTACCATTCAGGGTCACCGTAGATGCCACGCAGCATGGATGGCCATGGCTTGCGGATGACGAGGTAACCGCCCTCTCCATTGGGCACCGACTCGCCATTCTCGGTCACCACGTCGACATCGATACCGGGGAGCGCGAATGTCGCCGAACCAGGTTTCGTGGTGGTGATCCCCGGCAGCGGCGAAATCATGATCGCGCCGGTTTCGGTTTGCCACCAGGTATCCAGGATCGGGGCCTTGCCGCCGCCAATATGGTCTGGTACCGGATCCATGCCTCCGGATTGATCGGCTCGCCGACTGTGCCCAGCAGGCGTCGCGACGTCAGGTCGTGCTTCTCCGCGTGCTGGTGGCCTTCCTTCATGTGCGCGCGAATCGCGGTTGGCGCGCAGTACAGGATACTGACCTTGTATCGCTCGATGATGTCCCACCACCGATCCGGAGCCGGGTAAGTCGGGGTGCCTTCATACATCATGCTGGTGGCGCCGTTGGCGAGCGGTCCGTACACAATGTAGCTATGCCCGGTGACCCAGCCAATATCGGCGGCACACCAGTAGACATCGTCATCCTTGAGGTCGAATACCGCCTTGTGCGTCCACGAGCACCCCAACAGATACCCGGCAGTAGTGTGGACGATGCCTTTTGGCCTCGCCGTGGTGCCAGAGGTGTAGAGCAGGTACAGCATATCCTCGCTGTCCATGTGCTCTGGCGGGCAATCTTCGCTTTGGCGGCTGACAATTTCGTTCCACCACACGTCCGACCAACCTGCATCGCGACATCGCTGCCGGTGCGTTTGGCGACGAGCACCTTTCAACAGAGGGTGCGTCTTCGAGCGCGATATCGACATTCGGCTTGAGCGCGGCAGCGGCTCCTCGCCGGTAACCGCCATCGGCCGTGATCACGACCTTGCAGGTGGCATCGGTCATCCGGTCGAGGAGCAACTGAGCCGAAAAGCCACCGAACACCATCGTGTGCGGAGCGCCGATCCGGGCACAGGCCAGCAGGGCAATCGGTGTTTCGAGAATCATCGGCATGTAGACGGCAACGCGATCGCCCTTTTGGACACCAAGCTCCTTGAGGGCGTTGGCCGTCTTGCTCACTTCCACCAGCAACTCGGCGTAGGTGATCGATTTCGTGTCGCCCGGCTCACCCTCCCAGTCGAAGGCAACCTTGTCGCCGAGACCCGCTTCGACATGTCGGTCGATGCAGTTGTAGGCAACATTCAATTTGCCGCCAACAAACCACTTCGCGAACGGGGCATCCCATTCGAGCACCTGATCCATTCTTGTACCAGCTCAGCGAATCTCCCTGCTTCTCCCAAAAGGCTTCGGGGTCGGCGTTGGCTTCCTCGTAAATGGCCGGGTCGGAGAAATTCGCCGACTCCACGAAATCGGCTGGAGGCGGAAACGTTCGATTCTCCGCAAAGAGGGCCTCGATTGTTGCCGCGTATTCAGTCTGATGCTCTGTCATGAATGTTTGCTTTCCTCGTTCGTGGCCTGACGATTTGTCTCGACTGGTCAGCCCGTTGCCGGTCGCAACGCAACTGCACAGGCGATCGGCAACAGGCCACCGTGCTCTGCCATTCCTTGCCGTGAATCGCCTGGAGTATACAAAGTGCTCCACCAAAAAGGAACACGCACCGTGCGCGGCAAGCGAACCCTACCTCTCTGCGTGAACCGTGCACCCCATCAGGAGTCGGCGCCGTTACGTCGGTTCCCGCTTCATTGGAATGTCATCCTACACGCGAATGACTCGAGCGTCGCGTTGGAATGAGCAGACAACCAGCACGATAGCTCTATGCCTGACAAATGAAGGATTCCTGATGGCAAACGTCCACATGATCGTCGGTTCGCTCGTCGTCCTCGGCTACGTCATTACGCTCATACTCAATGTGCGAACGGCCGCCACCGGCGCCGAGTTCTCCTGGCAGAAAATCGTCTCATTCGGGTCTGCCACGCTCCTCCTCCTGCAATATCTGCTCGGGTTCTCGTTGCTTGGCTCAGATGGCGAGATCTCGGCGATGCATTACATCATCGCACTCGCGGCGATCCTGCCGGTTGGTTTCGAGCACGCCTACGCGAGTCAGCAACCATCGTCGAAAGACCGGGGCAAACTGGCCGCGCTCGCGAATGTGGCGACCCTTGTGCTCGTGCTCATTGCCTACTTAATCGGCCAATCGAACTAGCACTTCATTCACCTGGGATCGATGCCCGATGACCGCAAACCTGCCCTCCAGTTCGTCTCCTGATGTGGCAATCGTCGGTGGAGGCGTGTCCGGGAGCAGTCTTGCAATCGTCCTTCGCCGCCGAGGGATTGCGGTGGTGCTGATCGAGCGCGGCGAGACGTTCCGCGATCGGATCCGGGGCGAAACCGTTCATCCCTGGGGCACGAACGAGATGCGGCGGCTCGACCTGTACGACCTGGCGGTGAACGGCGCCCGGGCGCGACCGCTGCTACTCGGCGAACGGCCGGAATCGCGAGATTCAGTCGCCGTATCGCTGGGCCGACGACTTTCCGGAAATCCCGAATGGCCTCGGCGTCGGTCATGTCGCACTCCAGAATGCCCTGATCGACGAAGCCGTCCGCCTGGGTATAACTGTACTCCGCCCCGCAACAGTCTCGTTTGCCCGAACCGGCGGGCGGTCAGAGATCACAGTCACGACTGCTAGTGGCACAACCACGCTGAGACCGCGGCTGCTCGTCGGGGCAGATGGCAGCAAAGCGTTACACGATCGTGGGTCGCGGCACAACCACACCGGACCGGCCGCATCACCACATCGGTGGCGCCCTGATTCGCGGGCTCGGCCTGGAATCCGACCGCATTCACCAGGCGTTCTTCGAAGGCGGATTCGTGTTCGTATCCCCGCAGGCAAATGACATCGCCCGGTTGTACCTGGCGATCGCCAGTCCCGAGGCAATGGAAATACAGTCATCCGCTCAACCGGCACGCAGGATCGTCGATCGCTTCCGCGACAGCCTTCCGGAAGGCTTCCTCGCGGACATCTGGCAGAGCATCGGACCGGCCGGGTTCTTTTCCAACGAGTCGGTTTCGGTGACCTTGCCCTCGACCAATGATGTGGTGCTGATCGGGGATGCGTCGGGGCGAAACGACCCAGCCAGGGACACGGGCTTTCGCTCGTTTTCCACGATGTCCGGATCCTGAGCGAAATGCTTGCGGACAACGATGACTGGCGAGAGGTGCCCGATCGATTCCATAGCGCGAAGCAGCGTTATTTCGAGGTTCTCCACCGGCACGCACAATGAACGAGCGTCAGGCGACCGAAACTGGACCGGAGATCGACGAGCTCCGTGAGCGCATCACTCGCGCCCGTGAAATCGACCCCACGGCCGGTGGATTTGCCCGATTTTCGCGATCGGCCCGGACAATCTCGAAGCAAACGACGAAGCGCGGAAGCACTATCTGGGTGAGGACGTGTTCAACGCCTCGCTTCGTGACCGTCGCGAGCCCCCGGAAAGGCGCCGTCGACTAGCCCTCCCACCTTGACTGTTTGTCGATCTGCGCATAAAAATGAATACGCGTTCGGGGCTGATGCCCTGGAATGTCCGGAACCTGCTGTCCGTACAGTTATCCGCAAGAGATACATCTGTACGAACACTAGCGTCAGGTATGGAGGGTTTGGTACATTCCAACCCAGTGATCCAGTAGCCCCTTTCGGGCTGCTGCCCGTGTGCAAGCGACTGGCTGCAAGGGTCGCTTGAGTTTCTCTGTCTACGTGGCGGTTGAAACGCGCAACGGTTCGAATACACATCAAACATGGGGGTTGGGA
This sequence comes from uncultured Chloroflexia bacterium, assembly GCA_963763125.1. Lineage (GTDB taxonomy): Bacteria > Chloroflexota > Chloroflexia > Thermomicrobiales > UBA6265 > JACCYX01. The sequence continues at coordinate 11,639 of CAVXMV010000002.1, forward strand.
TATGCGGATGCGTCGCACGCTTTCCGTCGTGATGCTGACAGCGTTGACTGTCATGGTCGGTGGCCCGCTTGGGGCGCCACTCGCTGGCGCACGGAGCGCCTCAGTTGATGCCTGGATCGAGTTCGCAACAGTCGAGCCGGGAGCAGGATGTGTGGTGGATGTCAGCGCCGACGGTGGCGCGGCCATGGCCGGCGCCACTGTGGCGCTCGTCGTATCGGACGACGACACCGGGGAAATCGTCAGCAGCGATGCATCGACTGCCAACGATTCCGGTATCGCCTGGCTCGTCATCGATACCAGTGGGGCGGGTGCTGGCGCCAAGACATGGGCCAGCGTCAGTGTCAATGGCACCTATCTCGGCGGCCAGACGGTCTGGGTAACGGCCGACGGCGGGTGCTCCGGGGCCGCAACGGTCCTCAATGTGGGCGGCAGTGTCAGCACCGGTGGCCCACCTCAGAAGTGGCTTACGAGTCGTCTCTAGTGGTGGTAGCGAAGTCATCATCCCGGGCGCGTTCGGCTATCAGCAACAGCGCCAGCCTGAGCTGCGAGTACGCTTCGCTGGCGATCGCCACCGGCATGCTCGGCGATTGGGTCTCCGAATACGACTTCGAAGCGGTAGTTCCGCTTTCTGACAACCCACACTGGGGCTATCGCGGCGATATCACCGGCAGTTGGGGCAACAGCGACCAATTACGGAATCTACGCTGAGCCGCTTGTGTCAGCGCTGGCCCAATACGGGTTTCAGGGTGATGCCTTTTACGGAAGTCGCGGCGACCTCACTGCCCAGCTCGATCTTGGACGACCGACCCTGGTGTGGATCGGCGTGCGCGGCGAGGCTGGCAGCTTTCTACGACTGGACCTCGGACGGCACGCGCTACCAGCTCACCCCCTACATGCACGTGGTCGTGATCTACGGCTACGATGACTGGGGTGTCTACGTCTCCGATCCGGGCAACGGAGCGCTGGACTATTGGGACTGGGCTGCCTTCGAGGGCATGTGGGGCGTGATGGACGGCATGGCGCTCTCGGTTCACTGGTAAACGAACACAGCAATCTGCATACAATCGACGGGCGCTTCCATGGGAGGCGCCCGTTTTCGGTTGCGACAATCTCGCGTATTCTTGCCGAATTGAATTCATGGGAGGATCGTCACGCATGCCGTCTCGTCGCAACCGTCGCGTAGGTCTCGTGTTCAGTCACCGCTACCTTACCCACAACGCCGGACAGTTCCTGATCGGATATCGCGATCCCTACCCTTTCGCAGAACCCGTGCCGCATGTCAGCAGCCCGGCCATCGCCGGCCGCACGAAGCAGCTCCTCGATTTCTTCAACCTCTCCAATGCCATGCTAAATATCGAACCCGAGATGATCGGCGATGGCACCTTGCGCCTTTATCACACGCCCGAGTACATCCAGCACGTCAAGGATCTCAGCAACACGGGCGGCGATACGGGCAATGGCGCGCCGATGGGACAACACGGCGAACCAATCGCCCGGCTCTCGGCCGGAGGCGTAGTGGCCGCGGTCGACGCCGTGATGCGCGGTGCGGTTCACCACGCCTATGCGCTGACTCGCCCACCCGGCCACCATGCAATGTCCGACCGCGGGAATGGGGTTCTGCATCTACGGCAACGTCGCCATTGCCGCCCGACATGCCCAACAACGCTATGGCGCCGAGCGGGTAGCGATTGTCGACTGGGACGTCCATCACGGGAATGGAACGCAGGATGCCTTCTATGCCGATCCGTCCGTGCTGTTCATTTCCCTGCACCAGGACAACCTGTTCCCGGTCGGCTGGGGCGCTCTGGATCAGGTCGGCGAGGAAAAGGGTGAAGGCACGACGATCAACATCCCGTTGCCTGCCGGATCCGGCAATCCAACATACCTTGCGGCCTTCGACCAGATCGTGATCCCGGCGATTCGCGAGTTCGCACCGGACCTGATCATGGTCAGCGCCGGCCAGGATGCCAGCGTGATGGATCCGCTTGGACGCATGTCGCTGACGACCGCAGCCTACCGCTCGATGACCCGCAAGATGCGGGACCTTGCCGACGACATCTGCGAAGGTCGCCTGGTAATCGCCCAGGAAGGTGGGTACAGCGAGATCTATGCACCGTACTGCGGGGCGGCAATTGGCGAGGGACTTTGCGAAGGGCTCGACGGCCTCAGCCCGGTCGAGGAACCGTATGGATCGCGGGCGGAATCGATGCCTTCTTCACGCCACATCGGGCTCGATGCCCGGCAGGCACTGGACGACGCGATAGCGACGCACCGCCGTTTCTGGAACCTGCTAAGATGGTCTGAGGGAATGCGCTAGTGCGCCAGCGGCAACCTTGTGCCCACACTTCGGCACATGCGTAGAATGCACCTGCGAACAACACCAAATAGTCGGTCGAATGGGCCCTACATTTGCTTGTCAGTTGGATGGCGTCGCCGGTACCCGTGACAGGGACATGTGATGGACAGCGAACCGCGATCAGCCGTTGGGGTACATCAATCGAGGCATTGCCTTTCATGCGGCGGGTTCCTTCGAGGAGGCTCGGAGCCCAGTTCACCGAGGCGATCCTCGAGGATCCTGACAACGAGCACGCCTGGTTGTGGCTGGCCGAAGTAAGCGACGACCCGGGCGAGCAACGCTACTGCCTGGAGCGTGCCCTGAAGATCAATCCCAAAGCCCGGCGCGGGCTCGCCTCGGCCAGCTGGCACTGCCCAGGCTGTCGCGCCACCGGCACTCTCCGATGTCCACAATCCGGCAGTCCCACCAAGTTTCAGAACTGGGAGAGGTCCACGAGGGTTGGACGCGTGACCTCACCGGCTCGTTCGGCCAACGACGGCTCAGGCTCATCCGGGCAAGCCTGGCACGGCATCCGCAGCGGTGGGGAGGGACGGCGCTGGCACTCGTTGTGCTGGCGCTGACCGCCTGGCTCCTGGCCGCCCAACCCTGGAAATCCGAGCCGTCGTACCTCGTGGCGGTGGTGGGACCATGTCCGGTCCCCAGGCTCGCCGTGGGCGAGGAAATGCTGAACGGCGCCCAGCTCGCAGTCGAAATCCTCGGCGCGGGCCGGAGCGGGCCACGTCTCGAGCTCGCGATTTTCGACAATGAGGATAACCCGGACAAGGCGCAGGAAATTGCCACGCGAATCGTGGCAGATGACCATATCCTGATTGTGATCGATTTCAGCTCCAGCGCCACCACCCTGGCAGCCGCGCCAATCTATGAGGATGCCAATCTTGCCGTGATCTCGGCCCGGGCGACCGCGGATGCGCTGGAACAGTACCCCTCATATTTCGCCTCACGGTCGACAACTCCACCGAGGGCGCCCTGCTGGCCCAGCACGTCACGCTCGGACTTGGGCATGACCGGGCGAGCATGATCGTAGGGCCAGGCGCCTATGAAGCGACAGTATGCGAGGCGTTCTCGGAGCAATTCTCGGCCAACGGCGCCATCGTCCAGACCTGGCCACTGAGCGGGGACCAGCGCGATGCGTCGATCACGGCAATCGTGGAAGGTTTGCGGACGACACCCGATCCCGGCATCGTGCTCGTGGCGCTGACCGGTGCGGATGCCCACGATGTCCTGCTGGCAGTCCGCCGGGCAGGGCTCAATCCCGTCATGGTCGGGGACCAGCCGCTAAGCGCGGAGGACTTTGGGCGCGCGTTCGCTAGCGAACCAGAGGATCAGGTGACTCCCGGCTTCTTCACAGATAACCTCTTCGCGACGACTCCGATCCTGTATGAAAGCATCGGTGGCGATGCGGTGGCGGTGGCGCGGAGGTACCAGCAGGCGTACGGCTCCGAACCGGGCTGGCGCAGCGCCAAGGGGTACGAAGCCTTGCTCACGGTAGACGCGGCGACCCGGATTGGACTGATTCCGGGCGA
>CAVXMV010000003.1:0-255481 GCA_963763125.1 uncultured Chloroflexia bacterium
GGTGATTCCCCACCTGTTGGCCGACAAATGCCACATAGACCACGACCAGAAGCCAAGGCAGTGAGTGCTTCGGCGCACTGTGGTGCACATAGTTGCCTACACCATAAATCAGCACGCCGATCCAGGCTGCCCACCACCCGAAGAGGGGTCTCGGCTCTTGGGCAAACGCTTCGGCAGTCGGGAGGCCGACAATCTGGGCGGCGACGATAAAGCCAAACATGAGGAGCAGGAGCTGGACAGCGCCTGCCACCAGACGGGTCGAACCGGAAATGACCTCACCATTGGCGAGTTCGACCATGGGGTCGAGGATCGCGCCGGGAAGAAACGTGACCACGGGAGGGATCAGCAGCATCAGCGGACCCGACACGAGATCGGCCTTCACGATCGAGAACACGATCATACCGACCGCCAGCGAGGCCACAACGGGAACCAGCGCCGCTGCCGTCCGATTTCCCCCGCCAAGTTCCTTCAGTTCGCCGATAAGAACGCCCGGAGGATGCACGTGACCAATTGCGACAAGGAGCCTTCGAGGATCAGACCAATGCCAACGGTAATCAGGGCATAGCCCAGGATTCTCGCGGCAGCACCAAACCGGGATGCGTCCCGTTCAATGTCGTCGAGCCGTCGGAGCCCGTCAGCCGGGGAGATTTCGGCGCGTTCGGCCAGCTGGGCCAGCGCAAAGACCGCCGCTGTTTGGTCGAGCCGAAGGGGCTTGATGACATTGGACGCGAGGCCGAATTTCGACAGATCACGCTCGCCAAGCTTGACCAGAAGGATGTCGGGTAACACGGCAATTTGCGCGTCCACCCCGTATGCATGCGCAATCTTTGTGAGCGAACTCTGGATCAGACTAACCGATTCCCCGGTGGCAGACATGGCCATGCCAAGCTGCGAGACAAACTCGATGAGCGCCCTCAGTTCGAGCGGACCCAAGGAGGAGTCCGACCCGTCCACCGTGGATTGGGATGACTGCGGCTCGCGCATATCTGCCTCACCGATGCCAGTGTTGCTTCGACTCAATGCGCCGATTTGGTTTCCGGCTCACAAAGATGGCGATCGTAGAGCGCACCTCCACGTGTCACGTATCACCTTCACACGTGCGGTCAAGGCTAACTGGAGGTCCCTTCGCGGTCAACGTGTCGCGGACACGCATTGAAGCATCGCCCGCTGAAGCCTACTGGCTAAGGTGGGTGGATTCCCGCGGCCGAAATCAGTTCCGTAATGTCACGAGCCTATTATGAACTTAGTACGCTTGCGGCATGGAAACCAAACCACCCGGCAACCTGTACCCGATCGATGTGACCGACGAGGAGTGGGCCTTCGTGGCCTCCTACCTAACCTTGATCACGTCCGAGGCCCCGCACCGCCGCCATGAGCTGCGCGATCTGTACTTCAAGCGCGGGTACGCCAATGTCGACGAGGACGGTCCTCTTCCATCCCCGCCCACCGTTCGGGATCTGGGCAAGGCGTTGGAGCGACGGGAAAAGAATCAACCGGCGCAGAACGTGGTGGCGCGGTGCCGCCACTTTTCGACTTCGACCGGTTCACCGGCGAGCGCGTTCCCGGAGCGGACTTTGATGCATTGCTGCGACGGGGCGTCGTCGTAGGGCTGCACCGCCTCGGTGGCCAGGAACTCTCACTAGCCGTGAGCGCCCTCTTGCTTCGGCGGATCTATCTCGACATGATTAGGTGGGGTGAGGCCAACCGCATTCGCTTGGTGATCATGCTTGATGAGGCCCATCGGCTCGCCTACGATGTGACGCTGCCGAAGATCATGGAGGAAGGTCGAGAGTATGGGGTGGCGGTTATCGTGGCAAGTCAAGGTCTCTCGGACTTTCATCCAGACGTGGTCCGCAACACGGGGACCAAAGTGAGCTTTCGAGTGAACCACCCGGACTCGCGCAAAGTCGCAGGGTTTTTTCGACCACGAGGTGGCCAGGAAGTCGCCCAAATATTGGAGCGGCTCCGCATGGGGCAGGCACTTGTGGAAACACCGGAGATGACCGTTGCGCGTTGCACAAACATGTGGCTTCCGCAAACTATGGATGTCGAACTCACGTCGAGCGAGTCATCATAAATGCAGTGGCGGGTGGAGCACTGTCGGGTATGCGTTTGCTCCGTGCAGACAGATCGCAGTTAGGCCGGGATTCCTCACGCCTTCTGGAAAGTGCCGTCCACCCAGCCCGGTTTGTCGTGATCATCTCGCCGCTAGGATTCAAACAGTACTTCACCGAGGTCGCTGCGCTGCTGGCCGCGGAGTGTCCGCCGGACTGGCATGCATCGCTGCCAGTTACAAACTGACCATGCACATGGAGCAGCTGCCGGGACTTATGCAGCGCTTTGGTGTGTCACTCGGCCAAGGCGTCCACTCGATCAAGTTGGCAAGCGATTCTCCCTGTCGACTGACTGAATGCCCTCAGTGGATATCATTCCGGAAGCGGCAATCGAGGCTGCTACGTGCTACACTTCTCGCCGCAAAGGTGCCAAGCGGTCAGGCGCACTTGTGCCAAGCGGTCAGAAATTGAGGACCCGCGTACGTACGCCCTCGTAGCTCAACGGATAGAGCGCTTGTCTTCGGAACAAGAGGCTAGGGGTTCGAGTCCCTTCGAGGGTACCAATTTTCATTGATTTCATGGGGTTTTATCGGTCAAGTGGCCGATCGTGTCCCGTCGTGTCCCCGTTGTGTGGTACCAGTGTGGTACAGGTTATCCCTACGGCTCCCACATGGCCCCGTTCCGGCATCACGGCGGCCGGTGCCCAATCGGGTAGCCGGTGGTGTCAGTCGTGCCCTTTGCCGGATGATTTCACTCGGGACCGACCGGATGCGCCGTGCGATGTTCGGAGTCGTGCCGCACAGAGATAGAGCGCCTTGGTGGTCTTCGTCTGCCGTTCGTCACCCAGGTCGATGTCTCGTGCGGTGAGGAACGCTCGGGTCTCCTCCGCGGCGCGGAAGAAATCCGGCGGCGCGCACGTCGTCGACAATTCGAGCAAGCGGGAGTTGTCGGGAAAGAGCCACAACTCTGCGTTCAACTCGCGCGGAAAGTCTTCGGGCGAGAACTGGTACTTGTGCACCAGGATCGGACCGAGGATCGACAGGTCGTTCAACCCGAGCCCTTTGGGCGCATTTGCAGCGTAGAAGTCCCGCTGCTCCTTCGAGAAGAGCGACGCGAGCTTCGCGTCCCCTGCCACCATCGCTTGGACGTCTTTCGATCCGAGTTGCTCTTTCAGGGAGCCGGAGCAGATGAACCGGTCGGGCATCGCGTCGATCTCGACCTTGAAGTTCTCCGAGGCGCGGAGCTTATTGGACAACTCGTTCGGATCCACCGGGCGACGCTTCACGACCGAGTCGTCTGTCTTGTGCTGCACCCGGCGGGCCCGCACGATGACGTTGTGGTTCTTCAGAGCCAGGTCGGGAGTGTCGAAGAAGTAGATCTGGCGGAGTTGCGCGTCGAGGGGATCAATCCCGAGTGCTGCGGCCGACGAGAACTGATCGTTTTCCGGCACCGTCAGCTTGAATTCGACGCTGTCGACCTCTTTTATTAGGTCCAGCAGTTCGGAGCGCTTCTCGTCGGAAAGGGCATCGTGCCCCAAGGAGGTGGAAGCCATCAGGTCCTCCGAGCCGTGATGCGAGCCGATCGTCGGTTGACACCAGTCGCCAATTCGCCATGAGTGCGCGAGAGCCAGGCTGTTGTGGCGGGGGTGGCTTACGCTTTGCTACCACCCGCGCTGTTCGTGGCAGGCTACGGGCCCGGAGACGCGCATCCTGCTCCGACAAACCTATAGTAGGGGGCGGAGCCTTTCACCACAAGTGCGGATGAACCGTTTTGTGGATTGTGGGCCCAGGACGTGAACATGAGCTTGCGGCGTGGTCGGCCGTCCTGCCGTGCCCTCGTTCCAGGCTGGCCGCGACGTCCGGCGCGCGGGCGAAGCGCTCAACAATCCCGTCGGCCTCCACGCGGTCCCGCGTGCCGACCGCGGTGCGGTCGGTGGCCTGGACGATCTCCAGCAACGGGGCGAGGCCGGCATCCAGCGCGGTGACCTGATCGACAACCTCCTCAAGGTAGGCGGCGACGTCCTGGTCGTGAAGCGCGGTGCGGTGCTCGCAGGCCTGGCCGTTGCCGTCGGGATCGAGGGCGCTTGCCCAGAGGATGGGATCGGTCTCGGAGACCGTTTGGGCAGCGTCGCGCGAGGGCATGTCGTCGCAGCCGAATTCCTGGACCTCCGACGCCAGCGCGGTGGAGGCTGGCAGGACGCCGGCGAGCACGAGCAGGACGAGGAGGACGAGGAGGACCCGGTGGAACGGAGAGCTGGGAGACAACATGGGGTACTCCTACCACGCGATCGTGGCCGGGACGAGTGCTTGTGCCGATGCCGGGACCCGGTGGCTGGAAAGCATATGGGAATCGGGGCGCTGGTGCCACCAGAATCACGGTCGATACCATCTAGTCGTGCGATGGTACATACCGCAGGGAGGACGACGGCCATCCAACCTGGGAATTACGGTTCAGCCATGCCCAAGGGCGCGTCAGGCTTTAGCCAGGTTCCCAACTTCATGGCGTTCGTTGAGCGCATCCAGCTAGCCAACCCGAGCGTGACGATCGTCGGCCTTTGGCCGATGGCGGCCCCCACCTCCCGGCCCAGTCGGCTGCCAGGCGAGCGAAGAGCAAGGCGGCCCTAACGACTCTCCTCCCATGGGTTCACGAGTTCACGCTTCATGCGCGGCGGTGGCGGATGATCAGGCGGATGGTCGGTTGTTCCCCATGGTCGTGGCTGCCCCCTTCGGTACCGCCACCTGCGGTCAATGATCAGGCCTGGGTGCACGGCGAGACGGACTGGCCTCTCACGCATGGCCCGCAGCGATGGCGGCCGCCCTCCCAGGTAGCGTACTATCGCTCGGACGCCTTCAGAATCGACATGGTTGAGTTTGCACGCGTGAGGTGCCCGAAGAGTGGCTTCAATGGACCGTCGACGATTCACGCGCCGCGCTGGATCGGCCGCGCTCAGTCTCCCCTTCGTCCCCGCTTGGTCTCGTGCCCAGAGTCTCCTCCGGCAGGAGCGGCCCGATTCCGGCAGCGTCGAGGACCCAAGCAATGATGGTGACTTCGCCGACAGCCTGGTCCAGGGAGTGGCGCGAGCCTATGCACGTCGCCCGCCGACGTCCCAGCTGGCGAGCTCTTCGCCATGGTGGGATTTGCGGGCGAGTTTGACTCCCCCGAGAACGCCGGCCGCGGCCTCGAGTTCATCGCGGCCTCGTTCGCCGAAGATGTGGAGGAGCAAACCGTCGAGGTGGCCGTCGACCCGCTCGGCGATGAGCGGCTTGGGCTGGAGACGACCTTCCCGGCAGAAGTGGACACCGGGGTTGACGAAATCGTGTTCGGACTGCTGCTCGTTCGCAAGGACCACGTCCTCCAAATTCTGGTTGGCGTGGCGGCCACAAGCCCGATCGACGACGTGCTGGCCATCGCCCACAACGTCGACCCGCGCTGGCCCTCGGAAAACCTTTGGGACGCCGTCCCGAAGCCGGCGGATCTCCCAGGAGAAATGATCGTGACAGACACCACCCACTGGACCCTGGTGGACTTCGGACTTGACCCGGAGGGTGACGCGCCCACTCCCACGCCCACTCGTGAGCCATTGGCCGAAGGTGCGTTGGCCTTCACGGTCGAACTCCGCCTGGGCGGGCCGGCGATGGCAACGGACTCCGAGGGCGCGTTTTGTTCCGGGGCCGGTGCGTACGCCGGCGTCACCGCGGGCGCCACGTTCCGCGTCCTCCATCTTGGCGCCGATGATGAGCTGATGACGGCACTCCTCAGTCCGGGCATGCTCCAGGACGCGACGTGCCGCTGGCAGCTGGCCGTCCTCGGCCTGCCGCCGCGCGATGCCTACGACTTCCTGGTCGGTGACCTCTCGGTGGGCACTGCCCGGTACACGGAGATCACGAATGGCGGGGTGCTCGTATTTGAGGTGAGCGACTAGCGCTGCAGGGCCACGTACGCATGGGACGAGCGGCTTCACCCCGGCCCTCACGCGCGGATCCTCGTTTCACATTCCATCGCCATCCCCTACACTGGAGGCCAGACACCCACAGCAGCATCCGCCCCGGAGGGTTCGCATGTTTGCACCTGTCTGTCACTTCCAGCTCCGGGCCCCGATCGCCGCCCTCGTCGCCCTGACCTTCGTGGCGCCCGCTGTCGCGCAACCGCTGGAGAACACCGGCATCTGGGAAGTCACCGGCCGTGACGGGGTGTTCATCGAGGACGAGCTCATCACGCTCTCCCCAGACGGGCAGTGGATCGCCGGGATCGACATGGACAACGCCTTCTGCGTGTGGGAGCTGGCGACCGGGGACGCCACTTGTGCCGGCGCCGACCTGGACATCGATCGTGAAACCATCCGCTGGGCGCCGGACAGCACCGCCGTCGCCTTCTCCCATGGGCCGCTCGAATATGCGCAGGACACCGATATCTTCGTCTTCGAGCGGGAAACCGGCGTGCTCACCAATCTGACCGATGACGGGTACGAGGGTACGAGTTTCAGCCCAGAAATCGATGCGCTGCCCGTTGATCTCTACCCGAACTGGTCCGCCGACAGCCAGACCTTGACCTTCATTCGCTGCGATGTGGCCACCACCGACCGGCTTTTCACCACGGAACTGGTGTCCATTCCCCGCGCGGGCGGTGAGCCGGTGCAGCGCTGAGCGATGCGCGGCGGGTCATCAGCCTCGAGCCGCCTCCATGTGGAGCTCAGTTTTGCGGTCCGGGTCGACCTGTTCGAGACCCATCCCCGACCTCCCGCAGAGCGACACGATCACGACCATGACGACGCCCTGCGCCTCGCCCATCCCGGCAGCGTGTCTGGCTGCTGGTCGTTCGCCGGATTGAGACGGTTTTGACACGCGGCGGGGTCATTTCCGGACACGCCTGCCATGGGCCATGGACGAAACTATGGTCATGACGTGGGCGCTGGTGGGCATGTAGCTCCGGTGGCGCCTTCCGGCAGGCATTGTCTGCACGCGATGTGGAAGGAGCAACGACATGGCGACCCAGCAACCGTCAATCGTGGTCGTGGGTGGTGGTATGGGCGGTGTGGAGACGGCGGCCAGCCTGGCGAATCACCTCCAGGACGAGGCGAAGATCGTCCTCGTCTCGGAAACGCCCGAGCTCGCCCTCCGTCCCTTCTTCATCTATCCGCCGTTCAGCAATCTCTTCAAGAACCGCAAGCGCACCCACCTCGATCTCCGCAAACCGGCCGCGCGTCGTGGCATCGAGTTCCAGCAATGGCTGGTGGACGACATCGACCTCGCGGGGCAGCAGATCCGGGGCGACGGTCACGCCCTCGGCTTCGATCACCTCGTGATCGCGACCGGAGCCGGGATGCGGCCGAGCGAAGTGCCGGGCCTCGCCGAGCATGCCTACACGATCTGGGGCTTCGCGGATTCCCTGCGGCTGGCGACGGCGGTCGAGCAGATGATCGAACGGGCTGGTCGCGGCAATCGGCAGCATGTGCTCTTCAATGTCGCCGAGGGCAACAAGTGCGCCGGCCCCCTCTACGAAATGGTGTTCATGCTCGAAACCTACCTGCGCCGCAAGAAGGTGCGCGACCTGTTCGACATCACCTGGACCACCATCGAAGACGCCTACATCCAGGCGTTCGGCCCCAAACTGCACGAGGCCACCGTCAAGGAGCTCGCCCAGCGTGGCATCACGGGCCACACTGGCTACCAGCTCGAGCGGGTCGAACCGAACCAGGCCCACTACCGCGGCGATATCGCAATCGACTTCGACTGGATGATTGGCTTCCCGCCCTATGTCGCCCACACCTGGTTCGACAGCCTGCCGATCGATGAGCGTGGCTTCATTCACGCCAACCAGCAGACCTGGCAGGTGACCGGTCAGGACAACGTCTACGTGGTCGGTGATGGCGCCGACTTCCCGGTCAAGCAGGCCTTCCTCGCCCTCGGCATGGCCGGGGTGGTCGCCCACAACATCGCCAACACGGTCAAGGGGAAGGTCGCAGGCGAAGCCTTCGACCCGGTCAGCATGTGCATCATGGAGCAGCTCGACACCGGACTGTACGCCCGGGTTCCGCTCGAGCTCACCGGCGATGCCCGCCACCCGGTCCGCGTCCGGCCGCAGGGCTACGACGACTACGTGGTGCGCGATTCGCGCCTGTGGCAGATGGGCAAGTGGGGCATGTACGCGATGATGGTGCTCCAGATGGGTCGGATGCACACCTTCCATGAAGGGCCGCTCTGGTCCGGGATGGACGTCATGATCAAGGGGATGCAGAAGATTCCCTAGGCGGCGAGCCTGGCGTCAACGCGGGACCCTCGTCACACCTCCGTCCCTTCGGGGTTAGCGAGCACTAAACGCGGGACGCGGCCAGCGGACCCGCGTTCCGCGGCGGCATCCACCTGCCACTGTGGTCCCTGGGAGGAGCCTGCGCATCCGTGGAACGACTCAATTCCCGCCGCGGAACGGAGGTCCGTCATACCTTGCCGCAACCTCCAATGGCGCCACCGTTCGCAACCAGCGCACTAACTCGCCATCGACAGCCCGGATCAGCCAGTCGACCTGGACCTTCGCGTCCTTCAGGATCACCGGTCCAGGGTGCGGGGTACCGGCGTCCTATTACGGAGAAGTAACCTTATCCCTGTCTCAGAAACGAGCAAGCCTGTTGAAAAAGGGAAGGTTGGAAGACGCGGCGTTGGGCCGGGGCGCGGAACCCGAAACAAGGGCATACCGCATTCACTCAGACGGCGGCGACTGGCAGTGCCGGGAGCACCACCCCGGCCGCTCCACCCGGCCACGGGCGGCGGCCCCAGCCCTGGTTGCTGGGCAGGCGCCTGCGGTTCAGGCCGGTGGCGATCACCAACGCGGCACCGTTGACCTGCTCCAGTCCGCGCAATCGACAGCGGCGCAACCCATGCCAGTCCTTGGCCTCGGCGAAGAGCGGTTCGACCCAGACCTTGCGTTTCCACATCGCCCTGGCGTAGGACTCCGTCTCGTGGTAACCGCGCACCCGGTCCAGGTACGCCTCGTCGAGGTTACGGCTGACGCGCCGGCCGCGGGACGACGTGGTGCATTGCTCCCGGAGCAGACACCCATTGCAGTCGGCCGCCAGCGCTTGGGAGATCCGCCGGGGGGTCACATCGCTCTGCGAGAGGAAACGCAACACCTTGGAGCCGGCGCGTCTGCACGATGCGGTCGATCCTGTGAACGTCCCCATGTTTCGCCTCTCCCCGGAAAAGGACCGAATCGCCGTGCGGATCGCCACCTTTCGGGCTGTCGATGACCCGAAACGCATCGAGGCGAAACGTGCCCCAGACGAACAGGAGTGGCCCCGGCGGATGGATCTCGCCGAGGTTGAGTCGGGGGAGTCTCCCCCGGACATATGGATGCACCGAACGCCAACGATTGACGTGATCGTGATCATCTCGGGGGAAGTTGATCTCGTCCTCGACGGTGGCGAAGAGGTGCACCTGCTGCCTGGGGATTCGGTCATCCAGCGAGGGACCAAGCATGCGTGGCGCAACACAGGACCCGAGCCCTGTGTAGTGGTCGCCTTCATGGTCGGTGCGGAATAAGCACTCTCCTCCTCGTGCGGCAATCCTGAGAGGCGACACCCCCACCGTGCGATCTCACAAACGAGCGTTTGTGGTGTCCCACAATCCTCCCCAATTGGGACTTGTGTTGGTTCGACGTTATAGGCGTTCCGGCATATCTGGTTCACTCATCACCGTGCACGTTTGCGTACGCCTGATTAACCGGAAGCTCCGGGCACAGCGAAATGGACATTTTGCAGACAGTCAATATTATCCGCGAATGACAGCCACTCTCAATCGTATCGCACGGTCCTTGCCGATGGTTAGAATACTGATGGAAGGGAGACAGAGTAATGCCGCTGGAAACCTAGTGTCCCTACTATCGCGTGCGCAGCAACTTCGCAGCTTCACTAGTTAGGCAGCCCGATGAGTGAGAAATCCGATAGCGCGCGCGGTGCCGGTCAACGTCATGATGCGGCGGCCGACGCTCGTTGGTGTTCCGGCAATGCCGATTCTGGCTGCGCCGCTGGTCGTCCGGCGCGCTCACGTGAAGGAGGCTGGAGTTCTGGCGGCGCTCTTGGGTCAGGCGTTTGAGGCTGAGAGTTGGGATGCGGCGGGTACCGAGCGTGAGCTGTTTTGTGACGAGACGGTGAGGGCGACGTTGGTGGTCGCGGAAGAGGGGCGGCTGGTTGCGACGGCTTCATTGCAGGTGCGTCCTGACGTTCCGGAGTGTGGTTGGGTGCGTTGGGTTGCGACGGATCTGGATCGGCGTCGGGAGGGTTTGGCGCGGGCCTTGGTTATCGGTGTGCTTGCGATGGCGGGGCAAGCGGGATGTAGGGAAGCTCATCTTCGTACGCAGACCTATCCGTTGGCGGCGATGGCGTTGTATTTGCAGTTGGGTTTCGAACCACTTGTGACGGGCGATTCGGAACGCGAGGTGTGGGAGCGAGTGATCAGGCTTCTGAGTGGCAATGGATCATCGACAAGAGCACCCGTGGCAGGCTGAGTGAGTGGTCGACACTTCAATACACTGATCCGCCTTATCGCTTTGGTGTCTCACAAACGAGGATTTGATGTATCCCAAATACCTCCGTTTTCGGTACTCTCCAGAGTCCCCTCCCCCAACCGCCCAAAACGTCATATTCCTGTTCCAAAACTTATGCCATATTCAACGGCCAGATACTTCCTCGGCGTAGCACAAACGGAACGCCTTTCCATGCTTCAGGGCTGCGGGTCAGTCACCTGCATCCCAAAAGCCACCGGTTGCCTGCATTGCTGCGGACTCCCGGCGGCCTCTGCCGCACCTGTCACCAACGCGCCCACGGGTTACTCCGCGAGCGCACAATCCGGAAACTCGCGCTGGCGTTAGGCGGGTCTCCCGAATGCCTTGCCTTCGGCGGGGACGAGAAAGACGCACCGTGGGTGCTCACGGCGCGGTCAAAGTCTCAGGCTGTTCGTAGTCCTAAAGCTCAGAAAGCAGCTTGCCATCCCACGTCCGCATGTGCGGTACGGCATCGAGTTCAGAAGGCTCGACGGGAATATCGCCATAGCCGTATCGAGTCAGGATATTTCTCGTCAGACTCTCGAACCATGCCCGCCGACCAGGAGCGACTTACACCCGCTCGATCAACGCTCGAAGGTCCACGCCTCGAGCGCATCCCTTCGGATGATCAGTTGCTTCAGTATTCAATTCCCCGTTGATGAGGGGTGGCTTTGCAACGACGGCACGGAGTTCCCGCCCGTACTCAAATTGCTGACGCTTGGAAAGTGATGGCAGAGCCCAGTCGTCAGCATCCCACCGAATTGGCGTCTCCGAATAGTTAGCGTACTCGCCCTCGGATACATAGATCTTTTCATCTGGCTCATTGAAGCTCTGCGCCAACCGCACAAACGTACTCTGCACGGCAATGCCAACTCGGCTGTATATCTTCCATAGCGCCTGAGATTCATACTCGCTCATATGCCAACAGTTGATGAATACACCAAGTTGATTCGCTTTACGATGTCCGTCCAATTCCGAGGCCATATGCTTGTTTAGGCGTCGCTCCAATCGGGCGTTTTCTTCTTCGTTCTCGAGCAATCCCACGACGGTTCCGAACGATGCCTCGGAATAGGCTCCTTCATACTCGACCTCCATTTGGTCGATCCTGGCAAAATGAAGAGCAGAGGAATCGATGAGCGAACAGAATTTCGCGAAGTCCATGTATCGCCAGATACGGATATTTCTATCAGAGGGTGGCCTAAACGGCGGCAGATCAACGTACATGGGTGCGATCCTAACCCGTGAAGCTGGGTACAGCCTGCGCTGCTCGTTTGGTTGGATCGGATCAACCCCGCCCTGCCCGCTCCAGATTCAGCGCCGACTGGCGCGCCAGCATGGTGTCTTCCTCGACATCAGCGGGTATTGGAACATCCAGGCCCAGGGCGGGCCACAGAACTCTGGAGCAACGTCGGACACTGGCTGTCGAGAGTCGTAAGTGTGAGCTTCGGCATACTCACATAGAAGCCGTCATATACAAGTTGGCGCCGGTATGTAGGGTTGCGCCCCAGCCGCGTTCGTCGCGTCACGGAAGTGTTCACGCCAGTCGCGACAGGCGTTGCAACGGGAGTCGCCTCGGGGGTTGCAACGGGTGAGTGGGTGCCTCGGGCGGCTCCTCGCCCGTCAGGAGCCAGTCGACCTTTGCGACGACCTCCGCCTCGGCAAGAACCACAAACGACAGCGGCTGGTTGAGTAGCACGTCGTGCAGCGTTACGACTTCACCGTTGATCCGCTTGGCATCCAGCGTCTCTGCGGTGCAGGTTGAGTGAAATTCGCGCCCAAGGTCGACCAGCGTCGTGGGGCCTGCATCCGTGCGGATGTGGTCCTCGACTGCATCGAGCAGCTGGGGGATCGCCGTTACGACATCAAGGTCCGCCCCCGCGGTCAGCATCGCTCGCACGACGAGCTGCTGCCGCTCCTGGCGGCCAAAATCGCCCTTCTCATCTCCGCGGAAGCGCACGAAGGCTAGCGTCTCCTCGCCATCAAGCCGCAGTTCTCCGTCCGCGAACGCGTGCCCCTCATACGAGAAAGCGCGGTCGTTGACCACCGCGATCCCCCCAAGTGCCGCCACGAGATCTTCAACGCCGGAGAAGTCAATCAGTCCGTAGTGGTCGAACGGGATGCCCAATAGGTTCTGGACCACCAGCATCTGGTACGGCACACCCCCAATCGCCAGCGCATGGTTAACCTTGGAGGCGCCGTATCCGGGCAAATCGACGCGGGAGTCCCGCGGGATCGCGAGCATTCGGCACGATCCCGTTTGCGGATCGAGGTTAAGTACCACGAGGGTGTCCGGCCGCACACCGATATCGATCGCCTCGCCAGGACGGGCATCGACACCCATCAGCAACACGTTGATGGACCCGCGGGTGTCGGATGGCGGCAACTGGATCGTCGCTGGCGTGGCAGGCCCGGCCTCGCCTGGCCATAGATCTGGGGTTGCCACCGGGGGCGTTGCCTGGCCCTGCTGGAACGCCATGAGAACCCCGCCATTCCTTGTGAAACCCAGGGCGTTGACACCCGAATACACAGCAGGCGGAACACTCGTGACGGTCAACGTCGAGTCCGTCTCGCCGACTTGCGCCCGTCGCACCGCCTCCTGGGCAGGGCCGGTATCGATGATTACGTCCTCATCGCCACCCAGTTGGGCCCCGGTGACCACGGGCGGCGGCGTACTGAGCGTATTGATGGTGTCGAAACGCGCATTGATATAGGCGATCGCCCCGACGATAGCTGCACCCATCAGGACGAGCAGCACCAGGGGAATCAGGATCAGCTTGCGACGATACCAGGGTCGACGCTTCGGGCCCCCGCTCGGGGGGAGAGGAATGTTCGGCCCTGGCATGGGTGTGTCGTCGTCACCGGCGCCACACACCGCCTCGCCGCAACGATGACAGAACCGGTTACCAACAGGGACGGTCGTCTGACATATCGCGCAGGTGGGTTCCATCACGGTTGTCGACTCCTTGTGCTCCTCCTGCGTCCCAGTCGACACTTGATGCACACCCTGGGAGAACAATCAGAAGTGCCGAGTAACGCGAAACTACCACACGCTGTGCTCCCCG
Organism: uncultured Chloroflexia bacterium; assembly: GCA_963763125.1. Classification (GTDB taxonomy): domain Bacteria; phylum Chloroflexota; class Chloroflexia; order Thermomicrobiales; family UBA6265; genus JACCYX01. The sequence goes on from CAVXMV010000003.1 coordinate 13,649, forward strand.
GCTGCGTCGCCAATGCCACCGTTCCCACTGAGTGAAACCAGTTCATTCAGGGTTGACGGAGGCACGTGCGCTGGCCGGACCGATCACGTTGTCTACTACCTGTTTGCAGTTTACGTCTCGATGCGCCGGTGTCAATCAACTCGGTGGTATATGTTCGATTGCGCGGAGTTCGTCAAGCACGGCGCGTCCATTCCTTGCATGGATTTTGCAGTGGTCCTCGGCTGGACTGAAGATGAGCCGGAACTACCTGCCCGCTGCGCCGGGGTACGCGATCGCTCACGGACCGTGCTGAAATGGCGGTCTCGATCGATGCCCAATCGGGGCCAGCGACATCACGAAGCAAACGAATCTCGGCTGCGTTCAGGCTGGTCACCTCAGTGATGGCATACAGCCCTCTACTGAATCGGGGGTTCCTCATTGGCAACCAATCCCCATTATTCCCACGAGACGAGTCCGGCGCGACGAACACCGTCTCGTCAGTCGGGCCACAACTCATCAGCGGGCAAGACGAATCCTTCGACCTCATCGGATTCTGTCCATCTGATCTTGTGATGCATGCGAGTGGAGATCGCCGGGGATACTCCCCCAATGGTCGGCGCGACTTTGTAGACGGCTGTCGCCGGTATCTCCCTGAGCAAGTTCTCAGTCTGCACCGAAACCTGAGTTGCGTTCTGTCGGCAAGTGAGCAGGATGGATCGATCACTTACTACCCCGGACCTGCGGCTACCGGCTGCGAAAAAAACGTATGGGCTAGAATCCCCCAGGTGGAGTCACCATCGATCAGCGCTCAAGGATTCCAGCCTTGCCGCCGCGATGAGACCGCTTTCCGATCCGGGAAGTGATCGGGGCGGTTTCAGACACGGCCGGTACCGGCCGTTTGAAGAAGGACCATCCAATCATCATGCTACGCAACAAAGCGCCAGTCGTTGAGCGAAGCCAGACTTCCTGCCGCGATGTGCACCCGGTGAAGTCGAATCAATGACCTTCCAAATGCCACGTGCTTCGGCGGCAACTCATCCAGGTATCGGCACATGATCGACATGTTGGCATCGCCGCAATCAGTTGTGAACGTCATTGGCGCGTTGGCGATCGTCACATTGGCTTGGCCGGGCCTGCGCCACCTCTCCGCAATCGGATCACCGAGCGCCGAACGCCCGCGTGACTCCATCACCGCAATCGCGCTCGGCATTGCCGCAGTCGCCTGCGCCACAGCTTCCGCTTTCCTGGCCTGGAACCGCACACGTGCCGAATCCGCCTGGGACATTGCGGCATGGTGGCTGGCGGGGATCGGCGTTCTCGTTCTCGCCAGCCTATGGGGAGCACGTCCCGGACAGGCATTGCAGGCAACGCGAATCCAGGCTCGAACGTGGCCCTGGGCGACGATTGCCGCCGCAGCCTTCATCGTCATCGCGGCCGCCGCAGCCCGCTTTCTTTCTCTGGAACGATTTCCGACAGTCATCGATGGAGATGAAGGGTACTATCTCGCCGCCGCGCGCGAAGCCCGCGACGGAACGCTCCGCAACCCATTCCAGGAACACTTTTGGCTCATACCAGCAGATATGTGGACAGCGTGGGAAGGTTGGGTCTCCCGGCCATTCGAAGATGCGATTGCCTCGTACCGCCTGGTGAGCGCTTTCGTCGGGACGCTCAGCGTCGTCGCCACCTTTCTCGTGGCACGACGACTGCTTGGAACGCCCATCGGGCTGGCTAGTGCAGCAATTCTTGCGTTCATGCCATTGCACCTTTGGGCCAGCCGAAGTGCACTGAACAACATCTTCGATGCGTTCGTGCTGGCATTTGCCCTCTGGTTCCTGGACCGCGCGATTTGCCTGCGCAGCCGTCAATCTGCGATATGGTGCGGTCTCATTTTGGGATTGGGCTTCTACGGTTACTATGGTGCCCGCTTGTATCCTGGCTTCGCCGCACTTTGCTTGCTTGTTGCACTGGTGGCGCCGCACCTTCGTCTTCCATTCAACCAGGCAATTCGACTGGGACTCTGGATGCTGGCTGGCATGTTCACCGGGGCAGCGCCACTTTTCGCCTATTTCGCAGCCAATCCCGATGTGTTCATGTCCAGGTTTCGGACCGTTACGCAAACTGGCTCAACCGAGCAGCTGTCGCTGATCAATCGGCTCGAACGTGTGGCAGAAGGGCTTCTCTATCCCTTTCATACGCAGCTGGCGGGATTCGCGGGTGGGTTCTATCGGCAGGGACCACCGTTTCTGGAGTGGACCCTCGTACCATTCGTCGCCATCGGAGGCATCGCCTGGATCGTCTGGGTACTCCAGCGCTTCCGCGATCCCGATCCGGGCATGGTGCGGCCAGAATTTCTGCTCATTGCCTGGATCGTGATCGTCGCGCCCATATCACAAACCGACCCGATGCAGAGCCAGCGTTTCCTGGCGATGACGCCGATTTGGGCCATGGCAGCGGGGACAGGGCTGGTTGTGGCAGGAATGGCTTTTACGTCAATCATTCGAGTTCCCGCCACGGGACTGCGTGTCGCCCTCGCGGTTGCCCTGATCGGAATAACCCTGGTTCACATCCAGCAATTCTATGACGAGGACCAGCAGCTCGTTGCCTACGGCGATTCCCATACGACCCGTGGCTACGATCTCGGCTGGCGGATCCACCGCACCAACGATGACGTTGCCTTCTTGATGGCCGGGTACCCATATATCAACTATGGCGGCTCAGGGAACTGGCTCTTCCAGAGTCCGGGACTTGACAGTCGGATCACTGAATTCGGTCCATTCGCCGAACCCCCTGGAGGCGTTCCCGTGATCGCCGAGAACGAGGTCCTCATTCTCGCCGGAGATCGCTCAGCCGAGGCATGCGAAGTGATCGAAAGGAATCCGAACGCCTCCGTTGGAGCTGTCCACGATCGATACGGCAACCTGCTCTACACCGTCTTCAGTCCCGTGCCCGACCTGGCGCTGCCGGTTGGGTCTACTCCCGCCGAGACAACCCTCTCTCCGGTGGAACTCTCCTCATTTCCGTGTTAATTGGAACTTCCGGGAAACGCAACGCAAACTGGATGTGGTACCGACGGGACTGGCAGCGTAGCGGATGGACCGTGACATCCCTTTCCTCTGGTAGTGGCCGCCCTTGTGGCGGCCATCCTGCCATGCAATCCAGTAGTAACCACACTGCTCGGCCGGCCCCGCGGGAAGCAGCAGAATTGGCGGCCAGGGTGTGATCCCCGTCTTCGAGATGGCCCCAGGAATCGCATCCAATCATCTGGAGTTCATCTGACCGGCGCCTTGCTTCAATTGGTGTCGAGAACGATCATCCGGGCCGCACCGAGAACGTCCATCTCGAACTCGATATTGACCACCGGCGGCCGGCAAAAGTGCCAGACAAACCCGGCATTCGCCGAACCCTGCCGCACGATCTCGTCCTCCACGAGCGAGCCAATATCGTGCACGGTGTAAACCTGTGGCGAGATCGCACCTTGCCAGTCGAAACCAAGCGCTTCCAACCGACCGGTCATCACCTCCATCACGAAGCGGATTTTCTCCCGAAGGCCATCCTCCGATGTGTCCCCGAAGCGCACAAGGTTGTCGCGATAGTCGCCAGCCCCCTCTTTCGCTTCACCACTACCCGCGACAATGAAACTGCCGACGGAGGATTCGGCTGGAACGGTATAGGAAAACGCAAACAGTGAGGGCACATCCGGCTTCTTATGCTCCGGGCACACGTTGGTTCGCGCGACCGGATTGTCACCGTTGTCGTAGAGTCCCCACCGCTCGAGCGTCCCCACGTACATGCGATTGAAATCGACGAATCCTTCCTCCGTGAACGGTTCCGGCGATCGCAGTTCGCACGCGCACAAGGCCGTACAGGGTCGCCCGATCGCTATCAGATGCGCCTCAATGGCAGCGAAGCCCTCGGCAAGCGGTAGCGGCCGGGACAATTGCGCCCGCTCAATGACGTATCCCTCCTCCGCTGCCACACCCGCCGAGTACTGAAACACACCCTTGATATACCGGTAGCCACCTTGCCGGAACGAGATTACCTCTGCCAACCGAGCACTCCTTGTCGTGAGAATCAACACACCTCATGCCTGCATTAGAAACGCTATTCCAACTCACGTCCATGGCGACGGCTGTGCCTTCAATTGGATCACGCACTCGTGCCCGGAATGGATCCGGAGTCAAGACACGATGCACTGCACTCGCGACAAGAGAATCAGGTGGTCAGTCAAGACAACAACGCAACTGTCCACTCGCCAGTGGATGAGCCACGCATGTGACCGCCGGGCGACCGGATCAGCCGGCGGCGAAATCGCGATCCGGGCTCACATGTCAGGATTGACAGCAAGGCCAACCCCGAACACACTTTTCGCACATCGCTATCAGTCGATGTCTTGATTTGGCCTGATCGATCGGGTCCTCGCCCATTCCTGGATTGACGGACGGCACTGGTTCTTGTCGCGACCTCTCCACGGGACAACATTGGACATGATTGATCATGTCTGCGGAAGGCGGAACATGCGCGCCTACATCCTCTCGATAGGCTCCGAACTTGTGCTCGGACAACTCACGGACACGAATGCAACGTTTCTTGCCCAGGAGCTCGCGGGTGCCGGTATCGATCTCATTCACGTCACGCACGTCGGCGACGATCGACAGCAACTTGCCGACGCGATCCGGCACGCCCTCACCCTGGCAGACTTTGTCATTTGTTCCGGCGGAATCGGCCCCACCGACGACGACCTCACCCGCGAAGCAATTGCCGAGGTGCTGGTGGAGACACCAACGATCGACCCGGTCCTCCTCTCGGACCTCAAGGCATTCTTCTCTGGCCGCGGAATGGACATGCCGGAGCGGAACGCAAAACAGGCGTGGGTGATCCCATCTGCCGAGGTGCTTCCGAATCCGGTTGGCACGGCCCCCGGCTGGTTCGTATCGGCCGGAGAAGACGATCCAAAGGTGATCGTCACCATGCCGGGCGTTCCCCGTGAAATGTTCCGCATGTGGAAGGAACAGGCATTGCCTCGCCTGCAGGCGCTCGCCGGTCAGAACGTGATCGACTCCACCATCATCAAAACGATCGGCATCGGGGAATCAGCCGCCGAGGACATCATTCACGACCTCGTGTTGGCCGCCGACCCGGTCGTAGCAACCTATGCCAAGGACGATGGCGTTCACGTCCGCGTCACCGCCGTTGGTGACGACATTGCAGAAACGCGTTCCCGCCGGGATGCCGGCGTAGCAGCCGTGAAACAACTCCTTGGCCAGTACATTTGGGGCGCCGACGACGACACACTGTCGTCGGTCATCGCCCGCCGCCTTGATGCCACGGGATCTCGCCTGGGAGTTGTTGAATTCGGGACCGGCGGTGGACTGACAAGGTTGTTTGCCAGCGATCCCGATTGCGCTCACGTCATCGCCGGTTCATTGATCGTGCCAGTGCAGTTCGACCTTGGGGACACTGCGGCCGCCAAGGCGTGTGAACTGGCCACCCAGGCCGCCACACCGGCAGAATCACTCACAGGAGTCGCGCTCGTATTCGAGGGTACGCGACTGCCGCTTGGCCTGGTGGCCGGAACGGTTCACCTAGCTCTCGCGCAACCCGGTTCGGAGCCGCGAGCGCTCACCCCACTTCCGGTCAGGGCGACTCTGGCAGAGGTTCAGCGTCGCTCCGGGCTTCACGCAGCCGATATGCTCAGGCAGGTCCTGGCCGACTAATCCCGGACAATCTCTTGCCGCCAGGCACTGAGCAGAACCGACTGGCGCGCCAGCATGGCAGCGCGCCGGTCCGGGTCGGGATCGTCCCATCCCAGAATATGCAGCAATCCGTGTAGTACGAGGAACTCCAGCTCATCACCAACGGACCAGCCCACTTCATCGGCATGGAGGGCTGCAGTCTCGACCGATATCACGATATCTCCACCCTGCGTGACTGAGCCTGTCGGAGAAAACTCATCGCCCTCAAAAGGGAACGTCATAGTGTCTGTTGGTGAGTCAAGATCCATGAATTGCCGATGCATTTCCTGAATCGTGGCATCCGACGTAAACAGCAGGCTAATCTCCCATTTTCCTGTCGCCCCTTCACCAACGAGGGCTGACAAGGTGAGCGAGTGAAGTGAGGCGTCGCTGACCTGATCCGGCAACTGCACGTCGCTGGACGATGTCAGGTCAAGCGTCAAATCCGGTGAGTCGGCGTCAATGAGCATTTCGCCTACTCGGCGAGTGCTTCGCGCACGGCGGTCGAAAGGCGACGCCCATCAACCCGCCCATCGGCCCGCTTGTTAACCGCGCCCATCACTTTCCCCATATCTTTCGGTCCAGTTGCCCCGACCTCGGATATTCCATCGCGAACAAATTGCTCGAGCTCGTCGTCGCTCATCTGCTGCGGCAGGTATCGCTCCAGGATTTCGAGCTCGGCTGCCTCTTTCTCTGCCAAATCATCACGTCCCCCTGCCTTGTACTGATCGATCGAATCACGACGCTGCTTGGCCTGATAGCGCAGCAGGGCAATGTCTTCCTCCGCCGTTAGCGGCGCTCGTTTCTCGATCTCCGCATTCTTCACGGCGGAGAGGATCAACCGGATCGTGTCCCGCAAAAGAGTATCGTGATCCTTCATCGCCTGCTTCATGTCGGCCGTGAGCTGCTCTCGAAGCGATGCCTCATTCGTCATTGTGTCATCCAATCCGTGTTATCCAAGTGGTCCGAGTTCGTTCCCGCCGAGTAGGTGCAGGTGCATGTGAAACACCGTTTGCCCCGCGTCGGGACCATGGTTTGTCAACAATCGGTATCCCGACGTGCCGAGCCCCCGATCCTGCGCGATTGATCCCGCTGCGGCCACAAGCTCGCCAAGCAGAACGTCGTCATCGCGGTTCAGGGCCGCCACACTCGAGATGTGCCGGCGCGGGATGACGAGCACATGCGTTGGCGCCTGCGGTGATAGATCGTTGAAGGCGACGACATCGGGCGACTCATAGACAAATTCCGTCCCGAATTCTCCTGCCGCGATCCGGCAAAATATGCAATCCTGATCTGGTGTCATGTTTCGTCCAACTCGTTGTGTCAATGGCAACGTGGCGGGAAACACCGCATCGGCGTCACCAACCTGGAAAGGAAGTATGCCAGAGCTACCCGAAGTCGAGACAGTTCGACGCATTGTGCATCCGCACATCATTGGCGAGGAGATCACGGGAATCACATTGGGTGATTTTTCCGGGGTACTGGAGTCCACACTCGATGGAGTGGATCCGGTTCCCACCCTGCTCGGTCGGGAGTTTACGTCCACCAGCCGCCGTGGAAAATATCTTGCCCTCCATCTCGATGGGGACCTGTTCCTGATCGTACATTTGCGGATGACCGGTCGCCTGCTCCTGGTTCCGACAGCAGATCCACCGGTGCGATTCGAGCATCTCGCGATTCACTTGAGTAACGGCACCGACCTCCGCTTTGGTGATCAGCGGAAGTTCGGCCGAATCGTCCTTTCATCACGGGACGATCTCGATCGCCTGCATCAACGTCTGGGGCCCGAGCCGTTCTCTTCGCAACTCACGGCAACCAGCTTGTCCGGAGCACTTGCGAGTAGGCCGGGCAAGATCAAGAATGCCCTACTCGACCAGGAGATTATTGCCGGTCTTGGTAACATTTATGTCGACGAGGCGCTCTACCGCGCACGAATTCACCCCGAACGCCCATCCAACTCGCTCACCACGGACGAACTCAAGCGCGTGCTCCAGGCCGCTCGGCTCATTCTCAACCAGGCAATCCTTCGCCAGGGCACCAGCTTCTCGTCATTCGAAAACCCCTATGGCGAACCGGGAGACAACGCCAATTTCCTGCGGGCGTATGGCAGATCGAAGGACGGCGGAAGGTGCCCTCGATGTGGCACACCATTTGAGAAGATCCTCGTTGGCGGTCGCGGAACCACATTGTGCCCGCACTGCCAGTTGAATGGCACTACCGTGACCAGTGAAGGCTAATCCCCCCGGTCCCGAAGCAATTCGATTCGATTGCCGAACGGGTCCAGGGTGTAGAACCGCTCAAATCCGGGCAACGGTTCATCATCGATGATCGGGAACCCAGCCCTTGTAAGTCGAGACTTGGTATTTACCAAGTCATCAATTCGATATGCCACATGAGCCTTTGTCGCTGGCGCGAATGGACGGTCCACTCCCAGATGCAAGTCCATGTTGCCCGTTCTGAACCAGACACCACCCCGTTTTTGCAGATTTTCCGGCTTGGGAATCTCCGAGAATCCCAGGATTTCGCCATAGAACTGCCTGGCCAACGCTTCGCCATGCTCGGGAATCGCGATTTGCACGTGGTGGATCTCTGGAACACCCATATCAGAAAACACTCTCAAACCTACGGGCAAGTCCTTAGTATCAGGAGACATCCGATAGTGCTCGCTGCCTTGGCGTCTCGATGCCGCGAGTCCGGACAGCCCAGGCATATATCCAGGATTCACCAATGAAGGTCATGACCTACAACATTCGCCACGGACTCGGCAACGACGGCTCAGTCGACCTTGGACGCATCGCCTCCATCATACGAGAACATGCGCCCGACATTGTCGCGCTCCAGGAAGTGGATCGATTCTGGGATCGATCTGACAATCTGGATCAACCAGAAATCCTTGCTGGTGCCCTGGAATTGCATTGCTGTTTTGGCGCCAATATCGTGGACACCGAGCCAGGCGCCCGAAATGAATACGGTGTCCTGACTCTGAGCCGATACCCGTTCCTGCAATGGACGAATATCCCGTTTCCCGACTATGACGGCTGGGAGCCGCGAGGCGTGCTGGTCGCCCACCTGATCCATCCCGAACTAGGCGAGATTCGGGTCATGAACACGCACTTGCAATTTGGTGCGGAATTCGCGCAACCATTCTCTGCGAGTCAGCGACTCGAGCAGGCCGAAGCGATTGCGTGCGTATGCCAGCTATCCGAACTCCCCGTGGTTGTGATGGGCGACTTCAACGCCCAGCCCGGCGACCCGGAACTGGCGCCACTATCCTCCCTGCTCAACGATGTTGGGTTAGGGGCGCCAATGGCGTCTCCGACGGCCTGACGATCCCGGCTCACGCCGATGAGCGTCCTTCACGGCGGATCGACCTCATCCTGGCATCCGCCGGCCTGAAGGTCACTGAATGCCATGTAGCGGTCGACGCTCGAACACGGATGGCCTCAGATCACTATCCCGTTATCGCGCAGATCACGTTGGCGCCCCGCACTGAGTGTGGAACCGACACAGGTCTGCGCGATTGTGAAACCATTGTGAGAGCTGGGCGTTTACAATGATGAGGACGAACGTCTGCTGAGAAACGAGCAGGGTCGCCTCCAACATTTCCGGATTGCGGAGACAATGGTATAATCCGCCTCCGAAGGGCACATGCGGGTGTAACTCAGTTGGTAGAGTGTTTGCTTCCCAAGCAAAATGTCGTGGGTTCGAGTCCCATCACCCGCTCCAAAAACCGTTGAATCCATAGGCTTTTTCGGGCCAGCCATTCGGGCTGGCCCGTTGTCGTGCCCGCTGCGCTGCACCAGCGCTGCACGCTCATTCCCGGCGCGCTGCTATTGGCCCTCAGACATGCGCCGCCGGCAGGGTTTACTGACCACTTGCCCGCTCCAAATTCAGCGCCAGTAACCGCGAGAAAATAATTCCCTCGTCCACATCGGCCGGCACCGGATTATCCCAGCAGTAGGCACAGACGGCACCGTCGAGTGGGGCGTGGGCGTTCTGGAGCCGGGTGGGGCCTAGGTTGGGGGCTTGGCGTACTGTTCGGCGCTCTCCACCTCGATGGCGACGTACGGCTTGTTGCCCTCGACCCAAACGTCGTGCCCGGGCGGGATGGTAAATGCTTGACCGGGGCCGATGGTCTGTTCGGTGCCGTCGTTCATCCGCATCCTTATCTGCTCTGACACCACGGAGCCGACGTGTGAGACCTGGAACGAGTCAGGGCCCACTACGGACTTGATGTACTCCGACCAGCACCAGCTTGGTTCAAAGGTGAACCGGCCGATGGTGAAGCACTCGAGCCCGACCACCTCACTTCATCCTATCCGCATTCTCAACTGTTTCTTCACATCTACACTGCGTCTTACGCTTTTGGCCACGCAGCACTGAAAGTTGAGCACGGTGGTGCTTCGACCCACTCCAGTTAGTTTGGGGAAGGCGTCCGGACCAGAAGCGCTAAGTGGAGGTTAGGGCGATCGTAGGCGGTCCTGTTCAGATGCAATGAGGCCGAGAAATTCGTTGATCTGCGACTCCTGTTGAGGAAATAGATCCTGGAGAGATGACACTTCACTGTCCAACATCGACAGTACTCGATCGGCGGTAAAGTCAACTGTGGAGGCCCATAGCGGATCCCGGCTCTCAATCAGGGCGTGCTCCATCTCCTCGCTTCCATCGCCACCTTGTGCCACCACGGCCACCACAAGGTCTGCATGTGCCTGTGGCTGATGCGCATCAAGGTCAATCGCGTGCCGCAGCCACGCCTCGGCTTGTCTGGGATCACCGGCGCGAAGGGAAACGTTCCCTAGAGTTGTATACAGGGCTGCGTATTGGTAGTTGCCTTCACCATCACTCGCCATCTCATCGAGATACGACGCGAATCTCGGCAGAATGGATAACACCAATGGCGCGAAATCGGAGTGTGCCTTCAATTGGGTATCCAGCTGTTCGAGCACGGTAAGAATTGAGGCCATTTGATGCTGAGGACCTTGTTGCGAGACTAGGTTAAAGAAATGCTGATAGGCGTCATTAGCACCAGCCTTATCCCCGGATGCGAGTCGGTACAGCGCTAGGTCCGCCCAAGCCGACGCATTTGCAGGTGCTGCCCTGGTAGCCTCTTCAGCCTTGTCCCGGGCAGCTTGCACATCGCCCTGACCGAACAACACTTGACCAGCACCAAGGAGCGCCGGAACATATTCAGCATTTGTCTCGAGCGCCGCATTGTAATGGTCGAGGGCGTCGTCATCATTGCGCGCGGAGTCACCCTCGACCACGTCCTGCACCTCCCCGCAGAAGGTCAGCAAATGCGTCGTGCCCTCATCTCGCGTCTGGGACTCCTGTATCGACAGGTCGGTGATTTTTGATTGCCAAGTGGACGCGGCAGTCTCATCTCCGTCCACTACGCTTGCCAGGGTCATGCCCGCAAAGTAGATATTGCGCAACGACTCTATCTCTTCGACCGGAATCGGCTGCACGCTTTCACCAAAGGAGACTGCATCATCGAATGCCTCACGGTACTCCTGCTCGGCGCTTACGACCTCAGCAGGATCGGGCGCGAAGAAGGCGTACAGTGCCCAAACACGCTGAAGAGACATGACGCGAGCCGCTCGTGCTTGCAATCCGGCCAACCGGGGGGCATCTGGGTTGGCCAGTACCAGAGCTGCCCAGTCTTCGATCCCCTCCGCATCAGACAGTAGTTGCTGCCGCCAGGATTCATCGTCACCCAGTTCAAGTGGAGGGGAGTCCCATCGACCTGCGGAGTTGCTGACGGGGCCGAGGCGCTCGACTCCGCTTCGGCAACTGCCTGATCAAGAAGTAATTTGTACAGAAAACCCTGGCGATCGACATATGCGTTGGCCGCCGCCGCCTGGCTGATGGGGTCACCGGGAAGCAGCTCCGAGCCAACGATCCGTCGCACATTGACTACCTCGCCGTACGCATCGAGTGTCTCACTCTGGCGAACGGGGTCGTGCGGCCACATCGCCTGGCTCTTTTGCACGTTCATCTCATCCCCGATAGTGAGCGCAGTAGAGTCGATCGTCGCTCCCTGAGCACGCAATCGGTTGATTGAGGCTATGGTGTCGTAGGCAGTTAGGTTGGTGGGATCGAGGCGAATTACTTCACGATAGAGTTCCTCGGCCTGAAGGAGATAACTCTCCTCGAAGAACTCTTCCGAAATTCCCTGCTGGAGCATGAGATTGGCCATCAGAATGAGGGCGTTGACATTGTCAGGATGGACTTCCAGGACTTGCTGCCAAGCCTGTAATGCGAGGTCAGGGCGACCCTGCGAAAAGGCAATAATTCCGGCATCAATCGAGGCACCGATATTCTCGGGATCCAATGCCACGGCTAGCGTCATCGCCTCGGAGGCCCTCGCACAATCGCCGAGAAAGAACCGTGACACGCCTTCCTGCGTGAGCGCGTAGGCGTCATCACCCGCCTCACCGGCTGCCATTGAGTCCAGCTCCTCATTGGCACGACGTTGCCAAAATAGTTGGTCCTCTGGCTGATCCTTGCCGCGATAGACATCGGCCATCAGCGTGTACAACCGGGCATAGGTCGCCGGCACGTCGCTGGGACGCTCCAGACCGGCTGCCCGAGCCACGAGATCCTCCCGAATGGGAAGCCCCTTTTCATACCAGACAAGCGCGCGATCCCATTCCCCGTTTAGCGACGCGATACGTCCTAGTTCAATATAGGTCTTTAGCAGAATAAGCTCATCTTGGGGACCGATTATCTCTCCCGACCCAATGCGGTGCTCGTAGAAAGTCGCCGAGCTCTCCAGTGCACCGGCGGCAGCAATAGCATCCCCATCCAGGTTGTGTGCATTACCCAGATAAAACTGGACGATGCCCGTGTTAGGTGCATCCGCTTGTGGAGGAACAGCCAGTTCCAGATGCTTGATCGACTCACGTAACCGATGACGATTGTAGTCAATAATGCCCGCGGCGGCATTGACCAGTTCGCTGAGCGTTTCTGTCTTGAGTACGGGCACTGCCACGCCTTCTTTCACCTGGACGGAAGGTTGAGAGCCAATGCTGGATGCGAGTCCGTCGGCACCAGAGGGGGCGCCAATGATGAGGCCGACATCGGGATCAGTGAAAACGACATAGGCGATGTAGGTTTGTGTCCCATCATGCGGAGACTCATCCACCCGATAAATGATGACGGCCTCCGCACCAATCCTCAAACCAAGCTCACGCGCCTTAGCGGTGTCACCCGCATCGAACCGGACAGGCAACTCTCGTATCACAATGTCTGCCGCTTGTCCCTGGGTAAAGAGCGTATCGGTTAAATTGATCCTGGAATGACGCAGCGGTGGCCTCCCGGGTTATTGCGAATCCCGTTGCGTCCTCGGGAATCGGCAAGGTGATACGCCAGAGGTACTGTTGATAGCCATACGCACCAAGTGTCAGCAGCGCCAACAGGGCAAGAAAGGCAAAAGTTCTCTGGTTCACGATCCAGTCGAATACGCGCCCGCCCTCTGGTTCTTGCAATTGCGCCTCGCGGTTGATCGCATGCCGGCGGGCGAAACCTATAGCCAGCATCAGCGCCAGGAGCAGAGTCCCCACCCCAAGGAGCATGTACTCGTTCAGAAGGGAGAGTTCTAGTACGATCCCTTTGATTCCAGTGTAGAGTGACAGAGGCGACAGGAGTCCCGCATCCACCTCCTCGGATGCGGACAGCGTCCGGCTCCGGTAGGAGACAACGGTCGCAATAGTGGTCGCGATCGCTGCCACGCCACCGGCCAGTGGTGATGGCAAACTTTTGAGGCGTTTCAGGTTTACGGGCCACTCGGTTGAAACTATCTGATAGACCGATTGAGGACGGCTCAAATCCTTGAGTCGATGTTTGCCACGATTGCGCACCTGACAAGGTGCTGGAATTGACCCAAGGACCAGCTCATACGTTACGTCCGTCAGCAGGATTTGCGCGCCATGACCGATGCCAAGGAGGCGCGCCACTCGGTTACCGGTTGCCCGAAATAATCGCCATCTCGCACCTCCGGCTCCCCGGTATGCAGGGCCATGCGGGCGCGCAAGGGTCCGGTTTCTGCCCATGGCTCCGCCGCCAGCGTCCGCTGGGCATTGGCAGCCGCTTTGACGGCATCGAGTGGGCTAGCAAACGCGGCGCAGAAGGCGTCGCCGATCGTCTTGAAGACGTAGCCATGATTCGATGAAATGGCGTGTTGGAGCAGGTCGTCATGTCGTTTGAGGGCAGACTGCATCGCGGTCGGATGCCGCTCCCAGAGCTTGGTCGACCCTTCAATGTCTGTAAAGAGAAAGGTGACGGTACCGGTCGGTTGCGCCTGCATGGCGGCCCTTTTCCGATGTCAGCTATGTCCGGGAAACGATCGGATCCGAACACCTCTAACGTACCTTGGTCTCTTAACTTTCACATTAGTCGCTTCCAGACGCGCCGTCAACTATGGTGAAGAGTGATCATATACTGTGCATTCATGATTGTCGCCTCCTGCTTGTGCCATCGGATGCAAGCGACCATTCGACGTAAAGAATGAACCACTTGTGTATTTGAAAAATCCCGGAAAATCGACGGACAACCACAACCTCGGTAGATGAATCCTACAAGTCCGATGCATCTTCAATTCGAAGGATCCGTGCAGAATTCATTGAGTCACATCGATCATATTGACCGCGGCCCATGCGCTCAGTAGTTGCGGAGGACCGGAATGAATGAGAACTTGCGCGCGTCCCAAGGCGGATCGGAGCTTACTCGGGCTCAGGCCAGAATGACCGAGCAGAGCAATGAAATCGAGCGCCTAAGGGCTCAGCTGGCGCAAAGGACCCTCGCACAGGATATTGGTGAAGCGGTCGTGCTCACTGCGTCGGCGGGAACAATCGCGACTCCGGTATCCCATGACCAACTCCTCCGGTTGATCGTCGAAACGGCGGCCCATGTGATTTCCGCGCAATCGGCGTCACTCTTCCTCATCGATGAGGAGGCGCAGGAGCTTGTCTTCGAAGTCGCACTTGGTCCCAAGGCCGAAGAAGTTCAGCATCATCGGGTTCCGCTCGGTCACGGCATTGCCGGTCTCGTCGCGCTGAGTGGCCAGCCTATGGCTGTTTCGGACGCGAGCCAGGATCCTCGCCAGGCGTCAGACATCGCAAAGGCAGTGGGCTACGTGCCGGAAAGCCTGCTCTGCGTGCCACTTTTTTATGGAGATCGAGTGATCGGCGTTCTTGAGCTTCTGGACAAAATTGACGAACAATCCTTCAGCGTCGCCGACCTCGAAGCGCTTGGCCTCTTTGCGAATCAGGCGGCGGTATCGATTGCGCAATCCCGTGCGCACGGAAATCTGGGTGCGTTGCTAAACGACTTGCTCGAAACACATTCCAAAGGTGAAGACGATCAACAGCACGTCAATCGGCGTCATATCCAGGAGATCATCGAGCGCACTGGTGGTGATGATGCGACTGCTTTCCGTGAAGCTATCGAACTCGCCGAACTCGTGCAGGAGATCGCGTGGCATGGTGACCGTGAGCGGCTGGCCTGCAAGACCTTGCTGCGCGGATTCACCGACTACTTGCGGTCGCGCCCGGAGCATATGAGCGATCCCGGAGTGTTCCGGTGAGCGGCAAGCGGCCCGCATATTCCGCGGCCTTTGAACCGACCGTCATCAAGCCCCTCCCCCGTAACACTGTCTTCGACACGTTGACAGCCGAGGACGCGTGGGGCGAAAGTACTGGCCAGGGCGTGAAAGTTGCCGTTATCGACAGCGGCATCGATGCCGACCATCCGATGATCGACGGGCGGGTCAGCGGCTACGTCGCGATTGAGGAAACGCCCGATGGTCCGAGGTTTGACCTGCACCAACATCCTGACGATTTCGGTCATGGAACCGCATGCGCTGGCATCATCCGCACGCTGGCGCCGGATTGTGAACTCTATAGTGTCAAAGTCCTGGGTGCCGGCCTGAGGGGGCGCGGCTCGGTCTTCCTCGCTGGCCTGCGCTGGGCGATCGAGAACGACATGGACGTGTGCAATCTCAGCCTGGGATCCACCAAGCAAGACTTCTATGGGGTCCTGCACGAGCTGGCGGACCTGGCCTACTATCGCGGCACGGTACTCGTAACGGCAGGCAACAACATGCCGATCCCGAGTTTTCCATTGGTGTTTGCGTCGGTCATCTCGGTTGCCGCCCACGATGTCCCGGAACCCTATACCTACTTTTACAACCCTGAGCCACCAGTCGAGTTTGGCGCCCTTGGTATCGATGTCCGCGTGGCTTGGCTGGAGGGCGCATACATGACAACCACGGGTAATAGCTTCGCGGCACCGCACATCACCGGACTAGTGGCCAAGATTCTTGGCAAGCATCCTGGCCTCACGGTCTTCCAGATCAAGAGTGTCCTGCGCGCCCTGGCGAGCAATGCCAACCACGCCCATCCGATGCCGGATGCTGCTCACGTGGCGTCCGCCCCTGATGCGCATTGAGGATCGATGATGATAGAGGGCAACGCCGCATCCACCAGCGGGATCCCCTTGTTCGCAGGTCTAGGCTCGGCCGAGCTCGCGCATCTTTCCGAGTTCATGCAATGCAAGGTCATGCGGGCGAGTTCAAGCCTCATCCTCGAGGAAACTCCCGGCGAGGTCTTATATCTTATCAAGTCCGGCGCCATCAAGATTCGCGTCTCTGATCTTGAAGGCACCGAAGTGATTTTTGCCATTCTTGGGCCTGGGGACATCGTTGGCGAAATGAGCGTCGTGGATTCGCTCCAGCGCTCCGCGAGCGCCGTGACAATCGAACCGACGACAGTCTTCGCCATCGATCGGTCCGCGTTCTGGAAATGCCTCGAAACGATGCCAACCATGACTTACAACCTGGTGGGTATCATGTCGCGTCGGTTACGTGCCGCCGACGCTCGGATTCAGAGCCTGGCGACTCTCGACGTCGACGGCCGGGTCGCAAGCCAAATTCTGAGTCTTGCTTGGACCTATGGAGAATCGGTCGGCACCGGGGATATCCGCATCCCCTTTCGGCTGACACAGAGTGACCTTGCAGGTCTCGTTGGCGCATCCCGCGTGCGCGTAAACCAGGTGCTCGCCACATACAGGCGTTGCGGGATGATCTCCGTGGAATATGGTTACCGGGTCGTCGTCCACGATTCCGTGGGTCTTGCGGCGCGGTGTCAGTAGGACGTGCGTTCCGTCATATGGAGCGGATTTCCTGAAGGTGTTAAGCAGTTGACAGCGCGGCCTCTTTTAACATGCTATAAGAGGAATGTAGAGAACAAACAAGCAACATGTGGGCCAAAGGAAAACGGTTTCCACGAAGATTCTCCGCCATGTGCTGGTGCGCCGGAAAGGAGGTTCGGGACATATCGTGTGAATGCAATCGGTTGTTGGGCAGCGGCCCGGGACCGAATGGCAGGGCCGACCGACTAACACTCTGTTGCCTGATAAAGCAGTTCTTCCGGAACTCAGGAGACAAACCCCATGAGCACTCAGGATGTCAGTGAAATTCGCGCCACAGCCAAGGGCATCATCCAGCGATCGATTCAGGATGCAACATTCGCCGAGCAGCTTCGCTCAAATCCGCGCGAGACTGTCCTGGAGGCCGGCCTCCCTGAGGCGGTCGTGGATGACTTCATCGGCAACGATTTGGGAATGGAGTCCGAGGTTTCCGGGTACGGTCCCTGCACGTATACGTGCATCGTGGTTACCTGCGATATCACGGTTGATTGCGGTGAAAGTGTGTAAACGGTTGGGCGCTACTCAATCCGTGAGACGACACTCGTCCGCATGATATTTGGGCTCGGGGTCCTCACATACCTGGTGGATGCCTCTGAGAAGGTTGCACGTGCTTTCCGAGCAAGCAGGTTGCGTGCCGTTGCCCGACCTGCTTGCTCAGTTACGAGAGCCTGCGTAGTTAGCAAAAGGCGGGGAGGAAGTCAGCGAGTCTCGCCCTCACATTCAGTCGACAGGTAAGAGCATCGTTCAACGAATGAACCGGGGCCGAGAGTTTTGCCAGATGCTTAGTTCGTACTCGCGCATGACTCTCGCTGCCGCGGTGTTCTTGAAATGATGTTCGACGACGACACCATCGATTTGTGATTGGAGCACGTCATACCTAACCACATTCTTTGGGAACGCAGCGCACCGCCACGCGTCATGATCGAATGTCAGACTTTCAGTTCACCTTTGAGTAACGGCCATGTTGTCATTGGACCTCTGGAGGTACTGATCGATGACTCGGCAATGTTGGAGTACCTGAACGATGGCGCGATCTTCTGGCATACCCATAGGCCGAACCGACGACGATGGCTCGTACCTCGTAGTGGTCAACGAGATGCTCGCAAGCGACACCACATGGGCGAGTACGTGGCGCGTTACGGATAGATCTTCACAGTCATGGATCCGGCTTACGAACGACCAGGCATGCATCCCTGATCAGGGTTGGAAGCTGCATGTCTCGGCCAGCATTCTCTCGGCCGAAGATGTGCTTGGCAGGGCGCTACCAATCCTCTTCAACGATACGGCAAGCTTCAAGATTGCGCAGTCCCGTGGCGAATTGGCCCAGCTCAATGGCGGCTATGCTGGTTCAAGCCAGGTGGGCAAGTTCATTACAGTGTACCCAAATGACGATGATCAGGCGATTCGCCTGGCGTTGGCACTGGACGACAAGACACGGGGACTTCGCGGCCCACGGGTCCCTTCAGACCGCCAACTCAGACCCGATAGCATCGTCTACTACCGATACGGCGGCTTTCGGGCGCGACGCGTTCGCACCTCGGTCGGGGCGATCAAGGCCGCAGTCCTGACGCCAGGCGGCATACCGGTTCCCGATGAGCGGCTGGCAGCCTACCGAAAGCCGGATTGGGTGGCCGATCCCTTTGACGCGGCGGGCATCACCCGAGATTCTGACACGCCATCATTGATCATTGCAGGGCGATATCTCGTCATGGCGACCCTGTATCGGTCAGTCCGTGGCGCCGTCTACCTCGGCATGGACATCGATAATCCCCGACAATGCGTGCTCAAACGGGCACGGTGTAATGCGGGAATGAGCTTTGACGGATACGACGCGATTAACCGACTCCGGCGTGAAGCCGAATTTCTTCGCCGTCTCGAGCACGATCCTCGGTTCCCTGCCCTGTACGATGTGCTGGAGCAGGACGGCGATCTCTATCTCGCCATGGAAGATATCGAAGGCAAGACACTCGAAGAACACGTCGCTGAGGTCTATCATACTGGCGGCCAGATTCCGACCACGCAGGTGATCTCCTGGGGCAAGGCGCTGGCCTCGATTCTGGCCACGATTCATGCACGTGGCATCTTCTACCGTGACCTTAAATCCGCGAATTTGCTCCTGGGTGTGGACGGACGGTTGAGGCTCCTCGACTTCGACGCGGCGATCGATCTTGTAGATGGTCCTGCTCCGTTCCTCAGTGGAACGTTTGGATACATGTCTCCCCAGCACGAGGAGGGAGCCAATCCCACCGAGCTGGATGATGTGTACGGTCTCGGTGCCGTCCTGTACTTCATAGCGACCGGTGTGGAGCCGTCAAATGCCCCCAATCGGCACGCCCTGCTTGACCGCCCGATCGAGCTCCTCAATCCAACCATTGGGCCAGAGCTGGTAGACATCATTGTACGGTGCCTCGATCTAAATCCGATGAAGCGATTCTCCTCCGCTGCAGACGTGGAGGCAGCGCTGGCGGCAGTCGAAACCAAAGCTTCAA
Organism: uncultured Chloroflexia bacterium; assembly: GCA_963763125.1. GTDB lineage: Bacteria > Chloroflexota > Chloroflexia > Thermomicrobiales > UBA6265 > JACCYX01. Next base: position 33,054 of record CAVXMV010000003.1, read on the forward strand.
ATAAGTCTTGCCGCGAAAGAGAAACGGAGATTGTCGGCCCCGACAAAGAGGCACGGGCTCATGCGCTCGGGCAGGCACGGAGACTGGGCGACACACTCAGGTACGTCTCCAAGGTCACGTCTGACGGACGTGGTCGATTCTGGTTGACGACACATGGCGAACGTGAAGGCATTCGCTCACCCGATCTCAATACAGGCAATGCGGGGACGATTCTCGGATTGGCTGAGATCGTTGAGGCCTTCGGCGACCCAGAACATCGGGAAGTGCTTGCTGCTGGGGCATACACCCTGTTGGACACGCCACGTCCGGAGGGCCCACCGCTTGCAGGTTTGTATGTTGGCGAATCCGGAGCCGGAGCAGCGCTGCTGCGGGCGGGCCAGATTCTTGATGACGCGGTGTTGGTCGCCGCGGCTGCCGATCACGGCACGTACGTGGCGACGATGCCCTGGGGTTCTCCGGACTTGTTCAATGGCACAGCGGGCCGACTCCGCTTCCATCTCTGGCTCTGGGATGAAACCGGAAACCCAGATCAGCTCCAGGCTGCCCTCGCAGCGGGAGGGAACTTGCTGCATGCCGCTGAGCACACGGATACCGGCGGCACCTGCTGGCGAATTCCTGACGGATATGACGTGTTGAGCGGACAAACCCAGCCGGGATACGCACATGGGGCTGCCGGGATTGCGGACGCGCTGCTGGACCTGTTCGACGTCACTGGCGACGAGCGGTTCCTCCACATCGCCGGTCGGGCGGGCCGATGGATCGCCCAACACACCTCTGCGACACTGGATGATGGCAGTGGCGCCAACTGGCCCATGACACCGGGCAGCATCCGCCCCTTCGTCTTCTGGTGCCACGGCGCTGCTGGCATCGGCCGGTTCTTCCTACATCTGGAGGCGGCGGGAGGCTTCCCGAGGCGCAAGGGCTCGCGGAACGCGCGGCACGCATGGTGGCTAGAGGCGCCCGGTGGGCCGGACCAACCCAGTGCCACGGGCTCGCGGGCAACATCGAATTCCTTTTGGACATGTATCAGGCACGAGGTGACCTGGGGTATCTAACCAACGCGCGGATCCTCGGCCACCTGCTCGCGGCCTTCGCTGTTGAACGTGATGGGCATCTGATGTGGCCGTCGGAATCTTCAAGGGTTTTCACCCCTGACTACATGGTCGGGTACGCCGGCATAGCACCGACGCTCTTGCGGCTGGCTCTTCCAGAACACAGGCCGCATCAGTTGAGCCGCCGAGGTTTCCAGTACCGAGGCAGTTCCCAACAGCCCACCGGCGTGGCGCAAGTGACGAATCGAAGCACGAAAGAGTACGTCACAGGAGGTATCTCATGAGCGGCCAGGAATCACTGAATCGAATTCGGACTCAGATTCAGGAAATCGCCGAACGAGTGAAATCCGAGCCAGAGTATATGCAGAGGATCAAGGACGACCCGTTGAGCACCTTGAGCGCTGCGGGACTCCCTAAAGAGATGATCCAGCAACTCATAGACGGAAAAGCCGAGGAAGCCGAGGTTTCCGGATACCGCTATGTCGACGATGTCTGTAACGATGGCACATGCTGGTCCAGCAACTGCCCGGAATCCTGCTACGTCACCTTCTGACCGAGCATGATTGGTAAGTCTGGTTGCCCAGACCATGTCTCTCCTCCTTGAGGCGTCCGGACAATCAGGGGCGAGGAGTACCCATGTTTGTCGCATCGCTATCAGAGGACAGGGACTCCACTTGGCGGGACTTCGCCACCAGCCGGGTCACATTGCATGTTCGGGAGCACTCCTATGCCGCTAGTCGGGCGGATGTGGAGCTGCGGGAAGCGGACCGGGCCGTTGCCGCGCTTCAGGAGCTCCTCGACCCACCGAAAGACGGGCCCGGCAAGATTGAGGTGTATCTGGTCGACCCCGTCGTGGATTTGCGCGGCGTTCAACCGCCTCAGGAAGAACGCGATCCGTCAGCATCCCGACCAAGGGTTGTGGCTCAAGGTGGCTCCATCATCCGCGCCATCGGGCCGGATACGCCAAGTCCGCCTCCGGTCCGGGATATTGCCCGGAGGCTGATCCCACAATGGTTCGGAGATGGCGCCGCGTCCGCCGTCCGCATCATCGATGGCATCGCCGGAGTCGTCAACGAGCGCCTGCGGGGACCATCCGTGCCGTCGCCGGACGATTGGGTCCGGGCAGAGATCGCTGCCGGGCGCCCAGTGTCCGTAGTCGCAAACTTGCAGGAAGAAACATCCGAGATCGCGCTGGATGAGGCCGCCACATCGTTCGTCGGCTACCTGATCAAGCAGTTCGGCACCGGGTCGTTGCGCGATGTCTTGACCCAATACAACCCTGAACGACGTGATGAAGCGGTGGTCGCCGTGTACCATCGCCCACTTGGCGCGCTTGAGGAAACCTGGCTCGCCAGCTTGCGACGTCCATCGAATGCGGCCGGCGCGATCCCTGCTTTCGTGCGCCGGCTCGCACCCCTTATCACGCCCTATCGCCGCCGCATTGTCGAGGGGATCATCTACACAATACTGAGCCTCAGCTATACGCTGGCGCTTCCGCTCTCCACCAAGTACGTATTCGATACGCTCATCCCGAGAGGCGACGGTCGAGATCTCGCGGTGTTTGTCTGCCTCCTGTTTCTGGTCTACGCGTTCAATGCGGTACTCACCATGCGCCGGGTGTACGTGTCCGGATGGCTGACACAGCGCATCCTGTTCGACCTGCAGGAGCGGATGTTCGGTCACCTGCAGCGGCTCTCACACGACTTCTACGGACGCGCCAAGATTGGCGATATCATGTCTCGATTATCGAGCGATTTGCTCTCTATCCAGATGGCATTGAGCCAGATCATCGGGGTGGGGTTGTTCCTTGCGCTAAGTTCGATCGTCGCGGCTATCACGCTGCTTCGGCTCGACCTGCGTTTGGGCCTACTCGTGGTACTGGTCGTCCCGGCGTTCGCCGTAATCTACTTCTTCATGCGTAAGCGGGTCCAAGCGGCAAGCCAAGAGCGCCAGAAGTACGTGGGCGCGGTCGCTGCCGTCGCTCAGGAGAATCTTTCGGCTCACGCGGTCGTCAAGGCATTTGGGCTCGAAGAGCGCTCCATCGCCTCCTATCGCTCAACAATGACCACCCTCTTCCGGGCTACGCTGCGGCTATCAGTCTTGGGAGCTTTGTTCGAAACAAGTGTTGGGATGGCGGTAATCCTTGGCCAAGTGCTCGTCCTTGGAGTAGGCGGCTATATGGTCATCCAGGGCGAAGTGACACTCGGTACCCTTGCGGCATTCATTGGCTTGCTCACTGCCCTGCTCACGCCAATTGCTGCGCTCTCTGGCATCGGCCAGTCGGTTCAGATGGCCACAGGCTCGATCGACCGCATAAACGATTTGCTCGACGAACCAGTCGCCGTGTCCGAGAAGCCCGGTGCTCCCCCTCTTCCCCGGTGGGCAACGATATCAGGCTGGAGGCTGTTTCGTTCGCGTACGACGCCAACCGGCCAATCCTCCGCGACCTGACGCTGACCATTCAGGCGGGACAGTCAGTGGCGATTGTCGGTCCATCGGGATCTGGTAAGAGCACGATTGTAAATTTGTTGTTGCGCTTCTATGACCCGGATGGTGGACGGGTTCTCATCGGACGGACACGATCTACGGGATGTGACGCTCGACTCACTGCGAAACCAGGTCGGTATCGTGTTCCAGGACACATTCCTCTTCGACACCACCGTGAGGGACAACATTGCAATCGGGCGACCAGGCGCGACCGACACAGATGTAACGGCGGCGGCGCAATCCGCCCAACTCGATGAGTACATCCGCAGCCTGCCGTCTGGCTTCGACACAGTTCTCGGAGAACGGGGGGTCCGCATGAGTGGGGGCCAGCGGCAGCGGCTGGCGATTGCGCGGGCGCTGCTTCGAGATCCACGAATTCTGGTCCTTGATGAAGCTACGAGCGCTCTCGACCCACACACGGAAGCGGAGATACAGGAAACACTGGCCGCTGCCGCCGCTGGCCGAACCACCATCAGCATCACCCACCGGCTTACGAGCGCGGCCGATGCCGATCGCATCTTTGTCCTCGACCAAGGACGACTGGTGGAAGAGGGCAATCATACCGAACTTGTCCATGCCGGAGGACTCTATCAACAACTCTATGATGAGCAAACCGGCCGCACTGTCCAGAAGACCACCGATGCCACGGTGCGATGAGCTACTCCGCGCGAGTTCCACTGTTCTCTGAGCTCGATATCCGAAACACTATGGCGGCGGTCGCGGCGAACTCGTTCGCGAGCGTGCACCAGAGAACACGGATGTCGTGCGACAGGATGAGCCAGGCGACTCATTGTATATCGTTGCGCGGGGTCGCATGGAGGTGCTCGTCAAGGCCGGCGAGGAGAAACGCCGGGTCAACACACTCACGGATGGCGATTTCTTCGGGGAAATGGCGCTCTACGGCGATCACGGGCGGCCACGGTCCGTGCCCTGATAGATACGGAACTGTACCGGCTCGGTCAGCAGGACTTTGCGATGCTGCTCGATCGAGAGCCAGAAGTCCAGGCTGATATTGCGCGGAAAGTTGCGGAGCGCAAGGCAGAGCTCGACGAGATTACCTCCGCCGCATGAGGCTATTACGCGTCGCTGGAGGGGAGATCACACATCTCGCCATCGAACAACCGGCGGACAAGAGTTGGAACAAGTCCAGCGTACTGGGCCAGCTGGTACTCGCTGTTCCCGCGCAGCTTGGCGAGATCGTTCAGGGTTTTTGCAAATTCGCTCATGGTTCCTCCGGCCACCCCACATGGTGTGGCGGTACCAGATTCTCATGTCAGGCCGTCTGATCATCGCAGCAATTGCAGCGGTCACTTGTTGCCCAGTGCGTAGAACATCCGACGAGCGTTGAGTGCATCGCGGCGACAGCCGTAACCCTCCACAACTGCGTTGGCCCCTAAGTGAGGCAATGTAGAATCGTATCGGTCCGGAATAGTTAGAACGACCGGCAACCGGCTGGATCGAAGGAATCGCAGGCAGCCACCGTTCCTTGAATCTCGACGTGCCCACAAATGGAACAGCCGCGAGTGTTGCAGGTGCGACAAGCTACCTGGCCAGTCCCAACGCAGTCCGGTGACATCTCCCACACGTCTGGATAGAGTATCCACAAAGCCATGTAGGATGCTCCGCGCTAGGCAGGGACATTGTGTATATGTCTCTTAGTGGTTCATCCGGCAAGTTCATGGGACGGATGGGAGGAAGCCAACGCCCGGACGGCGAGCCGGTCGATGCCGTCGCCGGCGTCCCCAGATAAACGGGTGGCGGTGGGCGTTCCAATATGCCGTGGCCCGTTCGACCGCCGCGCGATGTCCGTCCACGTCTCGAACCGCCGTCCTTTCAGCGCCAATGAGCGCAGCACCTTCCACCACGGTTCGATCAGGTTCAGGGAGGCGGCATAGGTGGGCGGGAAGACGAACTCCCAGCGGGGGTGGGCGATCGCCCAGAGCAACACGTCGAGCGCCCGATGCGTGCTCAGGTTGTCGAGGATCGCGTAGACCCGCGCCGCGCCGGCGTCGACCCAGCCATCGACCTGCTCCAGGAAATCGAGCCAGTTGACGATCGTGCGGCGGGGGTAGGGCTGGGTGAACGCTTCCCCCGTGGCCGGGACGAACGCGCCAAAGACATACCCCTTGCCGCGCCGTCCATAGTCGATCTCCTGGGTCGCCCGGACCCGCCGCGCCCTGGTCGGATCGGGCGGGATCACCGCATGACCGGGATGGCTTTTGGCGGCTTCCGGCCCCATTTCATCGAGACAGATCACGATACTGCCGTCCGGTGGCGCCTCGTAGAGGGTAACGATCGCCCCCTTTTGCGGCGAAGGCGGGATCGGGCCGTTCGCCGAACCAGGTTTCCTGGGTCCGCCAGCGCAAGCCTTCGGCCTGCAGCAGCTCCCCGATCCGGCTGCGCTTGATCGGGATGCCCTGTTCCTCGTGCAGGTACGCCGCCAACCGGTCCAGGGTCCAGCTGCCGAATGGGAGACCGAGGTCGTCCGGCCTGGTCAGGCTCGTCGCAATCACGATCCCGATCTCCTCGGGGGTGTAGGTTGGCGGTCGGCCCATCCGGGGCGCATCGGTGAGCCCGGCCAGGCCCTGGGCGTTGAACCGCGTGATCCAGTGCCGGACGGTCGAGTCACTGACGCCGACCAACGCGACAATCTCGCGGACCTGCTTGCCCTGGTGGGAGCACCAGCAGATGCGGGCGCGGTCACGCAGCCGCGCTTCCACCTTCTGGCCATGGGCCATCGTGCGGAGGTCGCTGGCCTCCTCGTCGGTCAACGGGCGGAGCAGGAGCAGGGCGGACACGGGAGCCTCCTTGACGAGGACCCCATCGTATCATCCGTTCCTGACTATTTACCGGATGGACCACTTAGACTATACCCGTTAGCCCCAGCGTCAATCTGTCTGTTGGCCTTGGGTGGAAGGTGTCCTTGCCGTACGAGGAAAGACATTCTCGGGTCCTCTCCTGACCCCGTCGCGCTAGGTCTGTGCTGAACACGCATTTGAGCGGCGCCACAATCGCCCAGGACGAACGGAATCAGCGACAATGGCCCGGAACACCCACCGGGCCATTGTCGTGCGTTAGTCGATTGGAGGGCGACCGTGCTGCTGACCATGATCGTGGGAGGGGCGTGGGCCATGGAGACGGGGTGGGTCGTCACGGCGAGAATCCGGGCGCCGATTTACGAGCCGTGGGGCACCGCCGTCCTGGTCGTGCTGGCAGTCTTCGGCGGGGGCGTGCTGGCGTGGGTGGTGCTCCGGCTGAGCTGGGTACTCTGGCAGCGATGGACCCAGCGGCGCCGGATGCGCTGACCCCGCAGGTCTCCACTCGGCTCCCCGAAGTCGAGGTCATCGGCTATCATCGCCGGCAGGACCGACAAACTCAATCGACAGGCCGCCCGTGATAATCCCGAAGGAGATAGGCCATGCATGTGAAGTATCTGATGGGCATTGGCATCATTCTGCTCGCTGCTGTGCTGACCTGGAAAGTGATGAATAACCACATGGGGAAAGGTGCGTGATCTGATCGACATACTGGGGTTGGTCTATCGATGATTGTGAGGTCAGCCGGGGGACTGTGTATGCAGCGGTTGTTCTTCATCCGTTGCCAGTTTTTTCAGGAGTCGGGCCTGTGGCCTCACCGCGAACCAGAGAGGAATCCGCCGCCTTCAAGGCAGCCATAATCGAGCGGTACACCACGACCGATGCTGCGATGAACGCGATTGCGGTGGATCTCGGGTGTGACCCCAAGTACGTGCGCCGCGTCCTGCTCGCAAACGGCATCGCGTTGGTCGCCAAACCACGAAGAGAACGACGGGACCGGTTTGCGCACGTCGATCGGGACCGCGAGATTCTACGCCTGTACGAAGGCGGGATACGGACCGCGGATATCGGCGCCCGGTATGGATTGCGCGGTCCGCAGGTGGCCTACATCGCCCGCAAAATGGGCGCCAGCCGCCGGGGCACGGCTCTTGCTCCGTATCGATCATCGCCGGAGCGTGATGCCGCGATCATCGCCGCCCATGTCGCCGGACAGGCCAAGCGCGAGATTGCCGAGCAATTTGGATTGAGTGTTCCGCGTATCGTGCAGATTGTTGCTGAGGCCAAGCGGCGGGGAATTCCCACCGATGGTCCGACCGGTCGACCGAACCACAGCACCAGGCGCCGACCGAAGCGGCCTGACCAGGTGCTGCGCGATCAACAGATCGTCGAACTTTACAACGCCTCTGTTCCTATCAAGGACATCGCCACCAGGACCGGACTAACCCGATCCAGCATATCCAGGATTGCCAGGGAAATGGGGTGCCTACCCCGACGCGCCAACGGTCGCAACCGGCAACACGACGCACGCAACCAGCAGATCGTTGCCCTCCGGGCTACTGGAGTGCAGGTCAAGCTGATTGCCCAGCAATTCAATTTGTCAGGATCATACGTCTGGAGAATTCTGGGAGAGGCAAAGCATCAGTCGTTACGCGATTGATGAGCGCTTGCGCCAGGTCCACCCCACCAGCGACCGTTGTTCGCGGGTGTGCCGCTCGGTTTGCTTGCCAGTCATACTCCACCCCGGCATAGGTGTAGATGTACCCAGGCGTCGCCGTGAACGGCCACTCATCACCCTTGGTGGATGGTTGGACGGTTCGATAGAGCGGATCTCCTAGTATCCTGGGTGGCGGTGGCAACGGCTGCTCAACTGGGCGTTCCAGTTGCACCTTACCCGTCTCGACATTCCACAACACCCGCAGGTGGTGGCCGCCGATTAAATCATCGACGGTGCCAACCTCTGCCCAGCCATCCTTGCCAACCATGATTGGCGATCGCCTGGGTGTTGCCATGATGGATTGGTCGATCACCAGGGGATGCTCGGGATAGGTCACCCGTTTCCGGTGATACCTGACTGCCCGTTCGCAGATCTCGATGAGTTTGGGGTATGGGATGCTTGTAGCCATGTGAGCGCCTCAGTACATCGAACGTGGGGTTCGGCGCTGAGGCGCTCACTGGATGGTGTAGATCATATGTTCGCAATGGAAGGGCGTCAAGGTAGGCGGTGATCAACACAATTGGAAGCTGAGGGCACCTGCGTTCAGATCTCGATGCTTCCATGGGGGTTCTCACGGTGCATGGGGTCATCACTTTGCATCTGTTCGGCTACCCAGCGGGCGATACGTTCCCGGTACTCGATTTGCGAGCGCCAGAACCAGAACGGGAAATAGGTCGAATACCACCCGTGTTTCAATGCCGGGGAGGCGTAGCCCCCATACGACTTTCCGCCATGCATCCGGCACCGGCCCGAAGGTTTGATGCCCCAGTTCTTGCAGGGATCCCCGTCACGGGTCTTCGCTCCGCATTGGCGGTCAACTGGCACGGTCGCGAGATTGCCCATGGCATCCCCTTGTCCACATGCGTTCCACATCGCCAATTTAATCCACATCCGCACGGTACGGCGTTGTGTGGCCCGCTGTGAGGCGATGGCACGCAACAGGCGTCCGTAGTCATGTGGTGGTATTCCGTTCGTCTCAGGCGATCCTAAGGCCTCGATAGTGGCGGGTCAGTCATCGCACTCCCAAACGGTCGAGACGAAGGAACTGCTTAGCCATCCGCTCTATGAGCAGCAGCGACGGTATCCGGCTGACAGCGCGGAATGGCAGGATTACCAGGATCAGATCAACCAGATTTGGCGTCCGATCCGCGACGATCCGCCAAATCTGGTAGGTGCGCCCTAGGCGGGAAGGGGCGCACCGATCGCGGACTCAATGTCCTTGCGCGTCGTTTCATCCAAGCCAATCTCGCCATTCTCGATATAGATTGACAGGTAGTTCGGGTTCACCGATACCCAGGTCAGGGTATCCCGGTCAAGTCGATCGGTTACACCGCGCCATCGGCGGTAGAAGATCACCGGATGCGATCCGGTCAGACTATCGAACTGATAGTACGTCCATCGGTCATAGTTGGCCATGTGGTATTCCGTTCGTCTCAGGCGATCCTATAGCCTCGATAGTGGCGGGTCAGTCATCGCACTCCCAAACGGTCGAGACGCGCCAGCAATTTGTACACGCTTTCCGCGAACAGGTCTTCGCGCCGCTCATGTTCCTGGCAGAGCTCCCCCGTCAAACGATCATAGGTGCGCCAGTGCATGCCCTTGGGTTTGTCAGGCATGGTCCAGAGGAATCCTCGTCTTCCTTTTCCGTCACTGCCCAACCGGTCCGCAACCCGCCGGATGCGGCGGTCGCAGCGGTCCGTTTCACCCTCGCGAGTTGAGGCATAGGCCAGGTCGTGACAGGCGCGGCAGGCGAAATGCCCTCCCACGCTGAACAGGACGGCGCGGCGCTGCTGGCAGTGCGGGCACAGGAACCAGGTCCGTTCGCCCCCGTAGTTGCACGGCGTCGTATCGAGCCAAACCGGGATGCTGTGGCGTGTCCAGTCCGTTTCCCCGTCGCGGCGGGTCGGATACTCCAGGGTCAGGCGTGGCCGCTCACGGCTCATGATCGTCTCGATCGTGCCGGCGGGCTCCCCATCCGCCCGTGTCCATTGCCAAGTTGCCCGCGTTCCAGGCTGCAAGACTCCGGTTCGCTGCATGTGGCGCACATCGAGTGTCAGCAAGCCGGCGGTATCCTGCCGGGTCCGGTGATAGTTCCAACGTGTCGAGAAATAGCCGCCCATCGTTGCCTCCTACATCGTCCACAGGCTTTCGAGGTCGGCATCACGCGCCACGGCATCCGTGCCGGCGGCTTCCTCAACGGCCAGGGCGTGCAGGGTGACGGCGCCCGCTTCCGGCCGGCCCACCAGGAAGGACGCGAGCCAATCCCGCGCCTTGGCGTCGCCGGCCTTCGCGTCCGTGACCGCCTTCGCGACGATTTCCCGCCAGGTGTCTGGTGGGCACGCTTCACTCAATGCCGCCAGATAGGCCCGTCCGGTGGGGCGCGGATGCGTTCCGTTTCGTTGTGGCATGTCATTCCCTTCCTGCGGATACGCGCGCGAGCGAGGATTTACCGAAATCATTAGCCAACCTGCACGTTTGGTAGCGGACCATCATCCGGTTGGCTTTCCAGTTCATGCACACGGGTCAGGAACCGTTCGGCATTGGCCAGCTGCTGTTTCCAGCGTACGTCGAATGCCCGCATAAGTGCGTCATGGTTGGCGGTGCCCGGTCCGGTTCGTACTCGATGCCGCAGATACGGCAGGTGACGCTTACCCGTGGCGACACATTCCCTTTGGTCATGAATTGCGGATACGCACAGGATGCGCCCTGTAAGGCGCTGTGTGCCCCTTTGACGGGCGATACCGTGCGTAACGGGTCCAGGGTGTTGGCTAGCACGTTGTGGCGCGCTACGGGTCAAGGTATGTTGCTGCAACACAGCAATGCAACATTGGTTACGCGGCCTCCCGCTCTTCGTGTGCGCCGGCGGCCAGCTGCCAGGCGAAGGCGGCTGCGAGCCGGTCACGGTCGGAAAGATCGTTCCAAGTGTGCATGAGGTCACAGACGAAATGCCCAAGTCCACCGGATGCCTCCAGGTCGTCTGCTAACGTCTCCGCCTCGATGCGTTCGGCTGCGGTCAGATCGGCAGGGGAGAGCGGTACGCATCGCTCCAGGGTAACGGTGCGCAACGTCGCGACGTGCGGCCACACTGTTAGCGCCTCGATGATCGCGGGCTTGTGTGCCTTGATTGCCGCGACCAGATCACCCGGCGGCGCGTCAGGCATCCGGGCGAACAGCTGCCCTTCCCGGAGGTTGAGGTCGATACTCGCGAGCGATGCCGCACGGATGATCGCTTCCGGGCTCATAAAAAGAATCTCCCCCGGACGGGCTCCGCTGCCATCGGTGCCGGTTGGCTGGAGTGGTTCGGGCGCCGAAATATCCGGCGGCTGATTCTCTCCCGTTCTCTTGGGAAGCATGGTAATAACACCACTAAGCACCGCGTTTGTGGTTTCGGATACCTTTCTGGTGTTATTACCATGGGTTCATAGGGATTCAGAGTTATCAATTCCTTATCCCTCCCGGCGGTCGATTCCCTGGATCGGTGAATCCATCCAAACTCTTCCAGCAATGCCAGGGGCGCGTTCAATTCGGCTGCCCGCTCGAATGACTTTCGGCCTCGCAAGGCTCTGTGAAGTTTCCAGCGCGGTACGGGTGAATCGTTCTCATTCAACTTGCGGAGTGCATCCAGTACCTGCCGTGCATCGCTCTGCCCGCTTCGCCCGGCTATTACGCGGTACATCACTTTTGCATGCTCTGTGAAGTACCGGCCTATCGAGACTGCCCGCTCGATGATCGCGGCGGCGATGCGATGATCTTCCGGGCGTTCATGGGTTGCGATGTGCAGCAGTCCGGCAATCCGCAGAATCGCTCCAGGCAACTTACTGCCCCAGTCGGCAATGTCGCCTAACTCTCCGCCACGTCTCAGCTGTGGTTCGTGCCAGGCCCGGTATCGCTGAAAGACGCTGTAGGCGTCAGCATCGAGCAACAACCGGCATGGCATGCGGATAGCCCGCACTGTCGGCAGGGCGTACCGGGCTGTGGTTCAGGATGGCCCGGATGGTGGTTTCCCATTGCCCTTTGAGTGTGGCGGGGATCGCCTGTGCCTCGATGCTGCGATTCCCAACCGCGGAGGCAAGGAAGGCGGGGAGAATACGGGCTGCCCCTCCCCGCGACTGGAAACCATCAACACTGCCCATGGTTTCCGCTACATGGGGTTGGCAGGCAACGGCGATGGTGAGATAGCCGCGCGGGGTGTAAAGCGACGGCCCGGCCTTGCGGTCTACGGTGATCGGTTCCCCGGCGTGTCCATTGAGCATGACTTCCAGAGACGGGCTATCAGAATATCGCCCGGCGAGAATGGCGAAGAACGTTCCTTCAGCGGAGATGATCGCGAGTGCCCCGCCCTGTTCCACGATCATCTGTTTGGCTTTTTCCGGGGTCACATCGTCGGCCATGATGCGTGTTGGATGCATGATCGCTTTTTCGTGCTCTGCGAGTTCTTGTGCGGCTGCTGCCGGATTCTGTCCATATCTTCCGGGCTCTTGCCCTGTTCGCCAGGCTCACGGCCTTTGCTTGCGGCGTTCTAGGCGGTATCAGCTGCTTTTTGAGCACGCGCTGCGTGGACATCCATTCATGGATTGCCCGTTCGTCTGTTAGCTGTTGCTCCCGTTCCCAGAGGGAGAGCGCGGCGGTGATTTCGTTCACCACGGCGGATTTCCGCTCTCCAGGAGGGCGAACGCAACCGCCTGAATCACAACCGGTTCGCCCCAGTCGTGCTCAGGGATGCTGACAACGTACCGGCCACGGGTGGCCGCGCTGATTGTGCCCAACGCCATGACGGCGGCCATGCCGCGCGGGGTTTGGGTTGATTCGGCTACCGCCTCGGCAAATGCCCCGAGTTGGCCAGGCAACGCATCGAGCGGGAAATCCGGCCCGGTTGGCTCATCGAGCGGGATCGGTTCCTGCCAGTCCGATTCGGCGCCGGGCATGATTCCACTACCAGTGCTTCCAGATCGGCGCGGGTGAGTCCCGGATACAAACGCATCATCGAGCCCGCATTTCTTCCCGTCTGGCAGATCGGGCATGAGGCAGTACCGAACGGTTGCCCCGCGATACTCCAGGTACTGTGCGAGTTCATCCAGCGCCGCCGCACGCTCTGTTTCGTCATCACGTCCGAATCGAAGGCGATGATGCAGTCACGACCCTTCAGGGCAATATCTCGCCAGTCTGGTAGCGCCATTCCATCCTGTCGCCACATGTCCACACCCTGTACGCCAATGCAACAGGGGATCCCGTTCGACACGGCGGAATCGACTTTCTTTGCGCCTTCCGTAATCCACAGCGCCGCCTCAACATCGTGCAAATACGGACGGGCGGCGGCGGGTGCATCGAGAGAGACGCGGCCGGCAAACTCGTATTTCGGCTGCTTGCCGTTGACGGTGCGCGGTTCGTCCGGTTTCAGCTTCCAGGCGACGGGTTCGCCCTGTGTGTTCGTTATGGGAATCAACAGCCCGCTCAGCTTGCGTTGTTCGGTGTTGAATTGCTCTGGCAGTTTGCGCGGGTTCGTGATCGTCTCATAGCCCCGCGCGCGCGATCTGTTCGTCACTGATTGCGGACGCCCGCAAATCTTCCAGGTGTCTTGCTGACAGGGGTTCTCCGTCTATACTGGCCATGAGCATATCTCCCAACATGCATAGCCGCCGGGGTTCGTCACCCGGCGGCTATCTCGTTGTCTCAGGCGGCATTGTCGGAGTCATCCGCGACGGCCACCCATCGCGCCATGCCTCATAGGCGCGGCGCAAGAAGTAATACGCGGCGGCCATTGCGGAGCGCGGAAAACGGGAGGGCGCCGGTTCTGGCATCCTCGTACGTTTTGGTTTTCTCCAGCCGGTGAGGGCTATCAGGTCATCGAGCGTGAGCAGGTCACGCTGCGGGTGAATGGGGGTTGGCTTTGCGGCCATGGTGCATCACTCCAGGTAACGGCTTTCCTGTCACCGTGTGCAGTCAGGCACAGGCAACAGGTATCAGTGACTGCCATTACATGATGCGATGTGGGGGTTGCAGGTTTGGCAAACGAACAGCAAAAGTATTCAGGAAGTGCCTAGCGTTCGGCTTTGACTTTCTTCCAGCCGCCATACTTCTTCAGGCGATAGCTCTATTTTCGGTCATGTATGAAGCTGTCGCGAATTCGAGCTTGGTTGTGCCCTGCCGTCATCGCGTTCCCGGTGAAGCAAGTCGAAGAGTTCGGCATCACTGAACTGGCCAGAATCGGAAGGTCTGCCAGGCCTGTTCGTGAAACGGGAGCCGGCAACGTCGAGCCCAATAGGCCCGCACACCATCGCAGATCGAACGGACTCCCGGCGCATCTACTCCCGTTCCGGTAATCCGGAACGCGGCATCAGTTGGCTTTGCGTCGTTTTCGTCGAGCGGCTCACCAAGCAGAAATACCCATACAGATGTATTCCCGATATCTGCCCAAAAAACGCCTAGTGCATATTCCTGCCCTTGGAACGGTGCAAGGTGTTGCAATCGCCAGGGGGTAGGCCAGAGGTTCTCGCGCCCCAGCTCATGTTGCCACTGGCAATAGTCGATGACTGACTCTCTGCCAATGGGTAGCGGCCACTCTCGGGCCCATGCATTCACACCCCGTTCATACGGTGTAGGGTGGATTGTCTTGGTCTTGCGGTCGTAGTCCCGCATGTCAGAAAGGCATCATGGACGAGACGCATTGCCCCGAAATAGGTCCAGGTTGAGCCCATAATACGGCCCGGGTAGCGCAATTGCCCTTATTGTCAGGATGAAACCAGGAAGCAGGGCCTTTGCCAATCTCGAGGTAGAGCTCTTGGGAACGCCTTTGGTGATCTCCCCAATTCACCAGGTAGTCGCGCTGCACCTGGGGATCAGGCCCAGTGTGATACCTGCCCTTTTCATCCGTCCATGAGCCGTCGTCTGCTACATTCGCCATGTACGCGCCTCCCATTCAGCCGGATGCCGTGCCCGCTACTGGTTCCCTCCAGTGAGCAGGCAATCCGTTGCCCCTATGACTCCGTGCCGGTTGCATCGCTCCAGATCATCCGTCCCATGGCGGCGGCGGCCGTGTCTTGCATGTCATCCATGAGGTGCCCGTAAATGTCGAGCGTCGTGCTCACCCGCTTGTGCCCGAGCCGTTCCTGAATCACCTTCGGGTTCTCCCCGCTCTGAATCAGGAATGAGGCGTGCGTATGGCGAAGATCGTGCAAGCGGACGGTAGTGGGAATCCCGGCCATGCGGCGCAACGCCCGCCATGCCGCATCGGCTGCGTTGGGCGCAACCGGCGTCCCATCTTCGGTGCAGGTGATGAGGTCGTTATCGTGTCAGGCTTTACCCGCCTTCAGCTTCTGCGCTGCCCACCTCGGACGGTGAGCCCGTAGCGCCTCGATGGTTTCCGGGGAGAGCCGAACGCGACGGGTGCCCGCAGCGGTTTTGGTATCGCCTGTCTGTGCCCGCCCATGGTTCTGGAAGTCCGGTGTAATCGTCTGCTGAATGACCGCGTGCCCCGTGTCCAGGTCCACATCCTGCCAGCGCAACCCCAACGCCTCCCCGCGCCGCATGCCCTGAAACAGCACCAGGTACCAGTACGGGCGCATCGGGTGTTCATCCATCGCGGCCACGATTTCCCGTGCCTGCACCACGGTCAGGATGTGCGCCTTACGAGGTTTTGGGGAGGCGTGCTTTACCCCGTGGCAGGGGTTTCGATTGACGGTGCCCCAAGTCAGCGCCTGCGAGTACGCCTGGTTCAGGATGATGTGACAGCGGCGGATTGTATCGGCCCCTTTGCCGCCCTTGCCCTTTGGCAGTTTCTCCCACTGGTTGTACGTCCGTTGGAGATATTGCCCGTCCAGATCGGCGGCGGGCATCGAGCCAAACGCCGGGATGATGTGCGCCGGATCGCGATTTCGTATTGCTTCAACGTATTGCCCCTTGCCTTGTGACTTTCGAGCCACGTTGTAAGCAACTCGGCAACGGTCAGCACCTTGACGGGTTCAGGGGGAGGCGGCGGCACTGGTTGGAACCTGCCGTTCTGAATCGCGATCTTCGCATCGCGCTCCGCCTTGTCCGCATCCTTCCAGCGCGTGTACGTCTTCAATGTGTGCCGTACGCTCATGCCGGCGCCGGGATCTCGAACGCTCACCACAACTGATAGCCAATGACCGCTTCCCATTCCCGGTTCTTGCGTTTGTTGATCGCCATTGCCGCCTCCCAACCGTGCTAGCGCGCTGCACATGCGCTGCACGCTCACATGTGAACACCCGGTACCTACTGATAGTATACGGGAACAGCGCAGCCAAAAACAGTTGATTTGGCGGGGATTTCTGTTACACATCGGGATTAGACGGCAACCCATGATACAGGCATGAATAGAATTCCCAAGCAAAATGTCGTGGGTTCGAGTCCCATCACCCGCTCCAGCAAAAAGCCCATGGAAATAACGACAAACGGCCACTTTTACCGGTGGTCGTTTGTCGTTTTCGGGCCAATGTGTACCAAATGTGTACCGAGCTCACATTTCGGGACCAATTCGCTCCCCATTATCATCTCGGTCGATCTCCGAAACACTCCCTCAAAACCCTCATAACCTCCTGCCGTCGGGTTCGGTAGCCGATCACTGGAAAAAGCTATCCCCTTACGCACAATTCGGGTTTTCTCGTCTAAGAACCTGCGCCAATAGGCGTCTCCTCCCGCCTTCCGTTCGGACTCACCACGTCGCACCCCGCGCCGGCGGCCGGCGCGGGGTGCGCTCCTATGCGCACCTGGGCGTTGACATTCGCTTACGGCTCGGGGGCGCATTCATTAGGGTCATCGGCGATCCGCGCGCTCGCCACCTGCACCCCGTCGATCGAGGCGGTAACGGTCTGCCCGTACCAGTACCCCTGCGGAGCCGACGTCGCGGACCCGTCCCCTGAAGAATCAACCTGGAAGGGCACATGGTTGTAATCTTCGCCAGGAGCAAATGTCGCCGAATAGCGACCCGCCGGGTACTGGCCCACCACTAATATCGGGGCAACTTACTGTGCATGGGGCATTGCGTCGTGCGAAGTCCAGGGGCGGACAATACTCGTTGCCCCATGCACCCAAACCCCACCTGACGAATCGAAACCCTTAGCGTGTGGACGGCCCCATGATCGCAGGGTCGCAGGCTCACCGCGCCATCGAACATGAAGCGGCAAATGCCCCGGAACAGCGGGATTCGGCTTGGTGACGATCGTGTGATTGCATACAGCCCCAAAATACCGCTGTTGGGCGCGACGTTGCCTCAGGACGAATGGAACGATCGACTGCTGCTCTCCTGGGTTTTGTGTGAGCCGCAGTCTTGTGGGCATCTGGACGGATGCGGTCGCAAGGTCCGGGGTCTATACTGAGGATGGGTCCCAGTCCCTCCATCCAGCACGCAGGAGCCTTGCCATGGCACGCTCATCCCATGCTACCTCCCTCTCCCACTGCGCTCCTGTCACTGATGCTGGCCCTGTCATGGACGAGCGGACGCCGGACAAGGCGGTGGACGGGAGCATGTCCGGTGCTCCGGACATGTGGCCCTTGTCTGCGCGGGAAGCTGCCGCGGTCCTCGGCGTGAGCGAGCGGACGGTTCGCCGTGCCATCGCCCGCGGCGACTTGGCGGCCACCAAGCGGGCAGGCGTCTACCGACTAGCCCAGGCAGAGCTCGTGCGCTACCAGGCGCGGCTGGCTGGCTCGGTCCCCGGCCGGCTGCGGACGATGCCCGCCCCGCCTCATCTGCTCTCGTTCCCCGCACGGGACCACGCGACCGTGTCCACACTGCCACGTCCCCGCTCTCCCCTCATTGGACGGGAGCACGAGCTCGCTGCCGTCCGCGCCCTGGTGCTCCGCGGGGACGTGGCGCTCGTGACGCTGACCGGACCTGGCGGCGTCGGCAAGACGCGCCTGGCGCTTGAGGTGGCCTTTGGGCTGCAGGAAACGTTCGCCGATGGCGTCTGGTTCGTCGATCTCACTTCGCTCGCCGACCCGGCGCTGGTGCCGGCGTCGATCGCCGCGACGTTGGGGGTGCAGGAGACCGGTGAGCAGTCCCTGCCCGATCGCCTTGCTGCCTTCCTCGAGCGGCGGGAGCTGCTCCTGCTGCTCGACAACTTCGAGCACGTTACGGCAGCCGCGCCGGTGGTGGCCACACTTCTGGGGTTCTGCCCCCGGCTCACCGTGCTGGCCACCAGCCGCGTCTTCCTGAACGTGTCCGGGGAGCAGCAGAGCCCGGTGCCGCCGCTGGATCTGCCCGACCTCGGACAGGCACGCTCGATGGCGGACGTTGTGGACACCGCAGCGGTCCGCCTCTTCTGCACCCGGGCACAGGCGGCCAAGCCTGATTTTGCGCTCACCGACGACGATGCACCCGCTGTGGCCGCGATCTGCGTCCACTTGGATGGCCTGCCGCTTGCTATCGAGCTTGCCGCGGCGCGGAGTCCCGTCCTCGCGCCTCCGGCACTGCTGGCACGGTTGTCTCCGAGGCTCGGGCTCCTCACGGGCGGGCCAGCGGACCAGCCGGCGCGGCTGCGCTCGATGCGCGACGCGATCGGATGGAGCTACAACCTCCTCAGTGAGAAGGAGAAGGCTCTGTTTCGCTGCCTCGCCATCTTCCGCGGCGGCTGCACCTTGGAGGCGGCCGCAGCGGTGGCCGGAGATGGCGTCGACGTGCTGGAAGGTGTCTCCTCCCTCGTTGCAGGCAGCCTGCTCCGTCAAGAGTCCCAGCCAGGCGACGAGCCACGCTACGTCATGCTGGAGACGATCCGCGCGTTTGGGCTGGAGCAGCTGGAGCAGGCCGGGGAGAAGGCCGAGACGTGCCAGCGACATGCGGCGCATTACCTCGCGTTGGTCGAGCGCTGGTCGCCCGACCCGGCCCTGCCCGGGGAGAAGCACCGGCTGGCCGCGATTGTGCCCGATCACGATAACGTGCGGCTCGCCCTGGCCTGGTTCGACGAGCACGACGATGCCGATGGCCTTCTGCGGTTGGCCGGCTCCCTGTTCGAGGTCTGGCACGCGCTCGGCCGGTACGACGAGGGCCGAGAGTGGTTGCGGCGGGCGCTGGGGCGGAGCGATGAGGCGGACCCATCCGTTCGCCTGCGGGCCCTCATGACCGCCAGTGCGCTCGCACGGTACCAGGGCGATTTAGCGGAGTCGGCCCGCCTCACGGAGGCGACGCTGCCGCTGGCACGCCGCCTCGGCAACGCCGGCCAGCTCCTCACGGCGCTGCTCAACGCCGGGCTCCTCGCCTGCTTCGAAGAGCGTTATGCCGAAGCGGAGACGCTCCTGCAGGAGGCGTACGAGCTCGCGGGCGGATTCGGCGATGACGTGCCGGCGAAACGCCCCTTCACTGGCATCGTGTGCACCATCCTCGGGCTCGTTGCCTTCGCTCAGGGCGACCTCGACCGTGCGACGGCACGGTTCGAGGAGGCGATTGTGCTCCTGCGCGCAGCCGATTACGGATGGGCGCTGGACCACGCGCTGGTCGGCCTCGGCGGGGTGGAGTACCTGCGGGGCGACACTGGACGAGCTGCGTCCCTCTTCGCAGAGGCGCTCGACCTCGCCTGGGCGGTTCCCGATCCACGCAAGGTAGCCATCGCCCTCCTTGGGATTGCCGGGATCGCCGCAGCACGCGGTCGCGCCGATGTCGGGGCCCGCATCCTCGGGGCGGCGGAGGCGATCTCCCAGAGTGTCGGCGTGCCATTCGCTCCCAGTGATCGACCTGTCTACGACCGAACCCTCGCCGCGCTGACCGCAGGACTTGGCAAGGAGCGGCTCGCCGAAGGACGAGGGGCTGGCCGCTCCCTGACCATGGACGAAGCGATCGCTGAGGCCGTCACGGTGTTGCGCTTGGAGGAGGCCGGTCCGTCCGTGAATCAGGCGCCGGCAAAAGCCAGGCTGACGCCCCGCGAGTTCGCCGTGCTCCGCCTCATTGCCTCGGCGCGCACTGATCGGGAGATCGCCGAGGCGCTCTTCCTGAGCCGCCGCACGGTCAATGCGCACGTCGCCTCCATCCTTGCCAAGCTCGGCGTCCGCTCTCGGATGGAAGCGACGATCCGCGGTCACCAGCTCGGGCTACTGGCCGACACCGACGAACCCGCCCGGTATACCTAGTGCTCGGTTGACCACGAATTTGCGCACCCTTACCGATGCGCTGGTCCGCCCCCAGGCGCATGCTCAGGTTGATCCCCATGGAGGGGAGCGGCCACGCCGCGAACGTGGTCTCGAGCTATGTGAGGAGTCACCCGATGGACCACCAGCCTGTGCATTCGCCGTCCGGTTTGAGCCGGCGTACCGTCCTGGGGAGCAGTGCCGCCCTCGCCGCCGCCCTGAGCGTCGGCGCCGCCCGCCGGTCTTTTGCCGCTCAGGAGGCGACGCCGGTCCCCATGACGGGGCATCCACTCATTGGCACCTGGATTATCGATCGCGACACCACCACCACGGCCGAGGTGCCGGTGG
Organism: uncultured Chloroflexia bacterium; assembly: GCA_963763125.1. GTDB lineage: Bacteria > Chloroflexota > Chloroflexia > Thermomicrobiales > UBA6265 > JACCYX01. Next base: position 53,543 of record CAVXMV010000003.1, read on the forward strand.
TGGTGGTGTTCACAGCCGACGGGAGCTTCATCGACCCCGGTGGGCTGGGCGCCGCGGGGGTGTGGGAGCCCACCGGCCCGCGGTCCGCGGTGATGACTCTTATCCCGTTCGACGAGGAAAGAACCGGAGGATACATAGTCGTCCGCAGCACCTTGGAGATCGACGAGGAGGGTGACTCTATGATGGGACCTGCCTCCGCCACAGTCGTCGGCCCCGATGGCACGGTGGTCGTCACGGAGGAGTACAGTACGCGCGCCACACGCATGCAGGTTGACCCGATGGCGAACGCCGGGCAGCCGCTGGCCGGCTTCCCAACGTGGACGCCGGAGCCGCCCGCGACCGCCACGCCCACTGGCTAATGATTTGGCAGAGTGCCGGGGCGAGGAATGTCCCCACTCCGGTACCCTGTCGACCTGAGCACGCGGTCCAATCTAAGAGGGATCGCTCATTATGACTTCTCACTTTCCGCGTTCCCCGTCTCCTCTCACTCCGCCGCCCGGACGCCCCATCCAAGAGCGCCCGCAGCACCTTGGTTTGCTGATCGGACAGGGCTTGGAAACTTTCGAGTGTCGTCTGCATTCTCATCAGGGTTCTGCTTCCATGGGGGTACTCTTCGTCCATGGGGTCACGGACAATGGGTACTCGGCACCCGACAGTGTCGGCCGCAGCACGATCCGGACCATGGTGTCGATACTGCGCCGGCCATGGGTCAGGCCGGGGTGACTGAAGCCCCGCAGCGAGTGCCCGCCGTGGAACTTGCAGACACGTCGCCCAAGGGTTCGGAATCGTTCGCAGCGCGTGCCCGATTGCTTGGAGTTAGCCGTACAGCGGCGGGGATCACCCACTGCGCTTCCACCGCGCCGCCCGGCTCGATCACTTGGAGTATCCATGTTGCCCTCGTCGTCGGTCTTGCTTCCGACCCGTGTTGGCGTCTCCTGACAACGTCAGGGACGTGCCCCCGCCGCCGAACTGATTGCCGTTAGTCGACAGAGCGAAGGACCGCGAGCACTGTTTCACGCTTCTCGTCTCCCGCCTGACGTGCCGGGGCTCCGGCCGGCACTTACAGGCCGGTTGCCGTGCGCGGCATGCTGCTCATTTTGGCCCATGGCGAACGAATGTTCCACACGCATGTCCTGCCTGGACCCGTGTTTGCCACTTTCGTCGCTCTGAGAGCCATTACGGGGCCACGGCGGGCATGTCGGCGCGGTCCTGGCGCTGATGACGTCTGCCCAAGCATCGAAGCCGGAGCCGAACGGGTTGCGAAGATCTTCGCTGTGTCGCTCACGTCCGGAACCCGCCTGCGCGCGAAAACGACTGGGTCCGGTACGGCGAACGTGCCGTTCGACCAGCGGGCGACGGCGATCGTCCGCCAGGCGGTGCAGGATGCACGGAGCTGCGGCATGGCGCTGACCTACCTTGCTGCCGAACCGGGTTCCTCTGCCCAGCGGGTGTACACGCGTCTGGAGTTCCGGGACGTGGCAACGCGCGCTATCCGGGTTCATGTGCTATAAGACCGGCTGACTACCGTAACCGAACTGCCCTGATCGCGAAAACGCCCTTCGTGTGACAGCGGGCGTACGGTCGCTCCGGCATCGGGCAGGTGACAGGGGATATCACGGCCGACCACCATGGTCGGTTACCGCAGGAAGAGGACACCTAACTGGTGGACCGTCACCTCGCCGCCATCGCGGAGGACGACATTGGCGGTGATCAGCCCGCGCGCCCCGGCGAATTGCCCCTCGCCCCCCTCTACCTGCCAGACCACCGCGCCGTGCCGGCGCGGTGGATCAAGGACGGGGCCGAGGTACCCATTGCCCACCGTGGAAAACCGCAGCACGTGGCCGTCGAAAGCGATCATTCCGACCTCCTGGAAACTCGTCGCACCGGTAAGCGTTACCTCGGACGCGAAGGCTGCCTCGCCCCCCGGGACCCATTCGATTCGACCGACGAGCCCGTCGGGGCCGATGATCGTATTGAAAGCCGAACTCGCGGCGGTCGCCCGCACCGTCAAGACGCCGCCGTCCGGGCTGGCTGGCATCGCCCACCCGGTGAAGCGCATCGCGTAGACGAGTTGCTGCATCGCATACGCTCCTCGTGACATGTGCGCTGGTGACGCTTCCCAGGCAGGAGCCGTCCTCCGACCCGCGGTGGCCAACAGCCTGGCCACTATGGCGCCGGGGTTGCCGACTCCGGCGTCGGTGTCCAGTTTGGGATCACGGCGATAGGAGTCCCAATCTGGTCTTCGGACAGAGGGCGGAGCCTTCTGGCGTAAACCACGCCGCTATCTCCGATTTGGACCGTGCCGTCGGGGCCGACGGTCATGCTGGAATAGGGGTGCGTCCATTCGTCGCCCGACTCCTCAACCGTGATCGTGCCGGTGACGACGAGGTAGCCGCTGGTGTCTTCGAAGAACGTTACCCAGGTGAAGAGGGCCGTCCGCGGTCCGCTCGCCTCCCAGACGCCGAATAGGTTACCCGGAGCGACGAAGCTCCCATCTGCCCCCCAGACGGCAATGGTCGGCATGTCGGCCGGGTTCTGGAAGGTCACGATCCACGTGCCGGCCAACGGGTGCCTGACCGTGTCGGCCGCGGGGCTGGCTGTATCCTGGGCAGCGGCGGGTCGGGCAGCGGCGAGGGCAAGTGCTGCACCACTGACACCGAGTCCGGTGAGGGCGGCACGACGCGAAACAGATCGGTCGGGTTGACGAGTCATCATGAGAGTGCTCCTCTTGTGACGCAGCGGTGAGGGCCGCGGTCCGGTTACCGAAGTTTGGGCTGGAGTCCAGAATGGACCCCGGTGTGGCCGGGCACCACCCAATATGCTCACCCTTTACCCATCTTCTTCCTTCACTTCGGATGCCGGCAGGCGGCCTAAGCTAAGATGTGTTATGCAGGCAGGCACAGTGCTGGGAATGCTTATGGACGAACCACCGGCGAACTCGGTAGACGATCAGGGTGCCGACTTCGGGGTCCAGCTGCGGCGCGCCCGGGCGGCCTCGGGACTGGCGCAGGAAGAACTGGCCGAGCGCGCGGGATTGTCGCCGAACACGGTGAGCGGACTGGAGCGGGGCGAGCATCGCCACCCGCACCCGGCGACCGTCCGGGCCCTGGCCGCCGCGCTCGGGCTGACCAACGCCGAGCGAGCCGCCCTCGTGGCCGCGGTGCCGGGGCGCGGCGATCGAGCTGGTGCGGCGAGCGCCGCACCAGCTGGGCTGCCCGCCCCGCTCTCGCCCCTGCTTGGCCGTGAGGCTGAGGTAACAGCGGTCTCCGCCTTGCTCAGGACGAGCGGCATCCGGCTCGTGACGCTGACCGGTCCAGGAGGCGTCGGCAAGACCGCCCTCGGTCTCGGCGTGGCTGCTGAGGTGGGTCGAGACTTCGACCACGCCGCCGTCTTCGTCCCCCTCGCCACCGTCCGCGAGCCCGACCTCGTCGCTCCCACTATTGCCCGCGTCCTGGGGGTGGCAGAGGCCGGCGGGCGGTCCCCGGTCGATCGTCTTGGGGACGCGCTGCGCGACCGCCAGCTGCTGCTGGTCGTCGACAACTTCGAGCACCTGCTCGACGCGGTGCCGTTGATCACCGACCTCCTCGCCCGGTGTCCGCGACTGGCGGTCCTGGCGACCAGCCGGGCTACCCTGCGGCTCGCCGGCGAGCACGTCGTGCCCGTGCTGCCGTTGGCGGTGCCCGACCCGGACTCTCTGCCGATGACGGACGAACTGACCACCTTTGCCGCGGTCCGCCTCTTCGTCGAGCGATCACGGGCGTCCAACCCGGCCTTTGTGCTGACCAGTCAGAATGCCGGCGCGGTGGTGGCCGTCTGCCACCGGCTCGACGGCCTGCCGCTTGCAATCGAACTGGCCGCCGCCCGGAGCGCCGTCCTCTCGCCAGCGGCCCTGCTGCCGCTGCTGGCGCGGCGGCTCCCACTCTTGACGGCGGGGCGACGCGACGCGCCCGCGCGGCAGCGCACGCTGGGCGACACCATCGCCTGGAGTTACGACCTGCTGTCACCTGCTGATCAGGCCCACTTCCGGCGCATGGCAGTCTTCGTCGGCGGGTTCACGCTCGAGGCCGCGGAGGCGGTGGTCGCAGCAGCCGATGAGCGGGTCTCGGACACGCTCGCGGGCATCGCCACACTGGTGGAACACAGCCTGCTGCGGCACGAGCCGGGACCAGGTGACGTGCCCCGCTATCTGATGCTGGAAACCGTCCGCGAGTTTGGCCTCGAACGGATGGCGGAGGCGGGCGAAGGAGAGGCCACCCGCGACGCCCACGCGGCCTACTTCGTTGCGCTGGACGAGCGACTGGAGCCGAACCGGCTCTCTCCTCACGAACGCTTCGACGAGCGCCTTCTGCGCATCGAGGCCGATCACCCGAACTGCCGGGCGGCGCTCGCTCACCTGGCGGCGACCGGCGATGCGGCGGGGGTGCTCCGGCTGGCCGGCGCGCTGGCCGTATTCTGGCACCACCGCGGGCATCTCCGCGAAGGCCGACAGTGGCTGGAGTGGGCGCTGGAGCGCTCCGCCGATGCTGCCCCGGTCTGGCGCGGTCGCGCGCTGGCCGGGCTGAGCTTGATCCTCTGGTCGCAGGGAGACCCCGACCGGGCGGCGCCCGCGGCCGAAGCAGCCCGCGCCATCGCCGACTCCAGCGACGACACAGAACTCCTCGCACTGGCGGTCCACATGCTGGGTCTGATTGAGGTTGTCCGGGGCCATTGGGACCGCGCGGAGGGTCTCATGACCGAGGCCCTTGGCATCGAACTCGAGATCGGAATCCCAGGGTACGGGACGATGGCCCTCACAACCCTGAGCCGGATTGCCCACCGGCGCGGGGAGGTCGAGACCAGCGCGCGCCGGGCCGAGGAGGCCCTCGCGCAGTTCCGTGCGGTGGGCCATGCATCGGGCGCCGCCATGGCGCTCAGCACCCTGGCCGGGCTGGCGGCAGAGCGCGGCGATGATCGGGTGGCGCGCTCTGCCTACCAGGAAGCGCTCCGGCTCTGGACAAGCATTGGCGAGCGCTGGGCGATTGCGTGGGCGTTCAGTGGACTGGCGGCGCTGGCTGCTGACCACGGCCAAGCTGAGCGGGCGGCGACCCTCATCGGCACGATTGACGCTCGCCTGGACGAGAGCGGGGCCGACCTCGGGCTGAGCGACCGCCGTCTCTTCGATCGGGTTACTACGACCACTCGGGCCGCCATCGGCCCGGCACGATTCGCCGAACTGCGCGCCGCCGGCCAGAGGCTGCCGCTGACGGAGGCGGTCGCCGTCGCAGCCGCGGTGGCTGTCCCCGATTCACCGGCCACCGGCACCCTCACCGCCCGCGAACGTGACGTGCTCCGCCTCCTTGCCACCGGGCAGACGGACCGGGAGATCGCCGCGGCGCTCTTCCTCAGCCCCCGCACCGTCAACACCCACGTCGCTAACATCCTCGCCAAGCTTGGCGTTGCCACCCGGCAGGCGGCGGCGCAGGCGGAGGACGTGCTCGCGGAGGCTGTCGAGCCGCGTCGGCATACGTAGGCGCGACGCGTTCGGCGATTCGGTAGCCCTTACCGATGCGCCAAACCGGTGAGCAGGAGCATGCTCCTGGGTATCCCACGCCACGTGGGCGGCCACCGCAGCCGGTGCACCTGGACGCGACGATCACGCCACGGCATCAACGGCGACCAGGGCCGAGGTGCCTTCGCACTTGCGATCTGCTCCGCGCGATCGATGGCGAGCATGGGGGTGTTGATCATCCATGGGGGTGCTCATCCTCCCGGCCGAGCAGCTGAGCCACGACTTGCCAGCCGGGGTCTTGCTCGCCTTCGAGCCGGGCGAGATAGCGGCTTGTGGTGTGCAGGGTCCAACTGCTGCCATACCGTTTCTGAAACTGTCCCATCCGCTTCCGTGAACAGCGCGTCCTGGAGCCGGATCGTTTGGAGCGGGTCAAGCACTGGCTCACTAATTCCGGTAAAGCCGTTCCCGATCATCCATTGCAGGTAGCCAATCCAGATTGCGACCTGGGCGAGTTGTTGCGCGTACGCGTTGATTTCGAGCCACATCACCTGATGCGGCCGCACCAAGGGAAACCCCATTGGGAACCCGTTGTTGGCGCGGTACGTCAGCACGTCCTTTTCGAGGTCGAGCAATCTCTATGCCCAGTCGGTTGCACCACAGTTGCACCGTCGAATCCTTGAGGTCGGCCTTGGCCCGGATTCGGTCTAACGTTGTAAAGCCTCGCGCCACAATCGAAACGCCTCTTCCGCTTCCAACGGTGGAAGCTGTGCAATCCACCCCATGGTCCCGATTGGCCCTCACACTCTAAATCGTGATCATCGCAGGTATTGTCGTCATTTGACGCTCAACCGACATCGGGGTTGACAGTTTATTGACGCGTGACCGCTACGGTGGGCAGTGATGAAAGCGCACGATCGACCGCATCACTGATTCACTCACTGTAGCGAGGAACTTTCATGTCCGTGTCAAGCAGCACTACGTCCCGTCCAACTGTAACTTTTGCGAACCAACCACCAAAACGAGCTCGATCAGCGCGATCTATCTCGTTGCATCGCACCAAAGTTGTCTCCACATCGCCACGTGCAGTGAAACCCCTCTCACGACAGCGCACGGTCCCTGTGCTTCTGGCCGTGATCACGCACCCGTCCAAAGCCAAGGACCTGAAAGCCGAGCTCACACGCAGGTTCGGCAGCGACTATTCGGTACATACCGCCTCATCAGTTGCTCTCGCGTCTGCCATGCTGAGCCGCCTGCGCGGTGAGTCACGGGACGTAGCCTTCATTCTCGCGGATTTTGAGCTGTCAAACAGCAGTGGCATCGAATTCCTGGCTCATGCCCATACACAACATCCAGGGGCAAAACGGGCGCTGCTCACCAGCATTGGTCACCATGACGCAGCGGCACCGATCCACCGGGCGATGGCGCTGGGCGAGGTCGACTTGGTCATCAACTGGCCATGGGAGGCACCTGAGGAATCACTCTACCCGCTGGTGAGCGAGTCACTTGGCGCGTGGTGGCGTGTCCACCGTCGCCGCTTTGAGCGGATCCAGATTGTTGGCGAGCAATGGGATACGCGTAGTCATGAACTGCGTGATCTGGGCACGCGGAACGGTGTGCCCTTCGGCTTCTATCCTGCCGACACCCTCGCTGGACTCCGAATACTCAATAAACTCAACCTGGACTGTAGTTCACTTCCGGTTGTCATTGTCGACGGTCAGGTGCTGATCAACCCATCAACCATCGAGATCGCCAATGAGTTAGGAGCAACGACGGAGCCGCCCACAGACCTCTGTGATGTTGCAATCATCGGAGCCGGTCCGGCAGGGCTGGCCGCTGCACTCTCTGCGGCCTCCGAGGGGTTGCGAACGGTCGTTATTGAGCCGGAGGCGCTGGGAGGCCAGGCCGGAACCAGCTCAATGATCCGGAACTACCTCGGGTTCCCCCGCGGCATCAGTGGCGAAGAGCTCACACGCCGCGCCCACGAACAAGCCCTCCACTTCGGCGCCCAAATCGTCCACACGCATGCGGCAGTCGACCTCCGGGCTGAAGGGGACACACGAGTGGTGACGTTGTCGAATGGGAGCGAGATTGTTTCCCGTACGGTGGTGCTGGCCACCGGTGTTTCGTATCGGCGACTTGAAGCCCCGGCGCTTGAGCGTCTGCTTGGCGCAGGAGTCTTTTACGGGGCCGCGACGTCCGAAGCACGGGCTTTGGCCGACGAGGAGGTGTTTGTGGTCGGAGCCGGGAACTCCGCAGGCCAAGCGGCTCAGCACCTGGCTAAGTTCGCGAAGCGCGTTACCCTCGTTGTCCGAGGAAATTCGCTTGTCAGTAGTATGTCCACGTACCTGATACGCCAGGTCAGGAACACGCCGAACATCGAGGTGCGCCTGCGAACCCAGGTCGTGGATGGGCGCGGTGATCACCGGCTGGAAGGGTTGGTTCTGCAGGATGCGGCAGGCAGACGAGTAGAGGTCGAGGCACGGGCGCTCTTTGTGCTGATAGGTGCAGAACCGCGTACCGGGTGGTTGGATGGCCAACTTCTCCGCGACTCGGGTGGGTATCTGATCACCTGCCGGGACCGCGACTCGCGCTACGCACCGACAATGTCCGACTGGCCACTGGAACGGGATCCGTATCCGATGGAGACCAGCATGCCAGGCGTTTTCGCAGTGGGTGACGTGCGTCACAACTCCATCAATCGAGTGGCATCGGCAGTTGGCGAAGGCTCGATCGGCATCTCCGCTGTTCATGCCTATCTTCAAGAATCTCAGACAACGGGATGTGTGAGCGAGGGTCGTGCGGAACCTCTCTCTGCACTCGCAGTAGTTGAGGCATAGCAGCCGCTGAGTCGTGGAAGGAAGACATCACTAGCCGCAGGAGCAATTGTGGGGAACCCAGAACTACTACCGTGGGGCAGGCATGGTGAGTAGTGGACCGGCGATCGAAACGGACCAGTTTGCCGGTATCCGCTGATAATGAAGGTGCAACGACCATGAACACCCATGACCAAGCCCCGCCGATGACGATTTCGGATCGATCGGCACCACTGGAAATGAGCGCGCAGACATTCCAGGCAGCTGGTTACGAATTGGTGGACCGCATCGCTGCGTTCCTCGCCACAATGCCTGACAGGCCGGTGGCTCCTGATGCCTCGACAATGAGCATCCGGAATCGCCTTGGCACGGGGCCGCTCCCTGAACAGGGTGACGACCCGGCGCGGTTGCTTCACCAAGCGGCAGATCTGCTCATTGAGAACTCTATCTTCAACGGTCACCCTCGTTTTTGGGGTTACGTCACCTCATCGCCCGCACCAATTGGGATGCTGGCTGAACTGCTGGCGACAGCGGTCAATCCCAACGTCGGTGCCTGGGCGTTATCGCCGATGGCGACAGAGATTGAGACGCAAACAATCCGCTGGATCGCGGAGCTCATCGGCTATCCGGAGGGCTGCGATGGACTACTGGTCAGCGGTGGCAATATGGCCAACATTGTGGCCGTTGCTGCTGCACGAAAGGCCAAGGCGCCCCCGGATGTGGGTGCAGCGGGCGTACGACCCGGAAACCAGCGGCTGCGCATCTACGCGTCGACCGAAACCCACACCTGGCTTCAGAAAACGGCCGACCTGCTGGGGTTCGGGAGGGACACTGTTCGCTGGATCCCCACTGACGATCACCTGCGTATCGATACGACTAGCCTTCGCCGCCAGATCCTTGCCGATACCGAAGCGGGAGATGCTCCCTTTCTCGTCGCGGGCACAGCCGGCACAGTGAGCACGGGGGCCATCGATCCTCTGCCAGAGTTGGCGGAAATCGCCCGTGAACAGGGACTTTGGTTCCATATCGACGGTGCATATGGCGGCTTTGCGGCGGTCGTGCCTGATGCGCCGGCGATCGGCGGGGTCGCCGCGTCGGGCCGGATCTCGTCGATCACTTCGTCGTTGACGTCCCGGATCGTGATGAACGTTTTGGCCCAGTCATCGCCCATTGACTGCCCGTCTTTGCTGACGCTCGGATAGCCATCGACGATGAAGGTGCCGATATAAGCACCGGTCGGATCGAACATGCCCTGGATCGAGACGAAGTGGATGCCCCGTTCGAATTCCGGGTCCGGTTCCCAAACCCCGTTTTGCGCGGACTGGTAGTTAACCGTGCCATCCGCAGCGGGTGTGAGGGGAGTGCCGGTGTGCATGAATGTGCCGTCGGTCCGGCAATAGTTGACGCCTACCGCTCCGCAGGTCCGCTTGCCTGAAACCGACTTCTGACTGTCACGTCGTGACCGGACAAGGCTTCGGAATGTCATTCCGAGCGCAGCGAGGCAGCGCAAGGTGATCTACTCTGCCCGCGAACGTTCGCAAGGTTCGCGTCAATCTGACATGGTCGGGAACGGCCACGATCAAACTTCATTCCGTATCATTGTTCGCCTTTCAGGGCCTCCTGGACCAGCGCAGAATCAACGTACTGGTGGAACCGGATGACCTTGCCATCACGCAATGACCAGATATGGGCGAATTCGGCCTCGAATGACTTGCCGGTTGCCTTGTATGTGCCGGCGTAGAGACCGGGCACAACCACTTGCTCTCCACCATCGATGAAATCCTGCGGGGTGATCGTGTAGCCATCCCAATCGGTCCCGATCCGGGCAAGGACATTGTTAAGGACGGCGTCAGGACCGATGTACGTTCCCGCGTAGGGAAAGCCGGCGGCCTCGGTCCACTCGACATTGGCATCGAGGCCAGCCAGCACCGTGGGCACGTCGCCCCGGGCGACGGCGTCATAGAGACCGCGGATGACGTCAACATTGGCGGACATCGTGAACCTCCCTGGTGCAACATGTGAGATGGCCACGAGCGCTCGCATGGCGCCGATGACGGGATGGCGAGAATCCATGACGCGTACGCTTACTGCGACCGTGGCTAGACTGGGTCCCTGAGTACCCTGAATATACACCCGAGAAATGGCCCAAGGGTGCCGTGCAGAGAAGACCTGCTCGCGGGGAAGTGCGACCCGGCAGCGTGACGACTCACGGTCCGCCGGATCGACAATCGATGACCACCTCCCCGCAAGGTGGAGGTCCGTGGCAGGGGTGAGGGATCCGCCGTGCTAGCCTGCCGGCGTTGCCTCGGCCACGCCCTCGAAGATTTCCGACAGCGACCCGACCGGCGTGCCCACCGGCTCCGCCACGAGGCGCGTGCCCTGGGCGGATCCCGGTCCATGCTCGCCGGTGTGCGCGCCATCCGGCCAGACGAGCTCGAACGTGTACGTGGCGGTGAAGGCATTCCCCGAGGGTTCGACCTCGACCGCGGCCCGCAGCACGATGGTTCCGCCAAATGAGCCATCGCTGGTGAGCTGCGGGGTGGAGACGGTGAGGTTGGCCGTCCAGTCACCGGTGGCCTCCCAAACGCCAACGGTAGTCGTCCCTTCGGCGTCGACCGAGATGTAGCCGCCGTCGGCCGAGACCACAATCATTTCCGGGGCATCAGCAGGATCGTCGACATTCGTGTCGAGGACCCAGGTCCCGACGAGGGGATGTGACGCCAACTCGTGCGGTGCGGCGTCCTGCGCCGTTGTGACGGCGAAACCCAGCACCAGCGCAATGGTGGCAAGGAGCGAGATGGCCAACGGGCGCGAGACCGCGCGGCGCTCCGCTGGGGCCCGCAATGGACGCGGAGGGTGATTGAACAGCCCGCCCATGGAGTTCTCTCTTCACTTGTGGTGGATGGACATCAGGGGTCCCGGGACATCGCCACTATAGCATCCGCCGTACGGGAACACAACGGTGATCGAGGCATGACCGCCCTCCCCTCGGACGAAGGGTGCGCGGCCCTGGAGTGGGCGCCCGGTTGACAGATTTGGTCCCGGGCCCCATGCTGAGGTACCTCAGACAGCAACTCCTCCTGGCGCGAGATCATCCTCACGGGATCGCCATGACGCCGGAGACGGATCTGGCGCCCCCGGCCTGAAGCGTCCCGTCCGCGTGGCCGGACCGCGATCTTCCGCGGTCCGGTATCCTCGAGGAGTTCCTCATGTACGCCATCGCAACCCGCCGCACGATGAACCAGTCACGGGTCCAGGAGACGCGCGAGCGCGCCGAAGCCGAGTTCTGGCCACAACTGCGCGCGGCCCCCGGCTTCGTTTCGTTCTCGCTCATCCAGGGCGAGGACGGTGTCCACACTGCCGTCACCGTCTTTGCGGGCAAGGCCGACGCCGACGCCTTCGAGGAGGCGCGAGAGGTCTGGGCAAGCAGCATGAATGACCTGGGGCATCACATCGAGAGCGTTGAGGAGGGCGAGGTGATGACACACCTGACCATGGTCACAACACTCACCGACACGTCCGTCCCTTCCTCTGCCGCCCTTACGACGACCGCGATTCCCAACGAAGACCTTCCCCCCTCTGCCGCGATGATGGGGTTGATCACGGGGTACTGGATTAGCCAGGCCATTGGCGTCGTGGCTCGACTTGGCGTCGCCGATCAACTCCGTGACGGCCCACGCCGCAGCGACGAGCTTGCCCAGGCGGTTGGCGCGGACGCGCGGGCCCTGTACCGCGTTCTGCGGCTGCTGGCCAGCATCGGCGTCCTATCGGAGGACGCCCCGGAGAGCTTTGGGCTCACCCCGCTCGGCTCAACGCTCACCACGGATGCGCCCGACTCGGTGCGGAATCTGGCGATCGCGGAAACTGCCCTCGGGCGCTGGCTGCCCTGGGGACGGCTGGAGGAGTGCGTCCGCTCCGGCCAATCGAGGGCACGCGAAGCGCTCGGGATGGGGATCTTTGACTGGTATGCACAGAACCCGGTCGAGTCGGACGTCTTCTATGCGGCGTTTAACGAGCTTTCGGCCTCGATCGCGAGCGAACTGGTGCGGGTCTACGACGTTTCCGGGGTGCGGACCGTGGTGGACATCGGGGGCGGGCAAGGGGCCCTGCTCGCCGCGGTCCTCCATGCCAACCCAAATGCCCATGGCATCCTGTTCGAACTCCCCCATGTGATCGCGACCGCCAATCACGCCATTGCGGCGGAGGGTCTGTCCGCGCGGTGCGAGCTGGTCAGTGGCGACTTCTTTGACGCAATTCCAGCAGGCGCGGACCTCCACATCCTGAAGCAGATCGTCCATGACTGGGATGATGAGCGGGTGACCCAACTCCTGACGGTCTGCCATCGGGCCCTGAATCCTGCCGGCACGCTCCTGCTCGTGGAGATGGTCATTCCGGCCGCCAATCAGCCAAGCCCGGCCCAAGCCATGGACCTGAACATGCTGGTCCTGATTGGGGGGCGGGAGCGAACCGAGGACGAGTATCGGGCGCTCCTTGGCGCAACGGGCTTCCGCCTGGAACGTGTCATCTCGACCTATTCGCCGTTCAGTGTGATTGAGGCCACGCGCGTCTGAGCAACGTTCCCGGAAAGGAGCCGCCAGCTGTGGGTCGGGGGCTGCGGATACTCGCCCCTATGTCATGGATTGCCTACATGGTCATGGCTGGACACGACCCGGATGCCGCTTCACCTTGGGCAATCCTGACCACCGAGTCTTCCGCGTGACTGACCGTTAACACAGCCACCACACTCAGGAGCGACCAGGACGAATGAGAATTCCATCACCCCGGAACCCCTGATCACTATCCGCGGTCAGCGCGCCGGGCCGGGACCGGTGGATCCGACCATGATCCCCCGGCGCGCCCGACCCGGTCACGCCAGGGGAGACGGGCGATGCCGGGGACTTGCCGTCCAGCCCATGTCCTAGAGCGTGTTTTATGATGGTTGCGCCATGGAAACGGGCAACGGGAAGCCGCAATGCCGAGAGCACCCGGCGATGTCGGCCGGGGTGATGCGGGCGATCGCCCGCATCACCGTGCGCTCGTGCACGCCGAGGAGGCGAGCGGCGTCGAGAGTGCTCAACCACAGTTGTCCAGTGTCCGGTGCCGGATAGTCCGGCGTGTGCTCCGGTCTATTGCTCATGTGCAGTGGTCCCCACTGATTGTGCTGGGTCCCATTCTAGCGCGTCGTCCTGGCGCCGAACCCGTCGCGCTCGCGGCATTGCGGCGACGATGCGCGCCACCTTCTGATTCGCGCACTCCTACCCGCTTGGCGCAGCCGGAACGACCTGGGCGCCGAGCTGCTGCACTGCGCCCAGCGCATCCACCTCGGTCCAGCGCTCCACGATCTTCCCCGCTGCGATACGCCAGATCGTGATCTCAGTGATGACGACTGGTTTGCCTGTCGCCGGCACGCCCAGGAACGTCCCCTGCTGCGTCCCGGTGATGGTGAAGCGGGCCACCACCGTGTCCTGTTCCGCGGCGAGCAGGTCGTCGAGGCGGACCTCCAGGTCGGGTAAGACGGCCAGGAGCCGTGCGACAAAGCGCTTGACACCTTCCGGGCCGGGGTCAGCGTCGGGAAAGATCCGGAACGTGGGGGCGAACAGTTCATCGGCGACGGTGATCTGGCGGCGATTCCAGAGCTCGTCGTAGTACCGGCGGACAAGCGCCTTGTTGGCTGCGGCAGACATGGCGGGCCTCCAGGGATGCGGTTACGTGCCGGACGGCACATCGAGGCCTGAATCGTGGCACAAACCCCTCGTTTTCGAAACGCCTAGTCCATGACCGGGTGGTTGACGTAACCGTGAATCGTTTCTATAGTGGCGTCACGTTGTCGAGATCAATCGAATACTGCGTCAATTGCCAGGGAAGATGCGATGACCGAGCACCTGCTTACTCCACCCCCGTCCGCCCCGCCCCTCAAGGTTGGCCTGTTCCTGCCCACCGGCCACGTCATGCATGGCGGCGCCACAGCGCACTGGCCGGGTTTCTGCATGGGGAGCGATTTCCTGCTACAGTGATGGTGGGTTCCGAACACACCATGCATCCACCGCATGCGGTCATCGAGCAACGAGCAACGAGTGCGGGCGGTGTCGTCCTCGCCGATCGAAGGATGTCCTCCGTGCGCACGATCGCCCCGTCTCCGCCGCCGGACTCCCTGTGTGATTCCTTCGTGCCCTGGCAGCCGCTGACACGCCGGGACCAGCTGGTGATGACTCACGACGGCGATGAGGTGCTCGGCTGCGACACCGCGAAGCACCACATTCATCACCTCAACCCCACCAGCCACGCGATCTGGTCATTGTGCGATGGCACCCGAACAGTACCGGGCATTGCACAGGCGGTCGGGGTGGTGGACCTGGCCCTCGGACAGTTGGGGGAGGCTCACCTGCTGGCCGGGCCGCTCCCCACGGCGGGGCGGGCGCGGGACCATGGGTCGTAGACGCCGACCGCCGGGACACCGTTAGGCAGGGCCTCCTGGTCCGTTAGGTAAGGCAATACGGCAACCCTACCGATGCCGTTGCCTCACTGGCACGGCAAGATGAGGTCAGTGGTCGACGACGACCGCACCGGGTACCGCCCACCACGGGATCACAGTGTTCCCCTCATCACAATCACACCACCCGCGTCCACGCGTTTGTCGCACTCAAGCTGCACGCTGGACCGCATGATGCGGACCGTGCCGGTCGTATCCACGCCTCTGTGGAGAGAAAGTTGGTCCATCATGCGATGTCGTGTGTTCGTCCTGTTCATGGTGCTTGGATTCATGGCAATGGCGGCCCCTGCCGGGGCGCAGGAGGGGCCGAGCGCAGGTGCCTCGAAATGCACTGACTTCAACAGCGACCAGGCGGCCGCCCAGGCGTACTTCGAGGCCGGCGGTGGAAGCGCGACCACCAATTACGAAGGGATGGACGAGGACGGGAATGGCATTGCCTGTGACGAACCAGGTGTGTTCGAAGGCGGTGGTCCGAGCGCCGGTCCCGAGGATGGCCCCAGTGCGCATCCCTCGGCATGTGCCGATTTCACCGACCAGGCCGCGGCCCAGACCTATTTCGATGCGCAGGGCGCCGACTACCAAAACCTCGACCCGGACGACAATGGTATTGCCTGTGATGAGGCAGACGCGTCCGACTCCGAAAGCGCATCTGCCGACAGTACTGGCGACGCTGACAGTGTGGTGAGTGGGCTGCCGGTCACCGGGGGCGGGTCGATGACCGAGACGAAGAGCGAGACGAACGCCGTCGCGACTGCCCTGATTGGGGTAGCCACCCTGCTCGCGGGGTGTGCGGTGATGGCGATCCGGCGAATGGCGATCGGACGCTAGACGCGCCGCCTCGGGCTCTCAACCGCGGGTCTCGGACCAATTGGCGGTGATCCAAGCATCGGCCACTGCTTCCCGTTGCGAGCTACTCGCCAAATCATGCCCAAGACGAACGGCCCTGGGGCAATCCCTGGGCCGTTCGTCTTGGGCCGACTTCGTGCCACGCGGGAAACGTGGTGGTCGCGGGACCCCGACCAGCGCCGCATTCTCAGGCGCCGCGCAGTCAAGTCGGCTCGTTCTGTTGGGGGAGTTTGAACCACAACCGCGACGCCTGATCAGCGGAAATAAGGAGCTAGCGGACGTGCCCGGTGCGGCCGAGGATGGGGCAGATCGCCCCGTGATCGTAGGTTTCAACTCAGAGCATGTCCAGATTCCGTTGGCGATCCTGGGTCAGCGAGAACGTTACACCTTGACTGATACACTCCCCCCACGGATTCGAATCAACCGGGGAAGAGCATATGCGGCGGTTGTGTGTCAGCTGCTGCCAGTCGATTCAGGAGCCTTACTCGTGGCCTCAACGCGATCCAGGGAAGAACAAGCGGTCCTCAAGGCGGCCATCATCGAGCGGTACACCACGACCGACGACGCGATGTACGCGATTGCAGTGGATCTCGGGTGTGATCCCACGTACGTGCGAAGCGTCCTGCTCGCCAATGGCATCTCGTTGGTCGACAAACCACGGCGGGAACGACGGACCGGTTTGTGCACATCGATCGGGGCCGCGAGATTGCGGCGCTGTACGAAGGCGGGATGGGGGCAGCGGATATCGGGATTCCGTATGGCTTGAGCGGTCCGCAGGTCGCCTACATCGCCCGCAAAATGGAGGCCAGCCGCCGGGCATTGCCCTTGCCCCCTATCGATCATCGCCGAAACGTGACGCAGCGACTGTGGCTGCGCATGCCGCTGGGCGTGCGATGCGCGAGATTGCCCCGTCTTTGGTTGTGCTCTTGACGATCATGGCGAGCCGTCGATTCCGGCACTGGAGGCGTGACCACATTTCCGGGAATGTATCCCTGATGTGTACAGGTCTGCGTGATACTTCCTGACACAGTCAAGATTGGTATTCCCAGCAATATGTCGTGGGTTCAAGTCCCATCACTCGCTCCAATTCAATCATGAGAATGGCCAGACACACTGTGTCTGGCCATTCTCATGACTTCTTGTCTCACAGGAACCGCGCATGGTGCCACACAGAGGAGAGTGCGTTGGCAACTCAATAAGCGGCTAACGCTAATCCTTACCTTCGAGCGGTGTGATCCAATCGGCTGGGGCAAGCGTCAGTTCCTCGGTGGCGAGGTTTACGGTTGGATCGACCATTGGTTGAGGTTCCCGACCGTTGAGGGAGATCTCCGTGTCCGCATAGACTTCAACATTCTCATATCCATCGGCTTGCCACTCGGCCGCCAGGAAATGACTGAATTCAAGAACCAGATCTGGCTGCGCCTTCATCTTGGTTTCCTGGAGATTGCTCAGGTAGGTGTCGGGATCGACTTCCCACGTCTCGCCAGTGGCAGGATCGACGACGGTGAACCTGATCTCGCCGACCTTGGAGTTCAGCATCATCCGCCACGAAAACTTGTCGCCCTGATCCGTCCAGGCAGTGCTCCCGGGATAAAGGAAGTGCCGAAGTGGAACCAGCACCTGAATCGCAAGATACACCGCCAGCAACACAACGGTTACCCGCTGGACAAGCGGACGCTGGGTGAACGTGAGGTGATCGGCCTCTGACTGGACCACAGCGTCGCTAACGCCAGGTTTTCGCCGGGCGCGTGACTTCTGATGCTGTGCCAGTCGAGCGTTCGAAAAGTGCGCGACCACGCGGCGGGGAAGATCGGGTGGCAGGAAGAGCACAGTGGCCGCCATCGCCAGCCACGGAAAGATCCCGATCGAAAAGATCTCATCGTTCGACAAATGGAAGATAACTGCCGCGGCGACAGCGAACCATCTGGTGCGTCGCCAAAGCAATGCTGGCACGATCAGGAGATCGAAGAGAAGTCCACCATAACTAAAGGCGTACACCATCCATTCCTGAGTGAACCATCGCCCGATGATGGGAAACTGCGTTTCCCTCGCCAACCACGTCCGCATCGGCTCGCCGCCAAGCCAGTCTGAATTGAGCTTGGCGATCCCGCCGTAGAAATAGACGAATGCGAATTGCGTAACAAGAATCGCAAGCGCCCACGTTGGGGCCGTGGAGGACCGTATAGCCGGATTCCGCCGTGCATCGAGCGAGAACGACTGATTCGCAGGAACGAATATGAGGAGGAAACTGAGCAGGACAACCAGGTAGAAGTGGTTGAGGAAATTCGCCTTTTCCAGCAGGAACACATAGGTGAACCCGAGGAAGAACAGCACCGTGCTGATGCGATACCAGAACCCGAGCATGATGCAAATGGAGAGAATCGCCAGACCGTAAAAGTGGAGATACATCCCTATCCCGGGCCATGGTTTGACCCATTCAAACCCGACATAGGAAAAAAGGATCGGAGAATCGATATACGTGGAGGCAACCCAACCAAATTTGAGATACCGATTGACCTCCCAAAACATGATCAAACCGAATGCAACCCGGAAAAAGACGATCGACGAATTATCGACGGGCGCGAAAAGCCTCGCCACGAGCGCATTCAGCGCATCGCGAGCGTGAGCCATTGGCGTCCACCGAACACCGGTGCGTACGGGTGGTGCCCCTATCTCGGGAAGCGCCGCCGCCTGATGATTCTCCGATTTCATGCGTGCGATCTCTGCAATTCCAGCGGAGCGATACGAATCTCAACGATTTGATTGTGTCCCACGAAAACCAGTTGAGAATAGTTATATCAAAGCCAGGGGCAAGTGTCGACAGCGTGACCGTCTAAGCGCTGGCCGTTGCAAACGCTCCGGACGCCTGCCGGGAGTGCAGAGATCATGCACCCCCGGAACCTCGGGGTGCCATGGAACACACCGAGATCGCTGTGCCCCAATCAGCCCGAGTTAGTTGTCGCTTGACGAGCGTGGCAGGTTCGGGATCAACCACGAGAGGAATGCTTCCGGGCTGCGAGTTTGGAGAAACACATTGCCCGGACCCTGGAATTCGACAACCAGGCCTTCACCGCCAAAAATGGTGGATTTCCAGGAGCCTGCCTTCTTGAGGGTGTAGGGAACATGGGCATCGAAGGCAACGATGTGCCCGGAGTCGACCGTGTACCTCTCCTCTGCGGGAATCTCCACCTTGTGAATCGCTCCATAACTGGAGACGATGATCAGTCCCGATCCCGAGCAACGCAGCATGAACAAGCCCTCACCGCCAAAGAAGGCCTTCGCGCCGCCCCATTTGGTCTCGACATTGACGTCCAGCTCGCTTCCCAAAAAGCTTCCCGATTGGACAATGATGTCCTGGTTGTTCATCTGGAATGTTGCAATATCACCGGGAAGACTTGGGGCGAGTGTGATTTCGGCGTTGTTGGCTATAGCTTTGAACGTATTCATGAAGAACGACTCACCGCCCAGCACGGATCGTTTCAACGATTTGAGGAATCCACCAGTTGCCTGCGTTTCAACCTGGAGATGCTGATTCATGCTGACCATGGCGCCACCCTCTACACGAAGCTGGTCCCCCTGTTCCATGGTGACCTTGGCGAGGGTGTACGACGATTGATACAGAAGCTCTGTCTTGATCATGCTGCTCAGTCTCCCCGATAGTGTTGTTGCTGCTCTTCGCCATTGTAATGGCCAATAGAGCGTCGAGTTACGAGTCCCATCGACGCTCCATTGGCCCCACAACAAAACGACCAATCTTGATATGGAGATCCAATTCTCCCAAAAACTGGAGCGGTCATCGACCATCAGTATTCTCACCTGGTCGTCAGTACCTCCTGACCCAAACCTAGCGAGCGCTACTGATTGACGGTAAGTGGCCATCATGCGTATAATCCGTACGCCTGAGGGGACGTAGCTCAGCTGGGAGAGCGCTACAATCGCACTGTAGAGGTCGGGGGTTCGAATCCCCCCGTCTCCACCAATATGGCAGGGGAAAACGGGCCGGTCCACTAGACCGGCCCGTTTTCCTGTTCCAGACTTCTCGATGCTGACGTCCTACGATCGCGTTTGGAGTCGCCCATGCGTATCGTTTCCTGGAACTGCGGCGGTGGCTTTCGGAAGAAGTCATCCGCGATTCTCGCCCTTGATCCAGACATGCTGGTGGTTCAGGAAATCACCGAACCTGACGCACATGCGGTCGATTCCACGTTCGTCCATTGGGTGGGCCCACCCGGCCGCAAGGGTATGGCCACGTTCAGTTTCACCGATCACCCCGCCAACGTCGATGAAACCTGCCTCGGCTCCCTACCCTGGTTCATCCCGGTGCGCTGGAACGATATCTCTATTCTCGCCTCATGGGCATGCGTGTTCACCACTTCCCGCCGCTATGTCCGCCTGATGCACGAAGCGATCGATCACTACCAATCGTTCCTGGCAACTCCGTCTTCCATCATCATTGGCGATTTCAATAGTAGCTCAGTGTTTGACAGGAAACATCCGGGGAAAACCCACACCGCACTCGTCGAGAGGCTTGGATCAATCGGGATCACGAGTGCCTACCATCACGCCACCGGCGAACCGCATGGCGAGGAAACCGCGCCGACATTCTTTCTCTACCGGCATGAAGATCGTGGATATCACCTCGACTACGCTTTCCTGACAAACGCCCTCCTCGATCGAAGTCAGGTTGCATTGGGTTCATACGCAGACTGGATCCAGCATAGTGACCATCTCCCTCTGGTCCTCGATCTGCGCGACGATTGCGATGTGCCCTAGCTCGGAATACTCACGGTGGCCAATGTCCTGGTAGTGGCCGCCCTTGTTGTTCAGACCGGAGACATGGTGGACAGGTGTACGAGTAAGCAGTGCCAACCATTGCGCAAAGCGCTGCCGCGTCAAACTCCCTGCTCGTGTAGGGGCCGACCTTGATCGACCATACCCTGTTTGGGTGGGCACCTTTTGCGGTTGATCATGTGTCAGCCCGTGTGTTCACCAACCACCAGCCAGGAACCAATTCGATTGACCCGAAACTCGTATTGGTCTTGACGGAAGGAAATTGCATGGTCATTGAACCAAGGGTTGCAGCAGTGTTCATTCATGTCTCGGATATGCCACGCGCTATTCGCTGGTATTCGCGATTGCTCGGCTTGCCAGAGGCCCAGACATCCCACGAGGGGCTGATTTACGGTCTGCCGCTTGCTGGTGAAACCGGGATCATTCTGGATGGTCATGCCCATGCGCGGGGCTCAAGCGTTGACCGCCAGGGGGTTCGCCTGATGTTCCAGGCAAGAGATCTGGATGCTGCCTGGAGCCATGCCCACCAGCTTGCGGACAACGTAACCGTCCCCGAGGACATCGGCAGTGTGACCGTGTTCTACCTGGAAGATCCCGATGGCAATCTCATTTGCGTGAATTCTCCCAACGGCTGATGCAACGAACGAGATGGCAATGCAAAACCGGGGCCGATCTCTATGATCGACCCCGGTTCCTCATGTTGCGCTCGTTTTGCTAATCGCCCGCAGGTTGCGGCCTGAGTTGCCCTAGACCCGGAGGATCGGGGTCTCGCCGATCCTGGCGCTCCGGAATCCGCTGCTCCGGTGTCTTGTTTGCCACTGCCTGTGCCCGGGCCGAGGGGCGGCCGGTGGGTGGCCCAACAAGTTGCGGTTGCGGTCTTGGCGAGTCGAACAGGCGCTCCAGCTGCTCGTCGTCAATCGTTTCCTCACGGATGAGGAGCAAGGCAATCGCTTCCAAACGATCGAAGTGCTCGGTGATCACGTGCAGCGCTCGCTCGTGTGCTTCATCGATGATGTTGCGGATTTCCTCATCGATCTTGTAGGCCACCGGGTCACTGTAGTTCCGTTGTTCGCTGATCTCTCGGCCAAGGAAGATCAGCTCTTCCTTTTTGCCGTAGGCAAGCGGACCGAGGCTGCTCATGCCAAACTCGGTGACCATCCGGCGG
Organism: uncultured Chloroflexia bacterium; assembly: GCA_963763125.1. Taxonomy (GTDB): domain Bacteria; phylum Chloroflexota; class Chloroflexia; order Thermomicrobiales; family UBA6265; genus JACCYX01. The sequence goes on from CAVXMV010000003.1 coordinate 75,136, forward strand.
GCAATCTGCGTGGCCCGCTCGATGTCGTTCGAGGCGCCGGTTGAGATCTCTTCAAACACGAGGTGTTCGGCAACCTGGCCCGCCATGAATACCGCGATATCGTCGCGAAACTGGGCCCGGGTCTTGAACAATCGATCTTCGTCCGGCACCGTTCGAGTGTAGCCACCGGCCATCCCACGGGCCACGATCGAAACCTTTCGCACGGGATCGGAGTGCGGCAGCATCCGCGCCACCAGCGCGTGTCCAGCCTCGTGATAGGCCGTCATCAATCGTTCCCGCTCGGAAATGACCCTGCTCTTGCGCTGCGGGCCGGCAATCACGCGATCGATCGCTTCCGTGATCTCACTGCGGCCGACACTCTTCTTGTTGCGGCGAGCGGCGAGGATCGCTGCCTCATTGACCAGGTTCTCGAGGTCGGCTCCGGAAAAGCCGGATGTCTGCCGCGCCAACGACTCGATCGAGACGTTTTCTTCCATCGGCTTGCCACGCGTGTGGACATCGAGAATCGAGCGCCGTCCCTGGATGTCCGGCCGATCGAGCACAACCTGGCGATCGAACCGGCCCGGTCGCAGGAGCGCCGGATCGAGCACATCGGGGCGGTTCGTGGCCGCGATCACGATCACGTTGACGCTGCTGTCGAACCCGTCCATCTCGACCAGGAACTGGTTGAGGGTCTGTTCGCGCTCGTCGTGGCTGCCACCGAGACCAGCGCCGCGCTGCCGCCCGACCGCGTCGATTTCATCGACAAACACGATACAGGGCGAACTCCGCTTGGCCTGCTCGAAAAGATCGCGAACGCGACTGGCGCCGACCCCAACGAACATTTCGACGAACTCGGATCCGGAAATGCTGAAGAACGGCACCCCCGCCTCTCCCGCGACCGCTCGCGACAGCAGGGTCTTGCCCGTGCCCGGGGGGCCGACCAGCAGGACACCTCGCGGAATGCGGGCGCCAAGCGAGGCGAATTTCTCGGGATACTTCAGGAACTCGACAACTTCAGCGAGTTCTTCCTTGGCCTCATCCACACCGGCCACATCGGCAAACGTAACGGTCGGCCGATTGCTCGAGAAGAGCCGCGCGCGGCTCTTGCCAAACGACATCGCCTGGTTATTCGAGCCCTGCCCCTGGCGCATCATGAAGACCAGCAGGCCAACGATCAGGAGTGTCGGGAGCAGGAAGGCAAGCGTTCCGAAAATGGCTCCCCATCGACTGGCCGCTTCCACATCGATCGGCACAGCATCGGAAGAGACCCCTGCCGCAGCGAGCACTTCAATGATGTTGCTGTCCGGTGGGATCCGGGATTCCGCATCCTTCCGCGATGGATCCGTGTACTGAATCCGGACCTCACTGCTACCCTCTTTGGCAATCAGTCGTTCGACCTCACCCGACTTAATGTCAGTGATGACGGATGTGTTGAAATCAACGTTGCCGGGATCGTTGCGATTGCCTGCGTAGGCAAACCAGAGCACACTCACAGCTACAAGGAGCAAGAGCCAGACAAAGCCGCTGCGTAGCCATTTGCGATTGGGCATGCCGGAATCCTCCGGGATTCTAGGGGAATGTTGATGGAAGGATGAACCGCGTCATCCATCGGACGGAAATGTACACCCAGTATAGCAATCGAACAGGTCCGCAATGCTTGGACAATTGAGCCGCTCCGGGCGATTTCGACCCAATTGCCTACCAGCATATATGGTCAATTATGTCGATGCAATGAATTGATGATTGGCCGCTCAGTTTGTATAGACACTCGGATCGAGCACCGCGACGTATGGGAGGTTTCGATACTGTCCGGCGTAGTCCAAACCGTAACCAATCACAAACTCGTCGGGAATGTGGAATCCCACACGATCCGCCTGGACATCGATTGCATCCGGCTTGTCTTTCTTCAGCAATGCAACAACCCGGATATCTTTCGGTTGGCGTGCCTTCAGCATCTCCAGCAGGTATTGCAGCGTCAATCCGCTGTCAACGATATCTTCAACGATGATCACGCGCCGACCTTCAATCTCTTCGTTCAGATCCTTGAGGATGCGCACAACGCCGGATGACCTGGTGGCTGCGCCATAACTCGAGATCGCCATGAAATCGATCTGTAGTGGAATCGTCATCGCCTTCATCAGGTCAGCCATGAACGCGACTGCTCCCGTCAGGACGCCGATCATCAACGGCTGATCGTCCCGGTACTCGATGTCCAGCTCGGCCGCCATCGCCTTGATCTCATCCTGCAGCTCCTGCTCGGAGATCAGGATGCGCGCGACTCCACGGGCGCGCAGTTCGGTTTGCAGCCGGTCCTCATGTGAAATGGTAGGTGTAATGACTCTGGTCCCGGTGTCGCTGCTGCCTGTCACTCGTCGATGCCTCCAGCATGAGTGTGCCGATGTGGGGATATGGCGTCCAGATCGACGCCTCGCTGCGAAGTGTACGTGGTTCCACGATCATGAAGAATCTGCTTGCGATAATAGAACATATGTTCTATTATCGTGATTGACAAGCCTGCGGTTTACCTGTTGCTGATCTGGTGTGGGGCCAGCATACAGCACACCCGGCATTCGGGATCGATAGGTAAATCGCTCGGCGCCGATTCGCATTTCACAGATTTGTAGGAAGGGATCTCATGCCGATCGTGTGCCTGCGTATCCCCTATTTTGCGCTTCGCATTGCGCTGCTTGATCAACCGCGACTGGATGGTCACCCCCTGTTGCTGGGCAACCCCCAAAGCGGCCGTGCCGTTGTGCTCGATGCATCGCCGGAAGCTCTCGGCAAGGGAATCCGGGTCGGCATGAATCTGCGCGAGGCCAGTGCGCTTTGTCCAACCGCGGTCATCCTCGCTTCGGATCCCGTTCGCGAACTCACGATCGGCCAGCAAATCCGCGAACGTCTCGAGCAATTCAGCCCCCTCGTCGAGCCCGATGAACAGGAACACGGCTGCTGGTATGTCGATCTCAATGGGCTGGAACGCCATTACGGCACATGGGAGGATGCAACCCGAAAATTGATCGAGTGCGCCGATCCGATCCTGCGAGCGAGGGCCGGGATGGCTCCGGGCAAATTCACGGCTCGCGTGGCAGCTGGTGTCGCCAGGGCTGGATCGATCCGCACGATTCCTGCCAGCGAGGTGTCCGGATTCCTGGCCGAAGCATCGATCAAATGGCTTCCGCTTCCTCCCGATGTAATCCGCCAACTGGAACGCCTCGGCGTTCCCACGCTTGGCGCCTTCACCAGCCTCCCGGCCCGCAAGGTCGCAGCCCGCTTTGGTCCCGCCGGACGCCAGGCGTGGGAGTTCGCCCGGGGGCACGATGATCGCCCGGTCACCTCGCCGCCGCGAACGCAGTCGGTCATCGAGGAACTTGTCATGCCCGCCCCGGCAGTCAGTCGCGAAATGCTCATGTTCGGCTTGCGACAGATGGTGACCCGGGCCTTCAGTAAGCCCGAACTGCGGAACAGGCACGTTCGCCAGGTCACGCTGCATGCCATTCTCGAAGGAGATCGACGCTCATGGGAACGCACGCTGACCTTGAAGGAGCCATGCGGATCCGACCGTGTCATCAACGCGCTCAAGCTGCGACTTCAATCCATCGAGATGGCTGGCCCAATCGAAATCGTCACCCTCGAATTCAGCGGGATCGTTGACGAGGTCGCCCGCCAATCCGCCTTTTCAATGATGGGTCCCCGTGCGGCAGTTCCGTTGACGGCCGCTATCCATCACCTCAAGCATCGCTACGGTCTCTCGCCCATCTATCGCGTCGTGGAGGTTGAACCATGGTCCCGAATACCCGAGCGCAGGCACGCACTGATCACCTACGACCCCTGAACGAACCGCGTTCGATCACGGTAAGCGTGGAACAACATCGTCCGCGATCACTCGTCATCAATCGCCAGACACACCGGGTCGAGCGGATCCAGGATACCTGGATCATCGAGGACGAGTGGTGGCGACAACCGATCGCGCGTCAGTACTTCGCCCTGCTGCTCGACGACGGAACCCGCCGCACGATCTATCACGATCGCGTCACCGATGCCTGGTACCTCCAGGACTATTAGGGCGGACAATTCACGAAGGCCGATTTCCTGGTAGTGGCCGGTCTTGTGCCGGCCAATCTCCACACCCGACCACGCATTCGCGCCTTCATCGCGTGAACAGAATGCTGATGAATAATCCGGGCGTGCAGTTTCCGGGTATTGCGTCTCCAGTTCTCGTAGGGGAGAACCGGAACGTATCGGCAAACGCACATGGCGCCATTGCGCGCAGGGGACGGATTGAACGGTGCAAAAGCCAAAAACTGTGCCCGATTGCCAACAGTGTCCCTTGGTAGTGGCCTCCCTGGCTGGTCGGGGGACCATGCCAGCCAGCGCGTGTCTGAAAACTCGACTGGCGGCCTGTCGAACTCGTTTCGTAGGGGCGGCAGCGAAGCGAGCGAGCGAGCCATGAACAGCATCTACCACAGCGACACCTGGCTCGCGTATGTCCGCCCGTGGTCTCTCCCGAACTGGTCATGGCTTTGCAAACACGTCCCAGAGTCGCACGCTGGTTCATACGAAATCAGGATGAATTGTTGCGCAACTGCAATACGTAGGGGCGAACCTGGATCGACCGCGAAGGACACCTGGACCATCATTGTGCGATCGATTCTGTGTCCACCCGCCAGCGGAGACCGTATGAGAGGAATCCGAGAGCGTTGCCGGTGCACCGGGACTGCCCTCGACGAACATGAATTCCGGACATCATCACATTCAGGACATCCCAAAGCCCCCGATGAGGGCCACGATCTTTGCCCGGACATCCGCCAACTCGCCGTCCGCCACACGTCCCTTGCGTGTCGCACGGCGTATGCGCCAATCCAGGCTCTTGACCTGATCGGCCAGCACAATCCCGGGCGAATCACCGGACACCGCCACCTCAAATGGGTATCCCTTCTCCTGGGTGGTCATCGGGCAACACACCATCAGGCTGGTCTTGCCGTTGTAGGCGGCTGGGCTCAGGACCAGTGCTGGTCGATGGCCAGCCTGCTCACGCCCTGCCTGGGGATCGAACTGCAACCACACGATATCGCCGGCATCAGGCACGTATTGAGGAGCCACTACCAGATTTCCTGGCCAACGGCATCGCCGCTGGAAACTTCACCATGCAGGTTGTCTTCCGTGATGCCGTCCAGCAAGTCAACGAGGTCATAGGTAATCTGATGTACCGGCTCGATAATGACACGACCGCCTTCTTCCCGAATGTCGACTTCCTGATCCAGATCCAGGTGGGCGGCCTGCATGACCGCTGCCGGAATCCGTACCGACGCACTATTTCCCCATTTCTTGACCACGACTCTCATCTCACTCCTCCTATGTATCGACAATGTATCTACATGGTATACCGCGTCGCGTTGACGGTCAATCGCATCGAGGGCCAGCCAGCCAGTGCGTGTCTGAAAATTCGACCATCGGCTTGCCGATCTCCTTTCGTAGGGGCGGCCGCGCCAGCGGACCTGGATCGGCCGGGAACAACGCCTCGCTGTACTGGCCGCTCTTGTGGCGGCCAATGTGTGGTCGATCAGGCGCCTGTCCAGAGCGCAGCGTGGGCAGCGAAGTGAGTCCGCCCGTGTGGGGCCGGTCGCGAAGGGCGCCGGATATCCCCATTGTTCACCAGGATTCCGTATCAGTGGCGCATTGCCCCTTGGTCGTCGCATTGGTATGCCTGAAAGAGTATGGAGTTGGATACCCCACAGCACGGGGCATGAGTTTTTGCAGGATTAATGCACGTTTTGCAGGCCACTTCCGCAAAAATAGATTTCCGTCGTTCCAGTCGTTTTCGACTTTTTGTATTTTTGCACCGAAAAAAACCCCATCGCGTTTCTCGGCAACGCAACGGCAGGGCAGCAACACTGCTCGCAAGACCGATCTGTAGCCAGGTATCGCCATGTATACCGAACTCCACCTCCACACCGCATTTTCGTTCCTGGATGGCTCGTCCCTTCCGGAGGACATGGTCAACCAGGCCATGCAGTTGGGGTATGAATCGCTGGCGATCACCGATCACGATGGACTCCATGGAGCAATGGAGTTCGCCCGGATGGCCGACGCCGCCGGCCTCAAACCCATCACGGGCGCCGAAATCACCCTCGCCGATGGCTCACACCTCACCCTCCTCGCCGAATCACGCACCGGCTACGGCAATCTCTGCCGTCTGCTCACCAATCTCCACCACGGTCGTCCTCCCCTTCCTGTCGTCCTCGACGACGACCCCGAGGGGGAGGACGATAGCGACGATGACGGCGGCGATCTCATCCTCTCCCACCTGCGCGACTATGCCGAAGGGCTGATCCTGCTTACCGGCTGCCGCAACGGCCAACTTGCCCAACTCGTCGATGCCGGGCGTTTCGCCGATGCCAAACGTGTCCTCGACCAGTACATCGCGTGGTTTGGAAAGGAGAATGTCTTCGTTGAGGTACAGCAGAACTTTGTGTTCGGCGATACCCGCCGAGTCGAACACCTCGCCAGCCTCGCCCGGCAATGCAACCTGCGTTATGTCGCAACCGGCAACGTGCACTACCATCACAAAAATCGGCATCACCTCCAGGACGTGATCGTCGCCATCAAAAACCGGACAACGCTCGATGGCAGCCATCGCGAACGACGCCCGAATGCCGAGTTCTATCTGCGCTCTCCCGAGGAAATGGAGCGTATCTTCGCTGACTACCCGGAAGCAATTCGCTCCACTGAACTCATCGCCGAGCGTTGCGCCGCCTTCAATCTGACGAAGCATCTTGATTACAGCTTCCCCGACTACCATCTCGACAGCGGCGAGTCACAGGATGCCTACCTCGCCCGTATCTGCTGGGAAGCCTTTGTCGGCAAATACCCGGATAGCACCGAAAATGATCGAGATCAACTTTCGGAAGAGCTCCGCCTGATCGCCAAGCTCAAGCTTTCCGGATTCTTTCTGATCTACCGCGATCTCCTCGAACTGAGCAAGGAGATCGCCACCGAGCTCCGGGGCAAGCGCAGCGGTTCCCGCAGCTATCTGCCTCCGGGTCGTGGCCGGGGATCCGCCGTCAGTTCGATCGTCTGTTACCTGATCGGCCTCTCACCAATCGATCCGATCGCCCACAATCTGTATCTGGGTCGCTTCCTGAACGAGGAATTGTCCTCGGTTCCGGATATCGATATCGACTTCCCCCGTGAAATCCGGGAGAAGATGATCGAGCGCGTCTACGATATTTACGGTGCCGACCATGTCGCACTGGTCTGCGCCTTCTCAACCTATCGCCTGCGCAGCGCAGTCCGCGATGTCGGCAAGGCGCTCGGACTACCCGCAGCCGATCTCGACCGCATCGCCAAGCTCAGCGAACCTCGGGGAGCAGCTGGACTCGGCCAGGAACTGGACCGGCTGCCCGAATATGCCGCCCGTAAAAACTCGCCGCCGTGGTCATTTCTTATCGAGCTCTCGCAGCAACTCAAACACTTCCCGCGGCACGTCACCCAGCACGTCGGCGGCATGATCATCTCGGCCACCCCACTCAATGAAATCGTGCCGATTCAACCCACCGCGATGGATGGTCGCTACATCTGCCAGTGGGACAAGGATTCCTGCGACGACGGTCGCTTCGTCAAGATCGATTTCCTCGCCCTCGGGATGCTCTCGCTCGTCGAGGAATGCCTCGATCGGATCGATACCGCAGGCAAGGAGCCAATCGACCTCAGCCGTATAGACTTCGAGGATCCCAAGGTGTTCTCCATGATCCGGGAGGGCGACACGGTCGGCACCTTCCAGGTCGAAAGTCGCGCCCAGATCCAGATGCTCCGGCGCACCAAACCCGAGAACCTGAAGGACCTCATCGTGCAGGTCGCGATTGTCCGCCCGGGTCCGATCGTCGGTGGCGCCGTTACGCCCTTCGTTCAGCGCCGCGTCAATCCCGATTACGTTCCCGAATACGACCACCCTCGCCTTGCAGGCATTCTGGAAGAAACGCTTGGCGTCATCCTCTATCAGGAACAGGTCGTTCAGGTCGCGGAAATTCTCGCCGGATTCCGTCCCGGCCAGGCCGACCAGCTCCGCCGTGCAATGACGCGCAAGCGCTCGGACGAAGCGATGCAGGCCTTGAAGGATGACTTCATGAAAGGGTGCCATCTCCAGGGCGATGTAGCACCGGAGATCGCCGAAAAGGTCTTCGGAAAACTCTCCGGGTTCGCTGAATACGGATTCCCCAAAAGCCATGCCGCCGCCTTCGGACTGCTCGCCTATCAATCGTGCTGGCTGAAGTATTACTATCCGGCCGAGTTTCTTTGCTCCCTGCTCAACAACCAGCCAATGGGGTTCTACGCACCGCATGTGCTCATCAACGACGGCAAGCGATCGGGGCTACAGATCGCACGACCCGATATCAATCTCAGCCGTTACGAATGCACTGTCGAGGGCACAAAGTCGATCCGGATCGGCCTCTCATACGTCAAGGGGCTCCAGGAAGAAGCTGCCCAGCACATTCTCGACGATCGTCAACGGAATGGGGATTTCCGTTCATTGGCTGACCTGATCCGGCGTGTTGCCTTGCGCACCGACACCCTGGAAAATCTGATTGCCGCCGGGGCCCTCGATGGGTTCGGCCTGCAACGACGCGAGATGCTCTGGCAAATCGGGCTCTTCATTGCTCCAAAGGGATTCATGAAGCCCAAAACCCGGAAGCAGGCCGGGAAACAACTCGCCCTGGCCCTTCCCACCGAGCAGGACCATGTCGAACTCCCCGCCACCACGTCATGGGAGCGGATGACCGACGAATACCGCACACTTGGCCTATCGACACGTTACCACCCGATGCACCTGATGCGAGCCCGACTGCCAAGGCACATGGTCTCGACCCAGGATCTCGCTCACTTGCCAGATGGCTATCGAATCCAGATCCCTGGCCTGATCGTCTGCCGCCAGCGACCGGGAACCGCCAAGGGCATCACCTTCCTCCTGCTCGAGGATGAGTTCGGCCTCGTCAACGTCGTGGTCTATCCTGATTTGTACGAGCGGCAACGCCTGGAGGTACGCTCGACCCCGATGTTGACGATCGAAGGAAAACTCCAGTTGGCAAGCAACAACACGAACATCATTGCCGAGCGCCTGATCCCGATCGAAAACATGAACTTCGGGCGCCCTGACTCCCACGACGGCTGGGACAAGCCACACAGCGAAGAGGTCGATCTCTCCCGTGTCCAGCTGATGCGGATCACGACCTGGGACGACGGCCCCCGCTCGCCCGCCGACATCCGGGCCGTCACCCCGAACTCCCACAACTATCACTAACGCCCCAGATAGTGGCTGGTCTTGTGACAGCCAAACAATATTGACATTCCGATGACAACGATCAGAATGAACAAAATGAGAAGGGAATATACATGGACCACACGAATGTTCTTCGTCCAACGTCACCGTCGACCACCGAAACCGTCATCGACCAGTTCAATGACGCCTTCAACAGGCACGATGTCGACGCCATCATGGCACTGATGACCGAAGACTGCGCGTTCGAAAACACGTCCCCATCCCCGGATGGAGAGCGCTTCGAGGGCCAGGAGGCCGTACGCGCGTTCTGGGAGCGCCTGTTCGCATCCACGCCCGACGCACACTTCGAAACCGAGGAGATGTTCACCGTCGACGACCGGAGCGCCGTTCGCTGGCGCTATACCTACACCGACGGCAATGGCCAGGCCGGCCATATCCGGGGAGTCGACATCTTCCGGGTACGCGACGGCAAGGTGGCAGAGAAGTACTCCTATGTCAAGGGATAGCAACAGGAAAGCACCTTCGCCCGGCGCCGGGCGAAGGTGCTTTCCTGTTGTTCCAAACCAACCGGATCGGCACATCAGGCCACTGGAGTCGCACCCCCATCGCACGTTGGTGCCGCACTCAGCCCAGCGAGGGAAATCGGTGTGCCACTCGACAGATCGATCCGCACGAGGGAGCCGTGCCCTTCGCCAGCGTCAGGAGAGAACGCCGGGAACGTGAGATAGAGCATCCCGTCAGCACCGAACCCCATGTACACGGGCGCATCGACATCGGTCAGCACCGGTTCCAGGGAATCCGGACCCGTCATCCTGACCACTCGGCCGCTGTTCGGGCTCAGGTACGGCTCTACATCAAGATTTCCGGTGGCCATCTCAGCCGCATAGAGCGTTCCATCCGGACCCATCACTACGTCCGTCACCACCGTCAAACCGGTCCAGTAATCGGTGACCGTGCCATCGGCAGCCACATGGACCACCTTCGAGCCACCATCCGGATACGGAACCGTCGTCTCAAATCCGACGTACGCGCCACCTTCGCCATCGAGAGCCACTCCCGTGGGTACCAGATGCCCTTCGGAGAGATCTGCGATCACCGTAATCTCACCATCCAGTGTCACCGTCAGTAAATAGCCACCGACAGCTTCGGAAACCCACAGCTTCTCGCCATCGGATTCCAGGTCAAACCACGATCCGGTGGGATCGTAATCAGGAGCAATGAACGCTGGAGGATTCTCCGTCATCCAGGCACCCAAATCTGCGACAAGCTCGAGCGTCCCGTCATCGAGCACGCGATAGATACCATTCCCGGCATCTGCGGCGCCGGCGCCGGCAAGGACGAATAGATCGTCTCCGACAATCGCAACATCCATCGCGCCCCAAATCCAGCCCGGCTCCGTCCACAACAACGACCCAAGCCCTTCGGCAAAGGGGGCAGCACATCCATCGGAAACGGTTGCCACACTGGAACTCGGACCAACGAAGAATGGGAGCGGTGTCCCTTCTGCCTCCAGTTGGGTATCACCACCGGTTCCAGCCAGGGTGAGATAAAGCTCCCCATCAGCACCCCAGGTAAACCCCCGTGGGTTGGTGAGGCCATTGACCAAAACCTCAACCCCGGCAATGTCCGCGACCGGAGTCGCACCCTGGGCAGACACCGACGAGGGAAAGGCGAGAAAACAGGCGAGCAGGGACACGCAAGCGAGACGACCTGATAATCTGCGGACCATGATTGACTCCTACTGCGTGCAAACAACGCTACGAAGCAAATTGAAGCATGGACCCATGTGTCTTGGAGAATACCAATGTACATCCGATCAGGTACAAGTCAATCAGGCACCATTTACTTACATTGCCAACTGGCACAACTTGAGACCATTGGGATACGAGGTGGAGATTCCACCAGACATCAGGATGCCTGCTGGTCGCCGAACCTTGCGTCAGCCAAAATGCTGGACCAACAGCGAACGACTGGAAACGTCGACGGAGCACCCCAGGCCAATCTCCACCGTTCGAAGTCGTTCCTTCACAGTGGCCACCCGCAACACCTCATCGACCCTGTTGGCCGACACCTCGAGCCCCGATGGCGCATGTCGACCAATCCAGAATCTCAGCACGCGCCGTCGCAACGACAGCGGAAGGGTTAGCAATGCACCACGATCCAGGGAAAGCGGGTCACCCCATCCGGCCAGGATAGCGAACGCCTGGGCATCGAGTTCGTCGCTATCTTCCGCCGCCAGGCCGGAAAACCGCGCAAGGTTGATCGTCGAGCCCGGAAACACCTGTTCGAGCAACGGCAAAACCGTGTGCCGAATCGCATTCCGGCGGTATGACTCATCGCTGTTGCTCCCATCCACCGCGATCGGCAGACCGAGCGATTCCGCATACACCCGGATCTCATCCGCGGGCTCATCAAGGAGCGGACGCCACACCGTGAGGTCCCGATAATCCCCGGCGTCATCGACGTCCCACCACGGAATCCTCATCTGCGTGGCTACACGCATCCCCGAAGCGCCACGAAGCCCGGCTCCTCGAAGGAGATGAAGAAGCACGGTCTCAGCCTGGTCACGTTGATGATGTGCCAATGCAACGGCGTCCGCCCCGTGATCGGTCGCCACATCGGCAAAAATCCGGTAGCGCTCACGGCGCAACGCTTCTTCACGACCAACACCGGCATGCCGGGCCAGGCGCTCACCCGAAACCTGCCGTACATCCAGTGCAACACCCAATTGATCCGCCACCCGAACAGCCATTTGGGCATCCCGGGATGACTCGTCTCGTACCCCGTGATCGACATGCACGGCACGAAGCTCGAACGTCGATCGTCCAGCCAGGTTCGCCAGCAGACTCAGGAGCGCCAGTGAATCGGCGCCACCGGAATACCCAACAAGAACCCGGGCAGGCGGACTTTCGCCAAAGTAATCCAGCGAACGTCGCAATCGCTGGACCAGCCCGCTTTCGCGGCCGGGACGAGTGTTGCCATTCATCGGTTCGGATTCACCGGCTTGCGACATGGGGAACGATCCATTTCAGAACCGCGTTTCGGCAACACGCGGTCTCCACCGCATGGTCACGCGCAACGACTGCAAACGACGAAACCCTCGCCAGCAGCGAGGGTTTCGTCATGATTGGTGCCGACGGGTGGAATCGAACCACCGGCCAAAGGCTTATGAGTCCTTTGCTCTGCCGCTGAGCTACGTCGGCGTGCGTTCCGGGCAGAATGCTACCAAAAGAGGCACTGCGCGTCAAATCAGTGGCTGCACGGTATCAGGTCTCGGATCATCCCCCTGAATCGTCAAGAACATCCTCCAAAACATCGAAGTGAAATCTCCTTGACAGCCAATACTGCATTCTCTATAGTGGCTTCCAACAAGTTAAGAGTTCACGACCTCATCCAGAGGGGCAGAGGGACCGGCCCGCTGAAGCCCCAGCAACCCCCCAACAACGATCGTTGGGAAGGTGCTAAATCCGGCAGGAAATCCTGGACGATGAGGGTGCAGAGTACCGCGACAATTGCAGTTCGACTCGCCCCTTATCCGAAAGATGAGGGGATTTTTGTTGTGCATATCAACGTAACGTCACTTCTGCCAGTCTCACCTCAACGACCAGTCGGCGTCTGCACAGCGCTCGGCACATTCCTGTTGTTGTACCCCCTGCGTCTGTACGCGGATCGATGGGTAGCAGCTCGACACCCGAGCCATGGATCCATCGATCAGGCCGTACGGCTCGCCAAACTTCCACCAGCTTCTCCGTCAACTCAACTGTCCTGCTGAACGACTTCACCTTTGGTGTTTTCAGTGATCCCGGTCGTATCAGCAATCTTTGCTTTTAGTGCTTTGATGCGTCACTGGCCGACATTGTGTTAGTCATTGGACGATGCCTACCTTCTGGAATATTGCCTCTATCGCGATCAGGAGTTCGTCATGGGCCGTTACGTCATAAGTCGATTGGCAGCCGCCATTCCGACGCTTCTCCTGCTCACCCTGGCCGCGTTCCTGCTCAACAGCGCGGCCAGGGGAGACCCAGCCGCCAATGCATTGCGAGCTGGCGGCCAGGAACCGACCCCGGAAGCGATCGCCGGCCTACCGCGAAAAGCTGGGCCTGGATGATCCCCTGCCAGTTCGCTACTTCCGATGGTTGGGAGATGCCGTGCAGGGCGATTTCGGCCGCTCATACATGGATCAACGGGAAGTAAGCGAGATCCTCGGCGAACGGATCGGTCCCACGCTGCGTCTAGGCATCGCTGCATTCATTTTCACCACAGTGCTGGGTATCGGTACCGGCATCATTTTCGGTCTGTTTGCCAACACCTGGGTCGACTACGGCGGCCGGGTCTTCAGCCTCATCCTCGCCTCGATCCCGTCGTTCTGGCTTGCGCTGCTGCTGATCACCTATGTCTCCGAGAAGTGGAAGCTCCTCCCCGTAGCTGGGTACGGAGGGATCAAGTACATGATTCTGCCCGTGCTGGCTCTCTCGCTCGGACCGTCTGCCAGCCTGATGCGGTTCACACGTTCGGCGATGATCGAGGTTTGGCGCCAGGACTATGTGCGGACCGCCCGCGCCAAGGGTCTCGCCCAGACATTCCTGGTGCTTCGACATGCCATGCCAAATGCCTTGCTGCCGATCATGACCCTGTTGGGGCTTCGTTTCGGACAGCTTCTCGCCGGAGCGATCGTGATCGAATCGATCTTCGCCTGGCCCGGCATGGGAAGCGCCCTGATCAGCGCCATCTCCGGCCGCGACCTCCCCGTGATCGGCGCCTACGTGCTGATCGCCGGGATCCTCTTTATCGCTCGTCAATCTGCTGACCGACCTCAGCTACGCATTCCTTGATCCGAGAGTTCGACTAGACGCCACAGGAGGACGAGGCTAATGAGCAGTCTTGGAAAACGTCGCCGGGGCATATCCAGCCTCTCCCGCACGATCGCCTGTTGCCTGGCAACGCGTGTTTGGCCCCTTCCGCTGGTTGGGGAATCAACACCTGTCGTTGCTGATTCCTGTCGGCCTGCTCTTCGGCGATTCGTCGCTGGCATCAGTCTTCGCCAGCGTCCTCGCGCCCTACGACCCGAACGCCCTCAACATGCAGCAAATGCTGTCGGCGCCGTCACTTGAACATCCGCTGGGCACGGATCAACTCGGACGTGATGTCCTGAGTCGCATTCTGTATGGCGGGCGAACCACCATCATCATGTCACTCATCGGCACCGTGGCGATTATCAGTATCGGGTTGGCCATCGGCCTCACTACGGGATACATCGGAGGTCGATTCGACCTCGTCGTCTCTACCTTGCTCACGGTGCTGCTCTCGGTTCCCAGCTTGCTGTTGACGCTCGCGATCCTGGGAATCCTCGGCGCCGGCACCGAAACGCTTCTCGTCGCCCTGATCGGCGCCGGCTGGGTCGGTCATGCCCGAATCTTCCGGTCGTCCGTCCTGTCGCTCCGGGAAACTGTCTATGTTGAAGCGGCCGAATCGATTGGCGCCGGCCGCGGCCGCGTCCTGTGGCGACACATCCTTCCCAACCTGCTGACCACGGTCGTCGTCATGGCAACGCTCGATCTCGGCGCACTGATCCTGACCGTGACCAGCCTGAGTTTCCTCGGCTTGGGCGTACAACCTCCCAACGCCGACTGGGGAACCATGCTCAACGAAGCCCGAACCTACTTTGGGCAATACCCAATTCTTGCCATCGCACCCGGCGTCTGCATCAGCCTCGTTGCACTGCTGTGCAACCTGGTTGGCGACGCGATCCGGGACATCGTCGATGTTGGCCACTAATCCAGGGGAATAAGGAAAGGGAGTTTGGTATGTCTGACTGTTGTCCCGGGCAGTAACGAACAATCGATGCATTAACGTAATTGCGGGGCCGGTATTGAGTGTCCGGCAAAGGGAGATTTCACATGGCACGGAAGATCCATAGCGGGTCAAAGAGAAGCCTCTTCGATATCCTGATCAAGCCAGCGGGAATTGCCCTGGCGATCCTTGGATTGCTGGTCACCGGCCCACTTTCGGTGTTCGCGCAGGAAGCCACGCCAGCAGGAGTCGTACTCGAAGAAGGTGAGCGACTGCGCGATGACCAAACCCTTCGCGTTGGCGTCAACCGCAATCTGGTAGGCGGGCCGGAAGACTACTGGTATTCCCACGCCAGCCTTCAGGTCTATGAGCCGCTGATCAAATACGACGACAACTTCAACTTGTTGCCGTCACTCGCCACGGAATGGAACCTGAGTCCAGACGGTCTGGTTTGGGAGTTCAAGCTGCGTGACGACGTGAAATTCTCCAATGGGGAGCTGTTCACCTCTGCGACCGTGCTCGCCAATGTGGAGCATTCCCGCGCCAAGAGCGGCCAGCCATCACAGTTCCTCGGTGGCATCTACTTCGATGAAATCTACGGTGACCCGACCGTGGTGGCCGTCGACGACTATACCGTGACGTTCTCGTACGCCGAGCCCCGGCCGTTGCTGCCATACGCAATCGCCAACCACTACAGCGTGCAATGGTGGGAAGGTCAGTTCGACGAGAACTGGAACTTCACGGACCTGCCTGTCGGCTCTGGTCCGTTCAAGCTCGTCGATTGGGAACGCGATCAATTTGCGACGCTCGAACGCAACGAAGAATATTGGGGCACAAAACCAACCCTGACCCGAATCGAAGTCAAGATCTACCCGAACGAGAACTCGCGACTCTCCGCCCTCAAGGCTGGGGAGGTCGACGCACTTGCGGAACTCGGCGCCGTTCTGCCGGCCCAGGCCGGAGAACTTGAGGGTGACGACGATTACGTCGTCGCGTCCTACCCAACCGCCTGCAACACGTTCCTGATCTTCAATGGCACCGCCGAGCCGTTCAACGACGTACGGATACGCCAGGCATTGAATCTTGCGATCGATCGCGATGCCTTCGTCAATGACCTGCTCTACGGCTATGGGATCCCGGCCAAGGGCGTGATTCTCCAGGCCAATTCGCGCTGGTTCAACGACAACCCGGATCAACAGGTACGCTGGAACATCGAGGAAGCGACAGCCCTGCTCAATGAGGCAACTGGCGGTGAGCGCGTCGAAATCGATCTGCTCTTCCACCCTCCGGGCCAGAACCTGCACGGTTGGCCCTATCCGCTAATGGCGACGTATCTGCAGGCGATCCTGCAACCAGTTGGATTCGACGTCAATCTTGTTCAGCAGGAGCTCGCAGTGGTCACCGAGGAACTGACACAAGGCAATTGGCAGCTCTCGATTTACAACAATTGCTGGTCGACCGGTGAACCGAACTACCAGATCCGGCGAACCCTTGGCTCCGACTCCGCGCTTCACCTGACCAATCATGGCGGCTACAACAACCCTGAGGTCGACGCGCTTCTCGATCAGGCTCTCGTTGAGCTCGATCAGGACAAGCAAATAGAGTTGTACAAGCAAGCCCAGGCGATCGGACTGGAAGAGGCAGCGATCGCTCCGCTCTTCGACCAGGAAACGATCATCGCCTATCGACCATTCGTCAAAGGCCTGTCGCAGCGAATCGCCTACGCGCCGACCTTCGAGACGGTGTATCTAGTGGAGGACGAATGACTCATACCCTTGAAGCGCCAGAAACGCTTCAGATCGAGGCTCATCCGCCGTTCCCGAAAACCGATCGCCAGGCTCGATTTATCGAGCTTGGCGAGAGGATGGGAGGAAATCGCCGCGGCACAGGCCGATGCGCATGATCGGAACAACACCTTCCCTCATGACACGTTCCGCGCTTTGCATGAGTCAGGCTATCTCAGCCTGACCGTGCCGCTCGAATTCGGCGGACTCGGCGCCACGCCGCTCGAAGCGATGCTCGCCCAGGAACGGCTCGCCCACGGAAGCGGCGCGGTTGGTCTTGGCGCCACTATGCATCTCGGAGCGATGGGCGGCCTGGCTGACTCCCGATCATGGCCATTTGCCCTCCTCGAACGCGTGTTCCATGAGGTTGTCACAGAGGGAGCTCTTATCAATGGCCTCGCCAGCGAACCCGAGCTCGGGAGCCCAAGTCGAGGTGGTGGATTCCGCACCACCGCGACACGAGTTCCCGGCGGTTGGAGCATCAATGGACGCAAGACCTGGAGCACACTTTCTCCAGGTTTGGCCTATGGAACTGTGCTTCTTACCGTCCAGGAAGAGGATGGGCGTGAAACCCGGGGATCCATGCTCGTTCCAATGTCCTCACCAGGTATCCGAATCGACGAGACGTGGGACAACCTGAGCATGCGCGCCACTGGCAGTCACGATGTCGTATTCGAAAATGTCTTCGTGCCAGATGAGCTCCGACTGCCTCAGCCGCAGGGGTTGCCAGCCAGCCAGGTCAGCGGCTGGACACTGCTGGGAAGTGCTGTGTATCTCGGAATTGCCCAGGCTGCTCGAGACTTCGCCGTTCAGTTCGCCAAGGATCGGGTGCCTTCGGGTCTTGGAAAACCAATTGCGGAACTCCAGACCGTCCAGCACCGTATCGCGCACATTGACGTGCTGTTACTCCAGGCCCGATCTGTTCTATACGGAACTGCCGAAACCTGGGAGCAGCAGCCGGAGCAACGCAATGCGATTGCGTGGCAGTTCGCTGCCGCGAAGTACACCGTAACAAACAATGCGATCGAAATAACCGACCAGGCCCTGCGGGTTGTGGGTTCGGTCGGGCTGCAACGCAAGCATCCGCTCGAACGATACTTCCGGGATGCGCGGGCTGGCCTCGGCAACCCGCCGATGGACGATGTTGCCCTGACCTTGATAGGCAAACATGCCCTCGGCCTCGATTAGCTCACGATCAACCATGACTGAATCGAGGAACTACCCGATGAGTGTTACCAGCGTCCATACGACAGATGTCGTCAACAGTATTCTTGGTATCGACGATGATTCGCCGATCGCCAAACTGCGCAACCAGAAGCCAACGCTGATTGCGGAGCTTCAGGACTACTACCTCTCGCTATTCGAGCCAACTGCCGCATCGGCCAAAGCACTTCCCGTCGATCGATCGCTATCTGGTCGCCGTTCGAGTGGCATCTCACACCAATAGCGTAGCCGTGGCCAATTGGTACGCACAGCTCGCCCAGGCGGAGGGCGCGAGCGACGAAACACTCGCGCAAATCCGCGACGTATCGGTTTCAAATGAGGACCAAACGCCCCTGGGTGCGGCCATCCGTCACGCAGATCTCCTCACGACCCGGACGTCGTCGGCGCGGAAGTCTGATCTCCAGGCGCTGAAAGATGTCGGGTATTCCCCTGCCGGAATCGTTTCACTTGCCCAAACGATTGCATTCGTGTCCTACCAGCTTCGGTTGATCGCCGGTCTTCGAGCATTTGGGGGCCAGGCATGACCGATACCGTGCGGGAAACCTTTACTCTCGACTTTCTTGAATGGACTCCCTGGCTGGAGCGGGCAATCGACACGAACCTCTCTCCGGAAGACCGTGAACGCGTCGACAATGCCATCGGCAACGCCCCGAACTCCGATTACATCGCGGTGCTGGCAAACGACTTCGAAGCGTGGCAGGCGCGGGCGCTTGTCCACCGGCATGTCTATACCTCGGAAGATCCCGAACCGACCGCATGGCGGGAACTTGGGGCCACTACGACGTCGCGGATCAACGGGTGCGTCTTTTGCGCCTCAGTCCATGCCCGGATTTTCGCCAACCTGTTGAAGAAGCGTGAGCTCACGCAGACGTTCCTTGATGACGGCATCGCCGCCGAGCTCCCGCCTACAGAACGAGCGGTCGTCGATCTCGCCGCCAAGGTGACTACCGCGCCGGAATCGCTGGTTGCCGCCGACCTTCAGCCCTTGCGCGATCTTGGATTCGACGATCTCGGCATTCTCGATGTCATCAACTACGCCGCGTTCTTCGCAAATGCCAATCGGCTGATGCTGACTCTTGGTGAGCCACGTCTCCAACGCAAGTCGGCAGCCTGAACCGGAATACCTCAGGAGAACTCCGTGACGAACGAATCGACCATCACCTGGACCCAGGATTTCCTTGACTGGGAACCATGGATCGAAACCGTCGACGAATCAGGGCAAACTGCAGTCGAACGAGATCACATCGATGCGGTGCTGGCGAACCGAAAAGGCTCGTCCTACTACGAGACGCTGGCGAATGATCTTGAGTCCGTGAGGACGCGGACCATCCTGTTCAGCGATATCTTCGAGAGCAAGGGCGGCACTCCGCGAGCGGACCGGGAGTTCGCCGCTACGGCAACCTCTCGTGTGAACGGCTGCGTCTATTGCGCATCGGTCCATTCCCGGATGTATTCGAATCTCACGAAGAATCGTGAAACCGTCCAGGATCTGCTGGACCATGGAGTCGACGCGCCACTTCCTCCACGGGAGCGCGCGATCACGGACCTCAGTGTCAAGCTCACGGTCGCCCCTGAATCACTGACCGGCGAAGATTTCACGGCCTTGCGATCCGAAGGATTCGACGATCTCGGCATTCTCGACATCATTCAGTCGGCAGCCATCTTCGGAAACGCCAATCGACTCATGCTCACCCTGGGTGAGCCGAGACGACAGGCACCAAAACCGATCAGCTAGATTCACAGCATCCAACGTATCACCAGAGCCGACCAGTGCTGGTCGGCTCTGGTGACAACCGGTTCATTACAAACAAGAAAGGTCAATCGCGCGGCCTGAGCGCTGACGGTCCGGTGAGGACTCCTCCGTCGACCGGGAGGGTGATTCCGGTAATCCACGGCTGCGTCGTCGGACGCGAGAAAGGCAACAGCGGCGGCAATATCTTCCGGCTCACCAATTCTCCCCAGCGGATACATTTGCGACAGTCGCTCAATGCTGCCCGGCTGATTGTCCCAGACGCGCGTACGAATCGTGCCCGGTGCGATCACATTGAAGCGAATACCTTCGTGACCGTATTCGGCGGCGAAATTCCTGGTGAGGAGCTCAAGCCCCGCCTTGGCCGCCGAATAGGAATACCCGCCAAACGCTGCGATACCGTTGACCGACGATATGGTGACCACGGAACCGCCGAACGCCGACTTCCTGAGATGAGGAAGCGCCGCTTGCACACAACGCATCACGTTCAAAAGGTTCAGGTCGATGTCACGAAGCCACATTGAATCATCGGCTTCTTCGAATGGCGGCTGATGCGAGGCGCCGCCGGCTGTATTGACCAGGATATCAAGGTGCGAATACGTCTCCACCGCCCTGGATATCGCCGTACCTACTGATGCGCGATCAGTTACGTCACATTTAACCAACAGGCACTCGCGCTTGATCGCTCGAAGATCGGCAGCCACACATTCAAGAGCAGTAGTGTCGATATCCGCCAGAACAACTCTTGCTCCCTCGTCGGCGAGGCGAAGCGCCGCTGCTCGACCGATGCCATGACCGGCTCCAGTAACAAATGCAACTCGTTCCAAAAGTCGATTCATGTTTCCCGTTTCGCTCATATTAGCCATTCCTGCATTCTCAACTTCAGGTACTATCCGGGAAATCCGCCGGAACCGCCATCCCTTGTTTGCCATGAATCACGGCATCGTCCCGTAATTCGAAGAGCATCCCCAGCAGAACAGTCAGTGTGGAAGACCAAACCGGGCGATCATTTTGTGCGTTAATAGTTCAGGTACAGTGGAACTGAATTGGTGTATCATACTGTACATACTGTACGTGCAGACATGCCGAACTCAATTCGTCGTAGAATAGGTGTTCAGTGCGGTGGCGCTTCCCGGGCCTGTAGCTCAGCGGCAGAGCAGGGGGCTCATAACCCTTTGGTCGCAGGTTCGAACCCTGCCGGGCCCACAATCGAAGTTTCATTCGCATTGACATCGTCTGTTCGCAAGTAATCGTCGTAGCCACACATCCACGATGCGCCGGCGGCGTGCGTGAAGAGGTATGAGTGACAGCAACCAAACCCAGCATCCAGGAAGATCCCGTACAGGCCAGTCGTGAACTTGCGGTGACAATCACCGACGTCATCACCGAAACACCTGCGGTTGACACCAAAGTGATCGATATTCACGAACTTTCAACTATTGCCGATTTCTTTGTCATATGCTCAGGAGAGAATGAGCGCCAACTCCGGGCGATCAGTCGAATGGTTCTCGACCAACTCGGAGATCAGAGGATTCATCCCGCGCGAGTCGAAGGAGAGCCTGTGTCAGGCTGGATTCTCATGGACTTCGAAGATGTCATCGTCCATGTCTTCGATCGCGAGTTGCGAGATTTCTACAATCTTGAAGAACGCTGGGCCGAGGCTCAGGTACTGCTCGCAATTCAATAGGTTGCAGGGCATCAAGAGATATTCTGAGCGAATCGTCTCTTAACCAGATTCTTTCAGTGGCAATTCGTGCCTGGTGTGTTGAGGAGGCCTGAACACGTGATCAAGAACGGACCGATTACCTTTTCCATCGGAGCGACTATCGGCGGCCTCGCCGGATTCGTGCTGGGCGCCTTTCTCGGCAAATATGCCTTGCACGTTTTGTCACTGATGATTGGAGCCGTTGATCGACGTGGTTCCTCGGATGAAGACCGCCTGAAATTTGAGCTTCTGCTTCAATAGTTCAGAATCGAGTTCAACTGAACAGTACGAAAAAACCGGAGGGCGTCACCGCCCTCCGGTTTCTTCGTGTCGACCTGCGAATATTCGCGAGGTCCAGTTGAACGCACAGTCAACCACAACTCGTCGGTGCGGATCGTATGCAGAGCGTACTATTCGAGTGTCGCTCGATCGATGCCCGGAACCGGGAAACCCGACGTCAATTCAAGCACTTCGGTCGCGACTTGCTTCAGCACGGACTCATCTTCCGGAGCTCTCAGCACCCGTGTGACAAGATCGGCGACCTGCACCGACTCAGTCTCACCGAATCCTCGCGTCGTCATCGCCGCCGAACCAATCCGCACGCCACTCGCCAGCATCGCCGATCTCGTCTCGCCAGGAATCGTATTGCGGTTGGTTGAGATACCGACAGTGTCCAGTACCCGCTCTGCCTTTCGACCGCTGATCCCGGTCGAGCCGACATCGACAAGCATCAGGTGGTTGTCAGTCCCACCGGAAATGACCGGTACGCCGCGCTCGATGAACGCATTCGCCATCGCCTGCGCATTGAGCACTACTTGTTTCGCGTAGGCCTTGAACGATGGCTGCAATGCCTCGCCAAACGCCACCGCCTTGCCAGCAATCACATGCATCAGTGGACCACCCTGCATGCCTGGGAAGACCGTTTTATCGACACCTGCTCCCAGCTCTGCACTGGAGAGGATAAATCCCGAACGCGGCCCCCGGAGGGTCTTGTGGGCGGTGGATGTCGTGATGTGTGCGTGACCGATTGAGGTCGGATGCATCCCGCCAGCGATGAGCCCTGCGATGTGAGCAATGTCGGCGAATAGGTAAGCCCCAACTTCGTCCGCGATTTCGCGAAATCGCTTGAAGTCAATGGTCCGGCTATAGGCACTTGCCCCAGAGATGATCGCCTGCGGCCGAACTTCCTTCGCTTTTGCAAGCACCTGGTCGTAGTCGATCAATCCCGTTTCATGATTTACGCCGTAGAAATGCGCCTCGAAGAACCGGCCCGAGAAATTCACATCCTTGCCGTGGGTCAGATGGCCACCCTCAGACAGGTTGAGTCCCAGAATCTTGTCCCCAGGGTTCAACAGGGAAAAGAAGGCGGCAAGGTTCGCACTGGCACCCGAATGAGGTTGCACATTGGCATGCTCCGCCCCAAACAATTCCTTGACACGATCGATCGCCAGGACTTCGACTTCGTCCACAAACTCACAACCGCCATAGTAGCGTTTGCCCGGAAGTCCTTCGGCATACTTGTTCGTAAGTACAGTGCCAACCGCTTCGAGAACCGCCTCACTCACATAGTTCTCAGACGCGATGAGCTCGATTGCGTCGACTTGCCGGCGTCGCTCGCGACCAATTGAAGCGGCGACCGCAGGGTCGGCTTGTGCCAGGACATCCAGCGTCAAAGTGGCCATCGGATCCCTCATTTACTTCATGGAAATTTACAACTGGATCGTGGTGATTCTGGCCAATCAGGTGTCGCGATCGGCCATGTAGAACCGCCAAAAGTGTACCATGGCACTTGGCTACTCTTGCCGAATAGACCATGAAAGCAATCGACTTCAACCTCTAGCGGAAAGGCTCACCATGCGCGTTCTGGTCACCGGCGGCGCAGGATACATTGGCAGCGTGGCAGTGGCGATGCTCCTCGAACGGGGCTATGAGGTTGTGGCCCTCGATGGCCTCCAGCGAGGTCATCTGGACGCGGTTTCGCCTGGCGCAGAATTCATTGAGTGCGACCTGCGGGATCCGATTGCCACACTCAATGCCGTGTCGACTGCGAACGCCGTCGCGGTGCTCCATTTTGCAGCCCTTCACCTTGTGCCCGAAAGCGTCGAGCAACCTGCTGAGTACTACCGGACCAACGTCGTTGGCGGTATCAATCTGCTGGATGCGGTTCGCGCGTCCGGTATCCGCAAGTTTGTGTTCTCATCGACCGCGGCTGTCTACGGCGAGCCGAAACAGCTCCCGATTCGCGAGGATTCACCAACCCTGCCAATTAATCCGTACGGTGCATCCAAGTTGATGATGGAGCGAATCCTCGCCGACTACGGAGCAACCTACGGCATCAGGTACGCGATTTTCCGCTACTTCAATGTGGCTGGCTCACGAGGCCCCCTTGGCGAAGATCACCGACCGGAAACACATGTCATCCCGGTCGCCCTGGAAGCCCTCACTGGCAGACGCGAAACCTTCACCGTTTTCGGCACCGACTACAACACCGAGGACGGAACGGCGGTTAGGGATTATGTCCACGTAACGGATCTTGTCGAGGCGCACATCCTCGCACTGGAGAAGCTCGACCGAACGCTTGGAACATTCAACCTCGGTACGCGTTACGGTTTCTCAGTGACGCAATTGGTCGAGGCCGTGGAGTTGACCACGGATCAGCGCCTGCCCGTGGCCATGGGTCCCAGACGCGCAGGAGATCCACCGGCCCTGATTGCCGATGCCACCCGTGCCAGGGATATCCTGGGATGGGACCCGACGCATTCAACGCTCGATTTAATGATCGGATCTCATTGGGATTGGATTCAGGAACATCCGGAAGGCTATGCGCGGTAACCCAACGTGGCGTCCGCTTACTCAGCCAGCTGGACTCGGACTCGCCGACTCCTTGTTCCCGAACTTCCGCTCGGTCCCGTTGAGCAGGCGCGAAATATTTGCCCGGTGTTGCAACACAATGATGCCCGCAATCGCCGTAACCGCTATCGCCCAGGACAAGGGAAAGTCGCCCCAGATCGCCAGTCCAATCACCAGGAGAGGACCAACTACAGCTGCCGATAGCGAAGCCAGGGAGACATACCGCGTCAGTGCGACGATCGCGATCATCGGCAATAGCAGCAGGATGAGCCACCACGCGAGGCCGACGGCGGCGCCTCCACCCGTGGCCATGCCCTTGCCGCCCTTGAATCCGATGAACGGCGACCAACAGTGTCCGGCCACGCAGGCAACAGCCACCGCTCCGGTCGCCCAATGAGGAGCATCCAGTGCGCGCATTGTGATCACCGGCAATAGACCCTTGCAAAAATCAAGAATGAATACAGACAGCGCGATCTTCCAACCAAGCAAACGGAGGGTGTTGGTCGCGCCCGTTCCGCCACTTCCATGTTGACGGACATCAATGCCCTTGATCTTCCCGAGCACCAGTCCCCACGGAATCGCGCCAACCAGATAGCCTGCGGCGACAAGCAGCAACCAACCAGGAACACCCACGGCTAGTCCAGCTCTCTCCGGCTCCGGAATGAGATCCGAAGTGGCGTACCGTGAAATCCGAACGCTTCCCGAAGTTCATTTTCCAGGTATCGGCGATAGGAAAAGTGGATCTGCTTCGGATCGTTGCAAAAGAAAATGAATGTTGGTGGCGATGTGTCCGCCTGGGTCACATAGAAGAACTTGACCCACTTGCCTGGGCGGGAAGGTGGTTGATGCTTGGCCACCGCTTCCCTGAGCACTTTGTTCAGCTGAGCCGTACTGACTCGCTTGTTGCGTTCTGCAATGACGTTCAGGGCCGCATCCAGTGTCTGCCCGACACGTAAGCCGAGCTTGGCCGAGATGAACACTACCGGTGCATAGGCCATGAAATCCAGTTGCTGCTGGGCTCGTTGTCGATAGATTTCCATCGTGTGGGAATCCTTTTCGACCAGGTCCCACTTGTTGACCACAACAACGAGGCCCTTTTTCTGCTCTTCGACATAGCCTGCAATGTGCAAGTCCTGAGCCGTAAAGTCCTCGGTGGCATCGATCAGCAGCAAAACTACATCAGCGCGATCGATCGCCCTCATCGATCGCATCACGCTTACTCGCTCGATGCCTTGCTCAACGCGGCCACGCCGGCGAATGCCGGCCGTGTCGATCAAGGTAATTGGCTTGTCCTCCCACTCGATCTGGGTGTCCAGGCTGTCTCGGGTCGTCCCCGGCATATCGCTGACGATCGATCGTTCCTGACCCAGCAGGGAATTGAGAAGACGGCTCTTGCCCACATTGGGGCGACCGACAATCGCGATTCGCGGCCCCTCGAACTCTTCCTCTTCAACAGCGTCCGGAAGGTTTTCCACGATCTTGTCGAGAAGGTCACCGGTGCCATTACCGTGATAGGCAGAGACACCAATTGGATCGCCCAGGCCGAGTGAGTAGAACTCGAACAGCAACTCACGACGTCCCACACTGTCAGCCTTGTTGGCCGCAAGAATTGTAGGCTTGTCCGCCCGCCGAAGCAGCGTCGCGATTTCAGCATCTCCAGCTGTCGGACCGTTGGTGATGTCCACCATGAAGACGATCACGTCGGCCTCGGTAATTGCCGCGGACGCCTGGGACCTCGTCTGCATGGCAATGTAGGTTTCGGTATCGTGGGCATCTCTCCCAACCTCGTCTTCATCCTGAAGACCTCCGGTGTCGATCACCGTAAATTCGACACCGACCCACTCTGCCGTGCCGTACACGCGATCCCGTGTCGTTCCGGGCTCGTTCTGAACGATTGCGCGCCGCTCTCCAATGAGTCGATTGAACAGGGTGGATTTCCCAACGTTCGGGCGTCCGACGATGGCGACGATGGGTTTGACCACTTCAACTCCAATTACTGGCGGGCGATGTGCAGCGCATTACTGGCGGCAATTCAGGGAAAGGCAAGAGGAACAGATTGAAACTCGATCAAAGTATAGCAAGATAGGCAGGGCTACCGTAAACCGAACGACTCACGCCACTCAAAAAAACGGCGCGTGAGTCGTTGATGCCTGGTCCACCAACCCATCCGTAGGCGAATTACCTTGTCAGCCCGCCAGCAATGGCCACCAAACGATCGATACTTTCCCTGGTGTTCAGCTCGGTCGCCGCCAACAGCAGATAGTGGCTCAACGACGGATCTTCCTGACCAAGATCGTATCCACCGAGGATGCCCTCTTGGAGCAAACGTTCGTTAAGCGTTCGCGCAGGCACGGGAGTCTTGATGGTGAATTCATTGAAGAACGGCAGATCACCGGAAATCTCGAAACCATCGAGATTCGCCAATTGATTGGCCAGGTAATGCGCGTTCTGATAGGCCGCACGCGACACTTCGCGGAATCCTTCGGGTCCAACGGTGGACATGTACACTGTTGCGGCAGTTGCCATCAGTCCCTGATTGGTGCAGATGTTGCTGGTGGCCTTTTCGCGCCGGATATGCTGCTCACGAGTCTGAAGTGTGAGTACGAATCCGCGTTTGCCCTCGCTATCGGTCGTGATCCCCGCAATTCGCCCCGGCATCTGCCGTACGAACTTCTGTCGGGTGCCGAGCAACCCGACATAGGGGCCGCCGTAACTCTGGGCCACACCGAGAGATTGCCCCTCGGCAGTGACGATGTCGGCACCGAGTTCTCCGGGGGACTTGAGAAGTCCAAGCGGCACCGGCGACGTGCTTACAACAAGCATGGCGCCAGCTTCCTGAACTTCCTCCGCCATCGATTTGATGTCTTCGATACCGCCGAAGAAATTGGGATACTGGACCACCACGCAGGCCAGATCGTCGCTGATAAAGGGCCGAATGTCGTCCACCGTCGTTGCGAACTGGTCGGCGTCGCCGCCAGTCTCCACAACCTCGATGCCTGTTCCCTCGACGTAGGTCTTCATGACTCGTCGGTAGGCAGGGTGCACGGTCTTCGAAAGCACGATCCGGTTGCGCTTCTTCGTCGAAGAAATCGCGATCAGCGCGCCTTCGGCCATCGCTGTCGCGCCGTCGTACATCGACGCGTTTGCGACTTCCGTGCCAAGGAGTTCCGCAACCATCGACTGGAACTCGTAGATGACCTGCAGGGTCCCTTGCGCCACTTCAGGCTGGTAGGGGGTGTATGCGGTGTAAAACTCGCCGCGCGCAAGAATCTGCCCGACAGCGGCCGGCACGTAGTGTTGATACGAACCGGCGCCAAGGAAGATGTCTTGCGGTGCAGGCACGATGTTCCGGTTTGCCAACTCCTCCATGCGCTGTGCGGCTTCCATTTCGGTCAGCATCCGCGGGAGGTCGAGCGTCGGAAATCGGTATTGATCGGGAACCGGGTCGAAGAGGTCATCAATCGACTCGACGCCGATGGCGGCGAGCATTTCGTTCCGATCCTCGGTTGTGTGGGGGTTGAACGTCATGGCTTGCTAGGGAACCTCGTTGGACGCGCGGCGGATGACCTCAGCGGATGTCAGTGCGCTGCTTCAGCGGCAAACGTGTCATATTGCTCAGGATTCATCAGCGCCTCGATCTGTGCAGGGTCTGACACCCGCACCTTGATCAGCCAGGCATCGCCATACGGCGACGAGTTGATGACCTCCGGAGCGTCAACGGCGCCATCGTTGCGCTCGAGGACTTCGCCATCGAGCGGAGAGTAGATGTCGGACGCAGCCTTCACCGACTCGACGACGCCGAATGGCTCGCCTGCGGAAATGCTTGAGCCAACGTCAGGAAGCTCAAGATAGGTGATGTCTCCAAGCTCCTGCTGCGCATAGTCGGCAAGACCAACCGTCACAATATCGTCTTCGACCTTCACCCATTCATGCGTTTTGGTGTATTTCAGGTTTTCTGGTGCGCTCATGTGCCCTCCCTTGCGCGGATCCAACTTCGGTATATGTCAACCGGCCCCAACGCAAAGGCGACAGAACCGGTGATGCTTTTACTGTTCTCGTTTGTAAAACGGTGTCTTGACCTGAACGGCCTCGACCGGTTTGTCCCTGACAATAATCTGAAGTGGCTTGCCTACGCCAGCAACTTCCCGTTCCACGAGCGCCAAACCGATGTTTTGCTCGAGTGTCGGCGAATAGCTGCCGCTGGTGACGAAGCCAACTTCTCGTCCGTCAACCTCCACGGCGCAATGGGAGCGAGGCGCGCTGCTGCGGCCAAGCGTGGTGAACCCAACTGTGCGACGCTTCGGTCCCTCGGATTTTACCTGTTCCATCGGTTCACGTCCGATGAAATCACCCTTGGTCAGGCTAACCGCCCATCCCAGACCCGCCTCGTATGGACTAATGTCGTCGTCGAGCTCCTGTCCATAGAGCGGCATGCGGGCTTCGAGGCGCAGCGTGTCGCGCGCGCCAAGCCCGATCGGGGCAATTCCGTCTTCGGCCCCGGCATCGAGCAAGGCATCCCAGATCCTGCCGATCTCATCATTGTCGGCGTAGAACTCGAATCCATCTTCGCCGGTGTAACCGGTGCGGGCGATTTTCGCTTCAACCCCGTCAACAACCCCGTCCTTCCAGGAGAAGTAGTCAATGCTTTCCACTGGTGCTTCGGTGACTTTCTTGACAATCGACTCAGCCAACGGCCCCTGAATCGCGATCATCCCTAGTTCCGGGGAGACGTCGCGGAGAGTGAGGTCGAGATCAGAGCGCCGGGCGCGGAGTTCCAGCCACCAGGCCACATCCTTATCGGTGTTCGAGGCGTTGACGCACACCATGTAGCCGTCCTGCCCCTCTGGCATGCGGTAGACGATGATGTCGTCAACAACACCACCGGTCTCGTTTGGCAGGAGACCGTATTTTGCCTCACCTGGAGCCAATGTGCTGACATCGTTTGTGGTCGTAAACTGAAGGAACGCCAGCGCATCCGGCCCAGTTACCGAGACCTGTCCCATGTGCCCGAGGTCAAACAGCCCGGCACGAGTCCGCACCGCCTTGTGCTCGGCAAGAATGCCCTCATATTGCACTGGCATTTCCCAACCGGCAAAGGGTACGATTCTCGCCCCCAATGCCTTGTGCCGATCAAGCAATGCGGTCTGTTTCAGTGAACCATCCTGATTCCCCACCCAACTCTCCCTGTGCGCGCTAGACGCGTTCCAATGCAAGCTTGTCGACCTCGTTGTAGGTCGGAACCGGGTAATTGCCGGTGAGGCAACCTGTGCAGAATCCCTGGCGTCCCTTGCCAATTGCCCGGAACAATCCATCAAGGGAAAGATACCCGATACTGTCGGCGCCAATGTGCCTGCCGATTTCCGGAACCGTCATTCGTGCTGCTATGAGTTCTTCCTTCTTGGCAAGATCGACACCGAGATAGCACGGCCACATCATTGGTGGAGCATGCACCCGCATGTGCACTTCCTTGGCGCCTGCCGCACGAATCAGCTGAACCACCGGACCGCTCGTCGTGCCACGCACGATAGTGTCGTCGACAAGGATCACGCGCTTGCCTTCGACGGCTTCTGGCAACACGTTGAACTTCAACGAAACACCTATCGAGCGGAGTCGCTGATCCGGTTGAATGAAGGTGCGCCCGATATAGCGATTCTTGATCAGTGCTTCCTGGTAAGGAATACCCGACTGCCGGGCATAGCCGATTGCAGCGGGCGTCGCGGAATCCGGCAGCCCGATCACAACATCGGCGTCAACCGGAGTCTCTTTCGAAAGCTCTTCGCCCATCCGTTGCCGCACCATGTGCAGGCGGCTACCCATGATTTCGCTGTCCGGGCGGGCAAAATAGATCAGTTCAAACAGGCACATCGCGTGGTGCTCGGGTACACCGGTACCGTGGGACACCACGCCGTCGGCGCTGATCTCCACGATTTCGCCCGCATCGACTTCGCGTACAAACTCCGCGCCAATCGTCATCAATGCCGCCGATTCCGATGCCACAACCCAGTTCGGTCCTAATCGGCCAAGGCAAAGCGGTCGCACACCCAACGCATCTCTCACAGCGAACAGTCGGTCGTCGGCAAGTATCGCAAGACTGAACGCACCCACCATGCGCGGCATCGCATTTCGGATCTTTTCGACAAACGTCACCCCCGGTGCCCGTGCAATGACCCGCGCCAGGATCTCGCTGTCGGTTGTCGAAGCGAACGTTTCGCCATCGCGCTCGAGCTCAAGCTTGAGCGCGAGCGCGTTGGTCAGGTTTCCATTGTGGGAAATGGCCAACTCGCCGAGGTCGGTATCCACCCGCATCGGCCCGGCATTGCACTCATGATTCGATCCGGACGTCGAGTATCGAGTGTGGCCGATCGCGAGGTACCCTGGCAATTTACGAAGGTCTTCCTCGTCGAACGCCTGGGAGACCAGTCCGAGGCTGGTGTGACTGGCGATGTGCTGACCGTCCGAGGTGGCAATCCCCGCGCTTTCCTGTCCCCGATGCTGTAGCGCATACAGTCCGAAAAACGTAAGCCGGGCTACTTCTTCGCCGGGCGCGTAAATGCCGAACACTCCGCATTCTTCATGCGGCTTGTCGAACTCATCCAGGCGTTCATAGGGTGGGAGAAGCTTGGGTGTAAACATGGTGCGATCGCTCCCCGAAACATGAATAAGGGCCGAAACGGAATTCAGGCATGCTCTGCTGGTGCCGGCGCGATGTCGAACGCCGTTGAACTGGCGGCACGTAATTGTTGAACGGAAACGGGGGTTGAACGTCCGAGCGTGAGCGAATCGCCTTCGACGGTGCCGATCCTGATCACGGACACTCCCGCCGCCGCGGCTACGTTTTCGATCGATGAGCGTTGCGATGGCGATACCGCCACCAGCGCCCTGCTGGCACACTCCCCAAACCAGCGTACGTCGTTGCGCCGGTCATCGGTTTGCAGGGAAACGCGAGCACCAAATCCCGAAGCAACTGCCAGTTCAGCCAGGGCAACTGCGATTCCTCCATCTGCAATGTCGTGAACGCCGGACACCGATCCTGCCACCACAAGCGCACGCAGGAACTGCTGGAGTTGTCCCTCGAGGTCAAAATCGATCTGCGGTCGGAGAACCCGCCACCTTTCCATGGATGGTCGCCAGATACTCGCTACCGCCAAGATCCGGCGCAGATTGACCCAGAAGGTAAATGTCGTCTCCGTTGTTCCAGCCGATGCCAACTGCGGAGTTCACATCGTCGATCACACCGACGCAGCCCACCATCGGCGTCGGATACACCGGATTGCCTTCAGTCTCGTTGTACAGGCTTACATTTCCACTGACGATCGGGACGCCCAATTTGCGACAGGCGTCGGCCATACCGGCCACGGCCTCCGAGAGCTGCCAATTCGCCGGCGAGCGTTCCGGGTTCCCAAAGTTGAGACAATTCGTCATGCCAAGCGGTCGACCTCCGACGCAACTCACGTTGCGCGTGGCCTCGGCGATCGCGTGCTGGGCTCCCACGAACGGGTCCAGGAAGCAGTAGCGCGAATTGCAATCCATGCTAATCGCAATTCCCTGCTCGGCGCCCTTGATCCTAAGCACCGCGGCATCTGCCTTGCCGGGACCCATAACAGTGTTGGTCAGGATGGTGTGGTCGTACTGCTCCCACACGGATTGCCGGCTTCCTAGGTTTGCGGAACCCAGCAACTGCATCAGGGTCGTGGAAATTTCTGATTGCGAAATATCCGGAATCGTATCCAGGTCCAGGTTTTTCCTTTCCCGTGCGCCTTCCGGTTCACGGGCGTCAATCGCGTAGGTCGGGCAATCGTCGATAAAATGAGTCACCGGAACTTCGACGTGAATTTCGTCGCCGTCACGGATACACACAACACCATCGTCGGTGATGTGGCCAATCAGGGCCGAACTGAGTGACCAACGATCGAGCACCTCGGCGATCTCGTCGAATCGATCCGGCGCTGCCACCAGCACCATTCTTTCCTGACTTTCGCTCAGCATGACTTCGTAGGCGGTCATGCCGGTCTCCCGGCGAGGAACGGCGGCGACATCAATGTCGATCCCGACGCCACCACGGCTTGCACATTCGACAATCGAGCTGGTCAGCCCTGCGGCGCCAAGATCCTGCATCGCCACCACCGCGTCGCCTTTGAGCAGTTCGAGACAGGCCTCCATGAGTTGCTTCTCAAGGAATGGATTTCCAACCTGAACCACTCCCCGGTGCGATGCTTCCGGATCGTCAACGGAAGCAAATGTCGCCCCGTGAAGTCCATCCCGGCCCGTTTCAGCGCCGATCAGGACAATGATGTTGCCAATGCCACTCGCCTTTGCACGGACGATGCCGTCAGTCTTGACCAGGCCCACACACATGGCATTCACGAGCGGATTCCCGTTGTAGCTGGCATCGAACAAGAGTTCTCCGCCGACCGTGGGAATCCCGAGGCAATTGCCGTATCCACCAATACCCGCCACGACATGGTCGAACAGGTAGCGATTACGCTCGTCCTCCAGATCTCCGAAGCGGAGCGCGTCGAGAATCGCCACTGGTCGGGCGCCCATCGTGAAAATATCGCGAACGATGCCCCCCACCCCCGTGGCGGCGCCTTCATACGGCTCAACTGCGCTCGGATGATTGTGGGACTCGACCTTGAACACCGCAGCCAGGCCATTGCCAAGATCGACAGCTCCGGCGTTCTCACCGGGGCCCTGCAAAACCCATGGGGCTTCGGTTGGAAGGTGCTTCAGGAGTGGTCGGGAATGTTTGTAACCGCAATGCTCGCTCCACATCGCGCCAAACATGCCCAGTTCTACGGGGCTTGGCGCCCGGCCCAGGAGTTCAAGGATTTGCGCATATTCACTGTCGCTCAGGGCAACGTCGCGCCACGGATGCTCAGCAATTGTCAAGCCGCTGCTCCTTGGGGAATGGTATGCAACTGAAGAATCGGGGCGTCGAATGCGCACGCGGGAAACATGCACACTAATTGAAAGGCTCAGAGTGCCACGCCATCGCTATAGGACCGCGCGTGAAAATAATATCACCGAAGTCCGCCTTGCGGCGATGAGGCGTGCAACATTCAGGTAACAATCGTGACAATTTGGTCCCCGGCAGAGTGCTACACTCGTAGCGCATCCGTTCTGGATTCAACTTCCCGCACCCCCAGGTACAGTTTGACCATTTCCGCACATGTAGTCACAAGGCAGCCCTATCGTTATGTTGACTGAGCAACAACGCCTTCTCGATGGCCTGAATCCCGAGCAACAACGGGCAGTGGTGACAACTGAGGGCCCGGTGCTGGTAATTGCCGGGCCAGGTTCCGGAAAAACCAGGGTGCTCACCCATCGGATTGCCTACCTGATCGAAGAAACTGGTATCAGTCCCGACCAGATCCTTGCTGTGACGTTCACGAACAAGGCCGCCAATGAGATGCGTCAACGCATCGATCGTCTGGTTGGCAATGGGTCGACCAACGGCCTTGTGATGGGGACCTTCCATTCCCTCGGCGTCCGGATTCTCCGGCAGAATCCAGGTCTCGTCGCTGATCGCATCGGTCTCCTGCCGAACTTCCTGATTTACGACGGTGGCGATCAACTGGACCTGGCCAAGGACTCCCTCAAGGCCCTGAACCTGGATCCCAAACAGTTCGCTCCCCGCCGCATGCTTTCCGGCATTTCGAAAGCAAAAGGTCAGCTCATGTCACCCGACGAGCTCGCCGATCAGGCCGCCACGCATGACGATGAGATCGTGGTTCGCGTGTTCCGGGAGTATGAACGTGAGCTCCGGCAGGCCAATGCGGTCGACTTCGATGACCTGCTCGGATTGCCACTGCGGTTGTTCGATGCCGACGAGCGGCTCTTGCAACGCTACCAGGAACAGTTCAAATACATCCTGGTCGACGAGTATCAGGACACGAACAAGGTCCAGTACGTTCTGATTACCGCTCTTGCCGGCAAATGGAACAATCTGTTCGTGGTCGGCGATCCTGACCAGTCGATCTACGGCTGGCGACAGGCAGACATCACCAACATTCTCAACTTCAAGGATGACTTTCCAGCAACGACCGAAATCCACCTGGAGATGAACTACCGCTCGACCAAACACATCGTCCAGGCAGCTGACCGGTTGATTCGCGACAACACCCAGCGCATCGATCGCTCAATTCGGACTGACAATCCGGAGGGCGAACCAATCGCCCTTCGCGAACTCGCAGATCAGCATCACGAAGCACAATTCGTCGTCAGCGAGATCCGTCGATTGATCAACACTGGCCGCGTAACTGGCGATGACGTCGCAATCATGTATCGCACCACTGCACAAAGCCGTGTGCTCGAAGAAGCATTCCGCACCACGAATATTCCCTATCGCATCGTTGGTGGTGTCCGGTTCTATGAGCGCAAGGAAATCAAGGATGTCCTTGCCGTGCTCAGATTGCTCCACAACCCCTACGATAGACTGAGTCTGGAACGGATCATCGACAATTTGCCGATCGGCCGCGGATTCGGACCGAAGGCCCATGAAGCAGCAACCTCATGGGCGAACCAGCACAGCGTTCCGGTGGTGGATGCGTTTCTCGCGATTGTCCCCGGCACTTCCCGCACTTCAGAAGACCAACCTGACTTCTCGGGACCAGGAAGAACAGCTGCCGAGCGCATCGGTAACACATTCGCGATCCTGCGAGAGCGTGCCAACACTGCGAGCCTGGCCGAACTCTTCGACGATATCGTCGAGAAGACCGGTTATCGGGATTCCCTGACCAGCACAGAGGACGACCTCGACCGCTGGGCAAACCTTCTCGAACTTCGTGCCGATCTGGAGCGCTACGAATCGGTGGACCCGACCGAAGCGCTGACCGCCTACCTGGAACAGGTATCGCTGATTGCCGATGTCGACTCGATGAAGGAGGATGAGCAGGGCCAGGTCACCATGATCACCCTGCATTCGGCAAAGGGCCTCGAGTTTCCAGTGGTGTTCATCACGGGCATCGAGGAAGGCCTCTTGCCAATCAGTCGTGCCATTGAAGCGGAGGCATTCGATACCACTGCGCTGGAAGAAGAACGCCGCCTGTTTTACGTGGGCGTCACTCGTGCCGAGAAGTTGCTCTTCCTGACCTACGCTGCAAATCGCATGACCTACGGTCGCTATCAATCCGGCGTTCCGTCGCGATTCCTGCAGGCAATCCCCGCCGAACTTGTGCGCGCATCTACTCGCTCCTCAGCGAACCGAGGGGGCAGTTCCAACGGACGACTCGCAGGTGTGGCCCGAGGTGCGCTGGCCTCGCAAGTAACGACCAAATACTCCTCACCTTCGGGACTCGGCAATCAGCCTGCGGCAAAACCGGTGATCCCGTCATATGTCCCGGGCCAACACGTGTTCCACCCGAAGTTTGGCGACGGTCAAATATTGGAAGTATTGCCGCGTCGAGATGATCTGGAGGTCGTGGTCGCCTTTGTCAGGGTCGGCACCAAGCGCCTTATGGCCAGCCTCGCGAAGATGGATATAGTCGAATGACGAACAGCGAGATCGCCTATTCCTTGCGCACTCGCCATCATGTGGACCTCTACGCCCGGGAGGATGCGATTCTCGCGCCTCTTGCAACTCGCAGCCGTAACGCAATTCGACGAGTGCCCGAGGAAGTTCCCCAACTCCGAACGCCCTTTCAGCGAGATCGCGACCGCATCATCCACTCAAAAAGTTTTCGTCGCCTGATGCACAAGACTCAGGTATTCATCGGCCCCTCGGGCGACCACGTTCGCACACGGCTCACGCATACACTCGAGGTTGCCCAAATTGCGCGCACAATTGGCAGGGCATTGGGTCTCAATGAAGACCTGATCGAGGCGATCGGCATGGGTCACGACCTTGGACACACACCATTCGGGCACGCTGGCGAGCGTGCCCTGGCAACGATCATCCCCGGTTTTCGGCACAACGAGCAGAGTCTGCGAATAGTCGACAAACTCGAACGAGATGGCGAGGGTCTAAATCTCACCCAGTCTGTGCGCGACGGCATTCTGCGGCACTCCAAATCCCGATCGTCCCTGTCCGGGGAAATGGCTGGAACCCCGGCAACCCTCGAAGGTCAGGTCCTGAAGATCGCCGACGGTGTCGCCTATCTCAATCATGATTTGGATGACGCAATCCGGGCCGGCGAAATCAGCAAGGAGGAGGTTCCACGAGAGGTTCTCGAGGTCCTGGGCGAACGCCATTCACTGCGGATCGATGCAATGGTGAGTGACATCGTCCACACATCGAATACGGTTGATGCACCCGGATCCATCGCCATGTCGCCTGAGATTCTCGCGGCCTCTGATGTCCTCCGGAACTTTCTCTATGCACAGGTGTACGACCCGATTAACGCCCGCCCTGAAACACTTCGGGTCCAGGGCATCGTCACCGCATTGTTCGAATACTTCGTCCGAAATCCGGATCGCATTCCCGATTCCGTGAATGTCGCTGCGCACGACGACACGATCGAGCGTCGAGTCACGGATTACGTTGCATCAATGACAGACCGGTACGCTGTAGAGTTGTATGAACGATTGTTCGTCCCGCAGTTTCTCGCCCCCTGACTCACCCGAAAGTTCACCATGGCTCAAGACGCAGTTGCCGAAATTCGTGAACGCATTGACATCATCGACCTCGTGCAGGGTTACGTCCCTTCGCTCAAGAAGGCGGGACGCAGTTTCAAGGGCTTGTGTCCATTTCACCAGGAAAAATCACCCTCGTTCGTCGTCTTTCCGGATTCCCAGAATTTCCACTGCTTCGGTTGTGGCAAGGGTGGCGATCTCTTCACGTTCTACATGCTGGCGGAGAACACCGAGTTTCGCGACGCGCTCAAGGAACTCGCGATCCGTGCTGGCGTCACGATCGATATGGCCACAGCGCCGACTCCCGAACACGATGCTCACCGTAATCGCCTGGTTGAGGTGAA
This sequence comes from uncultured Chloroflexia bacterium, assembly GCA_963763125.1. Lineage (GTDB taxonomy): Bacteria > Chloroflexota > Chloroflexia > Thermomicrobiales > UBA6265 > JACCYX01. The sequence goes on from CAVXMV010000003.1 coordinate 112,409, forward strand.
CGAACTAGCAGCTACCTTCTTCAGCCATGTGCTGTCGAAATCGCGTCAAGGCGAGGCGGGTCGCCAGGTCGTTGCCGCCCGCGGCATCAACTCCGAGATGGTCGATCGCTTCCGTCTCGGCTTTGCCCCCGATTCCTGGAGCGATCTGCTCAACTATTTCGCGTCTCGCGATGTGCCGGCCGAACTTGCCTTTGAGGCCGGACTGGTTCAGGAACGCGACAATGGTGGTCACTACGATCGGTTTCGCAATCGGCTCATGTTCCCGATCAGGGATCGCGACGGTCATGTGGTTGGTTTCGGCGGCCGAGCAATGGGCGACGCGATTCCAAAATATCTGAACTCCCCACAAACCCCGATTTTCGACAAGAGCGCGATTGTTTACGCGCTTGATCTTGCCCGCGAACCGATCCGGAAAGCCACTGAGGTTGTCATTGTCGAAGGCTACATGGATGTGATCGCCGCACATCAATACGGGTACGAGAATGTAGTGGCCTCGATGGGCACCGCACTCACCGAATCGCAAGTGGCCCAAATCAAGCGAGGCGGCGCCCGGATCGTCCTTGCCCTCGACGCCGATACTGCTGGTCAAATGGCGACGATTCGCGGCATAGAGACGATGCAGGACTCATTGGATGGGGAACTGATGCCTGTCCCCGATGCGACCGGCATCATCCGATTCGAACGCAAACTTAAAGCCGAAATCACCGTCGTGCAGCTTCCGGAAGGCAAGGATCCGGATGAACTGATTCGCAAGTCCCCCGATCTTTGGCCATCGATCGTGGCGACCGCCAAGCCATTCATGGACTTCACGATCGACGTGCTGACCAAGCCGGTCGACATGTCTGACCCCAGGCAAAAGTCAGAGGTTGTGCAGCACATCGCCCCGCTCCTTCAACAAATACCCGATCGTATCGTGCAGGGGCACTACATCAGTTTGCTTGCCAGGCGACTTGGCCTGGAAGACCGGCTGGTGCTCGCAGAGGTCCGCAAGGCGCGGCTCGGTGGCCGCCCATCAGCCCAGAGGGCAGGCATCACACCAGCAGCTGTCGAGCGCGTCGCAAGGCGCTCGACCGAGGACTATGTAATCGCTCTCTTCCTCAAGCATCCGGATCTCACCCGGGATGTCGTTAGCAGGATCCCAATCGAGGAGCTCAACGATGTGCGCAATCGCGAGCTCGTCAAAGTATTGCGAGACGAGTCCGTCGTCTCCCTCACGGCTGAACAAATCGTTGTTGCACTCGACGACCACCTCGCTGACCACGCTGACTACTTGCTCGAATCGTTGGATGGGCGACCGGAGCAGTTTCCCGGACAGATTCACCGGGAATCGGAAGAAATGCTGATCAAATTGGGTCGCGAGCGATTCGACTTCCTGATGAAACAGCTGGACGCAACACTCAAGACAGCCCTATTGGAGCAGGATGTCGATGCGCTCACCGCCGTCAAGGAACAGATCGGGAAGCTCGCCGAACGACACCGACAATATTACCCGCCCCCAAGTCCCTATTTCCTGGACACTCGTTCACCGCAGCGCCGGTAACTGGAAGCACATTGCCAATGGGCTTAACGAAAACAGGAGTGGCTCAAAGCCACTCCTGTTTATTAGTCGGGGAGAGAGGATTCGAACCTCCGACCTCAGCGTCCCGAACGCTGCGCGCTAACCGGGCTGCGCCACTCCCCGCGACCGCTGAAGCATACAACGCGCCAGCCTCCAGCTGCAATAACAACATGTTCATATTCCGGACATTGGTGAACATACCCGGGCAAAGGTGACTATGCTCGCCCCACGCTCTCGCGTAACCGATCCGGAGTCTGGATGAATCATTGGCCACCTGGTTGCCGCACGAGCGGAACTGGAAGCTTGGCGAGTCGCTCATGTGCGAAATCCTACTTCTTCCTTCGTACAGGTCGATCTTGTTTTCCGCCCGGATGAGGGCGGGCGAAAAGTAGGCCGGATATCGCCGGTATTCACCCGACGTCCGGATTCCACGTAACTGACCATTGAAGAAGCTTGCATCGAATGTTGTTTTATGCAACAACATATATTCGAAAACATGTACGTACACTCACTGTGGGATTGCTGCCCTTGAATCCGAAATTGCGAGTAGGATCACAGCCCGTTCTGTGGTAGCATCCCCGGACAAACGAAGATGATTCCAGCCTGCTTGCCCGTGTAGCTCAGTGGATAGAGCGCCACCGTCCTAAGGTGGGCGTCGGGGGTTCGAGTCCCTCCGCGGGCGCCAAATGCGTTTCTGGGCAGCTCATCTCGTGTTCCAATTCATCCCGCTGCCTCCGCCACCTGCGAGTCTCCACTTAGGATGACATTCGGTCTGTCGGAAAGGACGGATGCGCGTATGGAACTGCAGATTCGATCAAATGGGACAAAGGTTTCCGACGGCATGCGGGAATTTATCGATCGTCGAATGGCCAAGCTCGATCGTCTCGCCGAACATGTCGTCGATGCTCATCTCGAACTTCGCACCGAGGAATCTCGAACCGGCGCGGAAATCACCACCGCCCAACTCACGCTCCGTACTGGGCGCCACGTCCTCCGCGCTGAAGAACGAGATGCTGAAGCGGCTCGCGCGGTCGACGCCGCGATCGACAAGCTCATTAGCCAGGTGCGCAAGTACAACGACAAAAAAGTCAGTCGCCGGAAGCGCGGCGCTGTCCCCGCGACCATGGTCGACGATGTTGAGGCAACTCTCGTAGTCGACGAACTACCAGGTGCGGTGGCCACAGGTGTTGCAGTAGCCGACGAGGACGAGGTCGAAGCCGTCGTTCGAATCAAGCGGTTCCCGATGAAGCCGATGTTGGTCGATGAGGCAATCGACCAGATGAACCTCGTTGGACACGATTTCTTCCTGTTTCACAACGTCGATGAGGATCAGTTCAACGTGCTGTATCGCCGCCGTGACGGGTCTTTTGGCCTGCTCATGCCAGTTGACGATTAGTTTCCTGTCTTTCCTTGACCCGCGGCAACAAATACGGCCATGTGATTCAACACATGGCCGTATTTGTTGCTGGATGCGATGTGCGCGTAGTTAATTTCCGGCCTTTTCCTTTTGCGACTTGTAGAATTTCTTGGTCTTGGGAATTGGTTTGGCGTCTTCTGCTTCGCGTTGGGCCCGAAATTCTTCGGACCGGGCCTCCAACTCTTCCTCAACCTTGACAAAGTCGTTGTAAACAATCGGATCAGCGTTCGCGACCGGCGAGCGCATCAACATGCGGACCAGCTGCAGGAGGGACCCAGCAGAAGCCTGTTGCGCAGCAGGAAGCGCGGCACGTTGCATGATGATGTCGACCACCTGGAGCGACTTCTTGTCCGCTCCGTTTCGAATCAGGCGTCCTCGGATTTCCTCGAGACCTTCTTTGACGTTCATTGTCCAACCATTTCGCGAACAACCATGAAGTTATGCCTGCAAAGTATATGCCTTGATCGCGATTACGAACTGCGGCCCACCACGAGTATGGGACAATGAGCGCGTCAAAACGCTCGTCTCACCTCACCACGATCCTGGAGTCCATCACCATGTCGTTAAATCTCCCCAAGGCGATGACCATAGCCGGTTCGGACTCGGGTGGCGGAGCAGGTATCCAGGCTGATCTCAAAACGTTCTTTGCACTGGGCGTGTATGGCACATCGGTACTCACCGCCGTTACCGCGCAGAACACCGTGGAAGTCGCGGCAATCGCCGAGGTTCCGGACGAGGTTGTGATTGCCCAGATTGACACAATCGCCGAAGATATTGGGGCTGATGCGGTCAAAACCGGCATGCTGACTAATCGCTCGATCATTCAGAATGTAGCCGATCGTCTCGAAGCGTGGGGTATCCGCTGGCTCGTGGTTGACCCAGTCATGGTGTCCAAGTCTGGCGCAGCGTTGCTCAACCCGAACGCAATTGAGACGCTCAAGAGCGAACTGTTGCCACTCGCATCCATCGTCACCCCGAACATCCCCGAAGCGGAAATTCTTGCAGGGATGTCGATTGCCAACGATGAGGACATACGGAATGCGGCAAGGTCGATCCACGGGCTGGGGCCATCCATCGTGATCATCAAAGGCGGCCACCTCAAAGGCCCGGCTGTTGATCTCGTGTTCGACGGGCATGAGTTTCTCCCGATCGAGGGCGAGCGAATCGACACCCGTAACACGCATGGAACTGGCTGTACGTTCTCGGCGGCGATTACGGCCTTTCTCGCCCGTGGAGTGCCGCCAATAGAATCGATTCAACTTGGCAAGCGCTACCTCGAAGCCGCATTGCGCAATTCGGTCTCGATTGGCGAAGGCCATTCTCCGGTCAACCACGCAACCGCATTGCCCGATGAAATCACCCGAGTTCTTTCCCCAGTTTCATGACGACGTTCGATCCAGCCACGCTCACCCTCTATCTCATCGCGGATCCGGATTACGCGGTGAGCGATATCTCGCCCATGGTCGAGGCTGCCATCGACCGCGGCGTTACCTGTCTTCAGCTACGATGGAAACTCGGCACCGATCGACAGATTGTCGAATTAGCCCGAAAGCTTCGGGTAGTTTGCACGACCGCTCGGGTGCCGCTCATCATCAATGACCGGGTGGACATCGCCCTTGCCATCGGCGCCGACGGCGTCCACCTTGGCATTGGCGATCTTCCGGTGAATGACGCCCGGCGGCTCGGCGGCTCGAATTTCATCATTGGTTACTCTCCCGAATCGGATACCGACATCGCCTCAGCGGAAATTGCTGGCGCCACGTATCTCGGGATTGGACCGATGTTTGCCACCTCAACCAAATCGGACGCTGGCGACGTGCTTGGGCCAGTCGAATTCGCTCGTCGGCGCTCCCTCACCTCTCTCCCGGTGGTGGCGATCGGAGGCATCAATGCCAGCAATGCCTCCGTCCCCATGACTGCGGGAGCGAATGGGATCGCCGTGGTCTCCGCGATCCTCGGCAGCGACGACCCTGGCCATGCGGCGCAGACCCTCAGGCGCCTGATTCACGACCGTCCCTGAACAGTTCATCGAAATCGGGATGCTCGGCGGGATCCCACACGCACGCGCCAAGTTCAACCACCCACTCCTCCCGGAATGGAACTCCTTCCTCCAGCAACAAGTCCCGCATAATCTCCGGATGGCCCCATGCTTCGGCCCCGGACAGAAATCCGACACGATTCACCACTCGGTGAGCGGGCAAGTCGTGGCCGTGCGGAAGATTGCTCATCGCCCAGCCAACCATTCGTGCCGATCGCGGAGAACCAAGGGCCGCCGCAATCCGTCCGTAAGTCGTAACGCTTCCTCGTGGGATATGTGCGACGATAATTGCGACTCGCTGTGGAAAACTCAGCGACTCAGGGTCTGTCATTTTCTTGCGCTCCGCCTACCCAGGTGGTAATGGTAGATGCCGAATATCGTTGCCTCGGGGACGTATACTCATGGGTGGCACCCGTTGTCATGCGGCCGGCATTCTGTCCGCCACCACACTTGGAGAAACCTTTCCATGCGTTCATTTCTCTCCCGCCTGCTCGGCGATTCCAATGAAAAGGAAATCCGCGGGATCAATCCTGTCGTCGATGAAGTCAATAGCATCGAACCCGAATTTCAGGCTATGTCCCAGGAAGAGCTCCGTCAAATGATGGTGGACTTTCGAGACGAGTACGAAGACGAAGACGATCTGGAAGACTATCTACCACATGTATTCGCTGCGGTCCGCGAGGCATCCGTCAGGACTCTCGGACAACGACAATACGACGTCCAGATCATGGGCGGAGTTGCCCTTCACGAGGGCAAAATCGCAGAAATGCGGACGGGTGAAGGAAAAACGCAGACTGCGATCCTTGCGCTCGCGCTCAACGCATTGTCCGGCCATGGCGCCCATCTCGTGACCGTCAATGATTACCTTGTGAAGCGCGATGCGCAGTGGATGGGCCAGGTATTCGATTACCTCGGATTTTCCGTGGGAATCCTTCAGCACGACAGTGCATTCATGTACGATGCGGATTTTATCAACGAAGACGAACGATTGGCGCGACTTCGGCCCGTCAGCCGCCGGGAAGCATATGAGGCCGATATCACTTATTCGACCAACAACGAGCTTGGGTTCGACTACTTGCGTGACAATATGGTTGTCGACGCCGAGAAACTCGTCCAGCGTGAGCTCAACTATGCAATCGTCGATGAGGTCGACAATATCCTGATCGATGAGGCACGCACTCCGCTCATCATTTCTGGCCCAGCGGGTGACGCAACCGATCGCTACTACCAGTTCGCCCAGATCATCAAGCAACTGCGCAAGGACCGCGAATACGAGGTAGATATCAAGCATCGCAATGCCACGCTGACCGAATCAGGCATCGACAAGGTCGAGCAACTTGCTGGTATCCCGGCAGGTGAGAGCATTTACGATGAACGCTACATCGATCTCACCCATTATCTCGAACAGGCGCTCACCGCTCACGCCGTCTACGTGCGGGATAAGGACTACATCGTTCGAGACGGCGAAGTCATCATCATTGACGAATTCACTGGCCGCATGATGATTGGCCGTCGCTACAGCGAAGGTCTGCATCAAGCGATCGAGGCGAAGGAAAATGTCCGGGTTCGCCGCCAGAACGTAACCATGGCCACTATTACCTTTCAGAACTATTTCCGGATGTACAACAAGCTTGCCGGTATGACCGGTACCGCTGAAACGGAATCGGAAGAGTTCTACCGCATCTACAACCTTCCAGTTGTCACCATTCCCACTAACCGTGAAATGATCCGCGACGATGCTGGCGACCTCATTTTCAAGACTGAAAGTGGCAAGTTCGCTGCCGTCGTTGCCGAAATCGAAGGAATGAAGTCGATTGGCAGGCCGGTGCTAGTTGGCACGACGTCCATCGAAAAATCAGAGGAACTCAGTCAGATGCTCGATCGCAAGGGCATCGAGCATTCCGTCCTGAATGCCAAGCAACACGAGCGGGAAGCGGCCATCGTTGCCAATGCAGGTGAACAAGCTGCTGTCACGATCGCGACCAACATGGCTGGTCGCGGCACCGACATTCGGCTCGGGGATGGCGTCGCCGACCTGGGCGGGCTGCACATCATCGGCACCGAGCGGCACGAGTCCCGGCGGATCGACAACCAGCTCCGAGGCCGTGCCGGTCGCCAGGGCGATCCTGGCTCGTCCCGCTTCTTCGTCTCCCTCGAAGATGAACTCATGCGCCGATTCGGCAGCGAACGCATCGGTGGGCTGATGGATCGAATGGGCATGGCGGAAGACGAGCCGATTGAACATCGGTTCATTTCCAAGTCGATCGAAAGTGCCCAGACCAAGGTCGAGGGTCACAACTTCGATCGGCGGAAGCACGTTGTGGAGTATGACGACGTGATGAATCGCCATCGCGAAGTGATCTATGGCGATCGCCGCAAGATCGTTGCCGGGGAGGATGTTCACGAAAAAGTCGTCGACCTGATCGACGCCGAAGTCGAATTCATTGTCGATTCCCACAGTGACGAGAAGGAGCGATCGATCAACCTCGGAGCCGTGCTGGATGCGTACGACGCCATCATTCCCGGTCGGAAGGCCACCGAGGAAGAGCTCAATGGCCTTGGCCGCGAGGAATTGGTCGACCGCCTTGTCGATGACGCGCACGAATCGTTGGATGAGGTCGCAGCCAGGTTCCCGGCCGACGCCATCCCCAAGGTCGAGCGGCATGTCCTCCTGATGGTCATCGACAAATTGTGGGTAGATCACCTTACCGCCATGGACGACCTGCGCCAGGGTGTCGGTCTTCAGGCCTATGGTCAGAAAGACCCGCTCGTGGTCTACAAGACCGAGGGCTATCGAATGTACGCCCAGCTCCAGCAGAACATCCAGCATGACGTGGTCCGCGCCATGTATCGCGTGCAACCTGTCGCTGCGCAGCAGCCGGTGACAACGCGCATCACGGAAACCGCGACAACCACCAATGCCGCCGAGGACACGTCGAACCCGGCACAGCGAAAGACGACCAAGATTCGACCCAATGAACCGTGCCCATGCGGGAGCGGCAAGAAATACAAGCATTGCCATGGTTCACCCGCACAAAAAATCGCCTCGTAACAACGAATCCTAAACAACGAAAACGAACCCGGAGGCGATCGCCTCCGGTCGTTTCGTTGCTTCGCGTTTACGCCAGCGGATCAGGCGAATTCTTCATCCTGACCGCGGATGTCGTTAATCACTTCCCGGACCTCGTCAGCAATTCTTTTTCCTGACTGCTTCACTTTCTGCCGCTGTTCTTCATTCAGGAACGCGAAGAATGCGACGCCTGCGGCTGCCGTCAACCAAACAATGAGCGCGCCTGCATCCTTCGTACCGCGACCGGCGGCCGTTGCCGCACTCTTTGACTTGTTCTCAATGACGTCAGAGGTGTGGGCAATCTTGCCTGTCGCAGAGGCGCTGAGCGCATTGATCGACGACAGTGCCGCCTGGCGTTGAGCGCTCACCTTTTCAGTGACCACGTCTGCGCGGTGATGGATCTCCGGAACGACCGCATCAGCAGCGCGCTTGCCAGCATCCTTCGCTCCCGATTTGGCCTGCTCAAGAGCCTTGACCGCTGCAAGTGTCGCGTCGTCATATATTGGCCTTGCATGCGATTGCGCACTATGGACGGTTGACGCAACGTGCGCAGAAACCACGCCAAGCGTTTCCGGAACCACGGCCTTCGCATGTTGCGTCACGTCATGTGCCGCCTTCGATGCCTGCTCACGCAAATCTGGCGACCTTTCACGGGCTTGCGATGCAATGGTTGCCCCCTGGTCGGCAACGTCATGCAACGCTTTCGCTGTTTTGTCGAGCGCTGCAGGAGCCTGCGCAATCGCCTGCGTCGCGATTTCTGCTCCCTTGGCTGCGGCATCGCTTGCTGCTTTCGACACCAACTCCCGAACTTCAGGCGCCTTGTCCCTGGTCTGATGTGCCAGTGCGGTCCCGACCCCGGCGGCATCAGTGACAACCTGAGTCGCCTTGTCTCGCAAACCGGGCGCATTGGCTTTCACCTCTGCCATGAGTTCGGACGAACGGTGACTCAGGTTCCTGCCGAACTCGCTCGCTCGCTCTGAGCTTTCATGGCCGAGCTGATTCGCTTTTTCAATGGCCTTGAGTTGCCGGGCTTCAAGATCGATTTCGGCGAGTCGCTTTCTTGTTGATTTCATGGCGGATTCGATTGCCTTCGAGGCTGATCGCCCTACGTCACGAGCTTTCGCCTGGGCGTGCCCGGAATCGCCAGCCCCCTGGTTCCTGAGTCCCGCCAGTGCGTTCACCAGCTGCTCATAGGCTTGGTTCGCGCTTGCCTCCAAACGCTCTAGTCGTTGTTCGATTTGTGTCTGGGCCGCCGTCTGTTTCTTGTCGCTGCGTCCAAAAATGGAAACCGCCAGCGTGCCAACCAACCCCGCAACGACTATCGCGATTCCCACAACTGGCCCATTTCTCGAGGTGCTACCTGATTGATTGCTCATGGCAAGGCCCCTCCTGTCACCACGGAACGATTGGTAGGTAAGAAGTTTACGCCCTGCGTCAACCTTTGCGTCCGCCACCGGTGAGCCGGGTATAAAGTAAAATGGCGCCGTCAACCGGTCCCGCAAGGAACGATGATCGTTCCCTGCGCGAACACTCGAGCCCCAATCCAGGATTCACCTCCACCATGACCGCAACATACCCCCTACGATGTTATCGTGATCGGCTCCGGTCATGCCGGCTGCGAAGCTGGATTGGCCTCTGCCCGAATTGGCTGCCGAACGCTCCTCATCTCGCCCAACCTCGACCGGGTCGGCTACATGCCATGCAATCCTTCCATCGGCGGTGCCGGAAAATCCCAGATCGTTGCCGAAGTTGATGCACTTGGTGGCGCCATGGCAATGGCCGCTGATGCCACGGCAATGCAGGTTCGCCAGCTGAATATGTCCAAGGGTCCTGCTGTACGGGCAATCCGCATCCAGTGCGATAAATCGCTCTATGCGATCTACATGAAGGAAACACTGGAAACCCAGCCGAATCTTGATCTGTCACAGGATGAGGCCATTGGCCTGATTCTCGATTCCACAGAAACGCCACAGGTAGCCGGGGTCAGAACCCGCATCGCCGGCGACATACGCGCCGTCTCGGTGGTCATCACCGCCGGAACGTTCCTTCGCGCCAAAATGATTGCCGGTGAATCTCAAGCGGCCGGTGGGCGTGCCGGTGACTCCGGCGACACCCATCTGTCAACGTCGCTCTCCAACCTGGAGTTTCGGCTTCGCCGATTCAAGACGGGGACGCCACCAAGGATCGATGCTCGCACAATCGATATCACCCAGACCGAACCTCAGCCAGGCGATGACACCAGCTTGTGGATGAGCAGGGCCGGTCGCAAAGGGTCAATTGCGCCCATGCGTCTGAATCCCTCACCTACCGGCATCTTCGCTAATGTAGATCACCTTGGGGGGCGTGAACAGGTTCGCTGTTTTCTCTCATCGACCACCGAATCTGGTCACGAGATCATTCGGAGCAATCTGCATCGCGCGCCGATGTACAACGGCGCCATCGAAGGCGCTGGTCCCCGGTATTGCCCGTCGATTGAAGACAAGGTTGGCCGATTCCGCGACAAGACAAGCCATCCCATCTTCCTCGAGCCTGAAGGCTGGCGTAGCCACGAAGTGTATGTCCAGGGAATGAGCACCAGCCTGCCAGCAGACATCCAGGACCAGGTCATTCGCACAATTCCTGGCCTGGAGCACGCTCGAATCACACGCTATGGATACGCCGTGGAATACGACGCACTGGACCCCACCGAGTTGAGCCGGACACTTGAAAGCCGCCGCGTCATGGGTCTCTTTTTCGCCGGTCAGGTCAACGGAACATCCGGCTATGAGGAGGCTGCTGGCCAAGGCATCGTCGCGGGCGCCAACGCTGCAGCCCGGGCCAAGTCGCTCCCCGATCTCGTCATGACCCGGGACAATTCCTACATCGGGGTCATGATCGATGACCTGATCTCCAAGCCATTCGGGGAGCCGTATCGAATGCTGACGTCGCGCGCTGAGTACCGCCTGCTGCTTCGTAGCGATACCGCCGACTCGCGCCTGGCTCAGAATGCGTACGACATGGGGCTAATCAGCGAGGCACGGTTCGAGAGCGTGAAGGCCGAAACAGGGAGCATCGACGCCACGATCGAAGCACTTGGGTCAGTCTGGTTCGGCTCGAATCCGCGTCACGCGGCTGCCCTTGAGGCCGAGGGATTGCAGCAAACCTCCCGCTCGCTCAGGGCACTCGACGTCGCGCGCCGCCCTGGCGTCTCGCTTGCCGGGGTAATCCGGGCAGTGCAATCGCTGGAATTGTGGACCGGGCCCAACCTCGAATCGATTCCCCTGGAACGCGCAGATATCGCCGTGAGATATGGCGCATTCATCGAAAAGGAACACAAGGAAGCGAACCGCCACAAGGCGAACGAATCGCGAACCATACCCATGGACATCGACTATTCCAGAGTTGCTGGATTGCGCGTCGAGGCTGCTCAACAACTGGCAGCCATCAGGCCACCCAGTGTTGGTCATGCTGTTCGCACTGCCGGCGTCACACCGTCGGATATTGGCGCCTTGCTCGTTCACCTGTCGAAGGCAACTACAAGTGTGTCACATGATCAGTTGACGCCCAATTTTCCGGCCCTGGGCAAGGAACTGGTCAACAAGGTGGAAGGCACGTTCCGAGTAGAGTAGACTTCGCCTTCGCATGGCTGAAAAATCACGATCCAGTCCGCCATGCGTGCTCAAAAGGACAGCATTAGTTGGTCAACCTACGTCAAGCGTTTCGTCAACCGGCCACTGACAAATCGACCGCTCCCTACCGCCTCGTAGTCTACGTCACCGGTGGTATCGACGATCGTCGACTCCTTGAGATAGTGGAGAAGATCGGTCAGCGACAAAGCACCCACATCACCATTGCATATGTCGTCGAAGTGCAACAATCAATGCCGCTCGATGCCGAACTCCCGGCTGAAATCGATCGCGGTGAAGAAGTCCTCCGTGCCGCCGAGACATTCGCGACTCGCTGTGTCGGCGGCAAGCGAGAGAACGTTCGCACCGAGCTTTTGCAGGCCCGCTCGGCTGGCTCTGCAATCGTCGACGAGGCCATCGAAGACAATGCAAACGCCATCATGCTCTCCTGCTCGATTCACAAGAAACATGGACGAGCAGTCATTGGCGACACCGTCGACTACGTCCTTCGAAATGCCCCCTGTGAGGTCATCGTCATCCGTCGTGGTATGTCCAGTTGGACTCCTGGCGAACTGGAGCAGCAATGAAGGTTGTGGTGATGGGTTGCGGGCGCGTTGGCGCCCGGGTTTCTTCGATTCTCGATCACAATGGCCACAACGTCACCGTGATCGACACGAATGCCATCTCGTTCCGGCGGCTTTCACCAGAGTTTGGTGGCGACACCGTGCTCGGCACTGGCATTGATGAAGATGTCCTCAAGTCTGCCGGGATCGAAGTCGCCGATGCGTTCATCGCAGTCACCAATGGCGACAATCGCAACATCATGGCGGGCCAGGTTGCCCGCATCATGTTCAATGTGCGCGACGTCATAGTCCGCATCTATGATCCCGTTCGCGAGGACACCTATCGACGGCTGGGCCTCTCCACCGTCTGCCCTACCACAACGATATCAGCGCTCATCATTGACCAGGTAATCGGAGCCAGTGAATCCTATCGACGTGTCGAATCAAGAGAGGCCTGATCGTGTACATCATCGTTGTCGGTGGCGGGAAAGTTGGTTATTACCTCACCAAAACCTTGCTGAACGAGGGGCACGAAATTCTCCTCATCGAGCGCGATCACGCCAAGGTTGAAACTTATTCCGAGCGGTTCGGTTCAGTCATTCTCGAAGGCGATGGTGCGGAAGCCGCCACCCTGGCTTCTGCCGGGGCAGCCCGAGCCGACGTTCTCATTGCGGTCACTGGCGAAGATGAAGACAACCTCGTTATCTGCCAGATGGCGAAGCACAAGTTCCACATCGGCAAGACCATAGCGCGTGTCAACAACCCGAAGAACGAACAGCTCTTCAAGATGCTTGACACGGATGTAACGGTCAGCCAGACCAATTATATTCTGGGGCTCATCGAACAGGCGATTCCGAACCGCGCGTTCATTCACTTGTTGAATCTGCGCCACGCCGATCTGGCCATCATCGAAGCCACGATCGCGGAAGATTCACCGGTCGCCCACAAATCGATCGGCGAGATTGATCTGCCAGTCTCCTGTGTGATAGCTGCAATTGCTCGCCAGGCCGACATGATCATCCCCGATCCAACGACCGAGATTTTGCCGGGCGACGAGATTATCGCCGTCACCCACCGCACGGAAGAGGACGAGCTTCGAAGGCTTCTGGTGATCGACTGATTCGCTGATTGGTACCTGCCACAACGAGAGACCGGGCGGCTCAGTGAGCCGCCCGGTCTCTCGTTCTGATTCTCGACGGAAGGATCCCTATGGATAGATGCCCCGGACACGGGAGAAATCGGCAATCCGCGAAATCGCCCGCACCAGCGCAGCAGTTCGCATGTGGACTCCGTGCTTCTCCGAGGTCTCGATAATCGCTATATATGAACGTTGCATGATATCGCGAAGTCGCTCGTTAACTTGCTCTTCGCTCCACGGAAACGCTTGAAGCGCCTGCACCCACTCGAAGTAGGACACCGTCACGCCACCCGCATTGGCGAAAATATCCGGCAGCACCAAGACGCCCTTGTCGTACAGGATCTCATCCGCCTCTGGGGTCGTTGGCCCATTAGCAGCCTCAGCCACAATCTGGGCGCGAATCCGGTCGGCGTTATGTTCCGTAATCTGACCTTCAAGCGCAGCCGGAATCAATATATCGCAGTCGAGTTCGAGCAATTCCTCATTGGAAACGTTCTCGGCATTGGAGAAATTCACCACCGATCCAGTTCGCGCCTTATGAGCTGCCACTGCCCGGAGATCAAGCCCACGCGGGTTATGGATGCCACCGAGCGAATCGCTCACTCCCACCACGGGCGAACCGTGCTCGGACATCAGGCGAGCGGACACAGAGCCGGCATTCCCGAATCCTTGAACCACCGTTTTCGATGACGATAGCGACAAACCACTCGTCCTGGCCGCCTCTTCGATCGCAAATACACAGCCCCGACCGGTTGCTTCGCTGCGTCCAGCCGATCCTCCAAGCTCAAGCGGCTTGCCGGTAACGACCCCCGGGACCGAATAGCCCACGTTCATGGAATAGGTGTCCATCAACCAGGCCATGACCTGCGGGTTCGTGTTTACATCCGGTGCGGGGATGTCAACGTTTGGGCCAATGAACGGCTGGATTTCCGTGGTGTATCGGCGCGTCAGGTTTTGGACTTCATTCTGGGACAGCAGCTTCGGGTTGACCTGAACACCGCCCTTGGCTCCTCCATATGGAAGACCGACCACGGCGCACTTCCAGGTCATCCACATCGCGAGCGCCTTCACTTCCGACAAGGTGACGTCCTCGTGATAGCGGATTCCACCCTTGGTTGGACCTGGAAGGCTGTTGTGACGAACCCGATGTCCTTCGAAGACCTGAACCGATCCGTCGTCCATTTCTACGGGAAAGTGAACCGTCAGTTCTCGTTGGCATTGACTCAGGATCCGCCGAATGCCATCCTCAAGTCCAATCACGTCCGCCGCTATATTGAACTGTTGCACTGCCACGGTAAACAAATCGTCGGAATGTTGCTCCGGGAGATCCAGCACCGTCGTGCCGCGATGCGCGTCTTCGGTGACGATCATCACTTCGACCTTTCTCGGTCGCCTGCTGAACCACCAGCGCGACCACTTTACATGAGCGAACGTTACCCGTTCGCGGGTTCTGACGATCGCTACGCCTCGTCCTGCATCACCCGAAGCAGCATCGCTCGCACATCGTCAGGTTTCGCCCGACCACCTGTGCGCCGCATCGCATCCCCAATGAGTCGACCGATAGCAGCCTGCTTTCCACCCTTGAAATCCGATACCGCTGCCGGATTTTCGGCAATTGTGGCACGGGCGGCATCCAATACCTCATCGTTATTGTCCATCGACAAGAGGTTCAACCGTGTTGCCGCCGCAAGAACGGCTTCCCCTGGTTCCAGCTGAGGTAGGATGTCTTTTGCGGCGCGCCCGGTCAGCTTGTCCTCGCGCACCAACGTCACGAGTTCCGCGATTTGTGATGCCGACAATGGCAATTCATCAATTGCCATCGAGCGCGCCCGGGCGAGCCCCATGATGTCGTTTACGATCCAGTTCGCCGTCATCTGGGAATCGCCAGAAACTCCTTCAGTCGAAATCGTGACTTCGAAGATATCGGCTATCGCGCGCTCATTGGTCAGCACGCCCGCGTCTGACGGTGTGAGTCCGAGTTGACGAACAAACCGCTCGTAACGCGCAGCCGGAAGTTCTGGCAGCGACGAACGAATCGCCTCACGCGTGGCGTCGTCTGTCGTCAGTGGAGGCAGGTCAGGCTCCGGAAAATACCGGTAGTCATGGGCCTGTTCCTTTGTTCGCTGTGACATCGTCACGCCGCGGGCCTCACTCCAGCCACGGGTTTCCTGAACCAGCTCACCGCCTGCGGCGACCACCTCACGCTGGCGCTCCTCCTCGTGCCGGAGTGCTCGTTCAACGGCCCGGAACGAGTTCATGTTCTTGATTTCGACCTTGGGTCCTATGTAGCTGCCATCATGAGCGCGAATTGAAATGTTGGCGTCGCAGCGGAATGCGCCATCCTCCATGTTGCCCGTGGAAGCGCCGATGTACCGAAGAATTCGGCGGAGCGCCACCAGGTATTCGCGCGCTTCTTCCGGAGATCGCAGATCGGGTTCCCCGACAATTTCCATTAGCGGGACGCCTGATCGATTCAGGTCGACCAGCGTGGCCCTGCCGTCGAAACTTTCGTCATGAACGAGTCGGCCGGTGTCTTCCTCGATGTGGACCCTGGTAATGCCGGCCGTTACCGGTTCACCCTCCACCTGGAATGTGATCTTGCCATTAATGCACAAGGGCAAGTCGTACTGTGAAATCTGGTAGCCCTTGGGAAGGTCCGGATACACATAGTTCTTACGATCGAGTTTGCAGAATTCAGGAATGTCACAATTCAGCGCCATCCCGGTGCGCAATACCGTTTCGATCGCCGCCCTGTTGATCACGGGAAGGGCTCCCGGCAGGCCCAGGCACACCGGGCAAACATGCGTATTTGGGTCTGCGTTGGCATAGTCGGCGGAACATCCGCAATACATTTTGCTCCGGGTCAGCACCTGGGCATGGACTTCAAGACCGATGACTGTTTTGAATCCGGTTTCTAGCGCCAACGTCACTGCACTCAATCCTTTAAGCGAATCATCTACCGGACTTTCCGCTCCTGAAAAGTGCGGCTCCCTGATGGGAGAAACCCTCACTGCTTTAATCCCGGGGATTTTACCATGCCCAAGCCTGCGTCCCACGGTCCGGAACGCCTGCTTGTGCTACCATGAACGCGTATGTGACGCCTCTCACGATAGCGATTTTTATCTATCCAATGAGCGTCAAACCGGTCGATTTTTCGAAGCGCAAGGCATTCGGTTTCCACCGTTTCCGGATCCTGAGTTGTCGAGACACACCCGCCCGCAGGTTTCACGATGTTGCCTGCCAGACGGTTTCCGAAGACGGAGGCGTTCCTTACACATGGTGACAGCCACTCAAACGAAAATGGTCACCGGCAAGATCAACAGTCAAGAAGTAACTGTCCCTCAGGGAACCTTTATTCTTGAAGCGGCCCGCCTCAATGGAATAGAAATCCCCAACCTTTGCTATCAGCCACTTCTTCGCCCGTGGGGCTCCTGCCGCATCTGCACGGTCGAGATTCTCGGCAAGCGCGGTGGATTGATCGAATCCTGCACAACGCCGCTGGCTGAGGGTATGGAAGTGCTTACACACTCGCCGGAAGTGGTGCAAGCTCGGCAGTATATTCTTCAGATGTACCTCATTGATCACGCCCTCGATTGTCCAACCTGCGACAAATCAGGCGAGTGCTACCTGCAAGACAATACGTATCTTCACAATATCAATGCCAATCCCTATCGCCGGCCGAAGCTCGCCCAACCATACGAACATTTCAGTGCGACTATCGATTACAAGTGGGATCGATGCATCATGTGCAACCGATGCACGCGGGTCTGCGATGAGGTTATCGGTGTGGTCGCGATCGAGTCTGCCAACCGTAGCCTCGAGGCAACCATCACACCTGCCTACGGCATGGACCTGAGCGAAACGACGTGCACGAACTGCGGAATGTGCATCGCCGTCTGCCCGGTTGGCGCCCTCACCGATCGACACTTCGGGCATCACCCATGGGAACTGGACACCACTGAGACTATCTGCGGATTCTGCGATGTCGGCTGCACCCTCAATATTGAGTCCAACAAGGGAATCGTCCGTCGCACCTCCCACCTCTGGGAGCGCGGTGTCAATCATGGGTACACCTGCGAGCGGGGCAAATGGGGTCACGAGCAGATCCAATCGCCCGATCGCACCTACTACCCTCGCGTTAAGGGTGACGATGGCCGGTACTACGAAGTCACTTGGGAAGAGGCCCTTGACCAGGTGGCGACCGCCCTCCCGAAGTACAAGGGTGATGCGTTTGCCGCACTGACGTCGGCCGAGAGCACCAATGAAGAAATCTACGTGCTCCAGCAATTCTCCCGCGCAGTTATGCAAAGCAACTCTGTTGATCGATTGCTGACTCCGGAACAGGCTGCAGTTGAGCGAGCGACGCGCAAGGCTCTTGGCATCGATGTCGCCAACACCAACAACATGCAGGAACTGTTCTCGGCTGCAAAGAATCTTCTGGTAGTCGGGCCGACGATCTTCGAAAATGCGGCCATCGCCTCCTACTGGATCAATCACGCCCGCCACTATCGCGAGGCCCGGATCACGGTCATCAGCACGGAGTACTACCCTCTCTGTGACCGTGCCGTGCTGTGGATCAAGCCAAACGAAGGCACCAGCGACCTTGTTGTCAACGCCATCGCGAGCGAAGTCGTGCGCCTTGGCCTTGCATCCGAAGTGGCCGGTGCGTTCGATGGGTTCAACCTCTGGAAGGAGCAACTCGATTCCCTTGACCTTGGCACCGTGGAATCGGCCAGCGGCGTTCCTGCCGAGCAGATCACGCGCGCGGCGATCCTGTTCGTCACCAGCAAGCAGGAAGTCCCCGCGTCTCGCCCGGAAGAAGGATTCCCTCCGGGCGCCATCTTCCACACGGTCGCCCATCAGACAGGTGACGATCCCTACGGCAATTCCGACCAGGTTGCGCTGGCCTGCACCAATCTCAGCATGCTGACCGGCAACATTGGACGCGCTGGCGGCGGTGTCGCCTCACTGCGCGGTCCTGCCAATTACCAGGGTGCAACTGATATGGGCGCATCCCCGGACTGGTTGCCGGGTGGTATCGCTGTGTCCGATGGTGAGGCCCGCGATCGGTTCGAACAAGCATGGTCCGGCCGCTCCGCGAGCGGTCCAGTATCACTTCCAGATGAACCTGGCGTCTCGCTGGCAGATCTACCACGGGCAATCGAGGCCGGAGAGGTCAAGGCGCTGTGGCTGGAAGCCGGTCTCCGGACTCGTGACTCGGTCATCGATCAGGCACTCTACGATGCCCTTGGCAAGCTTGAATATTTTGTAGTCGTCGATGCCTTCAATTCGCCGTTCTCTGAACTCGCGAATGTCGTTCTTCCGCTTGCCCTCAATCTTGAGAAGGATGGCACCTTCACCAGTTTCGATCGCACTGTCCAGCGCGTACGAGCGGCGGTGCCAGCGCTCGGCGAGGCGCACAACAGCACGGAGATCATCGGCGCCGTGGCCGACCGGCTCGGTTACACATTACCGGCCGGGCACGCCAGCCAGATCATGTCCGAAATCGCTAACCTGGTCCCAGGCTATGCCGGTATCACCTACGCACGGCTGGAACGCGGCGGAATCGTCACCCCGGTCGAGCGGTTCGGCGAACAGGGCTTGACGGTTCTGACCAACGGCACGGGACCGCTCCATCCGGTAATCGTGGCGCTCAATGCCTGATCTCGCCCGTCACGTCCGGCGACCAACCATGGAAAGGGCAA
Source organism: uncultured Chloroflexia bacterium (assembly GCA_963763125.1). Taxonomy (GTDB): domain Bacteria; phylum Chloroflexota; class Chloroflexia; order Thermomicrobiales; family UBA6265; genus JACCYX01. The sequence continues at coordinate 131,503 of CAVXMV010000003.1, forward strand.
TGAATGCTCGACGAAGTTAAAGGCTTTGGCGTCACTCTCAAGCGATTGGTGGTACCCAAGGTCGTTCAGGAATATCCCGAGGTCAAGCGACCGATGGCCCCGCGCTTCCGCGGGCTTCCATCATTGCGCGCCGATCCCGATACCGGCGAGGCACTCTGTGTTGCCTGCGGTCTCTGCGCCCGAATCTGCCCGACATCCTGCCTGGAAATGCACGTCGTGCCATCCGAGGAAGGTGATCGCGAACTTGGCGAGTTCATCCTCAAGGCTGGCCGATGCATGTTCTGCGGGCTCTGTTCGCAGGTCTGCCCGGTCGACGCAATCACGATGAGCCAGGAGTATGAGCTCTCGGTCCTTGAGCGCGATGGTCTTGTTTACACGAAGACGGAATTGGCCTCGATCGGCGCCCAGGCACCAATCTGGTGGGACTCTGGTGTTGGGCCAGAGAATCAGCAAACCAATGCTCCCAATCGCTATGACCGTTTCCGTGACCATGCCTCGGAACTCTACTAACCCGATTCGATAACATCGAATACGAGAACCGGTGCTGGTGGCGGCTTGCGACACTCACACCGGTTTTTGTTTAGCCGCGAACAAGGAGCACCCGTGTCAACCGAGTATCACATGTACATCGATGGTGAATTCGTCAAATCGAACACACCACTCACCGTTACGAACCCGTACGACGGCTCGATCGTCGGTACAACCTCGCTTGCCGGCCCCAATGACCTTGAGCGCGCGACGGTTGCAGCGCAAACCGCATTCAAAACATTTGGCAAATCGCCAGTGTTCGATCGTGTTGACCTGCTGAAGTCTCTGGGAGCAAAGCTCAGGGAACGCCGGCTCGACGTGATCGATATCATTGTCAGGGAAGCCGGGAAGCCAGTCGGCGAAGCCACCACCGAAGTCGACCGTGGCGTTTTCACCATCGAGACCGCCGCGGAAGAGGCCAAACGGATCCAGGGAGATGTCATTCCGCTCGATCTTCTGCCCTCGTCCAAAGGGCGATTCGGAATTGTCCGGCGTTTCCCGATCGGTCCCATCGCTGGGATCTCTCCGTTCAACTTCCCGCTCAATCTTGCATTGCACAAAGTCGCCCCTGCGATCGCCTCCGGCAACACGATCGTCCTCAAGCCGCCCACACTGGCCCCGCTCACCATGCTCCTGATCGCACAGTTGGCGGATGAGATCGGCCTGCCTAAAGGCGTGCTCAATGTGCTGCCGATGGATCGCGCGACCGGCGACACGATGGTCGCGGACGACCGATTCAAACTCCTTTCCTTCACTGGTTCTCCGGATGTCGGCTGGGATATGAAGCGCCGCGCTGGTCTCAAACCGGTTGTGCTTGAGCTCGGCGGCAATGCGGGTGTGCTCGTTGACGACGATGCCGATCTCGATTTTGCCGTCTCGCGGATCAGGACTGGCGCCTTCGCCTATGCTGGGCAGGTCTGTATTTCGGTCCAACGTGTCTTTATTCACGAATCGGTTTATGACACCGTTCGTGACCGGATCGTCGAAGCGTCGTCCAAAATCAGGCTTGGCGACCCTTCGGATCCCACGACCGAACTCGGACCAATGATCGATGACAGGGCTGCCGCGCGAACCCAATCCTGGATCGAGGATGCGGTACAGTGAAGGCGCAATTGTGCTCACAGGTGGCAAGGCGCGTGGTCGCTTCTTCGAGCCGACTGTGATCGAGAACGCCAATCCGAAGAGCTTCGTCTGCTCGCGTGAGGCATTCGCTCCGCTGGTCACGCTGTTCCCGGTCAAATCCTTCAGTGAGGGAATCGTCCGTCTCAACGATTCGGAGTACGGTCTCCAGGCCGGTGTCTTCACCAATCGCCTGGAAAATGCGCTCACCGCCTTCGAGCGGATCGACGCTGGTGGGGTGATCATCAACGACGTTCCGACCTATCGCATCGATCACATGCCGTACGGTGGAGTGAAGTCTTCAGGTCTCAGTCGTGAGGGAATTCGGTACGCAATCGAGGACATGACCGAACCCAAACTCATGGTCATCAATCGACTCGATAGCCAGAAGCTCGACGATCCGGAGTAAACAAATGGAGAAGCATGAGGGCCAGAAACAATCGCTCCTGGCCCTCACGTCGCGATGCCGTGATGTCTTACACGGGTGCGATCAGGCCCTTCAATGTCGCGATATTCCGGCGATCATTCTCGCCCGCATCGTCCTTTTCCGTCTCCAGGATGCCCGGGATTCCTGCGAGGCGGGCATCGTTCATGAATGGGCGAAAGCCTTCGAGACCAATTTCACCATCCCCAATGTGATCGTGGCGATCCTTGAAGCTCCCCAGCGGGTTCTTGGAGTCGTTGAGGTGCATGACCTTCAGGCGATCGATTCCAACCACGGTGTCGAATTGGGACATCATCGCCGCGTACAGTTCAGGCGTTCGATAGTCGTAGCCTGCCGCAAAGATGTGGCAAGTGTCCATGCACACACCCACCCGTGACTTGTCCTCCACAAGATCGATAATCGCCGCAATCTCCTCAAAGGTTCGTCCCAACACCGTCCCCTGACCGGCCGTGGTCTCCAGGAGTGTGATCGTCTTGCTGTCAGGCATCGCGGCGAAGATCTCGTTCAGGGATTGCGCGAATCGAGCAATTCCGGCGTCGACACCACTACCAGTGTGCGCCCCTGGGTGCGTGACGAGGTGGGGAATGCCGAGAATATCGCAGCGGTCGAGCTCGTTGGCAAACGCCGGGATCGATTTCTCCAGGATATCCGGCTTCGGCGAAGCGAGATTGATCAGGTACGAGTCGTGAACGACCAGTTTGGTCAGGCCAGTGCGCCCTACTTCTTCATGGAAATGCTCGACCACAACCGGATCAAGTGGCTTGGCGATCCATTGCCGTTCGTTCTTCGAAAATAGCTGAACGGATTCCAGATTGAGCGCTTCCGCCCGTCCAAGCGTGCGATCCACTCCACCCGATGCCGAAACATGGGACCCAAGCGCCAACGTCATGAAACCTGCTCCTGTATCAATACCAATCACCACGATATTCTGGCGTTGCTAGTTTCCGGCAATCAAGGCCACAAGTTGCTTTGGATTATGTCCAATGACCACAGCGTCCTCGCTGATCACTAGCGGACGCCTGAGCAATGTCGGCTCTTCGATCATAAGGTCCAGCAGAGCATCGCTGTCAAGAGCGTCTATTTCTTGCACGCGCGCCTTGTAAACCTTGCTTCGTTTGGAAAGAACATCAGTAGCGGACAAACCGGCCATGTCGAGAATCGATTCCAACTCTTCCCGGGAAAATCGATTCTTGAAGTAATCCCGGCTTTGGTACACCGCCCCCGAATTCTTGAGCACATCTTCCGTTTTCCGGCACGACGTGCAAGATGAATAGACATAGGCTTCAATCACAATTGGCTCCTGGCAGAGGTCCCTCAATGTGCAGGTTCCATAGTCGCACACCCTTCCCTGTCCGGGTCAATCGCGGCAGATCGCCGTGATACACTCTTCTCGCCTGTCCAGTTGCGCCGCGCCGTTCACGCTCGCTCGGAGTCGACCACACTTGAACCAAACGTCAACCTCGGCTCCAGTCGACGTTGCTACGGCATCCCAAACCACTCCATTTCTTTCGATCGTCGTTCCGGTCTACAACGAGGCCGACCGAGTCGAGCACTGCCTCGTGCGGTTGAGCGATTGGATAGCGCCCCGCGACGAAACAATCGAAGTCGTTGTGGTGGACGACGGCAGCACCGACTTGACGGTCGAAATCGCCGAGCGATTCGCTGACGAACACCCCTGCATTCGCGTTCTGCGAGAGCAACACCTGGGCAAGGCAAACGCCGTCCTGGCCGGTCTCCAAGCCACGCAAGGTACATTTGCCGGCTTCTGCGACGTCGATCTGGCAACCCCTCTTTCAACCTGGGATGCATGCAATCGCGCGTTCGAACGCGGCGCTGACGTCGCAATCGCGTCACGTGAGGGACAGGGCGCAGTGCGCGTTGGCGAACCATGGTACCGGCACGTCATGGGCCGTGCGTTCAACGTCATGATCCGGCTTCTCCTTCTGCCGCGCATCGATGACACTCAGTGTGGTTTCAAGTTCTTTTCGCGCAATGCTCTGAATGACATCCTGCCTCGTTGCCAGCTCTATCGAGACGCCGAAGCCATTGCCCGCCCACGAGTCACTGCATTTGACGTCGAACTGCTGTACATCGCACGACGCCAGAACCTGAAAATAGCCGTCATCCCGATAACCTGGACCTACGGAGAACACACCAAGGTCAATCCACTCACCGATACGATCCAGAACCTCGGGGATGTATTGAAGGTCCGCTGGAACGGCTGGCGCGGCAAGTACGACTGAACCGGCTATCGTCTGGAAAACTGGCGTTCGAGTTCGGATTGCGACATGTGAAGCATCGTTGGGCGCCCGTGACCGCAGGCACGCGGCTGCGCTGTCCGCTCCAGTTGCGCCACCAACTCGCGCATTTCCTGAAGCGAAAGGACCTGCCCGGCCCTGATCGAGGTGTGGCAGGCGGCACTGATCGCCACCGAATCCAGCCAGGAATCACCAGCGCCACCTTCGGCAAGTTCTTGCAGGATCAGGTGGATCCGGTCGGATACATCCACTCCCCGCACGATCGCCGGAATCGCACGAATCACCACCGATTGCTCGCCAAACCGGTCTATCTCGAATCCGATCTCCTGCAACTCGTCAGTCGACCGATCGAATGCGGTGAGTTCTTCGGGTGACAACTCTACGACCAACGGATCCAGCAGTGGTTGCCGGTCAACCGCATTCGTCTGCATTTGACCGAGGATCTTTTCGTACATCACGCGCTCATGTGCGGCATGTTGATCGATCATGAACATACCTTCCGGTCCTTCGGCGATGATGTAGGTGCCTCCAACCTGTCCCAGCACTCGCATCACGGGAACACCCGATGGGTGTGGCTTGATCTGGACCGGTTCCTCGGCGTCTGGTGCGGCGGTCGCTTGCGAACTGAACCGCTGCTCACCGACCCAGGCGCCGAATGAACCTTGCGCGATCGACGCGCCACGCGGCTCTGGTGCCGAGAAACTGACCTGGGGGATGACATCCTGCTCCTGATGCGTAAGTGCCTGATGCGTCGCCCGCTGCACGGCCCGGCAGACCGCCCGTTCGTCGGCAAACTTCACTTCTGCCTTGGTTGGATGCACGTTGACATCGACCAGTGCGGGATCAAGCTCGATCCTCACCATCCCGATTGGATGTCGCCCCACCATGATCAGGCTGTGAAACGCGTCTTCAAGCGCATACGTCAAGGCGCGATGCTGAATCATGCGGCCATTGATGAAAAAGAACAGGTTCTGGCGATGTGATCGGGTCACCCGGGGACTGCTCACCCACCCGGAGACTGTGACGCCGGGAACGGCAGATTCCGAGCCTTCCGACTGTAGGACCAGCACCTCATCGGCCAACTCGGCACCAAAGACTCCGATCGCGGCATCGACGTCGCTTCCTGATCCGGGAGTCGTGATCGTCTTTCGGCCATCTGATGTCATCGTCCATTGAATATCGCAACGATTGCAGGCATACGCCCCAATCAGTCGTGATATATAGGATGCCTCGGTCGCTGGCTGGCGCAGAAACTTTCTCCGCGCTGGTACATTGCCGAACAGGTCAACCACGCTGACAGTAGTGCCCTTCGCACCGGCATCGACCCGGGCGGCTATGGTCTCCCCATATTCAATCGCGATCTTCGCTCCTGATGGGCTTCCGGCCGCGGTCGAACGAATCGTCATGTTGGACACTGCGCCGATACTGGGAATCGCCTCGCCCCGGAAACCAAGCGTGTGAAGGTGCTCAAGATCATCGAACTGGACAAGTTTTGACGTTGCATGACGCAACACTGCCAACGCCAGATCCGATTCGGACATCCCCACGCCGTTGTCGGAGACCCGGATCATCGTGCCGCCGCCGTCTTCAATGTCGATATTGATACGGCTGGCGCCAGCATCGATCGCGTTTTCGATCAGTTCCTTGACCACGGACGAGGGACGTTCAACAATTTCACCAGCAGCGATCTTGCCAACGGTGTCGGGTGTGAGGAGTCGGATTGGCATGTGCATCTCGATTTGATTCGGGGTAAGCCACTAACTGGTCCGATTAACTATTGCACCGGCAACTGGGCAATGATGCCAGTGAGATCGCATTGATTGACGACGTCGCCCCGACGATGTTTCGAGACCTGCCGGCTGGTTCCATCGAAGAGTCGCCACAGCGCTTCGGTCGCTCTGCTGATCCCGATCCGCGAACTTGCGCGCACCTCATCGACCGGCGGCCCCGGAATCACCATGATCCCGGTCTCATTGGTCATTGGCAACAGGGTATCAGACAGCCGCATGCCAAGTCCCTGACTGAGGCACCCCGGGCCCACCAGGAGCGACTGAACTTTCGGTGCCCGTCGCTCCTTAGCCAGTTCAAGGCCCATGATCGGGTCCTCAGCGGCTCTCAGCAAGACCGCCCCCAGCCCACCGGGAACATGGGCCACGATATTGGTCATTGTGTGAAGTCCGTACGACCGCTGCATGTACAGCACGCCAGGATCCGAAGTCAACGTCTGACGGCCAATGCGATACATTGTGGCATGTGAGGCCAGATCCTCCATCCCGCCATACGCTTCAACTTCGACGATTCGCGCAGCGACCGTTATGTTGTCACGATCCACGACGATCATCGATCCCAGAAGATCGAACGCCACCCGCAGTGGATGGCGTTCGAAGGCTGTTCGATCGAACGCGGACCGTCGATCCAGGCTACTCGCCAAGATCCGCCAGCCTGCGCTCGATCACAGCAACTTGCTCGATGGCACGCGCGAGTCGGTCCCGCTGAACCGCGATCACCTTCTCCGGCGCGCGCGACACGAACGATTCGTTGTTCAACTGCGCTTCGGCCCGCAACTTCTCCATTTTCGCGTCCTCAAGTTCCTTGCCCAGCCGGGCCCGCTCTGCATCCAGATCGACCATATCAGCCAACGGCAGTGACGCCATCACGCCGTCAACGAGTACCGTCAGCGACTGTGGTTGATGTTCTGGTTCTCCCTCACCAATCACCAGTTGGTCGTCAGCGATACGGGCCAGGAACCCGAGTTGACCGCGCATCGATTCGAATGACTCTGCCATCTGGCCAGGGAAGACATGAGCGCCAATCCACTTGGCGGGCTCGACACCTGCTTCGGCACGGGCGTTACGTATGCCCCGAACCAATTCGATCAAGGCGCCAAAGGTTTGTTCCGCTTCCAGATCGCGTTCTCCGGATTGAGGCCACGACGCCACCATTATGCTGGGGCCGACGTGCGGCACCTGCTGCCAGAGTGCCTCCGTAATGAATGGCATGAACGGATGCAACAGCTTCAGGCTGCGCTCAATCGTATATGCAAGCACCTGCGGAGCTTGTGTGGAATCGTTCCTGAGATCAACCTTTGCCGCCTCGATGTACCAATCGCACAGTTCCGACCAGATGAACTCATTGATTTGGCGGCCAGCTTCGCCAAAGAGAAATCCTTCGATCAGACGAGTCGACGATTGGGTCACGTCGTCGAGCCGCGAGAGGATCCACCGATCAGCCATGGTCAGGTCGCCCGCAGGCCGCGCCGGGCCGTCGGCATCGAGCTCGATATCTGCCTCGCCAATCGACCTCAACGCGAACCGGGTCGCATTCCAGAGCTTGTTCCCGAAATTCCGGCTTGCTTCGACTCGCTGGAGACTGAGCCGGCTATCGTTGCCTGGCGATGCCTGTGTCACCAGCGTGTACCGCAATGCGTCCGCTCCGTATTCGCTGGACACCTCGATCGGATCGATCACATTCCCCTTTGTCTTGCTCATCTTGGCGCCTTCGACATCGCGCACGATGCCGTGAAGGTAAACCGTCTGGAATGGCACTTCGTCCATGATCTCGAGACCGAAGAAAACCATTCTTGCAACCCAGTTGAACAGGATTTCGTAGCCGGTTTCCATCACCGTGCCGGGATAGAATCGCTTCAGGTCCGGGGTATCGTCAGGCCAGCCCAGCGTGGAGAATGGCCAGAGCCCGGAACTGAACCACGTGTCCAGCACGTCCGGATCCTGTTCGACCGAGCCGCCGCAGGAAGGGCAGGAGTCGAGTTGCTCCTCGATGGTTGCGTGGACATCGCCGCAATCAGTGCAATACCAGATCGGGATCCGATGTCCCCACCAAAGCTGGCGAGAGATCGTCCAGTCGTGGATGTGCTCCAGCCAATTGTCGTAGACACCCTTGAACCGGTCCGGCACAAAGGTCAATCGACCGTCCTGCGCGGCCGCATAGGCTGGCGCCGCAAGACCCTTCATCTCCACAAACCATTGGAGACTGACGATTGGCTGCACCACTGTTCCGCAACGTTCGCAGTGTCCGACACTATGCGAATGCGGTTCAACCGAGACTAGCCAACCCTCCGCTTCGGCGCGGGCGACGACCGCTTTCCGGCCGTCCTCAACCGTCAGACCCTCGAATTCGCCGCCTTCGGCGTTCAAGGTTGCATCCAGGTTCAGGATGTTGATCGTCGCCAGACCCGTTCGCTGGGCGATTTCGAAGTCGTTCGGATCGTGGGCCGGAGTCACCTTCACTGCGCCTGTCCCGAATGCAGGATCGACGTGTTCGTCGGCGACAATGGGAATCCTGCGGCCGATGATTGGCAAGATCACGTGCTTGCCAATCAGGTGCGCGTATCGAGCATCGTCCGGGTGGACGGCAACTCCCGTATCGCCCAGCATCGTCTCTGGCCGGGTAGTCGCAACCTCGATCGTCCCCGTCGAATCCTCAATTGGATATGCCAAGTGCCAGAGGTTCGTTTGGACTTCCTCGTGCTTTACTTCGAGGTCTGAAAGGGCCGTCTGGCATCGTGGGCACCACGAGATCAGGCGCTCTCCACGATAGATCAACCCCTTGTCATACAGATGCTTGAATGCATGACGAACTGCCCTGGCCGGTCCCGGATCCATCGTGAACGCAAACCGCGTCCAGTCACAGGACGCCCCGAGCAACTTCATTTGCTCGCGAATGCGTGGACGAAGATCGTCCATATACTGCCAGACACGCTCCACAAATTGCTCGCGACCGAGATCGTGGCGGGTCAGCCCCTCCTGAGCGATCAACTTTTCGACGGCCAGCTGACCGGCGATCCCGGCATGATCGGCGCCAGGCAACCACAGCGCCGGCTCGCCTCGCATCCGATGCCAACGGGTCATGATGTCCTGCAATGCGACGAACAGGGCGTGACCAACGTGCAATACGCCGGTCACATTCGGCGGTGGCATGATCGTCACAAAGGGCTTCACGTTGTTGTCAGGCGATTCCGCGGGCGCGAAGAACCCTTCGTTGTCCCACCAATCGTAGAGCCCCTGCTCGATCGTTGCTGGATCGTACGACTTCGCGAGTTCGGTTGTGTGCGTCGCCGGACTTGATGCACCCATGGTGGCCACCTTCTGGATCCTGTCCTGTCTGGAAATGCGATTCGTATCCGATAACAGGGCAACAAAAAAACCGCCCTGACATGCCAGGACGGGTTTCCCCGCGGTACCACCTCGCTTCACATCGCGATACGATGCGCTCTCAATCGCTGTAACGGGCGACCCGTCCGAACTTGTGGCAATCACCACTCGGTCCGGCATCTCCCGGGCGACATTCCATCGATCAAGCGCGGGTTGGAACTCTCAGCCGCTGGCTCCAATTTGCTGTCGCGCGGAGTCAATGTACTCCTCCCGATCATCGATATTTGACGATAAGTATGTCGCCGGCAGATCGAAAAATCAACACTGGCCTATTTGTGGCCACTGCATGACTTCAGAATGAGAAATACCACTCTTCCAACTATGGAGCAAGGCGTCTACCGTGGTACACTAACAGATGCGAATGTTTGTTCGCCTTTCTGGCAATAGCGACGAACGTACGCGACATCCGCCTCGCACCAGTTGCCCACCTCCGGGTCGGCGTTCCATCAGGGGATCGCATTAATGCCGCCACAACACGAGTACATTAGCGTCCGCGGCGCTCGTGAGCACAATCTTAAGAACATCGATGTCGACATTCCACGCAATCAACTCGTCGTCTTGACCGGACTATCCGGATCCGGCAAATCGTCGTTGGCGTTCGATACGATCTTCGCCGAGGGACAACGACGTTACGTCGAGTCCCTTTCGGCGTACGCTCGGCAGTTCCTGGGCCAGATGGAAAAACCGGACATCGATCACATCGATGGACTTTCGCCGGCGATTTCAATTGACCAGAAGGGCACGAGTCGAAACCCGCGCTCCACGGTGGGGACGGTCACCGAGATCTATGACTATATGCGACTGCTTTGGGCCCGCGTGGGGCATCCCCATTGTCCCAATTGCGGACGTCCAATCACCCACCAGACACCCCAGCAAATGTCCGACCAGTTGTTGGCCCTGCCTGAAGGAACACGGCTGATGATCCTCGGGCCGGTGGTCCGTGACCGCAAGGGCGAGCACACCGCCATTTTCGAGGAGATCCGGCGGCAGGGATTCGTGCGCGTACGCGTCGATGGCGACGTCCGTGAAATGGACGAAGCCATCAAGTTGGCCAAGACGAAGAAGCACACGATCGAAGTCGTCGTCGACCGTGTGGTCATTCACCATTACGAGAACGAGAACGGGATCAACGACGCGCACCCTGACCGCGTCCGGCTGATCGATTCGCTCGAAGTGGCGTTGCGGATGTCGAGCGGTATCGCAATGGTGCAAGTCATTGATGGCGAGGAGATGACATTTTCCGAGCAATTTGCCTGCACTCACTGCGGGATCAGCTTTGGCGAGCTCGAGCCTCGCAACTTCTCGTTCAACAACCCGCACGGCGCGTGCGCGGAGTGCACCGGCCTCGGTACAACGATGGAGCTCGACCCCGAACTCGTGATTCCGAACCGCGATATAAGCATCGCCCAGGGCGCCATCCTTCCCTGGATGCGAACGGGACTTGAGAATTCAAAATGGTATGGGTCCCTGCTCGAGGCAGTAGCCGACAAGTACAACTTTTCACTTCATACACCGGTTCGGGACCTGCCACCAGACGCACTCGGCATCGTGCTCTATGGGAGCAACGGCGAGCCGGTCACCGCGAACTACGAATCCAAGGGCGGCCGCAAGCGCACCTACGATGTTGTGTTCGAAGGCATCATTCCGAATCTCAAGCGCCGCTATTCGGCCACTGCATCTGAATCGGTGCGCGAAGACGTCGAGCGATACATGGCGATTCGACCGTGCCCGGTCTGCAAGGGCGCCCGACTCAAGCCCGAGATCCTTGCCGTGAAGGTCAACGAGCAATCCATCGTCGATGTCAGCCGGTTGCCAATCCATGCCGCACAGGCGTTCTTTGGCAAGATTGCAGCCGATCCAGGTTCGGACGACACGGCCGTCTTCACCAATCGCGAGTTCCTGATTGGTCGGCAGATCCTGAAGGAAATTCGGGAACGGCTTGGATTCCTGGTCGACGTCGGTCTTGACTACCTCACTCTCGAACGATCCGCCAACACCCTCTCTGGCGGTGAGGCGCAGCGTATCCGCCTGGCAACCCAGATTGGGTCGAGTCTGATGGGCGTGCTTTACATCCTCGACGAACCGAGTATCGGACTGCATCAGCGCGACAATGCCCGTCTGATCAAAACACTCGAGCGGCTTCGCGACATCGGGAACACATTGATCGTCGTTGAGCACGATGAGGACACCATGCGCGCCGCCGACTGGATTGTCGACATCGGTCCTGGCGCCGGAGAGCATGGTGGGCATGTCGTCGCCGAAGGCGACATGGATGCAATCGCCAACACCGAAGGATCGATCACGGGAGATTTCCTGAGTGGCCGTCGCTCGATCCCGATCCCGAATCATCGTCGACCTGGCAACGGCAAGAACCTTGTGCTGCGCGGCGCCCGGGAAAACAACCTGCAAGACGTATCGGTGCGATTTCCACTCGGAACATTCACCTGCATCACCGGCGTTTCCGGGTCAGGCAAGAGTTCACTGATTACCGATACGCTCCACAAGCGATTGGCGATGGACCTGCATCGGGCCCGCCAGAAACCGGGATCGCATGATGCTCTCGAGGGGGTGAAGCATCTCGATAAGGTGATCGAGATCGACCAGGGACCGATTGGGCGAACCCCACGCTCGAACCCTGCGACATATACGGGGCTGTTCACACCAATCCGCGAACTCTATGCATCGCTGCCGGAGGCCAAGTCGCGCGGCTATCAGGCCGGTCGATTCTCGTTCAACGTCAAGGGTGGACGCTGCGAATCCTGCAAGGGGGAAGGCATCATCCAGATCGAGATGAACTTCCTGCCGGACGTGTTCGTTCCCTGCGAGGTCTGTCACGGTGCGCGGTATAACCGGGAAGCACTGGAGATTCTCTACAAGGGCAAGTCCATTGCGGATGTCCTCAACATGACCGTCACCGAAGCATTGGAGTTCTTTGCCAATCACACCTCTGTTAATAACAAGCTCCAGACGCTCGAAGATGTCGGACTCGGATATATCCGACTTGGCCAACCTGCCACCCAGCTTTCGGGCGGCGAGGCCCAGCGGATCAAGCTGTCCAGCGAGCTCTCGCGACGGGCAACCGGGCGCACGCTCTACATCCTCGACGAGCCGACAACCGGGCTCCACTTCGCTGACATTGAGCGTCTGCTTGGAGTGCTGCAGCGGCTTGCTGACGGCGGCAACACCATCATCGTGATTGAGCACAACCTGGACATCATCAAGTCAGCAGACTGGGTGATCGACATGGGTCCGGAAGGCGGCAGCGGTGGTGGCATGGTGATTGCCGAAGGCACTCCTGAAATCATCGCATCCACGGCTGGGTCCTATACCGGAGATTTCCTGCGGCCGCTCCTTGAGCTCGAGTTGATCGCCGCAGACTGACCAGGCGGCCTTGGAAATCCACGCCAGCGTTGAGTCAAGGTTGTTCAGGTTGATCGCATACCGGGCGCGTGTTAATATCGAGATCGTTGACAAGACGCTCGGTTGCATCCGGCGCCTGGTGCGAAAGGTAGTCCGCGGCAATCCTGACCGGAAGGTGTCGGCAGGGTGAACAACGCCGTACTCGTTCTCAACCAGAACTACGAGCCACTCAACGTGTGCAACGTGCGACGCGCATTGGTATTGGTTATCGGCGGCAAGGCCGAGATACTTGAAGCGCGGTCGCGTCCGCTTTCCAGCCCCTCCGCGGTGTTCCCTTCGCCTTCAGTGATACGGCTCGTCTACCTGATCCGGCGACCACGCCCACGGGTCAAACTCACTCGCCGCGAAATATTCATCCGCGACAATTACACATGCCAGTACTGCGAACGGCAAATGCACGATCTCACGATTGACCACGTCATTCCACGGTCGCGTGGTGGTCTCCACGTCTGGGACAACGTTGTGTCTGCCTGCAAGGCGTGCAATCATCGCAAGGGTGGCAAGAGCATTGCCGAGGCAAGGATGTCGTTGCACAAGCAACCGCACGAACCTCGGGCTGGCCTCTACTACACAATTGAACGCAGGCTGGATACGGCGATTCAGTCCGATTGGCACAAGTTCCTGCCGGGCGTGACAGCCAGCGCCGGCTTCTCAAACGCTTCTTCCGGGTCTAGTCGCCCCGCGTAGGATCAGTTGCCGCCCACAAAAACGGCAGTTGAGATGCGCGGGGATCGTTCGGAAAGTCGATTGGCAATTGCGCCCGTCGACATTGAAGTGTGTCTTGGAATACCTTTTCACATCAAGGACTATGTCAAATGCTTGATATCACGCTGATTCGCGAGAACCCCGCGCGGGTCAAGGAACTCTGCCTCCAGAAAAACGTCGAAGCTCCCATCGACGAGATACTTGCGCTCGATGATACCCGGCGTCGCATCATCGGCGAAGTCGAGGAGCTTAAGGCTACGCGGAATGCCGGCTCGAAGGCAGTTGGCCGGACGAAGGATTCCGAAGAACGTCAGCGCCTGATCGCCGAAATGGGTGGTCTCGGTGATCGTATCGCCGGACTGGATGACGTGATCCGCACCACCGACGCGCAGCTTCGAGAACTGATGCTTGGAGTCCCAAACCTGCCTGACCCGGACGTCCCAGTTGGACCAGACGCAGACAGCAACACGGTTTACGAGCAAAAGGGCGAGTCACCAGCCTTCGATTTCGAGCCAAAACCACATTGGGATATTGCCGAAGAACTCGGCATTATCGACTTCGAACGCGGCGTCAAGGTTGCCGGCACCCGCGGGTACTTCATGCGAGGCGATGGCGCGCGCCTTCAGCGCGCGCTCGTCAACTGGATGATCGACGTCCACACCAATCGCCACGGGTACTCCGAAGTCATTCCACCGTATCTCGTCCTTGGCGAATCGCTTGTCGGAACCGGCAACCTGCCCAAATTCGCCGACGCACTGTTCCGCGATATCGAGGATGACAAGTGGTTGATTCCAACCGCCGAAGTCCCAATCACCAACATGTACCGCGACGAAATCCTGGACCAAAGCCAGTTGCCGATCTACCACACGGCGGCCACGCAGTGCTTCCGACGTGAGCAAATCTCTGGCGGACGAGAAGTGCGCGGGATAAAGCGAGTGTTCGAATTCCAGAAGGTCGAGATGGTCAAGTTTGCTCATCCCGATAAATCGGAGCAAGAGCTCGATCGCCTGCTTCGCGAAGCGCTGTTCATCGTCGACGAGCTGCGCCTCCCCTATCGCGTGCTGAATCTTTCGACCGGGGACATGACCTTCTCATCTGCCCACACATACGACATTGAAACCTGGGCGCCTGGATCGGATGAATGGCTCGAGATCTCATCCTGCTCGTTGTTTCGCGACTTCCAGGCGCGCCGCGCGAACTTGCGGTTCCGGCCCGAAAGTGGCGGTCGCCCGCAATTCCTGCACACTTTGAACGGCTCAGGACTCGCCTTGCCACGCACGATCATCGCCATCCTCGAGAACTTCCAGCAGGCCGATGGCACCGTGACGGTCCCGGAAGTACTTCGACCGTACCTTGGCGGCCAGGCAGTAATCGGCAAACAACCTGACCGCTCACGTTGATTGCAAGAAAACTGGCCTCATCGAACCGTGTAGGGTTGCGTCCAGCGCGGCGAGTTTGCGTCCGCCCGCAGGCAGACATTCCAGCTCAACCTTGTGCAATCCAACTTCATCGCGGGTGTGAACGCAATTGAACTGAATGGGAAGCCAGCGGATGTCACGCGACATCCGCTGGTTTGCAAAATCCAAGCGCCATCAATGCTATCATTGAAATCACAAGGAGGGCACAATGAGCAGCATGACCATACGCAACATCGACGACGACCTCAAGGCCAGACTACGAATTCGGGCCGCCGAGCATGGTCGATCCATGGAAGCCGAAGTGAGGGACATCCTCAAGACCGCCCTGGATCGACCATCCTCGCAGAATGGGATCGGAACCTGGATACATGAACAATTCGCGGAGTTGGGTGGACTCGAGATCGATATACCCTGTCGGGACGAATCGCCCAGATATGTGACTTTCGACGAATGATTGTGCTCGACACAAACGCAGTGTCTGAGGTGATGTTGGCAACACCGAACCCGACAGTTCAGGAGTGGTTCGATCGGCAGTCCGCTGAAGACCTTTGGATCACATCGGTCACGCTGGCTGAGCTGCTCTATGGTATCGAGAGATTGCCAGATGGGAAAAGGAAGGTCGGGATGCATGAGGCACTCGATCGCGTCCTCATCGGGGCCTTCTCTCAACGGGTGTTGGCCTTCGACGAACTGTCAGCCCGACAGTACGCCACTCTTGTGGCGAACAGGTTCGCAATCGGTCGTCCGATCAGCGTTCAGGACGCGCAGATAGCTGCTATCTGTCGGTTAACTGGTGCGATCCTGGCTACCCGAAATACCAAGGACTTCGAAGAGACCGGAGTGGTCTTGATCAATCCATGGGTTCCACTGAGCCAGTAGAAACGGCCCGGATGGTTGAACCATCCGGGCCGCTTGCATTGGCGGAGAGGGCGGGATTCGAACCCGCGGAGGCTTGCACCTCTCCGGTTTTCAAGACCGGTGCAATCGGCCACTCTGCCACCTCTCCGCCGGTGATTCTACCGTATTGACGCATCGCGTGCAGCGCATTGGCCCGCTGATCGCTACCGGTATCGCATTAGTCGAGACTTACGTCAACGACATCGCGTGTACTAGCAGAATCACCATCCCTTTTCGGGTGGCCACCAAATCTGGTAGTTATTGGCCATCGCAATGGCCAACCGTGAATTCACTTCGTCGATATCGAACAGTTCCGGATCGAATGGATCATCTCCAAAGGTCCATTCCAGCATTTCTCGTGCTTCTTCGTGCTCGGGATGCTTGGGATCCATGCCGGATCCCAGCATGAATTGGTATCCCCACATACCACCGCAATCATCCGGGGGTCCTGCGCGCTTGCCGTCGACGCACACTACTTCAGGAGTTTCCGGTGTCCGTGGTTTCGTCGCTTCCAGGATAACGACGTGTTCCCAGCTATCGCCAAAGTCGTACAGGTAGGACAGCTCATCCCCCGGTTTCGCGAGCACAAGTCCAAGTTTTACGTCTCCTTCTGAAATGCCACGGTCCCCTTCTTCCCGATCGAATTCGGTGAGGAAACTCTCCACTTGCTTCCCGAACGCCCACGACGCGAGAACTCGTGCAAATGACTTTCTTGCCACTCGAAGGATGCCTGAATCACGGCATGGAATTCAGTCAGGTTGAGATCGGACGCCAGCTCGAGCCGGCGCCAGATTGGTGGACTCGATTCCCGCAGCTCCACTCTCACTACCAGTGTCTCCGCATTGGTGGGTAGTGTCCGACGTGGCGGTTTTCTGGTATTTGGCATTTCCTGATCTTTCTATCCAGTGGTCGAGCGGTTCGGACGCGCGTGCCATTGAAGAGTTGGTATCTGGTAGCTATCAAGTGTATCGCCACGCTGCCCGATCTCAGCGAATGGGCAATTCCGGTCGCTTGCCTTAGACGAACGCGGGCAGGTTCTGCTAGACTACTTTCCGTTCGCTGGGGAGATGGCCGAGCGGTTGAAGGCGCGCGCCTGCTAAGCGTGTATAGGAGTAATGCTCCTATCGAGGGTTCGAATCCCTCTCTCTCCGCCTCAGCGAATGATTCCGATCGCGCGCAGTTCATTGGTTGTTGGGATACCGTCCATGCGACTATACTGACACCCGTCGCGAGCGCCTGTAGCTCAGGGGATAGAGCGTTGGGTTGCGGACCCAAAGGCCGCAGGTTCGAATCCTGCCAGGCGTACCACAGCCGCCCTAGTTCGGGCGGCTTTTTCGTTAACTTGTACCTGTTTGCACCAATTCTCCCGATTCCCCTGACAAGGACACTCCGGCTTTGGTACAATCCGGCGCGGAGAGGTGTCCGAGCGGTTTAAGGTGCTGCTCTCGAAAAGCAGTGTGGTGTTGAGCCACCGCGGGTTCGAATCCCGCCCTCTCCGCCGCCGGGCGACCTCAACGCTGCCGGATTCCTGGAAGGGTCGCATAGTTGGCCTAGTGCGCGCGCCTGGAAAGCGCGTATCCGGTAAAACGGATCGCGGGTTCGAATCCCGCCCCTTCCGCCAGCTCAGAGCCCCCGATTGACCCTCATCAGACGGGGGCTTTTGATTTCCGGAGAACGTCCGCACATATTCACGGCACACCACGTCGTCCAGGGCGATTTCACTTACCGCATTGGTGTCCACACCACCCGGATATTCCGCTCTCACGCACTGTGCGCAATCTGAGGCGCCTTGCGTCGTCCAGGTGACTCGAAGCTCAAGCAAGTCGTTCCATATAGGCCAACACCTCATCACGAGTCGGTATCGATGATTGGGCGCCCTCCCGCGTGACGGAAAGTGCGCTTGCTGCTACGCCATATCGAGTAGCCTGATCGACGGCGGCTCCGCGGGCCAACTCGGATACGAATGCGCCACAAAACGTATCACCTGCCCCGGTTGTGTCAACGACGTCGACCGCATGTGGACGATGATGACCAATGCCGAGATGATCGCCGACAAACGCGCCATCCTTGCCAACCGTCAACACGACTGTGCCAATTCCAAAGTCACGCAGTTGAGCGACCGAATCAGCTGGATCGCCGAGGCGCTCAACGCCAAGGAAAATTGCCGCTTCGCTCTCGTTGACGATTAATACGGACACGAATTCGATCAGGCCGTGAGCCAACTCTGGGTCCGGCGCGGCGTTCAGGATCACCTGCGCACCTTGAACCTTCGCCGTCTCGAACAATGCGAGGAGCGACTCGTGGGGCAGTTCGTTGGTTGCAAGCAGAAACGCGGGCTGGATTGCATTGATCGCCGCTATGCATTGAGAGGTTGGCACTGTTGACGTAGCGCCAGGCACGTACGCTATCCGGTTCTCACCGCCATCTTCGACGAAGATCAATGCGACACCGGACGACACCTCAGGATTCGTCTGCACCCATTCGAGATGGAGGCCGTCGCCACCAAGGTCCGATAATCGCCCACGGCCGAAATCATCGTCACCCACTGCCCCGAGAAGATATACGAGTGCCCCGGATCGGGCCGCCGCTACAGCCTGGTTGGCGCCCTTGCCCCCACCGTGAGTCGCGAAGCTCGTGCCGGTGATGGTCTCACCCGCGTTCGGGGCACGGTTCATGGTGGCAACGAGATCGGTATTTATTGCCCCTGCAACGAGAATCGCCATGGACGAGTGGCTCATAGGTCATCTTCTCCGCTGGTTGCAGCAGCCAATCATCGTCGCCATCGCAGGAACCAGTGCGGTGCCTGCCGCTTTATGGATTTCCATGCATCTTCAGCTGAGCTCAACCAACCGGAGCTGGCTCGCTCCGGACCGAACTGATCGATTTCATAGATTTCAACGATGCGGTTGACATGATCCTGCACCTGTGGAACCCGGTCCGTGAACGCCCGGCCGTATTCCTGGGGGGTGGAAGTCGCCGACGGCCTAACGCCGATCCAGCTCCCAATCCGCCGCAGACGCGTGAACAGGGAGCTCGAGGCGGTCATTCCTCGCAATGGATAACTCCAGAAAAACCATCCCACAATCGACAGTGCCACCGCCAGCAGCGTACCCAAGCCCGCAACCAGAAGCCAATCGATTCCACTACCTTCCGGGTTCGGCGTGACCTGTGGTTGAGCTGTGTCGGCCTCGCCTTGCCCTGAGACTGGTGAGGCCTCGGATGTTGGAGTGGCGCCGATCGGCGTCTCTTCGATCGCGATGCTCGTCGGTTCAGGTTCCGATTCGTCCTGACCAATCCCATTGCCTTCCTCTATGAGAGGCTGGGAGGAAGTCGGTTCGAACGGGATCCATCCATATTCCGGGAAGTAGACCTCGGTCCATGCGTGTGCATTCTTTTGGAGATAGAGATATCCTGCCTGACTTTGATCGTAATCACCCGGATAGAATCCGACAGCAACCCGTGCCGGAATTCCGATACTGCGCAACATCACGGTCATCGCCGACGCCGAATACTCGCAATAGCCGCGCTGTCGCTCGAACAACAGATAGTCAACGATATCGTTACCTTCTGGAGGAGCTTCAACGGATTCGTCATAGACAATGGTCATTCGTAGGTACTGCTCAATTGCCCGCGCTTGATCGTAAGGATTATCAGAGGCAGCCGTGATGGTCTGAGTAAGCTCAACCGTGCGTGGTGTAATCGTATCGGGGAGTGATAGGTAACGTTGGCTCACCCAATCCGGATACTCGGTTCCTGCCTGCTGGAGGTCGTCAGACGTCGCCCGGGATGCCGAGGCGACAACCCGGTAGGTGCCGTCAGTTACCGCGGGGTCGTTGGACGAAACGGACTCGACATCGTCGTAAACGGGCAGTTGCCCGGAGACGACAAGCGATTGCACCTTCCCATCCTCATCGGCGGTCCACCGTACATCCAGGAATCGCCCCATCAATTGATCACGCTCGGTCGTAATTTCATTTCCCTCGTTTGCATCTTCGGGCACGGGACCGAATCCGCTATCGTCGCCTGAAAGAACAGTTACCTGGAGCATTGACGCAATTCGCTGCAAATCGCGAGGGAGCGTGCCTACGTCAAGACCCTGGATCGGGAATTCGTCATCGTCAAGTTGTATCCAGGACATCCGGACCGATGCCTGAACGCTCGACGACAAGTACGTGTCGACCGTGAGCAAGCCGTCCCCCATGGGATTGAGTGGGGTGATTTCAACGGCCACCGCCGATCGGCTCGTGTTTACATTATCGGAAAGTGGAACCTCCTGATTGGCCACAAACGTCATTTCAGGCGAGTATCGGCGACCATCGACGCCATTCGGATCGAATGTCTCTTCCGTTGTCGAGTACCAGCCTCTTCCCGAATAGCTGTCGTAATGCTGTGCAATGAGATACGGTGCTTCGTCGGCGAACACGAGCACCTGGGGCTGATCGGTCAATTCCAGGGGCCCGCCGATCGAGAACGACTCACCAAACGATGTGTAACTGCCGGACGTCTGGATTTCGGTTGGAGAGTTTGCACCTACGTCTCGCAACCATTCGGATGCCTTTTCCTGCGCCGATAGTGCCTTCGAACTCACCTCGCCTACCAGCGGCTGAAATGCCTCCTGAGAGAATGAGGATGGCGATCTCCACCCAACTGACGTCGCGATCAAAGCCACGATCACTCCGGTAACCAGGAACCTGCTGGCCATGCCGGTCGGGCCACCAATCCGCAACCGGCTCCACTCTCGCTGGCGCATATACAGGCTGTGACGTGCTGCCAGAATTAACGCCACAAACACGAACGCAGCCAGGTAGCCAGTTTGCGGATCGTCGGAATAGCCGAGATTAACCAGAATCAGGAATCCGGGCAGCAGTACCGCGGCCAGAATCCAGCCGCGTCGAAACAGCAACCATGCCGCCAGGTAGCCGACCAGCCAGACGACAATGCCCAACAGGAGGGACACAAGAAGTGCTTCCATCTCGCGATCGACGCGTTGGCCCAAATACCATTGGAGTCCCACATCACCGATTTCTCGTACGCGGTCCCGGAACCCACCTTCAACACCGTCCGCTCTCGTTGCAACAATCGCGAACGAGATGCCCACTCCCAAAACGATCGAAAGCATGTGGGCTAGGGAATCGAGCACGCGCAGTTTGGCGATCACGCTCCCGAACAACGCCGCCAATAACGCGATGACTGCGACTGGCGTCACGATCCGTGCCCAATCCGACGACTCCACGCACAATCCGGCGATTGTCACCATCGCAACCATCAGGAACGGCGTGACCAGCCCTTCCGGGTACATGGGATTTGAAATGGTGAGTCGGGACCGCCTTTGTCGTGTTGATTCTGAGTGGGGGGATAATGGTTCGCTCATGAAATCAGTCTACGTCACCGTTAGGGAATGGGTTCGCTGGGTCGCAACCAGTCGCTCGCCCGGTGACAGGTGTGCAATGGCGATATGCGCACTAGCCAACTCTTCGGTCAATGTTTCCATTTCAGCCGCATCTGCACGATGTTGGTCGGTGATCAGGACCGCAGTAACCGGCACTTGTCGCCGTACAAGTGCCCGACCTGCCATCACCCAATCCTTCGAAGTACTGGACGTGATCACCACCAACCCGGAGTTCCGGGAAAAGCGACGGGATTCTGCCTGGATAGCCTCGACAAGCGGTCGACTTCCGAAACTCGTTGCCACCGCAAGGGTTTCGAACACACGAAGCCACTGTCGCTGTGAACTGTCTGCATCCAGCCTGATCGGCATTGCCCGATTCACGATCAGCCCAACCTTGCGACCATCGGCGAGGCACAATTCCGCCACTGAACCGGCAACTGCGATCGCATACTCGAATGCCTCATCGATGCTTGGAGCCGACAAGGCGTCGGTTCCACCTTGGGGAACCTGATGATCGGGTTCATTCAAGTCGAGAATGATCCAGATGTCGGACGTTGGGTCCGGGTCGAACTCTTTCACCATCATTCGACCCAGACGGGCAGTCGCATTCCATGAGATCCTGTTCAATGGGTCGCCGACCCCATATTCGCGGATGCCAGATATTGTGTGGGCGGCGACAACACCATTGACGTTGATTGCCCGCCCGCCCGACATATTGGCCAGCGGCATCGGCACATCCGAGACATCCACCTTGGGTGGATAAACGACCAGTTCGTGGGTGGCAGGCACCATCTTCCGGATCTCAAATAATCCAAGTGGATCGCCGGACGAAATTGAGACTGGACCCAATCGGTATCGGCCACGTCGCTCGCAGCGAGTCGTCGTCGTCCACCTGGCCGATCCTCGACTACCAAGACGCACTACTCGGCCGGCATGATGTCCAGGAAGCGACGAAAGATCGCGGACCTCAACCCACAGCTTTGGCAGCAACGCGACGTTGGTGAGCGTAAGCTCCTCGGTCACCACCTCACCGGCACGCACCCGGTCGAGCGAGAGGGATCGCGACAATCCCAGTCGTTGCAGGCTCAACCTGCTCCACACCCAGGTGATGACGAGTACGACTGTGAGGGTGATGATCAGGCGATCTGGTGTCGACCAATCATTGCCAATCGCGACGGCAAAGAGGACCGCGGTTATCAGCCCAAGCTTGAGCGCTCCCAAAACTCAGGTCCGCGCCAGTTGCCGCGCGGGAGTGCTTGACGACCGGTCGGCGGGATTGGCTCCCGGAACCGGGATCGTCGCCAGCAGATCGCGCACCACCTGGCGGCTGTCAACCCCATGCATTCGCGCCGCCGGATTCACGATGATGCGATGGGCCAATGTCGGTTCCGCAAGATGCTTGACGTCGTCCGGCGTGACGAAGTTCCTGCCCCGGATCCCCGCCCACGCTCTCGACTGCATTGAACATCGCCAGTGAGCCTCGCGGGCTGGCGCCGAGAAACACATCGTCGTGCTTTCGTGTCGCTTCCACTAATGTCACGATGTACTCCCGAACCGGCATCGCGACATGAATCGTTTTTATTCCCTCCTGGGCAGCGATCAGCTCGTCTACAGAGACGACCTGCGTGAGGGTGTCCAGCGGGTGTTGGAGATGTTGCCGGTCGAGCATTTCGAGCTCGCCCTGGCGGCCGGGATATCCCAGCGAAATCCGCAGCAGGAATCGATCAAGCTGCGCTTCGGGCAAGGGAAACGTGCCCTCGTAGTCGATCGGATTCTCGGTTGCGAGCACAACGAAGGGGTGGGGAAGCGGGTGCGTTACACCATCAATCGTGATCTGCGCCTCTTCCATTGCTTCCAGCAAGGCCGCCTGGGTCTTTGGTGTGGCGCGGTTGATTTCGTCGGCAAGCACCATCTGGGCCACGATTGGACCTGGCCGGTACTCGAAGGTCGAGCGTTGCTGATTGAAGACGTTGACGCCAGTGACATCGCTCGGGAGCAGGTCCGGCGTGAACTGAATCCGCTTGAAGGTGCTTCCAATGCTCCTGGCCACCGCCTTGGTCAGCACGGTCTTTCCCACACCCGGAACATCCTCGATCAGGACATGACCACGGCACAAAAGGGCAACGAGCACGAGCTCGACCTCTCGTCGCTTTCCGATCACCACGCGCTCGACATTGTCGGTTGTTGTTTGGACCAGGTGACGGATGTGGTCAGAGTCCATGTGCCAGGTTGTCTCCTTGAAACCAGATGCGCTGGGAGCGGCCCGGCGAATTGGTGGCATGAATGAATTGCCCTACGGCATGGCAGGCCATATGAAGTATAGCCAACTCTTGATCGGACTTCGCCCGGAGCCCGGCACATATACTGGATCCAGAACTTGCCAGATAACGCGGACGAGGAGCAACTCTTGACGACGGAGAAGTCCACAACCCAACAAACGATCGTGCTGGTCGATGGCTTTGGTTTGATTTTTCGAGCGTATTTCGCGTTGCCGGCGACGATGGCGACGGCGACGGGAGAACAAACCAATGCCGTCTACGGATTCACCGCGATGCTGCTGGATGTGCTGAACTCGCGCAAGCCTGATTATGTCGTGATTGCGCTGGAAAGTGGAAAGACGTTTCGCCACGACCTCCTGGAGGACTACAAGGGCACCCGCGCGGAAACGCCGGTTGATCTTATCGAACAAATCGGGCGCGTTCAACAGCTGATCGCAACCCTGGGCATCCCGATCAAACAGGTCGACCTATACGAAGCAGATGATGTGATCGGCAGCCTGTCGCGATCGATGGCCGATAGCGGCTACCGCGTCGTCATCGTTACCGGCGACTCGGATTTGCTTCAGCTCGTAGACGACAACGTCCTGGTCGTGCTTCCCGGCGCCCGCCGATTTGGCGACGTTCGAGAGTTCGACAACGCCGCCGTGTTCGAGCGATATGGGTTCGGTCCCGAATTCGTCCCGGATTACAAGGCACTCGTTGGCGACACCTCGGACAATATTCCGGGCGTTCCCGGAATCGGCGACAAAACGGCGAAGGCCCTGATCTCGACATTTGGATCTCTCGAAAGCATTCTCGAACATGTGGACGAAGTGACGCCTACGAGAGCACGCAATGCGCTAATCGAACACGGCGAGAATGCACCCTTGAGCAAGCACCTTGCGACGATCGTGCGAAATCTTGAGATCGACCTCGACATGGAAGAGGCGCGAGTCGGTCGTTACGATCGCGAAGAAGTTGCCGAATTGTTCCGCGAACTTGAGTTCCGTTCCTTCCTGAACAAACTCCCCGATTCCATCGTATCCACGGAAACGGCCCCAAAACCACTCGATCTTGAACCCAAGAAGGAATCGATCAAGACTGTCGTGGATTCCGTTGAACTCCTGGAGGGTCTTCTCGAACGCATCCAGGAAACGCGGGAAGTTGCGGTGGATGTCGAAACCACCTCGACCGATCCGATACGCGCCGAGCTTGTTGGTATAGCGATCGCGGTCAATGACCACGAGTCGTACTACATTCCCGTCGGCCACAACGAAGGCAATCAACTCGACGCCGAACTCGTTCGCGAACGCCTCGACCCGGTCATCGCCGATCCCCAAATCGCCGTGTACACGCATCATGGCAAATACGACTTTCACGTCCTGACCCGGCATGGATATACCATTCGGCCAATCACCTTCGACACCATGATTGCGGCATACGTGCTCGGTGACTCGTCGATCCGGCTCAAGGAACTCGCGTTCAACCGCCTGGGTATCGAGATGACCGAAATCGGTGAACTGATCGGTATAGGCAAGAACCAGGCCACGATGGATACAGTCGCGATCGATCTTGCTGCCCCCTACGCGTGCGGCGATGTGGAATCAACCTTTGGTCTCGTTGCTCCATTGAAAGCACAGATCGTTGACCGGGATCAGCTCGAACTGCTCGAATCAATCGAGTTCCCATTAATTACTGTACTCATGCACATGGAACGGGCTGGTGTCGCCATCAACCCCGAAGAACTCGCCGAGTTCTCCGAGGAACTAGGGACGCGGATCGACGCGATCAAGCAGGAGGTCAATCAGATTGCCGATTCGACTGTCAACCTGGGATCGAACAAGCAACTCGCAACATTGCTGTTCGAAACTCTTGGACTGCAATCAGGCCGCCGGACGAAGACCGGGTATTCAGTTGACTCCGATGTTCTCGAAGGCATACGTGACCAACATCCACTTGTGCCATTGATCCTCGAATACCGGATACTCTCCAAGCTCAAGTCAACCTACGTAGACTCGTTGCCAAACGAGATCAATCCAGCCACTGGCCGCGTCCACACATCGTTCAACCAAACCATTGCTGCCACTGGCCGGTTGTCGTCGGTCAATCCGAATCTCCAAAACATCCCAATTCGCACCGACATTGGTCGTCGCGTCCGGCGATCATTCATCGCCGATCATCGCCCGGACTATGGGCTGTACGACGATGCGATCCTGCTTGCCGCTGACTATTCACAAATGGAGCTTCGGATCCTCGCCCACATGTCCGGCGAGCCGTTCCTGATCGATGCCTTCAACAACGGTCAAGACATCCACCGGGCGACCGCCGCACTGGTCAGTGGCGTCGAACCAGACGAGGTCACAGCGGATCAACGCAGGATCGCCAAGACCGTGAATTTCGGGATCCTGTACGGCATGCAGGCATTTGGGCTGTCGCGAGATACCGGCATGACTCGGAGCGACGCCCAGGAATTCATAAACGGGTATTGGGAGCGTCTGCCCGCGGTGAAGACATTTTTCGACAAGGTGATTGCCGATGGCATTCGCGATGGGTACGTCAGCTACGATTCGTGGTCGCCGGCGCTATCTGCCTGAATTGACCTCGTCAAACGGCGCGCGCCGTCAAGGCGCCCAGCGCATGGCCATGAACATGCCGATCCAGGGAACGCAGGCTGATATCGTCAAGCAGGCGATGCTCAACCTTGAGTCCAAACTCATCGATATAGGCCTGCCTGCCACAATGATCGTCCAGGTACACGATGAATTGGTCCTGGAGGTTTCGGAATCTGCACTCCCAGAAGTCGCCAGGATCGTCAAGCAAACGATGGAAACAGCCTTCACGCTCAGTGTCCCCACAGTTGTCGATGTGCGAAGCGGACAAAACTGGGAGGATATGCGAGCCTACGCCGTCGACTAGCCGTAGTTGTGACGAAAGGCCTACCACGGGTACAATAACGAAACCGCTCTAAGAGCGGTCTATTTGCGTGTCCACTACCTTGTCAGGAGTTACGCGTTCATGCCTACCTATGCATATCGATGCACGGCCTGTTCGCACGAGTTCGAGGTATTTCAGAAATTTTCTGATGCCGCACTCACCGAATGTCCCGAATGCGGAAGACCTATCCGAAAGGTTTTCCAGCCAGTCGGAATCGTGTTCAAGGGGTCCGGCTGGTACATCAATGACAGCCGAAAACCCGAATCAGGATCGACCAGCAAATCCAGCGAGTCCCCGGCAAAAGGCGCCGCCACGGACACAAAGTCGGCAACACCGGCTACTGAGACCAGTAGCACTCCAGCACCCGCACCTGCGAAAGCTGCTGCAGATTAAGGCAACACATGAACACCTGCATGACGGTCCAGGACAACTCAATCACGAACATCATGGGCTTCGACGTTTGCATGGCGTCGGCAGTTCTATGCTCGTGTAGCTGCGGGCAGGCCTGAGCCTGCCCGCCCGACGAGCGGCGGACACGAAATCCGGCGCTCATCCAGTTGTCTCGAATACCGTCAGCCAGGATCGGATCTCATCTTGCACCGGTCGCCAGGCCGTTACCAGACACAGGATCCGAGCCAGAAAAGGTGCGAAAGGAAGCCCATCTCCATGTCTGCCATCGCAATTGAAGCTCCAATCCAGCAAGCTTTGCGGGTCTACAACACCAGAACGCGATCCGAACAACCGTTTACTACCATCGTGCCAGGCAAAGTCGGCATGTATGTGTGCGGCGTTACCGTGTACGACTCCGCGCATATCGGCCACGGCATGTCATCGATCGTCTTCGACACGATCCGCCGGTACCTTATTCATATCGGCTACGACGTTCGATATGCGCAGAACTTCACGGATGTCGAAGACAAGATCATCAACCGCGCTAACGAAGAGGGCATTCTTCCCGATCAGCTCACCGAACGCCTGATCGCAGAATGGAATGAAGAGATCGCGGAGTTCAATGTCCTGCCGGCGACCGTAACCCCGCGAGCCACCGAGGAGATCCCGGAAATCATCGCGATGATCGAAGGGCTGGTTGAAAAGGGACATGCCTACGAGTCCAACGGGGACATCTACTATCGGGTTCGTTCGTTTCCGGCATACGGAAAACTCTCGGGCCGCGATATCGAAGAACTGGCGGTCGGCGTTCGTATCTTCGTGAACGAACTCAAGGACGATCCGTTGGATTTCGCCCTGTGGAAATCCTCCAAGCCAGGCGAGCCAAGTTGGCCGAGTCCGTGGGGACTCGGCCGTCCCGGATGG
This sequence comes from uncultured Chloroflexia bacterium, assembly GCA_963763125.1. GTDB lineage: Bacteria > Chloroflexota > Chloroflexia > Thermomicrobiales > UBA6265 > JACCYX01. The sequence goes on from CAVXMV010000003.1 coordinate 159,359, forward strand.
CACATCGAGTGCTCCGCAATGTGCACCCATCACCTCGAAGGCGTTGTCGACATCCACGGTGGAGGTCGTGACCTTATTTTCCCCCACCATGAGAATGAGATCGCTCAATCTGAGGCGTTTTCGGGCAGGGAACCATTCGCGCAGTTCTGGCTGCACAATGGAATGCTTCAGCTAAACGGCGAAAAGATGTCGAAATCGCTCGGCAACGTCGTATCGTTGCGGTCCCTGATCGAGCGGGGCCGGCAGCAGGCATTCCGACTTCAGGTTCTGCAAACGCATTACCGCGCCCCACTTAACTACACGGAAGCCGGACTCGACGCAGCGGCATCCGGACTTGACCGGTTGATTGCTGCCGCCAAATCGGAGTCGGATGCGACTGTCGACAATCAACTTGTCAACGGCGACAACCTGGTTGTCTTGGCTGAAGAGACCAGCGATCGATTTCACGCGGCGATGAACGACGACTTCGATACGCCGACGGCCATCGCAGCTCTCTTCGACCTGGCCCGCAACATCAATCGATTGCGCTCCCAGGCAGGCGGCACTATCCAATTCCGCATTGCCCAACAGTCGCTGATCGAACTTGCTGGCATTCTCGGACTCGATCTCACGGAAGATCGAGACGCCGCAGCCGGAGACGCAGGCCCGTTCATCGATCTCCTGATCGAGGTGCGGACCTTCCTCCGCGACGCAAGGCAATGGGACGCTGCCGACCGCGTGCGCCTTGGTCTCCAGGAACGCGGAATCATCCTTGAAGACAATCCAACCGGTACAACCTGGAAGAAGATGTAGCCATGCCAAACGACTCGAACAACCCCTCGTCCGGATCAAATCGATCTTCCAGCCAGCGGGGAAAGCCCGGAAGAAGTCCTCGGCCAGACCGGCCCTTCCGCGATTCCAGCCAGCGGGGAACCAACCAGCGCCCGGAAGGGTCGACGGCGCCTCGCGATGGACAGCGCCCCGTTCGTCAACGCCAGGGACCGGGTAGAAGTGGCGATCGGCCGGGGGGTTCTCGAGGTTCGAAGTTCGGGTCCGCTCCATTTGTGATCAAGGGCGACCTGTTGTTTGGCCGCAACGCGATTCTCGAATCGCTGCGTGCGCAACGACGGGCGGCGACCCGATTGTGGGTTGCCGAGGGTATGCGGGAAGACAAGCGCGTGGATGAGATCTACGAACTTGCCAGGTCCAGGGAGGTGCTGGTTGAAACCGTGCCCCGTACAATGTTGGACGATCAACTTCCCGACGTAAATCACCAGGGAGTGCTCCTGGAAACACCTGACTATCCTTATGTTGACCTTGCTGACGTAGTCGAAGCCGAAGGCAACGTGCTGATTCTCGATCATTTGCAGGATCCCCAGAACTTCGGAACGCTGTTGAGGGCGGCCGATGCGGCCGGCGTTGCGGGGGTAATCATTCCCAGCGATCGGTCGGCAAGTGTCTCGCCAGCCGTTGTGAACTCGTCCGCCGGTGCTGTCGAATATCTCAACATCGCCCTCGTCGCCAACCTGGGCAACGCCATCGAGAAACTGGAAACGGCCGGGCGCTGGATTGTGGGCCTCGATGGTGGCCCTGGCTCCCAGAATCTCTACACCACTGATGTCCCCACGCCGGCAGCCCTCATAGTTGGATCAGAAGGTTCCGGGCTAACCCAAAATATCCGGAATCGCTGTCAACTGATAGTTTCACTACCGATGCGTGGCCAGGTCGAGTCTCTGAACGCGGCTACTGCGGGGTCGATCGCCCTGTTCGACCTGATTCGCCGAGAGCAAGCCGAAGCTACCCCGGACGCGTAACCTCGAATCATCCGAACAATGATCAGGCTTTCCGGCAGTCCGTCGCATGAATGCGACGGACTGTCTGTGTCCCGTCGATACGATAAATCGCAATTCAGGAGTTTGGATTGGGAGCGATACTTCGTCGCGCGAGGTACACATGGAGTTCACCATCAATCTCAGCGTCACTCCACCTCCCACCAGTCAACTAGACCAAGACTGGTTCGGCAGTTCGCCGAGGGTATCCTGGCAACATCAATTCTCGGCAACGTAGCGATCGCCAGGATACCGGAAAACGGCACGTGGTTTTTTCGGGGTGCAAAAACACTAAAAGGTCAAACACCCCGTCGTTCCGGGGATTCTTTTTGCGGACTTCTTGCGTTTTTGCAGGCCCCGGTTGGGCCAACCGGCATCCAGGTGCCCGAAACGCACACTCTGCCTAGCGAACGCATCAAGCACTCAGGAATGCGCCACGCTCGCCGAGTAATGTGCATTGGCCATTTCATTGTGGCCAGTCAACCCGAGCTCCGGAAAAGCCACTGATCAGCCAGACTCCGAGTGAGAGCGTGCCATAGGGCGTTGACTCATTGTCACAGCCAGTGCTAGAGTGTACGTACACTATGGTAGGGTGTGGCTCGCGCGTCCCGCAATCGCCGACTTTGGATTGATGTGACCGCGTTCCACCTGGCTGACGCCCTGCCCGGGTCTGGGGAGCGGGAATGACATCACATTGCAATCACGGCGGTGACGATCCACACGCCGGAACGTACTTCCAGCAGCGTCCAGCAAAGCGCCTTGACCGGCGAACTGTTCTCAAGGCCACTGCGGCCTTCGTCGCTATGGCATCCGCCGCGCCGTTTATCCCCAGGACGTCTGTCGCCCAGGAAGCGTCGACCAGGGCCGGCGAATGGCACCAGCCTGACAATGTCGGGGGATCAGGCGACTCGCTTGCCTTCGAGGCGGACTTTCCGTTCAATGCCATCGCTCCCCACTGGCCAGGCGATACTGAATTTCCTGCAGCGGTTGAAGTTCAGTTGAGCCAGGATGGCCAGTCCTTCTCGGAACCCGTCGTCGTCGGCCCTGCACATATCGACGCCGGCCCAATCGACCGCGATGGTCGCATTTTCGCCGATCTCCTCTTCACCGAAGAGGCCAGCATCGTACGCTATCGCGGTCTCGATGCCGATGGAAATACGATAGGCATTCCGGGGCTCTCGTTCACGTATATCAATGCCAAGGCTGGTCCAACGATCAGCGACGTTACCCAGTCCTCCCTGAATCCATCGTTGACCCGCCCACCGATCATTGGCCGCGAAGATTGGGGAGCCGAGCGAGCCTACGGCGGCGTGGATCGTGGCGAAACTCAGTGGACGCCCGAGTACCAAACAGTCAAGCACGTCATCATTCATCATTCCGAAACGCCCCGTTTCCGTGACCCACTTGTCGAAATCCGTTCAATTCACTACTACCACGCGATCACCCGAGGCTGGGGTGACATTGGGTACAACTATCTCGTCGATTTCATGGGCAATGTTTACGAGGGCCGGGTCGGCGGCGAAAACGCAATTGGTGGTCATGCGTTCCAGTACGCCCACGGCTCGGCGGGGATCTGCACGATGGGGTCGTTCTCGATCGAGCAGGCAACTCCCGAAGCCCTCGCTGGTCTCACCTGGATCACCGCATGGGCCGCCAGGAACCTCGATCCACTCGGCAAGGCCGATTTCCACGAAACGCCAAACCTGCCCACGATCTGCGGACATCGCGACGTGGTCGACAGTTCCTGTCCGGGGGACGGTCTCTATGCCGATCTCCCGACGATGCGATGGGCAGTGGCTGACGTCATTTCTGGAGCAAAGGAAGTTCTGAACAACCCACAGTACAGCCCCGGCCAGACTGTCGAGACTACCGTCGAAGACGGGAATCTGCGGAGCCTGCCCGGCACTGGTCAGTCGATTGCGGGGACGCTCCCATACGCCGCCGTCATGCATGTGGTCGATGGTCCGACAACTGTGAGTGGGTACAAATGGTACGAACTCACAGGCAGGGGCGGTTCCGGCTGGATGGCATCATCACTATTCAAGGCGAGCGATGCTGCACCACCCGTAGGGAAATTCAAGTCGAGCCAGATGGTGCTGGTTGATACCGACTACCTGAACATCCGGGCAGAACCGTCTCTTCGATCGCCAGCCAACGCCACAATCCCCTACGGGACGAAGGGCACAATTACCGATGGCCCAAACCCCACAGGAGGATTTCGCTGGTATCGCCTGGATACCGACTATGGCAAGGGCTGGGCAGTGGAGCAATACCTCGTACTCGAGGGTCAAGCCAAGCCGCGAACTCGATTCATCGTCGGCGACGCAGTGGCAGTCAACGATCAGGATGGATTGCGCCTTCGAACGGGTGCCGGGCTCGGCACAAGCATCATTGCGACGCTTCCCAATGGCACCAAAGGTGTCGTCGTCGGAAGCGCGAAGATCACCGACAACATCACCTGGTTGGAAATCCAGACCACACTCGGGACAGGTTGGGTCGGCGAAGAGTTCCTCACTCCTTCAGACGATGGACCGGCCACCTCCGCCAAATTTGAACGCGGCGACTCAATCAAGGTAAATACCGATTCGGTCAATCTTCGCGAAGCAGCCGGGACCAACGCGCCGGTTATCAGGACGTTGGGAAATGGTATTGTCGGCACCGTGATAGATCCGCCGAGTGCGGCATCCAATATGTGGTGGGTGAGGATCGACACCGACTACGGCTCTGGCTGGGTTGCCGAGGCGTTCCTCACTGGCCTCAATGACGAGGACTCTGGAGCAGACCGGGAATTCAGCATAGGAGAGAACGTCTACATCGACACGGATGGCATCAACATCCGGACGTCACCAGGTGTTTCCGCCAAGGTTGTGACCATTCTTCACCAAAATGAAACGGGCAGGATCGTTGACGGGCCAAAATCCGCCGATGGTTACGTCTGGTACAAGATCGAAACCTCATCCAACACCGGTTGGGGAGTCTCTCGTTATCTCGGCCATGGAACGGCGGATCCAGGTGGAGGCTCAAGTATCCAGATCGGCGACATCGTGGCAGTCGACACCGACGGCATCAACTTGCGGGATACGCCTGGCCTGAACGGCGCCCGGGTCAAGGTCATCTACACCGATGAGCAGGCCACCGTGGTCGACGGTCCGAAAAAAGTCGATGGCTATACATGGTTCAGGTTGCAAGCAGGTGCGGACAGAGGATGGGCCGTGTCACTGTACCTTCGACTCGAGACTGACACGGGTCTCACACCGGGCAGCACTGCTCGCGTGTTCGATGGCGACTTGAATCTTCGTTCCGGGCCTGGCGCCGACCGATCCGTGGTAGGGGTGCTGGCCGATGGCGCCTATGTTGAGGTGCTCGACGGTCCGACTGCCGCCGATGGCTATGACTGGCTAAAGGTAAACTCGGCTCGATTCGGCAGCGGTTGGTGCGCTTCTGAATTCCTCGCCCGAGTATAGTGATTATGGTTGCAGGAGTAGGCCATTTCACCGTAAGATATGAGGCGAGAATTCAAAGACCGCATCGGTGGGCGCAAGCGTATGACCGGTGTAGGTTTTTTGTGCTGAGCAAGTTCTGAAATTGGCAAGCTGGAAGGTTATTACGGATGAAAATCGTCCTTCGACAGGATGTGCCGAAAGTCGGCGAAGCTGGAACGGTCCAGACTGTCTCAAATGGATACGCCCGCAACTACTTGATTCCTCAGGGCATGGCAGTCGTTGCCACTGATGGCGAACTCAAGGTCGCTGCTCATAATCTCGCGGTCAAGGAACGCAAGATCGTGCGCCAGGAAGAGCTTCTTCGCTCCCTGTCCGACAAGATCAACGGTCAACGACTGACATTCACGGCCAAGGCTGGTGAACAAGGTCGGCTCTATGGATCGATTACCGCTTCGGACGTCGCCACGGCACTTGCGGCCCAGATTTCAGAAGAAGTCGATCGACGTCGTGTTGTGCTAGACGAACCGCTGCGATCGATTGGTGAACACACGGTCACCGTTCACCTTGTAGGACGACTTCGTCCCCAGGTGACTGTCGTGATCGAGGCCGAAGCCGCGGAAGAGGAAGAGGCGCCGGCGGCCGCAGAAGCGGCCGCCGAAACCGAATCGACCGATTCGGCCGATTCGGCCGAATAACGGTAACGCAAATGCGCACGGAAGATCGATATCCGGTCTTCCGCCCCACTTTAGGAATGGTCGCCCCGCAGGCCTGCCACCCGAGGGATTGACAGGATGGTTGAGCGACTCCCACCACACAATATCGAAGCCGAACAGTCGGTCCTCGGAAGCCTGCTGATCGATCGCGACGCGATTATTCGCGTCGCATCCTACGTCAAGGCTGAAGACTTCTACATTTCCGCAAATGGCACGGTCTATCAGGCAATTCTCGACCTGTACAACCGTCGCGAACCGACGGACTTCCTCACCCTCTCCGATGAGCTGGAACGGCGCAACGCACTCGATGATATTGGTGGCCTCGGCTATCTGTCGTCGTTACTGAATGTCGTTCCCACTGCGGTGCACGTCGAATACTACGGGCGGATCGTTGAGCGCACGGCCACCCTCCGCCGCCTGATCGATGCGGGAACGCAAATCGCGGGGATTGGATATCAGGATAACCTCGATGCCGAGGATGCACTCGATTCCGCCGAACAGGCACTCTTCACGGTCTCCCAACGTCGCCAAACCAAGGACTTCCAGTCCATCTCGGACGTCCTCGATCGTTTTTTCGATCAACTAGATTACCTGCAGCAAAATCGCGGCGAGGTTGTAGGGGTTCCTACCGGATTCACCGATCTGGACAAACTAACCGGTGGTCTGCAGCGATCCGACCTGCTCATCCTCGCCGCGCGGCCAAGCATGGGAAAGACAGCCTTTGCCCTTGGCATGGCCTATGGGGCAGCTGTCCAGCATGGCAAGAAGGTTGGAGTGTTCAGCCTGGAAATGTCGGCCGAACAGCTCGTCCAGCGATTGCTGGCTACCGAAACCGGGGTCGACTCCCACCGCTTGCGCCTGGGTAATATCGACGACAGTGAATGGGATCGCATCTCCCGCGCATTCGGACGACTCGCCGAGGCCCAGATATTCATTGACGACTCGGCCAATGCGAGTGTGATGGATGTCCGCTCCAAGGCACGTCGACTGCAGGCGGAACAAGGGCTCGACCTGATCATCGTAGATTACTTGCAACTCATGAGCGGTCGTCGATCCGATAATCGCGTCCAGGAGATCTCCGAAATCTCGCGCGGTCTCAAGGGCCTTGCCCGCGAGCTCAACATCCCGGTTGTCGCGCTTTCCCAGCTTTCGCGTGCGGTCGAAACGCGCGCCGATCACCGTCCCATGCTTTCCGATCTTCGCGAGTCCGGTTCTATCGAGCAGGACGCGGACATCGTGATGTTCATCTTTCGCGATGACAAGTACGATGAAAATTCTGAAAAGAAGGGCATTGCCGAAATCATCATCGCCAAACACCGCAACGGCCCAGTGGGAAGTGTCAATCTCCGATTCTTCGATCGAACGGCCCGCTTTGCAGACCTCGAACTCTATCGCGAGCCAGACGCCTGATGCCTCGCACCAGTTCTTCGGACAAGCCATCTGCTGTCACAGGTCTCGTGCTCAATCCGGGTGAAACCCTGCCTATCCCGGTGTCTTTCCTGAACGATGTGGCACCCTCGATCACGAGCATCGAGGAACTCCAGGTTAGCCTGGCCGCCTTTCGATTGCTGGATGCGGCCGGGGGTTTTCAGGAGCCGCTCGCTGAGAAATCGATCCTGCGCGATCGCACTCTTCGGTCGGCATTGCGGGTAGATGGAAGTCCACGCGCTCCCGATGCCCGTATTGCGAAAGGAGTGGAACTGGCAATTGCTCGTGGCTTGCTGGTTCGTCTGGTTTCGGTCGAATCTCGCAAGCGTGCAACATTCTACTATTTGAATACGCCAGAGAATCGAAGCAGCATCAGGCTCATGGAAACGGGTCAACTCGCTGCGCCGCGTGTCCTTTGGCCCGATGAGCATCCTCCGTCGATCACGATCGACCGCCCGAATGCGTTTCGCCTGTACGAGCAAAACATCGGGCCGTTGACACCCTTGATTGCCGACCAGATATCTCGTGCAATCGAGGAGTATCCCGATGACTGGATCGAGGATGCCTTATCGGAGGCTGTGGCGTACAATCGAAGAAGTTGGCGTTATGTTACGCGTATTCTCGAGAACTGGCAGGCGTTTGGTCGCCAGGACAAGAGCGAATGAATGATTCCCGGGCAAGGCACTCTTCGTACTCTCTACAGAAATGAGTGGTTATCATGAAACGAATCGGAGACGTCATGAAGAATATCCCGATTCGCCCTTCATCTGACGTTTCAAGCGGATCGATCGTGATCAGCAGCCGTGACAATGTGAAATGTCCCATCTGCCAGGATGCTGGTTACCTGCGAAACGACTTCCCTGTTGGCCATCCCATGTTTGGCCGCATTGAGACATGCGTTTGCAAACAACAGGAGCTGAATGAGCTCCGTGCTGATGAACTCCGCAAGCTCTCCAACCTTGAGATGTTCAACCATCAATCATTCGAGGAGTTTGACAGCGACATCGAGGGCGTTGGCGAGGCGTACGAGACCGCGTTGCAGTTCGCCCAGGAACCCGGTCATCGATGGCTTTTCCTCTATGGCCCGTGTGGAACTGGAAAAACGCATCTTGCAGTAGCGATCGCTCGGTATGCCATGGACTGGCACAATATGAGTGTCTATTTTGCCGCCGTTCCCGATTTGCTCGATCACCTGCGCGCCACCTTCGATCCAAACTCAGGATCAGCTTACGATGATCGATTCACAAGTATCCGGGAAGCGCAATTGCTGGTGCTGGACGATCTGGGCACGGAAAATGCGACGCCATGGGCCAAGGAAAAGCTCTACCAGATCATCAATCACCGGTACATGGAACAGCTTCCAACAGTAATTACGTCGAACGTAGACCAGCGAAAGGTCGACGATCGGATCATGTCCCGCATCCTCGATCACCGCTTGACCCAATACGTCGTCATCGATGCCGATGATTTTCGTCGCCCCGGTGATCCTCGCAAGTTGAGGCGCAACACCCGTCGAACGTGACAGGTCTACAAGCATTGGGCCATGTTCGACGAATATTGCGGTACAGGAAACTCTATCGACGCGGCGGTCGTTCTAGATTTACGGGACATTAAGTTCTCGCGCAACATCACCTCCGCTGGTTGGCGTGAGTGTGTTGACTCTCACCAAGATTGACGTGGCCGTGTTCGTTCATATCTACATTCTTCCCACCCCCGAATATACCTGGGCCGCCGAATCGAGCGGTGCTTGCCATGTCTAATCTGGGTTGGCTGTTTGAACGAGTATGGGATGTTCGATCGATCATCGACATTCTGGTTGTCACGTTCATCATCTATTGGCTCTTGTGGGTCGCTCAGGGCACCCGTGCTCTAACTCTCATCCGCGGTATCGTCACTCTCTTCGCATTCCTTTTCCTGCTTGGATGGGTACTTGAGCTCGACACCCTGAACTGGCTGTTACGAACCGTTTGGCCGGTACTGCTCATCGCGATTCCAGTCATTTTCCAACCTGAGCTACGGCGAGCATTCGAGCAACTTGGGCACACTGGCTCCTGGCTCAAGAATCCCTTCCCCAACCAGGAAGAGTCGGCTACCGATCATGCAGTCGACGAGATTGTTCGCGCGGCCAGCCAGTTGTCCCGGCTCCGCTATGGGGCCCTTGTTGTCATCGAACGCGAAACCGGTCTCCAGGATTATGTAAGCAAGGGTGTGTCGCTCGATGCCGAAATCTCCCGTCAACTCCTGATCAACATTTTCTTTCCAAACTCTCCGCTGCACGATGCGGCAGTCATTATCCAGGGAGACCGAATTCTTGCTGCCAGCGTTGTCCTGCCGCTCACGGACAATATCTCGGCATCAAGTCAACTCGGAACCCGCCACCGGGCCGCCATTGGGGTCACAGAGGAATCCGATGCCCTTGCCGTGGTCGTTTCCGAAGAGACGGGCCAGATGTCGGTGGCACATTCAGGCCGCCTGATCCGTAATCTGGATCAGGACCGCTTGAGACGTGTGCTGAGGACATTGCTACGCATCGAAAATCCGGATACCAGGGAACCGAAGAAGCCTGGTCGCTTTACGTTCGCCAGCCTCTTTCACGCCAATGGCGCCTCCACCAGTAGCAGTCCGGGCACAGGGCCCAGGCGCAAGCGATCGACGACAAGAAGCTCATGAATTCCATCCTTTCCACCATCTCAAAAGCCGTTGGCCTGGTTGAATGGAGGCCAAGCCGCACCCAACTGGTGCGATTCGGGATCTCGATCGCGCTTGCCACGCTCCTGTGGGGGTGGGTCACGGAGATCCAGGATCCGTACACCACCAAGACGATAACTGACGTCCCGATCGAAGCAGGGGAACTTCCGGAAACGCTCCAGATTGTCTCCAATCTTCCGACTGCATCCGTTGAGATAAGTGGAGCGAGATCCCGAGTTGGCCCCGTCCAGCGGTCCGATATCCAGGTCGAAATCGACACCAGCGGGATCACTGAGCCGGGGACATTTCGGGTTCCATTGATTGCCGAGGTGCCCAATGTGAGCGACCAGTCTGTCGAACCCCAAGAGGTCTCGATCCAGGTAGACGAGCGCGTCTCCGAGAACTTCCCGCTCAAGTGGACGACAACGAATGCGGCGGATCAAACCCGATCGGTTGGCGACATCGTGCCTTCGGTAACTGAGGTCACGGTTACTGGCCCCAGAACTGCGGTTGACCGCGTTAGCGAGGTCATACTCCCCGTCACGATCGATCAGCAGACCCAAAGCTATGACGCGACCTACATGCCCTACGCTGTAGATAGCGCCGGCCAACGGATCATCGAGGTGGAGATCCTGCCCGACGCCATCTCCACTCATGTGGAGGTCCAGACGCGGGGCAAGGAGGTGTCGGTCATTGCCGTGGTCACCGGTGTGCCGGCAGAAGGGTATTCGATCCAGCAACGCCGGACGATTCCGGACACCATCGTCGTCGATGGGCCGGCAGACATCCTGGACGAGCTGCTCTTCGTCAACACGGAGCCAGTCGATGTTACCGATGTCACCCAATCGATAAGCACCAGGGTCGGCCTCGCCGACCTCCCAGAGAGTGTGACGATCATCGAGCCGGCAAGTGGCACCGTTGAGGTTCGAGTCGCAATCGAAGACACGACATCGTCATCACAGACGTTGAGCGATCTCGAGGTCGAGGGGATCGGTCTTGGCGAAGGACTGACCGTTTCATTCGAACCATCCACAGTGTCCATCGAGGTGACTGCGCCACTGGAAATCCTTCAGGCAATGAAGCCTGAGGATATCAGCATCCTTGTCGATCTGTCCGGATTGGCGCCGGGTACCTATCGACTCACACCAGAAGTGACGGTGCCCCAGGGTGCTACCTGGACCGGCAGCGATCCACCCAATGTTGTCGTGACGATCATAGACCCGATGGCATCTTCGCCATCACCTGCTGATCCTCCCGCATCACCGGCATCCTGAATAGGCACTGCCCGCGAGAGTCAACTCTCGCGGGCAGTGCGCGGTGTGCGTAGGAAGGCAATTGGTCCACTATGCTTCGTCAGGATCATCCTCCACATCGGACGCGTTTCCGATCGAGGATTCCATGTCATGGGCCAGCAGGATCGCTTCGGCGACTTCCTTCATTGACTTGCGGGCATCCATGCTGGTCTTCCTAATGCGATGAAACGCCTCGGATTCCCGAAGCCCATGTGACTCCATCAACACACCCTTGGCGCGTTCGACCAGCTTGCGCGTTTCAAGGGCGTCCTTGAGACTGCCGACTTCACGCTCAAGCATCCGGAATTCGTCAAACCGCGCTCGGGAGAGCTCGATCACGGGCATCAATTCAGCCTCGCGGAACGGCTTCACAACATACCCGACTACTCCAGCTTCACGAGCTCGTTCTACCAGCCCCTGATCGGAATACGCCGTGACCAGCACGACCGGGGCGATTCGCTCCCGGGTCAACTCTTCCGCAGCGGAGATGCCATCGAGATCGGGCATCTTGATATCCATGATAAGCAAGTCAGGTCGCAATCGCCTGGCCAGGTCCATTGCGGATCGGCCGTCACCCGCTTCCCCAATGACGTCGTAGCCGAGGTGCGTGAGCATTTCCCGCAAGTCAAGCCGGATCAGGGATTCATCGTCGGCGATGATAATGCGCCACCGTGTGGCGCCATCCTCAACACGATTCATCGTGTACATGCCCTCAGCGTGAGAAGTATCAAGCGGCCAAGCGCCATGTGTTTGGACTGGCCGGGAGAGTGGTGACATTGCCAGGATCTATTGCGATGACCACCAATTGGTCGGGGCGAGAGGATTCGAACCTCCGACCACCGGTACCCCATACCGGTGCGCTACCGGACTGCGCCACGCCCCGAAATCAGATTCTGCCCCATGAGTATACGGCAGGCTCATCTGTCCGACAATTCACAATGTCTGAGATGAGCATCAAGTCCTCATGGATGGGACCGGAACCGGCCCCATCCACGAAGCGGGACTACTTGATCTCGACCTTGGCGCCAGCCTCTTCGAGCTTCGCCTTGGCGGCTTCGGCCTCGTCCTTGGCGACGCCCTCCTTGACGGCCTTCGGCGCCGAATCGACGACGTCCTTTGCTTCCTTCAGGCCGAGACTGGTGAGCTCGCGCACAGCCTTGATGACCTGAATCTTGTTGGCGCCGACATCGGTGAGGACGACGTCGAATTCCGTCTTCTCCTCTTCCTCAACGGCTGCGCCACCGGCAGCTGCGCCACCGGCAAAGCCAACAGCTACCGGCGCCGCGGCGGAGACGCCCCAGCGATCCTCCAGTGCCTTGACCAGGCCATTCAGCTCGAGAACCGTAAGGCCCTCCAATTGTTCGATCAACGCGGTGTTATCAGACATGTGCAGGTACTCCCATGACGCGCCATGCGCGGCAATGCTTGGTTGGATACGTCGCCCCGGTTCGAAAGTCAGGTCCAGCTGGCGACACGGTTGAATCTAGTCGGCAGCCTCGACGCTTGCGCCGCCAAGCTGTTCGACACGAGCATTTGCGAGATAGACGACAGACCGTGCTGGTCCGCTGAGCACTCCCGCTGTACGCGTCATCGGCGATGCGAGCAGGTTGACAAGCTTGCCAAGCAGCTCTTCGCGTGGTGGCAAACTCGAGATCGCTTCAACATCGGACGGGGTGATGACCATATTGTTCATCACGCCGGCTCGAACTTGCAGAATGCGAGACGTGCGCACGAAGTCGCTGATGGCCTTGGCTGGCGCTACAACGTCGCCATAGGCAAACAGGATGGCCGTAGGACCTTCGAGCTGAGGCTCAAGGCCCTCAATGCCCACCTGCTCCGCGGCGATTCGCGTAAGCGTGTTCTTGGCAATCTTGAACTCAGCGTCAAGCGGCCGAAGCTTGGCCCGGAAACCGTGCAAGGCATCGACGGTGAGTCCGCGATAGTCCGCAATGATGGTGAGCTGTGATCGCGACAGGCGATCGGCAAGCTCTTCGATCTGTACCGCCTTTTGTGGAGTTGGCATGGATGTGTTCCTCCTTTCCTCAAAGATTTTCGGGACATCAGCCCCGTGGCTCACGAAGAAAAGCACCCTGGGCTGATTTCGCCCAGGGTGCAACATCGTTCGATGCGCGACCTGAGCCTCAGTCGGAAATTAAGCGGGGAACCGCACCGACAGTCATCGGCCAGGAATTCTTTACTTCAGGAGTTCAATACTACTGACCGACGCTGGAGGCCTTGGCGATTGTGTCGTTGACATCAAGAGAGATGCCAGGACCCATCGTGGTCGCGATCGTTAGTGTACGGCAATAGACGCCCTTGATGCCAGTTGGCTTGGACCGACTGATGGCGTCAACGACCGCAAGGAGGTTTTCCGCGATCTGCTCGGAAGAAAAGCTCTTTTTGCCAACCGTAACGTGCACGTTACCAGTTCGATCGTTGCGGAACTCCACGCGGCCGCCCTTGAGTTCCCTGATCACGCCAGGAAGGTCGGCGACATCGCGCACCACCGTGCCGGAGCGAGGATTCGGCATCAGGCCTCGGCGTCCGAGGACTCGGCCAAGGCCACCGACCTTGCCCATCTGGTCGGCCATGGCGATGGTGGCATCGAATTCAAGCCAACCATTGTTGATCTGGGTCACATACTCGTCAACGCCGGCATAGTCTGCCCCGGCCTCGAGCGCAACTCGCTCAGCTTCGCCAGTGGCGAAGACAAGCACGCGCACTTGCCGACCATTGCCATTCGGCAGTACCACGTTCGAGCGAACGGCCTGGTCTGCCTGGCGGGGATCAATTCCCAACCGGGCATGAAGCTCGATCGACTCATCGAAGTTCGCAAATGCGACATCCTTGAGGAGGGACGACGCCTCCTCGACGGTATACAGTCGCTCGTCATCAACTTTCTTGATTGCTTCCGCGTATTTCTTGCCGTGCTTGGCCATATGTTCCTCCTGTGGTACCGGCGGAGCGGAGCTCCTCCCACATGTGCCGTGAAATTGCAGCCGAATTAGCTGGCGACGGTGATGCCCATACTGCGGGCAGTTCCTTCGATTTGCTTGATTGCTCCAGCAAGATCGACGGCGTTGAGATCCTTGAGCTTCAACTCGGCGATCTCCCGAATCTGGTCAGAAGACACCTTGCCCACTTTGGTGGTGAGGGGGTTGCTTGCACCCTTGTCGATTCCGGCAGCCTTGCGGAGCAAGTCAGCTGCTGGAGGTGTCTTCGTTATGAATGTGAACGAACGATCTTCGTAGACCGTAATCACGACCGGAATGATCTGACCGGCCATTGCCTGGGTGCGCTCGTTATATTCCTTACAGAAGTTCATGATTGCCACGCCATGCTGACCCAGCGCCGGCCCAATTGGCGGTGCTGGTGTCGCTTTCCCGGCGGGAATTTGAAGCTTCACATATGCGCGAATCTTCTTAGCCAACGAATGATCCTTTCTGGTGCTTCTTCACACCACCATTACGCAACGAGTGGTCGTCACACTCGCTGTACTCAGGCGTCAATTGACGCACCAAAGCCTAGACTTCTCGTTCGGCCTGCAGGAAATCCAGCTCTACCGGCGTTTCCCGTCCGAAGAACGAAACGAGCACCTTGATCTTGCCCTTTTCGTTGTTGATTTCATCGATCTCGCCACGGAAGTCGGCGAACGGACCATCGATGATCCGTACCGTGTCGCCCATGGCAAACTGAATCTTGACCTTCGGCGGTTCAGCGGTCATGCCCTTAAGGACATTTTGCGCTTCTTCCTCAGTCAACTGCACGGGTTTGTTCTGCGAACTGACGAACCCGGTCACACCTGGGGTATTCCGGAGTTCGTACCAGGTCTCCTCGTCCAGTTCCATGCGCACCAGCACATAACCTGGGAAGACCTTTTTCATCACATTGTGCCGTTGTCCCTGGCGAATTTCGATTTCTTCCTGGGTGGGGACAACGATTTCATAGACTCTATCGGCAAGATCGCGTGCATCGACCTTGCTTTCGATCGTTTTCTTGACCTTGTTTTCATAGCCGGAATACGTGTGAAGAACATACCAATGCCCCTCACCTGAACTTTCCGGCTCTCCAATTTCGGCCGCGCGCTTGGCAGCAAGCCGCTCGCGCAGGGATGGGCGCGCCATCGGAACCTCCTTCAAGGGGGTGACTTCACCGTGATCTACGGCAACGCCTCAAATAACTGGAATAGAACGTAGTCGATACCACCGAGGAGAATGCCAAGCGCGATCGACACAGCGATCACGACGAGAGTCAGGTTGCGGGTGGTCTCACGGTCCGGCCAAATGACTTTCTTGATCTCGGACCAGGTGTCCCGGATGAACTTCTGCAAGCCTGCAAAGCGATTGGTATCGATGACCTGCTGCCACTTGGATTGTTCTGCTGGAGCAGCAGCCTTGCTCGATGCCCGGGTTCTGGGAGCCGTGGCTGGAGATCCATTCTTGTTGGCGGATTTGGCTGCCGGCTTCTCGGGAGCCTGCACGCCTTCCACCGCTTCGCTCACTTCAGCGACATCCTGAACCGCAATTGCGGTAGACGTTGCCGGGGTGGTGCGCCGGGTTCGCTTCCCGGAGGATCGTCGTTTGTAACCCGGTGATTGCTGTTGAGAACTCAAAACTCGAATCCTTCACACCTGGAAGATTGATCGACCGCATCGTTCGCGACATCGTCCGTCCAGCCGCAACATGCTCTTGTCCCAATGTGCTGCCGCCGAAGGAACCGTCCTCCGCGCGATATTCCGATATGTGCAATCCTGCAGACAATTAACGCATTGAAGTGGGGCGTGCCATTGGCGCCGCCCCACTTGACTCGGACTGGACAACCTGGCAGGGCCGGCAGGAATCGAACCCGCAACCTACGGTTTTGGAGACCGTTGCTCTACCAATTGAGCTACGACCCTATGAGCATCTACCGGAGACTCCGCGTTAGCGGGTCTCGCGGTGAAGCTGATGGCTCCGGCATCGGACACAGAACTTCTTGAGTTCAAGTCTGCCCGGATCATTCCGGCGATTCTTCTCGGTCGTGTAATTACGCTCGCGGCACGTTGTGCATTCGAGTGTAATCACCGGCCGGTCAGCCTTCGACTTCTTGGCCATTGTACTACATCCCTATCGGGTCACACAGCCTGGGCCGTGTGACAAACGGGCCGGAGTCAAACCACAATCGATTGACTCCGGCCCTCAAAAAACCTACTCGGTGATTTGGGTGACGGCGCCGGCACCGACGGTGCGGCCGCCCTCGCGGATCGCGAACCGCAACCCTTCCTCGATCGCCACCGGCGTGATCAGCTCGACCCCCATCTGCACGTTGTCCCCCGGCATCACCATCTCCGTCCCTTCCGGCAACGTGATCGCGCCCGTGACGTCCGTCGTCCGGATGTAGAACTGCGGCCGGTAGCCCGGGAAGAACGGCGTGTGCCGGCCCCCCTCTTCCTTGCCCAGCACGTAGACCTCGGCCTGGAACTTGGTGTGCGGGTGGATCGAGCCCGGTTTGGCCAGGACCTGTCCCCGCTGCACGTCGTCGCGCTCGACCCCCCGCAGCAGCGTCCCCACGTTGTCCCCGGCCTCGCCCGAATCGAGCGTCTTCTGGAACATCTCGACCCCGGTCACGATGATCTTGCGGCGCTGCCCGAAGCCCACGATCTCGATCTCGTCGCCGGTCTTGACGATCCCCCGCTCGATCCGGCCGGTGACCACCGTGCCCCGGCCCTTGATCCCGAAGACATCCTCGATCGGCATCAGGAACGGCAGGTCGATCGCCCGCTCCGGGGTCGGGATGTAGTCGTCGACGGCCTGCATCAGCTCGAGGATCGGGGCGTAGGCCGGATCGCTGAGGTCGGTGCTCGTGCTCTCCAGCGCGGCCAGTCCCGAGCCGCGGATGATCGGGATCTCGTCGCCGGGGAAGTTGTACTGAGTCAGCAGCTCGCGGACCTCGAGCTCGACGAGCTCGAGCAGTTCCTCGTCGTCCATCATGTCGACCTTGTTGAGGAAGACGACGATGTTCGGGACCTGGACCTGGCGGGCGAGCAGGATGTGCTCGCGGGTCTGCGGCATCGGGCCGTCGGGGGCCGAGACGACCAGAATCGCGCCGTCCATCTGGGCCGCCCCGGTGATCATGTTCTTGATGTAGTCGGCGTGCCCCGGGCAGTCGACGTGGGCGTAGTGGCGGGCCTCGGTCTCGTACTCGACATGCGAGGTCGCGATCGTGATCCCCCGCTCCCGTTCCTCGGGGGCGTTGTCGATGCTCGCGAAGTCGCGGAACTGGGCCCCACCCTTGAGTGCCAACGTCTTGCTGATCGCCGCCGTCAAGGTCGTCTTGCCGTGGTCGACGTGCCCGATCGTGCCCACGTTGACGTGCGGCTTCGACCGCTCAAACTTCTGCTTTCCCATTCAAAACCTCCTGAAACAATGATCTGCATTGTGGACAGACATATGCACGAAAGTGAAGAGGCTCCCGGCGGAGCCTCTTACCTCGCTGAACAAGCTGGAGCCCACAATCGGACTTGAACCGATGACCTCGTCCTTACCAAGGACGTGCTCTACCAACTGAGCTATGTGGGCCCGATCCAGTACCGCTCCCGCGGCTGCCTGTTCGGTGGGCAGGGAGGGATTCGAACCCCCGTAGCTCTCGCACCTGGTTTACAGCCAGGCCCTTTTAACCGCTCAGGCACCTACCCAGAAAATACCGCTAACCAAACTGTGACTCAGCGGAGCCGACGATGGGACTCGAACCCGCAACCTGCTGTTTACAAAACAGCTGCTCTGCCAATTGAGCTACGTCGGCACAGCACGTAACCGGGGTTCCGGGCCGCAGCAAAGTATAGGAGGCTGCATTCGTATGAGTCAAGCCAAAATCCAGCACAACGTACACGACATCACGCAGGGCCACGACCGAGTTGAAGGTCGGCAGCGGATCATCTGGCGACCAGCGACGACGACAGCCCGATTCCGATCGTGATGCTCCCGGCTACGGCCAGCGTTCCGATCCAGATAAGGTCGATGTTGATCCACGCACGGCGCAGGATATCGACTCCCACTTTCCAGTAGATGATCATTGCGACCGCTCCGGTCACCACCAACATCGCCATCGTGTGCACCCCTACCGCCAGGAACGACTCTACCAACCCATTCCCGCTACTACTCGAGGAAGTGGCGACGTGGTGCGCGTGATGCCCCGACTGGGCTAACGCGGCCGGCGCCTGGTTCCCTCGCAATGCAAGGAGTGGCGGCACGAGCATGAGCCCGGCCCCATGCGCCGTGGCCATCAGGAACGACCAGGCGACGAGTTCCCGCGAGCGCACCCGCATCCCGACCCATGCCGGGTGCCGGAACCGTTTCATCACCTTGTAGACCGCGAATCCGAGCATCGAGACGCCCCCGGCTATCAGCAGGATTTCCTGGGGCAATACGGCGCCGAGCCCCCAAATGATTGAAGCGATGACGGAGATGGACAGCGCGTGACCAATGGCGATCGGGACGAGGGCGCCAGCCACGGTACTTGCCCGTCGCTCCTGGAATCCCAGCGCCACAGCGAACAGCCAACCCATGGCCGGATTGAGGCCGTGGAAGCTCCCCAGCAGGATAATCGAGATCCACGACCATGACGTGACGAGGTCAAACATGGTGATGCCTCCTTGATTGCTGCAATCGGGGGAAGTGCCGCCGGGGCACGAACGACCTTGCGCCGCCGCGCCCCTCGGCGGCCATCGACTACGGGAAGCAATAGGAATCAGACGAAGCATCACCACCCTGGAGCCGGACCTGGTGAGGCCGTGAGGTCCCAAAATCCACGAAGAAGTCCGGATCGAAGGCAACACCACCCTCATCCTGGGCGTCAACTTTCACCATCCATCCCTTGATGCCCTCCGGGTAGAACTGGGCATCCCAAGGCAGGTACAGCGAGTTGGTCACGTACACACGCCGGCCATCCCGGCTGACTTCGACCATTTGCGGTCCGCCGTTGAGCGGCCCGGTTGCGGCCGGGTGCGAATTTCGCCGGACGATGCCCCCGATCCGGACCGAGCCGGTGAGCACCGGGTTGAATGGATCGCGGACGTCGTACTGGCGCAACTCCCCGGTTCCCCAGCAAGACACGTACAGGAACGAGTCGTCAACACTCAGCTCGATGTCGGTAACGAGGGGTGGCACGGCCTTGAACGGCTTGAGCGCGGGCGGCAGATCCTCCTCAGCAGCCGGCTCCGCCGGAATGCTGATGACCTTTTGGGCTGCCCACTCCCCGTCGCCGTCCCGGTGCCACAGGAAGATCGATGACGAGAGATCGGTCAGGCTCACGACCGTATTGACAAATCCATACGTCTTCGTTGGATCGTGCGCCGGGCGCAGCTCGAGCGTGATCTGGTGCTCCTTGCCCAGATCCACGGCCTGTACGTGGCGGCGCTCGCGAAGGTTCCAGAAGTGAAGCCGGTGGCCATACTGGGCATCGAGCAGCAGATCGGGCTGGATACCTGTTTCCACCATGTTGGGCGTACCCCACTCACTGGTGATCATGGTGTCATGGCCCAGATGCCACCAAAAGTCGTAGTGGAGGTTCTGGTCGCCCCGTTCAATCTCCCAGCGCCCAAGTACATTGAAGGTGTCGTGGTCGAGGACAAAGATACCGCCTGGACCTCCACCATCCGGTGCGCCAAGGGCACTGACATAGATTCCGTTCGGCCCGCAGTGAACGGTGTGCCCCTTGGCGTAGCCGGCTTGCTCCGCAATTTCCTGGCCCGAGATTGTCTTGACGAGCTTCGGATTCGCGGGATCGGGTTTCGTGTCGATGATGTAGACGTTGGACGAGCGGAGGCCCGGCACAATCAGATAGCGGCGTTCCACGTGGGGGTGGGCGGCGTTCGGGCAAAGCATCGAGCTGCACGCGTTCCATCCGAAATGATGCAGCTCGTCGCCGGCTACGGGCATCTGAACGTGTCCAAGGAACTGCCCATACGTTGCAGACTCCGAATCGAGATCGACGACCCGGATCATGTCTGGCACACCATCGTCGTTCGGATTGACCTGGACCACATAGGCCAGGGTCTCGACCGGGGCCTCCATTGCCGATCGAGGGCTGGGATAGAACGTGGGATCCGGTTTCCATGTCGGCATGTCCTGCCGAAATGTGGATGCACCGGTGCTGGGCAGGCCCGCGGCCTTGATCGCCGGCGACCCGGAAAGCAGCGAAGCTGCGCCGGCAAGGATGCTTCCGGTTTTGAGGAGGCCACGGCGACCCGTTCGAGGCCAAGTGGCTTGCTGTCGAGATACTCGTTCGCTCATTTGACGTTCCTCCATGTTTGTACATGTGCACAGGACCGTGCGGCCTGGCGCGGATGAACGGCCTGTCTGGACCCGGACAATTTGGCGCCTCCTCTTTCGCGCATCGCCTGTTTGGTAGGGCGAACCAGGGACGACGAATCCTCTTCGGAGCCACGAGTGCGGCCTGAAGCAAGTGGCCCCAGGCACGACCAGTTGACCCGTTGCGTGGCGTCTACTGGACGACAATCACGCACGGCCAACCTATCGCGAAGCGCTGAGCCCTACATCGCGGAAACCATGTACGGGTGTATGTATTTTTCGATTGGGTTGGAACCAGCGTCAGCAAGTAATCGGGGGTCAAATACCGCCGGAATGAAGCAGTCCCTCGCCGGCGGCCCAGACGGCGACCTGGGAACGCGAGTGGACACCCAGCTTGTTGAATATGTTCGCAGTGTGACGCTCGACGGTGGCCACCGAAATCGACAATTCGTCAGCGATATGACGATTTGTGTAACCGCGCCCAATCAGGGTGGCAACTTCACGCTCCCGAGGGCTCAGTCGCACCGCGTTGGCGATGGCATCGCTCGAATGACCACCGGGAGCAGGGGAGGACGGGGTGCTCGAAACGACGCGGAAGAGTTCTAGATCCCGATCGGCACCGGTCGCCAGCGCTCGATCAAGCGGCATGAAACGGATACCGGACCCTGCTACGAGGTCGGTGATCGTGCTTGACACCAAAACCTCGCCGGCTCTGGCCCGACCCATGACCCGGGCTGCGATCCGGGGTGCGACTCCGCGAATGTCGCCCTCCACTCGCTCGCATTCCCCACAATGGAGACCGGCGCGGAGATCCAGTCCGGTCGCTCGTCCGCCCTGCACAATTGCCGACGCACAACGAATCGCGCGGGCCGGGCCGTCGATGATGGCAACGACGCCGGCAGGTGTGCGGCTGACAACCTGCCCGCGATTCCGCAGGATCTCTTCATGTACCAGGAGTTCATGGGCAGCAAGCGCATGCTGCCATGCCACGTCGCCCATCCGGACGGCCAGCACCATTGCTTCCATGATCTCGGCACAAAGGATCGTTGCAAGCATCGTGTCTGGTTCGGACGCAGGACGGACTCCAGTGAGAAACTGCTCGATTTCGGCGAGCACGGCATCCTGGTCGCCCGCGAAGACAAGGTGGTCATTGCCCGGCAGTTCGACATAGGTCGCACCGGGGATGTGGTCTGCCAGGTACCTGGCCCCGCCAACGTCGATGTCCAGGTCACCAGTGCGATGCAGGATCAACGTTGGAACGCGAATGGCCGGCAGCACCTGTCGAATGTCGATTTTCGTGTTCATCCGGGCCAGGGCAAGAGCAGCGCCCGGGCTCGCACTTTGCTGCAGGTAGCGCGCCCACCACTGCCGGAATGACTCATCGCCTATTGTGCTGGGAGCAAGGGTATCAAGGTCAACGTCCCCGCCCCATCGCTGCAGTATGGCAATGTAGAACGCCCGGCGTTGCACGGCAGTGGGCGCCCAGGGATAGTCCGGGTGCCACTCCCGTTTCGCATAGGCCCCGTACATCACGAGCGCCGCCGTACGTTCAGGGTAGGTGGCCGCGAATACCGCGCACATTGCGGCGCCCTCGGAGATCCCCAGCAAAGCTGCCCGCTGTGAACCAACCGCGTCCATGACCGCCCGGACATCGTCCATGCGTTGCTCGATGGTCGGCATTTCCGGGGTGCGATCGGAGAGACCGGTTCCGCGCTTGTCGAACGTGATGAGGCGGGAAAACGACGCGAGTCGTGAAAGGAACCGGGCCGCGGGCCCGTCCCAAAGGTAATCGAGGTGGGAAACCCAACCCATCACGAACACCAGGTCAATCGGCCCGTCACCAACGACCTGATAGGCGATATGGACATCGCCACTCTTCGCGTATCTTGTCTCGCGCTTCATGGTGTTTCACCCGCCGCGCACGCCCGAACCGCCCGTCTAGCCTTGCGTCGACTCCTGATGACACCATCCTACTACCACCTGGTGCGCACGGATCGGACCGGGGGCAATCCCCCCTCCCCAGGCCAGCAAATCGGCATCTCGGAATTCCGGGCATCGTGAATACACCTCAAAAAGGTACCTGCCAAACTGGAAACCGTGGAACCTTTGCCACCTCGTCCCGATCACCTGCACAGGAGATGGCTCCATGACACTTGATCTCCCCCTCTCGCGCCGCCAGCTCACCCTCGGCGCTTCGACTCTCCTCGCTACCCTGGCTGCCAGCCCAAACTCGATCGCCTACACTCGCCCTGTAGATCAGCCATTCAAGCAAAAAGGAGATGCCTTGGAAGCGTTCGACAATCTCGTCCTTTGGCTCACCGGCAAGACAGACGAACTCCGCGTTCCCGGCGCCGCGGTTGGTGTCGTCATCGGCGATCAGCGCTTCACCCATGCGATCGGCGTCATCAATGCCGGCACTGAGGATGCATTCACAACGTCGACCCGGTTCGGAATCGCTTCGCTCACCAAGATTTTCACCGCCACCGCCCTGGCTTCATTGGCCCATGATGGCGCCGTGAGTCTCGACGAACCGGTCAGGCAGCACCTTCCAGGCTTCAGTCTCGCCGATCCCGATGCCACGGCCGCCGCGACTGTCGGCCACCTGCTCTCCCATGCCGGCGGGTGGGCCGATGTGCTCGAACCTGTTCCAGGCCAGGACTCACTCGCCTGGTATGCCGCCCAAATGGCAAGCCTTCCGCAAATCGTCCCTGTTGGCACCCACTTCAGCTATAGCAATTCGGGCTACATGCTCGCCGGCGCTGTCATCGAGCAACTCACGGGTGCTCCCTACGAGGACGCAATCTCGCAGTCGATTCTCCAGCCTCTCGGCATGAAACACACCGGATTCACGGCCATCACCGAGCCCTCAAACAATCAAGCCTCCGGTCACCAGATCACCGAAGGTGAGCTTGCGGCAATCCCCCTCCCGGACATCCCTCGTGCCGTCTATCCGGCCGCCGGACTGCTCAGCAATGTCGAGGACATGCTGACCTTCGTGCACGCGCACACCTCCATTGATCCCGGCCAACTCAATCCTGATGCCCTCACCTCCATGCGGCATCCACGCAATACCGGCGGCTCAGTCGGCCCAGTCGTGATCGACCACATCGGCACCGGGTGGATGCTCCTCGACATCGACGGGGAAACCGTGCTCATGTCGCAGGGTGGCGATTCGGGACTGATCTCGGCCATGATCACCGTTCCCTCTCGCCAGTTCGGTATGGTCATCCTCGCCAACAGTGACTCAGCCATGATGCTCGTCAACGATGCGGTGCTGCGTGGAATGTCCACGTTCACCGATCTCACGCTCCCCGAACCAGAAGAGCACATGCTCACCAACGACGAAGCGGCCAATGCCGAAGGGCAGTTCGGGCTGCCCGAATGGATGACCTTCACGATCACACCGGCCAATGGATCGCTTCTCCTGGCAACCTCTGCCGGCGGCCAGGAGATTCCCGACCTGTCGGGCCAGTTCACGATGACGTCTTCAACCCGGGGCTTCATGCCCTATCTCGGCGGCAGGCTTTGGATAGACCTCGTCCCCGGCGACACCGGCTCGATTCAATGGCTCAGGTTCGCCGCCAGGCTGGTTCCCCGCATGGCATGAACTGCCTCCGCCTGTGAGCTGCGTTGACAGCGACGAACACCCCGATTGGACGAGTGCCACGTTCCGACGCATGATTGCGGCAGATTCTCAGCCTTCGAGTAAGGACGACACTCATGACGCACTTGGTGGAATCTGCATCGCAAGGCGATCTGGAAGGTATCAAGCGTGTACTCGACGCAGGTGGAGACGTCGACATCCAGGATTATGACGGTCGAACGCCGGCGATGGCCGCGACCTATGCCCACCAGGTCGATGCGGTGCGCTTGCTCTTTGAGCGAGGGGCCGATCCTGACATCCGGGACAATATGCTCAATAACCCGTTTCTCTATGCCGGGGCAGAAGGCTACCTGGAGATCCTGAAGCTCGCCAACGATGCAGGAGCAGATCCAACGATCGTCAATCGCTACGGCGGTATCGCCCTCATTCCGGCGTCCGAGCACGGTTATGTCGATGTGATTCGCTATCTCCTCGAGGAAACCGAATCGGACGTCAACCACATCAACAACCTTGGCTGGACTGCCCTTCTCGAGGCCATCATCCTCAACGATGGCGGCCCCAACCAGCAAGCCGTGGTGAAGCTCCTGATCGACTACGACGCCGATGTCACTCTCGCCGACAGCGATGGCGTCACGCCCCTGGCCCACGCTCGTCGTCGTGGATTCAAGGAAATCGCCGACCTCCTAATCGCAGGCGGAGCAGATCCCCGGCAAGGAAGTCGAGGTCAGTACGCGGTTTGAGACCGGGCACCGACCTCTGACTACGCTCTGACTACAGCTGAGCGATGATTGCGTCGGCCATCCCGGAGGTCGACGCTGCCTTCGACTGGTCGCGATCCGCGCGAAGGTCGTAGGTCACGTCCTTGCCCTCGCCGATAACGGCCGCGACTGCCGCCTCGACGCGCTCTGCCGCGTCGATCTCGCCAAGGTGGCGCAGCATCAGGGCACCGGAGAGCGTCATCGCCATCGGGTTGGCGACGTTCTTGCCGGCGTGCGTCGGGGCGGAACCGTGGATCGGCTCGAACACGGCCGCTTCGGTGCCGATGTTGCCGCCCGGCGCAACGCCGAGCCCGCCGATCATGCCGGCCACGAGGTCGCTCACGATATCGCCGTAGAGGTTCGGCATCACGAGCACGTCGTAGAGCTCAGGCTTCTGCATGAGCTGCATGCACATGTTGTCGACGATCCGGTCCTCGAACTCGATGTCCGGATTCTCGGCCGCAACTTCCTGGGCAACGCGCAGGAACAGGCCGTCCGAGTACTTCATGATGTTGGCCTTGTGGACGGCCGTTACCTTCTTGCGCTTGTTCTTCCGGGCATAGTCGAAGGCGTACTCCACGATCCGGCGGGATCCTTCGGGAGTGATCATCTTGATCGTGATCGCCGCGTCTTCGGCAACCTGCTTCTCGCTTCGGGCGTTGATCGCGGCGATGACCTCGGCCGCCTCCGGGGTTCCGGTATCGAACTCAACCCCCGCGTAGGTGTCTTCAAGGTTCTCGCGAACGATCACCAGATCGATGTCCTCGAATGCCGCCTGCACGCCCTTGATCGTCTTGCCCGGCCGCAGGTTGGCGTACAGGTTCAGCGCCTGGCGAAGGCCGACGTTGACACTACGGAAACCGCTGCCGACCGGCGTCGTGATCGGTCCCTTGAGGCCGATCCCGTTCCGCCGAACCGAATCCAGGGTTGCTTCCGGCAGCACATCGCCATGTTTCTCCAGCGCATCCAACCCCGCGTCGCAGTATTCCCAGTCGAATCCGACCCCGGTCGCGTCGAGAATGCGGCGCGTCGCTTCGGCAACCTCAGGACCGATGCCGTCTCCCGGGATGAGCGAAACCTGGTACGTGGCCATATCTTCTCCTCTTGATCGTTGATTCCGAACAGCATTGTCACGCATGGCATTGTCGCACGGACCTCGATCCAGCAGTCTCCTGAACGCCGGGATTGCACGACAGGGCAGGATAGGTTCACGTAAACTCACAGCATCATTAGCGCACCGGCAATCAGGAGATTCACATGCCATGACCGATCGCAAGCCAGTCCTGTCTCGGCCATTCTGGATGGCTGGGGAATTGCACCCGATGGTCCGGGGAATGCGGTGTCCCTGGCCTACAACGCCAGTGCTCGACGAGCTGTTCGCGACACTATCCGCACGCCACCCTTTGCACCTCGGGCGAGGACGTCGGGCTGCCGGACGGCCAGATGGGCAACTCGGAAGTCGGTCACCTCAACATCGGGGCCGGGTTCATCGTGTACCAGTGGATCACCCGGATCGACAAGGCGATCCGGGATGGCGAGTTGCGCGGCAACCCGATGCTCGCAGCAGGCCTTCGCCTCGGCCCGGGACAGCGGCGGCACGGTCCACCTGATGGGTCTCGTCAGCGATGGCGGTGTCCATAGCCATACGCGGCATCTGCTGGCCCTGCTCGATGCTCGCGAAGCACTGCGGGGTGGACCGGACTGCTGGTCCACGCGTTCACCGATGGACGCGACACCTCGCCGACCAGCGGCGCCGATTCTCTTGCCGAGGTCGAGCGAAACTTGCCCAGATCGGCGCTGGCCGGATCGCGACGGTGTCAGGTCGCTACTACGCGATGGATCGCGACCACCGCTGGGAGCGCACCAAACTCGCATTCGACGCGATCGTCCACGGGAAGGGTCGCAACACAGCCAGCGGCCGGTCGGGCGATCAACTACTCCTATGCGATGGACATGACCGACGAGTTCGTGGTGCCAACGGTGATCCCGGACGGCCGATGGATCCATGCACTCGGTTGGCCCGAACGACGCGGTGATCTTCTTCAACTTCCGATCGGATCGTGGGCGTCAGTTCACCGAGGCACTCGCCACACCGGAGTTCGACGGTTTTCGATCGTGGTGCGCTACGCGATCCCGCAGAACATCACCACGCTCACCACCTACGATGCGACGCTGCCCGTGAACGTGGCATTCCCACCGCATGACGTCGAGTTGCCGCTCGCCCGCGTCAATCAGCGACGCGGGACTGACGCAGTTCCACACCGCCGAAACGGAGAAGTACCCGCACGTCACGTTTTTCCTCAATGGCGGTCGGGAAGAACCATTCCCTGGCGAGGATCGGCGACTGGTGCCTTCGCCCAAGGTTGCGACCTACGACCTCCAGCCGGAAATGAGCGCGCAGGGACGTGTGCGACGGAGTCGTCGAGGCGATCGGGTCGGGCACCTACGACTTCATCATCGTCAACTTCGCCAACTGCGACATGGTGGGCCATACCGGGGTGATCCGCGGCCGCCGTGCAGGCGGTCGAAACCGTCGATGGCTGCGTGGGCCAGATCCTGCCTGCGCTCGACGAGGCAGGTGGTGTCGCGATCTGACGGCCGACCATGGCAATGCCGAGCAGATGATCGATCCGGTTACGGGCGGCCCGTTCACCTCGCACACGACCAATCCGGTACCGGTGATTCTGGTCGCGCCGGATGACCATCCGTTGCGCAATGCCACACTCCGGCAGGATGCCGTACTCAGCTCGATCGCGCCGACGGTCCTCGACCTGCTGGGCATGACGCCGCCTGCTTCGATGGACCAGCCGAGCCTGATCGTTCGGCCGGAATAACTCTTGGCGAAGCGAGAGGCTACAACTCCCGGTCGTCGAGAAATGCGACGTGGTTTTTCTCGAGTGCAGAAATACAGAAATTCGAGTCGCCGCCAAAATCGTTGATGTATCAGGCTTTTCGGATCCTGAATTATTGCGGAATTCCTGCATTCGTGCGGGACCTCGACCGTGTTCTCCGAGCAAATTCCTGTGCCGCGAGCCAGATGACCCAGCTCTGATATATCGAACGCAATGAGCGCGGGAAAGTGCAACAGGTGCAGTTGGCAAGAGCAGTCGACGTCGAATGCCCGAGTTGGATGCTTGGTATACAAAGAGCTATTTGCAGGTGGTCGACCCGAACTTCGATTGATCTGGGGGAGTTACCGGGCGTGATCCGCAACTGGTCATTCACGGGCGGACACAGGATCGACGACACCCTGTTTGGGAAGTTGGTGGTCGCAGTCGATCCGAGGTCCGCCCCTACGAGACATCTTTCCAATGCGTTCACTAATCCTTCGGGTTGATCTAGTCTGGAGTACGGCTCGACACCAGGAATATGATGGAAATCCTGATGCAAATTGCCTCCGGACTGAATTTGTGTCGAATGTGAACACAACTGGCAAGGAGTTCGCCGTGAATCCAGCAATCCTTGGGACCACAGACGGAATCTATTACTCTCAAACGATGCATTGAGCCCATTGGGACTCATTGGGCACGACATTAGCGCTGTCCATACTTCGAGGGATCCGGATGGAACGATCGTTTTCCTTGCTGGCACCTATGGCGATGGGCTATTTCGAAGCGAGGATGAGGGCACATCGTGGACGTCAGTTCGGGACGGATTGACCGCACCGGCATTCAGGACGTTCATTTCCGATCCGTTTGGCCCGACTGCGGTCCTCTGTGGCACCGAACCCGGGCAGATTTTCCGCAGCCGGGATGTCGGAAAGAGCTGGCAGGAACTCGCGGGAGTCCAGGCGCTGGAGGGCTCCGACGAGTGGTTCCTCCCGTACTCACCGAGGGCAGGGGCAGTTCGCAACATCTATTCCCCGCCGGGAACTGACCGACTGCTGGCGTCGGTCGAGGTCGGCGGCCTGCTCGACAGTCCTGACCGGGGTGCCACGTGGACCTGTCAACTTGTTGCAGGTGATTCGGATATCCACTTCATCACCGGCCACCCTGACAATCCCGACTTGCTGTATGCAGCACTCGGCTGGGCTTCGCTCAAGAGCGTCAGACGTCAGCCGGATGCCCCGCATCTGGGGGGAGTTGCACGTTCCCGCGATGGAGGACGGACCTGGGAGAAGTTGTACACCCACTACACACGCGCGGTGATCGTGCCGCCGACCCGGCCTGATTTGCTCCTGGCAGGTCCTGCCGAAAAGGTGGGAGGGCCGGGACGGATCGAGGTTTCGGCTGACGGCGGCGACACATGGCAAGCGGCCGGAGACGGCTTCGAATCGCCATTGCGTGACATGGTCGAACTCTTCGTCCCGGCTCCGGATGGGTCTATTTGGGCGATATGCAGCGGGGGTCGGCTCTACCGTGCCGAACCCGGCGAATGGCAATGGGAATCAGTGTTGCCCGAAGGGTCGAACGTCGACGTGCGGTCGGTCGCGTTAGTCCCGCCGTCGTGATGCCGACGCATCAAACGAAATCCGGGGATCATGGGTATTTCTTGGAAAACGTTCCAAACGGGCGGAAAACAGGATCGACCTCGCCCTGATGAGTGAGGCGTCGTTCCCGGTCGATCCAGGTCCGCCCGTACGACATCTGGTGTGCCGAGCATTCACCCGAAGTCCGCATCAATGGCAGAAGCAACCGACAGTGCGTCCGCTACGCGCGGAACGCGCGCTTGCCGGGATAGATTGCGGCGCCGCCCAGTTCTTCCTCGATGCGGAGCAGCTGGTTGTACTTCGCCACGCGGTCGACGCGGGATGGCGCGCCGGTCTTGATCTGGCCGGAGTTCGTGGCCACGGCAAGATCGGCGATGAAGGTGTCCGCCGTTTCGCCGGACCGATGGGAGGTGACTGAGCGGAAACCAGCGCGGTGCGCGAGGTCGATCGCTTCCAGCGTCTCGGTCAGGGTGCCGATCTGGTTCAGCTTGACGAGGATCGCGTTGCTCGCCTTCTCGTCGATTCCGCGCTGAAGGCGCTCGGTGTTGGTGACGTAGAGATCGTCGCCCACGAGCTGGACCTTGTCGCCGATCGCTGCGGTCAACGCAGACCAGGTTTCCCAGTCGTCCTCGGCGAGCCCGTCTTCGATCGAAACGATCGGGTATTTCTCGGTCCAGCTCTTCAGGAAGGCGACCATTTCGGATTGCGAGAGCGTGCGACCTTCGCCCTTCAGGCACGTACTTGCCGTCTTCGAAAAACTCGGTCGATGCCGGGTCAAGCGCGATAGCGATATCCTCGCCCGGGCTTGATAGCCGGCCTTTTCGATCGCTTCGATGATGATCTCGAGTGCTTCCTCGTTGGAGGCCAGGCTTGGCGCATAGCCGCCCTCGTCACCGACGTTCGTGTTGAACCCACGAGCCGCGAGCGACTTCTTGAGGATATGGAAGACTTCGGTTCCCCAGCGCAGACCTTCGCGGAATGTCTCCGCGCCAACCGGCATGACCATGAATTCCTGCATGTCCACGCTGGAGCCCTCGGCATGCTTGCCGCCGTTGAGGATGTTCATCATCGGTACGGGCAAGGTGCGCGCGTTCGGCCCGCCGAGATAACGGTAGAGCGGGAGACCGGCAGCCTCGGCTGCCGCCCGGGCGACGGCCAGCGAGATGCCGAGGATGGCGTTGGCGCCATCGCGACCCTTGTTCGGCGTGCCGTCGACATCGCGCATGATCTGGTCGATCGCGACCTGATCGAAGGCATCCATGCCAACCACGGCGTCGGCAAGGTCCGTGTTGACGTGCTCGACAGCCTGAGCACGCCCTTGCCGCCATATCGCTTCTTGTCGCCATCGCGGAGTTCGACCGCCTCGTGGGCGCCGGTCGAGGCGCCCGACGGCACAGCGGCGCGGCCGACAGCGCCGCCAAGCAGGAAAACTTCGACCTCGACTGTCGGGATTGCCGCGGGAATCCAGAATTTCACGACCATAAATCGACTCAATAATGCTTTCCAACATGCCCTCCAAACTCGCGGTTTCACCCGATCATTTCATTTCGGGATGAGTATACGGCCACCATTGGGGCGAAATCGGGATTCGTTGCTATAATTGCGTGCAAGTGGAGAAGCATCGGCGTCGACGGAGACAGGACGACCGCGCTGGTGGTACAGGGAGGCTCGCCGCAGACTGAAAGCGGGCCCGGATCCGAGGATCGTCAATTCACTCCCGAGCCGGAGCGCGAACGCATCATCGTCAAGTAGCGATCCGGGTTCGCTCCCCCGTATCGGAGCAGGAAGCGTGCATCGTCCCAGCCGGGGCATCGAAGCAGGGTGGTACCGCGTGGAGACCCCTCGTCCCTGCCGAGGGGTTTTTTTGTGCCTCGATTACACGATTGATTCGGGAGTACTCAATCGAAATGTCCACCGCACAACACGGGCTCGTCACAGGAACTCGAGATGTTCGTATCGGAAGCGCTTGCCAGCCTGCGACCATTGGCTACCGCTGCGCGAAGCCACGACATGGGAATGCGCACTAGCTGGGCCCAAAGGGCGCAGGTCACAATGCTCCTGCGCGGACTCGGCAAGCTTCCCGCCGAAGAGCGGCCAATTGCAGGTCGCGCTGCCCAGCAACTTCGTGACGAACTGACTGAGGCGCTTCGGTCCAGTGCAACAGCAATTGTCTCAAAGGCGATTGACGTACGCCGACTTGAGTCGGACGCGATCGACATCACCCTGCCGGGCCGTGTGCCGACGATCGGGGCGGCACATCCGATCTCGACGATGATCGACGAACTGGTGGATATCTTCGCGCTGCTTGGCTTCCAGGCGGTGTTCGGCCCGGAAGTCGAAACACGGCCGCTACAACTTCGACCTGCTCAACATCCCGGCCGATCATCCCGCGCGCGACGTCTGGGACACTATCCATGTGCAGACCGACGGCGAGGAAATCGTGCTCCGGACGCACACCTCTCCCATGCAGGCGCGCACCATGGAGCGTCTGCAGCCGCCGGTGCGCGTGATCGTGCCGGGTCGGGCCTTCCGGTTTGAAGCCCAGGATGCCTCGCACGAGTGGCAATTCACCCAGCTCGAAGGGCTTGCGGTCGACAAGCCACATCACGATGGCCGACCTCAAGGGCACGCTCCAGGAACTCGCCCGCCAGCTCTTCGGGCCCGAGCGCCGGATTCGGTTCCGCTGCGACTTCTTCCCGTTCGTCGAGCCAGGCGTCGAATTCGCCGTCGATTGCGCGATCTGCAATGGCAAGGGTTGCCGCGTCTGCAAGCACACCGGTTGGCTCGAAATGGGCGGGGCCGGCATGGTCCACCCGAACGTCCTGCGTGGCGTTGGCTACGACCCGACGAGGTCAGCGGATTCGCCTTCGGCCTCGGGATCGACCGTATGGCGATGATGAAGTACGGGGTCGACGACGTGCGAGCGTTCGCCAACAACGACATCCGGTTCCTGCGCGACTTTTCGAGAGTCGTCAATTATGGTCGTCGCCAATGGCCGCTACCTACGCGGCGGCCACAAGAGATCAAGGATTTCCGCACATGAATGTGCCATATCAGCTGGCTTCAGGATTATGTTGACACGCGACTCACCCCGAGGAGCTTGGCCATCGGATGACGATGGCCGGTCTGGAGGCCGAGAAGCTCACGCAGATCGGCGCCGAATGGGACAAGGTGTTCGTCGGCGAAGTGCTGTCGGTCACCCAGCATCCCGATGCGGATAGACTGGTGCTGGCCGATGTTGCCGCTGGCGAGCATCGGCTCACTGTCGTGACCGGCGCGCCGAACATCGCCCAGGGCCAGAAGGTCGCCCTGGCGCTGGCCGGCGCCCGGCTCATCGACGGCTATTCCGAAGAGCTGAAGTACAAGACCCTCAAACCCGGAGCGATCCGTGGCATCCGCTCGGAAGGTATGGTGTGCTCCGAAAAGGAACTCGGCATATCCGACGAGCATGAGGGCATCCTGGTGCTCGATCCGGACGCGCCCGCGGGGATGCCGCTGGCCGACTACCTCGGCGACACAGTGATCGAGTTCGAGATCACCCCGAACCTGGTTCACGCATTCTCGGTGTTCGGTATTGCTCGCGAGGCGGGCGCGGTTGCCAATGCACCGGTGCGGGAGCCAGAAATCGCCGATCTGTCTGGCGCGCCCCACCCGACTACCCTGGTCCGGATCGACGCGCCGGACCTCTGCAGCCGCTACCACGCCGTCATCATCGACGGCGTCAGCGTTGCACCATCGCCGTCGTGGATGGCTCGGCGACTTGCAGGCGGCCGGGATTCGCCCGGTCAGCAATCTCGTCGACATCACCAACTACGTGATGCTCGAACTCGGCCAGCCGCTCCACGCCTTCGACCTCTCATTCGTCGAAGGCGAGACAATCGTGGTACGCCAGGCGGAAGCCGGAGAAGTGTTCGAGACGCTGGATCATCGGAATGCGAACGCTGACCGGTGGCGAACTGCTGATCTGCGACGGCGTGAAGCCCGTCGCTCTGGCCGGGGTGATGGGTGGCGTCAATAGCGAGATCGTCGACACCACAACATCGCTGCTGCTCGAATCCGCCAACTTCAACATGGTTTCGGTGCGCCAGACAGCACGCGCCCAGAAACTGCACACCGATGCATCGGCGCGCTTCGGTCGCGGACTCGATCCCGAGCTGTCCGGCATTGCGAACGCGCGGGCAGCGAAGCTGATCCTGGAGATCTGTCCCGGAGCGACGATCCGCGCGGTGCAGGATGTCTACCCGAATCCGCCTCAGCAGCGATCGATTTCACTCCAGGCATCGGATGTCGATTCGCTGCTTGGGATGCCCGTGGATCCAGCAGAGATGGTGGCTGTGCTCGACCGGCTGTCATTCCAGCCGACCTACGATCCGGCTTCTGGCACGCTTTCGGTGACGGTTCCTTCATGGCGGTCCGACGTGACTGTCAAGGAAGACATCATCGAGGAGATTGCCCGCATCGTCGGTTACGAAAAACTTCCCGCAACGTTGATCACCGGGACAACCCCAAGCGTGGAGCGCGATCCGACCTATCTCGGCGAGCGGCGCGCCCGCCAGATCCTGGTCGCGGCTGGCGGCTACGAGGGCCGGGGATATGTCACGGTGTCCGATGCCGACATCGAACGATGGTCGCTGGACGAAAACGGTGGACTCGCTCACAACCTCGCCGATTCGCCGCTGGTCAGGCTCAAGAACGCGATTCCCGCCGAGGACAACATCCTGCGGCCGTCGATCATCCCGAAACTCGTGAAGGCGGTCGTCGAGAACCTCAAGCACGAGCGGACCATTCGCCTGTTCGAAATCGGCCACGTCTATCTCGGGACCGATCCGGATCTTCTCCCCAACGAACCATCGACGATTGGGATCGCTCTTGCCGGTCAGCGCGAAGTGTTCGATCGCTTCAATCCTCGTCCAGGTCGGAGGATCAACTCGACTATTTCGATGCCAAGGGCATGGTCGACTCACTTCTCGACCAATTTGGACTTGATGACGTGAGCTGGAACGTGCTCAGTCACCCTGCCCTGCATCCCGGGCGAGCCGCCGAGATCTGTGTCCAGGGAGAGCGAATCGGCATTGTGGGTGAGGTTCACCCGTCGCTAGCCCAGGAATTGGGTGTGAGCGATATCAGGCTGGCGATAGCCGAGCTGAACTTCCAACGCATCCTCACGTTCTCGGGACAGGCAAAGAAGGCAGAGGTCAAGGTCGCACGCTATCTGCCGGTCGAGCAGGACTTCGCGATCATCGTTGACCGCACGGTTTCCGCGAGCGACGTCCAGGCGGCGCTTCGCCAGAGTGCTGGCCCGCTGTTGACGAAGATTGCCCTGTTCGACGTGTTCGAGGGAGCCCAGATTGGCGACGACAAGCGAAGCCTGGCGTACAGATTGACGTTCACGGCTCCGGACCGGGCGCTGACCGATGCCGAACTCGGCAAGGTTCGCAAACGGATCGAACGGGGGATCCAGACCCAGGTCAATGGTTCGCTCAGGGCGTAGAAAGTCGAACATGATCACCAGAATCGATGGGTTCGAACCCGGACTGGCGCGGCTCACCCGGCGTGGGGATTTCGCCGAGGCGGAACTACCGGCACATTTCTGCAGCGCGTATCGCAGAAGTGTTCGGCAAGCCGATGACTGCGAGCGAGGTGGTCAGCACGATCATCGGCGACGTTCGTGCACATGGAGACATTGCCGTTCGTCGCTATACCGAGGCGTTCGACGGCACGGCTCCTGGCTCATTCGAAGTGTCAAAGGAGGCGTGGGACGCAGCGTGGATCGAGGTGGGTCCGGAGCTACAGGAGGCGCTGACAATCGCAGCCGACCGGATTCGCGCGTTCCACGAAAAGCAGACGCGCCCGACCTGGATCGAGCCCGATGAGCTGGGCATCTTTGGGCAAATTGTGCGACCACTCGACCGGATCGGGATCTACACCCCCGGCGGTTCCGCCGCCCTCCCTTCGTCTCTGCTGATGACCGCGGTACCGGCCAGGGTCGCGGGTGTCAGGGAGATCGTGATTGCCGCGCCACCGCGTCACAATGGCGGCGTGGCGCCGGTGATCCTTGCCGCGGCGAAGGTGGCCGGTGTCCGACAATCGCAAGCTCGCCTGGGAGCGCGAAAAGCTCAAGCAGGACCTGGAGCACATCAACAAGCAGATCGATGTGAACACGCAATTCCTCAGAGCGGTTGGCGAAGACCCGGGCCTGCTCGAACGACTAGCGCAGCGGCAGATGAAGCTCGTGCGCGAAGGCACGAGCGTGCTGAACCTCAAGGACACCGCCGCCGGTCGCGCGGACATGTCGCCGTACTTGTTACTCAACGTTCCACCACCGCCGCCGATGCCGGAGTACCACCCGGTGGGCGGCGTGTTCTCAAACTTGTGTCGGCATCCGCGGACGCGATTGTTTCTGATCGGGTCGGCGCTGCTCGGGATCGCGTGCGCGCTGATTTTTGGCGAGAGCACGCGCTTGACGCCCACCGCTTAGTGACAGCACCTCTGCCGCGTATACTCGCCGGCGAACGTGCTTCGCGGACTCGCAATCGAAACCTCCGGCAGAATCGGATCGATCGCTACGGTGATCGACGGCGTCGTCGCGCGAAGAAGTATTTTCGCACGGTTTGCAGAACGCCGCGCGCATTCTTCCGATCATCGATGACTTGTGCCGTGCTGCGGGCTGGTCGCCACGAGAGATCGATGAACTTTACGTTTCGATCGGCCCCGGATCATTCACTGGGTTGCGCATTGGCGTGACCATTGCCAAGACGATCGCGCTGGTGACTGGCGCGAATCGTGGCCGTGCCGACGGTTGAGGTGCTGGCGCGCAACGCGACGCCGGAACAACCGAACGTAATCATTGTGCTGGACGCGAAGCGCGATCAGATCTTCACCGCGCGGTTCGAGCACTTTCAGATGGTCGAGCCTGCGCATCTGGATTCGCTCGAAGCCATGCTCGCGCGCGCCTCGGCCGGTCCACCTCATTGGCGAGGGTATTCCATTTCACGAGAAGTTCATCCTGAAATCCGACGCAACTGTACTCGTCACAGCGCCCGATCTGTGGCAGGCAAGAGCGGCGCATGTTGCGCAAATCGGATGGTCGATGGCACGCGAAAACCAGTTCACCGATCCTGATCGTCTCGCGCCGCTTTACATTCGATTGCCCGAAGCACAGGAGAAGTGGGAGCAATCACAAGCGCGAGACGCTGGAGAGTGATTTGCGTAGCCGCGAGCTTGCTCGCGCAGTTTTCCTTTTGCGCAGAAAGACACGCGAGCAAGCTCGCGGCTACACGTGGCAGCTCGCGCGGGCCGTATCACTTGAGATAGATAAACGCGGAGATAATCAACCCGATCGCGCCGCAGATCATTCCCGCGATCGCGATGCCTTTGCCACCACCTTCGGCTCCACTGTCGGCGACTTGTTTGTAGCCGATGATGCCGAAGACGACCGCGAGGATCGACGGGACGACGAAGCAGCTCACCGGGATGCCGATGATGCCAAGCACCAGCGACGCGACGCAGAACCCGTTGCTCCCGCCGGCCGCTTCGAGCGTCGTGCCTTCCATGGTAAATGGCATGCCGCAGCTCTTGCAGTTGTTGCTGGTGATCGCCGAGGACGAGTTGCAGCGCGGACATTGAATCAGCTGCGTGCCGTTGGATTGACGCAGGATCTGCGGCGCGCGATCTCCGGCGGCGGCGTATGCGTGAACCGGGTGCGGGTCCTGCTTGATGATCTGCCGGGTGATTGGATCGATCAGCCGGCCGTAGCGGTCGAGGATCGGAATGACGATCGTGTTGCCGCAGGTGGGGCAGGCACCTTCCTGTCCGCCCATCGATTCCGTCGCTTCCAGGCGCGACGAGCAATATGCGCAGTTGAACCCATACCGCTTCCCGCCGCCGGGCGCGGAAATTCGCCGGCATGGTGATGCGACGCTGTTGAGGTTGCGGCGCGGGTGCCGGCGCGGAGCGGTCGTTGCCGTCGAAGCTTGTCCGTGCGAGACGCCTTCAAGCGCGCCGACACCGACCGTCTCCGTCTCCGCC
Organism: uncultured Chloroflexia bacterium; assembly: GCA_963763125.1. GTDB lineage: Bacteria > Chloroflexota > Chloroflexia > Thermomicrobiales > UBA6265 > JACCYX01. The sequence goes on from CAVXMV010000003.1 coordinate 196,837, forward strand.
TGCGCCTGCGCGAGGCTGCTGCGGCACGCGCAGCGTCGAAAGACATTGCGGACAGCGCACCTGCTGCCCGATCTGCGACGCCTCCGCCCGCAGGGCCGTCCGACAAACATGGCATTGAAAAACCAACATGATCGAAGCTGCAGTTTAACCGATTCGCCGCGACGTTCGCACCAGATGATAGACATCGGCCAGGCGACGTGATTTCACGGATGTCATCCTCACGCTAAAACGACATCCCCACCCGGATCTCATCTCGGCGTCAGGTCAAATTCCCGGCGCGTGTCAGTCGGCTGCGGTGCCTCTGGCGGCTGCGTGTAGATCGTGAAATCCTTCAATCGTTCGTCCGCGACTTTAGCAGTCCAATGCGCGAACCATCGCCCGTGCGTCTCTTCACCCTGATGGAAAGGGCCGTACGCAACGTAGCGGATTTTCGGTGGGATGTGCGCGGATCTGCGCGTTGCTGGGCGTGATGTCCGCCTCGTAGCGATCGTGCAGACCCCATTCAAAGTGATACAACCGACGCTCGGCGAGCAACGTGGACAGCGTGTTCCACGGAAAATACACGATGCCGGGATTGGCTTGAGCAAAGTCGTAAATCTTCTCCTGCTGATTGTCCCACGGCCGCGCGATCGTGCGATACGTGGACGACATGCGCTTGGGGTCCAGCAGCACCTTTGGCCATTCGAGCATGACGAGGAGCCCGACCGAGCACAGCACGATCGTGCGCACGTGTGTTGGCGCGATCGGCAACGCCATCGAAGACGCGTTCGCCAGCAGCGAGCGGATCTGCGCATAAAGCCGCATGAGCAATGTCATCGCTGTCAGCAGGACGAACGTGTGCGTGAGGCTGAAGTTGTTCACGTATCCGCCGACCTTCAAAAACCCGAGCAAAGCCGACGGTAGAAGGAAGATCGCCGCGATGACAAACATTAACCACGGGTTTGCCCGCGCCCATGCGATGATTCGCGTTTTTCGAGGACCGACGGTTGCAATCGGCTTCGGGAGGAGCAAGTGTCGCACGAGCAACGTGAACGCGATCAAACCCAGCGTGGGCAAGAGCTCTTGAATCAGTGCCAGCACCGCGCGGAAGAACAGCTGTAGCCGGCTGAACTCGTCTTCGTTCTCCCACCCATGTGCCGCGGGAAGCTGCATCATGTGGAACTGCATGTTGAACGGGCCGAACGAGAGCAGCATTGCGGTCGAAGTCACCGCGCCGACGATCGCGAGGATCAGCACGTACGAGATCGCCGCGATCAGTCCGTCGGCGATCAGGATGTACAGCGGTGCGACGAACAGGAACGGGATCGCGCTCTGCTTGCACCAGCATGCGAGCACCGCGCATCCCGCCGCGCCGACCAGCACCACCGGCTTCCGTCGATAGAACAACAACACGATTGACGAGATGGCCAGTCCGAGCGTCGGCGCGTCCGGGGCGATCATCAGCGCCGCACGGCACATGCTTTCGTTCACCATCGTGATCCAGATGAACAACAGAAATGTGAACATCGCGAACGCGGTGCCCGATGTGGTTGGTGGCGCGTTCGGATCCGAGGGCGCGATCGGCGTGCGCGATACGCACATGGGCCCACAATGCCGGGCCGAAGTACAGGCAGAAGTTAATGAACAGCGCGATGAAAATCGCGTTCGTCGGCCGGCTCGCGATCGCCGCGGGCAAGAACAGGAGCGCCGGCACGGGGCCATAGATCCATGCGGTCATCACGCCGGAGTGTGGCTCGTGGTACAGGCGCGCTCGTCCGGCTGATCGGCTTTCATCAACGCCAGGATCGGCGCGAGCTTGCCGCCGTTCCAATCAAGCGTCGGCGCGTTGAGGAACGTCCAGATGATCAGGTACATCACCGCTGCCGCGCTCATCGGGACGAGCGCGAGCAGGACCCGTGCGAGCGACGGCAGACCCCGAATTTCGGCGGTCCGAATCCACACCAGCGCGCCGCCGCCGATCGCGCCGAGGCTCAGGAGGATGACGACAGTCAAACCAAGCATGATGAACAGCTACTTCGATTTCTCCACAGGATTCTTCGCAGGAATGCTCGTGGAATTCTTCGGCGGCGGAAGCGTTGTCCCCGGCTCGGCGACGATGACGAACCCAGGCAGATCCTCGTGCGCGGGAACAACCGCGGTGGCGTTCGGGAACAGTTGCGCCGAATTGAAGCTCTGCGTCATCGGTCCGAACGCCAGCGCCCGCGCCTGCGGCGGAATGTGAGTTCGCACCTGCTCGGGTGTCCACGGATACGGCGTGTAGAAACGATCGACGATGCCCCATTCAAAGTGATACAACCGCTTCTCCGCCAGGAGCGTTGAGAGATTGTTCCAGGGGAAGAACACGATGCCCGGATGCGCCATCGCGAAGTCGTAGACCTGTTCCTGCTGGTTGATGTCTGCGTTGCGGATGCGATCCCACATGATCGCGAAGTTGCCGCGCAACACCCACCTGCATCGCACGCATGATGATCATCCCGCACGCCAGCGCACGCGCAAACTCGCGCAGCGCGGGCAGCTCGATTCGCGCGAAGTTCGCACATAGCGCGGTCGTCGCGGCGATCGTAATCATGAAGCTGAACAGCGCGAAATTGTTCACGTATCCGCCAACCTTCACAAACCCCACGATGGCGCTGGGCACGAGCAGCACGCCGGCAAGGATGAACATCACCCACGGATTTTCGGTGATCCATGCCTTGCGATTCGCCACGCGAAACGCGCCGCCGACCAGCAGGATCAACAACACCGCCAGCAGCACGACGATCATCTCGGTCGAATCTTCCAGCATCTCGGCGAACGCTCGCCAGACGCTCATGGTCTTGCTCGCGCCGGGTTGCGCCACCATCTCCTGCCACGGGTGATGACGCGGGATCGTCACCATGTGAAACCACATGTTGTGCAGCCATCGCCGCGTGAACCACGCGTCGCGCGGCGAGAACGCGAAGAAGAACACGATCGACACGAACAGCCCAATGCCCGTCAACGCGATCAGATATCGCACGGCCGCACGTCGATCGACGATGAACAGGTAGATCGGCGCCGCGAGCACGAACGGGGTCAACGTCTGCTTGCTCCAGCACGAGAGCACTGCGCACACGCGCTCAGCGCGATCTGCACGTTCGTCCGCTTGCCAAACAGGAACACGATCGACATCACCGCCAGCCCGATCGCCGGCCCGTCCGGCCCGACGATGTAGATCGCGCGGCGAAGGCTCTCGTGCAGCAGGCTGACCCAGATGAACACGCCGAACATGAGGAAGGCGAAGGGGCGAGGGGCGAGGGGCGAGGGGCGAGAGGGTTCGAGAATTGTTTGAGCCGGCGTCTTCGTGGTTGTGGCGTGTCGACCCTCGGCCGTTGTTCCCGCTCACGCGAAGATGGGCCCACAACACCGGGCCGAGGCCGCAAAGTATGTTGATGACGATTCCGGTAACGATGACCGGCGTAGGGCGGAGAACATGGCGGCGGGCAAGAAGATCAGCGCCGGCACCGGGCCGTAGATCCACGCGGTCATCACGCCGGTGTTGGGGTCCTGATACAACGGTTCGCCGGTCGGTTCTGCCCGCACCATCGCGACGATCGGCGCAGCTTGGCGGCGTTCCAGTCGAGGTTCACGCCCATCGCGAGCGTGAACGTGATGACCATCAACGTCAACCCGCCCGCCGCGATCGACCCGGCGTACAACCATCGCATCAACGGACTGGTCGATCCGGCAGCGCCAACCGAAACCAAACCCACGCCGCTGCCACAAGCGGAAGCACCACGAACGCCAACGCCATCACCACCGACCGCACCATCGTCGGCGGGGAGGATACGGGCAGGGGAGAGTGATCTCAACGAACGCGCGAACGACGGCGAACGCGCCTACGCGCAGGCGGCGGCGACAGCGCCCGCCAACAGGGAGATTGGTTCGGGCACGTATCTCGCCCAGATCTCCGTGTTGTTGTTGCGGTATTCAATCTCAAAGTTCGACGTGATCGCATTGAACTCGCCGATCACGCCATCAGCGGCGGTGACGATGCGATAGAACGTGCCAATTGTGATCTGCGGGTTCCTGACAGCATCAGCGTGTCCAGCGGCGTCGAGAGATCGAGTTGGCCGGTGACGCCAGCACGCCGCCGTTGCTATTGGCGCTCATCGCGATCGTCAGGACACCGCCATCGCCGAAGGTCGCGTTTTCGTGTGACGCGGCGTTGCGTCCGACCCTCACAAAGGACGTCGAACCGACGGAAATCGTGCCGTCATTGAACAGCGATTCGCCGAGGATCAGCGCATCTCGCAGCGTGCCATGATTCAACACCTGCGTCGTATCGCCCGGACTCTGTCGGCCCCGGCGTAAATTTCGCCGATCCTCCCGCCGGTCACGCTGGCGTCGGCACCGATTGACAGCGTGCCGGTGAACTGACAAACGCCGTATTGCCGAGCAGGAAATTCGCCGTAACCTTCAGCGAACCGTTGACAGTGGTTGGCTGGCCGACGTCACGCAAGGTGCCGTTCACGGTGACATCGTTCAGCGTAAGGCCGTCATGCTGGGCAGTGAACGTGCCCGTATACTTCAACTCGGTGCCGGGTGCGATGTCGATCGTTCCGCCTTGCACGACCGCGTGCATCATCCACCACTGGTGGCCGGCATCGACTACCAACGTTTGACCGGCGTTTTGAAGCGTGCCGGCGATGCCGAACGTGCCGCCGCTTCCCCAGATGAGTTGTCCCCAATCCGCCAGCACAATCCCTGCAGACGGACCATTCCGCACCGCGCTTCCACATGGCCGACGTTGACGACGCTGCTGCCGCCTAGCAGTTCCGCGTCCGACGGATCGGGAGTCCGTACATACGTCCCACGCATCGTGAACGGGATGTGTGGTTGGCCGATGCTCGCCCTTCCGCCGGGCACGTGAACAATGGTGAGATTCGGTCCAATGTCAGCATCGTGTTGGCCGTAATGACGCCGCCAGGGAGGATCGTGCCGTTGCCAACCAGCGATCCCGCACCGCCGGTACAAACATGAGCGGTGGTCAACGTGCCGTTGACATCGGCGAGTTGCAGCACATTCAAACGTTCCGCCGTTGCTCGACCAAGAACCGCCATTTGCGAGGAAGACCGCGTCGATCGTGGTGGCGGAAGGCGAGAAGTGCAGGCTGACCGATCCAGTCGGAATCGAAACGCGAAATGTCTGCGTCCCGGAATTGTTCGGCACCACGCCGGCGGACCATTTGGTTGGATCGCTCCACGATCCGCGCCGCCGAGCCAGGTGTTGTCGATCACGTCCGCATGCGCGAACGACGCGACCGCCAAAGCTACTGCAGACGCGCTGCGATCCGATTGCGGTGCATCACGCTCTCCTCCGCCGCCGTGCGACGAACGACGCGGCGGCGAACATCGCAACGCCTGTCGGCTCGGGTACCGGCTGTGATCCCGGCGAGGCTTGCAGCGGGCCGGTTTGCGTGTTGAAGGCCAGGTCGATCAACGCGTAGTCGTCGAAGTTCACGACATCGTCGTAGTCGAAGTCGCCGTTGAACCACCCGTTGCCGCCGTTGTTGAAGCCGCTGTCGATGCGCGACGTAGTCGTCGAAGTTAACGATGCCGTTCAAGTCGGTGTCGCCGTAGTACGTGTACTTCAACAGTACGCTCGTGGCGTCGATGGTCTGCCCGCCGAAGTCGGTCGTGCCCGCCGCGGCGATGTAATTGGCGCCCTCGATGATGCCCACGCCCGTGCCGACACAGCGCGGGCGCGGAGCTGTTGATCAGCGGGCCGTCCCACTCACCGTCGTTGTAGCCTTGACGAAGTTGATTCGTGAGTGATGCGATCGGCGACGCGCCGGTGTGATCGACGACCATCGCGCCGCTCAGGTCGATCGTGCCGGTGTTCGTCGAGCGATCCAGCGACGAAGAACAGCCCGCCGGGCTTGGCGATCATCCGGCCGGCGTTGGTCAAGCTGGTTTCGAGCCGCATGATGCCGAATGACCCGACGCCAAGCGTGCCGTCATTGAACACGTCGCTCCGCGCACAATCAGCTGTGGCTGGCCGAACGCGAAGGGAATCACTGACTCGGCGCATCGTGCCGTGATTGACGATGGCATGCGTACCCTCGCCAATGGTGCCCCCGCTTGTAAACTCATTACGACCGACGACGACCACGCTGGACGCAATCGTCAACGTGGCCGCGGGTGTCGTGATGCTCGGCGGGGCAGCAATGTAACCCTCTTGCAACAACACGTCGAGGTTTCCCCCGAGCGTGCCGTTCTTGACGATCATGGCACCGTTCGCCACGCGGATCGGGCCATTGATGACGACGATCGAGCGTGTACGACGCGTTGGTGAACTCACTGACGGAACCCATCCGCGTGTCGCTCGCGATGTTGATCGTTCCGCCGACGATCGTGCCGTGCATGCATGCCCCAGGCGTGGGCGGCGTCGACGTTCAGGGTCTGGCCGCTATTGAGGAACGTGCCGGCGATTGTGATCGTGCCGCCGTTGGACCAGACGAGGTTTCCCAGATCGGCGCGCGTGAACGTGCCGCTGATATTAAGTGCGCCGTTGGATGCTTCGATCGTGCCGAGATTCTGGAGCGGTGCGCCAACGGAAGGCGAATACGTCCAGTCCGATATCGCCGCCGACGATGCGACCGCGGTTGATCAACGGCCCGGTGCCGCCGGTCGTGACGGCGCCGTTGTATCGCTTCAGGAGGACCGTCAATCCTCTGACCAATCTCAGCGATCCAGTGCCGCGAGCGTGCCGGTGCTCGGCACGACGCCGATGTCCAGCGTGCCACCGCCAGACAGCGGCCCGGCGGTCGTGTAATTGTTCACTATGGTCAACGTGCCATCGACCTGGCTGCTCGCTGAACGTCGAGCGACCGAGCTCACCGAGCCCCCGGTATCGAGCACCAACGAATCGAGCGTGATGGTCGCAGCATTGAGTGCCGTCGTAATCGACCCGCTCGGCACGACCGCGCAAAACGTCGTCGATCCGGAGTTGTTCGGCACCACGCCCGCGGACCATTTGGAGGGATCGTTCCACGAACCGGCACCGCCGAGCCAGGTGTTGTCGATGACGTCCGCATGGGCGAACGACGCGAACGAGCAGGCCGCGATGAGCGCGAGGTGACTAGAACGCATGATCAACGCCTCCTTCGACGGCAGGCCGCGAGCGACGTCGCGGCGAGCATCGGCATGCCGATTCGTCGATGATTCACGATTACTTCCCTCCGGCGTGTTCGCCGCAAACGCGCAGGATCGATGGGTGAACGGAATTCCTACCCGGCAACGAATCTGCGGGTTCGCCCGATCAAGACTGTAGCGTTTTGCAGGCGGAACTGGGACTGTGAAAGTTGTCACGCTGCTGCGCCAGTTTCGTGCATGCGGTGCGCAGCGCTGGGAGGGTATGGGAGAGGCACCATTTCTCGCGTGCCTCTCATCAAGTGGAAGAGTGTGCGGCGCGCGATGCGAATATGCCGGAGCAAAGCCGCTTGCGAAAACGGCATAGCATTTGGCCCGGCAGGGGGTTGCGGTGAGAAGGCGGGTGAAATTGGTGTCTCGATCAAAGCCGCTTGCGCACCGCGCGCTTTCGACCAGCATGCGGGCCGGCTTGAGTTGTGACGATCTCCGAAATTGTGAGAATGGGCCGACTATGTTCGATGCATTAACCGACAAATTCTCCAGCGTCTTCCGCTCGCTCTCCGGCCGCGGACGCATCTCCGAGGAGAACATCCGCGAGGCGATGCGCGAAGTGCGCACGGCGCTGCTCGAGGCGGACGTCAACGTCGAGGTCGTCAACAACTTCATCGATCACGTCATCCAGAAAGCGCTCGGCACGGAAGTGATCAACTCGCTTCAGCCGGGGCAGCTGATGGTGAAGATCGTGTACGACGAGCTCGTCAACCTGATGGGCCCGGTCGATACGCAGATCTACTTCGTCACGCCCGGGCCGACGGTCATCATGATGGCCGGGTTGCAGGGCAGCGGTAAGACGACGACCTGCGGCAAGCTCGCGATGATGCTGAAGGGCAAGGGCCGCAACCCGATGCTGGCGGCGGTGGACTTGCAGCGACCGGCGGCCATCGAGCAGCTGCGCGATCCTCGGCGAACAGGTCGGCGTGCCGGTTTATACCGACTTGAGCAAAGTCGGCGCCGCACGGACAGGTCGCCGCAGGGCGCGGCGGTCAGCGTCGCACGCGCTGCGATCGCCGAAGCGAAGAAGCAGGGCCGCGACGTCGTCATCCTCGACACCGCCGGCCGGCTCGCGATCGACGATGAGCTGATGAACGAGCTGAGCGACGTGAACAAAGCCGTCACGCCGCATCAGATTTATCTCGTGCTCGATGCGATGACCGGGCAGGACGCGGTCAACAGCGCCAAGGCGTTCAACGAAAAGCTCGAGCTCGACGGCCTGATCCTCACGAAGTTCGACTGCGACACGCGCGGCGGCGCGCTGCTGCGCGCGAAGATGGTCACCGGCAAGCCGGTGAAGTTCCTCGGCGTCGGCGAGAAGCTCGATCGGCTCGAAGAGTTCCGCCCCGAAGGCATGGCCCAGCGCATCCTCGGCATGGGCGACATCGTCGGCCTCGTCTCCGAAGCGATGGAGAAGTTCGACCAGGAGGAAACCGCCAAGCTCCAGGAAAAGATGGAGAAGGGCGAGTTCACGCTCGACGACTTCATCGGCCAGATGGGACAGGTGAAGAAGCTCGGCCCGATGGGCAAAGTCATGGGCATGATCCCCGGCATGAGCGAGCTGACCAAGCAGATCGGACAGGACGGTGAGGGACGTCGAGAAGCAGATGGGCCGCATGAAGCGCCATCTACAACTCGATGACCACAGGAGGAGCGCAAGAAGCCCGACCTGCTGGATGCGAATCGCCGCCGGCGAATCGCCGCGCGGCGCGGGCGTCGAAGTGAACGAAGTCGGTCAGTTCATGAAGCAGTTCGAGATGAGCCGCGACATGATGCGCGCGGTCGGCGGCATGGGGATGATGGGCAAACTCAAGCTGATGAAGAGCCTGATGAGCGGCGGCCTCTCCAACCTCGGCATGCCGGGTGGGCCGATGCTCAAGACGAAGAAGAGCGGCTGGCAGGCGCCGAAGGATCGGAACAAGAAGAAGAAGCGGCGGTGATGGATCGATCTGGAGGCGACGATGCGAAATTGGAAGAGCCTCGGTGCGTCGATCGTGGTTGTCCTGCTACTGGCACTGGCGCAGTGGCGGCTTCTGATGAACCAGCGATGCGACCGAACGACCCGGCGCTCGATCGCGTTGCGTCGGCGGAGCAAGAGGTTCGAATCCTCGAAGCACGCGAAGCGGCGGGTGAGGCGATCACGCCCACGTTCTTCGAGTTGAAATTAAGTTGGCAGCGTCGGGCGTTCGAAGCGCGATTGGAAGCGGCGACAACGGATGAAGCGAAGCTTGAAGTCGCCCAAAGGCGTGTCGCACAGACTGGCGCAAGGCGCTCGATCGGCGGTTCTCGGTACACGGCACGCCGCCGCAGATGCGCGCCAGGCAGGCGCTTGACCTCGCCGACGCCGAGTTTCGATTCTCGGGGTTGGGTGGATGATCGCGGACGATCGCGTCGCGGATCGTGTGCGCGGCGCGCGCGAAGGGTGACTCGTGGGACTTCGGATTTCAACTCTGGCGTTCGTTCGCATCGTCGTGACGATCGTGCTGATCGGGTCCACGCTGGTCCTGTCGATCGCGATCGGGCAGCTTGCGGCGTGGGAGGTGTTGGACGGGGCGAGCAAATCGTGGAACGTGACGCTGCTGGCCATCGGATTGTTCGGGTTTGCGCTGTCGCTGGGGAAGATCCTGATCGATGCGTTTGCGCAGGCGAATCGTCAGAGTAAGGAGATGCACGCGCAGGTGCAGTGGTCACGCGGGTTATGTCCGACCTGCGGATACGACATCCGCGCGGCCGATGAGCGATGCCCCGAGTGCGGTGAAGCGCTGCCGGAGGAGATGTCGAATCCTGCGCAGACCCCGGCGATCCGTCGGATCATCCGCGCGGCGGTTCGCGAATCGAGGGATGAGAAGGCCGGGCATGTCGGCTCGGAGCACGTGTTGCTCGCGCTGATGGCCGAGCCCGATTCGGTGGCGGCGGTCGTGCTCAACAACCTGGGGGTGACCGATGCCAACGTTCGAGATTGCGTGGATGAGTTGATGGCCGATGTCCGCAGTGCGGAGACACCATGAACTGGTTGCTGCCAACTCGACGCTATCCGTGGACGGCTCCGCTGCTCGTGCTGGTCGCGGCCATCGCGATCGTGTCGTACACGGAGTTCCGCCGCGAGCGGAGGATGAAGTCCCTCGAACAGGGGGCGTCCGCCAACGATGTATCAGCGGCACTTTGGCAGCTTCTGGATGCGCAGCGCATTCGAACCAGAAGTGTTCACCTGCCCGGCCACGCAACCCACGAAGTGGGACTTCGGCGGCGGTACAAACACGGCGCTCAACTGGTCGAATTGGAATGGCGCCACGATGCGCGCAACCCGTATGAGCTACCGATATGTCAATCCGTTCGACCGCTCATCCGCCACAACGACGTGGGAGGTCATCATTGCAAAATGAGCAGTGTCGGAGAACGCAATATGGCGCCGGCCCCGGCCCTCTCCCGATGCAACGGGAGAGGGGAATGAAGACCAACTTCGCAAGTGGAGTTCACTGCCTACTTGCTTCCCGGGCTCCCCGGATTGCGCTTCGTCGGATCGACCGGTTGCGTGCCCGGCGGCGGGTTGACAACCTCGCGTTGTCGCGTGGCGGTTTCCTTCACCGTCGTGCCGCTGGGCGTCTCGCGAATTTGGGTTTGCGTTTGAGTTGCGGTTCGGCCATCGTCTGAAACATGTTGTTCCTGCTGCCGACTATGCACCTGACCCGTGTCTTCATTCTGACAGCCTGTCAGCGGCACGAGCGTGAATGTCGAAGCGATAGCGAGTACGGAGATTCGCGCATGTGTATGCTCCTTCCAGTTCAAGTTAAAGACTACGATGTGCTCGTCATGCAAAATGCAAACCAGCGATCGCATGCTCGAGCATTCACGCTTGTCGAATTGCTCGTTGTCATCGGCATCATCGCATTGTTGATCGCGATGTTATTGCCGGCGCTCAACGGCGCACGAGAGCGCGGCGAAGGCGACGCAATGTCTCAGCAACCTCCGCCAGCTCGGCATGGCGTTCGTCATGTACAGCACCGAAAACAAGGGCTACGTGATCCCGTCGTACACGATGACCGGCACGACCGGCGGGCCGACCGTGCCGCTGGAAGGGCTGGGCGCCGATCCTCGATCGTGACGGGTACGTCGGCGGACAATCGCAGCGAACGACGGCAGCGTGTTCACATGCCCCTCGATGCTCGACATCGAAGGCATGGCCGGCGGACAGACCGGCCCCGATCCGGGCAAACCCAAGGGTTGGATGGATTGGCCGAACTTGCGGCTGGGCGTCGCGAACGTGCCGACGACGATCCCGCACCGCGGGTTCGACGAAGATCATCCGCGTCGGCTATTGGATCAACGCCGACAACCCGATCGGCTCGACGACCTCGTTCACGCCCGACACGTTCTACACGTGCTCGGTCGGCTACGGCCCGAGCACGAACGGGACGTTCATGCAGCTACACGAAGACGAGTCGCTTCCGTCGGCCGAGCGGCTGATCGTGCTCGCGGACGGCGTGTACGCCGGGCGTCAGCGCGACAACCGGATCGGCGTTGAGAACAGCCGCATCGGATATCGCCATCCGAACAAGATGGCGAACGTCTGCTTCGCCGACGGCCACGCCGACCGCGATCAGCCGGCGACAAGTTCCCGCGCGCGGCGGGTGGAACCGTGACGGTGCAGATGGCGCGCGAAGACAACTTCCCCGGCTCGCCGACGGTCTATGCGAACCCTGAGCAGTCGCTTGGTGGTCCGTGAGATATCAATGCCCCTGGTCACGAAAATCTCCGAACAGAAGCGTCGCGAGAATCGGCGGAATGTGTTTCTCGACGGCACGTTCGCGTTTGGGTGCAACCTGAATGTCATCGCGCAGTTTAATTGCGCGAGGGATTGCAGCTGTCGGATGAGCAGGTCCCGCGATTCAGCTCGGCGCGGTGAAGCAGGAATGCTTCGACAAAGCGATGCGGTATCTGCAGACGCGCCTGCACAGCCGATCCGAGTTGCAGAGGAAGTTGAAGCGACAGGAGTGGGGCGATGCCGTCATCGATGCGGTGCTCGAGGACCTGTCGCGCATGGAATATCTCGACGATGCTCGCTTCGCGAAAACAAAAGCGCTGGCGCTGCCGAGCACAAGAAGCACGGCAAGCGGCGCGTATGTCGAGCTGATCAAGTCGGGTGTAAAGGGTGACGTGGCGGCAAAGGCGTTGGAGGATGTGTACGAGCCGCGCGATTCAACGCGGGTTGCCCGCGAGTTGGCGATGAAGCAGCGCGACCGGCTGCGAAGCTCGAACCGCTGGTCGCGCGACGCCGGTTGTTCGGAATGCTTCAGCGAAGGGGGTTTGAGTATGACGAGATTCGGCCGGTCATCGATGACGTGCTCGGACGTGGGCACGATGCGGAGTGAGAATTTTTCGCGCTGAGGCCTGAGCGGCAAACTCGTCAGCGGGATTTCTTCTTCGTTGATTTTGCGGTCTTCTTCGTCGTCGCGGCTGTCTTTTTAGTTGTCTTTGCGGGTTTCTTCTTCGCGGTGCTTTTCGCGCTTCGCGGGGGTGTGCGTGAACGTGCGGTTGTCCGTTGCCCACGCGTCCAGATTGCGCTGGAAGATCTGATCCATCGTCTTGACGACGAACTTGAAGTCGCGCCCGCCGGCGCGGGGCATCATCATCCAGCACATCACCATCGCTTGTCGCAGGTGCCCGTCCGATGGATACGGCGCTAGGATGATCGAAGAACGCGGCCGGCGTGGGCTTCCTGATCGCCGCTCCAAACTCGACGGTTTCCGCGAACGTCTGCTCGGCCCGGCGCTGCCAGGCGGCGAACGTTCGATCGGGTTCGGGCAGTGATGTCCAACATTCCTGAAGCGCTTGTCGGACGAGCGCATCCACACCGGCGGGGCCCATGACGGTGTAAAGCTCCGAAGGAGATTTGCTCGTGAGCCGAAACGCTTCCCAGGACATGGCGATGACCTTACGTGATGGATCGCCCACCGTCGAGGCGGATGATCTGGCCGGTGATGTACGAGCCTTCCGTGGCGAGGAAGTGAACGAGGTTCGCGACGTCCTGCGGCGTGCCCGGTCGCGCCAGCGGAACGCGCTTCAGATATTTCTCGCGCTCGGCGGGTGGATAGTCGTCTGGCCATTCAACGACGCCGGGGGCGATACCGTTGACCGTGACTTCGGCGCGAGTTCGCGCGCCAGGTTCATGGTCAGGTTCGCGAGCGCCGCTTTGCTCGCGCAGTAGATCAGGTATTGCGGCCATGGGCGTTCGCCGAGCAGGTCGCACATATTAACAACGTGGCCACGCGAGCTGCGCAGGACCGATTCGAACCGCTGACAGAGCAGCAGCGGTGCCTGGACATTCACGGCGGCGGTCTCGCGCATCAGGGTTATTGTCGTGTCGCGCAGACGGGCGGGTTTGTAGATCGACGCGTTGTTGACCAGCAGGTCGAGGCGTTGCCCCATCGACGTAAGGAATTCCGTTTGAATGTGAGACGCGGCGGCGTCCGGATCTGCGAGGTCAGCGCGGATGGCGTGGCCGTTTATGCGGGCGGCAAGTTCGCGGGCTTGCGATTCGTTTGATCGATATGTGAACGCGACGTTAAAGCCGCTGGCGGCCAGTTTCTCGACGATTGCCCGCCCGACGCGGGCGGCGCCACCGGTTACCAGGGCAACTCGTTTTTCCTGAGCCATAACTTGGCTGGGAAGATATCAGAAATCGCATGAACTCTCGTTCGTATACAATGGGACCGCCCTGAACAGGCTGCCGGATTTCGGAGGGAATTTTGCCTGTGGCGGCGACGTTAAAGCAGATGGACGCACGCATTTGCTTTCGCGTGCCTAGGATGGATGCCGATCTAACCTCGGCTATTGAAGAATGAGGTGCCGGATGTGCATTGATCAGGAACATGAGCTGGAATCGAACTTTTCGGAATTGCCGAACGGGTTAAGCATCAACGCGCCGCGCAGTTGAGATCGTCGATAGCTGGCACAAGTGCTGGCCGGCGGTGCTAGGCGAGATCGAGCGGCAGGGCCGACGCGAGAAGCTGTCGGTCGATGCCGACGGCTGGCTGTCCGCGCGGCAGAGCCTGCTCGTCGCGTTCAAGGACAACGCGATCGCCGGCCACCTGGTGTTCAGCATTCGTCCGATGGCCAGCACCACCAGCGATGTCGTGCGCGTGCCGATCGAAGCGTATCAGGACGATCTGATCGTCCGCCCGGGCTTCAGCACTGACGAAGTCCGAAAGCTGCTGGTCGAAGCGGCCACGCAGCATGCCAAGTCGCTCCGATGTCGCCGCCTGGTGAACTTCGGATAAACCCAACGACGTCCATTGCGGCGCAAGCGTCCCGTTTAGCGGCGGCGCTGCGCCGCGTTCTCCATGCAAACGGGCACGCTTCTTCAGCTAAATATCTCCCCGGGCGGCATGCCCAAGCTCCCGATCCTCTGCGCCTATGTCACCTTCGATGGCGTCCCCGGCGACTGGCAGACGAACCGCAAATACCACGGCGGCCGCGATCGCGCAATCTGCCTCTACTCCGAAGAGCTTTATCACTGGCTGCGAAAGGAGTACGCGATCGACCTGAGTTTCGGCGCGGTGGGCGAAAATTTCACCACCCGCGGCATTGACCTCAACTCGCTCCGAGTCGGTGACCAACTCCGCATCGGCAAAGACTGCATGATCGAGATCACCAACGTCCGCGTACCGTGCAGCAATCTCAAGAAATGGGACGGGCGGCTTCCCACCGTGATCAAGGTCCATAGCGGTTGGGTGTGCAAAGTGACCCGAGAGGGTGACGTGAAGCCCGGCGATAGGATCGAGTTAGTGCCGAAATAGCTCACAGCACCGCATATCTCTCGCACCTACCATGAGTTCTCGTCGGACTTGCCAACGATCCGGCGATCGTTATACTGCCCCATTCGCGTCTTTAGACGCCAAAAACCGGTAAAAAGACGATCGATCGGAGACCGCACACATGTCAGTGAAGTTGAGATTGAAGCGAATGGGCCGGAGTCACGGGGCGTTTTTCCGCCTGAACGCGATCGAATCGCGCTGCCGCGCGACGGCCGCGTGATCGAAGAGCTGGGCCTGTACGACCCGCGCAACAAGGAAGCCGGCAAGCAGTTCGTCGCCAAGCTCGATCGCTGCAAGTATTGGCTGGATCATGGCGCGGTGCCGTCCGAGACGGTCTCGTCCCTGCTGAAGAAGAACGGAGTTGAGCACAAGAGCTTGCGTTTGCCGAGGCCCGGCAAGCCCAAGGCCGCGCCTGCGGTGGCGGGTGAGAAGCCGGCTGAAGGTGCTGCTCCGGCGGCAGCTGCTCCGGCGGCGGCGGCGCTGCTGCTGGCGCGTAATGAACGGCTGATATGCCGTTGCGAATCGACATCCTGACCCTGTTTCCCGAGATGTTTGCCGCCGTCCTGGGCACGAGCATCCCCAAGCGGGCGGCTGAGAAGGAGCTGGTCAGCTACCATCTGACGAACATCCGGGACTTCGCGACCGACGCGCATCAGTCGGTCGATGACAAGCCGTTCGGCGG
Organism: uncultured Chloroflexia bacterium; assembly: GCA_963763125.1. Taxonomy (GTDB): domain Bacteria; phylum Chloroflexota; class Chloroflexia; order Thermomicrobiales; family UBA6265; genus JACCYX01. The sequence continues at coordinate 212,496 of CAVXMV010000003.1, forward strand.
CGGGCCAGGGATGGTCATGATGGCCCGGTGCTGTTCGACGCCGTCGAACACGCCGAACGACAAGACGCAAGCCCGGCCACGCGAATCCTGCTGACCCCGCAAGGCGAGCGATTCGATCAGCGGATCGCGGAAGAGCTGGCCGGCAAGGAGCGGTTGCTCCTGATCGCGGGGCACTACGAAGGCTTCGATGAGCGGATCATCGAAGGCCTTCGCCCGCGAGAGATCAGCATCGGCGACTACGTGCTGAGCGGCGGCGAGCTGGCGGCGATGGTGGTGATCGACGCGGTCGTCCGGCTGCTGCCCGGCGCCTTGGCGCCGAAGACGGCGCGGCCGACGAGAGTTTCGGCCGACGGATTGCTGGAGCATCCGCAGTACACGCGCCCGCGGGAGTTTCGCGGGATGAGCGTGCCGGACATCCTGCTCAGCGGCAACCATGCGGCGATCGCCAAATGGCGCGCCGAGCAGCGGAAGTTAAGAACGCAAGCGCGCCGGCCCGATCTGTGGGCAGCGCATTTGAAAACAGAAGAACAGCAGACGACGAGTGACGAAAGTGAGCATGTGTCATGATCAACCAGTACATCGAACACGTCGAACAGACCTACCTGAAGAAAGACGCCCCGCAGTTCGACGTCGGCGACACGGTCGACGTGCACACGCGAATCGTCGAAGGCGACAAGGAGCGCATCCAGATCTTCAGCGGCACGGTGATCATGAAGAAGGGCGCCGGCATCAACGAGACGTTCACCGTCCGCCGCATCGTCAACAACGAAGGCGTCGAGCGCATCTTCCCGCTGCACTCGCCGTTCATCGCCAAGGTCATCGTGAAGCGTTCGGGCGAGACCCGCCGCGCCAAGCTCTTCTACCTCCGCGACCGCGTCGGCAAGGCCGTGCGTCTCACCGAACAGCGCCGGACGAAGAAGGACGAAGAATCCACCGAGTCGGGCGCTGCGGCCGGCCGCAACGAAGCGCCGGCGTTGGCCGGCGCGGCGAGCTAAGCTCGCAACCCCAATCGATAAAAGCGAACGCCCAGGAATCAAGCATCCTGGGCGTTCATTCGTTTCACCGAGATGTCGTCGCGTGATTACCCGGTGCGCGGCAATCCACCCAAACCCGTTTGGATGTCCGGATCGGTTGCGTTCGGGCCCGGCGCGATGATGGTCGTGCCTTTGCGGTTTTCCTTTTCAAGCAGGTCGCCCACGGTCGGACGCGTGAGGGTGTCGCCGCGCATGATGCGGTCGATGTCGTTCGTGTCGAGCGTTTCATATTTCAGCAACGCTTTCGCGACGGCCTCGATCCGCTCGCGGTTGGCGGCCAGCAACTGTTGCGTTTCCGCGAACAACGAGTCGATCAACTTCTTCACTTCTTCATCGATGATCTTGGCCGTCTCTTCGGAGTATTCGCGGTTGCTGCCGAAGTCGAACATCTGCTTGTTCTCGTCTTCGCCATAGAAGACAAAGCCGAGGCGTTCGTTCATGCCCCATTCGGCGATCATCTTGCGCGATGGTCGTGGCCTGGCGGATGTCGCCCATGACACCGCTGTTGGTGTCTCCAGTAAACATCTCTTCAGCGATGCGTCCGCCGAACGTCATCTTGATGAACGCGCGGCACCACTTCTTGCTGTATGCGTAACGGTCCTTTTCGGGCAGCGTCATCGTCGAACCCAGTGCTCGGCCGCGCGGGATGATTGTGACCTTGTGGATCGGATCGCTATCCGGTCGCAACAGATACTGCACGACCGCGTGTCCCGCCTCGTGATAAGCGGTGGCGACTTTCTCTTTCTCGTCCATCACGCGCGACTTGTTCGCTCGGCCGAAACGCACTTTGTCGCGCGCCTCTTCGAGGTCGTCCTGCTCGATGAATTCCTTGCCCGCCAACGTCGCACCGAGCGCCGATTCGTTGATGATCGCCGCCAGGTCAGCCCCGCTGAATCCGGGCGTCGCGCGCCAGTCGAAGCAGATCGACGTTCGGTCCGAGCTTTACCTTGCGGCTGTGGACTTTCAGAATTTCGAGACGACCTTTGACATCAGGCAGCGGAACGTAAATCTGCCGATCGAATCGACCTGGACGCGTGAGCGCCGGATCGAGCACATCGACGCGGTTCGTCGCAGCGCAGACGATCACCTGATCGTTCGTGTCGAAGCCGTCCATTTCGACGAGGATCGCGTTGAGCGTCTGCTCGCGTTCATCGTGACCACCGGAGCTGAAGCCCGAGCCACGTCGTCGGCCGACGGCATCGATTTCGTCCAGGAAGATGATGCAAGGTGAATTGTCTTTGGCCTGCTTGAAGAGATCGCGCACGCGGCAATGCGCCGACGCCCACGAACATTTCGACGAAGTCCGATCCGCTGATCGAGAAGAACGGCACATCCGCTTCGCCGGCGATCGCTTTCGCCAGCAGCGTTTTGCCGGTGCCGGGTTCACCCACGAGCAACACGCCGCGCGGGATTCGGCCGCCGAGGCGCTGGAACTTCTTCGGGTTCTTCAGGAACTCGACGATCTCCATCACCTCTTCCTTGGCCTCCTCCACGCCGGCCACGTCGTCGAAGGTGACGTTCGTGTGCTCCTTGCTCGTGATCTTGTGACGACTTCGTCCGAAGTTGCCGAGCATCCCACCGGCACCAGCGCTGTTGCGCAGTTGGCGGAACACGAAGAACCAGATGAACAGGAAGATGAGCAGCCACGGAATTAGTGGGACTAGAACCTGAATCAGGATGTTCTGACTATTCTCAACCTTGATCGACGTCTGCCCGCCGTTGGCGGTGATGTCTTTGAGCATCGAGTAATCCGCGCTGCCCACCGGGACGGCGGTGCGGAAGTGCGTGACCTGACGTCCGTCGGCGGCGCTGTACTTGTCGCGCAGCTCGCCGGTGATCTCGTCGCCTTCGATGGTGAGTTCGCGCACCTGGTTGTTCGTCAGCAGCGTCCAGAAGACTCCCCAGTCCAGCCGCTCGACAGCGCGGTTTTTCCCCTGCACCAACACGAACAGCATGACCGCCAGCAGGATGAACAGCACCCATCCGAAGATGCCGCGCCAAATCGGACCCCCGGCGCAGGGTTTCGCCCGCCGTTCTTACGGTTCGGCCGTTCGGGGCGTTGTGGTTCAGACATAAGTCAGTTCCTTCAGTTTCAAGTCGAATCGGCAAATGATACGGCGAATCAGGCGTTCATTTCTAGGCTGACCCGGTGATTGGTGATTGATAAGTGACCAGTGATGGACCAGTTACCAGTCACCAGTTGTTCACCAAGTCGCCTGCATCTCCTGAACGATACCCAACGCAAGTTTTTCCGCGCTCTGCTGAGATCCGACGAACTCGCCTTCGCCGAGCGTTGGGTAGAACGTCGTCGTCTGGCGGAAGTTCTTGCGCTCGGTCAGGATTCGCCCGGTGCGCAGGTCTTTCCAAATGAAATCGACCGTCAGGACGTACAACTGTTCCTGCGGGATCGCGGTCGCCGAATCGCTGGACAAATTCTGTAGTCTGATATCCACGATCTGGCCTTCCAGAATGGTGTCCGCCCGTTCGCGGAACGACCTTGTAGGGAGATTTTGCCTCAAGCTGGTTGACCACCGCCTTGGTGAGGGCAAATTCCACGCCGCGACGGAAGGTTTTATTGGTGAATATCGGGACTGCAACGCTTCTAACGTCTTCACGATAAAGCGATCGCCACTGATACCCGTTGGACGGATCGTCGCCGACCTGGGTGTAGCCACAGCCGGCGACGAATGCGAAGAGCGCACAATACAGAACGCAGCGCATGCATCTCGTCTTTTTATCTGCCCGCGGCATTCTGCACTCTGCCTTTCGCTGGTTTATTCCGTCATCGCCGACGGTTGTGTGGCGCTGGGAAATCCGATCTGCGTTCGTCCCGGCGGCGGCGTGTCGAGCGACCATTTCGGCATCGTGTTCAGGCTGGCTTGCGCTTGCTCGGCCTCGGGCGAATTCGGATAGTTCTGGATCACCGAGCGGTAAAGGTACACGGCGCCAGCGGGCACATGGGTGCGACGATAAAAGTTGCCGGTGAGCAGCAGCTTCCGCGCGAACTCGCGATCGATTCGATTGATCAGGCCGGGCACGTCTTCCTCGCGCGCCATCTCGGGATACAGCACTTGCACTTCGGTGAGCTGTGCCCGGGCATCGATCGCGGCGGTCGCGTCAAATTTCGGCCCGCGGAACTGCGCGAGGTTCGCGTATGCTCCACGCAACTTAACGCGTGAGAGCAGCGGGCTGCGCGGATACGACTTCGCGTAAAACGCGTACGAATCGGCGGCGAGATCGTACTGGCCATCTGCGTAGTAATAGTCCGCCGTTCGCAGCAGAGCGCTTTCTCCGCCAGCGGTGAACCGGGCGATCGCTGCTGAATGCGATACATCATCTCGATCGCCTCTTCCTCACGCCCGATGATCGCCATGCCAAGGAAACGGCTTTTGTACGGTCGATGACGGTCGGACGGCAGAAAGTCTTCGGCGATCTGGTACTGCTTCTCAAGCGCGGATAAAACAGCCGGCTCTCGGGAAACTCGTCCATGAGCTGGTCGAGATAGTAGAACGACTTGACCCGATCGCCGTAGCGATAGAGCGCTTCGGCGTTGAGGAACAGCCCACGATCCTTCATGGGCGAAGTTGGATTCCGCAACAGCCAAGCCACCGCCCGCGAGCCTGCCTGGCTGTAATGACCGGCGCTGATGAGCTCCTCGACGCGTATCAGCTCCGGATCGACGGTCGCCTGCGTTGCCGCTTTATCGACCGCGATCCATCGCCCGCCTTGCAGTTCCTCGGTTTTGGTGGCTCTCGTTTGAGCGCACGCGGCTGCGGCGATCGAGCTGATCACCATCGCCGCCGAGACGATCGGCGCAATCCATCGCGTCGTGAGGTGCATGTCGGCGAATTGTAAGGATGCGGTCGCATGCGACAAGTCGGGTCAACGGGCGACGAGCGACCGCGCAGCGGCACGATCCATGACATACGGCACCATCCGCAACCGCCGCTGCAACGTCCGCTCCATGTGCTCGGCCAGCATCCGATTGATCGGATCAGTCTGATGTCGCGTGAGGCTCGGCAACCGTTGTGTTTGTCCGTTCACGCGCGGAAGCGAAAGCACGCCGCGGACGATTCGCAGCAATCGCGCATCGATCTCCATCCGATCCGGCGTCGCGCCTTCGCAGTTGCGACAGATCACGCCGCCTCGGTTGGGCGAGAAGTACACGCGGTCACGATCGTCGATCGTGCTGCCGCATGAAACGCAGCCGTTCAGTTCCGGCAGATATCCCGTCTCGCGTAGCAGGTCTAGTTCGAAGACCAGAAACGATTCTTCGATCCGCGGCGTGCCGAGGTCTGTCAGCGTCTGCTGCATCCGATCAAACAAATCCGGATGGGGATCGTGCTCCTCGATCAGCAGATTCACCAGCTCGGCGGCGTAGCATCCGAGGTGCATTGATCGCAGGTTTCGGCGCAGCTCCAGGTGTCCATCGACCTGGTGCCACTCGCACAGCGGGCACAAGTCACGGTCGGTCGAGTGCGAGAAAACGGCTTCGCCGAGGTCGACCAGATCCACGCCGCCGTCGAATTTGCTCGCGCCGGCCTTGGTCCGTCGATGCGCACCCTTGGCGATCACCTGCACGCGGCCGTGCTCGCGGGTGAAGAGCGTGAGGATCTGGCTGGTCTCGCTGTACTCGACCTTTCGCAGACAAATGCAGCGATCGGACACCATCGGCATCGTGGCCATTGTACGCGCGAATAGGCCCTGAGTTGAGCGATCACTTGACGCGATCAGTTGAGCAATTGCGAGGGGGACTCTATAGTCTGCGCCCCGCGCGATGTTCACCGCATCGCACGCGAGCCGGTAACTCAGTTGGTAGAGTAGCTGACTTTTAATCAGCAAGTCCCGGGTTCGAGCCCCGGCCGGCTCAGTCTATCCCTTACCTCCAGGCGCGGGCTTTGCATCAGCATAATCATGCAACGCTTCGCCCATTTTCACACTGCGACCTTATTGTGTCTCGCCGTGCTGGTGTTCGCCGGCTGTGAAGCGAAGGCCGTGCATTATCAGATCGAGCACGAGTACGGCGTGCGCGATCCGCAATTCGCGCGCACGATGGGCCATTTGCTCGGGCCTCCGCTGGTCGCAGGAAATCGCGTCACGACCTATGCGAACGGAGATCAGATTTTCCCTGCGATGCTCGACGCGATCGCGGCGGCACAACAGACGATCAATCTCGAAACGTACGTCTATTGGTCGGGCGAAATCGGAAAGCAGTTTGCCGATGCGCTCGCCAGCGCGCTGGCGCGGGTGTGAAGGTGTGCGTGATCATCGATTGGGTCGGCTCCGATCGTATCGATCGCAGGTACATCAAGGAGATGACCGAAGCCGGTGTGCGGATCGTCGAGTATCACCCGCTGCGGTTCTACGACGTCACCAGCGCCAGCCGGCTGAACAATCGCACACACCGCAAGCTGCTGATCGTGGATGGCGTGATCGGATTCACCGGCGGTGCGGGCATCGCCGACGAATGGCTGGGCAATGCTGATTCACCCAAGCATTGGCGCGACACGCACTATCGGATTGACGGTCCGGTCGTCGAACAGATGCAGGCCGGCTTCATGGACAACTGGATGAAGACGACCGGCGCAGGTGCTTCACGGCGAGCGAATACTTCGTCGCCTCGAGCGAAGCCGGCGACGAGGCGGCGCAGTTGTTCATGAGTTCGGCTTCGGGCGGCAGCATGAGCATGCAGTTGATGTACCTGCTGTCGATCGCGGCGGCGGAAAAACAGGTGCTGCTGGGGAGCGCTTACTTCGTCCCGGACGATCTGACGATCAAGACCATCACAGACGCATGCAAGCGCGGTGTGCAGCGTTGTGCTTGTGCCGGGACAACAGATCGACGTCAAAACCGTCCGTCACGCCTCACGCGGACGCTGGGGCCGAATGCTCGAAGCGGGCGTGGAAATCTACGAGTATCAGCCGACGATGTATCACTGCAAGGTGATGATCGTTGATGACCGCTGGGTGTCGATCGGTTCATCCAACCTCGACAACCGGTCCTTCCGACTGAACGACGAGGCCAACCTGAACGTGCTGAGCGAAAGATTTGCGACCGAGCAGACGCGGATGTTCGACGAGGATCTCGCGCATGGCGCGACGAATCACGCTCGAGATGTGGCGGCAGCGCCCGTTTCCCGAGCGCTTGATGGAAGGGCTTGCCGCCTTGCTCGGCCCGTTGCTCTGATTGTCGTCACTTGCTGCGCCGCTTACTTCGGCGTCGTCCCGACGAAGCACGCGTTGGGGATCGGGGCCTTGTCCTTCTCGACGATTTTCAGTTCGACGAGTTGATCGATCAGTTCCTTCCATCGCTCAACCGTCATCGCACCAAGGCCCAGCCGCTGCGTGTCGGGGCTTTCGACCAGGTCGCGTTGCGCGACGGCGGCGGCTTCGAAGGTCTCGAGGTCCATCGCCGTGTTCAGCTTGGCCATCACCTCGTTGGCGGGCTTGGAGTCGTCGAGATACGCGCGCCAGCCGTCGCGCAGCGCGGCGGCCATCTTTTCGACTTCATCGGGCGATTCTTCACGCGCTCGGCGGTGGTGATGATCACGCCGGTGTACGGGTTGTATCCGGCGTCGGCGACGAGAAACGTCTGCGGCCCGCGCCCGCCTTCGCGGCGGCGAGCGGCTCGCTGAAGATGAAGCACTGCTGCACCATCTGCTTGTCGTTCAAAAAATTGGCGACGCCGCCGTCGTAGGAGACGAGCTTGACCTTATCGAAATCGTACTTGTTCTTCAGAAACGCGACGTATGCCAGGCCTGGCTCGACCGCCAGCTTCGCGCCCGCGCGAAGATGTCGTCGATCCGCGTGAACCCGCGCTCGCGATGGGCCATCAGTCCCTGCGGGCAGGTTTGATAGATCGTATAGATCGCGACGATATCGCGCGCCCTGGCTGCGCGCGATCACGACTTCATCGGCGCTGGCGACGGCGTACGGCGCTTTGCCGGTCGCGACGAGCTGCCACGTGGGTGTCCCCTGCGCCGCCGGTCTGGATTTCAACGTCGAGCCCGTGCTTCGTGAAATGCGCCGATCTGCTGGGCGGAGTAGATCCCGCCGAATTCCGGCTCGGGAACCCAGTTCAGGACGAACTTGATCTTCTCGGCCGCATGCGATGTTGTGGCCGTGAGACTCGCGACCATCAACACGACCATCGTTAGGATCCAGCGCATCGATTCACCTCAACGGTTTTGTTCCGAAGCGTGCCAGCGTCGCAACACCAGATAGCTGACGAGGTTGATTGTCGCCAACATCGCCAGTCCGAGCAATGAAGCCATCAGCACGGCCGCAAAGACGCCTGCGGTGTTGGCGCGCTTATTGAAGACGATCACCTGCACGCCCAGCCCAGCCCCTTCCGATAATTCGCCGGCGACGAACTCGCCGACGATCGCGCCGATCACCGCGAGGCCCGCGGCGATGCGCAGGCCGGTGAAGATGTTCGGCAGCGCCGACGGGCAGCTTCAGTTTCACCATCGTTGAGACATGGCCGGCGCCGTAAAGTTTGAACAAGTCGCGCAGGGCAGGGTCCGTGCCAAGCAGAGCCCGTCAGCGTATTCGCGATGACGGGGAACACCGATGCGATGAACGCCGCCACGGCGATCGCTTGCAGGCCGAAGCCGAACCAGATCACGAGCAGCGGCGCGATCGCGATGATCGGCACGGTCTGGAAGAAGACGGTGTACGGGTAAAACGCGCGCTGCACGAGCCGCGAGGTCGAGAGCAGCATCGCCACCGCGATGCCGATGATCGCACTAAGGCTGAACCCGACCAGCGCGGCTTTCGCCGTGTTCCACAGTGAATCCAGCAAACTCTCGTGGCGGTCAACGATCGCCGTGAACACCGCGCTTGGCAACGGAAACCGGAACGCCGGAATCTCCCGCCACCGGACGAACGCCTCGACCAGCAACGCCACCAGCACAAACACGACGATCGGCGGAAGGATGACGCGGAGAAATCTCATCTGATTGCCCGCGCTCCAACGCTTCGAACAACACGCCGCGTTTCGCGGGCGAACGAAGGTTCGCCTCTGATGGCATCGGTGCGATCGCATCGGCAAGCGATCGCGAGAGATCGTGATCAAGCACGATCCGCGCCGGCCGCTTCGTCAGCACGACCGCGCGGTCTGCGAGAAACGCCGCCTCGACGATCGAGTGCGTGACGAAGACGACCGTCATCCGCTGTCGCAGCCAAAGCTCGACGGAGCTGTTCATCGAGCTGCTGTCGCGTGATCTCATCAGCGCGGCGAACGGTTCATCGAGCAGCAGCAGCTCGGCTGCGTCACAAGTGCGCGCGAGCGAGACGCGCATCCGCATGCCGCCCGAGAGCTGCGCTGGATACCGCCGTTCGGCATCGGACAACCCGACGTGCGCGATCGCCTCTCGCGCGCGGCGAAGACCTTGCGCCTTGCTCACGCCTCGCAGTTCCAGTGGCAGCGCGACGTTTCGCAGCACGTTTCGCCAAGGCAGCAGGTGCGCGTCCTGAAACACGTAGGCAATTGCAGTGCCGGTCGATCGACCCGATCTGGCCTGCATCGGGTCGATCCAGGCCCGCGATCATGCGAAGCAGCGTCGATTTCCCGCAGCCGCTGGGACCGAGGATCGCGATGAACTGGCCGGCGGGCACGTCGAGATCGATGTGATCGACCGCGACGACGTCGCGATCGAACACGCGGCGCACGCCGCGAAGTTGAAGGGCGATGCCAGACGCTAATTGTGTCGTGCCCGAGTCGATGGATGATTTGTACCTACCGTGACACGCTCTTTCCAACCGGTGTCACGAAATACACCACGTCCGCCACGCGTCGCGATATGCGCGTTCGAGTTTCGCGACGAATGATCGCGCGATCCAGCAACGGCGATGCGCTGCATCTTGTCGCGGATCGTCGTGCGGTACTCATTCAATCGCGGAAGATCGTGTGCCAGCGCAATTGCTTTGTCCGCGTATCCCTCTGCGCTTCTGCGATCAGCTCTGGACAACCGATCACGCTCAAGATGCTCGCGCTCACACGCGATACGTGCGTGCGGCCCGCCAGCGTGATCCACGGCACGCCGAGCCACAGCGTTTCGCATGTCGTCGTCGTACCGTTGTATGGAAACGAATCAGTGCGATGTCGGCGGATGCGACGATGGCGTGGCGCTGGTCGTAGCGCACCCAGCCGCGCATGTCGATTCGATCCGCGGTCACGTCGTGCTTCGCGAAGATGTCGATTACGCGGCGTCGGACGTCGCTCTGATCCAACTGCGCGAGCTTTGAGTAACATGCGCGAATTCGGCACCGCGCGAGACGATCGCGCCCACAGTGCAAGCATCTCGTCGGTCACCTTCGCGAAGTTGTTGAACGAGCCGAATGTGATGAATCCGTTCCGTTGTGCCGGCGACGCGTCGAGCGTCGGCGGGGCGTCGGCGTCCGGGTGATAGCACAAAAAGCAATGAGGTAATCGAACCAGCGTTTCCGTGTGATGCGACTCGGTCATGCCTGGCGGGTCTGCGATCGCATCGGTGATGCGATATTGAATCGCCGGAATTCCGGTCGTGGCGGGATAACCGAGATACGTGAACTGCACCGGCGCTGCGCCGCGCGCCATCAGCGGTGCGCGGTTGTTGCCAGTGTGGCCGGCGAGATCGATCAGGATGTCGATCTGATCTTCGACAATCTGCTTCGCGGCGACGTCGTCGTCGAGCGGCGCGATATCCCGCCAGCCATCGACGAGCGTCTGCAGGCGGTTCGTCATCTCATCGATCGTGCGCGAATCCGAATACGCGAACACCTCGACTTGCGATCGATCGTGACCAGCCAAAACGTTCTCGAGGAACGACGCGACCGGATGCCGGTTGTAATCCGGCGAGAGATAACCGATCCGCAGCCGCCGATCCGGCGAACGATCGTTTCGATGCACGATCGGCGGATCGGGATCGCTTGCCATGTCGCGCGGCCCAACGCTTGTGTTCGTCAATCGCAGTCTCCGGCGTCGTACGCGGCGAATAGTGCAAGCTGAGCAACAGGTTGCTCGCGATGCCTGCATCTTCCGGCGCGAGATCGCCATGGCGCGACGTTGAAGCGCCATCGCTTCGTCGATGCGGCCCGATTCGCCGAGCAGATTCGCGAGGTTCTGATGCGCTGCCCGTGAGACGGGTTCAGCTCGATCGCGCCAGACGAAGCTCGATCGCGGCGCGATCGAATTGGCCCGAATCGAGCAGGACTTTGCCGAGGTTGTAATGAGCCGACGCATCGTTCGGCGCAAGTCGCGACGCCGCGTGAGAGCGCATCGATGGCCTGATCGCGCTGGTTGATCGATGCGTACGCGATTCCCAGCGTGCTCCACGCTTCGACGAAATTGTCCTGAAGCTGAACCGCGCGACGCAACGGCTCGATCGCGCCGCGCACGTCGCCGGCCCGCTCGAGCGACAGGCCCAGGCCGAAGAACGCCTTTGCGTAGTTGGGTTGAAGTTGCGTGGCCCGACGATATGCGTTCGCGGCGTCTTCAAATCGTCCCGCCAATCGCAGCGCCTGGCCGAGATTGTGATGGAGGATCGCCGCACCCGGCGGCGAGCTGCGTGCAGCGCGACAGCAGTTCGATCGACTGATCGAACCGCCCGGCACGTGAGAGCAACATGCCTTTCAGATGCAGCGCGTTGACGTTCTGCGGCTGAGCCGACAACACCTGCTCGCACAGCGCCGCGGCCCGATCGAGCTGCCCGCTCGCGTGCGCGGCGGCGGCTTGTCGCATCAAGTCATCTGGAGTCATATTGTGACACGGGTTTTCAACCCGTGCACGGGTTGAAAACCCGTGCTACTAATACTGAAGAACTGAATGCACTTTCACCGGCTCGACCTTCGCGCGACCGTTCAGGCCGGCCAGCTCGATCAGCACGGCGACGCCGACGATCTCCCCGCCGAGCTGTTGCACGAGGTCGACAGCACGCCTTCATCGTGCCGCCGGTGGCGAGCACGTCGTCGACGATCAGCACGCGCTGGCCCTTGACGATCGCGTCGGCGTGCATCTCCAGCGTGTCCTTGCCGTACTCCAGGTCGTAGCTCATCGACGACTCGCTTGTGCGGCAGCTTGCCCGGCTTGCGGACGAGCCCGAACCCCGCCGACAGGCAGCACGCGACGGCCGTGCCGAAGATGAACCCGCGGCTCTCGGCGCCGACGACCAGGTCGATGTTCTTCCCGCGGAACGGGTTGGCCAGCAGCTCGACCGCCAGCGCCAGCCCCGACGGCGTCGGCCAGCAGCGGCGTGATGTCGCGGAACAGGATCCCGGGCTTGGGGAAGTCCGGGATGTCGCGGATGAGCTTTTTCAGCGGCGTGATCGGGTCGGTCATGATGGGTCAATCGTACGAGCAACCGTGACGCGAGCAAATGTTCAGCGAGACGGAGCGGTGGAAGAGAACGTGGACGGCAACGTCGTCAGCCTGCGCGTGTTGTTGGCGCAGCTTGGCGAGCGATTCGGACGCGCGTCGTCGGAGCAGCCCGAGGGCCGAACCGGCGTCCACGAATCGCCAGCGTCTCTTGCATCAGCGGTTCGGCTTCAGCGAACTTGTCCTGATCGCCCAAGGCAACCGCGATGGGGAATCGGCACTTGGCCTTGTAAGCTTCACCCATTCCGCCTTCGCTCAAGCGGCGCAGAATCTTGTACGGGCCATTCTGTTGAAGAGTGGACGGAGCGGCTACCGGGCCGTCCGGAATGGTCGATGAGCGATCGTCCATCATTGAGTGGCCGAAATCGTAACGTATAGACGGTCGCCGATGCGGGATTTACAAAATTTCACGGTGCGACGGAAGAATTCGGGCTTGGCGTGCAACTATCACTCAGGAAGGCCCGCGACCGATTGCTGAATATCGTCGGTTGCGACGGAAACACGGACGGGCCACTTTGCAACCGCAGGCAAGCGACGACGACTTGGAACTGCTCCGCAGGGCCCGACGCGGCGACGGCGCGGCGTTTCACGCGCTCGTCGATCGCTACGCACGACCGTTGTACGGACTGGCTTACTCGTTGCTCGGCAACGCGTCAGATGCGGAAGACGTAGTCCAGGAAACGTTTGCCGGCGCCTTCAAGGCTCTTTCGAAATTCGAAGAACGCTCGAGCGTAAAAACCTGGTTGAACCGGATCTGCGTTAATCAGGCGGCGATGTTCCGACGGGCCCGACGAGGCGACGGCCGGGCGACGGGCGGGGCAGCACCGTTGTGAAAAGCACTGATGACTCGCTCGACGGTGCCGAAGCGGTTAACGCGAACGTGGATGCGAGATTGGATCTGCAATCGACGTTGCAGACGTTGTCCGAAGAACATCGCGAAGTGTTGGTGCTGCGTGAATTGCAGCAACTGAGTTACGAGGAAATCGCCGCCGTGCTGAACGTGCCGCGGGGAACTGTCGAATCACGGCTGTATCGAGCACGGGCCGAACTGCGGAAAAAGTTGGGCGATTATCTGGAGTGAGGGATACGAAGCGAAATTTTGTGCACGGCAAGAGCGACCGGTTGGTCGCCGCTGCTCCTGATCGAGCTGTGCTAACGAGCCGTGTTTTCTGGGCGGTCGCGGGACGTCTGCGGCGGACCGCGCCGCCCATGTTAAACTTTCAACCATGAGTTGCGGGCAATTTCAATCTCAGCTGAGCGCGTACCACGACGGCGAACTCGATGCCGGCGCGGCTGCGGCGCTCGAATCGCACTTGAACAAATGCGCTACCTGCACCGCCGAGCTGCGCTCGCTGCAAGCAATGTCGCGGTTCATGCGCGCTGCGCAGGCGCCGAGATTTCCGCCGACGCGGTCGCTCGCATTCATGTCGAAGTTGATCACGTGAGGGATTACAGCCTGCTGCCGCTGGCGCGGTCATTCATCGGCATCGCGGCATCGGTGCTGATCGTCGCGAGTGCCGCGTTGTGGTTCATGCGACCCGATCCAGCCAGCGCGCCGCAGCCGTGGGAAGGTGCGATGCTCGCCTCTCAAAACACCGATCTGTCCGCTTCGGCCAACCCGTCGAACGGCAACACGCTCGAGCCGGATTTGATCGTCGCCGACCTGTCGCGGAGCAGACGCCCATGAATCGCGTGAAGACGATCTTAACGATGGCGTTCATCCTGGCGATGGGCGCGGGCGTGGCGGTGGGGATGCTCAGCGCGCGCTTGCCTCAATCGCATCAGCCGCGATCGTGGCTGGGCGATGAACTGAACCTCTCGCCCGACCAGCGCGAGCAGATGCGCACGATCTGGCAGGACGCGAGCAAGATCCGCGGCCGCGATTGGGAACGTCGCCGCGCGCTCGACAAAGAACGCAACGAAGCGATCTACAACTTGCTGACCGAAGAACAGAAGGCGAAGCACGACGAGATCAATCGTCAGTTCGCTCAGAAACTGCAGGAACAACAGCAGCAGCGCCAGGCTGCCATCCAGGATGCGATCGAGCGCACAAGCAAATCCTCACGCCCGGCCAGCGCGAGAAGTACGAGCAGATCATGCAGGAGAAGCCGCGAGAAGAAAGAGCGTGATCGCGAAAATCGCGACAGCAATGGCGGCGGTTCGCACCGCGGACCCGCAACCAGCACTGAAGGGCCGCGCGCATCTCGGTCGAAGTAAGTCAACAGAAGTATGTTAAATGAAGCGAGTGAACGGAAAACAAATTCGCGGCTTTACGCTCGTTGAGCTGCTGGTGGTGATCGGCATCATCGCGGTGCTGATCGGCATCCTGTTGCCGACGCTCAGCCGTGCGCGCGTGAAGTCGCGCACGGTCGCCTGCGCGGCGCAGCTGCGTGATGTGGGCAACCTGTTTCGGATCTATCTCAACGAGAACAAGAACCGGCTGCCGCACGTGAACACGATGCCGTCGATCCAGCCGCCGATCGCGATCAATCCGCAGACCGGCAAGTCACTGCCGACGATTTACGAGACGATCGATCGCAACTGGCAACCGAAACCCATCGGGCAGGCTCAAGGCTCCACCGGTGTCTGGCGCTGCTCGGCGGACACCATCATGAGCGGAATCGATACCGCTGGCGTGCCGAAGGGCTTCACGACCTACTTCGATCGCGAAGGCGGCAGTTACACCTACGATCCGTTTTTCGATGCCCTCATGGCGCAGGACTTCGACGCGCTGGGCGGCATCAACCAGGTATTCGAGCAGGCGATCGCGTTCTTCTCGCAACGTCGCGGGCAGGGCGCCGATCGGCTCATCATGATGCACGATTACGAAGCGTTTCACGGCAAGGCGACAGAGGTCGGCGCCATGAACTTCCTGTTCGCAGATTTTCACGTCGGCCCGTATGAGCCAAGAGCGCGATAACACATGGCAACTGAACCGACTGGCACGAACTACAACATGAAGAACCCCGCGTGGCGGCGGCGATGCGCGAGATGGAGTTGAAGCGATCGCGCGGTCCCTGGCCGCGACGCTTCCGAATCATCGGCGCGGCGATGGCGCTCGTGCTGATCGCCGGCGGCGCGACGTGGGCGATCCGCGCGCACCTCAAGGCGAACGAGAAAGCCGCCGTGATCGCGATCGATCAAAGACCCGCGCGATCTCCGCAAGGCCGTCGAAGAAGGCAAGATCAATCGCGAAGACGCATGGGAAGCGATGCAGCAGGCGCGCGAGGAACGCGAGAACAAACAGCTGGACGAATACTTCTCGCTCAAGACGCAGGCCGAGCGCGACAAGCACCTCGACAAGCTGATCGACGAGATGGAAGCCCGCCGCAAAGAGTGGGAACGTCGTGCGGCCACGCAGCCGACGACCCGTCCGAACGAGCGGCGCCGATCCACCACGCAACCGACGACCGGCCCGACCACGCGCCGAACGATCGTCGCAATGATCCCGGCCGACAACTGAATCGCGTGCAGGGCGGCGATCCCACTCGCAAAGCGCAGCGGGCCGCATTCATGTCCGCGATGCGACAGCGCATGCGCAGCGCGGCATTCAGGGCCCGCAAGGCGGGCGCGGTGGATGGGGCGGCGGCGGCGGTGGGCGCGGCCCGGGCGGCGGTGGTGGCGGTGGCGGTGGACGTGGCGGCGGCGGCGCACGCTGATCGCTTTCACGATTTTTCGCTTCGCTCATCACTGCTCGCGCAGCGGATCGTTTTGGCGTATGATCGGACCGATATGTCCGATCCGTCTCGCGACCTCGTGGCCGACCCGTATCAGCAGATCATCGATGCGCTGTGCGCACCAAACGCGTACTGATCACGACGCACGTCCGCCCGGACGGCGATGCCCTGGGGACGACCGCCGCGCTGCGCTCGGCGCTGTGAAAGCAGAACATCCAGTCGCAGGTCCTGTTGCTCAGTCACCTGCCGTCGAAGTATGCGTTCATCTTTCGCGATTTCGGCATCGACTTCCTCGATGTCGAGAACGGCTGGCCCGAACCGTTCCCCTTCGAGAAGTTTGACGCGCTGGTGGTTGCCGATACCGGCACGTGGTCGCAGTTGCCCGGCGTGCGCGAGCACCTGTCCGATTGGCGCGTGCCCCCGGATCGTCCTCGATCATCACCTGACGCAGGAAGACTGGGCCGACCTGAAGCTCGTCATCCCCGAAGCCGCGGCGGCGGGGGAGATCGCGGCCGAGCTGCTCGAGCAGTGGGAGATCCCGCTCGATCCGCAGATCGCCACCTGCCTGTATCTCGCGATCGTCTCCGACACCGGCTGGTTCCAGTTCTCCAACACCCGCCCGTTCACGCTCCGACTCGCCGCCACGCTCATGGAAGCGGGCGTCGATACCGACAAGCTGTATCAGCTGCTCTACCAGAGCGAGCGGCCGCAGCGGGTTGCGCTGCAGCGCGCGTGCTGCAATCGCTCGAGCTGCTGGCCGACAATCGCCTGGCCGTCATGACCGTGACGCAGGAAGACTTCCAGCGACACCGGCGCCGGCGTGCCGGCGACCGAAAACCTGATCAACATCCCCCTGCAGATCGCCACCGTCGAGGCCGCGCTGCTGTTCACCGAGCCGTTGGATGATGGCCCGGTCCGCGTGAGCCTGCGCTCCAAGGGCCAGATCGACGTCGCCAACTTCGCCGAACAATTCGGCGGCGGCGGACACGCCCGCGCGGCGGGGCTGAAGCTCCAGACGTCGCTGCGCGATGCCCACGACCAGGTCGTGAACACCATGCTCAAAACGATGCGGTCGTAACGCGACCCACGTCGTGACGCGACCAACATCGAGTGGCCTGCTCTACGGCGTCCGCTGCGTTGTGCCCGTCCTTGTGCCCCCGCTTGTCCCAATTCCGCTGCGCCCGGCGGGACGATCTTCGTCATGTGCACGGCCACCATCTGCCACGCGCCTTCCGGCGCGCCCAGGTGGTCGTCACGCGGTAGTCGCCGCTGCCTTCCTGCGCGGAGTATTGCGCATCCAGCGCCACGTTGAACGTCGCCACCGCCGCCGCGTCGCCGGCGTCTTCGCCGCTGCCGCGGTACACGCGGATCTGCTTGTCGGTCAGCCGGATCGACTTGAACGCCGTCGCGCCGCTGGTGATGTTGTCCATCCGGTTCCGCTTGGTCAGCAGCTCGCCGCGCGGGTTCACGAACGTCAGGTCCTCCGCCCAGATCCGATCCAGCGCATACACGTCCTTGTCCAGCAGCGCCTGCGTGTACTCATCCAGCAGCGCACTCGACCTTCCGCGCCCGTCCCCTTCCCCGACCCATCACTCGGCGGGCTGCTCTCCAGCATCGACCCACTGCGCGCGGCATCGTTCGATGACTGACACCCAGCCACGACGACGAGCATCCCCAGAACGCCAAAGCCAGCCATCACGACCACCGCGAATCGCCCCGCGAGAAGACCTTTACGCATGATGGAACTCCTTTCAGATTGGACGTGTCGATCAAGCCCGCATCATACACCAACCGCCGCCGCGCCACGCCAGGGAGGCGTCCGGAATGCGGGCGGGTGGCGGCGACGTTAGAATGACCGCGTGCGAAACTTCCGCCGCCGACTGTTCGCCAGCGTCTCGCTCGTCACTGGTCCGCCGCCTGGCGAGCGCTCTCGCGGTGCGCGGCCAGTTCGTGAACGACTGCGCCGCCCGAGTGTTCGCAACGTGCACGAGGCAAGTCGGATAGCCGGTCTATCGGCAGTTGGACTTCGCCGACACGTCGCGCAGAGCTACTTCCGATCAGCGTGGAGCGTATGGGACCGATGGAGCAACTGGAAATGGTTCATCACCGATGAAGCTGGCACTGTAGCGCAAACGCGGAAGCGACCGCAGTTCGAGATGTCGCAACAACTTCCTGCAGGAACCGCATCAGTCGAGGAGTATGACCTGCGCGCGGTTCAGTAAAGCCTGGCTCACGGTCCGGCGTCACAAGCATTCTGGCGCGACCCTGATCGAACTCGAGATCGTCCGGATTGACTCGGCGTCGGCGGAAGCTCGGGCTGTGTCAACTTGCGGGTATGACCTCCGCGCTACGCCGCAGCGGTGTCCGGAATGCGGGCGTGCGGCGGCGACGTTAGAATGATCGCGTGCGAAACTTCCGCCGCCGACTGTTCGCGAGCGTCTGCGTGCTGTCGCTGATCCTCTGCCTGGCGACGGTGGGGTTGTGGGTGCGGAGCTATTGGCGTCGCCGACAGCGCTGGACTATCGACTGGCCGAGCGGCTGTGCCTGCATCATACGTCACTTGGTGGACTAGGTGCTGCACGTATGGTCATCAGACGCATCGATCTGGACTGTCGCCAACGGACTGCACTATCGCAGGTAAGACGATCGTCGGTACGCTGACCTACGTTCCATCGGTCAGCGTGACTGAACACGACCGGGAACAACTTTACATTCGTTCCCACTCTGGCTCCCCGCGATGCTCTTCGCCCTCGCCCCGGCGTAGTGGCTGGTGGGGCCTTGGCGTCGGCAGTCGAAGCGGCGGAAGCTCGGGCTGTGCTTGAATTGCGGGTATGACCTCCGCGCTACGCCGCAGCGGTGTCCGGAATGTGGAAAGGAAAAGGATGAAGGATGAGGAATGAAGGATGAAAACGGCGGGCGACGTGACTCTGTCTTCTTCATCCTTCTGCCTTCATCTTTCATCCTTCGATTCCGCGGTTTGCCGAACCGGCTATGCCGCGACGGGGCGGAATGTTATCTTGCATAGCGCATCCAGGCTAATCACTACACTACGTTATCCTGCTCGCTTTGCGGCGTCTCTGGAACGGTATGATTCGCGTTCGGTCCCGGCCAAATGGTCGTGTGCACCTATCGGCGATCCTTTCATGCTGGTCGTCGCCGGCGTGGTAGCACTCCTGAGACTGTTGCGCATCCGTAACGCTCGTTGACGCCCTCACTTCTGCAAACAAGAGCTATGGGTGAGCGAGTGGTAGCTGCGCTCTATCAATATCACACAGATTACGGCGACTTTACCACACACCTTCAGTTAACGCCGCGGTACCTTCCTCAAGTCCCGGTTCCAACATGGGGGCACCGACGGTGGGACTACTACCTCGACCTGAACACCGACCGCACGGAATGCAGTTCAGGCTCCTCGTCGGAACGACTAGGAACGAGCCTCGCGCTACTTCTCACAAGAACGCCGAGTGATCAACCCAACCATCTACTATAGGCACCGTCGCATAACCTGCCGCGGGATGCGGACGCGGCAGCGATGAACGGTCAAGCAACGCCCCAGGCGAGCGGGTCCACGCGGCCGCAACGCGGTTTGCCGGACCGGCTAGGCCGCGACGGGGCGGCATGTGCTAGCCCATCGCCGGGATTCTTCGCCTGCGATCGGTCGCGGGTCGGTACAATCGCGGCGGCGGCAGACGCGGCGGAGGCGGAGGCATCAGGCGTTCGGGCTTCACGTCCAGACCTCGCCGCCGGTCGTGCCGGGAGTCACTCATGCAACGACGATCGAACGCACCCGGCCTCGCGTGAGCCTCGCGTGCAGGCCCGCGTGCAGGCTCGCGTGCAGCCTCACGTGCAGGCTCATCCTGACGATCGCGATCGCCTCGCTCGCCTGCGCCGACCGCGCCCGACGCAATCGGGTGGGACAGCGATGACTTCCTCATCACGCGGCGTGGCCGGAACTTCCCGACCCGCGTCGGCGTGTTCGATCACGACCTGACGTTCAAGGGATATCTCGACAGCAACTCGTCTTCGACGGCCGGGCATGGACTTCGATGCCGCAGGGCAATCTAGTGGCCGTCTGGTGGTGGTAACGCCGGAAGTCCGCGTGTACAACCCGGCCGGCGTACAGATTGGCGGATTCTAGCGAGACTCGCGAGCTTCGTAGCGCCAGGCGAGTTGAAGGTCACCGCGCAAGGGGAATTACGTAGTGGCAATGAACAATCAGGCGGACCGATCGGTGCGTCGGAGTTCACGCCGCAAGGGCGTTGGTTCGCGAGTATCCGTCGGGATGGACACTCTGCGCGGCGGTCGTGCCGGGTAATCGACTATGGTTGGCCGGTCCAGGCGACTGCAGTGAACGTCTACGACCTGCAAACGGGGAGCAGCTTGGGCAGCCTACCCATTGCGGGCTTGGCCGGCGTCGACTCGATGCGATTCAGCGATAGCACGAATACGGTGCTGATTGCCACGATCCAGTCGAACGCAATCATCGAGACAGATCTGAGTGGAGCTGTACTGCGTACGTTCGTCCCACCGTTTTCCACTTCGTTCAACGACGTAACGCGCGGACCGAATGGTCACGTGTTTGCAACCGCTACGGGAGATTCCAGCGTGCTCGAATGGGACGCTACAGGCGCATTCATTCGCGAGATATCCACAGCAGGGGCTACCGGCAGCGCGGTATCGATCGTCTGGGCCGGCAACGTGCCCGAGCCGGGCGGAAGCGTTGGTGCGATGGCTGCGGTCGCCCTCGCCGCGATCCGCCGCCGACGCTAGGGAGCGGCGGGGCACGCGGAGGCGGCGAGGTGCGGGAGGTACGCGTTGCGCGTGTTCCCTTAACAATGACGCGCCGCCGCACGAATGCGAGTGTAACTCTCGCGCGAAGTCGGCTAACCGCGCACAAGGGCACGTGTTGGCGCACCGCGGCACGTTTCGCTTAAGCGGAGTCACCGTTTGCGCGCAAGAGACACCTTTCGCTTAAGCGAAGTCATCGTTTGCGCACAAACGCACGTGATCGGTAAGCGGCGGCGCGTTCGCTTAAGCGAAACCGGCGTGCGGGGTGGCCTCGATCGCACTGGCTCTGCGTTCCTCGCGGATTTTATTTCCTCGCGGGTTATCGGGTTCGATCGATCATCGGCCGATTCGGTCCGTTCGTGCCTCGCACGCCGTGTGGCTGTGCGCTGGCCTGTTGCGGTGAATTCACGGCGGCGGATGGGTTGTAACGCGTGGGGAAAATTTTCCGTTTGGGTTGTTAAGTCACCCACTTTTCTTCGCCGATCCAAGGTGCGATCTGATTTGCTCGCGATGGGTGAGTTCACGTTGGTGACCTGCCCGCTGGCCCGCGGGGGAATCGGAGCCGCAAAACTTTTCACCGAAGAAGGGAGGCGGCCATGGCCGTCCCAACGATTGACGCTCAGTTGGCAACGTACAGTACGAACTTCAACACGCTCGGTGTTGCCTCACCGACGACCTATAACTTGACCGCGCCGATGATGGCCGCGTACACGCCCTTACATACCGCGTTCATTGACGCGTATGAGGCGGCGAAGGCGGACGGCTGGCGAGCAAGGCGACCGTTCAGCTCAAAAACGATTGCAAGGCGTCGCTGATCGCGTACGCACGCGAGCTGTACGGGATCGTGCAGTCGTCGCCGAATGTCAGCAACGAAGACAAGGTGCTGATCGGCGTGACGGTGCGCGGCGGCAATCAGCCGACGCCGGTTCCGCCGCCGGCGCTGTCGCCGGTGGTGTCGGTCGTTTCGGTGACCGGGCGTCAGGTGCGCATTCAGCTGCGCGATGGGGCGAACCAGGGCAGCCGACGACGGCCGTTCAATGCAGCGGGTGCAACGATACTCACGTACTCTGACGCGCCGCCGCCGGCGAATGATCCGGGTTGGACCGTACAGGGACAGACCGGGAAGAACATCGCGGTCGTGGAATTCCCAAGCACGGTGCAGGCTGGCACGGCGTGCTGGATCACGTGCATGTGGTACTCAAGAAGGGGAGAGTACTCGCCCGCGTGTCCGCCGGTGTTGACGTATCTGCAGATCGGATCGATGGCGCAAGCGGCGTGAAAGTCGGCAGTGAGGGATCTCCCGCGTTCGCGCGGGAACCCTCGTCGCTGGTGGCTGGTGGCCAGTAGTTGGAGAAGACCGCTGCTGGCCACCGGCTACTGATCACCGGCCACTCATGGAGCATCGCATGCTTCTCCGTGCACTACCACTCGTGTTTCGTCGTCGTCGATCGAAGCCGCCCAAGCCGGCCAGGCCAGCGCCCGCGCCGCCGCCGGCGGCGCTGACGCTCGTGGCGGCGACGTACGATGCGGACACCGGGCCGACGTTGCGGCTGACGTTCGACCGCGCGATCGATATCGATGCGCTCGATGGGCAGCAGATCGTCGTGGATGACAACGCGAACTTGAACTTGAAGTTCGATGCGACCGGGGCAGCCACGCTCGAGACGCCGACGCGGGTGGCGATCGTGCTCGTGGAAATCGAAGGCGCCACCGGCGAAGGCATCACGCTCGATGCCAGCACGGACAGCGGGATCGTGGCGGTAGACGATGGCGGCGCGTGGGCGGGCGTGGATGATGTGGCGTTGCCGTTTGGGTGAGGGAGAGACGGAGAGACGGAGAGACGGAGAGACGGAGAGACGAAGAGACGGAGTGGAGGATCGGCGATCGCGCGCACTTCGTCTCTAGGTCTCTATGTCTCTTCGTCTCTGCTGCAACCACATTCAGGACAGCGATCGGGTGTGGCGCGGAGGTCGTAGCCGCAGCGGAGGCAGAGGCCGAGCTTCGCTCGCTTGGCGCGACGACGGTGAGGGCCGAAAAACCAAAGTGTGGGCGGGATGGCGAAGAGGATCGCGGGGAGCCAATGCGGAAACATGAGACGGAATCCGTTCAACGTGGACCGCTTCGGATCACCATAGGCATCACGGACATATGCGAACCCATGCCAACCACGGCTTCGAGGTGAATCAAGGACAACAGGCAGGGAGTTGTAGATCTGTTCAGAATAGGCCCGCAATCCATCGGACGGAGCCGGGGCAAGTGGCTCGTTCGACCGTCTAATGTGGTGGCTGAAAGAAATGAGGCCTCTGCGTGAAAACAGCTCGTCCGCCATCTGGGTGAGACGGGTACTCGACCAGTGACTAATTGTGTCCGCGCGGTAGTAGCTCCGAAGCCAAAGCCCGATGGTCGCGAGGCACAGAAGCAGCGAGATCGCGGAGCAGATCGTGAACAGTCGGCGGAACCAAGTGCGGCGGAAGATTGCGAGCTTGGAATGAGCCACGAAACACAAATCGTCGCAGCGGAGACGAATGCGTCAAGCATTCCTCGCCCCTTGCCGCTCGCCCCTCACCCCTCGATTTCCATTCGCCCCGCGACGATGGATGACCTGCCGGCGCCGGATGCGCTGCAGAAGAAGTACAACAAGGCGCTCGGGTTCTTTCCGCGGCGCAGATGGAAGGGTACATCGCGAACGGGTGGGTATTGGTTGCTGAGCAGGGGCGAGAAATAGGGGGAGGGGCGAGGGGAGCAGGGGATAGGGGCGAGGGGCGAGAGAATGCAGATTCGTCGCTCGCTCCGGGTTCTTCGTCTTCGCTCGCCCCTCGCCCCTTGCCCCTTGCCCCTGTGCTCGTCGGCTACGTCGCTCTCGCGCGATCGGTATCTGAAGCGCGATGAGCTGGGCGTGATCTATCAGCTGTGCGTTGTGCCGGGGGTGCAGCGTGGATTGATCGGGGCGTCGCTGGTGCGCGAAGTGTTTGAGCGAAGCGCGTACGGGTGTCGGCTGTATTGCTGCTGGTGCGCGAAGGATCTGGAAGCCAATTACTTCTGGGAAGCGATGGGGTTTGTGCCGATCGCGTTTCGGGCGGGAGTCAGTCGAAGAAGTCGCGTGCATATCTTCTGGCAGAAGCGGATCGTCGAAGGGGATGAGCAGACGAAGTGGTGGTATCCGTTGCAGACGAACGGCGGGGCGATTCGGGAGGATCGGATCGTGTTCCCGATCCCGCCGGGCGTGAGTTGGAGAGATGTGGAAGCGGTGGCGAAGCCGGAGGCGATGCCGGGTGAGATGTCGGGCGCGATCGGGCGCGATGTCGGGCGCGGGGACGCCGAAGCTGGAAGCGCCGCGAGAAGCCTCACGAGAAACGCGGCGCTCGAAGTCGAAGAGTGCGAAGGCATCGCAAGCGATTCGTCCTGCGGTTCGACCGATGGGCGGGTTTGTGTTTCAGAGTGATGCGCCTGCACCCGCACCCGCGCCACACCCCCGCCGGCGTCGCGTGCGAAGCGGGCTGCGCGGGTCGGCGTGAAGCGGCTGTGCGTGAAGCGGGCGTGACGGTCGCGAAGGCGAAGCTGGATCCGAAGTTCCTCATCGCCGCGGCGAGCTGCGCGATCGGTGGATGGAGCGGGTGAACGAAGAGCCGTTGCGGATCGCGGCGAGCGGGAAGTACGAGGTCCGCCGCGCTTGCCGACATCGGTGGCCGCGGGCGCTCGCCAAGGGAAACAAACCGCATTCGGCGTACAGCCAACGACCACCCGACAGCTCGCGGCGTAACGCGTCGCCCGATCACCTGCCTGCGCGAGGTTCCCTGGGCTGAGCTGAGCTTCGTCGAGGGGCTTCGTCGAGGGACTTCGTCGAGGCTTCGTCGAACGGCTTCGTGGGGCTGACCTTCCCACCCGCCCACAAATTTGGACCGCCACGGGCGTTTCGCTATAATCCTCGCCACGATGGCACAGGTCGTTCTCGAAAAAGTCTCGAAGGTTTATCCCGGCAACGTCAAGGCGGTCGATGCGATCGACTTGTCGATCAAGGACCAGGAGTTCGTCGTGCTGGTCGGCCCATCCGGCTGCGGCAAGAGCACGACGCTGCGCATGGTGGCGGGGCTGGAGGAGATTTCGGACGGGACGATTCGGATCGGCGATCGGATCGTCAACAACGTGCCGCCGAAGGATCGCGACATCGCGATGGTGTTTCAGAACTACGCGCTGTACCCGCACATGACGGTGTACAAGAACATGGCGTTCGGCCTGAAGCTGCGCGGGATGCCGAAGAAGCAGATCGACGAGCGCGTGCATGGAGGCGGCGAAGATCCTCGATATCGGGCATCTGCTCGATCGCAAACCGAAGGCACTGTCGGGCGGACAGCGACAGCGCGTGGCGGTGGGTCGCGCGATCGTGCGCGAGCCGGCGGCGTTCCTGTTCGATGAGCCGTTGTCGAACCTCGATGCGAAATTGCGCGTGACGACTCGCGCAGAGTTGAAGCGGCTGCATCATCGATTGAAGACGACGACGATCTACGTCACGCACGATCAGGAAGAAGCGATGACGCTCGGCGATCGGATCGTCGTGATGCGCGATGGGTTGATACAGCAGGCGGACACGCCGTTGGTGACCTACAATCATCCGGTGAACCGATTCGTGGCCGGGTTCATCGGCATGCCGCCGATGAACTTCTTCGACGGGATGATCAAGAGCGTCGGCGGGCAGATGGTGTTCGAAGAAGGTAAGCTCGCTCACGCCCGGGCGGTCGCCGGAGCGGCTCCCATCGGCAAAGAAGCCGCCAGCGGCAACGGTAAACCCCGCTCGGACGAGCCGACGGTGATGGTGGGCGAATTGACCTTGCCGGGCAATGGGTTTACCCTACCGTTGTCAAAGATGGGCCCGGCGATCGCGGAGCGATTGGCGGGTCAGGTCGGCAGGCACGTGGTTCTGGGCATTCGCCCGGAGCACTTCTGCCTGCATCAGGGTGGCGATCACCTGGAGCCGATGAACGTTCGGGTCAGTGTGACCGAACCGTTAGGAAACGATATGGACGTCTACATGAGCACGACGCTGCACGACCACGTGGTTGGTCGCGTCGAAGCGCAGGTGGGCGGGCAGTCGAGCGTTGCGATGAACTCGCAGATAACCGTGTATGTGGACCTGCGGAAAGTCCACTTTTTCGAACCCGGAGTGACCGGGATGAACCTGAGCCTCAAGAACGAGCTGGCCGCTGCGGTTGCATAAACCATGCAAAAGCACCGGTCCAACCTCGTCAGCAAGGCAATCGAAATGGCAGGGGCCCGCATCCGAAGGAGATTCGGATGAGGGCTTAGCGCCGTTTCACGTCACAGGTTCTGCTTCGAACGAGTGGGCTACCCAGTGGGTAGCCCAAAGTTTTTGGTGGGACTCGACAACTGAATAGCGAGAGAGGACGCGAACAACATGAATCAAGAATTAGTGCGCATCGTCGACGGCATCGCCCGCGACAAGAACATCGAACGCGATCAGATCTACACCGATATCGAGCAGGCGATCGCGTCGGGGTTGCGCAAGCAGTTTAATACCGAAGACACGAGCGAATTCACCGTCACGCTCGATCGCGCCACCGGCGAGATCAAGGCGTTCCGCGCAACCTGATGGCCAGCAGCAGGAGCTGCCGCTGTCGGTCGTGGGTCGAATCAGCGCACAGACGGTGAAGCAGGTGATGATCCAGCTCATCCGGCAGGACGAGCGCGGATCGATTTACGAGGAATACAAGGACCGCGTCGGCACGATCATCACGGGCACGATCGCCCGCTTCGAAGGCCCGACGATGATCATCACGCTGAACCGGAACATCGAAGGCATCATGCCGCGCAGCGAGCAGATCCCCGGCGAATCGCACGAGCCCGGCGAGCGCATTCAGGCGCTGATCCTGGAGGTGCGCGATACGCCCAGCGCGGTGAAGATCATCCTCAGCCGTTCGCATCCGGAATTGATCAAGCGCCTGTTCGAGCGCGAAGTGCCGGAAGTCGGCGAGCGCACGATCGAGATCAAAGCGCTCGCCCGCGAGAGCGGGCATCGCACGAAGATCGCCGTGTCAGCTCGATCGACAGCAAGGTCGATGCGGTCGGCGCATGCGTGGGCGTGCGCGGCAGCCGAATCAAGAACATCGTCGAAGAGCTCGGCGGCGAGAAGATCGACATCGTCCGCTGGAACGAGTCTTCGCAGATCCTGATCCAGAATGCGCTGAAGCCTGCGGAAGTGGCGGAAGTTTCACTTTGCTTCGAGCTTGGCCGCGCCACCGTCGTAGTGAATGAAGATCAACTCTCGCTGGCCATCGGCAAGCGCGGGCAGAACGTGCGATTGGCCGCGCGTCTGACCGGTTGGGACATCGATATCCTCACGCCGCCGGAATTCCAGAAGGGCGTGCAGCGTCTGGATGCGACGCTCAAGCGCATCGAAGGCGTCGTGCAGGAACACGTGGACAAGGTCATCGCGCTGGGTCTGA
Source organism: uncultured Chloroflexia bacterium (assembly GCA_963763125.1). Classification (GTDB taxonomy): domain Bacteria; phylum Chloroflexota; class Chloroflexia; order Thermomicrobiales; family UBA6265; genus JACCYX01. The sequence continues at coordinate 239,808 of CAVXMV010000003.1, forward strand.
TCGACGTGCGCGATATCGAAGAAGTCGGCATCGGCCCGCTGATGGAAGAGGTCGGGCTGAGCGAGGAGGTCTCGCAGCAGGTGATCGACCTCTGTGCCGAAGAGGCGAAGATCGTCCAGAAAGAAACGGAAGAGAAGAAGGCCGCCGAAGCCGCGGCCAAGGCGAAAGGCTTCGGCCCGGTGGGCAGCGCCAGTGCGAGCGCCACCGACGCGGCGACCAGCGGCGGGGCGATCAATCCGTTCAACCCGCTGCTGCAAGGCGTGGTTTCGGAAGACGATCGTCAAGGCGATGGCATCGCGATGGAGAGTCCCGGCACGCTGGCCGGTGCGATGGAATCGACCGAGGGCCTTGCCCCGGAGATCACCACGCACAGCGAGCATTCGATCGAGAACGGTTCGGAGTTGTCGCCCGAAGAGCAGGCCGTGCAGGTGCCCGGCAGCGCGAACGACGGCGATGCCGAGCGGAAAGAATTTACCGACGAAGACTCCGACGCCGCGGCGCTGGCCGAGGGACGGGTCGAGCCGCCGGTTACGGAGTAAGACGAGTTGCCAGTTGCCAGTTGCCAGTTGCCAGCGAATGCCGCGGCACTGGCAACTGACAACTGATAACTGGCAACTGACTTTTGGAGGTTGTTTTGGCAAAGGGTATTCGCGTCAATTCGCTGGCCAAAGAGCTGGGCGTCGAGAGCAAAGCGGTTCTCGAGAAGCTGCGCACAGAGGGTCTGTCGGTGCCGAACCACCAGAGCACGGTGAGCATCGGCCTGGCAGAGACGATCCGTGAGTGGTTCGCAGGACACGGCAGCGCCGGTGGCGGCGGAACCGCCGTCGAAACCGCGCCGCCCGTCGAGGCGGCAACTGCCGTCGCCAAGTCGAAGGTCGCGCGCACGACGAAGAAGAAGAAAGCAAGCGATTCGGAAGCGCGGATGCGCATGACGAGACGACGGCCCCGCCGACGATCGACGACGCGACATTGATCGTTGACGCGCCGCCGGTTGTCGCCGAAGCACCCAAAGCGCCAACGACGCAAACCGCGCCGCCGCCCGTTGCTCCGACGGTCGCGCCGGTCGCGCCGCCGCCGCTGGTTGAGGAATCGCGTCCCGTCGCACCGGTCGCGCCTTCGACACCGCCGGAAGCACCGCGCTCAGGCCGGCGGCTACTGCACCGGCCGTCGCACCACCAGTCACTGCACCGCCACCAACGGTCGCGATGCCGACACCCGCCGCGCCCGGCCAGCGCACCGCCGACGGTAACGAGCGTGCCTGGTGCGCAGTCCGGCAACCGCGCCTACGGGTGACCGTCCGGCGATGCGACCAACGGTTACGCTGCAATCGCGTGCCGCGCAAACGACCGCCGAGCGCAAGCCGCTGACACCGCCGACGATGGTCGTGCCGTCTCCGGCGAAGTTGCAGGGTCCGAAGATCGTGCGCGTCGAAAAGCCCGATCACGTGCCGCTCCCGCGCCGCGCCGTCCCATGGACAGCGGCGGCCCGGCGCCCGGCTTCACAACCGCGCGTCCGACGACGGGTCGTGGCGTGAAGGTGGACGATGACGAGGAGGAAAAGAAGAAGGCAGCAAACAAGAAGGGCGCAAGCTCACTGTCGGCGCGTCGTCGCGGTGTGGATGGTCGTCGCGGCGAGGCGATGGAGAAGCTGAAGGAATTCAGCGAGCAGGATCTGAAGGATCGCTTCGAGCGCCTCAACGCCGCCGCCAGCACTCGCGCGGCCGTTGACAGTCATCTGAAGAAGACGATCAACCGCGGCACGCACGCGATTGCGAAGACCGGCGTGCAAAAGGGCGAGCCGATCGAGATCGAAGAACCGATCACGGTCAAATCGCTCTCGTCCGTGTTGGGCATCAAGACCAACGACATCATCCGAAAGCTGATGTCGCAGCAGATCTTCGCCACGATCAACCAGAGCCTCGACATGGAAACGGCCACGGCGCTGGCCCTGGAGTGGGGCATCGAGCTGAAGGTCGCGCAGCAGGAATCGATGGAGGAAGAGCTGCTCCGCGAATTCCAGCAGCGCGAGACCAAGCCCGAGGAACTGCAAGCGCGTCCGCCGGTCGTCACCATTCTCGGTCACGTGGACCACGGCAAGACGAGCTTGCTCGACAAGATTCGCAGTGCGAACGTCGCCGCCGGCGAAGCGGGCGGCATCACGCAGCACACCGCCGCGTGGATGGTCACGCTCGGCGAAGGCGAAGATGCGAAGCGCGTCACCTTCATCGACACGCCCGGCCACCAGGCGTTCACCAGCATGCGAGCGCACGGCGCGAACATGACGGACGTCGTTGTTTTGGTCGTCGGCGCGGCCGAAGGCGTTCAGCCGCAGACGATCGAGTCGATCAACCACGCGCGAGCGGCGAACGTGCCGATCGTCGTGGCGATGAACAAGATCGATCGCCCGGATGCACAACCGGACATGGTGCTCGGCCAACTCGCGGCGCAGAACCTGAACCCGGTCGAGTGGGGCGGCGAAATCGAAGTCATCCGCACCAGCGCACACCACCGGCCAGGGCATCAAAGAACTGATCGAAATCCTCGATTACCAGGCCGAGCTGCTCGAGCTGAAGGCCAACCCTGATGCCTCGGCGCGCGGCACGGTCATCGAATCGCGTATTGATCCGGGCCTCGGTTCCGTCGCCACCGTGCTCGTGCAGGATGGCACGCTATACGTCGGCGATATCATGCTGTCCGGCCCTGGCCATGGCCGCATCCGTAGTCTGCATGATGACAAAGGCAACCTGATCGACACCGCTGGCCCGAGCACGCCGGTCATCGTCAGCGGGTTGAATAATCTCCCTTCGGCGGGCGATAAGTTCTTCGTCGTCGATAACCTCGAGCGCGCCCGTTCGATCGCAGAGGAACGTTCCATCAACGAGCGCCAGCAGACGCTCGCCACGCAGAACCGCGTGACCACCGCCGGCAACCTGCTGGAGACGATCACGCAGCGCGACATCCAGACGATCCACCTGATCATCAAGGCGGACGTGCAGGGCTCGGTCGAGACGCTGGTGAAAACGGTCGGGCAGCAGAACACGCAAGAGGTGCAGGTTAAGGTGATTCACAGCGGCGTGGGCGCGGTCAGCGAATCCGACGTCGAATTGGCGATGGCGACCCGCATCAATCCGAACGATCCGCAGCGTCCGAACAAGGTCGCGATCATCGGCTTCCACGTCGTCCCCGATGACACCGCCCGCGCGCTGGCCGAGCAGAATCACATTGACGTCAAGACCTATCGCGTGATCTACGAGATCTTCGACGACCTGAAGAAAGCGCTCTCCGGCATGCTCAGCAAGGAAGTGCGCGAGAAGATTCACGGCCACGTGGAAGTGCGCCAGGTGTTCAAGGTCAGCCGCCTCGGCAACATCGCCGGCTGCATGTGCACGGATGGCCACATCGTCCGCACGGACAAGATTCGCCTGATCCGAGACGGCAAGGTGATCACCGAGGGCCTGACCCTCGAAAGCCTCAAGCGCGTCAAGGATGACGTGAAGGAAGTGAAGAGCGGCTTCGAGTGCGGCATCAAGCTCGCCGGCTACGACGACATCAAGATCGGTGATCGGTTTGAGGCGTATATCACCGAGGAATTTGAACGAACGTTATAGCAAGTTGCCGTGCAGTGATTGCAGTGAATACAGTCGATTGCACGTGAACTGATATGCATGTAGGAGTTCTGCAAATCGAGATCGCGATTCCAGATGCGTTTTCGCTGAAGGACAAGCGACGGGTGATGAAGAGTCTGAAGGATCGAATCGCGCACGGCCACAACGTGTCGATCGCGGAAGTCGGTGCGCTGGATGAACATCGCCGCTGCCATGCTCGGCATGGCGATGGTGAGTAACGATTCGCGTTATGTCGAAGGAGCATTGAGCAAGCTGGTCGATTTCGTGCAAATGGTTCCGCAAGTCAGCCTGATCGACTACCGATTGATTTTCACGTAATCACGAACCATGTTCATGAGCCGACGTACCGACATGCTCGCCAGCACGATCCAGCGTGAGCTGGCGTTGATGATTCTGCGCAACTTGAACGACCCCCGCCTGCCGGCGGCAACGCTGCCGACCATCACGCGCGTGAAGGTGTCTGCCGACCTGTCGATCGCGGACGTTTACGTGACCATCATGGGTACGCCCGGCCAGCAGACGGCGGGGCTGAACGCGCTGAAGCACTCGGCGGGCATGATGCGGACGAAGCTGACCAAGGCACTGACGCTGCGTGTCGCGCCGTACATCAAGTTCCACATGGACGAAGACTTGAAGAAAGAGCTGGAACTGCTCGACGTGCTGCACAAAGTTCACCAGGAAAACGAAGAGATCGATCGCCGGCGCCGCGCCGAGGCGGGTGAGACCGCAGATACCCTTGAAGCTCCAACCGAAGAAAAGGCCGAAGACAAATCCGAATGAAAAACGCAACCAAGTTCGCCGACACGCTGCGCAGCGTCGCGAAGAAAGCCGTCCGCGAATACAAACCCGAACCCAAGCAGCCGCGCGACCCGCTGCCCGCACTTGTCCGCGCCGCCATGAGCTATGACGTGCCCGATGGCAAGGCCGACGATGCGATGAAGGCGATCGAGAAGGAATTCGTCGATCTCAACGAGCTGCGCGTCGCCACCGAGCTGGAAGTCCAGGAACTGCTCGGCCAACGCTATCCGGAGATCGAAGAGCGCGTGACGATGATCACGGCCGCGCTGAACAACATCTTCGAGCGCGAGCACACGATGAACCTGGAGCGTCTCAAGACGATTTCGAAGCGGGATGCGCGACAGTTCCTGCGCGAGCTGCCGGAAATTCACCCGTTCGTCGAAGCGTCGGTGATGCTGTACGCGTTCGACGCGCCGGCGTTCCCGATCGATGACCAGATCCTCTCGTACCTCGTCGAGGAAGATGCGGTCGAAGAGGGCACGAGCCTGACGGATGCGCAGAAGTTCGTCGAGCACCAACTGAAGGGCGACGAGCTGTACGACCTGTTCGCCTCGCTGCGGGTCGCGTGCTTTGAAGACGGAAAGCGAAAGAAGCGGAAGTAAAACCTGCTCGATCGCAGACGATTCGCGCTATAATCGCGCCGCAGCACTATGTCGATCCGATTCACGCTGATCTTCACATTGGTGGCGGCGCTGATGGGCGCAGGCTGTGCTGCGCAGCGGGGCAATCGCGCTGTTGCGAACCAGGATGCGCGATCATCGCCTGCCCGGGCGACGACGAATGAAGTCGTTGTCGGTCCGGCGACGCAACCGATCGATGCGAAGGCGAATCTCACGCTCGATCAGATCCAACCCGCGCCGCAGCTTCCCACATCCCGGCCAGCCCTGTCGGATGACCGCTCGCCGCCGCCGCTGGAAGCGCTGGAACTTTACGCGCGTGCCCGCGATGCGCTGGCAAGCGGGCATCAGTTCACGGCCATTAGTGCGCTGGAGCGCGCGATCAAGCTCGATCCGGACAGCGCGGAGCTGTATCGCCTGGTCTCGCGTGCCTACCTCGCCGGCGGAAACACCAACAAGGCGGTCGATGCGCTGCACGCGCGGTTCAGCTCGAGCCTGATGATCTGCGATCGCAGACGGCGTTGGCGCGACTGCACCTTCAGCGCGGCAACGCCGCCGATGCGATCGACCACCTGCGGATTGGTCTGCAGAGCAAGCAATACGCCGACGATGAGGCCGCCGCCGGGATCGCGGATTACTTCCTGGCCAAATCACTGCAACAGCAGGGTTACGATCGCGCGGCGCTGGAGCAATACGAGAAACTGCTGGGCCGATTGTCGCAGCGGACGTACGCCCTGCGATACGCGATGCGGAATTGTCCGACTGGTCCGCGCGGCCTCAGGCGATTTACTCCGATGTAGCGCGGCTCTACGAGAAACGTCGTGAATACGCCAAAGCGCTCGATGCATGGCGGCAGGTCGCGGAGCTCGATGAGGATGATCTGGACGTTCGCCAGCGCGTGATCGAGATGTTGCTTGCGCTGAACCGTCCCGATGAAGCGCTGCACGATGCGGCCACGCTTGTTCGGCAAACGGGCGCGACGTCACGATCGCTGGAGATCCTGCGCGATGTCGCCAAGCGCGTAGGGCGCGAAGAGGCCGTGTATGACGAGCTGCGACGCTTGCAGGCGGAACGTCCCGGCGATCGGTCGCTGCTGTTTGCGCGGGTCGATCTACTGACGAACAACGGTCGCCCGGCTGATGCGTTGCGCACTCGAAGATGCCGCGCACGTCAACTTCGACCACGAGATCGTCCGCAGGCTGGTGCGCTATTACTCCGAGCGCAGCCAGACCACGCAGGCGGCCAAGCTGCTGATCGAGGCGGCGGCGACGAAACCGGACGACACGCAGACGTTGCTGTTGCTGTACGCGAGCCTGTTGCATCCGCTGCGTCGTGATTCGCTGCGCGCCGGCGACGTGCAGCAGATCGACGTCCCACCGAACGCCCAGGCCGCGAAGAATTATTTCGTCGTCATCGCGGCGAACAATCGCGAGCTGCTTGCCCGCGAAGCGATCGATCGCGCGATCGCGGCCGAGCCGATCTTTCCCCCGCGTTTCGCCTGGCCATGATCCGCGTCTGGCGGCGCGGTGATCTGGACACGGCGGCGAAGGAACGCGTCGCTCAGGAGTTAATCGCCCGCGCAGAGCGATCGAATCTTCCCGCGCTCGCGCACGAGCTTCGCGCGTATCAGTTGCTCGCCCGGCGCAGTATGCGCAGGCGATCACCGAATTTGAGAACGCGTTCAAGATCGAATCGCCTACGCCGCAGCCGGCGATGGACTGCGCCAACGCGTACAGCACGCAGGGCAACACCGCGAAGTATCAACAGACCCTGATGCGCCTGATCAACGATCGCCCGATGCACCAGCAGGCGTATGCCGAGCTGATCGAGCATTACCTGCAGCCCACCGGCGGCAACAGCGCCCCGGCCGCGGTGAGCGTGTTACAGAAATGGCGCGCTGCCGATCCGTCCAGCGCAATGGCGCCGCGGGTACGAAGCGTTCCTTCGGCCGGGCCGGTGCATCGCGCGATGCGATCCCGATGTTCGTCGATGTGCTCAAGGAGAATCCGCACGATCCGGACGGAATCAACTTCGCTTGCGATGCGCTGCGGGCGCTGAACCAGCCGCTGCTCGTCGAAACGCTCGAGCAGCAGCTGCTTAAGCATCCGAAGAACATGTTCTTCGCCATGCAGCTGCTCAACACCTATGAGCGCATGAACCGCACGGACGACATGCAGCGCGTCGCCGACCGCGCACGCGAGGCGGCCGCGGGCGATGCGCGGCAGCTATATCTCGTCGCGACCCTCTACACGCGCGTCGATCAGAAAGAGAAATCCCGCGCAGCGCTCGAAGAGTCGCTTCGCATCGATCCGGATGACCCGGCCACCAATAACGATCTGGGTTACACCTGGGCCGAAGACGGCATCAATCTCGATCGCGCCGAAGCGATGGCGCGGATCGCGGTGCAGGCCGAACCGGACAACGGTTCCTTCCTCGACAGTCTCGGCTGGGTGTATTACAAGCTCGGACGTTTCGCCAACGCGCGACAGCAGCTCGAGACCGCGGTCGAAGTGCTGCCCACCGGTGATCCGGTCCTGTACGATCACCTCGGCGACACGCTGTATCGCCTGAACGACTCCGCCGGCGCACAGGTGCAGTGGAACAAGGCGCTGCACCAGCTCGTGCTCACGCCCGCTCGTGACGAAGTCACCTCGCTGCGGACGACGCTCGAGCAGAAGATCCAGCAGGCCCAGATGGGCAAGTCGGTAAACGTCGCCCCGGTCAGCGAAGAACCCAGGCCGATCACGCCGATCCAGGCGAAGAACTGACGCTTGCCCGGTCACCAGTCAAATGCGGTCGCGAAGTGCGAGCGAAGGCAGCGAAGGTTCGCGAAGAAATCATCTGGTTCCCCTTCGCGAAACTTCGCCCTCTTCGCTCCTTCGCGACCGCATTACACCGGAATGACGTGCTCGCCCGCTCGCGGTATATTCGAAGCAAGTCAAACGCGATTTTGTAGTTGGAGTTCACTCTCATGGCAGGACACAGTCACTGGTCGAAGATCAAACGCGCCAAAGGCGCCACCGACGCCAAGCGCGGCAAGGTGTGGAGCAAGATCGCACGCAAGATCATCATCGCCGCCAAGAACGGCGGCGACCCGCGCGACAACCTCAACCTGCGCTACACGATCGACGAAGCCAAGGCCGTCAACATGCCCAAGGGCACGATCGAGAACGCCATCAAGAAGGGCACCGGCGAACTCGGCGGCGAGAACTACGAGACCGCCACCTACGAAGGCTACGGCCCCGGCGGCGTCGCGATCCTCGTCGAAGCCCTCACCAACAACCGCGCCCGCACCGCCCCGGAGATGCGCATGATCTTCGAAAAGGGCGGCGGCAACTTCGGCGCACCGCGGCTCGGTCTCGTTCCAGTTCACCAAGCAGGGCATCATCACGATCAAGTCCGACGCGGTCGATGAAGACAGCCTGATGGAGCTCGTCCTGGAAGCCGGCGCCGAAGACGTGAAGAACGAAGTCGAAGTGTTCGAGGTCATCACCTCGCCGCCAGCGTACCTCAAGGTCAAGGAAGCGATCGAGGCCGCGAAGATCCCCATCGAGGCCAGCGAGATCACCAACCTCCCGACCAACACGGTGGCGGTCGATGCCGAAACCGGCGCAGAAGCTGCTGAAGCTCATCGACGCGCTGGAAGACAACGACGACGTGCAGAACGTCTCGCACAACGCGGAGATGCCGGAGTCGGTCGTCGTCTAGCGCCGCCAGAGCCATTGTGATTTTGCTTGACACGACCACTGCTCCCCGTACCATGCCCTTGAAGCGAGTCTGACTCGCGGTACATCAATCCATGGGGGCGGAGCCGATTCGGTTCGGAAGCGGCCATTACATCGCTAATGGTTTTTCTGACCACCTTTCGCGTCTTTCTCCCTTGTGTGAATCCGGTCGTGCCGTGCGATTGACCGCAGTGGAATAGACGCATCTCATTTCAAGGAGTGGTTGATGAAGGGGTTTCATACGATTGCGGCGGGGGCACTCATTCGGCGCGTTGAGCTTCGTGTCGGTCGTGCGCGGACACCATTACCGGCACCTACGGCGACGTCTCGGTCGTGGGCGGAACAAGTTGGCAACTAACGTCGAGTCAGACCGTTGGCACCGGGGTCGGCTGGGCGGGCATTTATTATGAGGTCGGCGGCGAAATCACTCCCGAAACGCTGACGCAACTGAGTGCCGACTACGAAATGACGATTGGTGGATTCGGCGGCGGGGCTCCACGGTTCACGCTCTTTGATGCGAGCTTCAATGCCGCGTACGTGTACTGGGGAGATCGGGATGAGGATACCGGCACATACTCTGATCCGCAGACTGGAACGACGGGCAACTATGCCGACACTCTCCTCGGGCGACATACGCGTTGAAAGCAATGGTTTTGGCGGCTACTCCTCTACCTACCCGGGCCTCACTTGGTCCGACTTCTTAGACAAGCCTGGCGTTAGCTCGGCACCGATCAGCTACATTTTCCTCGACCTCGATGGCTACTACACCCAGGCGGGTGAAACGCAACAGATGCTGGTCAGCCATTTGCGGCTGTGAATGACAAGGACTTCACTCCGGGGGCCGTCGTCCCGACACCGAACGCGGTGATCGGCGGGTCGGCTCTGTTCGGCGTCCTTGGCCTGGTGCACATGCGACGTCGTGCTCACGCAGTCTGATCCTCTTCACGAAACCTTGCAGCGACATTGCTCAAAGCCCTTCAGCGGTGCGCTGGAGGGCTTGGCATTTGCCGAGATCGCGCGAAGCGTTCGTCACCGGTGCGAAATACTTTTGCAGCGGTCGTCAGCGGCGATGCGGGTTTTTACAGAGCGCTGGTGAAGAATATCCAATCTCGATTTGCCAAAGCGAATTCCGAACGGGTCGATCAAGGTGTCGCGCAGGCGAGTCCGGGCGTTGAGGCGTGATTTAGGGGCTGGATCGGTCCGATGGAGAGCTTGAGACGATCTGTCAAGCACTTGATTCGATCGACCGAGAACTTGAAACGGACGATCGTGCTGAACCGTCCGCTCAAAGTCTCGAACCGTCCGTTCCCTGTCCGGAACAAGTCAATCAAAGCCTTGAACGAGTCGTTCGAGACTCAGATACGTTCGATCAAACCGGCCAAATCTGGGCGATATTCGCGTAGCAGTTTGCTTTCGCGTCCGATCACCGAATTCACGTTTATTGGCGACAGTTATCGCGCGTTCGAGACGATCGCGATTGGCATCTCGCGTTGCGTGACGGATGCGGACCGGTTTTCATGATGCGCGGAGCACTCGGCGCTGGACGAAGGGTACTCTGCGCTCGGCGCGGAGCACTCCGCGAGGCGCGCCGACCACTCCACGAAGAGCGCCGACCACTCTTCGACCTCCGAAGAGTGCTCCGCGCTGCGCCGACCACTCCGCGCTCGCCGACCACTCCGCGAGGCGCGAAGAGTACTCCACGAAGAGCAAAGAGTGCTGCACGGAGCGAAACAGTGCTGCACGGGACGCGAAAAGCACTGCAGGAACAGCAAACAGTACTGCATGAACTGCGACTGCGACGTCCGGCCCGGGATTTTCTCGGTCCACCAGACTGATCGTTCGACAGCGGCGGTTTTCTCGGACGCTTTGCGTCAGTGGCCGTCGGAAGCATGAAGAAACGTTTGCCACCGACTTGGGGTTCCCGCGCAGCGGGAAATGCCCGATGAACACCGATTTTGAATTTCGGGTTCCCCACATCGGTGTCGATCGGTGCCCTGCTCGACTGAGCTGAAGTCCATCGGTGGCTAACTCTGCTTCAGCCGCGCGATCGTCGCGGCGATCTCGTCCAGCTTCGATTGCGACAATCGCTTCGGTTCATCCGGGTGCAGCTGCGCGTTCTTCGCCAGCGCCAGCTCATACTGCGCGATCGCTTCGCGCGTCAGGCCGGCGCGTTCCAGCGTCTGCGCGTAGAGCAGTCGGGACTGCACGTCGGCGGGGTCCATCGCGAGGAACTTGTCGTACGCGGCCATCACGCGCGGCATGTCGGGTGAGCGTTGTTGCGATTCGAAGCGGGCGAGGAACGCCTAGTTGCCCGGAGAGCGCGGGTTGGCGGCGATGGCGCGTTCGATGGTTCGCGGATCTCGTCGGCCGGTGCGCCGGCGAAGGCCATCGCGCGGCGGCGCGGGAGAGGTAATCGCTGTTGGAGAAGGGGAGCAGGCCGAAGGCGTCCAGGTAACCCCGGGCCGCGGAGCGGGCCTTTCGGTGCGGAGGAGTTCGTCTGCCGCGTGCGCCTCTCGATTCGGCGAGCGTGATGGGGAAGACGATCGCGAGTGATGCGAGCCAGATGATCGCGACGAGCGCGGTGATCGGCCAAGCGAAGCGCGCGGGTGTGGTCGCGCGCGCATGGTCGTGGACCGATCGATGCTCATTCCCAATGCATGCGCCGCAGAGCATCATGAACGTCCACATCGGGCCGGTCTCGAAGAACGAGAAGTCGATGATGTTGTGAACGAGGAAGACGGCGAGCGCGACGAGGATGCCGCGATTGATCCACGGGGCGGGGCGGTCGTCGAATTGCTGGCGGTCGAACGAGCGGAACGTGACGACGATCAGGCCGATGAGGATGAGCGCGAGGTAGAGGAGACGTTCGAGCGCTTCGAGGAAATCCACCAGCCGCCGGGGGCGAGATCGACGGAGGTGAGGAAGTTGAGCGTCATGCCCAGCGTCGCGATCCAGGAGAGTTGTTTGAGTGGTGTGGATCGCGTGTGGATGCCGCTCGGCGCGGCGTACGACTCGACGGAGCTCGTCGAAGTCCGCTCTGGGCGGCCGTGGGGGCGGCCGTGGGGGTTGATGGTTTCTGTGATTTGTCGGCGCGTCAGGTCCCACCACATCCATGCGAGCCACGCGATTGCGAGGATGAGACCGACGATGCCGAGCTCGGTGGCGAAGCGGACGAGGAGGTTGTGGGGGTCTTTGATTTCTTCGGCGGCGATCGGTTCGCGCACGGCGAGGTACGCGTCGCCGAAATTGTTCCAGCCTACGCCGAGGATCGGGTGCATCGTGAAGAGTCGGGCCGAGCCGATCCAGTATCGCCAGCGGAACGTGAGGCTGTCGTGGATGAGATCGCCGCGCGGTGAGGCCGAGCGTGATGAGCGCGCCGGCGCCGATGAGGATCAGCGCGATCGCCGCGATGAACACGAGCTTGCGATGTCGCGCGATCCATTTCCCGAAGAGGGCGAGCGCGATGAACGCAGATCGTCGCGAGGATCGGCGTTGCGAACGCGGTGCGCGATCGCGTGAACGAGAGGACGAAGATCGCCAGCGGGATCGTGATCGCGATAAGGATGCCCCACGGCGCGATTCGCGCTCGCGGTCGCGCAGGCGCTGGATCATCACGCCAGCCGAGACGACCAGCAGCATCACGAGCATCGCGGCGAACGTGTTGGGCGATGTGCTGAAACCGACAAGTTCGCCGGCGAGCGCTTTCTTCTTGAATTGCGATTCGGTGAATGAGCCGGGTTCCCAGCCGCGCTGAGCGACGATGTTAGACCAGTTTTCCTGGAGGTTTTCTTGCAGTTCAGGAAGCTCGACGTAGCGATAGATCAGGCCGTACGCGATGAGCGAGAGCATCAAACCGAAGCAGACGCCGGCGACGATGCGCAAGCGGACGACATCGCGCACGAGCTGGATCGTTGCCCAGAGGATCGCGACGGAAGCGATGAAATGAGAGACACCGATGACCGCGGCGAACTTGTCGCTCGACCAGATTGGACTGAGGGCACTCCAGATCGCGAGCGCGAGGAGGACGAGAAACGAACGCGATGACGCAAGCGATGAGCGAGCGAGCGATCGCGTGAACAGGATCAGCAGCGCGGGCACGCAGGCGAACCAATCCATCCACACCGCTGCGGCGGCGGTCAGGGTGCGCGGCACGGGGTCGCCACCCGGTGCGATGTCGAACGGATCGCGCAGCGTCTCCAGCGCCAGCGCGCGGGCGATGACCAGCACCAGCAGGAGTGCAAATGCGATTTGCTCCAGAAGCCCCGAACTGCTTCGTGATCTTGGAGATCGTGGGGATTCATTCGTTCTTCGAAGCGGGAAGCGGGTGTTGCTCAAGCAGCGCGACCAAAGCGAGCACGAGGATCGTCTGCCCGAAGATCAGCATGGCCGCGAAGGTCGAGCGCACGTGCGGCAGGATGATCGCGGCGATGCTCGTCGCAGCGGTGACGAGGTAGAGACACAGCACGGCCGTGCGACGGCTCATGCCGCGCGCGACCAGGCGATGACTGAAATGGTTCGTGTCGCCCACGAACGGACTCTTCCGCGCGACAGGCGGATGATGCTCACCACGATCAGATCATACAGGGGCAACGCCAGCACGATCACGGGCGCGAAGACCGCGTACCAGCCGCGGCCGAAATCTTCGCCGGGTGCGAGATACGTCGTGCGAACGGTAAGCACGCCGAGCACGAAGCCGATCACGAGCGAACCACTGTCGCCCATGAAGATCTTGGCGGGCGGGAAGTTGAAGACGAGGAACCCGAGCAACGCGCCGAGCAGCAGAGCAAGCGTCGCCGCGACGAACCACTGTTCGATCGAGATCGCGGTGATCAGAAACGCGGTCGCGCACACCGCTGCGACTCCGGCGCTCAGGCCGTCCATGTTGTCGAGGAAATTGAATGCGTTGGTGATGCCGACGATCCAGAGGACGGTGAGAATCAGCGATGGCCAATATCCGAGCGCCGTCAGCGCGCGCATGTTGAAGAGCACGACGACAGCCGTCGCGACGGCGAGTTGCACCAGCAACTTCGTATACGGGCCGAGCGCTTTGCGATCGTCCCGCAAGCCCATCGCATGCATGATCAGCATCGCACCCGAGCAGGCCTAACGAGAGCTTGGTCTGGTATTGCGCGCCGGTGATGAACGCGATCGCATCGGGATGTGAGATGAAGCGCGTGACCAGCGATTCGTCGGCGAAGTGAACCACGATGAGGCCGATCAGCATCGGCAATGCGAAGGCGATGAAGATCGCGACACCGCCGCCGAGCGGTTTGGGGTTGTCGTGGATTTTTCTGCCGCCGGGTTTATCGACAAGACCGAAGCTTCGGCGCGATGCGGATCATCGTCCAGGTCGCGATCATCGCGATGACGAAGCTGCCCAGTGCGAGCAGCGAGAGCGCGAGCAGCATCCCATTCACTCGGCAAGGATATCAGGCGGCGAGCGAAGCGGAAGTTTTGATCACCCGCGCCGGCACACCGACGGCCGTCGCGTTGCTCGGGGACGTCTTCGATGACGACCGCGCCCGCGCCGATGGTGGCGTGCTCGCCGACCGTGCGACATTGGATGATCTTCGCACCCAGGCCGACGAATGCGCCGTCGCCGATCCGCACGCGCCCGGCGAGTGCGGCCGTGGGGCAGATATGCGCGGCTGTGCCGATCTCGCATTCGTGGTCGACGACGCAGGCGGTGTTGAGGATGACGGAGTCGCCGATGTGTGAATCCACGCAGACGATCGCGCCGGCGCAGATGACGACGTTTCGGCCGATGCTGCGCAGTTGGGGAGATCACCGCGCGAGGATGGATCGCGTTGATCAATTCGATGCCTTCGTCGGCCAGGTGTTTCGCGTAGCTGAGTCGCGCGCGGTTGTCGCCGATCGCGACGATCGCGCCAGTTACCTTCTGCTGTCGAAGTTTCGAGATGTGGTGGATCGGGCCGAGCACGGGCAGGTCGTTGATGCGCGTGCCGACGAGCGACGGATCGGCATCGAGAAATCCAACCGGACGGACCTTTGAATTGTTCGCCGGCGCAGGATGTCGAGCACGACTTTGCCGTGTCCGCCGGCGCCGATGATGACGACGTCCATTATCCCGTTATCGGACGGGTTCGACGCAGAACGTGAATGCGCGACTGAAGTCGCGGCCACACGGGTTACTTGGTTGATCGAGCGTCCTGGACGGCGCGGATGAACTCTCGTGCGTTGGTGGTGATTGAAGTCCAATCCCCATTGGTCATCGCGTCTTTCGTCACGAGTGACGAACCCGCGCCGACGCACACGGCGCCGGCCTTGATCCACGCACGGCGTTTTTCGCATCGACACCGCCGGTGGGAGTGAGCTTCAGGAACGGGAGCGGCGCGAGAATGTCTTTGAAAAAACCCGCGCCAAGCGCGGTCGATGGGAAGACTTTCACCACATCCGCGCCATTGCGATGCGCGTGCAGGATTTCGGTGGGCGTGAACGCGCCGGGGATGCAGACGACGTTCGCGCGATTCACCGTCTTCACGACCTCCGCATCAAACGCGGGGAGACGACGAACTGCTGCACGGCATCGATCGCGGACTGCGCTGTCTTCGCATCGAGCACTGTGCCCACGCCCACCAGCGCATCGGATGCAAACTGCTTCGCGAGCATCTCGATTCCGTGGATTGCATCAGGCGTGCTCATCGTCACTTCGATACTGATCACGCCGCCTGCAAGGAGTGGCGCGCGTGATATCGATCAGTACATCTTTGGACGGCGCTCGGATCACTGCGACGACGCCGCAGGCGCTCATGCGTTTCAGAACTTCCGCTTTGTCCAAGTGGGCCATGAAGTCAGTCTACTCCGTGACGGCGAGTACGGGGAGAGGGGTAGCTCGCTTGGTTCGCACACGGCGTGCGCGTATGCTCTGCGTCCGCATGAAACAACAGG
>CAVXMV010000004.1:0-11134 GCA_963763125.1 uncultured Chloroflexia bacterium
ACCGAACGGATCGCGTCGTTTTGTTGATGGATCGACTCTCCAGCCCGTATGACCAACTGCTGGCGTCGGAGCTGGAAACATCACTCGACGCCACCGGCCGGTCGCTTTCGATCATGGTTTGCACCTCACTAGAACGTATCGAAGTAGCCCTGGGCATGGTCAGGCAGGGGCACGCCGATGGCGCAATTGTCCAGAGCCGGATCGTCAAGGGGTGGCAATCGCTTATGGAGCGGTACGCGGCGGATCATATTCCCATGGTGGCACTCAGCAACGTGCTCCAGCCGCGCGGCTTCGATGTAGTTTCCAACGATGAAGAACCAGCGATACTCGCGGCGATCGACTCGCTTGTTGCAAAGGGACACCAGCGGTTTGGCTTCCTGGCTCACACAGTCGATCCCGAACTTCCGGATCCGCGGATGGTGATCGCGCGACAACGATTGCGGGAGCACGATCTTCACCTTCCCGAGGAGACGATCGTAACCGGCGCCAGGGACCGCAACATGGCATTCAACGCGGTCCAGCACATGCTACTTCAGCCTGACGCGCCCACGGCACTCATCTCCGCATCGGATACCGGCGCAATCAGCGCCCTTTGGGCGGCACATTCGCTCCAGCGCACGGTGCCCGGCGACATTGCGATCATCGGTTGCGGCAATGTCGCTGAGTGCCTTGTGACCGTTCCCCAGGTCTCGTCGGCCGGCCCCGCCAGACCGGATTTCTCACCAGTTGCTGGCCTTCTCCTGGATCGCCTCGACAATCCGAGACTCACTGAAAACCGTCACCTGCGAATGCCGTGGGAATACTTTCCCCGGGGATCGAGCTGACGATCTCTCGTTGCTTACGCGTCTCGTGAAAGGAGCATCGTTCAGCGATCTTGCCGCAAATGCGGAGACCAATCCCCCAGCGTTCACCTACGGGAGAACTCAGGGACCTTGAAACCCTCATCGACTGCATGCGTTGAAAGAGGCTGAGATGTACCGAACCATGAATCGCCGTCAAGTTGTACGAACCGGAGTTGCCGCGGGTGCCCTGGCGCTGGGATCGGGACGACTTGTCCGCTCCTTTGCCCAGGACGCCACACCTGGCTCCATCACGATCCCGGACAACGGGGTCGACCTGCCAACCGATGACATCACGTTCCGCTGGATCGACAGCGGCGACCTGAAGGCGCTCTTCTACAACGAGTTCCACGCCGCCTACCAGGAAGCGCACCCGAACATCGACGATCCAGTACGATCCCCTCCCCTGGACCGAGATCAACCAGATCGTGCCGATCGGTGTCCAGAGCGGCGATGCCCACGACATCTTCGCGATGCCGCAGGGCATGTCCCGTCGGCCCAGGCCGTCGCCGAGGGCTGGGTGGCGCCGCTCGACGACATCATTCCCAACTTCGCGGAATGGAAGGGCCGCTTCCCGCTCGGGTCGTTCATGGACGGCGTCCACGTCTTCGACGGCAAGACCTACACCTTCCCGCAGACATCGAGCAAGCGCTACTGGACGATGACCTTCTACAACACAGCGATCATGGAGCAGGCCGGATACGACCTCGCGAGCGAGCGCCTGACCTGGGACCAGTACCGCGAGGCGGCCCGAGAAGGTGACCGAGCAAGGCGCAGGGCCAGTACTACGGCGTCATCTTCGGCGGCCAGTCGCCCGACCGCTTCGCGCACCTTCGTCCGCAACCTCGGGCGCATGGCCGGTGCTTCCGCCGGTGGCCGCGCGGATTCGAGGATATCGACTGGCGCACCGGTGAATTCGTCTACACCAGCGACGAATACCTGGCCGCGGTCGAACTGCTGCTCGGGCCTCAATGCCGATGGCAGCATTTTCCCCGGCTCGATGTCGCTCAACGATGCCGAGGCGTGGTCCCAGTTCCCGCAGGGCGTTGCCGGCATGATCCTCGAGGGGCCGTGGGACATTCCGCAATGGCAGCGCGAGAACCCCGACTTCCAGTTCGGCGTCGCCAGCCAGCCGATTCCCAACGGTGACGTCAACGCTCCCGATGACATACGAGGAAACCGGCTCCAACCAGCTCTGGGTCTACGCCAAAAGCGACTACAAGCAGGTCGCCGGCGACATGTTCGCCTACATCGGCAGTGTCGACGGCCAGGTGGCGATCATGGCCGCGACCGGTGGCAACCTCCGCGCGATGCTCCCGGAAGCGGTCGAGATCGCCCAGGCGTCGGTCGCACTCGATCCTATCGCCAGCGCCGCCCTCGCCCTCTACGACGAGCAGATGCGGCTCGGCCCGATGGTGCCGGTGCGCAACCGGGCAGCGGCGGCGGTGGCGACCGAGCGCCAGCCCTTGACACCCGATCTCGGCACGCTGGTGCAGGGCATCATGACCGGCCAGGTCTCTGATGTGCGCCGCCGCGATGGAGGACCTCCAGAGCCGGGCCAACGCCGAGCTGGACCGCGCGATCGCGGCGGCCCAGGAAAAGGGCGCCGAAGTTTCGCGCGACGATTTCATCTTCGCCGATTGGGATCCGACCGCAGAGTACACCGCCGACAACTACGGGTAGCGCCCGTCACGATCCGCGGACCCGGGCCCAGCGCGCGCCGGGTCCGCAGGTTCGCCCGGAGTCGAGTGCACCGCCATGGCGATCGCAACCAACCGTCCTCCACGCGCTGATCAGCCCGGACCGGCCAGTCGCGGCCGAGCGCTCCGCCAGCCGGATCTGGACTGCGCGCTGGTGCTACCTCTTCATGCTGCCGAACCTGGTGCTGGCTGCCATGTTCACGTTCTACCCGGCCGTGATGTCGTGGTACTTCTCGTTCCTCGACTGGTCGGGCTTCACCGGTGATCGCGAATGGGTGGGGCTCGACAACTTCCGCCAGATCGTGGATGACGAATTCTTCTGGAATGCCTACCAGCGATCGCTTCCTGTTCATGATCGTCGCCGTGCCGATCCAGGTGGTGCTGGCGTTCATCATCGCCCTCATCCTCAACGACTCCTCCTACAAGCTGGGCCCCTTCTTCCGCACCGTCTTCTTCCTGCCGGTCGTCACCAGCGCCGCCATCATCGGCATCGTGATGACCTTCGTCTTCAGCCCGTTCAACGGGCCGGTCAACAAGAGCGCTGCTGCAACACCGGCATGGCCGACCGGCCGGTCGATTTCCTCGGCGATCCCGACACCGCGCTGTGGACGGTTGCCGCCGTCTGGATCTGGAAGTGGTTCGGGATCACGATGATCTACTGGCTGGCGGCCCTCCAGGTGGTGCCCCAGGACCTGTACGAGGCGGCCCGCATCGACGGCGCCAACCGGTGGCACCTGCACAAGGACATCACCCTGCCGATGATTGCCCCGTTCGCGATGGTGATCGTCCTGATCACGGTCGTGGGATCGCTCAACGTGTTCGGGCTTGTGCAGACCATGACGGGCGGCGGGCCGTTCTTCGCCAGCGAAGTGATGGAGGTCTACATCTACCGCAATGCGTTCGGCGACAGCGGCATCCCGCGCCTCGGGTTCGCCTCGGCTGCCGCGCTGTTCTTCGGGGTCACCGTCATCGGCATCTCGCTGATCCAGGGCTTGGGGCCTGAAAAAGGCCGCCGACGCCCGCAACCAGATGCGACAGGCCTAGGAGGATATTGCGACCATGGGCTTACCCGCGATCACCGAACTCCATACGACGCTCGCCACGGGCACCCGGACCTCGGTGCCAAACCGCGTCCGCGGCTGCCCGGCTCCGGGCAATCATCACCACCGCGATCCTGCTGCCAATCGGGTTCGGCTGGATCTACCCGTTCCTCTGGATGGTCAGCGCCGGGTTCAAGACCAACGCACGAAATTTTCGGCGGGCTCAGCCTGATTCCCGCATGATCCCGCAAGTCGGGAACTTCTCCCGCGCCTGGACCGACGCCCGGATCGGCCGACTACTTCCTGAACACCACGATCGTCACCGTCGGCTCGATCGCGCATGGTGCTGGTCTCGGTCTCGATGATCGGGTACGTGCTGGGACGCTATTCAGTTTCCCGGCAAGAAGCTGGTGATCGCGCTCTTCGCCCTGACGGTCTTCCTGCCCGAGGGCTACACGATCATCCCGATCTTCGAACTGGTCACCCGGCTCGGGCTCGCCAACTCACTGCTGGGGGTGACGCTGGCGCAGTCGGGCGGCGCCAACGTGGTGCTGGTGCTGCTCTTTGCCGGGTACTTCGCGCAGCTGCCGAAGGAGCTCGAAGAAGCGGCCATCGTCGATGGCGCCGGGTTCTTCCGGGTCTTCTGGCAGATCATGTTGCCGCTGGCGAAACCGGTGATCGCGACCACGATCATCCTCCAGTTCATGCACAGCTGGAACGCCTTCCTGCAGCCGCTGGTGCTGACCCTGTCGCGGCCCGACCTGCGCACCCTCGCGGTCGGGATCTACGCCTTCCAGGGCGAGTTCTTCACGGATTGGTCCGGATGGCCGCGGCCGCGACGATCAGCCTCGCGCCGATCGTGATCGTCTTCCTGTTCCTCCAACGCTACTTCGTCGAAGGAATCGCCGGCGCGGTGAAGTCGTAGCCCTCGCAAGCTCGAGCGAGATTCGAGGTATGAAGTGACCAATGTGCTGATCCTGATGTCCGATGAGCACAATTATCAGTGTCATCGGTCTACGGCCATCCACGTGTGGAGACGCCCAAACATGGAGCGGCTGGCGCGCGACTGGCATCGATCTACGATGCCGCCTATTGCCCGTCTCCCCTTTGCGCGCCCTCCCGTTCGTCGTTCCTCGCTGGGCTGCCGGTGCACCGGACGCAGGTCTACAACAACTGCAGGCTTGAAGATGCAGACTTCCCTTCGTACGGTGGCGTGCTTCATGAACAGGGAGTCCATTCCGTCAACATCGGGAAAACCGACGCATACACTTCTGGAGACAAACTCGGGTTCTCCGAAATCCGGCTCCCCGGCGACCGCAAGCCCCCGGGCGATATCAACTTTTGCCGCAAGCCGCTTGGCATTCGCCGCGATGGACCGGACCGTGCGAACGGATTCGGCCCGAAAGCGGACGCCTTCGCGAAAGACGTTCGCGTCGTCGACGATGCGGTGGCATGGTTGCCATCAGGGCGCCAACAATCGATTCACCATGGACACTCACCGTCAACATCGTCGCCCCGCACTTTCCCCATTACGCCACACCGGACCTGTGGAAGAAGTACGAGGCCGATGGGGATCTTCCGAAAATCGGAGGCGACGAGTATCCGCCAACCATCCATACGCCCTTGATCTGCGCCGGCACTTCCAGACCGACGCCTTTACTGAAAAGCAGGTTCGCGGGTTGCGTCAAGGCTATCTCGCGGGGGTCGACTTCGTTGACGTCCAACTCGGGCGTCTGCTGGATGCGCTCGACGGCTCGGGGTTCCGCGACAACACGATCGTGGTCTACACGTCTGATCACGGGGAGATGCTTGGCAAATTCGGCATGTGGTGGAAGTGTTCGATGTACGAGGATTCGCTTCGGGTGCCGCTGATCGTTTCGGGACCGGGATTTCCCAGCGGCAAGCGAAGCACCACGCCGGTGTCCCTGTTCGACTTGCAGGCCATGTTGTTCCGCGCAACCGGCGCCACCCGACCTGCCCACTGGTGGGGCACTCCGCTTCAGGACATCCCTGTCGACGATCAGGGATCGCGTGGTATTCGCGGAGTATCATGGCCATGGCACGAGGGCGGGAACATTCATGATCCGCAAGGGCCACTGGAAACTGCTCGTCCATGCCGAGGCCCCGGATCAGCTCTTCAACCTCGATACTGACCCCGATGAACTCGTCAATGTGTTTGCGGACGCGTCCTGATGTGGCTCGCGAGCTTGGCCGCGAGCTGAGTGCGTTGTGCGCACCCGAAGCCGAATTCGAACGCGCAGACGAGTACGAGCGCTATCAACTGCGCAGGTGCAAAACGCTCGGCGCATGAATCTGGACGTACGAGGAATCAGGAGACATCGCGCTCATGGCAGATTCGCCAAATGTGATTGTGTTTCTCACCGATCAGCAACGATGGGACTCGACCGGCCTGCACGGAAACCCGCTCGATCTGACGCCGAACCTGGACCGCGATCGCCCGCCAGGGAACCCACGTCGCGAACTCGTTCACCTGCCAGCCAGTCTGTGGACCCGCCCGATCTGCCCTGCAAACCGGGCTCTATCCGACCACTACCGGGTGTTTTCGCAACGGCATTCCGCTGCCGGCAGGTCAGCAAACCCTGGCCGACTACTTCAACAAGGCGGGCTACCAACCGGGTACATCGGCAAATGGCACCTGGCGGATGAGGAGCCGGTGCCCGAAGGCAAGCGCGGCGGATACCAGTCGTGGCTGGCCTCGAACCTCCTGGAGTTCACCTCAGAGCCCTATCGCCTGACGATGTCCAACGAACTGAACCAGGCGGTGACACTACCCGGTTACCGGGCTGACGCCCAAACCGATGCTGCGATCGACTTCGTCAACGCCAACAAGGCAGACCCGTTTTTCCTCTTTTGCTCATATCTCGAGCCTCACCACCAGAATCGGCTCGACGATTACCCAGCGCCTGATGGCTACCGGGCGCGCTACGAAAGCCGCTGGATTCCTCCCGACCTGCTCGCTCTCGGCGGCTCGACGCATCAGCATCTTGCCGGCTACTGGGGGATGATCAAACGCCTGGATGAAGCATACGGGCGCTTGCTCGACGCACTGAAAAGTCTCGATCTCCTGGACAACACGATCGTGCTCTTCACCTCCGATCATGGCTGCCACTTCAAGACACGGAACAGCGAGTACAAGCGCTCCTGCCACGAATCCTCGATCCGGGTCCCGACGGTGTTTACCGGGCCTGGATTCTTCGGAGGCGGCGAGATTGCGGAGCTTGTCAGCCTGATCGACCTCCCGCCAACCCTGCTCGATGCCGCCGGCATTCCCGTTCCCAGCGGCATGCAAGGCCGGTCATTCATGCCGTTGCTTCGCGGACAGCGCGGTACGGATTGGCCAGGAGAGGTGTACATCCAGATCAGCGAGAGTCGGCGTGAGCCGCTCGATTCGAACGCACCGCTGGAAATACGCGGTAACTGCGCCAGGGCTGGATGGAAACGCCGCGCCAGGATCGAACGCATACGATGAATCCTACCTCTACGATCTGTACACCGATCCGTATGAGTTACGCAACCTGATCGGGTCGGTTACGCATCGCGAGCTTTGCGATCGGCTCCAGGAGCGGCTCATGTGCAGGATGGCCGAAGCCGGTGAGTGTGTACCCGTGATTTCCCCAGCCGAGCCATTCGGTGTTTCCCAGATGTCGCTCACGGAAGCGGAACTCCTGATGTAGGAACCGCCTCTTCCAGTTGGAGCCTGACCGCGGTACGATCTTGCGGATTGCGCGGCAGGGATCGATAGCGGATGGTTCCACCCGATTGGAAACCAGCCATGCCTGTGCTTGCGTCATGTCGTGAGATTGTGGACCTCGCGTCCGCTCGAAGGAGACACCCAGCTCATGCCTCGCCCAAAAATCACCCTCGTTGGCGCCGGTAGCACAGTCTTCGCCAAGAACATCATTGGCGATGTCGTCAGCTATCCCGAGCTCGCCGACTGCACGATTGCGCTCTATCGACATCAATCCGGAACGCCTCGCCACCTCCGAAATCGTTGCCGCCAAGCTGGTCGCTTCGGTGAACGCGCCGACCACGATCGAAGCCACACTCGATCGCAAGGAAGCCCTGCGCGACGCCGACTATGTGATTTCGATGATCCAGGTCGGTGGCTACAAGCCAGGCACCGTGATCGATTTCGAGATCCCGAAGAAGTACGGGCTGCGGCAGACGATCGCCGACACTCTCGGGATCGGCGGAATCATGCGCGGTCTGCGCACGATCCCGGTTCTGATCGACGTCGTGAAGGATATGGAGGAGGTCTGCCCGAATGCGCTCTTCCTCAACTATGTCAATCCGATGGCGATGAACTGCTGGGCGATCAGCCGCGTCAGCGACATCCCCACCGTTGGACTCTGTCACAGCGTGCAGGGAACGGCTGGCGAACTCGCCCGGGACATCGATGTCCCGATCGACGATATCAACTTCACCTGCGCCGGCATCAACCACATGGCCTTCTACCAGACCTTTGAGCGCAACGGTGAGGATCTCTACCCTGCGATCAAGGAAGTGCTGGCCGAGGGCAAGCAGCCTGAGTGGAACAAGGTCCGCTACGAAATCCTGAAGCGCACCGGGTATTTCGTGACGGAATCCAGCGAGCACTTCTCGGAATACGTGCCATGGTTCATCAAGCGCGACCGGCCTGACCTGATCGAGGAGTTCAACATCCCGCTCGATGAATACATCACGCGCTGCGAGAACCAGATCGCCGAAATGGGGCACGATGCGTGCCGAATACGAAGGCGATGCCCCAATCGAGCACAAGCGGAGCCAGGAGTACGCCTCGCGCATCATCCTCGGCAAGGAAACCGGTCAACCGCAGGTGATCTACGGGAACTTCCCGAACCATGGCCTGATCGACAATCTCCCGGAAGGATGCTGCGTTGAAGTTGCCTGCCTGGTGGACAAGAATGGGCTGCAGCCGACCGCCTTCGGCGCGCTCCCTGTGCACCTCGCGGCGATGATGCAGACCAACATCAACGTCCAGGCCCTGACGGTCGAAGCAGCGGTCACCGGCAAGCGCGAGCACATCTATCACGCGGCGATGCTCGATCCGCACACGGCGGCCGAACTCTCGCTCGACCAGATCTGGCACCTCGTCGACGACCTGATCGAGGCCCACGGCGAGTACCTGCCTGCCTACACCTAACCGCCGGTCGAATGGGCCGATCTCCGCGTCGGCCCGTTGCCCTGGCCCCACCCTGGTAGTGGCCGGTCTTGTGCCGGCCAACTTCGCCCGTCTTCGCGAACCGAATCTGGAACGTATTCATGCCCGAGATCATCATCCGCCCCGCCGAGGAATCGGACATTGCGTTCATCCGCGAGCTATATGTCCACGTTGAGGAAAATGGCGCTCCCGCGTGGCGCCACGACGGGCCCAGTCCCTACACCGACGCCTGGATCGAGCACGTCATCCACAACGCGCCGGATGATCAGGCGATCCTCGTCGCCACCGACGAGACGGGTGCGCGGCTCGGGTACACATGGGTGCTCTCGCTGCTCGAATTCGACACGGTCGTTCCGCACGGGCACATCGCCGGGGTCGGCGTGGCTGACGAGGCTCGGGGCAGCGGCGTCGGATCACGCCTCGTCGAGGCGGCAGAAGGCTGGTGCCGTGAACAGGGGCTCAGCGAGGTTACCCTCCACTGCTACATCGGCAACAGAGGGGCCCACCGCCTCTACCAGCGCCTCGGCTTCGAAAACGAGTGGTATCACATGCGCAAGGGGTTGTAGTTGCACCTATCCCTTTGGCCGGCACAAGACCGGCCACTACGAGATAGTCCTGCTAACTGCCGCCTGCCAGCCTGCGTAACGAGTCGCCCGTTCGTCCTCCGACCAGGTCGGCTCAAAAGTGCGGTCGACAGCCCACGATTCGCGAACATCCTCGCGGTCGGCCCAGACACCGACCGCCAGGCCAGCCAGGTATGCCGCGCCCAGCACCGTCGTCTCGACGTGCTGAGGTCGAACCACCGGTACTCCCAGCACGTCGGCCTGGATCTGCATCAATAGATCGTTCTTGCTGGCGCCGCCATCGACTCGCAGTTCATTGAGGTTGATTCCGGAGTCGGCCTGCATCGCATCGAGCACGTCACGGCTCTGGAAGGCGATGGCCTCCAGCGTCGCCCGCGCCAGGTGCGCTGCCGTCGCCCCTCGCGTGAGGCCCGTGATCGTCCCTCGCGCTTCGGAATCCCAGTACGGTGCACCAAGGCCAGTCAGCGCGGGCACGAAGTGGACTCCATGTACGTCCGGCACGGATGCGGCCAGCGCCTCGATATCGCGGGCGTCCTTGATGATCCCCAGTCCGTCGCGTAGCCATTGCACGGCCGATCCGGTCACGAAGATCGAACCTTCCAGCGCGTAGTTGATCTCGCCGTCGATTCCCCAGGCAATCGTCGTCAGCAACCGGCGTTCGGAAGCGATCGCCTCGGTCCCGGTTTGCATCAGCAGGAACGATCCGGTTCCGTAGGTGTTTTTCGCCTCGCCCGGTGCGAAGCAGGCCTGGCCGAATAGCGCTGCCTGCTGATCGCCCGCCACACCGGCAACCGGGATTTCGGCTCCAAGCAGACTCGGATCGGTCATGCACAGCACTCCGAATTTCCGCGCACCTCGGGAAGCAGGGAGCTGCGGAATGTCGAGATCGGCCAGCAACTCGTCCGACCATTGCAGCGTGCGAATGTCGAACAGCATCGTGCGCGAGGCGTTCGAGTAGTCGGTGACATGACCGGTTCCCGCCGGATCAGATTCCAGATCAGCCAGCTGTCGATCGTCCCGGCCGCCAGGTCGCCGCTTCCGCTCGGCGCCGAAGGTCCGGGTCCTGGTCAAGCATCCAGGCAATCTTGGTGGCCGAGAAGTAGGCGTCCGGGACGAGTCCGGTGATGCGCTGGTACGTCTCCGCCATGCCACGCCTGACGATGTCATCCACGATCGGTGCGGTTTGGCGGCTCTGCCAGACGATTGCTGGGGCGACTGGCTGCCCGGTCGCGCGATCCCAGAGCACCGTGGTTTCACGCTGGTTGGTGATCCCGATCGCCGCAATTGATCGATCGGCGATACTGCCGCTGGCGCAAGCACCTCTCGGGTCACCCGGAGCGTGGTGTCCCAGATTTCGGTGGCATCGTGATTGACCCAGCCCGGCTGTGGGTAATGCTGGGTGATTTCCTCCTGGACCACCCCGACGGATGTGCCATGGCGGTCGAACAGCATCGCCCGGCTCGATGTGGTGCCTTGGTCAATCGCCAGAATCAACTTTCCGTCCGTCAACTGGTGATCTCCTTCAAACTCGCGGCATTCATTGTCGATGCATCTTAGCCGAGCATGCGGAACACGTCGCGGCAAATGGGGCCTTCGATACTATCGCACCAGGGAATGTTGTGCGATTGTTAAGGTCATGAGCGATGCAACGATTAAACTTGAATCCACCTATGGCGAGACTGATATCCTGGCGGCAATCGAATGCGCCACTGGCGAGGCGCCAATCTCGGCGTTGCCATTGCGGGGTGGCATGATCAGCGATGTTCGGAAGGTAACGTTCGCGGACGGT
>CAVXMV010000005.1:0-2828082 GCA_963763125.1 uncultured Chloroflexia bacterium
GAAGAAATTGTCCCTGGGGCTGAAGCCGAGTCCGTCCGGAAGCCAGCCAAACGACGAGGCGTAGGTCCGGGCATGCTCATAGACGCGGCCACTCCACTTCGCCAGATCGCGGTCCCCGGCGACGAGAGCGTAAGCCAGTACCCCGAGGGCGCTGGGCAGGATGCCCTGGCTATGGGTGTGCCCCGTGAAGGTCCCATCAGGATTGACGACGCCGCAGTCTACGAAGTGATTGGCCAATCCAGATGCCAGTTTGAGGGCGGTCGGATTGCCGGTAGCTTTGGCGTAGCGGGCGAGGCCGACCGTTTGTTGGGCAGCGTAGCCGGGAAAGGTCCCCTTCCAGAGACCGCCATCCACCCATTGCCCGTCGATCCGGATGTCGGTCGGGTAGGAGCAGGCGTCCCCGTCCCAGACGGCGAGCTGGCTCAGGCCGTCGATCAGGCCGTTGAGCTTGGTTTCGACCGCCGGGTCGCCGGTGAGGAGGAACCAGCTCACCAGTCCGAGGAGGACCCGGCCCTGGCAGAACATGTCAGCAGCGTAGGTCGACCAGGGAGCTTCGGCGTCGTAGAAGAGGCCGTCGTTCGGGTTGGCCCGATTGAGGAGGAACGCCCGCAGGCCAATCTCTGCCTCGCCAGGCCGGTCAGCACCCACCATCGGCGCGGTCAGGATGAGCGCGTCGACGAACCTCCCCGCCATATCGCAGTAGTCCCACGAGGCGTGCTTCACCTCCGGGATCTCCAGACCGAGGTCCAGGCGGAAGTAGGGTTGATAGGCCAGTTCGGGATCGAGCCGGGCCAGGAGACTGCTCCGGGCCAAGTTGGCCGCATCTTCGAGGAAGTAGGTGTTCGGGACCAGTTTCTGTGCCATCGGGTTGAGATGCACCTTTCGACCGTTGCTGATGCGGAATCGCGTCTATCTCTACATGTGTCCTAGGGCGCGAGCCAGCGCCCGCAGCATCCCGAACCCGTGGCGGGTATCCGGCAGCAGATAGTGGCCCTCGGTCCACTCATTCCAGCAGCCGATGGTCATGACCGGCGGTATCTCCGGCCGGGCGTTGAGGTAGGCGAATGCGGCGCGGACAAGAGCCTCGAACGCGGCCGGCGTCTCGTCGACGACGATGACGTTCCCGGGCCACTCCGATCTGAGCGCATGTTCCGGACATCGGAAGGGCATGTGTCGTGGCGAGTCGTCCCAGCCTGGGCCGACATTCGGGAAGCAGGGGGCAGACGAGCGGGCATCGATCTCTGGCCAGAGGGTGGCCACGACGTCGGCGGCGACGACTCCGTACTCCGGCAGGTTCTCCGATGGCGGGCGATGCCCACCGGCCACGACGATCGGGTTGTAGAGTCCGTAACTGTCGACGCCGGCCTCCGGGAATTGCCCAGCGACCGAGAGATCGCCCATCGAGGCGTGGACGTGGATGCCCGGGTGACCGAGCTTGCGGGCAAAGTCGCGTAGCTCGGCGAAGAGCTGGCGCGTACCGTCAACGCCGAAAGTGCGGATGAGGAGCCCGACATCCCAAATGACGAGGACCGGCTCGTCCGCGATCCGCCAGTAGCCGGGGTCGTGGAAATACCGGGCGACGATGTAGCTGAGGCTGCGCCAGGTGTCCTCCAGGCTCGTCGGGCCCGGATCGACGATCTCCCACGTAGCCACGCCGCCGGCCTCTTGCACTCCCGGCCACGGCCAATCTGGCGGTTGAGCGACACCGGCGGTCGGGAACCAGTTCGCCCAAGGGTGGTTCGTCCACATCACCGCGAACGCGATGTCGCCCCGGTTCTTGGCACCCAGAAAGCCCTCTTCCAGGGCTTCGTGCAGGCAGGGACGGCCACCGTACCAGTACCAATCGAAGATGAACGCATCTACCCCGTGCTGGCGGGCCAGATCGAAGTAGACCTCCCAGGTCGCCGGCTTGCGCTCGTCCAACTCGCCCAGCATTGGAGTCCGCGGCTGCTGGTGGCCGGGGAACCAGGGCACGCAGCCGCGCATCAGGACGTACTCGGTCCAACCAGGGCTGAACAGCCGGTCGTTATAGGCGGAACGGTGGTAGTGGGGAACGCGTAGCAAGCGACGGTCAGCCCGTCCGGCTTGCTCAGAAGCGCCGGGTCGACCAGGCGCTCCAGGTCGTCCGGCAAGCGCGGCTGAGTTTGCGAGGCTTCAATCACAGCGCTGTCTCCTGATTAGGCAAAAGGCGAAGGTGCACGCGGCTTGGAAGGGCTGGACTTGCCCTACCCGGTGACAGGGTCCCGGAAATCGGCAGGGCAGGCACCGCCCCAACTGAGAGGAAACCAAGGCGTGAACCGCCATTAGAGCGCATGAATAGGCTTCCCAGAGGTCGCCTTTGGCTGAACGGCCGGCAGATCTGTCGCGCGCTCGTAGAGCGGAAGGTATCGCCCAGGAGGATCGACCCGCAGCAGCGTCTCGCCCTGCCAGAAGCCGGTCCCTCGTTCGAACTTATCCGGGCTGCCGATCTGGTAGGTGGCGATTCGCTCGGGCTGGGCGTAGTGCAGCGCCGTACTTTGCCCGGGATCGAGGTCGAGCGAGACGTAGCCGTCGGCGGCGTCCAGGGAGACGACGCGGGGTTCGGACCCATCCTGGATAACGGCGAGTGCCTGCGACATGCCCTCTGGTAGGCGGACGGCGATCCGACTTGGCGCGGTCACGGTCACGTCGAGTTTGCCGTCGGCCGGTTCGTGGCTGACAACGCGGATCGCCGGGGTCTCGACGCTGAAGCGCAAGTTGATCGAGAGGTTTGCGCGGCCGTCGACGGTACTGCCCTCGTCCACCGCGTATCTCCACAGGTCGTAGAGGCCGCGGGCTCCCGCCGCGTTGCAGCATTGCATCAGCGCGGTGGCGTCGAGGTGGAAGGCGTCGTTCAGGGTGGAGCGGGAGGCGAAGGCACCGACTTGCGTCTCGGTGACGCCCTCGTTCGTCACGGCCGCGTCGAGTGGGCGATTTCGCTCTGCGGCGGCCTTGCCTACGGGTAGACGTTCGACGCCGGTCTGCAACTGGTCGAGGGAGAGGAACTGTCCTTCGAGCAGGTGGTTCCGGCCGAAGCGTTCGGCGTCGGCGTAGTAGACCGGGCTGACGTGGCGACCGAGCAGGAGCGCCAGCTCGATCATGTCGGTGATGCAGCAGACCTCGCCGTGCCGCTGCCCAAAGCCCTCGGGGAACCAGCCGAAGTCGGTGCCCCACTCTTTGAGGACCTCATAGGTCTGGCGGGCCCAGCTCAGGTACTCCCGCTGGCCGGTGACGATCCCCAGAGTCAGGACGGCCAGGGCGAAGTTGGAGTGAGTATGGAAGTGCCCCTCGACGTCGCCGACCGTTTTGCGCAGGCGGCCATCCGGCAGGTAGCAGGGCGTGTGGTAGAGGGCGAACGAGGTGAGATCCCGGCCCAGCTCCAGGGCCGGCTCGTAGCCGGTCGCGGCGAAGAAGCGCAGGGCCGGCACGGCGACGGCCGCGTTGTACTCCTCGATGGCGGGGTGCAAGCCCGGCTTGTGGAAGCGCCAGCCGCCGGGTTGGTAGTAGCCCTCCGGGTAGTAGAGGCCCGGCTCCTCCCGCACCGCCACCGCCAGCAGGCCATCGACCATCCGTTTGCCGTGCGCCGCGTAGCGCTCGTCGCCGGTCGCCAGGTAGCGGCTGGTCAACCCGAGCAGCGTGCCCCGCTGAGCCCAACTGATCTCGGCGAACGGCCCCTCGCTCTTTGGATCGCCCAGGAGCAGCTCCCGGCCCCACGGCTCAGCCCACGGCTCCGGCGGCAGCCATGAGATGCCGTCGTCGTGGAGCTGGCGGAGCATCCAGGCTTCGAGTAGGTGCTCTCCTTCGTCCGGAGTCGCTGCCTCCGACCCCGGTGGAACGATGGACCGCACCAGCGTCAGGGCGTCGATCTGGCGGCCGCTGCCGTCGCCGTAGTCCCACAGGCCATGGAAGGCGCTCGGCGGCCGGTGCCGCCATTCGCCGAGGAAGTACATCAGCCCCTGCTGGCGCGGATCAAGCAGGGCTGTGAGGCTGCGGGCGGTGAGTGCGGCCCGGGCTTGGAGGTCGAAGGGGTGGACGGCGGTCAACGGTGGATCTCCTTTTGTGTGGAAAGAGAGGAGGGAAGTCGGGTAGTCAGGTGGGCGGGCGGGAAGAAGTGCCACCTGGTCGGAGCCGCTTGGCATGCGCCCTTCCTGGGCAGACGGCGTGACTTTGAGGCACCCAGACCCGGAATCGCGTCCGTATGAAGTCGCGCATGACCTCCGTGCCGCCGCGGTCGGCAACAGGGAGCATGGCATGCGCCCCTACGAGGGGGTGGGAAATGGCTCTGCCTTGTTCGTTCCCGTCCTCCCGCCTTTCCGCCTTCGTGTTTCACCCCTTCAACCCCGAGAACACGATCCCCCTCACGAACTGCCGTTGGGCGATGAAGAAGACGATCAGGACCGGGACGGTGGCGAGGAAGGAGGCGGCCATGAGCAGGTGCATCTGCGGGCCGACGCGGTCGCTGCCAGTGAAATTGATCACGCCGATCGCGATCGTGTACTTCTCCTCGGAGCTGAGGTAGAGGAGCGGGTTGAAGAAGTCGTTCCACGAGTTGATGAATGAGAAAAGCGCCACCGTCACCAGGACGGGTTTGGAGAGGGGGAGGACGATGGTGGCGAAGATGCGCAGGGTGCTCGCCCCGTCCAGCCTGGCGGCGTCTTCAAGGTCGTTGGGGATCGTGCGGAAGAACTCGCGCAGCAGGAAGATGTAGAAGGCGTTGCCGAAGAAAGCCGGCACGATCAGGGGCTTGAAGGAGTTCAGCCAGTCGAGTTGCTCGAAGACGATGAACCGGGGCACGATCGTCACCGTCGCCGGCAGCATCAGGGTCGAGAGCAACATCACGAAGATGACGTTCCGGCCGGGAAAGCGCAGCCGGGCGAAGGCGTAGGCCGCCAGCGAGCAGGAGAGCAGCGTGCCGAAGACGCTGGAAACGGTCACGATCGCGCTGTTGAGGAAGTAGCGGGCGAAAGGTGCGGATTCGAAGACCGTCTTGTAGTTGCCCCACTGCGGATTCGGCGGGATCCACTGCGGCGGCAGGACGAAGACCTCCGTTGATTTCTTCAGCGAGGTGGAGATCATCCAGGCCAGCGGCAGGGTCACGACGATTGCCCCGGCGACGATCACGAACAACGCGAGCGTCGTCCAGAGCCGCCGCCGCCAAGTGCGTGACAAGCGCGCTACCCGCGGCGCCGGGGTCGCGACTGATGGGGTCTCGATCGAGCTAGCCATCAGCGATCCCCCCGCTCGTTCTCGTAGTGGACCCACATCGGGGTCGTGCGGAAGATGAGCAGGGTCAACACCAGCACGATGAGGAAGAGGATCCAGGCCATCGCCGAGGCGTAGCCCATCTCGAAGTAGTTGAAGGCGTTGCGGTAGAGGTAGAGCAGGTAGACCAGGGTCGAGTTCTCCGGGCCGCCCTCGGTCAAGGCAAACGGCTCGGTGAAGAACTGGAACGAGTAGATCAGGCCGATCACCAGGTTGAAGAGGATCACCGGGGAGAGCATCGGCAGGGTCACGTTGCGGAACCTGTCCCAGGCGTTGCCGCCGTCGACCTCGACCGCCTCGTAGAGCTCGCTCGGCACCCCCTGGAGCCCGGCCAGGAAGACCAGCATCGTCCCGCCAAATCCCCAGAGGCTGATCAGGATCAGGGAGGGGAGGGCCCACCGGGTCGTGCCCAGCCAGTTCGGCCCGTCGATCCCGACGTAGTCGAGCATCACGTTGACCAACCCGAACTCGGGGTTGAAGAGCCAGCGCCAGAGAACCACGACCGCCGCCCCGGAGATGACCGAGGGCAGGACGTAGAGGGATCGCCAGATGGTGATGCCAGGAACCCGTTGGTTCAGGAGGAGGGCGACCAGCAGGCCGAAGGTCAGCCCGAGCGGCAGGCCGACGACCGCGTAGGTTACGGTGATCCGCACCGACCGCCAGAAGAACTCGTCCTGAAACATCCGGGTGTAGTTGTCGACGCCGATCCATTCTGGGGAGGAGATGAGGTTGTACTCGGTGAAGCTCAGGCCGAGCGAGGCCACCATCGGGTAGAGGGTGAAGAGGACGAAGCCGATCACTGCCGGAAGGACGAAGATGTAGCCCTCGATCGCCTCACGGGTGCGCTGGCGGATGCGCGGCTGCCGGGCCGGCTGAGCGGGCGGTGCGGAAGGAGAAAGGGTACTCATGGGCAAAGACAGACCTTAAGGGCCGGCGCGGCGCCAATTGGCGCCGCGCCGGCTCCGCGATGAGCGCGCGAACTGTCGCCTACGACTCGGAGAGGAAGGCGTTGCCGTCCGTCTCGACCTTGGCGGCGAACTCCTCGGCAGTGACGCTGTCGTTCTGGAATTTTTCCCACTCGGGTCGCCAAATCTTGTCGAGCAGCTCGGCCTTCCTGGGATTGAAAGAGTCGCCGGGGAGCGCGGTCAGCAGCGAGCGGGTCCAGGCTTCGACATTGCCCGGCAACCCCGGCACGCCGAGGAAAGCCTCGGAGTTGGCGATCTCCAGCAGGGCGGGGACCTGGGTTGCGACCTTGGCGACGATCGTCTGGGCCTCCACGTCCGAGGCGAACCAGCGGAGGTACTCCCAGGCGAGTTCCTGGTTCTCGGAGCTGGCGCTGATCTGCATCGGTGCTCCGGGCCAGAACTGGCCGACGAAGCCCTTGGATCCGACCGGCAGGGTCTGGATATCCCACTCGAACGCTTCGATCGCCTTGCGCGGCTGGATGCTCCAGCCGCCGTCGACCATCATCCCGACGGTGCCGCTCTCGAACCCGCCTTGATCGGCGACCGCTTCCGAGATCGACGGCGTCGGCGCGACCTCGTGGGTGTAGACCAGGTCATGCAGGAGAGTGAGCACCTTCAAGACCGGTTCGTTGTTCAGCGTGAGCTGCGAGAACTGGGGCCTGGAATCGAAGATATCCGCACCCTCCATCCAGACCAGGTTGGCCCAGCCCCATTCTGGATCGTCGAATGCGCCGAGGACACAGCCCCACTGCGTGACCCGATCCCCGTCGCGGATCGTCAGGGCCTTCGCGGCCTCGACGAAGTCGCCCCAATTCCACTCGGCCGTCGGGTAGGGGATCCCCGCCGCGTCGAACATGGTCTTGTTGTAGTAGAGGAGGAGCGTGTCGGCGCCGGAGTACATGCCGTAGATGCGGTCGGTGCCGAAGCGGTAGACGTCCCAGCCGCCCTGGATGAACTTGGTCTCGTCGAGCAGGACCGGATCGGCAGCGACGCGGTCGGTCAGGTCGAGGAGCCGGCCCTCCGCGAAGAGGGCCTGAGTGGCGGCGGCCGTCGTGATGATGTCGGGGCCGTTGCCGGTGGCGAGGAGGACGCTGAGCGTCTGGTCGTACTGATCGAATGGGGGAAGGGAGAGGATGATCTCGGTGTCGGGATGGGAAGCCTGGAAGGCTTCCGCCATCTCCTTGAAGAAGGCGATGCTCTCCGGCCCCCAGTTGTAGTAAGCGAACTCGATTTCGCCACTGACCTCGGCCTGGGCGCTCGCCCGTCCAACACCTCTGCTCCGGGCGGCGGCCAGGCCCATCAGGCCCGCGGTTCCCTGCATTATCCGTCTGCGGTTGATTTTACGCATCATTGCGGAGCTCATTTTCACGTTCCTCCTTGACCGTGCGTTTTGGCGTGGATTTGTCGCAATCGGCGGTTGGGCCGAAGCCGGGGCGCGTAAGCGGTGGCCGCCTCCGCGTCGTCCCTCCCTCATGCCCCTCCTTCCGTTGTGAAGCGCGAGATCGCGCCGGGGTCGCTGTCGCCCGGGCGAATGGCGTTGCCATACCCGATGTCCCCAAAATGGTGCCTGCGTTCGTATATGTGAATAAGTGAACGCAATCTCGGACTCCACCATTCTTTTCTATGTGCAGTCACTCTATGAGGTTCATTCTGGCCTGTCAACCCGCGTAACACCGGGATCAGCATGATTTCAAGAGATACCAGTCCGGGGCGAAAAGCCGAGTAATTCAGCCAGTCTGACGGGGTTCAGGACGGACCCGTGGGGCGGATACCAGCCTCGCCCGCCTCGAAGAAGCGCCGAAACACCTCCAGGCGGTACCGCTCGCGAATGCGGTCGAGGCTGGAGTGATCGGGCAACGGCTCGCTCACGTCGTAGCCCAGGTACGGGCGCCGGCTCAAGCGGTCGGCGACCACCTGCACTTCTCTGACCCACGCCATGCAGGTGATCGTTGCGAACCTCTCCGCGGGGGCGTTTGTCGCCCGGTCGGAGCGACCGTTGCGCCGTTGCACGCGGTCAGCAGGTGAAAGGCGACCGCTCACCCCGGCCTTCGCGCCGCGCCTTGCGGACCGTCTCGTGGGAAATGCCGATGCTCGGCCCCTTGACTAAGTGATTCTCTCGGTAAGTACTCGGCCTGTATTGCGTAGGGGATGAGCGCGGATCCATACCCACGCGGTGGTGTTGTGGGGAGCACGGCAGGGACCTTGCGCCACTGGTACGGCTGCCGGTGGTCGTTCCAGTACGCGAGCGCGAAGCTTAATGGCATCCTGGATCTCGTCGGCAGTAGTCGGCTCGGCACTCACCACTTGCGTGTGACGGGTCACCTGACCTCGCATCCCAGCCCAACATCCATCGCCTGCTACGATCACCGATCCGAGCGTTCCCCGCCCTTCCCGACACCTCGCTCGCGGACGACCACCCCGTTCGCGTGGAGCATTCGACGGATCGTGCTAAACGAGTAGCCAACCTGTCCCACCACCTGCTTGATCGTCAACCCACGCTCATGGAGCCGTACCGCCCGGTCGGCATCCTCAGCCGTCATCGGCTGCTTTCGAAATGACACTCCCTGTGCCAGCAGCAACTTGCGAAGCCCACCCCTCGAGATGCCATACGCGCGACTGAGAGCCGGGGTATCCTCGCCAGCGTTGTAGCGAGCCACCAATTCCTCGATCGCTTGGGGCGACAGACGCCGTCGCAGACTCCTCGCCGCAGCTTCCTGGAGCTCCACGGGAATAGTCCCCGATGGCATCCCGCGAAACTGCTTGGCAAGTGTCGCCACCTCACCAGGAGTCGGCGGCGACAGCACCGATTTGTTTGAGTGTCGGTCTACAGTGCCCACCAAAAACTAAAAGCTGATGATAGACGGATGCTCGCGAGCATCCGTTTTCGCGACTGCTCAGGCACGATTCGGCTTCTCCCGAAGGCGATCGTCAAAAACGTGGCAATTGGATACAAAAAGAACGATTCGTGCCTTGACCGCAGTTGAAGGGGCAACCGACAATACGGTCACGCTTTGCCAATGGTGGGGCATCGCATGATGTGCTAACCAAACACCAGATCGCTCCGTGCCAAATGCGGGACGCATCTGCCAGAACAAAAATTGATTCACGATACTCAGTAGTGATCAGATGGGGATTTCCGGAGGAGGAAGGGCATGAGGCGGGAACAAACGCTGGCCGATCGCATTACAGGGTCTGCCGTGTGGCGTTCGGTAGTCAGGCACGGCTACCCCGATACACAGCGCAATCAGGCCCTTATCATCGCCAGCAATGTGTTCTTGCACATTCATCCGGTGAAGATCAAGCGGTATGCCACCAAGGTGACCTATACGTTCTGTCTCGGCGGTCTTTCTTTCTTCATGTTCCTGGTCCTCACCATGACCGGCGTGCTCCTGATGTTCTATTACATTCCGTCGGAAGGCCAGGCCTACCAGACGATGAAGGACATCGAAGGGACAGTCACCTTTGGACAGTTGATGCGCAACATGCACCGCTGGTCCGCACAAGGCATGGTGATTGCCGTCTTCCTTCATATGGGGCGAGTATTTTACACCGGTTCGTACAAGCCACCACGAGAGTTCAACTGGGTTATCGGTGTCCTTCTCCTGGTCGTCACCTTCCTCCTCTCATTCACCGGCTACCTGCTTCCATGGGATCAACTGGCATTCTGGGCAATCACGGTGGGTTCGGAAATTGGTGGTGCGGCCCCGATTGTTGGTCCTCAAGTGCGACAACTCCTGCTTGGTGACTTCCAGATTGGCCAGAGCACACTGATTCGCTTCTACACGCTACATGTTATTTTCCTGCCGTTGGTGGCAGCCTTCCTGATGGCAGTTCACTTCTGGCGCATCCGCAAGGACGGCGGCATTTCGGGTCCGTTGTAGTTCCCATCCGTCCGTGTCGCGTGGCTGCCTGCGGGCCGCCAGATCAGGAGAATGGAAAACGTGGCTGATATCGCGCAACAACCCGGATCTGCCTCCGGAAGCATTGATGAACAGAAGCGGCAGAAGCTGCTTGAGCTTGTACGCGGCCGGGCACTGGCCCGTCCCACGGACCTTGCCGAAGACGAAGTGATGGTTTGGCCGTCGCTGGTCGTGGTTGAGGCTGTCTGTGCAGTTGTATTCCTTGCGATCCTGACTGCCCTCTCGGTTCTTGTAAATGCACCGCTGCTCGAGCGAGCCAACCCAAATCAGACACCAAACCCGTCAAAGGCGCCGTGGTACTTCCTGAATCTCCAGGAAATGCTGCTGCACATGAACGCTGGCCTCGCTGGCGTGATTGTGCCAACACTCGCGCTCGTCGCGATCGCCGCGATTCCATACATCGATCGCAGCCCACTCGGCGTCGGCATCCTCGGCACATCCGCCAAGGGCCGCAAGATCATCGGCTTCTCTGCCGTCTTCACCACAATCGCCCTCACTGGCATGGTGCTCCTCGACGAGGCCATCGGTCGCGGCACGCAGTTCGGTATTGGGCGCTGGCTGATGGAACATCAGGGTGCGCCAGACTGGGTCGGCGGCATCGTCATTTCCGCAGTGATCATGCTCGCCGCGATTGTCACACTCGCCATCGTGGTCCAGGGGATCTTTCGCCCTACTCGACGTGAACTCATCATCGCTCTCTTCACCGGCTTTTTTGTGACGTACTGGGTGCTGGCCATTTTCGGCACCTCATTCCGAGGCCCTGGTCAGGAATTCACCATGCCGTGGGATCTCCCGCTGGTGCACCACTAGGCCACCGACGTTCGAGCGCTCACTGAGCCGAGGACTCGCATTTTCAAGCAAGGATCGACGCTGACATGACACCACTCGCTCGCACACTCGCTGGATTGGCAGGAGGATGGGCAGCTAGCCAGGTACTTGGCCTGGCAGCCCGTCTTCAGGCCGGACACGGGTCCACTGCGAAGAAATTGCAGAGCCGTCGCGCGTTCACCCGCAATGCTGCGCTTGGCGCCACGCTGATCATTACCGCAGAAATCGCCGCGGGCACAGTCTATCTGCTCTGGCCAAACAAAACCGGCGCCTTCGGTGGTGATATCACCGTACCCGGAACGAGCGTTCCGGAGGTTGATGGCGAACCATTTCGCTATCCGGAAGGCAAGTTCTACATCGTCCACACCGAAGCCGGTGTCGAGGCGCTCTACTGGAAGTGTGTGCACCTTGGCTGCACCGTTCCCTGGATCGCGGGCAAGTCGCGATTCATCTGCCCGTGTCACGGTTCGGTGTACGACTACAACGGGTCTCGTATTTCCGGCCCCGCGCCGCGCGCACTCGATGCGATGCCGGTGACCGTGAATGCTGACGGCAGCTTGACCGTCAACACCAATCCCGGAACGCTAATCATTCGGGATGAATACACACCAGAAGATGCCGCGCCGTATCCGGCCTAACTACGTCCTTCAGGGCAAATCCGCCCGGTGCTGTCGATTTCGATGAGGAGTGAACGAGGGTGGGAGCTGTCCAGAAGCTCGCAACGGTAGTGATCATTGGATTGGTTGCCATGGCAACGGTCCTGGTTGTGTACCTTGCGGACGAGCCGAATCGCCGGGAAGGCGAGACAACGGAGCAGGAAGCCCTCGCACTCGAGCGCGGTACCGAGCTCTACATCACCTACTGTCTCCAGTGCCATGGACCGGCTGGCCTTGGCTCCCAGGGTCAGGAAGAGCCTCCCCGGATCGGCGCGCGGCTGAACCAGGATCCGAACATGGACACGTCGACGACACCGTTGTTCCAGTCGGACGATCCCGTCATGCAGGCACGCGCAGAGGACTACATTCGCTACAGCATCGAATACGGCAAGCCTTCCGATCCTCGCCAGGCCGAAAAACTGATGCCGGCATTTGGCACGGAGCTCAACGTCGAAGAACTCAACGATCTCGTCTATCTGATCATGTATGGCGACTGGAACTATGTCTATAACACAACCGTGCTAGATACTGGCGAGAAGGCAGCCCAGGCCGAGTGTGACGCAGACCCGGCCAACACCGAAGCGTGCGAGTCCGTCGAGCACCCGGAACCGGTCTATCCAACTGTTCCGCCACCTGCAGACACCGAGGATGAAGGCGATGCAGCGGCCTCACCAGCGGCAGCCGACGACGGCTCCATCCTCCTCGAGGCCCAGGACCCGTTCAGCTGGAGCCAGACGGAGATCACCGTCAAGCCAGGCGACACGATTCAGGTCGTCAATGCCGGTGTCTCCGAGCACGACTTCTCAGTTGACGAATGGGGCATCAATGACATGCTCTCGTCGGAGCCAATCACGATCACGATTCCGGAAGATGCCGAACCCGGTGAGTACGTCTTCTACTGCTCAATCCCCGGTCATCGCGAGAGCGGCATGGTTGGCACGATCACCGTTGAAGCACCGTAACGAAGGAGCATCCTGATGCTTGTTTCCAATCTCGCCATTTCGTTCGGCACACTCGCTGAGACCGTCGAACTCTTCCTCGCGATTTTCATGATGGTCGGCGGTATCATCATCACCTGGCTCATCCAGCGCTGGGCCGACCAGACCGGTGAGAAGCAACCCGCTGCCGCAAACGTCGGTCGAGGCGGCACGGTTCAGCACGAAGAACGCGGCATGCGCGGCTAACGCGGTTTCTGCAGGGTGCCCCGTACGACATCTGGAATTGGCCGCCATTGTGGCAGCCAATTCCAGGAGCCAAACGGAGCATTGCAATCTCCTCGGTCACTCATTGCCCCCCATCAGGCCTGGTTGGAGTCGCTCCGCCAGGCCTGTCTCGTTCTCCAAGAGCCAACCGCGCGACCGAACCGGAGGTAAGCGACATGCCACATAACACCCAACAGGATCCGCACAATTCCTATCTCTGGTGTGACACGTGCCGGCGCAGCTACCGTCACGAGGACACGATGAACGGCATCTGCGGCGTCTGCGGCAGCCAAACCCGCGAGATGGGCAAATTCTCCGCCATCATTCGCGGCCTTATGTCGAACGAAATGGCAGCATCGCCACTCGAAACTCGCCATCGCCAGCTCGTCCGCCTGATCTGGACCGCGAACGGCATGGGCGAGCAGTACTACCGCGTTCTGACACCCGATATGTCCTACAACCGCTTCGAGGCCAAGGTCACTGAATTGCTGTGTCGCGGCGCCGAGGAAGGCTGGGTCCGCTTCGTGATCCCGCCCGCGCCTCGACCTGAGGAATCAGCCTACAAGCTTGAATTCGACGACGAGGAGCGTTTCGTCATCGAGCTTCATCAAATGGTGGGAACCGCCGTCATCAAGGAGCAGGAATGAGCACTCAGGCGCCACTGGCCGAACGCACAATCGGCGACTACCTGGAAACACTCGGATCTTCCCAACCAGCCCCTGGTGGCGGCAGTGTTGCGGGGTTGGTCGGGGCACTTGCGGCTGGGCTCGGCCAAATGGTGATCAGCCTGACGGTCAAGGGTGGCGACAATCCCAATCTCGAAGGCCACTACTCGCTATCTGGGAACGTCAATCGCATCCTTACTGACATCTGCCGCGGCCGATGAGCTGGCGTACAGCGGGTATCTCGACGCATCACGGTTGCCCCGGTCGTCCGACGAAGAAAAGGCCGCCCGGCGTGCCGCGATGCAGGCCGCCCTGGTGCATGCCGCAGAGGTTCCACTGGCGCTGGCGAGCACCGCATGCGACGTCCTGGATCACCTTGAACCTGTGGTCAACGAGGGCACTTCGCACGCGTTGTCCGATGCCGACATTGCGATCTCACTGGCGCACGCATCGGTCATCGCCGGCCTCGCCAATGTCCGGATCAACATCCCGATGATCAAGGATGAGGAAACTGCCTCCAACCTTACCTCCCGTGCCAATCAGGTCGAAGCCCTGGCCAACACCCGAGCCGACGCGCTGCGAACCGCTCTGCGGGCACGACCATCAGCCTGACCCAATCGCACCCAGGCCCAATGGCGTGGGCACTTGTCCGGGAACTCGCGCCGCTGCATACATTCGGGTCAAACACTCGTAGGGGCGGATTAAGCGC
The DNA here is from genome assembly GCA_963763125.1 of uncultured Chloroflexia bacterium. Lineage (GTDB taxonomy): Bacteria > Chloroflexota > Chloroflexia > Thermomicrobiales > UBA6265 > JACCYX01. The sequence goes on from CAVXMV010000005.1 coordinate 14,226, forward strand.
ACTGACGAAAGTTGTGGGCGTATGCTAGGGAGGTTCAAGGAGTATCACATGGCCTCCCCGCTGACGTCTGCGCGGCCGCGCCTGCTGCGGCTCACCAAGACCGATCCGTGTCCCCAGGTGCGGCACCGCGCCCACCTCCTGCTGGCCGTCCTCGCCCAGGGATCGCTCGCCGCGGCGGCGCGGGCGACCGGCGTCTCCGCGGCGGCGATCGGACGCTGGCGTGATCGCTTCCTGGCCGCGGGCCGGGCGGGGCTGCGCGATCGCGCCCGCCGCGGGCGACCGGGCCGGGTCGATGCGGCGGCGGATCAGCTCATCGACGAGGCGCTGGCCACGTCGCCGATGGACTACGGCTATCCGGTCGCCCTCTGGGGGCTGGTCGATCTGGCCGACTTGTTGGCGCGCCAGCGACAGATCCAGGTCGGCACCGAAGCCCTCTCGCGGCATTTGAAAAAGCGCGGCTATGTCTATCGCCGGCCCCGTCACGATCTGCGGGAACGCCAGAATGAGGATGCCATCGCCAGTGCCCGGCACACGCTGGAGAAGCTCCAAAAAAAGGGGCTCATCGCGCCGGATACCGCCTGCTCTATCTGGATGAATGCCATCTCCACACCCATCCCCAGCTGGCAAAGATGTGGCAACGACGGGGATCCCCGCACCGCGTTGCCGCCGCCGGGCGCGACAAGCGGTCCAGCATCTTCGGCGCGCTCGACTACCGCTCGGGGACGCTGACGACGATGATCACCCGCCGCGCCTCGGCCCACGAGTTCGGGCACTTCCTGACCACGCTGGCCGGGCGGTGGCCGACGGACCAGCTCGTGCTGGTGATGGATAATGCCGCCTATCACAAGACGGCCGCGATCCGAAGCTGGTTTGCCAAACACGCCGAGCGCATCACCGTGCTCTGGCTGCCGACCTACAGTCCGCACCTCAATCTGCTCGAGCGGGTCTGGCGGTTCGTCAACGGCAAGCTGGCCTGCCACCGCTTCTGGAACGACCGGACGCGCCTGATCCACGTCGCCAACCGGCTGCTGCACCTCGTGGAGGCGAGGTTCGCCGCCCCAACCTGGCCGCACCTGACCCTCCGTCACAACTTATGCCGGTCCGCTTAGCGGGCCAGAACGCTCAACGTCCCTTTCGACGCCTGGCCCGCGTATATCCTCCCGCGATCTCTCCCAACTCGTCGATTGGCCTCAGGTGGTGCTATTTCCAATGGTCGATGCGTTCGGAATGGCAGGAGTGCGCGCAACTCTCTTCCTGAATCGCCAGTGCAGACCACCCGCGCTCATGCGAACCGAATCGCACATCAAGTCTGCCAAAAAGAATCCCCGGTATGACGCGGGAAAATGACCTATTTGTGTTTTTGCACCGCGAAAAAACCACGTGCCGTTTTCCGGCAACCTCGTGATTCGGCTTGTCAAAGCGTTGGCTGGGTCAGGTCAGCTCATTCACCCGAATTTCGAAGGTCAATTCCAGTCACGAGGCAATTGTTCGGGGTCAGTATCAGGCGTCGGCGACCCGTGGCCGGTACTGAAGCGCCTCGGCGACATGCGCCGTCTGGACATGCTCGCTGCTCGCCGAGGTCGGCGATCGTTCGCGAGAGCTTCAGCACCCGATGATAGCCGCGCGCGGAGAGTGCCAGCTGGCGGACCGCCGTCCGCATCAGTTGCTCACCCTGGGCATCGAGTCGCGCAAATTGCTGTACTTCCTTCGGTCCCATGTCGGCATTGGTGAGATATTCTCCACCCAGAAATCGGTTCGCCTGCACTTCCCGGGCCACCTCGACCCGTGCGCGAACCGTCGCAGACCCTTCGCCCGGCCGCCGGTCGGCAAGTTGCTCGTAATCGATACGGGGAACTTCGAGGTGAATGTCGATCCGATCGAGCAGTGGTCCGCTGATCCGCTTCTGGTAACGGGCGACCGCCGATGGCGCACACCGGCATTCCCGCACCGGATCACCGAAGAATCCGCAGGGACAGGGATTCATCGCCGCCACCAGGGTGACGTTTGCCGGAAAACTCACCGTTCCCGAGGCCCTGGCAATCGTCACCCGGCGATCCTCCAGTGGTTGCCTCAGCACTTCCAGGGTCTGCGAGTTGAACTCCGGCAGCTCGTCGAGAAAGAGTACGCCCCGATGGGATAGGCTGATCTCACCCGGTCGCGGCCAGGTGCCCCCACCGACCAGACCCGCGTGGCTTGTGGTGTGATGGGGGGACCGAAACGGTCGCTCCCGAATCAGCGGGGTCTCCGGCGGCAACAAGCCACGAACGCTATATATCCTCGTCACTTCCAGCGCTTCATCGATGTTCATCGGCGGCAGGATCGACGGCAATGCCCGCGCCAGCAATGTCTTGCCCGAACCCGGAGGTCCACTCATGATCAGGTTGTGCGCGCCGGCGGCGGCAACTTCAAGACCACGCTTGACATGCTCCTGCCCCTTGACCTCCGAAAAATCGGTTCCGGTTGCGTTATAGGCTGCTTCGACGTGTCGATATTCGTCGGTCATTGGCGCCACCGGAACCTCTCCTGTGAGGTGGTTCACCAGATCGGCCAGCGTACGTACCGGATAGACTTCGATCCCCTGCACAAGCGACGCTTCCCGCGCATCCACTTCTGGGACGAACGCCCGGCCCAGTCCCTTTTCGGCAGCCAGGGCAACCATGCTGATGATTCCCGGGGTGTGGCGAACGATTCCGTCCAGGGATAGTTCACCGACGATCAAGGCATCGCTCAACTCTGCCCAGAGCTGTCGTCCGGCCAGGAGGATCCCGATCGCAATCGGAAGATCGTAGGTCGGTCCAGCCTTTTTCAGGTCGGCGGGCGCCAGGTTGACCGTAACCCGGCCGTGGGGGAACTTGCCCCCGGAGTTGCGAATGGCGGCCCGAACGCGCTCTCGGCTTTCCTGCACCGCGGCGTCCGGCAATCCGACGAGAATCATCCCGGGCTGCCCGCCATTGCTGACGTCCACCTCGACTTCGATAAGGATTCCGTCCAGACCAACGACCGCGCAACTGAAGACTTTGGCCAGCACGTCTGCTCATCCTTATCGAAGACACATCGGGCGATGCGTCCACTCCACTCGTGATCTCGGTCATTGTCTCGTTCGACAGGAGAAACCCGGTATCAGGGGACATTGTTTGTGCTTTCGAATCTCGAACCACTGTACCATTTGCAATGGCAACTGAGTCCACATTGTCGCGGCAATTCCAGGAGATTCCAGCAACACGTGAACGCACTTCAGGCCGTCCCAGACCGGCAAGTATCCATTCCTGAAACCGGGGGTAAACGCCTGGCCGTCACCTTCGGGCGCGCGTTTCGCCGCCACTGTCCCTATTGCGGTGGTGGTGACCTGTTCAAGGGTTGGTTTACACTCAAGAAGCGCTGTCCACATTGCAACACGCTCTATGAATACGAAGATGGCTTTTTCCTCGGCAGCTATGTCATCAATCTTGGATTCACAGAACTGCTCACGGTGGGAATTGTGGTCTGGCTCATCGTAGCCTCAGGTCTCAGCGTGTTAGAGATGCAAATCTACGGCGCCACCCTGGCCTTGTTGATGCCAATCCTGTTCTACCCACTGGCGCTGCTGCTGTGGATCGCTCTCGATATCTCGATCCATCCGCCGGGCGATTTCTCTCACCGAAAGCGCAGGTGACACCGGACGGTGTCCAAACGCCCGATCTTGAGCGCAGGACAGGTTGCCTGCCCCTACTGCATCGTGGTAAAAGACATGGAATATGCGTGCAGTGCTTCACAATGTTTGCTGGCCTCACGCATCTTTCCTACCCAAATCCTGAGCGAGTGAGATCATCCCAAACATGACTTCAGCACGGTCCCTGATTAACGGCGAGAATCAGCTCAAATTGGCTATTCAACGCTCGGGTCGCCTCACGGACCATACCCTTGAACTGCTCCGGCATATCGGTCTCGATTTCGAGAGCTACGGCCAGCGCCTTTTCTCGAAGGCACGCAACTTTCCGCTCTCGATCCTGTACGCCCGGGATGACGATATTCCCGATTATGTCGGATTGCACACGGTGGATCTGGGCATAGTGGGCAGGAACCTTGTCCACGAGCAGGGCAACGACGTCGAGGAGCTGCTACCGCTCGGCTATGGATACTGTTCCCTCGTTGTCGCCGTTCCGGGCGACTCGGGCATCACCTCACCAGAACAACTCCTGCATGCCAAGATCGCGACCTCGTATCCGCAATCGGCGCGGCGGTTCTTCGAATCGCTCGGCGGCGCCCCGGAAATCATCACGATCAGTGGCTCGGTCGAAGTCGCCCCTGCGCTCGGCCTGGCTGACGCCATCGTCGAACTCACGGCGACCGGATCATCACTTCAGTTGAACGATCTGCGCCCAATCCACACCATTCTTGAATCGGAAGCCGTGTTAATTGCGAACCGCGCGTCGCTCGACGATCCAGGGCGCCGGGAGAACATCGAACGACTGCTCCTGCGCATGAAAGCGGTCGAAGCCGCGCGGCGCTTCAAATACGTGATGATGAATGCCCCAATCGCCAACCTCGATCAGATCAAGGCAGTGCTTCCGGGCCTCAAGGCGCCGACCGTGATTCCTCTCGATATCCCGGGATGGGTCGCGGTTCACGCCGCCATCGAGGAAGATGTGTTTTGGGAGAAGATCGAGCAGCTCCGCTTTGCCGGAGCAAGCGAAATCCTGGTCTCCGCACTCGACAAACTCATGCTGTAGGACCCGGGCCGACTCACGTTCGGCCCGAATTTGTTGACCCCGGCGATGGCGCCCCCGATGCAATTCATCCACACAGAAATGGACGACAACGTGACCTTCCGGCCGGAGCGAATCGCTCGACAGCACATCAAGCCAATGGCTTCGTACACACCCGGGGCGTCTCCTGTCGACAATCCAACTGCCGTACGCCTCGATTGGAACGAGTCTCCCTACGGTCTCTCACCCAAAGCCCAGGCGGTGTATGACGGGTATCGTCTCGGAAATCGCTACCCTACCTTCAACCAGGATGTCCTGATCCAGGCCCTTGCGCGATACAGCGGCGTCTCGCCCGAGCGCGTTATCGCGGGCGCCGGCCTGGACGATGTTTTCACGACGCTGGCGATCGCTATCATCGATCCAGGCGATGAGGTCATTATTTCCGATCCCACATTCGGGGTCTATCGCAGCCTGTTCGGGGTGCACGGCGCAAACGTGGTCGACGTACCGCTCGGTCCCGCCCCGGACTTTGCGCTCGATGTGGATGGGATCATCGCCGCTACCAACGTTCGCACCAAGCTGATCATCGTCTGCAATCCCAATAACCCCACCGGAACACTTTACGATCCGGCTGATATCGCGAGGATCGTCGGCAGCGTCGACACCCTGGTAGCGATCGACGAAGCGTATGCCGAGTTCAGTGGGGTGAATCACCTCAGCCTTGCCAACGAACATCCAAACGTCGTGCTTCTTCGAACCATGAGCAAGTTTGCGGGGTTGGCCGGCTATCGCGTCGGCTACGGGATTTTCCCCGAACCACTGATGCCGTGGATCCGGCAGGCAGCCCCAGCCTTCTACAATGTGAGTGCGATCTCGGCTGCAGTCGCCGTGGCATCGCTGGACGATCTGGAACATCTCGGCGGCAATGTCGCCACTCTTGTCGGCGAACGTTCTCGCCTGATTCAGGAATTGAATGCCCTGTCAGGGGTCGAGGCGTTCGACTCGGCCGCGAACTTTGTCTTGTTCGCCTTGCCGGTGAGCGATAGCAAGGTAGTTACGGACCAGATGGAAGCAAACAATGTGTACGTCCGGCGCTACGGCGGATCACTCTCCCAATGTTTGCGCGTGAGCGTCGGTACCACCGACGAAAATACGGCGTTTCTCGACGCCCTGCGTATCGCACTTGAGCGCATCGCTACACCGTAGATATCGCCTGGCTTGAACTTGAATGGGAGCACACACATGACTGAAGCAATGCTGGTACGTCGAAGCTCGATCTCCCGAACCACGGGTGAGACATCGATTGACCTCGTGCTGCATGTGGATGGGGCAGGCAATATCCAGGCCCGAACCGGTGTCCCTTTCTTCGATCACATGCTGCACGCCTGGGGCAAGCACGCCCGCGTCGATCTCTCCGTGGTCGCCACGGGTGATGCCGCAATGGACCCTCATCACACGGTCGAGGACGTCGGGATCGTACTTGGACAGGCGATCAGGGCCGCCCTCGGGGATCGGTCGGGGATCGAGCGCTATGGGTTCGCCTACGCACCTTTGGATGAAGCGCTGGCGCGGGTCGTGATCGATTGCTCCGGTCGTCCATATCTGGAGTTCCATGCGGAGATGCCGGAACCGGTGATTGGTGTCGATTTTGCCGCCAGCCTGGTGGAAGAGTTCTGGAGGGCCGTGGCCGTAAATGCGGGGCTGACAATGCATATCGATCTCCTTCGCGCGCGGAATTCACATCACGCGGCGGAGGCGATTTTCAAGGCAGCAGCCGTTGCCACGCGCACCGCCTTCGCCCTGACCGCGCCCGCCACCTTCGTTCCTTCCACCAAAGGGGTACTCGCATGATTGCGATTGTTGACTATGGGGCCGGAAACCTGCGATCGATCCAGCGGGCGATCGAAGCCGCTGGAGCCACCACAATGATTTCAAGCGATCCGGAGCTGATACGATCAGCGGACCGTGTGGTGCTGCCAGGCGTTGGAAACGCTGCCGCTGCAATGAACCGGCTCCGGGAAAGTGGTCTCGCCGAGGCGGTCACGGAAAGCGCCAAGGCAGGAAAACCCGTACTGGGCGTTTGCCTGGGTATGCAGCTCCTGTTCGGCGACCAGGAAGAGGGTCCGACAACCGGGCTCGGATTGCTCGATGGAAACGTACGGGCACTACCCAACGATCACAAGGTTCCGCAGATGGGTTGGAATCGCGTTGAGTTCCGCACTGGTTCACCAATGGGCAATCTGGCCCCTGCCTTTTTCTATTTCGTTCACTCCTACATCGTCCAGCCAGCTGACGAGTCAGTCATCGCCGCCGAAACCGACTATGGCGTGCGCTTCCCAAGTGTCGTGGCCCGGGATAATGTCTGGGGCTTCCAGTTCCATCCCGAGAAAAGCGGCGACGACGGACTGGCGCTCGTCAAGACATGGGTCACTTGGACACCATGAACGCAGCATTCGATGAACTCGCCTGTTTTATGTCTTCGGATCGGCCTCGGATCAAAAGGATGATAGTTCGGTGATTGTCTATCCCGCCATCGATATTCGCGATGGCAAGGCTGTGCGCCTGGTTGAAGGCGACTTCTCCCGCGAGACGATATTTGACGCCGATCCGGTTGACGCTGCCCACCGCTGGCAGGATCAGGGCGCGGAATGGATCCATATCGTCGATCTGGATGGCGCTCGCGATGGCATTCGGGCAAACCAGGACGCAATCGAGCGCATTCGAGAAGCCGTCACCGTCAAGATACAGCTCGGCGGCGGCATGCGGAACATGAGCGCCTTGCGTGCGGCACATCAGCTTGGGATCGATCGCATGGTAATCGGCTCAGCAGCCGTCACCAACTCTGCATTGATCCCGGAAGCTGTTGATGCGTTTGGATCAGCGATCGCGGTCGGCCTGGATGCGCGCAACGGGATGGTTGCCACAAGGGGCTGGATCGAGCAAACCAAGATCAGCGCAATCGAGATTGCCCAGCATGTCGTCCGCGAGGGAGTCCAGCACATCGTCTTCACAGACATCGGTCGCGATGGCCGCCTTGAGGGACCCAATCTCGATTCCTTGCGAGACATGATCGCGATCGATTCGACGGCCATCATCGCCTCGGGTGGAATCGGTTCGTTGGGCGATGTCGCCACTGTGGCAGGCCTCGGCTCTTCGGGCGTGATCATCGGCACGGCCCTCTACCACCACCGCTTCACGCTCGCCCAGGCCATCGAGATAGCGAATCGGAAAGTGGAGATGTCCTCATGAGCGGTCGCAGCGATCTCACCCAACGCGTCATCCCCTGTCTCGACGTGACTGACGGTCGAGTCGTCAAGGGCGTTGAATTTGTCAACCTTCGCGATGCCGGGGATCCGGTAGAGATGGCCGCCATCTATAACCGGGAGGGCGCCGATGAACTGGTGTTTCTCGATATTACCGCCAGCTCCGACAGCCGCAACACGATGATCGATCTGGTCCGCCGCACGGCGGATCAGGTCTTTATTCCGCTCACGGTGGGCGGCGGCATCCGTACCGTTGACGACATTCGCGGCTTGCTCAGTGCGGGTGCGGACAAGATTTCGATCAACACCGCTGCCCTGGCGCGACCCGAACTGATCAGTGAAGGAGCAGATATCTTCGGCACCCAGTGCATCACGGTCGCCATCGATGCCCGGCGCACAGAATCCGGCAATTGGGAAGTGTTCACCCACGGTGGCCGTCGAGCAGCCGGAATCGATGTCGTGACCTGGGCGACACGGGTCGCCGAACTCGGGGCTGGAGAAATCCTGCTGACCAGCATGGACCGCGACGGGACGCTTGCCGGATACGACCTGCCGTTGCTGGAAGCGGTCTCGGCCGCGATCAACATCCCGGTCATCGCATCTGGAGGTGCCGGTACACTGGAGCACTTCGCTGACGCCTTGCAACCTGGCAGGGCAGATGCCGTGCTTGCGGCATCGCTGTTTCATTTTGGCGCCATGCGCATCGCCGAGGTCAAACACTACCTCCACGAGCACGGTTTGCCGGTACGCTTGGAGTCGCAACGATGAACAAGGTGTCACTACCGATCGCATTCGGGCCGGATGGATTGATTCCGGCGGTCATTACGGATCGGTCGACTGGTGATGTGCTGATGGTTGGATTCATGAACGAGGCCGCCCTCAATGAGACCAGATCGACGGGATTCGTTCATTTCTGGAGCCGCAGCCGCCAGAAGTTGTGGAAGAAGGGCGAGACGTCCGGTCACGTTCAGCAGGTTGAGCAGATTTCGGTGAACTGCGAGCTCAATTCGCTCCTCATTGAGGTTGTTCAAACCGGGGCGGTCTGTCACGAAGGGTATCCCACCTGCTTCTACCGCCGTCTCGAACCGGACAATACCCTGACCATCGCTCGCGATCGATGGTTCGATCCCGCCGATGTCTATGGCGCTGGATCGGGACTGTCGGCGACGACCCAGCGCTGGTGGGGCGCCTACGCCGCGCTCAGAAACGGCAACTGGGAGGCACGATCGGGCACCTCCCGCCTGCTTCGCGACCGCGACGATCGCGTCACAAGCCGGATCGCCGACGAACTCAACGAACTTGCCGGTGCGCTGGACGGAACTCATCGCCACGTTGACGCAACATCGGATGTCGCCCTCGAAGGGGGCCAGGTATGCTACTGGATCGCGCTACGGTGCATCCGGGATGACCTGACCTGGGAGCAGGTTCGCCCGGACCGTGCCCTGGATGCTTCGCCAGATATCGACGAAGCAGTCACGAATACAATTGCGGCACTCCTGCGTCGCCAATCCGACATCTGGCTCTCGGAGACGCCGCAGGATATCGCGGCGCTGGCGCATGGAACATTGGCCATGGTGGCAGATGCCTGCAAGGTCGCTGGTGTCGAGCCAGTAACGCTGATCGTTGCCGATCTCAACGAGATGCGCACGCGATCCTATTTGGAGCCGTATTTCGCCACCCTCGATGGCGACTGAATCAGCAAGGGCGTGGAGCGAAGCAACGTGACTCGTAATTCCGGAATCGTGCCTAACCAGCGATTGTGGACGCCATGGCGGATGGCCTACGTCGGCGGCAATTCGTCGAGCGCAGGGTGTGTGTTTTGCGACGCCCTTGCCGGGAGCGACGATTTGGAAACCCTGATCGTGCATCGTGGGGTGCACGCCTTTGTGATCCTCAATCTGTTTCCCTATAACACCGGTCACTTGATGGTCGTTCCCAATGATCACGTGAATGAGCCAGCGGCACTCTCTCCAGAAGCACGATCCGAGATGGCCGAGCTAACCGCCTCGTTTTGCACTGGCTTGCGAACGGTAATGGGTTGCGACGGGATCAATTCCGGCATGAATTTGGGTTCCGCCGCTGGGGCGGGTATTGCCGATCATCTCCATCAGCACATCGTTCCTCGCTGGTCCGGCGATGCAAACTTCATGCCAATCATCGGTGGCACCAAGGTGCTTCCCGAGCTACTACCATCCACCTATGCCCGGATCCGGGCCGAGATTTGTCGCCAAAAGTGCAGGGCGAGCACGGTCCATATTGTGCTGACTGCCGTCGATCGGTCTGGGATCTTTCTTGACGGGACATCCATTCCGAGGATTGTCGTAGTTGACGAGATACCGGTGTGGAAATCGGCGATGACAACAGTCACTTCGCATTCGACCTCTGCCGAGCTCCTGGGCTGGGCCGGAAGCTCGACGACGCTCGCCGATATGACTGAGCCGCCCTCGCTGGCGGTATCATTCGCACCACTCTCCGGCAGCGAGCAGCCCTACACCTATACGCCGACCAGCCAGGCTGCCGAGATCCTTGTTGGCCGCGACCTGGAGCTGCTGAATCGCGTCGGTCAGCGGTTCGCCATCGACGATTCCGGGGAGTGACTGTGCGCCAGCATATAATGACCACGGTGATGTCCACGCGAGCCACGATGGCTCTGGGCATCGAGCGCAATGCACGCACACCATCGCTGGAGGCTTCGTGGTTCTGACGTCACGATCGAGACAATCCCTACGGCTGCAAAGTCGATTCGCGCCGTCATATGCCATCATCAATGCGACTTTGCAATCGCTCGCCGAGAGCGTCCTGCAACCAACGATCCTGTTGGCTGCCGTCGCCTTCTTGTTGGGTGGAACAAACTATCAAATCGCGGCCTTCGCCGTGATCGCCCTGGCGACCTGGGCCCTCGCTCCAGTACTTCTGCTCATCCTGCAATCGGTCATTGGCCGGCCATATACGATTGTCTTCAGTGCTGCGATTGTGCGCCTGGCCGCCGTGCTGGTGGTCGGCGTGATCGGATTCCGGATCGACGACATCTCGACACAACGAATCGTGGGGTCGCTGATCGTGGCGTACCTTGCGTACCAGATTGCGTCATCAGTGGCGGGGCAGGCATCAGCAGGTTTGATCCTGAGTTCAGGCCATCGCACACGGCAGGACGCCACATTCAGGCGCCGAAGCCTGGCGGCGATCGTCGCTGCAATTGTCGGCGCCCTCGTCTGTTGGAGCGTGTTCAGATCTGACCAGGCATTCCAGGATTCGATCGGTATCCTGTTGCTGCTGGCCGCCTTGAGCGTCGCGTCGGCGTCATGGTTCTTGCTCAACATCCCGGGCGGCCCTGCACGCTCTCCCAGCCCACGGCCAGCACTCCTGTGGTCGTCAATCTGGAGGGCGTTCCAGACAGCGCCATTTCGACGGTTTATTTCCTTCAAGGTCCTGCTCGCCCTGGCTGCCGCAGTCGATCCATTCCTGATTGTTTATGGCTTTCAGGAGCTTGGGTTCCAGGTGCAGTATCTCGGATTGGCACTCGTCGCCTATGCTGCCGGCCAGTTGGTGGGCTACTTATTCTGGCCACGCTGGATCGCCCGGCATAGCCCGCGCGTACCGTTCCAGATCGCAGCATTTCTCCGATTGCTGTTGTTGACGTTGGTCATTGCGTTGCCAGCCCTGGCGACAAGCAATCTCTACACAGATCGCTTCGATGACCAAACGATGGCGATGCGTGGGTTCGCGATCGCCTTCGTCCTCCTCGGTCTCGCCGGGAGTGTCGGGAACGCCGCAAACCAACGATACATGATGGACATCGCACCGCGCGGCGCTACACAAGGTCCGATCCTTGCCGCGAACCTGGTTGCCGCCGTGTGCGCCTTCGGACCGTTCGGTGTGGCGTGGTTGATGCAAAGGCATGAACTTGAACGGATACTCTGGGGTGCGATCGGGGTCGCGATTCTCGCCTTGTTGGCGAGTGGGCTCCTGATCGATTCCCGCGTGCGCGTTCGAACGACGGTGGGTTCCTGGAGATCACGCCGCCAGGCGCCTAAAGCCGCATAGCCCGATCTAGTGCATTGTTCGTTGGCACCGGTAGAGTCTTCGCACCATCAGGAGCAGGCACCATTCATGAAAATCGAACGATTCGAACTTGAACGCTGGATGACCCGGTGGGAACTCGATGTCGATTACGACATTTGCGAAAGCGGCATCCTCCCGCTCTCACTGGCCGAGTTATATGCGCTCGTTGGATCGGATGCCGCTTCGACTCTTGAGCAGCAAATCAACACCATGCCCCAAAGTTATTCCGAAGCGCGGGGAACGCTCGCGCTGCGGACGGCGTTGGCGGCGACTTACGAGAACGCCACGCCCGACGACATCCTGGTAACGACGGGTGCGATCGAAGCCAACTTCCTGATCTTCAATGCGCTCGTGAACCCCGGCGACCACGTCGTGGCTGTTTCACCCGCCTACCAGCAACTCCACAGCGTGCCGCGCGCGATCGGCGCCGATCTCAGCCTGTGGGATGTCACCAGCGATGGAGGAGGATTCGCCTACGATCTCGATCGACTCGAGGCGATCCTGCGTCCCGACACCAAACTGATCGTAATCAATACACCCCACAATCCTACCGGGGCGATCCTCGACAGCAACCAGCTTGATCGCGTACTTGAGCTTGCTCGGGAGCGAGACGCGTGGGTGCTTTCCGACGAAGCTTATCGCTGGCTGGAGCATCCAGGTGGCGCGAAGCTCGTGGAGCCGGCCCGCAATCGATACGAGAAGGCAGTCAGCGTCGGCACGATGTCGAAGCCGTTCGGAATGCCCGGACTGCGCATCGGCTGGTTCGCCGCGAATCAGGAACTCGCGAATCGCGCGTGGGGCCTGCGTGACTACATCTCCCTGAGTCCGTCGAAGATCAGCGACGCGGTGACGTGCGCGGTAATCGAAAACCGGGACAAGATCCTGCCACGGAACGGGAAGATAATGCAGGAGAACCTCGAGTTCGCACGCAGGTGGTTCGTCGACAATGCCGAGCTTGCGTCGTGGTCGGAGCCAAAGGCGGCTCTGCTGGCGATGATGAAGTACACGGCGCCGGTCGATTCCGAGATTCTTGCCGACCGACTGGCCAAGGACGTGCGGGTGATGCTGGCTCCGGGGTCAGCGTTTGGGCTCGATGGATATCTCCGGATCGGGATCGGGCAGCGCCAGGATCTGTTCGCCGAGGGGCTGCGGTTGACCGGAGAATTCCTGCGCGGGCTGAAATAACAGGGACACCCTTGTCCGCCAAGTCACGATATTGCGGCTGGCCAAGTGCTCGTCGCCCGGTTTCGCGATCGCAAAGCGTGACGTGGTATTTTTCAGGTGCAAAAACACAAGAAGGTCATATGCCTCGTCGTTGCGGGGAAGCTTGTTGCGAACTTTCTGCGTTCTGGCGGGGTGTTCGTTCGGTGCCCGACGGGTCGCTGGCGCCGAAATGCAGGATCGCGACGCATTCTTGTCATGCGAACGCATTGGGCGGGGAAAACAGAGCGGAGAGTGGTGCCAGGGTGCGTGATTCCTTCGGCAGTCGGGAGGGGGCGAGGAACAGGTTCGCTGCGGCGGAGAGATACCGGTTCGCTGCCTCACGGTGGCTGGCGAATACAATGCGAAATGGCAAACAAGGCCCTACACGGCCTTCCTGCGGTCGCATCCAACGGGAGATCAGTGGCGATCCAGGGGCGACGTTGCTAAAGGGCGGACAACATGATCGACAACTCGTCGGTCGTGGAGGCCTCATTAATGGTCGATCAAGGTCCGCCCGTACATGGTTCGGCTAGCGTGGATACCGAGCGGGCTATATGGTGGGAGGGCACAAGACCCTCCCGTACGAGATTCGATGATTCCGGTCGGGCCATTCTGCGGGAAGGCACATCCACGGGCACCTTCCAAGATTTCCTTCGGCAAGGCTACTCGCCGGCCTTGTCGGCTGCCTTCCCATTGCCTGGAGCGTCGATACGACGGTGCGCGACTGCTCACGCAGGAACTGCATCACGTAGTAGGGACCAAGGGCGCCCTTGCCGGATGAACCGCTGCCCTTCCAGCCGCAGAACGGCTGGCATTCCGGCCAGGCTCCAGTCGTCGCGCCGCCCTTGCGGTTGGCATAGACGACCCCGGCCTCGATGGTGTTGAAGAACTGGTCGATTTCGTCGGCATTCTCGGTGAAGATGCCGGCGGTCAGTCCGTACTCGGTGTCGTTCGCAGCAGTGAGTGCCTCATCGAGCGAATCGACAACGCCAACGGCGAGGAACGGCAGGAACAGTTCCCGATGGAATAGTTCGTGGTCGAGCGGTAGGCCATCCACAATTGTTGGCTCCACAAACGAGCCATTGACAAGGGCCGGATCAGCAGGTCGACCGCCACCGGCGCGAATTGTGCCGCCGTCGGCCAGCTTGACCGCTTCCTCGAAACGGGCAACTGCCGAGTCGTCGATCACCGGTCCGACAAACACGGTGCGATCGACCGGATTGCCGATGACCAGCTCCTTGGTGCGAGCAACCAGGCGATCCATGAACTCATCGTAAACCGGCCGCTCCACGTAAACGCGTGAGCAGGCTGAGCACTTCTGGCCCGAGAAGCCGAAGGCCGAGCGCGCGACGCCCTCAACGGCCTTGTCGAGGTCTGCTTCCTTCGTCACGATAGTGGGATTCTTGCCACCCATTTCGGTGAGGATCGGCTTCGGGAACTCGATGCCGAAGTTGTTGTAGAGATCCATGCCGACCTCTTTGGAACCGGTGAACACGGCTCCATCGACGTCAGGGTGCTTCACCAGCGGCTCGCCGATTTCCCGGCCGCCACCGGTCACGAAATGGAGGGCATCAGCCGGCACTCCTCCATCGATCAGCGCCTGAAAAAGCGCATATCCGGAAAGCGCGGTTGCGCTTGCCGGTTTGAAAACAACGGTATTTCCGGTCACGAGGGCCCCGGAAATCGGCCCGGCAGCGAGCGCGTGCGGGAAGTTGAATGGCGCGAGAACCGCCCATACGCCAAACGGGCGAAGGACGGATACATTCTGCTCGCGCGGATCGAGCGACTCCATCCTGAGGGTGAAGCCATCGGCCAGCACCATTTGCTTGGCGTAGTAGTCGAGGAGGTCTGCACCCTCTTCGACCTCGCCGATTGCCTCGGTCCGCGATTTGCCACATTCGTGAATCATGATTGCGGCAAGATCGAACTTGCGCTCGCGGATCGTTTCGGCAGCGCTTTGAATGATCGCGACACGTTCTTCCCACGGTCGTGCCGACCAGGAAGGATAGGCGGCCTGGGCGGCAGCCACGGCGGCGTTGACGTCGTCGACCGTGCCCTTCTGCATTTTCGCGAGGACAACCGAGGTATCGGACGGCGAAACCACATCGAACAGTCGGTCGTCCGGTAATGCCTTCGCCGTTGATCACGATCGGGTATTCGGTGCCAAATGTCGCCTCGAAGCGAACCAGCGCCTCGTCAAACGAAGAGTGCATCGCCTCGATCTGATCCGGGGTAGCCGTGTAGGTGATTTTCTGGGCAGTCGCTGCCATGGTGAGACTCCTGAACCGTGGAATGACGAGACCGGAGAATCGGTCTACGCGTACGGTCCAAGTATCGCCGATATCTCCACACGATTCCCGAACGGATCACTCGTGAAGAACCGTGGACGATTGGGAATTGCATCCGTATCGTTGGTATCGTAGCCATTTGACTCCAGCTTTGCTCGCACGGCCACCGGATCGTCGACCTGGATGCACAGATGCTGGCCCGGCGAGTTGGGTCCGCTGTCGTCGGTGTAGAGATGGATCTCGTCGCCACTGTCACCGATCGTGTACCACACAAAGCGTTCGCTGCCGAGCACGGCCGGCGGGGTGATCTCAGTCAGGCCGAGTGTTTCGCCATAGAAATGGCGCCCCTTGTCGTTCCCGTCGGTAGTCATCGGAACACTTGCGTGCTGAAGGCGTAAGGCTGGCATTGATGGTTCCCTTTCAGGTTGACGAGGACACGATCAGTGCTCGATCACTCGTCGTATTCGCCGGGTGCGTGCTTGCGGATGCCCGGAGTGCGGCCAAATCTCCGCATGCGCTTCCACAAGCCGGAGTCGTTATCCTGGGGTAGCGTCGCAGATTTTCCGCCAACCGTCACCCCTTCGAGACGCGGCGCCAGGTCGGGCTTAGAGGCCCACTGCCACGCAGCAATCGTGCGGAGCGACTTGTCGGTTCGACGCGCCGCGTTGGCGGGTCCGGCAACATCCTCTGCGATCCGTTTCGAATAGCCGGCAAGCTGGTTGTCCGAGAACCTCCCAGCTTCAATTGCCTCCCTGATGGTGGCAGCTGCGGCCGCGCAAATTGCAAGATTGGCCGACAGGCCGTCCCGGTTGAGCGGATTGGTGACGCCGACGAGATCATTGACGACGAGCACGCGATCGGCATGGAAACGATGTCGCGCATCGAATCCACCGGTCGGCACTACTTCCGTGAAGAAGCTGGTTTCGGGTAACTCCTGGGTTACGTCCTGAATGGCCGGGTACTGCTGGACCTCATCGAGATATTCACGAATGTGGCGGGCACTTGCCATTTCGTCTTCGAGTGACATGGCGACGCAAAGCGTAATCGCGTCGGGTCCCGGAATGAGCAGACCATATCCAGCGCAATCCCAGGAAGCGCGATGCTGGAACGCAATAATGCGAAACCCCTGCTCCGAATCTCCAAGCCGTTGCCGGAGCGTTTCGGGAGAAGCTGGGTACCGCACCTTGCCAAGATGCATGAGCTCGGTTGGCATCCAGTCGGGCCGCAGTCCGAGTTGCTCGGGAACGCGGGGATCGGATTCGTCTGCCAATACGACGAGGTCGGCCACGAACGACTGACCACTTTCGTCGCCCCGAACGCCAGCGACCATCCCCTGTTCCCAGATGAAGTCGGTGACCGTGGCGTTCGGCACAACCATTACATTCCTGTTGCGGAGCTTCGCGATGACTGTATCGAGCAGCACACCGTGCTCAACTGCCCACCAGTTCCTGGCGACGATATCCCGATCAACCCCCGACGTTTCCAGATTGACGTGGGATACCCGGCCAATCGCACGGGCATTCACCTCATCGGGCGAGATTGCCAGTGCTCGGAGGTCATCGTAGCTAGCGATGCCGGAGTACACTCGCCGGCGGCCAGGCGGAATGACTTGCTCGAGCAGGATCACCTCAGCCGTCACGCCAACAAGCATCGAGGCCAGCGCCACTCCGGAGATTCCGGCGCCGACGATCACGATTCGGGGTAAGCCAGTAGCGAGGGAACGATCCAGTGTGTCCATCCTCCTAGTCCGCCGCGGCCTTGAGCTGCTGGATGAGCGCCGGGACAACCTCGAACAAGTCGCCGACGATCCCAAACGAGGCGACCTTGAAAATCGGGGCATCGGGATCGCGATTGATGGCGACGATCGAATCCGAACCAGACATCCCAACCAGATGCTGCGGGGCGCCGGAAATGCCGACGGCCAGGTAGAGTTTTGGGCTCACCGTGTGGCCGGTGGAGCCGACCTGATCGCTGTGCGATCGCCACCCGGCGCCGACCGTGGCGCCGGAAGCCCCGACTGCAGCGCCCAGTACCGCCGCAAGCTCCTCGACCAGGGCGAAGTTTTCGGCCTTGCCGAGACCACGGCCTCCGGACACGATCCGGTCGGCGTCCGACAGCGTCCTGGCCCCAGCCACATGGGAAGTCTTTTCCACGAGTGAGGCGCGGAGATCCAATGGATCAAGCTCGATTTCCATCGAACGAATCGGTGCCGGAATATCACCCGTCTCGGCTCGCGGAAACGACCCCGGGGCGACCGTCACCATCGCCGGTGAGGAGTTCATGAAGCTCACCATGGTCTGTACCCGGCTTCCCAGCACGGCCCGCGTGGTAACGATATGGCCCTCATCCTGATCGACCGTGAGACTGATGGCGTCGGACACCAATCCGACATTCAGCCGGGCGGCGACCCGGGCCGCATAGTCGCGACCGGTGATCGAACTGGGAATCAACACGGCAAACGGCTTCACGTCCTGGATCACGGCCGTGATGGCTCCGGTCCACGGTCCCGGCAGGAACGGGTCCAGGGCGGGATGGTCAGCAACGACGACCTGATCCACCCCGCGCATCGACGCGAACGAACTCGCGATGTCCTTGACGCCCGATCCCGGAACGACGACTACAACCGTTCCGGAGTCATGATCCGCGAGGCGACGAGCGGCGCCGACGAGTTCGAGGCTCACCGGGCGAGGTTTGCCGTTGTGGTGTTCGCCAACGACGAGGAAGGTTCGACTGCTCATGCCAGCTTGTGCTCCTTCAGCCACGCAACCAGCTCGCTGGCAGCCTGATCGGCCGGAAGACCTTCCACGATGATCCCGCTCGCGGCCCGTTCGACGGCAACTGGTTCGGACCACTCGATGCGGATGGGGTCACCGATGCCCTGATTCGGGCTAACGAGCAGAGTAGTCTTCTTTTTGGCGGCCATCATGCCCCGAAGCGTGGGGTATCGCTGCTCACCATCACGCCCCGAAAGCACCATCAACACCGCGGGCAATGGAACCGCAATGGTTTCCTTGCTTGCCTCGGCGTCCCGCCGGACGCGGAGATTCCCCCCATCGAGATCGACATGCGTGACAAGCGAAACGTGTGGCCAGCGCAACAGTTCTGCAACCTGGGGACCGACCTGTCCGGATTCGTAGTCATCGGTCGATTGACCAGCAAGGATCAGGTCAAAATCGCGATTGACCAGCTCGCGTGTGATGACCTTTGCGATGGTGAGACTGTCCACATCGTTGTGGTCAGGGAAATCGATCAGGATCGCGTCATCGGCCCCAGTCGCGAGGGCACGCATCAGTACCTCACGAGCCTCGGGGGGACCAGCCGTTACGACCGTCACCGTGGCTCCAATGCGTTCCTTGATCCCGATCGCTTCACTCACGGCGTAGGCGTCGTAAGTGTTCATCACGCGGTCGCTGCCGAGCCGAGCATGGCGAGTGACAGGATCAACCGTCACCGCGTTGATATCCGGAACCTGCTTGATGATGACGGCGATCTTCAGTCCGTTCGTCTTCTCGCTCATTTGGGCTGCCCGTTCGCGAAATCCGGGGGTCGCTTGTCGAGGAACGCAGTCATCCCTTCGATCTGGTCAGCGGTTCCGAATGCGTTGCCGAAGGCATCCAGTTCGGCGGCCAACCCTACCTGGGCATCCGGTCCGCGGGTGAGCGCAATCAGGTGCTTCGATGCCTGCACCGCTTGCGGACTGTTGGCGGCAATCTGCGCGGCAAGTTTGAGCGCCCTTGGCATCAGGTCAGTGGCCGGATAGACCGCAGTGACCAGGCCGATGCGCAATGCCTCGGCGGCGTCGATCCGACGGCCGGTAAAAATCAGGTCCGATGCCATGCCCGGTCCAACGACGCGCGGGAGCCGCTGGGTAGTCCCCCACCCCGGATTGATGCCGAGTGACACCTCCGGCTGGGCGAACACCGCGTTCTCGGCGGCCAGCCGGATATCGCAGGCAAGGGCGAGCTCACATCCGCCGCCGAGCGCAAATCCGTTGATGGCAGCGATGACGGGTTGTGGAGCGTCTTCCAGGGCAGAGGCGGCGGCATGACCAAGCTCGCCAAACTCCCGACCTTGCTCTCGTGAAAGCGACGCCATCTCCTTGATGTCCGCCCCCGCCACGAAGGCACGATCGCCAGCCCCGGTGAGGATGATTGCCCGAACGTCGACATTCAGGGACGCTTCCTGGATCCGGAGAAACAATGCCCGCAGGCGTTCGCTATTCAGGGCATTGTGTTTGTCTGGCTGGTTAATCGTGATGATTGCGATCCGGTCCTGAATTGCAAGGTCAATCGGCACGTTGCGTCGATCCTTCCTCGCTGCCCAACAGCTCGCCCAGCTCGGTCTTGTAGATCCGGCTGACCTCGACATACCGGCCGTTGATTTGCTCGAGGTGCCGCTGCTGATTCTCGTCGAGGCGCGGTCGCTCTTTCGCAGGAACGCCGACCATGACGGCACCGGCAGGGACCTCGACACGCTCGGACACGAGTGCGCCAGCCGCGATGACAGCACCGGCGCCGATCCTCGTGTAGGACATGACGATCGCGCCCATGCCAACCAGCACGCGGTCCTCGATCACGGTGCCGTGGATGATAGCGGTGTGACCGATCGTGACATCGTTTCCAATCACGACGGGAGCATCCATGTTCACATGGACGAGGGTGCCATCCTGCACATTACTACGGTCACCGATTGAGATTGGGGCAATGTCGCCTCGCACCGTGACGTTGAACCAGATACTGACATCTTCGCCAATTGTGACGTTGCCAATGACCACGGCGCCGGGCGCGACAAAGGCGCTGTCGGCGATCACTGGCCAGGCACCCTGAAATGGCAGAATGATCGCTCCAGGAAATCGCGAAGCATACCCGCTCAACTCGCTCACTGAGCATCAACTTTCACGATGATGGCGTCACCCTGGCCACCGCCAGAGCAAATCCCGGCGGCGCCCACGCCACCCCCACGCTCCTTCAGCGATTCGATCAGGGTGATCAGGATTCGGGCGCCGCTGGCTGCCAATGGATGTCCGAGGGCGATCGCGCCACCGTTGATATTGACCTTGCCGGCATCCACACCGAGCATCCGGGCCGAGACGATCGCCACACTGGCGAAGGCCTCGTTGATCTCGACGAGATCGAGTTCAGCTGCTTTCATTCCCGCACGCTTCAGGGCGTGCTCGATCGCCATCGCCGGTGTGAACGCCAGGTAGGGGGAATCCCACGCCGATTGACCTGTGGCGAGGATCGTGGCGGCAATCGGCAGGCCATTGCTTCTCGCCCATTCCTCTTCAGCCACGATCAGGGCCGCCGCACCATCGTTGAGACCGGGTGCGTTTCCCGCCGTCACGCTGCTGTCCTCACCAAACGCGGGTTTGAGCCGGGCCAGTGCTTCCAGCGATGTATCGGCGCGGGGAGCTTCGTCATGTTCGAATATGGTCGTACTCTTGCGGCCGACGATTTCGACGGGCACGATTTCGCGGGCCAATCGACCATTGTCGCGAGCGGCGATCGCGCGTTGGTGTGAGCGCAGGGCCCACTCGATCCTGCGCCTGCCGATCGACACCCTGCTCGGCCGCGACATTCGATCCGTGGACGCCCATCAGCACGTGTTCCTGGGCGCAGATCAGTCCGTCAACGAAGACGAGGTCTTCCAGGGCGCCGTCACCGGCCTTGTAGCCGCTTCGCGCACCGCGCACGGCATAGGGGGTCTGCGACATGCTGTCCGTGCCGCCGGTCAGCAGCACCTGGTGATCGCCAAGTCGAATCGCGTTGTCGGCCAATTCCAGGGCCCGCATCCCGGAACCGCAAACGCGGTTGACCGTGTCAGCGGTCACCGTGCGATCCAGTCCGACATTGAATCCAATCTGGCGGGCCGCGTTTTGGCCGGTCCCGGCCTGGAGCACCTGGCCGTAAAAGACGTGCCCGATAGCGGCGGGATCGACACCTGCCCGCGTGATCGCTTCAGAGGCGGCAATCGTGCCGAGTTCAACTGCCGTTTTCGATGCCAAGGCGCCGTTCATTCGACCAAACGGGGTGCGGGCGCCTGCCAATATCACTGAACGGATCATGGAACGGTCTCCTTCAAGGAGGTTCTCGCAAAGATCGACATCCCGTTCTCGAACACGGGCGGAGCAAGCTCCGAAACCCTACCGGGATGGTGATTGTCAATCCCTCTGCACCGAGACTAGTTCTCGAAGCCGACAGCGGGCGGTTGAGGGTGGCTCAGCGGCTTGTCCTCGCGGTAGCCAAGCGCGTATTCGGCCTGGAGAATCTGGTGAATCTGGCTCGTACCCTCGTAGATGACCGAACCTCGCGCATTACGCATGAAGCGTTCGACCGGGTACTCGTTCGAAAAGCCATAGGAACCGTGGATCTGGATCGCATCGTCGGCTGCCTGGAGCGCGGCGTCTGTCGCGTACCACTTGGCGAGCGAGGTTTCCTTCGTGTTCCGGATCCCACGATTCTTTAGCTCGGCGGCCTTGTAGATGAGCAACTGGGATGCCTCGTACCCGGCCACCATCTTCGCGATCATCTGCTGCACCAGCTGGTGCTTGCCGATTGGCTGTCCGAATGTGTGCCGCTCGTTGGCGTATTTCACGCTGGCGTCGAGCGAGGCGCGGATGAGACCGGCAGCACCGGCGGCAACGGTAAATCGCCCCTGGTCGATGCAGCTCATCGCGATCTTGAAGCCTTCGCCCTCGTCGCCGATTCGATTCTCGACGGGCACGCGGACGTTGTTGAAGGCGAGCTCACCAGTATTACCGGCGCGGACTCCGAGTTTGCCCTTGATCGTGCCGGTCGTGAATCCCTCCATGCCACGCTCGATCACGAACGCGGAGAGGCCACGATGCTTCAGGGATCGATCGGAGCTGGCAAAGACCAGGAAATGATCGGCAATGTCGGCGAGCGAGATCCACATCTTCGAACCATTGAGGATGTACGAATCGCCGTCACGCACGACGGTCGATTCGATTGCCCCGGCATCCGAGCCGGCCGCCGGTTCGGTGAGTCCGAATGTGGCGATCTTCTCGCCCTGGGCCTGGGGCACGAGCCACCGCTGCTTTTGCTCTTCGGTTGCCCATTGAAGGAGGGCAAGCGAGTTCAGGCCGACGTGGACGCTGAGAATCACGCGCAACGATGTATCGACGTACTCCAGCTCGTCGCAGGCAAGGGCCAGGCTGATGTAGTCCAGACCAAGGCCGCCATACGCTTCCGGAATTGGCAGCCCGAGGATGCCGGTTTCGCCCAGCTTGTCGATCAATGCGCGATCGACCTTGCCTTCGGCATCCCATTCGCGAATGTAGCGGCGCCACTTCGCGCTGGGCGAACTCGCGCACCATGTCGCGAACCTGAATCTGCTCATCGTTGAGATCAAAATTCATGAAGAACGTGTCACTTTCGGTAGGCGGCCAAGGCAGCGGCCGCATGTCGCTCGATGCATCGTGCAATCGCACAAGTATACAAAGACCAGCGAGGTGCCCGGTCGTTGATCGCCCACGAGATCACCCGAGCTGGCGCGGTCCTCGCGTGAGTTCACCCGCAACCACCCGGAGCGTGTCGCCCGCAGCGGTCTCCAGGATGAGTGCTCCCAGAGAGTCGACGCCCTGAACGCGTCCCTCCAAGACTCTGGCGCCGTCTTCCACGAATACAATGTCCCCACGAAACGCGAGGAGCTCATTGACCCGCGCGATGAGCGGGGCAGTTTTGTTTTGCTCGAACCTGTTGACGATCTCCGAGAGGTTACCCAGAAGGATGCCGAGCACGTCATCGAGACTCGGTTCCTTGCCAGACTCGATGGCCAGGCTCGTGCCCGTTTCGGGAAGGTCGCTGGCGGTGGTGTTGACGTTGAGGCCGATGCCGGTGATCAGGCATGGTCCTGCCAGACCGGCTATCGCCTTGTTGAGAACCAGGACTCCCGCAACCTTCCGGCCATTGACGAGCACATCATTTGGCCATTTGATCGATGGTGCCTGCCCGGTTATGTTCTTGACTGTGTCCGCAACGGCGACTCCGAGCAATAGCGACAGCGCACCCAGCGACTGAGGATCCCTCGCTGAATGGGTGATGAACGAGAGGAGCAGGGATGACCACGGCGGAGCATCCCAGGACCGACCAGATCGTCCACGACCGGACGTCTGGTGGCCAGCCAGAACGGCGGTCCCCGAGGCGGCTCCACGGAGCGCGAGATGCATCGCCAGATCCATTGTGCTCGTGGTTTCCGCGACACGGATGAGCGGTCGGCCGATGGTCACGGGTGACCAAGCCGTGTTTGCAACGCCCGTTTACGATTGGGAAGGTAGAATTGGCCGCCACAAGGGCGGCCACTACCTGGGGTCGTTGGCAGGTGAAGGACACGGAAGGGCGGGCACCCTGAGTGCCATTGGCCAACCGTCTGCCGCGACCGGGGTACCGCCCCTACGCACCATGGCTGATGCACGCCCCTAACCCCGTGCCTGGTCGCCATCGTCGGGATCGGCGTCGGTCTCTGAAGCGTCCGACCGCCCTCGTCGCTGCGACCGATCACTCGACTTCTCACTCTCCTGATCCTCCGGGGGTAATCGGGTCAACAGCAACTTGCGAACCCGGTGGCGCTCGACAGCGAGGATCTCGACCCGCACACCTTCGGCTTCGAAGGCATCACCCTTGTTGGGCAGTCGACCGAGGTGTTTGTGGACGAACCCGCCAAGGGTGCCGAAGTCGTCGTCATCCTCGAACTGGATGCGAAGCGCATCTTCCACGTCCTCAATCGGAAGCCGGCCATCGGCCAGGAGCTGGTCTTCCGCCGGTTGGTCGAAGAGCCAATCATCGGCGTCGTACTCATCCTGGATTTCGCCGACGATCTCCTCGAGGATGTCCTCGATCGTGACCAGTCCAGCTGTGCCCCCATACTCATCGGCGACTATCGCGAGGTGAATTCGAGTGCGGCGCAATTCTGCGAAGAGCACGTTGAGGCGCTTCGATTCCGGCACGACGAAGGCTGGCCGTATCAGGTCGAGAAGGGGGATTCGAATCGTATTGCCAATCACGAACGGGAGCAGGTCCTTGGCGTAGAGCACTCCAATAATGCGATCGACCGACTCCTGGTAAACCGGAATCCGGGAATGACCGGCCTTGACGATGGTGTCGATCAACTCCCGGGGATCGACCGTGCGATCGACCGCCACGATGTCCAGGCGAGGGACCATGATGTCACGAACGGTCATTTCCTCGAGACTCAGGATGCCGTCGATCATGACCTGTTCATCGGCGCCAATGAGCTCGTCATCATGATCCGAGCGACGCGGCCGCAACTCCTCTTCCAGGCCGAAGTTGTCAGGATCGGCGTCTGCGCCGGGCAGGATGGCGGCGAAGAGGTTGGACGATTTCTCGACGATCCAGTTCAGGGGAACCAGCAGCACCGTTGCCAGGTGCCCCAGTTTCAGGACACCGTCGAGGAAGCTGTCCATCTGCTTGCCGGCCATTGCCCGGGGCAGGGCAAGACCAAAGATCAGGAACACGGCGGCCACGATAAACATCGCCAGCCACGGCCACGAATCATTGGTGGAGTTGTCGAAGAACTCGATCAGCTGACCGGTGGCCAGAATCGCCATCAATACCTGCAAGAGGACCATCGAGGCGGCCAGGGCGCGCCGGGGATCAACGAGCGACTGAACGGTTCGATGGCGAGGGGAATCTTCTTTAGAGGCCTGACGGAGTCTCACCGCACTTGTGAGACCGATGGTGGACTGGACGACGGCAGCCAAACACATGACCACAAGGGCCAGAATGGCGAGGATCAGATGTTGCCAGGCTTCGTCCAAAGATTATTCCCGTCATGTAGCTGTCGCCTGTGCCGGATATCGGCGGTGGCGATCGATCAGGTGAAAAGGGCGCTAACGCTGAGGCCCTTGTGGGTGCGCATGATCGCCTCCGCCAAAAGTGGCGCGACGCTGACGACTTCAATGCGATCAGTGCGGCCGATGGGCGCGGGAATCGTGTCGGTCACGAAGATGCGATCGATCACGGACGCGTTGATCTGGTCGAGCGCATCCCCGGCGAAAATACCGTGCGTGGCGGCGACGTGAACCTCGCGGGCGCCGCGCTCCTGGAGCAGTTTCGCGGCCAGGATCAGTGTACCGCCCGTCGAAATCATGTCATCCACAATCACCGCGATCTTGCCTTCGACGTCGCCCACCATTTCCAGGGTTTCGGTTGCATCAGGTCCGGGATGTTGCTTGGAGATGATTGCCAAAGAACCACCGACGCGCACCCGGAAATCCTCGGCGCGGGCGACACCGCCGGCGTCCGGGCTGACCACCACGACATCGTCCTGGATCGCCCGCCGAAAGGCTCGCGCCAACAGTGGAGTCGCCCGCAGGTGATCGACCGGGATGTCGAAAAATCCTTCGATTGCCGGGGAGTGCAGGTCGACCGCGAGGACACGATTGGCCCCGGAAGTGGTCAGGATATCGGCCACCAGCTTGGCCGATATCGGTTCTCGGCCCGATGTCTTCTTCTCCTGCTTGGCATACCCGTAGTAGGGAATGACGGCAGTGACGCGTGCGGCGGAGGCCCGTTTCAAGGCATCGAGGACGAGCAGCAATTCCATCACATGATGGTCCACCGGATGACATGTGGGCTGGATGATGAAGACATCGGAGCCACGGACGTTTTCTTCGATCTTGACGCGTGTTTCGCCGTTCTTCCAGAGCCCGACTTCGGCGCGGCCGAGGCTTGCTTCCAGTTCTTCTGTGATTGCCAACGCCAGGTCAGGATGCGCGGTGCCCGTGAAGATTTGCAGTCGACCGTCCATCGCTGTGGATTACTCCCTGGTGTCGTTTTTGGAGGCTGCAAGGTTCGACGTGACTTCCCGGCGAGCAATTTGGCGGGCTGGAACACCGACCACGGTAGCGCCTGCCGCGACATCGCGGTTGACTACCGAACCGGCGCCGGTGCGGGCATGATCGCCAACCTTGACCGGGGCCACCAGCACGGTGTCGCTGCCGATAAAGGCTTTGTCGCCGATTGTCGTGGGGTGTTTGGATGATCCGTCGTAATTGGCTGTAATGGCCCCGGCGCCGATATTGACGCGTTCGCCAAGCGTGGCGTCCCCGAGGTAGGAGAAATGGCCGACGCGTGTTCCAGGGCCGATCGTGCTGTTCTTCATCTCGACAGACGTTCCGACATGGACATCGGGACCGACATGGGAGTTGCCCCGGATGTGGGCATATGGCCCGACATCCGAGCCCTCCCCGATCGAGGAATCAGATACGGTCGAAGACCGTACGGCGGCACGATCGGCGATTGTGGCGTTGTGGAGGATCGCGTGCGGCCCGATCTGGCAGGCAGTTCCGATGACCGTAGATCCGGTGATCACGGAAAACGGCATGATCACACTGTCCGCCCCAATCTCCACTGTCTCATCGATGAACACGGTATCGCCACCGACGATTGTGACGCCATCCTTGTGCAGTTGCTCGCGAACTCGGCGTCGGATCACGGCATCGGCCTGGCTCTGCTGCAGTCGGTCGTTGATGCCAAGGGCAATGTCGGGATGCCCGGCAATAGTCGAAATCGGCCACGGGTCATCCGCCTGGCGGTCGGCGATTGCCAGATCGAGAACATCGGTGAGTAGGTATTCCCCGGCCTGGGCATTCTGCTTGAGCCGGGCCAGCGCTTCCCTCGCCCAACCGGCGTGTAGCACCATGATTCCACTGTTAATCTCGGTGGCGCCAATTCGCAGTTCGGGTTTGTCGTTTTTCTGCTCGACGATACGGCACACGTTGCCGAGATCGTCGCGCTCGATCCGGCCATAGCTTTCGGCATCCGGCAGGGTACAGGTCAGGATCGTGATCTTCGAACCGTTCGCACACGCTCCATCAACCAGTTCCCGAACGATTTCACCGGTCAGGAGCGGGCTATCGCCAAGCAGGGACACGAGCCATGAGCATGCGTCGAGATGGTCCAACGCGCTGCGAACCGCGCCGGCGGTGCCATAGGGATAAGTCTGGGTCGTGGTTTCGAATTGGTCCACCATCGCGAGTTGCTCAGGCAGGTCAAGCATGTCCGGGTTGACGACGGCGACGAGCTGATGCGGCTCAATCGCCAGTCCGGCCCGGATCACCCGTTCGACCATCGGGACACCAGCGACAGGATGCATGTGTTTCGGAGTCGCCGATTTCATCCTGGTTCCGTTGCCGGCAGCCAAAACGGCAACGGCAATTCGGCCATGGTCGACTCGTTTGCTGGATTTGGATGTCACTGAGGGGCCGTCACTTTCCGTGGAGGAATGCCTGCGGAAACGAACGTTCTCGTCACCTGAAACGTCGCAAGTTTCAACACGACGATATACAGCCATCAGCAGATCGAGCACGTTCCTGACGTTGGAGAGATTGGCTCGCGGGCCAGGATTCGAACCTGGAATAAAGGTTCCAAAGACCCTTGTGATACCTTTTCACCACCCGCGAATGTGGCCAACACCAGTCTAATAGCTTGCTACCCTGATGTGCCACACTGAAAAGGTGCCCAATACATCAATTTCGCGACGAGTATGATGTACGCTCATGCCTGACGTACACGGACAAAGTCGCTGTCCGGTTCGCCCTCCGTAGAAGCGTGATGAGATGGAACCGAGTAATTCAGCCATTGAGACCGGCCCCGCCCAACCCAGGATCACGGTGATTGCCGTGCCATTGCGACTGAGCGGTTCGGGCCTGGAAGTCGGTCATCGCGCAAACACCAGGTTCGGCACGACACTCATCACCGGTCATCCCGGACCGGAGGAGTCACTCGACGAATCGGCCCGCCGCGTCATTCACCAGTGGATCGGGTGCGATGCCCAGTACGTCGAGCAGCTCTACACCCTGAGTACCGAGCGGGATGCCAAACGGGAGGTGGCAGTGAGTTATGTCGCCTTATTTCGACAAGACGCGTGCCATCAGCCCGCCGACGACCGAATGCACTGGAGTGCGGTAACCGATATCCAGATTCATGACGATACCCACCGTATGGTATTCGATTACGCTCTCGTCCGCCTCAAGGCGAAACTCGGTTACACGAATATTGCCTTTCACCTCCTGCCGGAGCTGTTCACCCTTTCGGAACTTCAGCAAACATACGAACATGTGCTTGGGCACCAGGTGGACAAGCGCAATTTCCGGCGCACGAATGGCGGCATCGGGCACCCTGATCAAATCGAGCTTCCTGCGGCGCGATGGCAGTCATCGGCCGGCAGCCCTCTATCAGTTTGCGACCCGGGACGATCAAGCAGCCTATCTCACTCCGTCGTGGGCGGCGGCCAGCCTTTCACATCGCCGCGACGCCCAGCAAGATGATTCGGATCGACCACATCGCAATCAGGCGGCAAAGACGCCGGCATCGGGAGAATGACCTTGCCAAAACGGTACGGAATTGTGGCGGCCCTCAGCAAACCGGAGGCCGAACTCCTCGGGGAGGAAATCTCCAACTGGCTGCGAACACACGGTCATGAAGCGGTGTCGGAGGCCGATCTCTCCGCCCACGGCACCGCCGAGATCGACGCCGTGGTCGTGCTTGGCGGCGATGGCCTGATGATGCGCTCGGCCAACGTCTATCCCGATGTCCCTTTGCTCGGGATCAACTTTGGCAAGGTCGGGTTCCTGGCGCTGGTCGAGCAACAGGACTGGATTCCGGCGATCCAGAATCTCATCGATGGCGCATTCTCGATCGAAACTAGTTCTACGCTGGAAGCGAACCTGATCCGCGCCAACGCCACACATCCGCACGGCTGGGCGATCAACGATGTGGTGATTCGCGGCGGAAACCGGATGCTCGATGTCGAGGTGTACATCGACGGTCATTTCGTGAACACGTATCCCGGTGACGGCATGATCGTGTCCACGGCGCGGGGCAGCACAGCCTACTGCATGGCCGCCGGCGGCCCAATTCTCACGGCAGGCGTTCGCGGCTACGCGATCGTGCCGATTTCCTGTCACTCGCCGATCCGAACGCCGATGGTAGTGTCTGAAGCGGTCGAGATTGAGCTTGTCCTTACCAACGATCACGAAGGATCACTGATCCTGGATGGCCGTACCGTTGTCGACCTGGAAATGGGTGACGTGATCCAGATCAAGCGCGGCGTGCACACGTTCCAACTGGTCACCTTCGGCACGACAAACTTCTACGACGCGATCCGGGAGAAGTTCAATTTCCAGATCCGGCCGGATGTGGTGCCGACCCGACTTCCACCCGTCGCTTCAGTCGAGACCGAGAGGGTTGCCGATTGACGAAAGCGCGGCTGCTCGGGATCTCGGTCTGGCGGATCGTTTCATCGAAATGACCGTTAGTCGCTGCGGCGAAAAGAGATATCACTTCGCTGCGCTCCCTGTGGTATGACAATCAAGTGCTTCGCGATCAGGCAGAGCATGCATCCCGGCGCTGCCGTAACCCTACTGCCTTGGTTCCCTGGTAGTGGCCGGTCTCGTGTCGGCCAATAAGCGCGGGCGCTACTGGACCTTGAAGCGGTCGGGGACTGTAGTGTCGTCGCTGTCGGAATCGACGTCGCGTTCGTCATCAAGATCACGCAGGACAGAGAGGTCGGGCTCGACATCGGTGGGCGCTGCCTTCGGCTCCGACGTCTGCTTTGTCGAGGGATGCGATCCATTGGAAGCGACAGGCGTCGATGCCCGGAATTCATCCATTTGGAGCACAGACGGCGTCAACAATTCACGTCCGAGGGTTGTGGCCGCAGTGGCAGCCGGTAACGCTCGGGTCTCCTCTCGCGTGCGACGGGCTTCTTCGTCGCGCAGGCGCTTCTCGATCGAAGACGGGTCGATCCAGCGGTCGTCATCGACCTTCACTTCATCGTGGTCGTGCGTGTGGCTGTGCGGGGTTGCGCAGTAAGGGCAAATGTCCCACCTGAGATCGATCAGGCGGCCACAATTGTCACAATCCTCGCGCAACTGGGTGTTGCAATGTGGGCACAATTGCCAGTCGTCTTCGACAAAGTGGTTGCAGGTCGGGCAGAGTGGAAGTTCCTGCAAGTCCTGGAGCAGGTACTCCTCCTCCAGTGATCGCTGATACGCTTCATCGAGCGACTCCTTCGGGCGCAACATGCGATAGAGCAGCCATCCAGGAATCCAGAACAGCACAACCAGCATCGTCGAGAAGACCTGGGTGACGACGCTGCGACTGCGTGACTCGATATCGCGGAACGTCCAGATCGCCAGCACAAACCAGGTCGCCACCAGGTACGCCCCACCGAGTGCCAGCAGAATCTGTAAGCCACGCGCGACCAGCGTTTCGATATCCAAACAAGAACTCCTTGATTCCGGGTGATCAGGCGATGCCGAGGCGCTCATATCGTTCGACGGCGACCACGAACATCGTGGCCCCGCCTACCAGTACCTCGACCGGATTGGGGATGTAGAACTCACCCGGTTCCACAATAGGCATCAGGGGATTGACGAAGCGAGTACGGGAATGACAGTTGTTGCGGACGATCTCCTGCACCTCGGCCACATGTTCATCTTGAACGCCAACCAGCAGCGTTACGTTACGCTCCCGCAGGAACCCACCGGCGCTGTTGATTTGCGTGGCTCGATATCCACGTCGGGTGAGTGCAGAAAGGAGCGGCTCGGCATCGTTGCCCTGGACCACCGCAATAACCAGTTTCATGCCCTGCTATCCATCCGTACCGATCCGGCTTCCGCAATTGTGCTGATGCCGGTTCAATCACGACGTATCACGCGTTCGCCAGTTTGCGTTGGAGCTGGCTCCAAATAGTCATTTCCACGGTATCCGGCGCACCTTCCGCATCGACAATGACCCAGTGCTGTGGATTTGCGGTCGCCAATGCCAAATACGCCTCGCGCACACGTTGATGATAGGCCACGCTGGCCATATCGATGCGGTTGACGGACGAAGGGTCCGCATGTCGCCGACCGAGACCGACTTCCACCGGCAGATCGAGCAAAATGCGCAGATCAGGCTCAAGGCCATCGGTTGCGAATGCCTGAATGGTCCGGAGGGACTCAAGGTCAAGCCCGCTTCCGCCGCCCTGATAGGCATAGGTAGAATCGACATACCGATCGCACAAGACCATCGCGCCACACGCGAGCGCTGGCGCAATGACCTCGCGCACATGCTGCGCACGCGCGGCGGCAAGGAGCAGCACTTCGGTCTCGGGGAGAATAGCATAGTCCCCCGAGCCGAGGAGAATCGACCGGATCTCGTTGCCGACCCTGGTACCGCCCGGTTCGCGCGTAGTCAATCACGTCGTGGCCGTGAGTCGTGAAGGCGCTCTGCGAGGCGACCGATCTGGAGCGTCTTGCCTCCTCCCTCGGGCCCTTCGAATACGATGAATGCTCCAGTCACCTATTGCATTCCCCGCCGGTAGATCTCGACATGGCGGAATGGATCACGACCGCGGCTGCGTGAATCGAGACTGTAGCGTTCCGCCAGTTCGTGCTGCATGCGACGGATCGGCGGTGACTGCGGACTCAATGCGGTTGCCGGGGCACCCTGCATGATTGCCGAGATCGCATTTTCGGCCTCGGTCAGCGCCCGGATCACGGAATCTCCGGATGCCCCGGTCCGACCACGAACGATTCCTTCATCCCCGGATTGCGCAGTTGCTGTCTGCTGGGAGTTTGGAAACAATGAGATCAGCACATGTTCCATTTGCGTTGCCGTGTTGGAGCGCAACACGTAGACAGGAATACCGCGAAGCTCGGCATCTCGCACTGGTTGCGGTTTCTGGCGGTACGCATTCTTGAGCGTCATCACCAGATCGGCGTCGGTCGGCTCTCTCACCATGATCGCCGGCACATCGAGCCTCAGGATCGATTGTTCGAGCCGGTTGCGGCTGACTCCAAATGGGAAAATACGCAGTGGCTTGGCTCGCGTGCCTCGCCCCTTGGCGAAGGCTGCTACCGTGGGCGCGGTCGGCACCTCGGCGCGTGGAGCGGCGGGCTCTGGCCGGGGAGGTCTCCGGTTCCGGCTGGCTCAGGCGTGGAGCGCGTTTGGTGATGTCCACGATCGGTTGATTCCACAAACCGCCGTGGATTGCCGGGCCCATGTCCGATACCGGCAACCCGGGGCGATGCGATCCGTTTTCGCCTGCGCCCGCGCGTGGATCCCGGCGCTGATCCCCGCTGGATGCACGCTCCACGGTGCCATCTTCGCGACGCCGCCGGCTTTCTGAACCGATGGGAGCTCCACGGAGGATTGCATCAACCGTCGCCGCGACATCGAGGTGCACGATGACTTCATCGCGATCGACGATCTCGACCATGATGTTGAAGGTCGGCGGCGCCTTGCGTTCGAGAATGGATTTTTGGGTACCGCGTCGCCGTGCCTCTTCGTCCGAAAGGGTGACGGACTGAATGCCGCCCATCAGGTCGGACAGCGTCGGATTGAGCATCAGGTTTTCGAGGGTATTACCGTGAGCGGTGCCTATCAACTGCACACCGCGCTCGGCGATCGTGCGGGCAGCCATCGCTTCCAGCTCGGTGCCTATCTCGTCGATCACTACCACCTGCGGCATGTGGTTTTCGACCGCCTCGATCATTACGTCATGTTGGGCCGTGGGCGTCGGAACCTGCATGCGACGAGCGCGCCCGATCGCGGGGTGCGGGATGTCGCCATCCCCGGCAATCTCGTTGCTGGTGTCAACGACAACGACGCGCTTGCGAAGCTCATCGGCGAGCACCCGCGCAGTCTCCCGGAGCAGCGTGGTTTTGCCGACTCCCGGCCGCCCCAGCAGCAGCACACTCTGGCCAGATTCAATCAGGTCACTGACGATCGCGATCGTGCCATAGACGGCCCGTCCGATCCGGCAGGTAAGGCCGACGATCTCGCCTCCGCGATTACGGATTGCCGAAATGCGATGGAGTGTGCGCTCGATCCCGGCTCTGTTGTCGTCGCCGAAATCGCCTATCCGGCCGCTCACAAACGCAAGGTCTTCGCGCGTCACGTCGATGTCGGAGAGCTCGATTTCATCGAACTGGAAACGGGCCGCTGGCGGCCGCCCGAGATCCATAACGATCTCGATCAGGGCTCCGTACTGGTTGTCCGACAGCAGGTCGGCGATTTGCTCAGAGACATGGGGCGGGAGAACAGTAAACAGGTCCTTCAGGTCATCGGTAACTTCGAACTCCTGACCAGGGAGTGTAGTGTCGTCAGGTCGTGATTCAGGGATGCTGCTCACCCGATACCCCCGAGCAGGATGTGCGCCGAATCGGAATCCTTGTGCAAGGAGCGATCCACCAACGCATCCATCAATGCGAATATCCTTGGTGTGGGGCGACCCACACCGGTCATCAGGAAGCGTTCGATGCCGGATCCCCGGACGAACCTTTCAGGAACGTTGGCACTCGTTTTCCGGCAGGCTCCTTCAGTTCCTGCGGGAAGTTAACGACGGTGGCGACCGGCACCCTGGCCATCGCGGTGGTGTACTTCACGTGCAAATCCTGCTCCAATTGAATCGAGAAACCCCGATCCTGTAACGGCCGAACGAATTCCTGCTGATATCCACGCACAAGGATATGGACCTGCCGAGGCACCATACCCGCGAGATCGGCGAGCGCTCCAGCGATCAAATTCGGAAACAGGTGGCCATGTTCGGGGCCCACCAAAAACTCGATCACATGCGAATCCGGGCGTGACTCAGTACGCATGTACGCCACGACCTGAAATCCCTCCTCAATAATCCAGCCTGCCTGGATCGAGGTTGCCGAGAGGCGGGGATTGATG
This sequence comes from uncultured Chloroflexia bacterium, assembly GCA_963763125.1. Taxonomy (GTDB): domain Bacteria; phylum Chloroflexota; class Chloroflexia; order Thermomicrobiales; family UBA6265; genus JACCYX01. Next base: position 48,434 of record CAVXMV010000005.1, read on the forward strand.
TCCCAATGGTGACTAGTGAGCGCTTCGGCGTATTGCACCGGCTGGGGAACAGTGGCCATATACAATTGATGGATCGACCACACATCGGACTCTTGCTGGCGACGTACGCCGGCGCTCGCGTGACTCAGCGATATCATTGGCGCCCCAAGCACAACTTCGTTGGCATAGGGAGTGAACCCGCTGGCACGAACGACCTGTGCGAGATCCGACCCGGTGGGCACGCGCACGTAGAGTCTTTTGGTTCCTTCCAGCCCTGCCGCAACAACCCCAAAGTTGACAAGCTCTTCCCACACCGGCTGCGATTCATAGATACCCAGGTTGGCGCCGATGCCTTCCAGTACCCACCGACGATCGGGGTGGAGGACGTTGAAGACGGCATAGCCAACCGGTTTTCGCTCTACGCGGGCCACGAAAACGCGGTCTGATGCCGGCACGAAGGGTATGAGCTGCTTGAGCCCAGCCTGGAATGGCTGACCCGACGAAAGTCGACGAACTGGCTGATTCAGCACAAACCGTTGCCGAATCGACCGTAGCGGAAACAAATCCGCCCACCGCAGACGACCGATCGCAATGTTGATTTGGGGATCGTTGAGATCGCGCGGTGTACCTTGCCGCAACGGCACACTTGCCTGACTGGTCTGGCGAGAGGATCCTGTCCTCAATCTGCCACGTCCTATCTGCGGGATTGGCTCCGAGCACGCACCCGAGCGTGCTGTCTGAGTCCTATTCTATCGCTATCCCGGGCGGCACTCAAGACCATTGCATGGAATTAACGTTCACCCATCCGGGTAGGGTGCAATCAGCAACGTCGACATGGACCGAGTTTGTACCTGACAACCAGAGAGACATTGGCCGGCACAGGACCTGCCACTACAGGGAGTGAATGCAAGGCGACAAATACACCCGTTAGGTTCGCCTACAACGTGCGTCGGCCGATCATGGCGCGCCCCAACGTCATGTCGTCCGCATATTCAAGATCACCCCCGACCGGCAACCCGCTTGCGGGTCGACTGACGGTAACGCCCATAGGAGTCAGCAGCCGGTGAAGATAGGTAGCGGTTGCCTCGCCCGGAAGATCCAGATTCGTGAACACGATCACCTCGTCCGGCGATTCCCGAACCACTCGTTCCTGCAGTTCCCGAATCCTGAGCTTGTCGGGACCAATTCCGTCTACAGGCGAAATCGCGCCATGGAGCACGTGGTATCGGCCACGATACTCATTGGTGCGCTCGATCGCGATCACGTCAAGAGGTTGTTCCACCACGCAGATCCGATTCTCCCGAGCGGGATCCGCGCATAGCTGGCATGGGTCGGATTCGGTGGTGTTGAAACAATTCGAGCAAAGGCGGATCCGTTCCTTGACGGCAAGGATCGCTTCCGCCAACCCAATCGCATCGTCGCGAGAGGTTCGCAAAAGATAATAGGCAAGACGCGATGCAGTTTTCGGCCCAACGCCAGGCAGTTTTGCAAGCTCGTCGATCAGACGCGCAACCGGTTCGGCGGTCGCCGAACTCATCCGACTCGACACAATCAGCATCCTCACTACACATTGGAAAAGCACGGGTCGGATAGGCAAAAGTGACCGAAATCCTTTCTCAAGCGATCATACCATCCATATGAGTCCACTCAATTAGACACATCGACTGTATTGCCGCGATATCTGTTACTAGAAGTCGCAATTATGGGCCAATTATCCGTTGCAATGGGCCTTTTGGGGTGGTAATGTGGGATGGAACCTGTTGGTATAGCTTGTGTATTTGCGGAGTGTGGCTGGCATTCCACGAAAGAGCAGGTGTCGGGAGGGTGCCCGACGTTGTACTCGTTTCATGGAGGGGCCATTCGTGGAGTTTCGAGACAAGACGCTGACGTGCCGTGATTGTAGCAAGCCGTTCACCTGGACGGCGGGCGAACAGCAGTTCTTTCGAGAGAAGGAGCTGATCAACATCCCAGCCAGGTGTCCACATTGTCGGTCTGCACGGAAGGCGAAACTTGGGCTGCCGGATCGTGCCCAGACTGAAGTAACCTGTGCTGAGTGTGGTCAGCAAACATCCGTTCCGTTCGTTCCCCGAAACGGGAATCCGGTCTACTGCTCTACTTGCCTCGCTGTTGTGAGACAGGCCGAGCTTGCCGAAACAGCGACGGCGATCGCTGCCCGATAACAATTCGTCATATGTGGGGAAGGGAAAACGCCCAGGCTTTGTCAATCGGAGCCTGGGCGTTTTGTGCTCGGCAATTCATCAATCTCCCGATTGATATCCCTCCCTCCTCTGACCGGACGGGGTCGCCAGTATCGGGCGTTCCCATGCGGCACTGACCATGAAGCGTTGTCTCGCCATTGCAGCGCATATCCCGCTCAGGGACCGAGGGCCGCATGGAGAGGGAGAACATCAGGATGTGTTCTCATGAATTCATGGAAAGGCTGGAGGATTCAGCAACGGATGCGCGTGGAACCGCCGTGGCCGGATGGACCGCTTCCCTGACCAGCCTGAACCATTCTGATATCTCCAACGAGCTTTGGACTGCCAACATTGGCGGGATCGAGGTGTTCGTCAAACGGTTTGCCCGACCTGATCGCTACCTCAACGAAGTTAGCGCGCTGGGCCTGGCCAAAGAGGCAGGCATCCTCGCGCCCGAGGTGGTGATGCGCATCGACGACCTGAACGTCCTCGTGCTGTCCAGGCTCGATGGCGTTCTCCTCACCTCCATCTGGCCAGAGCTGAACCGGCATGACCGGCAAAACACCTGTGAGCGTGCCGGAGAATTGTCGACCACACTCCACCAGGAATGCCCCGGGGCATTGTTTGGAACCATGGCCGCACCTGGCTCGGAGCGTGGTACCAGTTGGTTCGACTATGTGGCTGCAGTGCTCCGGAAGTGGCTTTCCAACGTCTCGGACCAGAAGATCCCGGTGAGTTGGTTCCGGGTAGAGAACGCATTCTCCCGATACGTTACCCGGGAATCGTTTACGAGTGTCCCGGGTTTGGTGCACTTCGACATTTCTGCAAGAAACATCATCGTGACTCAACCACGGTCCGGAGAACATGACGCCACAATCGGTCTCCTCGATTTCGAGTTGGCGAGGTACGACCATCCTTGCATGGATTTTCACAACTCGATGGGGGCAAAGTGGCTCGACTATGATCCTGATCTCACCAGGTCATTCAGGCACGGCATAACACGGGTCGCGTCAGATCAGGAAGTTGCGGAGTACGATCACCATTTTGATTTCTTCATGGGTATCGTGTCATTGAGCACCATTTCATACCTGATCAAAATAGGCAACCCGGATTCGAGTCGCCAATTCTACGACCAACAGGTAGCCCAACTCCTACACTCCCTGAATGCGCTGGAATGTAGGCGATAGACGAGCGATGCGAAGGGCGTCAATGCGAAGTGCAATCGCCCCTAATCCTCGCCAATGAGCACCGTGCGGCCGCGAACGCCGTCTGACGGGCCAATAACGCCATCGTCTTCCATCTGCTCGATCAGCCGGGCCGCCCGGTTGTAGCCGATTCGAAGTCGGCGCTGCAGCATGGACGCCGATGCCGAGCCCTGCTGGCGCACAATGTCGAGTGCCTGGAGCATCAGCGGATCGTCTTCCCCTGATTCATCCTCGCCTTGGTCCGGATCGCTGCTCTCGAGATCCATCCAGTCTGGCGCATATTGCGGAATCGGCGAGACTGCGTGCCAGTGATCGACGATCGACTTCACATCGTCATCGATGAAAGCACCCTGGATACGGACCGGTTTGGCGGCATCCGGTGGCAGGTACAGCATGTCTCCCTTGCCAAGCAGACGTTCGGCGCCCGGCATGTCAAGCACAACCCGGCTGTCGATCATGGACGACACCGCGAAGGCGATGCGGGCCGGCACATTGGCCTTGATCAGCCCGGTCAGCACATTCACCGATGGTCGCTGCGTCGCGATGATCAGGTGAATGCCGGTCGCCCGCGCCATCTGGGTCAACCTTGCCAGCAGGGTTTCCACATCGTCCGGTGTCGTCATCATGAGGTCTGCGAGCTCGTCGATGATCACGACCAGATACGGCAGCTTCTCGGCGTCCGGTTCGTCGACGACCTTCATCCGATAGCCATCGATGTTTCGTACGCCGAGCTTCTTGAACAACTCATAGCGCCGAATCATCTCGCGCAAAACCATTCGCAGCGCGCCAACAACCTTGTCCATTTCCGTCACCACGGGGCATTGAAGGTGGGGCACAGCATTGAACATGGTCAACTCGACCATTTTGGGGTCGATCATGAGCAGACGCAGCTCGTCGGGCCGGAACTTGATCAGGAAGGTGCTGATGATTCCGTTGAGGCAAACGCTCTTTCCTGCCCCGGTGGCGCCGGCAATCAACAGGTGCGGCATCTTGGTCAGGTCGCCGACGATGTAGCGGCCATTGACATCACGGCCGAGAGGCAGTGGAATCCTCGCCTTGGACTTCGTGAACGCCGGTGACTCAATCACTTCACGCAGGCCAACCGTGGCGATCTCCAGGTTCGGGATTTCCAGGCCAACCCGAGCCATACCAGGAATCGGAGCCTCCACGCGGATGCTCTGGGCGGCGAGGGCGAGCGCAAGGTCGTTCTGCAACTCGGTGATCCGGCGCACCTTGACCCCATTGCCGGGTTCGAGCGCGAACTGCGTGACTGCCGGACCAGGATTGATCTCGCGCACGGTGGCCTCGACCTTGAAGCTGGCGAGCGTCTCTTCAATGGCGCGAGCCTTGGCTTCGAGTTCCACGGCGTTCGGCACGACTGCGTCGTAATAGGCGAGGTGGCGTATATCCGGAAGCGGCAGCGGCTCGCCGGTGATCACCGGCGACGGCAATCCGGGACTGATTTTCTCGTCCTTGCCGGTACCCTTGGCAGCGCGTTTCGGAATGTTGATCACCCGCTCGACGGGCGCCTTTTTCGAGACCGGCTTGGCGACGGCCCGTGTGGACGCCTTGACGGGCGGTACGAGCACAGGTTGCGGTTTCGGCTTTCGGCGAGGAAGCAAGCGTCGGACATCGCGCTCCAATGTCATCAGGTCGGTATCCGCCAACAGGAACACGGACACTACACCAGCCGAAAACAGGACCAGGCCAGACGCCAACCGCCCAAGACCCCCGCGTGCGATTTCGCCGATGATTTGCCCAACATTACCCGATTCACCGTCACCGAACGAGAGCAATCCAAGCGTTGCAGTGGCGAACAGGAATCCACCGAAATAATGCCGGAACAGCAGGATCGGCCCGCCCTGGTTGGAGAACGCGCGCACTGCGGTGAGCCCAAAAAAGATTGGCACCAGGACTGCCCCACGACCGAAGCCGGAGCGCAGCGTATCGGCCCACCAGGAAACGATGGCGCCATCCTCGGAGCCACGTCCCAGAGCCCATGAACTCAGCAGGGCTACGAGCACCAGCACGACACCCAGGATCTCGCGTTTCAGCCGGTCGGAAACGGATACGACAGGAATCAGTCCGTGAAAGAATCCCCGGATACGCGAAGTCCACAAGCTGAACGCGGAGCCTTTTTGCTTTTTTCGCGTTCGACCCTTGTTGGATCGTGACCGCGCTGTGTCGGTTCGGGCCCGAGTCTGCGTCGCCATCCACCGCTCCGGAAAAGTGAGGGCGAGACCACGACGTCTCGCGCAAAAGCGTGTTAAATCAGGCACAGTCGCCCTATAAGAGCGTACGTACATTATACACACCGGAGCGTTGAAGAGAACATCATTCATGACTGGCTGGCAAACGATGGTGTCCGTGGTGCGCGAAAAAAGGATTCGCGCCAGTGAGCCGAGAGAGTTTCAGACCAATCAGTCAATCCGCAGCAAAATGGCCGCCACAAGGGCGGCCACTACCAGAATGGATCGGCGTGAGGCGCTGACGGGCTAGAACAAGGTCGATTGGGTCGGGGAATCGCCCTTTTCCCGGCTGACTTCACGGGCCCGTTCCCGCTCGGCCAGGAGCTTCGGCAACTTTTCGAAATCTTCCTGGATGGTGCCGCGCAAGGCGCCCTGATGAAGTGCGGCGGCCGGATGATACATCGGCACGACGAGGCGCTTGCCGATCTCCTTGGGTGTACCGTGGATCTTGGAAATTCGCTCGCCAGGGAAAAAGCGCGCCATCGAGAATCGCCCCAACGTAACGATTACATCGGGATCGATCAGGCTGATCTGGCGTTCCAGGTAGAACGAGCAAGCCTGCATCTCGTCCGGCAAGGGGTCGCGGTTTCCCGGTGGGCGGCACTTGACAACATTGGTGATGAACACATCCTCGCGAGCGAGCCCTGCGTTTTCCAGCAACTCCGTCAGGAACTTGCCCGAGTTGCCGACGAATGGCTTCCCCTGCTGATCCTCATGCCAACCCGGGCCTTCCCCGATCAGCATCACCTTCGCGGTAGGGCTGCCCTCGCCGGGCACGGCATTGGTACGCGACCTCGACAATTCGCACAAGGTGCACACCTTGACTTCGCTGGCTACCTGAGGAATGGAATCCTCTTTGGGGTCTATGGTCATCGCTGATTTCTCCTAACCCGACATCACATCAGTTCAGAGTATAGCGACCGGCAACATTAGGGATGGAGGATGGGCACCGGCTTAACCGGCACAGGCTCCCGGATTGGTTCGGGAGCCTGTGATTCGGGTTGTACGTTTGTCTTTGCGTCGCGCCTACGGCGCAGCCACCGGGAGCGCCAGCGCCTGGACCCCGCCGGCGTCGCTCACGAACGATATCAGCACGGTCAGATCACCCGTGGCGTCTATGCCAAGGAGATTCTGGCTGTACGAACCGTCTACATTGGTGACCAACGTACTTTCGTAGACCACATTGAACTCGGCATCGACCACGTAGACACGGGCCTCGCCAACAGAACCGGAATCGAACCCGACAACGATCCCTTCGTCGGTCCATGCCGGCTCAGCGGTGACCGTCAGTCCCTGTCCATCGGCGACCGATGCCTGCCCGGCCAGTCCGACGCCATCGGCGGCTGATTGGGCGATGGACTGCGGGGACTGCGCGCTCTGTGCGGCTTCGAGCGGCATGATCGGGGCATCGAGCTCGCCGCCTTCGGCAATCGGGGTTGCGCCAGCGTCAACTGGTGTCGCCCCGGAATCGACCGGAGTGGCGGCGTCATCTGCCGGCACATAGCCCTCGAAGACTGTCCGGCCCCAGCGATACGGATCACCCTGGACGCCATTCCAGGTCGACCAACCGAGTCGAGTCTGTCCGGTGAGGTCCTCGGTGTCGGAGTCGTAGATGAAGATATTCATCGCTGCGTTTTCGGGATCGATATCCGCCGGCAGCGAGTCGAATGGGATGAACGTTTCAAGCACGTATCCGGTGTAGGGCTCGGTAAGCGCACTCGCGACCTCGAAGCCGGGGGCCGTGGTGTCGACTGGTCCCTGGTACGCATCGGCGTCGCGATACGCTTGGGGTTCGCCGTCGGTCGAGGTCGGGAAGACACCGACCTTGAAGGTGGCCGAGGTATTGGGCGCCGTACCGAGCGGATCGATCGCGATCTCGACCGAATCCGTTCGCCAGTGGCGCTTCGCATCGGCCGGGTCGAGGACGGTGCCAAGCGCCTCGTCTTCTACCTGGACGGCGACGTAGATACCGTCTTCGCTCCAGGAAACCCAGGCGGTGCCCGATGCATCGGCGGCGTCGGTTGGATCCTCACCCTCCCAGAGGCGACTGAGATCGAGCGGTTCACCCGTGTATTCGCCTTCGGTGATCACGCCGTCGACGGCAACGGAATCCGGAGCCTGCTGCACGACGGCCGAAGGAACGAGGTTGATTCCGGCCGCCTGCGTCGTGACACCAGCCGACGATTCAGTCGTGATCGTGATCGGATAGGTACCCTCTTCGCCGCCCTGGTTGGAAGTGGCGAGGCTGGCGTCGTCGTTGGTGACGGCGAATGTCACCGTCGTGGATTCGCCCGCTGCCAGCCCGTCGTACGGGATCGACGCGGGGTCGGTCGAGAAACCGGCCGGAAGTTCGAGCGTGACCGTGCCGGTTTGCGCTTCAGCGGTGTTGTTGGTGAGCACTACATTAACATCTTCAGTATCACCCACGGCAATCGATGTAACCGGTGCGATCAGGCTGTTCAACTGCGGAACATTGGACGACTCAGTCCATTCCTGGAACTGGGCAATTTCCGGGAGCGGTTCGAGAACACCGGAGACCGCCGGGGCTACGCGAACGACTTCGCCAGTAACGCCGATTCCGCCACCGGCGCCGAACGACGCGCCGATCCGGTAGCGGGTGTTCGCCTCGGCGTCGGCCGCCGGCACGATCGTGAATTCCTGGGTGATCAATCCGTCCTCACCGATCGTGAAGGCGGGTTCCGCTTCGGGGTCAGCCTGTTGGGTCGCCAATTCGTCAGCGCCCACGACTTCCCAGCCCGAAGGAGCTACGAGGTCTATTGTGCTCGTCGAAACGTCGACGCCTTCCGGCACCCACGCGTGCGCGGTAACCGTGAACTCCTGGCCCGGCAACACATCGAAGTTGTCGGAAGTCAGGTAGAACTGTGTACCGAGCGGAAGCGAGCGCGGATTGTCGATCAACGCGTTCTCGAGCATCGCCGTCGTGTCTTCCGGGTTGGTTGACACTGCGACGCGACTGTCGATCTGCGTAAAGTAGTTGCAGCCAATCTCGGCCGGATCGGTTGGCGCATCGGGGAAGCCAGCCCAACCCTGGGAGGCGTAGGTGCGCTGTCCGTCACGCGCGACTTCGCCCCAGGTGACACCACCGTTCACTTCGGAAACCGTTCCCTCCCACACCCCGAAGATGGTGTCGGTTGGTTCCTGCGGGACGAAGGTGGTCGCGCAGTCGGGGCCAGGCAGTTCCTCGCCAGCGGCGCCATTCTGGTAAATGCTACTGACGCTCCAGGCAGAAAGACCTTCGTCGCTCAGTTGCTCAGGAAACGATTCGGGATCGGCGGCATCGTAGAAGGCATCAACCGCAAGGCGGGCCGCCACCTGGTGATGACCGTGGTTTCCCGGAGTCGGGGCCGGATTCATCGTGATGATGACGTCTGGCGTCGTCTCGCGAACGACGCGAACAACACGCTCAAGGGTGTCCTCGTAGTCCCAGGTCTCGATCGTCAGCGGCGCGCTGACGGTGTAGTAGAAGTCCACCTTGTCGAGGTTGTAGATGTGCTCGATTCCGGCGTAACTCACGGCCTCTCGCTCTTCGCCTTCGCGAAGCAAGCCGAGCGCCGGCCCCTCCTCGGTACCGACCGCATTCCCACCCCCTTCGCCGCGAGTGACGGTGATCACCCCGACGTTGACGTCCGCGAACTCATTCCATTGCCCGTAGGCAGCGAGACCGAAGGCCTCGTCGTCAGGGTGAGCACCTATGAACAGGACATCCAGATCGACGGTGCCCGCAACATCGCCTTCGCCAGCAATCGGTGTTGCTTCAGGCGTCGCCTGGGATTGCCATGCGGCTACCGAACTCGACATGGAGCCCAAGAACAAACCAAGAACCGTCACAATCGCTACGAGCGACTGTCCATACCGCGTCTTCATGAAGTATCCCCCTGTTTCGGGTGACGATGACTGGAAAGACTGTATGGGTATACACAATCACAACAGGGATAGAAGAGCAATCCCCCTGACCGGGTGGGTTGACGGGGACTGCGGAAAGGCGCGGATCGCATGCATCGCCGGGCTGGAACCAAAGGGTGGTTTTTCGAGAGCAGTAATTCAGAAAATGGGAACTTTGCAAAGACCGTTGAAGTGACGGGGTTTTGAGCGATGATTTTCTGCGGATTTCCTGCAATTCCTGCGAATCGAGCCACCGATTCCGACATGCTCAAACCAGCTACGCTCGTGATATCCAGTGAACGCACCAGGCGGGAAGACATGCGCCAAGGTAGTGGGTGTGGACGGACAGGCGTGAGGGCGACGAGACCACTCCATTGCGCCCGTTCACCAAGGGGCAGCGCGATCCTGGCTCCATCGGTCGTGATGACACGGAATGGGTTGCGGAGAGTTGGACTGATCGATGTCCATGAGCGGGCAGTTCCGCAGCCCTGCAATCCCTGTTCACAGGCCGGTGGTCAAGCCTTGTGCAATCGACTGCCGGTTCAGAACCAAGGAGGCAGACTCAACATCGGCAGCCGTGTGCGATGGTTATCCCTTGATCGCGCCTTCGGTGAGCCCTTGAATGAGCTGCTTCTGGAAGAGCAGGAAGATGAGGATCAGCGGCAGGAAGATGATCGTGGCGCCAGCGGCGATCAGGGGCATGTTTGCCGTCCAGCGTTGCTGGAAGTAGAGCAGCCAACCGGCAAGCGTGTGATAGTTGGGATCGATGTTGACCACCAGCGGCAAGAGGAACTCGTTCCAGGTCCAGATGAAGAAGAGCAGGCCGAGCGTGCCGATCAGCGGGCGCGCCAGCGGGAACATGACCTGCCACAGGATTTGCCAGGAGTTTGCGCCGTCGAGTACGGAGGCTTCGACGATATCCCTCGGCACCGATGCGAATGCCTGGCGCATCAGGAGCGTCCCGAACGACATGCTCAGCGCGATCTGGGGCAGGATCAGCGCCCACAGGCTGTCCAGCAGGTTGATCTCCCGCATCAGGTAGAACAGCGGCACGACCATCGCCTGGAGCGGCACCACCAGTCCGAGCAGAAAGATAGCCGAAGAGCGCGTTCGAGCCCCGGAACCGGAAGCGGGCGAAGGCATAACCAGTCATCGCCGAGAACAGCACCGAAGGAATCACCACCGCAATGGCCACGACGGTGCTGTTGAAGAAGAACCGGCTGAAATGTCCCTGATTCCAGGCATCCCGGTAATTGCTCCCAGGCGGCGCCTCCGGCAGGGCGAGCACGTCCTGCACGATTTCCGGCATCGTCTTCAGCGAGGCCAGGGTCGTGATCACGAAGGGCACGATCGCGATCGAGGCAGCCAAGCACGAGGAAGGCATAGACAATGCCGCGCTTAATCATCGCGACTCACCAAACAGGCGCAACACCAGCGAGCGAAAGCACCAAGGTGACGATGGCCAGGAATATGGCAATCGCGATCGCGATAGCCGGCCTGATTGCTGTCGAGCGTATTCATCATGTACAGGGCCAGCACCGTGGTTGAGTCGCCGGGTCCGCCATCGGTCGTCGCCTTGACGACATCAAACGCCCGCAGTGCGTTGATCAGGTTGACCGAGAGGACCACCGCGATTTCGCGGCGGAGGCCCGGCAGGGTGACGGCGAGGAATTCCTGCCAGCCCGATGGCACCATCGAGCCGGGCCGCATCGTAGAGATCGGTCGGGATCTTCTGGATTCCGGCAACGAAGACGACGTAGCAGAACCCATAGGCAGCCCATGCGCCAATGAAGCCGATCGTCGGCAGCGCCCAGGTGAAATCGGCCAGCCAGGTTGGCGGATCGAATCCCCAGTCCTTGAGCACGCTGTTGACCGGCCCGAAGATCGGGTTCAGCATCCAGCGCCAGACCACGCCGATCAGCACGCCAGGCATGATGTACGGCAGGAACAGGCCGGCCTGGAAGATGGCCGCACCACGCAGCTTCATCTGGTGCACGAGCGCAGCCGGGGCCAGCCCGAGGATGGTCGGGCAGAATCACGAAATAGGGAATGAGGATCAGGTTGTGCCGAAGCGCGGTCCAGAACCGGGCGTCATGGAATGCTCGACGTAGTTGTCGAGGCCGACGAACGTCGCGGTATCCCACGAGATGCCATTCCAGGCAGTCAGGCTGAGGACGACCGCCGCGGCCACCGGCATCGCGACGAACAGGGTGAAGATGATCAGCCCAGGGAGCAGGTACAGATACGGCTCCCAGGCCGGCCCGGTGCGGCGCTGCCGGGACGACGACAGAGCCGGCCACGGTGGCCGGCTCCTGTCGCTATTTCTCCAGTGTCAGGCGAACGAAGCTGCATAGAAGTCCTGGAGCGTGGTCTGGAACTCTTCGGCCGTCACCTGGCCACCCAGGAGCTCCTGCAAGCGCGCCCGTGAGGACATCGAAGAAGTCCGGGCGCGGCCCAGTCCATGTAGTGACCAACCGCGTCGGCGGCCAGCGCCGAGTTCCAGGCCGCGTACAGGTCGCCGTTGACCGTGCCCGCGACGATCAGGTCTTCGGCGATCTCACCGAGCGGGAGGAGTCCCGGCGTCGATGAACTTTGTCGAACGAGTCCTCCGACACAAGCGATTCGAGGAAGGTTGCGGCGACATCCGGATCAGCGGCATTGGTGGTAATGCTGTACGGGATACCCACGCCACCAACATGTCGAAGTGCACCGGGACGATCCGAGCCTGCGCGCGGCGGCATCAGGAAGAAAGCCCGCCGCATTCTCGCCCAGTCCGTCGCGCACTGCGCCGGCCGCCCAGCTGCCCTGGAGCAGGACTCCGCCGAACCGGTGATGAACAATGCCTGGGCATCGTCGGCGGTGACGCCATCGAAGCCTTCCATGAAATACCCGGCGTCGTTCCAGTCGATGACCTTTGGGCGGCCTCGAGCGATCGAAGGATCGGTAAAATCGGCGTCGCCACGGCGGTAGATCAACCCATCGAGATACTCACGCGTCGTGTTGGTGCCCTGGATTTCACCGAACAGGTGAATCGCCTGCCACTTGTCCAGGTTTCCGAAGACAAGCGGTTCGACTCCGGCCTCGCGCAGGGCGCCAAGCAGGGTCTCGAACTCGGCAAGGGTGGTCGGCAGGCACAAGTCCATTGTCGGTGAAGATCTGCTTGTTGTAGTAGAAGCCGACGATTTCAGAATCGGCGGGCAGGCCCCACAACTCGCCTTCGCCAAAGACTGTGCCGTCCGCAGAGTAGCTGCAGCGGGCAAGCAGGCCGGCGGCGAAGCGCTCGGACCAGCCATATTCGGCGTCGTAGTCGGCAAGCGAAAGGATCTGACCGCCGCGGGCCATCGGTCCGGCCAGGGATTCGCCGTTGTTGACCTGGGCCACATCCGGCCCCTGGTCGCTATCGACCGAGCGGGGCAGCGTGTCCTGCAGCTCTTCGAGCGCCCAACCTCGATGTGCAGAAGGTGACGCCATTCGCTTCGCCAAATGCCGTTCCAATGTCCTCGATGACGCCGATGCGGATCTCGTCGGTCCAGGTGGTCCAGACATCGAATTCGGTGTCCTGGGCGGCGACTGCCGCGACGCCGAGCCCAGCTGCCGGTACGGCTCCGCCGGCGAGCGCGGCGCCCGCGGTGATTGCGCCAGTTCGCTTGAGAAGATCACGCCTGTCCATAGAGAAAGCTCCTTGTGCTGTTACGAGAATGAACCTCTGTCCCGGTCAGCGATCTATCCCCCGATCGGGGGAGTGGAAAAGCCCAATATGGTTGCATCATGTCATACGGCTACCGTTGCCGCAACACGGAATAGGGACGCGGGCGACCTTGTTGGACAGGGTGCGCCGTTGGTCTGCAAGGGGCGGAGCACGCATTTTCGCGCTGCCGCCGCCATACACGATGAGGAACCGTGGGCCGGACAAACGCGTTCGACTTTCAACTGACGGACAGGACCGCAGCACTGCACGGTCGGCGAATTCGGCGATTCTCACCCGCTGCGGCGGGGAGATTCCTCCAGTCGCTGATTCCCCACCCCTGACCCGTCCCCGTCCCGGGGAGTGGAACCGTCCCTACCGAATGACAATTAGGGTCGCTTCGCTCCCAGGGCGGATCAGTCCGCAACCCTACGCCAGATCGGGAGGAACATCGTCATCGTTGGCGGACGCGTCCTGCATGACTGATTCCAGGGCCTCGTCGGTGAGCGACAGGACCTTGAGCGCGAGGCTCACAAGGTAGCCACGATCCGTCGCGCGCTCCATGTCGAGAGTCAGGATCGACGGATGGCCGGCGTTGCGGAAGAGCCAGCGATTGACGATGTTCGCCTCGTCGGCGCGGTACTGGTCTACCGGTTGATATGGTGATTGGTCATATCGCTGCATGATGGCGACCAGCCGGTCGGAAAGATCGTTGACGCGCACGCCGTCGACCACCGTCACTTCATCGATTCCGCCCCTGGAAGGCGTCACGATTTCCACCTGATCCTCGACTGGTGGCGCCTCGGATTCGAGAGGATACCCATCGATCTCGATCTCGGGGATACGCATCACACGGAGCTGCGCCCAGATCTGACCACGGAGGATGACCATCACTTCCCGTGCTTCGGGATCGGCCGAGGCCTGCACCAGCAGCAGATTGTGCGATTGCTCAGCCATGCGCAAACGATCCTGTTCCTCGATAAGCGAAAGCGCGGAGCGAAGGTCATTTCTCAACTTGTTCGCTTTCTCGAAATCGAGGCGCGCCGCGGCATCCTCGAGATCGGTCCACAATCGTGCCCGCAATCCGTCGTCGTGTCCATCGAGAAAATCGATCACCTCGCCAACGCGGCTCAGGTAGTCATCACGGATGGTGTGCCCCACGCACGGGCCGAGACACTTCCCGAGGTCCAGCCGCAGGCAGGGATTGCCATAGCTGCGCGCATTCTTAAACGACCGCGTGCAGGTCCGCAATGGCACGGCGTCCTGAATCACCTCAATAGTCTTCCGGGCGCCGCTGCTGCTTCGGTACGGACCATAGTATCGCGATCCGTCGTCCTTCCGTTGCTTCGCCAGCGAGATCCGGGGCCACGGGTTGCTGATGTCGACCCGAATGTAGGGATAGTGCTCGAATGAGCGAAGCGCGGTGTTATAGCGCGGCTGATAGCGGTGGATGAGCTGCGATTCCAGGATCAGGGCCTGCAACTCCGTGCCCACGACTTCGGTCTCGACGCGAGCCATCGATTCGATCAGGCCATCCATCTTCCGGGTGTAGCCCAAAGGTTGCGAATAGTAGGAAGAGAGGCGGTCCCGCAGGTTCTTGGCCTTACCAACATAGATAATTTCGTCATCGTGGCCGTGCATGATATAGACACCCGGTTTGCGCGGAATGTCCTTGAGCCAGGCACGATCCATCAGGGACCGCGCCCGCCCCACATCATCTCGCGGACGATGCTGCCCCGGTGTGGCAGACTTGAGATCGTCGATCGAGGCCACTCCGGTGCGAGCGGCGATGTCGACGAGGCGGAGTGCAATCTCGGCCGTGATCTGGGCGTCACGTCCGGCCCGGTGAATGTCACGTGGCTGCAATCCGAGGGCCGAGGCAACCCGATCGAGGCTCGGTTTTCGCAGGTTCTTGAGGTAGCGGACCGCCAGTGTCAGCGTATCGAGTCGTTCATTGATGAGTGGCTCTCGTTTGGCACGTTTGAGCTCGGCATTGACGAACGAGATGTCGAATCGAACGTTATGTCCAATAAGCAATGCGTCGCCAATGAATTCGATGACCTGATCGGCAATCTCGGTGAACGCGGGCGCGAACTCGACGTCCTCGTTTCGAATGCTTGTCAATGTCGAGATGAACGCCGGTATCTCCCGGCTAGGGTTGAGAAGCGTTTCGTACTTTTCGACGATCTCACCGCCACGATACCGGTAGAGCGCGATTTCGATCATGCGTTGGTTCGACGGACGCAGGCCAGTGGTTTCCACGTCGATCGCGACAAACTCGGTCAGGATCGAATCACCGGAAACTGATGCTTCCCGGATCAGCGACCAGTACTCATTCACCAGCACGATCGAATCCGACTCGTCGGCAAGGATGTTGCGGAGCAACGGCCGCCAAATCGCCACCGAACCGCTGTTCCCGAATACATGGCGCACAAGCGAATCCTCGTGCACCGACCCACCATGTGCACGCACGAAGTCCAGGGCACGTTCACAGAGCGTCCCGTACCGGACATCTTTCGATTCGGTTGACACCGGTTCCGACAGGGATTCTCCGGGCATGGATCGATCTCCCGGTGAGCGCGAAGGACGGGAACGGAGGGAGCATTTCGCGCATGATACACTCGATTCGGTGTACGAACACACCTGAATTTATCCTATGATATACCACAATAGTACATGCGTTCGACTGTCCGGGCGGTGACCAAAGATCACTGCGGTTGGAGGAGTTCCACCTCGATGGGTCAATCCGAGCTTCAGCGCCGTGTCGATGAGATTCGACTTCAACTCGATCAGTTTGCCTACGAGTATTTCGTGCTGGACCAGCCAACCGCCAGCGACGCCGAGTACGACCAGCTGATGAACGAACTGCGCGGGATCGAGTCCGAACATCCCGAATTGGTGACGGCTGAATCGCCAACCCAGCGGGTCGGAGGATACACCCAATCCGATTTTGGGGAGATCGTCCATCCCCGGCCGCTTCTCTCGCTCAGCAATGTCTACAACGAGGAAGAGCTCAAGGCCTGGGCACAGCGAGCCACTCGATTCGCGGGTACCGATGCCCTGGAGTACGTGACCGAACCCAAAGTCGATGGCCTTGCAGTGGCCCTCACCTATATCGATGGTGTGCTCGACCATGCCGCCACCCGGGGCAACGGCTTCGTTGGGGACGAGATCACGGCCAATATCCGAGCCATTCGCTCGGTCCCCGTCAAGCTGCGGCAGCCGAAGCACCTGGCGATGCCAGGCACAATCGAGATTCGCGGCGAGATCTATATGCGGAAATCGGACTTCGAGGATCTCAATCGTCGCATGGAAGATCGCTGGCGGCAAGCTATTCATGAACCCGCGCAATGCCGCCGCCGGCTCGATCCGCCAGAAGGATCCGGGCATCACCGCCCAACGGCCATTGCGGTTGTTTGCCTACCAAATTGGGTATGCGACTGGCACGGAACTTCCGGACACGCATTTCGGATGCCTGGAATGGATGAAGGAACTCGGATTCACCACATCGCTGGATGCGGCTCGCCACACGTCGGTCGATGAGGTCTGGAGCGCCTGCCAGGGTTGGCTGGAACGCCGTGGCGAACTCGATTTCGAGATCGATGGGACCGTGATCAAGGTCGACAACCTGCACATGCAGGAAGAGATCGGGTACGTAGCGCGCGACCCTCGATGGGCGACCGCCTACAAGTTTCCGGCAATCCAGCAGACGACCCAGGTGCTCGATATCCTGATCAACGTCGGGCGCACCGGCACCCTCAATCCGCTCGCAGTACTAGAGCCGGTCAACATCGGCGGTGTGTCCGTGAGCCGGGCGACCCTGCACAACGAGGACGAGATCGCGCGCAAGGATATCCGGATCGGCGACACCGTAATCGTCCAGCGCGCGGGCGATGTGATTCCCCAGATCGTCAAGGTGATCGAGGAACGCCGCACTGGCAACGAAGTGCCATTCGAGATGCCGGACACCTGCCCATCGTGCGGGACACCTGTCCACCGCGAGCCCGGCGCCGCGATGCGTTATTGCACCAATGCTTCCTGCCCGGCGCAGCTGAAAGAGCGGATGCACCATTTCATCAGCCGGGCTGCGATGGATATCGATGGTTTCGGCCCCAACCTGGCTGACCGCTTCATCGATCTTGGCTGGATTGCCGATGCAAGCGACATCTATCGTCTCGACTGGTCACAGATCGCCGAACTCGACGGTCTGGGCGAAAAGAGCGCCGAGAATCTCCGGGCGGCAATCGAGAAGAGCAAGGATCAGCCTCTCTGGCGCCTGATCCATGGACTTGGCATTCGCCATGTGGGCGAGCGTACCGCGAACCTGATTGCGGACCGCTTCGGTTCGGCGGAAGCGCTCCTTCAGGCCTCTGCCGAGGAGATTGCCGGTATCCCCGGGATTGGCGAAATCGTTGCGGCCGACATCCACGACTTCACGATGGAGCCAGTCAATCGCGACCTGATCGCCCGGCTCAGGGAAGTCGGTGTGCGAACAGAGGAAGCGACGACGAGCGGTGCCGAACAACGACCACTTGCGGGATTGACGCTTGTGCTTACGGGAAGGCTCGACACGCTGACCCGCCCCGAAGCGGAGACACGGCTGCGCAAATCGGGCGCCAATGTCACGGGGTCGGTCTCGAAAAAAACCAGCGCCGTGGTTGCCGGAGCGGAGGCGGGCAGCAAGGCCGACAAGGCACAGGCTCTGGGTGTACCGCTGTTGGACGAAAACGACCTCACGGGGTTGCTGGCGGGTCAGGTTCCCGAGGTGCTCGCCGAACCGGCCAACGATTGATTTCTCGCATATCCGGCTTTATTTCGTGATACGCTACACACGTACTTTGGGGCGAACGTCCCTGTCACCCTTCATTTCCACGCCACAATGTCCCGCGAGCAAGGAGCCTTGATGAGCGGTTTCAGTTCACCGTCGCGGGAAGAATCACCCGTCCAAACCGTGCGAACCATCGGGCGCCTCGCCCAGATGCTTATTGAGTTGCGTGACGAATATGTCGAGCGGCCACGCGAAGACACGATGGCGCAAATCGAACAGCGCCTGGACGACCTGATCGAACTCCGCGACGAACTCAAGACCAAGCTAGCCCACATCCAGAACGAAAAGTAGCGAAGGTTTTCGTCCTGGATGTGGTCGGTATTGTGCCGGTCAAACCTGGACAGTCAACATCCAGTGGGACGGACAACTGGATCAGTGTCCAGCTGGGCGGGCAGAGTACGCATCGCTGCGCTGCCGCAACCGTACAACAACCCTCACTGGCATCGGACGAATCGGGCGGACACAGAATCGACCGAATCCACTTGGGAAGGTGTCGTTTTCGGTCGATTCAGGTCCGCCCCTACGAGATTCGGTTGCGTCGCGATTCAACCGAATTCCGACCTACGCTCCCTGTTCGACGTTTGTTGTGCCGGGCTTGGTGATCGGCGATCCCTGGGCGCACAGCGGGCATTCCTCGGCCGCCCATGAGGTGAATTCGTGCGCGGAGAGCGCGAAGAGCGGGCACATCCTCGAAGCTGGTCTTGCCCCCACTCCGGTCGACCATCACCCCAACGGCAACCACGTCGACGGGATGCGCCTTCAGCGCGTCGAGCGTCTCTCGAACCGAGCCTCCGGTGGTGAGAATGTCATCCACGACGAGGACGCGCGAACCGGGCGCAAACGTCGTGCCCCGGCGAATCTCCCGGCCAGTTGATCCATCCGACGCCCGCTCGGCATAGGCTGCCTTCACACCAAGCTGGCGGGCCGTTTCAAAAGCGAGGATGATGCCGCCGGTGGTTGGCCCGACCACGACATCGATCCGCTTGTCGCGGAACGCGATCGGCGAATCCCGGCACAAGCTCGACTGTGGCTGCAGGATTGCGCAAGAGATCGAATTTTTCCAGGTAGATATCGCCATGACGTCCCGAAGCGTAGAGGAAATGGCCATGCTTGAGGGCGCCAACGCGATTGCATGGTTTCGAGCACGTCGATGGTCATGAGGCAGCTTGCTCCTTGAGTGCACACGATCGACATCTAGGGAACGAAGTAAAAGGCGAGGCAAGGACCGCGTAAAGCGCGAGCAATTGGGCGCCTTCGAACCAATTGGTCCGGCCGTCGATAGAGATCAACACGGTGATGAGGACGGCGCCGATCAACGCCACCAACTCGTAGTTGTTGAAGACGAGTGACATCGGTTCGGGCCCCACGAACTGGCTGACAAGCACCAGCACCGGAGCCACGAAGAGCGCGATCTGGAGCCCGGACCCGACCGCGATCCCGATCGTGAGATCCATCTTGTTCTTGATCGCCGTCTGCACGGCGACCAGGTGCTCGGCGACGTTGCCGACCAGCGGAACCAGCATGACACCGACAAAGAGCTCGGAGAGTCCCCACTCCTCGGCGGTGGGTTCGAGCGCGCCGACCAGGATTTCACTCATGATCACGATCGCAATCGTCGCCCCGACAAGGATCGCCGAGCGCGATGTACAGCTGACGCCGGGCCGGCTTGTGCGCTGCATCCTCCTCGGTGCCGGCCATTCTGCGATGCTTCGATTTGCGAGAAGATCGTGTAGATCAGGTAGAGCGCGTAGAGCACGATCAGGATGATCGCGGCGCCGTCGCTGAGGTTGATGATATCATCGCTGCTGAGATGGCTGCCGTCGGCGCCGAGCGCGAACACGGCCGGGATCATGAGGACAATGATCGCAAGCGACATGATCGTCGCGTTTGTCGAGGCGATCCGGGCGTCGAAGCGCTGCTCTCCATTCTTCAGGCCACCAAGCAACAAGGCCGCCCCCAGCACGACGAGGATGTTGCCGATGATCGACCCGGCGATGCTGGCCTTGACGACCATGCACCAACCCTTCGCGCAAGGCGACAATGGTGATGATCAGCTCAGCGGCATTGCCGAGCGTTGCGTTGAGCAAGCCCCCGATCTTCTGCCCGGTAAACTCGGCGACCTGTTCGGTCGCCACACCCAGAACCGCCGCCAATGGAATCAGCGCCAGCGCCGAGAGCACGAACATCAGGGGATGATTGTCGATCCCGATCAACTCCAGCGACGACGACGACTGGTGCGAGGACCAGGAGGAAGAGAGGTACTTCACCCCTCGGCCACCTCATCTGGCATGACTCACGCCCGCCGCAATATGGGCCCTGAACCGGGGATTGGCGACTTCCGACGATGTCCTCCGAGGCGTTGCCACCCGTTCGCGGTCATCCAGGTCCGAGAGTCATCGATCAGGCGGCCGAGGACGCGCCGGATCGGAGAAGATGGCCGTGCCGACCTGGATCGCTGAGGCGCCGGCCATGAAGAACTCGAGGGCGTCATTGAGGTTCGAAATGCCGCCCAGTCCGATGATCGGGATACCGACCGCCTGGGCGACCTGATAGACCATGCGCACTGCCACCGGCTTCACGGCCGGGCCGGAAAGGCCACCGGTGTGGTTGGCGAGCACCGGCTCGCCGGGAGCGGGTATCGATCACCATGCCGACCAGGGTGTTGATCAGCGAAATGGCGTCGGCGCCGGATTCCTCGACCGCCTGCGCGATCTCGACAACATCGACTGCGCCAGGACTGAGCTTGACGATGATCGGCAAGCGTCGTCGCCTGGCGGACGGCGCGGGTCACATCGGCCGACATCACCGGATCCCAGCCGAAGCAGAACCCGCCAGCGTTGATGTTGGGGCAGGAGATGTTGACTTCAAGCGCGGCGACGCCCGGGCACATCGTCCAGCGCGCGGGCCATCATCGCGAAAGTCCTCAACCGTTTCGGCCGAGATGTTGACGATTGCGGGGACTTCCCACGACTCCCAGATCGTGCGGGTATTTCCGGATGAAACCCTTGATGCCAGGGTTCTGGAGGCCGATTGCGTTCAGCATGCCAGCCGGGGTTTCCGTGATGCGCGGCATCGGATTTCCCGAGCGAGGTTGCGGGGTGATGCCCTTGCTGACGAAGGCGCCGAGCCGCTGGACGTCGACGATACCGCTGTACTCGAGCCCATAGCCGAAACAACCGGAGGCTGGGATGACCGGATTGCGCAACACAAGCTCACGGGGGTTGTTCGGGGCCAGATCGACGGAGAGGTCCGGTACGATCTGCCCATTGGCGGCTGGTTCGCTCATGACCATACCAGGTTGTCCATCTCGAACACGGGACCCTCCACGCACGAGGTTTTCATGCCACTGCCTGGTTTCGACAACGCAGCCGAGGCAGGCGCCGACGCCACAAGCCATCGTGCGTTCGACTGAGAGTTGCACCGTTGGCTTCGGCCCGATGCGGTTCGCCATAACTTCCCGGCGCAGGGATCTGAACATCGGCTCCGGCCCGCAGGAGAACACCTGATCCGCCCATTGCACGTACTTCGGCACCAACTCGGTCACGAAGCCCTGGTGCCCAGCGCTGCCATCGTCGGTGGCAACGACATATTCGACCTCATCGGGGAGATGCTGGGGCGAGAGCAGTCCGTCGGCATTCATCGCGCCAAGCAGCCAGGTGACATTCATTCCATGCCTGACTGCCTCATTGGCAAGCATCACCAGCGGGGCCGCCCCGACCCCACCGGCCACCATCAGGAGGTGTTTGCTCTTCGGAGAAACCATGAACGTGTTGCCAAGCGGTCCGAGCACATTCAGTTCGGTCCCGATCGGTTGCTGGACCAGCCAGCCACTGCCTCGCCCGTATGGCCGGACGAGAACGGTCATGTCGTTCGTCGCAGGGTTCACCGAATAGACCGAGTACGGACGACGCAGGAGCGGATCGGACGACCACTGCGACCGGCAAAGGATTTCGACAAACTGTCCTGCCCTGGCGCTCGTCACGAGATTCGCCGGGGCACTGAACGAGATCAGCATCGAGTCGCCCATGACGGGTTCGATGGCGGTGATCGCGCCGGTGAACTCGCGGGTCCAGCCCTTTTCGGTTGGTTCAGATGTGATCGGAAGTGCCGTCATGCGTGACCCTGATCCAACGATGGCCGGCACAAGACCGGCCAGTACGATTCCGCCTCTTTTCGTACGGGAGGGTTTTATGCCCTCCCGCACCTCATGGCTGGTACGAATCCGGCCGCTACGAGACGGAGAGCGTTTCAGTAGCCGAAGCTTTCGCGTCGATAGGACTGGATCGGTTCGACGGAGTATATGGCGCTGGCCTTCTCCATCGCATCGACCACTGACCTTGCGGTATCGACCGAGGTCATGCAGGGAATGCCGCGCTCGACCGCCGCACGCCGGATTTCCAGCCCGTCGAGGATTTCCTTATCGGCAGGCCCAGGAGTGTTGATCACCCCGTCGACCGTGCCGTCGAGTATGACGTCCAGCATATCAGGCGAGCCGCGGCCGATACGCTTGGTCACCATTTGCACCGGCATGCCGGCGCGCTCGATCATCGAGGCAGTGCCTTCGGTTGCATACAGATGGAATCCCATACGCGAGAGCTTGGCAATCATTTCCAGCGCATCCGACTTGTCCTCGTCGGCGATCGTGATCAGGATCGAGCCACGGTCCGGCAGGGAGAGGCCAGCGGCGATCAGTGCCTTGAAGAATGCGGACTCGAAGGTGCGGTCGATCCCCATTACTTCGCCGGTCGATTTCATTTCCGGCCCGAGGTGGGCTTCGACGCCGCGGAGCTTGGCCATCGAGAAGACCGGCGCCTTGACCGCAAACAGCGGTTGGCGCGGCCACAGCCCGCCCTCGTATCCCTGATCCTTCAGCGATTTGCCGAGCATGATCCCGGTTGCCAGTTTGACCATCGGCACGCCGGTCGCCTTGCTCAGGAACGGCACCGTGCGTGATGAGCGCGGGTTGACCTCGAGGACGAAGATGCGGCCGGCGTGGATCACGTACTGAATGTTGATCAGACCCGCGCGCATTGAGGTTGAGCGCGATCCTGGTCGTGTAATCGACGATCGTTTCGACATCGGCCGGAAAGAGATTGACGCCCGGATAGACCGCGAACGAGTCGCCGGAATGGACGCCTGCCCGTTCGATGTGCTCCATGATGCCGGGAATCAGCACCTGCTCGCCATCGCAGATCGCATCGACCTCGACTTCCTTGCCGATCAGGTACTTGTCGACGAGGACCGGGTGCTCCGGTGTCAGCGAGACCTGGTTGCGGATGTACCGAGCGAGCTGGTCTGCGCCATAGACCACCTCCATCGCGCGGCCGCCAAGCACGTACGACGGCCGGACGAGGACCGGGTAACCGATTCGCTCGGCAACTGCTTCGGCATCGTGCAGGGAAGTGACTGCTGCACCGTTGGGCTGCGGGATGTTCAGGGCGCGCAGGAATGCTTCGAACCGGAAACGATCCTCGGCGAGGTCGATCGACTCCAGCGAGCTGCCGAGGATCGGCGCTCCGCCTGGCTCAGCGGCTTGGCGAGATTGATCGCGGTTTGGCCGCCGAACTGGACGATCATCGGCGGCATGTTTGCCGGATCGCCGCCCGCCTCGTGAAGCATGATTTCCTCGACGCTTTCGGCGTCGAGTGGCTCAAAGTAGAGGCGGTCGCTGGCATCGAAATCGGTCGAAACAGTCTCCGGATTGGAGTTGATCATGATCGACCGCACTCCATTCTCACGGAGCGCGCGGGATGCCTGCACCGAGCAGTAATCGAATTCGATGCCCTGGCCGATCCGGATCGGTCCGGACCCGACGACCACAGCGCGGCTTTCCGCCAGCGGTTCGGCTTCGTCTTCCTCCTCGTAGGTCGAGTAGAAGTACGGAGTCTGCGCCGCAAATTCTCCGGCGCAGGTGTCGACCATCTTGTAGACCGGTAACATCCCCGCGGCCCGGCGAATGTCGCGGATGTCGGCGGTCGCCCGGCCGGAGCACAAACCGATGTGGCGATCGGAGAATCCCGCCTGCTTCGCCTGCCAGAGCAGTTCATCGGTGAGTGTTTCCGAAGCCATCCGGCGCTCAAGCTCAACCAGCCCGGACAGCTTCCAGAGGAACCACTCGTCGATCGCGCTCAACTCATGGATCGCATCAACGGATACATCGCGCCGCAGGGCGGCCATCAATGCCCACATCCGAAGGTCGGTCGGTCGTTTGACGAGCTCGAGGATCTGGTCGAGATCATCGCCCCATTCGGGATCTTCCCAGGAGAGGTCTTTGGCGGTCGTTTCCAGGGAGCGAACCGCTTTCTGGATCGCGCCCTCGAACGAACGGTCGATTGCCATCACCTCGCCGGTGGCCTTCATCTGGGTTGTGATCGTGCGATCGGCTTTCGGAAACTTGTCGAACGGCCAGCGAGGAATCTTGGCGACCACGTAATCGAGGGAAGGCTCGAACGCCGCCGTGGTCTTGCCAGTGACGACGTTGAGCAGCTCGTCGAGCCGCTTGCCGATCGCGATCTTGGCCGAGAGCCGCGCAATCGGGTAGCCGGTGGCCTTCGAGGCAAGCGCCGATGATCGGCTCACCCTCGGGTTCACCTCGATTACGCCGTATTCCATCGAATCTGGATCGAGCGCGTACTGCACATTGCATCCGCCTTCGATTCCCAGCGAGCGGATGATGTTCAGCGCCGAGCTGCGGAGCATCTGGTATTCGCGATCGGAGAGCGTTTGCGACGGCGCAACCACGATGCTGTCCCCGGTGTGGACACCCATCGGGTCAATGTTTTCCATGTTGCAGATGGTGATACACGTGTCAGCGCCATCACGCATAACCTCATACTCGATCTCCTTCCAGCCAATCAGGGAACGCTCGAGGAGAATCTGGTTGATCGGGCTGGCATTGAGACCGGAGGTGACGAGGCGAACCAGTTCATCTTCGGTGTAGGCGACACCGCCGCCGGTTCCGCCCAGAGTGTAGGCAGGGCGAATCACCAGCGGCAATGGAGTGGTCTCGGCGAAGGCGTAGGCTTCCGCGAGGTTTGTGACGATTGCGCTGGGAATCGCCGGTTCGCCGATCCTGACCAGCAAGTCCTTGAACAGTGATCGATCCTCGGCCTGTTTGATGGCTTCGAGTGGTGTCCCCAGCAATCGCACGTTGTATCGATCGAGAATCCCGAGCTCGGCGACCTCGACGGCCAGGTTGAGTCCGGTTTGGCCACCCAGGGTTGGAAGCAGCCCTTCCGGACGCTCACGCTGGATCACGCGGCGGATCACGTCGGGCGTCAGTGGCTCGATGTAGACCGCGTCGGCAATATCCTCGTCGGTCATGATTGTCGCCGGGTTCGAATTGACGAGGATCGTACGCACGCCATCCTCGCGAAGGGCGCGACACGCCTGTGACCCGGCGTAATCGAATTCTGCCGCCTGCCCGATCACGATCGGGCCCGATCCGATCACCAGCACACTTTCAGGTTGCGATGCTGGTTTTCCTGCCACGCTTGTTGTCACCAACCGCCCCATTTCTTCTTGATACTCGTGATTGTTGCCGGAGTGTCGCATTGTTGGCCGGTACAAGACCGGCCACTACCAGTTGAAACGCCGCGTATGGTTGCGTCCAGCGGGGCGCCTTGTGTCCACCCGTTTGTATCGTTGGCCGCCACAAGGGCGGCCACTTCCAGAACCTGCACTTGATTGGTCGGCCCCTACTAGGCCACGTTTGATTTCGATGCAACCAGTTCGAGGAATTGATCGAACATGCCACTGGAATCACTCGGTCCCGGTGAAGCTTCAGGATGGAATTGCACTGAAAGAACCGGCAACCGCTCGTGCCAGAGCCCTTCGACCGATTGGTCGTTCAGGTTGCGGAGGGCGACCTGCCAGCCGTCTCCGGTGGGAACCGTGTCGTCGATCGACCCGATAACTGTGGTTCTGGGCCGTGATCGTCACCTTGCCGGTGCGCTCGTCGCGGACTGGCTGGTTACCGCCCCGATGCCCAAACTTGAGCTTGTCGGTTTCGGCGCCGATCGCGCGGGCCAGCAATTGATGTCCGAGGCAGATTCCGAAGTACGGGCGCTCATCTGCGAGCAATGACCGCACCACGTCGAGTCCATCATCGAGGTTGGCTGGATCGCCCGGACCCGGGGAAACGATGACTCCATCCGGGTTGAGGTCAGCGATGCGCGAGTAGGGAGTTCCGTACGGCACCACCGTGACGCGGACGCCGCGCTCGACCAGGGAGCGAACGATGTTCCGCTTCACTCCACAATCGAGCACCACAATGTGCGTGGCGCTTTGAGGATCACCGTAGACAATCTCGCTGGTTTCCTTGACCTCACCGACGACATCGTGCTCGCCTGGGAGCAGGGCCAGGTTTGCCTGGGCGATCAGTTCCTCATCGCTCAGCTTCTGAGTGTTCCGCACGAGTACGGCTCGCGTATCTCCCACCGAGCGGATGTGGCGGGTGAGAGCCCGGGTGTCGATACCGGAAATACCCGGAATCCCCGCATCGCGGAGATACGTATCGATCGTGCCGGTCGACCGCCAGTTGGAAGGATGGGTGCTCCACTCGCGGACTACCAGCCCTCCAATCCACGGCTGCCGGGATTCATTGTCGTCGCTGTTGACGCCGTAGTTGCCGATCAGCGGATACGTCATGCACACGATCTGACCTCGAAACGAGGGATCGGTGCAGACCTCCTGATAACCGGTCATCGTGGTGGTGAAGACCGCTTCGCCGCTGGCATTCGCCTCGGCGCCGAACCCGCGACCGCGAAAGACGCGGCCATCGGCGAGCGCAAGGGCAGCATCCGATGCCGGTGCGAACCGCTTCCTTGCGGAAGGCGGATTTTCGAGAAGATCAGGCACGGTGGCGTTCCTTTCCATCGACAAGGGTGAGCACCGCGCGACCCTTGAGCGTCATACCGAGCAGGGGAGTATTCGCACTCTTTGTGCGTAGTTCCTCCGGTTTGACGACCCACTCTCGCTGAGGGTCGAACACGGTGATGTCGGCAGGCGCGCCGGGCGACATCGAACCGCTGCGCTCAGCAAGGATGCGCGCCGGCTCAACGGTCCACAACCTGACCAGATCGTAGGCTGAGAAATGCCCAGCCTCAACGAGCGCGTATGTCAGCGGAAATGCGAACTCGAGGCCGCTGAGGCCGAAGGCTGCCTCTTCGAACGATGATCCTGACTTCTCCGGATCCGCGTGCGGTGCATGATCGGTGCCGAGGCAATCGAATGTGCCGTCCTGAACGCGCTCGATCAGCATCCTGGTGTCGGAAACTGGTCTCAACGGCGGGTTGACCTTGGTGTTCGGGTCGGCAGGTTGCGCCGGTTCGCCGGCTGGGAGGTTCGTGTTGTGCAGCTCCCGGCTGCCCGCGACCCACTCGTCACTCATCGCGAGGTGATGCGGCATGACTTCGGCAGTAACGTGAACACCGCGTTGCTTTGCATCGGCGATGAGCTCGGCGCCGCGGCCCGAACTGACGTGACAGACGTGAAGCCAACCGCCGGTGAGCTCGGCCAGCATCAGGTCACGGCTGATGATGATTTCCTCGGCCGCCGCCGGAATGCCCGTAATACCAAGCTCCCGCGAGACCTCCCCCTCATTCATGGCGCCGGTAGCGATGGCCTTGTCCTCGCAGTGAACGATCACCGGCCGGTCGAGCCGCACCGAAGCCTCAAGCGCCTGGCGCATGATCGCGCTGTTCGCGGTCGTATCGCCGTCGTCGGACCAGCCAACTGCTCCGGCCGCGATCACGGCGTCGAAATCGACCGGCTCGTCTCCGGTCCGGCCTCGTGTGATCGTCGCAATCGGGAACACGCGGACGACGCCCACTTCTTCCGCCCGCCGCATGAGGTCAGCGATTACCTCCGGCGAGTCGAGAGCCGGCCTGGTGTTCGGCATGCACGCTATCGAAGTGAATCCTCCGGCCGCCGCAGCTGCCGTTCCCGTTTCCATAGTCTCCTTTTCCGGAAACCCGGGTTCGCGGAGATGAACGTGGATATCGATCCAGCCGGGTGTGACGAGCAGCCCGTGCGCATCGAACTCCGGGACATCGATGATCGGATTGATGTTCCCTACCTGATCGACGACACCATTGATGACCAACACGTCGAACTGGCCGTCTACGCCATTTGCGGGATCAATTACGTGACCACCGCGCAAAAGCACTGTCCCGTCGATCAACGGATACCTTCTTTCGCGAACTTCACATGGCATTTACAAAAAATGGCCCCGAAGTCCAAAATGGACCCGAGGGCAAGGGCAAATCATCTGGTAGGATCGTAACAGTTGGGAACACGAAGGGGAGCGCACCTTTCAGGCGATATCCAAAATCGCCCTAGTATACGGGGCCAGCCATTGTTGGCGCAACGATGCGAGGTTTTGCGCTCCACTGATCTTGCGATCACATTCGGCTTATTCGGCTCAGAAGAAAGAATTCGATGGTTTCCGTAGATTCACAGGTACGACTGTACGACAGGCTCAGGCACACCACCAACACCTCAACCCATCTCTATCTGGTCCGGCACGGGCAGACATTCGGAAATGTCAACCATCAACTGATCGGCCACACCGACATGCCGATGGACGACCTTGGGATACGCCAGGCACAGCAAGTCGGTGTCCGGATGCGTTCGGTCGCCCTGGACGCGATCGTTTCCAGCCCGCTTCAACGCGCCCGGCTGACCGCAGAGCAGATCGCGCTCCATCAGGAACTCGCTCCCGAGATCGATCTTCGGCTGATCGAGATGAACTTTGGGCATGCCGAGGGATTGACGATTGCCGAAGCGAGCATTCGATATCCGGAGATCATCACTCTTCGGGACGATCCGTTGAACGCAGACTTCGCCTGGCCGGGCGGTGATGTCCGCGCGAGGTTCCACGCGAACGTGTTTGCAACGATCAACGATCTTGCGATGACGTGGCAGGACAGGCATGTGGCGGTGGTCTGCCACGGTGGTGTGATCGGGTCGATAATGGCGCAGCTCGATGGCGGATCGCCGAACGACTATGCGTCGTATCCGGTCGCCAATTGCAGCGTGACTCACCTTGAGGTACATGGCGAGGGCACCACCGCCCACCTCCTGAACGATATCGCCCACCTGGAGGTGGTCCGCACCGAATCATTCAGCTATACGGTCCCTGGGCAGGAACATCCAGACACATCGATTGAGGAGTAATCCACCGGACATGACAACTACATTAACCGTCCTTGGCGGAAGCGCCGCATCGGTCGGCTCCGGGCAGGGTTGCGCCGGGTACCTGGTGTCCACTGAATCGACCAACGTGGTTCTCGACCTCGGACCCGGCACTCTCCAGGAGCTTCGAAATCACACCGATTTCCGGTCGCTGGGCGCGGTCGTGCTGTCGCACCTTCATGTGGATCACATGCTCGACGTCATCGCGCTCCGCTTCTCGCTGGCGTATAACCCGGTTCGGCCAGAACAGCGCGTCCCGCTGTGGCTGCCGCCTGGGGGCTTGGAGTTCCTTGGCCGGTTGAGCGAAGTATTCACAACCGATCGAGCCTCCGACTCGTTTTTCACTGAGGTGTTCGAACCTGGCGAGTACAATCCCGAAGGTCATCTCGAGATCGGCGATCTCACCTTGTCGTTCAAACCAACCGTGCATTTCATTCCCTGCTGGGCCGTTCGCGTTCATCCCGCAAACAGCTCTGGCGATCTCGTCTACTCGGCCGACACGGGACCGGCAGCGGATCTGGTCGACTTCACGACTGGTGCGCATGTCCTGCTGGCCGAAGCAACCACCCCATTGACCGCGCAACATGCCCTGCCGTTCGCGGCGCGTGGCCACCTGACCGTTGATGAGGCGACAGCGCTCGCCGGCTCTGCCGGAGCCAGGACTCTCGTGCTCACCCACATGTTCGAAGAGAACGCTCCGGAAGCATCAGTCGAGCGGGCACGATCGACCTTCGCCGGTGAAGTCATTCATGCTCGGCCAGGAGTCCGGGTCACATGGCCGTAGTCAAGACGTCGCTAAAGGATATGGACGGAGTTTCGGTCGGTCACTGGACCGACCTTTCCGTACACACGGGCTGCACGGTGATCGCCTTCGACCGGCATGCCCTCACCGCCGCCGAAGTGCGCGGAGCAGCCCCCGGAACCCGGGAACTGGACGCCCTTGCTCCGGGATGCCTGGAGCAACATGTCGACGCGATTGTGTTGACCGGCGGAAGCGCATTTGGGCTCCGAGCCGCAGATGGCGTGGCGCAGGAACTCGCGAGCCGGGGACGAGGGTATCCAACGTCCGCTGGACCCGTGCCGATCGTGCCCGCGGCGGTCATCTACGATCTGGCTTTTGGCGAGCCGGTGGCGCCAACTGTGGACAATGGCCGCGAAGCCCTCCGCTCGGCCCGACCGCTGAGTTCGGTCAGCCAGGGAGTGGTCGGTGCCGGAACCGGGGCAACGTGGGACAAATTCGGTGGTCAGCCACGGAAGGGGGGACTGGGTATTGCCCAGGTCGAGCTTGGCAACCACCGCGTGACAGCCTTCGTTGTACTCAACGCGATGGGTGTGGTGAGAGATTTGGGATCCGATCCTCGGCCTTCGCTGCTTACCGACGGTAAATGGAAAGTCGGGCTGCGTGAAGCCACGACGCTCATTTCGGTGGTGACGTCGGTCCCTTGCGATCACGGCACACTCACCCGCCTCTGCATCGCCGCCCACGATGCGCTGGCTCGAGTCGTCATCCCGGCACACACCATGTTGGATGGCGACGTGGCATTCGCCTCCACGACAACCGACGGACCGCGCGACACGCGATCGAGCATGCAACTATGCATGGCGGCGGAACTTGCGGTTGAAGAGGCAGTGATGAATGCGGTTCCGCCAGAAGCCCGATCCGGTGCTACACTGATTGCGTAGCCTTGTTAGCCGCGCAATCTGACAGCGCAAACAGGTAGGCAGTTTGCTATGGCCTCATTGTCATCGCCAAACACTCCCCCGATCCCGGCCGGGCGTCCCACGATTGTTGCAGGAGTCAATGCGTCCTGGTTTGGCTCCCTGGGCAAGATTCTGGAACGGGCCGAGCTCCATCAGTTCTTTGCAACCGATGTCGACCTTCGCCGTTCATTGCTGATGCCCTCGGTAGCGTCCACCAGCACTCATTCGGCGACCGGACTGGTGCGAATGCGCAGTATCTGGGTTCCGGGCTCGATCACGGGCCTGTTGGCCGACCATCGCAAATCGGGTTTGTGGGACTTCCTCGAACACGCGGCGGAAACGATGGGCTTGCGGACAGTCGTGATTCCTCGCAGCTCCGAGACCGCCCATGGTGAGTTTCTTGGCGCAGAGATTCGCAAGCGCATGCAGTCAGCCTCGCATGGCTCCGTGCGGCTCGCGATTGGAGTCAAGGGATCCAACGTGTACCGGGGCCACGACCAACTGTCCCAACTTCAAACGCTTAGACACACGGCGGAAGAATGGGATCTGGACCTGGCGCTCGACCTTGCAGGCGATGTGCCGCATTATCTCGAAGCCGAAGCGGCCATCCTGCGCCTGCTCCCGAAGCTGACACTCGTGCGCATTCCATCGTGGGTATCGGCGGCGGGTGAACTCAATACGAACGATCCGATTTCGCGGCGCGTCGTATCGATTCTTGCCGACCAGGGGTATGCCGGCACGATCAGCATCATTCCTGCGCGATCTCCGTTACAGATGCCATGGACCCGCAGCTATCCAACGATGAGCGATGAGTGGACGAGATCGATGATTCTCGACCAGTACGATCGCCAGCGGACCGATGACCATCCAGCGCCATACATCTCGCCCGAGCTGTTCCGCGAGCGCTTCTAAGAGGCAGGCTCGTCTACCAGGATGAAATTGATACTTGTACGCCATGGAGCTGCGTCGTATTTCGAGCGACAGATCATCGCTGGTGCCACAGGGT
Source organism: uncultured Chloroflexia bacterium (assembly GCA_963763125.1). Lineage (GTDB taxonomy): Bacteria > Chloroflexota > Chloroflexia > Thermomicrobiales > UBA6265 > JACCYX01. The sequence goes on from CAVXMV010000005.1 coordinate 80,384, forward strand.
GCAGTGGTTTAACCGTCGAAGGACAGGTGCAGGCCCAGAAGCTTTGTCATCGTTTTCAGGCATCTGGCGAACTGTCTGATTCGGTCGTCGTTCTCAGCAGTCCGCTCGCTCGAGCAATGGAAACAGCGCGCTTACTTGCACCGGCTTTCCCTGGCAACGACATCCTCGCTGAGCCAGATCTCGAGGAGATGGCGGTGGGTGTTGCCGATGGTATGACATGGTCAGAGTTCGCGCTGCAGTTTGGCGAGTTTGACATTATGGCCGAGCCCGATCGGACGTGGGCACCCGAGGGCGAGAGCTGGAACATGTTCACGCAGAGAGTCATCGAGTTTCTAGATCAAGTCCGCCATGACTACCAAGACAAGACAGTCATTGCTGTCACCCATGGGGGAGTGATTGATATCTCCATGCGGGAGCTGCTGGGTATTCCGAAGGCGGGCACGCGGGCTTCGTTTTTTCCATCAAACACTGGACTGACCGAGTGGAGTTTCCAGGAATCCTGGAAACTTGAGCGCTACAACGACACATCACACCTGGCTACGCGCTAACCGTTTTCCCGAATGTCCTTAACACACAGAACGCCGGTGACCACGAATGGCCACTGGCGTTCTGTGTTGATCGTCAGGTTGACGGAGCGACGATTATCGCTTCGTGTACTGAGGCGCCTTGCGGGCTCGCTTGAGTCCGACCTTTTTGCGCTCTTTCTCGCGAGCATCCCGGGTCAGGAGTTTGGCGGTCTTGAGGGCCGGTCGAAGTTCTTCGTTGGAACGGATCAGGGCGCGGGAAATGCCGTGCCGGATCGCGCCGGCCTGGCCGGATGTTCCGCCGCCGGCGACGGAGGCCACCACATCGAATCGCTCGGTGGTGCCAGTCACCCGGAAGGGTTCAGCCATGATCAGGTAATGGAGCTCGCGGCCACCGAAGTGTTCGCGAACTGGCTTGCCATTAACCGTGAAGTTGCCTTCACCCGGATAGAGGCGAACCCGCGCGACCGAGGTCTTGCGGCGTCCAACTCCGTAGTAGAACTGCCCTTTGGGCATTGTTGAATCGCTCATTGCTTTTCCTTATCCCGTCGCCTAGCGAGCCGCGGTGTCGTCCAGTTCGAGTGTCGTCGGGTTCTGGGCGCCATGCGGGTGCTGGGTGCCTTCGTAGATCTTCAGCTTCTTGAGCTGAGCCTTACCGAGGGCCGTGCGCGGGAGCATGCCCTTGACGGCGAATTCGATAATGCGATCCGGATGCCGTTCACGAAGATCCTTGAGCGATGTTGTCTTCAACCCGCCAGGATAGTTCGAGTGGCTATAGTACATCTTCTGGGTTTCCTTGTTGCCGGTGACCTTGATCTTGCCCGCATTGAGCACGATCACGAAATCGCCCGTGTCAACATGCGGCGTGTACATCGCCTTGTTCTTGCCGCGCAACGTGGCGGCAACAGCCGAAGCGAGACGACCGAGCGTCTTGCCCTCGGCGTCCACCACGAACCACTGGCGCGTCACGTCGCTGTTCTTTGCTGAGTAGGTACGTCGTTCCACGATAGCTCCCTTAGCCATGTTCCATGTGAGCAGGCGTTGTGCCCACGATCTGTTTGCCATTCGGGTCAGGGTCGGGAACATCGTTGCCGTAACCTACCCGCCAAAGAATCAATCCGCGTGCTGGCGCCAAAACGGGACCGGATCTCCGATCCGCGATCGCAAGCAGTTCTGCGAACCACTCCGGGGGCCGCTCACGCATCCCCACCGACACCAACCCACCTGTTACTGTGCGCACCAGCTGGGGTAAAAATCCGTCTGCGATGATCCGGATCTCCAGACCAGTCCCCGACTCCGGGATTGTGCCCCACCACGGTTCCACCACGCGAACACCGCAATGAAGGATGGTGCGTGTGGTGCCGCGTTTGGCGCTCGCCCTGTCCGACCAGGGAACCCCTTCTCCACCACCGGTGAAGGCCGCCAGGTCATGCGTCCCCTCAAGCAGCACCGACGCTTTCGACATCTGCTCGAGATCGAGATCCGTCCGCCGGGTCCAGGCATACCGTTCGGCCAGCGGCTGCTTGCCACCTACCCAAATCCGGTACCGGTACTCCCGCCAGACCGCATCGTAACGGGGATGAAACCCCGCCCCGACCCGTGATACATCCGAAACCGCAAGGTCATCCGGGGTTAGTCGGTTGAGCGTGTTCCGGAGCGCTGCCCCAGTCATCTCCGGGCGAATATCCGCACATCGAACCACCTGGCCGACTGCATGGACACCGCGATCGGTGCGACCGGCGAACTCTGTGGCCGGAGCAACTTCCCCGAGCCGCGCAAGCGTGGCGTTTAGCTCCTGTTGAACCGTTCGCACACCCGCTTGCGCCTGTGATCCCCAGAACCCGGCTCCGTCGTACCCGAGGATGAGCTTGAGCACCACAGGTTCGAGATGACTCCCGGCAGCGACAGGCTCCCTGAAGTCCGACAATCGGGAGGACACAATGTCCTCCCCTACGCGACGAACTCGATCAGCACGACGGGCGCAGCGTCACCGCGTCGCACACCAAGTTTGGAAATCCGGGTATAGCCACCAGGAGTTTCCTCGTATCGAGGAGCAACGACGTCGAACAGGCGTGCCACGGAGCGCTCGTGATCGAGGCGGGACATCACCAGCTTGCGATGATGGGCTGAATCGTCGCGGGCGATCGTGACCAGCTTCTCGACCACGCTTCGCAGTTCCTTGGCCTTGGCCTCGGTGGTGGTGATCCGCTCATTGAGAATCAGCGAAATGGCCTGCTGTCGAAGCATCGCCTTGCGCTGACTTGGATTGCGGCCGAATTTGCGGCCCGCCTTTCGATGCCTCATGTCTACTCTTCCTCATTCTCGCTAGCGCCAGCACCAAGACCGCCCAGCGACGCAATCGCTTCCGCAACTTCAAGAGATTCGGCGTCTTCATCGTCGTCGCCTTCGGCAACGAAGCCGTCGGCAAGATCAGCTTCTGGAAGATAGCCGTACTCAGCCAGCTTCTCGCGCAGCTCGGTCAGCGATCGCGGACCGAAGTTGCGAATCGAGAGCAATTGATCCGGATCCATCGTCAACACCTGGCCAACTTTATCAATCTGCTTGCTGCGCAATGCATTGAGCACGCGCGGCGAGAGACCGAGGTCGGCCAGTGGCTTGTTCTGGACTTCTTCCGGGATAAACGAATTGGCAGCCGCTTCCGGCTCCGGTCGCGTGAACTCGGCGAAGACGCGGGCATGGTCCATCAGGATCGCGGCCGACTGCGACAGGGCGTCATCCGGCTCGATCGTGCCGTCGGTCAGGATCTCGAGGATCAGGCGATCGTATTCGACGTTCTGGCCAACGCGGGTCGGCTCGATGACGAAGTTGACGCGCTGAATCGGCGTGAAAATGGCATCGATCGGAATCTCGCCGAGTGCGAATGTTTCCTGGGCCTCGGCGGGGCGATAGCCACGGTCACGGCTTATCCAGAGATCCATGTCGAGCACGGAGTCGGCTCCGTCCAGCGTCGCGATCGGGTGCTCCGGGTTGACCACCTCGACTTCAACTGGCCACTCGATGTCGCCAGCGGTAATCGGGGTCTCGCCCTCACCCTCACCGCGCATGTACAGGTGAGCCCGCACATCGCCGTGCAACTCCTGAACTCGCCGGAGGCGAATGCCCTTGAGATTGAGGACGACTTCGGTGACGTCTTCGCGGACGTTTGGAATGGTGGCGAACTCGTGCCACACGTTATCGATGCGAATCCGCGAGACAGCGCAGCCTTCGAGCGATCGAAGCAGAATGCGGCGCAGGGCGTTGCCCAATGTCGTGCCATACCCTGGCTCGAGCGGCTCGACCTGGTAGCGCCCGTAGTTGCGCCCGGCCTCGACTGTTTTGATGGTGAATTCGGGGTGATGCAACAAGCGGACTTGCCTCCTTGCGACGCCGTTCTGCCTTTTCTTCCGCGCCGGGTTCAACGCTTCAGCAGTTCGGTGCGACAGACCAGACTTAACCCTGTGCTGGTCTGCTACCAACTATCGTTTGATTTACTATCGCCAGTGGACCCATTGCCCACAGGCCAAAGAAACGCACCCACATGGGTACATGGACTCATGCCGCCGACCAGCCTGCAAGAACAGTCAGAACGGCGATGCCTCAGACGCGGCGGCGCTTCGGCGGACGGCAACCGTTGTGCGGGATCGGCGTGGTGTCGGTAATCGAAATCACCATCACTCCGCTGGACTGCAATGAACGGACTGCCATCTCACGACCGGAACCCGGACCCTTGACGAACACATCGACCTGGCGCAGACCGTGCTCCTGGGCACGGCGAGCGGCTGCTTCGGCCGTCATCTGGGCAGCGAACGGGGTGCTCTTGCGGGAACCCTTGAATCCATTGGCACCGGCGCTGGACCACGCGATCACGTTACCGGAAGGGTCCGTGAGCGTGACGATGGTGTTGTTGAAGGTTGCCTGGATGTACGCTCGTCCTCGAGGCACATTCTTGCGATCGCGACGACGAATGCGGGTTTTCTTTTCTGTACCTCGACGCTTTTCTGACATTGCGCGTCTTTGCCTCCGGCTATTGCAAAATCAATCCATCCCCGTTGTGTAACGAGGGACCTGTATCCGATAGGTGGAGCTACTTCTTGCGGCCCACTGAGGCTCGCTTGGGTCCACGGCGCGTTCGCGCATTGGTGCGCGTTCGCTGGCCACGCACCGGCATGCCACGCCGGTGGCGCAGACCCCGGTAGGAACCAATGTCGATAAGTCGCTTGATATTCATGGCCACTTCGCGTCGAAGGTCTCCCTCGACGCGGAGATCCTTGTCGATGATTTCGCGAAGCCGGTTGACTTCATCATCGGTCAGGTCCCGCACGCGCGTGTCGGGGCTGACCCCGGTCTGCCCGAGCAGGTTCTGGCTTGTCTTGAGTCCAATGCCATAGATGTAGGTGAGTGCCACTTCCACACGCTTCTCGCGCGGCAGGTCAACTCCCGAAATTCGTGCCATACGTCATCCTCATGATGCGGGCGTGGGCTGGTGCCCAACGCGATGTACGCTCAATCACCCTCGTTCGAGGGATTAACCCTGCCGCTGCTTGTGTCGCGGATTTGTGCAAATCACTCGCACAATCCCTTTGCGGCGGATGATGCGGCACTTCTCGCACCGCTTGGAAACAGATGCCGAAACCTTCATTGAATCGTTGCTCCCCTGTCCATGACTGCGCATGGTGTTCGTTGTTGTCGTTCGCGCGCGAGCCCGGAGTTCAGAAGAACGACCCGATTTCCTGACCTGGCATCCCGCCAGTTCTCGCATGCATCGTGTTCGTGCACCCAATAACCCATGTGCGTACCCCGGGATCACGGGGCTGTGGTATGGGTCATCGACCGTACACGCGGATAGCGCATGTCTTCAGACATGCGCCACGAACGACTATTCTACCATTGAAGTGAGCTGCTGCGTCAAGATCAGCGGTTCACCGTCCGTTATCGCTACTGTGTGTTCGAAATGCGCCGACCACGATCCGTCTTTCGAAACCACTGTCCAATCATCAGTCAAAACCCGGGTTTCTTCGCTGCCGAGGGTGAGCATTGGCTCGATCGCCAATGTCATGCCCTTCTTCAGGCGGTGGCCTCGTCCTGGTTCGCCATGATTCGGGATGTGCGGTTCTTCCCACATCTCGCGTCCAATTCCGTGTCCGCCATACTCCTGGACGATGCCATAGCCGCGCGCCGAGGCATACGCCTCGACTGCATGGCCGATGTCACCGAGCCGCTTGCCGGCGGTTACCTGACTGAGACCTTCGTACAGCGCTGCCTCCGTATCCGTCAGCAATCGCTGGTGTTCTTCCGAGATTTCGCCAACTGGATAGGTCCACGCCGAATCGCCATGGAATCCGTCGACGATTGCGCCGATGTCAACAGCGATGATATCGCCGTCCTGAAGGCGTCGTGGTCCGGGGATGCCGTGAACAATTTCTTCGTTGACGGAGGCGCAGATGTTGCCGGTAAAGCCATGATGGCCGAGAAAGTTGGATGTTGCGTGGTGCTCCGCGATCGTATCTCGCACGATGTCATCGAGTTCCTGGGTCGAAACGCCCGGGGCGATCACAGCCTTGACCCGCGCGTGGCAAACGGCCACCACGTGCCCGGCTCGTTTCATCTTCTCGATATCAGCGGCGCTTTTGATCGAAATGCCCATGACTATCGCGCACCAGCCTGGGCGATCCGTTGTTCGATGACCGCGACAATGCTCGCTTGCACATCATCGACCAGGCGATTGCCATCGACCCGCGTCACTTTCCCCTGGGCTGCGTAATAGTCCAGCAGTGGCGCGGTTTGTTGATCGAACAGGGCGAGTCGGCGGGCAATCGCCTCCGGTTTGTCATCATCCCGCTGGATCACCTTACCGCCGCACTTGTCGCATATTCCTTCGACCGTGCCTGGATTGGAGTCCAGGTGGTAGACGGCGCCGCAATCGACGCAGACGCGTCGACCGGAAAGGCGCGTGACGAGCACGTCGCGAGGCACGACGATTTCCACAACGGCGGTAACCGATTCGCCGAGTTCATCGAGAATGCCATCGAGCGCACGGGCCTGGGCATCGGTTCGCGGGAATCCGTCGAACAAGGCGCCGACAACATCGTCGCCCGCGTTCCGGGACTCGACGAGCGATGAGATCCGCCCGCGCACGATAGCGTTGGTGAGATCGTCCGGCACCAGGTCACCGCGATCGAGGATGCCCTTGAGCTCGATTCCCAGCGGGGACTCCGAGGCGATCTCCGCGCGGAACAGATCTCCGGTGGCGATCCGGGTCAATTTCAATGTCGGTCCGAGAAGCGCGGCCTGGGTCCCTTTTCCGGAACCCTGCGCTCCCATAAGAATTACATGCACAGGTTCTGTCCCCGATGACCGAATGCGCACCGAAAACCGGGCCCTCGTTGCCGAGCGCCCGGTCGATGGCTAATTAATGAATCCCTCGTAGTTCCGCATCATCAGCTGGGCTTCGAGCTGCCGCATTGTGTCGATTGCGACACCGACCACGATCAGCAACGATGTCGCGCTGAGTTGGAGCGAGTTGACATCGGTGATGATTGTCGCCAGGAACGGCAGAATCGCAATCACACCGAGGAACACGGCGCCGACCACAGTGATTCGCGAAAGGACGCGCTGCAGGTAAATCGCTGTGTTCTTTCCAGGACGAACGCCTGGAATGAACGCACCCTGACGCTGGAGCGACTCGGGAATGCGCTGTTGCTGGAACACCACCATCGTGTAGAAGAAGGTGAATCCGACAACCATGAAGAAGTAGACGATGTTGTAGGTCCAGCTATCCGGGCTCAACCATTGCCGGATATTCCCGGCCAGATCCCTGACCCATTCGGTGTTGGAACTTTCCATGATGCTGGCGACCATACCCGGGAAGACCATGATGCTCACGGCAAAGATGAGCGGAATCATGCCCGCGCTGTTGACCTTGAGCGGAATATTGGTGGTGGTGCCGCCATAGACGCGTCCGGAACGCACTCGCTTGGCGTGATGCACCGGTATTCGTCGCTGGCCCTCATTGATGAGTACCACACCCACGATCGTAATCAGGCCAATGATGGCAAAGAGCAGTGTGCCCAACACGTTGGATCCAGCGGTTCCGCCGGTCATCAGGTCGATCACATTACCGGGCAAGGTTGCCACGATACCGCCGAAGATGATGATCGAGATACCGTTGCCGATACCCTTTTCCGTGATCAATTCGCCGATCCAGACCAACAGCATCGTTCCCGCGGTCATCGACAGCAGGATCGCCAGGGTTGGCAACCAGGTGTCCTTGCTGAACAAACCGAAGTCCTGGATGAGTGGCTGGCCATCTACGCCCGGTTGGCGAGAGAACAGCAGAGTCTGGCCATAGCCCTGCAGCAAGGCCAGTGGCACGGTCAGGATGTGCGTGTACTGGTTGATCTTGTTGCGGCCCTGTTGACCTTCCATTGAGAGTTCGTTGAGGCGCGGAATGATCGGCGTCATCAACTGCATGATGATCGACGCCGTAATGTACGGATAGACGCCGAGGGCGACGATCGAGAAGTTGGTCAAACCACTACCCGAGAACAGGTTCAGCATGCCAAGCAGCTGATTGTTCTCGATGAAGGCGCGCAGCCCTTCCCGGTCTACCCCTGGAATCGGGATGCTGGCGATACATCGAAATATCACCAGCATGCCGAGGGTGAACAGGATCTTCGCGCGAAGATCTGGGATCTTGAATGCGTTGATGACGGCCTGGAGCATGCCTAGGCCTCCTTCGCCTCACGTTCCTGAAGCTGCGCGATCGCCTCACGTCGAGAAGGTCCGCCGACCTTGCCAACGCGCATCGCCTTGAGTTCGCGGTTCAACGGCAGCCGCCGGCTGCGCGGCCGCGCAGTGGTCCAGGCATCGGTCCGCTCCAGCGTTTCAACGGTACCGCCAGCAGCTTCGATCGCCGCCAGGGCCGATTTCGAGAACGCGTGTGCTTTCACCGTGATGGCGCCTGAAATCTCGCCATTGGCGAGAATCTTGACCGGGAATTCCGTGCCCCGGATGATGCCAAGTTTGGCAAGCACTTCTGGGGTAATTGGCCCGTCAACCTCGATCTCGGCCAGACGTCCAAGATTCACGGTCTCCCATGGAGTCTTCCAGATGTTGGTGAATCCGCGCTTGTAGGGCATCCGCTGCTGAATTGGCAGCTGACCACCCTCGAAGCCGATCCGCACGCCCCCGCCGGATCGCGAGTTCTGGCCCTTGGTGCCTCGACCGGCAGTCTTGCCACGGCCACTCCCGTGACCGCGACCGACTCGTCGCTTGGTTGTAGTTGCGCCCTTTGCTGGACGCAGGTCGTCAATTGTCAGTGGCATCGTCGTTCTCTTCTCTCACCGGATGTATGACTCGTCATCGCGACGAATCACTCTCCAGCAGCGATTTCCTCAACCGTCACCAGATGGCTGATCTTCTGGACAGCGCCTCGAATCGAGGGATTGTCCGGTCGAACAACCGAGTGATGCAGCCGGCGAAGACCGAGCGACTGTACCGCCCGACCCTGGTCCGCGGGGCGCCCGATCACACTCTTGACGAGGGTGACCTTCAACTGCGCGCCTGTTGCTGTTTGTGTGTCGCTCATGACTGATTGGTCCTCGGGCCCCGACCGGCGCCCTGGCCACCCTGTCCGGCTTGACCACCACGCCGCTGATTGCGTCGCTGATTATCCTGCGGTGGGGTGAGTGGCGCCGCGACGGATCGCGGGCGAATCACATCGGCTCCACCATGATCGAATGGCTTGCGCAGAAGCTGCTTGGCGCGGCGTCGGCGCTGGATCACGGCCTGTTCGGATTCGAGCTGCTTGAGCGCCTCGATCGTCGCGCGAACCACGTTCACCGGGTTGTTGCTGCCCAGCGACTTCGTGAGAATGTCCCGGATCCCGGAAACCTCCACGACCGCGCGGACAGCGCCACCGGCAATAACGCCGGTACCAGGCGAAGCTGGCTTGAGCAGCACGCGGGAGGCACCAAATGTGGCCTCAACTTCATGGGGAATGGTTCCCCCATCGAGAGGGATCAGGATCATGGACTTCTTGGCAGCCTCACCACCCTTGCGGATGCTGTCTGGCACTTCGCCAGCCTTGCCCAGGCCGACCCCAACTCTGCCCTTGCCGTCTCCCACCACAACGATGCTGCCAAACGAGAATGTTCGACCGCCCTTGTGGACCTTGGAGACGCGGTTGATGCGAACCAAACGCTCTTCGAGCTCGCTTGCCTGTTCTTCGTCAGCCCGACGGCGTGACGGCCGCTCTTCCCGATTCCGATCCATATCTGTCTCCAGATCGTCCGTCGTCCATACCAGCACTCGGCCCATTGCCTTCCGCACTGGCAGCACAAACGGCTTAGAACTTCAGACCGCCCTCGCGAGCGCCATCCGCTACCGCCTTGACACGACCATGGTAGAGGAATCCACCACGATCAAAGATGATTGCGTCCACTCCGGCGCTTTTGGCTCGCTCGGCGATGACTTCGCCAACGGCCTTGGCCCGTGCGGACTTTGTGGCGCCTTCACCAGCGCGCTCCCGAACAGCCTCTTCGAGGTCGCTCGCAGCAGCGATGGTGTGGCTCTGGGTGTCGTCGATCAGCTGCACGTAAATGTGCGCCGACGAGCGGAACACATTCAGCCGGGGCCGTTGTGTGGTCCCGCTGATTTTGGCCCGCACCCGGCGATGTCGTCGCTCACGAAGCGTGAGCGCCTTTCGATACTTGATTCGCATAGCTATCTCCAAAAGACTCCAACTGGTGATGGCCGTGAGTCGGATGCCCGGTACACGGGCCAACTTCCAGATCGGTACGTCTGCAACAACGGCAGGTTACTTAGCCTTGCCAGCTTTACCGGCCTTGCGGCGAACGAACTTCACCCGCGTAGCGAATGCCTTTGCCCTTGTAGGGCTCCGGCGGGCGCACACCACGAATGCGGGCAGCTTCTTCGCCAACAACCTGCTTGTTGATGCCGCTCACGGCAACCCGGTTGTTGCCCTCAACCGCATAGGTGATGCCATCTGGCGCCACCATGCGAACGGGGTGGGAATAGCCGACGTTCAGCACAAGGTTCTTGCCATCGAGTGCGGCACGATAGCCGACGCCGATGATTTCCAGGTTCTTGGTGTAACCATCGGTCACGCCAACAACCATATTGTTCAACAGCGAGCGGGTCAGGCCATGCAAGGCTTTCACTTCTCGCTGATCGTTCGGGCGCTCGACGCGGATGATGTCCTCGTCCCGGACGATGGAAAGTCGGGTGGTGAACACCTGGCTCAGCTCACCCTTTGGTCCTTTGACCTTGACTGAATTGCCCGCGTCAAGCTGGACATCGACGCCTTTTGGCACCGGTATTGGTTTGACACCAATTCTCGACATTGCACATTCCTATCAGGTGGCGAGTACAGACGTGACCAGAATGGTCACCGTTCCCACCGACCTACCAAACGGTGCAGAGCACCTCTCCACCGATGCCGCGCTTGCGGGCTTCGTATCCGGTCAGCACGCCTTCGGGTGTGCTCACGATGGCAATGCCGAGACCGCTTCGCACGCGAGGCAGTTGATCCTTGCCTGCGTAGACACGCAGACCTGGCTTGCTCACTCGCTTGATTTCGCGGATCACATGCGTCTTGTCCGCGGCGTAGCTCAACTTCACAAAGAGCTGGTTCTGCGGGCTCTTCTCGATCACTGAGAAGTCGGCGATGTAGCCTTCTTGCTTCAAAATGGTCGCGATTGCGACGAGGATCTTGGTGGCGGGCATGGTTGTGTCGGTTTTCCGGGCCATTCCCGCGTTTCGGATCCGTGTCAGCATATCGCTGATTGGGTCGTTAACGCTCATGCGTCGCGCTCTCCGTTGCTGTGATGGTTCGTCAATCTCAGGGTGCTGGTTACCAGCTGGACTTCGTCACACCCGGAAGGCGACCAACCGAGGCCAGCTCCCGGAAGCAGATCCGGCAAACGCCGAACTTCCGCATGTACGCTCGTGACCGGCCGCAGATTTTGCAACGGCTGTGGGCACGGGTCGAAAACTTTGGTGTGCGCTGAGATTTGACGATCAAACTCGTCTTCGCCATGGTTCCTCCGTCGTCGTTCGCCTAGCGAGCGAACGGCATCCCGAGAAGCGCGAGCAATTGTCGCCCCTCTTCGTCAGTGCGAGCGGTGGTTACGATGCTGACCTCGAGACCGCGCACCTTGTCGATCTGGTCGTACTCAATCTCCGGGAACATGATTTGTTCGCGAAGCCCCAATGTGTAGTTTCCGCGGCCGTCGAACGAATTCGGCGAAACGCCGCGGAAGTCCCGGATCCGGGGCAGCGCGATGGCTGTCAACCGATCGTAGAACTCATACATGCGATCTCCGCGAAGGGTGACCATCGCGCCAATCGGCATTCCCGCTCGCAGCTTGAAGGCCGCGATCGATTTCTTCGCTCGCGTGATCACCGGCGCCTGGCCGGTAATCCATCGCAAGTCGCTCACTGCGGCATCAAGTGCACGGCCATTGGAGACCGCCTCGCCAAGACCGATGTTAATCACGATCTTGTCGAGCTTGGGCACCTGATACACGTTCTTGTAGCCGAAATCACTCGTCAGGGCGGGGACAACCTCGTCCTTGTAGCGATCACGTACCCGTGCCATACAACACCTCATTCCGGAAAGAGTCCGGCTCCCATGCATTGATCGGCGTTCCCACCTGGTCTGCCGCCCGAAGCGGCACTCAGGTCGCCGTTCGACTTATCTGTTCCTCATTTATCCGCTGCTTGAGGAAAGCAATTCATTAACGAGGCCAAATCAGGCGCTCGGTCGCGGAATTCCGGCATCACACTTCTTGCAATAGCGCTCGTTTGCGCCATCGCTGTTTGGGCGCACGCCCACCCGACTTGCCTGTTTGCATGTTGGGCAAACCAGCAGGACGTTTGATACGTGCAGTGCCGCCTCAACCTCGACGATTCCCGCCTGGCGAGCGCGTCCGCGTTTGATGTGCTTCTTGACGATGTTGACGCCCTCGATCACCACGCGGTCTCGTTCGATCAGGTTCTGGCGAACAACGCCACGCTGACCCTTGTTTCGACCGCTGGTAACCAGCACTTCATCGCCGGTTCGAATCTTCCTCATCACCGATCCCTACAGCGTTTCCGGTGCGAGTGACACAATTCGCATGAACGCTCGCTCTCGCAGCTCCCGGCCCACCGGGCCAAAGATGCGTGTACCACGAGGGTTTCCCTGCGCATTGATCAACACCGCCGCATTGTCATCGAACTTGATGTGACTTCCGTCCGGTCGTCCGTACTCCTGGGCCGTGCGCACGATCACCGCGCGGACAACCTCACCCTTTTTGACGGCAGCGTTTGGCTGGGCGACCTTCACCGAAGCGATAATCGTGTCACCGACGCTACCCCACTTTGGGGCGGAGCCACCCAGCACACGGATGCACATGATTTCACGTGCCCCGCTGTTGTCGGCTACCTTGAGCCGAGTCTGTGGCTGAATCACCGTTCACTAACCTCCGGGCTCCGAAGACACCCGCTTCCGTTCGCCGTTTCCAGACCTAGATCTGGACCGCGCGCTCGACAATCTCCCGCACAACCCAACGCTTGCGCTTGGACAGTGGTCGAGTTTCCTCAATCCGGACAATGTCGCCCGGTTTGGCCAGGTTGTTCTCATCATGGGCCAGGAACTTTGACGTTCGCGTAATCCGCTTGTGGTACAGCGGGTGGCGACGAACGTAGTCCACGGCGATCACGACGGTCTTGTCCATCTTGTCGCTGACAACCTTGCCGACCTTCATCGTGCGCGGCTTTTGCAGTCGCGTCACCTTCTCTTCGGCTTGAGCTGTCACTTCCTGAACATCGCTCATGCGTTTCCTCGTAATCCTCGTGCCTTACCCGGCACCTAACTGGCTGCGGCCTGAGCCCGCTGCGGTTTCCCCAACGATGGTGTGAATACGCGCGATTTCCTTGCGGATTTGCCGCGTTCGCGCAGTGGCCGTCAACTGACCAACTGCTTCCTGGAACCGCAGGTCTCGCCATTCGGCATGCAGTTCCTGAAGGCGCTCTTCAACCTGCTCGGGCGTCAGCGTACGAATCTCTGCCGGCTTCATGCTGCTCCCTCCTCCTGGCCACTCGGTGAACCTGGAGTTTCTCGCACCAGCACCTTGGTCTTCATCGGGAACTTCATCCCGGCACGACGCAACGCTTCGGATGCGCGGACTTCGTCAACCCCGCCGATTTCAAACAGCATCCGGCCTGGCTTGACAACGGCAACCCAGTATTCCGGGTTGCCTTTACCGGAACCCATGCGGGTTTCGGCTGGCTTCTTGGTGACAGGCTTGTCCGGGAAAATCCGGATCCAGACCTTGCCGCCACGCTTCAGATAGTTGGTAATGGCGCGGCGAGCGGCTTCGATCTGACGGCTGGTGATCCAGGCAGGCTCAAGGGTCTGCAATCCGAACTCACCAAACGAGATCTCAGAGCCTCGGTAGGCTTTGCCCCTCATCCGGCCCCGCATGACCTTGCGGTATTTTGTCCGCTTCGGCATCAACATGACATTCGCTCCGCTTGTCTGTTCGTTTCATTCCTCACCCTGCCCGGAGACAGGGTGCGAACGCTCAACACTCGATAGACTAATCGCCCACAGTCGCGAGATCGGCAGTCAGCGAAGCCTCGGTGACTTCTGGTCCTGTGCGGATCACATCGCCTTTGTAAACCCACACCTTTACGCCGATTCGACCGTAGGTGTGTCGCAGCATGCACCACCGCAAAGTCGATGTTGGCGCGCAGCGTGTGCAACGGCACGCGACCGTCCTTCTCGGTGACGGAGCGGCTCATTTCGGCGCCACCCAGGCGGCCTCCGAGTCGAATCTTGACGCCCTTGGCGCCACGACGCATCGCCTGCTGCACGGCATGCTTCATCGCCCGCCGGTATGCTACGCGGCGCGCAATCTGCTCCGCGATGCTTTCGGCGATCAATCGCGCCTCGATCTCGGGAACCTTGATCTCCTCGATCCGGACATTGACCTTCTTGCCAACTTCCTTCTCGAGCATCTGGCGAAGCCGCTCGACGTTTGCGCCCTGCTTGCCAATGACAATGCCTGGCTTCGAGGTACGGAGGGTGACATCCACCTTGTTGGCGGCCCGCTCCAGCTCGATTCGGGAAATCCCGGCGCGCGTCAACTCCCCAAGAATCAGTTTCCTGATCTTGAGGTCTTCGTGCAACAACTCAGTATACGTGCGTTCGGCGAACCATTTCGATTCCCAATCGCTGGCAATACCGAGCCGGAATCCAATTGGATTGACTTTACGTCCCATTAGCGGCTCTCCCTCTCTTCTGCGATGACCGTGATGTGGGTCGATCGCCGAATGATTCGGCCTACCCGACCGCGTGCCTTCGGCTTGAACCGACGCATCTGCGACGCATCATCGGCATAGATCGCCTTGATCCAGAGATCCTCCGGATCGAGGTCGTAATTGTTCTCCGCATTCGCCGATACCGACTTCAGCAGCTTCTCAACATCGAAGGCTGCCTTGTTCGGCACGAACTTCATGATCTCGATCGCTTCCGTCACCTTCTTGCCCCGGATCATGTCCAGGACGAGGCGGGCTTTGCGAGGCGAGATGCGGACGCGTTGTGCGCTGGCTCGAACTTCCATCGTTCTGTCCTCTACCTCGCCTTACCGGCGACCGCGGCGATCCGCGTCCTTGCCGTGACCCCTGAAGGTCCGGGTTGGCGCGAATTCGCCGAGTTTGTGACCAACCATCTGCTCGGAAACAAAGATCGGCACATGCTGCCGTCCGTTGTGCACGGCGATGGTGAGGCCGACCATTCCCGGGAAAATCGTGCAGGCACGAGCCCAGGTGCGAACGACTGTCCGCTGGTTTGTGCGATTGGCGACATCGACCTTCTTCTGAAGTTTGGGATCGATGTACGGCCCTTTCTTGGATGATCTCGACACGTTGTTCTCCTGTTATCTGCCCGGCGATCTGAAGCGCTTCCCTGAATGGACGGCGAAGTGCGTCAATCGCGTCCTGTTCGGTTAGCGCCGCTTCTGCGGACGACGGCGAACAATCATCGAGTCGGTTCGCTTGTTGTTCCGAGTGCGCTGGAACGCAGGCTTACCCCACTTCGTCTTGGGCTGGCCGCCGATTGGCGCCTTGCCCTCACCACCACCATGCGGATGGTCGCGCGGGTTCATCACCGATCCGCGAACGGTCGGTCGCTTGCCCATGTGGCGGCTGCGGCCCGCCTTGCCGATCTGAATGTTCTCGTGATCGACGTTGCCAACCTGGCCAAGCGTGGCCATGCAGGTCAACAGCACCAGGCGAACTTCACCGGACGGCATGCGGACCTGGGCGTAATTGCCGACCTTGGCCATCAGCTGCGCTGACGTTCCGGCCGAGCGTACGAGTTGACCGCCCTTGCCCGGGTACAGCTCAATGTTGTGGATCTGCGTACCGGTCGGGATGTTGGCCAGCGGCAGCGCATTGCCGGTCCGGATTGGCGCGTCTGGCCCGGAGACCACGACATCGTCAACGCGAACGCCAAGCGGAGCCAGGATGTATCGCTTCTCGCCATCCTTGTAGAACAGCAGGGCGATCCGGGCCGATCGATTTGGATCGTACTCAATCGCGGCCACACGCGCTGGCACCCAAGCTTGTTGCGCTTGAAATCGATGATCCGGTAGAAGCGCTTGGCGCCACCACCACGATGCCGGGTGGTGATGCGGCCCCTGTTGTTACGACCAGCCGTGCTTCTTCAGCGGCTCGATGAGTCGCTTCTCCGGCTTCTTCTTTGTAATTTCCTCGAACGTGCTGACACTCATCGAGCGGCGCGCCGGGGAGGTTGGCTTGTATTTGCGAATTGGCATTGTGCAAACGTTCCCTTCTAACCGAACAGCGCCGTTAGACCTGCTCGAACAGGTCGATGTGTTCACCTGGTGCGAGTGTGACGATCGCCTTCTTCCAGCCGACGGTGGAGCCTTCGATGCGGCCCGAACCACGGCGGATCATGCGAGATTTCGGCTTCGGCTTGACGTTCAAGACATTGACCGCCTTGACCTTGACCGAGAACGTGGACTGGACTGCCGCCTTGATCATGATCTTGTTGGAGTTCGGATGGACTTCGAAGCTGTACTGCCCCTGTTCCATCAGCCAGGTGTTCTTTTCCGTAATCAGCGGACGTCGAATGACATCCTCGAGTCGGAGTTCCGCCATTTATGCAACCTCCTCAGCGGCAGCCTGTTTCGCCGCCAGGCGATCCAGTTTCCACTGGCTCGGTGTGCGCTTGTTTTCCGGCAGCGCCCACATCGTTTCGATCAGGGCGAGCGCTTCTTCCGTCACCAGCAGTCGCTCGTACTTGAGGACATCCCGGATGCTGAGCACCGGGGCGATGATCGTCTTGGTCTCCGTCAAGATTGGCGGCGGAGCGCTCGATGGCGTCGTTCTTCTCCGCAAGCACAACCAGAACTGAGCGCGAGGCGGGCAGATTGCCCAGCAGCGCCTTGAAGGCCTTGGTCTTCGGTTCGATCTCGCCAAGTCCCTTGATCACCGTCACGCGATCGTCGGCGAGCTTGGCTGACAGTGCGGAGCGGATCGCCAGGCGGCGCATCTGTCGAGGCATGGCCTGCGTGTACTTGCGCGGGTGCGGGCCAAAGACCACGCCGCCACCTTTCCACTGTGGAGCGCGGATCGTTCCCTGACGGGCGCGGCCAGTGCCCTTCTGCCGCCATGGCTTGCGGCCACCACCGCGAACTTCGCCACGGGTCTTGGTATCGCTGGTGCCGAGCCGGGCGTTGGCCAACTGGCGCACCAGCGCCTGGTGCATTACTGGAATATTCGGTTCGATTCCCCAGATTGTTTCGTCGAGTTCAGTCGTACCGACCACCTCGCCCTGGGTATTGTGAACATCAATTTGCATCGTCGTTCTTGCTCCCATGAGTCATCGCAGGCATATGCCCGGCGATTACTTTTGACCCTTTATTGCACGCTTGATCAGGAGCGTGCCATTGTTCGGGCCTGGAACCGATCCTTCGACGAGTAGCAGATTGCGTTCTGCATCGACCCGAAGAACCGTGAGGTTCTGCACCGTAACTCGCTCGTTGCCCATGTGACCGGCCATTTTCAGCCCTCGGAACACGCGACCCGGCGTGGCGCTGGAACCAATCGATCCCGGTGCTCGCGCGCGGTCGGACTGTCCGTGGGTTGCAGGGCCGCCGTGGAATCCGTGGCGCTTCATGCCGCCCTGGAAACCGCGACCCTTGGATGTGCCGGTGACGTCAATTACATCTCCAGCTGTAAAGGTATCAGCCTTAAAGACCTGTCCAACCTCAATACCGCTGTAATCATTCGGCCTTGAATTCACGCAGCGTCTTGACCTGATGGCCACTGGCGCGAACGTGGCCGGCTTGCGGCTTGTTCAGCTTCTTCGCAATCCCGAATCCGAGCTGCACGGCCGCATAGCCGTCCTTCTCTTCATTTCGAACCTGCGTGACCACACATGGTCCAGCCTCAATGACCGTTACCGGTCGAGCCAGACCCTGCTCGTCGAATATTTGTGTCATACCGAGCTTTCGCCCGATCAATCCTTGAACCATTGGCTCTCCCCTGCTCTTCGTCAGGAAGCGGTGTCAGCGTCTAGCGCCGCGCCCGCTCGCAGAGCGTGTTGTGCCTTGTTTCAACAGTACGCCGAGGCGATATGGCGTTGAAACGCGCTCATCCGCTACAGCTTGATTTCGATATCCACACCAGCCGGAAGATTCAGGCGCATCAGCGCTCGAATCGTGTTGCCACTGGGCTCCAGCACATCGATCAGGCGCTTGTGCGTTCGAATCTCGAACTGCTCCTGCGAATCCTTATCGATGAACGGAGACCGAATCACGCAGAACTTCTCGATCCGGGTCGGCAATGGCACTGGGCCCGCTACCTTGGCCCCAGTGGCCTCGGCCGTTTCCACGATGCGGCCCGCCGACTGATCGAGAATCTTGTGATCATAGGCCTTGAGGCGAATCCGGATTTTCTGGGTCGCCTTGCGCGCCGTAACCATAATTGAGATTCCCTCGCTTACGAACGTGCGATGCGCCGCCACGCAGGCGGCGCACCGAACGCTACTACCTATTACTCGGTGATCTGGGTGACGGCGCCGGCACCGACCGTGCGGCCGCCCTCGCGGATCGCGAAGCGCAGCCCTTCCTCGATCGCCACCGGCGTGATCAGCTCCACCCCCATCTGCACGTTGTCCCCCGGCATCACCATCTCCGTGCCCTTCCGGCAACGTGATCGAGCCCGTGACGTCCGTCGTCCGGATGTAGAACTGCGGCCGGTAGCCCGGGAAGAACGGCGTGTGCCGGCCCCCCTCTTCCTTGCCCAGCACGTAGACCTCGGCCTGGAACTTGGTGTGCGGGTTGATCGAGCCCGGCTTGGCCAGGACCTGTCCCCGCTCCACGTCGTCGCGCTCGACCCCGCGCAGCAGCGTCCCCACGTTGTCCCCGGCCTCGCCCGAATCGAGCGTCTTCTGGAACATCTCGACCCCGGTCACGATGATCTTGCGGCGCTGCCCGAAGCCCACGATCTCGATCTCGTCGCCGGTCTTGACGATCCCCCGCTCGATCCGGCCGGTGACCACCGTGCCCCGGCCCTTGATCCCGAAGACATCCTCGATCGGCATCAGGAACGGCAGGTCGATCGCCCGCTCCGGGGTCGGGATGTAGTCGTCGACGGCCTGCATCAGCTCGAGGATCGGGGCGTAGGCCGGATCGCTGAGGTCGGTGCTCGTGCTCTCCAGCGCGGCCAGTCCCGAGCCGCGGATGATCGGGATCTCGTCGCCGGGGAAGTTGTACTGCGTCAGCAGCTCGCGGACCTCGAGCTCGACCAGCTCGAGCAGTTCCTCGTCGTCCATCATGTCGACCTTGTTGAGGAAGACGACGATGTTCGGGACCTGGACCTGGCGGGCGAGCAGGATGTGCTCGCGGGTCTGCGGCATCGGGCCGTCGGGGGCCGAGACGACCAGGATCGCGCCGTCCATCTGGGCCGCCCCGGTGATCATGTTCTTGATGTAGTCGGCGTGCCCCGGGCAGTCGACGTGGGCGTAGTGGCGGGCCTCGGTCTCGTACTCGACATGCGAGGTCGCGATCGTGATCCCCCGCTCCCGTTCTTCGGGGGCGTTGTCGATGCTCGCGAAGTCGCGGAACTGGGCCCCAGCCCTTGAGTGCCAACGTCTTGCTGATCGCCGCCGTCAAGGTCGTCTTGCCGTGGTCGACGTGCCCGATCGTGCCCACGTTGACATGCGGCTTCGACCGCTCAAACTTCTGCTTTCCCACCAATGTTCTCCCTGAGCTCTGCGCTCAACTTCATACCGGCTACCGGTGCCAGGATGGCGCCGTCAACCTACCCATCAGGCGCGCTGCGCCTTTGCAACGAATTCCAGTGCCAGGGCGTCCGGCAGCGGTGCGTAGTGGTCGAACTCCATCGACGAGACGGCTCGACCCTGCGTCATCGACCGCAGATCGGTGACATATCCAAACATGTTCGACAACGGCACGTGAGCCCGCACGACCTGGGCGCCGGCACGTTCTTCCATGCCGTTGATCTGGCCACGGCGCGAATTGATGTCGCCGATGACGTCGCCCATGAAGTCTTCCGGCGTGGTGACCTCGATCGACATGATCGGTTCGAGGATCGTGGGCCGGCCCTTCTGCAAGGCCGCCTTGAGCGCCAGCGAACCAGCGATCTTGAACGCCATTTCCGAGGAGTCGACGTCGTGGTACGAGCCATCGACGAGGGTTGCCTTGATATCGACGATCGGGTATCCGGCCGGTCCACCTGTTGCGAGTGAATCCTTGATTCCGGCGTTCACCGACGGAACGTATTCGCGAGGAACGGAGCCACCGACGGTGCCGTCGACGAACTCGTACCCGGCGCCTCGTTCCTGCGGCTCGAACTCAACCACGGCATGACCGTATTGACCCTTGCCACCGGACTGGCGGATGTGACGTCCTTCGACCTTCACCGGAACCGTGATTGTCTCGCGGTAGGCGACTTGCGGTCGGCCAACGTTCGCTTCCACGCGGAATTCGCGCATCATGCGGTCAACGATGATCGAGAGGTGAAGCTCGCCCATGCCGTCGATGATCGTCTGACCGCTGTCCTCGCTAGTGCGAACACGGAAGGTCGGATCCTCTTCGGCGAGCTTGGCCAGGGCGCCACCCATCTTGTCCTGATCGGCCTTGGTCTTCGGCTCCACCGAGACGGAAATAACCGGCTCCGGGAATACGATGTTCTCAAGGATCACTGGATCGCTGGGATCGCAGAGCGTATCGCCGGTGAACGTGTTCTTGAGCCCGATCACCGCGCAGATGTTGCCTGCCGAGATCTTCCTTGATCTCTTCACGATTGTTGGCGTGCATCAGGACCATGCGGCTGATCCGCTCGGTGTCGTCCTTGGTCGAGTTTAGACACGCGATCCGGACAGCAGCGTACCGGAGTAGACGCGGATGAACGTGATCTTGCCGACGTGCGGATCGGTCGCAATTTTGAACGCGAGGGCCGAGAACGGCGCCTCTGGGTTGACTTCGCGAACGATCTCTTCGTCATTCCGCGGATTGATGCCGATGACCGGTGGCACATCGAGCGGAGACGGCAGGAAGTCGATCACGGCATCCAGCATCGGCTGCACGCCCTTGTTCTTGAGAGCGCTCCCGGTGAGAACCGGCACCAACTGGCTTGTCAGGGTCGCTCGGCGAAGCGCTGCCTTCAGGTCCTCAACGGAGATTTCCTCTCCCTCGAGGTACTGCATCGTCAACGTCTCGTCCGTCTCGGAAATGGCCTCGACCAGGTAGGCCCGCGCCTCTTCGGCAGCGGCCTGGAATTCGGCCGGGATATCCGTGACCTCGATGTTCTTGCCTTCATCGTCGTGATAGATGATGGCCTGCATGTTGAAGAGATCGATTACGCCCTTGAATTCGGCCTCGTGACCGATCGGAATTTGGATCGGGGCCGGCTTGGCCTTCAAGTCGATCGACAATCATGTCGACGGTGCGCTGGAACGATGCGCCCGTACGGTCGAGCTTGTTCACGAAGCAGATGCGCGGCACGCTGTACTTGTCGGCCTGGCGCCATACCGTTTCGGACTGCGGCTCTACCCCGGCCACGCCATCGAAGACCACGACCCCGCCATCGAGCACACGAAGCGAACGCTCGACTTCAACGGTGAAGTCGACGTGGCCCGGGGTGTCGATCACGTTGATACGGTACGGCGGGTTGTTCTTGTCGCCATTCAGGCTCCAGAACGCGGTCGTCGCAGCCGAGGTGATCGTGATGCCTCGCTCACGCTCCTGCTCCATCCAGTCCATCGTGGCAGCGCCATCATGTACTTCACCGGTCTTGCGGACCACACCGGTGTAGAACAGGATGCGCTCAGTCGTCGTCGTTTTACCGGCGTCGATGTGAGCGATGATCCCGATGTTCCGTGTATAGCGCAGGGCGACCAGGGGATCTTTCAAATTGGTTGGGGTCGCAGTTGCAGCACTCATGGAGTTGCATTTCCTCAAATCGCCGGCAAACCAGGGGCTCGCCAGAGAACCACCGGGGCGACATTGCCCCGGCTCATTTCATCAGACCTAAACGCGGAAGTGAGAGAAGGCGCGGTTGGCTTCTGCCATGCGGTGCGTATCTTCCCGTCGCTTGATGGTGGCGCCCGTACCGTTGTAGGCATCGAGCAGCTCGTTGGCAAGCCGTTCCGCCATTGTTTTGCCGGGTCGGCTTCGCGCCGACGTCAACAACCAGCGAATCGCCAATGACTGGCGGCGCTGACCTTCGATCTGTACTGGCACCTGGTAGGTTGCGCCACCCACACGGCGAGGCTTGACCTCGACCATCGGGGTCGCGTTGGACACTGCGCGCTCGAAGACCTCAAGTGGATCCTGTCCCGTGCGGTCCTGGATGTTTTGCAATGCGCCGTACATGATCCGCTCGGCCAGCCCTTTTTTGCCCCGTTGCATGATCTTGTTGATGAAACGGGTCACCAGCTCGCTCTGGTATCGAGCATCTGGAGACGGGTCGCGGCGCTGGATTCTTGCTCTTCTCGGCATGCGGTTCTACTGCCTCCGTATCTGATCGCTTCTGGAGATCCGGATTGACGCCCTCGCGCCCTTCGAATCATTGACGAGATCAGAACCTCCGGGATCGATCGCTGCCTCGCGATCGCGCCGGTATCGATGTGGGTCCCTGTCGCAGGTCACAAGCTGAACTGCAACGTAGCCGTGTAATGAAAGGTGAAGCACCGAAGCACTTCGATTACTGGTTCGCAAGGACCAAGTTTGCAGACACACGAAAAAGCGGTCGTCGTCCCTGGGGACGTCGCGCCGCTTCTCGTATCCTGCTCACTCAGTTCCGCCGCAACGGAAACACCGCGAAAAGTAGCGCGAGCGCTAGGCCTTCTTGGGTGCCTTGGTTCCGTACTTGGACCGCGCCTGCTTGCGGTTTTCTACGCCGCGAGCATCGAGAGCGCCACGGATGATGTGATAGCGAACACCCGGGAGATCTTTCACCCGGCCACCGCGAATCAATACCATCGAGTGCTCTTGCAGATTGTGTCCTTCGCCTGGGATGTAGGCCGTCACTTCGACGCCACTGGTCAGGCGAACACGAGCAATCTTGCGCAGTGCCGAGTTGGGCTTCTTAGGCGTCATGGTTTTGACCTGGGTGCAAACCCCACGCTTCTGCGGCGCATACGTGCCACTCCGAAGCCGACCGGCGTACCGGCCTGCAGCGCTGTTCGTAAAACGAAGCGCTGGTGATTTGGTCTTCTTCTTGACGGTCTTTCGGCCCTTGCGAACCAACTGATTGATGGTCGGCACGAAAAGCTCCTCACCGGTCAGACGGCATATACCGTGCTCTGTGTGTCGTGAATACTATTACCCACGCCAAAATCCCGATTCCGGGACACAGCTGCGGTGCCTCCTGAACCGTGTCGGTTGAATGAAATGACTTCAGGAAATCAACGGTTTGAAGCCACAACCGCACGCGCGGCCACCATCGGTGGCCACAAGGGACAATTCTACGCGCGGCGGGCACACGCGTCAAGGCGGTGGTCACTCCTGACCGAGACTGCCAGGCACACGGAGCCCGCCAGGGAACGACCGCACTCGACCCAAGGAGAGGGCCAGCACTCCTGTCACATGTCCTTCTGATCGCAAATACCATGACGAGAGAACCATCGTAAGGAGCGTATCCCGTTCTACCGCAAAGACTATCGCATTTAGCCATATGAGTAACAAAGCATAAGCTTGATTATGGGGTAGAAAGGTGTATTCTGGCCAAAATCGCACAACTCTCTGCCTGGGGCACAAACTGATTCGCTCATCGCCCGTGGCGTTTCCGCCCACGGCTAGGAGTCGACCATGCACCGCCTTGCTGGCCCGATCATGGGCCTTGTCCTCGCATTGGCAGGGTCCACATCATTCGCTGCTCAACAAGCCTCCCCCATGCCTGTCGAAGCACCCGATACGCTCCACTACAATCAGATCACGGCTCTGCCTGAAGGTGGAGTGTCCGTGGGATACCCCGTGCTCAGCGCAGACGGGGACACGGCCGTCTTCACGGAAGCACCGGGTACCGGGGATCCGGCGACACCCAACCGCATCTTTGTCATCGGGCCGGACGGCAGTGGTTTGACGGAGGTTGACGCCTACCAGCCGCTCTGCTTCTGCGGCTCGATGGTCGACATCAGCGCCGATGGCTCAACAGTCGTTTCCACCGAAGGTGTTCAGGTCCGGATTGCCGATACCGGCGGCCCGCGCGAACTCGTCTCGCTTGCGAGGCGGAGAGATCACCTCACTGGTGATCACGGGGGACGGCGAGACGTTGTTCTTCATCGTCCGGCGCGACACAGCAACGAGCGACGGTGTCACTCCTCTCTCGCGCGGTGTCTGGGCAATCAACGCGGACGGAAAAGACCTGCGCCAGATTGTCGGCGCCCCGGAGGTTGCCGAGGCACTTGGCATCGCATTCGACGAGACTGCCTGCTGCTTCCACGGCGACGGGCACCCGCTCGATGTCTCAGACAGCGGTGGCCAGGTCGTGTTCGGCGCCTATGGGGATGGCCATGAGCACGTCTTTGCAGTCAATGGCGACGGCGGAGATCTGACCGTGCTTCGCGAGTCCGTGCTCTATGCCATGCGGGTCGCCATCAGCGGCGACGGCGCAACGGTCGCCTATGATGTAATGCCGCCAGATGCTGACGTCAACGAGGTCGCCGTCATCCTTTTCGCTGGCGGGCAACCTGAGGTGCTGACCGAAGTACCCAACTTCGGATTGGATGAACCACTCCAGCTCAGCGAAGATGGCTCCAGGCTTCTCGTCAGCCCCAACTCGTACCTCATCGACACCGCCACCGGCGCAATCCGCCAGCTCGCAGTCCTCACACCAGGGGCCGATGGCCACACGGCTTTGTTGGCCGACGGGATGCCGCGGGCAACGATGAATGCCGAGGCCACGCGCTTCCTGTATGTCATGCGAAGCAGCCGGTGCGCCGACTGCCCCAACCTTCAGGAGCAACTGGCTACGCTTGATATCGGCAGAGAGGGCCAGGAAGACATCGCCGGTGATCACGAACGAAACGATTGCGCCAGCCGAGATCGAGGTGAACTCAACATCAGCCGCCACCGCCACCGCCGATGTCGAGGCAGACGGTACCGCGATCGCCGTTGGGTTGGTCGCCCTGCTCGACGGCCGTCAGGATATCAATGTCGGATCGGGCGCGATCCTTCACGACGATGGACTGGACGGCGACGAAACGGCGAACGATGGCGTGTTCACCAACGTTGCCATCATTCACCTCGAATCCGAGGGTCGCGAGGAACCTGATACCGGTCCGCGAACGATCCGTTTCCAGGCCGAATTCGAATCGACCGATGGGCTCCGTCATGCCACAGCCGTGGATGACGGGACATTGACTGTGGTCGAAGCGCCGTAGTGAATCGCATCTGATGGCCATCTACGACCCTATCGGGTGATCTGCTCACCGCGAACCATTGCCGTGATCAGGCCGATCCGTCGAAACCCGGCCGAGCGGTACACCTCAACGGCGGCAGAGATTCGATTCGGGGGTTACAACACAAACACCGCTTGCCCCGGCTCTCGCCAAGAGCCGCGCAAGCGGCAAGGACAACACGGCGACCATGGCCCTGGCGGCGATGCTCGGGATGGGTGCCCATTGGCTCGAGCATTCCGCACTTGCCGACGCCTGCCAGCCAGGCCGTGACGGCGGCAACTGGCTCGCCAGCATCGTTGCGTGCGAGGAGGTCAAGTTCCCGGCGAAACGAGGGTCCGCTTGCCATCGCGTGCCACTTCTCGACCGTGAATGTTGAGTTCACGAACGCAGCCTTTTGGACAGCGACGCGAGCGGCGATCGACCGATCATCACTTGTCGTTTCCACGCCGGGAACATCAACTATGGCGGCGAAACCGAGGGGGTTCCAGAGCTGCGCCCAGGCATCGGTCGTGGCCTCGAAACCCCGCTCGGCGAAAACCTGACGCCAGACAGCTGGTACCCACGGACCACCAATCTCAAGTGGCTCATCGCCCTGGATCGAGTCCGCCCAATCGGCAATCGCGGTCGCAAGCGAACGATCGGCGAATAGCACTTGATCCGTCGCGAACCACCACGACGAATTGCTGTCCCGCAAGGCGATCGCGCCGGTATCACCGTTGCTGGCGCGCCATTCGACCAGCGACGCGGCGACGTGCTCGCGACCCAGCCTCAGCATCCAACCGACATCTCCAGCTTGCAACCAGGCTGCCGACCCGCCAGGTGGTTCCCAGGAGCTGAGAGTGTCAATCAGTTGATCGATGTCGTGGGGTGATGCTGACCGCATGTTCCAATCGCGTTGCAAGGTGGTTACTCCGAATTCATCAGGCAATTTACTGATTGCGTTGGACGATTTCATGAGTGGAACTTTCCGAGATTCACCGGTTTATGGTGTATGTGGTAATGGAAGATAACCTTTTCATCAGGTGTCACGGACGTCCAGATGATTCCTGGCCTGGGTAGCGCCACTCCGATCGAAAATGGGAAGTATGCGAAACGTCGTCGCATTTTTCGTATTGCTTTCGATATCAGCATCAGCGATTCATGATACGGCAATGGTCCGTATACCAGTGCCAGACGGTGCGCCAGTTGTCGAATGCCCGATCACATTGCCCAACAGCACCGCCCCGGACGAGATCCTCAATGGACCAACCTTCGGCGACGATACCCTGGTCGCTGGCGTTGCCGAGGATGGCGTCATGGTTGCGCTTCGAGCAAATGGAACAGATGACGGTTGGTCAAAACACGGATGGGTGCGGCATGCCAGGGGACAATTGCAGGTCACGGCCCATCCCATTGGAGGTCAGGACACAGTTGGCCAATTCAGCGTCGTTATCCCGGATGGATATGGAGAGGTTGGGTATCAGGTTACGAGCATGTCTTTCACGGTTGAAGGATGTTGGGAGATCACCGGAAGTATTCCAGGTCATTCGGTGACTATCGTTTTGTGGGTAGTGTTTGTCGACGATTGCCTCGAACCGTCGGGAACGCCTCCAGACGTGCAGCGCTGGCGCCGCTTCGCTTGATACGATCGCGCACTTTCCAGCTTTGAGACTTCGCGGAGAACGACAGAAAGCGACTGACGACGCTCGACGTGCCGCCAACGATCAGGCTTCCACCCGGTGCGATCAGGGATGAGAGATCATCGAGCCGGGCGAGGTGGATTTCGTTGCGGATCTGGTCCTCCAGCATGAGGACGACCAATGAGAAGGGTTCCTCGCCTGGCACATCGGCCAGGTCAGGTACCGCCACGATCTCAATCACCGGAACGAGGAGACCGACGTCCACGAGGGCCCGGGCACTTGCGCGGAGGGCAAGCTGATCGCGATCGACCATCGTGAGCCGCGCCGGCTGAAACTGGTTGGCGATCACGATCGGCAGGTGCCCCTGGCCGGGTCGCATCACCAGCACCGATTCGACCTGACCCTCGACCGTGCGCAGGGCATCGAAGACCACCTGGGTAGCGAAACTGTACGAGTCGTACTCCGGAATGCCAACGACCGACGTGATGTCATACTCGAATTCATCGACGCCAAACTCAGCCAACTCACGGTCGAACAGGCCGCGTGCGAATGGATCCCCTGGTACATGTGCGGGGCCAGATTTCCGCACATGAATGATGGTGTGCTCCGCGTGGCCGGTGTCGGCGACAATGTCGATGCCCGGATTGCCCACAAATGTGTCTCGAATCACTTCGGCGAGCGGATTGACGACGACAAGGGCTGCCAATCCGCCCTCCGCCAGCGCGTCCGCCACATCATCCGTAAGGAGCCGAAGTACGGCCTCGCCCGCCTTGCCCGGAACGTTCCACAGGATCACGTCAGCGCCCGATTCCGGCGCCACATCCATTCCCAGGCCGACCAAGCACCTCACCGAGCCATCGTCGAACCCCAGGCGCTCGGCGTTCCAGCGGGAGAACGCCACGGCCAATGCGTCGCGATCGATCAAATCGACGGACCAGCCAGGGAATGCGTCACGGATTGCCAATCCGAGCACTCCGTAACCGCATCCAAAGTCGATCGCGTGCCCATGCTCGGCAACTGTCGTTACGTCAAGCGATCGGAGGAGCAATTTGCTTCCGGCATCGACATCGTGACTGCTGAACAGTTCCTGGGCAACGGCAATGCTCGTGCGACGCGTGTTCCAGGTGAGAGTGACATGCTTTTTATGCCAGCGTTCATGGTTCATCAGTTCACTCTACGTCGGCAGGTTGCCCGGGACAAGCATGGTGTGGCTTGCCACGACCTGGATACCGGGCTAGCATCCCAACACGAGAACTGGTGGTAGCGGTTGCCAAACGGGTCATGATCAGGAGTAGCAAGCACCGTGTCCGACACATACAAGGTAGGAATCGTTGGAGCTGGCGTTATCGGCCAGGTTCATGCCGGGGCTCTCGAGGATATCGTCAATGCAACGGTGGTCGCCGTCGCGGAGCCGAGAGAAGAGGTAGGTCGAGCTTTGGCCGACAAGTACGGCGCAAGGTGGTTTGCCTCCTTCACGGAGATGCTGGCCGTCCCCGAGATCGATCTCGTCATACTCGGCACGCCTTCGGGGTTGCATCCGGAGCAGACGATTCTCGCTGCCCAGGCAGGGAAACACGTCATCACCGAGAAGCCGATGGCGATCACGCACGATGGGGCAACCCGGATGATCGATGCGGTCGATCGCGCCGGAGTGAAACTCGCCGTGATCTTCCAGAACCGCTTGTCCCGCGATGTCTATCGAGTGCGACGGGCGATCGAGGCCGGGAGGATCGGCAAGCCGGTGCTGGGCAGCGCCTCCGTCTATTGGCACCGCAACCAGGAGTACTACGACGCAAACGGGGGTTGGCGCGGCACATGGGCGCTGGATGGCGGTGGCGCATCAATGAACCAGTCGATCCACACGATCGACATGCTGCAGTGGCTGCTGGGAGGAATCGCATCGGTGCAGGCGCACATTGCGACGCTCAATCACCAGATTGAGGCAGAAGATGCCGCCTCCGCCAGTGTCCGCTTCCACTCCGGAGCCGTCGGCACGATTCTCGTCACCACTGCCGCGCAAAAGGACTATCCAACCCGCGTCGAGATCATCGGCACCGAAGGGCGGGTCACGCTTGAGAACAATGTCGTGACGTTGTTCGAGGGCAATGGCGAGTTGAGCGACGACTTGCTTTCGGAATGCGATCTAGAACTCGTGCGGGAATGGAAACCCGTCGAAGCGTTCGGTGAAGGACATCGTCGCCAGCTGCGGCTCATCTTCAACGCCCTTGCCGCTGGCCAGGAGCCGCCGGTTTCCGGGCGCGAGGCGCGACGTGCGGTCGATGTCATTCTCGGCATCTACGAATCGGCCCGAACCGGTGCGCGTATTGACCTGATTGATTCCGGATCGGAGGGCAACTCGTGAAGTACGCAATTTTTACCGTATCGATCCCCGAATATCGGCCCGAGGTCGCCGTTGCCAAGGTCAAGGAAGCCGGGTACGACGGCATCGAGTGGAGGGTGATCGATCAGGATCCGGAGGCAACCACGGGTGGGTTCTGGTCTCGCAACCTCGCCACCCTGCCATTCTCGACATTCGAACAGGATGCGCCCGCCTGGCGTGCCCTCACCGCTGAAGCTGGTCTTGAAATGCCGAGCGTCGGCACCTATGTCAGTTGCGATGAGCCCGACGCCGTCGAGGCGGCGATGCGTGGGGCGGAGGCGCTCGGGGTGGCGCAACTGCGCGTGCGCGTGCCAGGTTACGATGGCCTGGCGCCCTTTCGTCCACTCTGGGACACGGCCCGGGAACAGTACAAGGACGTTGTCGCACTCGCGAAGAAGCATGACGTGAAGGCGCTGGTGGAACTTCACCACCGATCGATCGTGCCATCGGCCAGTGCGGCGCGGCTTTTTCTCGGCGACCTTGACCCGGCCTATGTGGGCGTCATTCACGATGCCGGGAACATGGTCCATGAGGGGTATGAAACACACCGCATGAGTCTCGAAATGCTTGGCCCCTATCTCGCCCACGTACACGTCAAGAACGCCCGCTGGTTTCCAGAGAAATACAACGAGGACAAATCGGTTGGGTGGAAGTGCGATTGGGCTCCGGTCCACAAAGGGATCGTCAACATGCGCGATCTGTTCCGGGCGCTGCGCGCCGTCGGCTACGACAGTTGGGTCGGCCTCGAGGATTTCAGCTCCGAGCGACCCCTTGCTGATCGGCTTGTGGAAAACCTCGAGTACCTCAAGAAAATCGATGCCGAGGTGGTAGCCGAGCGCGCCTAATTGGCGCATCTCAACGGGAGAGGTTTGGCCGAAAGAGCAATTGCCAGGTAGTGGCCGGTCTTGTACCGGCCAATGCAACGGGCGAGCCACGGGTGCAAATGCAAGGCAACCGTGCTGCCGAGTGAATGGCCGCCAAAAGGGCGGCCACTACCTGGAATAGTTGTTGTAGGCATATTACGGAATCCGGGCACACACTTGGCAAACCTGATCTCGAACGGGCGGACCTGGCAGCGTACCGGTTCGACCGGATAGCTCACCTCCGCTGACAAGACGTGGTCGATCCTGTTGTCCGCCCTTTGGCAACGTTTCCCTGGTATTGCCACTGATCATCCGGATTCGCAAAACGGCCCCAGCTGGAAATTCCAGCTGGGGCCGTTGCCTGTGTGACGCGTCAGCGATTACTCCGGGAGGTTATCAAGGGGAGCGTCGGTGATTCCTTCACCGTCGTTCTCCTCATCGGGAACCTCGCCATCGAAGCCCTGTCCTTCGCCCGGACGGTCCAGGACCGCCGTGGCCGTTGGAAGCAGACCTTCGGACATCAATGCCGCGTAATCCTCTTCCTCGGCCGCCGGAACCGGCGCCTGCATCGCGGCCAGGGTGGCCTCGGCCAATGAATCGTCCCTGGAGAGTTGCTCACGGACACCGAACCCCGACCCCGCCGGGATCAGCTTGCCTATGATGACATTCTCCTTGAGTCCGCGCAGGTGATCGACCTTGCCGTTGATGGCGGCCTCGGTCAGCACCTTGGTGGTCTCCTGGAACGATGCCGCGGAGAGGAAGGAATCCGTTTCCAGCGACGCCTTGGTCAACCCAAGTAGCAGCGGAATCGCGGTCGCCGGTTCGCCGCCCTGGGCAAGCACTGCCTCGTTCCGCACATTGAACTCGAACTTGTCGGCCATGTCACCTTCAAGGAAGTCAGTGTCGCCTGGGAACTGAATCCGAACCTTGCGCAACATCTGCCGGCAAATCACTTCGATGTGCTTGTCGTTCGTGTTCACGCCCTGGGAGCGGTACACCTTCTGCACTTCATCGATGATGTAGCGCTGAACGGCGGCCGGACCAAGTGTCGCGAGCACCTGATGAGGATCCTTCGGACCGATCGTCAACTGATCGCCAGGGCGAACTTCCTCTCCGTCCTCGACCAGCAACTGATCGCCGACGTTGATCTGGTAGTCGTCGCGATCCTCGCGCTCGTTTCGAACATAGACCGTTCGGCCATCGAGGTAGAACTGCCCCGCCAGGCCAGCGGTGAACTTCTCACCGTTTGGTCCGGTGGCGACGACAGTCTTGTCCTTGTCAACCTGCGAGCCCGCCGCCAACACGACTTCGTAGCTCTCGGGCAGCAACGCCCGCCAGGATTCCTGCTCGATGGAGCTGATCACCAGGATACGGCCGCCATCCGACTCCTCAATCGACACCGTGCCCGGTTTCTGGGCAAGGAGCGCGGCGCCCTTCGGGGAACGACCCTCGAAGAGTTCCTCCACACGCGGGAGACCGCTGGTGATGTCGGCACGGGCCACACCACCGGTGTGGAACGTGCGCATCGTCAGCTGCGTGCCCGGCTCACCGATCGACTGCGCGGCGATAATGCCGACTGCTTCGCCGAACTCCACAATCTTGCCGCTGGCAAGGTTGCGGCCGTAGCACATGCGACAGACACCGTGATCGGCCTCGCAGGACATGACGGTTCGCACATTGACCTGGTCGATCCCGGCCTCGATGACCTGACCGACATAGTCATGCGCCTCGCCGTTTTCATCGATGAAGTGCTCGGCGAGCTCGTCACCCTTGGGAAGGATGATTTCGCCCGTTTCCGGGTGAACCAGATCCTCGGCCAGGATTCGGCCGGTGATCCGGGAGCGATAGTCCTCGTCCGAAATGGCTTTGCCATCGGAATCGAACCGGGTCGCCCAGATTCCAAGCTCCGTGCCGCAGTCCTCGATCGAAATGATCACGTCCTGCGCCACGTCGACGAGACGCCGGGTGAGATACCCGGAATCGGCGGTCCGGAGCGCGGTGTCGGCAAGACCTTTCCGCGCGCCGTGCGTGGAAAGGAAGTACTCGAGAACGGTCAAGCCTTCACGGAAGTTGGACTTGATCGGGATGTCGATGATCTTCCCGCCCGGGTCGAGCACCAAGCCGCGCATACCAGCCATCTGGCTGATCTGGTTCATGTTTCCCTTCGCGCCGGAGTCCGCCATCATGTAGACGGTGTTCTGGCCACGCAGCCGACCTTCCACATCCTTCGAAAGCTCATCGCGGGCGCCGTTCCAGATCGCCTCGAGTTCGCGAAGCCGCTCATCTTCCGTGACGAGACCACGGCGATACTGGCGCTCGATTGCGAGCGCGAGTTTCTCGGCGTCACCCACAATTTTGGGCTTGGTCTCGGAGGTCGTGACATCCGAGAGGGCGAAGGTCAAACCACCCTTCGTCGAGAACGTGAAGCCGAGTTTCTTGATCTTGTTGACGACCGCCGCCGTGTCCTGCGGATCGGTGAACGCGCGGTAGCAATCGGCGACCACTCCACGAAGCTGCTTGCGGCCCATCGTGGTGTTGTAGTACTTGCCCAACGCTACTGGCAGCTCGAAGTTCAGGATCGCACGACCTACCGTGGTCGGGATTCGCTTCATCACGCCGCCGTCGCGGTCG
This sequence comes from uncultured Chloroflexia bacterium, assembly GCA_963763125.1. Taxonomy (GTDB): domain Bacteria; phylum Chloroflexota; class Chloroflexia; order Thermomicrobiales; family UBA6265; genus JACCYX01. Next base: position 113,365 of record CAVXMV010000005.1, read on the forward strand.
GTGCGGACGGTGATCGCCGCCTGGACATCGATCACGCCCGAGTCATAGGCAAGCTTCACTTCGTCGAGTGACGAGAACGTCTTGCCCCAACCACGCGGCACCGTGCCATTGGCAAGGTCTTCCTCGTAGTTGCGCTCGCTCGTGATGTAGTAGATGCCAAGCACGATATCCTGCGTCGGCGACACGATCGGCTCGCCACTCGAAGGGGAAAGCAGGTTGCGCACGGAGAGCATCCGCTCGCGCGCTTCCGCCTGTGCAGCCTTGGAGAGCGGCACATGCACGGCCATCTGGTCACCATCGAAGTCGGCATTGAATGCCGTGGTCACCAGCGGATGCAACTGGATGGCCGAACCCTCGATCAGTTTCGGCTTGAACGCCTGGATACCGAGACGGTGCAACGTCGGTGCGCGGTTGAGCAGCACCACGTAGTCGCCGATCACATCTTCCAGCACATCCCACACGGAGGGATTCACACGCTCGACGAGCCGCTTGGCGGACTTGATGTTGTGGGCCAGGCCGCGATCGACGAGACGTCGCATCACGAACGGCTTGAACAGCTCGAGTGCCATTCGTTTCGGCAGGCCGCACTCATCCAGCGCGAGGTCCGGACCAACCACGATCACGGATCGGCCCGAATAGTCGACGCGCTTGCCGAGAAGGTTCTGGCGGAAACGTCCCTGCTTGCCCTTGAGCATGTCGCTCAAGCTCTTCAGCTTGTGCTTGCCCGAACCGGACACGACGCGTCCGCGTCGACCGTTGTCGATCAGGGCATCGACCGCCTCCTGGAGCATGCGCTTTTCGTTGCGGACAATGATGTCCGGTGCGCCAAGCTCGAGCAGTCGCTTCAGGCGATTGTTCCGGTTGATGACCCGGCGGTACAGGTCGTTGAGGTCAGAGGTCGCGAAACGACCGCCGTCTAGTTGCACCATCGGGCGCAATTCGGGTGGAATGACCGGCAACGCGGTGAAGATCATCCAGGCCGGCTTGTTTCCACTCTTGCGGAGCGCCTCGACCACGCGCAATCGCTTGGTTGCCTTCTTGCGGCGAACCTCGGACGGCACCTGCATTTCATTACGGAGCTCAAGCGCGAGCTCGTCCAGGTTGATGCTCTTCGAAACGTACTCGAACACGGCCTCGGCGCCCATGCCAGCTTTGAAGACGCCCGGCGGCACGATGTCGGTGAGCTCACGGTACTGGGTTTCCGTCAAGGTCTCCCGTTCCTTGAGAACGGTGAGTTGCTTCAGGATTTCGTCCCGCTGAGTTTCTTCTTCCTTGATCCTTGCCGCAAGCTCATCTTCGATCTTCTTGCGGCGCTGTTCAGCGTCGAACGTCAACTGGTCGCGCTCGGCGCCGGCCATCGCTTCGTTGCCGCTTGACTCACTCGATGCGACGGAGTCGATCTTCGCCTGCTCTTCTGTGAGGAAGCCTTCGAGATTGGTGAAACGATCGTCGTTGACCATTTCGTCGGCCTGAACGACAGACTGACCGCGGAAGCTGTAAACCTGGTCGGCGGCAGTACCCCGGAGCTTGTCAAGGGCCTCGAACACTTCGTCGTATTCGGCCTGCAACGCCTCGTGCTGCTTCAGCTTGTGGTCTTCGATGCTGGTCGCGAGATTGGTCGAGCCCTCGTCGAGGTTGGAGACATCGGCGTTGACCTGGCCCAGGATTTCGTCCAGTTGGGCCCTGGCCTCGGCGCGGAACTCCTCGACGGTTTCCTCGTGATACTCGTTGATTTCCTGGATCGCGGCAGCCTTGGCTTCTTGATCGACACTGGTGATCAGGTACGAGGCGAAGTAGAGCACACGCTCAAGGTTGCGCGGGGTGATGTCGAGCAACAGGCCGAGCCGGCTCGGTGTGCCCTTCACGTACCAGATGTGGGCGACCGGGGCGGCCAGCTCGATGTGGCCCATCCGCTCGCGACGCACCTTGGACCGCGTGACTTCCACGCCGCACTTGTCACAGACCGTGCCGGCGTGACGGATTCGCTTGTACTTGCCGCAATAGCACTCCCAGTCCCGGGTCGGACCGAAGATCCGCTCACAGAAGAGACCGCCGTGCTCCGGCTTCAGGGTTCGGTAATTAATGGTCTCCGGCTTGGTGACCTCGCCGTAAGACCAGCTTCGAATCGCCTCGGGCGAGGCGAGCCGGATGCGGATTGCGTCGAAGTTGTTGACGTCGAGAACGCGGCCCTTGTCCTGTCGATCCGAACGGGAGAATCCTCCCGTTGAACGCGAATCGAACTGGCCGGAACTCTCGAACGTCGCTGTTCGTCCTGCGGAATGATCCGGAGCGACATCAGGGATATTGATGCTAGACATGGTTCCTCCACACGAGAAAGACGTAGACAGGTGGGCGGACTCGCGGTCCGCCCAAACCACAGTCGGATGACCTAGTCAGACGTCTTCTCGAAGCCGCTCAGATTTATACGATCGAGATTCGAGAGCAGATCGCGTGAACTGTCCTCCGTGAATTCAACCGTTTGTTCATCTTCATTGATGACGTCGATCGACAGTCCAAGGCTGCGAAGCTCCTTGACCAGCACCTTGAAGGATTCCGGCACACCTGCTTCGCCGATTTCCTCGCCCTTCACGATCGACTCGTAGGTCTTGACGCGGCCAACGATATCGTCGGACTTCACGGTCAGCATTTCCTGGAGAATGTGCGCCGCGCCATAGGCTTCGAGCGCCCACACTTCCATCTCGCCAAATCGCTGTCCACCGAACTGGGCCTTGCCGCCCAGCGGCTGCTGGGTAACGAGGGAGTACGGGCCAGTCGACCGCGCGTGAATCTTGTCTTCCACGAGGTGGGCCAGTTTCAACATGTACACGACGCCAACCGTAACCGGGCGATCGAACTTTTCGCCGGTTCGTCCGTCGTAGAGATCGACCTTGCCGTCTTCCGGCAGTCCGGCCTCGCGCAGCGCGTCTCGAATCTGGTCCTCATGGGCGCCATCGAAGACTGGCGTCGCCACCTTGAACCCGAGCTTGTCGGCTGCCCAGCCGAGATGCGTTTCCAGCACCTGGCCGAGGTTCATTCGTGAAGGCACGCCGATCGGGTTGAGAATGATGTCAACCGACGTCCCATCCGGCAGGTACGGCATGTCTTCCATCGGAAGGATGCGGCTGATCACACCCTTGTTTCCGTGGCGACCGGCCATCTTGTCACCTTCGGAGATCTTTCGCTTTTGCGCGATCATCACGCGAACGCTCTGGTTCACGCCGGCCGGAAGCTCGTGATCCGAGCTGTCGTCGCGCTGGAACTGCTTGACGTCGATCACCTTGCCATGCACACCGTGCGGCACGCGAAGCGAGGTGTCCTTTACCTCTCGCGCCTTCTCACCGAAGATCGCGCGAAGGAGTCGCTCTTCCGCGCTCAACTCGGTTTCACCGCGCGGTGTGACCTTGCCGACCAGGATGTCGTTGGGGCGGACCTCGGCGCCGATTCGGATGATGCCGGTTTCATCGAGGTTGGCGAGGCTTTCCTCACCAACGTTCGGGATGTCCCGAGTGATCTCTTCCGGTCCCAGCTTGGTGTCACGGGCCTCGCACTCGTACTTCTCGATATGGATCGAGGTGTACACGTCGTCTCGTACAAGACGCTCGCTGAGCAGGATGGCATCCTCGAAGTTGCCTCCCTCCCACGGCATGAATGCCACGAGCAGGTTCTGGCCGAGCGCCAGCTCACCCTTCTCGGTCGAGGACGAATCGGCAATCACTTCGTTCTCTTCGACCCTGTCCCCCACATGCACGATCGGGCGCTGGTTGATGCAGGTGTCCTGATTCGAGCGCACGAACTTGCGGAGGTGATAGGCGTGCTGGACGCCGTCGTCCTCAAGAATCGTGATTTGCTTGCCAGACGCCGAAACAACCGTGCCGGCGTGGCGCGACACCACCACCTGGCCGGAATCGCGAGCGGCGAGATATTCCACGCCGGTACCGATCACCGGCGATTGCGGCCGCACCAGCGGAACCGCCTGGCGCTGCATGTTGGCGCCCATCAAGGCGCGGTTTGCATCGTCGTGCTCAAGGAACGGAATCAGCGCCGTGGCCACCGAAACAACCTGTTTCGGCGACACATCCATGTAGGTCACCTGCTCGGCTGGCACCACCGGGAATCGGTGACCATCGGAGCCGAGTCGAACCGTGACTTCATCGACCGCGATCCGACCATCCGCATCGAGCGGCGTGTTGGCCTGCGCGATCATCACGTTGACTTCGCGATCGGCGGGCAGGTATACGATATGGCCGGAAGAAACCGGCTTGATCCGTACCTCAGTAACATTGGCCTTCTTCAGCGCGGCAACATCCTGCTCCGTCAACGTTTTGCCAGACTTGACGACCGTAGCCCCCGATTCCGGATCGTTGGCATCCTCACGGAGCTTCTGTCCCACCAGCTCAAGATCCGGGTTGGCGATATCGAGCCGGGAGATGACTCGTCGATACGGTGTTTCAATGAAACCGTGCTTGTTGATCTTGCCGTAGGTCGCGAGGTAGCCGATGAGGCCGATGTTCGGCCCTTCCGGCGTCTCGATTGGGCAGATCCGGCCGTAGTGCGACGGGTGAACGTCGCGCACGTCGAGACCGGCCCGATCCCGGCTCAACCCACCAGGGCCGAGGGCGGAGAGACGTCGCTTGTGGGTCAGCTCGGCGAGCGGATTGGTCTGATCCATGAACTGGGAAAGCTGCGAGCCGCCGAAGAATTCGCGGACCGCCGCCATGACTGGCCGGGTCGTGCTGATCAAGCCCTGAGGCGTAACCGTTTCCGGATCCTGAATCGTCATTCGTTCGCGGATGCCGCGCTCGAGACGCTGGAATCCGGTTCGCACGTGCATCTGGATCAACTCGCCAACGGCACGGATGCGCCGGTTGCCGAGGTGGTCGATGTCGTCCGTCTTGCCAATACCGTTGTTGAGCCGGATCAGCTCGCGAATGATCGCGATCAGGTCGGTGTTGCTGAGGATGCGGCGGGCCTTCTCCTCATCGGGGTCGATCGACTCAACGTGACCACCGTGCAGGCGTTCGTCCAGCTTGTAGCGACCGACCTTGGCGAGATCGTAACGGCGTTCGTTGAAGAACAGGTTCTCCAGCATCGTCGTCGCGTTGTCCTTGGTCGGGGGGTCGCCCGGTCGCAGTCGACGATACAGTTCGATAAGCGCCTCGTCTTTGGTCTTGGTCGGCTCCTTGTCGAGGGTGGTCGCAATGTAGCGATGATCCTCGTTGGTGTCGACATCCTTGAACGCATCCAGCAGGGCGTCGTCAGTATCAAGACCGATCGCGCGCAGCAGGATGGTGACCGGCATCTTGCGCTTGCGATCAACCTTGACGGAAATGATATCGCGATTGGAGGTCTCGAACTCGAGCCAGGCGCCGCGGTTCGGGATCAGCTTCGCGGTGGAAAGCCATTTGCCGGTTGCCGGGTCGCGTTCTCGATTGAAATAGACGCCCGGGGAACGCACAAGCTGGGATACGACCACGCGCTCGGCGCCATTGATAATGAAGGTGCCATCCGACGTCATCATCGGGAAGTCGCCGAGGAAGATCCCGTCGGGGCCAGTTTCCTTGATCTCACCGGTTTCGTTCATCACCAGCTTGGCGGACACACGAAGCGGTGCCGCGTAGGTAATGTCGCGTTCCCGGCAGAAGACCTCGGCGATGCGCGGATCCTTCTTGGCTCGCTCCTGCTCCTCACCTTTGGGCATTCGCGCCCATGGCTCATCGAAGCGCGGATCGGAAATCGAGAGTTCCATCTTCTTGTGATGATCGGTGATCGGCGAGATCTCGTCTAAAAGCTCGCGCAAACCTTCTTCTACAAACCATTTAAAGGATTCGATCTGAACCTGAACGAGATTCGGCATTTCGAGCACGGTCGGAATCCGAGCGTATGTCCTTCGCCCCACGCCCCTGTTCGAAAGGACCTGCATGTCCTCGACGGCGTGCGTCGCTGCGCTCGTCCTCACTTCACGGTCTACAGCCATTCAACGCTCCTCGTGTTCGGCCCGCATCTCCATGGAAGACACCGCAGCCCGAAAAAACACCATGAACTACATGTCATTGCTTCGATAAAATCAGTCCGGTACTCCGGTACGTGGGTATGTTGTCTGTCAACAAGAGATAGGAAAACGGGGAAGGTGCTTGACGTGCGCTAGCGTGTGACGATGACCGACGGGAAGGAACCGAATCCCTCGCGATGCCCCTGGCGACCTACGAGCGTTCGCGACGGACAAATACATTGATCACCGATCCGCGAAATCGGCACAGGACGGGATCTTCGCGGGAACGCCAAAAACGGGAGGGCATGATATACCCCTCCCGGCTTGCCAGGTTCTTGACTATTGATTAGAATCAACTGCACGCGCCGTCCAGTCCAAAGCTACCGAGCGTAGATATCCGGTGTTTCCCGGAATCCCGCACGAAAGATTAGTATATGGTATTGACTGTTTTCAGTCAACCGTTTAAAGGCACGCAATTTTCTTTCCCGACGCCTCCATCTATCCCATGACAATCGCTTGGCGGGGTGTCCGTATACCAGCGGCACGGCGGTGCTATACTGCACACCCAAACCGACTTTCCATCCGCGACATCGCGAGCAATGGATTCCAGCGCCGACCGCCACTAATACCTCCTGTACTCCACAGCGGTACATACCACGGGACCAACAATGAACCGTCGAACTCTTCGGATGTGGCTACGGCCGGGCATGAGGATCAAGCGCTGGGTGGCATTGTTCATGCTTGCCATCATTCTCACCAGCCTTGCCCTCGCGATGGCGGCCGAATGGGTATACGAGAACTATTCGGTACCCAGTGGTCTCCAGGGATTCGTCGAGGCGCTGACACTCCAGTTCATTTCTCATCCCTGGCGGGAATTGTTGCTGTTGGGTGGCGGTCTGCTGCTCTTCGGATTCGCCGTCTGGAAGATCAGCCATTCCCTCATTTCGCCACTGCTTAAGGAAATCACCAGCGGACGATCGGTGTCCGAGATCTTTGTCGGCGACCGGTTTGGCCCCGTCGCTCCCGAGTTCAACGTCGTCACGATCGGTGGCGGCACCGGGCTTGGCTTCCTCCTCCGTGGACTCAAGCAGGCGAACGTCAATCTTACTGCGATTGTGACCGTTGCCGACGATGGAGGAAGTACCGGTCGAATCCGCGACGATTTTGACATTCCCGCCCCCGGAGATATCCGGAACTGTCTCGTATCGCTGGCCAAGGACGAGTCAACGATGAGCCAGCTCTTTCACTATCGCTTCGACAAGGAAGGATCGGAACTCTCCGGTCACTCCTTTGGCAACCTGTTCATCACGGCCATGACCCAGGTCACCGGCAGTTTCGAGCAGGCCGTCCTCGAATCGGCGAGAGTGCTCAACGTGCAGGGACGTGTCCTGCCGTCCACGCTCGAGAATGTCACCTTGTGCGCGGATCTTGCCGACGGCACAACGGTGCGAGGCGAATCGACAATTTCCCACGAACGGCCAGCGATCGAGCGGGTGTTCTTTGACCCGATCCGCCCCAAAGCCTACGATCCGGCACTGGCGGCGATCCTCAATGCTGATCTCATTGTGATTGGCCCGGGCAGCCTCTATACCAGCCTGCTTCCCAATTTGCTCGTCGATGGAGTCAAGGAAGCGATCAGTTGGTCGCAAGCCGATACTGTCTACGTGTGCAATGTCGCGACCCAGGAAGGGGAAACCGACCACTTTGGGTACGACGATCACGTCCGGGAGGTCGTGAAGTATCTCGGTGACGGCGAGCTCGACTACGTGCTGGTGAACAGCAACCCCGCTGCGGGTACCGCAATCCGGCCCGAATGGCATGTCGAAGCGGTTGTCTACGATGGCGCCGAGCGTACGTCAAATGGCATCGAAGTCGTTGCCCGGGATGTCGTCAACGACAAGAATCCGCTGCGTCACGACCCGATCAAACTCGCCGCCGTCCTGCTCGACCTGGCCCGCGAGAACCGTTCGCTAAGCCAACTCCCGGTGACCCTGGCTGTCGCCAATGGGGTAGCACCGGACGAGGCTTCGGTCCTGATTGGCAGCGGAAACAACCACCACTGAGTCATCGAAAAAACTGCGACTGGGCCTGATCCGGCAAATCTGTCAATTTGTTGGTAGGCTTGATGCTGTGTGATCGGGGCATTCGGGCCTCGCATACCCTCAACCATATGCCACCAATTCACACCACCGAGGAGAAGTTCATGGCGTACAAGATCGGCATCAATGGATTCGGCCGCATTGGGCGTCAGGTGTTGAAGGCGATTGACCAGGGCGGATTCTCGGACCTCTTCGAGGTCGTCGCGGTCAACGATCTCACCGACAACCAGACACTCGCCCACTTGCTCAAGTACGACTCTACGTACGGTCGATACGATGCCGAGATTTCCGCCAATGACGAAGGGATCTCCGTTAACGGGCATTTCGTGAAGGTGCTCGAGGAGAAGGATCCGGCCCAACTGCCCTGGGGTGATCTCGGGGTTGACCTGGTCATCGAATCAACCGGACGATTTACCGACTCCGACAAGGCCTCTGCCCACATCGATGCCGGCGCAAAGAAGGTGATCATTTCCGCACCTGCCAAAGGCGAAGACATCACCGTCGTGCTCGGCGTCAACGAGGCACTCCTACGACCCGGCCAGGCACAACATCATTTCGAACGCCTCCTGCACCACGAACTGCCTTGCCCCGGTGGCCAAGGTCGTGCTCGACACCTTCGGTATCCAGCACGGCATGATGACCACTGTTCACTCCTACACCGCCGACCAGGTGCTGCAGGACGGGCCGCACAATGATCTCCGCCGGGCCCGCGGCGCGGCCCAGAACATCGTGCCGACCTCAACCGGGGCCGCCAAGGCACTCCACCTCGTGATCCCGGAACTCAAGGGCAAGTTCGACGGGTTCTCCCTGCGAGTGCCGACACCAACCGTCTCGATCATCGATTTCGTGGCGATCACCGAGAAACCAGTCACCATCGAATCGGTCAACGCCGCATTCAAGGCAGCATCCCAGACGGATGAGATGATCGGCATCCTGGGCTATTCGGAAGATCCGCTCGTGTCTTCCGATTATCGGCATGATTCTCGTTCCTCGATTGTCGATGCGCTATCGACGATGACGCATTGGCGACAACATGGTCAAGGTCGTGTCGTGGTACGACAACGAATGGGGCTACTCCTGCCGTGTTGCCGACCTCGCCGCACTGGTCTGCGAGCAGGGATTCGAGTGGCTAGGAACCCGAACTTTCACATACTGAACGGGACTGCGCGATGACCAGGCGATCACGTCGTCGACGCCGACGTTCGCGGCAAGCGAGTGCTGTGTCGCGTCGATTTCAATGTGCCCCTGCGAGACGGCAAGATCGAGGACGACACCCGGATCCGGGCCGCCCTGCCCACCATCGAGTGGCTCATCGCCCACGGCGCCAAGGTCATCCTGTGCAGCCATCTCGGTCGCCCAAAGGGAAAGGTCGTTGACGACCTGCGACTGAATCCAGTCGCCGAACGGCTGGCGGAACTGCTCGGCAAGCCGGTGATGGCAGTGAGCGAGATCACTGGCCCCGACGTTTCGGCCGCCATCATCGCGATGGCCGATGGCAACATCGTATTGCTCGAGAATCTCCGGTTCGATCCGCGCGAGGAACAGAACGACCCCGACGCTGTCCCGGGAACTTGCTGATCTGGCTGACATGTATGTGAACGACGCCTTTGGGGCGGCACACCGAGCCCACGCATCCACCGATGGTGTCGCTCATCTTTTGCCGGGATATCTCGGTATTTTGATGCAGTCCGAAATCGATGCCCTCACGCGCCTCCTCAACGAACCGGAGCACCCGTTCGTGGCGATCATTGGCGGCGCCAAGGTATCGGACAAGATCAAGGTGCTCGAGAACCTGCTCCCGAACGTCGACGCGCTCCTCATCGGAGGCGGCATGGCCAATACGTTCCTGCTCGCGCAGGGGGTCAAAGTCGGCACTTCCCTTGTCGAGCAGGATCTCACCGGCATCGCGTCTGCGCTGCTAGAACAGGCGGCGGCCCTCTCGGTGGATGTCGGATTGCCGACCGATATAGTCGTCGCGACCGCGATCGATGCGCCCTCCGGGGAAGTTCGCTCAATCGATTCCATCTCCGATAACGAGGCGATCTTCGATATTGGTCCGGAGACCGCCCAGGCTTACGCTCACACCATCGCCTCCGCGAAGACTGTGCTCTGGAATGGCCCACTCGGAGTCGCCGAGAACCCCGCATTCGCCACGGGCACAGCCACCGTCGCGATGGCTGTCGCTGATGCCAGTGGATACACCGTGATTGGCGGCGGCGATTCCGTGGCGGCGATCGAGCAACTTGGCCTTGCCGGACAGATCGACCACATCTCCACTGGTGGGGGGGCCTCGCTCGAATTTCTCGAAGGCAACGTGCTGCCTGGCATCGCCGCTATTCCGGAGGTCGAATGAGCTCGTCAACCATTCCATCCGTGTTCGGCAACTGGAAAATGAATCTGGACATCGAGTCGGCATTGGCATTGGCCGAAGCGAGTAGCCAGATCGCGAACGATGCACGCGAATGCTGTCCGGGTCGGGGTCGCTGTGCCAAATGTCTGGATTCCCGCCATTTCGAGCGAATTCTTCGACACCAGTCTCCTGATCGGCGCCCAGGATGTTTCGCCGCACGACCATGGCGCTTTCACGGGCGAGGTGTCTGCCGCGATGCTGTCGCCGTGGTGCGCCTTTACCCTGATTGGGCATAGCGAGCGTCGCCTGCATCATGGGGAATCGGACAGCCTGATTCGGGCCAAGCTCGATGCAGCAATCGACAACGAAATGGCGGCGGTCCTGTGTGTCGGCGAAACCCTGGCCCAGCGCGAGGTCGGCGATGCATTCTCGGTCGTCGCCGCACAGATCACCGGCGCGGCCGGACATCTTGACCAGGAACGTATTCAGAGCCTGCTGATAGCCTATGAACCGGTCTGGGCGATCGGCACCGGGAAGTCTGCTACCCCAGATGACGCGCAGCGTATGGCGGCCCACATCCGATCGCTGATTGCCGTCATCAGCAACGACACAGCGAGCGATGTCCCGATTCTGTACGGAGGCAGTGTGAACCCCGCCAATGCTGCCGGGTTCCTCGCCCAACCTGATGTCGATGGCGCATTGGTGGGTGGCGCGAGCCTCGATGCCGATGACTTTCGAAAGATCGTGGACGCAGCGCGTATCACCTGACCGGACAACCTTGGCCGAACCCCCCGGCGGATGGTACTCTGCACTCTACGCCGATGAGCGTTTTTGTCATTGATCGCGCTGAAGAAGGAATTGCCGAGCCGTGGAAGTCGCACTCAACCTGGTCACCATTCTCGTCTCCATCGTGTTGATTGCGGTTATCCTGCTGCAAACCAAGGGCTCGTCGTTCAGTGGAGCATTTGGCGGCGGATCCGATTCAATTCAGCGGACGCGACGAGGGTTCGAGAAAACGCTGTTTCAGTTCACGATAGGTATTTCAGGGTTCTTCCTGATACTGTGCATCATGAGCAGCATCGTCTTGAGCAGCTAGTTTCGTCGGATCAGGCAACGAACCTGGCCATCAGCGTCGATAATCGTTGTTTGAAAGGGCCGATCTTCGGACGCAGGAAGGAGTCGTGACACCGCCACAAAACACGCGGTCAATGCCGCCAGATGGACAATCTGGATGACTTGGCCATTCAGTTAACACACGCGTGTGGTGTGTCACCATTCTACCATTCGCGCGTTGAAATCGGCTTTGAGCAGACCTACAATACGGATCGCAGCTTGATGATCACGTTGGGTGCGCAGGTTCGTCTCACCGGTCGACCAATCAAGCGTGCTGATACATATCCGAGGAGGATGAACGACGATGGCAGGCATCGGAGTACCTGAACTGGCAATTGTGCTGGTAATCATTGTAATTATTTTCGGCGTCGGCAAACTCCCGGAAATTGGCGGCGCGCTCGGCAAGGGCATCCGCGAGTTCAAGACGGAGTCCACGACCGAAGAGCAAGAGGCCAAGGAGAAGCTGGAAGCCGGCAACTCGAAGACCGCCTCGACCATCACCTCGTCCGCGACCAACGTCAAGGACGACGCAACCGTCAAGGTTGGCGGCAGCCGCGCCGACGAAATCTAGCAACACTCCGCAACGATGCTCGACAGTCGAACGTTGCAACAGTGAGGGACGCAGGGGTCATCCCTTGCGTCCCTTTCTGTTTGTTTGCATCCCAATCCGAGGTGTTTCACGGGTATGACCGACCAACACACCGAGCTTTCCAGAGACCTGCCTGATTCCCAAATCGCCGCTCTGGAGCCCAGCGACGACACCTCCACGGCCACCACCGAACAAAAGAAACCGCACTCCATCGTGCGCGAGGTCATCGAGACCTTGCTCCTGGCGTTGCTGATCTTCGTCGCGGTGCGCGCTGTTGTCCTCAATTTCCGGGTCGATGGCCACAGCATGGACAACAGCCTCGATAACAACGAAATGCTGCTCGTCAACCGCAACGCATATTTTTCGTTTGACAAGGACAAGTGGTTCGGCTGGATCCCCGGCGTCGATACCGAAGATGGCGACATCTCGTACCTGTTCGGCACTCCCGAGCGTGGCGATATCGTGGTCCTCAACCCTCCCGCCGATAAGGTGAGCACCGACAAGCCCTACATCAAGCGCGTGATTGGCATCCCGGGCGACACGATCGAGATTCATGACCAGGGTGTGTACATCAACGGGACTCGCCTCGATGAGCCGTACATTGATGGTCGTCCCACCAACTGTGATCTTGATCAGGGTGAAGTGTGTGGCCCTCTCGAAGTGCCTGCGGATTCAGTGTTCGTGATGGGCGACAACCGTACCAACAGCTCGGACTCCCGCGTTTTCGGACTCGTGCCAATCGACAACATCATTGGCAAGGCCTGGGTCACCTATTGGCCGGTCAACGACATCGGCGTGGTTCCCCACAATGACTACCCGGAACTTGAAGGTCAGGCGGACTCCGGCGAGTAGCCGCACCGCTCCAGATCAGGAACTCGTCGCTTACTTCTGGTCGAGTGGGTGGTGCCTGAGCGCTGGACCGGGTGTAGTATATGGATAAGGTTGCTTCAGGATGGTCGATGTATTGCCGTCCTGGCGCCCGCGGACCATCCCTGTGTGATTGGCAACTCGGTCGTGGAATGCAGCAATCCGATGCCAAAAGGGCCCGATAATGATTGAGACAACTGTTGAAAGCATTCGCGTCAGCCTTGTGACGCAAAACCGGGTCGTGATCCTCAAGGAGGTTGATGGGGATCGCCATCTACCAATCTGGATTGGTGCCTACGAAGCTGAAGCGATCGCCATGGAACTGCAAGGCGTCCCGGCTACCCGGCCCCTGCCCTACGACCTGATGCGATCGATGCTTGCGGAGCTTGGCGCAACGATCGATCGGGTCATCATTTCCGAACTCAACGACCAGGTCTTCTTTGCGCGGATCCTGCTCGATCACAACGGACGCACCATTGAGATCGACTCCCGGCCAAGCGACGCGATAGCATTGGCCGTCCGTACCGGCACCCGAATCCTCGTCGCCGATACCATCATGGATCACGTTGGCGTCGCGATGGATGCCGAGGAGGTCGACGAAGTCGACATCGCCCAGCGCATCGACGATTCCGAACCGGAAACTCGAGGTGATGAACGGGAAGCCCAAACCGGCGCCCGCACAGAAGAAAGTCTCGGCGTCTTCCGCGATTTCATCAACTCGCTGGACCTTGACGACTTCGACAAGAAGCGGTCCAACTAAGCCGTACTTCGTGGCTCCTCAGGCGCCACCTCGTCTGTCGATTGAAGGAACCATGGATTCAGAAGTCCGCATTAAACGCATTGTCCTCAACCGCCTGGAGCGGTGCATTGTATGCCACCACCAGTTTCATCCAGACGACATCACCGTCATCTCGCGGGAACGCGAGATGTGGACCATGCTTGTCGAATGCACCGACTGTCACGCCCGCAACTTCGTCGCCGCTGTTCTCAACGATGGTGATCCGGAAGAAGCGCAACTCGCCCTCCGCCGCTTGAGTGAACAGGCGGTGCGTGAATTCAAGGAGATCCAGCCGCCGGAGATCTACACGGAGGAGCTACCTGACGCCGGGTCCGAAGCGGTATCCGCATCCGACGTGGTCGACATGTACCAGTTTCTCGAAGACTTCGACGGCGATTTCAAGAAGCTGCTCGGCTCCTGAGCGAGCAAGTTCGGTGACGATCGGAGCGGAGACTCTCACTGGGCTCCCCGGTACCGTCAATCCTGCCTTTCAGCACCCGATCCTCCCCTCAATCCGGGCCCCGCTGCTGGTATACTCCAGAGCGATATTTCGTGACTTTTCTCACGCTGCCGCTCGACGATGATGTCATTTGGTTGACGCGGCAGGGAGGTTCACCGAGTGGCCCATGCCGAATCTGCGCACGCAATGCTTCCTGTGCCCGCCCCGTTCACTGGACGCCAGGAAATCGATCTCGATGTCGTGCGCGAACTTGTTTCCCATTTCACATTCGACGACTTCGAAGAAGCCCAGGAGTTAATCCTTTCCGCGCTCCAGGAGGTCAACGAGCATTTCGGTTGGGTTTCGCCGGAAGCGGCCGAAATCGTTGCCACGCACCTGAACACAACCGTTAATCGGGTCTATGGCCTCCTGACCTTTTATGCCGACTTCCGAACCGAGCCTCGGGGCCACCATCACATGCTGATCTGCCACGGCATGGCGTGCTATGTGATGGGCTCCCAGGCGCTGGTCCAGGAAATGCAGCACAAGTTCGGGATCGACGACGGCGAAACCACCGCCGATCTCGAAGTTAGCGTTCAGGTCGTCAACGGATGCCTCGGCGTTTGCGACCGAGCCCCGGTCGTGAAGCTCGATGACGACTACTTCGGCCCAGTCACCCCGGAGCAATTGACCACCATGCTCGATCAGGCGGTCAAGGGTCATCGCATGATGCAGGAAAAAGGGGTGAGCAATGGTCTCCGTCCGTCCGAGTGAACACTTGACCAGACTTGAGTCGAAAGAGGACTTCCAGGCGTTTCGAGCCCAGGCTCGAGCACGCTGGAGTGATCTCTGGGAGGGATCGCGTAGCGTCGTCAGCGTCGGCGTCGGCAGCAGCTCGATTGCCAAAGGCGCCCTTAAGGTTCTGGAAACGTGCCGGGCAGAACTCGGAGACCGGGCAGTCGTCCGGGAGGTAAGCGGAAACGGCGCCTTCTGGATGGAACCGTGGGTCGAGATTCGACACCCCGGTGAGCCCCCGGTCGTGTACGGACCACTGGAACCAGACGACATCACGGCCGTCTTCAATGGCGAACGTGACGATTTGGCAGTCGGCGTGCGTGGCGATGCGTCACTGCGCAACATTCCATCCCTGAATGAGCATCCCTTCTTCAAGGACCAGGTGCAGATCATTTCCCGGAATGCAGGAGTGATCGAGCCGGATTCGATCGAGGATGCGATCGCCCGCGGCGCCTACGATGGCTACTTCAAGGTCCTCTTCGAGCTGAGTGCTGAGGAAGCGATCGCCGAAGTGACCGCGTCCCAGGTTCGGGGACGGGGTGGTGGCGGATTCCCGGCCGGTATCAAATGGGAGAGTGGACGCAAGGCCCGTGTCACCCCAAAGTTCGTGGTGTGCAACAGCCACGAGGGTGAACCGAATGTCTACAAGGATCGTCATCTCCACGAGTGCGATCCTCACCGCATCCTCGAAGGCATCCTCATCGGTTGCGTGGTGTGTGGCGCCGAGCGCGGATACAACTACATCGGTGGTGAATATCCGCTGGCGATTCGACGCTTCCGAAAGGCCGTCGCCGATGCCGAGCGGATTGGACTGATCGGCAAGGATATTCTCGGAACCGGCAAGAATGTCGCCTTCCGCGTGCGCACCGGCGGTGGCGCCTACATTTGTGGTGAAGCCTCGGCGCTCATGTTCTCGGTGATGGGCGTTCGTGGTCAGCCGCGGACCAAGCCACCCCGATCCGTCGAAGAGGGTCTCTGGAAACGTCCAACGATCGCCAACAACACGGAAACCCTCGCCAACATCCCGGACATCATCGTCAATGGCGGCGAATGGTACGCCGGTCTTGGCACCGAGGGCAGCAAAGGCACCAAGCTGATGACCGTCCAGGGCCCACTGGCCCGCCACGGTGTGGTCGAAGTCGAGCTGGGGATGACCTTGCGCACGTTGTTCGACGATGTCTATGGCGGCATGGCCGAGGGATACACCTTCAAGGGCGTCCAGACGGGCGGTGTGTCCGCCGGACCGTTGACAGACAAGCACCTTGACATCCCGGTCGATTTCGACTCGCTCGGCGATGTTGGCGGCATGCTAGGCTCCGGCGGCTGGGTGATCTTCGACGAGACGGTCAACGTCGTCGATTTCGCTCGCTACCTGACGGCCTTCAATCGCTATGAATCCTGTTCCAAATGTGTGCCATGTCGTCTCGGTAATCCCGCGCTGGTCGAGATCCTCGATCGAATCCGCTTCGGACGAGGCTCGATGGACGATCTCACACTCATTCAGCGCACGAGCAAGCACATCATCGAGCTCTCGCTGTGCGGCCTGGGTCAGGTCGCGCCGGTGCCGCTGATCGGCATGATCGAGCACTTCCCTGAAGATTTCGAGCACGCCGTCAAGTACGGGACAGTAGCCGCCCCTCCAGTACCGATCGCCGCTGACTGACGATTCCACATCCTACGGTAATTCGCACAATGCCCCGGTCGTCTTGACTGGGGCATTGTGGCCTCCGTGGGACTAGAGTTGGACAGTCTGGCCGGCTCCGATTCGCAATGCTTCCTCGAACGCGAATCGACCGACCACCATGTCCTGAACGGCGTTTCCCACGCTCTTGAAGAACGTGACCTGGGCCCCATCGGTTCGACCGCTGATCTCGCCACTCAACAGCTGCCCCAGCTCGCGGCCGACATGACTCCTGTCAATCACTCCCTCCCGCAAGGGAATAATCAGGTCACCGGCTTCCTCGAGGGCGGGTTCGAGTTGATCGACAACGACCAGGGCACGGGCCACCGTAGGGGCCGGGACCTCCTGCATCTGGGGGGTGAAGGATCCGACGCCGTTGATGTGCGTACCCGGCTGGAGGTCAGCATCGTCAAACACCGGCGTGCGGGATGTCGTTGCGGTGCAGATGATGTCAGCGGTCCGCACCGCTGCAGCGACATCGAGCGTCGTCTCCAGGCGATCCACGAGGTCGGGCCAATCTGATCCAAGCCGCTGGCGAAAGGCGTCCAGGCTCGCCTCGGTGCGCGCCGTGACGATCAGGCGCTCGATCGGACGAACGGCGCACACTGCTGCGGCCTGTGTCAACGCCTGGGCGCCAGCCCCAATCACGGTGAGGACCCGTGAATCAGATCGCGCCAGCAAATCGCTCGCCGCCCCGGCCACGGCACCCGTGCGCAGCGCTGTCAGGTACATTCCATCCATGATCGCCACCGGTTGCCCGGTGGCGTCGTCCAGCAGGCACACGAGCGACGTGATCGTCGGCAGGCCCCGCTCGGGATTGCCAGTGAATACCGACACCACCTTGAGCCCCAGTGCGGCTGCTGACGGCACATAAGCCGGCATCACAAGCGTGGTCCCCGATCCTGGGATGACTTCCAATGCAGTTCGCAACGGCGAAAGCGCCCGTCCTGCCGATAGGTCCGTAAAGGCTATCGCCATCAACTCGATAGCCCTGGACATAGGCACCAGGGACCGCACATTCTCTTGGGATAGAACCAGCATGACTTCTCCTCAACGACCAACCCATAGTGCCATACAGGGTGACATTCAACGCAGGGAATCCACCAGTTTTGGCCACCTTTTCCTTGTGACTTCATGGCACCCAACCAACCCGTTGGACTATCATAGTGTCCGTTCAGATTGAGTCGCTTTCGTACCGATTTCATCGTATATCCGGACATCCCGTCCGTACACTGACCCATTTTTGAACGATCTGTCCACTTGGTGGATAGATAAACACGGTGACACATAGACACGCCTTAACATCGGGTCTACAATCGGATCAATCCAGGCTCGGCCGTTCCACATGGATGGTCCGCAAACGTGTCAGTAGGGTGATTCGTTCGCGGATGGCGTAGTCGACTCGTCTTCTCAGGACATTTCCGTCCTGAAAAAGGGTGCAGGGTCTCATGTCGGATCAAAAACGCCAATGCCTCACATGCCAATACTTTCAGAAAGCCCAACTTTCTGGCAATGGATGGTGCACTCATCCGAAGCGGCAGCTCGCCAGCGACGTGCGCATCCTCGTTCGCGAAAAGGAACTCGCCTGCCGCAACAGTTGGGGCGACGATCTTTGGGAAGATTCGTTGTCGAACGCAACAACACCCGATGTCGTTCCGACACCGCGTCGAGGCCTGTTTTTTGCCAGCCAGCGTGTCGATGACGAAGTCACGTCTGTCGTCGACGCGACTTCCAGGAAGTCGCAATCGCAACCTGATTTCTCCGACCGTGCAGGTCACCGGGCCGACGATGTCGTTACACACACGTCCATGCGGGAGGATGACGCGGCAGCCAACGCGGTCAGGCGCTCAACGCCTCGCAATGACCTGAATGCACCCGCGAATGACGATCAGGCTGAGCGAGTCAGGATCATGGCTCGGGGTCCTCACGATGCAGTTCTTGAAGCCCGCGCGCGGCACGCCGATCGACGGAAACCGGCGCAGCCACCAACCGGGACCGAGCCCAATCCTGACCCAGCAGGCGCATCATCCGATCAGGTTTTGGGTGCCCAGGACCGCGAACAGTATCGCCAGGGTCTTGAGCGCAACCAGGCTCGCGCCGAATCCCAACCCCGTGACGCCTACGAGGCGACCCCTCCTGTGCCCAGGTCTGAAGTTGAGGCGAATGGCAATGCCCTCTCCCCTGCTTCCGGTCTCGACGTACGTTTCGACAGTGTCCCGCACGTCAAGTCCACGGTCGACCTCACTGACTTGCGCGAGTTTCTCAACCCGGGCTCCACTCCATCGGCGGAACACCGCACGGAATCGGCGACTGCCCACGCCAACCGGTTAAGTTCGTATGACCATGTCCACCAGCGGGCCCAGGAAATCAGGGCCGCCAATGAGGCTACCCGTCAGCAGCGTCACGTCTCGAGCCGGGCGCGACTCTACGAGCCCGTAGTCGAGACAATCTCGGAACCTGGGCCCGAGATCCGGATCCCGGAAACTCAGGCGATTGTCGATGCCGACGATGTCGTGTGGGATGCCGAAGGCGATCGGCTTGTCATGGCCTTCGAGCGCGCTCGGGCCGCAATCGACCTGCCACCCGTCGAAGTGACCAACACGGTCGATCTACCTGAGCCCGCCCACCAGGTCGCGGATGTCGACATCGACACACTCGCGTTCGAACCGGCAATGGATGAGGCATTTGACGAGGCGCTGGACTACGAGCATGCCGAGTTTGATGATTCGGCCATTCCGCAATTCCATAAGCCACAGGACTCTCCGCGATGGAGTTGGTGGCGCAGCCTGAACTTCGGTCTGAAGCGAAACCGCGAAGTCCAGGCCGAACCGTACCCGGTCGAAGCGGAGTACGACGAGCGTTTCGACGATTACGAAACTTCAGGCTACCAATCGGAGTCGTACGCCCCCGGTGGGTATGACTCCGAGGAAGACGGTTTCTTTGCGGAATCCGACGAACTGCCTGACTTCGTGGCCGAAACCAGTGGAATTCCGGTGTTCGTCACCAGCGAAGAGAGCTGGCGAGAAGACGTTCGCGACTTTCCCGAACCACAGCCTGCCGAATGGCATGAAACGCGCGCTCAACTGTTCGCGTCGCAAGTTCATTTCGAAGACGAATACCCACCTTACGTCGAACTCCCGTCAATGCCGCATTTCGACGACCACGGCTATCTTCCGATCGAGTCATCGATTCCGGAGCCGCGCACGCCGTCCCATTTTGCGATTGACGAGCCAACCGGCATGGACGCCTTCCGGACTGCCTTGTTCGGCAATGCTGCCTCGGATGTGGATGATTTCGAATCGCTCGCACCCACCGGTCACCCGCCGTTGACACGCTCGGCCCAGCTCGAGTCAATCGCCGATACCAGCGATCTGGTCGATACGGGATACCGGCGTTCGCTGGTTCCCCCATCACAACCGTCCAGGTTGCGCCGCCAGCGACCGGCAACGTCGCCTGCGTCCGGTTTCGGACAGTACCAGTCGGGCTTCGATGGCGGATTTGATATTCGCGAGGCGATTTCCGACGATGACGACGAGTTCGACCGCCAATTTGCCGTCGCCTCCAGTGTCCCCAAGTCGTGCAGCACGTGCCGATCGTTCCGACCGACGGAGACTGGCGAGCGCGGTTGGTGCGCCAACGACTGGGCCTTCACCCATCGCCAAATGGTCAATGCCGAAGATCTCCCCTGCCGCTCATCGATAGGCGATTGGTGGTTGGCAGCCGACACGAGCTGGATTCCTCCATTGGATGTGATCCAGCCAGCGACACCGCGGACAGATCGGCTTGTGGCGAACTCCGATTTGCAGAATGAGCCAGAAGTCATATATGGGCGCCGTGTACGTACGAGAAGAGTTGTCTAGGCGTCGTCAATCAGCGGTCTAATCGGATCGCAGGGGGTACACTGAACGAGTTCGGGTCGCTGATATAGAGGGATCGCGATTCGAGCCACAGCTATCGAAACAAAGCGCAATAGCGCCGCTCATGTCAACTTGAGGAACGCCTCGGGAACACGGAACGGTAGCACCTTGCACGCATAACCGACCCAATTGCGGGTTCACCAGGATCGATCCATGGCGGGATTTGGAGAGACGCTCCATCAGGCGCGCGCCCATATGGGTGTCACGCTCAAGGAAGCGGAACAGGCTACACGAATAAATCGCCATCACCTGGCGGCGCTTGAGGAGGAAAACTTCAGTGCTCTCCCCCCGTTGATCTATCAGCGGGGAATCATCCGCAACTATGCGACCTACCTCCAACTTGAACCGAGCAAATTGCTGGTCATGTTCGAGGAAGCTCTTGGCAGTGGCGGAAAGATGCCTGCCGCAAGTGTCGCGGCAGTCCCGCCAATCAACATGCCGACCCATTGGGCACCGAACTTTGCGATCATAGCCTTTGCCGTGGTGCTTAGCGCAATCGTATTCGCATGGGTGTACAGCGCCTTTGTTGCGCAACCGGATGTCGAACTCACCCCAACCGCTGCAGTGCCGACCGCAACGCCGTTCGAAAGCGATATCCCAGTCCCGACCAACCCGCCAACCCAGGCGCCGGCAACCGTGGAACCAACACAAGAGCCAACACCCACCCAAACGGCAAGTTCAGGGTCGCGCGAGACCACCGACGAGGATGGTCAGTCTGATCAACAACGTGGTGGCGACAACGTTCGCAACTCTGATGAAACTCCCGCCACCGAAGAAGGCGCGCCAATCGAATCCGCTGCGGAAGAGACACCCGTTCAGCAATCGACAGTGGATGAGTCCGAACTCACCAGCATCATGATCACGGCTAATGATGCGATATACGTCACAATCACCACCGATGGCGCAGTCCTTTTCGATGGCAATCTCGCCGCTGGGGAATCGACGGGCTACATCACCGGCAACACCTTCGAGGTCTACACCTCCTGGGGCGAGATGACGAGCTTCACCGATGCCTGTGGCACTGACTTCCTGATGGGCTACGAATCCGGCGACGCCAACTACGAATTGTCGTGGAACGCGAATTCCTGCGCGCCGATCGACTGATCGTTATCCCGCCACCATGGAATGAAACACCCGGAACCGAGATGGTTCCGGGTGTTGGCTTTAAGCGGCCTGTCAACGACAGGAACCATAGCTGGTGGTGGCCTCCTGAGCGGAGTCGATCCAGAGGGGCAGGGCCATGCCGGCCAATGAAGTCGAGTTGCCAGGCGGGCCTACCTGGCGATCGGCGTCACAACCCGGACCGAAACGGGATCGATCGTGAAGCGAACCGGTGTGTGCCCCACAACGTCGCCATCCAATTGGACGGCGAGCGAGGGTTCAGAGGAGATCTCGACCTCCCTTGTGGTAAACGAGGTGACGAATGGCGACTCGAACATCTGACGCCTCGCCATTTGCGCCAGTACACTCGCCAACTCGATTGGGCGGGTAGCCGTCACCACCATCACGTCGAGCAGTCCGTCGTCGTACCTGATCCTCTTGTCCAGTTGCAATTTGGGGGCGATGATCGATGGCCCATTGGCGACCAGCACCAGTGGCGATCGAACCCCATCGATCTGCATTTCCTCGGCCTGAATCGAGAATGAGGAGAGCGGCCGTAGCAATGCCTCGATCGCTGCTGGCAGGTACGCCATCCAGCCGACCCTGCGTTTCAGGCCCGGTTTGGCAATGTCGAACAACGCACTGTCGACCCCGGCGCCCGCCATGTGCAAGAACAAATGCTCACCACAAATGCCGGCATCGATCTTGCGAATGGCATGGTCCTCGAACAGGAGCCTGGTCGCGAGGTGGGTGTTCGTCGGAATCCCCAACCCGCGGGCGATGATATTGGTGCTGCCACCCGGAATAATGCCCAGGTCCACAGACAAGCTCCGCGCAGCGCTGGCGACATCGGCGACCGTGCCATCCCCGCCAATCGCGATCAGCAGGTCCGATTTCGGGGCGTGTTCGCGCGCCAGGTCGTTTGCATGACCCGCATACTCCGTGAAATAGACCTCAAGTTGAGTCGATCGCGGAGCCGCTATTTCAAGCAGCTCCACGATCCGCCGCACGTTTCCCCTGGTCGCCGGATTGACGATTGCAACAGCACGAGACGGCGCTACGATCATGGGACATTCAACTCACAGTCATGGGGCAAGGCGAACTACGCCTTATCGTCATCGGGGCCAAAGATCTGGTCAACGATATAGGCCGCCAGCCATGTCGCTGCCGCTGTGAGGACGAGGCCGAGTACACCGCGAACCGTATTCTTCATCATTTGCAATCACTCCAAACGTGTGACCCGGCGACAGGATGAGTCCCCAGCGGCCATGAGGGCAAACGCCGGGAGCCGCACACTCCCAGCGTGAATTCATACTAAAGCTAGTCGTTCTGACGGCCAGTCGCAATCACCCCCAGCAGGAACAGGAACAGGAATGCGAGAAGCGTAAAGTCAACCGTGGTCAGGTTGCCATACAGTTGCCGGTGCGCGCCCGGCAGAAATCCCAGGGCCCTGGTCACCGGGCTCGTGAGACCGTAGACAAATTCCCCGATCCAGATCCGCTCGGTTACTCCAATCACCACCAGCACTGTTCGCAACACGATGATGCTGCCAACCAACGCAAAACAGGTCAGGAGCAATTCGGTGGCGAGTTGCGATCTGGTCGAAAGCTGGACCCGGCGGCGGTCGGCTTGGTCAAGCATGCTGTTCCCGCGCCTGTGACAGGCAAATGATCTCGGCGATGATCCGGGAGGCCACGGTGGACTTGGAAGCATCGGGCAGGACAAGCGGCTCACGATCTCGCAAGATCAAGGTCGCCGCGCTGCGATCGCTTCCGATCGTGGCCACTGCCTCGTTCGCCACTATCATGTCCAATCCCTTGGACTCCAGCTTTCGCCGGGCGTTGTCCACGACCTGTTCGGTCTCGGCCGCAAATCCGATCTTGAGCAATCCTTCCCGCTCAACACCAGCGAGAATATCCGGGTTCTTGATGAGATGGAGATCCAGCGATTGCTGACCGGGTTGCTTCTTGATCTTCTGTGATTCGGCAGTTTGCGGGCGAAAGTCAGCTACAGCTGCGGCCATAATCAGGATATCCGTGGCCGGGATCAGATCGTGCACTGCCAGCTGCATATCCAGTGTCGATTCAACGAACGTCACGTTTCCGGTGAGCGCGAGCGGATCGACACTAGCGGTCGCGATCACCTGCACCTGGGCCCCGGCGTCAATCGCCGCCTCAGCGAGAGCGATGCCCATCCGTCCCGAAGATCGATTGCCGATATAGCGAACCGGATCGATCGCTTCGCGGGTGCCCCCGGCCGTGATCACCACCGATTTTCCGGCAAGCGGTCCACCCTGCCCCAATACCTTGCGGGCAGCCGCGACGATGTCCCGGGTGGCGGACAACCGTCCGGAGCCAACCGCTCCAGAGGCCAACCGACCGGACTCGGGGCCCACGACCACCACTCCGCGACTGCGCAGTGTCTCGGTGTTGGCCATCGTTGCGGGATGGTTCCACATGTGATGCTCCATGGCCGGGGCAATCACGATCGGCGCCTGGGTCGCAAGGGCGACCGCCGAGAGCATGTCGTCGACGAAGCCGTGCGCCAGCCGCGCGATCGTGTTCGCGGTGGCCGGAGCAATCAACAGCAGGTCTGCCGCGGCCGCCAGGGAAACATGTCCGGTGTTGCCGTCGTCCCACCCATCGAACACCCCGGTCCAGACGCGTCTATGCGTGAGGCCCTCGAAGGTCAGCGGCTGCACGAACTGACGGCCACCCTCGGTCATCACGACATCGACGATCGCGCCAGACTGGACAAGGGTGCTGGCCAGTTCCGCCGCCTTGTAGGCAGCGATCCCCCCGCTCACGCCAAGTACGATTCGCGCCCCGTGCAAACCGGAGCGCACATGACGAGCTCCCTCAGGCAGAGACACCAAGAGGCTCCTTCGTCTCCGCCATCGCGGCCCCCACGATCTGGAGGGCATCCTTTATATCTTGATCACCGATTTCGTAGTGGGTCACCATCCGGACGCCACGCAGACCGTAGTTTGAAACCAGCAGTCCGCGCGATTTGAGATCGGCGATGAACGCCGTGTGATCGCTCGTGCCACTGACCTTGATGACAACGATGTTGGTTTGGACCACCTCGAGGTCAATCGCAAGCCCATCGATTGCAGCGAGTCCCTCGGCGAGTCGCTTCGCCCGCACATGATCCTCGGGCAACCGATCGATCATCGTTTCGAACGCCACCACTCCGGCGGCGGCAATCACGCCGGATTGCCGCATCGCGCCGCCGAGCACCTTGCGCTGCTTGCGGACATTCAGGATGAACTCCTCGGTGCCGGCGACCAGCGACCCGACCGGAGCGCCAAGCCCCTTGCTCAGGCAGAACTGCACGGAATCCACCTCAGCTGCAATCTCCGATGCCGGGATGCCGAGCCAGGCGGCCGCGTTGAAGATGCGCGCGCCATCAAGATGAATTGGTACCCCCCGATCATGGGCAATCTCCCGGACCCCTCGCATGTAGGCAAGCTCGAGAACCACACCCCCGCAACGATTGTGCGTGCTTTCGAGGCAGACCACTCCGGTCTTCGGATAGCCCGGCCGATCGGCCCGGATCGCATTTGCGATGTCCTCCAGCCCCAGCCGCCCCCACTTGTCGGTGCGGACCTGGAAGAACGGGATCCCACCGAGTGTCGCCGGGCCACCGCTTTCGAACCACAGGATGTGCGACTCATCGCCAAGAATCGCCTCATCGCCGCGCCCGCAATGCGCGAGCAAGGCCGAGAGGTTTCCCATCGTACCGCTCGGGACATAGACGGCTGCTTCCTTGCCGAGCAATTCCGCGGCAGTTCGCTCAAGTAGCGTGACTGTGGGATCCTCACCGTACTGATCGTCACCAACCAGCGCATCCGCCATTGCGGCACGCATTTCCGGGGTGGGCCGGGTTACGGTATCCGAACGCAAATCAATCATCGTGATCGCATCTCCGATATCTTCCACATGGGCCACGGCGAGCTGATCCCCGCGGGCTTATCCGACCGCATCTTTCCCAATGATGCCACCAATTGCCGGATTCCGCGCTGCCACGAACGCGCCCGATCCAATTCACGCATTCGGACTGCCTTCGGGCTCGATGATCTGGTCCGGGTCGGCGGCTGGTTCAGTAGTTGCCGGCTCGATTGGGACCTCGGTCGGTTCAACAGTCGCCTGTTCGGTAGGCGCGATGTACTCGGTCGGCGGCGCGATCACCGGTTCCTCAGTCGGATCGCGTTCCTCGGTCGGCGTCACCTGCTCTATCGTGGCGGTTGGCGTCACGTCGCCTCCCGTGTCGCCCTCTCTTGTATATTCGTAGAACATGTACGCCGCGACGACCGTCATCGCCAGCAGAATGATGACCAGCATGGCATTCAGTAACCCCCGTCCCCCCGCGCCGGAGGAAGTCGAGTTGGCCACAGGTGGCCTGGGTGGAGGCGTCGCAGGCGGGCGTGTTGCGGCGGGCCACACCTGATCCCTGGTTGCGGCTGGAGCAATTCGGGTTTGATCCTGGGGAAGTGTCGCAACCCGTGTCGTTGCTCCAGGATCGTTGAGTTTCCCTTGCAGCGCCCTTGCCATGGCCGCCGCACTGCGGAAGCGATCGGCGGGGTTCTTGGCCATCGCCTGCATCACCACACCATCAAGGAGGGGCGGTATGTGCTGTTCGGGCGCCTGTTGCGAGGGAGGGATGGGAAGATCCTGGATATGCGCCAGCATCGTCGCCATCGCGGTCGGTTTCTCGAACGGCAACACCCCGGTGAGCATTTCGTAGAGCACGACCCCAACCGCGTAGATATCAGTGGCCTCGTCAAGTTGGCCAGCCTGGGCCTGTTCGGGGGCCATGTACGCGGCGGTACCGACCGCGGTACCGGCGGTGGTGAGGCCGATATCAACGGAGGTTTGGGCGATCCCGAAGTCGGTCACACGCGCCACGCCGTCGCGGTCGATCAACACATTCTGCGGCTTGATGTCGCGATGAAGGATTCCCGCCCGATGAATCGCCGCCAATCCACCCAGGATCTGGCTGGCGATGTCTCGCGCCTCGTCGGCCGGGAGCGGCCCTCGGCGTGCGATGGAGTGCTTGAGATCCTCGCCATCGACGAATTGCATGACGAGATACAGCCAGCCGTCCTGCTGGCCGACGTCGTAGACATTGACGACGTTCCCGCTGGAGATCGAGGCCGAGGTCCGGGCTTCCCGCTCGAACCGTTGCACGTACGCCTCGTCCTGGTCGCCATCGCGGCGCAGGATCTTGATTGCCACGGTGCGCTCGAGTCGCCGGTCATGGCCTCGCCAGGTGACCGCCGAGGCGCCCGACCCAACCACGTCGATCACATCGTACCGGTCAGCGAGGAGTCGTGGTTGTCTCGGGGATGTGTAGCTGGAGTGCGTCAGGTCGTCTTCCGACAACGGTCATTCCTCTTGAAACTGAAATGGCAATGGCGGGCAGTCGTTCGCCGCACATTACGAATGCAGCGTTCATGATACGAGGTTTGGGCGGATACCCATGGCGATTGTGCCTGATCGGGATTGGTGCGATGCTACCAACCTGCCCCTTAGCCCAGTGCAGCGGAGCGCCGAAAGAGGAACATGTTTCGACTCGACTCGATTGGACTTTCCAAACAAGGGCAGAAGGTGCTGATCTGGATGTGCGTCCTGATCTGCGCCAACCAGCTCGGATTCGGGTCGATCGTGCCAGTCATCGCGCTTTACGCCGAAGACTACGGCGTCAGTCAAACAGCGATCGGTCTCACCATCGCCGTTTATGGTCTCGCCCGGTTCCTGGTCAACCTGCCTGCTGGCCGGCTCGCCGATCTCGCCGGCCGGCGCGCGACACTTGCCCTTGGCGGACTGATTACGGTCGCCGGGACGGTCCTGTGCGCGATCGCCCCTACGTATGAGGTCTTCCTGGTTGCCCGGTTCATTGCAGGCGCCGGC
Source organism: uncultured Chloroflexia bacterium (assembly GCA_963763125.1). Lineage (GTDB taxonomy): Bacteria > Chloroflexota > Chloroflexia > Thermomicrobiales > UBA6265 > JACCYX01. Next base: position 140,995 of record CAVXMV010000005.1, read on the forward strand.
GCCGCGTGCGTGCTGACGGCAGGGCAGATCGTGCTGGCGGACATCGCCTCACCGCAGAATCGCGGGCGCGTGATGTCGATCTATCAGGGAGTCTTCCTGTTCAGCGTGGGAGCCGGTGCCTTTCCGGGTGGATGGCTCGCAGATCGTTTCGGGCTTGCCGCGCCGTTCTGGGCCAATGCGGCGCTCGCAACCGTCGTCACAATCCTCGCCTTGGTCTTCGTTCCCGAGACCAAAGGAATGCGCTCTGAAGGCAAGCCCTTCAGTTCCACCGGGATTGCTCTCTCGTTCCGCGAACAACTGCGGATCATCGCCCGCGCCCCAGGCTTCCTGTTGATTTGCCTTGTCAGCTTCACCGCATTCTTTGCGCGAACGGGCGGGTTGTTCAATGTCATCCCGCTCCTCGCCGAGGACAGGATCGGACTGAGCCCCGACCAGATCGGAATCGGGATCGGGATGATCAGCATCATGGGATTGTTGCTGGTGTACCCCAGCGGCGCCCTTGTCGACCGTTTCGGGCGCAAGGCGGTCATCGTGCCCTCTACCATGCTGACGGGAATCGCACTCCTGGGATTTGGAATTGCCGACAGTTTCTCGGCATTCATGATCAGCTCCATCGTGTGGAGCGCGGCGAGTGGGATCAGCGGGGCGGCGCCTGCTGCCTACACTGCCGATATTGCGCCGACGGGCATGACCGCGCCCACGATGGGTCTCTACCGCGCGCTGGCCGACGCCGGGTATGTGGCGGGACCACTGGTCCTCGGTATTATCTCCGACCTCGAATCCCCGATTGCGGCACTGATTTTCACATCGGCCTTGTTGGTCCTCAGCGGAGTGCTATTCGCGATCAACGCCCCGGAATCGATGCCGAAGCACGTTGTACGGGAGATTTCGGAAACACCCATTCCACCGTGATACGAAGAACGGTCAGAGCACGCATATCAACCTTTGCGTAACGCGCTGGAGTGAAGGGTGCGAGTGGCAACCTGTCAACGGCGGCGACGCGCGGATTGCTTGATCCGTTTGTTCGGCAACACGATCCGGAACGTCGATCCTTCGCCGACCGTGCTTTCGACGGCGATCGTGCCACCATGCGCCTGGACGATGTGCTTGGCGATCGCCAGGCCCAGGCCAGTGCCCTCCGACCGGCGCGCCTTGTCCGACTTGTAGAAGCGTTCGAACAATCGAATCTGCTCGACCGGCGCAATGCCCACCCCCGTGTCCTGGACTTCGATCGTGGTGGTATCTGCTCCCTGGCTCACTCGCAACTCAATGCTGCCTCCCGCCGGCGTGAACTTGATTGCGTTATGAACGAGGTTTACCAGCACTTGCTCCACACGGATTCGGTCGACATTGATCGGCGCCGGTGTGCCCACCGCGACGACGCCCATCGTCAGGTGTGCACGGTCGATCTGGGGACGTAGCCGGTCGGCGCCCATCTGAACCAGTTCAACCGGGTCTACCGAGTCGTAGTTGAGCGTCGTGCGCCCCGCCTCAAGCCGCGCCAGGTCGAGCAAATCCTCGACCAGGGCCGTGAGTCGATCTACCTCGCCGACGATCCGCGCCAGGAAATCGGCGGCTATTGCCTCATCATCGATAGCGCCCGCTTCCAGCGTTTCGACCATTGCCCGAATCGAAGTCAGCGGCGTCCGCAACTCATGCGACACGTTCGCCACGAATTCCCGCCGGACGGTTTCAAGGCGACGTAGCTCGGATATGTCACGCAGGACCACAAGGCCGAGCCGCTCCCGGACATCGTCGACGACCTGGGCCGTAGTGAGCAGGGTTCGACGATTGAGGCCGTGTTCGATTGCCGCTTCCGAGTGCTGTTGCCCTTCAAGTGCCGACTTCAACAAATGCTGGAGTTCGTGATCCCGGCACACCTGCACGAACGGCTTGCCGATCGAATTGGATTCCTTTGCGTCAAGCATCGACTCGGCGGCAGCGTTCATGCGCAGCACCAGGCCGTCTTCATCGGTGAGGACCACTCCATCTGCCAATTGCGCGAGGACAGCCTCGAGCCGCAGGCGCGCCTGGTTGAGGGCACTGTGGGACGTTCCGAGTTCTTCCGTCATGCGGTTGAAGGCGTACCCGACTTCGGCAAACTCTGTCGTGTCCGGTGGTTGGACACGTACGCTGAGATCGCCTCCCGCTACCGCGTGGGCCTGTTGCCGCAAATCCTCAAGGGGACTTACGATGCGTCCCGCGATGAACCAGGCAATCGCTATCACGGCGGCGATCGCAACTGTCGCAGCCGCGATCGTCCAGATCCAGACGGTACGCACCGACGATTGCACATCGTCCAACGACACGGCGACTCGTGCCGTCGCGCCTTCAACTTGCGGGATTGGCACCGCAATGTAGAGGAACTCCCGGTCGACGGTTCGACTCGCGCGCGACGACTCTCCCAATCCCTTTGCGAGAGCGCTCACAATTTCCGGACGATTGGCGTGATTTTCCATCGTGGCGGGATCATGCTCGTTGTCAGCGATCACCGTTCCATCCGGTCCAACAATCGTCATCCTCGTCGCTACATCGCCGGATAGTCCGGTGACCAACGCCTGGATTTCCGCCGATGAGGCGCCAGATTCCATTTCGCGGCCCACAGCCTCTGCAAGAACATGTGCCTGGACATTAAGTTGGTCCGTTAACAGGTCGAGATAGACCTCCCGAGCACGCGTTCCGAGAAAGGAACTGAGCAGGAGGAGAATGACGACGATCAATGCGATAAAGGGAAATGCGAGGCGAAATCGCAGTGGGCCTGGAACAATCGGCTTGTTGGAGATCTCTGGCTGCCACTCATCGGCGATCGGCGAGGGCAATCGTCGTTTCGGGGACATGGGTGGTAGTGCGTCGCTGGAACTAGATGTCATGGGTCACAAATCGATAGCCGTGACCGCGCACCGTACCAATGCGGGAAGGCTCACTAGGGTCCTGTTCGATTTTCTGGCGCAGCCACCGAACATGCACATCCACTGTCCGTGTATCGACCGGATAGTTGTATCCCCACACTTCTCGAAGAAGTGCGTCTCGGGAAAGTACAATGCCTGGGTGCCTCGCAAAGTACAACAGAAGATCAAATTCCTTCGGCTTCAGCGAAAGCGCCGCGCCACCGAGCGACGCCTGGCGGCGCGGGATATCTATTTCGACATCTCCCGCCTGGATCACCTGGGACCGGGAGTGCACCTGGGCCTTGAGCCCGCCGTTGGCGCTGGCAAACTCGAGCCCTCCGGCAACAGAACCTGCCATCCGGGCGCGGCGGAGCATCGCCCGGACCCGGGCGACGAGTTCACGCATCGCAAATGGTTTGACCAGGAAATCATCGGCGCCGAGTTCGAGCCCGACAATGCGGTCGATTTCCTCGCCACGCGCGGACAGGAGCAGGATTGGCACGGTCGATTCTTCCCGAATCAGCCGGCAAACCTCGAAGCCGTCCATTCCGGGAAGCATGATGTCGAGCACGACCAGGTCCGGGAACAGGGTGCGCGCAGCGTCCACCGCCTCTGGGCCATCCACCGCGAAAACGACATCGAGTCCCTCGCGCTGCAGGTTGATCGCAACCATTTCCCGAATATTCAGTTCATCGTCAACCACCAGCACGCGAGCTTGCGCTTCTGACGATCGCATGTGTTGCATCCCAAACCCGTCCCTGCCGTGAACGCTTCCGCCAATCCTCGCCTCGTTCTGTTGAGTATAGGATGAACAGATGTGCAATACGGCACTGATCTCAAAGCCCCCGCGGAATGGCGCGAGACACGCCCATTCTCACGCGCAAATTGGCCGCCACAAGGGCGACCACTACCGGGCCCCTAATGATGGGCTCAATGCTCGCGATAGCCGTGGACAAGCTCGACGAGGCGGGAGAGCTGATCGGGATCGGTATCAGGATGCAGTCCATGTCCCAGGTTGAATATGTGCCCGGGACGTCCCTGGGCGCGATCGAGAATATCGATCGATGCCGCTTCGACGGTCTCCCACGAAGCGAACAACAGCATCGGGTCGAGATTTCCCTGGATTCCCAGGTCGGACCCGATCACATCCCAGGCGACATCGAGCGGCAATCGCCAGTCGACGCCGACGATCGCCGGTTTAGTCGCTGCAATTTCGGGAAGCAACTGCACGGTGCCGGTGCTGAAGTGGATGGTTGGAGCCAGCCCACGCAGGCGCTCGAAAATCGCCGCCGTGTATGGCGCCACGCGATCCCGGTAGGTCAACGGATCGACCAGACCGAGCCATGAATCGAACAGCTGGACGGCATCGGCGCCTGCCCGCACCTGGCCTTCCAGGTAACGGGCGGTGATCTCGCTCAGCTTCGACATCAGATCGTGCCAGAGATCTGGTTGGCCATACATCATCGCCTTGGTTTTCGGATACTCCCGGCTCGGGCGACCATCGATCAGGTAGCACGCGAGCGTGAACGGAGCTCCAGCAAATCCCAGCGCGGCGGCCCGGGTTCCGAGTGTTTTCCTGAGCAATGTGAGTGCATCCAGCACATACGGGGTGCCCTCTTCCGGACCAACGACGCAAATCCGGGCGATGTCGTCAGCCGTGCGAATCGGGTTCGCAATGACCGGCCCCACGTCCGGGACGAATCTCGAATTCGACACCCATGCCATCGAGTGGGAGCATGATGTCGGCGAACAGCACTGCGCCATCGACACCGAATCGATCGACTGGCATCATCGTCGCTTCTACGGCCAGTTCGGGAGTGCGCGCCACCTCCAGGAACGGGTGCTTCTCGCGCAGTGCCCGGTATTCAGGCAGGCATCGACCCGCTTGCCGCATGAACCACACAGGGGTAGAGTCGGTCGCCTGCATTGCCGCCATGGCCATGAAACGATCGCGGCCAGTCATGTGTTCAGAAGTGAATGTCACAGATTTCCTGCTCCCGTGGTGGTGGCCCAGCGTTGCGCTCACTACCGTGTTCATGACTGACCAGCATCAGGCCGGCCATTGCGAGATTATGTCGACGCCAACCAGGCGGCGGCTTCCTTGGCGTGATACGTGATGATGCGCTCTGCCCCCGCCCGCTTCATCGAAAGGAGCGTCTCCAATGTGATGCGCTGTTCGTCGATCCACCCTAATCGTGCGGCAGCCTTGATCATCGCGAATTCTCCGGAGACGTTGTACGCAGTCAGTGGCACGTCGAATGTGTCTCGCGCGGCGCGAATGATGTCGAGATACGAGAGCGCAGGTTTGACGATGATCAAATCGGCGCCCTCCTCGAGGTCGATCGCGATTTCTCGCATCGCTTCCCGCGCATTCCCTGGATCCATCTGATGTGACCGGCGATCACCAAATGACGGGGTACTCTCCGCAGCTTCGCGAAATGGTCCGTAATAGGCCGAAGCATATTTCGCGGCGTAGGACATGATCGGCACCACTGAAAACCCGGCCTCATCCAGTGCCTCGCGAATCACGACGACGCGGCCATCCATCATGTCCGAGGGAGCCACGATGTCGGCTCCGGCGGCTGCGTGACTAAGGGCGGTTCGCGCCAGCAACGGCAGGGTGAGGTCGTTATCGACTACATCACCAACCAGGATCCCGCAATGCCCATGATCGGTGTACTCACAGGCGCAGACATCGGTGATAACCAGGAAATCAGGATTCACCCGCTTGATCTCGCGGACGGCACGCTGCACGATTCCGTCCGGATCGAACGCGCCACTGGCCCCGGCGTCCTTCAGGTTCGGAATACCGAACAGCAGCACTCCCGGGACTCCGAGCCGCCCCAGCTCCTCGATTTCGGTTTCCAATTGATCGACGGACAGCTGGAACTGGCCCGGCATCGAGGAAATCTCGCGCCGAACCTCGTCACCCTCGACGATGAACAGCGGGTAGATGAAGTCACCTGGCTTCAGGGTTGTCTCGCGCACGAAATCGCGGATCGCGGGCGAGGATCGAAGTCGCCTGGTTCGCTGGAATGCCGGTAACCGGCGCTGTATCCATCATGCTGGTTCGATTAATCATTGCTGAATGCCTCTAGTCCCATTCTGTTCTGGAAATACTCACGGCTCGCCGCCGCCACGCCCTCGGGTGTCGGTTCAGCGGCCACCACATGAACAGGAAGACCGGCCCGGTCCATCGCATTCCGGGTAGTGGGTCCGATCGCGACCAGGCACGCGCCGGAGAGCGCCCCAAGATCGGCGCCCAGTTGCGATGTCAACGCCTGTACCGACAACGGCGATGAAAAGACTGCGAGATCGATGCGGCCAGCCCGAACTGTCTGGCGAGCGTCGTCACAAATGTGATCGATGGTGTGCGACAAATAGCTTTCGACCCGAGTCACGATGGCCCCGAGGTTGCCCAGGCCGCCCGTGACCGTATCCCCGGCGGTAGTCCCCAGCAGGCACAACACGCGACCTCCCTGAAATCCGATCCGGGCGAAGGCTTCGACGAGCCCTTCGCCCGTTTGAGTTTCAGGCACCAGATCGACGTCAAGCCCAATCTCCCGCAGCGCGGTTGCGGTGGACTTCCCAACGGCAGCGATCCTGACTTTTCCGGCCAGGCGCCCACGACCGAACATGATCAGTGCGGGAACAGTATGCTGGCTGGTGATGACCATCCATTGATAGTGGCAATGCTCAGCGCGCTCAAGTTCCGACTGTAGTGCATCGGGCGCCGATGTCGGCAGGATATCGAGCGTCGGCGCCTTGGTCACACGAGCGCCTTCGGCGATCAGGACATTCGCAAGCTTGTCTGTCTGCGCGCCGGTTCCCGTAACCAGCGCCTGTTTTCCGAGCAGTGGTCGACTCCTGGCGAGGATCGCGGGCACGACGTCCGGACCATTCCAATGCTGCCTGATCTCGTTCACCATCCGCTCGGCAAGGTCGGGGATGGTCTTTTCCGCAATTGACAACGGGATGTCCTCCGACGCCCTTGCCAAGGCTGTTCCGTCATCGGAGGCGATCATGGCCCAGATGTGGACGCTCTCTCCATTGATTTCGGCGTGGGCACCGATCGGGGTTGTGCAGCCACCGCCCATTGCGCGAAGGAACTCCCGCTCGAGGCGAACCGCGAGGGCAACTTCCTTCGCATCGAGCGATTTCGCTATCGCGTACGCCGGATCCGGATCGGTCCGGGTTTCGATGGCAAGCGCTCCCTGACCGGGGGATGGCACAAACCGGTCGAACGGCAAGTATTCGGTAATCCGGTCCTGCCAACCCATTCGCGTGAGTCCGGCAGCGGCGAGGATGACCGCGTCGTACGTGTCCGACTCCGCCTTGCGCAGGCGCGTATCGATGTTCCCGCGGAGATCGATGATCGTCGCATCCGGCCGCAAATCCTGGATTTGGACGGCCCGTCTGCGGGACGAAGTGCCGATCACTGGCGATAGCCCTGAGTTGGGCGAGCCCGACACCATGACGGGAAACCACCGCGTCGCGGGCATCTTCACGCGCCGGGAAGGCTGCGATCACCAGCCCAGCCGGCTCGATCGTCGGCACGTCTTTCGTGGAATGCACGGCAATATCGATTTCTCCGTTCAGGAGCGCCTCCTGCAACGCCGATGCGAAGACGCCCCTGCCACCGATCTTCAGCAGCGACGAGGTCTTGTCGATATCGCCCTCGGGTCGAATCACGTGCAAGTCGAACGTCAACTCCGGATACCGGTCGGCGAGCAGGTCGCGGACGGCGTTCGCCTGCCAGAGCGCCAGCGCGCTCCCCCGCGTGCCGATCACGAACCGCGATACGCTGGTTCTTTGCTGTGTAGGTTTGTCGATCAAATCTGTCATGTCGCCTGTCACCACGCCATTCACCTATCCTTAATCGTAGTGTGACAGAGTCTGCGCATCGTTCCCTGCCGATTCGGACAGGCTTGCCAGGTTTGCTATGATGGAATCAGGCTCGAATGCACGGCATGGAATGCCCAGCAAAGTGGCTGGAGGAATACGAGTGCTGTGATATACTGACGTGTCTGGGTGCCTAGCGCACCCCATTTTGTGTGCTTTCACGCACAAACGAGTACTTTGGCTCCGCTGAAATGGATGTATCTGGGCGCGGTGATAGCGGTCACCAGGGCCTGCGATCTGCACGCCGCGTGCCAAGTTGAGCCGATTGGGCAGGAACTATAGCAATGACGGACCAAGCAACAGTCTCCAACGACGTGGCGGACTCCACCTATGCGGTGATCGCCACCGGCGGCAAGCAATATCGCGTCAAGGTGGGCGACCGCATTACGGTGGAGCGGCTGCACGCCGACGCCGGAACCGACGTCACGATCGACCAGGTGCTCCTCGTGGGCGGCAACGGCGAAACAAAGATCGGTACCCCGGTCGTCGACGGCGCCTCAGTTTCCGCGCATATCGAGAAGCACGATCGCGGCGACAAGATCATCGTCTTCAAGTTCAAGGCGAAGAAGCGCTACCGTCGACGCACTGGCCATCGTCAGGAGCAAACTCGATTGACGATCACGGGCATTTCCGCCTAGGACCGTCCATGCGAGGCGGAGCCGATCATTGCGGCGCCGCCAGAGGAGTGACATCACATGGCACATAAAAAAGGCGGCGGTAGCACACGCAACGGCCGTGATAGTGAATCAAACAGGCTTGGCGTCAAGCGCGCCGACGGCCAGTACGTTCGATCCGGAACCATTGTCGTGCGCCAGCGCGGCACCCAGTTCTGGGTTGGCAACAACGTCGGAATCGGCAAGGATCACACGATCTACGCCAAGATTGACGGAGTTGTCCGCTTCGAGCCGGTGCACCGCAACAAGCGCAAAATCAGCGTCTATCCACCCGAGCTTTATCCCATCGGTGGCGCGACCGCACTCCTGACCCCTGAAGTCGCAGGCGCGACTGCGGCGGATTAGGACTGTCACATTCGGAGAATATGAATGAAGCCAGCAATTCACCCAAACTATGTCGAGAGCACGGTCACGTGCTCCTGCGGCAACGTCTTCCAGACTCGGTCCACTCGCCCTCAGCTGCGGACTGACCTGTGCAGCGTTTGCCATCCGTTCTACACCGGCGAGCAGCGCATCGTGGACACGGCAGGCCAGGTCGAGCGATTCACCCGCCGCATGGAAGCTGCTGCCGCCAACGCCGGCCAGAAGTCCAAGCGACAGCGACGACTCGAAGCCCGCCAGCAGCCGACCGCCGAAGGCGGCGTCGAAGCTGCCGAGGACGAGGCTGGGGTCGAAGAGACCGCCGCCGAATAATCCTTCGCACAACACTGTAACAACGGGAAAGCGGCCACTGGAATGCTCCGGTGGCCGCTTTTTGTGGCATAACGGACGCGGAGGAACTTTGCATCCGCCCAGTATCGCGGAAATGGATGACCAATCAACTGACCTGCTACGGTTGCGGCGGCGCAGCGATGAGTGCTCCGCCCGTGATGGCAACGAATGAGTCACTGTCTTCCTGAATTGCACCAAAAGGTCGCAACGTCAAGGGCTGGCAGACCTCGCCTATCCACCCGATACGGTAGACACAGCGTTCGCCGGATTTCGTGCTACTTGTCCGGCAGGTCGAACAGCGAGCGGGTGAGGTTGTTCGTCGTCCCATCAGGTTGGAGAGCGTGGCCATCGAGCAGGTTTGGCTGAATCCAGTGATGCTCATCAGTGTGAATGAATCGCGCAAACTGCATCACTGACAGGCGACCTTCATCGCTCAAATCGCGAAACACCGACAGCATCCGCCGTTCTTCCTCGGATTCTCGGTGGTTGTTTGGTTGCTCGATCACGCCGGATGCCTTGAGCAAATCTATCCGCGAAAACCCGAGGGCTGCCGCCAGTTTGTCCAGCGTGTCTACACTTGGATGGGCGCCACGACCACGCTCGATATCGCAGACGTAGGATCGGCTCAGTTGCGAGCGAGAGGCCAGTTCGCGCTGGCTCAATCCCTGATCGATCCGCTTCGTCCGAATCCAGACACCAAGCGGCGATACGATGTTGGTGTCAATGGGAGAGACCCGTGGTTTCGTTGGCATCGAATTCCCTAACGATAGACCCAGCCATGCGGTGACTCGGCCAATTGATCCCCACGGCCGCCCCTTGCGCGTGGAATGTGAATCACCCGTGATCGCTTGAATGTGCCGCCATCTCCTGCGACCATCTCCGAAGATGCTTTCTGTCCATGATAGCCCGGAAAGGCCACCACCGGATGAATCCACGCCTGAGCAGGATGATTGCATGCGAATGCGCCCGCTTGCCACATCCGAGGGGCTGCTAATGCGTCGCCCACGGATTGCCATCGTTGGAGATACCCAACTCCACCATGGAGAACTTACCAATGCCGGCGCGGTTGCGATCGAGCTCGCTTCTGGTTGGCCGGTAGACGTCGGCTTTCGCTCGGTCGCGCAGGACGGCGAGTCCTGGGAAGCACTTGATTCCATCTTCGGTACGATCGGGATCACCACCTGGTTAACCATCCGTGAACCGGATAATGCCCCGGCCATCGATGCCCCTTCGTCATCGATCCAAATGGGCGACCAGCTCAACATTAACGAACTCTTCGAGCATGACCTGGTGATAGTCGCCAGCCGCGATGTCGCCTTGCGCCGCTTTCTCGCCGATCTCCCGGTGCATACGTTTCCCGGTGTGCGGATCCTGTCCCTGATTCACTTCCGCGAAGGCATCATCGCCGATGAACGGTTGGATGACCTTACACGGTTCGACGTGATCGTCGGGAGCGAACTCGATTTCAGCGAAATTGCGCCGGCAGGTTCCATGGCAGACACCGACAATGCGCTGGCGAACATGGCTCCGGCGATTCATGGGACCAACGTGCGGGCGGCGATCAGCTGGGGCAAGCATGGCGCATTTCGCTGCATCAGCAGGGACGCTCCCCTCCTCACCCTGCCTCCCCACCATGCACCACACACCTCGAGCGACGCACCGTGGGCGGCATTCGTCGGCGCAGTGGCGTTTGGGATGGTGAACCGCCAGGGATGGGCTGAGATCGGCCGTGAGGCAAGTCGCCGGTTCGCGATTCGCGCCCAGGCCCTGCGGTCGGAACGCGTATAGCGACGAGCGGTATACTCCATGGCATGAAAACGCCCGGGTCCATGCCCCTTACCCTGCATCCAGTTCCTCTGGACAGCCCCCGCGCCCAGCTCACGGCACGAGTCAAACGCCTCGCCGCCCAGCGTGGCCTCACGATAACATCCGTCGCCTCAGTCGAGCCGTTCCCCGAGCTTGCCGCACAATTGGACCGGCACATCGCGGCCGGTCACATTGAGGGGCTCGACTGGTTTACATCGGAGCGGGCGCATTTTTCTTCCGACGTCCGCAATCTCCAACCGACCGCGCAATCGATCCTCTCGGTGGCGATCTCCTACTGGCCAGGCCCGACCAAGAAACCGGACGACGGAGTGGCTCGCGGGAGGATCTCCCGCTACGCCTGGGGCAAGGACTACCACCGCGTCATCAAGCGGCGACTCAAATCTCTCCACGCGGATCTCGAACGAGAGCTCGACCGCAAGATCGAATCGCGCGAACTGGTCGACACCGCGCGGATCGTCGAGCGAGCCGTCGCCGCCCGGGCGGGACTTGGCTGGTACGGGAAAAACGCCTGTCTGATCGTGCCAGGTCACGGTTCGTGGGTCCTGCTCGGCGAGATGTTGCTCGATCTCGACCTCGAGCCGGATCAGACACTCAACCGCAACTGCGGGCGTTGCACGATCTGCATCGACAACTGCCCGACTGGCGCGATCGTCGCGCCGTACACGATTCACACGCCAAGCTGCATCTCGTATCTCACAATTGAATTACGTGAAAGCGTACCTCGCGAATTACGGGCGAAGATGGGCGACTGGGTCTACGGCTGCGACGTGTGCCAGGAGGTCTGTCCCTATACCGGCGCTGCCAAATCTGCCGCCGACCCGGAATTGATGCCGGCGTCGATCAACAACGCCTACCCATCGCTCCATTGGCTGCTGGAAATGACCCAGGAGGAGTTTGGCGTTACGTATTTCGGTACCCCGGTACCACGAACGAAACGACGCGGCCTGGCCCGAAACGCAGCAATCGCGCTGGGGAACATCGGCACCGACGCGGACATCCCGATCCTGGCTGGAGCGATGATCACGCATGACGAGCCGCTCGTCCGTGGGCATGCCGCCTGGGCATTGGGTAGCATCGGGGGATCGGCGGCCAAGCGAGCGCTCAACCGGGCACGCCGCACCGAGACCAATACCTGGGTCATCGAGGAGATCGGAGAGGCACTGGAAGACTGGCAATAGGGTACGGACCACTTGCAACCGTTATGGAATGCCCTCATCAGCGGTGCTCGCCTGGAAAGCCGCAAAGGATGGATGGACGACAAGGCGTGCGGAGCCGATGGCGATCTCGCATGACGGATCGCCATCGGCAGGCTGACGACTCAGCGGGTCGTCGTTCTTCAGCCGGGTAAAAAGCGAGGACAGGGGATTGGCCTCGTTGGCCCGGAATGGCTGTCCGTCGAGCAGGCGCAGGAGCTGCGGCCAAGACCCCCAGGCGGCACGACGGTCCGGCGCCGGGCCGTCGCTGAAGTGAGCGAGGTAGCGGCCGAGCACAAAGGGATACGATTCTCTGCACCCGGAACGTCCTGGCGGTCCGGGTATCAATCCGGCCGAGGATCTCATCGGCGCCGTTCCGATTCAGCCAGTCGAGCACACCGGAGATCTGGTGGTTGGCGTAAAGGAAGCTGTCGCGTTGGCGCGCCAGCTCGGCGTTCGTCCGTGCGAATGGGTCCTGCGACTTCAGCTCGAACAAGCCGAGGGTGCCGGTCTTCCGATCGAAGACGACGGCATCGATATCGGTGCGAATGTTGCGATTTTCTCGGCGGAGCTTAATCATGCCGGTACTTGTCACGAACCGCCTGTCCTGGAAGAGTGCGTAGAGATCCCGGCGGAAGTCGGCCTCTCGAAGGTAGGCGACGTTGTGATACTCCTGCGCGGAGAGCCGTTTGAGCTCGCGAGCCAGAAAGAGCAATGGCTCCGTCGTTAGCCCCTCGACCGACCAGGCGAGCAAATCCGGACCCACCCGCACGAGTGGCGCCGCCGCGATGCCAGGAACGGCTGCGTGCCAGGCCGCACCGTCCCGGTCGAGCGTGAAGCCTGCGACAGCCTGGACAATGACAGCGGAATCGACGGCGAGGTCTGAAGCAATCGCGGCGACCAGCGCGTTCCGTGATTGCGGCGCCACCGGCTCCTTGCGGTCGCGCTTCTTGAGGGCCCAACCAATGAGCCATCCCAGGACGTCACGATAGGTCTGGACGGTGCAGCCACCGATCACCGCGTCGGGCGGATAGTCGAGCTGATATGCCATCACCTTCAAATGCACATTGGCCAGCTCGCGATAATACACGTCGTGTTCGGGATCGCGGCCCACCATGTCCGGCCGCTGGGACCGCAGGGCACTCAACTCGGGTCCATGGCGCCTGGCAAGCCACGACGCCCACCAGTCGAGATCCGCACGCTCCCGCCATCTCGTCGGCGCCCGCTTCGTCGCGATCCAGGCGTCGTACGTTCCGTTGCCGTCATCGACCATCCGCATGAAACCGGTCTCGCAGTGTGACAAGACCAGCTCGGCCTCGGCCAGCAGGCCGCACTCCAGGAGAAACTCTTCTCCCCAATCGTCAATCCCATCGCCGGATGAAGCTGGCGCTACTTTCGTGTTGTCGCCGGCAGATGCGAAACAGAGATGGAGCGCCTTGTTTCCGCCCAGCTCGGCAAGGCAACGATCGGCATCCATGCCAGCCAGTCTCTCGGTTTCGGGCGACTGGTGCCAACGGTCCCGGGCGCGGAGAAGTGCCAGGAGCGCCGCTTCGCGGTAGGGTGGGACGCCCGCGCGGAGGCGGCTCTGCTGCTCTTCGATCAATTGGCGGAATTGATCCTGGACGTTCATGTGCCTGGGCCGTTTCATGGTTTCATGGCCAGGGAAATCAAATCACCGCGACGCGTGCCGATATTACATGTCAGCCTATGGCCATTCGTAACACGGTGTGCGAATGTGGTGGCAGTTGAAGTAGCAGCCGGTTTCCGGCTTGCTGTTCCTTCGTTTCAGTGACCGTGACGCAACCCGGGTTGTCGAAGCTGTTTGTGACATGCACGTCGTCTCCGCTGATTTCGAATCGCTGGATCGTTCCGGTCACCTCTCCTGAAGCGAGGTCCAGGGCGAAATCGACCGTATTCGATTCGTCTCGATTGATCAGTGAGACAACCAGGGTGGATCGGTCATCGTCTCGCGTAGCGGCCACGTCGAGCACATCGAACTCCCCCAGCCTGGCCGCCCGCGACAGCTTCGCCTGGCCCGGGAGCGATTCCGGCAGCCTCACCTTCGGTCCATCCACCCAGGTCGCCAGGGCGAGCTCCTGGGTATGTTCTGCCAGCAGCCTCAACGGGTGGTATATGGTCTGAAGGAACAATCCTTCGGGCGAGGTGAAGATTGGCGCGATCACGTTCACCAACTGGGCGAGGTTGGCGACTGTCACCACATCGCTTTGGCGGACGAAAATGTTCAGGTAAGCAGCAACGGCGAGCGCGTCAGAGAGATCGTACCGCTCTTCCAGTCGCTCTGGCTGGTGGGCCCGATACCAGACATTCCATTCGTCATACGCGACCTTGATCTCATGCGTTATCCCCTGTTGCTTGCGCACACGGTCGATTTCGGCGCGCATGATCCCGAGTTCCCATTCGGCAAGGTGTGGCTGATAAACATTCTCCGCGTAATCCTCGTTCCCGGTGTAGATGTGGATCGAGTGATAGCGGATGTATTTGGCGAGCCCTTCGAGAACGGTACGGTCCCACGCGGCGCTTCCGGAATGCCCACAACTGACCAGCTCGATCGCAGGATCGGTCCAGAGCATCACCTTCGCGAACTCGATCGCCTTCCGGACGTAGTCGTCCGCCGAGAGCGCCCCGATTTGCCAGTTGCCATACATCTCGTTGCCAAGCCCCCAGTACCGGACGTTGTACGGCTCGGGATGACCGTTCTCGCGGCGCAGGTTGGCCCAGTACGTGTCCGCTGTGCCATTGCAATATTCGACCCAAGACCGGGCTTCTTCCATCGAACCGGTCCCAAAGTTCACGCAAATGAATGGCTCGGTATCGATCGCCCTGCAATACGCGATGTACTCGTCGGTACCGAATCGATTCGATTCGACATCGTGCCAGGCCAGCTCCAGCCGGCGCGGCCGGCGATCGACAGGACCGATGCCATCGGTCCAGGTGTAGCCGCTGACAAAGTTTCCACCCGGCCAGCGCAGGATCGGCATCCGCAGTGGCGCGATCGCGGCCATCACATCAATGCGAAAACCATGAGCATCACTCAACGGCGATCCCTCATCGAGAATGCCGCCGTAGATGCACCTCCCAAGGTGCTCGATGAATCCACCGAATATCCGGCGATCCACTCGACTGGTAACCTGGTCCAGATCAATCTTGACTCGCGCCGTTTGATCAGTCATCCACTGGCTCCCGACATGACGTTCACAATCAAATGATGTGGAGACATTCTATCGGTGGCTTCCAGAAATGAAAGGGGATCACGACGCAAAAAAGCCAGGCACTCATCCGTGCCCGGCTTTCTCAGTGTGACGCGAGATGGTGGCTTAGGCGGCCTTGCCAGACTTGCCCAGCGTGCGAATGCAGCGTGTGCAAATGTGAAGCCGAACGCCTACCCCGTTCATCACGATCCGCTTGTGCTGAACGTTCGGGCGAAAGTCCCGACTGGTGCGTCGCTTCGAGAAACTCACATTGTTACCGAAGGTCTTGGCTTTTCCGCAAACGTCACATTTCCCGGCCACGGCGGGCCTCCCTTCAAGATACCGCCGCGAAACGCATGTGTCGGACGGGGTGCAGCTTTTAGACTGGGTATATCGGCACCTGGACGTGCCCGGGGCGTGAAAGCGGCGCCGCCTGAGGACGACGCCTATCCAAGGGCGTAGCCTACCACAGTGGGCTACCTTGCGCAATCACGATGGGCGTGCCTGGCGCCACAACCAGACGGGAGGTACATCAATAGTCGTGACGACAGAGTATGCTTTTCCCAATCGCCCGCTCGCTAGGTTCGTGCTCCACTGAGTCTCGTCAGACTTCAGTGGTTGGGGTTCACATGGCAAGTCACGAGTCACAACCGATTCCCGGAGGCCGCGTAAGCATTGCCGACAGCGCGATTACGACGATTGTCCGCGACGCGGTGCTTTCCTGCTACGGCATCGTCGACATGGCTCCCGGTGGGTTGCGGTCGTCGATCACGCGGCGGCTTGGTTTCGCCAGCGAAACCAGGGGTATCGAGATTGCAGTCCAGGACCAGCGGGTCACGATCGAACTCTCCGTTGTGATGGAATATGGCACGCCCATTTTCACAGTTGCTTCCAACGTCATGCAGGCGGTGAAATTCCAGGTCGAACGCGTTCTCGGTATGGAAGTCGACCGCGTCAATGTCAACGTCGATGGACTTCACGTTAGTGCATCACCGCGAGGTTCAGGGTGACCAGTCCCTTTCCATCCAGTTCCACGACAACGAATCCATCCCATCTTTGGAATGGCCGCCAGCTGGCGGAAGCGTTTTCCCTGGCCGCAGACTGGCTCGACGCTCACCGAGAGCACGTCAACGCCCTCAATGTCTTCCCGGTCCCTGATGGCGATACCGGTACGAACATGGCGATGACAATGAAAACCGCCGTCCAAAAAATCCCGCCTGGGGAACTTCCCGCGTCGGAAGTTGGCCGGCTCCTCGCCTTTGGCGCCCTGATGGGCGCTCGCGGGAATTCCGGTGTCATTCTCTCCCAGATATTCCGGGGCTTTGCGACCGGTATCGAGCATCGCGACGAAATAGACGGGCAAGACCTGGCGAAAGCCTTGAGCGCGGCCCAGGAAATGGCCTACAAGGCTGTTATGCGGCCGGTCGAGGGAACGATGCTGACGGTCATCCGCGGAGCAGCAGAGCGGGCTGCGATGACCGTCCTACGCACGCCTTCGCTCATCGCGGTGCTTCACGATGCAATCGAGGGCGCCCAGGCGGCGCTCGATTCCACCCCGCAATTGCTCGACATCCTGCGACAGGCAGGCGTGGTAGATGCCGGGGGCCAGGGAATCGTGATTATCCTCCAGGGGCTGGAACGCTATGCTCGTGGCGATGTGGTAATCGCGGATGCCGCTATCCCGGAGCTAGAACCGGGCGCCAGGATGGCCTTTCTCGACCAGGTCAGTGAACTGCATGGCGATGATGCGTTTGGCTACTGCACCAACTTCATGGTGTTTGGCAGCGGCTTCGTCTTCGAGCAGGTTCGTGACGAAATCGGGGCAATGGGCCAGAGTGCGGTAATCGTGGGCGACGACACGATGATCAAGGTCCATGTCCACACCGAGAATCCCGGCCGCGTACTTGATTATGCAATCGGGCTGGGCTCGCTCGACCAGATCAAGATCGACAACATGTCGGTGCAGACTGAGGTGCTCACCGAACAACGGGCCGCTGCCGTCGCGAATGACGGTTCCGATCAGGGTGATCTCGTACACGGCACAATTTCCGTGGTCGCGGTCGCCGCTGGCGACGGACTCGCCGATGCCTTGCGGGCGATGGGTGCAAACCTGATCGTCCACGGTGGCCAGACGATGAATCCAAGCACCGAGGATCTTCTCGCGGCGATCGAACGCGCCCCGACCGACGAGGTGATCCTGCTTCCGAACAACAAGAACATCATCCTGACCGCGAACCAGGTTGCCGGTCTCAGTCAACGCTCTGTGCGCGTCGTGCCCACCGCGTCGGTGCCCCAGGCTCTGGCTGCCCTTTCGTCTTTCAACCCGGACCAATCACTTGACGCCAACCACCAGGCAATGACCAGCACATTGTCGAGCGTAATCTCCCTGGAGATCACCAGGGCAGTCCGCGATGTCGAGCTCAACGGCGTCCAGATCGAAACAGGGCAAACAATCGGCTTGATTGACGACGAGCTTGTCGTCTCGGGCGATGAGATCGCCAGTGTCGCCGCCGACCTGTTCTCCAGAATTGAGGCCGACGAGGCCGAACTCGTGACCGTCTTCTCCGGCAATGACGCATCCGAGTCGGATGTCACCGCTCTCCAGGTTGCCGTTGCACACGCATTTCCGGAAGCCGAAGCCGAGTTCCAGCATGGTGGGCAGGCCCACTACCTCTTCGTCATCAGTGTCGAATGAGTGACCTGGATGCCAGATCCCGGAAGGGTCCTGCGATGAGTCGCAACATTGCCATCGTAACCGACAGCACGTCAGACCTGACGCCGGACGCGCAGCAACGGTTCGGCATAACTGTCGTGCCCCTCAATGTGCACTTTGGAGAGGAGACATTCCGCGACCGGGTCGACTTGAGTGCCGATGAGTTCATGGAGAAGCTATCCAGCGCGGCCTCGCTGCCGACGACATCGCAACCGGCGGTTCGCGACTTCGAAACGGCCTTCCGCGCGCTCGCGGAGACGCATGACGAGATACTGTGCATCCTCCATTCGTCCAAACTCAGCGGAACGTTGCAATCAGCAACGGTCGCGGCCAAATCGGTTTCCGATCTCATCCTTGTCGAGATCGTCGATTCCCGGAGCGTGTCCTTTGGCTTGGCATTCCAGGCGATGCGAGCAGCCACGCTGGCGCGAACCGCCACCAGCGCCGCCAGCATTGCGACCGCTCTGAACGCCGAGGTTGGCGCCTATCATGTTGTCTTTTTCGTCGAGACACTTGATCACCTGCGGCGTGGTGGCCGGGTTGGGAAGGCTGCCCAACTACTGGGGTCTGTATTGCAGTTGCGCCCACTTCTTCGCATCGAGGAAGGACAGGTGGTGCCATTCGAACGAACCCGCACGCGATCCAGGGCGATAGCCGCGCTGGTCGATTTCGCGAGGGAATTGAACGAGATCGAGGAGGCCGCTGTTATCTACAACACCACGCCCGATGATGCGAAGCTGTTGGCTACCGATCTCAAGTCAATAATCGGAAACGCTTCCATCCCGGTAGTGCAACTCGGACCCGTTCTTTCCACCCATGTCGGTCCTGGTGTGCTCGGCGTTGTCGTAAAGGTACCTTCCAATGACTGATCGCCTGCCAGTCCTCGTCGTCACCGATTCAACATCGGACATCCCGAAGCAAATGGTTGCGGACCTCGGCATCGTCGTCGTGCCGCTGACCGTTTCCTTTGGCACCGAATCGTTCCGGGATGGGATCGATCTCACCCCCATCGACTTTCTTGAGAGGTTGCACACTGCACTCGAGTTGCCCAAAACATCGCAACCGCCAATCACCGCGTTCGAATCTGTCTTCCGTCAGGCAGTGACCAATGGCCAGGACGTGGTGTGCATCACGATCTCCTCTGACCTCAGCGGCACGTTCAATTCGGCCCGGCTCGCCGCCGAGGAGGTCGACCCGAATCGGATCAAGGTCATCGATTCCCGGGGCACCTCAATGCAGGAAGGATGGATTGTCGTCGCGGCTGCCCGCGCCGCGGCCTTGGGCGTTAGCACGGACCAGGTTGTCGCAACCGCTCGCAGCGCGATCTCCCGCTCGAAGCTCTACGCGGTGCTCCGGACCCTGGATTACGTCCACAAGGGTGGCCGCATCGGCAAGGCCCAGCAACTGGTCGGGACCGCGCTGGCGATCAAGCCGATCCTGAGCCTTGTCGATGGCGTCGTCGTTCCGGTCGAACGGGTCCGAACCTGGAAGAAGGCCGTCGCCCGGATCACGGATCTCGTAACGCCAACCCCGACCGACATCATCGTTATGCATAGCGAGAATCTGCCCGATGCCCAGCAGGTGGCCGCCGACCTCCAGCAGTCGTACCCACAATCGCGACTTGTGATCGACTACGCCGGCTCCGCGATCACGACCTATGCTGGCCCCGGCGCTATTGGCGTAGCGGCACTGTATCCGGAATGAGCCGCTCGGCTGAGCGCCGTGGGGTACACTTTTGCATGACGTACACGTGTTCGAGTGCCTTGCTCAAACGTGACCAGAATCGATCAGTAACTGGATGTTCTCAGCCAGTTCAGCTGTCCGCGTTTCCGAAACCCGAACCGAAAGGGCGACCATGGTGACGACACGTGACGCCCTCTTCACACGCCTGATCAATGCGCTTCGGGGGGTCTGGCGGGGGGGGCGAGACCTTCAGATAGAGCGCGACACCGCCATCGAAACGCTCCGCGAGATTTCCGCACTCAACGCCGCCACCCACGATATCGCCGATCGCCTTGCCTTGTCGCTTGCCGAGCTCCAGCAGCTTCCATCCAGCCAGGTCGAGCGCCGGCGCAAGGTGGAACAGATTGCGTCTCGAGTTAAATCGCATCCAGCCACTCCTTGGTATTGGCGATGAGAGCATTGAAATTGGCAAGCTGAACAGTGCACTTGGTGAGAAACGGGCCGGTCGGCAGGCTCCTGAACCCAAACCACGGCAGCCGTCGATCGTTCACCCGCTCCCCCCCGATGCCGCCGCCACGAACCTTGCGCACGTCGGTCCCAAGATTGGCAAACTCCTCGATACCCTGATTCACGGACCAGCGAACCCGAGCGAACGACGAATCGTGACCATCGAAGACGTGCTGCGGATCGCGCCGCGCCGCTATATCGACTACTCGAATGTCGCCAGGCTCGATTCACCGCTCCTGCTGGACGGCGATGTGACGGTCGAGGGTGAGATCGTTGATCTTCGTGAGCAATACGGCGGGCGGCCTCGAGTGACCGCCCGCATTTCGGACGGCACCGGCGGTCTCACGCTGATCTGGTTCAACACCTTCATTGCGAAGCAGCTCAAGGAAGGCGACCGCATTTTCGCGAGCGGCACGATTCACCGCAGCAGCTATGGGGGCGGTCTCGAAATGGTGACTCCGGAGTGGGAGCGAGCCGATGGTCGCGGCCTCTCCACTGGCCGCCTGGCGCCCGTCTATCCTCTTACCAAGGGCTTGTACCAGAAAACCATGCGGGCGATCACGCGGAACGCGCTGGACGCGACGAAGCACAGGCTCGTTGACTGGCTGGCCGATGCCAGGCCGTTTCTCGACAACGGATTGCAGTTGCCGCCGATAGACCAGACGTACGAGCGTCTTCACTACCCGGAATCGATGGACGAAGTCGCGATCGCCAAACGGCGATTGCAGTTCGAGAACCTGTTCCTGCTTCAGCTGGGTTTGGTCCATCGCAAGTGGCACGTTCAGGCGAGCCCGGCCCAACCGCTCGTGGTCAACAATGATGTAGTTGAGCGATTTACCGTGCTTCTGCCATTCACTCTGACGGGTGCCCAGGAAAAGGTGATCGAGGAGATCAAATCTGACATCAGGCAACCACGACCAATGACCCGCCTGCTGCAGGGCGATGTCGGCTCCGGCAAAACGGCCGTGGCGGCGGCGATCGCCCTGATCGCCCGTGACAACGGGAAGCAAACCGCCTTCATGGCGCCCACCGAACTCCTCGCCGAACAGCATGAGCGGAGCCTGGAGCGTCTCTATGCTGGATTGGTTGAATCCGAGCGGCCGCGAATCGCGCTGCTGACTGGCTCGACGCGCGTCAAGCGGCGGCGAGAGATCGCGGCCGCCCTGGTCGACGGAGAGATTGACATTCTCGTCGGCACCCACGCGCTGGTGCAGGAATCTGTGGCGTTCAAGGATCTTGCGCTGGTAATCGTCGATGAGCAGCATAGGTTCGGCGTTCGCCAGCGGGCGATGCTCGCCGAAAAATCGAACGGCATGCAACCTCACGTTTTGTCGATGACCGCGACCCCGATTCCGCGCACCCTCAATCTCGTGCTCTCCGGCGACCTCGATGTTTCGATCATGGATGAGCGCCCCAAGGGACGGATTCCGATCATCACCCGTTTCTATCCGGACATCCACCGAGGCGAGGCCTATCGCCTGGTTCGCGAGCAGGTCGCGCTGGGCAATCAGGTGTTCGTGATCTGCCCCCTGGTGGAGGAGTCGGAGGCGATCGAAGCCAAGGCCGCTGTCGAAGAGGCCCAGCGATTGCAGGAGCAGGTGTTCCCGGATCTCAGGATCGATGTCGTTCACGGCAGGATGGGCGCAAGGAAGAAGGATGAGGTGATGGCCTCTTTCCGGGACCGCGAATTCGACATCCTGGTCTCGACATCGGTGATCGAGGTCGGAATCGATATCCCGAACGCCACGGTCATGATGATTGAAGGGGCAGATCGCTTCGGGCTCTCCCAGCTGCATCAGTTCCGGGGCCGCGTAGGTCGCGGCGATGCCCAAAGCTACTGCCTTTTGCTTGCTGGTTCCTTCTCAGGGGATAGCGAAGAACGTCTGCAGACGATGGTGTCAACCGATGATGGATTCGTGCTTGCCCAGAAAGACCTCGAACTGCGTGGGCCCGGGGACTTCATTGGCACTCGCCAAAGCGGTTTGCCTGAGCTCGATTGGCTGGACGAGGGCTTCGACACGCGGCTGCTCGATGCGGCTCGTCTCGCGGCGGAGAAACTGATCGAGGCCGATCCCGAAATCGACATCGGACGATTCCCGAGGCTCAAGCCACGCCTCCAGCATTACTGGGCGTCGGCCACGCCAATCGACACGACCAAGGTCTGAACCCAAAACACCCCGGCAGGAAATCCTGCCGGGGTGTTTTGGGTTCAGACTCGGACTATTCGCCCGGCGCCATCGATGGCGCAACGACCAGCGCGTCTTCTTCGACGTGCTCTTCAACTGGAGCTTCGGCCACCGCATCCTCGATCAGGAAGTACGACAACACGGCAATTCCCAGCAGGGCGATCCCGGTGATGATGAACGATCGATCCATGCCGTCGATGAACGCCTGGGAACTTGCCAGCCGGATCTGGTTGGCAACATCCGGATCGATCCCAGGGAAATTCAGGATTACCCGACCGGCGTAATTGATGCCTTCCCCGATCTGATCCAAAACCGGCGCCAATGGTCCTGAGGACGAATTGGCAGGATCGCGCATCGCCTCGATTTCAGGCGCTTTCTCGAAGTTGGAGCGATAGGTCTGGTTCATGATCGTACCGAGCAACGCCACACCGAAGGCAAAGCCTGTTTCCCGAACCGCGCCATTGACCGCTGAGGCGACACCGCTCTTGTCGGTTTCCACGCTGTTGAGCACGGCAGTGGTCATCGGAGCGAAGATCAGCGACATGCCGAAGCCCATCACCACCATCGCCGGCACGACGTCCATGAACGACCCACCGACCGACGTACGGAGGTAGAGGAATGCGGCGGAGCCGGTAATAAGCATGCCGAGCGAGATCAACCGGCGGGTACCGATGCGATTGACGAGCGCGCCCGAGATGGGCGAGAAGACCATCATCGTGATCACCATCGGCAGCATCGTGAGGCCAGTCTTGATCGCAGAATATCCGTGCACATGCTGCCAGTACAGCGTCATCGAGAATGCGACGCCAGAGATGAAGAAGGAGATCCCGAATGCATCCAGGTTCGCGCCGGTGAAGGTCGGTGACTTGAAGAACCGCAGCGGAACCATCGGCTTTTCGGTGCGCTGCTCCACGAAGATGAACGCCGCGAACAGGACCGCCGAGATCGCGAAGCCGGTCAGGATCAGCGAATCGCTCCAACCGCGCTCGCCAGCTTCGATCAGCGCCCATGTCAGAGAGCCAATAGCACCTGTCACGAGGACCGTGCCAGGAATATCGGTTGCCACCTGACCCGATTCATCGCGGGATTCCTTGACCACTGCCGAGGTGATCAGGAAGGCGATGATGCCGATCGGGACATTGATCAGGAAGACCCACTGCCACGCGAAGTACTCAACGATGAAGCCACCCACAATCGGGCCGAACGCCAGTCCGGAGACCGACACGGCTGACCAGATCCCGAGTGCCTTGCCGCGCTCTTCCGGCGGAAACGCCGCTGAAATCAGCGAGAGCGACAGCGGCATGATGAATGCGGCGCCGAGTCCTTGCGCAGCGCGGGCAATTATCAGCCACTCGGTATTCTGGACCAGCGCCGCCAACGCGGACGTCCCAGTAAAAATCACGACACCGAAAAGGAAGAATCTCTTCCTGCCGAATCGATCACCAAGTCCACCAGCGGTGATTTGCAGGGATGCAAAGACCAGGGTGTACGCGGAGACGATCCACTGAAGTTGGGTTCCGGTCGGCGAAAAGTCCTCGGAGATCGTCGGCAGCGCAACGTTCACCACCAGGTTGTCGAGAATCGCCATGAACAACGCGAAACAGGAGGCCCCCAGAACCCACCACTTTGCGTTGCCTTCGTTGACTCGCCCGGCGAGTCCACCACCACTTGCCATACGCCAAATCTCCCAATCTTCATTGCGGTCGGAAACCGCGACCAACCCCAAGCCTAGGGTCACGACCTGGCGGATTCTTCCGCCAGATGACCTGGGCTCACCTGATCAAACGATCAGTTTGCATTTGTGGAGAAAAACCGGAGGGGTTTCTCTGGGGAGTCAGTTATCGGGCAGGACAGGACCGGTCCGAATCCATGCCGAAACGCATCATACGTCCCAAATTCGTCATTTCCTTTACGAAATGACCACGGCTTGAAACAACGCCATTGTGTCGGTTCGCAATCCCCGGTTACTCCGGGCATCACTGGGTTCACGGTCTCATCTCAGTCGCACATCGGACATCCTGGGCAATCCCTTCCGTTGACGGAGCGTCCGAACTCATCGAACGTAGTTTAGAATCGATTGAGGACACTTTCAGTCCGCATTGGGCCAGGAGCGCTCGCTCTGGGCGGCGGATGACATGGAGAGTGTGACTCGCCAATTGCCCATGCACTCGTCTAACGAATTGCATCGTACATCCTCCAACTGTTCGTTGCTTCTTCACTATTGCGAAACCTGCATACGTTGCCATTTAAGGGGAGAGCGAAGGTAGTCGGTCATCAGCATATACTTCATTCGTTTCTCCTTTCCTTACATGGATGACGAATCAGCGTGTCCATCTGTGACATGCCAGACGCTATGCGGATCAGTCGGGATAGGACCCCGTTGGGAGTTCACTACACATGCGAGTTATTTCGGGTTCGGCCCGTGGGCGCAAGCTGAAGGGTCCGCCGTCCAACGCGACCCGGCCCATGGCAGACAAGATCAAGGGCGCGCTGTTCAACACCTTGTCCTCCCTCGAGGTCGAACCTACGCTGGTGCTCGATCTCTATGCAGGGACCGGCAACATCGGGATCGAGGCTCTTTCGCGCGGCGCCAGCCATGCCGACTTCGTCGACCAGGGGCGAGAGCAATGCGCGGTGATTCGCGACAACCTGGAATCGACCGGGTTCGCGCCGTTGTGCAAAGTGCATCAGACATCTGTGCGCTCATATATCGAGACCCGTCGCGGTAGTTACGATTTCGTGATTGTCGATCCTCCGTATGCAGACGACGACATCGTCGAGACGCTCGAACTCCTCGGGTCGTCATCGTTGGTACAATCCAGCACAATTATTGTGCTTGGCCACTGGCCGCGCCTCGAGCTCCCGGATCAGATCGGTCGCCTCGAATGCCTGCGCCACCGATGCCATGGCGATAGCTGCTTTTCGATCTACGAGGTAGTCGACCCCGAAACCGGAGTTGATGAGTCCATTTCCAGTGCGCGTGAGGACCCCGCCCAGCCATGACGTTCGCGATCTATCCAGGCAGCTTCGATCCAATCACCAACGGCCACATCGATGTTGCGCTGCGCGCGGCACGCCTCTTCGATCGGCTCATCCTCGCCGTTTATGCTGGCACCGAGAAGCCCAATCAGCTCTTCGACATCGATGAGCGCATCGAACTTGCACGGGGCGCTGTTGCGGCCTTGAGCGACCCGGCTGCAAAGAGGATCGAGATCGATACCTTTTCCGGCCTGACTGTCAACTACGCCCGGACCAAGGGGGCCAACACTATCGTGCGTGGCCTGCGGGCGGTATCCGATTTCGAATACGAGTTCAAGTACGCACACATGAATGAACATCTTGCCCCCGAAATCGAAGTCGTCTGTTTCATGACCTCGTCACGGCTGTCGTTCATCAGTTCCAGCTTCATTCGCGAAGTGGCGAGCCTGGGCGGCGATATCCACGGCCTCGTTCCAGGCAACGTCGAGGCCGCGATCGCAGCCCACAACCGGCCGATCGAGAACCTGATCAGATCCACGTGAGATTGCTCCTCGCGACAGGCGGAGCAACGTTGATATTTCGATTATCCTTCACGAGGGGAAGTACGGCATCACACAGGTCTCAGGGGATGGAATATGACGCAACGCGGCGCACCACAAACTCAACAGGACGGAACCACCGATATTCTCTACCTGATCGATCGGCTCGAGGAGCTGGTCGGTGTCGGCAAACGCGTGCCGTTTAGCGGTCGGGTAATGGTTGAGGAAGAGGAGTTCCTGGCCCTTGTCGATCAACTCCGGGTGGCAGTGCCCAACGAGATCAAGCAGGCCCAGCGAGTGATCAAGGAGCGCGAACGAATCGTTGGCGAGGCCCAGGATGAGGGCGCCAGGATCGTTCAGGTTGCGCGAGATCGGGCAGATGCGCTGGTCTCACAGCATGGGATCGTCGATGAGGCGCGGCAGCGGAGCGAGGACATGTTGCGCGCCGCCGACGAGGAACGCCAGCGCGCCCGGGGAGAAATCGACGTCTTCATCGTTGAGCAACTCCAGCTCGTTGAGGATGCCGTCCGCCGAGGCATGGCCGTCATGGAAGATGCTGTTGAGCTGACGCTCGATACGATCGGTTCCGCCCGCGACGCGGTTGGCAGTTAAGCCGGGGCAACACCACCAAACCGATCATGGCAACCAGTCCATTCTCCCGATAGTGACCAGTCTTGTACCGGACTATCACAACGAAACGGACGACTGAGGCTAACACATTCCCCTTGGGTTGCCGCCCGCACCACTGGATACGGCCCCGCTGGTCTGTGCCGGCCAAAACACGGGCGGAGCACGCATCGCTGTGCTGCCGAACCACTGCGTCATTGCAGGCGGGACGAACACGACACAGGGCCACCGTACTACCCTGCTCTCAGGGCATTCAACGCTTGCGATCCACCGCTTCAATGTCTGCCATGCCTGAGCGGACATCAGCCTTGATGTCGACCGCTTCCTCCCTGCGGTACCATCGATCCAGCCAAACGCTGAACGCGGCGCCCACGAAAAGCGTGAGCAGGAATGTGATCATCGCCACGGCAATGAAGATCCATGGTTCGCTCTCCCGAATCGAGATTTCGTGAACGATGTCGTCCTCGGCCACGATTCGTCCCACATCGCGAGCCCTGATGTCGACCGCCCCAAAGTTCTGGAGTTCACCTTCTTCGAGACACGCAATGCCTACGTCGCTTATGTGAAGTGCCATCACTGACTTCCGCAGAATCGGCTGGTTTGGCTCCTGCGACTCAATCAGACCTTCAAACTCTGCGCCGCATTCTACCTGCACACGCGCACGATCCTGCTCCGTAATTGTCGACGCCTCGAAATGGTCGACAACGCGCGCAGTCGTATTCAGGAGCGAGGCAGAAGAATTGGGGCCGGTCAGTTCGATCACGGTGGCAATCGTCGAGCTTCGGGACTGAACCGAATTCCCCAGACCTGGATCATGATCACCACCAGCAAGCTGATAAAGACAATCGATGCCAGAAACCGGGGCCGGGCCATGAGGGCACTCACTTTCGGTGTCGATCTGACCATGTGTTCCCCTGGTTTGCGCCCGGTGCGATGTATGGAAAATGATGCCTGCTCGATAGTTGGTTCGACGTCAATTGTGTTTGCTCTCAACCGCAAAGTCCACCGCCAGGGAATGCCCTCCACGGCTTTTCCCGCCGCATTCGTATGCGTTGACGTTCTTCCCCGGTCTGCATATACTTAGCGGGTTACGCCGGGTTTTGCCCGGCGTCTTCGTGCGCATGTCCGGGATGAACGACATGCTCCCGGACGGTAAGACAGGTGAAACGACGATGGCAGATGACAATTGAAGAAGGCCGGGCGGTCGATCTGCTCGATGAGACCCGACTCAATGTCGCCTCGTTGCTCATGGAACCAGTCGGTACCATGCGGGATGTCATCATCGAGCTTGGGTCGCTTCCGCTGGACGACGACCTGGTCGCACGGGACATCAAGGCACTGGCTCGACTGACGCGAATCAAGGATGCAATCCTCGTTACCGCCGATGTCACCGGAACCGTTCCACTGGAATGTGTTACCTGTCTCACCGAGTACTATCAGCCGGTAGCCGAACGGTTTTCCGAACCCTTCCGGCAACTGGTCGATGTAAAATCTGGCGCCGAGCTGCCAAATTCGCTCGATGTGGATGACAATGAGTCCGACAGCGAGCCAGGGTTCACGATCGACGAGAACCACGAACTCGATCTGGGCGAAGCACTTCGACAATGGTTCGTGCTCGCGATACCGATGCAGCCCAGCTGTGGCCCGGATTGTCCCGGTCCCCTGCTCCGCTCAACGGACAACGAAGAACTTGTCGATACCCGGTTTGCCAGTCTCGCCAGCTTGCTGGACGATGACGAACCTTTGGATACCAACGGATAGCAATGTTTCCGATCTTGTCGGGACGATAACGCTACGCGAAGCAAGATGGCCGTGGTTGACGTTGCAACGTCGTACGTGCCTGTGCAAAGAGGAGAATCACGTCATGGGCGCACTTCCAAAACAACGTATCAGCCGCGCGCGACAGGGCAACCGGCGTCGCCATCACTTCATCCCGGCGATTCAGCTCGTGCCCTGTGAATCATGCCGCGCCATGAAGCGGCCACACCACGTTTGCCCGACCTGTGGTCAGTACCGTGGTCGCCAGGTTATCGAGATCGAAGACACCCGGAAGGCCTCCGAGGCATAGGGATCGCCAGTCGCGATTGCAACAGGCGCCAGAACGGCGGGACGTGCCAGCGCGATCCCGCCGTTTGCGTATGCACTTCCATGCCGGTTTCGTGGTGAAAATCTGCTCGTTCTGGCAAACTGACACATCGAACCCATCGATCCTGCCCGGATGCGGTTGACGATTCGGCTCGTCGGTTTCGTGACTACGAGTGCAAACAGGCGCGGGCGCGCGGACGACACAGAGGACGAGGGATGCCATACGCAGCCGTAACCGGTTGGGGTAAAGCGACACCAGAACGCGTACTGACCAATCACGATCTCGAATCCATGGTCGATACGACAGATGAATGGATCATGTCGCGTACCGGTATCCGCGAACGCCACATCGTTGGACCAAACGACTCCACTACGTCGCTGGCGACAGCCGCTGCCCGCGAAGCACTCGCCAGGGCCGGTCGTACCGCTGACGAAATCGACCTGATCATTGTGGGTACGGCCACACCGGATGACTTCCTCGTATCGCAGGCCTGCCTTGTCCAGGCTGAGTTGGGCGGCAACGCCGGGGCCTTCGATGTCGGGGCAGCCTGCGCTGGTTTCGTTACCGCCCTTTCCGTGGGAAGCCAATTCATCAATGCAGGCGTCTACAAACGGGCCCTCGTGATCGGTGTCGACACCCTCACCCGCTACGTCGATTACACGGACCGTAGTACCTGCGTGCTGTTCGGCGATGGCGCCGGGGCCGTCGTGATCGAGGCATCGGAGGAGCCGCGCGGTCTCCTTTCCACGGTGCTTGGCGCCGATGGCGAGGGTCACAAGCACCTCTATGTCCCCGGCTGGGGTGGACTGGTGCCGGAATCGGCTGATCTGTTCCCGGAGTATCGGCCCTACCTCCAGATGAATGGCAAGGAGGTCTTCCGGTTCGCCGTTCAGGTGATGGGCGATGCCGCCGTTGAAGCCGTCAAAAAGGTCGGGCTCACCTTCAATGACATCGCGATGCTGATTCCACATCAGGCAAACCTCCGCATCATCGATGCAGCCGCCCGCCGCCTCGACCTCCCGAGAGAACGCGTCTGGGTCAATCTCGATCGCTATGGAAATACGTCCGCTGCGTCGGTGCCAATGGCGCTCTGCGACGCTGCCGATTCCGGCGCGCTGGAGGAGGGCATGAACATCGTCCTCGTGGCGTTTGGCGCCGGATTGGCGTGGGCCGCCGGTGTCATCCGCTGGGGAACAGATGGTGTTGCCACGAGCGACGCTGGTTAAAAGCGCGCAAGGCTAACACGGTGGTTACCCCCAATACCCGCGTTTGTACGGTTGCGGCAGCGTAGCGACGCGTGCTCTGCCCGGTGTGAAGCAACGAATTGCGTCGGGCCGGCACAAGGCCGACAACCGTCCGCATCAGACAAGGAGCACACTCAATGACTGAATCATCGACACGGAAGGTTGCCATCGTCACGGGAGGCAGCCGGGGCATTGGTCTCGCGATTTCCACTCGCCTCGCCAAGGCCGGCTGGGACCTTCTGGTTACCTTTCAAAGCGATTTCGATGCGGCCACCCTGGCCCAGGGTGACCTGATCGCCCTCGGCGCCAGGGTGGAGATTTTGGCCGCCGATATCTCCACCGCCGACGGCGCCGGGCTCACCATCGAAACCGCGATGGAGAAGTTCGGCAAGATCGATGCCCTCATCAACAATGCCGGGATCACCCGCGACACGCTGATCATGCGGATGAGCGAAGCCGATTGGGATGCAGTGCTTTCGACCAACCTCAAGGGCGCGTTCCTGACCAGCAAGGCCGCAATTCGGCCGATGTTGCGCCAACGATCCGGGCGCATCGTCAACTTGACCTCGGTGGTTGGGCTCGTCGGCAATGCCGGGCAGGCCAATTACGCGGCCGCGAAGGCCGGGCTTGTCGGCCTGACGAAGTCACTTGCGAAGGAAGTTGGTTCACGCGGAATCACCGTCAATGCAGTCGCGCCCGGCTTCATTGAAACCCGTCTCACGGAGGTCTTGACCGCCGAGGTGAAAGAGCAATTGCTGAAAGGCACCCCGCTCGGGCGATTCGGCACCCCGGAGGATGTCGCCGGGGCCGTCGCGTTCCTGCTCTCGCCAGATGCCGACTTCATCACCGGCCATGTGCTGACAGTCGACGGTGGTCTGTTCATGGCTTAGGTAGAGGGTCCTGCGCCGGGAGGACACGAGGTCCTCACCTACGGGTACCATTGCATGCACTACGCTCATAACATCTGCGGGAGGCAAATGCGTGTTTCGCAAGATTCTGATCGCCAATCGAGGTGAAATTGCCCTGCGCATCCTTCGGGCCTGCCGCGATCTCAACATTCCTGCCGTCATCGCCTACAGCGATGTGGACCGCGACTCGCTCCCTGTCCGCCTCGCCGATGACGCCGTGTGCATCGGTCCTGCGGCGGCCGCCCGGTCCTACAACAACATTCCGGCGGTCATCAGTGCCGCGCTTGTGACTGGATGCGACGCGATTCATCCTGGTTATGGTTTCCTTGCCGAAAACACCTATCTTGCCGAGATCTGCCAGCAGGTAGGGATTACGTTCATCGGACCATCGGCCAATGTCATCGAGAACATGGGCAACAAGGCCGAAGCGAGAAGGGTGATGCGCGAAGCCGGGGTTCCGATGCTGCCCGGCACCCAGGGCACGATAGCAACGTTGGCCGAGGCCCGGGAGTTTGCGAAATCAATCGGCTATCCAGTCGTAGTCAAGGCCGTTGCCGGTGGCGGTGGCCGGGGAATGCGCGTCGCGATGAACGACGCCGAGCTGGTGCGCGGGTTGCCAATGGCCCAGGCCGAAGCCGAAGCCGCATTCGGCAACGATGCGGTGTACATGGAGCGGTTTCTCCTGAAACCCCGCCACGTCGAAGTCCAGGTGCTTGGCGACAACTTCGGCAACGTGGTCGCCATCGGCGAACGCGACTGCTCGCTCCAGCGCCGCCATCAGAAGGTGGTCGAGGAGGCCCCGGCCCCGAACCTGCCACGCAAGGTTCGCGACAACCTGCTCAGGACCGCCGTCAAGGGCGCCAGGGCAGCCGGGTACACCAGCGCCGGAACGCTCGAGTTCCTGCTCGACAGCGAGGGCCGGTTCTATTTCATGGAAATGAACACCCGGATCCAGGTTGAGCATCCGATCACCGAAGAAACCTCCAGAATCGACCTCGTCGCCTGGCAAATCAGGGTGGCCGCCGGTCAGAAGATCACCTTCTCAAACGACGACATCAAACCTGTTGGCCACTCGATCGAATGCCGGATCACCGCCGAAGATGCGTCGAACGATTTCATGCCCTCCGTTGGCAGGGTCGAGACATATGTCGCCCCGGGCGGGCCGGGCGTGCGGGTGGATTCACATCTCTACGGAGGCTATGCTATTCCTCCCAACTATGATTCCCTGCTCGGGAAAATCATCGTCTGGGGCAAGGATCGTGACGAAGCGATCGCTCGAATGGAGCGCGCACTCCGCGAAACGATCATTACCGGCGTCACCAACACGATACCGTTTCACAGCCTGATCATTGCCGACGAACACTTCAAGCGCGGAGAGGTTCACACCGGATTCATTCCTGAGTTCCTCGATCGTGTCGGGCACCGCATTTTCGAACATCAGGACTAACTACCCCAGTCAGGATTTCCGCATGTCCGATGACAGCCTCAATCCCAATTCGAGCAAAGGGGCTATCTCAGAAGTCCGCAATGAACGCACCGGGATTCGCGGCACAGTCCGCATTGCACCGGCCGTGCTGATCGAACTTATCGAACTCACCGTGCAGGACATCGACGGAGTAGCCGGGCTGCGCAACCACCGGCAAAGAATCGCAGCGCCAACAGCACAAGGCGCCAAATCATTCGACAATGGCAAGATCGCCGTCACCGTCAATGGCGACCAGATCGATACTGCGGTTGCGTTCGCGATTCATCGCGGAACGAACGTTTCAGCGTTGAGCACTGAGGTTCAAAAGCGGATAGGCTTTGCGGTAGGCAACATGCTCGGCATGACCGTGCGAACGGTCGACATTTCTATCGAGGAAATCATCTCCGGTCAGGCCGAAGTCTGACTCGCTCGTAATCCAAAGGATCATCGCACCATCATGGCCGAAACAGACGACCAGGGCACACGTACCCGCGACAACTCACAGGCGCCTTCATCGTCTGGCCAGCAAAACCGGAAGAACAGGCAGCGTCGCAAATCCGGAAAACATTCGCCTGATCAGCGACGTGACGCCAGGACAGATAGAACCGCTCCCCTTCACCAAACCCGAATCCTCGCCATGCAGGCACTCTATGAAGACGACCTCACGCATCATGGCCTGGACGACAT
Source organism: uncultured Chloroflexia bacterium (assembly GCA_963763125.1). GTDB lineage: Bacteria > Chloroflexota > Chloroflexia > Thermomicrobiales > UBA6265 > JACCYX01. The sequence goes on from CAVXMV010000005.1 coordinate 174,023, forward strand.
TCTCCAGCACATCGGTGAGCAGGTGCGAAAAGAACATAGCGACTACTATGCCCGCGTTCGGTCCGATACGAAACGAGCGGTCGAGGAAATAGGTTTTCTCGCTCGCAACACCGAGATCGATGCCACCGGCGCCTCCGCAACGATGTTCGATGATGCCACAGACAAGATAATGGATGGCATGTTCATGGTTTCGGAATCGGCTGAGAGTGGATTTACCGACGAGTACTTCGCACGCGTTCGAACCCAATTGGAACAAACGGTCAAATCCGCACTCGTCGATTTCCGGACAAGCGCCCAACGGTACGTCCACTCGTTAGCTGGCAATCAGGCTGAAGACGACGAACAAGGCGAAGCCAACCTGGCCAGGATGGAAAGGGAAACTGCTCATCGAGTGGATACGGCACTGGTACGAGACGAGCGACTGTCACGAGACACGTTCCTTGAGATCATGCGCCACACCGAGCGAATAGCCCGGGGTGTGGAAACCAACTCAAGCTCGATCGACCCGGTGATCGAAAGGGCGGCTCCGGCCTTCCCCATTCCGCAACTCGCCTCGATCGATCGGGCCGTTCTCCGCGTGGCGGTATACGAACTGCTCTACGAACCGGACGTCCCATTCAAGGCGGCGATCAACGAAGCGGTCGAGATCGCCAAGCACTTCGGTGGCCCGAACTCGGGCAAATTCACAAACGGAGTCCTCCGCACGATTGCCGAGGGCCTCCCTGACTCCCGAAAGGAACCGAAGCCCCGCTCAGCCTAGCTACACCCGGACACGTTCGCCCATGCCTCGAGCATCACATCAAGGGGGACGGGGGCGTGCTGGTCGAAGCATGGGTCGATACTCGTCACAATGCTGGACAACGTCCCTACCCGCCGTGCATGAGGTCGTGTATTATCCCTGCGGAATGCTCAGTTCAGGCATCGTGGTATGGTTGCATAACATGATGCGACCGGGCATTTGTTGAGTTCAGGATGGACAACACAAGCGACCGATCTGGTCGCACGTCGTTCGCCGGTTAGACGGGTTCGGTAGGTGCCCTTTTCGGCGGACCAGAACCACAATCAGAGGAGGGTGCGGATTTGGCAACAACACTCGAGCGAATACAGGCGATTGCAGTCGAGCGACTGGGCGTCGATGGCGAACAGGTTGTCGAGAGCGCCGAGTTCATCGGCGATCTGAATGCGGATTCGCTTGATCTCGTTGAGGTCATCATGGCGATGGAACAGGAATTCGACCTTGAGATCAAGGACGAGGATGCCGAGAACATTCGCACCGTTGGCGATGCGGTAAAATACATTGAGGAGCATGCTCAGTCCTAGCTCCCGCGAGCGAACGACCACAGGCAGCACGTGGAAGCAGCCGGGCAAACGTGCCGCCGGCTGCTTTCTGCGATTTACCCGAATCGATTTGGGAAACCGGCGAACCGTGTATCCATTCTGGTCGTCCGATCCGTCGCTGACAGATATGGTCTGACCTCGCGCCGAGACACGCATGGAGCTCGGTCACTGGAAACGAAGCTCCAGTGCCAGAATGGAGAACACCCGTCATGGCGCGCATCATCAAAGTCCCCGCGTGGAAGTTCAAGATTCCGCGCCTCCCGGCATCAGATCCCAACACACCCGATGTCTTCGAAGAGATGACGTTGCAGGAGCACCTGATCGAGCTCCGCGACCGCATCATGAAGATTTGTATCGGGATTGGCCTCTCATTCATTGTTGGGGCATTCGGCGCCAAATTCCTCCTAGAACAGATCGTGAAGGATGCCAAAGTCGAAGGCACTGGTCTTGATATCAGCGCGCCGACTGATCCGCTCACGCTCTACTTCAAGGTCGCACTCTACATAGCCATCGCGATCTCAATGCCACTGATCGTTTACCAGCTCATTGCCTTCCTTGCCCCAGGTCTCACGAATAAGGAGAAGCGGATCGTATACGGCTCCTTGCCGTTCGTGTCTATCCTGTTTGTGGCTGGTGTGGCCTATGGGTATTTCGTGGCCGCGCCGCGGGCGCTCATGTTCCTCTCCGGCTTTTTTTCAGGGATTTTCAGTTGGGACCCTGATGGCTCGGAGGTCTTGAGTTTCTTCCTGACCCTGATGATCGGTCTGGGTATTGCATTCCAGCTTCCGGTCATCATGTTCGTGTTGGCAAAAATTGGTATTGTCTCCCCGAAGAAAATGCGCGAGTGGCGTCGCTACTGCGTACCTATTGCTTACCATCGTCGCGGCGGTGATCACGCCGAGCACTGACCCGATCAACATGGCGATCGTGGCGATTCCGCTCGTGATCCTGTACGAGGCCGGTGTGCTGATTTCCTCGATCTTCGCAAAGACCGGTTTGCGCGATGCGGATGGGGAAGAAGAGGCTGCCGCCGCATAGGGTCATCTGTTCCGAGGCACGAGACAAGCTCGGCAGCCCTACGAGGAAACTCCAAGTGGCCGGCTCAATCGAGCCGGCCATCGGCTTTCAGGGAAGTCTCGTCCTGCGGCCGTACGGCGATCGTCCGCTCGTTGCGATACGTCACCATCCCGGGACCGCCGCCCTTGATCTTGCGGACATTCTTGCGGCGGGTGACATCGACCTCGACCACCGGCCAGCCGATCGTGAGCCACTGTAGTGGGCCGCCAGTGCCGCCGCCGTTTCGACGGCGCGCTCATCCTCATCGCTCGGCCGGTCGCAGCCAACGGATGATGACGTGCGAGCCCGGCACACCTCGCGCGTGCAGCCAGGTATCCTCGGCGCCACCGATATCGAACGTTACCTGGTCGTTCTCGCGGCCCGAGCGCCCGATGAATATCACGTTGCCGGCAGCACTCGGTTAGTCCGGTGACCTTTCGCGGTGCCTGCTTTTTGCTGCGGTTCCCGGCACGCTCCCCGACAGGTTGCCGACCGCCAGTATGCTCATCGAATTCCTGGCGGAGGGTCTCGATTGCGGCAAATCCATCGGCATGCTCCACCTGGATCCGGAGCTGCTCGAGGTAGGCCAAGTTCGGTCTCGGCTGCGGCGATGTGCTCCGGGAAGCTGGCTTCCGGCGCGCTGTGCCTTGCGATACTCCTCGAAGTACGCCTGGGCATTGTCCTTGGCGCTCAGGGCTGGATCGAGCGGGACCACCACGCCATCGACATCGAGCTGCGGTATCGCCGGGCTGGATCTGCCAGAGGTAGGCAAAGATCAGCTCGCCCCAGTCTTGAGCTGTTCGGTGCTCTCGGTCCGCTTGTGCTGCTCGCGGAGCGAATGCAGGCGTTTCGGAGACCTTGTCCCGTTCGCGGTCGATCGCGGCGACCACCCGCGCGCGCCGCTGCGCATGGTCCCGCGGCCCTGACTCGCCCCCGGTCTCGCGCAGGCATCGACACGCCTCCGAGATCGACGCCACCGGCTGGCCTCGGCAATTGCCGCCAGATGCTGCCATCGGGATCGCCGCATAGCCAATCGGAACGTCTTCCTGCTCGTAGACCTCTGGCTGCCCAGGTCCTAGTCAGCAGCGGCTCGAACATATTGCACGTCGCGCGCAAGGTCGCGTCGCGGCATCGAGGGCATCGCCTCGACCTTGACGCGTCGCGTCTCCCGTGAGGCGAAAGGCGACCTCACGCGCCAATTTGCGGGCTCACGCCCCGCAAGCCCCGCACCAGGACATCGGCCAATTGGTCGCCGCCGGTTTGGCGCTCGCCAGCAATGATTCCGCACTTGCCGAGGTGAGCCGCCGCGGATCTGGCTTGTCCGGCACCGGCGGCATCTGTAGACGACTTTCGGGAGGATCGGCCGCACGCGGCTCATCCTCGACGTGACCCGTTTCGCGCTCTCCATGATCACGCCGTTGGCATCGACCAGGATCAGGTTGCGAATGGCGCCCCATGATTTCCACGACCAGGTTGACCCGGGTCATGTCCGGGCCCCACATCGCTCGGCATCGTCGTCGTCCTCGAGCTCGGCTTCGGTCCGGTCCTCATCGAGCGGGTCCGATCGTGCCGGTGCGTTGTTGTGGTCGGCGAGCCGCTTGACTATACTGAGCCGAACGATTCGCTCCATCGCCGGCTGGTCGATCCCGATCAGGAAGCCGCCGCGCACGTATTTGCGAAGCTGCAAGCCGAATGGTGTGATCAGACTGGGATCGGTCGATGGCATCCGCTCAGCGAGCCAGATCGCAGGATCCTCGGCATCGGCGCTGGCGACCAGGGCACGGCGTCGGCCTTTGGCATAGACTTCAGCAGCGATCGTCGTCTGGTTGACCAGGCCCAGTCTTCTGGATCCGGCCATCGAGTACGGTTTCACGCAACTCATCCGCGATGGCCGCGACCGTCAAAACGTCAAACATGTCAAACTGAACCTTCCAGGTCCGTCATCGCGGCGGACCCGCCGCACCCATACTTCGGGCTAGCAACTTCGGGAGTAACAGCGTCTTGCCTCAGCAGACCGAACTGGATCAAATCGCAGTATCCACCCACCGTACTCCGCATCGACCCGCAAATCGCAGCACTCTGCGGACAGGGCGACTGCCCAGATTCGACAACTGATCGAGGGTCAAACGGGCGCGCGTGTTCATCATTTCGGGGCCGTCCGGGCGTCGGCAAGGACTCGGTGATCGAGAAGCTGCGCGATGTCTACCCGGATGCCCGGTACGTGGTGACCGCGACCTCGCGACCAATGCGACCCGGTGAGATCGACGGCGTGCATTATCTCTTTCTCGACCGTTCCGATTTCGAGCGGCAGATCGAAGAAGGCGACTTCATCGAGCATGCGCTGGTTTACGGCAATCTCTACGGCGTGCCCAAGCGCCCGATCCTCGAGGGTCTCGCCAGCGGCCAGCACGTCATCATCAAGGTCGACGTCGAAGGGCGCCGCGACGTTGCGCAAGGAGATCTCGAACACCGTCGTCGCTGTTCCTGTTGCCGGAGTCGATGGAAGCCCTGCTCGAGCGCCTGCGTGACCGCAAGACCGAGGACCCTGATGTGCTGATGCGGCGGTTCCGAAACCGCGAGCCAAGAGCTCGAGCGCGCCCACGAATTCGACTATGCTGTATTCAACGAAGCCGGCAAGCTGGACGAGGCGCTGGAGCAACATCGTGGCGATCATCGAAGCTGAGCAGCGTCGCGTCGACCAGCCCGCAGATCACGATTGCGTAACGCGATGACATGGCATTTCGCCGCGTTGCGGTTAGTGTTTATTGTCATTCCTCGTTCCTCGGAATGACATCAAAGCGCTACGTGCCGGTTCCCTGCGCTGAGCGACTGAGTTCACTCGTCGTCGTCCGTGCCGACGAAGCGGAGGGTCTCCTTGTCCACCACGCGGTCGGTGAACAGGATGCCGTCAAGATGGTCGATTTCGTGCTGGAAGATGCGCGCCAGGTAGCCGGTGGCCTTGATCCGCACGGACTTGTTGTCCATGTCGATCGCCTTCACGGTGATCGATTCGAGCGGGGCACCTCGCCGACCCAGCCCGGGATGCTCAGGCAGCCTTCGAGACCGACCTGATTGCCATGCCCGCGAATGACCTCCGGGTTGGCCAGCCGGTAGCGTGATTTCCTCGCCCTCGTCGTCCTCGTCCTCTTCGTCGTACTCGATGTAGCGGATCACGATCAGGCGGCGCGTCACGCCCACCTGGGGCGCGGCCACGGCCACCCCTTCCGCGACCGGAATCGTTTCGTACATATCCGTCGGCAAGCTTGCGAATGCTGGCATCGACCTGGCGAATCTTCACGGCCTTTTGCCGCAACCGTGGATCGCCTTCCAACACAATGTCCAACAACGCCATTAACCGATGTACTCCTGCGTAACCGCAAACCGTCAAATCCTTCTGCCTCAAAGCATACTTTGAGGGTCAATGTCCACCACCCAGCCCGGGCCGGATCGGCAGATCGTCGAGCAGCGGCTCCAGATCGCGCGAGCGAAGCACGATCTGCCACTGGAACTTGCCGCGCGAACTTGGCGGCGAACGCCGGCGTCGGCCCCAGCAGATCGAGCGGCGCGCCCAACTGGCGCGCGTGCCGCGCGATCGCCCGCGCCATCATCTCCGACTCCATCGCCGCCGACCGCTCGTTCTCGTGCCGGTACAGGTATCGCGCCAGCCGCACGAATGGCGGAAACAGGTGCCGCTCCCGGAAATCGATCTCTTCCACGTAGAACGCGTCGTAATCGTGCTTCGCGGCAGCCACGATCGCGTAGTGGTCGGGCGTGTAGGTCTGGACCACCACCCGCGCACCCGACGCACGCCGACCGGCCCGGCCCGCTACCTGGGTGAGGAGCTGGAACGTGCGCTCGCCGCTCCGGAAATCGGGCAGGTGCAGCATCGTATCGGCCTGGACCACCCCGATCGCGGTGACCTTCGGCAGGTCGAATCCCTTGGCCACCATCTGGGTGCCGACGATGATGTCGACCTCGTGGCGCTCAACCCGGCCCAGCATATGCTCGTAGCCACCCTGCTTGCGCATCGAATCCTGGTCCCAGCGCAGCACCCGGGCCTTGCGGAAACGTGTGCCTGCACCTCGTCCTCGACGCGCTGGGTGCCCGGCCCCGAAGTAATCGAGCCGGCCGCCGCAATCGGGGCACTTCCGTGGCGGCGGTTCGCGGTGATCGCAGCGATGGCACATCATCTGCTGGCGATCGCTGATGGTACACGAGTGGGATATCGCAGAGCGGGCAGGTCACCCGATGCCCACAGACCCGGCAAAGCACCACCGTAGACGTGCCACGCCGATTGAGGAGGATGATCGCCTGCTCGTTGCGTCCGAGCGAGCGATTGACCGCGCCGACGAGCGACCGGCTGAGCAGACTCGGTGTTCCCGGCCTGCAGCTCCATCTTGAGATCGACGATCTCGACCTCCGGAAGCTCGAGGCTGGTCGGACGACTGGCGGGCCAGCCGAGCGGATTCACACGCTCCGGCAGCTCGATCCGATGGTAGTCTCCGCGCTCGGCATGCCAGGCCGATTCCACGCTCGGCGTGGCGCTGCCCGAGCACGACGACGGCGCCGACCATGCGCGCGGCCAGGTGCCCGGCCAGCATCCGAGCGTGGTAGCGAGGCTCGCTGTCCTGCTTGTAGGTGTTTTCATGCTCCTCATCGAGCACGATCAAGCCGAGATTCTGGACCGGCGCGAACAAGCGCCGAACGCGGGCCAACGACCACCCGGTGCTCGCCCGCCTCGATCCCTTGCCAGATCTCGTAGCGCTGGCTCTCGGTGAGCTGCGAGTGCAGCACGACAACCTGGCCCGGAAAGCGATCGACAAACCGGCGCACAACCTGCGTCGCCAGTCCGATTTCCGGGCACCAGCACGATCGCCGAGCGGCGATGCCGCAGGCACCAGGCGACTCCCCGCAGGTAGATCTCGGTCTTGCCGCTGCCGGTCACCCCGAACAGCAGGTGTGGTTTTGAATCGCCCGCGATCAGTGCCCGTTCGACGGTCGCCCAGGCGGCGGCCTGCTCCGGCGTCAGCACCGGGGCCGGGGCTGCCCGCGGCGACCGGCGCTTCCGATGCGGGGCAGGTCGCAGCAGCTCGACCAGGCCCTTCTTCTCCATCGCAGCCAGCGACTGCGGCATCGGCATCGACTACTCTCCGCAGGTCGGCCAGCGAGACCAGATCGGATTCGTCGCTCCGGCGGAACCGCCGCATGTCGACCAGCTGCTCGAGAATCGCCGACTGCTTCGGGCCCGGGCGACTTTCTTGCCGGAGTCGTCTGTCGAGCAGCCGCACGAAGCGATCGAGCGCGTGGCCCGGGCACGTGCTGATCGACCCGGATCTCGTGGTGCACGAGCTCCAGTTGCTGCAGCTTGTCCATCACCGTCGTCAGCGACTGCCCGGTCGCGTTCCGCAACTGGTCGATCGTCATCGCGCCCTGCTGGCGCAGGAGAGCGTATCACCTTGCGCTGGGCAGGGGTCAGGTCGGAGCTCGATGATCCGACACCGAGTCCGCGAGGCGGTAGACGTCGATCATCCGGGTGTGCAGGCCCGGCGGCAGGAAGAGCGCGGCGGCCGAGTAGACCGAACTGGCGCTCTCGCGGGCCAGCCACTCGGCCGTGCGAGCCGATCGGCCTCGAGCACGATCCGGGGCTCGCGGAATCGAGTGGATCGGGCGGGTCGTCGAATGCCGGCGGTCGTCGTCGACACCAGCGAGGATCAGCCCGGGCACATGGCGCTTTTGCATCGGCACGATGACCAGCAATCCGCGCTCGATCTCGTCTTCCATGCCCGAAGGCACCGCGTAGGTATAGATGCCCTGTGTCGTCCACCGGGCAGCATCGCGCGAGACCGCGACCTCCACGTAGAGCCGGGGCCGGCTTCCGTCAGTGGGTTCATTGGGTTGGTCGGATGGCGCGTCGCTCATGACAGTGAGTGTAGCGCCGGAAGGCTCGTTTGGTCGCCGGGCACCCGCAGCCGGGTGGACTCTTGGTCAACCGCGATACTTAGCGGGCGGACTTGGATCGACCGTGAAGGGTGGCCCCGTCAAACACGATGTGGTCGATCCAGTGTCCTCCCGACGCTCCTCTCAGCCGTCATTCTGAGGAGTGTCGGATCACGAGCGATCGCTTGTCTCACTTGGCGCATGTCAAGGCACTCAGCGCAGGTTCGCCGAAGACTTTGCATCATCCGGTGTTCCGCAGTCCACCGGCGATGCCGTTGACGGCGAGGTGGAGGGTGTTCACCACGTCCTCGTCGGTCGGATCTTCGCGCAGCGTTTGAGCAGCTCGATCTCGATGAACGACAGCGGATCGACGTACGGGTTGCGGCGCCGGATCGACCGCTGCAGCACCGGCTTCGCGGTCGAGCAGGTGCTCCTGGTCGCGGATCTGGAGCAGGGCCGAATCGGCCAGGTCGTACTCCTCGCGGATCCGGCCCCAGATCCGGTCCCGGATCTCGTCCGACTTCACCAGCGCCACGTAGCGCTCGGCGATCAGCATGTCGGCCTTCGCCATCGCCAGCTCGGCGTTGGAAATGCGTGGCGCCGGAAGAACGGCCACGTCGTCGGCCATGCTCCCGCAGCAGGTCGATTCCTTCGCGCTCGATCGCTTCGGTCAGCGCGGTGCCGATCCCGTACCAGCCGGGCAGGATGATCCGGGCCTGGGTCCACGAGAAGACCCACGGAATCGCCCGCAGGTCCTGGATCCGGTTCGAGGCGGTGCGCTTGGCCGGCCGCGAGCCGAGCTGGAGGCGGGCGATCGCGTCGATCGGGGTCGCTTCGTGGAAGAAGGTCACGAAATCCGGGATCGCCGTAGACGAGGTCGCGGTAGACCTCGGCCGAGCGGTCGGCCATCACGTCCATCGAGGCTTCGTACTGCGATTGCTCGCCCTGGAGGCGCGGGATTCTCGATGTCGACCGAGCGGATCAGGATCGCGCCCGAGCGCCAGCTCGATTTCGCGGTGGGCGATCGGCAGCGTGGAGTACCGGGCGGAGATCACCTCGCCCTGCTCGGTCATCTTGATCCTGCCCTCGACCGTGTGCGGCGGCAGCGCCTGGATCGCGACATTGGTCGGCCCGCCGCCGCGCCCCACCGATCCGCCCCGGCCATGGAAGAAGATGAACGGAATTCCCCGGCCCGAGAGCAGCTCGGCGAGCTGCTTCTGCGCCTGCTGCAGCTCCCACGTCGAGGCCAGGTAGCCAACATCCTTGTTGGAGTCGGAGTAGCCGATCATGATCTCCTGGTGCCCGCCGGAATCCTCGAGCGCCGTCGTGTATACGCCTCGGATCGAGCAGGCACGCCCATCGTCTCGGTGGCGTTGCGCAGGGTCTCGCCCTCCTCGAAGAGCGGCGCGATCCTGCAGCCGGGCATCCTCGCCGCCCGGTCCGGCCAGCTTGGTCTCCTTCATCAGGAGCAGCACTTCGAGGATGTCGGAGGGCGCTTCGGTGCCCGAGATGATGTAGGTCTTGATCGCGTCCGGCTGTTCGTAGTTCACCAGCCAGCGAACAGTGCGGAATGTCTCGATCACCTCCCGCGCCTCGTCCGGCAGGATGTCGAGATCGATCGGGACAGCGGGCGCTGCGAGTCGATTTCGGCCAGCAGCAGCGCGCAGCGCGCTTCCTCGTCCAGTGCCTCGTAGTCGGCTTCGACGCCGGTGATCGCGAAGACATGATGCAGGGCCATCGCGTGACGCCGGGCGTGGTCGCGGATGTCGAGCGTGGCGAAGTCGAACCCGAAGACCTCGACCAGCCGGATCACATCGTGCAGCTCACCGCCCAGGATCATTCCGGCCGATTGCTCGATCAGCGATGCCTCGACCACCCGCAGGTCGGCCACCAGCTCGGCCGCCACCCGGTAGCCGTGCTCCCGCTTGTCGCGGGTCGCCCGCAGTCGCTCCCGCATCAGCGTGATCGCCTGGCGATAGGGCTCGCCATGGTTGATCACGGCGCAGGTCCTCGCCCAGCTCGGGAAACAACTCGCCGGTAGTCGCTCGAGCAGTGGTTCGAGCCCGGTCGCCGGGCTGGTCATCAGCTCGGACACCGAGAGCCGGCCGGAAAGCTCGGTGAGGCGGCGCTCCAGGTAGCCGAGGCGGCCGTGCGCATGACCTGGAGCGCCTCGACCGTGACCTCCGGGGTGACGAACGGGTTGCCGTCGCGGTCGCCGCCAATCCACGAGCCGAAGGTGAGGAACGGCGGAACCGGCGATCGAAGTCGTCCGGGTAGGACTCGGCCAGCGCTTCCTCGAGGTCGCGATAGATTTCCGGGATCACCTCGACGAAGGTCGAGCCGAAGTAGACGAGCACGGCCCGGACCTCGTCGAGCACGGTCGGTTTGGTGGACCCGCAGCTCGTTCGAGCTCCAGAGCTCGGCGATCGTCGCCGCCAGGCGGGTTCGGGCCCGGTCGAGCTCGTGGGGCAGGGCCCGCCGCTCGTCGAGGTTGCGGATCACCGAGAAACACGCGCGCCAGCTTGTCGATCACGGTGCGGCGGCGGGCCTCGGTCGGATGGGCGGTGAGCACCATCCTGACCTGCGCCCCGGCCAGCAGCTCCGCGCATCGTCGCGGCATCGACGCCGCGCCGGGCGAGGCCCATGATCGCCTCCCGGATCGAGCCGCGCCGGGGCAGATCCGGCTCGGCGTGTTCGCGGCTGCTGGAGCCGGCGGATGCGCTCGTTGTCCTCCGCGAGGTTGATCAATTGGAAGTAGTTGGTGAAGGCCCGGATCAGGATCCGCAGGTCGGCGGTGTCGGCATCGTGGATCACCGATTCGAGGCGGACGCTGGCGTCGGGATCGCCCGCCGCGCAGGTCCTTGGCGAGCGAGCGGACCTCCTCTTCCAGCTCGAACGCATCCGGGCCGGCCAGCGACTGGATCACGTCGCCCAGCAATCCCGCCAGCAGGTAGACATCGTCGGAAAGCGTCCGATCGAACGTCGCTTCACCTGTTCGCTTCGTTGCCGTGGCCATATCGTCTGCGATTCTCCCCGGATACTCGTCTTCCCGTCGCACATCACCATGGAACATTGCCACAAGCCCCGGCGTTTACACTAACGAATGGACAAGGCGCCGGCATCTCCGGCACGGCGGTACCTCCATTTGTGCAGAACGCCAAGAAATGCGAGTGGAATACCTCGCAAGTGGCACAAACCACGACCGATCCGACCCGAAAAACAGTCCAAGTGGGGACACATTCAGCCGCCTCCGACAGGTGGGGCCGTTTCGTTTGTCGTCATCGTCTCGCAATGATCGTCGCGCCGTTGCTACTGGTCCTCATTTCCCTGCCGCTAGTGACAACGGTGGAAGATCGGCTCTCGTCGGGCGGCTGGCTTCCGGCCGACGCCGAATCGGTCGCAGGTCGATCACCGGCTCGACGACGAGTTCGGCCGCCACCTGACCGCCCACTACATCCTGTTCTCCGATCCCACCGGCGAGCTCAGCGCCACCGACACTGTTTTCCGTCGCGAGGTCGAGCGCACACTCGCCCCGCTGCGAGGCGATCCTGCGTGACCGCGATCTACACCTGGAGCACCGCCACGACCCGGCTCTCCAATCACTCCTGATCTCGCGACGATGAATCGCAGAGCCTCGCGATCGTGATGGTGGACCAGGACGTCAAGGCGGCCGCTGCCGATATCCCACGACTGCGGGAACTGCTCCAGAGCGATTTGCTTGAGGTGCAGATCGGCGGCTGGCCCGCGATCACCCAATGACTTCCGTGACCTGACCTCGTCGGATCTTGCCACGGGCGGAGGCGATTTCGCTCCCGATCACCCTGCTCGTGCTGCTCGTCGTCTTCGGCGGGTTGCTGGTCGCCGGCCTGCCGTCTGATTACGACGGCTCCTGGCCCTGGTCCCGACTCTGGCCCTGATTGCCTTGCTGTCGCGCGTGATCGAAACCAGCGTCTTCACGATCAATATCGTGATCATGATCGGTCTCGCGGTCGGAATCGACTACGCGCTGATCTTCGTCAGCCGCTACCGCGAGGAACGCGCGCACGCGCGATCCTGAGCGACGCGATGGGCGTCACGATGGCGACGGCCGGCCGCACGGTGATCGTCAGTGGGGCGGCGGTCGCGATCGGGCTTGCTCGGCTTGCTCACGTTCGGCGTCGAAGCGGCAACCGCAACCGGGATCGCCGCCGCTGTCGTGGTGTTCCTGGGCGTGCCCGTCAACCTCACGGCGTCTTCCCGCCGCTGCTCCTGATCCTTGGCGATCGGCGATGGGTCGCACGGTCATCCCCCGCCACGTCTCATCGGCGATGTCGGCCCGGTTTGGCCGATTCACACGCGCGTCCCGATCGATCGCTCGACCGGCATCCCGGCCCTGCCCTGGCGGCTCCTGCGTCGTCCTGCTGCTGCTGGCCGCGCCGTTGCTCGGCATGAACCCGGAGCCGCCCACGATGACCGTGCTGCCAACCTCGCAGCCGGCCCGCCAGATGTACGACACCGTGCAGGAGGGTTTCTCGTCGTCCACGCTCTCGCCGATCACGATCATCGCGGAGCCGCGCACGGGGCGAGATGACATCGACCCGCAATCTCAACGACCTCGAACGTATTCGAGGCGCTCGCCGCGATCGACGGCGTGGACAGCGTGGTCACGCGTGTGGTCGTTCCTGCCGCCGGGTATCGCGGCGTGCTGGCTCTCCAGCGGGATCAGGATCGATGAGCAGGTCGCGCAGCCTCGTCAGCCCGTACCTGACCGATACCGGCGACGGTGATCGAGGTCAATGTCCACGCCGAGGCCGGATTCGGACACCGCAAAGGAAATCCTCGACACGATCCGCAACGACAGCCTGCGGCTGTCCGACGGCGCGTTCTACGGTGATGGTCGGCGGCGAAACGGCCACCAACGTCGATCTCGATCGACCACATGGCGAGCCGGGCGCCCTGGACGATCGGGTTGGTGCTCGTGGCCACGGCGGTCGTGCTCTTCGTCCAGTTCCGCTCGCGTGCTGCTGCCGATCAAGGCGATCCTGCTCAACATGCTCTCGCTGGCCGCCTCGTTCGGGGCGCTGGCCTGGATCTTCCAGGAAGGGCATTTGTCCGGCGTGCTCGGGTTCGAGCCGCTCGGCTACACCATCGTGATCGTGCCGGTACTGATGTTCTGCTTCATGTTCGGGTTGAGCATGGATTACGAGGTGATCATGCTCTCGCGGATTCGCGAGGCGTGGCTGGAGACGTGGCGACAACCGGCAAGCGGTCTCAACCGGGTCTCGCGGGATCGGCCCGGATCGTGACCAGCGCGGCGCTGGTCATGCTGGTCGTGTTCGCCGCATTCGGCACCAGCGATCTCCAGGTCATCCAGCAAATCGGACTCGGACTGGCGCTGGCGGTGTTCGTGGACGCCACCATCATCCGGCTTGTCGCGCTCCCGGCAGCGATGCAGCTGATGGGTCGCTGGAACTGGTGGTCGCCGACCCTGCGGCGGGCCTCGCCACCCTCCCGGCACACCCATTCCCGAGATTCCCGGCGAGGTCGCGATGATAGCCGAAGTCACAATCCGGCGCGCGACCGTCGCCGACGCCCCATGCATCAACCGAATCCGCTCCGAACCATCGGTGTCGCGCTTCCAGCCGCTTCACCAGCACACGCTCGAACGCATGTCCGCGATACTCGCCCGTCGCGAAGACGCTGCCGTTGGATCGGCACCTCGATTGCAAGGTCCAGTGGGTGATCGAGTGCGACGGCATTTGTGCCGGGTGGGTTTCGCTGGATGTCACGAGCCGCGAGCATGGCATCGCCTCGGTTGGCTACAGTGTCAGCGAGGCGTATCGAGGCCTGGGCGTCGCCACTGAGGCCGTGAGGCAGATCATCGCGATCGCCTTCGATCCTGATGGCATTGCCCTCGACCGGCTGGAAGCGGTTGCCGCCGTCGAGAACGTGGCCTCCCGGCGAGTACTCGCGAAGGCCGGGTTCCGGGAAGAAGGTATTGCCGAAAAACTGCTCATCATCGACGGCATCCGGGTCGATCATGTGCGGTTCGGCCTCGTGCGAAGGGACCCAACGGAAAAGCATCCATCGTAGGGGAGGATAGCGGATCGCTGAGCGCACCTTTCCAAACCCGAATCGATCCGCGTATATCCTCCCGAGACTGGCATTCACGGTGGCTCCACGAGCGGAGCACGCATCGCTTTGCTGCCGCGTCCGTACTAGGGTTCTATCCGGGCTATCGCTACGGGCGGACACAAGGTCCGCAACCCTACACCATCCAACGTCCAGAATCTCCGCCCGGCGGCGTCAGGCGATGACGCCCTTGGTGAAAATCACGCAGCCGTACGGTCGCAGCTCGCTGGTGGCGACCACGGCGAATGCCTCGCGGGCACGTTCGTAAAAGGCGAACCGCTCGACACGTTCGATCCCGACCTTGCGTCCCTCCGCCTCATCCACGGCGGCAAACACATCCGCCTGCACCGCTGGCATCACGTCCGGCGTGTCTACCATTTGCATGCCAGCCACCGGCTCGTCGATGAAGGTGTCGATCGGCAACACCGAGAGCACAGCTCGTGCCGCTGTGAGCAGGTCAGATCCATCCAGGCGTATCAACCGGCGAGCAACCGACACGGCAGGGAAGTTGCTGTCCACAAGCACGATCTCATCGCCGTGTCCCATCGCCGCGAGTGCGTGTAGCAACTCCGGAGACAGCAACGGGTCAATTCCTTTGAGCACCAGTCTGCCTTTCTCGTAGATTCAAGTGGGTAACCGAATTTTTCGCCGGCCGGTTGCCAATGGTACCCGATCGAATCTCCACCGGATAGTTGCCCACAGAAATTCTCTACGGTGGCAATTGAGAATGTTCCGGGCCGGACCAATTACCCCGTCCGGCGCCTGCCGGGCTACACTCACAGAAGGTTTGCAAATCACGACCGTTCGTGCAGTCACATGCAAGATAAGGGGTAGTGTTGGCTCATGTCACAAGATGAAGAATCGAAGAAGCCGGTCGAACTCGGGTTCGAGGAAATTGCCGACAAGCTGGTGCCCTTGAATCCGAAGATTTCGCCCGACGGGAACACGGTGGTCTTCACCGTGACATCGGCCTCGCGCAAGACCGAGAGCCCGGAGAGCGCAATCTGGCTCTCCCGCAATGGCGAACCCGCGAAGCGCTTCTCGGGTGGAGAGTTCCACGATCGCGACGTCTCGTGGTCGCCGGATGGCACAAGGCTCGCGTTCCTCTCCAACCGAAAGGACCACAAGAAGACCGCGATCTACCTTCTGCCGGTCGATGGCGGCGAAGCCCAGCGCCTCGGCGAGCTCGATGGTGAGCTCAGCAACCTGGTTTGGGCCCCGGATGGAAAGTCGCTGGCGGTGCTCCGCGTCGATCCCGAAACCGATGCCGAGAAAAAGCGGAAAGAGGACAAGGACGATCCGGAAGTCTTCGAGGAAGAACTCAAGTTCTCGCGGCTGTGGACCGTCGATGTCGAGACCGGCAAGGCCCGGTGCGTCACGTATGCCGCCCGCAATGTCTGGGAATATGCCTGGACACTCGAGAGCGATGGGCTGGTCTACATCACCACCCCGCTCAACACGATCAACTCGCTCTTCACGACTGCGACACTGTGGCACGTGAACGCCAGGGGTGGGCTCTCGCGGCAGATCGCCGAGTTCTCCCCCGCTCCAGGCTCACCGGTGGTACGCGAGGTCAACGGCAAGCAGGTTGTCGCCCTCTGCGCCTCGGCACGCCAGCGACGATCCCTCCCCGCTAATCTGGACCGTACCGATCGAAGGCGGCACCCCAACGAACCTGATCCCCGGCCACAAGGGCGTCGCGTACACGCTGGTCGCCGATCCACGGTCGAAGGACGGCCTGTTCGCTCGGATCGTCGATGGCACACACGGCCGGGTCTACGCGCTCTCGGCAGGCGACGGCAAGCTCACGCAGGTAGATCTCCCCGGCCTCGATGCCGGAGGATCGATTATGGACGGCCCCTCCGTCTCGAAAGACGGCCAGAACATCGCCTTCTCATGGTCACGATCCGACGTACCCCTTGAGGTCTACCTCAGTCGACCCGGCGAGGACGTGAAGGCTGCTGACATCGTTCGGCAAGGAGTTCGAAGGACGGCTCACCTGCGGCGAGGAGGTCCACTGGACGAGCACGGATGGCGTCGAAATCGAGGGCATCCTGCTTTACCCGCGAGATTATGACAAATCACGGCGCTATCCGTTGCTCGTCCAGATTCACGGCGGACCAAGCTGGCAATGGGAAAACCGCGCCAACCTGAGCTGGCACGATTGGGGCCAGATGATGACCACACGCGGCTATGCCGTGTTGCTCCCGAATCCCCGGGGCAGCACCGGCTACGGTTCGGAGTTCGAGCGCCTCCTGATCGATGACGTCGGGGGCGGCGAAAGCCAGGACCTGATCTCCGGCGCACAGGCGATGGTCGAGCGCGGAATTGCCGATCCGGAACGGCTGGCGATCGGTGGCTGGAGCTGGGGCGGCTACCTGACGGCGTGGACGATCACCCAAACCGACATCTTCAAGGCGGCGATCATGGGCGCCGGTGTCGCCAACCTGGTTTCCGACCACGCCGCGGGCGACATCGCCGAGGCGAACATGGCCTTCTACTCCGGGCATCCCTACACGCACTGGGATCTCTATGCCGACCGATCGCCGGTGCGCTACGCGGCGAACGTCAAGACACCGACGCTGATCCTGCACGGCGGGGCGGACTCGCGCGTGCATCCGACGCAGAGCATGGAGTTCCACCGCGCGTTGCAGGTTCTCGGCGTGCCGGTCCGGTTCGTCCGCTATCCGCGCGAGGGTCACGGCATCGGCGAGCGACATCACCAGATCGACCTGATGAAGCGGATCGTCGAGTGGCTGGAGAAATACAACTGATAGCGCAGCACTTTCTCATTGACAGCGACTTCCCAAGTAAATAGCATCAACTCTTGAAGACGATCTGCGACGGCTCCGTGAACGGAGCCGTCCGTTCAAGGGGTATCTCAATGTCTCACTTCAAGGCTGGACTCGTTATCCCAACCCTTCCTGACGTGCGCGCAAGCCTCGAACTGATCCAGGAAGCCGATAGCCTGGGCGTACAGACCGCGTGGCAAACGGTAGGCGCCACGCGGCCTGATGCAGTGACGCTATTCGGCGCGGCAGCAGCGACGACGAACACCATCAAACTGGGAACCTCGATCGTTCCCACCTACACCCGCCATCCCGCGGCACTGGCGATCCCAGGCACTTGTCATCGAGAGTCTGGCCCCTGGCCGCTTTCGACTCGGCATCGGTCCGAGTCACCGCTCCACCATCGAAACGAGCCTCGGCATTCCCATGGGCAAGCCGCTTGCCCATTTGCGGGAATACGTCACGATACTGCGGGCGCTCCTCTGGAAAGGAGCCGTCGACTTTCGCGGCGAATACCTCAATGTCAGCCTGGCGCATCAGGCCGGCACCGTTCCGCCGAGGACCGAACTCCCGATCTCGGCCCTGGGCGAGAACGCATTTCGCCTCGCGGGGGAAATCGCCGACGGCGCGATAAGTTGGGTCGCTCCTGTGCCGTACCTCGTCTCAACTGGTCTCCCAGCGCTGGCAGAAGGAGCGGCCAGGGCGAATCGGGCCGTGCCACGCCCTGATCGCTCACGTGCCGGTGGCGGTAACTTCCGACCGGAGGGAGGCCCTGGAAGCGACCACCCGCGAGTTTGGCGACTATGGCGAGCTTCCCTTTTACGCGAACATGTTCGCTGCGGCTGGTTTTCCGGTCGGTGGGAATGGGATTGCTCCGCCAGAGGCGATCGAAAGTCTTGCGGTATCGGGAACGTCGGACCAGATCCGGGCACGCCTGGAGGAAATCCTGGCCGAAGGGATCGGCGAGGTGCTGATTTCGCACGTGGCCATCAGCAATGCAGCTGCCGAACGTACCGAATTGATGCGGATCCTGGCGGGGTAGCAAGCCAGAATTCACCGGCTGACGGAGAGAGAATGGCCGGCACAAGACCGGCCAGTACGAGGTGGCGATTATCGGGCGTTGAGCAACCGGGCGATGGTGTCGGCGTAAATCTGGCCTTCGAGAACAAGGTCGTGCGACGGCGATCGACTCGTTGGCGCCGTGGGCGCCCTCGCCACGCGGTCCCATGCCGACGGTGTCGATATTGTGCTGGCGATAGAACCGGCCATCGGTCATGCCGGCCCATTGCACGAAGAACTCCGGCTCCTTGCCGAGCACGCGGCGGACGCTCTCCTGGAACGCCTGGACCAGCGGCGAATCCTCTGGCGTGATGTTGGCCGCGATGTAGCTGCCATCGGGATCGACATCGAGCTCGTAGCGGAAATCCGGGTCCTCGGCGGCAATCGCGTCGAACTTCGCGACGATATCGGCGACGACGCTCTCCTTCGTCTCGCCCGGAATCAGGCGCCGGTCGATCGAGATCGTGCACGAACCTGGCACCACGTTGTGGGCCACGCCACCTTCGATCATGTTGATGCTGATCACCGGGTGCCCGACCGACGGGTGGAACTGCTCGAGGTGCTCCTCGAGCGCGAGGATGCCCTTGGCCGCCTTGGCGATCGCGTTGATGCCGGTCACCCGTGCGGCGGCGGTGTGGGAGGCCTTGCCAAGGAAGGTGACGTTGATCGCGAGTCCACCGCGTTCCGCATTGCGCACCTTGAGCTCGCTGCCCTCGCCGATGAAGACATAGTCCGGTCGCGGCAGGCGGCCCGCCTCGATTTCGTCCAGCACATGCAGGGTGCCGAAGCGGGCGCCGATCTCCTCGTCGGACACGATGTGCGCCTGCAGCGCTCCTGTCAATTCGGCATCCTTGAACAGTTCGAGCATGGTCATCATCACGCCGACCGAGCTCTTCATGTCGGATGCGCCGCGCCCGTAGATCCGCTCGCCATCCTCGTTGAGCACGCCCTCGAACGGATCGGTCTTCCATGACGAGGCGTCGGAAACCGGCACGGTGTCGAGATGCCCGTTCATGGCGATCAGCGGACCACTGCCGACCTCGCCGACCGTGGCGATCACGTTCGGGCGGGCCGGATCATTGGCGGTCACCACGTAGCCGATGCCGCGCTCGTCCAGCCAGCGCTGGACAAAGGTCATGACGTCAAGCTCGTCGCCGCTGACGCTCGGGATCGAAACCAGTTGCTTCGAAACCTCCACGATCTCGTCTCGCGAAACGCGATTCACCCAATCCGCTGTTGCGTGTCCCGTTCCAAACTCACTGTTTCATTCCTTCGATACACGCGACCACGAGCCTCTCCGGCGGAGAAGCACGCCTTTGCCCATTCTTGTACCACGGCCTCGGTGCGATCGAGGTGCGCGCAGGCCGCATGGGTTGACGTGGTGTCCGGTCAGCACGCCACTACCAAAGACCGGCCGCTCCTGCGATCGGAGCGCAATGCAGAATGCCGTTCGTAAAGATCCGCATTCAGTGCGTTGCAGGTGCTAGATGCGTTCGAATCGCGACACGTTGGCGACGAACACAACAGCGCCGCCCACCTCGACCTCGAAGTTCTCCGGCATGTACAGCAGGCCCGGCTCCAGCGCCGGCGAGTACGGCACCGCGATCTGAGTTCGCCGCCGGCAGGTGCGTTGCAGGATATCCAGCACACCCGCCGCCCCGGCATCCTCGACGCCGATCATCAGGCTGGTGTTGCCGGTCCGCAGGAACGACCCTGTCGTGCTGATTTTCGTGAAGCGATAGTCGGCCTTGACCAGTGCTTCGGTCAGGGCATCGGTATCCTCATCCTGAACAATCGCGAGAATCAGTTTCATCGGCGCAAACCTCCTTCCCGGCATGCATGCATGCACGGGGGTGATGGATGGCGATTCACCGAACCGGGTGGTTCGGTTGCCGCTCATTCCACGGCGACTGCAAGGACGCCCCCGTCCGGATCACTGGATGCGATCTCATCCCAGCCCGTGGCGGACATTCTCACAGAGAGGATCATAATACACCGCGTCCTTTTCCAGAGCAGGTCTAGTCCTATGCGCGTGCGGCAAAGACCTCCGTGATCACGGCCCGCATCTGGTCATGGATGAGCCCATTGGTTGCCAGCACCTCCGGCACGTAGAGATCGAATTCGTCACGTTCGAGATCGGTGACCTTGCCGCCCGCTTCGCGAACGATGATCACACCGGCCCCGATGTCGTAGGCGAACGTCGGACGCTCCCAGTACCCATCGAGACGTCCACAGGCGACCCAGCACATATCGAGCGCGGCGGCCCCGTCCCGCCGGACTGCCTGGCGAGCGATTGCTCATGGCATCCCACAACGCCAGTTGCTCGAGCGCGCATCGGAGAGGTCGTAGGCAAACCCGCTCGCCAGCAGCGCCCGAATCAAGTCATCGATATCTGAAACGTGGATCGGCTTGTCATTCAGGGTCGCCCCGTGACCCTTGCGGGCAGCGAACAATTCGTCGCGCATCGGGTCGTAGACCGCGCCGGCGACCGGATCGCCCTGGTATTCGAGTCCGATCGAGACGGCGAAATGCGGATTGCCGTGGGCGAAGTTGGTGGTGCCGTCGAGCGGATCGACCACCCAACCGAACGGCTGCTCCTCCATCGAGGCACTGGCCCCGACGGCCCCTTCCTCGCCAATGAGGCGGTGATCCGGGAACGCCCTTCTGAGGCGCGTCGAGATCAGCGCCTCCGATGCCTTGTCGACATCGGTCACGAGATCGATCTGCGCCCTTGTTGACGACTTCGCCCTGATCGTGGATCCGGTCGCGCATGATGGCGCCGGCCTCCAGAGCCAGTTCGGTCGCAAGCACCAGGGCGGCCGCGGTCGTCTCCTCAAAGATCGGATCGTCCCGATATTCCACTGTCACCTACGGAGCTCCTCATTGGTGATTTTGCCTGGTTCTGTCGATTCGAACCGATCGGCCACCGCGGATAGGCGTCGGCATCCAGCCCACCGCGTATCCCCTTCTCATATTCCACGAAACCGAGTCCGGCGACCATCGCGGCGTTATCTGTGCAGAGCGACAAGGTCCGGCCAGCGCACCTCCGGGCGGTCCGATTCGACCCAGGCATCGGCCACGCGTTGCGCAAGACGGTCGCGGAGCCGCCGATTGGCGGCCACCCCGCCGGCAATCAGGATCGAGTGCGCCCGATGCTCGCGGGCGGCCCGGATCGTCTTTTCGCTCAGGACATCGACGATCGCTTCCTCGAATGAGGCGGCCAGGTCGGCGACCGGCAGGTCGTCCCGGAAACGTGGCGGTCGATGCTCGGGAAACAGACCGCCCGCGCTTCGCAACTGGCGCGTCGTCCCTGATCCGGTACCGATCGACCTCGCGCAAGGAGGCCGTCTTCAGCCCGGAGAAGCTGAAATCGAGCGAGCCGCCCAGGTCCGAACGCGGAAGCGCATAGCGATTCGGGTCGCCGCCAGCCGCCGCCTGCTGGATCGCAGGTCCGCCCGGATAGCCCAGCCCCAGCAGTCGCGCGCCCTTGTCGAACGCCTCGCCGGCTGCATCGTCGATCGTCTTGCCGAGCACCGTGAACTGGCCGACCTCTTCGATCAGCAGCAATTCGGTGTGCCCGCCCGACACCAGCAGGCAAATCGCTGGCAGCCGAGGCGCGTGGAAATCCTCGCCAGGCAACTGCAGCCAATTGGCGTAGACATGCGCTTCCAGGTGATTGACCGGAACGAGCGGCTTGCCCAGCGACATCGCCAGCGCCTTGGCGGCGTTGACGCCCACGATCAGCGAACCGGCCAGGCCGGGACCCTGGGTGAAGGCAATCGCGTCGATCGTCGTTGAAGTCCAAGTCCGGATTCGGCGACGCCCTCCCGGATAACCGGGATGATCGCCTGCACCTGGCCCCGCGCCGCCAGTTCGGGCACGACCCCGCCATACGCCTGATGGATCGCGATCTGTGACGAGATCACGTTCGAGCGCACGCCTCGGCCATCCACCACGACGGCGGCGGCGGTTTCGTCGCACGATGTTTCGATACCGAGGATGTTCACAGAGGAATTCCAGCTACACGATGAACCCGGATCCGTCATCGCGAACTCGGCTCCTGGTCGAAGCTCAACTTGTGGGCAAGTCGACGCCGCCGATCTTCGATCAGGCGCAGGTACTCGGGATCCTTGAGCGATCCCGACCACATGATGAAGGCGTCCTCATTGTTGTCGCTGTAGTAGCGAGGGCGCCGGCCCTGCACCGTGAAGCCGTACTTGCGGTAGAGCGCCTGGGCCGGAGAGTTGCTGACCCGCACCTCGAGCGTCAGCCAGTTGACGCTGGCGGCGAATTGCCTCGTCGATCAGCGCCACAAACAGCAACTCGCCGAGACCTGCGACCACGTAACTCGGGCAGCACGCCGATCGTGGTCACGTGGGCCTCGTCGAAGAGGTTCCACATTCCGGCGAAGCCGATGATCGGCGGTGGCGATGCGCTCTCCTGCCGGCGGCCGATTGGCCAGAAGGTGAAGCGTCGAGGCCGCCTGCGGCATGGGCCGCGGCGAAAGCCAGACCGAACTCGCCATTCGTATGGTCGGATTCGTCATGATCGAGCTGGTCGGCAGCGGGATCGTCGCGCAGCACGATGTAGGAGTTCTGGTCGAGGTTCTTCAGTTCCCGGCGGTAGGCGGAAAGTGGCCAGGGATTGGTGAAGCACAGCCGCTCCACCTGACCGACTTCCTCGACATCATCCTGGGTCATGGGTTCGAGAACATACACCGGGTAACGACCTCTGTTAGGGGAACGCAGGGAGTGGGCGGCATCCAGCCGCCTTCGCGCTCGTTAGTATGCCGCAGGCTGCGTCTTAAAGGACACCCGGACTTCGATCAGGCATGGATTTCGTCCAGGGTGTGCAACGGGCACAGGTGGTTGCGGTACACTGCGAAGGCACTCGCCGGAGTGGCGGAATGGCAGACGCGGTACACTCAAAATGCATTGCCGAAAGGCGTGGGAGTTCGACTCTCCCCTCCGGCACCACCATCGACAGTTGAATAGCATTTTGCCCTGGACCGGAAAGTGGTCATGTTCTATTCGAACAGGCTGGGTCAAATTACCGACGCGCAACTGCAGGATGTCCTCGACCGCTTCGACCTGGGCGTACTAGTATCAACTGACACCATCCCTTTCGGCCTGTTTGGCCAGAACCTGTACCTCACATCGACAGCGGGCGACTTCGTGTTTCGTGGTGCGCCGCACTACTATTGGCAGCTCCCAACCGAGCAATTTTTCGCGGAACGCCTCCATCGGGACACCGATGTGCCGGCGCCCTGGCCCTATTTCGTGGAGACCGACAGCGACGTATTCCCATGGAACTGGGGATACGCAATTATGCCCCGGATGCCGGGCGATGCGCTTGCCGATCCTGATGTCTACGACGCGCTTTCTGATCGCCAGCGCCTCAGCCTGGCCGAAGCCCAGGGCGCGGCACTTTCGAAACTGCATGAGATGGCATCGCCCATTGCCGGTGCGTACGACATCCGCACTGTTTCCACCCGGCCCTTTGCTTCCGGATACGTTGGGCGCACTGTCGAACGCGCTCGCGCATCGGCTGCGCACGGCATTTGCCAATCGATGCTCATGACAGCGCCGACGCGTCTGGCTGGACCATACTGCTCGACACGTTTTCGCACTTGCCCGAATCGTCGCTCTATACAGTTGTTCACGAGGATTTCAACCGCAACAACATGACCGCCGAACATCGACGGTGACCAGGTTGAAATCACCGGATTGTTCGACCTGATGACCTGTCACTATGGTGATGGTCTCGCCGACCTGCCCCGCCAGTTCGCGATGCTTTTGCGGGAGCCATCCGGAGACGGCCTCGCCAGGGCATACATCAATTCATATCTCTCGCGCCGCGAAGCACTGAGTCCCGATGACGTGCAGCGCGCCCTGCTGTACCTGATCGATGAACGCCTGCTGGTGTGGGAATATTTCCATCGTCCCGGGCATTCCGGAAGCGAGTGGGAGCCGGGTGAATCCCTGCGCCACTGGCTGGGACGCTTTCTCGATACGCTGGAATCGATGCTGTCCTAATCAGTATGCCCAATAGTTGAGGTGCCGCCATGCCCAGCATTTACGACCACGAAACAAACCTGGGCCGCGAGATCCAGCCGATGCCGGACGATATCCGGCAACGACTTGAAGAACGATCCTTGCTGGACGACTATCATGCCCGACCGTCTTACCAGCAGAACGACTACTTGGCCTGGATCGGTCGCGCAAAACGCCCGGAGACCCGCGCCAAGCGAATCGACCAGATGCTGGACGAACTCGACCGGGGTGGCATCTACATGAAGATGGACCACCCGCTATCGGAGAATCGTCCTTCGTAATCGCTGATTTTATGTCGTCCTACCAGGCATCTCTGTGGACCATCCAATCACAACCGGGACACAATGGACCAACCACTCGCTACGTTCATCATCAACAGACTAGGAATCACGGCAACCGACCTGGAGGTGCTTGCGTGGCGTGATGGACGTATCGTCTGCCGTGCCCGAACACCAATCGGTGATATCGTCGTGAAGGCGTCCGAAATCCGGGACGAGTTCGAGGAAGAGGCGATCGCCATGGCCAGACTCCAGGCGATCGGGCTTCCGGTCAGCGACGTGATCTCGATCGAGCGCGGGCCACCGGCGTTGCTCATCGCCTCCTGGGCGAATGGCAACCCGATTACTTCGACGACCGATCCGGACACCTTGCGCAAAGTCGGATTGATCCTGAGCCGAATTCACGAGCAACCGGCCGGTCCTCCATTCTCCGGAAACGAATCGATCGCGGCCTGGATTGAAGGCTGGTTCGGGACCGTGATGCGATGGTGGCTCGCAATTGATGCACGAAGTGTCGAACTTGAAGCTCAGTGCCATCAATGGCTCGAGGCGGTCAAACCGGTGCTGGCAGGGAGAGGTGGCACGATGGCGCTCTTCGATGGGCGTCCTGACCACTTCCTGGTTGATGAAGGCGGCAATGTTCGCCTGATCGATGTGGCCGATCTCCAGCCGGGTGATCCGGCGATGGATCTTGCTGTACTTGAACTCGATGCCCCCGGCATCCTTACTCATGTACTCGAAGGCTATGCCCCGGTTCCCAGCGACCGCGAGGCGATTACGACCCTTGTCCCGTTCTACGTTTTCCTGAGGGCACTCTCCGGTGCGGAATGGCAACACAGGATGCTGGGCAACGATGACGCAACACATCTCTATCTGGAAGTTGCCCGGCGTTCGTTGGCTCAACACGTCCAGAGACTGGATGTGATCCGGTAAATGCGGAGCCAATACAAGGCACCCGTCCGCCAATAATCTCAACTGGTAGTGGCCGGTCGCCCCGCTGGATTGTGCTGGCCAACGCAGATGATCACCGGCACAATCACCGCCAAATAATGCAGATTGATTGACGACATGAACCTTTGTACGGCTGCGGAGCTTGCTCCGCCCGTGGGACGCAAACATAGTCATACGAAATCCGGATGATCAATGGTGAGACTGGGCGCAGTGGCTATGCGGGCAATATGGCCGCCACAAGGGCGGCCACTACCAGCCTGGGGTTAAGGGGGACCTATAGCGCCGCACATCCAGCGCATCATGCAGGACCGGCAGGGCGGCCACAATCAATCAATGCGGGTTGATGGGCAATGGGAAGTTTGCCGGTCGCCAATCAGGTGCCGCCAAAGAGGGTCGGAATGAGTGCGAGGATGCCGCCTGTCTCCCGGATCGCGTACGAGAACTCGTTGGCCGACCAGGGCCGAATCGGGCTCTCCGGCGCGGCCGAGCCGTACGCCGTGAAACCAAGCTTCCGGGCCATCAACTCCGACCGCATCAGGTGGAATCCGTCAGTCACGATCAATACAGACTCGACATCCCTCTGGTCCAGCACGTCTGTCACGCCCTGCATACTCTGCCAGGTGCTTCGACCCTCGTTTTCCCACACCAGGTCAGATGCAGGAACACCTCGCTCGATCAGGTACTGGGCGCCGGATTCAGCTTCCGTAAACGCATCGCCGGGCATTTTGCCGCCGGTGAGCGCGATGAGCGGCGCGTACCCCTGTTCGTAGAGATCGAAGGCATGATCGAGCCGGGCCTGAAACACTTCGGACGGCACACCGTTGTATTGGGCAGCGCCCATCACGACGATCGCATCCGCCTCATGGGGGACGCGCTACGCGCCTCCCAATAGACTGCACCGCCGACCAGCAGGATCGAAACCGGGATCATCAAGACGCAAAACAGGAAGAGTCGCCTGAGCCATCGTCGCCACGTTGGTCGTGCTGCGGCTCGAAGGCGGCCTGAGGCGTCAGTGATCGGTCGCGCATAGGCGGATTCGGTCAGCCAGGTTGGATGATCTGGAGAGCCAGAGCGTCTATCGGTTGGTCCCGTGCTCACTTGTCTGGGGTGAGTTCTTGGAATGGGGTCGGGCAGGCGCGAGGTATCGCCGGAATCTGTCATGGGCGAAGCATGACATCCCGGATTGCCTTTTCGCAATGCGGTCAGTGACTTCCACCACGCTTGAGCGGTCCATGGCAACGAGGAATGCAATAACCAGATTCTCACCATGCAATAATTCGACAGGAAGTGTTGCCAAATGCAACATACTGGTATATGATCCTTGCACACGACAAAAGGAATTTCGATGACTGCCGAGGACACCACCATTCCTCTCCCCGAAGGCATTTCTCAACGGCAAGTTGCAGACGCCATCGGAATCTCAATATCCACGGTTTCCCGGGCGCTCTCGGGGCACCCGAAGGTGAGCGTTCGCACGCGGACCGATGTGCTCCGCGCGATCGATCGCCTGAGTCGCCAATCGACGCTGGGAGAATCAGGGAGTTCTGTCCGGCGCGTTATAGGGCTCACGCACAGTCATTCGGTCAATGGCCCGGCCCTGCGGAGCCTGGACATCATCCTCGAGCAGGTTTTGGGCGGTGCCGAGACGGCTGCAAGGCAGGCTGGGTACATGTTGTACACACTCCAGAACTCGCAATTGCTGAAAGGCAGCGGCGGGGACTCCTACTTCAATGAGGTCCAGGGAATCATCATGGCCGGTGGCCTCGTCTCCCGGTCACTCGTCGCGGCGATTCGCGACCGCGATGTCCCGGTTGTGATCATCGGCGGGCATCTCCCCGGTTCCGGAATCCCCAGCATAGGCTCGAACAACACCGAGGGCATCCGGAGCGCAGTTCAGCATCTCATTAAGCTCGGTCATCGCCGGATTGGCCTTATCAACGGACCGTCGGACACCTACACCTCTATCGAGAAAAAGGCCGGCTACCTGACCGCACTCGTCGAAGCTGGTATCACGCCCGACTTGTCGCTGATCCGCTGGCACGATGGCCCCTCCGGGTTCGACGTCGAGGACGCAATCGCAATGACCGGGGAATTGCTCGACCTCGACGAACGCCCTTCGGCGATCGTCTTCGCCAGCGACGGGATGGCGCTGGCCGGGATATCGGCCTGTCGTGCACGAAACCTGACGGTGCCGCACGACATTTCCATTGTGGGATTCCACGACGATCCAGACGCCCAACTTGCCTCACCATCACTGACGACGGTCCGCGTCGATCGCCTGGAATGGGGCGCGGCGGCGGTCAGGCGCATGCTCGGCACCCTGGCTGGCGATCAGGCTGGCGGAGATCGACTACTGCTCGCCACAGAATTCGTCGTCCGCCATTCGACCACAGTTCCACCCGCCCGGTAGCCTGAAAGGTGCTGATCAATTGACAGAACCCCTGATTGATTCCGTTCGCATCACCGAGGAACTTCGACCCGACATCGCAGTCGTCGGTGGGGGGCTTGCTGGCACATTCGCCGCAATTTCGGCTGCCCGCAACGGGGCGTCGGTTGTGCTGATCCAGGAACGACCAGTCCTCGGCGGCAATAGCAGCAGCGAGATCCGCGTTCACCCCGTGGGCGCTTCCCAGCACGGCTATCACCGCGATGCCCGGGAGACAGGATTGATGGAGGAACTATTCCTCGAAGTCCGCTCACGCTCCTACGGGTTGCGGCAGTTCAACGGCCAGCACTACCCAATGTGGGATGTCATCCTGGCCGAAAAGGCCGAGTCGGAACCGAGTCTCACCCTCCTGCTCAACACACGGGTCGTGGGCGTAAACACGGTTCCCGATTCCCGGCATGGATACGAGACGCGTGTCGAAAGCCTGCTCGCTTTCCAGCAGTCGACCGAACTTGCGGTCCGCGTCGTTGCCAACACTGTTGTCGATGCCACCGGGGATGGTTTCATCGCCGTCCAGGCCGGGGCGCCATTTCGATACGGACGAGAGTCCGCAGCGGAATTCGGCGAGAAGTGGGCGCCGGAAGAAGCCGACGACATCGTGCTGGGCTCGACAATCATGTTTGCCGCGCGCGACGTCGGCCGACCGGTCCCCTATTCCCCGCCCTCGTGGGCCCATTCGTTTCCGGATGAGGATTCCCTCCCGTTCCGACCACATGAGGATATCGCCAGTGGCTACTGGTGGCTGGAGTGGGGCGGCAGGCTGAACACGATTACCGGCAACGAAGCGATCCGCAAGGAACTCCATGCTGCCGTGTTTGGTGTCTGGGATCACATCAAGAACCATTGCACGGTGCCGGGCGTCCGCGAACGCGCGGCAACCTGGGCGCTCGACTGGATCGGGCACATCCCTGGCAAGCGCGAAAGCCGCCGGTTCGAAGGCGACTACATCCTCCGCGAAAGCGACCTCGTTGCCGGACTCGCGGACGTACCGAACGATGTCGTGGCCTACGGCGGCTGGGCAATCGATCTGCATGCGCCAGACGGCGTTTACTCGCCCGACCGCCCTTGCACGCAGCCACCCTTGCCCGATCTTTACGGCATCCCTTTGCGCAGTCTCTACAGTCGATCCGTCAGCAATCTCTTCCTGGCTGGGCGCAACATTAGCCAAACGCATGTGGCTCACGGCTCGACCCGGGTGATGAAGACGTGCGCGGTGATCGGCGAGGCGGCCGGAACCGCCGCTGCCTTTGCTGTTCGCGAGGGGGTCACGCCACGAGAGCTGGCCCAATGCGACAACTTCGTCCACGCGCTCCAGCAGCTACTCCTGCGTCAGGGGGCCTACCTGCCATTGCTTTCCAACGAGGACAATGCCGATCTCGCACAGCGCGATGATGCGATGGCATCCGCTTCCAGCGAGGCGGTACTCGATCTCGCCCTTGCTTCCGGCTGGGAGCAGCCCGGTATCAGCTCGGCCGAATCGGCCGGACTGGCGGCTGACCTGGAACAGTATCCGGATGGCCGCGAGGTCATTCTCGACGTCCACACGGCCCAGGCGGTCGTCGTTTCCGTGGACCATATCGACCGCATCGTACTTCCCCTCCGCAACCGATCCGACGCACCACTCGAAGTGACTTTGCGTGTTCGCCAAGCCGACCATCTCCGCGATTTCGGCCCTCGCGATGCGGACGATTCTGACCTTGCATCCATCTCGGTCAATGTAGAGCAGGGGAACCACGACGTCATCTTCGCCTTTGCGTCCCCGGTTCGGACGAGTCCGGGCAGACCGGTACTGCTCATTCTCGAACCCAATCCTGATCTCGCCTGGTCGCGCACCTGGCAGGAACCACCCGGCACGCAAGCAGCCAGGTGGGATGACGGCCTCGGTTACTGGCGTTGGGATCATGGCACCCTGGGTTTCTCGCTCGATCCCGTTTCGATGCCATTTGGCGCTCAGGAAGCGCTCAGCGGTGTCACCCGGCCTGAAGCCGGGACCAACCTGTGGATCAGCGACCCGGGCCAATCGCTGCCCCAATGGTGGCAGGTCGAGTGGCCCGAAACCCAAACCGTCGACACCGTGGAAATCACCTTCGACTCCCAGCTTTCGGGCTGGATCTGGGAAGGGGCATTTCCGCTTATTCCACGCGCCTGGGACCTCCAGATCAGACGCCCCAACGAACCCGGTTGGGTGACAGTCGATTGTTGCAACGACAACGTCCAGCGGCGGGTGATTCACACGTTTCCAGCGGAGAGTTTGACGGCGGTACGGATCGTCGTTCGCGAAACACAAGGAGGGCACACCGCGCGGATTGTCGAAGTTCGCTGCTATGGACCGCATGGTCACTGAACCGCTATCGATCAACCCCTCGCCCGGCACCGTATTCGAGGGCGATTAAAGCCTTACCCGAGGCATGGAGTTTCCACATGGTACAGAAACGAGTGAAATCCACGACATCGTCGATGAGTCGCCGATCCATCCTCAAGAGCGGGGCCACAATTGGCGCCGCCGCCGGAATGGCGGTCGCCACCGGAGCGAAGGCGTCCAGCGTGTTCGCGGCACCCAACCTGGTCCAGGATGGCGTTACCCTCGAGGTCTGGGGCGGCGTTCCTCCCGAGAACGGTCCGCAGGCGCTGATCGACGCATTCGTGGCGGCCAATCCCGGCATCGCGGTCAACTACACCCGCTACGTCAACGACGATACTGGCAACACCCAGCTCGATACCGCGCTTCAGGGCGGCACACCGATCGACCTCTACTTCACCTACTCGATCCCACGATTGGGGCAGCGAATCAAGGCTGGCGCGGCAACCGACCTGACCGCCTACATCGACGCCGACCCCGAGATCAAGGCGTGGGTCGACGGCACCGAGGGCATCTTCTCGCAGGATGGCGTCTACTTCAGCCTGCCGACGACCCAGGAACCGAACTTCGTGCTCATCAACAAGAACAAGCTCGATGAGGTGGGGGCAACCCTCCCGGTGGCCGGCTGGACTGTGGACGACTACGTGGCACTTGCCCAGCAACTCACCACGGACGAGACCTACGGCACCTACGGTCCACCGGATACCGCGCGCTCAACCCTGGGACCGGACTTCTGGTACAAGGAAGGCGGTACCGAATCCAACTTCGACGATCCGGCATTTTCCGAGAACCTCGAACGGCACAAGACACTGATCGACGAGGGCACGTCGTTCCCATGGACCGACGTGCTTGCCCAGGATCTCCGTGCCTATGCCCAGACACCGTTCCTGATCGAGCAGAACGCGCTCTGGATCACCTCGTCATTCTCCCTGCGCTATGTCGCTGACAAGGAAGAATACCCACACGATTTCGTGACGACGTTCGCGCCCTACCCGGTGCCGGCCGCCGTGGAAGCGTCCTGGAATCCCGGTGGCATCAACAACTGGCTGCTGATGAATGACGGTGTTGAGAATCCCGACGCCGCCTGGTCTTTGATCCAGTTCTGGCTCAAGGAGGGCGCCCAGTACATGCTGCCGGCTGGCAAGATCCCGGCCTTCCCCGGCACTGCCGAAGATGCGATCGTCGAAGGCATTCTCGGCCCGGACCGGGAAGAGCTGTACGACGTAGAGGCGTACCGGTCGGCCGTCTTCGCTCCGGACACCAAGCTGGTGACCGATACGATCACCACCGGTTCGGCCGAGATCGCAGCCATCGTCCAGGGCACCTCCGACCAATTCCTGATCGGCGAGATTTCGATCGAGGACTGGGTTTCTGAAACGAAGGCCCAATCCGACGAGGCAATCACCAAGGCCTCGGCCTGATCCTGACCACTCCATCGGCGGCGGTGGCTGAACCGCCGTCGATTCCGTTTCGACATTCGATAACGATTCCCTGGCTGCGGAGGCTGCCCAATGTCCATGCAGGGAACAGCGGCGCCAACGCCTTCTCCGCTGACATCCACTCGAAAACGCAAATCCAGGCCCGGCAACGGTCACCGCTCATGGCTCGGATACCTTTTCGTGGCGCCGAACTTCATCGGCTTCTCGATCTTCACGCTGCTGCCACTCGTCTTCGCCTTTGCGGTGTCGTTTGCCCAGTGGGACGTCATCTCCGGGATCGACGGTATCAAATGGATCGGGTTCCGGAACTTCACGGACGTCATGGGAGACGGCAAATTCTGGCAAAGCGCCCGCCTCACGCTCTATTACGCCGGCCTGAGCGTGCCGCTCACGACCGCGGCAGGATTGCTCATCGCGCTGGCCCTCAACGGACCAATCCCGGGCCGGGCCGTGCTGCGGCTGATCTTCTTCATTCCCTTCATCGCCAATGCGGTCGCGATCTCCTCGGTCTGGATTCTGCTCTATCACCCGCGCTACAGCCCGATCAACAACACCTTGCGCAATCTCGGGATCGAGGACCCTCCACTCTGGTTGGCGTCGTCGCAATGGGCGATGCCGGCACTGATCATCATGGCGGTCTGGGCCGGGGCGGGGTACGCCTCCATCATCTACCTGGCCGCCCTCCAGAGCCTGCCGCCGGATCTCTATGAAGCAGCTGAACTTGACGGAGCCGGAGCCTTTGAGAAATTCCGGGCGATTACCTTTCCGCTCCTGACGCCAACGACATTCTTCCTCCTCGTCACGGGGTTTATCGGTGCCTCACAGTCGTTCGGGATGATCAACCTGATGACCAGCGGTGGACCGGGCCGCTCGACAACCGTCGTGTCCTATTACATCTACCAGAACGGTTTCCAGTTCTACCGCTTCGGGTATGCCGCTGCCATGTCGTGGTTCATGTTCCTGATCGTCCTGTTGCTCACGCTCGCGCTCTGGGTGTTCCAGCGGCGCGGTGTCACCTACGATTAGGAGGATTCCATGGCGACAATTACATCCTCCCCACTGCGGATCGAAAAACGCGCAAAACAGACTTCCCGGGCCGTCCGAAACCGATCCGACCGCACCCGATGGATCATCATCACGATCGTCATGTGGGGACTCGCGCTGCTCTTCCTGATGCCGTTCGCCTGGATGGTCGTATCGTCACTCAAGCGTGACATCGATGTCTTCCGCCTGCCGATTCGCTGGATTCCGGACCCGATTACATGGAAGAGCTACGAGCGAAATCTGGGACGGTCCTCACCCATTCCCCCGCTTCGTCGCAAACTCGCTGATGGTTGCGGCCGCCCGCGTTACCGGCGAGCTGTTCACCGCTTCACTTGCGGCCTATGCCTTCGCGCGGATGCGATTCAAGGGACGGGACCTGCTGTTCCTGCTCTACGTTAGCACGTTGATCATTCCACACCAGATGCTGCTCGTGCCAAGGTTCATCCTCTACCGCGAGCTGCATATTTTCGACACGCTGTGGGCATTGATCCTGCCAGGCATCTTCACGGTGTTCGGGACGTTCCTGCTTCGCCAGTTCTTCCTGACAATACCGGAAGAACTATCGGATGCTGCCCGCCTTGATGGTGCGTCCGAGTTCAAGATTTACTACCAGATCATCCTGCCCCTCGCGAAACCGGCCCTGGCATCGCTCGCGATCCTCGCCTTCGTCTGGAGCTGGAACGATTACGAAACGCCGCTGGTGATGCTCACCACCGAATCGAAGTTCACGATTCCGCTCGGGTTGACCAGGTATATGGACGAAGCAGGGGGTTTCAGCCCCTCGCTGATCATGGCCGGAGCCGTGTCGTCGGTGGTGCCGGTGCTGGTCGTCTTCCTCATCCTGCAACGGCAATTCATCGCCGCACTCGCCAGGTCCGGCATGAAGGGATAGTGACGCTACCTTGTACGGTTGCGGCAGCGCCACGATGCGTGCTCCGCCCGTGATCGCGACAGCCTACAACGGAGGATCAATCACCTGTGTCTACCCATACCAACGTCAGCGGCGTATTTCCCCACCTCACCGTGAAGGCCGACCAGGTCCCCAATCGATCGGAAACCGGGATCGGTGCGCTCATGCCGTGGGCCGGAAAACTGTGGGCGATCTCGTACGTCGCCCATTTGGCGCGATCCGGGTCGGGCACCGGGCTCTGGGAGATCGACGAGAACTTCAATATCACCAAACACCCGCAAAGCGTGGTCGGCACCTATGCAAATCGCCTGATGCATCCGGAATCGGACCAGATCCTGATTGGGCCGCACATCATCGATCACACCGGCAAGGTAGCAACGATCCGGGAATTCTCGCGAGCATCGGCTGACGGCGAGCATGGTGCATCCCGACGATCCGGAGAACAAGGCGCTCTACCTCACGATGGAAGGGCTGCTGTTCGAAGTCGACCTCCACACCTTGGCGCCAACCGTAATCTGCGACCTGATGGCCGAGCTGGACGTCCCAGACACTGCCTATGCTCACTTCAAGGGTGGCTGGGTGCAAGGCAAACGGATCTTCGTTGCCAACAACACCTACGAAGATGCCGACTTCCTGCAAACGGCAGCCGATGGGCGGCTCGCCGAATTCGATGGAAACAGCTGGTCGATCGTCGAAAGGAAACCATTCGTCGAAATCGCCGGCCGCAAGAACATGGGCCAGGCCGTGTTCGCGACTGGCTGGGACAATGCCTCCGCATTACTCAAGGTCTCGATCGACGGCGCCTGGTCAACCTACCGGCTGCCCAAGGCCAGCCACACCTTCGATCACATGTGGACGACGGAATGGCCGCGCATCAGGGAGGTGGAGAGCGAGCGATTCCTGATGGACGCGCACTTCATGTTCTATGAGCTCTCGCCGCTCGTGTATGACAACAAGGTCTGGGGCGTACGTCCGATCTCGACCCATCTCCGGATCATTCCCGATTTCTGCTCGTGGCGCGGGATGCTCGTACTCTCCGGCAACCAGGTCACACCGATCTCCGACAGCAACGTGCTTGCCGGGGAACCGCAATCGAATCTCTGGTTCGGCAAGACCGATGACCTCTGGCATTTCGGCGGCAAGCCGGCCGGATGGGGCGGGCCGTGGTGGAAGGAGCCGATCGAGGAGGACACGCCGTCGGATCCGTACCTGATGACTGGCTTCGATAAGAAAGTCCTCCACATTTCGCACGCGAAAGGCAAACCGGTGGACTTCCTGGTCGAGATCGACTTCCATGGCACGCAGGACTGGATGCCTTACACGACCCTTTCGACGGGTTCGACCGGATACGCGTTCCACACCTTCCCGGATGGCTTCAGCGCGCATTGGGTCAGGATCACCGCCAGCCAGGATTGCACCGGATCGGCCCAGTTTGTCTATACGTAATTACCAGCTAGTGCGCTTTCGAGGTTTCGTTAAGGGTCTGAGGCCCGCTCGGTCGTATGGGTCGTCCTCCGTGTCGACCCCAGGTGGAGCAACACGTCACGGGCCGCGGAGACTAATGATGAACGGCCCAGCCGCGGGAACACCTTGTGGGTTCCCCTACAAGGTGTTGGTGTGAGGCGACAGGAACGTGAGGCGGTCGAGTGCCGTCCTGGGCTATCCTGTCCCGCGCAACCTCGCGATTTCCTCCACGGCGGCGGGGTTTTCCAGGGCCGACATCTCGCCTGGCGGCAAATCGAGCCATGCGCTGCGGATCACGCGGCGCATGATCTTTGCATTGCGGGTGCGTGGCAGGTCGTTGACGAAAACCACCCGATGCGGTCGCAATGCCGCTCCGAGCTGTCCGCCGATGAACCGCTTCACCTCATCGGCGGACGAATCGGTGAGGACCGCGCCAGGAACTGCGATCGCGAAAACGACGATCGCGTCGCCCTTGGTCGGGTCGGGTACCCCGATCGCGGCCGCCTCACGCACGAGCTCATGGGCGACGGCTGCGCTTTCCACCTCGGCTGGCCCGATCCGCTTACCGGCAACCTTCAACGTGTCGTCGGAGCGGCCCCGAATGTACCAGAAGCCATCGTTGTCGATTTCGGCATAATCCCCGTGAAGCCAAACATTCGGGAAGCGTGACCAGTAGGTTTCCTCATATCGTTCGGGGTCGCGCCAGATTCCGTTGGTCATGCCCACCCACGGTTCGCGAAGGACCAACTCGCCGACCCCCTCGCGAATCGATTCGCCGTGTTCGTCCACGATGTCGGCAACCATCCCGGGCACCGGTCCCGAGAACGAGCATGGCTTGATCGGTTCGATAGTGAATCCGGAGACAATGCCGCCAGAGGTTTCGGTGCCGCCCGAGTAGTTGATGATCGGAACTCGCCCTTCCCCAACGACCTCGAAGTACCACCACCAGGGATCCGGGTTCCATGTCTCCCCGGTCGAGCCCAGCGCCCTGAGCGATGAGCGATCGGTGTTCTCGACAATCGAGGCTCCGTGCGGCATCAGGGCGCGGATCGCGGTTGGCGCCAGGCCTAGCGTCGTGACCTTGTGTCGCTCCACCATTTTCCAGAGACGATCCGGCCCCGGATAGTCCGGGGTGCCTTCGAGCAGGACGATCGTCGCCCCCAGCGTCAATCCCCCGGCGATCAACCAGGGACCCATCATCCAGCCGAGATCGGTGAGCCAGAACAGGGTGTCGTCGCCCTGCACGTCGAAACAGTAGGCCAGGTCGTGTGTCGCCTTGATCGGGAATCCGGCGTGGATGTGGACCGAGCCCTTGGGGCGGCCGGTCGTGCCCGAGGTGTAGAGGATCATGTAGGGATCGTCGGCATTGGTGGGCATTGTCTCGAATTCGGACGAGGCGCCGGCTTCGGCATCATGCCACCAGATATCCCTCCCCGATGTCCAACCACAGTCGCCATCGAGGCGCTGGATGACGAGGGCGTGCCTGACCCCCGGGAGCCGCGCAAGTGCCTTGTCGGCGACTTCCTTCATCGCCACGCGCTTGCCCCGGCGCTCGAACCCATCGGCGGTTATCAGCACTGAGGCATCGCAATCGGCCAACCGGGAAACGATCGCCTCCTCC
This sequence comes from uncultured Chloroflexia bacterium, assembly GCA_963763125.1. Lineage (GTDB taxonomy): Bacteria > Chloroflexota > Chloroflexia > Thermomicrobiales > UBA6265 > JACCYX01. The sequence goes on from CAVXMV010000005.1 coordinate 210,878, forward strand.
CCATATCCCGAAAACAACGGGACGTAGATGGCGCCCAGCTTGCCGCAGGCGAGGGTGGCGGCAACTGTTTCTGGCAGCATCGGCAGGAAAATACCAACCCGATCGCCGAATCCGATTCCCAGCGACTGGAGGGCGTTGGCCATCCGATTCGTCAATGCATCGAGTTCGGCGAAAGTCAGGATCCGCGCCGATTCGTCGTCGCCTTCCCAGATCACCGCCGCCTGGTGGCGCCGATCCCCACGGGCGTGACTATCGAGGGCGCTGGTCACATAATTGAAGCCACCGCCCGGGAACCATGTTGGCCACGCCTTGCCGCGCGAGAGGTCCCAAACCTTGTCGAATGGCCGGTGCCACTCGAGATCGAGATCGGCGAGCACTGCCTTCCAGTACGCCTCGGGATCCTGCGCAACGGCAGCGTGGAGTTCCTTCAGGCGAGGCACTCTCATTTTCGCCATCAGGCCACGCAATCGACTGCGTTCGATCGTGTACTCCCCCGGTTCCCACGCAATAACGTCGTTTTCGATATCGGTCGAATCTGTCATGGTCTTCCTGACGTGGCCTGCCGGGCACACAACGCGCGCTTGCACCCACTCTATGTCGTTGAAAAATCTGCTCTTCTCATTGTCCGTGGGCCAGTCACGCACGGTCAACCCAACCCCGGCACACTCGTGTGAGAAAATAACCATACGAACAATCGAAGGATGAACAATGGCCTGGCGCAACATCTTCAAGAAAACAGTCGAGCAGGACGAACCTGAATCCAACACGGTCGAAACTCCGGGGCGGCCTGTGACTCGAACCATTCCACCGCACCTGGCGCAGGTAATCGCCAAACGATCACCTGGCGAGGCCGACAAGCGCCCCCAGGACCCGCAGCAGCGAAAGCTGGCAGGTTTGCGACGACAACGACTCGCGATACTCTTCGATATCGAGCAAGGTGAACTTGCGGCGTCCCCCGACAATCCGTGGTCCAACCGGATCGGCCTGCTGACCGAGGCATTGGCCACGGTAGCGGACGATCTCAAGGCCACCAGCGATATCACTCCGGGCCCCTATGCTCCCCTTCCGGAAACCCCGATCAGGATAGGGACCATTACGACAGACGACGCAGCGGTCGTCGAATTCACAGTTGGTGACCAGCGATTCCAGTACTCGGAGGATGTCGATTGGGCGGAGCGCGGTCACCAGATCGCGCGCACCGAACTCGTGCGCCGGGCTGGCGAGGTGGAGCCCCTGATACCCACGTCCACGCCTGATGGACTGAGGGACGCGCTGCATGAGCATCTCGAGGACAGCCTATTTGTCTTGGCGTCCGATCTTCGCGATCGTTCTCTGGACGGCGAAGCGCTCCCGCTCAACCCCAACCTCGCCGACCTGGCAGCGCCGTGCCCCGTGTGTGGCGGCTGGAGCGACTGGCGCGGTACTTGCCAGAACTGCGCGCGCCGGAATGCCGCACAAATGGTGCTCAAGCGCGAGGAAGCTCGCCTGCTGGATGAACGGGCGAGGGAAGCGGAAGAACGTCACCGGCTTGTCGAGGGGTTGCCGCTCGCCAGGAAGCGCTTGCGGGATGTTGAAGCCGACCTGGTCCGACTGGGCGATTCGATCCCCTAGCGGGAGCTGTGGCCCCGCAAAGCTCCTGCAGGCGACGAGAATTATTGGCCGGTACAAGACTGGCCACTACGAAACCCGGTTGGTGGGGCGTATGATGGTGTTCAGCATCCATCTTGTTCGGCATGGCGTAGATCGCGGAGTCGTTCGATGAACAATCTTGCCGATATGCTCAAGTCCGCGTTGATGGCGCGACAATCGATCGGTATCGTCCTGCTGCTGCTGTGCGTGCTGGCGGTCTACGCCAATCGTGGATTCTTCCGCGAAGTCTGGAACGATCCGTCCCGGTTCTGGCGCGTCATGGCGCGTAGCGCTGCTGCACTTGGGGTCAGCACCCTGATTTGGGTCGCCCTTCTCGATGACTGGTTGCAACTGGTCGCCGAACCGTACCGTCTCTCGATGCCGTGGGACTACCAACGGGTCGTGCTCGATCCAATCGACTCCACGATCCGCACCATCAGTATCGTGTTGATCGGAGCCATGCTGTTGACGATGGCCTGCCTGTTTGCCCGTCACGTTGGCGGCTACCTGCTCCAGGCAGGCACGCTGGTGCTGGCGACACTGGTCTGGATGCCAATCTTCATCATGAACCAGCGGCTCAACGCAATGATCGTGCAAGGGGCGGAGGCCAGCGAGACCCTGCCCGAAGTCCTCGGCCTGTCCGCTTTCTGGGTGATTCGCATGGGGCTGGGGGCGCTCACGATCATGGCCACCCTTATGACGGTGATGATGCTGATGGCACTCGTCGCGACCCTGTTGCTCGACCTGCTCGGTCTCCGGCAACAGCGGATAACCCACGAAGCCGACGGCTTCTTCTCGGAACTGGGCCGGCGTGCCGACCAGCGGGAGGACATCCCCCTAAAAGCGCTCTGGCGACCGATCCGACGCCCATCCTAGGGGTTTCCCCGGGAATCGACAGGGGCCGCGATCAGTCGCCAAAGTCCTCGCCTAAGGAACCATCTTGATGGTGGCGAGCTTCATCACCGTCCGGAATTGACGGCTGAAGTCGAGACCGTCCACGGCCTGGAAGGCGATGGTGCGTTCACCGGCCCGCTCGACGCCACGGGCCAGTTCTGCCTGATCGGCACGCGACTGATGCTCGAAATCGAGTTCGACCGTGACATTGTCGGGAAGCACGAACGGCTTGGCGAACGGCGCGTTACGGGTCGCCTGTTCCGCAGCCGCACGAATCCGCTCGTTGGCGACCGTCGGATGCAGGTGTCGAGCCGAGAATGTCGAGAGTCCCTGCTTCACGGCGACACCAACCACCTGCTCTCCGATCAACGCCTGGGTCTGGGCTACTGCCTTCTCATCGCCTGTAACGAGCGTGACCGGCACACCGTAATACCCGGCGATGGCAGCGTTGATCCCGAATTCGCCTGTTGAAAGGCCGTTGAGGCGAACATCGTTGAGGAAGCCGGTCCAGGTGTGAGCCAATGGCGCACCTGGCGTTCCGGCCTTGGCATGGTAGCCGGTGTAGAACACGGCGCCGATTCCATCGAGATCGACACCCTGCATCATGCCCAGCAGCTTGTCGTTACCCGAGATGTACTGGCTGGCCGGATGCAGTTCCTCCGGGATCAGGTTACGCATCCCATCGTGGCTGTCGTTGACGATCACTTCATCGGCGCCACCGGCGAGGGCGCCTTCGATCGCGGCGTTGACCTCGCGCGTCATCCGGAGTCGAGCCCGATCGTACTCCGTCTGGTTCGAGATGCCGCCGCCGGCAGCTTCGGGAGGGGTAACCTGAACCCACGAAACAACCCCGACTGTGCCTTCCATATCCGCCGAAATCAGAACCTTCACCATGCACTCCTCAACAACCAATTGATTTGTCGACAACCTGTCGTGGACAGCCTACCGAAGGAATCGATCCTTGGCGAGATGCAAAACAAAAACCGCCCTAGGGAAACCCCGGGCGGTTGATGGTGATACGCAGTCAGATCCCTGACTCATCCGCTTTCGGAGCATTCAGGCTCCAAATACAGGACGATTACTTGGTCTGGTTGCGGCGTCGGCGGCGCTCGGCCTTGCGGCGCTTGGCCCGATTCTCTTCCTGAACGCTAATGAACCGCAGTCCACGGCGATACTCCCGGATGATTCCGGATCGCTCGATACCTTTGTTGAATCGCCGCAGCAGCTGCTCGAAGCTCTCAGATTCTCGAATCTCAACACGCATAAATGCTCATCACCACCTTCGAAGCGTGTGTCAGGACAATGTTTGGTGACGCCTCGCCATACGGTGGGCACCAAAAAACCCCGAAGTTCACCTTCGGACACGGCAGTATACGTCATTCGCAGCCATTCGCTCAACGAATTCGCGTGGAGGTCTGGGCGATTGCATCTGGGTCACCAGCGACAGCGGCGCGCGGGGATCGAGATCCTGATCCGACACGCGCACGTACCCCGCCTGTTATGGATCACGATCCGGCCGGAGTCACAGGCCGGCCAGCTCGATCGAGACCGGGCAGTGGTCGGAGCCCAGGATGTCGGCGTGGATCGCGGCCCCGGCGAGGTGCGGTGTCAGGGCCTGGCTGATAAGGAAATAGTCGATTCTCCAGCCCGTGTTCCGTTCCCGCGCCTTCGACATGAGGTTCCACCAGGTGTAGGCGCCAATCGTTTCCGGATGCAGGTGCCGGAACGTGTCGACGAAGCCGTGATCCAGGAAATCCTGGAAGCGCTCGCGCTCCTCGTCCGTGAAGCCGTGCGTGCGGCGGTTCTCCTTTGGCCGGGCGAGGTCGATTTCCTGATGGGCGACATTGAGATCGCCGCAGAAGATCACCGGCTTCGGCGCTCGGCTACCGAGCTGCCCTGCTTCGAGCTGCGTGACGAACGTCAGGAATGCCGGATCCCAGCTCCGGTAGCGCAAATCAAGCCGGGAGAGGTCCCCTTTGCTGTTGGGGGTGTAGACGGAGACAAGCCAGTACCGGTCGAACTCGGCGGCGAGAACTCGACCCTCCCGATTGGGATTGCCGAACCGATCGTCCGCCAGGTAGAACTGTTCGGCCAGGGCATCGGGAAAGTCGCTGATCACGGTTATCGGCTCGACGCGAGTGAAGATCGCCGTGCCGCTGTATCCCGCCTTGTCGGCCGAATGCCAGTGCTCGCGATAGCCGGGGAGGTTCGGATTGGCCTGGCCCTCCTTCGCCTTGGTCTCCTGGAGGCAGAGGATATCCGGTTGATGGACATCGACGAACTCCTGGAAGGCACCCTTCCGGATCACTGCCCGAATGCCGTTGACGTTCCATGAGTAAAGTTTCACAGGCACATTCCCGGTGAGGGCGCGTTCAAGGTCACGCCAGGATAATCACATACGCTCGCAATGGTACCGCCCTTGCCACAGCCGTGGCGCTTCATCGAACGTTCCTGTGTCAGTTCGCTGCGCAGTGTCGTCACTATCTCTATCCCGGTAATCTCCAAAACGTGGGCGATCGCCACCGGCCACCGAAGGCGCCGGCGAAACGCGGGGGCGTGATGGACGGGCTTGGCACGGTCATTGGTGCGGACGCAACCGGATCGCGCAGCGATCCTCTGCATCGCCCTGGCGTGGCGGTGGTGTTTCCGCGCGCTTCATTCCGAAGGTGCCGGGATTGACGAATCTCACCAGTGCGATATCAATACGTGTTGACACTGTAATGACTTTCTACCCAATGAAGGAACCGTTCGATGACCACTTCTGCAACTGTTCGCGCAGTCGCCATATCGCCAGACCGTCCGGGCGACGTTCATCTCACCACACTCGAACTCCCGGAGCCGGGTATCGGCGAGGTTGAGATCACGGTCATTCGCGTCGGCGTTTGCGGAACGGATCGCGAGCTAATCCGGGGCGAGATTGGCTTCCCACCCGAGGGACAAAACGAATTGGTGCTCGGACACGAAGTCGTCGGTCGCATCACCAGGCTTGGGCCGGAAGTCATCGGATTTGCTGCCGGCGATCTTGTCACCGTCACCGTGCGCAGGCCAGACAACTGCGCGGCCTGTGCGGCGGGTGAGCCAGACATGTGCCTGGACCGAAACTACACCGAGCGCGGTATCGCAGGGGCCCACGGGTTCATGGCCGAGAAAATCATTGAGAACCAGCAATGGGTGATTAAGGTACCAGACCACCTCGAATCGATCGCGATGTTGACCGAACCCCTCACTGTTGTCGAGAAGGCCGTGCGTCAGGCCGAATTGATCCAGCGCCGGCTGAACCACTGGAACCTGAAAACCGCGATCGTGACCGGAGCGGGGCCAATTGGGCTCCTCGGCACAATGTTGCTGCGCAGCCGGGGCATCGATGTCTATACGCTTGCCCGAACTCCGGCGCCGAATCCGGCCGCGGACATTGTGGCCGCCTGCGGTGCGACCTACGTTTCGACCAGGGAGCTGTCCGCGGAGGAATTGGCGTCCTCGCTCCCGAACATCGATCTCATCATCGAGTCCAGCGGTTCGAGTGCACTTGTGTTCGAGAGCATGAAACTGCTCGGCAACAACGGTGTACTGGTGTTGCTGAGCCTTACCGGCGGACATGAGACCAATCTCGTCCCCACAGCGGAGCTGAACACGTCGCTCGTGGCCGGCAACAAGGTGATAGTCGGCAGCGTCAATGCCGGGATGGTTGACTTCGCCAATGCTGTGGAGAGCCTGGGTCGATTCGAGCGACTCTGGCCCGGCCTGACAGAATCCATGATCACGCACCGCTTCACGCTGCATGATGACCTGATTGCCGCCACCGCAAAGCTCGATGGCGGAGTCAAGAGCGTGATCGAATTCTGAGCGTCCGCAAGGGCGCTGCCCCTATTTGGCCGTGCTGGGTTTCGGACCTTGTTGTGCAGACCGAAGCGAAGCTACTTAATTGTCATGCCGTCGGGAGCGTAGCGACCAGAGGAATCTCCTGCCATAGCGGCATTTGAACACGGTTCACTGCGGCGAAGAGATTCCTCTACTCGCCTGCGGCTCGTTGCGGCAGCGCAGCGATATGACAATTTAAGGCGGGCCGCGACTCGCTCGGCAACTCTATCTCACCGCGAACTGGGTGTTTTGGGCGATCACCATCTCCGCAAGATCGACCAGGGAGGTAACCCGGATCGCGTCGTGCTCGTCGTCACTGTGCCGGTCGTAGCGATCGATGAGAGCGGCGCCCATCCCGATCGCGTTGGCCCCGACGACATCCGAGAGCGCCTGGTCGCCGACATGGATCGCGTCTGCCGGATCAACATCAAGAGGTTCCAGGGCCGCGAAAAAAGTGCGCGGATCGGGCTTTTCCCAGCCAACAAGGGCAGATGTCACGATCAGGTCCATGTGTTTTGAAAAGCCCATATGCAGGCAGAAATTGGTGATATCGGCGTCCGCGTTCGAAATCACCGCCCGCATCACCCCGCTCGCTTCCAGCAGTTCGAGAGCCGGCATCACATCGTCGAACACCCGGTAGTTCCAGCCTACTGCGTCGATTTCGCCGACGAAGATACTCCGCACACGCCGCGATGTCTCGATATCGAAAGGCAAACCGGCTGCTTCCAGCATCCGTGCCGTGTAGTTCACTCGGAAAGCCTCGATTTCCTCCGGAGCCCGATCGCGAATTGGCAACTGGCCATTTTCGATCGTGAAGTAGTCTTCGGCCGCTCGGTCGGCGGCCTTGAATGCTTCGGCATCGCTCTCCAGACCAGCACGTTCGGTTGCCATCGCGAAGCGCACCCAGCGCGGGGGATTGGCCTCGACCAGCGTGTCATAGAGGTCGAAGGTTACGAGTCGGATTGGACGGTCGCTATTGATCGGGGTCACGAGGTGCCTTTCAGGTCGTTGTGGATGATCTGGAGAGAGAGATTGCAGCTCGTTTCGAAGTCGTCCGAGATGCCTTGCAGAACACGGGCGGAGCAATCATCGCAACCGTACAACAGTCTCTCCCTGGTAGTGGCCGGTCTTGTGCCGGCCATGTGACGTGGTATTTAGTGGCCTGTGTAGGCGTTGAGGTTCGGGTCGCGATCGACCGCGAACGGCGAGAGATCAGTGGTCACGGATTCTCCGGTCAGCAATCGGGCTGCAACCAATCCCGAGTATGGGCCAAGCTGGAGTCCCGAGGGACCGTGTCCTGTTGCCAGCACGAGCTGATCGTAGCCAGGAATCCTGCCGATATAGGGCAGGCCATCGGCCGAGAGTGGCCGCAAGCCGATCCGGATTTCCTTGACGGTGCCGCTGGCCACGCCGGGCGCCACACGCATTGCATGATTGAACACGGATTGCAGTCCGCCAACGGTTAACCGAACGTCAAATCCCGAACCGGTTTCCCTCGTGGCTCCGGACACCACTCGATTCGGACCGAAGGTGAGCATGTATTGCTCGCCGGTTCCGCCTAGTATCGGCCAGCGCGACGTATCGGTATCACCCATGGTTAGGTGCAGGATCTGGCCACGCTGGGGCTCCACGGCGACCGAGAATCCGATCGGGGCCAGCAACGCATTCGTCCACGCGCCGGTGGCAATCACGACTCCATCGGCCTCTACGAAATCCTGGTCGAGATCGACACCGACGATTCGGTCCTGCTCGATTCGGAGAGACGCCGCGCCATAACGGATATCGACGCCAAGATGGCGGGCGCCGCCGATGAGCGCGTTGCGGAGGGAATCACCGTCAACGCGCGCAGCCTCCGGGACATGGAGCGCGCCGTGGATCTCGGCCAGGGCGGGGAACATCTCCTTCGCGGTCCGGTTGTCCACGTCGGTGACGGCGCCAAGATTCGGCATCCCGCCGGCAAGGCGCTCGGCGTAGAGTGCTTTCAGCGCAGGGAGGTTCGCGAATTCCTCATCGGTCATCGCAAGGATCAGCTCGCCCACTACTTCGTAGCCGGTGTCGGTCTGCCCAATCTCGGCCAGCGACGCGAGGAGTTCCGGATAATACGTAACTGCCGCCTGCGAGAACGGGAAGAATGCGGGCAGCGGTCGGGTGCTCGTGCCAGGCGATATGATCCCCGCCCCGGCGGCGGTCGCATGACCGACATCCCTGCGGTCTACCAGTACGGTTTCCACGCCTGCTTGTGCAAGATGGTACGCGGCACTCGCGCCGACGACCCCACCACCGATAACCACTGCACGTTTCATTGGAATCTCTCCTCTATTTTGTCTTCAAGAAGTTGAGCTTGATGCATGTCGAGATCATTGGCCGTCAACAAGACCGGGCACTACCAGGTAGCGGAAGGGACGACGATTATCCGTTGAATTCACCTTATCGGAAAAGCGGACTACGAGCCAGCGGCAAGCTGAACATGGGTCTTCGACACATGCGTGTGGTTTTTAACAAATGATCGTACACTTGTCCCACGAACAGCACAGACCGGACGAGGGGCCTGATCGGATAACCCAAAGGGTTCGGTCGTATATGGAATACGACCGCCGTTGGCGTCAGAATTGAGCGTTGGGGGTTCTCCGGGCCAGGAGAATCGGGCTAGTCACTCAAACAAGCCGCATTTGCTCATTTCAATCCTATGGCTGAAGAACGGTAGTTGCTGGGTTGGGTCCTGGTTCCTTGATCTTCGGCTGCCGTCACCACATCGTGGCTCGGGTGATGGCAGATTTCGACCGCGTCCCGCGCGCGGAGGACTTACAGACACGCATGCTCCAGCGAATGTCACTTCGCACCCGTTTTGTGCTCTTCTCCCTGGCGTGCCTGGTGCCGTTGTTCATCATCGTGGCCTTTTTCCTGAACCAGAGCATCGAGCGCAATACGGACCAACTCATATCCAACCAGTCGTCCATCGCCAGCATGGTCGATCGCTCGATGGTTGTCTTCTTCGAACGCAATGTCAGCGCGCTGGAAAGCCTCGCGTCCAGCGCGGCAATCACTTCGATGGACCCGAAGACGGCGGGGCCCCTGCTTGGCCAGGCGTCGACTGTGCGGTCGGAGTTCAGCAGCCTCTTCCTGGTGAACAACCAGGGCCAGATAGTCAGTCCGACTGAGAATCCGCCAGCCGAGATCGTCGGCCAGGTCGAGGACCAGCTCACGCAAACCGTCACCAACCGGCAGGTTCTGCTCTCTCCGCGAATCACCGTGAGCGACGACACGGTCGTCGTCGTGCTTACTGTTCCCGTCATTCCGCTTCCCGAAGCCGAAAGCGATACCTCCGGGACCGGGACCGACACAGCGGACGAAACGACCGAATCTTCCACTGCAGAAACCACATCAACCGGACAAGTCGTCGGCGCAATTGGCGCCGTGATGCGTGTGGACCAACTCGAACAGCCCGTCCTGCCCCTCGCTCGTGGCCAAACCGAGATTGCGGTCGTCCGCAGCGACGGCATCTTCCTGGCGACTGCCGGGGTCCGCCGGGACGAAGCGTCATTTCTCTCGAACCATCAGGAAGCGATCGAGCTGGCGCGTTCTGGCGCGACCAGCGATTTCACCACAACCTCGGCCGACGGGAATGAGCTGATTGGCGTATTCCAGCCGATCATGATGGAAGGCTCGACCTGGGCAGTGATCGTCACCAATCCCGCCCCCCAGTCGTATGCCGAAAGCCTCTGGTTCCAGGGCCTGGTCGTGCTCCTGCTCGCCGGGCTGGCGATCGTGCTCCTCGCCGTCGTAATGGGCGAAATCACTGCCAAACCGTTGCGCGTTCTCGCCAACAAGGCAGTGGCAATGCAGCGGGGAGATTTCAGCTCCTCGATCGAACCGATGGGAAGTGGTGAAGTGCTCGCCCTGAGTACGGCAATGGCCGAGATGACGAGCAAGCTCGAAGGCCAGATGCACGGTCTCGAGGAGATCCAGCATCTCCGTGAGAGCCAAACTCGGCAGATGCGCGACCTGCTGAGGCGAACCCTTCGCCTCCAGGAAGACGAACAGCGACGCATCGCCGGGGAGATTCACGATGCTGTCTCGCCCCTGATCACCGGCGCCCTCTATCAGGCCCGTGCGCTCCAGATGAGTAACGGCTCGACACCGCACTCCGAGAGCGAGGCCGCCCTTGGCAGCGTCAACAACCTCCTTGAACGAGCCACAACGGAACTCCACGGTGTCATCTTCGATCTCCGGCCGCCAGATCTCGACGACCTCGGGATCGTCGCCGCAATTGAGGCCTATGCCGGCTCGATTCGGCACTCCAGCCACAATGTACGGCTCGATCTTGGCGAGGAGCCTCCGGGACTTACGTCTGACGTTCGGCTCGGGATGTACCGCATCGTCCAGGAAGCGCTGCACAACGTGATGCGACACTCGGGCGCCGACGATGTCCTCGTTCGCCTCGAATCGAGTGATGACATCCTGCGGCTGACGATTCGCGACAACGGCACCGGCTTCGACCCGGAGACGTCGATCCGGCCAACGTCACTCGGCCTCCTCAGCATGCGCGAACGAGCCGCTGCAATTGGCGCATCACTCACGATCGTCAGCCGGCCCGGCGGCGGTACCGCGATTATCCTCGAACGGACCCATACCGAGAGCGTGATGTCCGACGAAGTACTGGCCGACCTGATCCTCGTCGAAAACACCCGCTGGAGCCAGGATTCGAACGCACGCGATGATGGCGAAGATGGCGACCTTCCGGCAGCGAATGGCGATTCCGTGCACAATGGAGGGAGTACATCTCATCCCGTCGAAGGAGTGCCTGGATCGTGATTTCCGTATTGCTCGTGGATGACCATCCCGTTGTCATTGAAGGGCTCCGCAAGCTCCTCGAAGCGGCTGGAGATATCGATGTCACCGGCACCGCGAACGATGCGTCACACGCGATCGAGCGCGCCAAAATGTTGCGCCCCGATGTTATCCTGCTCGATCTCCGGATGCCCGGGGCTACTGGTATCCAGGCCACGCGACGCCTTCGTGAACAGGAGTTTGCGGGCGCCATCATCCTCCTCACCTCCTATGGCGATCAGGCCTATGTGCGGCAGGCGCTCGAGGCCGGGGCCGATGGCTACCTCCTGAAATCCACTCCTGCCGACGAGCTGATCGAGGCGATTCGCGCGGGAGCCAAGGGGCGTCGCCAACTCAGCCCGGAACTTCTCGATGGCGTGCTCCAGGATTTCGGCGGTCTCGCCCGCGAAAAAACCGTCCGCGATGCCGACCTTAGCGAGGATGATCGGGCAATCCTGCGCCTGGCCGGACAAGGCTCGACGAATCGGGAAATCGGAATCTCGATGAATCGCAGTGAGATCGCGATCAAGAAACGGCTCCAGGTGATCTTCGCCAAACTCGGCGCTGTCGATCGCGCCCACGCCGTGGCCGAGGCCATTCACCGCGGATTGATCTGAACCTACCGGCAAGAATCGTTTAGGATTCCCCTCGGAGCACCCTTACGTCGCGCACTGCTACGTTGCGCCTGTCGTCGCTCCCGGCAGGGAACCCCAGGACAACGCGCGTGGATTCGTTCGACGTCATCGTCAAGTGGTATCTGGTTACAACACTCGTCAGCATTGCCTTTACGCCCCTGGCGCTCGTTCTCTTTCGACAGCTAACCGATCGCGGCGCAAGTTTCGCCCGGACGATTTCCGTGCTCTTCCTGGTCTGGCCGGCCTGGTTCCTCTCCGGGATCATCCCGGGCATCGTGCCGTTCAACGAGATCTCGCTATGGGCGACGCTCGCGCTCGGCGGCATCGCCAGCTGGGCGTTCGCGATTCGCACCCGAGCAATCGATCGCGGAGTCGCTGCTCCACATTGGTTTCGCGGAACTGGCTACCTCGCGATGTTCGCCGGATACGTCTGGTTCCGGGGCTACGACCCGACTCTCCAATGGCAGGAAAAACTCTCCGACCTGATGATGCTGTCGTCGACGATGAAAACGGAATCGATGCCGCCAAACGATGCCTGGCTGGCCGGTGAGACGATCAACTACTACTACGCTGGGTACGTGCCGTGGGCCGCAATCGGGAAGATGATCGGAACGCCCCCGGCGATTGCCTACAACCTTGCCCTCGCCAGCGTTTTCGCCAGCACGGTAATCGTCGCGATCGGAGTGGCGGCGAACGTTGTCGGCCGCTTCTATTCACTCACCCTCGCCCGCGTTGGCGGGGCCCTGTCCGCATTGTTTCTGGTGTTCATGGCCACACCCTGGGCGACTTTCACTGCGATCGATCGCCGCGGACATGATCTGGAATGAGCACTGGTACACCTTATGGTGGGACGCCTCCCGCCAACTGGACGGCGGATACGCAGTCGGCCATCACGGAGTTTCCCTCGTTCAGCTTTCAGCTCGGTGATCTGCATCCGCACCTCCTGGCCTTGCCGTTCACGATACTCGCCCTCGGCTGCTGCCTGGATGCTGGCCATCCTCCCCGGCTGAGGGCGACCGCCCGGTCGGTGAGGGCCCAATGGGGACGAATCGTGGTCGCCGGTGGCCTGGTCGGCGCGCCTCTACGCCATGAACTCGTGGGACTTCCCGGCGTACCTGCTGATCTGCGCTTCGGCCGCTCTCGCGGTGGGGACATCGGGCTGGGCGACTCGCGAGCGGATCGCCGCCGGAGCGCTCCTGCTGGTCAGTTCAATTGCGTCTGGGCTCCCGTTTTACATCCACTTCGAATCTCCAACCGCCTCATCCAACACGGCGTTCGCCGATGCGGTGCAGGAATCCCGGTCATTGGCGGGATCCTGGCTTCGATTGCGGCGTGGTCTGGCGGAGACGACGCTCGGTGAGTACAGCGGGTTGTTTGGGTTTCCCTATGTCGTGTGCCTTGCGCTGATCGGCTGGGAGCTGCTGGGATCGCCGCCATCTCCCCAGCGACCCGTGTCGACCAAAATTACTTTGGGCGTGGCTGTGGCCTTCGGATTCGCAGGACTGCTGCTGCCAATGCCGCTCCTGATCGTGGCCGGTATCCCAGTCATCCTGATCCTGCTGCTGTGGCAACGCGACCACACCCTCAGCCCCTCGAACGTGGCATTTGCGCTATTTGGGATGGCCTTCATGCTCACGCTGGTTCCCGGAATTCGTCTATCTGCATCGACATCTTCAACAACCGGATGAACATCATCTTCAAGCTCTACTACCAGAGCCTGGGTGATGTTTGCGATCGGAGCGGCGATCGGCGTGTACCGTGTTGTGGACTGCGCTGCGCCAGATCCCGGTCGCCCGAGATCGTGTTGGTAACCACAACCGCCGCGATGATACTCGCCGGCGTCGGTGTGACCGTGGTAGGCATGAACCAATGGAACAACTGGCGTTATGGCGACCACGACGAGTGGTTCGGGATGGATGGGCTGTTCTTCCTTGAGGAGGATCCTGGCTGGGCCGGACAATAAGGAGGAATCGAGTGGCTGTACGAGAACGCCAGTCCAGACGACGTGGTGCTGTCGGCAGGTGGTTGCGAATTCACGCGAAACGTCGGCATCACCGCCAGTGGATCGGGCATTCCCACCATTCTTGGCTGGGAAGGGCACGAAAACCAATGGCACCTGGGCCAGGAAGGTTTCCGGGCCGACACAGTTGTCCGCACCAGCGCGATCAACGAACTCTGGAACAGTCTCGATCCCGCACTTCTCGACGAGTATGGCGTAACCCTGATCTTCATCGGGCCACTTGAACTCCATGGGCGACACGTTCCAGGCGATGAACTGGATACCACTGACATTTGCGCGCCCGGCCCGTTCCCGAACGCCTCGAACCCGGAGTTTCCCGGGGAGGGCTGGACCGAGGTCTACTCCAACGACGCGGGTGTCCGCATCTACCGGCGGGACGAAACGTAGCGAGCGTGAACGGCGAACCGCCATCCACTTGCCCACATCCTGTAGTGGCCGCCCACGTGGGCGGCCACTCCTTTTGCCTCGTCGGAGACCCGCACCATACGACAGGTGAACGGTGGTCCGGCGCGGCAGGAATAGACAGTCAGCACTCAAGGCAATGGCCGCCGCGTGGCGGCCATTTCCAGGACTCTTCTATGTGAAATGCAGTCTCAGCGAGACGTACCGACCGGCTTCATTACTTCAGGTACAACTCGATGACGGGTACCAGGACATCGGGGGCCTGGATCGGCAGTTCCAGGATCAGCGCACCCGACGCGCCCGGCATGTGGGTGTTCTGGGCCTTCGCTTCCGGGTCGATCTCGATCATCTTGACCTCGGACGCGTCGTTCAGCAATTGCGCGTACTCTACCTTGCCAGCGAAGTCAGCAAGATGAATGTGGCGCATCGGCCAACTGTACACATGCAGGTACAGGCGGTTTCCGCGTTGCGTGAAGCGGCAATCGACTGGCGCCGTGAACTCGCTCGGCCCCGCGCCGTAAATCGATCGTCCGTGGAGCCGCGTCCATTCGCCGAGCTCGGCCAGTGAGGCGCGAGCGCGGGCATCGAACTCACCGCGACCAGTCGGTCCAACATTGAGCAGGACGTTACCACCTTTGGCGACAGAATCGATCAGCATCTTGATCAGCAGCTCAGGCGACTTCCAGTCGAGATTGTCGCGGTCGTAGCCCCAGCTGCCATTGAGTGTCTGGCACGCTTCCCAGACGACTTTCTGGCCATTGCGAGTAGGGGTTTCGCTCGGCTGATACTGCTCCGGGGTGACGAAGTCGGCCGATTCCGGGTAATCGATTCGGTCGTTGATGATGATGTCCGGCTGCAGTTCGCGGACCATCTTGACCAGAGCTTCGGAATCGCCAGGACTCGCGGCTTTTTTCCGGGCCGGTGAAGTCGTACCAAAGGATGTCGATCTTGCCGTAGTTCGTGAGCAGCTCACGCGTCTGGCCGTGGAGGTACTCGGTGTACTTCGCCTGGTCGCGTCCCTTTTCCTGCTCGCGGAAGGCCTCGTCCTCACTCTGGGGATGGATGTTGTCGACCACGAATTCCGGATGATGCCAATCGATCACGGAGTGGTAGAAACCGATCTTGAGACCCTCGGCGCGGAACGCGTCGACCCACTCCCCGAACAGGTCACGACCGATCGGGGTGTTCGTCACCTTGTAATCGGTCAATTGCGAATCCCAGAGGCAGAATCCCTCATGATGCTTTGAGGTGATCACCGCATACTTCATGCCGGCCGCCTTGGCGTCGGCTGCCCACAGCTTCGGATCGTACAGATCCGGTTCGAAGTGGTCGAAGTACTTCTGGTAATCCTCGGTCGTGATCTGCTCGCGTTTCTTTACCCACTCATGACGGCCGGGCAAGGCGTAGAGACCCCAATGGATAAACATGCCGAAACGATCGTTCGTAAACCATTCGGTGTTGCCGAAGCCCACGCGTGTACCTCCCGATGAATTGAACACTGTATACACTCTGGTTGTTGTCGGGAGACAGTACCCGCACCGCCACCGGTCGTCAAGTAGTTTGGAATCGGCAGTTCGCCATCGTGACCGGGCGGACACGGAGAGGCTTTCGCAGGGCGAACCAGCGAGTCATTCCCTACCTTCGCTGCCACATCTTGTAGGGGAAACCTCTGTGGGTTCCCGTGGCAGGTTCGGTCGGAATGCAAGCTCATCCACACCCCATCCACGACGCGGTTGGTCAGCGCTCGCCAGTATCCAGGCGTTCGTAGCCTGTTGCGAACGAGAGCCGTGCCGAGAGACCCGGGGTTCCGATCTCTGACGGCGGGAAGATTGCTCTCGCCGCATCCTGATAGTCCTCAGGATGCTCGATGCCGCCACTGAAATGGGTCAGCCACAAGGCGCCCGCGCCCACCGCACGGGCCATCTCGCATGCCTGTCGAAGCGTCATGTGGCCGTGAAGATCCGCCTTCGATTGTTCCTCATCCAATGCATAGGTCGACTCGCTCACAAGCAGATCGACGCCCTGGATGAGGTCACAGATAGACTCCGACGGTCGAGTGTCGGTGACGAATGCAAATGAGACGCCCGTGCGAGGGTTGCCCAGCACATCGTCCGGACGCACGATCACTCCATCCACTTCAACCGATTGCCCCCGTTGTAGGTGCGACCACTCCATACGGGGAACCCCAAGCGCCTCGGCCCGGACCGGATCGAAGGCCGGGGCACGATCGACGTCCAGGCGATAGGCCAAGCAATCGATCCGGTGATCCGCCTCGCAGACAGTTCCCCGTAGGCCGGCAACAACGTCGAAGCGATCCCCATCCGCCAGTTCACGAACCACGATCTCGTACGGCAGGTGCTTTGCAATGACGCGTAGCCCCGTGATCACCTCGAGCGTGCCCAGTGGCCCGAAGAGATGCATCGGGTCAGTCCGGCCAGCATTGGCAACGGTGTGAAAGAGACCGGGGAGACCCGCAACGTGATCGGCGTGGAGGTGGGAGAGGCAGATCGCATCCAGCCTCCGAAACCCCCAATGGAACTTCCGCATCTGGACCTGGGTGCCTTCGCCACAATCGAACAACACCAGCGACCCGCCTGTCCGAACGAGCAGGCTGGAAAGCGGCCGATCCGGCAGGGGAACCATCGCGCCGTTTCCGAGAAGAAGCAGATCGATCACGCAGCGCTATCCTTGGAAGTGAACGGTTTTGATTGCGGAAACGGTTCGCCGTACAATTTGGTCGCACGGGCAGTATTGGCAGATCGGATGTGACCGATACGCCCAGTATGATCGACGACGCCCGGCTCGGCCCCGCGCATGAGCCTTGTTTCAGGAAAGCACGCATGCCCCGACGAGAATGGGACGATGAATTCGACGCAGACGATGACGATTGGTCCAATGGCGAGGCCGGTGGCCGCCGCCGGTCCTCCAGTTTCCAGCCCAGGCACAAACTCCATCCGCCCCGCAACGAGTCCGACCAGGCCTTCAAGTGCGGTCACTGCAAGCAATTCATTGGCGCCCCGATCACGGGAGGGCGGCAGCGCAATCACTGTCCGAACTGCCTCTACTCACGACACGTCGACGATACGATGCCAGGCGATCGCAAGAGCACCTGCGGATCGCTGATGAAGCCAATGGGGCTGATGACGCGACGCAACGGTGAAGAAGTCCTGATCCATGAGTGCCTCGGCTGCGGCAAGATGGACCCGAATCGAATCGCCGCCGATGACAATCCGGTGCTGCTCGAGACAATCCCGGTCGTCGCCGGTATCGGGATCGACGATCCTGCCCCCGAGGGCGACGACTTCAGTGACCTGATCCCGGAAGAGCTACGATTCAACTAACCTTGGACGAGACGCGTTCATAGTGGCGCACATGAAGTGACCTTGCAGGGGAAGGCCCTGTGCTTACCCGTTCGCTGTCTTGCCTGAAACATCACGGGAACCCAAATGTCCAGCGGGGCGGGTTCCCCTACATGTGTGATGCGGCCGGCGCGGGCGGACATCACTAACGGGACCTGCAATTCCTCGCCTACGATTGTGCCGCCTCGGCCCGTTTGCGCAGATAGCGCTCCAAACCCATCGCTGCGAGCAGGTCCGGGTTCGCCAGGTTCAGGCGATGGACCATCTCCTCGGTGGCTTCATCGCCGAGCTTCTCCCGCTGGAAGGCATCGACCTTCGATGCCATCGCAACCGTGTCGGAAATCTCGGGTCCAGCGGCTTCGCCCAGCGCGATCAGTTCATTAACGCGCGGAATCACCTGTGCGAGGTGGTCATCCGCGTTCTCGAACACTCCGAAGTGCGTCAGGGCAACTCGTTGGGCGCCAAACGCCCGCATCGTCGCGATGCTGGTTGCCCAGCCCGGCGGATCGAGTTCCGGCGGCGGAATCGGGGCCCCCACATACTCGCTGCCCGGCATTCTCACTCCCCCGGTATCCCCGGTGAACAGGGTGCCCGAATCTTCGTCGAACAGCACCACGTGGTGGGAGGCATGGCCGGGTGTGAATGCCACGCGGAACCTCCGATTGCCTACGCTGAGCGACTTGCCATCCTCCAGCACATCGACCTGCGCTTCGGGTACGCCCACGATTTCGCCCCACAGGCGTTCCATGTCGCCGCCATAAATGCGTCCCGCGCTGCGGACCAGGCGGCTCGGCTCCACAAGGTGCGAGGCGCCCACAGGATGGACCGCGACACGAATCTGCGGGTACTTGCGGACGATCGCCCCGGCCCCTCCTGAATGGTCGAGATGAATGTGAGTCACGATGATTCGGTTCACATCGCGAAGATCGTATCCCGCGCTCGCCACTCCCTGTTCAAGGTTCGCCAGCGTCGTGGTGGGCCCGGTTTCGATCAGCGCCAGCTCGGGTCCCGACTCGACCAGGTAGGCAGCAATGACCTGGTCGATATCGAGAAACCCGAGATCGATGACCGAAATTCCATCCGCCTTCAATTGGCCTGTGAGCGCCTCATCCTTCATCTCGATGTTCGAGAACTCGTTCATTGTTGACATTCCATTTCCAAGGGAGCATTGCCCGGTAGACTGGCAGTACACCAAACTCGGGCGTTCCTTTCAACCAGTTGGCCCGAACGGGGTTGCGGAACCGGGCCTAAAATGACTACCATGTTGTCGTATACGACGCACATGCGCGCGACAGAATCGACTGACACCGCCTCGTGAGGCACAGCCTCATTTGCGTTCCCGCTTCCAGTCGTTCCAATCTGTCACCGCCGATGCCGTCTTGCATGTACTTGGGAAGAGGCATCGACACGCCTCGCACTGTCCTGGATTGGAAACGATGGAAAACGATCAACATCTCCTCAGCGTTGGCGAAGCGGCCAAACGACTCGAACGATCGACAGAGCAAGTCCGTCGCTACCTCCGCGAGGGGCGGCTGAAAGGGCGGCGGATTGGTGGCCAGTGGTTCATCGAGCGCGCCACTCTCGATCACTTCGCGGCATCCACCCGATCACCCCAAAGCTTTGTGCAACGACTCGTCAAGGCAACCTCGATCCACCCGCTGGACGATGTGATCGGTATTGGACAGGGAGCGGGATCGAACATCGGCGAGGGCAAGAACGCCTACCGGCTCGACGCGTCACGCCGTCGTTCCTAGCGCTATATTCCAGCCGGGATCTCACGGGGAGTACCAACTTGGCCACTCAAGAACCATCTAACGCAACCGGCATCGAAGAGGCGCCGCCGGCACTTGTCGCGTTCGTCGATTCATCGGCGATTGTTGCCATGGTCGATGCAAGCGACAGCACGCACAACGCAGCCGTCAGCGCCTACGTGGAGTTATTGGGACAAGGTTACAAGCTTTTCACGACCAACCATGTGATTGCGGAGACAGTCGATCTACTCGGTGCAGGCGTCGGACCGGATATTGCACGGCGATGGCTGCGCGACCACCGCCTGCCCGTCTATCATGCCGACGAGCAGGATGAACACCGTGCGAAGGCGCTCGTGATCAGTTCCCGCAGTCCTCGTGGGCTGAGC
The DNA here is from genome assembly GCA_963763125.1 of uncultured Chloroflexia bacterium. GTDB lineage: Bacteria > Chloroflexota > Chloroflexia > Thermomicrobiales > UBA6265 > JACCYX01. Next base: position 230,639 of record CAVXMV010000005.1, read on the forward strand.
TACGTCGATGCCGTAAGTCTCGTGGTGATGGAGAAATTCGGCGTGGCCGATGCCTTTGCCGTGGATCCACATTTCCTCAGCGAAACCGCCTGATCGAGACACCTGGAGCGCCTGCATGAGTTCATCGAACGTGACATCATCGCGAATCTGCCCGGTTTGCGATGCGAAGAACAGCAATCTCAGCGTGTTTTGCGCCGAATGTGGCGCCTCACTCAACGTACCGGCTGAAGGTGACACTGCCGCATTCGAACCGATTGCCAGCAAAACGGACGAAGCACAGCAAACGGCCTCGTTCGAGCCTACCACTCCAGGCAGTCAGTTCGGCGCATCCTCTCCCCAGGAGACAGCAACTACCCTGCCGACTGTCGCCAAACCAGACCCGGTCACCTCATTGCCGTCGACATGGAGCGCTGGCTCGTCTCCGGCCGTGGCATCCGACCAGGTATGGCCAGTCCAGACCAGCGGTGAAACCCAGGCCGACTCCACCGAACAAACGTTGGGAATGCGGGGGTTCTTCCTCGGGCTGATTGCCGCGCTCCTGATCCTGGCGGTAATCCTGGCCTGGAGCTGGGCATCGATCCTCGACCAGGACACCCGGGATTCGATCACCGACTTCTTCGGCTTTATCGGATAGAGATTCGTGTAGGTCTGCGTCCAGCGGGGCGAACTTGTGTCCCGCCGCACCGGTGGCTGCCAGGCAATGTATCCCGGCGTAGCCGTTAATTGTCATATCGCTCCGGCAACGATTCAACGGGACTATACGGCTCTACTGCCTCTGCGCGAGAAGGGCCGAGATACGCTCGGCAACCCTACGATTCCTCCCGGCGACGTTGTGGCTCTTGCACAAAACGGTCAATGCGGCACAATGTCCCGGGGAGCCCGGTATGTCCCCCTTCCAAATCCCACCAGATTATCCACAGGAGCCCACACCATGATCGGATTCCCGCGCACGACGATTTCTGCTCAACAGGGCTGGGCGCGGCGACGTCCGTACCCACTCTACGCGGAGCGGGGCATGGTGGCGGCAGCTCACCCGCTGACATCCGAAGCTGGGCTCTACATCCTGCGGCAGGGTGGTAACGCGATCGATGCGGCTGTCGCGGCCGGCCTTGTGGCAGCCGTGGTTATGCCCGAGATGTGTGGCCTCGGCGGCGATTTGTTCGCGGTGATCCACATTCCTGGCGCCAATGGCGGTACGGGCGAAACGGTGTCGGTACAAGGCAGTGGCATTTCTCCGCGCGGCGCCTCGATCGAACATATCCGAAAACACGCGACCGACGACGGAACGCAAATGCCCTACCAGGGACCGCTCTCGATTTCGGTTCCCGGTATGGTCGATGCCTATGAGCAACTCCTGAATCGCTACGGTACCATGTCGTTCGCCGAGGTTGCCGAACCTGCGATCAGCCTGGCACGAGATGGATTCATCCTTCAGCCGCTCGGGGCCGAAGCGATTGCGGGCAACGCTGAAATCCTTGCCCGCGACGCAGCCGCCTCGGCGATCTTCCTTCCGGAAGGTCAACCGCTCGAGGTCGGCCAGCGACTTCGCCAGGCGGACCTGGCCCGGACCATCGAGGCGATTGCCGCAGATGGCGCCGAAACCTTCTACCAGGGTGACATTGCGCGGCGCATCACGTCGTACCTCGCTTCAGTTGGCGGGGCGCTGGCGATGGACGATTTCGCCGACCATGCCACGGAAATCGGGGCACCGTTGCAGACGACCTATCGCGGCCACACGGTGTACCAGACGGCGATTCCATCCCAGGGCCTGATCCTGCTCGAAGCGCTCAACATCGTGGAGCAAGCCTGTATCGACGATCCGCTCTCGGCAAACTCGATCCATCTGATGGTAGAGGCCAAAAAGCTCGCCTTTGCCGATCGCGTCGGCCACGCCGCCGATCCGTCCTTCCACCAGACACCGCTGAGCACTCTGCTCTCGAAGGAATGGGCCGCGAAGCGATTTTCCGAAATCGATCCACGCCGTGCAGCAACGTCTGTGCCAGCCGGTGAGCTCAGTGACGGCGACACCACCTATCTCAACGTCGTCGATGGCAACGGCGCGATGGTCTCACTGATCCAGTCGGTCTCCAGTGCGTTCGGTTCATGCGTGGTCGGAGGCGACACTGGTGTAGTGCTCAACAATCGCGTCGGGCGTGGCTTCACGCTCGAGGATGGCCACGTCAACCAGTACGCACCCGGCAAGAAGACGATGCACACCCTCAACTGCTACCTGGTGGCCGATCCGGCGGGTCGCCCTGTCCTCGTGGGCGGTACACCTGGCGGCGACGGTCAGCCGCAGTGGAACCTGCAAGCCCTCAGCGGCATGATCGACGCCGGATTTGATGCGCAAGCCGCGATCGAAATGCCACGATGGACGAGCTGGCCGGGGACGGACCCCGGTTCTATCGACAATCCGTTCGAGTTGCGGATCGAGGATCGGCTGCCGTCCGAGGTCGTCGCCGACCTCAAATCACGTGGTCACCAGGTTCGCCTGCTTGATGGTTGGGACGGCGGAGGGTCGGCCCAGGTCATCGCTCGCGATCCGGAAACCGGCGTCCTGATCGGTGGCACCGACGCCCGCGTCGAAGGCAACGTCCTCGGGTTCTAGCCTGGATTGCTCACGAAGGCCGAATGCCTGGTCGTGGCCGCCCTGTCGGCCCCGCTGGATACGCTGGATGCGGCAGCCACATCGCTCTCCATTCACGCGTTCCCGTAGTGCCACCGTGTGCATGCGTGGCTGATGAACGATCCGGGTATCGGTATGACGACGGCACCCCTGGCCATTCCGGCCAGGGGTGCCGACCACGTGGAGGTCAGGGATGCCTGCCAAGGCACGCAGAACCCACCTGGCGCCCACTCTGTGTGTGCTAGTCGAACATCCACTTCGTCGCGCCATTCACCTGAGCCGCTGTCCCAACTCCGACTGCCTGCTCGCTAGCAATCCGGTAGAGATTCCACGGCGGAGGCCCGCCACTTGGAGCGGTGTACGGAGCAGTGAACGCCTCGCCCTCCACCTCGGCGGGCCAACCGACCCCACGATAGACCGCCGCCACGCGTTCAAGCTCGTTCGCGTCGGTCACCCGATGCGCCTCGCCCATGAACACCACGTCAATTCCCGGAAGCTTCGCGGTCAGCGTGCACGCTGGGTTGTTTGCCAGGTTGCGTGACTTCCGTGTGCCTGGCCCACTAACGACGTACCATGCACCGTCGATCCACATGGCGCCAACGGACGCCGCATGTGGACGACCATCAGGCAGGACCGTTCCCAGCACCGTGAACATTTCCTGCCCGGGCGAAGGAGGATCCGGGTAAACAGCGTTCAGGGCATCGATGACCCCGCTCCAGGGCAATGGTACGTGGCCGTACTGATCAAGGTTGATGGTTTTCGTCGGTTCCTGTGTGCTCACGTGTTTGCCTCCATACCGGTGATCGACGATCGCCTAGCCGAGCCAGACCCTCTGGCCTGGTCCTCCTACTCTCGATTCATTCTGTACGTCAAGTGCGTCACGCCATTCCCAGGCTGGACGCTGGCGACCTCCAGTGCCATACCACCCCCAATCTGGTCGAACAGGCGTACACCACCGCCCAGGAACACCGGAACCAAATGGATCCGGATCTCATTGACCAGACCGGCCGCAATGAACTGCTGGCAGGTGTTGGCGCCGGCGATGCCGATATTCTTGTCGCCCGCCACGGCCCGCGCCTGTTCGAGTGCCGCCTCCGGTCCGTCGTTTACGTATGTGAAGCGTGTGATGCCGCACGTTTCCGGCTCCCGCACTTCATGCGTCAGCACGAACACGAACCAGGGAAAGGCTGTGCCATCGGGAGCCACCCAGCCATTCGGACCGTAGATGATCTCCCACAACCGCTTGCCAATGATGACTGCACCGGTTGCGTCCACCCTGCCGCCGATCTGCTCCTCGTACTCCTCGCTCAGTTCCCGGGTACCTTCCGCGACCGGCGACTTCGGTTGCGGCGTCATCATCCAGGCGAAGATCGCCTCCCCCCCATCGCCAAGGCCGTTGTCGGGTCCCGGATTGGGGCCGGTAATGTACCCATCGAGCGACATCGACTTTTCGACTCCCACGTAACCCATTGCTCGTTCCTTTCGCACCTTTCTAGCGATAACCTGCCCAAGCGGACGGCTAAATATCGCTCTCCGATCCTGGACCTGAGCCACCGAGCCGGATTGGCCGCCACAACAGCGGCCTCTACCAGGCTGGTTCGGTGACTTGATCGAAGGAGCACCGCTACACCGTGAGGTTGCCGCGTTATGTGCTCGCTGGCCGCTCCTGAAGCACCCAGCCATTGCCGTCCGGGTCCTTGAAGAACACAAACGAGTTCCACACCCCGCCCTTGCCCTCGAGCCACTGACCATCTTCAATGTGCTGCACCGGTCCGGCCTCGACGCCACGGCCAACGAGCTCGGCGCGGGCAGCTTCGATGTCGTCGACGATCAACTGCAGTCCTTGCAGTGACCCGGGCGGCGGGCCCTTCAACTTTTGGTTGAGGTGGATCGAGCATCCGGATCCGACCGGGGTGAGCTGGACGAGCCGGTGGTCCTCGGCGATCATCGTGTCGAGGTCGACCACGAACCCCATTCGCTCTGCGTAAAACTCCTTCGATTGATCAATATCGGACACGGGTATCGGTACAACTTCGAGCTTGTATTCCATGGCTGGCTCCTCGTCTCTGCATTAGAATCGTGACCGTCAAAGGTCGGCCTTGAGCGTCGACAACAGGGTGTCGAGGGAGGCGAACCCGGCATTCATTCCGGTCTCCATGCCGCTCTCGATCATGGCGTCACGATTTGCAACCGTTTGGTAGACCGAGTGGATGTGCAGCCGGCTTCGATCGCCCAAGTCCTCGAAGGTCATGGTCTCGAGCGAGACATGACCCGGCCACCCTTCGAATTCGAAGGTCTGGGTGATGCCTTCGAGCGACGGCGTGCCGTGGAAGATGCCGCGGAAGGCGTAGGCCGTGCCGTCCTCGTCTGTGTGAACGTAGCGCCACTTGCCGCCGTGCCGCACATCGAACGCATTGATCTCCATCGCGTAGCTACCTCCGTGGAGCCACTGGGCGATCAGGTCGGCCTCCGTGTAGGCGCGGAACACGAGCGAGGCCGGTGCATCGAACTCGCGTTCGATATCGATCGTTTGGGTGCCTGGTTCAGCGATGATCTGCGTTGTGCCCAACTGTTTCTCCTTGAGTAGTCCCTGCTCGCGAGTCGGACTCCTTGAGCCGTTCGAGCAAGGTATCGAGTTCGGAAAAGCTGGCTTCCCAAAACTCTCGGTACCGGTCCAGCCAGGCCGTTGCATCCCTGAGCGGCCCGGCCTCGAGGTGACTGAGGCGGGCCGTTCCCTGCCGGGTGCGCGAGACGAGCCCCGCTTGTTCGAGCACTTTCAGGTGCCGCGAAATGGCTGGTTGCGACATCGAGAAAGGCGCTGCAATCTCGGCAACGTTGGCGTCTCCCTCCGTCAGGCGCGCAAGGATCGCGCGCCGGGTGGGATCGGCGAGGGCGCCGAACACGTCGCTAAGCCGATCGACCAACATTCATGCTCACCTCCATAACCACAGTGTTCTATAACGTAATGGTTATATTATAACTCACAGTGCGCCCTGTCAACTCCCCTCGCAACCAAATGTTTGGAACCCTCCGCTTGTTCGACGGTTGGTACTGGAAGGACCGGCCCAGATCATGCCCCGCGACCTGCTCCCTTGCCAGAGAACAGGCAGTAAGGCGGCGCTCAGCGTTGGTTGCGATCTTCACGGTTGCGGACTTGAGGAACCATCACTCCCCGGCGACCGGGGCCCCAGGCGTGGGGATCACGCCGAGTTGCTGCATCATTCCAAGCCCATCGGTAACAACCCACTGCTCGGCGACGCGCCCGTTTGCGATCCGGTGAATGTTGATCGCATTGACCTCGATCTCTTTGCCGGTTGGTGGAATGCCCATGAGGTTCGCCCGGTGGGTTCCGCGCACAACGATCCGGCTGGCAACCCGGTCGCCTTCGGCGATCTGGTCCTCGATGGTGTGGTCAATCTCCGGAAACGCCGCAAGGAAAGCTCCAAAGAACCCTGCTGCCGCGCCGCGATCCATCTCCGGCGCGGAATCGAAATGCAACCGGTAGTCCTCGGCAAGCACCTCACCGGTTAGCGTGACGAGATCATGGGATTCGATTATGTCATAAAAGCGCCGGACAAGTGCCTTGTTCTCAGCGGTAGACATGATTGCCTCCTGTCATTGCCCACAGTCTGTGGCGGTGTCGAGCAGTGTCAGGCTGGGGAGCGGCAACAATGTTCCATGACAAATACGCATCCTTCGTGAGTGGGGCGAATAAGATTGAGACCCACGGGAATCAATGGCGAATACTTGCTAACATCGTTGCTTTCAACGCCATCATACTCCCGGCGTCAATTTGTTGAACCGCAACCCGGACGCGCCTCTTCGACGGCTGGGACGGAGGGAGTCGACGGTGGGGCATTTGCTAGGGATCAGCATTCGGCGCAGAAGCAACATGGTCGCGCTGACCGCAGTCGATCACCTTTCGTAGCTCCGCATCGTGCAGGGTGTACCATGAGGTGATAGCTGCCTGAACACGCCGTGGTCCCATTCTCAATGCCGAAGGACCGCCTTTGTCACCAGGTGTCGTGGGACCGATGCACGGGAACCATTGACGAGGCTCGGGATGCCTGGATGGATTGAGGCCAACAGCGAAAGGAATGCGCCATGGAAAGAGTGATCGGAGCATTTGTCGACGATGTGCGAACTATCCTCGTGCAGGACGGGACGACGGAACAAGGCTTTGGTCGACTTGTCGAGCGCATGCAGCTGCTCGTGCGCGATCCAGAAGTCCTCGCAACTCATCACATGTTCTCTGCGGCCGTAGAACCCGGGCAAGAATCGACTGGATTGTACGCTGACACCGGCCGCCGGGCGCAGGTGGTGTACACCGATGACTCCGGGTTGACGCTTGTCCGAGGGTGGTTCGATCCCAACGAGGCTACGCCGATTCACTCCCATGGCACGTGGGGCGTTCTTGGCGTCTATGCCGGCCGCGATTGGTATCAGGCGTGGCGGAGGTCAGACGGAGGCACTGGAGCTGGGCACGCTGTTGTCGAGTTGATCGAAGAACGTGTGCTTGAGCCGGGTGATGTGGTCGTCATTCCAAATCCGCCGCAAGATATCCATCGCCAGCAAGGTTTCGGCGGTGAGCCGGCCTACGAGTTCGTCCTCTTCGGCGCGAATGCGATGGTCATTCCGCGCCTGGTCTTTGACCCCGGCAACCAGAGCGCCCACGAGATCATTCCGGGACAGCAGTAGGGCAACAGCATCGCGGGATTACAGGTCGGCGGGTTACCCCCTACACGGAAACGACCTCCCGGACCTTCTTTTTCCGTTCGCGTTTAGGAGGCTTGGCAGCCAGCGGATCCATGCCGGGTGCCCAGACCACGCTCATCGGGCGCGAGACCAACCTCGATCCCGAGATGGGTCAGCAGGTCCTTCGCCCAGATTGCCCGCCATGGGCGCGGATCGACCGGCACTCCGGGCCCATGGGAATCGGACCCGGCGCCGATCAGCAAATCTCGGGCCTCCGCCATCTTCCGATACCTAGCCGTGTCGGCATCGGTGTAGCTCCGGTAGTGCCCCTCGATCCCATCGATCGGGAGCAGCCTTCAGCATCTCGTCGAGCGTCTTCGCGGTCAGCGCTGGACCAAGATCGGCCCGCCCCGGGTGGGCCAGCACACAAACTCCACCGGCCGCGTGGACGGCTGCGACCACGTCTTCAAGCGGAGTGTCGTACGTAAAGTTGCCACCAAGCGAAACGACCAACTCGGCCGCCTCCTTGAGGCGCGGAACATGCTTGTCGGCGATCATCGCCCGCAGCACGTGAACTGGCATCATCTTCCGCTCACCAACCTGCCGGGCGACCGAGGGAATCGGCCGGCCGGAGCCTTCGACACGCTGCCGGGCATCAACGGCGAGCGCCATAAATCGTCGGTCATGCTCGGCCATCAGATCGAGGAATGCCTTCGCCGCGGGCCGCTCATCGTCGGGGCGAATGCCATAGACCAGCAGGTGCCACTGACGGCCACCCCAGCGCACGGTGACCTCGGTTCCCGGCACGATGTGAACCCCGCGCCGCTTCCCCAGCTCGATCGCCTCCACCACCGAATCCTGTGTGTCGTGATCGCACACCGCGCCGATGGCGATCCCGCGGGCGACGAGGTCGTCGATAAGTCCGGAGGGCGACCAGAATCCATCGCTGGCATAGGTGTGCAGGTGAAGATCGACGGGAGTATCGAATGCGAGATGGAGCGCCGGCTCCTGGCCATTGGGGGCGTGATCTGATGCAGACACTACTGGGTGAAACTCCTTCTACGCGGGCTTCGTCGTCACGTTCATGATACTTGTCCGCCCACTGGATTCCTTGAATTGAGGCACTACCCAAGCAGCCAGTCTCGATGGGGGAAAGGCGTTCGCCTGGCAAGAGACACATCCGTGCAGGACGGAATAGGGGATACTTGACCCAGCAATTCGAGTGATATCCACGAAGGTCCGTGAGGAGATGACCATGACCGACGGCAAACTCGACGCATTGGACCCAAAGGTCGGAGCCTTGTTCAAGGCGTATGACATTCGGGGTCTTGTGCCGGAAGAACTGAATCCCGATATCGCCTACCGGATCGGTCGCGCCACCGCCGCCTTCCTCGAAGTCACGGAGGTCGTCGTCGGCCGCGACATGCGCGTTTCGGGACCGGCCCTCTCCGCCGCACTGATCGACGGGCTGCGCGACCAGGGCGTCAACGTGACCGACATCGGGCTTGTGTCGACCGATACCCTGTATTTCGCGGTCGGCAAATACGGCTACGATGCCGGGGTGATGATTACGGCATCCCACAATCCGGCCGCCTACAACGGGTTCAAGATCTGCCGGGAGGAAGCCCGGGCGCTCTCGATGGAGACCGGCATCGCGGACATTCGCGATCTCGTGGTCAGCGGTCAACTGGGCGATATCGCGAGAATCCGGGGTGATCTCGCGGAACGCGATGTGATGGATGCCTACGCCGACCATGTCTTGAGCATGATCGATCCCTCCAGCATAAAGCCGCTCAAGATCGCGATTGACGCCGGCAACGGGATGGCCGGGAAACTCATACCACCCGTCTTCAGCCGCCTCCCCTGTGAGGTCGTCCCCCTTTATTTCGAGCTGGATGGCACCTTCCCCAATCACGAGGCAAACCCGATCGAGCCGGAGAATATCCGCGACTTGCAGCGCACCGTGGTCGAACAGGGGTGCGATCTCGGGGTGGCCTTCGACGGCGATGCCGATCGCATGTTCCTGATCGACGAGCACGGAACCTTCGTTGGCGGCGACATGACCACGGCGATGGTGTCGCTCCAGATGCTCAAGCGGAACCCCGGCTCGGCGGTCGTCTATAACCTGATCTGTTCGCGGACCGTGCCGGAGATCATCTCCGAACATGGCGGGCGTCCGATCCGTTCGCGCGTCGGCCATTCCTTCATCAAGGCCCTGATGCGCGACGAGGATGCGATCTTTGGCGGCGAGCACTCGGGTCACTTCTATTTCCGGGACAATTGGTACGCCGATTCCGGCCTGATTGCGCTGCTCACAGTACTCCAGCTGATATCCGACGATGGAGAATCACTGTCCCAGATCCTCGATCCGATCGACAGCCGCTTCCGTTCCGGTGAAATCAACTCCGAGGTCGCCGATGTGGAAGGAACGGTCGCCCGCGTCGAGGAGCATTTCTCCAGTCAGGGAGCAGATCTCGACTATCTCGACGGGTTGACCGTCGAATTCGACGACTGGTGGTTCAATCTCAGGGCATCGAACACCCAGCCGCTGCTCCGCCTCAATGTCGAGGCCGACGACAGGAAACTTCTCGACGACAAGTCGGCGGAATTGCTGCGGTTGATTCGCGCCTGATCCGGAGGAGAGACGAACCCCATGCCACTTGAGGTACGGCCGGCTGTGGCGGCCGACTGCAACGCGATCGCCCGGATTTACAACGAAGGGATCGACGATCGGGTCGCCACCTTCGAAACCCGCCATCGAGCGCCTGGTGACATCCAGGCGTGGCTCGGCACGCACTTTCCGGTGGTGGTGGTGGTCGAATGCGAGCGGGTATTGGCGTTCGCCGCAACCTCCACCTATCGGCCACGCGACTGCTACGCCGGGATCGCCGAATATTCGGTCTATGTCTCCCGCGAAGCGCGCGGCCGGGGCGCGGGCAAGGTAGCGATGAACGGCCTGATCGAGGCGGCCAGGGCAGCCGGGTTCTGGAAACTGGTTTCCCGCATCTTCCCCGAAAACACCGCCAGCCTTGCCCTCGCAAAGGCCGTCGGATTCCGCGAAGTGGGAATCTACGAGCGGCATGGCAAACTCGACGGGCATTGGAAGGATGTCGTGATCGTCGAGCGCTTGTTGGGATCGTTCGCCGATGACTGATATGGCGTCCCGATCAACCTGGGATGGAACCTGGGTGCCCAGCCGAATCTCGATCGATACCCTCGCGGAACTCAGGGCTGGCATCACGATCACTGTTGCCAAATGGGCTCCAGACGGCTCGGAAGTGACTCGCTATCCGGCGACTGTCGTGGAAACGACCGCTCCCTCTCCTTGGGTCGAGCTGGTCGCGGATTGGACGTTGCCGCGCGTGGAGGTGGCCGGGCTTGTGTTCGAGACTGGCGACACGCTCCGCGAGTTCTACTCGGCCGAGCATTCGTTCAACGCATTCGCGGTAATCTCGCCCGAAGGAGAGCTCCGTGGCTGGTACGGGAACGTCACCTATCCGGCATTCGTGGACGAGGGCGAAGGCGATCCCGTGCTCGTCTGGCACGATCTCTACCTTGATGTCGTGATCCTGCCAGACGGTACGATGCACCTGCTCGATGACGACGAACTGGCAGAATCCGGATTGCCATCTACACAGCCGGACTTCGCCAAGGCGATCGTGCAGGCCCGGCGCGACCTGATCAATATCATCCCGACGCTGATTCCATCGTCGATCCCCGGGGGCGAGCAGACTGTGCGATCATCGCGGCGTGATTGAGGCACATTCGGCGGGAAGCCAGCGAGGGGTCCAGTCAATGCAGATCGGGCATGACGAATACGTTCGGTACAACTTCGAGTACGACCGGAAACTGCGCGCCGCCTTCATCGGGGCCGGTGGACATTCATATCGCAATATCTATCCCACGTTCCAGTACGCACCGGTCGACCTGGTTGCAATATGCGACCGGAAAGGAGATCGTGCGGCAGCATTCGCGCGGCAATTTGGCGCCGGGCGAAGCTATACCGACCATCGCGAAATGCTGGCCGCTGAGCAACCCGAAGTCGCGTTCGTCGTCACCAGCTATGACGAGCAGGGACGGCCCGAGGCAACCGAGCTTGCGCGGGAAGCGATGGAAGCCGGGTGCCACGTCTGGATGGAGAAACCGACGGCCGCCAGCGTGGCCGAGGTGCGCATGCTGATGGACACCAGCGAGCGAACCGGCCGTTATCTCATGACCGGCCTGAAGAAGACGTTTTTCCCGTCCATCGTACGAACCAGGGAGATTATTCGCTCGGAAGAGTTTGGGCGGCCGTCGTCCCTGTACATCCGGTATCCACAGAGCATGCCGCCGCTGGATCAGCGCCAGGATTTGACCAAGGTGCAGGGCCTGCTCGACCACATTTACCATCCGGCCTCGCTCATCCATGAACTGATGGGTCCAATCGAAACGTTTTCCTACCAATGGGAACCGTTCAGTGGCGGCAGCGTGACGAGCCTGAAGTTCACCTCCGGCGCGATCGGGACGCTTCACATGCCAGGTGGAGGGTCGGGCGCCAGCCCGTTGGAACGACTCGAAGTTGTGGGAGAGCATGCAAACATCGTGGTCGAAAATGGAGTGAAAGTTACCTACTATCGCCCGGCCCGGCGCCCGGCCTACGGCAGGAGCGCCTCCTACCTGGTGGATAACGATGTCGCGCCGCTGTTCTGGGAACCGGAATTCTCGCTTGGACAGCTCTACAACAAGAACATCTTCTACCTCGGGTACGTTCAGGAGGTGCTGCACTTCTGCGAGAGCGTGCTCACCGGCACGCCGCCCACGAACGGCACGCTCGCACAATCGCTGGAAATCGCGAAACTCTTCGAGGCCTATTGCATCACCCAACCCGGCGTCGAAGTCACTATCAACGAGAAGGAACCGCGGCAATGACCGAACAACCGCACTCAGGCACGGCAGGCATCGTGCGCCGCACCACGGAGGTCGAGCCGGTCGAACTCGACTGGGGCCGGCTCTCCTGGCTCATCGGCAACCCGCATACCCCGGGCGCAGAGCAGACCTTCGGGGTGGTTACGATCGATCCGGGCAAGCGGAACCCCTTGCATATGCACCCCAACTGCGAAGAGCTGCTCTACGTCATCGAGGGCGAGGCCGATCACAAGCTGGGCGACGAGATGTTCCGGCTAAGGCCGGGCGACGTGATCCGGATTCCCCGGAGTGTGCCGCATTGGGCGCGTGCCATAGGTGATTCGCCGGTGGTTGCCGTCATCTCGTTCTCATCCGCGGACCGCCAAACGGAAACCCTCGAAAAGGGCGCAGATCTCGCGTAGTTCCTCTACGTACCACCACCGGTGTTAGCGTCCAGATGCGCCAGAAGTCCTGAAATCGTCGAGCAGGGCCTCCATGAGCCGTCGCTCGTCACGACCACTCTCCGCGAACGCCTGCCAGTCGCCAGCGGCCGCCGGAACACCGAATACGGCGTAGAGATTCCGCGCCACCGCGTAGTCCTCATGATCGAGGCTGATGTGATGGCGCGTGCATGCGGCACTGGAGGCAAATATCACCGCGTGCCAGATATTGAACCGCTGCGCGGGCGACAGTCCATGCTCGGCGAGGTACGCCTGCAGCCGATATCCGAAACACAAATGCCCGCGGATCCGGCCATTCACTTCCGCCACATGCGTTGCCTCGTGCAAGATCGTCTCGAACAGCGTGAGTCCGGCCTGGTGGCCAACGTCGATGGTGAGCGGATGACTGTAGGCGCCCTGGTGCCCTGCAACATCGGTAACCAGGTGCGTATCGATCCTCTGCGGCCAATCGATATCGAGCAGATCGGCATGCTCCTTCGCCATCGCGGCGAATGCGGGGGCGAACGTGACCCGGATACCATCCAGTGCCCGAGCGATCCTGTTCTTCCGCTCGGGCCAGTACTCTTCCATGAAGATGCGTTCGGCGATTCTCATGGCCGAGACCATGTCTTCGCCACTCGCCTGTACCCGCAACTGGAATGCCCGCAGCGATGCGTCAGGGGTCTCCCCGTTCGCCAGCGCCTCCTCCCACGGCGCAACCATACCGCGTGGACCAGGACGATTGAACGATCTGCCGACGAGTTGGAACGCTTGCCGCAGCCGGTCGTCGTTGATGGCGGGCTGGTTGGCGTTCGCGCGCAGCCATTGGTAGAGCGCATACGTCGGGTTCGCGTGGAACGCAAGCTCCGGCGAGTGAGGCGTCCCGGGGATGCGGAGCAGGGAAGTCACGGTTTCTCCTTGGCGTACTCGGCCAGGTCCAGGCCCCGTATCGCCTCCAGGCGGCCCTGCCGCGCCCACCGCGACGGTTCGATCACCGGTGGCGCGGCAATCGGCACGTTTGAGCGCACGGTGGCGGCAATCGCGGCCGTGATCGCGACGAGTTCTTCCGGGGTGGGCTCCGGCTTGATCGAGATCACGATCGGCATCTCGTCTTGCCTCATAACGGGATGTTCCCGTGTTTGCGGCGAGGTGTCGCCACCCGTTTCGAGCGCGCCAGCTCCAACGACCTGATCAGCCACGGACGCGTCGTGCGTGGCGAAATCACGTCGTCGATATACCCGCGCGAGGCCGCCTGGTACGGGCTCGCGAAGAGGTCTTCGTACTCGGCGACCAGTTCCTTGCGGCGCGCGTCCGGGTTGTCGGCATCCGCCAACTCGCGGCGGAACACGAGACCGACGGCGGCGCTCGGACCCATCACGGCGATTTCGGCGGTCGGCCAGGCGACATTGAAATCGGCGCCGATATGCTTGGAGCACATCACGACGTATGCGCCACCGTATGCCTTCCGCGTGATTACCGTGATCTTCGGCACAGTGGCCTCGGCGTAGGCGTAGAGCAGTTTCGAGCCGTGGCGAATGATCCCGTTATACTCCTGATCCGTACCGGGCAGGAAGCCCGGCACATCGACGAAGGTAACGATCGGGATGTTGTAGGCGTCGCAGGTTCGGATGAACCGTGCTCCCTTGATGCTGGCGGCGATATCGAGCGTGCCGGCGAGGACCTTCGGCTGGTTCGCGATCACCCCCACCGCGTGCCCGTCGAGGCGGCCGAAGCCCGCAATGATATTGGCGGCGTGACTGGGCTGAACCTCGAGGAATTCGCCCTCATCCAGAACGGCTTGCAGCACATCGTGCATGTCGTATGGGCGCGTATTGGTTTCCGGAACGATCTCGTCCAGCTCGGGGGCTTCACGCAACGGGTCATCCTGCGGCGTGAAGTACGGGGCATCGTCCAGGTTGTTCGAGGGCAGGAAGCTGAGCAGGTGCCGCACCTGCTCGTTGAGATCGTCCTCATCGGTGGCCGTGAAATGGGCGACGCCACTGACCTGCGCGTGCGTCGCTGCTCCGCCAAGGGCTTCCATCGTCACCGTTTCGCCGGTCACGGTCTTGATCACGTCTGGACCGGTGATGAACATCTGGCCGATGCCTTCGACCATGAAGATGAAATCGGTCATTGCCGGGGAATAGACCGCGCCACCGGCACACGGGCCGGCAATGATCGAAATCTGGGGCACGACTCCCGACGCCCGCACATTCCGAAAGAAGACTTCGCCATAGCCGGCAAGCCCCTCGACGCCCTCCTGGATCCGTGCCCCGGCCGAATCGTTGATGCCGATGATCGGGCAGCCGTAGCGCTCGGCGAGGTCCATCAGCTTCACCATTTTTTCAGCGTAGGCCTCTCCCAGCGAACCGCCAAAAACGGTGAAATCCTGGGAAAAGACGGCCACCTTCCGGCCATCGATGGTGCCGAACCCGGTGACCACGCCATCCCCAAACGGCTGGGATTTTTCCATCCCGAACTGGGTCGCACGGTGACGGACAAACGGGTCCAGCTCGGTAAACGAACCATCGTCGAGGAGCGCCAGCACGCGGTCGTAGGCACTTCGCTTGCCTCGCTTCGCCTGTTTATCCCGCGCAGCCTGGCGCTGATCCTCAATTTGCGTGCGAAAGTCGGCGAGGTGTTCCGACTTTGATCGCTCCTCATCGTTGGTGGTCACCTGCTGGTCCTGTTCAACCTCGATCATGCCCTGATTCCATCCCCTTGCGACCGTTCACATTAATGTGGGGATTGTAGCGGAGGACCAACTCCAATAGGGCCGCACGACTATACATTGGGTCGCCCGCGTGATAAACCAAGAATGCACCACACCCGCCTTTTGACACATTCTGCGTAACTTCAGGATCGCTGGCAGCGAACGTCGGACTCGCCCGTGCTTGTGGAGGTGGAGGTTCCCGACGGAGGAATTCGCGTATCGAGGTGACTTCATGATCGATCCTGATCCCACCATCCAGACTTTGCCACCCGAGGACACGCCATCGGTCCCGCCTACCACCATCCTGGTCAAGCTGCCGACCGCCCAGGACGACGAAGCCCGCGCCAGGGAAGCAGTCACTGACGAGCGCACTCATGCCAGGATCGGCATCCTATTCGTTCACGGCATGGGCGACCAGCAGCGAGGCAGCTCACTCCAGCGATTCGGCGACCCAATCGTCCAATGGTTGCGGAGGTGGCAATCATACGACTTCGATCGACAGCTGATGACGATTTCGGAACAGGCGCCGGCATCGATCGAGTCCGGGATTGAGCCTACCGAAGAATCCGTGTCAACCATACCGACCAGTTCGCCATTGGGATACACAGTGATCAAGGGACAGGGCGCCGATCCTGCAAGCTTCGAGCCGCCCAACTCGGAACTCACCTTGCTCCGGGCCAGCAGAAAACCTGGTCAACCAACATCGGCGAGCTGGATCATGACCGAAGCGTGGTGGGCCGACGCGTTCTTCCCGCCGAAGTTTTCCGATGTCGCCAAGTGGGGTCTTGGCGTCGGACCCCGATTCGTGGTTCGCCATTTCGAGCTGCCCACGTCAGGGTTGCCGCGATTGCCGCAGGCTATTCAGGTACGGGATCGCCCTGATCTCCGTCCTGCTTTTCGAGCTGGTGATCATGCTGTTGCTGACACTGGCGGCGATTCCGTTCGCCCGGAATTACGTCAAAGGGTTGATCCTCAAGCTGATCGGATCGTTCGGCGACCCGATGGTTCTGATCGCATCGCCGCTTACCTCGGCTGCGATCTCGACAGCGGTAAACAACGCGATCACGTGGCTGAAGGAAACCAAGGGGATGCGATCAGATAGCGATCGTCGCCCACTCGCTCGGGACCGTCGTCAGCTACGACATCCTGTCGAGGAACTCCGAACGCGTGGGACTGTTCGTGACTTTCGGCGCCGCGCTCAAGAAGGCCCAGATTCTCCAAAAGGTACAGCAGAACGACGTTCGACTGTCGCTGGGAATCGTGTTGGCATCAAGCGGGTTCGTGGCATTTGCGCTCATGACCTGGATCTCGATCCTGTTCTGGTCGGAGCTTGGCAGGCCTCTGACATCCATTTCTGCAATCGGCGAATTCCTGCGCTGGACCTGGCCGCACCTGTTGCTGACTGCGGGATCGCTGCTCTGCATCGCCCGGCTGGCACTGTGGCGGACGAAGGGTCCTCGGTTCGTCGCCCCACTCGGCTGCCTGCTCGCACTGGCGGGCGGGGTGATCATCGTCTCGTTGTCGCCGTCACCGTCTGATCCAATTTCACTCTCCGACATCGAATTCGATTTCGTAATGGATGGCCTGTCATTTACGGACATCCTGCAATTGGTCCCAATCGCGATCGCCGGTGTGCTGGTCACGATCAGGGAGGTGCAGGAACGGACGGCGATCCTCGCTGCCAACCCGGTAGGCATCCAGGCGCTCCAGACCCGGACTCATCCATGGCACATTGGAAGTCCCCTGATCCAGTCATTGCTGGTAGTTGGTGGATTCCTGGTCTGCGTCGAGGCCTGGGACCCACCGCAGTTCCTCACACCACTGGTCATCACCGGCTTCGTGCTGTGCTTTTCGGCGATTCGGGTGCCGTTTGGAAGCGGTTACATCGATGAGCAGGGAATGACGTTCCCGTTCGCCAACGACGCATCCACGAGCACGCTCAAATGGAGGGATTACTGGGCCTCGGCGGATCCCGTTCCCGACGGCGGCTTCGCGAATGACAACGTCAGCACCTCGCCACGACCAGTCCACCTGGTGTCCACGCCAACCATGAATCAGCGATCGGTCGCATCGGACCATTCCATTTACGAAGAAAATCTCGAGCAGTTCGTCGGTCCATTGGTGTCCGAGCTGGTAGAACTTTCCGGGTGGGACGAGCTGTTTGCGGAAACCAACGATCTGCCGGTGGTCGGGGAGTCGAAACGACGACGAGTCCTTCGTGTAAAAGTTCTGCCACACGCGGCATTGGTGCTGGCCGCGAGTGCGGTCGCGATAGTGGTCTACCTGTACATCAAGGATCAGATCGCCCTGTCCGAGCTGGGGAACAAGGCACTCACGCCGTTGTTGGGAGTCTTCAAGCTGGTCCTCGATGACAACTGGGTAGACAGGATCAATGCGTTGCTGCCCGGTACCGTGTTCGGCGCGTTGCTAATCCTGTTCGTAGCGGTCTTGTGGTATCGAGTGGCGGTATTCCAGGCGTGGCGGCAATGGGACAAGGCGGATCAGTCAGCCATGTTCCGGCGCTACGCGGTGTCGATCGATACGGCCGTGCGCTATCGGAAGTGGATCTTCGCGGCGGTGGGATTTGTGGCGCCGCTCGCGGCGATGGCCGTTGTCGTGTACCTGAGCGTGAATGACATTTCGTGGTGGCCGGAATCCTGACGTTCAGCCAGTGCGCTCGCCAGCCCCGATTGCATTTGGCAGGGGCCAGAATTGAACCGTCAAACTGTGCAACGAACTTCGTTACGAGGGCACGTCTGCTCCCAAGCGTGCCTGCTCGTACTTCCGGTTTTCTTGCCAGCCTTCCCACACCTCCCAGACGGAAATCGCAATGATGATCAACGCGGTAATCGAGTTCGCCGGGCCGCCGGCAACCCACCATTCGGCATCAGTCTCATCAAATTGTTGGACGAGTTCGGGGTTGAATATCTGCTCGCTCGCCGCCAGGATACCGACGTACGCAATCCACAGCACAGCCTCCGCCACGACAAGGAGCAACACCCGTCGTGTCCACCAGCCCACAATGTATTTCACAACCTCGACCGCAATGGATATCGCCAGCAGGCCGAAGAATCCGATCACCCAGGCAATCCCGAGATCGGGATTGATCACCGGAAGGTGCTGGTAGTCGTCGGCGAAATCACCCCGAAGGAACAATCCAGCTCCTCGGGAACTTTGAAGCACCCCCAGCGCCCCGAACGCGACCAGGGCGATCACCGAGGGCACAACATCCACCAGGGTGATCCTGCGTGGGCCTTCAGCCTTGAGCAGGTCATCCACCGACCATTCGCGTCGCCCTTGCGGTAAGGAATTGACATCCCCGGTGCGATCCGCGATGACAAACCCGACCGTAGTCCAGAACAGGATCCAGGCCGCCGCCCAAATCACCGACCCAGCGGCGTCGATGACCGCATCAATCACCCCACTGCCGTCTCCGCCGAGCGTTTCCACCATGGAGATGACCGCAACAATTGGAAGCACGACGCTGGATACCACCTTCAGGGCCTTGATGTATGAGGGATACCAGCCAGGACCGATCAGATACTGCTGCCGGTCGCTGTATGACGCAGCCAGTTTCGCCGGATCTCCCAACTCGTTCAGAGCAGCACGCACGGCAACCTCTTCCGGTTCCCCCTCCTCTACGCGTTGCTCCACCATCTCGCCGATTGCGCCCCGGATTTCCGTTCGCACGTCGAGACGCTGTCCATCGGGGATTGACTCCAGGGCCACCGCAAGATACCGATCGATCAGGGAGTTCATTTCTGGTCACCGTCCTCGAGGAGGTAGTACAGGGAGTCAGACAATCTGCGCCATTCAGCGGCAAGGACCGAAAGGGCGTCGACACCGAGGGCGCATGTCTGGTAATACTTGCGCGGTCGCGCCTCGTCCGTGGTCCATTCCGCAGCCAGCAAACCCTGCTTCTCGAGACGGCGCAGCAATGGATACAGTGTGTTGGCTTCCACCTCAATGCCGGCCTCGCCTAGCCGTTCCAGGAGCGCGTAGCCGTACTGCGGCGATTGCAACAGCGATAGCACGGCAATCACCACCGACCCCCGCCGGATTTCCTGATATTGAGACTGGATAAGCGCGTCGTTCACGTCCATGCTCACACTATACTGTGTGACACACAGTATAGTTAATATCACGCTATCGTGTGCAACAGATTATCACACTGAATACTGCGTCTATGGCTGATTGACCTTCCCCAAGCCGTCATGTTGAGCGCAGCGAAACATCCCCCGGCGATAGCCGGTCCGCGCCAGCGGACGGTTGGCGTAGCCGGTACCAGGCGCCGGCTTCGCCGTCGAGTGCTATAGCTTCGCTGCGCACGGGGATTCTCTCGCTTCGCGTCAGAATGACGATCTCAGTGGGTAGGCACCAACAGACAATCCGCATTGAACAGAGTAATCAGCGTGACGGCCTGAAAAGGGCTCACATTAGGATGATTGGCCTTGGACAAAGTACTGAACGCGGCAAAATCCGGAGAAGCATTGTTGCTTCCCCGGCGTCCAAAGACTTTACGCGCTTCTAGGCGAGTGTCTTGTCCTCCATCTCCCATGCGTGGTCGAGGACATGGAAGGCCGAGTGTCGGATCAGGAATTGAAGCGTCCAGGTCCTGGCTGAATTGCCTTCGGCGTTGTACTCGCGAATCGCCTCGACGTACGACTTTCGGTGCGTCTCCAGCCCCTGGGGAGTAAGCATCACGCCCGGTGGTGTGATCACGCCAACCTTCTTCGCAAAGTCGCGTTCGGTACCGTACGTGTGCGACACGATCTGGTCCCGATCGCGACCGCCTCCACGCGGGCCCTTCCGCATTTCCGCCGACACGCGATGCGACACGTCGTCGAAGAACGCCCAGCTCGCCTCGAGGAGAGCGATCTTGCGCTCACATTCCGCATTGTCCATCGGCCCTTGCTCGTTGGCCCCTGCAGAAAACGAGATGCCCCAGAAATCGGTCGAACCCGTTCCTTCGATCCGCTCGACGATCTCGAGGTCCCCTGCCGAATCGAACTCCGGTTCGAGTCCAGCGCGTTCGGCAACGGGCCGGTAGCGGCCCCGGTAGGACTCAAGCACCTCGAGCGCAGCATCCTCGGTTTTGGCGCCACGACTCCAACCGGGCCAGTCGATCGCACACGCGACCGTCCTCTTCCCCTTCGGTCCACGTTCGATCATCACGCGATCGGTGTCCGCCATCTCATCCTCCTCAGCTCAGGTCCTTGTCCTGCATTTCCCACGCGTGGTCGAGCACGTGCCAGGCCATCCGTCGAATCGCATAATGTACCGGCCACCCGTTCGGTCTAATTGGCTCGCCGTTGCGCAAACCGGGAATAGCATCGAACACCGCTTCGTGGTGCGCCTGCACAGCATCCGAATTGAAGGAATCGAACGGCGGGGTACGCACCCCGATCTGGCGGGCATAGCTGCGGTCGGCCTGGATGACGTGGTCGATGATCTTGTCCCTGTCACGCCCACCGCCGCGCGGTCCCTTCCGCAATTCCGGCGATACCTCAACCGCGACCTTATCGAAATACCGCCAGATCGCCCGCAGCACCGCAAGTTGGCGTGTGCACTCGTCGTCATCCATTGATTTCCGCTCCACCGCATGGACGGCATCGGGAACTCCGAAATCAGTGACGCCGGTGCCGTCGACTGTGTCGACCACATCGACATGGCCGCCAAGATCAGGGATGGCCGCGATCCCCGCCAGGCGCAGGACCTTGTTGTAGCGCGTGCGATAGGCAAGCAGCTCGTCGATCGCCGCGTCGGTGGTTTTCTTGCCGGCACGTGACCACCCCGGCCAGTCGAGCGCCGAGGCGAATGCTTTCTGCTTGCCCGCTTCCAGGACGACCCGAATGATCCGATTCTTACCGTCCAATGTGACACGTCCTCTCGCGTGAGCATCCCTGGTGCATGGGCAGAGTATGGACCAGCCGGTGGACAGTTCGTGTCCGCGATCGCATTCGTCGTCAGCGCTCGCTCATGCGAAGACAGATCCGAGCAACGCCACGAATGCCGTCCAGGAGCGACCCGGATTCGGTTTAAGCGACAGAAGAAGGGAGACACACCACGTCACTCCGAAGGTGGTGTCCGCGGGTCACGGCCGCTCGCCGAAAAGTTCCGTACCGGGGCGAAGGTACTGCCTGGCGACGTCGTCGTTGACCTCGATACCGATCCCCGGCTTGTCGTTCAGGACCACGTGGCCGTTCTGGATAACCGGTTCATCCTGGATCGTCAGGTCGTCCCAGCCGGGATA
The DNA here is from genome assembly GCA_963763125.1 of uncultured Chloroflexia bacterium. Lineage (GTDB taxonomy): Bacteria > Chloroflexota > Chloroflexia > Thermomicrobiales > UBA6265 > JACCYX01. The sequence goes on from CAVXMV010000005.1 coordinate 252,250, forward strand.
GTCGATCCAGTGCCACTCCATCACCAGGAAATTCGGAATCGACGCACACACATGCGCTGAAGCCATGGTGCCCAACGGGCCGCAAACATTATGCGGCGCCAGCGGCACGTAGTAGACCTCAGCCATATTGGCGATCTTGCGGCATTCGGAGAGTCCGCCGCATTTCGGAATGTCGGGCATGATGAAATCGACCGCTTGCTGTTCGAGCAGATCACGGAATCCCCAGCGCAGGTAGAGATTTTCCCCCGAGCAGAGCGGCACTGGTGAAGCTCGTTTGACTTCTCGCAATGCAGCCACATTCTCCGGCGGAACAGGTTCTTCGAGCCATAGCAGGTTGAACGGCTCCATGGCCCGGGCAACGGCAATGCCGCTGGCGATGTCATAGCGGCCGTGCATATCGATCGCAAGATCGATGTCGGGGCCCACGGCGTCCCGCACGGCTGCCACGCGCTCAACCATCCAGTTGATTTCGGAGCTGGACGCGTGCCAGTTCCACTGTGTCCGTTCGAAAACCCGTTTCGGTTTCGTCGACATCGAACTTCAGGGCGTCGAATCCCAGCGCCACGACCTCGAGCGCCCGTTCTGCATACGATTCCGGCGAGAAATCCCGGCCAGCGTGGCTGTCGCAGTACAGTCGAACGGTGTCGCGAAACTTGCCTCCGAGGAGTCGATAGACCGGCACACCGAGGGCCTTGCCCGCAACATCCCAAAGTGCAATTTCGATGCCGGTCATCGCAGTCACCGTCGCACCGGCCATGGCCCCGTCGAAGAGGCGGGAGCGACGCATCTTTTCGAAGAGCCGATCGACGTCGAGTGGGTCTTCGCCAATGATGTACTGCTTCAAGGCGTGCACCATGGCCGGACAGCCTTCGCCTCCATGGATGCACTCTCCGTTCCCGATGATGCCCTCGTCGGTATAAACGCGAACGTACGTCGAGTACCCATGACCCTTGATTTCGGCCGTACGAATATCGGTTACCTTCACGTCGTCCTCCGTTAGTGATAGTCGTGCTCGCCGGTTTCCGCTTCGTACTCTGCCAGCTTTTCCGGGTTTGGCGGGTAGTAATCGTGGACCGATCCGCCGGCAACGATCTTTCCCCTGATCCAGGTTTCCAGTCGCTCCTTGGGTGGTCCCAACCGGGCCACCATCTCGGCCTGCGCCAACGGCATGGCCATCACGCCCTCGTCATCTGCCAGGAGAATGTCGCCGGACCGGACCTGCACCCCAGCCATATTGATCGGCCGGTCGAAATCGACCGGCTCCAGGTCTCGTCCGCTGTGCGCAGGGTGCACAGCCGAGCAAAACACAGTGAACCCAAGCTCGGCAATATAAGGCGAATCCCGGACGGCGCCATGGATCACCGCCGCTTGCACACCCCTTGCCTGGAGCCTGGCCGAGAGGATGTCCCCAATGATTCCGGCTGTTGGAACACCGAGCGCATCGACGCAAAAGATATCGCCCTCCTCGATCGATTCGATCGCCACGATTTCGGGCGAGATCCTCCGCGCTTCAGGATCAGGACCTTGTCCAGGCCCGCGACGGATGAGGTATCGGCAGGTTCTGGCGCGACCCACGATACGAGTGCCGAGCCCCAGAGGGCGCAACGGGAGCAGACCCATCATGTAGGTGTTCCGCCACCCTGCGTCAATCAGCAATTGGCAGGCGGAGGCGGTGCTCACCAGGGACAGGTCGTCCTTGATCGCCAGGAATCGCCGATTGTCCTCGTTGGTCCAGGTGAATCCCATCGTCGCTACTCGCTTCCGCAAACATGCGATCTTTTCGAACGGTCACTGCACATGGGTAAACATCGACAGGTATTGCCATCTTGTCAATATGCGGACATTTTCCCTGCCTGAACACCAACCCACGCGCGACGCGTTGCCATCTCGAGGACAGCGACCCGGAACTCAACGGCCAGTCGCTCACGTCTCTCTCCCCTTCCCCAACAGGCGAATCTTGACTGGGGACTACCTTAACGGAAACACCCTCGCATCCCGGATACCGGGATGCGAGGGTGTTCGATGTGGCCAGGAGTTAGCCTGAGTTCGCACACATTTCCTGGGGTAAACGAAAACCGGGCAGAGCGTCATTGCTCTGCCCGGCTTTTGATGGCGATAGGTGTATTGGTGGCCGGCACAAGACCGGCCAGTACGGAATGGATCGCTACGCCTGCTTCTTCTCGTCGTCGCCGACTTCCCGGAATTCGCCTTCGACAGTGGCGTCGTCATCGGCCTGGGGTCCACCATCGGTGGCGCCATTGCCGCCGAACGGATCGCCGGCGAAGTCGCCCGCCTGACCATCGCCACCGGCCGCGGCCGCCGCTTCGTACATCGCGGACGAAGCCTTCTGCAGGGTCGCGACCAGCTCTTCATGGGCCGGCTTGAGACGATCGATGTTCTCGCGATCGTTCTCCAGGATGTCCTTGACCGCCGCGATCTTCGTATCGAGCTCAGCCTTGGTTTCGGCCGGAATCTTGTCGCCGTAGTCCTCAAGGGTCTTTTCGGCCTGGAACACGAAGCTCTCTGCTTCGTTCCGGGTCTGGATCGCGTCGCGCCGCTGCTTATCTTCCTCGGCGTGCGACTCGGCTTCCTTGACCATCCGCTCGACTTCGTCGTTCGAGAGACCGGACGAACCGGTGATCGTGATCTTCTGCTCCTTGCTGGTTGCGGAGTCCTTGGCCGTCACGTTCAGGATGCCATTGGCATCGATGTCGAAGGTAACCTCGATCTTGGGGACCCCGCGCGGCGAAGCCGGAATGCCGTCAAGGATGAAGCGGCCGAGGCTCTTGTTGTCGGCAGCCATCGGGCGCTCTCCCTGGAGGACGTTGATCTCCACCTGCGGCTGGTTGTCCGAGGCCGTGGTGAAGCTCTGGCTCTTGCGGGCCGGGATCGTCGTGTTGCGCTCGATCAGCGGTGTGGCGACGCCACCAAGGGTCTCGATCGAAAGCGTCAGCGGGGTCACGTCGAGGAGCAGGATGTCCTTGACGTCGCCACCGAGCACGCCACCCTGGATCGCGGCGCCGAGGGCAACGACCTCATCCGGGTTGATGCCCTTGTGCGGTTCCTTGCCGAAGAAGTTCTTGACCTGACCCTGCACGATCGGCATCCGGGTCATTCCGCCAACGAGCAGTGCCTCGTCGATCTCGCTCTTGCCAAGGCCGGCGTCCTTGAGCGCGGATTCCATCGGAGCCAGTGTTCGTGACACCAGGCCACCCACCAACGACTCGAATTTGGCGCGCGTGAGCGGGATATTGAGATGCTTCGGACCGCTGGCATCGGCCGTGATGAACGGCAGATTGACATCCGTCTGCTGCGTGCTCGAAAGCTCGATCTTCGCCTTCTCGGCAGCTTCCTTGAGTCGCTGGAGGGCCATCCGATCCTGGCGCAGGTCGATCCCTTCCTGCTTCTTGAACTCGTCGGCGAGCCAGTCGATCAGGACCTGGTCGAAGTCGTCGCCACCGAGATGGGTGTCGCCGTTGGTGGCGAGCACCTGGAACACGCCATCGGAGAGATCGAGGATCGAGATGTCGTAGGTACCGCCACCGAGATCGTAGACGGCAACCTTTTCGTCACCCTTCTTCTCAAGCCCATAGGCGAGCGCCGAGGCAGTCGGTTCGTTGATGATGCGGAGCACGTCGAGACCGGCAATCTTGCCGGCATCCTTGGTGGCATCGCGCTGGGCATTGTCGAAGTATGCCGGGACTGTAATCACGGCCTTGTCGACCGTCTCTCCAAGGAATGCCTCGGCGTCGGCCTTCAGCTTTTGCAGGATCATCGCGGAGATTTCCTGCGGGCTGTACCAACGATCGCCCATCTTGACCTGGACATCGCCATTTGGCGCGGCCTGGATCTGGTAGGGAACCAGTTTCTTGTCACGCTCCACGGCCGGGTCGTTGAACTTGCGGCCAACGAACCGCTTGACCGAGAAGATCGTGTTTTCCGGGTTGGTCACGGCCTGGCGTCGCGCAAAGCGACCGACCAACCGCTCGCCTGTGCCGGTGACCGCGACGACCGAAGGGGTGATGCGCTCACCTTCGGCGTTTGGAATCACGATTGGCTCGCCGCCTTCGATGGCCGCCATTGCCGAGTTGGTGGTGCCGAGGTCAATGCCGATTGTTCGTCCCATGTATGTGTACTCCCTTGATTGAATACGTTAGCGATAGGGTTCGTTCGCCGGGTCAGGCGTCGAATTCGGGGATGTCGTTTTCTGGTTCGATCGGGTCGCCGGTTTTCACCATTGCTGGCCGTACCAACTGGTCGCCGATGCGATACCCGTTCTGGTAGACCTCGACCACGGTGCTGCCTGTCGAACCCGGTTCCGTCGCCACCGCTTCGTGAATCGACGGGTCGAATGGTTGGCCGAGAGCGTCGATTTTGGTGACGCCGAGTCGCTCGGTCGTGGCGTGGAGCTTGGTCTGGATCAGGGACACACCCTGGACCCATCCATTCACTCGCTCTTCCTCGGGGATCGAGGACAGCGCGCGTTCGAGATCGTCGATGACCGGCAGGAACTGGGCGAGCACATCGCGGGAAACGAATTGCCGCAACTGTGATCGTTCCAGTTCGCTGCGCCGCTTGAAGTTCAGGAATTCGGCGCGGCTGCGCTGAAGCTGGTCCAGGTAATCGTCGCGCTCGGCGGTCACCTGAGCCAGCTCATCGACCGGTTCAGTTTCCTCTGCTTCGAGACCATCGTCCTCTTGTTCCTCAAGTTCCGGAGGACTCGGCCAGGTTGGATTTTCTGCTTTTGTCACATGCCTCTCCTACTTCGGCGCCTCATCGTGAGTACGCGCCCGCGTTCCCACCACTCATCCATGTTCCCGTATTTCACGCACGGGTAAAGATTCAAGTCATGTCAGGAGGAATACAAATCCTCCATCAGGTCGCTCATCAACCGAGCCATGTATCGCACTGACGAAATCGATCGCCAGTACGACATCCGGGTCGGTCCGAGAACGCCGAGAATGCCGGTTACTTCGCCATTGATCCCGTAAGTCGCCATCACGACCCCGAATCGCCGGAGCGCATCGGTCGGATTTTCATCGCCGATGAAGACCTGAACGTCGTCGCCTGCCGACAATTGCGGCAGCACCGCGCCGAGGAGCGAACCTCCACGCAGCAAGTCGAGAACGCTCTGGGCTTCCTCGCCGGCGAATTCCGGTTGGCCGAGGATGTTCTCGATCCCGGAGTGCCGGATCTGTGTTCGCTCAACCGAGTTGAGTCCGCGCAACCCGACGGTCACCTGTTCGAGCACATAGCGCGCGAGATCGGTCGCGCCATTCACGTGGAACTCGATATCGTCCGCGCTTAGTCCCCGGGTTTGGGTGACCAACGTATCGGCAAGCCTGCTCAGCTCCGCCTGGTCGGTATCATCGGGAAGATGCACCATCATCTGCCGGACAGCGGTTTCCTGGGTGACCAGGATGAGCAACGCCAGTCGCGGCTGAAGCGATATCAGCTCGAAGTGGCGCATTCTCGCCACGAGTGTGCGGGGCGCGGACACGATCGAGACATTGCCGGCTGTTTCCGCCAGCACCGAGGCAGCAAACTCCACCCATTGGTCGAGCTGGAACTCTACCTGGCGAAACTGATGTCGAATCATGATCTGATCGCCCGACGAAAGCTCCGGCGCTCCCATCAGTCGGTGCACGTAGTAGCGATACCCGCGATCGGTGGGAATTCGGCCACCAGACGTGTGCTGTTGTTGCAAGAAACCAGCCTGCTCCAGGTCAGCCATTTCATTCCGAATCGTGGCCGAGGAAACGCCGACGGGATAACGCTCGGTAAGGGTCTTGGACCCCACGGGACGCCCGGTGGCGACATACTCCTGCACGACCAGCTTGAGAATCGCCCGCTGACGCTCGGTCAACACTGCGGATTCTGGCTGATTGATCTCCACGACGGTCAACTCCTGTCTCGATTAGCACTCTCACTCTTAGAGTGCTAATACAAAGAACAATACCAACTCTGACCACTCCGTGTCAAGGTTGACGGACCTAATCTCGTGGCGTTACCTCCGCTTGAAACGCTGGATATGTTGTCCCCAATCCAAGTCTCGTAGGGAGGGATTGGCGAGCCCATCAACCAAATCGTTCACTGCGACATGTGAGCCGCGTATGTCCTCCCGATACGGTCCCATGGGGAGAAATGGGTGGAAATACGCGGGCCGGCAACACACTGGATGGCCCGTGGTCGGTGCCCGCCAATCTTCCCCTTCGGTTCGGGCCGAGACAAGCTCGGCAACACTACGACAATGGTATGGCGGTCATCCATCGCGGTCCGGGTGATGCCCATTGGCGCTGACGGGTGCAGCGCCGCGACTAAACAACCGCTGCATCAGGCCGGGCTTCTTCGGCGGCGCCTGATATTCGGCGATTCGCCGGACAATATCCTGATCCAGGCGCTTCCGATTCGGTTGGATAATGGTGAACCCTGCCACTCCTTGCCCGTCGGGGCCAACGACATCGGCCGCCTCGTACAATCCCACCTCATGATCGCGAGCATAGGTCACCGCCTCGTACATAAGCCCGAACGACGACATTGGATCGTACTCGGCGGCCACCAGCCGTTTTACCGACCGTTCCATATGCTCCTCCATCAAGGTGTGGGCCTGTCCGATCAATCGAGCCGGGATCCAGGCGCCTCCCATCATGCCGTGCAGCATATCGATCCGAATCGGCATTTCCCTGGCGACTGCCCCATCGAGACCGGCATCCATGAAAAGTCGCGACGGTGGCCGCATCAGCATCCCGATCGGTCGATCGACCTGCGCCTCCCAAAAAGAAAGACCGAACGCCGGGCCAGTGAAAATCGGAGCCGAGTGGCCAAGGGCGAAGGCGAGGCCAAGGGTGATCCGGTTGGCAGCACGCTCGTCGCCACCTTTGGCCTGGGCCAGGTCGGCCCGCAGGCTCTCCGAAAACCAGCTGCTCCAGTCTGGTTCGACCGGGGCGCCACCGAGCGTCGCAACGTAGCGTCGAACGACCTCGAGATCGAGGGGATGCAGGGATACGACTTCCATTGCGGTCTCCGATACATATCGCCGGGAATCCAGAACTGATGTGTGGGAGTATACGAAGTGACACAAGCCGATTTCGTCCAGGAACGACCCAATTGCACACATCGGATGCCACCGATTGCTCGACGCCACCATTCCAGCCAATGGAAACGCTCGAATTCACGATTGAGGGAACGGGTCCAGGCACCTTTGTGGTCGCCACCAGGACTGGCTGTGGCGTTGCTCGAGCGCCAGCCTCGATTTCCAACGCGGATCCCGCTCCGGTCCTCCCGGAGTCCCTTTGCGGTGCATTGCGAGTGTTCGCGCTCGATGTCCTGGAATACGTGGTCGATGAGGAATCCTGGATTCGGGTTTTCGCGGATGCTTTGGCTCCCGGCGGCGAACTGGTGATTCGCGTGCCCGCGGACGGCCCCCTGACCTGGCTCGATGCAGTCAATCTGTATCGATATGTACAGGACATCACCGGATGGGGCAAGAAACTGGAGGATATCCCGATGAAAGGTTGGCATCGGCACTACCTGCGGCAAGACCTGCAGGAAATGTTGGAGGATGCCGGCCTGACCGTGTCAGGTGTGGAGCGCTCCGGCTCGCCCCATTTGGACGCCTTGCAGCTTGGCATGCTGCTCTGGGGCAAACTGATCAGGCATGACGACAATGCAGAGCGCCGGGCGACATCGTGGCGCGACGCCGCCGAAACGGGCGCCGAACTTCCCCGGTTCGGGCCGCTGAGCACGAAGATCACGGTGCGGGCCGTCAAGCCGGAGTGAACATCGTACAAGGTGTCTCAGCAGGACTGCGAATCACCATTGGAGTGGTTTTCGTAGGGGCGGCAGCGTAGCGAGTTAGCGGTACAGATCGAACCAATCCACGTGGAATCTGCCCCGCGTATATCCGCCCGCAAGCCGCCCACGGAAGTGTTCAGGTAGTGGCCGGTCTCGTGCCGGCCAATTGGTGCGCACGGGCACACTTTCGCCCCGCGGGGCGCACCCCAACACGATATTAGGGAGCGCCTATTCGCCTTCCTCGCCAAGGTCGACGTTGACGAAATTGCCGGTGGCGCCGCGATTGATCGGCGCATCGATCCGGGTCACGAAGCGGTCCACGAGTTCGCCGCGATTGGCGACGCCCAACTCGTTCATGATCAGCGCGAATCGTTGCCTGAGCTCGTCCTGGATACCCAGTTTGGCCTCGTCTGGCAGCGACCAGAATTCGCGTTTGAACGGCCCAAAACCTCGCTTGCGGGTGGTGTAGTAGAACTGCGCATCGGTTTGGCCGTCCTTCCGCTCATCCTGGTGATGCTCGGCAAGATGCGCGTAAATGCGGTCGAGCAAGTCCTTCGGAAAATACGGAGAATCGTACATTACGTTCTGGAAGGCGGTCGCGAGGTGAACCTCGACCGCGTTGGCAGTCGCGAACTTGTCGAATGCCGACTCTGGCAGCGTCGATGCCCCATGCTGCACGGCGCCACCGATGCCGTACTTCGCTTTGGCAGCCTCGGAGAGCACGGCCAATGTCTCGAAGTCGACGCTCACTTCCTGGATCGAGCCGTCGGGAAGCACGACACCGCCATGGCTGGTACCGGTTTGGACGCTGATCTTGCTGATACCGGTCAGCTTCCGGCCGGTGGTCGCTTCGAGGCTGGCGAGCGTTTCCAGATAGCCTTCCATGAAAGCGTCGAGATCCTCGACGGTGCTGTTCGTTTTTCCGACCTCCCCAATCTCACCACCGATCGAGATCGTCACCCCGGCTGGTTCCGCATTGCGGATCGCCCCGGTGAGCTCAGCGGTGTTCGAGTAATTGGCGTACTGCTGTTCCTTGAGGGTTGGGAAAGGAGAGATCGACCAGGGTTGAGGCGTCGATATCGATGTTGCCGTATCCCGCCTCGATCGCTTCGATCGAGAGATCGCGGACGGCATCGATTTCGGCTTGCGGGTTCGATGCCCACGCCTTCTGGCTCGCCTGGTAGTGATCTCCCTGGATGAAGACTGGACCGCTCCATCCTTCCTTGATCGCGGCGGCGAGCACGACCGATGCGTACTCACCGGGCCGTTGCTGGGTGTAGCCCATTTCGGAACGGGCCAGCTCGAAGATGAACTGGACGAGTGCCTGTTTGCCGGGCGGCCTGGAACAGCGTGCGGGCGAGATCGTAGGTCATGCCCCGGAGGTTGATTGCCGGGGTCGTGGCATTGGAATACTCGTTGCGGCCAGCCGCCATGTACAGATCGTGGATCGAGGCGGTCCACGCGCCAACGGCATTGGCGACGTGGCGAATGATCCAGCGGCTGGCATCGCGAACATCTTCAGCGCCGAACACGGCAGTCCACACCAACCGATCGATCAACTCACCGCGCACACCATCGCGGTCCAGCACCTCCACCCCATCCTGCTCGATGCGGAGGATGCCGCCGGCCGATTGCTCCAGGTCGAGGATCGAACCAAACTCCAACGCTGCCATGCGGTAACTCCTTTGTCCCTCTGCTTGCGGTGGTCACTGACCGCCATCGCTGGAGTCAGGACCGGCGTAGGGCTAGTTGTATCGCAGAATCGGGATTTCGTCCTTCAGGAAACTGGCCTTAAGTACGAACGACCGGGTACCCATTTGGGTATCCGGTCGTTGTCCATGTCATCTGCCGTGCGTGCTACTCGACGGTCAGGGTACCGACCATGCCCGCTTCCTTGTGGCCCGGCACCGAGCAATGGAACTCGTAGGTGCCCGCCGGGGCATTGATCGTGACGGTGGTGGAATCGCCACCGTTGAGCAGGTCGGACGCGATATCGAGGTCATCGATCGTGAAGTCGTGCTGCAGGGCGCCGTCGTTGGTGATCGTGACGGTCACGTCGGTCCCCGCCGCAATCGTGAACTCCTTGGGCTCGAACGCGAGATCCACGGTGCTGACGGCGGCTTCGGTGCTCGCTGCGGCGCCTTCGGATTCAGCCTCAGGAGTGGCCGCGGGTGACGCTGCCGGGGTGGCTTCCTCACCCACCGGAGAGGCTTCATCGCCCTCGGCCGGAGCGGCGGCTCCCGCCACCAGCCTCGACGATCGGTCAGCGTGCCTTCCATGCCGGCTCTCCCGGTGGCCAGGAATCGAGCAGTAAAACGTCGTAGGTGTCGCCGGAACAGCGTAGATCGTCAGGCAGTCGTGATTTCGACCGTTTCCCCGATCGGCAGCATCTCGACTGAATGTCGAGCTCGTCGATCGCGAAGTCGTGCTCGAGCGCGCCGGTGTTGGTGACCGGTGATGACGACACCTGGCCAGCCGGGAGGCTTCGAGTTCCTTGGTGCTCGCAGTTGCAATGGGTCCTCAGCGTCGAGCGTAACCGGGCCGCCTGCGGCCGCTCCACCTTCGTCCGCTGCTGGCTCTTCTTCAGCAGGGGCTCGGCGGCAGATGCCTCGACGATCGTCAGCGTGCCTTCCATGCCGGCTTCCCGGTGGCCGGGGATCGAGCAGTAGAAGGTGTAGGTATCGCCAACAGCGAATCTTCAGGCACGTGATCTCAACCGGTTCGCCGTTCGGAAGCGCCTCGTGGATGTCGAGTTCGTCGATCGTGAAATCGTGCTCGAGGGCGCCGGTGTTGGTGACCTGGATCACCTGGCCCGGAGCCGCCTCAAGTTCCTTGGTGCTCCAGTTGAATGGATCCTGGGCCTCGAGCTGGACCACGTTGGCGTCACCGCCCGCGTCGCCACCGGCCTCTTCCTCATCGCCTTCGGTGGCGCCACCGCCTGGGGTCGCGTTTGGCGCGAGCGTCGGTGGGGCCCCCGGAACATCCGGTATCATCGTTGGGTTCAAATCAACATCGTCCGGGTCGTTTCCACACGCGGTGAGCACAGCGCCAGTAGCGCCGACCGAGGCCAGAAGCATGAACTTTCGGCGATCCAACCGTTTCATTGAGTTTGTATCCTCCACAACCACATCGTTGAGCGCATCCGGTTCTCGAACGCAAGACATTTCCGAATTAGCCGCGACGCACGCGATTAACCTATGTCCAGCCAAACCGATGGCTGAACCTGCACAACACGCCGGCTTGATGTTCCCGCCATTCGAGGCCAATCTTTATGGATGATCTGACGAACGGAAAGATGCGCAGCGTGCACAACACCGTTCATTCTAACGCCAAAACGCCAGAGTTTCGCGGAGTGGAAGGCATGTTTCGCGTAAATCTGGGGGATCACTTCATTACCTTGCGCAGATGGCCCGGTTCCGGGCCGCCCGTTCTCCTCGTTCACGGGATCGGTTCGTCAGGAAACAGCTGGGAATCGGTGCTGCCAGGACTCTCGGTATCGTTCACCCCGATCACGATCGATCTGCGTGGCCATGGCGATTCGGGCAAACCGGACACGGGCTACCTGTACGACAACTACATCGCCGATCTCGACGGCGTCCTGGACCATCTGGGCATTGCGCATCCGCTGATCATGGGTCACTCGCTCGGCGGGATCGTGACCCTGTGGTGGGCCGCGAAGCATCCAGGCCGGGCGGCGGGGCTGGTGGTCGTCGATAGCCCCTTGCGCAGTGGCAAGGAGTTCATGCCGGCCTTCGACGACTGGCTCTCCCAAAATGCGATGCAGGAGGACGACCTTGCCGGGTATGTACCGCGCGAAGCATCCCGAATGGTCCGAGGAAACCGCGCGTACGCCGGGCGAAGGTGATGACCTCTACCGCCCGCAATGTTTTCGTGGAGCTGCGGGCCGATTCGCTGGCAAACGATGGAGTCGATCGACTCGACGAAATCGAGCGCATCACGTCGCCGGTGCTGCTGATCCGGGGCGATCCGGAAACCGGGAGCCTCGTCCATCCCGAGGACGCGGTTGCGTTCGCAGAGCGATTGGCAAACGCCCGGATCGCGCACATTCCAGGGGCAGGACACGCCCTGCACCGCGAGCGCACAGCCGAGTTCCTGGTCGGTTGCGATTCCGTTCCTGGAGGAATGTGCGCGTCGCTCCGAATGAGTCGCAGAGAATGATCTTGTGTCCTCAAATGGCCGATCACCGCCAAAGGGGCAGGTTCAATCCAGCCCCCGCCTTTGCGGAGTACAGGTCATAGGGGTCAGCACGATGGTCCTGCGTACCGACAACTCGCCATTCGTCCGAAACGCTCCCTATGGGGTAGGGGTCAACCTCAGTGTTGACCCGGGCTGTCCGACGGTGAACTCCCGCACTGAAGCTGCGCATCGGGGGACCAAAAGGGCGCACATACTCGAAGGGGTCAACTTGCCCCGCTGGAAGCCGCAAAGTTTTTATTGTCATTCCGCAACGAGCCGCAGGCGAGTAGATCTCTTCGCCGAAGCGAACATGATCGATTGCCGCTGCGGCGGGAGATTCCTCTGGTCGCTGGCGCTCCCGACGGAATAGAGTTAACGCTTCGCGCCATGAACACCAACTACGGCTGGACCAGTTGCTCCAGCGTCACGAAGTCATAGCCGGCCGCGAGGTAGTTTTCGATCAGCGGTTCGGTGGCTTCCCAGTCATTTTGGTTCGCGACGTGCATCAGCAGGATCGCACCGGGCCCGCCCTTGTCGGCTTCGGTGCCGCAGAGCTCGATGATCTCTTCCGGTGTGAACCCGTTCCAGCCCTGGGTATCGCACGACCACCACATCGTGTAGCTGAAACCGAGTTCACCAAGCAGGTCGAGAGCGCCGGCATCGTAATCGCCGTATGGAAAACGGAAGAACGGCCTGGCCTGGTACCCACCGGTGACGTCCTCGATGATCTGCTCGGTTGTCTCGATCTCGTCGCGCCGTTCGGAATCGGTCAACGGGTCCGTTCCCGGCGAATTTCCGGTGAACGACCTGTGGTCATAGGTATGGTTGATAATCTGGTGACCTTCGTCCACGATACGCCGCGTGAGTTCCGGATTCTGCTCTGCCCACTGCCCGGTTACGCCAAACGTGCCGACGATGCCATACTCCGCAAACAGTTCGAGAATCTCTGCGGTGTATCCGGCTCCCTCCCCGGCATCGAACGTGAACGCCACCTCCAGGCGGCCCGAGTCGCCTCGCTCGACGATCAGCGAGCTTTCCTGGCCGGTTTCCGGGGGAGTCGGGCGCTCGGTTTGGACTGGCTCTTCAGTTGGCTCCGAGGTTGGTGCGATGGTCGGTTCCGCAGTAGGGGCGATCGTCGGTTCCTGGGTCGGTGCGACGGTGGGAACGGACGTCGGCTCCAATGTGGGAAGCGCCGCGATCGACGATGGGACAGGGGTGAACGTTGGCGTCCCGGTCGCATCCTCAGATACGACCGAGTGCGCTCCCCACAGGATCACCGTCACGATGAGCAAGAGGACCAGAAAGGTTTGGGACCGAATCACAAGTCAGAACTGACTCCCGTCGCATAGAGGTGAATCAGTGCAGGCTACCAGATACCCAGCTCGTCCTTGGCCTCTTCAGTCATCAAGTCAGGCGACCAGGGTGGCGACCAGACCAGCTTCACATCGGTGTCGCCGATTTCCGGCAAATCCTTGAGGGCATTATTGACTTCCTGAACGATCACCGGCCCCAGCGGGCACCCAATCGAGGTCAGGGTCATCGTCACCAGGACATCGCCATTTTCTGCAATATCCGCATCGTACACGAGACCAAGATCGACGATGTTAACGCCAATTTCGGGGTCGTAGACATTCTTAAGGCCAGCCAGGACATCATCCCTGGTGAACGTAACGGCCATTGAACAGATTCCTCCATGATCCAGTACCAGGGCGCGTAACGCGCAGAACTGCACGTCGCGTCTGGTATCAGTGTACCTACCATCGCAAGACACGACATACGTCAAACGGCGGGGCTACCCGAAAAGCAACAATGTGCCCGCAACGAACGGCGTGGCGACGACCGCGACCCGCAGCACATTCGCCGGTGCCCGCCCGGTCATCTTCGCACCCACGTACGATCCGGCGGTCATCCCGATCGTAACGCCAATCAGATGCTCGAACGACACGTCGCCGTGCCGGGCAAGGGCCACACTTCCACTGAGGCTGATAAAGACCAGGGCCAGCATCGTGGTTCCGATCGTGCGGACCAATGACAACCTGAACACGGAGAACATGCCAAGCTGGATAAAGGGAGTCATCCCCACACCGAAGAACGCGGCGGCCATGCCACCTGAGATGCCCAAGCCGGCCGCTCCCGCGATGTGAGTTCTCGTGTGGGACGGTTCCGATGGATCGTAGCCGGCCGAGATTGCGCGGGCCATCATCCGCATTCGCAGCCACACCAGCAACGAGAGAATCCAGAGCGCAAACCCGGCGGCGATCTGGAGTGTATGTTCCGGTATCGCCTGCCCGATATCTGCGCCAAACACAGCGCCAAGCATGCCGAACACGCCCACCGTGGCGCCGACAGGTACGTTGATGTTCCCTTCGCGATAATGGGAAACGGTTCCCGAAATCGAGACCACCAGCATTGAGGCAAGGGCTGTCCCCACAGCCTGGTGGATAGGCAGCCCAAAGCCAAGTGTCAGCAGCGACACCATGATCCCGGCGCCGCCAGCGCCGATGAAGCCAAGGAGTAGACCAATCGCAAAACAGGTAACGATCAGGGTAAGGAGAAGGGTCAGGAACCACGCTCCTGCTGCCGTTTCAGGTCCGCGAGCATTGCTTCTATTTCATCCGGTTTCGATTCCGGGGTTGGCTTCACCAACGGCACATCGATCAGCGTTGCTTCGGTTGGCGTGGTTCGCGGCGGCGGGGTTCGCTCCACATCGATCACCGCCGCCCACGTTGCCTCCGGTCCTGGTCGGGTCACCGGTTGCCCCGAAGTCCGGCTCCGCTGCGAACGGAACCACAACCAGCCGATCACGATCAGCGGCAGGAGGAGCAACACGAGCATGCCGAACCTGATCGCCAGTGAAATGACACCGTGAAAAATCCATCCGAATATGAGACCGATCAGGATCCCGGCAATAAACCCGAACTGTGCGCCCTTGAGACGCTCCCACCAGTGCTGAGGAATGGACGAGGTGAATGCCTGTTGTTTCATGCGATGACTCGCTTCCCTGAAAATGCCGCGCAGATCCTAACGTGCAGATACATCGCGCAGCAGTGGCTTGGTGAGACAGGTCGGTCCGCCCTGGCGATTATGTGAAAGCTCATCACCGGCGTACACCAGAACCTCGACGCCCGATGCTTCGAGCAGCGCTCGCGTTTTCACGTTTTCCTTCAGGATCACGACCTTGTTGGGCTCGATAGTCAGGATATTCGTCGCCTGGCTCGCGAATTCCTCCTCGGGAATCTCGATCAGGGTCCAGTCAAGTTCGTTCAGCAGTTGCATGAACTCCGTGCTGATTAGCGGTGAATAGACGACTGCGGTACGCTCGGCGACCGGGCTGATCAGCGAGAGCAGGTGCAGGCACTCGTCCTTGCCGTGCCAATGCGGCAGGGCAACCGGAACGACATCGATATCGAACGACTTGACGAAGGTCTGCAACTGATCGGCGCCGATCGCATTGGTGCGATAGCCGATACCCACGGCCAGGGTGCTGGAGTTGACCCAGAATGAATCCCCGCCTTCAAGGATGCCGGGCGCCTCGATCCGGCCGATGATCGAGACATCGAGCTCGTCGTAGAGTCCCTCGGCGCGAATCACCTCGGCCCGCCTGATTGCCTTGCCCGGGTTCGCCAGCACGGCGCCCTCGTCGGTCAGGATCGATGTGTCGTAGACGAAGATCGAATCGAGGCGGCCAGGTTCATCTGGTTGCTGCCGGACGACATCGACACCCTGGGACACCAAAATCTCACAGAATGCCTCGTATTCGGCAAAGGTCTTGCCATGGTCGACTGCGTGGGTGAAACCGAAATGACGCCAATCGTCGGTGGTAGCGGGAGGGGCAGGTTCCTGCACGATGACGCGCTTGAGCGGGGCGACCATCGACTGGCCACCGAATCCCTGCTCGATCGCCACTTCGGCGGAGACTTCGGCCTCTGTCTTTTCCGGATGTCGACCCAATCCAAACATGTTGATCTCCATCCCGGCATCCGACCGATTGCGCACATTCCATATGGTGCATCGTAGCATGGCGGGGCCAGGTCATTCGATGACCTTTGGTATGCTGCTCAGCGACATCCTGGCCTGTTCGAGGTCAAATCGCTACCAGTATTCGAGGAGCGCCCGAACCGTGAAAATCGCCTACTTCGATCCATTCTCCGGCGCCAGTGGCGACATGATTCTGGGATCGCTGGTGGATGCCGGTTTGCCGCTCCCCGATCTCACGCGCGAATTGAGCAGGCTCCGGATCGGTGGCTACGAGCTGCGTGTCGAAAAGGCCGGTCAGCACGGAATGCATGGCACGCGCGTCGTAGTCGAAGTCACCGAGCACGTCCACTCGAGAACCTGGGCCCAGATTCGTCAATTGATCGACGAATCGGATCTCGCTCCCGCGATCCGTGAGGCGGCGACTGCGATCTTTGGCCGCCTGGCGAACGCAGAGGCGAAGATCCACAACGCCGAGCCCGACACCGTGCATTTTCACGAGGTCGGTGGCGTCGACGCCATTGTCGACATCTGCGGGGCCTGCATCGGGTTGGCGTTAATGGGTGTCGAAGATGTCTATTGCGGACCGCCACAGGTCGGGTCCGGGTTTGCCCACAGTGCCCACGGCATCATCCCGATTCCCGCCCCCGCGACAACCGAACTTCTGGCGGAAGCCAGAGTCCAGATTGCAACACCGATTCCGGCGATGCTGGACGCGCCAGCAGAATTGCTGACGCCGACCGGGGCGGCGATTCTGACCACGCTCGGCACGTTCTCTCGCCCGTCGTTCGCACCCGCCGCGATCGGCTACGGATTTGGCCAGAAAGAACTTCCCTGGCCAAATGCGCTGCGAGTCTGGATCGGCGAACTGGATACGGCCAACGCATCGGGCGGCGAGTTGCTGATCGAAACCAATATCGACGACATGAACCCGCAGTTCTTCGAGCTGGTGAGCGAGCGCCTGTTCGAGGCGGGGGCACTCGATGTCTGGCTTACCCCGATCCAGATGAAGAAATCGCGCCCGGCAACGACGATCAGCGCGATTGCGTCCGGGGATCGGCGGCATCAGGTTGAGGATGCATTGATTTTCAACACATCCACCCAGGGAGTCCGCGTAACCTCGATCGACCGCGTCAAGGCAGCCCGCACGATCGAGACCGTAGCTACCAGGTGGGGCGACGTGCGGGTCAAGCTGCGGATCTGGGATGGACGTGTGATTGACGCCGCCCCGGAATACGACGATTGCCTGGAGATTGCCCGGCGACACGATCTCGCCGTTCGCGAAGTCTGGAACGAGGCGCACCGGATGGGCGAAGCGTTCGTCGGCATGCGGGGATAGGCGAGGTTCTGACAGGCCTTACTCGGCCATTATGCGTAGGGGCGGTCCTGAATCGACCGCATAGGACAACTCGACAAATGTGAATTGGTCGATTTTGTGTCCGCCCGTGCAAGCCAGGTGAATCGGAGTGGCCCCAACGGGCACACTGTCGATGCCGCAGCGGCGGGAGATATCGCTTCGCGGGGGACTGACTAAGGGTGCCTCCTACCGAAACCGTACCCAGGCGATCGCGTAGGCGATCAAGGCGTATACGATGTCCGGAATAAAGCGCAGGTAAAGGACTTCGCTGACCGATACGCCGCGAAAGCCGAATTCTTCCATGATTTGCGGATTGATTACCTGGTCGTCGAGGGCGTTGACCTCTGCAATGCTGATCCCGAATCGCTGGGCAAGGAGTACCCGGCTCAGCACGAGGCCAATCGTGATAATCGCCATCGCCAGCAGTTGCAGGTCCGCCCCTCGTTTGTTTCCGGAAAAGCGGGCAATCGTCTCAACCGTGCCAAATCCCAGTGCCAGGCACAGGTAGAATTGCCACTCCGGAATAAACCGCCAGAGGATAGCGACCCCAACTGCCACCGCCAATCCTGCCGCGCCCGCCTTGAGCAAGCTGTTGGCGGGGGTGCGGTACGTCGGCAACCCGCGTACGCCAGCGCAATCCGGGCATCGAAACCCGACCGGTGTGCGTACCGCACACTGGGGACAAATCGGCTTGCCACAACGGCTGCAGCGCAGGCCTGTCATCACATTGGGATGGTAACTACAGGGAACCTGGCCCGATGGATACGTTGAGGTGTCGGTTTGCGCCATGTACAGCAGGGTCTTTCACAGGGAAGCGTCGGCAGCGCGGATTAAGCTGCCTTGTAGGATACGACACCAGGCCGGGAATCATGTGGCGTATCGGATGCCGTACGGGCGACGGTCCTGGCGGCCACTACCGAAATCGCAAAGCAGTCAAAGATCGAAATCGATCGAGTCGAAAATGCCGCCCGCGATATCGAGAAGGCCGGAAAGCCCGCCACTGGCCGACTCCAGACCACTTCCCATCGCCTCGGCCATACCTTGCAAATCAACCTCGCCCAGGTTTGGCATCCCAACATCCGGGATATTGATGTCGGGCATACCGACATTGGGCAAGTCTGCGCCGCCCCCACCAATGTGACCGAGGATCCACGCGGTCTGCATCGAGTCGGCCACGGCATCGCCAATCACCCAGCCCGCGCCATCGCCCAGCGACGGTCCATCCAGCCAGGCAGGAGACGTTGCGCCAACGGCGGCGAAACTGGCGATCCACTTCTTCTCCATCCCGAAAGCAACAGCATAGGAGAGGTAGCGATCGAACAGTGAGCGTGCCTCGGCAAGGTTCTCGTACTTATCGATCGATTGAAGATAGGTCCGGAACGCCTTCCAGCGCTCGGCGGACTCGGCGCCGTGGGCCGTTTTCTGGGGCATCGAACGACTCATCCTCAGCATCAGCAGCCAGATCACGACCGCGGCTGCGGTCGGCAGCAAGGCAAACACGTCGGTCCGGATCTCGACGAGGATACCGATCACGACCGAAGCGACAAGTCCGGTCCAGGAAATGATCTTCCAGCGTCGACGGGTTGCATCGGGCGCGCGCAGGAAGTAGTTGCGATCGACCATTTCCTGATACAGGTCGGCGCGAATTTCTGGCTCGTGGCTATCGAACCTGGCCTTGACCTCGCGGAGCCGGGCTTTCGTGCCAATCTCGAGGGTGCCATTGAACAGGAAGGTCAGCAGGTCGCGCTCGAGGCGCGATTCCGTCTTCTCCGGCGCCACAATTTCGAGCTCGTAGTCGACCGGTCCGGGACCACCTTCCTTGCCGGCCTTGATTTCGTGGATCCTGATTGCACCGTGCCGTGCCAGCCCCAGCAGGGTGGCCACGACGTCTTCGTGATCGACGGTTTCATCGAGCAACGTCCCGGCTGCGCCGGGTGGAAGGTCGTCGGGCGGTTCGGTGATGTACTCGGCAATCCGGTCGATCGCGGGATCGCGGCCCCGGACATACCAGAGCACGATGATCGTCACGATCCCGCCGATCAACAGGCCAACCATGCCGACAATGAATGCCAGATGGAGGATTGCGGTTGCGGTGTCGGTCGTCGAATCCGAATTGTTCGTTGCCTGGGCGATGATCATTGCCTATTTGAATCCTCGACGTCCACCGCCACCGCCACCACCGCCGCGGCTGCCACCACCACGACTTCCACCACCGCTGAATCCACCCCGGCTGCTGCCGAAACTGCCGGAGCCCGAACCAGCGCCTTCGAACGCCTTGGCAACCGTGCCCAGCATGTCGAAGAAGCTGTCGCTCCCGCTCTGGAGACCGCCACCGGCACTATCGCTGATGTCCTGCATGCCGGGAATGTTGAACCCATCGGAGCCGCCAGCCTGGCCACCGCCTCCGGGCGAGCCTGGAGCTCCGGGAATCATCGTCCAGCTCCCGCCGCGTTGTTGAGCGCGACGTCGGTTCCCGCCATCGCCAATGATGACTGTGCGGCCGTCACCGATCAGGGGTCCGCCACCGCCGTACCATTGCGGGGTTGGCGCCTGCACATAGGCAAACTTCTGGACCCAGCTTTCAGCCAGGCCAAGGGCCACGGCATACGGCAGGTACTTGTCGAAAATATCCTTCGACTCAGCGATATCGCGTCGATCGTCGATCTGGTCGAGGTATTTCTGGAACGCGCGCCATTTTGCGGCCGACTCGGCCCCGGCAATGGTCTTTTGCGGCATCGCGTTCGACAACCGGCCCGCTATCAACATCAGCAGGATACCGATCACGATCGGGAAGAAGGCGAAGTTCGACCAGGCGCCGGCCGCGACGACGATACCGACCACGAGGGCACCGATCGCGAGCGGCAGCACTTTGTAGATCGTTCGCCAGCGCTTCCGGGTTCGCTCCGGTGATTCACTGAAATACTTGTGATCGAGCAGTTCCTGATAGAAACCCTCGGCGATATCGTCGTTTCGCGTCGCGAGCGCACCGGCAACTTGCGGCATCACCTGTTCGGCGCCAGCCTTGGCTCCTGTCCCAAAAATGACATCCAGCACGATCTGTTCGTAGGCGCGCAACGATTCCTTGTGCTCCTGGAGCACGAACTTGTAGGCCTGCGACCCACCTGCCGGGTCCATTTTGATCACACCCCGGTGTGCGAGGTCGAGCACAGTGGCGACCACGTCGCGAGAGTGGAAGGTTTCATCGATGAGGGCGCCTACGGCGCCGGGCCGAAGATCGTCCGGGGGTTCCGGAATGTACTCGGCGACGAGGCCAACTTGCGGATCCCGCCCCTTGGCAAACCACAACGCGTAAATCGCGATGCCGCCGCCAAAGGCGGTCAGCAATCCGGCCGTGAGCAACAGCACACCGGCCCATGCCGAGCGTTCTTCGGCTTCCTCACGCGATTGCCGGATCTGGTCGTCGCGGTCTTGCCAGTCGGGTACCTGGGCAGTGGTGATCGGCGGAAACTGGAGGCTAACCTCGAATTCGTCGCCCTCGCCGAGGTCGGATTTTTGCCAGGTGTAGGAGGATCCGGAGATTTCCGGATTCTCGGGGAAGGCCACGATCTGGTCGGAGGGTACCTCTTCAGGCAAAATGACGGTTACGGTCGATTCGCGCACCGGAGCCACATCGGTGACTTCCTCGGTAATCGCAAACCACCAGATTTGCTGGTTCGCCGGGTCGAGGTCATCGTAGACCCGGATGGCGCCATAGACATCGTACTCAAGCACAACGACACGCGTTTCAACGTCGTCCCAGGCGGTCGGTTCGAAGGCATAATCGATCGCGAGTTCCCCGGCTTCGACTTCGTAGGTGTAGGTTCCGGTGTCGGAATCGTAATCCGAGCCGCTCACATAGTCGAGCGGTTCTGGGGCGTTCGACGTGCTGTTCGCCACCGAAACGGTGACGTTCTCGATGCCCTCGATCTGGCTTAAGGGAATGTAGGCGAAGCCGGCGGAGAATTCGCCGGTAAAGGTGATTTCCTGGTATTCGGTGACGTGCATCGAGCCATCGGACCGGATGTCCAACGTAACATCGTATCGATCCCAAACCACGTTTTCCGTGTCCTGGGCCAGGACCGGCGAGGTCGGCGCCAGTGCAAGCACCATCACGATCAGCGCAAGCAGGGCTGCCCCGAGCCGCCAACGGCCCCGCGTCGATGCTGCCTTCCACATCCTGAACATCGTTGTGAAGACTCCTCGTTGCCTGTTGTGTCGATCCTGGTTCCCCGATGGCCACAATCTGCGTGTGGTCAGTATCGCACTTCCACGGGGCAGGGATTCCCTGTCAGTCAACGATGGGCGATTGCCAGCGGTTGCACACAGCGGCCGGCTGTCAAGGTCAGTCAGTTTAAGCATTGAGTGGTGCGGGGGTTGCTCAGAATGGGCGGCACAAGATCGCTGCGCTGCCACTACCCTAGAACAGGTTGATAGTTTTCACTCCAATTGATACCAGGTCTGTGGTAGGATCAGTGACATGAGCACTCCTGCACCCTCCACTTCCAACACATCCACACCTCCAATGCTTACCAAACAGGAGGTTGAATCGGTGCTGGTACAGCACGGCTATCGCCTGACCAGGCCACGTGCAGCCGTCGTAGATGCCGTTCTGCGGCACACGCACCCGTTCTCGGCAGAACAACTGGTGGCGGATGTCGGAACCGCAAACGGTGGCGCGATTGGCCGGGCCACGATTTATCGCACCCTGGAGATCCTTGCATCGGTCGATGTCCTGACCCGGCTCATCCAGCCCGATGGCCACCCCGCCTACATCTGCGATTCACTTGGCCATCGTCACCATATCGTGTGTTCCGGATGCGGTACGGCGGTTGCCTTCACCTTCTGCCCCGTGGCAGACCTTGTCCCGACACTCGCCCGGGACACGGCATTCGAGATCCACGACCACTTGCTCGAAGTGTTTGGTGTTTGCCCATCCTGCCAGGATGTCGCCCGGGTTGCTCAAACGGCCAACGCCTGATCAAGCTATTGACACCTGGTATCATTTGGTGATAGGTTGCATGCAGTCCTTCGGGGCGTCTCATGCTGTTTCCCTCCCACTTGCCAGGCTCCAGCTCACATGATCGAACCACCAACCCGAGATCCAGACAGCGCGCCCCTGCTGGCCACGCACCACCTCTCCGTGCATTACGGCAGTCGACCTGCCCTGAGCGATGTGTCGATAACCGTGCATGCCGGGGAAGTGGTCGGTCTGCTTGGTCCCAATGGCGCCGGCAAGAGCACCCTGCTCAAGGTGATCGCTGGCATGGTTCCGGCATCGCATGGCCGGTGCGAATTCAAGGGTCACGAAATCAAGGGTTCCAACCCTGGCATCACCTACGTTCCCCAACGCTCGGGCGCGGACTGGACCTTCCCGATTTCCGTCATCGATGCGGTGTTGCTTGGTCTGGCCCGGTCCACGCCACGTCTTCGCTCATTCCGCGCCAGCGAGCGCGATCGCGCACTCCAGGCGCTCCATCACGTCGAGATGGAGCGGTACGCCGACGTCCAGATCGGGGCCCTGTCGGGTGGCCAGCAACAACGGGTGTTCCTTGCTCGTGCTCTCCTCACGTGTGGCGATCTCCTCCTACTTGACGAGCCATTCACCGGCGTGGATATCCCGACCCAGGAATTGTTCGTGTCGCTGTTCGCCGATCTTACTGGCCGCGGTGCATCGATCGTCTATGCGACCCACGATCTGGGACAGGCACGGCGAACGTCGGACAGCCTGATCCTGGTCAATCGCCGTGTTATTGCCTCGGGACCACCGGCCGAGGTGTTCAATGCGAAGACAGTCGATGAGACATTCGGTGGGAGCGTAATCGTCCTCGATCCCCAGGCCCAGTTACTTCGCGAGCCGGTCGATGCTGAAACCCGACAGGCAGTGCGATGATCTCCTGGCTCACCGAACCGTGGTCTCACGTGTTCATGCAGCACGCCTTCCTCGCGATCATCCTGGTTGGCTTGATTTGCGGGGTTATCGGTGTCTTCGTGATCCTGCGCGGTCTCGCGTTCCTTGGAGATGCGCTCGCGCACGCAATCTTTCCCGGTGTCGTGATTGCGTTCATCCTCGGCGGGAACTACCTGATCGGAGCCCTGGTTGCGGCGATCATCGTTTCGTTCGGGATCGGCGCAATCAGTCAAAGCGCACGGCTCTCCAACGACACGGCGATCGGCGTCATCTTTGCCGGCGGGTTTGCGCTCGGTGTAGCGCTTCTTTCGACCCAGCGAAGCTACGCCCGCGATCTCAACTCGTTCCTGTTCGGGTCGATCCTGAGCGTAAAACGCGAAGACTTGGTGCTGACGGGGCTGGTTGGCATCGTCGTGCTGCTGGTGGTGTTCTGGTACCGCCGGGAATTCACGAGTATCGCCTTCGACCGCTCGTACGCCCAAAGCATGGGGATCAACCTTTGGGCCTTCGATCAACTTTTCCTGATCGGACTGGCGATGGCGATCGTGATTTCCCTCCAAACCGTCGGTAACGTGCTGGTACTGGCGATGCTGGTGACCCCGGCCGCCACCGCGAGGATGCTGACCGATCGGCTAAAGGTGATGGTGATGCTTTCTGCTTCGATCGGGATGACTTGCGGCGTCCTTGGGCTGTACCTCTCGTATTATCAGGGAGTTCCCTCCGGTGCGGGTGTCGTGCTGGTGGCGACGGGTGTCTTCCTGGTCGTCTTCCTCTTCGCGCCCGGTTCGGGCGCCGTGACATCCCGCGTGCGCCGTCGCCTTCACCACGGGCACCCCGAGCGTGACCAGTTCGCCGACGAGGCAATCCCGGTTTAGCCTGTCAATGCACCGAAGTCAGACGCAGGAAGATGCGTCCATGGCTGATTGACCTTCTCCCAACTCGTCATTCTGAGCTTGCGCAGCGGAGCGATAGAATCCTCCCGAAGCGATAGCCGGTCCGCGTCAGCGGACGGAAATGCACGCGTCGCCAAGCGCTGGCTCCGCCATCGAGTGCTGCGCACGGGAATCCCAGCGTGACGGCCTGAAAGGGCTCACGTAAGGACGATGAGCCTTGGACATACCAATCTGGTAGGGCTACGGCAGCGCAGCGATGCTTGCCCCGTCCGCTCTATCAACGCAATTCACATCTGCAGAAGCGAAAGTGACTCCCCTATTGACAAGCGTTTTGGCGAAGGGCTACGCTGCAAGTGATATGAAGCACAGGGCAACCAACCTACCAGTCGTAGAGCAGATGGCCACCTCGGGGAGCGCAAGCGACTCGTGGCTTTCCCCGTGCAACTACACCTGGTTTATGAACCCCCCAGCTGTGCTGGCGGGGCAGTTTGGCTGACGAAAGCCAGGCTGCGACACGCAAGGAAGCATTCTGGGGGGTTACCGAGGCACATGCCTCGGTTTTTTGTTGCCCGGAAAACCCCGGGTTGGAGAGTGCGAGCCGGATCGTCCCGGTTCAGACCCAGGAGCCCACCATGTTGATCACGATCGAACAGAACGCACCCGTATCGACAGGGATAACCAAATTGGCGTCCGCAGAAAACGCGACCCTCTTGTCGCCTCGATGGCTCTGGCCGTTCCGCGAAGGAACCTCCCTCGACCGGGCAGTGCTTGGCGGCAAGGGAGCCAACCTCGCCGAATTGACACGCCTCGGTTGCCCCGTTCCTCCCGGCTTCACAGTGACCACCGAGGCCTGCCGGGCCTACTTCGCCGGGGGTTGCCAATGGCCCGCCGGGTTGTGGGACGAGATCCCAGCGGCCCTGCGTGAGATCGAGCGGGAGACCGGACGCGGGTTTGGCGATCCTTCCCGGCCTCTTCTCCTTTCCGTCCGCTCAGGAGCGGCGGTCTCCATGCCGGGGATGATGGACACCATTCTCAACGTCGGAACCACCAGTAAAACTGTCGGTGGCCTCGCCACACATTACGGCGCCCGCTTCGCGTTCGACTGCCGGCGGCGCCTGATCCAGATGTTCGGCCGGGTCGTCCTCGGTATCGATAGCGCCCCCTTCGAGCTGGCCATTGCCAACGTGAGGCGCATGTCAGGCGCAACGCGCGACGACGAACTCGGGGCCGACACCTTATGCGAGCTGGTCGAGCGGTTCGAGTCGATTGTCTACGACCACGATCAGGTCGTGCCCGACGATCCCCTCGAACAGTTGCGCCAGGCGATGACGGCCGTCTTCGCGTCGTGGCAGGCGCCGCGAGCGGTGGCGTACCGCAAGGCACATGGCATTCCTGACGAAATGGGCACGGCGGTCACGGTGCAGGCGATGGTGTTCGGCAACGGCGGGTCCGACTGCGCAACCGGCGTGGCGTTCACCCGCGATCCGAACACCGGCAAGCCTGGCCTGTTCGGCGAGTACCTGGTGAACGCGCAGGGCGAGGATATCGTCGCTGGTGTCCGCACTCCGGAGCCAATCGCAGAGATGGCAAACGATCCGCTGCTCGCCTCGGCGAGCGACGAGTTTCAGCGGCTCGCCGACCTGCTCGAAGTCCATTTTGGCGACATGCAGGACATGGAGTTCACGATCGAGCATGGCCGTCTCTGGCTTCTCCAGACCAGGGATGGAAAACGAAACGCTCGCGCTGCCGTCCGAATTGCCCTGGATCTGGTCGAAGAAGGTGTCATCAACCGCGAAACGGCCGTGCGGCGCGTCGAACCGGCTCGCTTCGAGGAGCTTCTCCATCCGCAAGTTGCACCCGACGCCACGCGCCCGGTACTGGCGATCGGGCTGGCAGCGAGTCCCGGCGCGGCGACGGGCAAGGTGGTGTTCGACCCGGCCGAGGCGATGCGACACGGCGAGCAGGGTCGACAGGTGATCCTCGTCCGAGGGGAAACCTCGGCTGACGACTTCCCCGGGATGGCCTGTTCGCAGGGCATCCTGACCGCCCGGGGCGGGATGACCTCGCATGCGGCAGTCGTGGCCAGGGGCATGGGCAAACCGGCCGTCACTGGCTGCGCGTTGATACAGATCGATGAATCGGCAGGTTGCTTTCGGGTTGGGTAACGAGGTCGTGCTTGCCGGCGACGAGATCACGATAGACGGCACAACCGGCCAGGTGATCAGGGGCGTGGCACGGGTAGTTCAACCGGACCTCGGCGACGAGTTATCGACAGCATTGGCATGGGCCGACGAGTTCCGACGTCTCGGCGTACGCGCCAATGCCGATACCCCGGCTGACGCCGAGCGAGCGCGGAGTCATGGTGCGGAAGGCATCGGACTCTGCCGCACCGAGCATATGTTCTTCGGATCAGACCGGATAGACAGCGTGCGCGGGATGATACTCGCCGTTACGCCCCAAGAGCGCGGCACGGCGCTGAGTGCGCTGGAGACGATGCAGGTCGCCGACTTCACCGGGATCTTCCGCGCCATGGACGGATTCCCCGTCACCATTCGCACCCTGGACCCGCCTTTCCACGAGTTCTTGCCTCAAACGGAGTCCGACACGGAGCGGTTGGCCGAACACCTGGAGCTAACCCTGGCCGAGATCAAAACGCGAATCGAAACATTTCGCGAAGTTAATCCCATGCTTGGCCACCGGGGATGCCGTCTCGGCATCACCTCGCCCGAAATCACGGCGATGCAGGCCCGGGCGATCTTCCGGGCCGCCACGGCCTGCGCCGCGGATGGTGTTCGCGTAGCGCCGGAGGTGATGATCCCGTTCGTGGCGGATGCCGAGGAACTGCGACGGCAGCGCGAGGTCGTTGTCGAGGCGGCGGAGAAAGTCTTCGCCGAATCTGGCCAGCAATTGCCGGTTCTGGTCGGGGCGATGATCGAAGTTCCGCGTGCCGCCCTGCTGGCTGACCGCATCGCCCACT
This sequence comes from uncultured Chloroflexia bacterium, assembly GCA_963763125.1. Lineage (GTDB taxonomy): Bacteria > Chloroflexota > Chloroflexia > Thermomicrobiales > UBA6265 > JACCYX01. The sequence continues at coordinate 279,351 of CAVXMV010000005.1, forward strand.
ACGCCGACTTTGTCAGCTTCGGCACCAACGACCTGACACTGATGACATTCGGACTGAGCCGGGACGACGCCGGTAAATTCCTGCCAGAGTACCTGGCGCAAGGGATCCTGACCGACGATCCATTTCGCGTGCTCGATCGGGATGGCGTGGGGCGACTGGTGGTACTCGGCGCCAAACTCGCTCGGAAGGTCCGGCCCGAGATCAAGGTTGGGATCTGTGGGGAGCATGGCGGAGACCCATCGTCCGTCGCCTTTTGCCATACGCTCGGGCTCGACTATGTCAGTTGCTCGCCATTCCGCGTGCCCGTTGCCCGGCTCGCTGCAGCCCATGCCGCCATCGCGGATACCGGCAACGCCGGTTCTATCCTGGTCGACTGATGAATTGATTGGACCACGAGGCGATTCCGGTCGCCCAATTCCGGGCGATCCACGAATCCTCTCCTGTCCTGGTCTCGCACACGAAAGCGGCGGTCCATCGCTGGACCGCCGCTCGTCTGACTCGTCGATGTTCGGGAAGGTGCTATGTCTTGCGCGGATCGAGCGCGTCGCGCAAACCATCGCCCATGTAATTGATGGCAAGCACGGTCAGGAAGATTAGGGTGCCGGGGAAGAGCGCCTCGTGCGGATAGAGCTCGAGGTAATCCTTGGCCTGGAACAACATCTGCCCCCAGGTTGGGACGTCCGACGGAAAACCGAGACCGAGGAACGACAGCGCCGACTCGGTGATGATCGCGCCGCCAACCTCAAGTGTGGCAGCCACGATGATCGGGCTCAGCACGTTCGGAAGGATGTGCCGATTGATCAGCATGGATCGCGTGGCGCCGACCGATCGCGCCGCTTCCACGAACTCCTTTTCCTTGACGCTGAGGAAGCTGGCCCGAACCAGCCGCGCCGTCGGCATCCAGGCCAGGCAGCCAATCACGACAACGATCAGCAGGAACACACCGAAATTCCGCGACCCGAAAACGCGTTCCGAAAAGTTCTGCATCGGTTCGCGGAACAGGTAGGTGATCAACAGGAGCAGTGGGAGCTGGGGCAGGCTGATGAAGAGATCGGTGATGCGCATCAGCAAACTATCGAGAAATCCACCAAAGAATCCGGCAAGGGCCCCGACGATCGTGCCCAGCGAGATGGCGACAAGAGCCGCCACGAGGCCTACCGAGATCGAAATTCGCCCGCCGTACAGCACCCTGGCGAGGATATCCTGGCCCAGCGAGTCGGTTCCCATCGGATGCTCGAGCGAGGGACGCAATCCGGTGTCGTAGGCGAACGGCGCGTTGACTTCCTCGTCCCATACATACGGCCCGATGAAGACCGCAAGGGTGAAGAACGAAAAGACGACCAATCCTGCCATCGCCAGCCGGTGATGGCGAAATTGTCTCCAGGCGTTGTTCCACAGCGAACGCTGCTCGCGTACACGCGCGAGATTCATTGCGGAGTCCGCAGCCTTCTCAAGCGCCGCCGATGGGACTGCTTGTTGTTGTACGCTCGTCATCTGGGCCGCCTCCCGAATTCATCTGGTGCGTTCAATTGTCTCACCGGCGTCCAGTGCCGGTTTCGCGCCGAACGCCTGGTGCGCGACGCATATCTGCCTTGGAGCGGCCATGCACGCAAGCCAGGTACGATCGAGAGACCCCACATGCGAACACTCGTTTGCCGTCCATTACGTGTACTTGATCCGCGGATCGAGCAGCGCGTAAAGAATGTCGGCAATCACATTGAAGAGAACGACAAGGACGGAGACCCCGAAGGTAATCGCCATCACGACCGGGACATCCTTGGAGTTGATGCCATCGATCAGGGCACGTCCAATTCCCGGAATGCGGAAGATCTGCTCGGTGATTACCGCGCCGCCGACGACTGCCGGCAATTGCAGGGCAATAATCGTGATCACCGGAATCATCGCGTTGCGCATGATGTGCCGCAGGACGACCGCCTGCTCCCGGAGACCCTTCGCACGGGCTGTTCGAACGTAATCCTGATTGATCGTTTCCAGCATCGAGGCCCGCACAAACCGCGTGAGCTGCGCCGAACTGAGCAAGGCAAGGACGGTGACCGGCATGATAGCCTGCTCGATCCTGGGCCAAAAGCCCGTCACTGTACTGTCATACACGAACGGCAACCATCCCAGTTGCACGCTGAACAGCAGGATCAGCAACAAACCGGAGAAAAAGGTCGGGATGCTGAAGCCAATGAAGGCGAATGTAGTCGCGATGTTGTCGAACAGCGAATACTGCTTGAGGGCCGAAAGCACACCAACCGGAATCGCGATCATCACGCCGATCACATAGGCGCCGCCAACAATGGCGAGGGTCACACCCAGTCGATCGAGCACGTAATCCTTGACCGGAACGCGGGACGTCAGCGACTGCCCCCAGTCGAACTCGAAGAAATACGACTTCGCCCACTTGAAGTACTGGATGTAGAGCGGATCGTTGAGTCCCCAGCTATCGCGAATCTGTTCCCGCACTTCGGGCGACACATTCGGATTGGTGGCCAATCCACCCAGCGGATCGCCTGGCGCCAGATACAGGATCGAATAGACGATCATGCTAATCGCAATCAGCGTGACTATCGAAATCAATCCACGACGAATAAGATACCGGCCCATATTGGCCTCCTGGCGCGGAACCTGATCGATGACGCCCTGGCCATCGTTTCAACCACAAGATACGCGATATCCAACCTGGGCCCGTTTCGCCCAAATCGGATACAGCATGCGACCATCGTCACATGTCGGCCCTGTCAACCATTCCGGATGCCGGGAGTTCGTTCTCCCCTTGAAGGCAACCTCACCCTCAAAATGCTGGAAATCGCCAAAATGCTACGTTTCCAGACCATGCATAGTCAAGGAATGGATAACAATGGAAAGTGTTTGACAGCGCCTATGATAAGCCTCAACTGGGCGTTTCGCACAATGTCAGGCTGCGACGGCTGGAAATGCACCGGAGTCACTCGTGGATAGTCGTCGAACAGGCTCAATTTACAAGGGGAACATGTGACCCAACAGCACGCTGCACAGATTGAACGTGTCCTCTCCCTGTTCCGGGGGGGGCTTGTGGTTTCGTGCCAGGCAAGGCCCGGGAATCCATTGCACGGACCAGCGACAATGGCGATGATGGCCCAGGCCGCCGAGCTGGGCGGCGCCCGAGGACTGCGAGTGAACGGACCGGCCGATGTTACCGCGGTCCTTGCGGCGACATCGATCCCGGTTATGGCGATCAACAAGATGGAACATCCAGACAGCCCGGTGATGATTACGCCAACGGTGGAAAGCGCGGTCCAGTTACTGGAGGCAGGGGCGAAGATCATTGCGCTCGACGCCACGCACCGGCCTCGTCCCCGCGATGAACAGCTCCGCGATATCGTGGCCACGATCCATGCCGGCGGCGCGGTAGCGATGGGCGACCTGGCAACGATTGGTGATCTCGAGGGTGCGATGGCGGCGGATATCGATGCCGTGGGCACGACCTTGAGTGGATACACCGGGCACGGATCGACACCAGGGGAACCGGATTTCAACTTGCTGGCCCAGTTGGTGAGGAATGCTCCCGTGCCGGTGTTCGCCGAGGGCCGTTACTGGACGCCCGAACAGGCAATCCAGGCATTCGAAATTGGCGCATCGTTCGTCGTTGTCGGTACCGCGATTACCAACCCCATGGCGATCACCTCACGTTTCATCAATGCAATTGGCTGTATGAGCACAGAAAAGGATTGATTTTCCAATGGGAACTGCGGTCACCGCGTACGTCGCCTCGATCCAGGCCTTGATCACGAAGCTCGAGACATCCGAAACCAACCAACTGAACCAGGCAGCGGACTTGATCGCGACCTCGATCGCGAACCACGGGATCGTGCATGTGTTCGGCAGCGGGCACTCCAACCTGCTGGCGCAAGAGGTCTTTCACCGGGCCGGAGGTCTGGTGCCAGTCAATGCAATGCTCGATGTGAACCTCACCATTTTCGGCACAGCCCGGGCGACGATCGTCGAGCGGCTGGAAGGCTATGCCAACTCGGTAGTTGCCTCGTACGACATCCGCCCCGGCGAAGTGGTGATCGTGATCAGCACCTCGGGCGTAAATCCTGTGCCGATCGAGATCGCCCAGCGCGCAAGGGAGCTCGGCGCCACCGTGATCGCCGTTCTTTCAGCCACCGCATATGCAGATGCACCAACCCGTCATTCTCAGGGACTCAAGCTGGCCGATGTCGTCGACATGGTGCTCGACATGCACGTGCCGATGGGTGACGCAATCCAGGAGGTCGGGCCGCACAAGATCGTGGTCGGGGCAACCTCGACCATCCTCGGCGCAGTATTGCTGAATTGCCTGTTCGTCGCCACCGCCGAGCTACTGGGGGAACGGGGAGAGACGATTCCGGCGTTCGTTAGCCAGAACATCCCGGGCGGGGATGAACACAACCGGGAGCTAATCGAGCGGTTCCGGCCGCGTATTCCATTGATGAAACCGTGAGCAATTCCGATATGGCGCCAAGAAACCTCGTGCTCGCGGTCGACGGTGGCCAAACGTCTTCAAAGGCGATCATCGCCACCACTTCGGGAGAAATTCTGGGCTGGGGAACCGGATCAGCCTGCGACCACCTGCACGGACCCAACGGGTACGAACGCAATCGCGATGCGATCCATACCAGTGCCAGGGCAGCCTTGATCGATGCCAATGTGACCGAGCGCCGGATCGTGGCGGTCGGGCTTGGTCTGACCAGTGCGCCGCGTGAATCCGAGGCTCTGCCGCTCTTCAGCGAAATGGTCCACACGTTTTGCGATCCGGAGGTGATCTGGGTCGACGCCGATTTCGTGGCCAATCTTGCCGGCGCTTCCGCCCTCGGGCCCGGCGTAGTCGTCATCGCCGGTGGCGGCTCGATCGGCTATGGCGTTGATGAGAAAGGTGGCGAAGCAATCGCCGGCGGCCTCGGCTACCTGATGGGCGACGAAGGCAGCGGCTGGTACATCGGTCTGCGAGCGATCCAGGAGGCGGCCAAGGCTGCAGATCGTCGTGGACCGGACACCGCGCTCCTTCCGATGGTGCTGGACCATTACGGAATTGCCTCGATCCGCGAGATCATCCGCATCCTATACGCCACGACCTTTCGCCGCGAGAAGGTCGCCGCGCTGACGCCTTCGGTGGTCGCCATCGCGAAGGGTGGGGACACCGTGGCCCGCTCGATCGTCGATATGGCTGCGGTTCGTCTCGGCGAGATCGCCCTGGGCACGCTTCGGCAACTGTTCTCCTCCAACGACGCGGTTGCCATCTTTCCCACCGGTGGCGTATTCGGGGCTGGACCGCTCGTGATGGAGCCGTTCACGTCGACGATATCCTCGTCATGGTCTACTGCCGTCGTGCGCGAACCGAGATTCCCACCGGTTGTCGGAGGACTCCTGAAAGCGCTGGAGAAATCCGGCATGCCAATCACTGATGACGTCCTTCGAAACCTCGACCGCAGCGTTCAGGCCCGGAACAAATCGCGATGAGAGAATGGATTGGGGGAAGCGCGGTTTCGGTGTTTCCGGTTTCGCCAGGAACACCCTTGGGTGGCTACGCCGATCGCAACGGCGATGCGACAGGAACGCTCGATGAACTCGAGATCGGGGCGCTTTCCCTCCAATGTGGGGTCCGCGAAATTGCCTTTGTGACTGCCGACGTGATTGGGGTCGATGCCGGTTTGGTCAGCGAGGTCGCGCGTGCAACCGGTCTCCCCGAGGACGACATGCTGATCTGCGCCTCACATACGCACAGTGGCCCTCTTGGCGTGATAAATCGACTGCACCCGGCCGGTCCAGTTTGCCTTCAACCGGAAATGCGTGAACGCCTCGTGGAAACGATGGCCCGGACCATCCAGACAGCGCGCGCGCACCTGGAACCCGTCCGAGTTGAGCAGTCGGACGCCACTGTCGACAACGCGTGGTCCAATCGCAACTACCCAAATGCCGCAGCCGATCTCCGGGTCCGATCGTTGCAGGTACGGCGGCTCGATGGCTCCCTTCAATGCCTCCTGATCCTGATACCCTGTCATCCCACCGTGCTCGGGGCATGGAACACCGGCGTCTCCGCCGATTTGCACGGGGGTGTGCGACGGGCTGTGCGGGCGCGAATGGACGGTCAGAATCGCACGGCGTCAGTCCTGACCGCGACCGGTGCCGCTGGGGACATAAGCACACGGTTTGCGCGACGCGAGTCCTCTGCCGCCGAAGTCGACCGCCTTGGCAACCACGTCGCGGACCGGGTTATTGATTCGCTGAAGAATTCCACCTCGGTGTCGGCCGGGATCCGGATGGCGAGGTCCTCAGTGGCGCTACCGATGCGGTCCCACGACATCGAGGCTGCTCAAGGCGAACTGAAAGCGGCCCGGCAAGCGCTGGCCCAGGCTCGGAACGACTCCGCGTCGGACGCAATCCTGCGGCAGGCGCACACGCGAGTCCAGGGCGCCGAGATCCTGTGTGCCATGGGCGAGCTCCAGTCAATCGCGATCGTCCTTCGGGCATGGCGACTTGGTGCAGACTTTGCGCTCATGTCGGTTCCGGGCGAGCTGTTTTCATCTCTCGGGCGGCAATTCGAAGCGGGTGCGCCGCTGGCTACGACCTGGGTAATCGGCTACGCGAATGGCTACGCTGGGTATTTCCCGGATCTGGGCGCATTCAACAATCGGACCTACGAGGCGTTGGCAAGTCCCTACGATCCATCAATCGGGCCGGTACTGCTCGATCACGCGGCTCGCCTGGCCAGCGAGATCGCGCGCCACACTGATACGGAATTCGGGTGAGCGCTTCGCTATCCGGGTTGCGTAGAGGCGGTCCTCGATCGACCGCAAATGACACCTCGACAACAGGGAATTGGTCGATCATGTGTCCGCCCGTTTGCAGCATTTCCCCAGGAATCGCCACCCCTCACCCGATGTTCGTAGGAGTCGTGTCCACACGACACGTTGGATGCCATCGTCTGCGAGGTGGTAGACTGGCAGCTTGCGCGCCAGATTGGTGCGGGGTTTGTGGTGTGCCCGGATTTGGTACCGCGAATCGATTGAATAGCGCCAAACAGGCGCCAGGAAGTAGGAGCCACCTCGTCATGACCGATGAGCTGATTCTGAGGGCCGAACCGCGGACCGTCCACGGGAAAAAGGTCAAGCGACTGCGTCGCGAAGGTCTCGTTCCCGGGGTTGTTTACGGACCTGTCATTTCAGAAACCATTTCAGTGTCCGTCAACAGCCGGGAATTTCAGAGATTTTTCACGCGTTATGGTCACTCGTCCGTCGTTTCTCTGGAATGGGATGGCGGTAAGCAGCCGGTCCTGATCCGGGAAGTGCAGATCGATCCCGTGACCCGGAATCATTTGCATATCGATTTCTTCGCGCCGAACATGCGCGTCGTCCTGCGCCAGTTCGTGCCCGTGGTGATGCACAACGTAGCCGTCCATCAAGGCGTGTTGCAGACTGTCCTTTCGGAAGTCGAAGTCGAGGCGCTGCCTTCCGACTTGCCGCATCAGTTGGATGTCGATATCTCCGGACTGGTTGCCGTGGGTGACGCCATTCACGTGAGCGATCTCACATTGCCGGCCAACGTGACGATTATCACGCATGCCGAAGAGTTGGTCGCATCGCTCGTTGCCGAAGCCGCCGAAGAGGCTGAGGAAGCTGCCGAGGGTGAGGAAGCAGAGGCTGCCGAAGCCGAAACCGAGACCCCTGGCGACGAAGCAGAGGCCGAGTAATTCCTCGCCTTCCCACAACATCGCCAAGACCCCGGCTGTCGATCGACAGCCGGGGTCTAGTGCTTGGTGACCGAAAAGGTCATCCCATCCTGTGCTCTGGACAGGCGCCTGTTCGCCCTCGCAATGGCCGCCACGATCCGAGCAACGAATTACCCTGCCAGGCAGTCGCGAACCGGCCCCGCCAACAGCGCAAGGGTGGTCCGGATACGCTCGCTACTCGCCCCCATTGCGTAGACATTGGCCAGGAACAGGTCGAAGCGGAGTTGTTGCTGCCGCTCGCGAATACTCTCCGCTACCGTCTCCGGACTTCCCGCGATCATCACCTCCGTGGAAATCATCGTGTCGAACTGATCGCTGGCCGCCTGGTGACGGTCCGCCCGGCCTCCCTCGCCAAGGTCTCCAACGCGCGCAGCTTCGAGGCGAAGAAGATCGTCAATCACCGCATTGCGAACGTCGCTGTCGCGCTCACCGACGATCACCGAGCGCATCAGCGCGATCGTCCCCAATGGACGCGGTGGATCAGCGGCGGCAATCTCCGGGGATCGGCCATTGCGCCCGGCGAGGAAGGCAGCGACTGCGGGTACAAGGTTTGCACTGGGTTTGAAACCCAGTGCGAGCCCGAGTCCATTGGCTCCCATCCACTGGGCCGCCCCAGGTTCAGTGCCGGCAAACCATAAAGGCGGGTGCGGAACCTGAACGGAGAGCGGCGATACGAGCACGTCCTTCACCCGAACATCTCCCCGTTCGAATGAGACCTGTCCGCCAGACAGCAGCGCCTTCAACAATGCCAGGCGCTCCTGAAACAGCGTAATCCGCTGGGCGGGATCAACGCCGAGGGCAATCAACTCTTCAATCCGGTGACCGATGCCAAACCCGACTTCGAGCCGTCCCCTGGATAGCAGGTCGAGGATTGCGATGTCTTCCGCCAATTGCACCGGAGTCTTGATCGGCAGCGTGTAGCCCATCGCCCCAAGGCGCATGCGGCTGGTACGTTGGCTGGCCGCAGCGAGCCAGGCGGTGGCCGATGATGCCGCAAAATTCGGCAGGAAATGACGCTCGGCCGTGAAGGCAGCATCGAAGCCGAGCGATTCGGCAAATGCAAGATCGTCCAGGCGATTGGCGTACATCGTGGCAACATCGCGACCGAGGATGGGATCGATTTGCATGATGTCGAAAATGCCGAATCTGAGCGGCGAGGGCTGATCGATAGTCACCAGGCATCGGTCCTTTGCGTTCACCAACACGGGGCCAAACGGGTAGTCGCAAAGACAATCGCATATCGAGGAGGACGTGCGCAAGGCGCAAAAAGGCCGACCCTTTCGGATCGGCCTTTCTGTCCTGGACACTACGGCTGTTCTGCGCTACGAGCGCACAACCTCCACCGCAATGCCCTCGGATGTGAGACTACTCATGGGCATCACCTCCTTTACCCTACTCGGTGTTGGACAAGTGTGCTGATAGGTCCAGACGTCTCCGAACCGTGACTAACGGTAGCACGCGGCGTTCGGGGCGTCAACCGGTGACCGGCCTGCATGCGAAGGATTATCGGAATGATGTATAGTCGCCGTCCGCAATCGGGAGCGCGAACAACCAACCAGGATTTGCGATATGCATACGATCGAGCGAGATGAATTCCTGGTACCAGTGAAGACCTGGATGCCTCCGGACGAAATCGAAGACGGCGCCATGGTCCAGATCGAAAATGCGGCCAGGCATCCGGATGTTGCTGCCCACATCGCGGTGATGCCGGATGTCCACCAGGGGTATGGCGTCACGATCGGAACGGTCTTCCCAACCAGGAACGTCGTGATCCCAAACGCCGTCGGCGTCGACATTGGGTGCGGGATGTGCGCAATCGAAACCGGTGTCAAGTACGATCGCGAGCGGATGGACAAGGCATTCTGGCGACACTGGTCCGGTCAGGTATCGCGCAACGTTCCGACCGGCTTCAATACCCATAGGAACCGGCAGTCCCTGGGCAAGCTCGATCGCCCGTTGCGCGCGGAGGTTCTCCAGCCGCTGGTCGGCGCAAAGGGCGCCGTACAGGTCGGAACGCTCGGCGGTGGCAATCACTTCCTGGAGGCCCAGGTGGACGAGGCGGGCGTGATCTGGTTCATGGTGCACTCGGGTAGCCGCCACACCGGTCTCCGGATCGCCGGTCACTACAACCAGCTCGCGAAGGACATCACCGCTCGGCATGGACGATTGACCACGGACGACCTCCCGTTCCTGCCGCTCGATGACCAGGTCGGCCAGGACTACATGGACGATGCCGATTGGGCCACCGATTTCGCACTGGAAAGCCGGAAACGAATGCTGGCCCAAATGCTGGTCGCGTTCGAGAAGGACCTGCCGCCAGGCGGTCCGACCGGCGAGATGATCAACATTCATCATAACTTCGCCCGGGTCGAGACGCATGATGACCAGGAGGTCGTCGTGCACCGCAAGGGCGCGACGAGCGCCGCTGAGCATGAGCTGGGGATCATCCCGGGTTCGATGGGCACGCCAAGCTACATCGTGCGGGGCAAGGGCAATCCGGAAAGTCTTGCCTCCTGTTCCCATGGGGCGGGACGGACGATGGGGCGCAACGCGGCCCGGAAGGCGATCTCCGAGGCCGACTTCCAGCTTTCGGTCGCCAACACGTTCTCAAAGGCGTCACTCAAGTATGTCGACGAATCTCCCGGCGCATACAAGAACATCGATATCGTAATCGGGAGGCAGCATGACCTCGTCGAAATCGTGCATCGCCTAACGCCGATCATCACACTGAAAGGCGACAGCAAGGCCCGCGAGGACTAATGCACACCACTGGGCACAGGAAAGGCTGGGCCGAGACAAGCTCGGCAACCTTACGAAGAAACAATAGCCCGTTCGAGATCCGGCCACATGTAACGGTCCGGCAGGCGGTTCTTCAGCGATGGCACCTGACGGCGAACGTGCTGGACGTACGCGAGATCGAGGTGTGAGGTGAGCACGGTCGGTTGATCGGATGCCTGGGCAATCACCACGCCCCAGGGATCGATGACCATCGACCGACCGTAGCACCACAATCCGGGTGGGTGCTGTCCGACCTGAGCGGCGGCCACGACGTACATCGAGTTCTCGATTGCCCTCGCCCGGAGCAGCGTTTCCCAATGATCCCTGCCGGTTACCATCGTGAAGGCCGCGGGCAGGATAATCATCTCGGCACCGCGCAAGGCGAGAATCCGGAAGAGTTCCGGAAAGCGTAGGTCATAGCAGATCGCGAGACCGACGGTGATTCGATCGAGATCGAACGTCACGATCTCTTCCCCAGGCGCGATCATCGACGATTCGCGGTAGGCGGCGACCGAGTCAATGTCGACATCGAAGAGGTGAATCTTGCGATAGCGTGCGACCTCCTCACCGGTCGGATCGTACACCACGGTCGTGTTGTAGAGTCGCGGCTCACCCTCGACGCGCTCGAAGATGCTTCCGATATGCAGGTAAATGCCGTGCTGCCGGGCACGTTCCGCCAACTGGTCGGTGAGCGGACCGGGGATGATGTCGGCTGCCTCGCGCAGTCCGGCGTCCGGCCCAAGGTAGGTCCAGGCTTCGGGCAACACGACGAGTCGAGCGCCGGTTGCGGCCGCCCGATCGATGCCGGCGAGGGCGTCCCTGATATTGCGCTCCTTCGAATTGCCCGAGTTCATCTGCACCAGTGCGACCGCAAGCAATGATGAATCGAGCGTGGTCGCTTGCTCCAGGCCTTTCATATTCCGGCTCCCTTGATTCACTATGTGTGCGCATTTTCAAACCATGTTCTGGCAGTCTAGCATCGTGGGTTGGCGTTCCCAACCAGGCGCCTACAATGCACATCGAGAAGAGTGGCGGCAAGGCGATGAGGGGAAACAGGGATGGACTATGTGTGGGTGGGGCTTGGGGGCCTGATCGGCGCCAACGCGCGGTTCGCAATGACCAAAATCATGGTCGGGAGCTTTGGAGACTCGTATCCATGGGGCACGTTCTCGATCAACGTGATCGGTGCGTTCCTGATTGGGCTCCTGCTCACCTGGCTCACGGAACGCAGCGTGGCAGATCCCACCATGCGACTAGTGCTAGTGGTCGGCTTCCTTGGTGGCTATACCACGTTCAGCAGCTATACGTTCGAGGCGGTGGCGATGGCACAGCGCGGCAACTGGTTCGGAGCGACGACGTACGTGCTGGGAAGCAATGTGCTGGGCCTCGTCGCGTGCGTGGCCGGAATCGCCCTTGCACGGCAACTTCATGCGTAGGTTGGGGATACGGTCGGACTCTTCGTCAACCGAGATGCGTAGGGGCGGTCCTGGATCGACCGGGAAGGGCACCTCGCCAACCAGGGTCGGGTCGATCCTGTGTCCGCCCATAGCAGGCGCGAGCAGCGGTGTCGCCTCTGATGTAATGAGTGATCATGTGGAATTTGTATTGGAGTTGGCGGTCTTCCTTAGGGGCAGGTTGATCGATGACGCCCCGCTGCCGCGGCCACGGGCGGACACAAGGTCCGCAGCCCTAGCACGATCCAATGAGGACAACACTCCTGCAACCCGCTTTACATGACGATGGTGCCGACCAGGAAGACGCAGACCAGGAGGCCGATCACGATCAGGACAATGATGATCGCAAGGCATGATCGCGAGGCGGATCCAAGATCGGCGGGATTCACCAGCCCTTCGAATTCCTCATCGGTCTCGATGTATTCCGTGCGAAGCGGTCTACCGGGGACGACGATTTTGGTGGGCTCATCCGGCCCCTGTTCACTCATCAGGCTGCCGGTTCCTTCGGGATCGTGGCCGGCGCCGCTTCATCGGCCTGGGTGACGCGCCAGACGTGGATGATGCGCCAGACAGCCGTGACATGGGTGGCGACCGCAAGGATCCAAAGCGCCCACAGCGGCTGGTTGATGATCAGGCATGCCGCGAGCAGGACAACCCGCTCCGGCCTGGCCACCAGACCTACCGACGCACCGTACCCAATCGCTTCGGCCCGAGCTCGTGCGTAGCTGATCATCAGGGCGCCGGTAGCAGCGATGAGGATCAGCAGGGAGCCAATGTGATCGTCGCGAGTTTGATTGAGCCAGATCAGGAGGCCGACGTAGACCACGATTTCAGAGTAACGGTCGAGCGTGGAATCGAAAAAACCCCCGAATTTCGAGACTGATTTCGTGGCCCGGGCGATCGCGCCGTCAACCATGTCGAACGCGCTGGCGATCAGCAGCATAACGCCGCCGATGCGCGGATGACCCGTGGCGATGACCGCCGCGACTCCTGCGTTGAGCAGGAATCCTATAAGGGTCGCCATATTTGCCGTCATGCCTGCGCGGGCCAGCCACTGCCCGACGTGGAGCATGTAACGGCGGACCCACTGGCCTATCCGCTCCGAAATCACCGCGTCTCCCCTTCGCGCTCCTGCCAACGTGCTGCGTCTGGCGGCAGCGCGCATCCCCTCCGTCGATTGTCCGTGAATTGTATGTTACCGGGGCGCTTCCCGGGCAGCTATCGCGTGCGTTGCCGCCAGCGCGCTCCCCGTGCCGAGGTGGCCGCTCGCTCGTAGGCATCGAGGACCTGGGCTGCGACAGCCGGCCAATCGTATTGCTGGGAGGACGTTCGTCCGTTGGTCCCCAACCGCGCCCGGAGTTCCCGGTCGGCAAGCACCCGGACCAGGGCCAGAGCCAACGCCTGGGCATCGCTCGGCTCGACGAGAACACCATTGAACTCGGGCGTCACGACGCTCGCGTATCCGGGGATATTGGTGGCAACAACCGGTCGACCGGCCGCCATCGGCTCCACGATCACGTAGCCAAAGCTTTCGTTACCGGTGGAGGGCACGCAACAGACATCGACACTGGCGTAATAGCGGGCCTTGTCATCCTGGGAGACGAATCCCTTGAACTCGACGTCATCGACGCCGTAGCGTTCCATCAGTGCTTCGAACCTCTCGGGCCGCCCCGATCCAAGTACGATCAGCTTCGCATTGGGGAATTGCTGGCGCACGAGCGGAAGCGCCCTGATCAGGTACCGGAATCCCTTGCGCGATTCCTCGAAGCGACCTACGAAAAGAATCCGTTGGGAGCCGTCATTGGCCCATTCGAACGGTTCCACGTGATCGCCATAGCGTGCGACATCGATCCCGTTGGGAATGACATCGTAGTGACCATCGAAGTACTTCATCACGAAATCGCGCGCTGGAGGCGACACCGCAATCCGGCCGTCGAGACGCGTCAGCACGAACGACATGTATGGCTTCAGGGCCGAATACCAGGGCATTGACCCGCTATAGGCATGGAAGGTGGCGATATTCACCGCCGTCGAATTGAGCAGCACCATGTATGGCAAGACAGGCATCAACGGTTCGTGCAAATGCACGATATCGAACTTTTCCTGCTTCATGATCTGCTTGACATCGGCGTACAGTGTCACGTCGAAGGTCAGCCGCATCTTGCTCCCGTTGCCAGGAATCGTGATGGTGCGGCCAATCCCGTAATACCCGTCGCTGACTTCGAGGCCACCCAGCTTGCCGCGGGGCGCCATGACCACGACCTCATGGCCAAGACGATGGAACTCGTCACGAAGGTGAGCGACGTGCTCGGCCACGCCACCGGGCTGTTGCATGCTGTATGGAGAGACAAGTGCAATCTTCACAGTGGGGATTCTAACAAACCTTGAGATTTCCGCACGAAGAAAGGAGGCGAAAAGGGCACCGAGGGCCACAATATGACGCAAAAGCTCGCCTCGAACCAGAATCGAGCATCGCCGCCTGACACGCCACGAGAGCATCGAATGGACGCCAAGTCCGGTCTTGACCCCGGCAGCCAGGTATTTCTTCACCGGGGCGATCCCCGACGCGAGCCGCATGTTGGACGAGGGGCAATGGCACACCCCGGTTCCGGATTGCGCGAACAGGCGAATCTCGTCGTCGTTGACATGGATCGCGTGGGCATACCACACATCGTCGGCGACCCAATCGAGCGTTTCCATGAACGCCACCGGCCGCAGCCCGGCATGCTGGAGCGTGTAGCGTTCCTCGTCGAATGTCTCGCACAGGTGCGTGTGCAGCTTGATGCCGTACTCGCGTGCCAGGGCAGCGGAATCCCGCATCAGGCTGGGCGTCACGGAAAACGGGGAGCACGGGGCCAGGACGATCTGGATCAGGGAGCCCGGGGCAGGGTCGTGATAGCGCTGGATCACCCGGATCGCATCCGCCATGATCGCGTCTTCGGCTTCGACGCAGTCGTCCGGTGGCAACCCGCCCTGGGATTCCCCGAGCGACATGCTGCCCCTGGAGGCGACGAAGCGGATACCCAGCTCGGCGGCGGCATCGATCTGGTCGTCGACCCGGCATCCATTCTGGAACAGGTAGGCATGGTCGAAGACGGTTGTGCAGCCCGAGAGCGCCAGTTCCGCGCAGCCGATGATCGTGGCGGTTCGCGAGTCTTCCGGCGTCCGGCTCGCCCAGACCCGGTAGTGGGCGCGCAGCCAGGGAAACAGGTTCGTGTTCTGCCCGGCCGGCAGGTTGCGGGTCAGGACCTGGTCGAGGTGATGGTGGCAATCTCAACGAAGTTGGAATGACGATGGTCGTCGCCGATCCGGCGCGGCGCGGACTGATCCCTGGATTGCGGAAGTTCCGCTCGCTGCATGCGGCCATGGAGTCGTGCGAGGACGCGCTGCTGAAGGACTTGGCTCAGGGTGCATGAACCCACCCGTGATCTCGAATCATCTGAGGGATGTCGCCGCAAGCGCCAGCGACATGAAACCTCGCCCCTATGGAGCGCTAGTGCTGCCGGCGAGCGGGGATTCCGGCGCCAGGAGGGTCGCGATAGAAGCGCCTATGGGCACGCTGGTGTTCGAGAGGAGGAAGTTTCCCCTGTCATCGAACGCCGATTCGTTCACGGTCACCGATACGGCAATGGCCAGCTTGCGTGCGGGGAGATAGCCCGTGAATGCGGCGTAACCGCCAAAGGCGGGAATTTGCGCGAGCCAATCGCCCGCCAGCCAAATGCCAAGACCGAAGGGCGCCTGTTCACTCACTGTCATGCAGGTAGTACAGCCTTCGATGGGCGTACCGAAACCCGCCAGGCTCCTGGAAGTTAGCTCCTGGTAGGAAGCCGGAGTGAGGAGCACACCTTCACCAATTGCGGCGGCGGATGCGGCGAGGTCAACGATGTTCGTCGTCTGGATGGCGCCACGGGCGATCGTCCACGAGGGGTCCCAGAATGTCGACTCTTCGTAAAACCGCACCTCGGGTGGGATCTTCAGGAGGGATTTTCGCTCTGAGGTGAAGGCGTGCAGCGGGGGCTCCGGAATTTCGGACGTACTGAAACTGGCGGTATTTACCAGGCCAAGGGGATCGAGCACCAGGTCTCGAATGACCTTGTCCAGCGGCTCACCGGTGATCTGCTCCATCGCCAAGCCGAGGATCACATAGTCCGTGTGAGAGTAGGCCCAGTTCTCTCCGGGCTCAAAGAAGCGGCCAGCATCCAGGCCGATGGCGACGATCTCTTCCGGAGTCCAGCGTCGGAAGGGATCGTCGGCATTGGCGGCGGCGAAGGCATCAGTGGTGACGTAGTCGGAGTACCCGGCGGTCATGTTGACCAACATACGCAAGGTGGCCTGGTCCGAATCCGGCAACTGTGGCAACCAGGCAGAAACGGGATCGTCCAGGCTCACGACACCACGATCGACCAGGATCAAGAGGGCCGTGGACATATAGGTGATGGCGACCGCTCCATTGCGGAAATGCATCTCCGGCGTCGCGGGGACGCCGTCCATCGATTCGCCGCGCGCGATGGTGACCCACTCCTCGCCGTCGATCAAAACGCGGACGATCGCCGCCTTGAGGTGATATTGCTCCATGGCCGCATCGACGAGTGCGACGACCTCCTCCTCGCTCACTTGCGAGGTGGGAGTGGCCTCCGGAGTAGCTGCGAGAGCTGGCGCGGCCGCCGTTATCCCGGCCCAGGGAGTCATCAGGGCGGCCGCGCCGTACGTCATGCCGGTCAGCACCTTGCGGCGCGACTGGCGATATGGCAACAAGGATGAGCTCATGTTTTGCCCCATACTCTCGTTTGTCCCAGGACGTGAAGGACCGGCCCAATCGCGACAGCGTCAAGATGGTCAGGCGGGGGCCGTGCAGACAACTATCCCGCGCTGACTCGTGGCATCGTCCGCACACTGGCGCGTATCCAGCCGATCTCTCCGTCCGGCTGGCGGATGAACGACGCGACCATGGAGGAGCCGATCGCCAGCCGATCGCCGCTAATGACTGAAATCGGATAATCGGTAACCACGTCAGGGAGGATGTCTTCCCTGACATATCCGGCCATCTCTTTCGTTTCCAGGGAAATCAGCAGTTGGTCACCATCGACCCGTAGGCTCATCGCGTCGATGGGAGTTTCGAAGCGACCTGTGTACTCTGCGAGTTCTGCGGAGGAAAGTTCGAGCGGGGTCGTATCGGACGCGAAAGATGACGCCGCCTGGACGCCCACCCGCGCCGCATCCTCTTCCATCCCCAGATAGGCCCGTGCCGCGGCGGTGAGGGCTGCATTCGCCGCGGCGCCACCGCCTGGTTCGGCATTGGTCAGCAGCACCAGCGCAAATCCCTCGTCCGGTGCAATGATCAATGTCGTGTGCTGACCGAAGGTGTCCCCGATGTGGGTCGCAAAGCGGATACCGCCGATCTCTTGCACGAACCAGATCAGACCCATCTGCATTGCCGTAACGCCGCTGAAGGACGATTGCGCGGTCCTCATGAGCTGTGTGGTGTATGCCGGGAGCAACCGGGTTCCGTCCGGAGCCACACCGTCGGAGAGGTGGAGGCGGGCAAAGAGAAGTTGTTCCGGTGTCGTCGACCAAAAGTTTCCCCCGGCCGGCTCGAGGCTGCGCGGCAGATGAAGGGGGGTTTGCAACTCCGTTCCCTGCGGGCTGCTGTGGTACCCGAGCGAATGTGGGCGACTATCGGCCTCAGCCACATCGTAGGTGGAATAGCTCATCCCAAGTGGATCGAGTTGGAGGTCCTGGATGATATCGCGATACCGTTTGCCCTCAACGACCTCGAGCACCCGACCGAGCAGGATTGTCGCGCCGTTGTTGTAGCTGGCAAACATGCCGAGCGGCGCATACTGCGGCAATGTCGGGAGCCACTCCTCCACGAGCCGGCTAATTGCGTCATCGCCGTCGCCGGTGTCGAAGAAGGTGTCCCCCCACCAGCCTGCGGTATGGGTCATCAGGTGACGGACAGTTACACGCGCGGCGACGCTTTCGTCCTGCAGCCGCAAATCGGGCAGGTAGGTCCTGACTGGTGCGTCAAGGTCGATTTTGCCCGCGGCGACCAATTGCATGGCCGCGGTGGCGGTGTATGTCTTGCCGACTGAGCCGATCTGGAAGCGGGTTTCCGGCGTGACCTCGACACCGTTATCAACGTCAGCCATCCCGAAGACGGCGTGCTCCTCCTCCCCGTTCATCAGAATGCCGAGGGCAGTTCCGGGGACGCCGTGCTCGGCCATCGCACTCATTACGGCATCAGCGACGGCTCGAAACTGCGGCGACGCATCCTCGTCCACCGTGGTCGGAATCTCCGCAGCCTCCGACCAGGGACCGGCTGGAGTGGCTTGGGCTTGCTTCGCGGCGAACGTCGTCAACGGTCTGCCGTACGGAGCCAGGGCAGTCGCCGCCACGGCCGCGGCCAGGAAGTGACGTCGCGAGAGTCGTGCAGAGGTCAGTTCAAACGAGGTATTCCTGGTCATTGTATCCTCCATCGTTGTGGTGCCGACACCGGCGTATGCGGTATTGGCGGGGCGTTTGGATCGGGAACGAGTCCGCTCCGTTCAGTTTTCGATTCAATCGAGTATTGAGAGAAACCGGTTGACCTGGGTTGCACCGCTCGGTGAGTCCTCAGCTCGCAACGTCGTCTGTCTGCTCGAGGATCCACACACTTGGATCGTCGGCAACTCCTGCCCATTTCAGCAACTCCAGAAACTCGTCGGACTGGGAATAGAGCCTGGCTCGAACAACATCGTCCCATTCCAGGAGAATCACCAACTCACCTGGATCGTCCGTATTGCGAAAGACCTGCCCACCCCTGCACCCATTCGACCAGCGCGTAAGTCGTTCCTCGTCGAACGCCAGCTTCCAGGCTGGATAGTCTGCAACGCGGTGGCGAATCAGCAGCGCAGGCATCAACGCCTCCTTCCCCTTGAGTCAGTCCACCTTGAGCGTGAGGTTGGTCGGCCTGCCCACGATCGCGCCAACCGTGGGGATTGCTGCCGGGTGACCGAACGCTCAGCTCGGCCACGTTGATGGGTCGCGCACCGCGTCCACAACCATCCGGATTGCCTCGATCACGAGCTCCGGCTGGTCCTGGTGGATGTTGTGGCCGCTCTCTTCGGCGGTGATGAGTTTCGCGCCGGGCACCAGCTGGGCCAGCCAGGCCTGATTGTCGGAAAAGCTCTGTTCCATCTCCGCTGTGGGCCAACCGGGGAACGGCGCCTCGAAGGGAATGCCATGTTGGAGCACAACGAGCGGCATCGGTTTCAGCGGCGTTTCCGCGCGAACCCGCCGCACTTCAGCAACCAGGGGATCGTCCGCCAGGGGCGCGATCCAGATGGATTCGGCATCCGGGTAGGCGGCTTCCAGTTCCGGATTCTCGGTCGTCATTTGCTCGAACGCTTCCCATTCGTCGGGCGACAGGATCTCCTGAAATCCCTCCCAGGCATCTTCCGTCGATGCGTCGACCAGCACCAGGCCGACCACGTCGTCCGGACGCGTCATGGCAAAGTATCTTGAGAACAGGCCGCCCATGGAGTGCCCGACCAGGACGTACGGCCCGGCTTGCCCTGCGGACTCGAGCAACGTTTCCAAATCACTCGCGATGTCCTGGATCGCCCGGGGCATGGGAACCGGGTCGCTGCGGCTCGGGTAGAAGAGGGGGCCGTACGGTTCGAGGTCGGGGTTGACCTCGCCAATGGTGCCTGGCCGATCGTAGGCGCAAACGTGGGTAAACGCCGCGACTGCGGGGAACACCATCTGGCGCTCGCCCTCGGGCTGCTGCAGGTCGCGACTCCAGACGTCCCCTCGACCAAGAAATCCGGCTTCGAGCACCACGGTGGGATCTCCGGAGCCGGCGCTTTCGAAGTACAGCACCCGGCCACCGATGTCGACCGGTCCGGCGAACTCATCGGCGATCACCCCGGGCGTCGCGGGTTGGGCATAGGCACCGGTCGACAGTCCGGAGGCGACGAGCGCGCCGGCGGCGAGGCCGGCGCTCCCCCGCGCAACCACCTGGCGACGGGTAAGGCAGGAGGTGGCGAGCCTGTTGGAAACAGCGCCACGGTGTCGAGCGTTCATTGGGGTTCCTTCCATATCAGGGAACTGAAGCCGACTGGGCGCCATCCCTGCCGGGGCCAGCGCCCGGCGCCGCGCACGCAACGCTAAACTGATACCGCCCGGCAGTTGCCCTGGCAGGCCGGCAGTGCCGCGTTGCACTTCGTCATCCCAGCGCGCCATAGATCTCGTGTTGCCAAATCTTTCCGCCCGTATCGCAGGGTAGGCACATTCCCTGTTCCACCACGTAGCAATGATCCTGTGGGCCGAGCGAGCCAATGAATTTCCGGTCGCCGGGGTTGCCGTAATAGCAAAAGATCTTGTAGTCGGGGCAGTCATCGATGAAGAGTTGCGTCGTTCCGAACTCTGGCGTGATCTCCGCCAGGTCGGTCGGCGCCTCGGTGAACTCCATTTCCAATGACTGCTGCCAATGCGCCAGCACCTCCACGTCATACGTGACGCCGAAACTCTCCGGATCGTAGATGGGGTTGAAGAGCTCGACCACGGCGATGTCCGTTTGTCCCGGCGCCGTCTCAACGATCATGGCCGCGTTTGGTGGGTTGTCTTCGAGAAACCCAAGTCCGTCCAGGAACTGGTCCGTCGGCGTCGTGCCGACAATGCGGTCGGGACGATCCGAGAAATAGATCGTCTCTCCAACACCCTGCTCCAGGGTGACGGTGTACCGCTCGTCATGCCCGTCCGTTCTGGCGATGCTCCCATGTTTGAAGGTCTGGACGAACATCATCAGCGGGTGCTTGCGGCGTTCGTCCGGAGTGGCCTCGGGCGTCGCATCCTGCGCCTGGCTCGGCCCGGCGACACCGGCCAGGGCGCCAGCGGCCAGGACCGCGGCGCCCCGCGCGAGCGCCCGACGGCGAGACACCGACCGATCCCCGAAGGCCCTGGTGAGTGCGTCGAACCGGTTCTGGTCCATGGATTGCTCCTCAAACCTCGCAGCAGGTGGTCAGGGAATACCAGGTTTCCGGATTGCGGACGCCCTCGACCACTTGCCGAATCGCTTCGACCACGAGCTGGGGTTGATCCTGGTGGATGTCGTGGCCACTCTCGGAGGCGACGGTGAAGCGCGCATTCGGGACGAGGGTGGCCAGGTTCTCGGTCACCTCCAGCAGGATCGCTTCCAACTCTACGGACGTGAACCCGTATTTCTCCAGCAGATCTGCCGGCGGGTCAAATGGCCGGCCGTGGGCGAGGACGGCCAGGGGCATCGACCGCAGCGGCGTGGCCGCCGCCGCCTCGCGCATGACCGCGTTGTCCGAGCCGTATCCGATTGTCTCCAAATCGCCGTAGCCCGGAATCGGGACGACCGTGTCGCTGCCCAACTCTTGATTCAACCGCTTCAGGGCCTGCCAACTCTCGGGTGGCATCAGAGTTTCCAGCCGCTCGGAGAAGGCGTCGACGAGGACCATGCCAACGACGTCATCGGGGTAGGTGCTGGCATAGAGCCGCGAGAACAGGCCACCCAGCGAGTGGGCGGCAAGGACATAGGGGCCAGGAACACCCGCGGCCTGGAGCAACTGGTGGAGCTCCTCAACGACCTCCGCGAGCGGTGCGGGGCTGGGCGATGGCGTCACTGCGGGAGACGATGATGTCCTCCGGGCCGATGGGGGCGTACGTCCCCGGGCGGTCGTACGCCACGGCATGGGTGAACTCGGAGACGCCGGCCATGACCATCGATCGCGGCGCGTCTGGTTGGAGGAGATCGTCGGTCCAGTACATGCCAGAGGAGCGATAGCCGCTCACGAGCACGACGGTGGGGCCGCCGGAGCCGTGGGTCTCCATGAAGAGGGTTCGGCCGCCGATATCGACCGGACCTGTGAAGTCGTCGGCCATGACACTGGGCGTCGCGGTTGGGCGTGTGCACGTTCGTCGACAGCACCGGCCGCGAGCGATGCGCACCGGCGGCAAGGCGCGACCTCGCGCCAGCGCCTGGCGACGGGAAGAGGCGAGAGTTGGTGAGAAGGGCCACGGCAAAGATCGTTCATGGAGTTTCCTTTCAGGACGCGATGGCCATGCTTGAACTCACCTCGGCCATCGCGGTGGAGAAAGGAGCCTCGGCGGGTTCCCAACCACAGTGACGTGAAGGAGGGTTATGACGCGATCCGTACAAGTACCCAGTTCGCGAGACGCGAGGTACCCATACGCGCGTGAGGATGACTGTGCCCGGGGCAGGCTGCCCGCAACGACTCGCGCCAAAACGTGTGCTGGATTTTCTTCAGAGGACGGTGAGATGCGAGGAATGCGAACTATGCGGATCCGCCGGCCGCCACCAAGCCAGCAGCAATCGCGGTTGACGTGGCCGCGGTACGAGTCCGAACACCGAGCTTGCGACAGACGTTTGCGACATGATGCTCGACCGTGCGAACACTGATGAACAGGGCGTCCGCAATTTCTGGATCTGTCATGCCTGTTGCCAGCAAACGAAGAATTTCAGATTCGCGGGCGGTCAGCGAGAATTTTTGAGAGCTCGCAGCGCTATCGTGGAGGTCGAGAACCTCGGCGATTGCCTGACTTTCCGATAGATTTCTGCCGGCATTCCATGCGGCTGAGAATGTCTCAGCTGGCAGGCCACGACGGGTCGTTTCAATCGCCTCTTCCAGGGACGGGCGGTTCTTGGGCTGTCGATATCGCAAGCCTATTCGATCGCGCAAACCCTCAGCCGCGCCGAGAAGTGTCGCGCCGCGATCCAATTGGCCTGAATGCGCCGCAACAATGGCGACTGATTCGATGACCTCGATCACTATGCGCTTGGCTTGATCGGTTCTGCCTACGATCAGCGCCTCTTTGTACAGCGAAAGTGCCTGCGTCCAGTCGCCTCGATCGCGAGCCAGATCCCCCAGGTCGCACAGCGCCATCATCGTGCCGACGTGGAGATGCTCTGCCTTGAAGCGACCCAGCGCATCCTCGATGTGCCTTTCCGCCGATTCGCCGTGTCCCGTTGCTCGGGCCACCATCGCAAGGTTGATCGACACCCATCCCGACATGATCCCGGACAGCCGCGGATCCGGTATGGCGGTGACGGCTTCCAGGGCTTCCCCCAACAGGTGAGTGCTTCGTTCACTGTCTCCGCGCGCGACGGCCAAACTGGCAAGACCGATGAGCGCCTGGGCGGCGCTATGTGCTTCGCCATGTTCCCGGCATGCCGTCACCCCTCGAGCTAAATGCGTCTCGGCGGCCTCGTTCTCTTCCTGGAAGACCCCGGTCATACCGAGCGATACCAGGATCCTTGCCGAGTCGGCCGAGACCGGGGCTGGTTGACCCGCCAATGCGCGCTCAAACCATGTCCTGCCTTCCTGGTAATTGGACTGAGCCAACCAGAAACGTCCAAGAGCGGCGACAAGCCTCCCGAAAAGCTCGCGATCCGATGACTCCAACAGCCACGTCAACGCGGATCGCAGGTTGTCCTGCTCAGCGATGAGCTGGTCCATGGAGTCGACGTGTTCCGGGATCAGTTCAGCAAATTCATGCTGCACGGCGTACGTGGTGAAGTACGTCGCGTGCGCGTGTCGCACACGTTGCTCTTCACCGTGTTTCGCCAGCTGTTCCCACGCATATTCCCGAATCGTTTCCAGCATGCGGTAGCGCGCCGTTCCCGTGATCGGCCCAGTTTCCCGCATCAACAAGCTGGAGTCGATCAACAGGGAGAGGCGATCTTCGATCGAGGTCAACAGGCCTGTATTGATCGTGCGATTACCAGAATCTTCCGATTCTGGTTGCAACATCTCGAGTTCCAGATAGCTGGACAGTTCCGCAATGGCCTCCAGGGTGAAGCCACCCCTGAAAACCGATGCATGCCGGAGCAATGCCTGACCCCCTGAGGAAAGCAAATCGTAACTCCAGGCGATCGCGTTTCGCATGGTCTGCAACCGGCTCGGTTGATCGCGCGATCCGTCGATCAGCAGCGGCAGCAGGTCGCTCAGCCGATCATTGATTTCTCCCAGGGCAAAGTGGCGCACCCGGGTCGCGGCCAGCTCGATGGCCAGCGGAAGGCCATCCAGGCGCTCGCAAATCTCGACGAGGTGCTGGATGTCACCCGGATTCCAGGTCAGCGATGGATCGACGGCCCCGGCGCGTTCGATGAACAACGTGATGACCGGGACACGAAGCCACTCATCGTGGGTCATCGTCGCATTCGTCCTGGGCAGTACGAGCGGCGGCACCGGAATAGCGTGCTCACCTTCCACTCGAAGCAGGCTACGGCTGGTCACCATGGCCTTGAGCTGAGGGCATCGAGACAACATCCTCGTCAAGGCTGGCGCGGCGTCCATGACGTGTTCGAAATTGTCTACGACGAGCAATACGTTGGAAGTTCGCAGTGAGGACGCCACGATATCTTCGATGCTGGAGCCGTCGAACTCATTAAGGCCGAGAGCAGCGGCAACGGCCACCATGACCATTGAAGGGTCCTGGATCGAAGCAAGCGATACAAACGGCACTCCATCGGGGAAATGCACGCCGCTCTCCGCTGCGATTTCGATGGCGAGGCGAGTTTTGCCAATACCTCCCGGGCCAGTCAAGGTCAAGAGTCGAAGGTCTGGTCGCTGAAGAAGCGAATTCGCCAAAGCGATCTCGTCTTCTCGTCCAACGAAGGAGGTCAGAAATACTGGCAGGCTGCCAGGGCCGCCTGCCTGCGCGACTCGGCGAGTACGATGCTGGGACTCGGATAACGGGTTCGTGCGGTGCGGTGTCGTTTCCATCCTTGAAGCATTTCCCGTTGAGTCGGGCAGGCGACAATGGTGACCTTCAATTCAAGCGATTATGCCAGTTTAGTGCTGCACGGGCGAGATGTACCGGTGTTGCGCAATCATTCGGGGACAGGCGCCGACGTAGGTCGCAAGATGCTCGCCGGTAATGTTCGAGCGAGCGGCGCGGCGTTCGCTGCCAACGGCCTGGGTCGCGTCTGGCTCCTGTTCGGCGCCGGGCATGCCGCTGAAGATTTCGAGGATCACGCCGAGGTCCCGGTCGGTCGGGAGGTAGGCAATATCGATTCCGCTGAACGTGCCGCTGAGGGGCAGCGTGTGTCCACGTTGGATCTGCTCCGCAACGGCGTCGCCGAATGCGGGCGTGGCGACGGCGATGTGGTGGACCCCTTCGCCCTTCTCGGCGAGGAAGCGCGCAAAGATGCCGTGCTCGTCGAGCGGCTGGATCAGCTCCCACATCACGTTGCCGACCATGGTGGTGGCGGCGCGCGTGGAGCCCTTGACCGGCTGACCGTCATGGTAGAGGTCCGGTGCATTCTCGGGGGTGACCTCGAAGAGGTCCCACGGCCCGATTCCGTAGTCGTCGACATACCTCCGCAGCGTTGCTTCCAGGTCACGCACCACGATCCCGATCTGCATCGTCTCGGTGAAGACGGCGTCGCGGGTAGGCGCATAGCCTTTCTCGTTCTCGCTCATGGTTCCCATTCCTTTCTCTCGGCAGTTCCGGTGCCTGGAGATCCAGTCCGGCAGCAAACGCCCGGATCCAGGTCAGTTTCCCCGGATCATGCAGATCGTGGCAACGTGAACGCTTCTCCGATATTGCCGTTTCCCGGCGTTACGCGCCCACGCCTGGCGGCCCAGCGGCGGGTGTGGGATGCCATGGGCGTTACCTATTTCGTCTCGTCCCTCGTGTGGCCCGAAGGGTAGCAAATCAGCGCGGACGAAACGTGGGAAATGGCGGCGGTGCCTACCTCGCGGGCTAATCTCAACTGGACCACGCGTGTTACCTGCCTAACCGGTCCGCCTTGTCGCGAATCTATCGGAATCGGCAAGGTGCTCGACAAGATGCCATATTTTTAGTAGGGTGGGCATGGATCGATCGAAACACGATATTCCCGACACTGATGCGCTGAATGGCGACATGGTGCGTCAGGGAGGAAGGAAGGGCACCTTGGCATCCCCTCTCAACCGGCGACACTTGCTGAGGACTGGCGCGGCCGGTGCCGGCGCGCTCGCCACCGGCACACGACTATCGAGCGCGCGCGCCCAGTCCACGCCGATGGCAACGCCAACAGCCTCATCAACCACCGCCGTCTATCCCGGCGAGCGGGTGGGACCGGACGATCCGCGCTACCAGACGCTGGTGCGCGGGTACAACCAGCGCTGGGTGGGGGCGCCGGCCTACGTCGCGCTCTGCGGCGACACCGCGCAAGTGGTGCAAGCCGTGCAACGAGCGGTCGACGACGGCCTCCGCATCACCGTGCGTGGCGGCGGTCATTGCTACGAGGATTTCGTCAGCAATAACGACGGCGGGGTGATCGTCGACCTCACGCCGATGCGGACAGTCTGGCGCGACCCCGACACGGGTTGGTATGGCGTCGAGGGCGGCGCGACGCTGTGGGACGTCTACTGGCAGCTCTACCGGGAATTCGGCGTGACGCTGCCGGGTGGCTCCTGCGCCTCGGTCGGTGTTGGCGGTCACATCACCGGCGGCGGGCACGGCGTGATGTCACGGATGTTCGGACTGGCGGCGGACTATCTCCACGCCGTCGAGGTCGTCCACGTGTCCAGTGACGGCCGCGCCGAGGTGATCACGGTCAGCCGTGACTCGTCGAACGCCGACGAGGGGGACCTGATGTGGGGGCACATCGGGGGCGGGGGCGGCAACTTCGGCATTGTGACCCGCTTCTTTTTCAAGGATCCGCCGCAGGCGCCGACGGAGTCGCGGATCTTCGCGCATGCCTTCGACTGGAGCGCGCTCGACCAGCCAACGTTCACCCGCCTCGTCAAGAACTTCGGCGAGTTCATGGCGGCGAACAGCGACGTTGACAGTCCTTACAAATCGATGTACTTCCAACTCCTGCTCTCGCAGAAGGCGGCCGGGCAAGTGGTGTTGACGGGCCACGACACCGACCCGAATCCGGACCGGATGATCGAGATGATCGAGGCCGTGGAAGCGGGCTTGCCGGAACCCCAGAAAGCAACCTTGACGGTCGGTCCGCACAATACCAGTCAGCACCCCACGGTGGGCCGGACGCTTCCCTGGCTCTATGCCATGCAGACGTACAATGGCGTCGGGCCCAACGAGTACAGCAAGTACAAGTCCGCCTACATGCGCAAACCGTTTCCCGACGACCAGATTGGGATCATGTACGAACATCTCGCCAATCCCGCCCATCCCAACTCGAATGCGCTGATCCAGGTCGAACCGTATGGCTGTCAGATCAACGCGGTTGATCCCGCGGCGACGGCCGTCGCGCAGCGCTCGTCAATCATGTTGTTGCAGTACCAGACCTACTGGACCGATCCGGCGGACGAGGACGTCAACCTGGAGTGGATCCGGTCTTTCTACACCGCAATGTACGGCGAGGACGGTCCCATGCCGGACGACGTCATGGATGGCTGCTACATCAACTATTGCGACGCCGATCTCAAGGACTGGCCGACGCTCTATTACAAGGAGAACTACCCGCGCCTGCAACGGGTGAAGGCACAGTGGGATCCGCTGAACATCTTCAACCACAAGCAGTCCATCGCCCTGCCGGGCGAGGCAAGCGACCTGGCAACGCCGAGCGGGAGTCCGGTCGCGACGCCGGACGGGTAATCGTACCTGGCGACCTCCCTCACCCTCATGCGTAAGGATGCCCCCAACGCACGCGCTCACTGATCAGGTGCCGGCGGGCAGACTGCCGGTGCCGTCGCTCACTGCCGCGTCGTAGGCGGCGCGCAGTTGTTCGCTTGGCCGCGGGGAGTCGGGGTCGGGACGTGGCACACCGAGGTGGATCTCGCGCAGCTCATCCATCATCGCCGCCACCAGCTCGGGGCCCCCGTCGCGGAGCAGCTCGGCGCGAATCCGCAGCCGTGGCTCGCCGTCGCGGTGGGCCAGGCCCCAGTTGCCGAGCGCGACCATGACCGGCAGCACCTGGATGCCCGCCTCGGTGAGTGAATACGCCGCCCGCTGCCCACGACGGGCGGCATCGCGGGAAAGCAACCCGGCCGCCACCAGCTGCTTGAGGCGGCTCGCGAGGATGTTGGTGGCGATGCCCTCTTCAGAGCCGGCGACCAGCTCGCGGAAGTGGCGGCGGTTGCCGAACATGATGTCGCGCAGCACGATCCCGATCTGCATCGTCTCGGTGAACGCGGGTTCCCGGTTGGGCGCGTGGGTCTGCTGCTCGTGGTTGCTCATGGTGATTCATCCTGGTGATCGGCGTGCGTTGTCACATGCTAAGTAAAAAGCGGAAGCTACGTGGATCTGTCCAGACCGATCCTTTGAGAGTTGCAGCAAGCATGGAGAAGCGCACGCCCTGGCAGATGCGGCATGCTGAATGGAATCCATGTCGATTGCGTTTCCTTAAACAGGGGAGTCAGTAGATGACGCGATACCTGATCTCGTTCGATGACGGTTCGATGGATCACATACCTGCGGGAGATTGGGAGTCCGTTGGTGAGGCCTCGCACGCGGTGGTCCGGGAAGCCCGGAAAGCGGGCGTCTGGGTGTTCGGTGGCGGGATACTCCGGCAACAGGCAATCATCGTGGCCACCGACGGCACGGTCAGCGACGGTCCGGTCCCGGAAACCAAGGCGGTCATCGGCGGGTTCTCGATCATCGATGTGCCAACCCGCGAAGAGGCGCTGCAATGGGCCGCCCGGATCGCCGTCGCCTGCCGGTGTGCGCAGGAGGTGCGGGAGATCATGTACGACCCGGAATCCTGATTGCACGAACGCTTCATCACGTTCGATACGATACCGATAGTGAAGGCACCTTCGTTCCACTCCAGGAGGCATCATGTCCAAGGTTCGCGTCCACAATTTCACCATCTCGCTCGATGGGTTCGGCACCGGCGAGGGCTACACCCTGAAGTCCCCGTTTGGTCACGCCGGAGAACGCTTGCACCAGTGGATGTTCGCTACCGGGTTCTGGCACTCGATGGTGGGAGAGCCGGGCGGTAGTGCAGGCATCGACCATGTCTTCGCCAGCGGGCATGGCGTCAATTTTGGGGCCGAAATCATGGGTCGGGGCAAGTTCGGCCCGCCAGAAGGCGGCCCGTGGACGGGTGTTGGCACGGACGAGGAATGGCGCGGCTGGTGGGGTCCGAACCCACCGTTCCACACGCCAGTGTTCGTGATGACGCATCACCCACGCCCCTCGATCGAGATGGAGGGCGGGAACGTATTCCATTTCGTCGATGGCAGCCCACAAGAGGTGCTCGAGCAGGCCCGTGAGGCAGCTGGCGACCTCGACGTGCGCGTCGGAGGTGGCCCGTCCATGCTTCGCGACTTCCTGGCTGCCGACCTGATCGATGTCCTTCACGTGGTGCAGGTACCAGTCCTGCTCGGGCGCGGCGTTCGCCTCTGGGATGGCCTGGAAGGTCTCGAGGAGCGCTTCGACATCGAGGCCGTCTCGTCGCCGAGCGGTGTCACGCACCTCACGTTCACGCGTCGCTAGGCGATTGCCCCGGAGGCTGGGTGGATCCGTCAAGCGTTGTCGCAATCCTGGAGAAGCGCACGCCCTGGAAAGTGCGGCATGCTGTATGGAATCCGGATCGATTGCGTGTGCTTGAACAGGGAGCCAGGAGATGACGCGATACCTGATCTCGTTCGATGACGGTTCGATGGATCACATACCTGCGGCAGATTGGGAGTCCGTTGGTGAGGCCTCGCACGCGGTGGTCCGGGAAGCCCGGAAAGCGGGCGTCTGGGTGTTCGGTGGCGGCGATGCTCCGGCAACAGGCAAGCATCGTCGCCACCGACGGCACGGTCGCCGATGGTCCAGTCCCGGAATCCAAGGCGGTCATCGGCGGGTTCTCGATCATCGATGTGCCAACCCGCGAAGAGGCGCTGCAATGGGCCGCCCGGATCGCCGTCGCCTGCCGGTGTGCGCAGGAGGTGCGGGAGATCGGGGATGACCCGGAATCCTGACCGAAAGCCAGCCTGGTCACGCGTGGCGGAATTGCCGATCGATCACGGCCAGGCGACCAGCTCGCCCAAACCCCGATTGGAGGTCATCATGACGCCCATATCAACCACCACGGCGGTCGGTACACGGTGAACGCCCCGATCACGATCACGCCAGTATTCGTTGCCGACCTGCTCGTCGAGGGCGAGCGGATGCCCGTCTACGTCCATGTCATCGACCATCCCGATGCGCGTGTACTGGTCGACACCGGCATGACGGAGCTGCACCCGGCGATGGCCGACATGGATCCCCGCCTCCAGCCGCTGAACGAGCAGGACTTCGATCTCGCCGGCATCGACATCGTTGTCAACACGCACCTGCACGCCGACCACTGCGGCGGCAACCACCTCTTCGCCGGCAAGCCGATCTACGTCCAGCGTCGGGAGCTCGACGACGCGCGCAGCAAGGACGACTACACCATCCGCGAGTGGGTCGACGCGCCCGGCGTGCGGTACGTGCCGGTCGACGGCGAGCTCGAGCTGCTTCCCGGGCTCCGACTCGTCCCGGCGCCAGGCCACTCCGACGGCATGCAGATGGTCGTCGTCGAAACCGGCGGGCGTCCGGTCATCGTCGGCGGCGACGTAGCGGTGTGGTTCGGCGAGTTCGACGAGCCGCCCACCGAAGGCCGGCTGCGGGTCCTTGCGCTCGACCCCGAGCTGGTCTGGCTCACGCACGAGCACGA
This sequence comes from uncultured Chloroflexia bacterium, assembly GCA_963763125.1. Taxonomy (GTDB): domain Bacteria; phylum Chloroflexota; class Chloroflexia; order Thermomicrobiales; family UBA6265; genus JACCYX01. Next base: position 309,949 of record CAVXMV010000005.1, read on the forward strand.
GCCATGGCGACCCCCCACCGTCTGAGGCATCACGCCGCCGCTCTCTGAGTCGTCGAGTGGCATGTAACGAGGAGTCTTGTCGAAGAAGACGAGAATGATGGGCGCGGAACCCGGGGGGCCCAACGAGCTGTCCTCGATCACAAGGATCGATACAGCCCGCGTGCGAACCGTTCAATGCGCGGCCGGCCGCAGCTTCATCGAGCCGGGCTCGCCGTGGCAGAACCCGTTCGTGAAGTCGTTCGGCTCCCGCGTCCGCCACGAGGTGCTCTCGCTCGAGGCACTCGCCTCCGGAGCACGAGGCCGCACGTTCGTACCCTGTCGGGCGTACGCATGATTACCTGAGCTCCTCGCCGAGCGAGGTCGATCCTGGTGAGCGCACTCGTCTCCCGGTGTCCGCGTGGGGGCCGGTCAGGCGCTGATCCTTCGCTGCGCTCAGGACAGGCTCGCCGGAAGGTGCTTGCCGGCCAGGGTGGCGGGCGGCGGCGAGGTCGGCCAGTGTGGGCCATCACCATCGCAGAGACCCGGTTACCCTGATCGGCGCAGGGAGCAAATCTTGCACGTTGATGTGAGCCGCCTAACGTTCCCACACGGTTTTCAACTTTGAGGATCCTTCCCACTCTTCTACAGATATGATCATGTCCGCTAAATTCGGAATACCATACTCAACAGCTACCTCCCCGAGGCGGCGCGCGCGCCACCAATCCTGAGGGTACTCGGACAGCGGCAGGAATGTCTCTCTCCCGCGGGGAACGGGGACATAAACGGTACTTCCAGAGTTAATTCTGGATAAAGTCGTTTGATTCAGTCGTTGCTCCAGGAGGATTGATGTATCCACCTCTATAACCACATGTGGACTATTGCGATATGCACGCGCGCCCAAGAGCCGGACCAAGCGTTCTTTCGTTGGCCAAAAGAACACCCTACGATTGAGCAGCTCATACCATTCCCGAGGTTCCATGCCAATGAGGCACGACCTCAATTTACTCTCGCTCATCGGCTTTTGGTCACGAACAACCGCAACGCCGTATTGGGGGTGGCTTAACTTGACGCTCTTAGGTCGATGAGCGGATTCGATTGCGTGCCGTCTGGGGCCTGCGATCTCGAACAGATCCAGTAGAGCAGAAGTGCTGAGCAATCCGTGTTCCCGAATGCTCTCCCAGCTTCCCTGCTCGGCCATGTGATAGAGGTTCGGGTGTCGTGCCACGAACTCCTGAGGGTTCATCAACTTCCTTCCAGTTCCTGCGATCAATGATGCTGCGAAGACGAAAGCCTGTGGAGACAAGCGAGACAGGAGTGTCAGCCACGCGTTCCACATCTTTTCGGAAGAGACGAACTTGATCGACGCATGCATCACGAGCCACCTCGCAATCAGCTGAAGCGATGAGGCAGTCTATCCCTTGCGCGCACGACCTGCACATTATTGCTAGATCCAATTTGAAACCAATGAGCAATGCTCCCGGCGGATCTGAGTCACGCCCCCACGTATGCCGCCAGGTGCTCGCCGGTGAGGGTGGAGCTGGCGGCGACGAGGTCGGCCGGGATGCCCTCGAAGACGATCCGGCCACCGTCGTGGCCGGCGCCGGGGCCGAGGTCGACAATCCAGTCGGCGTGCGCCGTCACCGCGCTCCCGGTGGCCAAAATGATCCTCCGGGGGTGGGCGAGAGGTTGACGTGCATCGGGAAACTTGCCATAATGGCCATGCTTTCCGCCATCCGCCCGAGGCACGGGCCATGTCGATCGAGCCGTCCACCACACCCCCCCACGCCACGCCACTTCCGCTGCATGCGGTGGCCGTGCCTGAGCCCGTCCCCCTACTGCCGGTGCCCCTGTCCACGTTCGTCGGGCGCGGGCGCGAGGTGGCGGCCGTCGCCGTGCTGGTGCGCGATCCGGCGGTCCGCCTGGTCACCCTGACCGGCCCGGGCGGGGTCGGCAAGACGCGCCTGGCGCTCCGGGTGGCGGCCGAGGTGGCAGGCGACTTTGCCGACGGGGTCGCCTTCGTCGAACTCGCCGCCGTCCGCGATCCCGAGCTCGTCGTCCCGGCGATCGCCCAGGCTTTGCGCGTCCGCGGTCGCGGCGACCAACCGGTCGTCGCGGCGCTGCAATCGGTACTGCGCGCCAAAGTCATGCTGCTGGTGCTGGACAACTTCGAGCAGGTGGTGGCGGCCGGCCCGCGGCTGAGCGAGCTGCTCCAGGCCTGCCCCCGGCTGAAGGCGCTGGTGACCAGCCGCGCGCTCCTCCACGTCTCCGGCGAGCGGGCGGCGCCAGTGCCGCCGCTCTCCCTGCCGAGACGAGATGGCGAGGATTCGAGGAGGGGAGACGCGGATCGCGCACTCCTCGACCCTTCACCCGCTCGCCTCGTCGACTCGTCGGAGGCGGTTCGCCTCTTCGTGGAGCGGACCTGCGAGGTGCGTCCAGAGTTTGCGCTGACGGAGGCGAACGCCGCCGACGTCGCCGAGGTCTGCCGCCGCCTCGACGGGCTGCCGCTGGCCATCGAGCTGGCCGCGGCGCGCGGGCACCTCTTCGCTCCCACGGCGTTGCTGGCGCGGCTGGAGCACCGGCTGCCGCAGCTCACCGACGGGCCGCGCGACCTTCCCGCTCGGCTCCAGACCATGCACGACGCGATCGCTTGGAGTTACGACTTGCTCTCCCCCGAGGAGAAGGACCTGTTCCGGTGCCTCGGCGCGTTCGCCGGCGGCTGCACCATAGAGGCAGCCGAGGCGGTCTGCGGACCGCAGACGACAGACGGGGAACCCTCTGGGCCCCGCCAGTCGACAGGAGAGGCAGCCGCTTTCGACCGTCGTCAGTCGTCGGTCGAGTCCGTGGTCGCCGTCGTCGAGTCCCTGGCGCGGCAGAGCCTGATCCGCGTGGTCGAGGCGCCCGTCGGCGGTCCTCGCCTGGAAATGCTGGAGACGGTGCGGGAGTTCGCGGTCGAGTGCCTGACTGCCAGCGGCGAGGAGGCGGCAGTCCGCGAGGCTCACGCCGCCTTCGTCGTCGCCCTGGCCGAGCGGGCCAAACCCGAACTGGAGACCCCGGCGGCGGCGGCATGGGTGGCCCGGTTGGAGGCCGAGGACGGCAACGTCCAGGCCGCCCTCGCCTGGCTCGAGGACGCGGACCGGTGGCACGACCTGCTCCGCCTGGCCTACGTGATGTACGCCGTCTGGGGGATCAGCCTCCGCCTGCGCGAGGCCAGGTCGTGGCTGGAACGGGCGCTGGATCCCGCCCGGGCCGACGCAGCGCCGCCGTCGCTGCGCGCTGGCGCCGCCCGGGGGTTGGGGTGGATCGCCATGTGCCTGGGCGACTACGCCGCCGCCGAGGTTTGGCTGGAGGAGGCGCTGGCCATCCGCCGCCAACTCGGGGACGTCCTCGGCGTGGCCAACACGCTGACCGTGCTCGGGACCGTCGCCGAGCGCCGCGGGGACGACGCGGTCGCCGGGGTCCGGTACGCCGAGGCATTGGCGGGCTTCCGCGCCGTCGGCCACCTGCAGGGCATTGCCTGGTCGCTCGTCGGCTACGCGGACGCCGCCTACCGGCGGGGGGACCACGGCGAGGCGGCGCGCCTGGCAGAGGAAGCGATGGCGGTGGCGCGGGAGAGTGGCAACCAGCACCAGCTGGCCGACGCCCTCATCGCCTTCGGCCAGGCCGCTTCGGCCCGGGCGGACTGGACGCCCGCCGTGGCGGCGCTGCAAGAAGCCCTCGGTCTCGGCCGCGACCTGGGCAGCCACATGGCGTGCGCCGGCGCCCTGACCGGCCTTGCGGAAGTGGCGGTGGCGGCGGGCGAGGCGGGGCGGGCGGCCCGGCTGCTTGGGGTAGTCGCGGCGCTCACGGAGGCCGGCGGGCTCGTGCGGCCGGAGCACCCCGTCCTGTACCAACGTGGCGGTCGCCGCGACGCGGAGCGCCCTGGACGAGCAGGGTTTCGCCTCGGCGTGGGCGGCGGGGCGAGCGCTGGAGTTGGAGGAGGCGATCTCCGAGGCGCTTGACCCGCGGCTGACGCCGACCGGTGCGGCCCGCGTCTCCCTGTCGCGGCGGGAAACCCAAATCCTGCCGCTGCTCGCCGCCGGCCTCAGCAACCGCGAGATCGCGGACACCCTCTTCCTCAGCGTCCGCACGGTCGAGCACCACGTCGCCCGCATGCTCGCAAGTTCGGGGTCCGGACACGTGCGGCGGCCGCCGCCGCCGCCCGCGCCGCCGGGCTCCTGCCGCCGACCGAGCTGCCGGCGGCGCCGCCCCCGCCCAATCCTGAGGCCGCGTCGGCATCGCCCGTCCTCCGCACGCGGTCGCGGGTCCCTTCCACTCAAGCCCGGATTCTCCACGACAAATAGGGCAGTGCAGCCGGCCCAAATAGGGCAGTACCCTATCTCGACAATCGGCACCGGCTCCCTATGGTGGGAGGTGCCTCCTGGCCGTTGGGGGCGCGCCGGACCCGGGCGGCGAGGGATTCTCCGCGTTGGGTCAGGATGGTTCGCCACGGCCAGCCAAGGAGAAAAGCCTGATGGACGCCACGCGCTTCGACTCGATCACCAGGTTCTTCGCCAGTCGCCGCCTCTCCCGTCGCCAGGCGCTAGCCACCGGCGGGGCCGGCCTCGCCGCCGGCATCGCGGGTGCCGCCGGCTTGGCCGCCACCACGGCCCAGGAGGCCACTCCCACCGTCCTTCCGGCCGAGGAGAAGACCGAGTTCCTCTTCGTCCAGTCCTTCCAGTCCGGCACCGTCGCGCCCAAGGACGGGGAGGCGGGAACCTACACCCTGATTCTCGAGGGCGGGTTGGGCCAGACGATCTACTTCTCCGACCGGCCCGAACGCATCGTCGGCGCCACCTCGACCGCCGCGTTCCTGACCGGGCTCGACTTCCTGGACGACAACCCGCCGAATGCGGCGCTGGTGGTCGATGGGGCCGGGGGCGAGACGGAGATCGCCGTGGTCGAGCTGTTCCGCCCGAGCTACGACGAGGCGACCCACACGGCGACCTACGAGGTGGAGGTGCTGGCCGAGTGGGAGGACGAGTTGGGCGTTGGCCTGACCGAGACCCCGACCGACCTGGCGGCGTTCGGCGACAGTTTCGGTGCGGCCCACCTGTTCATCGACGACTGCCCGAACGCCTCCATCACCTGCGAACTCGAATACAGTGACGACGATACCCAGATAGTGGGAACATACGCGGCCGGGGCGTGCTGGGACTGGGAGAATGCCTGCTGCGCTTTGTGCAATGACGACCAAAACGTGCTGGACCAGGGCTGTTACCAGACTTTCTCGACATGCACTGCCGCTGGTGTCTCGTGCGGCGGCTATTGGGGCTGCTCGTCGATGACCTGCAAATCAGGCTGTTCGACGCGTGAGCGCGCCGGCAGGCAGCACAGGTGCCGGTCCGGTGGCGCGGCGGTGCCCGAGGAGAGACGCACCATGACGCTCGTCCTGGTCATCGGCCTAGCCATGATGCTGGGCGTCCTGGCCATGCAAGGCTGGCTCATCGTCCACCTGCGCGACCAGCAGGCCCGCCTCCAGCTCCGGATCGACGACCTGGCCCGGCGGACGTCGGCGGCCAGCCCCGCCGCCGCGCCGCTCCCAGGGCTGGCGAGCCAGCCTGCCCCACCGTTTGAGCTGCCTAGCCTCGCCGGCTCGCCGACCTCGCTGGCCACCCTCCTGGCGCCGGGGAAGCCGCTGGTGCTGACCTTCCTCGAACCGCCCTGCGGCCCGTGCTACGAGCTGCTCCCGGACCTCGGCGGCTGGCAGCGCGTCTACGGCGACCGCCTCACGGTCGCTGTGGTCAGCGGCGGGCTGCCCGCTCACAACCAGGCGATGACCGCCGAGTACGGGATCGCCCCCGTGACCGTCCTGCTCCAGCCCGATCACGCCGTCAACACCGCCTACGCGATCGAGCGGGAACCGGCGGCGGTGTTGATCCAGCCCGACGGGCGCATCACCGCCGGACCGGTCTACGGCGCGCACGCGGTGCGGCAGCTCGTGGCCGATGCGCTCGGGCTGGTCGTGCCGGAGCCACGGCGCATCGGCAGCACGGCGGTGCCGGCGGTCCGGGTGGGCGAGCCGGCGCCGGCCCTGCGCCGTCCGGATCTCGCTGGCCAGGTGGTTGACTTCGCCGCGCTCCGCGGCGAGACCACGCTGCTCCTCTTCTGGAGTCCGGGGTGTGGGCACTGCCAGGAGTTGCTACCGGACCTTCGCGAATGGGACCAGGATCCGGATGGTCCGCGATTGGTTGTGATCACCAGCGGACCGGTCGCCATGAACAAGGAGGTTGGGTTGCGCGCCCCGATGGTGCCGGACGACGACGCGACCATCAAACGGGCGTTTGGGGTCCAAGCGACGCCGTCGGCGGTCGTGGTCGACGCTGTCGGGATCGTTGCCTCCGAGGTGGCGCGCGGCGCCGAAGCCGTTCGCGCGCTCGGCTTCGACCGCGTTTCCCCAGGTCCGCACGCCGCGGCCGAATCCTGATGGTGGGGGAGCCAGCGAGGTGCACCACGAGTGACGGCAGACATCGCCACGCAAATCAAGGAGAACAAGCAATGGACGCCAGCCGGTTCGACACAATCACCAAAGTCTTCGCCGCCCGCCGCCTCTCGCGGCGGCAGGCGCTCGCCCAGGGCGCCGCCGGCCTGACCGCCGGCGCCCTCGCCACCACCGGCCTGGGCACTGCTCACGGCCAGGAGGCGACCCCCGGGGCGACCCCGGCGGTCGACCCCAACGACCCCCACCCCAGCGCCGACACCGCCGGGGCGCACCCCGAGTTCCTGTTCGTCCAGCCCTTCGACGCCGGTACCTGGGCGCCCAAGCCCGGCGCGGACGGCACCTTCACCCTGACCCTGACCGGGGCAGCGGCGCATGCGGTCTACTTCTCGGACCGCCCCGAGCGCATCGTCGGGCTGACCCCCACCCAGCGGTTCCTCGACGCGCTCGGGTTCACCCCCGACAACCCGCCCAACGCCGCCCTGGTGGCGCCGAGCGCGGACGGCAGTGACACGCAGGAGATCCTGGTGATCGAGTTGCTCAACCCGGTCTACGACGCGGCGGCCGGCACGCTGGTCTACGAGGCGCGGGTGCTTGCCGACTACAGCGAGCCCGGTCTGGCGCACCTGGCGCGGCAGCAGACGGACTACGACCTGCCGGAATCGTTCGGGGCGGGCAGCCTGTTCATCGACGACTGCCCGGATATCCAACTGAATTGTTACGATGTGAACAACCCCAGCACCATCGTGGGGACGACGATGGCCGGCACCTGCTATCAATGGTGGCCGCCGGGTTGCCTCCTCTGTCAGAACACGTGCATCACGTGCAACGCGGCGTTGCCCGCCTGTGGCGGCCAATGCTGCGGCGATTGCCCCGGCGGCTGCCCGACCGAGTGACCGGCCTGCTGGTGCCGGGCGTCGCGATTGGCATCGAGCGAGAACCGCCGGCTCTGGGGGAGGCGCGTCCCGCACGCCTCCGCGAGCTGTGCGCGTCAGTCAGGTGCCGACGTAGGCCGCGAGGTGCTCGCCGGTGAGGGTGGAGCGGGCGGCGACGAGGGCCGCCGGTGTCCCCTCAAAAACGATCCGGCCGCCATCGTAACCGGCGCCGGGACCGAGGTCGACGATCCAGTCGGCGTGGGCCATCACGGCCTGGTGGTGCTCGATCACGATGACCGACTTGCCGGACTCGACGAGCCGGTCGAGCAGGCCGAGCAGATTCTCGACGTCGGCGAGATGGAGACCGGTAGTCGGCTCGTCGAGCACGTAAACCCCGCCCTTGGCGCCCATGTGGGTCGCAAGCTTGAGCCGCTGCCGCTCGCCGCCTGACAGCGTGGTGAGCGGCTGCCCCAGGGTGAGGTAGCCGAGCCCGACGTCGGCCATCCGGGACAGGATCGCGTGGGCCGCCGGGGTTTTCGCCGGACCGGGCCCGAAGAACTCCGCGGCTTCGCTCACCGGCATCGCGAGCACCTCGCTTATGTCCTTGCCGCCAAGCAGGTACGTGAGCACCTCGGCCTGGAACCGCTTTCCCTCGCACTCCTCGCAGGTAGATTCAACGGTATCCATGAAACCTAGCTCGGTGTAGGTGACGCCCGCACCGTTGCAGGTGGGGCAGGCACCCTCGGAGTTGGCACTGAAGAGGGCAGGCTTGACGCCGTTCTCCTTCGCGAAGGCCTTGCGGATCGGGTCCAGCAGCCCGGTGTACGTCGCTGGGTTGCTGCGTCGCGAGCCGCGGATCGGCGCCTGGTCGACCGAGACGACGCCCGCCGGAGCAGGGATCGAGCCGTGGATCAGCGAGCTCTTGCCGGAGCCCGCCACCCCGGTGACCACGCAGAGGACCCCGAGCGGAATGTCGACATCGACCGACTGCAGGTTGTTGGCGTTGGCGCCGCGGATCTCGAGCTTCCCATTGGGAGCGCGCACCGTCGACTTGAGCGAAGCGCGGTCGTCGAGGTGTCGCCCGGTGATGGTGTCGCTGGCCCACAGCCCTTCGACCGTCCCCTCGAAGCAAATGGTGCCGCCAGCAGGACCGGCTCCGGGGCCGAGGTCGATCGCGTGATCGGCGATCGCGATCGTCTCTGGCTTGTGCTCGACCACAAGGACCGTATTACCCTTGTCCCGCAGCCGCAGCAGCAAGTCATTCATGCGCTGGATGTCGTGGGGATGGAGGCCGATTGTGGGCTCGTCGAAAACGTAGGTCACGTCGGTGAGCGAGGAACCGAGGTGGCGGATCATCTTGACGCGCTGCGCCTCGCCGCCCGAGAGCGTGCCGGCGGACCGATCGAGGGAGAGGTAGCCAAGACCGATCTCGACGAACGAGTCGAGCGTCTGCTGCAGCGCCGCCAGCAGCGGTGCGACCGACGGCTCGTCGAGGCCACGGACCCATTTCGCAAGGTCCCTGATCTCCATTGCGCATGTGTCGGCGATGGAGATCCCCTGGATTTTGGAGGACCGTGCAGCCTCACTAAGCCGGGTGCCGCCGCACTCGGGGCAGGCCGTGAACACGACCGCCCGATCGACGAACGCCCGGATGTGGGGCTGCATTGCTTCGGGGTCCTTGGAGAGCATCGACTTCTGGATCTTCGGGATCAGCCCCTCATAGGTGAGGTTGACGCCCTGGACCTTGACCTTTGTCGGCTCCCTGTAGAGGAAGTCCTGCATTTCCTTCTTCGTGTAGTCGCGTATTGGCTTGTTCGGATCGAGGAACCCGGATTCGGCATAGACCTGCACGGTCCAAAAGTTGTCCGACTTCCAGCCGGGAATGGTGAACGCGCCCTCGGCGATCGATTTGGTGTCATCGTAGAGCTGGGCGAGGTCGATATCGGAAACCGTGCCCCGGCCTTCGCAGCGCGTACACATGCCGCCCGTGCGGGAGTACGTCGCCTTCTCGGTCGTGGTCTTGTTGCCACGCTCTACGGTGATCCCGCCGCTGGCGCGGACCGACGGCACATTGAAGGCGTAGGCGCTGGGCGAACCGATGTGCGGTTGACCGAGCCGGCTGAAGAGAATCCGCAACATCGCATTGGCGTCGGTGGCGGTGCCGACGGTTGAGCGGGGGTTGGCGCCCATCCGCTGCTGATCGACGATTATCGCAGTCGTTAGCCCTTCGAGCACGTCGACCTCGGGTCGCGCCAGCGTCGGCATGAAGCCCTGCACGAAGGTGCTGTACGTCTCGTTGATCAACCGCTGCGACTCCGCGGCGATCGTGCTGAACACGAGGGAACTCTTGCCCGAGCCGGAAATGCCGGTGAACACCGTCAGACGGCGCTTCGGGAGATCGACACTGATATCCTTGAGGTTATTCACGCGCGCACCCTGCACGCGGATCAGATCGTGGCTGTCGGCAGCATGCGGCGCAGTCGCCTGTGTGTCGATTGTCGTGGCACAGCTCATCGTGTCTCCTCTGTTGGGCTGGGCGCTTCCGCGGCCCGTTGACGTCGCCCGGCTTGATCTTACCCGTTTCGTGCAGGATGCACGGTTCTCCGTCGACGATGCATTCGCAGCAATGGTCTCTGTTCCCCTGATCTGCAATGTCGACCGGGGTCGACGCCTCGTACCGGACAAAGGCCATGCACACTGTGGCAGCATTGAGGCTGCCCGCGCCGGCCCGTCATTGTCTCACTCCGAGCACCCGGTTCAACAGGCGATTCGGGACCGGCAGAGGAGACCTGCGAAAGGCAGCACCGCCCGTCGGGTCGGTCTTTCGAATGTAGTGCCCCTAAGGTAACCTGCATGAGACGGGCGCTGGCAGACGCACGGCGGCGCCTCGGAGGTCGGGGGTCCGATCGCGCCGGTGATCGCCGCGACAATTGAGCAGGTGCCAGGTTTGAATAGGGGTGTCATGCCAGAAAAACAAGGGCGAACGCCACGACTTCCACCACGCTGGTTCATCCGTCTGTTTTGGTCTGCGCACCGGCGCCTGTATCGCATGACCGGTGGCAGGGCCGGGCTCTGGCGACCGAAGGACAACAAGTGGGGAGCCCTGCGCTTGACGACCACCGGGCGTCGCACCGGCCGGCAACACAGCGTGATCCTCGGCTACGTCGAAGATGGGCCCAACCTCACCACGCTGGCCATGAACGGCTGGGCCGATGGCGAACCAGCCTGGTGGCTGAACCTCCAGGCGCATCCTGACGCGAGCGTCGATCTCGTCGACGGACCACGCCAGGTGAAGGCGCGAGCGGCGAAGGGAGACGAACGGTCGCGCCTGTGGGCGAGGTGGTCTGAACTCGACGAAGGGCTGGATGCCTACGCAGCACTCCGGACGTCCGAGACCGCGGTGGTGATCCTGGAGCCCATGGGAACCGAGCTGGCAGGGATCTCGGGGTCATTCTGACAACGGCTGCAAGCGGATCGGATCTTGGCTGTTCGCAACGTGCAGCGCAGGCCCTTGGGTGTCCGTCATTGTGGCTGTGCTCATCGCTCAGCTCACCGCCTTCTTCACGAGCGCGGCGATCTTCGCCTCTTCCGCGCCGGTCAACTCCTTCAGTGCGAATGCGGTCGGCCACATGGCGCCGTCGTCGAGGTTCGCATCGTCATTGAAGCCGAGCGTCGCGTACCGGGATTTGAACTTGTCCGCACTTTGGAAGAAGCAGACGACCTTGCCGTCTTCGTTGGCATACGCGGGCATCCCGTACCAGGTTTTCGGCGAGAGAGCTGGCGCGTTGGCCTTGACAATCGCATGGAGCCGCGTGGCAATCGCGCGATCTGGTTCTGGCATCTCGGCGATCTTCGCGAGCACGGCGTTTTCCGCCGCCGCCGCCTTGTCCGCACGCGAAGCGCGGCGGGCTTCCGCCTTTACTTCCCGGGCGCGCTCCTTCATGGCGGATCGTTCGTCGTCCGTGAATGCCCCGGGCTTCTTGCCACTCGCGGTGGTGCTCTCGGCGGACGTTTGCGTGGTCTTCTTTGCGCTCATCGTTCCCTCCTGTGCAGGCTGTCCCACATCTTGCTCCGATTGGCATGCATTCGTCGGCTGGAGCATGGCTCGATCCAGCCGGCCTCCTCCAGTATGCGTGATTCTCCTTCGCCGGCCCGGGGTGGTGCGACGCCCGTCCAGCATCAACCGGACGGCGTCGCGCTCGGCGCAAGAACCAGGGCATCCACGCCGCCACCCGCTTGTCGATCGACCCCCCGATTCGCGACGCCTAGCCCCAGGTGAGATGGGTAAGCTGAATCAGGTTCCCGCACGTATCGTCAAGGACGGCGATGATGGAGCCGGTGGTGGATGTGACTGGCGTCGTGAACGTCACGCCTTGTGTGGCCAGGCGATCGTGCTCCGCCTGGACGTCGCTGACCAGGAACTGGGCGGCGGGCTGGCCCTGGCGGTGCAGCGCTTCCTGGTACGCCTTCCCCGCCGGATCCGCGTTGGATTCCAGGATCAGCTCCACTCCCTCTGGATCCTCCGGCGAAGCCACCGTCAGCCAGCGATAGTTCCCCTGGGAGAAATCCGCCTTCTTCTGGAAGCCGAGTATCTCCGTATAGAACTGGAGCGCTTTCTCCTGGTCACTGACGTAGAGTTTGGTCCACTTGATGCGCATTGGTCCTCTTTCCTGTTTCAGGCAAACGTTGGCGGGCATTCCGTTCACTCGGGCTCCGGTACGTCCACGGCCCTGAACGAGTGTGGCATGCTGCGCTCCTGACGCCGATACTGGTCGTGACGTGCGCGAGCCGCCCGTCATCTCCCTGACGGATCGAATAGCAGGAATGTGACAAGTGCCGGATTCCCACGCCATTGCAGCACGGTTCGAGACGCATCGCCCGCATCTGTGCGCGGTCGCCACCCGGTTGCTGGGATCGCCCGCCGAGGCGGAGGATGCGGTGCAGGAGGCGTGGTTTCGCCTCGACCGGGCCGGTGAAGACGGGATCGAGAACCTCGGCGGGTGGCTGACGACGGTGGTCAGCCGTATCTGCCTCGATCACCTGCGAACACGCTCGACACGGAGTGAAGAGCCAGTCGAATCCGGGATGCCGGAACCCGGCGATGACGACCCAACTCCTGAGGAGCTGGCGATCCTCACGGAGTCGACCGCCGAAGCCCTGGGGGTCGTGCTGGACACGCTGACGCCGATCGAGCGTGTCGCCTTCGTCCTGCATGATGTCTTCGACGTCCCATTCGCGGAGATCGCTGCAATCGTCGACCGATCGCTGGTCGCGACGCGGCAGCTGGCGAGCCGCGCGCGGCGGCGGGTGCGGGCTGCGAGCGCTGCAACGGGACCAGCGTCGAACCCGCAGCGCGAGCTCGTCGCGGCGTTTTTCGCCGCATCACGGGAGGGGCGATTCGACGCCCTGATCCAGCTGCTCGCCCCCGGCGTCGTGCTCCGGGGCGATGCCGCGGCGCTGCAAATGGGCGTGCGGAGCGGCTGGCTTGCGTCGGATCTCCATGGAGCGGAAGCGGTGGCCGAGCAGTTCTCCGGACGCGCCCAGGCTGCGCGCCTGGCAACGATTGATGGGCAGTACGGCGCGGTCTGGGCGCCGGGTGGCAAGCCACGTGTGGTGTTCCGGTTTGCGGTTGAGGGCGACACGATTGTCGGGATCAGCCTGATCGCCGATCCCGATGTGATCGCCGCGCTGAACATCGCGACCGGCGACGTATAGGACGGCAGCGGGCCGGTGCACGTTCGGCAAGGATCAGAAACGGGGTAGCCAGCGTGCGTATCGACTCCAGCTAGAAGGTCAGGGAGGCGAGTCGGGCCGCGTTGGCATTGTGCTCCCGGATGACCGGTTCGATGTCCAGCGAGACGATTTCCCCATTGTCCACGATCAGGCGACCGCCGATAGCGGTGTGCCGGGCCCTGGTCGGCGCACAAAAGACGACCGCGGCGACTGGGTCACTCAAGCCCCCGGCGTAGGCGATCGAATTCAGGTCCAGCGTAAAGAAATCGGCGCACTTGCCGGGTTCCAATGAACCAATGTCGGATCGGCCAAGCACCTCGGCGCCACCCCGGGTGGCGATTTCCAGCGACTCGCGCGCGGTCATCCACTCGTTCGCCCGGAGCGGATCGGACGACGAGAGCAGCGTTTCCGGGCCTTCAGGTGGACGCAGTCCCATCTTCAGCCGCGCCAGCAACATCGCCTCACGAACCTCCACGAGCAGGTTGGAGCCATCATTGCTGGCCGCGCCATCGACGCCAAGCCCGGTCTTGACTCCCGCAGCCAGGTAGTTCTTCACCGGGGCGATCCCCGACGCGAGCCGCATGTTGGACGAGGGGCAATGGCACACCCCGGTTCCGGATTGCGCGAACAGGCGAATCTCGTCGTCGTTGACATGGATCGCGTGGGCATACCACACATCGTCGGCGACCCAATCGAGCGTTTCCATGAACGCCACCGGCCGCAGCCCCGCATGCTGGAGCGTGTAGCGTTCCTCGTCGAATGTCTCGCACAGGTGCGTGTGCAGCTTGATGCCGTACTCGCGTGCCAGGGCAGCGGAATCCCGCATCAGGCTGGGCGTCACGGAAAACGGGGAGCACGGGGCCAGGACGATCTGGATCATCGAGCCCGGGGCAGGGTCGTGATAGCGCTGGATCACCCGGATCGCATCCGCCATGATCGCGTCTTCGGCTTCGACGCAGTCGTCCGGTGGCAACCCGCCCTGGGATTCCCCGAGCGACATGCTGCCCCTGGAGGCGACGAAGCGGATACCCAGCTCGGCGGCGGCATCGATCTGGTCGTCGACCCGGCATCCATTCTGGAACAGGTAGGCATGGTCGAAGACGGTTGTGCAGCCCGAGAGCGCCAGTTCCGCGCAGCCGATGATCGTGGCGGTTCGCGAGTCTTCCGGCGTCCGGCTCGCCCAGACCCGGTAGTGGGCGCGCAGCCAGGGAAACAGGTTCGTGTTCTGCCCGGCCGGCAGGTTGCGGGTCAGGACCTGGTCGAGGTGATGGTGGCAGTTGATCAATCCCGGCAACAGGATATGTCCGCGCAGGTCCAGCACTTCGTCGGCGGTGTCCGGAAGCTCGTTTGATGGCCCGACCTGCTCGATGAATCCATCCCGCGCGAAGATCCCCGCGTCGCGAAGCTCTCGCCGCTGCTCGTCCATCGTGACAAGCACATCGGCATGTTTGACAAGCAACGTCCCCACACGCGTTTCCTTTCACTGCTGAGTACCGAGACCCTCGTATCGACAGACTACGCGACCCTGGACGGTCTGGGAATGCACGTTGTGTGCGGATGTGGGGCGGAAAAACGCGAACCATTGCAGGAACCAACATGGGGTCCCCTACGAATCGTGGTCTTCGTTCGAGCGTCGAATTCAGCCTACAGTTACGGTAAGGCCATCGGTAGCGAACTCAACATTCGCCGGGAGATCAGGAGCGATCTCGGCGTAGAGTCCCATCTGGTGTGCAAGATGTGTGAGATACGCACGCCTCGGACGATGCCGCTCGATCGTGACCAGCGCTTCGTCGAGGTTCATGTGAGCAACGTGCTCCTTGCGTCGGAGTGCGGTCAAGACAAGCACATCGGCGTCGTCGAGCAGCGGTCGCGACGCATCGGGAATCGTCTTCACGTCGGTGACATAGACGAGTCCGCCAATCCGAAAGCCGACGATCGGCAGCGTCCCGTGGTTGATCGGGATCGGGACGATCTCGATGCCTGCGACTTCGAACGGCACAGTCGGATCGAACATCGTGAGGTCCAGATCCGGCTTGCCCCCGAAGAATGGAAACGAGTGGTTGAAGGCATAGGAGAAGCGTTGTTGCAGGTCCCCGGCGGTTTCCCGGGTGGCCCAAACGGGAATCCGCTCGCCCTGGATCACATTGAATTGCCGCAACTCGTCGAGTCCGGCGGTGTGATCGGCGTGGGGATGGGTATACAGCACGGCATCGATCCGCGATGGCCGGGCGACGAGCATTTGCGCTCGCAGATCGGGAGAGGTGTCGATCAGGATCGTTTTCCCCCCGGTTTGCACCAGCACCGAGGCCCGGAGCCGGGCATCGCGAGGGTCGGTCGACTGGCAGACCGCGCAGGCGCAGCCGATAACCGGAACGCCAGTCGAGGTGCCGGTGCCGAGGAATGTCAGTTCAATCACGTTTGGTCACGATCACGGTGGGGCAATGCCTGACTCGCGGACTCCGGAAGATATTCTCATTGCCGGTCGATTTCATTGGCCGGCACAAGACCGGTCACTCCCAGGAATAACGTGAGTAGCCGGTTGGCAGGCATGGTCCTTCGACTACGCTCAGGAGGCCATTGCCAGGATCGTGTGCAACGATCAGGCAATTCAGTATACGGCTCCCCCTTCCGAATTCGGTTTATTCCGGTACACTCGGTAAGATCGGGGGCAGATTCCCCGCGTGCAAGGACGACATCCGATGAAGCCCAATGCGTATCTGAAACAGGGTGCGCTAACCATCCAGATCCCCTTCTTTGGGAGATCTCCGCTGTTCTGGTAACTGGCCGCCCGGCCATCGCGCAGATGAACAGCGGGAACAGGCGCGCCGACCATTGACCGGATGAGTTCCCGTCAGTGGCGCTTGGCGTTGCCGTCCCGAGTTATCGGGAGCTTCATATCGTGGTTCGTTTCCTTGATCGACGCCCTGTTGCGTCCATGCTTTCATCGTCACCGTCCCGTTTCGCACAGCGATTGCACCTCCCCAACACGGGGTTGTGGCTGAATCGCGACTTCATGAACCTCTGGGGCGCCGAAACCGTGGCCCAGTTCGGTTCGCAGATCTCGCCAGTGGCGATCCCATTGCTGGCAGCCCTTACGCTCGACGCATCACCATTCCAGATGGGCGTGCTGACGGCGGCTGGCGGCGTACCGGTCCTGCTTATCGGATTGATTGCCGGAGCATGGGTCGATCGGCTGCGGCGCAAGCCGATCATGATGGCGATGGACATCGGGCGGGCGTTGGTGCTGCTCGCAATTCCACTGGCTGCCCTGCTCGACGTACTCAGCATGCCCCTGCTGATCGCTGTGTCCTTCCTGGTGGGCACACAATCGGTCATCTTCAATGCCGCCTATGTCTCGATCCTGCCGTCGCTCGTGGGTCGCTCCGAACTGTCGGACGCAAACGGCAAACTCTATTCGAGTATGTCGGTTGCCCAGGTGGCGGGACCGGCGGCGGCCGGGTCGCTGGTCGCGCTGATTTCAGCGCCCGCGGTGATGGTGATCAACTCGGTCACCTACCTCGGCTCGGCCTGGTTCATCCGTCGGATCCGGCACGAGGAACGCGTCGAGCGCACAGCCAGCAGTGAACGACATTTCTGGAAGGAGGTGGGCGAAGGATTCCATGCCTTGTTCGCTTCGCCCGTGCTGCGGGCAACTGCCCTGAGCTCGGCGACGATCAATCTCGCGGGCTGGATGTTCCTCGCCGTCTATGTGCTGTACATGACGGACGATCTGGGACTCTCGGCCACGGGTGTGGGGTTGGTATTCGCATCCGGAGGGGTTGGGGCATTGATCGGGAGCGTGCTCGCGCCCCGGCTCTCCGGTCGATACGGGGTAGGGCGAACACTCGTGTGGTCGGCGATCCTGTTCGGACTGTTCGGGCTGACGGTGCCGATGGCGATCCTGGTTCCGGAGTACGCGCTGCCATTGGTGATCTTCGCCGAGTGCATGCAGTGGATGACGCTGGTGGTGTTCAATGTGCTCGCGCTCAGCCTGCGCCAATCGTTGACGCCGAACCGGATGCTCGGTCGCGTGGCGGCCTCGAACCAGGTTCTGGCGCAGGGGATGATGCCGATTGGTTCGTTTCTCGGCGGTGTGGTGGGCAGCCTGGTCAGCGTGCAGGCGGCCCTCCTGGCTGGCGTGGCCGGGATGTTCCTTGCGGCGGCCTGGGTGTGGTTCTCACCGACGATCCACATACAAGGAGATGCCCACAGAACCGGATGTAGGAACTCAGTGGCCTACCGGCTTAACGAGCATGTGGCCGGTTTTCTACCGGCCACATGCTCGTGCACCTGCCTATGATGACTGGCCGGGAACGGACGTTCTCCCCATTCCGGCCGGGGCCTCGTCGTCACGCGGCTGGACCACGGGCCGTTTGGTCTGGGACGCGACAATCCATTCCTCGCGCATCCACTGGGCCTGCCAGGGAATTCCAAGACGACTGTTGTCATGGCCGCCGAAATCGACCAAATAGAGAGGGATACCGAGCGGCCCCCGTGGGTTGATGTCGGTCACGACACCGGTGGCGCCATCGAACTTGGCTTCCTGCGAGGTGGTGTACATCACGCTGATGCCCATTACGCCGCGCTTGCTCTTGCCGCGCGGCATCCGAACCTTGACTTCTTCGCCGATGGCGAACCGTGCCATATCGTTCCCTGTCTCTCCATATGAAGTGGACGGCATCACGCTCCCGGAGCGGTGGTGATCATTGTGGGCAAGTATAGCGATGCCGGCCACCGGCGTCGCGATGATCGACCCGGGAGTGAATCGACTTCGTTGTCATTCCGCCGGGAAGCGCAGCGATCAGAGGAATCTCCTGAGGAGGTCCGCAAACCGACGAAGTGATCACTGTTCGCGACAGCGCTACCTCCTGTTCGCTGCGGCGAAGAGATTCCTCCACTCGCCTGCGGCTCGTTGCAGAATGACATTTAACCGGCTTTGCCGGAAGATTCGCTGTCGCTCGGAACGATGAGGCGAGGGTCTCCGGCATCCACAAAGCCGCTCAAACCGGCACATCTCCCCCAAATGGCCTAAAAACACCCACCGTCCACGCACGGAATCATCAAAATCAATATCGAAATCAATAATATCAATTGCATGTTGACAAATCTTAATGTTGACCTTAAGATCGTCTCATTGCCAGGAACGACGATGTCGATCGTTCTCGGCCAGCACACGAAGACGTGTGGAGAACGCCACGATGGTTTGTGGATATGCACTATCAGGAGTTATTGAATGACCGATTCATCGAACGGCTATGGCCTCAATCGTCCTCACACCCTGCATCCCGTTCCCGGCCAGTGCCCCGTTTGCGGTGACGAACTTCATGTCACGCGGCTCGCCTGTGGGGCCTGCGGCACGGGCATTGACGGTCACTTCGCACTCGATCGCTTTGCTCGCCTCGGAAGCGATCAACTGGGATTCCTCGAGGTCTTCATCAAGAATCGGGGCGTCATCAAGGATGTCGAGGCCGAACTCGGCATTTCATACCCAACGGTCCGCGGCAAGTTGGACGACGTGATCAGGGTCCTCGGATTCCCCGCCGCGTCCGATGACGGCCTGAGACCGAGCCAGATTCGCGAGGAACGTCGCCAGATCCTGGAGGCGCTTCGCGGCAAGTCGATCTCGGCTGACGAGGCGGCCACCAGGTTGGCGGCTCTCGGCGAGAGGAAGTAGCGATGTCTGATACCGCACCAGTCTCCGGGCTGTCCGAGGAGCGGCTGGAAATTCTCCGCCTTGTCGAGAACCAAACGATCTCTGCCGAAGAGGCCGGTCGCATTCTCGAAGCGCTCGACCGTTCGGATCGTTCGCAACGCGCATCCCAGCCAACCGCGCCGTTCTACCCGGCGCCACCTCCCCCGCCAGAACAACGGGTTGCCCAGGCGGGCAGCGTCCGGATCCGGATAACCGAACTTTCCAGCGGCAAGGCCCGCATCAACCTGGTCCTTCCCTACCGGCTGGTCGACTCCGGCATCAAGCTCGCCAAGCGACTCGCCCCCGAGCACATGCTCGACGGCCGGGAAATCCGCCGGTCGATTGAGGAAGGGTATTGGGGTCCGCTGCTGGACATCACGGACGACGAAAAACGGGTCGAGATCATCGTTGAAGGGGCGGCAACGCACACGACCGACTCTCGACGGGAGTTGAAGCGACTCGAGCGAGGGCTGGACGAATGACCAATCACAATGACTCATCCAACATCCAAACGAACGATCAGCACGCGGACCCAGGAACAGGGGAACTTTCAATGACTTCGACCAATGCAATGACCGCCATCGCCGGCACAAACGGCTATCAGCAGCAAGTCAGCATCGACCCGGATCAACCCCTTCTGCTTTCAGTCTCAAACGCCAGCGGCGAGGTTCGGGTTTCCACCTCCGACCAGGCGGGCGTCTGGGTTGTCGTGCGGCGGACCGATGGACAGGGCGGGGACGAACCGGAGGAAATTCCCGTCACCGTGGATGTCGACGGCAACAGCATCTCCATCCATCCGGATTGGGGTGTCGCCGGAGGCCTCGCCAGTCTCGCCCGCAAGATCAAGGACCAGTTGCAGAATGGACTCAACACTGCAGATTGGGATATCTCCAAATTCCGGCTCAATCCGGACCTGAACTACGACATCCGGGTTGAGATTCCCCGGAAACTTGTCGCCGGGTCGAAGGTGGTCACCAAGACCGCCAGCGGCAAACTCTCCGTCAGCGATGTCGAGGCAGATGTAGTCGCCGCCACGGCTTCGGGCAGAATCAGGCTGAACAATATTCGCGGCACGATCACGACAAACTCGGCGAGCGGCTCCATAGCCGTCGAGGAAGCCTATGGGAGCCTGGAGGCGAACTCCGCCAGCGGATCGGTCACCGTCGAAGGCGGTGAAGCGTGGACCGCGCTGCGGACGGTCAGCGGCAAGATTGCAATCGACCGCTTCACCATGAAGAATGCGCGGTTGGCTACAGTGAGTGGCAGCGTGGTCGCCAACGTCACAGCGGACAATGCGCAGGATTATTCGATTTCCACGGTCAGTGGGAGCGTCAAGCTGAACCTCTCGGTTCCAGCCACTTCCCTGACTACCCTGACCTCCAAGTCGGCCTCCGGTTCGGCCAAGGCCGATGGCGACTTCATCGCCGACGGCAAGCGGAGATGGAGAGCCGGTGCCGGTACAGCCGGTCCCGCCTTCAATGTGAAGACTGTCAGCGGCAGCCTCCATGCCGTCGCCAAGGCCGACCCTGGTGTGACGGCCCGCAACGAACCGTTGCCGGTGGCGCACGAGCCCAGCGACGACGACGTAGCCAGCCACGGGTGGAATCATGCCGAGAGCGGGCACGACTTCGAAACCCATGTGGAAGGCATGACGTCCTGGGCCAAGGATTTCGCGAAGGACTTCGCCAAGGGGTTCTCCCAGACACCGGCTCCACCTGAAGCGCCTGTACCACCAACGCCTGCCGTCCCGGCCACACCCGCCGTTCCGCCAATGCCGCCGATGTCAACAGACGAGCAGCAGGCGGCGATCGATGCACAGCAAGCCGCGGCCGACGCCCAACAGGCAATAGTGGATGGGCAGCAGGCAGCAGCCGACGCTCAGCAAGCCGTAGCCGATGCGCAGCAAGCCTCGGTCGATGCTCAACAAGCTGCAGCCGATGCCCAACGGGATTCCACGACGACCGGGGCGATTCCAGCCCAACCGTGGACATGGTCGACCGGATCAGGGTCAACACCGCCATCTGGTCCTGGCTCATCGTCCACTGGCCAGCAAACGGCGCCTATTGCCCAGGAACCGGCAAGGGATGCCACAGTCACCCAATCGGCCGGTGAGACTTCGGAATCCAGGGAAAGCGAACGTCTCCGTGTGCTGGAGGCACTGGAGCGAGGCGAGATCGACATCGACGAAGCGCTCGCCAAGCTCGACACCGATGATGCCCAGGGCGCCTGATCCCGGGCATGAGTGAGGATTGTCGCCCGGCACCCCTCCGTGCGGGGCGACTCCCTCCTCCCCGATCAGCGATCGCCATTTGAATCACTACAAGAATTCCGCCGGTTGGCTTCAAAGAGCCAGGGACCGACGGCCAGGGACCCTTTGCGCTCGAATCAGTCGAACTTCATTTAGCCAGGAGCAATCGACATGATTGTATTCAACTCCCCTTTCTCCGATGTTCTGGTCGAAGCCCATCAAGAGGATCTCCGGCGATCCAACCGGCCCCGCCTTTCGGATCGCGAAACGGGGGTGATTCGAAAGTCGATTGGCACCACCCTCATTCGCCTCGGTGAGCGGTTGGGGGGAACACCCCGAACACCGGCACCTCCAGTCGCGACCAGCACATTGGCGACTCACTAACCCCGGAGCGCACGTAACAACGGGAAATCGGAATCCACACCTCGCGCACGAGCCCCGGCCGGGAAGACCCGGGACCTGCGCAACGAGCGACCAGCACCACAGGGGCGCAGCGCTCAGGGAGAACAGACAATGCCTGGTTTCAATGACGCCACCATCGACAGCTCGATCGACTACCGCCAGTCACAGCTGCTGGCTTCCGCCGGGGAGCGAACACCCGCGCCTTTGGTTCGATGGGCACGCCAAACTGCCGGCTCGTTCATCATCCGCATCGGAGAGCACCTGCGCGGCGAGCTACCAACCACGACACCTGACTCCGCGACTGCGCCGACCAGCCTGGTGATGTCGTAGGCCAGCCATGCAAGGACTGATGGAGAACGACCGTGTCGACCCAGGAAGCAGTTTCGGCGCCAATCAATCCGACGCAAACGATGCAATTCCGGACGAAGCTGCCGATCCATGCCTTGTGGGTCACCAGTCTCGTATCGATCTTTGGCAATACCCTGACGGGGATCGCGGTACCGTGGTTTGTACTGGAAACCACCGGCAGCGCAACTCGAACCGGCATCACCGCTGCCGTCACAATCATCCCCGTAGTGATCGCCACCTTCCTCGGCGGAGCACTGGTCGATCGCACCAGCTATCGCGCACTATCGGTGTTCTCGGACCTGATCAGCGCAGCAACCGTCGCGGCGATCCCGATCTTCTACCTGACGACCGGGCTGAACTTCACCGGATTGCTGGTCCTGATGTTCTTCGGAGCAATTTTTGACGCACCTGGGAGCACTGCGCGACAGGCAATGGTGCCACCGCTCTCGAAGATCACTGGTATCCCGCTGGAGCGGATCAACGCCAATTTCGGGATGATCGCGGCCGCTTCGTCCCTGTTTTCTGCCCCGTTTGCAGGCATCCTGATCGCCTGGTTTGGCCCGGTCAACGTCCTGTGGTTCAACGCCGCGACCTTCATTTTCTCCGGGTTGGCGGTCCTGCTGTTCATACCTCGCCTGAAGCAGCCAGCCGCCTCCGGTGAATCCTTCTCGAACGACGTGCGGATCGGATTCAGCTACGTTCGGAACGACGGGCTGGTTCGCACGCTGATCCTTGGCGCGCTGGCAGTCAATTTCCTGTTTGCACCCCTGTTCGGTGTGGCCATTCCCTGGTTTGCGAACCAGGAATTGCAAAGCGTGCGGTCGCTCGGAATCATGCTTGGCGGCGAAGGTCTGGGGGCGTTGGCGGGAGCGTTCCTGTACGGCAAATATGGTTTGAGGTTCAAACGGCGCACGTTCCTGATCGCTGCCCTGGTGTTCCTGTCTGCTCCGCTGTTCCCGTTGGCCTTCGCATCGAATGTCTGGATGTGCACCGCCCTGCTGACCGTGATCGGCGTGGGGTCCGGATTGGTGAATCCGATGATTGGGACATTCCTCCAGGTCACGACACCCGAGCAATTCATGGGCCGGGTAATGGGACTGGTGCGAGCGGGTGCGATGGTTGCACAACCGGCAGGATTGCTGCTTGGAGGAACGATTATCGCCCTCATGGGATTCTCGAACTCGATGTTGCTGCTCGCGTTCCTTATGACCTCCGTGTCGCTCGCCATTGCCCTATCGTCGGCGCTTCGCGGTCTGGACAGCACCGAACCCGTGGGCGAACAGCACCTCGCGTAGGGTCGGAACCCTGCCCATGTGAACCGACCCACGAGTCCGGCACCATCTCCATACCCTACGGTGGCGAACACACGGATCGACCGCATCCGAGCAGGGAGCCCCCGTGGCGGATCCAGCGCACATGCGGAGAACGGGCGGAGCACGCATCGCTTCGCTGCCGCAGCCGTACAACAACCTCTCCCCGATGGTGGCCGATCTTGTGCCGGCAAATCGTTTCGGCTGGACACTTGGTCGGCAACCCTGTATGAATCTCCCCTTGGTAGTGGCCGTCCATTGTGGCGGCCAATCGTTGTAAACGGATACATCCTGCGGAAGGAGTCTCCTGTCGAAGCAACCTAAAACGTTCGCCACGGCGGAGGGATACCTGTTCGCTGCCTCTGGTCGCTGCGCTCCATGGCCGGCACAAGATCGGCCACTACCAAAGTCAGGGTACAAACAGGCGGACGTGAAACACGTCCGCCTGTTTGTCGCGTCAGGAAGATTTGGCTAGAAGGGGTAGACAGCCAGGGACATGCCGTCGACGACGCTCCACATATCGACGAAGACATCCCACGAGTAGTGGACTTTCACGCCCTTGGCTGGGTCGGAAACCCAGATTCCCTCGTCGTCATAGCCATAGACAGTGACAACGTGCATTCCGGCGAACACCGAGTAGGTGCCGTCATCGGTCTTCACTTCGCGGGTGTCCCCCCAGAAGCCGAGCCAGACCATGACGGGATGACCGGCATCGAGTTGCGCGATAAGTGGGTCGACATCGCCCTGGGTGTACATCACTTCGGCGTTGAAGCCCCAGTTGTTGAGGACAGGCACAAGTGGCTCCGCGTAAATGCCGTAGTCGTCGGTGTTGCCCCACCAACCGTCGATGTTGCCCCGGTAGCCGTAGTGGGGATTGAGCGTCTGGGGGATCGAAGCCATGAACTCCGCCTCGGTCGGTCCCCAGCCCCAGGCAGTAGAGGCAATATGAGCGGCCGCGTATTCGCAACTGAGGTTGCGCTGCTGCTTGTATTCCGGTACCCAGAACGAAACGATGCCATCGTCATCATCGGCTGGCGCCGAGTTGGTTTCCACTGAGGTTGCATCATCAGGGATCAGCAGCCGGGTGCCGGGAACCAGCTCGAGCGCATCTTCGATCCCGTTGAATTCCATCAGCGAGTCGACACTGACGCCGAACTGCGAGGCGATGCTGGCCGGATTGTCACCCCACTCAACCCAGTAGGCTGTGGCCACCCAGGGGCTGGCGCCTTCGTTGGCGGCGGCCATCTGGGCGGCATCGGTCGGGCTCTGGCCGGGTTCCGGAATCACGATCACCTGGCCAGCGGTCAGGAAGTCGCCATCCGGCAGGTAACTGGAGGTGCGAATGGCAGCGGGATCGACGCCAAACGTTTCGGCGATCGATTCGATGGTGTCGCCCTCGCGGACTTCGTATCGCTGCTGGCCCGCCAGGCTCGTCGATGCCGCACTGGCAATCAGCAGGACCGCTGCCATGGTGGCAACGAGGATCCGCTTCGACGCGCCGATCCGGGGATACAGGTGATTGGACTCTCCGAAGCCGAACAGGTTCTGTACGCCAGACAGGATTTTCGCCGGCATGCCGTACGACGGATTGAATTGTGTCTCACGATCAGATTTCGATATGGACCCACGCGCTGCCATTATGTTCCCCCCAGATCGAAGCCGCCCATAGCGCGGTTCCAGCGCCGGATGCAATCTTCGATAATGCTCGTCTTCTCCACGGCCAAGGTGCGTTGCCGGTCCGATGACTGCCATCGAACGAACCGTGCCATCGTTGCCTTCGCACTCACCGAGAAGTAACCGCTCCCCGTGCCCCGTGCGTCTCACCGACGAGTGATCGGTATGGGAATGCGCGAGCCGGGCGGCATACAGCCACACCAACCCTGGCCGCACTGGCTCCGGCTCCGGTTCCGGCGCGCCGACCACGGCAACCTCGACGTCCGATGCTTCTGGCAGTGGCTGCCAGGTCGGGAACGTCGGGGTGTGGGACAGTCGGTATTGTGTGCGACGCATCTCCCAGGTGAGATCCCGGCGCACGCCACCCCAATTGTGGGAAGGCTGACTCTGGTCTTCCGGCTGTGATCGCTGCCCCAATACGACGGTCATGAACGGCTCCCCCATCCAAATCCACGCCCGTGAATGCGCCTGGATGATTTTCTTCACTCTCCCTACAAGAGTGTACGTACACTCCCATAGTAGCCGACCGGTGACATCATGGCAAGGTTGCGGGTGCCCTGTCTTTCCCCCTATCATCAGCAGATCAATTGCTGGTGGCCCAGGAATCTATGTCAGGGGTCATCAGGGACGCACTCGATGAATGGATTCCCGGCTGTGGCGGACGGAAGCGGGACAACCCTGCTCTACCAGACAGATAGCTACCTGCAATCGTTTTCGGCCACGGTAATCGCCGTGGATCCGGATACGAATGGGGTAGTGCTGGATCGAACCGCGTTCTATGCCACCGGTGGCGGCCAACCCAGCGACACAGGAACGCTCCGCCAGAACGGGTGGAGCGGCGAGGTGATCGACGTCCGAAAATCGGATGCCGGCAACCTTCATATCCTGGCCGAAGGCACGCAGCTGCCCGTTCCCGGATCGACTGTCGAAGGACAGCTTGACTGGGAACGCCGGTACGCCCTGATGCGGATGCACACAGCGCTTCATGTGCTGTGCGGCCTGGTCTACCGTGACTACGGCGCGATGGTCACCGGTGGCAACATGACGCCCGATCACGCCCGGATGGATTTCGAGATGGACAGCTCCGAGTTCACACCGGACCGCGTCGCCGAAATCGAAACGCGGGCAAACAGTGAACTCGGCGCCGAGCGCGAGATCCGGGTTGAGATTCTTCCCCGCGCCGACGCATTTGCGATCCCCGACCTGATCCGCACCAAAATCAACCTGTTGCCCGAGGGCATCAGCGAGATCCGCACTGTGGAAATCGTCGGCCTCGATCTCCAGGCCGATGGCGGCACCCATGTCCGCAACACGCGGGAAGTCGGCGCCATCAAGGTGATCGGCACGCGTTCCAAGGGCAAGAGCAACAAGCGCATCGAAATCGCCCTGGTCAACCCACCTACGAACGCCTGATCGGCTGGTGACTTCACCGGCACGATACAGGCTAGCCACCGCGCCGGATCGCGCCGATGTTTGTGACATCGCGAGCGACACCAGCGCCTTGACGATTACTGCCAACCCAACCCAATCCAATCGATCACGAAGGACAATGACCAGTGGCCACGAATGTCACCGAGACGACTGCTACCACACAGACCGGCCTGAGTTCGCGATTCGCCAGGCGGAACGGGATCTTCCAGGCATCGATCTGGACCGAGATCCTCGAGCTCTTCAAGCACCATGACGATCCGGTCTACTTTGGCGATGGCTCCCCGGACAAGCACCTGATTCCGCTGGATCGCCTGAAGGAAGCCTCGGTCAAGGCCTGGAGCGAGGCACCGGGATGCCTTGGCTACGGCGATCAGCAGGGGTACGGACCGCTCCGGGATTTGATCGTCGAGCGCATGGCTCCGCTCGGGGTCACCGCCAACGCTAACCAGATCCTCGTGACGTCCGGTAGTACGCAGGGCATCGATCTCGCCTGCCGGGTGTTTCTGGAGCCGGGCGACGTGGTGCTTCTCGAAAATCCGACGTTCCTGGGCGCCACCGAGGTGTTTCGTGCCTACGAAGCCCGCCTCGTCCCGATCGAGACCGATGAACAGGGGATGCGGATGGATGCGCTGGAGGCCGCCCTGCTCGCCGAGCCGCGAGCCAAGTTGATCTACACGATCCCGACCTTCCAGAACCCGACCGGCTCGACGATGCCGATCGAGCGCCGCCAGCAATTGGTCGCCCTGGCCAGGCGCCACAACGTGGCCGTTCTCGAAGACGATCCCTATGTTGAGCTCCGGTACGACGGGGAGACCGTGCCGCCGCTGGTCACGCTCGATCCAAACGTGATCTATCTCGGCACATTTTCCAAGACGATCGCCCCGGGCATTCGCACTGGCTGGACCCTGGCGCCGCCGGAAGTGCATCGCCTGCTCGTCGCCAATCGCGAGGTGGCCGATATCAGCAATGACCGGATCACGATGCGGACGGTGTATCACGCTGCCGTCGATTTCCTGACCGACCATGTCGCAGGCACACTCGATCTCTACCGCACCCGTCGCGATGTGATGCTCGGCGCCCTTGAGGAATACATGCCGGAAACCGTGACCTGGTCGCAACCGGACGGCGGTTTCTTCGTATGGATCACCCTTCCGGAAGAACTCAATGCCACGGACCTCGCGAAGTAGGGCTGCCGACAACGGTGTCATCTATTTCCCGGGGCATTGGTTCTTCCCGAACGAGGATCGCTTCAACACGATCAGGTTGAGTTTCTCGACGGTCCCGGAGGATCGCATCGTGGAAGGCATCCGCCGCCTGGCCAGCACCATTCGCGACGCCGCCCACGGCTGAACCGACACGAAACGCGACATCGAAACGTTGCAGCAATGAACAAGGACCGCCTGATCAGCGGTTCGGGTCGGACAACCGGCGAGGCGATGGCGACACTCTGGTCCAACACAGGGCAGCCCTCGCACCGCCGGTTGTGCTACGCTGCCACGTCTGCGCCTTCGATTCGCGCAGGTCCATTCACCATTATTGAGACTGTTGAGAAGCCATCCGCACCATGCCCGACATGCCTGATACCCCTGATCTGAGCTGGGACAAGATCCCGCAGGGACCGTTCGACAATCGATTGTGGTGGCTCCTCATTGGGCTCAGCATTGCATTGTTGCTGACCGTGCAGGCGATCGAGACCGCGATCGAAGGCGCCTGGCCGCATCAACGCCGGTCCGCCCGGCTGGTGCCCCGGGAACGCGCCGTGCAGATGTCGTGGGGCTTTGTGGCGCTGCTGGTCATTCCCGGCGCCCTGCTCCTGATCGGCAATGTGGCGGTTGTGATTTGGCGCGATCCCGAGCTCCCCGATCAACTGATGCTTGGCGGGGTGCTCGCCGGCATCGGCTGGGCGCTGTTCCTGATTTTCAGCCTGAATCTGCTGGGCCTTGGCAAGTTGTTCAACAACCTTGGCCTGATCGGGACACTCGCGCTAGTCGCCCTCCTGATCGTGGGCGATGTGCTGTTGCTGACGGCCTTCCTTGATATCCTGCCCGATTGGAATACCGTCAAGGACGCGATCGAGAATGGATTGCGCGACGTCCTCCCGTTCGTGGATTGAAACAATCGTCCCTACCCCATTGGCCTGCCGGCGCCTCACATGGCATGCTAGGGTGCATCAGACGACAGGGCCGCCTGCCGGGATAGTGCAAGGGAGCGCACCGGGTCATGACCGGATCCAACGCCGACGCGGACCGCAAGCAGGAAATCGAACAGCCGGCTCCGGGCAAACGCGTCACCCACGCACGCCGGACGCGAACTCGTCCCGTGGCCACGCCATCGCGCAAGAAAACGGTGGCCGAGGTGCGGGCAACACAACCCGCGGTCGTGCTGAACGATGACGATCTTGTACCGGAGCAGACCCTAAGCGTCGAAATCCAGCCGATCGGCGGTATCTTCGGCGCCTCGATCCCGGTGATGAGGGATGAGGAACCATCCGGTCGACTGGGCAAGATGCTTCGACGGCGCCCGGTAGTCCGCAAGCCTGTCGAAGTCCCGCTTCTGGCCGATCTCGACTTTCGGATCCTGTGGTTGTCGCGCTTGATTTCGCAGACAGCCCAGGGCGCGCTCCTGTACGCGTTGCTGATCCTGGTCGTCGATCTGTCGGACCGCTCGGTTTTCAACTCCCTGTTCGTGATTTGCTCGATCATTCCATCGATCGCCTTTGGCCTGCCGGCCGGCGTGGTAGCCGACACCGTTCCACGGCGCGGGCTGCTGGTGTTGCTCAACCTGTTCCGCTTCACATTCATGCTGCTGCTGGTGGGCACCAACGCGTCGCTGACCGGAGTCTTCGCGGCCACGCTCGGGATTTGGGTGATTCACCAGTTCTACTCGCCCACCGAAGCCTCGGCCCTGGCCGACATCGTGCCTCCGAACCGGTATACCTCGGCGCAGGCGATGTTCAATCTGGCGCTGACGATTTCCCAGATCGTCGGCCTCGTGATTGCGGCTCCCATTCTGCTGCGGGTCGGCGGCCCAAAGCTCGTGTTCATGGCGGCCGGGGCGTTATGGTTGGTTGCAGCCGCCCTGACCGCCTTGCTGCCAGCCCTCAACGTCCATCGCAGCCGTCGCCGCACGACGGGACGCTCGTTGCGCCAAATGCTCGGTGACGGCTGGCGCTTTGCGCGAAGCGACCGCTTTACCTTCGAGGCAATCATCGACGATGTGCTGGTTGGGGTTGGGATGAGTTCGCTGATCGTGATCATGCCGTTCTACCTGGAACGGGTGCTGGGAACGTCCAAGG
This sequence comes from uncultured Chloroflexia bacterium, assembly GCA_963763125.1. Taxonomy (GTDB): domain Bacteria; phylum Chloroflexota; class Chloroflexia; order Thermomicrobiales; family UBA6265; genus JACCYX01. Next base: position 339,411 of record CAVXMV010000005.1, read on the forward strand.
AAAATACGGTGTTCGTGTTCGCGCCGGCCGCGCTCGGCCTGGTGATGGGTATCCGGCTGGCGCCCAGACTCGCCAACGTTGTCGGTGAGCAGTATCTCGCCACGCTGTCGCTCTTCCTCTTTGCGGTCGTTGTAGCAGCTCTCGGATTCGTGGAACAGACGTATGACTTCCTGAACGACACCTTGCGCTTCCCGCTCGACCAACTGACCGATGCACTCCGGATCTCGCCACTGACCCTGCTTGTAATGCTGCTGTCGATCCCGGCAGGATTCGCCTCCGCCGTAGTCAATGTGGCAGCGCGGTCGATCCTGCTCTCGCGGACACCGTCCAGCCTTCGCGGCCAGGTTATCGCGACCCAGAGCCTGATGGGCAACATGGCGGCCCTGATCCCGACCCTGCTGGCTGGCATCGCGACCGACATTTTTGGGGTCAAGCCAATCGCGGTTGCCATTGCAGTCTGTATCGTGATCGCAGCAATGGCAGCTCACATGCTCGGCCGTCGCAATCTGGAGCTGGTAGCCGTCGCCCCGCAAACCTGAGTGCCAAGCGGATTGCAGCATGATTGATTGGCAGGACCTTGTACGGTTGCGGCAGCGCAGCGATGCGTGATCTGCCCGTTCCCGGACCAACGGATCAACTTCTCTGTAAAAGCTCAACTGCGAACATCGGGCGAGTGATGCGTCATCCGGGTACTTGCCTGGCACACCGGATCGCGTACGGGCAGACCTGGCAGCGAAGCGAGTCGACATGGAACACCACCTCACCCATCAGGGCGTGGTCGATCCGGCGCCTGTCCAGAGCGTAGCGTGGGATCCGCCCTTTCCCAGGCCCATGCGCCGGTATCGCCACTGATCACCCGAGAATCGTATTTGCTCCATCCCGGCACCCAGTCGCGCACGAACAGATCCTGTGCAGGAACACGCTCGATCTCACCCGACCCCAGGTTGAGCAGCCACGTTTCGGCGCCATCGCCGCCGACCCGCTCCATCGAGATCGCGGCACACTCCTGGTCCGGACTGAACACAATGGCCATCGCATAGGCAGCGAGTGGGGCACCGTGCTCGATCCTGACCGTGCGCTGACTTGCGGTTGCCGCATCAAGAATCGTCACCTCGGACGCGATGTTGTTCGATTGCAGGTAGACCGTATACCGTCCGGAGGGCGACACAGCCGAGGTCGCGAGTTCGATCCGCAGGTCAAACCTCACATCGAAAACCTGCTCGCCGTGGCGCATATCGAAGACCTGGATCCGGCGACCGTGTTCGTCGGCGGTGCGCGCAACAACCCAACGCGATGGTGTGATCGCCTCGCCAAACCGCCGCGCCCGGGCCACCGATTCCACGAATCCCGGCTCGAGCGGCAGAGGCTGAACAATCCCGGTGCCGGGATCGACAACCACCACACGCTCGCCCTGTTCGGCAATCATGGCCGTGCCGGGTTGCTCGCATCGCTCAATGCCACGTTTCGCCGCGTTCGCAAGGCAGGGGCTGAGCACGGCCATGAGCGCAACCAGGACAAGAACACTACGCCTCGCCATTGAAGGTGAACCACTCGAGCCCTTCGCTATCCACGTTGTAGACAGCCGTGAAGTAACAGTCCCCGCCATCATCGACCAACACTGGCTCGTGTTCCCAATCGTACCCCACGGCGTCGCAGAATCCGTTGATGAAAATCTTGCGTTCCCCATCTTCGAGGAATCCGACGTATTGGCGAGTATGCTCAAGTCCGCCTTGCTCATGCTGAATCGCATCTTCGGCGTCGGCAATCTCAGCCTTCGACGGTGTCCAGTACCCATCGACGTCAGTGAACATCCAACTAAAGGTCCAGCCGTCGATTTCAGGCGCGATCACCCCTTCGATGGCTCCTATCTGCACGACTTCCCAGGCTCCAGTCTCGGCGGGATCGATGCAGCCATCGGATGCTTCTCCGTCGGTCTCGGTAACCGTCCCGCAGTCCTGCACTTCGACCGGGTCCACCATAACCTCGGTGGCGACCGGTACCTCGCTGCTGAACGCTCCAAACAGGATAACTATAATCAGGATGATCAAGGACATGGACATTCCTCGCTTCGCAGGTGGCGCCGGTCAAGCGTTTCCATTTTCCAGGTAGCTCACGATTTCCCAGGTGTCGGCATTGATTGCCGCGTTCCAGTAGCACGACCCTCCATCGGCCACAAACACTGGCATAAGCGGATCTTCTGGTATCCCGCCATCGCAGTAACCATTGACGAACATGATGCGCTCACCATCTACGATTACTCCGTACCAGGTACGGCTGACGAGATCCTCGGGGGATTCTGCCTCCTGGCGTCGTTGGGCATCCACGGCATCGCCTGGTCGCAGTGGTTGGAGCAACGTTTCGGCAGCCACCACATCCTCCTGGGTCGGAGTCCATGTCTCGAGTGATTCACCCTCCGCACCTTCGACAAAGCGCGCCGCGAATCGCTCGTCGATGATGATGCCGTAGGTACCGTGGGTCGCGACCGTCGTGTACCCCGGTCCCAACAGATGATCCAACGGTCCGACATGCGCCTGGCCCAAAACAAGGACGACGAACATTGCGATCGCGATGAGTGCCATGGCAACCTGCTCCCTTCAATCCTCCCACTTCCTGTAACAGGAACGTCGAGGTGGTGCAAAGGGTTACCTTTCGACCAAAACACCTCTTTGGACTTCGGGTGGACTTTGCGGACCGTCGCCACACATTGCGATCAGTCACAGCCGGGCGGACTCGCTTCGCTGCCCACGCTGCGCTCTGGAAAGGCACCGGATCGACCAGATCCGATGTGGGAAGCATCCGCTCGCGGCCGACCCGCTACGCTGCTAGGTCAGTCCCTACAGACTGCGGAATCTGGAATCGTCTTGCACAGTGCAAAACCATGCCGGAATCGTGTGATTCCGGCACGGTCGATTCTTGTCTAACCGTCCTAGCTCTCGGTGATCGTGACTGTCTTGATTCCGAGCGTCACCAACGGCGACTCATTCTCCCCCCGTGGACTTGGCCCAACCGGTGCCGCCGCAATCGTGTCGAGCACGTCGAGTCCCTCGGTCACGTGACCGAAGATCGAGTAGGCTGAAGGAAACTGTTCGGTCTGATCCTGCTGGACGATGAAGAACTGGCTGCCGTTGGTGTTGGGGCCTGAGTTCGCCATCGCCAGCGTGCCGCGCACGTAGGGTGCATCGCCATCGGGAAGCTCGTCATCGAATTGGTAGCCCGGTCCACCTGTGCCCGTACCAGTCGGGTCGCCGCCCTGAATCACGAAGTTGGCAATGACGCGGTGGAAGATCGTGACATCGTAATACCCGGCACGGGCGAGGCAAACGAAGTTATTGACGGTGTTGGGAGCCTCATCGTCAGTAAGTTCGATCACGATGTTGCCGCGATTGGTTTCGAGGGTAGCAGTGTACGTTTTCGACGTTTCGATCACCATTTGGGGCGCTTCGGACCATTGTGGATACCCCTGCTCCATCGACGGCGCGCTGGTCCAGCATTCCGACTCCTGCGCAACGGCGGCAGTGCCCCACGAACCAGAGGCGATGAGCATGCTTAGTCCTAGAACGGCGCCAGATCGACGCAGGCCAGCCTGTGAAATGTTGAACACGATGCACGAGCTCCTTCAAAACGAACTCCGCAGGCGCCAGTCTAAATCAGACCCGGAACCTTGCAGATGCGACGCGAATAGTTGCGCTATAGAAAGAGTATAGCTACGGCAGCACGACGGGATCAGGATGCGACATCGTGACCTGACTCATGGCACTCGCCGAAACCGGCAGGAAAAACGGATAGTTCTGCAGCCTTTTCGACATCGCATCGAAGTAGTTTGGGAAAAACAGCGGGATCACCGGCACATCCTCGACCACAATGCGTTGAATGGTCCGGTAAAGGTCCCCCCGGTAATCTTCATTGCGAGCACGGACTGCCAGATTGACGAGGTAATCGATCCGATTGTTGGCGTAGCCTCCCGCATTGGCGCTGCCGTCGCTGGTTACGAGCGGCCGCATCAACTCGTGCGGGTCGCGCCAGTACCGGGTATACGTCATCGCGAGGTCCCAGGTTCCCTGGTCCATCTCTTCCTCGAACTCGGTATCGTCCAGAAGATCGAGCGAGAGGGCAATCCCGGCCCACGCCAACTGCTCCTGGAGCAATACGCAGGCGTTGGCAAGCGATGCATCGGCGCCATTTGCCACCAAACGCAGCTCAATTCCGGGAGGCGCACCCAGCGCTTCGAGCTGGGCGCGTATGCCGGCGGGATCGGGCGTTTCGGTGGTGAGTTCCAGTCCCGCCCAATGATCGACCGGGATTAGCGTCGATGTCGGGGTCGCCTCGTTTGCGGTGGCGGCCCGGACGAGGTCTTCGCGATCGATCGCACTCGAAATCAGGCGGCGCAAGCGAGAATCGGCCACTACCTGGCTGCGGAGATTGACGGAGAGCAGGCAGAGTCGATTGGTTGGCCCGCCAACGAGCGTAATGCCCGGGTCTTCCTTCAGGGTCGGCACATCGAGCATGGGCGCGTCGATCAGGAGGTCGACCGCGCCCGTCACGAGTTGGGTGGTACGCGGCACGGTGGCAGACGGTGCGTTGCACAACACACCGGCCAGCCGAGGTCGGCCGACCTGGAAGAACCCATCGTTCCGACTGTAGCGCAATCGATCCGGCGACGCAGACTCAAGCTGGTAGCAACCAGATGACGGCGGGAATGGGCCATTCTCGCGATCCCAGCCCTTCTCGATCCAGGTGGCCGGGAGAATTGGCACCCAAAAGGACGACAGGAGCGCCGGGATCGACGCATCAGGTTGGCGGAGCGTCAAGCGAACGAGGTCATCCTCGACAGTCTCGACCGACTCCACATGTTCCCATCGCCATGATTCACGCGAGTCGATTGAGAGGTCGCGAGCCAACTCGATACTGGCCACGACATCCAGCGGCGTGACAGGGGCGCCATCCGAGAACAGGGCATCGGGGCGGATGTCGAGATCGAACTGATCCCTGCCCGGGGAGAGCATCCACGAGTTGGCAAGACCACCCACTATCTGGCCTTCGGGTCTGGCATCGAGCAGGCTGGTCGATGTCAGCAATTGCGCCCATGCGGCTCCCATGCCCAATTCGCTCGAACTCTTGTTGACCGGGAAATCGGGCAACGAGACCCGAGGAATGCCGTAGCCCACGGCACTTGCACGCGTGGGCGATGCAAGCGTCAGCGCGGCAAGAACTCCGCCGATCAGGCTCCGGCGGGTCACTGCCGGAGGTTGACCTTGCTCACGCTGCCGCCTCTGTCGCGCCATCGGGCTCAGGAGAGCACATCTTCAAGTGCTACGAGCAGCTCATCAACCTGGGTTTGCTCCCAGATCAAGGGCGGTAGCAGGCGAATCACGGTGGAGCCTGCAGGCAAGGTGAGCACACCGCGATCCTGGAGACCGCGCAATACCGGAGTCGACTTCTGCTTGAGCTCGATTCCGATCATCAGGCCCTTGCCCCGCACCGCGCGAATGCCCGGATTCTGGAGCGCCTCGATCCGGTTGACGATCTCCATGCCTAGCGTGGTCGCCCGATCGTAGATGCCATCTTCGCGGAAGATGCGCAGGGTCTCGACAGCAGCGCGTGCCGCCAATGGATTGCCGCCGAAGGTCGAGCCGTGAGCGCCTCCCGGCAGCGAGGCACTGATCGCTTCTGTAACGAGCGTGAGTCCGATTGGAAATCCGTTTCCGAGCGCCTTGGCGGTGACGATGATATCCGGCACAACTCCAGCCGCCACGAACGCGAATGGCGCCCCGGTGCGGAATCCGCTCTGGATTTCATCGGCGATCAGCAACACGTTGTGCCGGCTCGCAATTTCCCGGACGGCCGCCAGATATGCTGGGTCGCCGACGTGGATACCGCCCTCGCCCTGGATTGGTTCGAGCACGATCGCGGCGGTTGTGTCATCGATTTCGGCTTCGATTGCTTCTGGCGAGTTCCAGGCAACGTGAGTCGATGGCAATGGCAGCGGCTCGAACGGATCGCGGTATTTTTTGTCGGCGGTCGCCGAGAGCGCTCCAAGGGTGCGACCGTGGTACCCGCGTTTGGCGGCGATCAGGCCTTGCTTGCCGGTGAAAGCCTGGGCGAACTTGAGGGCCGCCTCCACGGCCTCAGTCCCGGAGTTGCTGAGGAATGAGCGGGGCAATCCTTCCGGGGCGATGGTGGCGATTTCAGCCAGGAGTTCGGCGCGGGTGTCGTTGCCGAAGCTCTGGTGGCCGGTGGTGAGCAGTCCAAGCTGCTCGACCATAGCGGCCGTGAAGCGAGGGTGGGCATGCCCGAGGGCAGCAACACCATAGTTGCTCATGGCATCGAGATAGCGGTTCCCGGCGGCATCGTAGAGATAGGATCCCTCACCTCGCACGAGGGCGATGTCGCGCTTGGCATAGAGGGGAATCAGGTCGGCCCGCTCGATCGCAAGAATCTCGTCGTCGGTTCGGGTAGTAATTGCAGAGGCGGTCGTTGTGGTCATTGGTTTCCGTGGCTCCATATGAACATGGGGTGTTAATAGGCCGGCACAAGACCGGCCACTACGAGATGGGGTCTCGCGCAGGCGGTCACTCCGCGGCCTGCGCGTTGATACGGTCGAGCACACCCAGCACACCGGCCAATCCGTCAATATGATGCTCGACATCTGCCGCGCCGGGCCATTTTGCCTGCAAGTATCCCCACGGTCCGCGCCGGATGAAGGCGGCATGCATCCCTATTTCCTGGGCAGGGAGGACATCGTTGTCGAGGCGATCGCCGACATAGAGAATCTGGTCGTAGCGAAGGTCGAGCCCGATCGATATTTGCCTGAAGAACGCGGGATCCGGCTTGGAAATGCCCCAATCCGCCGACGAACCCGCGAAATCGAGCGGTAACCCGAGAGCGCGCGATCTGCTGGACGGCTCCTGCTGGCTGGTTGCCGGTGATGCCGATCAGGTAACCCGCGGTCTTGAGCTGGCGCAGTACCGAGACAACATCGGGGTACAGAGTCGCGCTCCTCGATCTGGTACCCAAAGATATTGGGGTCGATCGATTCGATCTGGAGGAATCCGAACAGGCTGCGGTGATGTTCCCGGCGCTCGATCAGTCCCCCAAGCACCCCCATCAGGGTCAGGTCCGGGATGCCTGCGTAGCGGGCGACCGCAGCCCAGTGGCGCGTTTCGTCCACCAATGTCTCGCCAATGTCGAAGACAACAGCCTGAATCCGCCTCGTCATGCCGAAACCACGTTCGATTTACTCACAACGGTCCCTTCGCCAGCGAGAGCCCTGGTGACTGGCTGCGATACCCGCGCATCGGAGAAGACGACCTTCCCCACACCGCGCTCGACCGCCTTTATCGCTGATTCTACCTTGACGATCATTCGCCCGGCGGCGGCGGCGAGCGCGGCTTCCGGATTCGAGGCGTCGATCTCGCGAATCAACGAGGATTCGTCGTAGCGATCCGCGAGCAATCCCGGCGTGTCCGAAAAGAAGAACAGGCCATCGGCGGCCAACGCTTCGGCGACTCCCAACGCGAGCTTGTCGCCGTCGACGTTGATCGGCACGCCCTCGTCGGCGAGAGCCGGGGGCGTCAGGAGCACGACGAATCCGGCGTCCATCAGGGTGGTGATCAGCGAGGTGTCGATAGTCTCGATCGTTCCCGCATGGTCATCGCGGAAGACCCGCGTCTTGCCTTCCTCGGTACCGCGAATCACCGGTTTGCGGCGTCCGACGGCGATTCCGCCGTCCATCGCCGAAAGACCGACGGCGTTGACTCCGGCGTGCCGGAAGGCGGCGACAAGTCGCTTGTTCTGCTTGCCGCAGTAGGCCATCAGCATCGCATCCATTGTCGCCGCGTCGACGTAGCGCGAGACGCGGCCACTGTTCGAGGTCACCATACGGGGCGGCATGCCCAGCGCATCCGACAAGGCGCTGAACTCGGCATTGCCGCCGTGGACGATCACGAGCGGTTCATCAATGGTAGCGACATCGGCCGCGAAGTTGGCGAAGGCGTCGGCGCCTATCGCCGCCCCGCCCCCGATTTTGACAACGAGCATTTACCCACCCTTTGTTCGGGGAGGCGGTGTGGCCGTCCCCGTATCTTTCACTAAGCAGTCTTTCTGAGCGCCAGCGAAGCGATAAAATCCCCGGCGAAGCCGGTAAATTGTCATTCCGTCGGGAGCGCCAGCGACCAGAGGAATCTCTTCGCCGTAGCGAACGATGACGCTATGCCGCTGCGGCAGGAGATACTGCTGCCCTGCCTCCACTCGCCTGCGGCTCGTTGCGGAATGACAGTTAAAACGGGAACCCACAGGGGATTCCCCTACAAAACGGTCCAATCAAATCGGGTGGAGGCCAGGGAAGTCGATGGCGGTTTCCTCCGGGAAGCCGAGGCGAATGTTGAACGCCTGGACAGCCTGCCCTGCGGCCCCCTTCATCAGGTTGTCAGTCGCGGCAAGCACCACAATCCGGTTCGAATGAGGGTCCTTCTCCCATCCGACATCGCCGTAGTTCGAGCCACTGAGAATCTTCGGTTCCGGATAGCGGTGGATGCCGACGCTTTCCTTGACGATCCGCATGAACGGCTCGTCCTTGTAGGCGGCGCGGTAGATCTTCCACAGATCCTTGTCTTCGAGCGGCTCTTTGGTGAAGACATGCGATGTGGCGAGAATGCCGCGCACCGCATCGGTCGAGGTCGCCGAAAAGGCAATCTGCGGCGTGCAGCCATTGAAGGTGCACTCCTGGACGATTTCCGCCGTGTGGCGATGGCCAGTCGGCTTGAACGAGCGGACGACACCGGCGCGCTCCGGGTGGTGGGAGGCGAGGCCGGGCGAGCCACCGGAACCGGACGACCCGGTCTTGGCCTCGATCACGACCGGGATATTGGGATCGACGACGCCGGCCTGATACAACGGATAGAGGCCGATGATTGAAGTCGTGGACATGCAGCCGGGACTGGCGATCCAGTCCGCGGCGCGGATCTCTTCGCGATGGAGCTCAGGCATGCCGTAGACGAACTTGCCGAGGGCATCGAGATCGTTGTGCTCGTGACTGTACCAGGTCGGGTAGCCAGCGGGATCGTTGAGGCGGAAGTCCGAACTGAGATCGATGATGATCGGTGCGATGTCACGAACTTCCGGAAGTTTCTCCATCGAAACGCCATGCGGCAGCGCAAGGAAGAGCACATCGCATGGTTCGAGATCGGCCGATTTCACGAACTTCAAGTCGGTTCGCTTGCGCAGGTTGGGATGGGTGGTGCGAATGAACTTCCCCGCATTACGCTCCGAGGTGACCTGCTTGATGATGACCTCCGGATGCGAGAGCAGGAGCCGAACGAGTTCACCGCCCGCGTAACCAGAACCACCGATAACCGAGACATTGAGCATGACGTTGTTTCCTTGCTGTTCATTCCCTGGTAGTGGCCGGCCTTGTGCCGGCCAATCCTCACGGGCGGAGCACGCGATCCGCAACCGTACAAATGCTGTATTGGCGGGCCAATCATCACGGGAGGGTACAGGACCCTCCCCTACAAGCCGAAATCGCTTTAATCGGCCGCGATTGCGTTTTCGAGGCGACGGGCGCGCGCTTCCGTTCCAATTCTGAGCACGTAGTCGATCACCTTCTCCGGGATGTTGACCCCGGTGGTGTCGATACTGTTCCTGAACTCCATCGTGTAGTTGACTTCGTTGACCTGCAATCCCTGGCTGGTTTCGAAGAGGTCGACGGCGACCACGCCTCCGCCCACGGCGGCAGCGGCAGCCTCTGAAATAGCAGCCAGTTCCGGAGTGACCGGGCAATTGCTGGCCTTGCCACCACGAGCGGTGTTCGTGATCCAGTGCGGCGAGTCGCGATAGATCGCACAGATCGTCTCGCCGTCGATCACGAAGGCCCGGATGTCACGGCCATCCTTTTCGACGTATTCCTGGATATAGAATGCGCCGTGATGAAACGATCCCAGCGTCACCTTGTGCTCGAGCAGGGCCTCGGCTGCGTCGCGATCGTTGACACGGGCCAGCAATCGCCCCCACGAGCCGACGGCCGGTTTGAGGACGACCGGGTAACCCATTTCCTCGATCGCCTCGATCGGCAGATTCGGGCGTAAAGGCGATCACCGTGCGCGGCGTCGGCACTCCCGCCTTGACCAGGGCCGTCGACGTCAGCAGCTTGTCGCCACAGATATTGGCAACCTCGTAGGTGTTGACGGTCGGGATGCCCCAATCGTTGAGCACCTTCAGGGTATACAGGGCGCGCAGGTGATTGATGCAGCGCTCGAGAATGACGTCACACTCGGTCATGCTCGGAGCTTCGAGATCGAGCGTGAACTCCCGATCGTCGTAGCGAACGATGTCCACGCCACGGCGCTCGAGCTCCGTGAGCAGCAGCTTCTCCTCGACGCGAACTCGCGACGTGAGGACGCCGACGCGCAATGGTGATCCCTCAATCCGTTCATGCTGAAACACGGATTCTTCCTCTCTGACCGGGTCAATCGATGCCCGATCCTTTCAATGGAAAGACGCGGAGTCGCTCGTCCAGTTCAAAGGACGGCGGACTCCGCGCCGTGGTACCACCTTTGTTCGCCGCCACCCTCGCGGATAGCCGCCTTTCCGGGTACATGCGCCAGGGGAAGCGCCACTACCCAATCCCGATAACGGAGGAACCGGCCGGTTCTAGTGATCGAGCAGGTGCTCGACGTTCTTCCGGCAGCTCTGGGGTCTTGATCCGATCGGTCGTACCTGCGGAGCTTTCACCATCTCCCCGCTCGCTGGTGGACGATATCGATCGGATGCTGTCCCCATCCACGCTTGCTGTGTATAGGATAAACCGTTGTCGCGCGTTATGTCCGCATTGGCCTCTTCTCGTACGGGAGGGTCTTGTGCCCTCCCGCATTGCTGGCCGGCACAAGACCGGCCAGTACGAGTTGGACGTCTCTCGATTCAAGCCATTGCGAAGACCGGTGTTGGTACGCCCTCGCGGGCGAGGCGGGCCGCTTCTTCAACGATCTCCCCGGCGATATCCCGGTCGGTCGTCGTCATCAGCCCCTTGAACTCACCACCGGTGTTAATTTCGATGACCTTCAGTCCCTCGTCGGTCTCGATCAGGTCGACACCGGCGAGCCGGGCTCCAACCACGTCGCACGCGCGAAGTGCAAGGTCTTCGATTTCCGGTGTCACCGGGCACGGTACCGACACCGCGCCACGCGCCGCATTGGTGATCCAGTGTTCCGAAGTCCGGTACGACGCGGCAATAATCTTGCCGCCGATCACGTAGGCACGAATATCGCGCCCCGGTTTCTCGATGAACTCCTGCACGTAGTAGATCTCGTGGTGGAACGATCCGTGTTCGGATTTCTGGGAAATGATCGATCGTGCCTGGTCAGGCCCGTTGACCTTGGCGATCAGACGCCCCCACGATCCAGTCACCGGTTTGAGGACTGCCGGGTACCCGAGAGATTCGCATGCCTTCAGGGCGGATTCTTCGGAGTAGGCGATGAACGTTTTGGGCGATGGAATCCCGGCCGCCTCGAGCACCATGCTGGCGCGCGCCTTGTCGTCGCAGATCGTGACTGCCTGGGCCGAATTCAGGGTAGGGATGCCCCAGCGCTCCATCGCGAACAGGGTGTAACCGGCACGGGAGTGGACGACGCTGCGGTCAAGCAGCACATCGATATCGACGTCGCTGTCGGCAGCCGTCGGGGCCGACAGGTTGAGCGCCAGCTCGCGATCGAAGATCGGCGTCACTTTCATGCCTCGGGCCCGGGCAGCAGAAAGGATCAGCTTTTCTTCCTGTCTCAGGAACGAAACCAGCACACCCAGCTTGAGGCCAGTATTTGAGATCACTGTTGTCATCGTGAAAACGTCCTTGCCCAATCGCTCGCTAGAGAGCCAGAAGCACATTGCGCAGAATCCGCACAGCCTGCAGATACTCGCTGAGTACGATGCGTTCTTCGGGCGTATGGTCAAGCGACGAGTCGCCAGGACCATACGCCACGATAGGGCATTTCCAGACAGGGCCCACCACATTCATGTCCGACGTCCCGAGCTTGAGGGTGAAGCGCGGCTTGCCGCCCTCCTCGCGAATCGCTCGCAAGAAAGGCGGGACGAGCCTGCTTTGCTTGCCCGTGCGGTATCCCTCCTGAACACCGTCGACCACGATATCGGCGGGAGCCGCGAGCGTGCGAATGCGTTCCAGCAAGCAGCGCCACATCGAGTTCCGGCGGCAATCGAAGGCCGATCGAGAGTTTGGCCACGTCGGTCAAACCATCGCCGCTGGTGTTGAATGCCCGCAGCGAGTGGCCGATCGAGCCGAAGCTGTTCTTCGCATCGGCATTCCAGCGATCGAGCTCGGCGCGGAGGGTGTTCCAGAACTGGACCGCCTCCTCGGCGACCGATTCGCCCGGACCGGCCGTGTGGCGCGTCGACTGATGCAGAGTGTAGACGAGCGATAGCGAACCTCGGTACCCGAGGCAGATGGCATCCCAGCCACTGGGTTCGCCGATTACGCAGAGATCAGGGCCATCCCATTTGGCGACTTCGTTGGCGCCGGGGGAGCCGATGATCTCCTCGCCGACTGCGCCAACCACGGTGACTCGCGCATTGAGCTGGTCGGCCGCCGCACTGGCCGCCGCGACAAACGTCGCCAATGGCCCCTTGGCATCAACTGCGCCGCGCCCCCAGAGCACACCATCCCTGATCTGGACCGGTATGCGCCCCGGAACCGTGTCGATGTGCCCGAGCAGGACGACATGGCGATCACCGGAGCCGACCGTGGCCACAGCGTTTCCAGCCGCGTCATCGATCACATGCATGCCGCGCGCCGCCATCTGGTCGCGCAACCAGGCAACCGCGCTGGCCTCCCCATTGGAGAGACTCTCGACACTGACGAGACCATACAGAAGGTCGATATCGGCCTGTTCCTGAGTCGAAAAATCTCCCTGAGTGGTGAGCTCAGGCGATGAGGGCAAGCCCATGATCCACCTTCGCTTCCCAGCCATCGTGGCGGCCGTTCGTGTGGGTAGCGCGGGCGGCCACCAGGTTGGCAATCGCCTCGGCCACGGTCAGGTCGCCAATCGGGCGCGCCTGGCGGAAGTCACCGACCGGGAAGACATCCCAAACGACCGCCCCGGCACTCGTGCGGGCCAACTCGATGGCCACCAGCGAAGCGCCGAGGGCATGCGCGGCGTGCTCGGCGATAGTCAGGTCGTCGATGGACGTCGCGGCCCCATCGAACGCGACCGCGCGACCATCGACGACGTGCACCACCGAACGCCGATCAGGGGACGGGGCACCCGCCTGGAGCAGAATGATCGCCTCGCTCTGGTCACCCAGCACGACACGATGCTCGATCACCGCATCGGCAGTGTCGGCGTCGTGGAGGTCGGTCGTCGACGAACCCGGTGTCATCCCGAGCAGGGTCGATGGGTAGCCGAGTTGCTCGACCGCGGCAATCGAGGAGGCTTCCGAGAAGCCCACAAGGGTGCCTGGTCGTGGAACACCCGCCGTCGCGAGCGCGCTCGCGACCTGGAGGCGCGATCCGGTCGCGGCCAAACCGGCGTCGATCGTGCGGAGTCCATTTATGTTCAACAGTGGCAACGTCGCAGCGGCGACAGCCCGATCCGGGGCGCGATCGATCACGAGATCGACCGGTTTGGTCATCGATTCGCCGGTGGTGGCATCGAGAATCTCGCCCAGAATCGCAAACCCGGGCGATCCCGGGCCGGGAGGCAAGGGCGAGCTCGCAGGAAGAACGGGCACTGCAAGGAAACCGGCGTTGCCGATAGCCGCAATGATCTGTTTTTCTTCCACGCGCACACGGGCGCAGAGCACGCCGATTGCCGTCACCTGGTTTCTCCTCACCACTGTTGGCCGGCACAAGACCGGCCACTACGAGACTGCGACGGACTCGTACGGGAGGGTCTTGTGCCCTCCCCTGATACGAGATGCCGTGGGGCTACTCGCCCCAGTCTTCGCCTTCTTCCGGGGCCAGGCCAAGCACGATCGGCTTGGTGCCCAAGACTTCGAGATCGGCGCCGCATTCCGGGCAGGGGATGATCTCGCCCTGCTCGACCTTGTCGTCGATATCAAGTTCTGCCGCACATTCGGGACACTGCAACGCTGCCATGAAAGACTCCTGAAATACATCCTCGCGATCGCCCATGCGATCGCATCGATTCCCCAACTCTGACGCGCTTCGATCCAGTCAGGCCGTAGCCTCGATCACGGGATGACGCTCGTCATGCAGCGCCTGCAGCAACACCGACTTGTGGACGTGGAGCCGATTCTCCGCCTGGTCGAAGATGATCGATTGCGGACCATCTGCAACCTCGGATTCGACTTCCTGCCCACGGTGCAACGGCAAGCAGTGCATGAAGACCGCCTCTGGTTTCGCCGCGTTCATCACCTTTTGGGTGACCCGATATGGCGCCAGGGCCATCAATTTTCCGGGATTGACCTGTTCGCCCATGCTTTCATGAACATCGGTGTAGACGGCATCGGCGCCCGATACCGCTTCGTAGGGATCGTCGGTCAAAGTCAGCGTGCTGCCTGCCGCGTCCGCCAGCGCCTGAGCCGTTTCAATGACGTCGGGATCAGGTCGCCATGCTTCCGGTCCGGCGTAAGCGAAATCGACGCCCACGGCTGTGCAGGCCAGCATCAGGGAGTGGCAAACATTGTTACCATCGCCGAGGTAGGCAAATTTGACTCCCTTCAGTTTCCCGAACCGCTCGTGCAGGGTGAAGATGTCGCTCAACGCTTCGATCGGGTGATTCGACGATGTCAGGCCGTTGAAGACCGGCACAGTCGCGCCCGATGCGAGCTCGTACATGTCATTGATGTTCTCGACGCGAACCGCGATGCCTTCGACGTAGCGGCTGAAAATTGCGGCGGTGTCCTCGATCGTCTCGCCCCGCTTCAGTTGCAAATCGTCCACGCCAAGGAAGATTGCCTGGCCACCGAGTTGCTCCATCCCGGCCTGGAAGGCGGTTCTGGTGCGTGTACTTGGGTGCTGGAAGATCAGCCCGAGCGTCTGGCCGGCGAGCCAGGCATGCGGGATGTGCTCGGCGCGAAGTTTTTTGAGGACCGCAGCCGTTTGCACGATCTCGATGATCTGGCCCGGCGAAAGGTCGGTATCGGCAATGATGTTCTTGCCGTGAAGCTCATGGTCGAACGTTACCCACGCCGAAGCTGGATCCTGCACCACCTCTTCAGTTGGCTGATTTGCTTCCAGGTCGATCATCGGTACGTTCTCCCGGTCCACATTGACCGTCATCTAACAAAGGGTGTGCAGCAAGAGTGCCTTGTGCATGTGCAACCGATTCTCGGCCTGGTCGAAGATGATCGACTTCGGTCCGTCGGCGACTTCGGTCGACACTTCCTCGTCGCGGTGCATCGGCAGGCAGTGCATGAAGACGGCCTTGGCATTGGCTTCGGACATCAGCTCCTGGGTCACCTTGTATGGCGCCAGGGCGACTGCCCGGGCCGCGCCGTCGAGTTGGCCCATGCTGACGTGAACGTCGGTATAGACCGCGTCCGCGCCCCTGACCGCCTCGGCCGGATCGTTGGTGACTTCGATTTTGGCTCCGTTGTGGCTGCCCAGCCATTGCGCGTGCTGGACGATATCGGGCGAAACCTGGAGGTTCGATGGCGCGGCGACGGTGACGCTGACGCCCATCGCCGCGCCCGAGAGCATCAGCGAGGCGGCCATATTGTTGCCATCGCCGAGATAGGCCAGCTTGAGGCCCTTGAGTTCACCGAATGTCTCCTGCAGGGTGAGCAGGTCGGCGAGCGCCTGGAGCGGATGGCACTTGTCGGAGAGACCGTTCATGACCGGGATCGAGGCCGAGCTGGCGAGCGTGATCAGGTCGTTGTGATCGGCCACCCGGGCCACCACGGCATCGACATAGCGACTGAGAATTTGGGCGGTATCGCCGATCGTCTCGCCCCGCTTCATCTGGAGGTCGTTGACACCAAGGAAGATTGCCTGGCCGCCGAGCTGGGCCATGCCGGCCTCGAACGAGACCCGGGTCCGGGTGCTTGGGTGCTGGAAGATCATGCCGAGCGTTTTGCCGGCGAGGTAGTTGTGCGGCTGACCGGTTCGCGATAGCCGTTTGATCCGGCGCGCGGTGTCGAGCACCTCGGCGATCTCGTCGGGCGTGAAGTCGGTATCGACGAGGACATGCCGGCCTCGCAGCCGTGGACTGATCGTGAACGATGGCAAGGTTGTGTTCTGGGGACCGCCAAGCACGACGGCGCGATCCTGGGCCGATCCGGTCAGATCCTGGCTGACGGTTGGCACGGAGTGCAACACCACGGGCTCGGTGGTGGTCCCTGTTTGAACTGATGTTTCCGCGGTGGATAGCTGATGCATCCGGTGCTCCCTTCGATGTCGGCACGCAATTAAGTGCGAACGCCGGTTCGACGCCGCGAGCGAACTCGCGATGATCGAACCGAAGGGGCGAGAGGCGTAAAATCCCGCGGTACCACCCTTCTTGCGCGAACGGGGAACGCCGTGTGGCGGTGTTCGCGCATCTCTTGGCTGTTGGATCCATGGGAGCCACCCATCCGAACCTACTTGACGATCCTGCGACGGATCTCTTTCTTCGGTCGGCCGCTCCGGGGCGCGTTCCGAGCCGCTCCGCATGTCCCGGGCTTTCACCGTCCCCGGGTCGCTATGGCGTGCTTGGCTCGTACTGGTCCCCGTCTGTGCGGGAGAAACGATTGTGCTGCTGGATTGTGAGTCAGCGACTGGCGCTAACGGATGGCGACCGTCAGCGCGTTGTACGGATACAACGCGTGGGCCGCCTCGAGGGAGAGCGGGAAAGCAGCTCCATCTCGATGCCGTGATGGGCAATCATCACCGTACGACCTCCGCCTGCTGCGCCAGCCGATCGCGCTTGTTCGCGACCTTCTGACCGAGTCCAAAGAGCCGAATGAACCCTTCGGCATCTGACTGCTGATAGACATCGTCCTCGCCGAACGTGGCGAGTGCTTCATCGTAAAGACTGTAGGGGGATTTCATCCCAACAGCCTCACATGTCCCCTTGTACAGCTTGAGCCGAACGTCGCCGGTGACAGGCTCCTGGGTCTTGTCGACGAAGGCGTCGAGCGCCCCTTTCAGCGGGGTGAACCATTGCCCATTGTACACGAGGTCTGCGTACTGAATTGCCAACGAATCCTTGGCCCGCATCGTCATCTTGTCGAGCGTCAAATGCTCAAGCTCGCGGTGGGCGGTCATCAGGATCGTGCCGCCGGGCGTCTCGTAGACACCCCGGCTCTTCATGCCGACGAGCCGATTTTCAAGGAGCGTGATCCGGCCGACACCATGCTTGCCGGCGAGCTCGTTGAGCTGCTGGACCATCGGAACCCCGTCGAGGCGCTGGCCATCGACCGCGACCGGCCAACCCTGCTCGAACGAGATCGTGACGTACTCGGCTTCGTTCGGGGCATCTTCGGGAGCTACGGTCAAGCCGTAGGCATCGCCGGGAGCCTCTTCCCATGGATCCTCGATCGCGCCACCTTCATGCGAGAGGTGCCAGAGATTGCCATCGAGCGAGTAGATCTTCTTCGCGGTGGCCGTAACTGGGATGTTATGTGCAGCCGCGTAGTCAAGGGCATCTTCCCTCGAGCGAATGTCCCAGTGTCGCCAGGGGGCAATGATCTTGAGTTCCGGGGCGAGTGACATGAAGGTGAGCTCGAACCGGACCTGGTCGTTACCCTTGCCGGTGCAGCCGTGGGCAACCGCGCCAGCCTGTTCGATCCGGGCAACCTCAACCTGGTATTTGGCGATCAAGGGCCGGGCAATCGAGGTTCCGAGCAGGTACTTGCGCTCGTAGATGGCGCCGGCCCGCAGCGTTGGAAAGACGTAGTCCTTGATGAACTCATCCTTCAGGTCGTAGACGTAGGCCTTGGTTGCGCCGCTGGCGATTGCCTTTGCCTCGACGCCGCTCAGGTCATCCGGCTGTCCGACATCGGCCGCGTAGGCGATCACTTCACAGTCGTAATTTTCCTTGAGCCAGGGAATGATCACGGAGGTGTCGAGCCCGCCGGAATAGGCGAGCACGACCTTGCCGATGTACGGCTTGACGCCGCCGTTTTGGGTAGTCAGTTCAGGGGTAACCATGTGCGCTCAACTCCAGATGATGTGGGTGGGATGTTCCGAGGCGTCCGCATTGCGGACAGACTGCTAGACCGAACGGGGATCAGCCGTTCGGCTGGTACGTGGGCGGTCATGAGGCTTCGGAAGTGAGTACATCTGGATTGATCATCCTGGGAGCTAGTTATCTGCAAGGAACGCTGAGCGGGCGTCCAGGAGACACCCCACCCCCGCCAGCGGACGTTTCTTGTCGCAGGCGCACAAGGAAGATAGTGCAATCCGGCACAATCTGTCAAACGGATGCACACATTGATTCATGCGATCGATCCCACTAAAGTCGTAGTGAGCACAGGATTGGGTCCCTGCCTAAAAACTCATGTACGCGGAATGGAGACAATCCATGGTAGCCGCAAGTCTCTGGAGACGCCTCGGCGCATTCCTGATCGAAGTCCTTCTCTACTGGTCGGTTCTCCTCCTCGTGGCTATCATCACCGGGCAATCCATCGTCGACTTCCTGTTCCAGACTGAATCCGGCCCTCGGGAGACAGCCTTCGGTGACCGCGTGGATGGAGGGGTGTCGGTGTCATTCCCACCTGGCGGTATCGGCCTCTGGTTATTGCTGGCCTATGCTCGTACGTTATTTGGTGCGAAACCCACTATGGGCAAACACTCGGCAAACGTTTGATGGGCATCCGGGTCGTCGATCAGAAAACCGGAGGTAGCGGTAAACATCGGACAATCGATAGTGCGACTGTTTTTCCTGTACCTGGGGTCCATCGCCTTCTTCATCCCAACCCTGATCGTGATGGCAGTTTCCTGGAACAATCAGCGAACCGGCGATCACGTTGCGAAGACGGTCGTAGTGGGTCAGGTGGTACGCTCGACCGCAACGCCTTCGTCGCCGATGTCCTCGTAAACACGAGCTTGATTTGAAATGTGTATAACCTGCGTGTCGATCCGAGACGATTCCGTGTTTATGCCACACACGGGCGGGCTCATGATCGACCAGGGTCCTGGTTGAGGAGGTGTCTCTAGTTGTCAATCAAGGCTCGCTGGCGCTGCCGCCCTTGCCCAACGGGATTTCAGGAAAGTTCATCCGATTTGCATATAACCCTCATCACGATTCAAAGTCTGCATGACATGGGATCCATGCTCCCGCGATGACTGCCTTCCCTGACGAAAACATTGCCCAATGGGCATTCACCCACTTCGATATTCCCGACGTGAAACACGTGCGGCTCCTGCGCGCCTACACCAACGATGTGTACCTGGTGGAGACGCGGCAGCAGCGGTATGTGCTGAAGGTGTACGGCACTGGCTGGCGGCGCGATTCGGAGATTCGTTTTGAAATCGCCCTGCTGGATCACCTGGCATCCAAAGGGGTGCTCGTGGCTCGGCCAATCGTGGGCGTGAACGGCGACGCCTTGCAGTTCGCCGAGGCAGATGGCCTGGAACGGCAGGTTGTGCTGTTCGAGTATGCGGCCGGCGAAAAGCCAGTTCCGCCCTTTGCACCGGAGATGTATCACTGTGAAGGCAAGGCGGTCGGGCTGCTCCATCTTGCTGCCGACGATTTCACGACACACCACGAGCGGCGGTCGCTCGATCTCGCGACACTGATCGACGAACCGTTGGCACTCATTCGGTCGCAGGATATTGACGATTCGACCAGGAGCTCGATCCTTGATACCGGTGAATGGCTCCGGAGCGAAATCATGACGCGAGCGCAGGGCGGGCTCAACTGGGGCGTGTGCCACGGCGACCTGACGTTTGACAACCTGCACATCACCACACGTGACGAATTCGTCTGGTACGACTTCGACTCGGGCGGCCTTGGCTGGCGCGCGATCGACCTGCAGGGTTGGGCCTTTGGCAGACCGGAATGGACGGATCACTGGCAGGCATTCCTGGATGGCTATCGTGAAAGCCGGTCGATCAGCGAAAACGATATCGCAGCTGCTCCATATTTGAATGCAGCCCAGGAAATCTGGAGCATTCAAGTGGACCTGGAGCGGCGCGTCATTGCCAGGGGCAACGTAGCCGTTCGTGCCCACATCACAAAGCGGGCGAAACAGCTTGCGCAAAGGCGAGATCAGCTCATGCTCAGCGAGTCATCTCCCAGGCGGTGAAGCGACTTCCGATCGCCGTCGAAGCGGATGCGGGTGATTGCGCACGGTTCAATGCCATGCTCGATCGCGCCGAGCGCGTATTGGCGGACAACCTCGTCCCCGAACCAGGTCCGGACAAGGTCGATCGTGACACCGCCATGCGAGACGATCAGCACCCGGCCGTCCGGGATTCGTTCCCGGCACTCGGTCAGGAAGGCCGCGAAGCGCTCACCGGCGGCACGTGAGGAGTCGCCAAACCGTGGCTGGTAATCCCGGTCGGCAGTTGACCGCACCCAATCCTCACGAAACTCCTGGCGAGACTGGTCATCCTCACTCCACCAATTGATGCGCTCGGCAATCCGCGCGTCCTCCTGAATTCGGTCAGTTGGAAAGCCAATCGCTGAGGCGATGATTTCGGCAGTCTCGCGCGAGCGTTTCAGGTTGCTGCACCACGCTTCATCGAACGGTTTGGCGGTGCGAAGTGAATTGCCTCGCACGCTGGCTTGTTCCCGGCCACGCTCGGTGAGCCCGTGATTGCCGGGCAACCGAATCTTGTCAGCGTGTTGAACGATCGTGATATCCAGGGCCATGGGTGCAATGTCAATTCATGGAATGGCAAAGGCGCCTGCGATCCTTGGGATCACGGGCGCCTTTCGCAAGGATTGAATCAACGATGCTTGCCGGAAGGGGCCGAGACACGCTCGGCAGCCTACCGACATGGGGGTTGGCCAACCCCGTTGCAATTCGTTCCGATTGTTACACGCGGGCGATGAAGTCGTCGGCGACATACCCCGTTCCGTACGTAACGCTGTTCACCCGGTACCAGTCGTAGCCGTTGGCCGAAGTCGGCCCGCTGATGATGGTCAGTTGATGATTGACCGGGAGTGTGGCAAGCACGGTGTTGCCGGTACCGGCGCCCGAACGCATCCGCAGGTTGTTCTCGGTGACCCGCACGACGGTTCCCGCTGGCAATCCACCCGGCGGCGGAGTGGTGCCGCCATCAGTCTCAACAAGCCAGTTTTCAACGCCCCAACCGGTGCCACGGCTGGTCTGGATTCTCCACCAGGTGTATCCATTGGCGGCGGTCGGTCCACCGATCACGGTGCCTGTCGTGCCAGCCGGCAGGACAGTCACGACGCTGCCAGAGGTGCTGGCGGACGATCTCAGGTTGAGGTTCTCGGTAACCCTGATCGTGTCGTTGATCTGGAATTTGCCGGTCGGTGGCGGGGTGGTGCCCCCATCAGTCTCGACGAGCCAATTCTCGATACACCAGCCAGTCGTTCCACCAGACGTTCGGATTTGCCACCAGGCGTACCCGTTGGCGGCAGTCGGTCCGCCGATGATCGTACCCGTGGTGCCGACGCCCATGGTCGTGATGACCCCGGACGATGTCGTGGCCGACGAACGCAGGTTCGTGGACTCGCTCACCCGGAATGTATCGTTGACCTGGAACTTGGTCGAAGGTGGCGGCGTCGTTCCCCCGTCCGTCTCGACGAGCCAGTTCTCGATGCACCAACCGGTCGTTCCGCCAGATGTCCGGATTTGCCACCAGATATAGCCATTGGCGGTTCGCGGTCCTCCAAGCACGGTGCCGGTGGTTCCGACACCCATCGTCGTGAGCACGCTGCCCGACGTCGTCGGTGTGGAGCGCAGGTTCGTGGTCTCGGTCACACGGAAGGTATCGTTGACCTGGAATTTTCCGGCAGGCGGTGGACCTACTGCTCGCAGGTAGTTCTGGGCGACCCAGCCGCCCCCGAACGATTCGCTGTAGACGCCGTACCAGATGAATCCGGTGACATCGACGGGCGGCTGGGAAATGACCATGTCAGTACCAGCCCCTGCCGAGGCAATCACGCCCTGGGCCAGACCAGGTCGAGGCCGGACGTTGAGCGATTCGGAAGCCTCGACGTTATCGCCAACCTGAAAATTGCCAGTGGGAGAGGTATTGATCGGCGCCGGGGCAATGAGCTCGCGATCGACCCAACCATCGCCGTACTGGTAGACGCGTACCTGATACCAACCGTGACCATCGCCCATGACCGGCCCGGCCATCACATGTGCCCAGGTGTTGCGTGGCACCGATGCGATGATCCCCGCAGTTGTGCTTGGACCACGCCGCAGATTACCTGTCTGGATGTACCTGAGGTTGAGCCCGTAGGGATAGTCGGTCGAGGGGGAACCGGGCGGCAGCGGAGGGTCAACGATCAGGAACTGGGCCGTAACCCAACCGGTTGTGCCGCCGGATACCGCTTCCACCTGGTACCAGTTGCCGCTGCTCAGCTTGGTTGGGCCATCGATAACCCACGCCAGCGAGCCATTCGGCAAGCTGCCGGACACCGTGCCATTGGCGGTGGAGCGAACGTTAAGGGCGCCGCCCGTGTCGGTCTGGACCTTGACCCGGTCACCCGGAACGATACCGGCCGGGAGTCCTGTCTCCAGTTCTCCGGATTCGAGCGTCTGGGCAACCAGCGTCCTGATCTCGGGCAGATCGTTCCAAAGCCGGTCACCGGGGCAGGTCGTGGCGTTGACGTCGCGGTGCGAGGAAATGGTTGGCAGGTTCGGTGCTTCGTGGAAGTCACTCGCTCCGAGCGGATCGAGATCGCGGCCGACCCAGGCGGTGATCGAGACGAGCGCCGATATGGCTGCCTCCGGCGGGTCAACAGTCTGGAAGTTGCCAATCGTTGTGATACCCGAGCTGCCAAACGCGAACTGGAACGAATGCCCACCGATCACGTTCTGGCCACCATACCGGCCCTGATAGATCCGTCCGTTATGGTCGACCAGGTAGTTGTAGCCGATATCGCCCCAGCCCTGTTCGACGGCGTGATAGTAGTAAATCGAACGGATTGCGCCCGGAACGTCGGCCGGGCGATTGGCGGTCGCGGTGTGGTGAATGATGATGTGGGTAACGGTCTGGTATTCCGGCGGCCAGACCTCGCCGAAGGTATCGAAGCGCCAGGTTTCGTTGGCGCCCCACTGCTCCCGTGTAATGATCTCCGGCGGCGCGATCGTTTCGACCGTCAGTGTGCTGATCTGGCTGCTGGCCGCCTGGGGGGCGATATCCTCTTCCCACGGTCCGTCGGTAGGATCGATATAGACGAACGAGAGTCCAGCTACCTCGCCCGGCACCCGGTCGGCGTCGATCGTCTGGTAGCGCACCCATTGCGCGCCGTCCGAAAAAATGAGCGGTGTGAACAACCGACCGTCGCGGCTAGGCTGGCCGCCGTCTTCGGTTTCGGCGGCAACATCGATCGTTTCGGTCCAGGTCGCGCCGTCCTGGCTGAGTTGCACCGCGATAATCGGCCACAGCCCAACATCGCCATTCCAGCTCGCGCCCAACGCCCAAAACGGATAGTTGGTTTCGAACGTGACCCACTCACCAGCAGCGGCATCGGCCGCCCCGACGCCGTTGTCGGCGGGCACGAATCGGTTGGCGCGAGTTCCACCCACCTCCTGGGCGATCACCTTGCTGACGGTCCCGGGCACGACATCGACCCCGGACGCGGCAAGCGCGGCCATCCCGGCCACAGCTTTCAGGACGACGCGGCGATTGGCGACACGCCGGTCGGCAAGATCGGATTGGTCCGAACGTTCGTCCCCATCAAGGAATTGTTGGTGCAAGTGTCTATGCAGGGATGATCTGCGCATTGCGTGAGTTGTCCCTTCCCCCGTTGGCTCGATCCTCGTTCGATCCGTCCTCTGTGAGGCGATATCGCCGAGGCAACCACACCGAGCCTGGTCTTTCGTCGTCACGCATACGCTCGAGTTTCCCGGCCGGGATGGCGAAATGCGCTCACGGGTGGCTCACCGCGACACAATCGAAGGCCTGGGCACCACTTGTCCCAGGTCGCGGACACGACGTCCCCAAGCATGTGGACCGCTGAGTCGATTCTACACCATGGCCTGCTGCAACCCTGCATCAGACAGCGGCGAGGAAATCCGCGTCATTCAATAGCTTGCCGGTACTCACAGCAATGCCCTCAGGGCTATTTGAAACCGGTCGCGAATGAGCGGTTGGCAATTTCGTTGCCATCCTTGTCATAGATGACCCGGGTGAATCCTGTCGACTTGCCGCTGATGCCCCACGCGTCAACTTCCACTTCGCGACCGTCATTGCTTCCGTAGACGTTGACGATCACATTCGGGTACGAAGTCCAGGCCTCGACCAGCAACCAGCCGTCGGTATAGTTCTCGAACTTGAAGTCAGGCCACTCTTCCGGCGACTGCCAGCTATTCTGCAGGATCGAGGCATCAAACCCGGGGCCCCAGCCGTCTCGCTCGTAGTTGGAAAGCCTGTATGTGTGTGGCTGCCACTCGGCGATTGGCATGCCGGCCATGATTGCGGCGCGAAACACCGTCGTCGACACCTGGCATACCCCGCCGCCAACATCGCGGCCGATCTGCTCCGCAACGACGACGTCAGCGTCTACAAAGCCCTTGTCGTAGGTAATCTCGCCTATCGCCTGGTTGAACGAGAAGACCCCGCCGGGGCGAACCAGTGTGCCGTTCAGGAGGTCCGTGGCGACATAGATATTCTGGTCACGATTCCAGGACCCTCCGGCAAAGTTCGAATCACCACCCCCGAGGCGCGATTCGATTCCGAGCGCGTCGAGATTCTCGTCATCGATCTCGGGACGGGTGATCACCACCGGGATCTCAACCCGCTCGTGCCCGTTGAGGAAGCTGTTGGCCACGGCCTCCGCAAAGGCGGTCGCCTTCAGGGTGACACCGGTCTCACTGGGATCGAGGGCAACCAGGCCAAGGTTGTCGTTCCAGCCAACGCGGGCGTTGACCGGGTCGCGATTCACCTCGGGAACGAATTGAGTGCGCAAATCAGCCGCCAGGCGCTCGGTGTCGAGACTGAGATTGGCGACCGGGACTCCGTTTTCGACCACGGTTTCAACACTGACATAGCCCGTCAGCGTTGTCCCCTCGATCCGCCAGGTCTGGTTTTCGAACTTGACGCGTACCGGCGTGCTGAGTCCTTCCTGAACCTGTGCCTTCACCTGCTCAAGGTCGCTGGCCAGAATCTCCGGGGTGTCCACTTCGGTCGGCAACTCGACCGCGATCGGGCGCAAGGTGCTCAACGCTCCCAGGATCTGCTGCGTTGCCGCGGCACGGTCGACGACGATCCCGGTCGCATCCGGCGAGACCGAGACCTCGGTGCCGTTGACCACGATCTGGGCATTGATGGCGGGATTGTCGATCTCACGATCGACCTGGTCGAACCAGGCATTGAGCACCCGCTGGTCGAGTCGGGTCCGCAAGGGGACGACCTGGTCGGCCCGCAGGATCTCGCCGGTGAAGGCCAGGCGCGAGGCAGCATCGGCTCCGCGGCCCAATTGTTCGGCCTCGGCGATCGAGTCCTCAAGATTCACGGTAGCGCCGATTTCGGTGAGGGTCGGGGTCCAGGTCTGGCCGTTGTAGGAGAAGGCGATCGTGCCCTGTTCGAGCTCGGCAGCCCGCTGGTTCAGCTCGTCCTCCGCCTGGCTGGCGGTGAGACCACCGACGTTCACATCACCGACCACCACAGCCGGATAGATCCGTTCGGAATAGACGACACGGAATGCAAAGAGTCCGATTGCGACGATCAGCAGTGCGAACACCGCCCCAATTACAAGTCGAGGAACGAGCGCCAGCACGCGTTGCCAGGTCGACAACGTCGTCTGTGTTGGAGAGGCATGGGCGTGGGCATCAGCCAGATCGTGGTCGTCACGATCTGGCAGCACACTCTTGCGCAGGCGACCGACACCGCTCGCCGACCAGGTGCGCAGCCCTGTCAATGCTTGTTCGAATCCATCTGCCAGCGTTGTGGCAACTTCCTGTGCGGTAGATGGCTGCGCCATGCCTGCTTCACTCTCACCCTTGAGTATTGGACCAATACTGCGAACGTACGCACTAGTATACGCGTCAAGCCTCAAATCGGTTCACTTTGGAAACGACATTCAAGCCGACTTGATCCGCGGTTCGGGCCCAATGCTGACCCGGGTTCGACGCACGCCCTATTGGGAAACGGAATGCACGAGAGATTCCTTTCAGCTAGTGTGTCACAACCCTGTCAAAGGTAGCAACCATTTTGGCCTGCGAAAAGGGCGGTCGCGAGTCCGCCCGGACTGCGCGTTCGATGGCACCCGCACTACCCGGTGCCGACCTCATAGACATTGCCCCTGCCCTTGAAATTGGTATAGAACTCGCGATTTGCGATTTCCTCGCCGTTGGCATCGTAGATGATACGCGTGAAACCGGCTTCGAGGCCGTCCATCGGCCACTCGGTCTGCTGCACGACCCCGGTCGGCAAGGCCGAGGTGTAAATCTCCACGTCCTCGTTGTTGCTGATCGGTCCGCTTTGCCATTGACCGGCGATTTCAACGGTGTTCCCGTTGTCAGTTCCGTAGATGTTGACGATCACATTCGGGTACGAGGTCCAGGCCTCGACCAGCAACCAGCCATCGGTCCAGTTCTCGAACTTGAGGTCCGCCCACTCGTCCGGACTCGAACCGTATTGCAGGATCGAGGCATCGAAGCCCGGCCCCCATCCTTCGGCTTCATAGCCCTTCAGGCGATAGGTGTGCGGGTGCCACTCGGTAATGGGCATACCGGCGTAGATCGCGGCCCGGAACACTGTCGTCGACACCTGGCAAATGCCGCCCCCGATATCCTTGCCGACTCGTTCCGCGACCACCACCGAGGCTTCTACATACCCCTTGTCCGCAGTGATTTCGCCGATGGCATCGTTGAAGGAAAAAACCTCTCCCGGGCGAACCAGCGTACCGTTGAGGAGTCCGGTGCCGACGCCGATGTTTTCGTCGCGTTGCCATGACCCCCCACCGTAATACGAGTCGCCGTGGCCCAGGCGCGTGTCGATTCCGAGCGCGTCGAGATTCTCGTCATCGATCTCGGGACGGGTGATCACCACCGGGATCTCAACCCGCTCGTGCCCGCTGAGGAAGCTGTTGGCCACGGCCTCCGCAAAGGCGGTCGCCTTCAGGGTGACACCGGTCTCACTGGGATCGAGGGCGATCAGCCCGTTTTCGTCATTCCAGCCAACGCGGGCGTTGACCGGGTCACGATTGATTTCGGACGCAAACTGGTTTCGGAGGTCGGTGGCGAGCCGGTCGATATCGAGACTGAGATTGGCGACCGGCGATCCGCCTTCGATCACGGTTTCGACCGTGAGGTACTCGCTGAGGGTGGCTGCTTCCACTCGCCATGACTGGTTCTCGAACTTGACGCGTACCGGCGCACTCAACGCTTCCTGAACATTGGTCTGCACCTGCTCAAGGTCGCTGGCCAGAATCTCCGGGGTGTCCACTTCGGTCGGCAATTCCACATCGACCGGCTGCAGGGTGCTCAGCGCGCTCAGAATCTGCTTGGTCGCCGCCTCCCGGTCAACAACGATCCCGGTCGAATCCTCGGAGACCGAGACCTCGGTGCCGTTGACCACGATCTGGGCATTGATGGCGGGATTGTCGATCTCGCGATCGACCTGGTCGAACCAGGCATTGAGCACCCGCTGGTCGAGCCGGGTCCGCAAGGGGACGACCTGGTCGGCTTGCAGGATCTCGCCGGTGAAGGCCAGGCGCGAGGCGGCATCGTCCTTTCGGCCGAGTTGCTGGGCTTCATCGAGGGACGCTTCGAGGTTGATCGAGGCTCCTAGATCGGCGAGCGCAGGGGTCCAGGTTTGGCCGTTATAGGAGAAGGCGATCGTGCCCTGCTCGAGCTCGGCAGCCCGCTGGTTCAGCTCATCCTCCGCCTGGCTGGCGGTGAGGCCACCGACGTTCACATCGCCGACCACCACAGCCGGGTAGATGCGGTCGGCATAGACGGCGCGAAAGACGAACAGTCCGATCGCCACCAGCAGCAGGGCGATCGCCACACCAACGATCACCTTGGGCACCACCGTCAGCATTCGGTGGAAGATCGACGCCGATTGCGACGTGGAACTCACGTGATCTACTGGCGCGTCGCTATCCGGCAGCACGCTCTTTCGCAGGCGGTCGAACCCGGAGCGCACCGGGCGCATCATCTTGCCTATTCCATCGATAGTGGATTGTTGGGTGGTAGTTGGCTCCGCCATTCAGAATTCACGCTCATCCCTAAATGTCGATGGAGCGCCAGGGCACTCACGTCCGTTATTGAGGAAAGCAGGTCCAGCGAGAAGTGCGGCGACTCGCCAGATCTCGATTGGCGAGATTAAGAGGCGGTCCAGCAAACGCCCCCTTATGTTACCCAATGATACAGGAACCGGACACACCTATCACGATTGGCGGCGCGGGAGTGTCGCCGTGGCCGAATCCTGTCCACGTGTGGGTCCAGAGATTCGTCGCCAGAGGCCGCTTTTGGCGGGTGGCTTTGCCTGCGTGGCAGGGCAGAAGTTGTATGTCTACTGTGAGAACGCCAGATGACACAGTTTCGTGATAAACCCGCCGTACTTCCTCGGCAATCGCCCCTTATTCTGAGGGTGTCGTCAAGAGCGGCACTGAGTTCCCCGGCAACAGCCTGCCGATCAGTAGCCCCGGCGATATCAAGGATTCCCCATCCTTTCCCCTCCCCCACGAGGCCGCCGGCACCAGCCAACCGTCAGCGGCCTCACCCTCCTTCAGCATGCACCCACAATCCTGTTGCCTGCTTCACCTGACGAGGCCATGCATCACAATGTGCTTAAGTACGCGGTGCGCCACGCGCGCCACTCGACGACGACACGTTCGAGGGCGATAGTGAGAATTCCGGGGATGGCAGGTCATCAATGGCACAAATTGTCGTGGTCGAAGACGAACGTGAATTGGCGCGCCTCATTGCGCAAACCCTTCGAGACAACGGGCATCAGGTCGAAGTGATCCACGATGGTCAAGTCGCACTCGATCGATTGGTCGGTCCGGCCCGGATCACGCCCGACCTGATCGTCCTCGATTTGATGCTCCCACACGTCGATGGACTCACGATCTGTCGCCGGATCCGGCAGGAGCGAATCATCCCGATCGTGATGCTGACCGCCAAATCAACGGAACTGGACAAGGTACTGGGCCTCGAGCTGGGAGCCGACGATTACCTCACCAAGCCCGTATCGCTGCGCGAATTGCAGGCTCGGGTCACCGCGATCCTGCGCCGGGTCGACATGATGCGCGACGAATCGAGAACCCAGGACAGTGGCACCGATCCCATCGTGCACGATGGACTTCGAGTCGATCCTGTCGGCCGCGAAGTTATCATCGACCACACCGAAGTCAACCTGACCGCCAAGGAATTCGACCTGCTCTATCTCCTCGCGTCGCATCCTGGCCGGGTCTTTTCGCGGAACTACCTGCTCGACCGGCTCTGGGGAGACACCTATTCCGGTTTCGAACGCACGGTGGACACCCATATCCAACGCCTGCGTCGCAAAATGGGCGGGTCCGGCTCGATCGCCGATCGGATCGTGACCCTGTGGGGTGTCGGCTACAAGTACGAGCGAGTCGCCGAGCCGTCAGAACCCGAAGTCCGGACCTCCTGAGTGAAAGCCATCCTCAACGGACCGAGAATGCCCGACGACGCCTCGGTCCCGGTCCAAATCCTCTACTGGATCATGACCCCGGTGAGGATGTTCCGGCAACGGACGGCGGTCAACCTGGTCGTCAGCTATGTGGCCATGGCCCTGATCACGGTTTCCCTCCTGATGTTCTCGCTTGTTGCCGTGATCCTGTGGCCGCAACTGGGGCGGTGGTTCAATCTGGAAGACGTCGCGATCGACTCGTTTCTGGGCGAGCAGGCGCGATCCTACGCACAGTGGCTCGACCCCGACACCCTGGAAATCATGCTGGCCGGCGGGCTGGACGCTGACGAATCAGCCGACCTCCAGACGGAGCTCCGGGCAATTGTCGACGCCAAGGTTCCGGGATTCGACCCACCCTACAATGAGAGTTTCGCGTACCGGATCGCTCACGTCGCAATTGTCGATCCAAACGGGCAAATCGTTCTTTCTGACGACCCCGAGTGGATTGCGCCTGGCGATCCGATTTCCGAGTTCTCGCTCGAAGGAACCCGAAATGCGTCCGCTCGATCCCTTGTGCTGGATGGGGCGGCCGACCCGTTCTGGGGTGGCCTGTACTCGATGGAGGTCACCAAGGAGCGGACGTCCGCTTCGTACCCACTGATCACCGACGACGGCGACATCATCGGCATCATCGTGCTCGAGGGAAACCCGATCCGGCAGGTGCTGGGAGGCGAATCGCGGATCGAACTCCTCCGCTATTTCGCCCAGCAGTACCGCCAATTCCTGTGGGTCGTCGCGATTCCGGCGATCGTGGTTGCCATTCCCTTTGGTGTTTGGCGGTCACGCTCGATCTCGCAGCGCCTCGAGAAGATGGCGAACGCCGCCGATGCGATGGCCGAAGGCGAACTGGAAACGCGGATCCCGGTCACACAGCGTGATGAAATCGGGCGGCTCGCGGAACGCTTTAATGAAATGGCGTCGACGATCGATGCCAACGACAGGATGCGCCGCGCGTTCATCTCGAACGTTTCGCATGAGCTGCGCACCCCGATCTCGATCATCCAGGGCACGGTGGAACGCCAGCTTGAGCGACCGGAGAACCTGAATCCAACCGAATCCAGCGTCTACCAGTTGATTCAGCGCGAATCGGACATGTTGGGCCGTATGATCAACGACCTGTTCACCCTCACCCGTCTTGGCGAACAGAATTTGCGGCTCGATCGAAAAACCCTCAGCTTCACCGAGCTGGCGAAGGAGACCGTTGGCGGCATTCGCGATCTGGCGTGGAACCAGTCGCGGGTCAGCGTCGAGTCCCTGGTGCCGCCGGACTTGCCAGCGATCTTCGGAGATGAAACCCGGATCCGCCAAATCCTGAACAACCTGCTCTACAACTCGCTGCGGCACACACCCGAGGGCGGGTTGGTGGTGCTCCAAGCCAAGCCGAAAGGCGACATGATCCTGGTCTCCGTCAGCGATACTGGGCGCGGGATTCCGGCAGACGAAGTGGATCACGTGTTCGACCGCTATTACCAGGCAGAACGCGGAATGCGTCACGACGACGGCAGTGGCCTGGGATTGAGCATCGTCAAGCAACTCGTGGAGGCCCACGGCGGCGAAACGAGTGTCGAGAGCATCGTCGGCCAGGGGACCACGTTCCGGTTCACCCTGCCCCAGGCGCCTTGATCGTCATTGCGCAACATCGAGGCAGCGCAGGGCTGCGTATCCATCTGGGCCACTTTGTGTCCGCCCAGGCGCGAAGCGCTTTGTATGTCATTCCTTCGGGAGCGCAGCGACCAGAGGAATCTCGCCCCGCAGGGCCCATTGAGTCCTGGCGTTGTGCCTGTTGTTCGCTGGGGCGAGGATCCTGCGGGGCGATATCGCGTCGATGAACGCCAGCATCTGGGCAAGGGCAGTCTGCGCATCGGCGTCGTCCAGCTAGAACTGCTATTCGTGACCCAGCCCCGGCTCGTAATCCTCCGCATAGAAGAGCGTGGTCGTCTCGACTCCGAGGCCATCCAGCTTCTCGGCCAGCGGGACCGATTGACTGTCAGTGAGCGGATCGGCATTTCCCCCGGAGATGAAGGCAGGCGGGAACGTATCGGTCACATGGTTGATCGTGGACATTTGCTGCAAGGGGAGATTGCCGTCCTTGTCACGGTCACCGGTGTACGCCCAAAGGGAAACCTGAAAACCCCAGCGAATGATTCCCTGACCGGCATCCCAGATACCTTCAGGATCGTATATCCCGCAAAAGAGCACGACCCCCCTCAACTGGTTAGCCGTCAACGCAGGGGTGATACCCAATTCGGCAGCGTACTCCGGGTTTGTCGTCAGGGTTGCGATCTGGCTGGAGAGCTGGGCGCCAGCCGAGTCACCTGCAAGGATGATGTTGCCGGTATCGATGTGGAAGCGGTCCGCATTGGCCTGGATGTAGGCGAGCGGGTCGTTGATCTGGTGTACCGGCGTCGGGTACGTTTCTTCCGGTCCGAGGGAATAGTTCAGGGCCACAACTGTGTACCCCTCGACCGCCACTAACTCGAAATACTGAACCCTGTCATCCTTGCTGCCCGAAATCCAGGCCCCGCCATGTGTCCACACCACCGTCGGGAGCACTACCCCATCCTGGGCCATAGCCTCAGGGAAATAAACGTCGAGGAACGCATCGTCATCGCCTGGGCGGTACAGCTCGTTTGCAATCGATGCCACGCCTTCCGGCGAGTGGGACTCCATTGCCGCTGGCCGATGACATACATGTTCCTTCACATCGATACCCATTCCCCATACCGGAACTGTATCCGCAAACAGTTGCCGCCGATAGCGTCAATCGAGTCAATCTGGCCCAAAAAGTGACCTGCCTGGACACATCGGGGGTCCAGCAATGACCGACCATGGTGCGGCGTTCGATCATGTGTCTTCGTGAAATCCTTGACAATCGGTTCTCGCATCCGTAGCATTCTCGCCAACAACTGAAGAGCCTGCCTTATCCTGAGCGGTGGAGGGAATCGGCCCTGTGAAGCCCGGCAGCCTGCAACGAGCGCCACGTACGCGTGGTCGTCTGCGTAAGGTGCCAACTCCGGCAGAGAGATCTGCGAGATAAGGGGTTAGCGATAGCTATCGCTCCCTGCTCGTATCCGGGAGCGTTTTTTTGTGCTCTTGGATACCTGTATCATCCGGCCTTTGTTCGTGTACCCCACGAATCCTGGCATGATGATCTCTCTCCGAATCCTCTCCACCCTGTTCTGATAGTGGCAGTGCTCATGATCTGATGAACCCAGGCATGAGGGCTGATTCCAGATGGTGGATCGACCAAGTTCACGCGCCACAAGCGATGCGACCGCCGCGAACCAGCGGCCACACCTCCGCGTGCTTCGCCCACTAGACCACCAGGCGGAGGATGGCGCCCTCCAGGCGATCGATCTCGGCCGCTTCGATCTTGAGCTCGGTGGCCAGATCGACCACGTGACCCTGGCCTATCGCACCTGGGGCACGCTCAATCCGGCCGGCGACAATGCCGTGATCATCCTCCACGCCCTGACCGGCGACAGCCTCGCCAGCGGTCCCGGCGGCTGGTGGGAACCGGTTGCCGGCGCCTGCCGCCCGATCGACACCGATCGCCTGTTCGTGATCAGCGCCAACGTCCTTGGCGGATGCGCGGGCAGCACCGGCCCGGCCTCGATCAATCCCGCGACCGGCAAGCCCTGGGCGATGACCTTTCCCCTGATCACGATTGGCGACATCGTCGCCAGCCAGCGGCGATTGGTCGAGCGCCTCGGGGTGACCAGGCTGATCGCGGTCGGCGGTTCGATCGGTGGCTTCCAGGCCCTGGAATGGGCCACCCGCCACGGCGATCTCGTGCGGGGCACACTCGTGATCGCCGCCAGCGGCGCCCTCAGCGCGCTCGGGATCGCCACCCACAGCGAGATCGGGCGCCGCGCCATCATGGCCGATCCCGATTGGCAGAACGGCGAATACCAGGAGGCCGGAACCTTCCCCGCCAGGGGGCTCTCGATTGCCCGGATGGCGGCGATGACGACCTACCACAGCCGCGAAAGCCTCGGTCGCCGGTTCGGGCGAGCGACTGCCAGCCGCCCGGTGCTCTATCCGGCCTTTGGACCAACCTTCGATGTCGAGGGCTATCTCCACTACCACGGCGAGGCGCTCGTCCGGCGGTTCGACCCGAATTCGTATCTCTACCTGACCCGGGCCATGGATCTTTACGATGTCGCCCGCGACGGGGGTGCCGACTTCTGGCTCGGCAAGATCGAGGCACCGATCCTGCTGGTCGGGATCAGTAGCGACTGGCTGTTCGCGCCGAGCGAAGTCCGCACCCTCGGCGACCACCTCGCCTACCTCGAACGCGACGTGGAGTATGCCGAAATCGAATCGCCCAATGGGCACGACGCCTTTCTCAAGGACTGGGACCAACTGAATCCGATCGTTGAATCGTTCGTCCGCCGGACCGAAGGCAGAACGTTCGACGACCGCTTGTGTACGAACCACGGCAGCCCACCGTGACACAGAAGACCGGGCCGTGATCCGCACCGTCTACCAGTCGTCACTCATCGACCGCTCATGTCGAAAGGATTCAGTTCGTGGCAGAAGACCAGAAGAAGCTCGGATTCGAAACACTCGCCCTGCATGCCGGCCAGACACCGGACCCCACCACAAACTCGCGGGCGGTGCCGATCTACCAAACCACCTCGTACCAGTTCAACAGCACCGAACATGCTGCCAACCTGTTCGGGCTCAAGGAATTCGGGAACATCTACACCCGGATCATGAACCCGACGACCGATGTGCTCGAGCAGCGGATCGCCCAGCTTGAAGGGGGCGTGGCCGCCCTCGCATTCGCCTCCGGGCAGTCTGCGGAAACGCTGGCGATCCTGAACCTGGCCGGCGCCGGTGACGAAATCGTGTCGACGACCAGCCTCTATGGCGGCACCTACAACCTCTTCCACTACACATTGCCGAAGCTGGGGATCACCGTCAGGTTCGTCGATTCCAACGCCGAGGCGATCGCCGCCGCGATCACCGACAAGACCAAGGCCGTCTATTCCGAATCGGTCGGAAACCCGGACCTGCTGACGCTCGACATCCAGGCCGTGGCCGATGCCGCGCACGCGGCGGGCGTGCCCCTGATCATCGACAACACCCTGCCGTCGCCCTACCTGATCAATCCGATTGCCCACGGCGCCGATATCGTGATCCACTCGCTGACCAAGTTCATCGGCGGCCACGGCACCTCGATCGGTGGCATCGTCGTGGATGGCGGCAACTTCGACTGGGGCAACAATCCGCGATTCAAGACCGAATTCGCCGATCCCGATCCCAGCTACCACGGTCTCAGCTTCGCGGAAGCGCTCGGCAACATCGCCTTCATCATCAAGCTCCGCGTGCAAGGATTGCGCGACATCGGTCCCGCGATCAGCCCGTTCAACTCCTTCCTCATCCTGCAAGGCGTGGAAACCCTGCCGTTGCGGATGGAGCGACACAGCCAGAACGCCTTGCAGGTTGCCCGCTTCCTGAACGAGCACCCGAAGGTCTCGTGGGTCAACTACCCGGGCCTGCCGGGTCATCCCGCCTACGACACCGCCACCAGATACTGGCAGCATGGGCTCTACGGCGCGATTCTCGGCTTCGGGGTGAAGGGCGGCGCGGAGGCGGGCCGCACGGTTGTCGAAAGTGTTGAGATCTTCTCCCATCTCGCCAACATTGGCGACGCCAAGTCGCTGATCATCCATCCCGCGACGACCACCCATTCGCAGCTCTCGGAAGCGGAGCAGGCGACGACCGGCACGACCCCCGACTACATCCGGCTCTCGGTTGGCCTCGAAACCGTTGGCGACCTGATCGCCGATCTCGAGCACGCCCTCGACCAGGTCTAGCCGAAGCATCTGACTGGCTGCGCAAAACGGGCAGCCCACCAACCTTGTGGGTCCTCCTCAACCCAGAACGAACCCCCTGCTTGTGTCCGGCTTGCAGGGGGTTCGTTTCGTCCGGCGATTAACTCGCGCATATACGGCCCCGAATGCACACAGGACTTTTGGGCTATACCCGCGATTCTGCGGGTCACGTATTCTGGCGACACGGAATACAATCGATGATCGTACCGCTGTTTCTCGTGAAAGGGAGTTCTCATGTCACGTACCAGCGCCTACCGTCCGTCCGTTGTGTCGACCAGTCTCGCAGGCAAGCGAACCATCTCCCGGAGGTCGCTGGTGGCGGGCGCCACAACGGCAGGGATCTCCCTTGGTGGTCTCGGCCTGACGCCCGCGATGGCCGCCCGCCAGCAGGCAACCCCCGCCGCCGAGATTCGGCCCTCCCTGCACAGTTATCCATTGGTCCAGGAAACGAAGACATTCCGGGTGATGGTGCCCCACTACAATATTGATTGGGAAAACAACGACTTCACCAGATGGTATGAGGACCGCACGAACGTCCACATCGAATGGATCGTGGTCGAAGACGAGGCAGCGGTCACCCAATTGAATCTCCAGATTGCCAGCGGCGACTATGCCGACATCATCATGGGATTCAACTGGGCGCCGTTCGAACTGACGACCACCGTGATTTCGGCATATGGCGGCCAGGGCCAATTCATCTCACTAAAGGACTATCTCCCTGACAATGCCCCGAATCTCCTCGAATTCGTAATTCCGGAATATCCGGTGGCCGAGGAGATCATCACGATGTCTGGCGGCGAGATCTACTCGTTGCCCTACATCAACGACTGTTATCACTGCCAGTACAACCAGCAGAAGATCTGGATCGAAATGGCCTGGCTCGAAAAGCTTGGTCTTGAGGTGCCGGCGACCATCGATGAGTTCGAGCAGGTCCTGATCGCCTTCCGCGATGGCGACCCGAACGGTAACGGTTCGGCCGATGAGGTGCCCGTCACCGCATTCCCGGGCTGGCCGCTTGATCGGTTCCTGATGAACCCCTTCCAGCTCAGCGCCGGCAGACCGTATCTCTACCGGGGAGACGATGGCAACGTAACGGCATCGTATATCCACGAGGGCTGGCGGGACGGAGTGTCGTTCCAGCGGCGATTGTTCGACCAGGGCCTCCTGCCCGCCGAAACGTTCACCCAGGACAACGATCAAATCCGCCGACTCGGTGACAACAACCAGATCGGCGTTGCACCGGGCGTTGTGGCCGGCGTGTTCGTCCAGCAAACCGAGGGCATGGCAGGATATTGGTCCGAATACGCGATGCTGCCGTCGCTCGAAGGACCCTCCGGTCTTCGCCAGTCCTATCGGGACTACGACGAATCCCATTTGCCCAATGTCTTCGTGGTTACCGACAAATGCGACGATCCAGCCTTGGCAGTAGCCTGGGGCGACGGCCTCTACGAATGGGAAGCGACTATTCGCTCGATCATCGGGGTTCCGGAGGTGCAATGGCGGGCCGCCGAGGACAGCGAACTTGGTATCGATGGCGGGCCTGCCCGATGGGCGAGCATTCCGGGCGATCCAGACTATACTGGTGAAATCACCTGGTCGTGGAACCAGCTATCCCCTTCGTACCGCAATTCCAGGGATCGGCTCTCACAAGCCGTCGTCGGCGACCGCACGCTCAACACCGAGGTGATCCTGTACGAGGGGTGCAGGAATGCCTTGGCCCCCTATGCGATTGGCCCTGAAAACGATCTCTTGCGGCCCGTCTTCACGGCCGACGAGGCGGTGCGGGTCAGCGATCTCGGAACCGTGATCGACCAGTACGTGCAAGAGAACATGGCCCAATCCGTGACGGGGCAAATCGATCCTGAAGACGGCTGGGATGCGTTCCAGGAGCAACTAAAATCCCTGGGTGTCGACGAATACCTGGAGCTCTACCAGGCCGCCTACGACCGCGCGGAAAGTTGAGATCGGAACCACCGCATGCAATTGGCTGGGGTCGCGGCCCCAGCCAATTGCATGCCTTGTCGAGCCTGGTTTCAAAGGGCGTGGCAACACGATAGTGTCGTCGTCCGATCCGGCGCGTGCTAGGTCATGAGCGTCCGCATCAGCGCATCCCGCTCCTCTGCCAGTCGCTCCACCAGGGTGCGGGTAATTACGCTTCCTGGCTTATCCATCTGTTTGGTCAGGTCGTCCACCGTCATTGCCAGGCCCCAGACAGCCGATAGCTCTGGAGACGGGTCAACGCCGATCACCTGGGAATGACCAGCGACCAGTCCTCGCTCAAACTGGGCCCATGCCTCGTGCCACTCCGGTGGCACAAATTCCCCCAGCACAGCTGCCCGCATGATCGCCCGGGTGCGTGCCAGATCCATGTGAGGCGGCCCGGCCAATGTGTTCTCCCAGTCAATGACTCCTGAAATGTGATCGTCGTGGAACAGGACGTTGTAAAGGTGATAGTCGAGATGGAGCAACCGATCCTGCCTCGGTACGGCATCCATCAGCCAATGGACACTTGAGAGGGCTGGGCCGCCCCTGTCGATCCAGGAGTCGGTGTTCCCCTTGAGCCCCTCCGGCGCGGTTACCTCGTGCACTCGTCCCAGCGTCTCCCCCATGACCAGCCCGAGTGCATGCGCTCGCTCGGGATGCACTTGGAGGGTCTGTCTTGCCGATGCACCAGGAATGAATGACATGACCAGCAGCGGACGGTGCATGACAGTGCCTCGCGTGATGATCGCCGGCACCGGCAGCCCGTGGCGAGCCGCAGCGTCCATTGCCAGGTACTCCCGCTCAGCGGCGGCATCAGCGCCTTCCGCAAAAACGCGAACGACAAGCGCCGATGCCTTCGGAGCGGGCACGAACGACCACATCCCGGTGCTGCCCATGCCACGATTCATCTCTCGCAATGCAATGTTTTCCGGGAAGCCTGAGCGAATCAGCCAGGAACGGAGTTCGGTCTGCAATCTATCCCTCCATGACTCCCCCCAATCCGGAGAGCGACAGTTCTCGACGCGACGATCACGGGCCTGGCCGTGGATGCCTCCGGGCGACTTCACGGTCGGTGTCAAACATCGACACCTATCATTCCTGATCCGACGATCCGTTCCGAATTGGCGCAGTCGATGCAGCTTACAGCGGCGGGGCCAGCATGTAGACTCCGCCGCCGCTCAGGTCGGTCAGGTAGACCTCGCCATCCTCGCCTTCACCGAACGATGAGATGTTGAGACCGGTTTCGAGCGGCTCGGAGAAGACCAACTCGCTGGCGGCATCGAGCCCACCACCCCAGATCAGGCCTGAGCAATAGTCCGCCAGCACGTAGACACCGAAGATGTCCGCGAATTGCTCTCCGCGATACACGTAGCCACCGATCACGGAGCAACCGCCGCTGCGATTGTAGGAAAACACCGGTTGATGGAACTCGGACACATCGCAATCCGGTTCGGCATAGCAGTCGGGACCCTCGACGATATTCCAGCCGAGATTGGCGCCGCCCTCATCGACGGCGAGCACGCTCACCTCTTCGTACTCGTTCTGCCCGACATCGCCGACCCAGAGATCGCCGGTTTCGCGATCGAAGCTGAACCGCCATGGATTGCGCAAGCCATAGGCCCAGATCTCGGGCAAGGCATCGCTGTCGCCCACGAACGGGTTGTCCTCAGGGATGCCGTATGGTTCGCCGCCGGTGTACTCGGGATCGACCTCGAGGCGGAGAATCTTGCCGAGCCAGGTATCGAGGCGCTGCCCGTTGCCGTTTGGGTCGCCCTGATTTCCGCCATCGCCAAGACCGATATACAGGTAGTTGTCTGGCCCAAAGGCAAGCATCCCGCCATTGTGGTTCGGAGCCGGTTGGTCCTGAGCCAGGATAATCTCTTCGCTCGCCGGTTCGGCTATGCCGGCATCGTCCGGCGTGGAGAACCTGGAAACGACGGTGTTTCCGTTGAGATCGGTGTAGTAGACGTAGAACAGACCTGAATCGGCGTAGTTCGGGGCGAAGGCCAGTCCGAGCAGCCCTTGCTCGCTGCTGGAGGATCCAACACGGTCGGTTATGTCGAGGAATGGTTGATCGCCTGTGACGCCATCGACGACGACCCGGATCGTGCCGCCCTTCTCGACGACGAACAGGCGATCGTCGCCCGCGTGGGTGACGAACAATGGCCGGTCGAATCCGGATGCGACCGTTTCGAGTCCGACATCGAACGCGGCGGGGTCGAAACTTTCGTCCTGGGCAAGAACTTGCGCAGGTCCTGCGATCAAGAACAGCATCCCGATCAACGTCACGGGGAACCGGGGTCGATTGCGTTTGGAGGGCATTCCACATCCTTCCTTAAAAAGCAAAGCCCTAAAGCCTTGCGATGCGCCACTGCGACCATTGTCCCCGAGCCACCAGGACAGGGTCCACTCCTGATCCAGGCCAAGGTGCGGTTGCAGGCATCACGATCGTCGTTAGAATGGGCCATTATGGAATCTGGCTTGTTGGGAAATTGGGGGTATTCAGGATGCTTCGGCTGATTATTGTGACGATAGTATTGTTAGCCGCAACGACGCACACGCCTGGTGCACTTGCTCAGGAGGTGGCAACATCACCCGCCACGCCTTCACCTGGGTTGAACCTCGGCATCGACTTCCTCACCGAGGATCAGGTGCCAAGCGGGCTTGTAATTATCATGGATGGCGAGCGAACGCTGGACGATGTCGTCGCCAACTTCACCGACCCGGCCGCCGCGACCAAACAGTTCGAAGAGTGGGGCTGGCAAGGCAATGTCGTTCGTGGATTCCATGTGCCGAATGGGACCAAACATGATCCCGCTGAAATTGACGGCATCTACATCAGCATTCACGCGTTCGGGAATTCCCGAGCGGCGCTGGATGCGCTCGATTACGCTTTTGCGATCCACATCGCCGGTACTGACCTTGAGGAACTCGGAACTGATGCACTTGGCGACTATTCACGAGCGATCTATGGCGAAGTGGGGTACGGCAACGAGATCACGTACTACGTCCAGAGCGGCAATCTGCTGATCCGGTTCTCCGCATCCTCCCCGGAAGGTGATCCCCGGTCTGAGGCCGAAGCATTGCTGCGGACCATGCTCCAAACACTGAAGCCCACAGCCTAAACCAAGTCCGCGCACGACGTGACCCCGCTGACGACTGCGAGGCAAGCGAAGACCTGATCGAGTTGTGCGCGGGCGGTGGACTGGTCGATCACTCCGGCAGGCTGGTTATAGCCAGCGCTTATGAAGAAGACGCGCCCATCGGACCGCTCAAGGACATAGGTCATGTTCACCACGCCAGCCTCGTAGCCGGCCTTGTACCCGGCGCGCGGCCAGGTCGTGGTATCCGAGATCCCGCCGCGATTCCCGGTCAGGATTACACGCACCGGTTCGAGTCCATCCTGGGCGCCGATCGCCCACAGCGACGCGGTCACCAGGCAGAGGTCGTCGGCCGAGGCGAACCACTCGATGCCGCTGATCGCTGTCGGTCCATTCCAGTTGCCCCATCCGGCCGTGGGATTGATTGTCATCGGATCAATCTGGGTTTGAAGCAATTCGGCCTGTACTTCGTCACCGGCCGCCATGTACTGCTGCATCCATTCCGCCGTTTGGAACATCTTGATCCCGAACATCTCGCGGGTGAGAAGCAGCGGGACATTCACTTCCGGTTGGCTGTGGCCGTATGCGGCAAACGCGCGCTGCACATTGTCACGACCGAGATAATCAATCAGGTGGTCGGTTGCCGTGTTATCGCTCTGCCAGATCATGGCCTCGGCCAGGCGCTGGACTTCGACCACGGTACCGGCGGCCTCGAAGGCGTAGTCCCCGGAAGGCATGCTGCGCAGGCTGTCGGTCAGCGTGATGCTGTCATCCCAGTGGGCATCGCCAATCTGGACCTGGCGGGCAAGCTCGCCAAGCACATACAGCTTGAAGACCGAGGCGATTGCCAGCGGTGTCGCCTGGTTCCGCCCGTGGATGGTGCTGCATGTGCTTCCGTGAAACTCAGCGACCAGGAGGTTGCTCTGAGGCGCGAGCGAGCCGAGCGTCTGGTCCACTGTTGCCCACTGGATGCCGGATTGCTGGGCGGAGGCTGGGGCGGCGATCGCGATGCACAGCGAAACAAGAGCAATGGCGATCATCCACCATTGGTTGCGGGCCAGGCGAGCGCGGGAAGAGTGTGTCGATCCATCCATCTGACAAGGCTCCTGCGAGAAAATGTAGGTGTGTCGATGCAGGCGGTCCAGCGGTTGCTTGCTGTGTCCGTACACGCACAGCCTACGCATGATGTGAGGCTGCTCGCAAGATGTTCCTTATTGTCACAGGGTAATGCGCGATTTTGGCAAGTCAAATGACGTATTTGGCTCTCGCGCCCACACCAGACCTTGAGGTTCGTGTGCCCTCCCTCATGCGTCGCCGTCCAGTGAAGCGTCATGGCTACCACGGTTCTTCGACGACGCTCAGCGGCCACCCTAGAATATTTGTACGATTGTGGCGCTTGCTCCGCCCGTCGTTGTCGCTGCCAACCTGCCGTATTGAATGCTGACCAAATTGGCCGCCACGAGGGCGGCCACTACCAGATTTTGTTACCGTATAGGGGTGCGCGTCGGGTTGGAACGATCGTGGGCCGGCACAAGACCGGCCAGTACGAGGCGGCCGCAATGTGACATGGTTGTTTCAGGTCAG
Source organism: uncultured Chloroflexia bacterium (assembly GCA_963763125.1). Taxonomy (GTDB): domain Bacteria; phylum Chloroflexota; class Chloroflexia; order Thermomicrobiales; family UBA6265; genus JACCYX01. The sequence continues at coordinate 381,623 of CAVXMV010000005.1, forward strand.
GTGGGAGCGGCGTACGACACATCGGTGTTCGCGGGAAGGGGATTTCGGAGGTCGGTGAGAAGGTTGGTGGCGGCCGTTTCTCCAGAGACGATGCAATCGGGGATGCCGACCCCGTGTAGCATGTTCCCAGCAATCTCGATGCCCGATGTTCTGGCCGTGCTCGACTCGATCTGGTCTACAAGTTCGAGATGCCCCATGTTGTATTGCGGCATGCCTCGATCCCAGCGATAGACACGCGTCAACGATGGAGTGACTTCGAGGCCGAGAACGTTTCGAAGCTCTTCAAGCGTGAGTTCGACAAGGGACTGATCGTTGCCGCTCAGCGCGGATGCCTGCCCGGAGCGCCCAATGAACGCCCGTACCAGCACGTGTCCTCGCGGTGCGCGGCCGTCCCACTTCGAGGAAGTCCAGGTCATCGCCATCACGTCACGATTTTCAGCACGCGGCACCACGTACCCGTACCCGTCCAACGGCTTCTTCAGTTGCGAATCCGGAAATGCGATCGCGACCAGCGCGTTCGAAACGTGTTCGATCCGGGCCAGCGCTTCACTGGCCGGTGGCGCTACCTCTTTGAGCAACGATGTTGCGGCCCAGGCGGGGGTCGCCACGACTACCCCATCGAAGTCCTGATCGATGTCCTTGCCGCCCTGCCTGACAGTCAGGCGGTAGCCAGATCCTTCTGGATGCTTCCGGAGCCTCGTGCACTCCGAACCGAATGAGAACCGGGTTCCACTGCCTTGCGCCGCCTCGACGGCAGAATCGACGAGCACGGACATGCCCTGCTCGAAGCTCAGGAAACCGCGCTGCGGAACCTGGCCGGCCTGTCGCGTGGCTGCCTCACTTTTCTGGGCAAGGGCGCCCTTGATGATGCCGCCATGGGTGACTTCGGCAGCACGCATCTGCGGAAACGTGGCCGCCAGGCTCAATTTGGCGCCATCGCCGGCGTAGATGCCCGACAGGAGAGGCTCGATCATCCGCTCATACATCTCGCTGCCAAACCGGCGCGTGATGAACGTCTCGAGCGATTCATCCTCAGGTCCAGTGCGAGGGGGAATCGCGAGCTCCATCGCCATTCGTATCTTGCCGATGGGCGAAAGCAGCCGGCTTTTGAACATCGGTTTGATCTCGGTCGGTACCAGTCCACTCAGCCCCTGGGGCAGGGGTACGAGGCGGCCACGGCTGAGGACATACGAGCGTCTGTTCTCCGGCACCGGGGAAATCAATTGCTCTTCGAGCCCGAGAGCGTGACTCAAGGTCACGCCGCCTCGCTTCGACGACAGGAACGCGTCAGGTCCGGCCTCGATCACGAAGCCATCGATGTGCTCCGTGCGAATCTTGCCGCCTGCCCGTTCGTCACGCTCGAACACGGCAATCTCCAGATCGGGCTCGATCGCTCGGAGACGGATGGCGCACGCCAATCCGCTGATCCCGGCCCCGACAATGGCGATCCTGTGCTTCATTCCTGAGGGGCACCCTGGGACGAACCGGAAACCACGAGGTCACCCGACGCAACGAGCTCGCGGACCATCGCAGCGAGTCCTGAAAGCAGCAACGGATGGTCGTTCAACATCTCGATCCGCTCAAGATGCATGCCAAGGCCCTTCGCCTGTTGACTGAACTCGACATCGATGTCGAACAGGATTTCGACATGCTCACAAACGAAGCCGATCGGGCACACAAGCACGCTGCTTACCCCCTCGCCATGAAGTCGTTCGATCACGACGCCGGCATCGGGCCCGAGCCACGGATCCGGTGTCATCGCCGCGCTTTGGAAGGCCCACTCAGACGGTTGGTTCGGGAATCGCTCCCGCAAGGCAGCAACCGTGGCCTGCAATTCCCGTTCATAGGGATCATCCCACGTTCGAATCCGCTCGGGAAGACTGTGGGCCGTGTAAATGATCGGCACCCGATCCCGTTCACCTTCCGGAAACTTCCGGAGCGCGGCATGGATGCGGTCTTCCAGCGCATCGAGGTATCCCGGAAGCAGGTTCCAGCTTTGAACTTCCCGAATCTCGATCGACGAGCCAGCCTCGGCGGCCCGCTTGAAGTAGGCACCGATGCTCATTTGCGAATAGTGAGGCGCCATCACCAGCCCCACGACTTCAGTCACGCCGGCCGCCTCCATTTCCGCAAGGGTGTCCTTGATGAAGGGATGCCAATGACGCATCCCCACCCACACCTTCCAGACTTCACCTTCGCTCGCCTGCTCGTTCAATGCCTGCTCGATCCCGGCAGCTTCGGCCTGGGTCAGTTCGAGGATCGGCGAGCGTCCGCCGATCTGGCGATAGCGATCGGTGATTTCGTCGACGACGTGGTCGGAGGTCGGTCGATAATTCCGGACGTCGAGCAGGTAGGGCCGCACATCGTCGAGGGTGTTCGGTCCGCCGTAGGCCATGATCATGAGATGGTGCGTTGCAGTAGTCATAGGTTCCGATCGTGGCAAAGGCGCAACAGCGCGACTTCAACCAGATCTTGTCTTCCCCATTCTCTCGTGGACGTCGCGGTTGCAGGCAACGGCGTGGCAATGTCCGTTCGGATGATCGTGTGGGCGGCGGATTCAAGACCGCTCGGCTCCGCGAATCACATCGCGAAACGCGATCGATGGGCAGGCCCACAGTGCATGGTATTGAGTACCATATCCAGGAAGGTAGTGCTGTCGGGAGAAATCCGGCAATTACATTCATGCACACATGTTCAGGCAGTTGCGAAACCAGCGCGCGATCGCAGGAGTTGAACCATGACCAAACGAGAGCCAGTTCGAGGCTTCGCACTCACCAGGGCCGATCAGGTCACGATTGTCGCGGTCGCGTTGGGCATCCTCGTGGTTACCGGATTCCTTGTCGGGCTGCTGTTCTGAATGCAACCCAAACGGACGCCCCTGAGCATCTCGTACCGGGTTGCGTCCAGCGGGGCGACCTCGTGTCCGCCCGGGTTCACCACCTTAGTACGGGCCGGACAGCTCGGCAGCCCTCCAGTCAAACGGATCTCATGCAGGCGCGCCTGGCAGCACAGCGAGTCGACCGCAAAGGTCCCCTTGCCAACCAGGGTGTAGTCGATCCGGCGCCTGTCCAGAGCGCAGCGTGGGCAGCGAAGCGAGTCCGCCCGGTTTTCGCGTGGCCACCGGAATCATTCCTCATCGAGCGAATTCCGCTTTACTGGTAGACGCGAACCAGCAATTGCGGTGTCCGGCCCTTTGGTGTCGTAACATGCGCCACCCCGGCCTTCTTCTCCGGATAGGCATTCGCTACCAGCACCGTGCTGTCGGCCAGTGCCCGCAACACGACCGTATCGTTGCGTTGTGCGAAGGAATCCTTGACGTCCAGCTCGCCGCGCTGCTTGACCACCACATGCTTGAAGAAATTAATCGGGTCGGTCACATCGCCCACATCGATCCCGGCTTCGGTAGCCGCCGCCTCGAGAGAGGTTGCAGTCGACTTCTTGATCGCGGTTTTCGTATCAGAATCGTCGTTCACCGGCAAGGGCGAGGTCAGCAAATCGTGCCGGGCCACCGAATCCTCGACGATTTCGAACATCGGGGTCTTGCGTTGCGAATACAGCTTGTCGCCCACCTTGAGCACCAGCGAGGCATTCGCGGTGATCGTCGTTGAAGGCGACAGCCGCTCATCCGGGCCGTTCGTGCCTACCGCCACGAACGATGCGACCTGCTTGCCAGCGAGGTCGACGATCTGCACCAACTGTCCCGACGAAACTTCAAATGCGGCAGCGGAGCCGACCTCCAATTGCCGGGCCGACACAGCGCGTCGACCAACCAACACATTCGTCATGGATCACATCGCTCTTCCAATACGGGGAGTGGCGATCGCCACCCTCCTGACCTGCGTGCGGGTCTGCCCGCGCTGCTGCGCGCAATTGTCGCAGGATTACGGCAAGATGGTCCAACATGCGCGACCCTGCATGTTCAAGTCTGGCCTGTGTCAACAGTCCGAAAACAATACAGGCGCGGTTGTTGCTCATATTTCGGCCTGCAGTTTCCGGAACTTGCGGAGCAATAGCTGCCGTCTCACCTTCAGGGGGCCCACCTTCATGTCGAGTCGACTTCGCGATGTCACGCTGCTTTGCCTGAAACTTGGCTTCACCGCATTCGGGGGTCCGGCAGCGCACATCGCGATGCTTCGCTACGAGGCCGTTGAACGCTTCAAATGGCTGTCCGACCAGCGATTCCTTGACCTGATGGGGATCACAAACCTCATTCCAGGTCCAAACTCGACCGAAATGGTGATGCACATCGGTCGCGAGCGGGCCGGGTGGAAAGGTCTGGTCGCCGCCGGTACGGCGTTCATCCTGCCGGCTGCCTCGATCACGCTGGTCTTCGCCTGGTTGTATGTCCAGTACGGCACGACAACGCTGGGCGAGTCGGTGCTGGACGGTGTGAAGCCGGTGACGCTGGCGATCATCCTCCAGGCCGTGTGGACCCTTGGTCGAACGTCGGCGAAGTCCGTAGTGCTCGTCTCGGTCAGCGTCCTCGTGGCGCTGCTGTACCTGCTCGGCGTCAACGAACTCGTTCTGCTGTTTGGCGGGGCCGTCCTCGCATTCGCCGCAAACCGGTTGCGGACCGCGCCGATATCGCTCTCGCTGGTCGGGCCGGGGATACTGGGTTCGGCCACGTCATTCCTGGCGACGACGGATCCTGCCGTTCCCTACAGCGGGATGCGGTTATTCCTGGCCTTTCTCAAGATCGGCAGTTTGCTCTATGGATCGGGCTATGTGCTGGTCGCCTTTCTCGAAAGTGAGTTCGTGAATCGGCTGGGCTGGATCACGGAGCAGCAATTGCTCGATGCCGTTGCGGTCGGGCAATTCACGCCGGGGCCGGTATTCACAACCGCGACCTTCGTCGGATATTTGACGGGTGGCTTTTCGGGCGCGGTGATCGCTACCGTCGCGATTTTCCTGCCCGCCTTCATCTTCGTTGCGATAGCCCATCGGCTGATCGATCGGTTGCTCGGCATCGCCTGGGTCCGTCCGTTGCTGGACGGAATCAACGCCGCCGCCGTCGGGCTTATGGCCGGTGTCGCCGTAGTGCTGGCGCGGGATGCGGTCACCGGTCTCTGGACCGCTCTCGTGGCTGTTGTTGCTCTCGGTCTCCTGATCCGCTTTCGGCTCAACTCCGCCTTGCTCATCGTTGGTGGCGGAGCGCTCGGGATGGCCGGTTCCCTGTTGTAAGGCCATGCTTCCAGCGCGTTTCACAAGCGCGTCTCACAACGGAACACCGTGAATTACTGGACGCGGACAAGCGCATATATGATAGGTTGGAATCGCGGTATCCTTTTGCGGCAAACACATGCCATCCGGGCGCCTGATGATGACCCACCTGCAAGGAGTTCTCGATGTTCACCTGTTCAAATTGCGGCGCATCTGTCCGGGAAGGGGCCAAGTTCTGCACCGCGTGCGGAACGCGGCTGAACGATACCCATTCCGCCAGCTCGGATAGCACGTGGTCCTCATCGAGTTCGCCAGAAACCACCCTATCTTCAGATGTCGAACCGACAACTCCAGCCGCATCCCAGTCCGAGGATGCCGGTGTCTCGGTTCCCGGCACCATCGACATGCCGGTTGACGACAACGCATCTTCAGCACCGTCAATAGAGGTTACCGGCGCCACCAGTCCAGACGCCCCCGACATGCCGGTTGACGACAACGCCGTTGCAAGTGAGGGATTCACCTGGTCATGGGGTAAAGCGGAAGAAACCGACGGCGACGCGCAGTCGGATGAACTCGGGCTCATCGAAGTGGAGTCGGGGATGGTCATCGAGGAGCACGAGTCGAACGCCGATCACGCGAGCGGAACCATCGTCGACGCGTCCGAAATCGATGTTCTCGAGGTAGAACCAGCGATGAGTATCGCCGACGAGAATACTGAGTCCCAGGCCCAGACCGACGGCGAAATCAGCGAGATTGTCGAGGTGGAGGTCGAAACGGTGACCGTAACCGAAGACATCGACGACTCCGAAACCCTCGCCGCCTGGGCCGAACAGTGGAACGAGCCCGCCGACGTGGATACCTCCGTCTCGGCCACCACGGATTCGTCCGGTGATGAAGAAACGCCAGACGTTGCGCAACAGGTCGACGGCGACGACGAAGAGGAAGAGGATACGGTCGCCAAGGCCGAGCGCCTGATCGGCGAACTCCGGGCCGTGATCCCGGCATTGGTTCGGCCCAGGCCAGTCGCACCGGTGGTATCGGCCGACTCCTCGGCACTCGCCGACCAGCTCGCCAGCGCCGCCCAGTCCGAAAACTTCGACGACCTGCGCGAAGCTCTGGAGACCATGCGCGACAACCCGCGGGATATTGACAGCATGCTCAAGTTGTCAGGCCAGGCCGAGCGCCTCCTTGCCCTCCTCGATGACCGGAACAACCTGGCAAAGTCGGCTGAAGACGCGGCTTCCCAGCTACGGGGAACCATCACGCCTGAATTGATGTAAATGGTGTGGGCGGCGAGGTCAACCTCGCCGCCCACACTCGACAGGATCGCGCTGGATATTACTTCTGGAATGGCAGAAGGTCCTGCATGATCACCAAATCAAGCCAGACCTTCGGCGATCTCAACTGGATGAAATCGATTTCGGCAATATTGCCATCGACTGAGGTCGATTCGATCGCCATGAGTTCGATGAATGGTTGCTGTGTATACAGCGAACTCATCGAATTCCACCGGTGTTCGACGACCTCGATGGCCTGTTCGGCATCCTCAGGGGATATGGTCACCAAGCGGATCATCGCCAGCCCAGCTCCGTCAGGTGGAGTCATGGATTGATCCTCGAAAAAGTCGGCGGTAGCGGCGCCAGCGTTGACCGCCACGATCATGCCATCGATCTCCGGCATCGACCCCACGTCTGCATCCGACTCATCGAGCAAGGCGTCTATGGCCTCCTGCTCCTCTGCGGTCTGAACGCGCGGCGGTCCGAACAGGCTCGGTGTGGCAGCTACTGCGGACACGGTAGTGTCGGGAAGCGTAGAGAGGGTGAGCCCAAGTACGGGGTCTTGCGCGGCAGAACCGTCGCCCGACTCAAAGGTCGCGATCGCTTCCTCAAGCAACTCCATTGTCGGGGCACAGGCAAGGATGTCATCACCGAGCAGCGCCAGGTTGTTGAAGGCCGCGATCACCACGCGCTGCACGGGATGCGTGATCTCGAATTCGCCTTCCTTGCCAATGGTCCAGACCGTCGCGCCGTTCGTGGCCGCCTCCCGCAAGTATCCCGTCGCCTCCCAGGCCGCCTCGAGTCGCTCCAAATCGAACGGGCGACGAAACAGGGTAAGTTGGTTGGGCGGATCACCGACGAGCAGGGTTTGGTTCACGCCCAGCGGCTGAAAGCCGATCGCGTCGGTGAAGTCGGTCACGAGAGCGTACTGGAACGCGTTGCTCCCCGTGGCAAGCGCGTAGGTCCCCAATACCCAGGGATCGTCGTTCATCGCCGGACCACGTTCATCGTGGTGGAGACCAAGCGCCGCGAATTGTTGGGCGATGTCGGCGTAGTACCAGTGAACACCACTCCCGTCGCCGCGGTTCAGCATCGTGTCCGGCACACACTCGAGAAGGGCGAGCAGCCCCGCGGGACCCGCTGAGGCTGCCGCCGGAGTTGAGGCCGGAAACGGATTGTGGCCATTCGATGGCGTGGCCTGGGCCAGCGCGTTGGCCGACGGCATCACCAACGCGCCGGCAAGCGCCAGCGCAGCACTCCCCGCGAGCATGGTTCGGCGATTGAACGTCCGGGTCGCTCCCCACGTCAGCGGCGATGCCAATTTGGCGTGATTGCTCGTCATATCGCTCATCCTTTGTTGCTATTCCTGTCACGGACCGCGCTGAAACCAGCCCACAGGATATCGTGGGTGTTTCAATCGGCGACCTATTCTGTGACTCCAACGCGAAGAGTCTGGAATAAGTTCCCAATGCCGGGTCGGTTACCGGGCGCACGCCATGACTCTGTCCCCTACCGAACTGTGGATGATTCGCATACGATGCCTGTATCGGAATGATTTCCATGATGTTCGAAAGGGATTCCTGTGCCAATTGCGCGTTACACATACGGAAACGACCCGGCGCCACAGATCGGTTATGTCGATGGCGATGCAATCTTCCCCTTCGCGGCGATCGACGGACCTGCCACCATCGAAGCCGCGCTCCAGCTCAGCGCTGCCGAACTGGTGGCGATTGCCCGGCAGGCCGTCAACACGCCAGGCTCGGCAATCGCGCTGAACGCGATCGAGTTGTTGCCGCCGCTCGACACCCAGGAAGTGTGGGCAGCCGGCGTTACGTATTCCCGTAGCCGCGATGCGCGGATGGAAGAATCGACCCAGAAGGATGTCTACGACCTGGTCTACGAGGCCGACCGGCCCGAGCTGTTCATGAAGGCGACTGCGAGCCGGGTTTCAGGTTCTGGCGGCACGGTCGCGATCCGGGGCGATTCGACCTGGGACGTCCCGGAACCGGAGCTGGTGCTGGTCCTGAATGTGCGAGGTGAGATCGTGGGCTACACGGTCGGGAATGACGTGTCGTCGCGGTCGATCGAAGGCGAGAATCCCCTTTACCTGCCACAGGCGAAGGTGTATTCCGGCTGCGCCGGGCTCGGCCCGTGGATCGCGCTGACCTCGGAGATATCAGATCCGAACAACCTGGCGATCCAGCTGGTGATCGAGCGTTCCGAGGCACTGCATTTCGACGGTGAGACCTCGACGGACCAGATTCACCGGACGTTCGATGACCTAACCTCGTATCTCTTCCGGCACAACGGCTTCCCGCAGGGCGTTTTCCTGATGACCGGGACCGGGATCATCCCGCCAGCGGAGTTCACCCTGGAGGACGGCGACGTCGTGCGGATCACGATCGACGAGATCGGCACCCTCCACAACCCGGTGATCCGCCTGGTGAGTTGAACGACAAGAACCGACCTAGGACCTATATGGTTGAAGATATCGGCGGAACGTCCACCACACAAGCCACATCTTCGTAGGGGTCAACCTCCGTGTTGACCCTGGCTGTGCGGCAACAATCCACACATTCGTAGGGGTCGACCTCCGTGTCGACCTTGGATTGCCGGAGGTGTACGATGAAGTGGTTCAAATCGATTACGACGAACCGGTGCATTCACGGAGTGAGGGATCATCAATGGCCGCGATTTGACGGGCATCTGTGGCAACGAAACTATTACGACCACATTGTCCGCAACGACGCTGACCTCGATCGAATCCGCGCAAACATTGAGAACAATCCGACAGCATGGAAGTCGGACAAGCTCTATGTTGAATAGCCACGACCGACGCTATATTCGAGTTATGTACGGAAACCCGAACTCGAACTCAATCAAACCAGGGTCAACACGGAGGTTGACCCCTACGGACGGCATCCTCGTGCGCATGAATACTATTCCACATCGTCCGCTGGTCACCCCTCAATGGCGTTCGAGGTAGAACCAGGACGCCATGCCGACGCCAACACCGGCGAGGACAGCGATGAGCAGATTCTGTTCGGAGGGATAGTCGGCGATCAGGAGCACAATCGAAACCGCGCAAGCCACGATCACGCCGTAGGTCATCGCCGACTGCCTGTTCGTCATGCGCGTTCCACACTGGTCAAGACACTATCCACGATTTCGATTCTGGTAGAACGACACCCCGAACGCGAGCAGACCCGCCAGCAAGGCGAAAATGATCGAACTCACCAGGGAGTTGTCGAACAACAACCAGATGATGAAGGCCGCGACTGCGGCCACGACGCCGGATATGATCGGAGCATTCTGCTTGTTCATGGTCGCCCTTCCCCAAGGTCGGTTCGATCTCGCCGGTTCGGGTGATTCCGCAACTATACCCGGCTGCCGGATTCGGTGGATTTCCCGGTGGTCGGGGTGAAGAGGCAGAAACCACCAGAAAGCCTTGGGCTAGAACAATGGCACGTCGATCGAGCGGAAGGTTTTTGCAGCCAGGTCAACCTCAATCAGGTCGGGCATCCTGAGTTCGGTCCAGATCTCCCATGCGAAGATGCCTGAAACCGATCCCAGCCAGGAAGACATGATGCGGCCATGGCTGACGATGACGGGCACCTCGCCCTCCGGTCGCACCAGCAGGGATTGCACGGCGTCGGCGAAACGCAAACCAGCCGCCCGCGCGGATTCGCCCCGCATGATCACGTGGTCCGGATGGTCGAAGTGTCGTTTGACCAGCGCGCGAAACTCGGCGTAGTCGGCGAAGAACTCTCCGGGATCGGCGCCATGTTCCGAGAACCGATCTTCCTGTTCGCTCGGGATGCCAAGGGAACTCAGAAAGGATGCGCGCCGTCTCGATGGCTTTTCGCTCCGGGCTGGCGATAATCACGGTTGGGCCGAACCTGTCCAGTTCGGCGGCGAGCAGGTTTGTGCTGCGTATTCCTCGCTCGGTCAGGCCCCACTCAGCCGCTGGCAGATCGATATCGATAGAGGGCTCGGCATGTCGAACCAGCAGTACACTCGTCATGGCGCGATCCCAACTTCCCAACGTACAGACATCCGCACTTTGGCCAACAATAGTACTCTGGTTGATTGGCAGGTGGACTGAAAAGGCGACACTCCATGAACAATGAGGCAAACAAACCGGATGCACCGACCACCGCTGAGCTCAGCCATTTCAATGTCGATGGCGGGGCGCACATGGTCGATGTCGGCAACAAGCCAGACACCACGCGGGTTGCTGTGGCGAGCGGGATCGTGCGCATGCGTCCAGCAACCGCGACTGTGATTCGCGAAGGCCGGGCGGGCAAGGGCGACGTGCTGGGGGTCGCCCAAATCGCCGGCATCATGGCAACCAAGAAAACGGCCGAGATCATCCCACTCTGTCACCCGCTGCCAATTACCCATGTGGACATTTCATTCGACATTGGCGAGGATGCAGTGACGATTCACGCCACGGTCGAGACGCGCGGCAAGACGGGTGTCGAAATGGAGGCCCTGACGGCGGTTGCGGCATCGGCGCTGACGATCTACGACATGACGAAGGCAATTGACCGTGGGATGGTGATCGAGCAGATCCAGCTCGAAACCAAGGAGGGTGGCAGGTCAGGCAAGTGGGAGCGAGTGAATGAGTGAATTGAGCTTTCGCGAGGCGACTGAGGGAGATCTCCAGGCAATCGTCGAGATGTTGGCCGACGATGAGCTCGGGGCAGCCCGGGAATCTCTGGACGACCTCGCGCCCTACCGCACGGCCTTCGGGGAGGTCGATCGCAATCCGAACCAACTCCTCCTCGTCGCCGAGCGGGCAGGAGATGTGGTGGGCACGGCGCAACTCACCTTCATGGCCGGGTTGTCGCATCGCGGGATGTGGCGCGCCGACATCGAGGCGGTTCGCATCCGGACCGACCAGCGAGGCTCGGGATTGGGCACGCTCCTGATCGAGCGATGCATCGAGGCCGCCCGCGAGCGCGGCTGCGGCATGGTTCAGCTGACGTCCAACTCGTCACGCCTCGATGCCCATCGATTTTACGAGCGCCTGGGATTCGCAAAGTCGCACACCGGGTTCAAACTCAAGCTCTGATCGAACTGGGCAAGCGATGCTGTAGTGGGACGCATTTTCACGCGCGTAGACGCCCAAAGCTGGGTACAATTGCACGAAACCGCAGGAAGCGATGTCGATCAACTCGGGAGGAATTAGCGACCATGGCCGTAGCGCCGTCTGAACGTGCCCATTCGGTTTTCGGAGCATCGATGAGTCCGGGAATGGAAAAGGCTTACTGGTATTTCCTCCGTGTTTCCGGTGTGGCACTGGTGTTCCTGGCCGGTGGTCACCTCTTCATCACCCACTACATCAACGTGCCATCGGAAACGACGTTCGACTTCGTGTCAGCCCGCTGGGCCAACCCGATCTGGCGCACATTCGACACCCTCCTGCTGCTGGCGGCGTTGTGGCACGGGTTGATCGGTCTGCGATTCTCAATAGCGGACTATGTGCGCGGGGCCGGCGCACGGCAGATTGGTTACGCCGCGCTGTGGATTTTCGGCGCCGTGTTCTCCATTCTGGGCCTGATCACGATCATCACCTTCGACGAGCAAATGTCCCGCGACAACACCGGGCCACTTTCGGGCGAAATGTGGATCGGCGATGTGTTGGGCTATTCGCTCTTCGTGTTCGCGGTAGTCACCTATGCTGCCGCCATTGCCGTGGGCATCTGGATCTTCAAGAACGTCAGGCAGGGCCGCTCGCCGATCTATACCGGCGATACCGGGCAATACGCCTGGATCATGCACCGCGCCAGCGGAATCGGGATCCTGTTCTTCCTGTTGATCCACATCATCGACATCATGCTGATCGGGCTTGGCCGCGACGTCTACGACCACACCGTTGAGTTTTATGCCAATCCATTCATCATTCCGATGGAAGTGCTGCTCGTCGGCGCGGTGATCTATCACCTGCTCAACGGGCTGCGGATCGTGGCCGTGAACTTCAGCTCGAACGGGCCAAGCCAGGAGAAGAAGTACTTCTGGTGGGTGCTGGGCGGAACTGTGTTGCTGACCATTCCATCCGGAATCATCATCCTCGCCAAGGAATTCTTCTAATCGCACTTTCAACCAAACCCTTGGCAGCGAAGCGATGCATACTCTGCCCGCGCTCCAGAATGCGTGCCAACCACTGGGCAACAGGTGTCAGGCAAGAAATCGGGGTGCCCCAATGCCCGCCTCTCCTGCGGACGTGATCCTGCCGTTTATTGACGAAGTGTGGAATTTAGGGGATTTCAGCAATATTGATCGCTACATTCATCACCAGTATGCGGTGGATGGCAAACCTGTTGGCGTTGAATGGGTTCGGAACAACGTGCGGACATTGCGACGTGGCTTCCCGGATCTCATCTTCGACGTTGATGAACTCATAGAGAACACGACGGGCGCGGCATTGCTGTTGCGGCTTCGTGGAACCCATCTCGGAGAATGGAGAGGTTGGGCCCCTACCGGCAGGATGGTGGACTTTCGCGAAGCCGCTTTCTGGACGCTCAGGGATGGCAAGCTTGTCTCGGGAAAATTCGTGGCGGATACTCTTGGTTTGAGAATCCAGTTGGGCGTGCTTCCGAGTACAGCCTGGCATGCTGGAAGTGAGAATCGGATCAATCCAGCAATCGAATGACCCATGCGTCCACCCTCAGAGTGGGCGAATCGGCTTGTACGCTTTGAACGACGATCTCCCCATCCCGGAGTACGGCCGTACTCCGGGATGGGGAGATCGTCGTTGGCCTAGTCATCCGGCAGCCAGTAGGCAAAGCCGAAATCCCGGTCGCTGAGGATGGCGAGCCAATCGCCTGGACCGTTAACGAGGTGGCCGTTGATCATGACCAGGGAAGGACCATCTTCTTCTACCAGCGAAGTTGTGGCCCGAGCCAAACGTGCGCTGTACGAATCCCCGGTGACCGGCGAGCGGTCACCTGCCACTCGCGAGGTGATCACGGAATCGGCTTGTTGCGCATCCTCGACGTCTCCGAACACAAGGGCAATGATCATCGTCGGCACATCGTCTGATTCAGAAGCGGGCGTGGCCTGGTTCTTCGCATTCGCAAGCGGAATCCCGAGCAGCACGAGTTCGACCTCGGGCATGCCCTCACCGGCAGCCGGTGAGGCAGCGGGGCTCGCGCTTGTGGGCGTCGACATCGCACCCGGCATCATTGCTCCATTCGCCTGGAGTAACGTTCCCTTGGAGATCACGGCGGAGGCAAGGCGATCGACTCTGATTTCAGGAACAAGCAAGGCAGCCACGTCGTCGTTCTCGGCCAGCGACGGCGAGTTGCCATCGACGACCTGCAACACCGACTCGAGGCGCGACATCTTCGCGGCGGCGATCAGCGTGCCGTCCTCCAGCAACACCACATTATTCAGGGAGCCCATCGCTGGTCGGCTCGGTTGCGCCGAGAGATCGATTGTGTCGCCCGGGAATAGCGACCAGATGGTGTGACCCTCAAGCTCGACGGCCTGATACCCGCTGGTGACCCAGGCGTTTTGCAACGCGGCAGGATCGAATGCGCCACGCATGACCGTAACGTAGTCAGGCGCCTGGCCAACGACCAGCACCTGATGGACCTGGGTCAAATCGAAGCCATAGGTGCTTGACCAGATCGGGTCGAGGCCACGTTCGCGAAGACTGGTGGGGATTGCCAGATTGTCGAGCTCGGCCTCCCAGGCGGACAGCGCAGGATCGTCCAGCGAGGACGGGGTCGCGACCCCACAGGCAGCCATCCAGCCAGCAATGTCGGCATACCGGGCAATGTCGTTCAGGGGCAGGCTGTCATCCGCCAGGCGATCAGGGGCGAGATCGAGCATGGCCGGGAGACTGCCGACAGGCCACTCGGGAGCGGCATCGTCCTCCGGCGTCGCGCTGCTTGCCGGGGTCGCCGTCGAAGGGGTTCCAGGGGGTGACCCTTCCGAGGTGGCGACGGGAGAGGATGTGCCGATGTCCGGGAGGTTGGTATCGTCGAATTGACGAATGAGGAGCCACAGCGCGCTCACCACAATCGCCATGATGACCATCACGGAAAGGATTCGGACCAGGGGAAACGCGTGATGCGGCGGGCGATCAGAGGAGTTCATGAGTAGGTTCCGGATTGGGCAAGGTGCACCCTGGTAGTGACCGCCCTTGTGCCTGCCAATCGACACTGGCGGAGCACGCATCGCTACGCTGCCGCAGCCGTACAAGGATCGAATCTGGTAGTGGCCGGTCTTGTGATGGCCAACGGCGCGGACCTCCTCGGGAGATTCCGCAGACTGACGAGGCAGAGGCCGTTTCGGCGATGGATTGACAATTAAGTCGCTGGCGCTCCGTGGCCTCAACAAGGGCGGCCACTACCAGGGGAAGTTGAACAGCAGGCGGCCCAAAGGTGCGGTGCGGTGGGGCGAAATGTTCGATCATTCCGGGGTGAAGAGCGAGAGCCGGGCCTGGAAGGCGCCCGTCGCACGGTATGCCGTCGAAACGCTCGTACCGGCGTGAATCCGCTGGATCGCCTCGCCCAGCAACGGGGCGACCGAGAGTACGGTGAGCTTGGCAAATCGCTTGGCGCCGGGCAAGGCGATCGTGTTCGTGGTCACGATTTCCGTGATCGGGCTTGCGATCAGGCGCTCGACTGCCGGTCCGGAAAAGACCGGGTGAATGCAGGTGGCATAGACCTCGGAAGCGCCTCGCTCGAGGCAAACCGCCGCCGCCTGGGTGATCGATCCAGCGGTGTCGATCTCGTCGTCGACAATCACGACCTGGCAGCCATCCACGGACCCGATCAGGTTCAGGGTCTCGGTTTTATCCCGGTTACCGATCCGCCGCTTTTCGATGATGGCAAGCGGCGCTTCGAGAATTTCGGCGAAATTGCGGGCGCGTTTGGTGTTGCCAAGATCGGGTGAGACGATCACCGGGTTGGCAAGCCGCTTCTCGAGGAAATATTGCGCGGTCATGAACATCGCACTCATCTCGTCGACCGGGATATCGAAAAAGCCCTGGATCTGACCCGCGTGGAGATCCACGGTGAGCACTCGATCGGCTCCAGCCTGGACGATCAGCTTTGCTACGAGGCGGGCCGTGATCGGGACTCGTGGCTGGTCCTTCTTGTCCGTCCTGCCATAGCCGTAGTAGGGAATGACCGCGGTGATCCGGCCCGCCGAGGCGCGGGTAAGCGTATCGATCATGATCAACAGTTCCATGATCGCGTCGTTGACCGGCGTGGTGAAGGACTGGACGACGTAGACATCGTTCTGGCGGACACTTTCGCCAATCCGGACGAAGGTGTTGTCGTTGCTGAACTTGAAGACCTCGGCGCGACCGCGAGTTATCCCAATGTACTCGCAGATTTCGTCCACGAGCCATGGGTTCGAGTTTCCGCTGAAGATCGCGATCTCGTCGTATGGTCCGCCCGCCAATTCGCCTGTCCTTTCCGAAGTCTGTGAGCCCCGTGCGAGTTTCGCAGGATGAGCGTAGCAGGAATTGGTCCGGCGAGGAGCGAGGTCGTGCAGGGTTTGGCGATGCCTAAAAGATCGGCAGTGCGTCAGCCTCGTCCTGGGTCGTGATGACGGCCCCCTCGGGGACGATCGTGCCTTCGCGGAGAATGAATGTGCCGGCGACAGTCGCCCCGGTGCGGACTGTCACATTGTCCTCGATCGTGGCCTGGAACACGACGCAATCGTCCTCGCTGGTGAAGTTGTCGCCGACCACGAGCGGACCATGAATTACGTTGCCGTCCCCGATCCGGGCGTTGTCGCCGAGCGAGATGCTGGTGCCCTTGAGGGCGTGAAACGTGGTCCGGCTCCGGATCCGGGCCCGACGGCCAATCACGATCGGCGTTCCTTCATCGGCGCGAATCGCGGAACGCTGGCCGACGGTGCTGTCCTCCCCTATCCGGACATCGCCGACGATCCGGACCAACTCCGCCAGTACCGTGCCCTCGCCGATTTGGGGATCGAGCGAAACCGGGTTGAAATCGGTTAGTGGGTTGGGGCCGACCCCTTCCACACCGCTGAGGCCGAGTTGCTCGAAGAGCGCGATATACCCTTCGGCGAAGGCGATGTTGACCTCCTGCACCTCGTGCTTGAACTCCTCGTTGGCTTCGGTCACCTCAGGCAGGGCGTCTGCTTCTTCCTGGGTCGTGATATGGACTCCGAGCGGGGTGATCCGGTTCGGCGGGATGATGACGTTCTCGACGGTCGTGTTGTGCATGATCATCGCTCCCTCGCCAATCTCGCAATTGCGGGTCCGGGAGCGAAAGCCGAAAAAGGTGAAATCGCCGACCGTCGAATTCTCAATCACCGCCTGATGGGCGATCGAGACCATGTCGCCAAAGGCGAGGTGGGCATCCTGGGCCAGGAGATAGGCGTTGTCCTGGCAATTGTTCTCGTTGCCGAGACTGACCCGCACGCCAGTGGAGGCGGAGAGGATGGTGTTGCTGGCGATAAAGCAGCGCTGGCCGACCTCGATCTCACCGTACAGTTCGACCTGCGGGCTGATGTAGGAGGTGTTGGCGATCGGTGATCGCTCCTGCCCGTGAATCATCTCCCGGTCTGTTGTGACGGCTCCCGGTGTTGCTTCCTGGGCCAATGTCACGAAGCGGGACGCCGGCAAATGGAGACCAAGGGCGGCCAGTCCTGCCCCACCCGTGAGCAGGTGACGTCGCGTGACCAGGCGCCGCCATCGGAACTCGTCACAGCCGCATCGAGTGGTCTCCATCGTCGATTCCCCACCGGTTCGCCCGTTATTGCACGCGACAGATCGTTGACTCAGTCTCTTGCCCATCGTACATCAATGACACCCTGGGGGAATCTGCCGTGCCCGAAGTCATAAGGTTGCCCGGACACCTCTTACGGTCCAAAGCGGGCGGAGCACGCATCGATGCGCTGCCTGAGCCGTACTAGATTGCATGAGGGGTGAAGCGCTTGGTGGGTGAGAGACATCCCCGCATGGTTTCAGCAGCGACAGTTTCGCGGGTTCCGGCAACGGCGGATCGGTGTGCAGCGTGTTTGGCCGAGCCCGATTTAGGTGACGCCTTTGTCCGTCGCTTCGAGGGTGAGGATGGCTTGCCGGGCGGCCTCCTGTTGAGCCATGCGTTTGCTTCGCCCGGTGCCGACGCCCATTTGCCGGCCTTCGACGATCACCGCCTCCGTAAACTCCCGGGCGTGATCGGGACCGGCGGCAGTGATCGTTTCGTAGACCGGCGCCAGGATCGCCCGATCCTGGAGGATTTCCTGCAGCCTGCCTTTCGGGTTGGAATCCCGTTCACTTTCACTAATCGCCTGGCTATCGCGCTCCAGCATGCCAAGCACGAACCGTTCTGCAACCTCGCGCCCCTGATCGAGATAAATCGCCCCGATCAGCGCTTCGAACGCACCGGCCAACATCCGGTCGCGAACGCTTTCGGTGACCCGCTCGCCGGTGCCGAGGTAAAGGCAATCTGGCAGGCCCAGTTCCCGAGCCCACCGGACCAGCGTTTCGCCGCGCACGATCGCTACCCGCCGCCGGGTCAGCGCCCCCTCATCAGCGTCGCTGTCCTTGAGGTAGAGGTATTCGGCAACGAAGGCGCCAAGCAGTGCATCGCCCAGGAACTCGAGGCGTTCGTTGCTCTGGACCGTCGCCTCGATCTCGGGGAGGAGCGTCCAGTCCTGGAGAACGGAGCGATGAGTGAGGGCCAGGCGCAGGAGCAGCGGGTTGGCGAAGGAAATACCGATCCTTACGGAGAGTGCCTGCTCGGCAGCCAGGTCCGGCATGCCAAATGGGGTTGGGATGGGAGGCGAAGGCCTTGGCCGTCGCATCGTCGACTCGTTCATGGATGGCTCGTTTGGGAGTAATTCGGCTGATGGGTGCGCAGGCCCCGGCAGTGTCTGTCACTGGCCCGTCGATTATACGTCCACCAGGTGCGAACTCTGCGGGATCGACTGCTTCGAGTGAGTCCGGCAGTGGAATTTCGTCTGTGCTGGATCGCTCGAAGAGGCATCGTGGTTTTTGCCTTTCCGTTGTGTAGTATTGAGTCATGATTGACGAGTTGCCCATGGTTCGGATCCGTCTGGCATCCGAAACGAGTTCATCAAGGAGTGGGAACCAGATGACTACACGTCGGAAGATGATCCAGCTTTCGGGAGGCGCGATTGCCGCGGCTGCCCTGGCCAGGACCGGTCTCGCGGGGGCGGCGCAGGACGCCACGCCGGCGGCCACACCTTCGGTCGCGATCGGCGACATTTCCACACTTCCATTGCGCGAGGAGGGCAAGCTGATCATTCACGCCGATCAGCCGCTGTACGAGCCATGGTTCGTGGACAACGATCCAAGCAATGGGCAGGGCTTCGAATCCGCCCTCGCCTACGCCATCGCCGAGAAGCTGGGGTTCACCCGGGAGCAGGTTGAATGGGGGTACACCTCGTTCAACACGTCCTACGCGCCAGGCCCGAAGCCGTTCGATTTCTACATCACCGAAGTCTCGATCACCGAAGAGCGGGCCCGGGCGGTCGGCTTCAGCGACTCGTACTACGACGATCCCCTGGTGACGGTGACCAAGGCCGACTCGCCGGTGCTGGAAGCCACCACGATCGAGGAATTGCGCGCCTTCAAGTGGGGCACCCAGGTCGGCACCACGTACCACTCCTACCTTACCGACATTATCCAGCCTGAGCAGGACATATTGGTGTACGACACGAACGCCGATTCGCTCACCGCACTTGACAACGACACGGTCGACGCCGTGATCCAGACGCTCCAGATCGGCATCTTCAACGTGACGATCCAGTTCGAAGGGTTGGCCCTCGGCGGCATCCTGCCGGGAGGTCTCGGCGAAGGGATGGGGCTGGTCACCGAGCTCGGCAGCCCGCTGATTCCCTACCTCAATGCCGCGATCGCCGCGGTCAAGGCAGACGGCACGCACGAAGCGCTGGTCGCGGAGTGGCTGCCGGTTCCGCCGGGCCTGAACACCTACGCGGAATAGCGAAAACCGCAACGCGGAACCGGGAAGGACGCCGTGCCGCCTGAGCGGCACGGCGTCCCATTGTTCTAGGAAGGCAGTACCGTGGCTTGCCTGGTTGCCAGTTCGATCCCGAGGATAACGGTGCATGAGTAGCGAGGCCCTGACCAGACGTCCTCCTCTCTCTGCCGAGGAACTCGATCGCCTGCTGAACCCCCCTCCGATTTGGCGGCAGGCGGCGCTGATGCGGTCGCTGGCGATTGCCCTGGCCAGCACAATCGTGCTCTTTGGCGGGCTCGCCTGGCTCCTTGCCCAGTCGGAAGGGTGGGCGAGTGTGCGCCAGGCCTTTTTCAGTTGGCCGGATTTCAAGGCAGCCTGGCCCATGGTGCTGGACGGATTCAAGCTCAACATCAAGATCTTCATGATTGCCGAACCGCTCGTGCTGGTTATCGGCCTGCTGCTGGCAGTGGTGCGCGTGAGCCGCAACCCGGTGCTCTTTCCACTTCGGGCGCTCTCCATCATCTATATCGATTTCTTCCGGGGCGCCCCGGCCCTGCTGGTGATATTCATGCTCGGGTTCGGCGTGCCCGGCCTTCGAATCGAGAGTCTCCCCACTTCACCGGTCTTCTGGGGCACAGTGGCCTGCATCATCACCTCCGCCGCCTACACTGCCGAAACCTTTCGCGCCGGGATCGAATCGGTGCACCCCAGCCAGCGGGCGGCGGCGCGGTCGCTTGGACTCACCAATGCTCAGGCTTTCATCCACGTCGTGCTGCCGCAAGGAATCCGGGCCGTGATCCCGCCCTTGCTGAGCGGGTTCGTCGCGCTCCAGAAAGAGACGTCACTGGTTTCCGCGATCGGCCC
This sequence comes from uncultured Chloroflexia bacterium, assembly GCA_963763125.1. GTDB lineage: Bacteria > Chloroflexota > Chloroflexia > Thermomicrobiales > UBA6265 > JACCYX01. The sequence goes on from CAVXMV010000005.1 coordinate 401,865, forward strand.
CCTGGAAGCCACCCGCCAGGCCCAGATCTATTCCGCCCTCAACTTCAATTACTCCAGCTACCTCGTGGCCGCGCTGCTCTTCATCGCGATCACGGTGCCGCTCGCCCGGCTCACGGATTACCTGCTGGCGCGCTCGACCCGGTTGCGATCGGTCGGGGGTGACGTGTGAGCCAGCCACTCCTCCGCTATGAAGGCGTCTACAAGGCATACGGCCAGAACGTGGTGCTGAAGAACGTTCACCTCGACGTTCCGGAACACACCGTGACTTGCCTGATCGGACCCTCCGGCTGCGGCAAATCGACGCTGCTCCGCTGCACCAACCTGCTGGAGGAGATCCAGGCGGGAGATATCCTGCTGCGCGGTGAGAACCTCGTCTCGATGCGTGGCGATGCCGACGCGATCCGCCGCCGGGTCGGGATGGTGTTCCAGTCGTACAACCTGTTCCCGCACATGACCGTGATGCAAAACATCACCCTGGCGCCCCGCAAGGTGCTGGGAATCTCCCGCTCGGAGGCAAGGGCCGAGGCGGAGACGCTGCTGGAGCGGTTCGAGTTGATTGACAAGGCCAGCGAGTATCCCGATCGCCTGTCGGGGGGTCAGCAGCAGCGCGTGGCCGTGATCCGGGCACTCGCGATGCGGCCCGAGGTCCTGTTGCTGGACGAAATCACCTCGGCGCTCGATCCTGAAATGGTCGGCGAGGTGCTCGACATCATCGTGGAACTCAAGTCGCTTGGCATGACGATGATCCTGGCGACCCACCAGATGGCGTTCGCGCGGCAAATCGCCGACCACGTTGCCTTTCTCGACCAGGGCGAGATCGTCGAACAGGGGCCGCCCGGCGATCTCCTCGACAACCCCCAGCATCGTCGCACCAAACAATTCCTGACGCGCATCCTCAGCGCGACAAACTAGGGCGGTTTTCAAAGGGGATCGCCCTACAACGCTGATGCCGATTGTCAACTTTTGGAGCGGGTGCTAACCTTGGCGCCAGTTACAAATTCGCATACTTGCTGGCACGTCAGACCCCGAACTCAGGAAATGCCGGGTTGTGTCTGGATCGAACACATCCGGCCGCATGCCGTGCTGTTTCCAGTGTTCCCGATTCCACGGGTATCACATGGGGAGGAGGCCCATGCTTTCGTGTTTGCCGTTTGAACCCTACCAGGATTTAACCACATTCCGAGGTGATGCCAAGTGAAACACTCCACTTCCGCAGATGATGCACGCAAAGAAACCGCAACCTTCCCGATGCGCAGAATTTCCCGCCGCACGGCGCTCAAGGTTGCCGGCGCGGTCGGGTGGCAGCGCCGCCCTCGCTGGATCAGCCGCAAAGATGGCCACGGCTCAGGACAGCGGCTGGCAAGGCGAAATCACGTTCTACGCCCAGGCCTACACGCCGAACAGCCGACTCCCGAACGCCAACAATCTGACCGCGTTCCAGGACGCAGCCGACGCCTACCAGGCCGAGCACCCCGGCATCACGATCACCTTCATCGATGAGGATATCCCCGAGTACCTGCAGACCGTCCGCGTCAAGAGCTTCGGGCCAGGAGCTCTGGGACATCTTCTGGGTGCAGGGTCGGTGGAATGAACGGCGTGTTGCCCGAAGGGCATCGCCGCGAACCTCACCGACCTGTACGATGAGCCCAATCCCTACATCGAGGGCAACACCGCCTGGGGCGATGTGCTGAATCCCACCGCCCATCGCGTACACGACGGCGCCCGCGGCGAGATGTACATCATGAACGGCGATTTCGTGGGCACGGCGTTCTTCTACAACAAGGATCTCTTCACCCAGGCCGGCATCGAAGCCGCGCCGACCAGTTGGAGGAAATCATGGCCACGGCCCAAACGCTCAAGGATGCCGGCATCACGCCATTGCCGGCTGAGTACTACATCAGCTGGTTCGGCCGGCACTTCTGGTCGGATTTCTACTCCGCCGACTACGAGCTGCTCGACGGGCTGCGACGGCCTCCCGGGCAGTCCCCGCAGGACGAGGCGGCGGGCATCAAGGCCGGCATCCTCTCCACCGAGGATCCGCGGTTCTTGGCTGGTTGCCGATGTGGAAGGCATTCACCGACCTCGGGTCGCAGGAATACGTGGCCCAGGAACCGGGCGTCGCCGCCGACGGCATCCGCGACGACTTCGCCGCCGGCAAGACCGCCATCTGCTACAGCGGCAGCTGGATTCCGCGGAACCTGAGACCATCGGCATCGAGTTCGAGCTGGACGCATTCAGCTTCCCGATCCTGACCACCGAAGACATCGAATTCGCGACCGACACCGACGTCTCCGCCGTGGTCGGCGGTCCGTTCGCCGCCTACCAGTACGCGATGTCGACCGCGGAATCGAACAAGACGATGGAGGAAGAAGGCAAGTCCGCCGCCGTGCTCGACTTCCTGCGCTACATCGGCACCCCGGAGGTCGATCGAGGCGGTGGTCAACGAGCTTGGCTCGCTTCGCCCCGACCCTTGCCGGCACCACGCCGGTGCCGGGCCTGGAAACGTTCGCCGAGCAGGCCAACGCGGGCCTCCGGGTCGTCAACATCGGGAACTCCAGCCCATCGCTGGACCCGAACTTCCAGAAGAGCGTTCGGGCTCTACATGTCCGGCAACCTGGATCTCGACCAGGCCACCCAGGCTGATCCAGAGCGAGCTCGACCGCGCGGTGGACGGACTACGAGACGACCAATCCGGACATCGATATCGACTCCTGCATGGCCGGGTAGCGACCTGCATCCGGGTGCAACTGACGACCGGGAGGCGTCGATCGATCGACGCCTCCCGGTGGCCCGGTCCCACGATTCCCGAACGAGGCTCCCATGGCAACCGACAACCTGCTGACCAAGGAACAGGCCGGGCATCACGCCTTATCCGCCCGAACGCGCGATCGGTGGACGCGGTACCTGTCGGCCTACCTGATGATTCTCCCTACCTTCCTGTTCATCGGGTACTTCGCCTACTACCCCGCCTACCGCGCCCTCACCGGCGGTTTCACCGATTGGGACGGGTTCAACGAGCCAACCTGGATCGGTCTCGACAACTTTCGCCGGGCGATGGATGACTTCATCCTGGAAACGGCGATCAAGAACAATCTCATCCTCGCCTTTTTCGAGATCCTGCTGGCCATCGTGCCGGCGTTCGTCGTGGCTGCCCTGATCTTCCATCTCGCCGGTGACCGAGCCAAATACCTGTTTCGCTCGGTCTTCGTCGTTCCCATCATCGTCCCCGGCATCGTCACGATCCTGCTCTGGCGCTATTTCTACGAAGGCGACGGCCTGATCAATACCATGCTGGAAATGGTTGGTCTCGACCATCTCACCCGCTTCTGGATCGGCAGTCCCGACACCGCCCTCTACGCGCTGGCCGTAATGGGATTCCCCTGGATCAGCGCCTTCAACATGCTGATCTTCTATGCCGGCCTCCAGAACATCCCGACCGAGGTGATCGAGGCTGCGGAACTCGACGGCGCCTCCGGCTGGCGCCGGCTGTTCACGATCGAAATCCCGATGGTGAACTCCCAGTTCAAGCTGCTGCTGATCCTGGCGATCATCAATGCCGGACAGAACATCGTGACCCCATTGGTGATGACCCAGGGCGGTCCCGGCTATTCCACCTACACGGTTTCCTTCTACATGTATGAACTTGCGGTGGAATACGGCGAGTTCGGCTACAGCATGGCGGTCGCGCTGCTGCTCTTCGTGGTGATCATGGCCCTGACCGCGCTTGGCCAGTTCCTCAATCGCGAGCGCTGGTGACAGCACCGCGCGACCGCGTCGATGTCTCATGCGCAGGAGTGATCATCCATGACTCGTAAATGGCCCGAAATCGCCCGGTACGGCATCCTCATCGTCCTCGCCTTGTTGGCGATCTTCCCGATCTTCTTTCTCCTGATCAACTCGACCAAGACCCAGCTCGAGTTCTCCACCAATCCGCTCGCGTTCCCCACCTCCTTCAACTGGGACAACTACACCGAGGCGTTCGACATCATCGGCCGTCCCATCCTCAACTCGGTGATCGTCGTCCTCGCCAGCGTGGCCGGAATCATCACCTTCGCCTGCATGAGCGCCTACGCATTCACCTTCATGTCGTTCCCGTTCCGCCGCGTCCTGTTCGTCGGGATCTTTGCCCTGTTGCTGATCCCGGGCGTGCTCACCCTGATCCCGCTTTACCTCCAGATCAAGCGGCTGGATTTCCTTGGCGTATCCAATAACTGGGGCAGCCTGATCCTCCCCTACATCGCCGGCGGGCAGGCCTTCTCGATCTTCGTGTTGCGCACGTTCTTCGGTGGCATCTCGAAGGACCTGGTCGACGCCGCCCGGGTCGATGGCGCCTCGGAGTTTCACATCCTGGCCAAGATCGTCGTTCCGCTCTCGATTCCCGTCATCGTCAGCGTCGCGGTCATCAACATCGTGCCGATCTGGAACGACTACCTGTTGCCATCGCTCCTGCTCGCCGAGAAGTACCGGACACTCACGATCGCCCTCGTCACCTTGCAGGGGAACGCCCAAACACACTCATCGTCACAGTTCGGCATCCTGATGGCGGCCTACGTCGTGGCCTGTATCCCGCTTGCGATCCTGTTCACATTCCTGATGCGGTACTACGTACAGGGGCTGACCAGTGGGGCCCTGAAGCTCTAGCCAGAATCAGACAGGCCGAACGTCCTTCAGGTCGAAACGGGAGAGCCAATTCCAGTGACACAGGCACAGGTCGATCCGATTCCGGCTGCGCAGGACTCTCTGTTTGCTTCATTCCAACACGCGAATCCAGAATTCTCGCCCTGTCCTCTCTGGTGGTGGAGCGGTGATTCGCTGGACCCCGAGCGCCTGAAATGGCAACTGGAACGCTACCGCGAAGGTGGCGTCTGGAACCTGGTTGTCATCAACCTGGCTCCTTCCGGTCCCCTTTACGGCCATTTTGCGGACGATCCGCCGTTCATGAGCGAGCCATGGTGGGCGATCTTCCGAACCGTTTGCGAGCATGCCCGCCAGCTGGGGATGAGGATCTGGTTTTACGACCAGATCGGCTTCTCCGGGGCAAACATCCAGGGGCAAATCATTGGCCGCAACGCGGGATTCGCCGGGGAAACGATTGAGCGGATCACGGTCGACGTTAACGGAGCGGAATCTATTCAGTGCCCCACTGGCGGGAGCCCGGTATTTGCCACGGCACGCCGCCTTGACGACGTCGGTCAGCCGTTTGGCGAACCCGAATCGCTCCCGATCAGAGACGGAATCGCTACCTGGCCGGACGCCGGCAAAACCCGACTGAGCCTGTTCTATTCCGCCCCTCGCGGTTTCGATTACTTCAATGTCGAAGCCTGTGGCGTGCTGCTTGATACCATTCACGGGGAATTCGAACGCCGGGCCGGTGACTACTTCTCCGACGTCATCGTTGGCTCGTTCCAGGACGAACTCCCGCCCATGCCGCAATGGAGTGCAGATTTCGCCAGCGAATTCGAGCGGATCAACGGGTATGAGATCCTCCCCTGGCTGAATGGGCTATGGGAGGATCTCGGCGGTCACGAGCGCCGCATCCGGCACGACTATCACGCCACCCGAGCCGCACTCGCCGAACGCGCCTTCTTCAAGCCCCTCTTCGAGTGGCACGAGCAACGAGGCCTGACGGTTGGAGTGGACCAGCAGAATCCAGCCCGGGCCGGCGACCCGAAGGGGACAGTCGGCATCTACGCCGATTACCTCAAGACGCACCGCTGGTTCAATGCCCCTGGTTCGGATCATCATGGCGAAGCCAAGATCCACTCATCCCTGGCCCATCTGTATGGGCGAAGGCGCGTCTGGATCGAATCTTTCCATACGTCAGGATGGGGCGGAACGATTGAGGAAACATTCGATTGGCTCGTGCCATGGCTGCGAGCCGGGGCGAACCTCTACAACCCCCATGCGACCTACTACAGCACCCGTGGAAGCTGGTTCGAGTGGGCTCCTCCGTCGACAGACTGGCGCCAACCATATTGGGCGCACTACCGCACCTTTGCCGATGCCGTTGCCAGGCTGAGCTGGCTCCTCAGCACAGGGAAACATGAGTGCGACGTTGGGGTGGTGTTCCCGACCGCCACCATCCAAAGTGGGCTTGGTCTGGATGGCGTCGCCTCACGCGATGCCGAGAGGGCACACAGTGAGTACCTGGCGCTCGTCGGGCGAATGGTTTGGTTCGACCAGCAGACCGGAACGCTGGATTCGATTGGCATCGATTATGACATCCTGGATGACGACTCGATCGCCACAGCGGTCGTGGAGGATGGCCGGCTGCGGATCGCCGGTGAATCCTATCGCACGATCATCCTGCCATCATGCACCGTGCTCGAACAGGCCACCGCCGAAGCACTCGTTGAGTTCGCCGAATTGGGCGGCGAGATCCTTGCCCTGGGCGAAGCACCCAAGTTGGTTGCACAATCGTCTGTCCCGGGCTCTCTCTCGGATGGCCACGCGGGCGGAGCAAGTTCCGCAGCCCTACCCAGGCAAGGGGAGGCCGATCGCCTGCTCGAGCGGCTCCACGCGCAAATCATTGACATCGACACCGAGGAACTCCGTACTCGCCTTTCCAGGTCGCCAGCGCTCGTGAAGGCCCCGGTCCCTACCCTTGTCCGGCGTATCGACCAGGCTACAGTGGTGTTTGTGCCCGGAGCCTTCCCGGGGGCGAGCCGGATTTCCGGCTGGCCTGTGGCGTCAATCGACTTCGACAGGTCCGCCTATTCCGGCGAGATGACGATCAGTGTCCGTGGCGTCCAGGGCATTCCCGAACAGTGGAACCCCTTCCTGGGAACCCGAACTGGTGTTGCGCCTTCTCGCTGCCGCGAAACCCCGGACGGGGTGGAAGTGGATATCCCGTTCGACGGTGCGCCATGCGCCGTCCTTGTTTGGGGTACCAGCGAAAAACTGGCGCCACCGAACGTCACGGCTGCGGCCCAGGTGATAGCGGAACTGGAAGAAGTCTGGGACGTGGAGATCATACCAACGCTCGACAACCGTTGGGGCGACTTCACTTTTCCCGCCAGCGACACATCGTTTCCGGTCCAGCAATGGACCTTCGATCGTGTTGGTGGGGACTACGCCAAACCAGCCCCCGCAATGGCAACGTTCGGACCGCGCGCGCAGTGGCTCGGTCCTGGCCAACCTGCTGCATTGGCCCATATCGCCGCCGACGCGCCATGGAAGATCGCAAGCTGGTCGCTGTCTCGCGGTATCTACAAAGACCCGTTACACAAAAACCATCTCGGTCCCGCCGGCCACGTACCCGAAGAATTCATGGACTTCGGCTTTGTTGCGAACGGAGAAGCAGTTCGCATCCGCTCCAGCTTCATGGTGGATGAAGATGCAGGATACGTCGGATGGTTTGTGATAGGCGCAGCGGCCGTAAAGCGACTATGGATCGATGGCAGGGAGATCGAGATCGAGCCAGATGAGAACATCCGATACCAGACCGTCATCCCGGTGGTTCTGGACCCGGGCATGCACTCGGTGGATATCCTGCTGATCACCCGGTACGACCTCACCCTTCGGGCCTGGATGGCATTGGTTTCCGACATGGAAATCTCCCGCCGCCCGGATATCCTCATGGTGGAGGGCGACTCCGATCTGGAAACATCGGCGCGGTTCGCAAAAACGTTGACCATCGCTCACGAGGTACGATCGGCGATGCTCCAGGTTGGAACGCGTGGACCGGCCCGCATTTCCCTGGACGACCGCGAGATTGGCCGCCAGGGCGGATTCCTTCCCTACGGCGATGGCTCGTCCATCCAACGCTACGACATTACGGAGTTCTTGACGACAGGCGATCATGAACTCGCCGTGACGATCAAGGGTACAGCTACGGCGATACGGCTCGTGATCGACGGCGTGATCCAGACCGCCTCACCATTGAATGACCAATGGATCATGACCGATCCGACCTGGATCGTCACCAGAGAGACCGGTCCAGCGGTAGCAGCAATCGATCCGGAGCCACCCGGCGATCCACAATTGTTGCACCTGCGCCAGCGGCCGCACCCGCTCCCCGGCGCGGCCTGGCTGGAGGGCGCCGCGGCGGATACCGGAATCGTGCGGCCAACCGTCTGGTTTGCGGATCCGGCAAGCACCACCGAACGCCTGCGCTGTGTCGTGCCACCCGGTGCACTGAAGGCGGTGATTCCGGTCGTGGGTCACGCAACTGCCATGCTCGATGGCGATCTCCTCGGCGAATGGGAAGGTACGGCGGGGACTCCATGGATCGTTTCACTACCCGGTCCGGAACGGATGGGTCGCGTCCTTGAGCTGAGCGTGGACACCGTACCGGGGTTCACGGTAGGGGCAGTGCTCTCGGGTCCAATCGAGTACGAGGTTGGCCCGGGCCGCATGCCAACCGGTGACTGGGAGCAACTCGGACTGGCCGACTACAGCGGTATGGTTAGCTATCGCCAGCAGGTTCTGCTCCCGGAGCTCCCTCTCCACGGCTCGGTGTTCCTTGACCTTGGCAACGTGCGTGGATCCGCCGAGGTGAATGTTGATGGCCAGGCGGTGGGGACATGTGTGGTTGCGCCGTTTCGCGTTGAGATCACGAACCAGCTTCGCGAGGCAACCGGGCCAGTCAACATCGAAATAATCGTCGCGAACACGCTCGGCCCATATCAGAAGGCCGTTAGCCCCACGCCATTCGTATTTCCTGGGCAAACCGTCTCCGGACTGTTTGGACCAGTCCGGATCACCCACCTGCCTGACGGCCAATAGCGCACGCACCCGTTCCCGGACAATGCTCGGGAACCACCGTCGGCGCCAAAACCAGATACGCGTTCCAGGTTCACGCCCGGTCGACGAACTGATCGCCAAGCACCTGCATGATTGCGTCACGCGCGGCGCGTGACGCTTCGGCCAGGGTCATCGCCGAGGAGTCGTCACCGGATTCCGCGGCGTCCCGGCCTGGCGCCACATGGATTCCTTGCCCAGAATCATGGGTGTGTGCAAGGTGCTGCATGTACCAGGGAGCTCCGCGTTGGGCGAGCACAACGTCAGCCGCTTTCTCGATGCCGGGCGCCGTCACTCCCGAAATGGCAAGAACATGCGCCAGCGACTTCAGGTAAAAGCACAGCAACACCGGCTCGCCAACTTCTTCGGCTGCCCGTAGCCCGTCAACCAGCAATCCTGCCGCTTCCAGGGTCTGCCCTCGCTCAAGGGCAAGCGTCCCGAGATAGAAGAGTGCCTCGCTTATTGCCTGCTGGTCATTGATTGCTCTTGCCAGCTGGAGACTGGAACCCAGATTCCTGGCGGCGTCACCGAAGTGCTTTTGAAGCATGTCCAGGATGCCGGCATAGGCGAGCGTCCATGATTTCAGCCATGGGTCCAGCTCAACGATCGATAGCTTTAGCACTTCCTGAAAACAACGATCGGCGGATTCAAGATCACCGCCACGGATGTGAATCACACCCAGCAGCGTCTGGCCGATTGCTTGCGCTCGGCCCTCACCTGCACTTCGGGCGACTGCGACTCCACGCTCAAGCAGACCGGCGGCAGCCGCGTCGTCACCAATTGCCCACACGAAACTGCCCAGGCTGACCAATGTCTGAGCGAGGTGAATGCCGTCGAGCACGATACGATCTTCGTCGGTGGCGGCGATGATCCGATCCAACCACTGCTTGGCGGATACCTGCATTCCACCCAACCACCAGAATCGCCAGAGCGCCCAAATGACGTCGACGGCCTGGGTATGATCTTCCTCGCCCAGTAACCATTCAATGGCTTCATCAAGATTGTGCTGCTCGGCCAGCAGGCGCCGGAGCCACGTTACCTGGGTCGATTCCTGGAGACGGGGACCAACGTCCAGGGCCAGGCTCCTGTAGTGCGAGGCGTGGAGTTGCTGGACGCGGTGACGCAGATCACCCCGCAGTAGCTCATCGGCATAGGCGTGAATAGGCACCAGCATCCGGAGACGTGGCGGATCGTCGCCATCACCAGGTGAACTCACCACCAAACCGGCTTCAATGAGATCCGAGGCGAGGTCCAGAAACCTTGACGTTGCCATTGGGTTCAGTTGAAGGAAAAGCGATTCGGCTGCCTCCCAGTTCCAGCCACCCCGGAACACCGAGAACACCGCAAACAGTTCGCGCTGTTCTTCCCCGAGCGTCTTGACGCTCCAATCGATCGTGCTCCGCATCGTGCGTTGGCGTTCTGGAGTGTCGTGCAAACTGCGCGAAAGCGAATCCAGCCCCTCCCGCAGGTTCGACAGCAGCACGGTCAACGGAAGTTGCGGCACACGGGCAGCCGCAAGCTCAATGGCGAGCGGGAGGCCATCTGTCTGCCTGCAAATCGCAGCGATCGTGTCGCGATTGTGGCTTGTGACCTCAAAGCCTGGCGCCTGCGCCCGCACCCTGTCAGCAAACAGCCCGATCGCGGCTTCCAGACCTGCAAGAGGAGGTCGTTCGTCATGCGAGTGCAGATCAAACAACGGCCCAACGGGGAAAACCTGCTCGGCTCGAAGACGCAAGGGCACACGGCTCGTGACCAGGAAAGTGGTTTTATTGGTATCCCGTACCAGATCAGCCATCGCCGTCGGAAACCCGGGGATCTGCTCAACGTTGTCGATCACGACAAGACAATGGGCTTCCGCCAGGGACTCCGCCACCCCCTCTGGCTCTGTACGGGCACCGATCAGGGGGCGAAGTTGGTCTGAGAGTGCCGCCCAGGCCCGGTCCAGCTCGCCCACCGGCGCAAGGTCGACGAACCAGACTCCGTCCTGGAACGTGTCGGCCACCATGAGCGCCAGTTCCACTGCCAACCTGGTCTTGCCCACGCCTCCTGGCCCGGTCATCGTCACCAGCCGGTGGTGCCCACCGAGCAAGGCCGAAACGCGACCGAGCTCGTGCTCCCGGCCCACGAAGGTTGTGGGATCGCGCCGGATATTCGTCCGCAACGGCCGAGGAATGGGTTCGATCTGACCTGATTCTGGAATCGACTGCAACAGCGCAAGACGCTGCTGGTCTGTCAACGACAGGGCATCGGCCAGGCGTTTGAGGGTATCCGGGTAGGGTTGCTGCCGGGCCCCCCGTTCAAGCGCGCTCACTGCATTCACGCTGAGCCCAGCCACTTCAGCAAGTGTTTCCTGGGACATGCCCGCCGTACGGCGAAAGGCACGAATCTGCGCACCGAGAGAGCCAGAAGGCGATTGCGGTTGACTCATACCTGTCCTGATTCATTCTTCGTGTCCATGACGGGTTATTGTCCAGCCAGTATACACACGGCCCCGGGACCAAAAACACCGTGTGGGTTGTGTGTGAGTCATGTGCGTGGAGAGTGAGAGGGCGTGGGCGGCAAACTCGAATGCAGGAGCACTTCCGATCCTGGAAGTGCCAGGACACAGTCGAAAGGAATGGTCCCATGCATACCGCATACACAGCTCGTGCCGAAGTATCTCCATCCGTCAGAAGGCGAGCGCCTGGCGGTGCTCGATTCGTTCGTCACGTTCAAGGTCGTCGGGGCTGACACCGGGGACGCGTTCACGATGCTCGAGGGCGAAAACCCGCCGGGTTCCGGAGTGCCACTTCATCGCGAGCACTACGAAGACGAAACGTTTTTCGTGCTCGAGGGAACCTACTCAATCGTGGTTGGCGAAGAAACGGTCGAAATGGGACCCGGGGGATTCGTCTTCGTCAACCGGGGCACACCTCATTCCTTCCGAAATGTCGGCCAGACTACTGGTCGCCTGCTTTGCCTGATGACACCCGGTGGCATACACGAGCGCTTCATGGCCGATCTCTCAGCCCTTGGCGCCAACGGCATGCCCGAAATCGCCGACGTGGTCGCCTGCGCCAACAGGTATGGCATCGAGTTCCTTCCGCCCCGGGGGTAGGCGGCGAGTTCGTTCCGGAGTGACCGAACCCGTGGCAGAGCCCGGCACACAACTGACGGGACTCCGTTACCGGAGTCCCGCCAATCGATTTGGGGGAGGAGAGTTTGGAAAAACAGTGTCTGCAACGTCGGGGAACGCGCTTGTCTTTCCATCTCCAAGACTAGGGGTCAAGTCTGACAGTTCCCTGAAGTCGCCATGACAATTACCTGATCGTTCACGGCTATCATGGCGGCATGCGAGACCTCTCGGCCCGGATCAGCCCACATTGCTCCAACGTTCGTTCAGCTCAACACCCAGCCCAGGTCCCTCCGGGACCCGGACATAGCCATCAGCGTCCGGCACCAGCGGCTCAGCCAGGAGACCCTGGAACTCGCTTGCTTCGAGAGCGGGTGGATCCTGCAACAGTTCCAGGTACTCCGAGTTGGCCAGCGACGCGCTCAGGTGCAGGTGCCCGGCAACGCCCAAACCGCTTCCGCCATGGTGCGGGTTCACCGGCTTCTGGTGCATCTCGGCATACGCCGCCACCTTGCGCAGCACACTCAGACCACCGCAAACCATCGCATCCGGCTGCAACACGTCGTAGCAATCCTCGTCGACCAACCAGCGGAACTCATGCATCCATACATTGTTCTCGCCACCGGCGATCGGCACATCGGTCGCGGCTGTCAGCTTGCGAAGATCGTCAATCTGGTACCGGCCGAGCGGTTCTTCCAGCCAGGCGACATCGTAGTTGGCGAGTTCCCGCGCAGTCGCCAGCGCACGTTCGTAGGTCCATGGAACGGTGTCCTGCGCGCCAGGCGTGCCGGGCTCCTGCGCCTGGTTGGCATCCACCATGATCTCCATCCTGTCTCCCACCGCGGCGCGAACCGCCTCGACATGCGCGATATCCTCGCGGATCGTTGGCTGGTGAAGGCGTAACTTGATGGCGGTGTACCCACGATCGAGCAGCACAAGCGCATCTTCCGCCCGGCGCTCGGGAGTGCGGACCTCGACCATGCTGGCGTACGCCCGAACCTTGTCCTTGTGCGCGCCCCACAGCTTGTACAGCGGCATGTTCGCCGCCTTACCGGCAAGGTCCCACAGCGCTAGCTCGATCGCGCAGGCCATCGGCACCGCCGACCAGCCACCCGCGCCATTGACGATCGTCCGCACGATCGGCTCGATGTGCGACGGATCGAGACCAGCGATCATCGGCGACACGACATCGTGCGTCACCTGCACCGATCCACGGCCGGCGCCAATCCCGGTGATCCCTTCATCGGTATGCACCCGATAGATGGTGGTCTGCATCCCCTTCCATGAGTTCCCCGGTGACCAGGCCGGCCAGACTTCCCCAGTAATCGGGATCTGCACGACTTCCGCATCAATCCCCGTTATCTTCATCTCTTCCCCGATCCCATCGTCGCCATCAGCCGTGGTCCTGCCGGGCAAATACCGCTACACAGTGAGGACCCAGCCAGGAAAGCGCCATCGTACAAGGTTCCCAGGGATGGGTACATACCCCAGGATTCGCGTTGCCACCAGTGATGGGTCGCATGGTCGGAGTTGCCAAGGAGGGGCGGCAGCGCCAGCGAGCCGTGCAGCGTAGCGAGTCGGTCGCGAAGCGCACTTCGACAAGCAGGGCGTGGGCGATCGTGTGTCAACCCAGGGCCAGGCCAGTGGAGGTGCCAGTAAGGAATGCGATAGGGGGGAACAATCGACGGGACTCCGCTGCCGGAGTCCCGTCAATCATGGGGGAGGAGAGAGGAAAAACGGGTTTCGAGACGCTGTGGTGCTCTCGTCTTTCCATTTATGAGAATAGCCACGCAAGATGAACGTTCGCTGATGACAACCTGACGCCTGCCTGAAATCCGATCGTCGCTCCTGAACAGGCGATCTCAAGCAGCATTGATAACGCTCTGCTTGCAAACGGATGTGATTCGGCGGCGTCACGGGCGGACAAAAATCGACCAAATTCACTTTGGGAAGGTGTCGTTTTCGGTCGATTCAGGTCCGCCCCTACGAGACAGTGAGTACCCCCGTTTCAACCGCAGGGATTGAGCCGTTTGACGACATGACCTAAACGGCGACGGCCGCCTGGTCTGGCTGGTTGTATGCTGCCTGGAGCTCGGCAATCTCGATCTTCGTCATCTGCATCATCGCCTGCATGACCCTGTTGGCCTTCGCCGGATCTTCATCCTGCAGCAGCTCGACAAGTGCTGTCGGGACAATCTGCCACGACAATCCGTACTTGTCCTTCAGCCAGCCGCACTGGCTCGTTGAGCCACCTTCGGAGAGTGTGTCCCAGAAATAGTCCACTTCGTCCTGCGATTTGCAATCGATGACGAAGGATATGGCCTCGGTGAACGCGAACTGCGGGCCACCGTTGAGGGCGATGAATTCCTGATTGTTGAGCCGGAACGACGTCGTAATCACCGCGTCACCGGCGCGCGTGACACTCAGGACTTCGGAGTCCTTGAAAGTCGACACGTAGAAATTCATCGCCTCTTCAGCGTTGTCATTGAACCACAGGAACGGCGTGATCTTGTGCATCGAGGTTTCTCCGTGACTGTTGAACGAACGTCCAGTGTCTCCTGGTCCGGTTGTGTGAACTCCACCATAGACAGAGTGGGCAGGTGTTGCTTCTTCGATCTTGCGTAAGCCGTTGGATGAGATAGCCGGTGCGGTCGGCTACAATCCTTCCATAAGGTTCTGCCGTCGTTCCCCACATCGGAGTTCACCCATCCATGAGTCGTTTCCTCGAACTGGTCCGCAGCCGCCCCGTGATCTACGACGGCTCAATGGGCGCCACCATCCTCAACATGCAGCTGACGCCTGAAGACTACGGCGGCAAGGAGGGGTTCAACGATTACCTCTCGATCGTCAAGCCGTCCGTGATCGAGAGCATCCACGCCTCCTTCATGGAAGTGGGATGCGATGTGCTCGAAACGAACACCTTCGGCAGCAGCCTGATCAAGGCTGAGGAATACGACCTCGGCGAACAAACCTACGAACTCAACCGGGCTTCGGCAGCACTCGCCCGGAAGGTCGCCGACGAGTACAGCACCAAGGACCGGCCCCGGTTCGTGGCCGGATCGATCGGACCAACCGGTCTCCTGCCTGCTTCGGAAGACCCGATGCTGGGCAACCACCGCTTCCAGGAAGTCGTCGAACTCTTCCTCGACCAGATTCGCGGACTCGTCGATGGCGGTGCCGACGTCCTGATCATCGAAACAGTGCAGGACATCCTCGAACTCAAGGCAGCGATCCACGCCGCCCGACGCATCTTCGCGGAGAAGCAACGGGACATCCCGATCCAGGCTTCGATCACGCTCGATACGTCCGGCCGAATGCTGCTCGGCACAGACATCGCGGCGGCCCTGAACATCATTGAGCACCTCGGGGTCGACATTATCGGTCTCAACTGCTCGACCGGGCCCGACTATATGCGGGAACCGGCGCGCTATCTCGGCGAGTACAGCACGAAACCAGTCTCAGTGATCCCGAATGCCGGAATCCCGATCAACGTCAATGGGCTGGCGGTATTCCCGATGGAACCGGAACCAATGGCCCGTGGCCTGCGCGAAATGGTCGAGGAATTCGAGGTCGGCATCGTCGGCGGGTGCTGCGGCACAACCCCCGAGCACCTTAAACAGATCGTCAGCCAGCTTACGTTCAGGCCAGTGACGTCGCGGCCTTCGAAGCCGCTCTCGCAGGTTTCGAGCATGATCAGGGCGGTCGACCTCCAGCAGGATCCATCGCCGACGATTATCGGCGAGCGCGTGAACACCCTCGGCTCGCGCAAGGTCAAGCGGCTGGTCCTCGTCGACGATCTCGACAGCATCCTGACCGTCGCCACAAGCCAGATGGAAGAAGGCGCCCACACGCTCGACGTCTGCGTCGCACTAACCGAGCGCACCGACGAGAAGGACACCATGCGCAAGCTGGTGAAGAAGCTCGCGCTGACGGTCGAGGGCCCGCTCGTGATCGACTCGACCGAGGCCGACGTCGTGCAGGACGCCCTCGAGCAATATCCGGGGCGGGCGATCGTCAACTCGATCAACATGGAGAACGGGCGCGGCAAGATCGAATCGATCATGCCGCTGGCGAAGGCGCATGGATCAGCCGTGATCGCCCTCACCATCGACGAAGAGGGCATGGCGAAGACGAGGGAGCGCAAGGTCGAGGTCGCCCGGGTGATTCACGACATCGTGACCCAGGAATACGGCCTGGCCCCGGAAGACCTGATTTTCGACGCCCTGACCTTCCCGCTCACGACCGGCGATCCCGAGTTCCTGACCTCTGCGGTCGAAACGATCGAGGGGATCCGGATGATCGAGCAGGCGCTTCCTGGCGTGAAAACCGTGCTCGGTGTCTCGAACGTCTCGTTCGGGATCAACCCGGCCGCGCGCCGGGTGATCAACGCTGTCTTCCTGTACCACGCGATCAAGGCCGGGCTGGACCTCGCGATCATCCATCCATCGCACGTCCTGCCGTTCGCCGAGATCCCGACCGACGAACGCGATCTCGCCGAAGACCTGATCTTCAATACGCGCCCCGATGCCCTGCAACGGGTGATCGAATTCTATGAAGGCAAGACCGAGGACACCAGCGCCGGCGGTCCCGATCCGATGGCCGACATGAACGTCCGCGAGCGGCTCCATTACCGGATCGTGGTCCGCAAGAAGGACGGCATCGAGGCCGATGTCGACCAGGCGGTGGCCGAGAGCGGCGACGCGGTCGAGGTGCTCAACAATGTCCTGCTGCCGGCGATGAAGGAAGTGGGCGACAAGTTCGGCGCTGGCGAACTGATCCTTCCGTTCGTGCTGCAATCGGCCGAGGCGATGAAAAAGGCCGTCTCGCAGCTCGAGAAGTACCTGGAGAAAGCGGAAGGCTCGACCAAAGGGACCGTTGTCCTCGCCACCGTCTACGGCGATGTCCACGACATTGGCAAGAATCTCGTCAATACGATCCTGACCAATAACGGCTACACCGTGCATGACCTCGGCAAGCAGGTGCCGATCAGCAGGATCATCGACAAGGCGGTTGAAGTCGATGCTACCGCGATCGGCCTCTCCGCGCTGCTGGTCTCGACCAGCAAGCAGATGCCACTGTGCGTGAAGGAGCTCCACCACGCCGGGCTCAAGTTCCCGGTGATGATCGGTGGGGCGGCGATCAATCGCCCGTATGCCCATCGCTCCCTGTTCGTCGAGGAAGATGTCGCCTACGAGGCGGGTGTGTTCTACGCCAAGGACGCCTTCGAGGGCCTCTCCCTGATGGACAGGATCATCATTCCCGAAGAGCGGGCGAAACTGCTGGACGAAACGATGACGGGCGCCCTGAAAACGCTCCAGAAACCGAGCCGCGAATCGTTCATCGCGCCGCCCGACGCGGCGGATACGACCCGCTCCAGGACCCCAATCGTCGAGCCGCCCGTGGCGCCGTTCTTCGGTGTGCGGGAGATGACCGACTTCACGCTTCCGGATGTCTGGCCACATCTCGACCTGAAAACCCTTTTCCGCCTCCATTGGGGTGGCAAGGGGGTGAAAGGCGAGGCATGGGAAGCTCTCCAGAACGACGAATTCCTGCCCCGGCTCGCGGAAATGCAGGAGGACGCGATCGCCAACGGCTGGCTGCTCCCGCGCGTGCGCTACGGCTTCTTCCCGGCGAACAGCGAGTACAACGACCTGATCGTGTTCGACCCGGAAGATCACGATCGCGAACTCACGCGGTTCACCTTCCCCCGTCAGCCGGCCCGCGATCGATTGTGCCTGGCCGACTATTTCCTGCCACTCGAATCCGGCAGGAAGGATGTGGTGGCTTTCCAGATCGTGACCATGGGTTCGGCAGCCTCGAGGCGGACCGAGGAGACCCAGGCCCGGGGCGACTACTCGGAGAGTTTCTTCAGCCACGGACTCAGCGTGTCCAGTGCCGAGGCGCTCGCCGAATACACGCATCAGCGGATCCGCGGCATGCTGAACATAGGCGAGGAAACCGGCAAGCGCTACTCGTGGGGCTACCCATCGTGCCCGGATCTCGAGCAACACCTGCTCGTCGACCAGCTGCTCGACCTTGGGGCAATCGGCGTGACCGTGACGGACGGCTACCAGTTCGACCCGGAACAGACGACGGCGGCAATCGTGATTCCGCACCCGGACGCCAAATACTTCGCGCTCCTGCACACCGGCGGTGACCCGGCCACGCTCGAAACCGCTGGAGTCGCCTGACCGGCCACGTTCGATCGAAGCCCAAAAACCCGGACCATGATGGTCCGGGTTTCGTGCATGGTGGCGGGCGTCACTGGAACTTGCATCGGCTCGGCTCGTCTATAAGTTCAACCACCGGCGGCTTGGCACTACCTGATAAACTATGGTAGTACCTGTTTCGGCAAGGAGTACATGATGGCAATGATTCGACGTTCCAAGGTCACCCGCAAGGGGCAGGTGACGATTCCGATCGAGTTCCGGGAGCAATTCGATTTCCATGAAGGTGACATCGTCCTGTTCGAGGCGCGTGGAAAGCATGTGGTCATGCTCCACCCCGAAGATGTCGAGGACTGGACCTCAGGCGCCCTGAAGGAGTATGCGAAGGGTGACCACATGACACCCGAGGAAATGCGGGAGGTTGCGGCAAAGGCGATTGCAGATCAAGTAATGGATGGGATCGACGAATGAGCCGCGATCTGGCATTCGTCGATGCCAACGTTCTCGTATTTCATCTGGTTCAGACTGACCACGCGAACAGCCCACCTTCATCAGCCCTGTTCGTCAGGCTTCGAGCCGGCACGGAAGAGGCATTCATTAGCAGCACCGTCGTGTTCGAGGTGGTATTCATTTGTGAGGGGCGATACCGCGCCCCCAGGCAGGTTCTCGCAAAGTCATTGATCGAGATACTCTCGTTTGCCGGCGTTCGCACAGACCACCAAGAAGCGCTGGTTGACGCCCTTACTTTCTGGAGCACTCAGGGGCCGCTCTCGTTCGCAGACTGCTTTCATCTCGCGCTCACGAAGCGGCTGGGCATGACCCGAATCTACAGCTTCGACCAGAGGATGAATCGGTATCCGGACGTGGAGCGAATCGAACCATCGTAACTGGTTCGATTCATTCACCCTGATTCACCTGGATGTCGATCCAGTAGCGGCGGTTGACCCGGTCCTTGCCGGGCACGGACACCTCGTCCTGCAGGATGCCGCCATTGGCTTCGATCACCCGGGCAGAGCGCACGTTGTCCCAATCGCAGGTCAGCAGGACGCGGGTGAGCCCGATCTCTCGCGCCTTTGGCAGGGCCAGCGCCAGTTGCAGTGTGCCCAGTCCCTTGCCGCGGGCGGACGGGCGGATGTCGTAGCCGATGTTGCCGCCCTCGAAGAGGAGGGAGTCGTTCAGCGCATGCCGGATCGAGATCCGCCCCAGGTAGGTATCCCCCTCAACCAGCCAGTAGGTGGTCTGTTGCACATACTCCGGCGGTACGTTGCCGGGGTCCTCGAGCCTTCGCATGGCAGCCACAAACGCATCGAAGCCATCCGACTCGATAATGGCCGCTGGGGGTGGGACCCGTCCCTCTGCCCGGTACTCGGTCAGCGCTTCGAGGTAACTTGCGCGATATCGGGACGACGGCAGTACGAGTTCGATCATGGCGTGATTGCCAACCATTTCAACGCTCTATAGCCACTACTGACGATCTTCGATCGATCCTGGTTGGTGTACACCTATGACCCGAATTGCCAGCGGGTCTGGCTGGCCTGTTCGCCCCGGCCAAAGCCAAACACCGTGACCGGATCTACCCGGTACACCCAGGCGCCGTTATCGCCCTGGCCCAGAAAAGTACCGTCTTTCACCTCGAAATGCCAATCGGATCCGTACTTCGCTTCGAAGGCGTCGGCTATTTCCCGAAGGGCGTCGTCGTCGGTCACGCTGCACGGCCTGGCCTTCGATCACTATATCGAGACCTTCGGCATACAGATTGCATCCGGTCGTGAGGATGCACTGAGGATTGCTGGCGAGGTTCCTCCGCTTGCGCTCATCGACGCCTGTGCAAAAGTGCATTGCGCCATCTAGCCAAACAGCGATCAACGGCGTCACATGCGGGCGCCCATCGGGCCGCACGGTCGACAGCCAGAATATCCCTGCCTGTTCCAGGGTCCGGTCCGCCTCGGCCCACGGTGTAGGCGATGCGTTCTCGCTGCTGAACCGCTGGTCCAGCACGGTTTCGGGATGCAGTGTCGACATGTTTGTCTCCTGTCGCTTCATGCGGCCTGGCGAAACCATCATATGCCCTGGATCAATTCTGGATCGGCCCGTTACTCTCTCCTGGTGCTCTTCACCGCCCGATCGACCGCCGCCAACAGTCGTCCAGATGCATCTCCTGGACACCGTTCCAGCTGACGCGAAGATGCAGACGAACCGAGTCTATTCTTGTATCCTGCAGCGTCGTTGCCTTCTTCGCGATTGCTCATTTGCGGGTGGAACCGGGGAACGCGCATCTTCCGCGACGATTGACCGCCACATCCAGCGGGGAAGAGCGGCCACTACCAGGACAGATCCACCAAGGGCCAGGGATCGCGCGCTCCGCCCGTGCTACGAAGGATGACCCACATGACTGAAGTATCCACTTTGCCAACCTATGCCGATGTCGAGGATGCCGCCCGGCGGATTGCCGGTGTTGCGCATCGCACACCGGTCCTGACATCCAAAACCGCCGACGACACGTTCGGCGCGCAGTTCTTCTTCAAGGCCGAGCACCTGCAGCGGATGGGCGCCTTCAAGTTCCGCGGCGCGTACAACGCGCTTTCCCGTTTCAGTCCCGAACAGGCACGAGGCGGAGTCGTGGCCTTCTCTTCGGGCAACCACGCGCAAGCGATCGCCCTGGCCGCCAGCGAATTGGGGATTCCGGCGACGATCGTGATGCCGGCGGATGCGCCCGCAATGAAAATCGAGGCGACCCAAGGCTATGGCGGCGAGGTGGTTCTTTACGACCGGTACACCGAGGATCGCGAAGCGATCGGTCGCGAGATCGCAGAAGCCCGTGGCATGACCCTGATTCCGCCGTTCAACCATCCCGATATCATCGCTGGTCAAGGCACGGCAGCCCGGGAACTGATCGAGGAGGTGGACGATCTCGACGCCCTGCTGATCCCGACCGGTGGGGGAGGATTGTTGGCCGGATCGGCGCTCGCGGCCAGGGCGCTGATCCCAAATGCCCGGATTTACGGCGTCGAACCTGCTGCCGGTGACGACGTGCAGCAGTCGTTCCGGTCCGGCCAGATCGTCCACATCGATCCTCCCCGGACGATCGCCGACGGCGCCCAGACGCAGCAGGTGGGCGCCATCACGTTCGCGATTATCCAGCGCGATGTGACCGATATCCTGACCGCGACCGACGAGCAGCTGGTAGCGGCGATGCGTTTCTTCGCCACCCGCATGAAACAACTCGTGGAGCCGACCGGATGCCTCGGTTTCGCCGGATATGCCGCAGTTGCCGACATACTCGCCGGCAAACGCGTCGGCGTCATCATCTCCGGCGGCAACATCGACCTCGCCCGCTTCGCCTCGCTCATGCCCTGATCAGCAACTCTATTCCCTGACATCTGCAGCGCTTGTCCCTACTCAATGACTGAATAGGTATACTGAAGACACCTGCGGCACGCCTTCGACGGCGATGCTCGCATCCCGGCGTGATGATCGCGCCGTCTTCCTGGGCATCGCCGGACATGGGATCCGGGACCGGTGCTCAGGGTATCCAGTACGGAGTGAACCATGGCAGTCGCCACTATCCCCGGCTACCCCCGAATCGGGAAGCACCGGGAACTCAAGAAAGCGCTGGAAGCATTCTGGTCCGGCAAGACAACCGCCGACGATCTGCTCAAGACGGCAGAGGAGATCTACTCCTCGGGCTGGGCCACCCAGAAGGACGCCGGGATCGACCTGATCCCGATCAATGACTTCTCCTTCTACGACCAGATCCTCGACACCGCCGGTTTGCTCGGTCTCATTCCCGAGCGCTACCAGTCGGACGAAGACGCGGTGGGCATGGACACCTACTTCGCGATGGCCCGTGGCCGCTCCGGTGATCGCGACGTGCCGGCGATGGAAATGACGAAGTGGTTCGACACCAACTACCACTACATCGTGCCCGAGCTGCATGCGGAGGCGACGTTCAGGCTCAACGGCTCCAAGCCGTTCGTGATGCAGGAAGCGGCGAAGGCCGCCGGTATCAACGGCAAGCCGGTGTTGGTTGGGCCGATTACTTTCCTGTCTCTTGGAAAGTCGCACGATGACGCCTTCGACAACCTCTCGCTGCTGGACAGGATTCTGCCGGTCTATGCCGAGATCGTTGCGAAACTGGCCGAAGGCGGCGCTGAGTGGATCCAGATCGATGAGCCGATCCTGGTCGAGGACCTGACCGGCGGCGAGCTCGACGCGTTGAAGCACGCCTACGAGGTCATCGCCGCCGCCAAGGGCAACGCGAAAATCATTGTCCAGACCTACTTCGATCATGTCGGCGACGCATACGGCACCTTGGTCAACCTGCCGGTCGATGGCATAGGGCTCGACTTCGTGCGCGGCACCGAGAATCTCGATTTCATCGCCGCGCGGGGCTTCCCGACCGACAAGGTGCTGGTGGCCGGGGTGATCGACGGCCGCAATATCTGGGCCGCTGACCTGAACGCCGGATTCGCGACGTTGACGACGATTGCCAGTCACGTCGATCCCGAGCGCATCTTCGTTTCCACCTCGTGCTCGTTGCAGCACGTTCCGTACGATGTCGAGGAGGAAACGGAGCTCGATCCCGAAATCAGGAGCTGGCTCGCATTCGCCGAGCAAAAGCTGCATGAAGTGGCGGTGCTGACGAAGGGTCTCAATCAGGGACAGGATGCGATCGCCGCCGAACTCGCCGCGAGTCACGAACTTCACGAACAGTCCGCACAATCGCCCCGGCGTCGGAATCCCGCCGTCCAGGAGCGACTCGCCACCCTGCCGGGAGATGCCGTCAGCCGGGGCCTCGCCTATGCGGAGCGAGCCAGGCTGCAGCAGGACCGGCTCAACCTGCCGAAGCTGCCAACCACCACGATCGGCTCCTTCCCGCAAACCGGCGATGTACGCGCGGCCCGGCGCAAGTTCGAACGCGGAGACCTCAGTGCGGCCGACTATGACACCTTCATCGAAGGTCAGATCCAGGCCATCATCGAACACCAGGAAGCACTGGGAATCGATGTGCTCGTGCATGGCGAATCCGAACGCAACGACATGGTCCAGTATTTCGGCGAGCAACTCGAAGGCTTCGCCTTCACCCGCAATGGCTGGGTCCAGAGCTACGGCTCGCGTTATGTCCGCCCACCGGTGATCTTTGGCGACGTTTCGCGGCCACAGCCGATGACCGTGCGCTGGGCGACTTTCGCCCAATCGCTGAGCGAAAAACCGGTCAAGGGAATGCTCACGGGACCGGTGACGATCCTCAACTGGTCGTTCGTGCGCGACGACCAACCGCGCTCGCTGACCTGCAAGCAGATCGCCCTCGCGATCCGGGACGAGGTCGCCGATCTCGACGCCGCCGGAATCGCGATGATCCAGATCGACGAGGCCGCCTTGCGCGAGGGCCTGCCGCTACGCCGCGAAGACTGGGCCGAATACCTGGACTGGGCGGTCGAGAGCTTCCGGATCACCGCCGCCGGGGCACGCCCGGAAACGCAGGTCCACACCCACATGTGCTACTCGGAATTCGGGGACATCTTCGAGGCGATCAGCGCCCTCGATGCCGATGTGATTTCAATCGAGAACGCCCGCTCCGGGCTCGAGCTGCTCCAGTCATTCAAGGAGCAGGGCTACGACAAGGGAGTTGGCCCGGGCGTTTACGACATCCACAGTCCACGTGTACCGCCAACCGAGGAAATCGCCGGCAACCTGCGGGCAACCCTGACCGTGCTCGATGCCGATCGGGTGTGGGTCAATCCGGATTGTGGGCTCAAGACCCGCAAGCCGGAGGAATCGACCGCCGCGCTGCGGAACATGGTCGCCGCCGCGAAGCAGGTCCGTGCCAGCCTGAACGGCACTGCGGACTGACGAGACGCCGATCATCAATCAAGCTATGCGAGACACCCCGGGAGAGAACTCTCCCGGGGTGTCTCGTTGGTGGGGTTCGACTCGCATCGTCAGGTCCTACCAAGTGACTGATGTAGTACCGTAGACGTATGGATACCGTACTCGAAGGAGGTCGATAGATGGCTGCCACAAAAATGACTCGCAAGGGACAGGTCACCATTCCCGCCGAGATTCGGCAACATCTCCATCTTTCGGAAGGCGACCTGTTTGTCGTCGAAGAGGTGGATGGAAAAGTGGTCTTCGAGAGCCAACGCGATATTGCACGCCGCACCGCCGGGGTATTTGCAGCGTATGTCAAGAATCTGCCACCACTAACAGATGATGAGATGGACAAAATCGTAGCCCAGGCGATCGTTGACGACTATCTCGAGGCCGAGAAGGATCGATGACACTCGATGGATTCCTCGATACCAGCACCCTGATTGACGCACTTGTGCCCACGCATGCCGCTCATCATGCCCGTGCGGTACGTCTCATGAACAAGACGAGTCAGGGCGAGATCACACTGCATCTGTCAGTTACGGTCGTCCTTGAGGCGACGTTCGTATTGACCAGAGCCTACAAGGTTCCGAGACGGGAAGTAGCCACAGAGTTGTCAAGCCTGCTGAGCATGACCAATCTGGTCGCCCCCGAAAAGGAACTATGGCTCCACGCGCTCGAACTTTGGGCCAGGGAATCGCCGCTATCGTTTGCGGATTGCTATCACCTTGTCCTCACCGAGGCGCTGGGACTGTCCGGAATCTATACCTTCGACAAGAAACTGGGACACAATCCCGGAGTAGAGCGAGTCGAACCGGAGTAGCCGTAGATGCGTAACGCACTGGTCATGAGTCGGCTTCATACCATGTTGATCTGATAATTGATCCGATATGTCATCTCTATTTACATCCCATATTTCGTCCGATATTATGGATCATATCAATTGAAAGGCATCAGCATGGTACTGAAGACAATGTCCTCCAATGAAGTGAAGCAGCGCTGGGGCTCGGTGATGAGCACTGTCGACGTTCCCGAAGACGCCGTGATTGTCGAGTCGCACGGAAAACCGAAAGCTGCAGTGATCTCCTTCGAGCGGTTCGAGAAGTTACGCGAGTTGGAGAGACGGGACCGGCTTGCAAACGCTCGCGAACAACTCCGGCAACTGAAAGCTCAAATTGGAGATCGAAACAGCGACCTTACGTCCTCAAGAAGTTGAAAGGTTGGCAGACCGGTTCTCCAGGGAGTTCGTGAACGACCTGGTGGCTGAGGGCAAGATCACATTCGAAAGTGATTCTCAGGAGTGAGGGCGTGTATCGACACGAACATCCTCATCAGCTTTCTTCTTGCCCCATTCTCCCCCTCTCCACCAACTGCGATCATTGACCGCGCCTTCGAGGGATCATTCACACTTGTCATCGTGGAGACGACACTCGAAGAGCTTCGCGACAAGGTTTCCAACAAACCTTACCTTGCGAGCAGAATCGCAGCATCTGAGGTCAACCAATTCGTCGACACGCTTGTCGAGATTACCGAAATCGTGCAGATGCTTCCGCATGCACTCCCCAAGGTTGTTCGTGACCCAAGAGACGACTATTTGTTGGCGCCAGCCGTTCTCGAGCAGGTCGACTATGTCGTGACCGGCGACAAGGATTTGCTCATTCTTGGCGAGGTGGCGGGGGTCCGAATTGTGACGCCCGCCGAGTTCGTGGCGATCCTCAATGCGGAAAACGCCAACGGCTCCACGACGCGAGGTGCATGAGCAGGAAACGATTGTCACGCACTCCCAGCGGGGCAAACCAGCCGCTACGGGTGCAGCATACCGCGTTCGCGCAATCGTTGCGCGACCAACTCCAGCGGTACCTCGCGGCGTACGCGGCGACGATACCCAACCGTCGTCTCCGCCATGAACAGCGAGTTGAGGATCGCCTCTTCGACAGCCTCCTGGACGGCATCGAACAATGGATTGAGGTCGGCGTCGCGCACAGGCTCGCCATCGCCAACCGAAAACGCAATTCCATAATCGCCACTGCCATGTGAATAGTTCGCGCCCACCCGAGCCATCCCGAACACCGCCCGCGTCGCCAACCGCGTGAGTTGCCGCGAATCCAGGTGGGCATCGGTGGCAACCACGATCATGCAGGAATTGCCCTGCTCGCTCTCCCCGGCGGTAGCCGGCTCTATCCCGGCCAGCGCGCCCTCCGCATCAATCGGAACCCCCAGAACCGTGAGCGTTCCCCCAAAGTTCGACTGCACGAGCACCCCAACCGTCACGTCGTTACGATCCTCCGTAACATCCACAACCCGCGATGACGTACCGATCCCAGACTTGAACCCGAGCGCGGTGGTACCTGTCCCGGCCCCGGCACACCCCTCGGCAACCGGTCCGGATTTTGCACCTCGTATCGCCTCCAACACATGCGCTTCCGTGATCGGGCGAGACCGGATATCGGAGAGGAATCCATCGTTGGTCTCACCGACAACGGGATTGACCGAGACCATTTCCTCGTTCCCCGGCAAAGACATCATGTAGCTCACCAGCGCATCGGCGGTCCGGAATGCGGAAAGTGTCCCGGTGAGCACGATCGGTGTCTCGATCTCGCCCAGCTCAACCAGTTGGGTCGCTCCGATCAGCTTGCCGTAGCCATTGCCGACGAACAGCCCCGCCGCCAGAGAGCCGCCTGGTTGAAGCTGGTCCGGAACGATTGCGGTCACCCCGGTATGGATGTCGCCACCGTCATTCAGGGTCACCTGTCCCACCCGCACGCCGACAACATCCGTGATGGCGTTCAGCGGTCCAGCCGGATACCGGCCCGGTACGATGCCGAGGTCCCGGGCACGGGTCTGGCGAGTAGTCATGCAGCACATCAATCCTTGGGTTGAGGGGAGTGATCCAACGGCTGGATCCATGAGCGACATCTTACCTGAAGCCACTTCCCGGCATGCCCCAAGGCGCCCCAAATCCATGCCTCGCGAAACGGGAACCAATGCCTCACAACCGGCGTCTATGTGCATTGGGACACATCGAGACGCGGGTGCATCTCGAATTCATTGGAACGCATCGCCAGGCCGGCGGATGCCACAGTCGCCATTCATGCAATCATTAAGGAACCATCAATCATGCCTACTGTCACGCAACCCGGTCCGTACATTACCTCGTACCAGGATTCGAAAGACTTCTCGCTCGTTGGAGGACTTGCCAGGATTCTGGGAGAAAGCAGTAAAACGGACGGCGCATTTTCATTGATCCACCTCACCCATCAATACGGCGAAGCAACCCCGCTCCACATTCATCACAACCAGGACGAGGCGTTCTTCGTCCTCAACGGAGATGTCCGGGGTATTTGCGGCGACACCGAGTGGGAGGCGTCGGGAGGCGCGTTCATCTGGTTGCCGCGAGGCCTGGCCCATGCGTTCCAGGCAGTCAGCGAACTGCCGCTGGAGCTCCTGGTGATGTCGATTCCGGGCGGCTTCGACGCTTTCGTCGCTGAGGCCGGGACTCCGGTTGGGTCCGTAACCGAGGCACCTGATCAGGATCCGGTTGCCCTGATCGAGATCGCGGCCCGCCATGGCATGGAAATCCTCGGTCCCCCGGTCGATTTCCTGGGGTAGCCCGACACAACCCATTTCCATCGGACACCAGAGCCGCGCTATATGCGCGGCT
Source organism: uncultured Chloroflexia bacterium (assembly GCA_963763125.1). Taxonomy (GTDB): domain Bacteria; phylum Chloroflexota; class Chloroflexia; order Thermomicrobiales; family UBA6265; genus JACCYX01. The sequence goes on from CAVXMV010000005.1 coordinate 429,418, forward strand.
CTGGTAGTGTTGCTGGATGAGGAACCAAACTTCTATTCGAGCGAGAACGGTGGGTAGACGTCGGTCATCAGGTTGGCGTAGATATTGACGCGAACGCCCCAGCGAAGCACGCCAACCGCGAAATCGAACAGACCCTTGGGATAGTGACCCGTGAAGAGGATCGCGAACCAGGCGATCCAGAGCACGACGTACGCTGCCAGCCCGAGCACGCTCAACACGATCAGGTGCGGGATGATCAGCAGCCACTTGACGAAGATCAGCCACCGCGACAGATGCTCAGGATACTCGACATTGAGATGAACGGGATACGGTCCGGCGGCGAATGGCGGATACTCGTCCCGCTTCAACAGGAAGTAGGCGGAGGCGTTCATCGACCAGCGCTGGTACATGAGGTTGAATTCCCAAAGGCCACGTGGATAGCGTCCGGTGAAGAGGATCGCGAACCAGGCGATGAACGTCACGATCGCGCTCGCCAGCCCCAGGAAATAGAGGATGAAGAAGTGGGGCAGGACCAGCAGCCACTTGATGAAGATCAACCCGCGCGACAAGTGCTCCGGGTATTCCACGTCGAAGGTGACGACTCCTGGCGCAGTAGCCGCCGCATAAGATTCGAACACCGGTTCCTGCGGTGCAGGTGCGTAAGAACTCTCTGCCACAACCTTCTCCTCCCACGAACGTACGTGCCAGCCATGTTACCTGAAATCATCTGGCTAAAGTATCGCCTATCGCGGGGCAATGTGCGCTCCGGCTAGGTCCTGAACGTGCCCGAGAATTCGAACCATCGCCAGCGTATCCAGGTGGCAGTATTCCCGGAGGGCATCGAATACCGCAGCGCGCTCATCGTCGGCCATGTCCTGGGCATCCCCCATCACCGCTTCGAACCAGCGCTCGGACGCGAGCGAGCCATTTCCGATCTCGATCATGTCGTAGGACAGATCGGGCGCAACCACGGGCAGCACTTTCTTGATCGAGGCGCTGCCGTTGAAATCGGGGTGGACCCACAATCCCTTCTTCACAATGTCCATCAGGTCAACCATCCGGGCATTGAGGTCGAACAGGAAACCGGCGGCGGCGGGAATCATCTCGGCCATTTCCTTGTTCCGGGTTTTCTCGAATCCCTGGTTCCACACAATGACTGTGCCGCGAGGCTCCAGATCCCGCTGCAATTGATCGAGGAACGTGGGCACCGGGAATGCATGGCGTTCGGTCCACAGGAACTCGCAATGCCGAACGGCGCCGTCGGCGGCCACTATGTGCAGCGAATACTGAAACGGCACCTGGGACCATGGACCGCAGAGATCGAACATCGGGACCGCCGTTTGGAACGTTTCGTAATCCAGGAAATGCAGCGGATACTCCAGCTTTGCCAGGAACCCTCCCAGCTGTTTCCGATCGACATGCGTTTCGCCAGTTCGCAAGGCATTGATCTGCTGGCGCTGGCGTGCCGATATCCGGACATCGTCGGGCCAGTCGGCCAGGTTGACCACGCCGCGCGCAAGGACATGGCCGAGGTCCGTGGCGCTGACGCTGCCAAGGTCGTAAATCGTGTTGCCACGTGGCACGTTGGGGTGGAAATGCGCGAAGGTTGGGCAACGCTGACCCCGGGTCCCCATGTCGCACAGGCAGATTCCGGGCTGGTCGGGGTCCTGGATCGTCGACAGCGCCTGGGTGATGTCGTGCTCGACGCGCTCAAGATTGGATTGCACCCTGGCAGTGATCGTGTCAGACACAAGCACCGCCGCAGGGTGTGGCTCACCAGAACGTCGATAGGACTTCTCAAGGTGAATCAGCTGCACCTCGGCAATATCGAAACCCGCATCGGTGAAGGCGATGGTCTGAAACGTGGCGTCAGCGACATGTTCGGGCTTTATCGAGGTGGTGGCCTTCACTTCGCCAAGGATCCAGCAGTCACCGCGACGAGTCAGCATGTCGGCCCGCGCCAACAGGCCACGATCAGTCCAAACCGTGGCCTGGAACAGCGTACTGGCCCCAGCGGCGATCGCTTCATTGGTCAGCTCGACAGCCTCGGCAAGATCCTCGGTGTCGATCAGCACACCATCCGGGAACAGCCTACGGGCGACAAGTTCCACATCGTTGCCGGAATTGGTCCGCCGGATTACGCCGGGGTCGGTTTCCTCGGGGACGAGGTGGGGTTGGTGCTTCGTCATCCAGGAGAACCCTGGGCACGATCTGAAGTTGATGTAATCCGTTTTCGAAAGATAGATCGACCGAGTGGTGGTGGCCGTCTGCAGCACGAGATAATCCTTGTTCCAGATACCCGGTTTGGTGGCCCGGGATGCGCCAACTCAATGAGCGAAGTCTACCAGCCGCGAACGCCCGCCCTGCAATGGTATTGACATGACGTTACAGGGGAGTAGGTTTGATCCAGATCGGGAAATCGATGTGCACCAGAAAAATCATGGCCTGCGGACCGGGCAAGCGGAAGGAGTTCACGCAATGGATGAAATGGACCTGGCTCTTTCATCGCTGTGCATCAAGCAGGATTTGACGATCAACGCCCCAGCCGCGACCGTGTTCTCGGTTATCACCACTGCAATGGGCAAGTGGTGGCTGTTTCCATATCGGGCGAATGAGTTCAGCGAGGTTATCGTCGATACGACTCCAGGCGGAGCAATCATCGAGACCTGGGGGGAGAACGACAGTCACGTCTGGGGAAAATCCCGCACACATGTCGAAAACACCACGTTCGTGTTTACCGGATCCCTGGGGATGGACGGCGGGATATTCCATGTCGTGACGTTCGGGTTAAACGAAGCCAATGGGATTACGACGCTATCGTTCTGGCATGAAGGACTGGGCCAGGTCCCGGTATCGGCCCAGGAACAGTACGCTTCCGGTTGGGAGGCAAATCTCCGGCGTCTCGCGGCGATCGCGGAATCGTCCTGATTCAACTCTGACTCCCCATTCCAGGCATGGTTGCAATTCCGGCGCTCCCGGAGCATCATAACGTGCAACAAGCACTTTGTGCGTTACGATCGGAGTCAGTCCATGGCGTCGACGCCCACCCTCTACGGTCGCGGCAACCAACCACGTGAAACCAGCCAGCGAGTATTCTCACCGCTCCTCGGAGGAGTGTTGTGCCTCGACTTCATCAATACGATCGACGATCACTCCGGGAGCGCTCAACGCGACGACCTCGCGCCGGGGTATGTCAACATCGTCGAGTGGCTAGAATACACAGGGATGCTGAACGCAGACGACGTGCGGGCCCTCCTTCGCAGGGCCAACAAGGAGCCGCGAGAAGCGGCCTCGGTTCGCAAACGGGCAACGACGCTCCGAGCGGCATTGTTCGAGATCGTGACCGCACTGACGACCGGGGTGGAACCATCACGTGAGTCGTTGGCCGTTTTTAACCAGGAAATCCATCATTCAATGGTGAGTGGGCAGTATGTCCCTGGCCCAATACTCGCTCGAGTGGCGCTGGAACGATAGCAACCAGCTGGACCATGCTTTGTGGGATGTCTGCCAATCGGCGGCCGATTGGTTCAGCAACGAGCGGATTGTCAGAGTGCGCCAATGTGCGGCGCCAACCTGCCAGCGGTTTTTCCTCGACACCAGCAAGAACGGGAGCCGTCAGTATTGCTCATCTTCTGGCTGTGGAACGGCGACGCGCGTGCGACGATTCCGGGAGCGCCAGAAATCCGATTCATGACCCCGGTATACTCAGGCCATGTCGCATCACGCGACCCCTGACCGGTTGATACCTTCGCACTTGAGGATTTCCATGCTGGTACCGTCCAGGATCGCCACGTCGCCCATTCCAAACCAGAGCCTCGAATTGATTGGGCCAATCGTCCGGCTTCAGGTCCAGCGGTCGTCGCTCAAGTGCGGTGACAAGCCGCACCGCTGGTACAACCCAGAGTTCATCAAATCCGTTCCGGGCTTGAGACTGGACGATGGCGGGGTCACGGGCCTCGACGGCGCGGAGATCGCAGATGTTCATCATCGCGATCACCCGCAGACCAAGTTTCGCGGTGAGAACGGAGTCTCAGTCGGCTTCACCGGTCATTACCGGCGGATGCGATCACGATTCGGCAATCACCTCACCGATGGAATCGCTGGCGAGAACATCGTCGTCGAAACCGCGCGGGAGATTTCCGAAGAGGAGCTTGCCCGGGGCGTCGTAATCGTCGGCGCGAATGGTCAGATCGTCCTGGCGGCGGTGCAGGTTGCCGCGCCGTGTGTGGAATTCAGCAAGTTCTGTGCCGGGTACGCAGTCGACCAGCGCCCGGATCGGGTGATCACCGAAACCCTGCAATTCCTCCACGAGGGAATGCGCGGCTTCTATGCCACCTTGGCGGATGGCATCGGTACGCCGGCTGAGATCGCCGTGGGCGACACGGTATACCTCATGACGCAGTAGGACACACCGCAGGCCATCCTGCTACAAATGATGCCTATTGGCGCCAACATACTGACGAGTTGGGTATCCCAAAATGGCAGAAAATGGTGAAGCCACTGCGGGATGTCACGGAAGCTTGACCAGTCACTTAAACGGACACGGCCCCGGCAAATAATGCCGGGGCCGTGTCTACGGATTGGTTGGCTGGAAGCTTTAGGATGCCCGCCGCACGGTGAGCGATTCCCGGTGTCGGCCGCCGAAACTCAGGACCGAATCGATCGCATAGGCGCCAGGACCGGTGAGCGCCAGCGCAAGCGCCGCCCCGGCGAGCAGGAAGACCAGCTCGAAACCACCGTTGGCCGCAAAGAAGCCGTTCTCCTGGTGCACGATGAGGAACGCCGCGGCCATATCAATAGCCAGCAGCAGTCCCAGGATGCGGGTCAGCACCCCTACGATCAGCGCGAAGCCACCCGCCAATTCAAGGAAGGTGACGAGTACCGCGGTGATATCGGGCAATGGGGCGCCCATTCCGTCGAAACCGGTCTGCGTGGCCGAGATTCCGTTTTCGAAAAGCTCCTGGTACCCGTGCATGAAGAAGACGAGACCAGCGGCGACGCGCAGGACCAGTAGGCCGGCATCGACCGTCGCCTGCTGGATTCCCGATCCTTGTCCAACCTGTTACGTGTACTTCCCTCCTGTTTGGTGACGCACAACGACACGCGTGCAATCACAAGGCCCTGAGAGTGACCTCGAGGGAGCATGCGGCAACCAGCCACTGCCGCACGTCCCCTGCTCAGTACGTACATACGCAGGCATGTGCAAGTTGGGTTTTCCGTAAGCAAGTAACCATTCGTAATGGGTCGAACGGGGGAGATCCGGCGAACGGTGCGAGCCGACACATCCAGCGGGGCAGGTCGGCAACCCTGCGAACAGGTAGGGCGGAATGACAGGTGGGGCCGGCCTCGTCAGCCACGACGCAAGTGAGGATTGTCGTTCATGTAGGCACGGATCGTATCCGGGTAGAGTTTTTTCTCGGCATGGAAGACGCGGGTGCCGAGCGTGACCGAAGTGTCATCCGGCATGACCGGAACCTCGACCCGGGCCAGCGGCGGCCCTTCATCGTAGTCGTCCGTCACGAGGTGAACCGTCGCGCCGCTGACCGTGTCGCCATGTGCGATCACGGCGGCATGGACCCGTTCGCCGAACATTCCCTTCCCGGCGGCATAGTGACCGGCGTCCGGCAGCAGGCAGGGGTGGATATTGAGGATGCGCCCCTCCCATTCCGGAAAGACGAGCATCTTCCTGAGGTACCCGGCCATGATAATCAGGTCGACGCCATGCTCAACCAAGGCGTCGCACATCGCCATGCTGTAGTCATGGAGCGAATCGTACGCGCCGCGACTGATCACCAGATGCGGGACTTCGGCCGCCGCTGCGACCTCGAGGCCACGCACATCGGCGCGGGAGCTGATTACCACGCGAACTTGCGCATCGAGTTCGCCACGGTCGATCACATCGAGCAGGTTTTCGAGGGTGCGGCCCGCGCCGGAAAGCAAAACGCCGAGGTTCCAGGGAGTGGCTTGCGATTCCGGCAACGGGCACCTCAACGACATACTGCACAGGGCGGCTACAATTAGGGCGTCGATCCTCTTGGGTCACGCCATCCCCGAAAGGATACCCCGATGGGGAACGAACCGCAGATCGCGTGTCGGTTGACCGCGCCCGAGCTCGCAGTGAGACTCAACGACATCCGTACCAGTCTTCTCGCCATTGTCGAGCGGGTCGACGCAATCGACTCCGGTTACCGTCTGGAACTGCCGAACTCCGACGAGATCGCAGAGTCCGTTCTGGATTTCGTCCGCTTCGAACGCCAATGCTGTCCATTTCTTGGTTTTGGCGTGACGCTTCCGGCAGAACCTCAACCCATTCATCTCGAGCTTACCGGCCCCGACAATGCCCAGGAGTTCATACGCGTCACGTTCGTTGAGAATGTGACCCCAGGAACCACACGTACATGACCGATCAGGAAAGCAACCGTACCGCCAAACCCGCTCGCCGGTCCCAGCGCCCAGGTCAACGACCTGCGGAAGGCCGCCAGGGAACACGTCCCGGAGGCAAACGTCAGGAAGGCGCTCGACCCACTGGCCCTCGGCCGGGTGGCGTCCGAGCCAGTCGCCGGCCTCGCCCAACCGAACCGTTTCCCGAGCGATTCATCGACAACCTCAAGATCGAACGCATCGTCGGCGACGGTCTCGGCATCGGGTTCGAGGAAGATGGCCTCGCCGTGTTCGTGCCGCGGACCGCACCCGGCGACGTGATCCGGGCTCGGGTGACGAAGCGGCAGGGGAAAGTGCTGCACGCGGCAATCGACGAACTGCTCGAACCATCTCCGATCCGCATCGAGCCACGCGTCGCCGATTACAGCGCCAGCGGCGGGCTCGACTTGCAGCACATCGGTTATCAGGACCAGCTTGCGGTGAAGTCCGCAATGATCCAGGACAGCCTGCGCCGGATTGCCAAGCTCGATCCGGTTCCCGAGGTCGAGGTCGTGCCCTCAGAAAATGAATGGCACTACCGATCGCGGGCCGAGTTCCAGCTCGACCACAGCACGGGCGCCGTCGGCTACTTCGCATCGGGCAGTCATCGCGTCGTCGATGTCGAGGAAAGCCCTGTGCTCACGATGGAAACCCAGGCGCTGCTGACCACCCTGCGCGACGACATGAAAGGCGGGTTGGTCCAAAAGGCCTCCCGCGAATACCGCGCCGTCACCGGCGACACGGGCAGTGTGCTGGAGCCAACCAACTCCGCCCGGTCACGCACGGTCGGCCGGCAGGTAGGCGAAGATTTCTTCACCTATTCCGCCGAGTGCTTTTTCCAGGCCAACGTGCCGATCGCGGCTGCCCTCCAGGAGGAAGTCCTGCGGATTGCCGACGAGGCGAGCGGAAGTGACGGCATCGCGCTCGATCTCTACTGCGGCGTCGGTTTGTTCACCGTGCCACTGGCCCGCAAATTCCGGCGCGTCGTCGGCGTCGAGAGCTTCAAGGCGGCAGCTGACTTTGCTGAAGCGAATCTCAAGCATGCCGGCCTCAAGAATGGCCGACTGGTCACGGCGCCGGTGGAATTCTGGATCGCCGGTGATCGCTCGCCGATCGGCCGCATCGCCCTCGCCGTGTTCGATCCTCCGCGCCAGGGCGCCGGGATCGCTACCATCGAGCACCTCGTCAAGCTGAAACCGGCCCATGTCGCGGCGGTCTCGTGCGATCCCGCCACGTTCGCCCGCGACATTCGCGGATTGATCGATGGTGGCTACGAGGTGGTCAGCATCAAGGGCTTCGACATGTTCCCGCAGACTCACCACGTGGAAATCGTCGCTCACCTGAAGAGGCTGGAAACGGTTTAGGGTTGCGAGGATGGCGTCCGAATCGATTGGCCGGCACAAGACCGGCCACTACCAGGCTCGGTCCGTGTAGGGCTGCGTCCAGCGGGACGACCTTGCTCCGCCCGGGCGCGAAGCGACTTGAATGTCATACCGCTTCGCGCAACGTACTGGTCGCCTTCCCGATACTAAAACATTCCGAAACGATTGAAGCCGAAAGGATTTCCCTCCCCATGCGCGGCGATATTCTGGCGATTCTCGAACGACACCATGCCGAGTCCGATTTCACCGGCGTCTGCCTCGTCAAGCACGGCGACGACATCGTCGTGCATGAGGCATTCGGGCTCGCCCATCGTGGTTTCGGAATCGCCAACACTGTCAACACCCGCTTCGACATCGCCTCGGTGACCAAGACGTTCACCGCGGCGGCGATCATGCAACTGGTCGAGCAGGGCAAAATCGGTCTCGACACCCGGGTGATGCCATTTCTCGGCATCACCGGCACCACGATTAGCGATGACGTCAACGTGTTCCACTGCCTCACCCACACCTCCGGAATCGGCGACGACGCCGACGAGGAGGCCGGGGAAGACTATGAAGCGCTGTTCATCGACAAGCCGAACTACTCGCTCCGCGATACCAGCGACTTTCTTCCCCAGTTCGTACACAAGGAACCGGTCTTTCCTCCTGGCCAGGGCGTGCGTTACAACAACGTCGCCTTCGTGCTGCTCGGTCTCATGATCGAGAAGGCGACCGGCGCCTCATATCGCGATTACGTCAAGGAAAACGTCTTCGAGCGCGCCGGAATGAACGGCGCCGACTTCTGCGCGATGGACGGCGTCTGCGCCGAGTTCGCAGAGCACTACAAGAAGATCGACCACAAGAACGGTCGCGTGGAATGGCGCAAAAACATCTATTCCTACCCGCCGATCGGATCGCCGGATGGCGGGGCAACGGTCACCGCGCTCGATCTCGATCGTTTCGTGCGCGCGATCCGGGCCAACGAGCTGATGGGGGAAGAAGCGAGCCAGCGGCTCCTGAGCCCACAAGTGACGGCGAAAGAGCTCGACGATCGAACCCTGATGAACGGATTCGCCTTCGAGTTTGCGGTCGATCCCGACGGGACCATCCTCCGCCTTGGCAAGGATGGCGTAAACGCCGGGGTCTCGAGCATGCTCGCGTATTACCCAGCGACCGACACCACCGTCGTGCTCCTCGCGAACCAGGAGTGTAGCGTCTGGACAATGCTGCGAGAGATCGAGCCGCTGGTGACGGGATGACCGGGCACGGAGATCTTGTACGGCTGCAGCAGCGCAGCGATGCGTGCTCCGCCCGGACCTTGAGTCCCCTGAACGCTTGCCTTTGGTCGGGCTTGATCCCGGCTCCAATCTTGGCCGGCACAAGACCGGCCACTACCAGCTCGGTATTCGGACATAGGGAATAATCTCCGTACTCGTCCGATGGAACGGTTGCATGCCCAAGGAAACGACCCTCTCGCTGGTGCTGCCATTGCCGCCAGGGGTGAACAACCAATACGTCACGGTCGGCAACCGCCGCGTCCTCAGCAAATCGGCACGGGCGTTCCGGAAAGACGTTGCAGTCGTGATCGAACGCCTGCGAACGAAGGGCGAGATCGAACCGGCCCGCGAAAAGGCGCTCCAGAAATCGCTGCTCGGCGTCTACTGCACCTTCTACTTCACCTCGCCCATGCGGCGCGATCTCGATGGCGGTCTCAAAATCTCGCTCGATGCCCTCGGTGACAACCTCGGTTTTGACGACCGTCGAATCGTCGATCTCCACCTGACCAAGCAAATCGATCCGCTCCATCCACGGCTGGAGGTCGAGATCGAGACGATCTCGGAGTGGACGTTCGACCAGACCTTTGTCTATCTCGGCGATCCCGGCGAAGACGACGAGCATGACAAGCCGGGTGAACCAGCGGACGACCGGACCGTCGAGTAAACTTGCCGCAACGACGGTCGATCGCTTCCATCGACCAGCCGAAGCCTTGCGCACCCCAGCACGGAGAATCCTCATTTGACCGCCCCCGACATCACCTCAGAGACCCCCACCGGCTCGCCCGTCACCCAGTCACCCGATCACGGCACAAGTACGGTCGACGCCGTCGTCGTGCTCGATTTTGGATCGCAATTCAGCCAGCTGATCACGCGCCGCGTGCGCGAAAGCGGCGTCTATTGCGAACTGCTGCATCACGATGCAACGTGGGAAGAGGTTTCGGGTCTGGCCCCGAAGGGCGTCATCCTTTCCGGCGGTCCGAACAGCGTCTATGCCGATGGCGCCCCGCAACTCCCGGATTGGGTCCTTGAGCAGGACATTCCCGTCCTCGGTATCTGCTACGGCATGCAGCTACTGGCTCGGGCGCTCGGCGGCACCGTGGAACTTGGGTCGCGCAAGGAGTATGGACCGGCTTCGATCACCGTGGACCGTGAAGCCGGTGACGTCACCCTGTTCGAGGGTACGCCGGACAAGATCAATGTCTGGATGTCGCACGGTGACCACGTTGTATCGCCGCCCGAAGGTTTCTCGGTGATCGCGACTTCCCCGAATTCCCCCGTCGCAGCAATGGAACGAGGGCACATCGTTGCCATCCAGTTCCACCCTGAGGTGAATCACACCGAGTATGGGACTGATATTCTCCGCAACTTCCTGACCCAAATCGCCGGTTGCACACCGACCTGGTCTTCCGAGTCGTTCATCGACGAAGCGATCCAGCAAATCCGCGACCAGGTCGGCGACGGCCGCGTGCTCCTCGCACTCAGCGGGGGTGTCGATTCCTCCGTTGCGGCCGCACTTATCCATCGCGCGATTGGTGACCAGCTTACGCCGGTGTTCGTCAACAACGGGTTGCTCCGCACAGGGCGAGGCCGAACTCGTGCAGGAGGTGTTCACCCGGCATTTCGGGATGCATCTCGTCTACGCCGACGCATCCGAACGTTTCCTCGAAATGCTCTCGGGCGTCGAGGATCCGGAAGCCAAGCGCAAGGTGATCGGCGAACAATTCATCCGCGTCTTCGAGCGGGAAGCCGACAAGGCCGGGCCGTTCGAGTTCCTGGCCCAGGGCACGCTCTATCCAGACGTGATCGAGAGCACGACGAAGGACACCAAGGCGGCAGTCAAGATCAAGACCCATCACAATGTCGGTGGCCTGCCGGACGACATGCAGTTCTCGCTGATCGAGCCGCTGAAGTTCCTGTTCAAGGACGAAGTTCGCAAGGTCGGTCGCGCCCTTGGTCTGCCGGACGAGATCGTGGAGCGCCAGCCGTTCCCGGGTCCGGGTCTGGCGGTCCGCATGATCGGCGCGATCGAAGAGGAGAGCCTCTCGCTCCTGCGCGGCGCCGATGCGATCGTCCGCGAGGAAATCGAGCTGGCAGGGCTGGCCGGCGATGTTTGGCAGTACTTCGCAGTACTGCTGCCGGTGCGTTCGACCGGGGTAATGGGCGACTACCGCACCTATGGCCAGGTGTGCGCGATCCGCGCGATCACCAGCCAGGATGCGATGACGGCCGACTGGGCGCGCATCCCCTACGATGTGCTGGCGCGCATGAGCAACAGGATCGTCAACGAAGTCCACGGCATCACCCGCGTCGTCTACGACATCACCTCCAAGCCACCCGCCACCATCGAATGGGAATAGGCATGACCGACATCGGTTTTCGTAGGGGCGGATTAGCGGGCACCGACAATGTGATTATCCAGATTCAGCCTGCCCGCGTATATCCGCCCGCAATTACGGCCAGGGTCGTTGTTGAAATGGAAACACGCCGATGATCCTCGAAGTCGCGACACTGGATGTCATTCCCGGCCGGGAACGCGAGTTCGAGGCTGCATTCACGACAGCCTCGGAAATCATCGCCTCGATCGACGGCTACCTCTCGCACGAGTTGCAGCGGTGCGTCGAGCATCCGTCGCGGTACCTGCTGCTGGTGAAATGGCAGACCCTGGAAGATCACACGGTTGGCTTCCGGGGTTCCCCGCGCTATCAGGAATGGAAGAAACTGCTGCATCACTTCTACGATCCATTCCCCACCGTCGAGCACTACACCCGCGTGATGTGATCGATCCGAGATCGTTTTCGTGCACGGCGTCGCGCCCGGTATTCGTCAATCTGATTGCATGCGAAGGCTACACATGACTGACACGTCCCCGTCCTGCATCGACACCCTGATCGAACTGATGGCGCTGCCCGCGCCAACCGGCCAGGAAGAACCGGTGCTGGCCTGGTGCCGCGAGCGCTGGGCCGGGCATGGAGCCGAAGTTCGGGTGAGCCCGATCGGCAACGTCATCGCCCACGTCGCTGGCAGCGGTCCCCGCTTGCTCGCTGCAGGGGCACGCCGATGAAATCAGCTTTGTCGTCCGCAGCATCGACGACCGGGGGTTCGTGTGGCTCGCCGATGGGCAGGGCAGCAGTCGCACCTTCCATGCTCGCTATCCCGTCGGCCAACCTGCATTGCTCCTGACCCGCAGCGGGCACGTGCCCGGCGTCTTCGCCAGCGCTACCGGACACATCCTCAGCACCAGGGACGATCGCGGGGCCGCGCTTCCGGACACCGCGAGCACGATCTTCGTCGATGTCGGGGCCTCGTCCCGCGAGGACGCGGAGGCACTGGGCGTCCATGTCGGCGCCGGGGTGATTTGGAATCCGGTCACCCAGCGCCTCGGCACGCGCTTCGTCGGCAAGGCGATCGACGACCGGGTCGCGCTGGCGTTGATGACGCACCTCCTGATGGACATCGAGCCAGCCGACCTGACCTACGACCTGACGTTGGCGGCGACCGTCCAGGAGGAAATCGGACTGGTCGGCGCGACGTCACTAGGTGGAACCGACAGCTATGACCTCGCGATCGCGATCGACAATGGACCGCTCGCCGATTATCCCGGCGCCGATGAAGGCGAGCTGCCGGTCCAGCTCGGTCACGGTCCAACCCTGATCTACAAGGACGCGATGATCCACTACGACCGTCGCGTAATCCAGCGCCTGCTGGACGTCGCGGTAGACAACACGATCGACGTGCAGCACGGTGTCTACCCGGGATTCGGGAGTGATGGCGTGGCCCTGATCCGGGCCGGGATCCCGACCGCGCTCCTGGCGATCTCTACCCGCTACACACATTCGCCATTCGAGATGGGCGACGTTCGCGATGTCGATGCCGCGCTCCAGCTCCTGAAGGCCTTCGTCACGAACCCGGCCGTGGCGCTTGCCCTCGGTCCGTCGTAACGAGATAGCTTGCTTCACCCCAAAACACACACTGCCACAATGATCTATCGTGCAGATTCTTGTAGGGGAAGGCCCTGTGCCTTCCCGAGTAACCTGGTTGCAACTCGACGTTGGGAGAAATTGTTACCACGGGAACCCACCGGGGGTTCCCCTACAAGGTGTGCAGCGTCCCGGACGCAGGTGACAACTCTTTCGATATCCGCCTTACCCCTCGAGGCGGATCACGCTGCGGAGCGTTTCGCCGCGCTCCATGGCGTGGAACGCCTCCTCGCTTTCCTCCAATGAAATGACGCGAGTGACGACCCGGTCAAGATCGAGCTGGCCTTGCGCATACCAGTCCGCCAGTAGCGGGAAGTCCCGGGTAGGCAAGCAATCGCCGTACCAGGAGACGCGCAGGCTGCCACCAATGTCGAAGAACTTCGCGATCGGCAATTCGAGCGTCGCCTTCTGGTCGGCGACGCCGATGATCACGCAGGTTCCGGCGAGGTCGCGGCACATGATCGCCGTCTCGATCGTCTCCGCCCGGCCCACCGCCTCGAACGAGGCGTTCACCCCGAATCCACCAGTGATCTCCTTGATCTTCGCCACGGTGTCGCCATCAGCGGCGTTCACGGTGTGCGTCGCCCCGAACTCCTTCGCCCACTCAAGCTTCCGGGGATCGAGATCAACCGCGATGATCGTCGTCGCCCCGGCCAGCCGGGCCCCCATGATCACCGAGTCACCAACACCGCCACAGCCGATCACGGCCACCGATTGCCCGGGTTGCACATTTGCCGAATAAAGCGCGGCGCCCACGCCAGTCATCACGCCGCAGCCGATCAGGCTCATTTGCTCGGGCGGCAGCGCCTTGTCAACCGGGATGCACTGGCGCGAATGTACGAGCGTGTGCGTGCAGAAGGTACCAATGCCAAGGATCGGAGTCAGTAGCTCGCCGTCCATCGTTCGCATGCCTTGGTGGGCATTCAGACTCGAGGCACAGAGGTGGGGCTTGCCGACCTCGCAGAATCTGCAGGCGCCGCAGGGCGCGCGCCAGGCGAGAATCACATAGTCTCCCGGCTTGACGTTAGTGACGCCTTCGCCGACCTGCTCGACGATTCCGCTCCCCTCGTGACCGAGCAGGAATGGAAATCCCGACGTCCCAAACACACCATTCTTTGCCGAGAGGTCTGTGTGACAGACGCCGCTGGCGAGGATTCGAACCAGCGCCTCACCGGCTTCCGGCACATCGATCGTGAACTCTTCGATCATTCCGGGAGCGCCCGGTTCTCGCGCAATTACGCCGCGCGCGGTCATTGTCTCGGCCATGAGATGCCCTCCGTTCAGATCGTGGCTTGCGCCTGTCAGGAAGTGCATCATCCGCGAGAACGGCCGCTTCCGTCAAGGTGAATGCAGTGCCACATTCAGTTGCTACGATGGGAGTTGTTGGTAGTCCATCTTGTGGGATTCCGCGGCGTCCCAATCCTCATTCACATGAGGAACTCGCAGAGGAAACGGCATGACCACTGAATCCGACCTGGCTTCCCTGCTCCGCGATCACGTCCACCCGCTGACGCACGTGGAACCCGACTCGCCTCTCGATGACCTCACCCCGTTGGCAACCATCGTTGGCGATGCAACTATCGTCATGTTGGGCGAGGCAACTCACGGAACCCGCGAGTTCTTTCAGTTGAAGCACCGGATTGTGCGATACCTGGTCACCAACCTCGGCTTCACGCTTTTCGGGATCGAGGCGAGTTGGCCCGAATGCACCGACATCAATGACTACGTCGTCAATGGCATTGGCGAGGCGGCCCAAGCACTTGCAGGACAGGGTTTCTGGACATGGGACACCGAAGAAGTATTGTCCCTGATCGAATGGATGCGTTCCTACAACTCAGTGACTCCACATGATCGACGAGTCCGGTTTTTCGGGTTCGATGCCGTTCACGCACCTCTCGCCTGCACGATGGTCTCGCATACTTCGCTCGTGTGGACCCAACATTATGCGCTTGAGATCGAGCCATTCGCCATTCATGAGCTCGGCGCAATCCAGCCATTTCTGGCCCCTGAGGACGAACAAGCACGGACACATGCGTCCGCGCATGATCAGTGGATATGCAATTCGGCTTCTGGAGCGCCGGGAGCGCTACATCGCCATCACATCCGAGACTTGAATGGGGCCGAGGCGCTGCAATGCGCTCTCGTGCTGGGGCAGATCAATGAGAAACGTCGTGAAAGCGATGGTGGGAAGCAATTCTCGCTGCGGGATATCGCGATGGCAACGAATGTCGAGTGGACGATCACGTATGGATCGGAAGCGCCCCAGGGTCATTTTGTGGGCGCACAACGGACACGTTACCCGCGACACGCGTGGGATGTTCGACGAATCGATCGTCACGATGGGACAGCGATTATCCCGTTCGTTTGGCGACAATCTGGTTTCGGTTGGTTTCGCATTTGGGGAAGGGTCGTTCCAGGCCATCGTAGATGCGGAATCCGATTGTCCGAGGCTGGATTCCGTGACGGTCGGTCCCCCACCAGCGGAGAGTCTGGACATCTCGCTCGCCCATGCCTCAGAGAGTCCAGCCATGCTGCTGGACATGCGTGAGGGTGATCCCCGCATCCGAAAATGGTTCGCCCGGGAACACGTGACGCGGGAAACAGGAGCGGTATTCACGACCGAATCGGACATGCTGCGAACGTTGGTCCCGTCTGCCTGCTTCGACGCGCTCATCTTTGTCGGTCGAACCACCCGCTCCAGACCGACGCCCACGGGCCTCCGTCCCCAACCGTAGCGCTGACTACACTCCTGGGCGAATCGCGTCGTTGACGGCGCGGCTGTCGGACGGCGCCTGATCCCGTTCGGTCATCCCGTAGTCCCGGATCACGCCCGCGACACGCAACCGGTAATCGGCGAACACATGGTCCCGACCGGCTGCCTGCGCTCCCCGGTGGCGTTCAAGCTTGCGCCATTCCGCAACGGCGTCCTCGTCTCGCCAGAACGAAAGCGAGAGCATTTTCCCGGGCTCAGCGATACTTTCGAAGCGCTCGATCGAGATGAAGCCGTCGATCTCGTCCAGTAGCGGTCGCAGGTTCGCCGCGATGTCGAGGTAGGTACGCTTCTGGCCGTCCGCGGGCCAGACTTCGAAAATCACGGCAATCATGGAACCCTCACTTCCGGCGACGACTCGGCAAACACTGGGATCCGCACATTTTTCAATGGCCGGTATCGCATTTCGTCCGAAAACCTCCCCGGAATCACCCCGCCCTGAATGAGGGCAAGCACCCCTTCGGCGGTGATCGTAACGGCCAGCGACTCTCCTGGGCATGCGTGCCGCCCACCTCCAAACGACCAGTCCCGATCGGTCCCCTCCAAGTTGGCGGCGGCCAGCCCGACCAGCACTCCCTCCCCGTCCATGAGGCGCACGCCGTTGATCTCGGTATCCCCGACGACAAACCGACGCGTATTGTGGACGGCAGCATCCGCACGGGCCACGGCCCGCACGATCCGCCCAACCTGAGGTCGAAGGGGCTGGGTCGCGTCACTCGCATCCGGATTCCGGACGAGATGAACGATAGTGTTCCCGATCAACCCGGCAGTCGCGTCGTGCGTCTGAAACAGGAACCCGATCACATTGGCGACCAGTGTGTCCGGGTCGTCGATGCCGTTCTCCAGGAATGCGTTCCTCACGGCCGCGAACAGGGAATCCGGAGACGGGTTGACCAGCATTTCATGAAAGATGAGACTGAGCCGGTCTGCCGCCGAACTTCCGCGGGTTACGTCAACCTCAGTTGCTCCCGGCGCGATCGCGCGAACGAATGCACCCGTGCATGCGACGACTTCGGGGAGTGGCTCGTCTGGAACGCCAAGCAAGCAGGCCACGGTGAAAATCGGATACTCGATGAGAAAGCGATCCAGATCGCGTTGCGTGGCGAGAGTTTCCGCGTGAAGTCGGCTCAGGGTCCGGATGCGATCGACATCCTGGCCATCGAGTGCAACCGCCACCGCACGTTTCATGCGCGCGTGGGTCTCTCCCTCGTTCATCCGTACCAGGCGAGCAAACACGTCGCCAGCGCAGGTCCCACGCAGCCCTGCTGGCACAGGTTCGGCGATTGGCCGAACGCGGCAGGCCGGATCGTTCAGCACACTCTCGACATCCTCACCTTTCGCCGCGATCCAGACCTGGTGGAGCTCGCTCCAGGTCATCGAGTCTTCAGCAAGCAAACTGGCATAGGCACAATTGGGTTCATTGGCAGTAACGGCCGCGATCATATCGACAGTCGTGTTCATCGCTGCTCCTTCCCGGGAAATCGGTCAACTTGCCCCGCCAATCCGCCCCTACGAACGAGGACACCTGCGGGAACCCACAGGTCCAGCGTCCAGCGGGACGGGTTCCCCTACAAAATGTGCATCTCCCACTGGGAATCAGGAATTGCAACCGAGTGAAGGCACGTCAAAGTCTGGGATAAAGCAGGATATACGTCCAATGCATGTTCGCTGTACTATCCATCAGTTATTCTGATAGACATGGAGCTGACAGAGATTGAGGCGTTCATCAGGATCGCCGAGTCGGGAACATTCACCAGTGCGGCGCAATCTCTCGGCATTTCGCAACCCGCGATCAGCCGCCGGATCGATCTGCTCGAAGGGGATCTCGGCACACAGGTGTTCGAACGACTGCGCACAGGAGCACGCCTGACCGACTGCGGGGCGGGCCTTTCTCCCTTATGCGGAGGGCGTGCTCGCCAGCCTGCGCGATGGCATGGCGGCGGTGAACGATCTCGCTGAGAGCGGCGGTGGATCGATCACCCTGGCGATCGTCGGGACGCTCGCCAGCACAACGCTGATGGACCGGCTCCGATCATTTCGGCATCGCTTTCCGGATGTAAGGGTGATCCTCCGCACGGCCAACAGCAACGGAGTCAGCCAACTCGTGCGCAAGGGGGATGCCGACCTCGGCCTAAGGTACTTCGATGACGTTGCATCAGGACTCGACGCAATCGAGGTGGACCGTGAGCGGCTGGTGATTGCCCATGCCCCTGATTCTCGTTTCGTCCCGACCAGCGTCTCCAGCGCGTCCGACCTTGCAGGAGCGACATGGGTAACTTTTCCGATCGGCTCGGGGTCATCGGGCGAGCCATTCGCCAAACTCATGGATCGACAACTGGATCGCCTCGGACTCGGGGACACTGAACGAATCCAGATCGACAGTCTCACCGCTCAAAAGCGGATGATCGAGACTGATTTTGGGGTTGGGATCGTCCCGAAAAGCGCAATCGTCGAGGAGCTGCGGCTGGGATCGCTCAAGGTGCTCGACCTGGCAGGTTTCGACGAATCGGTTCCCATCTTCATGCTGCGCAGGACGAACGGGTACATGAACAACGCTCTGCACCAGCTCGTGGAGGCGCTATCCCGGCACGGACCAGGCAAGGGAACCCGGGCATGAAAAAGGGAGCCCTTTCGCAGGGCTCTCCATCACAATTCAAAGGCTCGGTTGTTACTCGTACGCGCCGCGTTCGGAAATGTAGTACGTCATGCTCTGGAGGGCGCTGACCGGATCGATCTCGCGGACGGTCACCGTTTCCGGAACCTTCAGGATCATCGGCGCGTAGTTCAGGATCGCCTCGACGCCACCGGCGACCATTCGGTCAGCGATTTCCTGGGCGTATGTCTTCGGGGTCGCGATGATCCCGATCTTGATTCGCTCGCGAATGATCGTGTCGGTCAGATGATCGTCGTGGAGGATCTCCTGGCCGTTGACGACGTTGCCGACGTTCCGCGGACTGCGATCGAACACGGCCACGATCGAGAATGACGACGGGGTAAACCCGCGGTAGTTCGCAATCGCGCGTCCCAGGTTGCCAAGTCCCACCAGCGCCACCGGCCACTGGCGATCGAGGCGGAGGATATGACCGATCGTCTGCGCCAGGAATTGGGTATCGTACCCCTTGCCCTGTTTGCCAAATTTTCCGAAATAGGACAGATCACGACGAATCTGGGCTGCCGTGACACCGATCAGGTCAGCCAACTCTTCCGAGGAAACGGAGCGTACATCGGCATCGGTCAGGGCTCGCAAGGTCCGCACATAGATTGGGAGACGCCTGATTACGATATCGGGGATCTGCTGCTGGGTGTTGCTGTCGAAGAGGGCCGATGCCGATGAGGGTTCGAGAAGGACTCCTCCCATGCGCGATGGTGCTCCATTCTCATTGTAGGACTGGGTGACGCCGTTGCCGGAGTAGCTGGGTTGCGGTCCATTCGATGCGTCGGCTTTGGATCTGGTCTGACCTGGTTCCTGAACAATCATGGTTACCCCGGTTGGTTTTCGGGCGCGCCGTGGATCAGCCATGGATGGGCGGCAAAGGCAGTGCGCAATCTCCCGAAATTGAGCTGATGCGGCCGAGGAAGTGAGCTGAAGGCGAATGGTCACCTTGCGTGTGGCCAAGCCTCAGCGTGTTCCCTTGTGAGGCCCCACATGTCCGCACGTACGGCTATCGACGATCGCGTCGACGGTCGTGCGCATATTCACAATTGTACCTACTTCTGCACAAGATTTCACAATACAAGTCAAATTAGAGGGGATGGGCCTCGGTCAGCAGGTGAAATCACGCCTGAAAGCATCGAATTTCGCCCACCGCGGAGAGCTTCGGCCCCGTTTTGCTGGCTATGCCCGCCCGTCAGGTGAAAAGGCCGTCCGAAACACGATTGGCCGCCACATCCAGCGGGGCAGGGACATTCACTACCAGGCCTGTGCGGCTGCGGGTCTTGCTTCGCCCTAAACGCCGCCGTCCCAGAACACCCGCTGGAACTCGATCGAATCGTAGTAGCCAACGACGCTGACGATCTTGCCGCCCGTGACGCGAATCATCGCCACCTGTTCGCTGATCAGTTCCCGGTTCTGGCGAGCCGAGTATTCGCGGATCACATACTGCACAGCGGCCCGGTCCGGTCCGGCAATCACGTCGGTCACATCCCAGTGGGCGTTCGGATACGACGAGACCACCGTGCCGAAGTAGGCCACGATTTCGTCAGCAGGCCGAATCGGGGCTGAATGAGGATGTGCCCGAAAGGTGGCGTTGGCGGCCAACGTGTGGCGCAGGCGGCGCGGATCGCGGGCATCGATGGCGAGGAAGAACTCGCGACCGAGTGCCTCGACAACCTCCGTCGGATTCAATCCCGACGCACTCCGTTTGAGATCCGGCGCGTTTCCCGCTGGATCCTGGGACGACATTGAGCTCATGCGTTCACTATCCGTTTCAGATGGGACTGGCTCGACGAATCGGGGCGCCGCTCGCGGCAGGCAAGCCAATACCAATCGAGCAACCTAGAGATGCACCTTGTCGGGCACGAGCTTGAGCAACTCATCAAGGTGCGTTTTCTGGATTTCGGCCAATCCTTCGCGGGCGCCAACCTGATCGAGCGTTTCGTCGAGCGCACGCAAGTAGCGGTAGTCGTGCAACGCCAGGTATTCGGCAAGCGCGCGAATCGAGACGTTCTGCTCGCGACGGCTGGATCCCTTGAGTCCCCATGCATCGTCAGGAAGACTTCGCAGCAGCGAGCAGGTGCCCTGGCGCAAGCGCCGGAATTGCGCCATCAGCACAATCGTCGCCGTCGCCTGGTCAGTCGCCACCGTTGCGGGATTCGGTTGCCAAACCGGGAGCTTGTCGAGATCCGGACTGGTTTGGGTCGCGATCAGGTACATCCGGGGGAATATCCGCTCTTCCTCGTTGCGCATTTCGACCACGAGTTCCTTGGCGGTCGGCTCACCCCGGTAAACGGCGCGTTCGAGCCGGTTCGCGTCGTGAATTGGCGTAATCCAGCGCGAGAGGTGATTGACCGTGAAATGCAACCGGATGATGAGCGAATTGTTGTCCGACGTGCTGATCTGGCGGCGCAACTCGTCGCTTACCGGCGCGTTGACGTCGATGAAGCTTGCCGCACTCCTCATGTTGACCGCCCTTTTCCTTGCTCAACGCAAAACGCACAGACGTACTGGTCCACGACGTTGACCTTGTTCGGACATTTTAGGCGAGAACGTCCCTTGCTTGCACTACATGCTTGGCATCGTGGTTGCAAACGCTGTCCATCAGCCAATGAAGCGTCACCTTGCCCCGCTTGGGCAGGATGCCCACGCGGTTCCAGGCGGCGGGTTCCAGTGTTCGGAGTCGTTCGACCAGCGCATTGCGCATTGCGGTGAATTCCCGCAATGCCTCGCGCGGTTGCTGCTCCCGGTAATCGTGTTCGATGGCCCAGAGCGAATCGTCATATTCTTCCAGTGAGGGGGCGTCCTGATCAAGGATCAACGACAGGCGGTCGGCGGTTATGGCCTCCCAGTCACGAAGGTGCGGCAGGATTTCGACCAGCCCCCAACCACCATCCTGGGCCGGCTGGGTAAGATCCTCATCCGACTTGCCTTCAATCAACCGCGCGAGCTCCACCGGAATCGATGCCATGAGCTCAACGACCGATGCGGTCGACCGGCCATGGGCGTCGATGGTCAGGACATCCTGCCTGGCGGACTCCGCCGCTTCCACCTCACCGGGTTGATCGCCAACACCGGTTCCTCCACGGTCGTGGTGGGCGGTGAGATATGCAGCATTGGTCGCCCTGCGGGCGTGCGTCAACATGAATATCCAAATCGTTGTGGTGAAATGCATTGCCCACTGACCAATGATGCCGCTCCGGCATCCAGCGAGCAGGAGAATCAGTTCTGCCGGTCCGGCCATCGATCCGCCAATTGCAAGGCAGGCGAGACGTTGCTGGGGATGATTATTCCCGAAGTTCGCCCGTTTCTGCAATTCGCGACCAGTATTCGAGCCGATCCTGGCGGCGAAATCGCCCAGTTTCGTGAGCCATCTGAGACCACGGCCCGACCCGAATCGACGACCATGATCACCGGTGAGGCGAAAAATGGCAAAATCCGCGCCATGGTCCCTCAGCGATTCGAAAGCGCCGGTCGATCGTCAACTGCGTCCAGAATCGGTACATGTCGCGGAACTGACTCATCATCGCCCTGCTCCAGACGCCACGCCTGGAGGTCCGGCGTACCGCTCGCAAATGACGCGATAAGCATCAACGCCTCCGGATAGAAGGCTTCCGCAAGATCGGTACGGGAGGGTGTCGCCGGTCCGCGCGGGTGGGAGTGGACGATCGCGCCAAGTACCCAGTCGTGCTCATCGATATCGCGCATCGCGGCAATCAGCTCGTAGCGATCCATTTCGAAGCGCACCGGTGAGGCGCGGAAATTGGTTCCGGGATAGAACTTGTGCATCTCCGCCAACCTCATCCCGTCGCGATCGCGCCAGGTGACCGCGAGCAATCCCACACCTTCGTTGGGGAGCGCGGCGCGCAGATGCTGTACGATCCGCTCGCGATCGATTCTGGAAAGCACGAGCGCGACCCCCATTCCGCCTTGTGAATCGCCAGCCATACAGGATCCCCACGTACAATGCCCGAAACGTCCGGTAAGCATGCCATTCAACAAGGTCATGCTTCGATGATTATCCGGTATCGAGCGAAACCCAGGTTTACGCACGACGCCGGACGGGAGTTTCGATGTCCTCGCCAGCTACCTTCCGTTTTCCACTACGTGCACCAATCCTTGCCGCACTGCTCCTGCTCCTTGCTGCGATTGCCGAACCAGCGATCGCCCAGCACTCGCCTTTGCCCACCGGTCATTCGGCCACGCCTGCCATCTCGACACCGGTGGTCGACGATCGATACGACGACGATTGGGTCCTGGAAGCCATTCGGCCAGAATTGCGCGATTCCATCCGCGATCAGATGCCCCCAAACCTGCCAATCTACGAGATCTCGGTCAGTCTCGAACCCCAGGCCGAACAGGGCGATGTTCCCTCGTTGACCGGTCATCTCACTCTTCTCTATGTCAACTCGACAGGCGAGGCACTTGAGTCGCTCCCGTTCCGGCTCTACGCCAACGGTGCGGAGGAGGAACAGGACGCGCAACTGGTCAGCAACGTGTCAGTGGATGGCTCGGACGTTGAGGTCACGCTGTCGGAGAGCGATTCCGTGCTTGAGGTTCCGTTCGATCAGCCCCTTGCGGTCGGTGCGACAGCAGAGATCGACATGGACTTCGCCGCCTTCCTCCCGATTGATTCCGTCAACCATTACGGGATCTTCGGATACAGCACTGATTCCGGAACCTGGGCCCTCGCGCACTGGTATCCGGTGATCGCCGGGCGCGACCCGGATGCCGGCTGGATGCTGGACTACCCGAGTCGCAACGGCGATCCGATCTTCTCCGATACAGCCCTATACGATGTCACGGTCGAAACCGAACCCGAATGGGAACTGGCCACCACCGGCGTCCAGTTTGGCGACACGGTAGAGGACGAAAGCGGCCAGACCATCAGGCGATTCGTGTCTGGACCGGTTCGCGATTTCACGATCGTGGCCGACCAGGACTTCGAGGTCGTGAGCGAGGAAGTCAACGGAATCACCGTCAACTCGTGGTTCAATCCGGGGCAGGAGCGGATCGGGGAAGCCGTGGCCACCTACGGTGCCCAATCGGTGGCGCTGTTCGATGAGTTGCTTTGGCCATATCCGTACCGTGAGCTTGAACTGATGCCGGTCGACATGAAGGGCGCAGCCGGCTGCGAGTTTCCGCAGCTCATCTACATCGGGCTCGATTACTACGAAGGCGAGATGGATCTCGCGACGCCGAATGCGCTCGATTTCACCGTTGCCCACGAAGTCGTCCATCAATGGTTTTACGGGCTGGTCGGCAGCAACCAGTATGCCCACGCCTTCATTGACGAGGGACTCACCAACTTCCTCTCGGCCCAGGTTTATTTCGAGCGCCAGTACGGTCCGGCAGAGGCCGACGCCGTGATGGAGCGATTCATTCGAACGCCCTTCGAACGGGCTGTCGGCGGTGGCAACGACCAGGTCGTCGACCAACCGACCGACGACTTCGGAACGGGCCAGGAATACGTGTTCGCGGCCTATGCCAAGGCTCCGCTCGGCTTCGAGGCGATCCATGAGCAGATTGGCGACGAGGCATTTTTCGAAGCGCTTCAAGCGTATGTTGAGGAGTTCGCCTTTCTCGTGGCCAGCCCCGACGACTTGCTGGCCGCCTTCGAGGAAAGCTCAAACCAGGATCTCCAGGAACTCTGGGATCACTGGTTCACCGAGACGGATGGGGAAGAAGACATCAATCCATAGGATGGGTTCGCCCGGCGCCTATCCACGATCGAGAAGTCGGGGCACAATGTGGCGCATCGAACGTATATCTTATGGCGCATTGGGCGCCCAATCTCGGGGGATCATTATGGCAATTACCGATTTGGGGCATACCGCATTGGCCTGTGCCGATCTGGATGCGTCACTTGTGTTCTACGCGAAACTTGGCATCAATGAGTCGTTCCGGCTCAAGCGGGACGACGGCAGCACGATTCTCGTCTACCTGCACATTTCGGGAGATCGATTCCTCGAACTCTTCCCCGGCGGACCGGCGGCGACAGAACGCGCCGCAACCTCGGCGTTCAGCTTCCGGCATCTCTGCCTGATGAGTGACGACATCGAGGGCGATGTCGATCATCTGCGCGAGAACGGCGTGGCGATCGATCGTGACGTCACGATTGGACTCGATGCCAACAAACAGGCATGGATCACCGATCCCGACGGCAACCCGATCGAACTGATGCAGATTTCGCCGATCTCGCCGCAACGAGCGGTCACCGAAGGCCGCGAGCCAGTCATCCCCGACGCCGCGACACTAGCCACACTCAGCTAGTTGTATGGCTCCCTGAACGGGCTTCGTAGGGTTGTCGACCTTGTGCCGGCCCGTTCACGGAGCCGTGAAGATTTCCACCTGCGTCGCCGAGCCCGGAAGCGTTTGGACGGTGAACGAAATCAGGATTGGGTCACCGACGAGCTCGAGCAGGTCACAGGTGTAGATGCCGGGCAGCACCCACACATAGTCGCCCTGTTCGATCTGGTCCTGCCAGATGACCGTGCCGTCCTGCGCCTTGAGGACATAGATCTCGCCCGCGCCATTCGGGAACTTGAGCAGCGAGCCACGGATGAACGTGGTCCTGTCCGGCTCGATATTGACCCGGATCGCCGTCTCCTGGCCGCTCGGGTTGGTCCAGCTCACATCGCACGTGCCGACCGGTGCTTCGACCTTGTTGACGTCTTCCGTAAAGGTAAAGGTAAAGGCCTCTCCGGCCTGCGGAGCGCTGTCCGTCGGCCCCTGGCCCGCACAGGCAACGTTCGCCAACGGGTACAACCCGCCGATCGACTCGATTTCGAGGAAGCCGGTTGTGATCACAACCTGGAGTTCTTCGAGGAAGGTGAAGAGCGCGGCCGATAACTCTTCGGCATTTTGGGCACCGACAATCTGGCCGCCGGAATTCTCCGCGATACAACTGGTGATCCGGAGCTCTTCTTCATCGAGACCAAGACCGACGACGTAGACCGTGACCTCGGCCTCGCTCTGCCTTGAGCGAGGTAGCGATCGAGCAGGGGTCGCTGTCGCAGGTTTCGAGACCATCGGTGACGAGAATGATCGCGTTAACGACCTCGTCCGAGGCAGCCGGAAAATCGGCCCCGGCTCGCTCCAGCGAGAGACCGATCGGCGTCCAGCCGACGGGAGAGTAGTCGGCCACCTGATCCCGCAAGGCGTCCTTGTTTACCCCATCCATCGGAACAGTGAGATCGGAGGATTGACAGCTCTCAGCCCTGCCGGCCTGGGTGTTGTTTCCCTCGTGGCCGAAAACGCGAAACCCTACATTGATCTCTGGTCGATCCTCAGGAATGGCATCGATGACCTCGTTCAGAACCCGCTTCGCGGCATCGATCCGGGGTTCGCCGGTGTTGGTCTCCTCCGCCATCGATCCGGAGGAATCGAGGATGAGCTGGACATTGACCTGGGTGCCGGCCTCGGTTTGGGCCGTCGCACCCGGAGCGGCAGACATGCCAATGCCCAACGCCAGCACAGAAATCAGGAGACCAAAAACGATCGATCCATGAGCGGGTGCGGAAGTACGCATCAATCCTCTCCTTGTCGCCGCGTCGATCTGGCCAACGCAGATTGCCTGGATTTTCACAGTCTAGGGTAGGATGTAGGATATGTATACCTGAAAGTACCAATTAGGCACGGATTTGCCCGGAATGGCGCGGATTTGCACGCCTGCGCCCAGTATCAATTCACGCGCGAAGATGCCCCGATAGATCGGGGCATCTTCATCAGAACGGCACATCGTCGAAGACCGGGGCCTCACCGCCGCGCGCCTCCTGGTCGGCTTCCCAGCGCTAGAGTTCCGCGATCGCCTCCCACTCGCGCATCATGTCGTACTCAAGGTCCATCGCTGTGCGCTCCCAGTCGTCATCGGTCCAGTCGGCGGTGTCGGGTGGCTCCTGCTGCTGCCATTGGGTCGGTGACCATGACCATCACGTCGCCGCCCTTTCCACCACTGGCGTCATCGGAACCACGTTGGCGGCGGGGCCGGGGATCCGTTCCGCCCAGGTCGCATCCACCGTCTCGACGCTCCACACCACCTCGCGGATGCCCTCCTGGGCCAGCCAGTAGGTCAAGGCGTCGGCGGCGATCTCGTTGGCGACCTTCCGCCGCTGGCACGGTCGGTCCTCGAAGAAGATGTCGAGTTAGACCGCGCCCTCGTCGGTCCAGTCCGGGACCTCGACAACCCACTGCGTCCGTGATCGGCGTGGCTAACGGACGACATCGCCGGAGTTGGCTATCCGACGTGAATAGCGGGGCGGAGCCGCGGATTGGGCTCCGCCCGCCGCAGGATCTCGTGGGTCACCGGCGCGACGTCACCTTCCCCGAAGAGAATGAACCGCGCCAGGTACTTGAGCGGGTTGCCCTCGGTCCAGCCGAAATAAATGTGAGGCTGGACCCGTGTGTAATCCATGATGTGAAGCAGCACGGCGGCGATCGTGTTCGGCACCGAGGGTCCCTCCACGGTGAGCACGGCGTACTCCCCGATCACCTCGCCATGAACATGAAGCGTCGTCATGAACTCCGAGGCGTCCCCCACCACCACCTCCAGGAAGAGAACCGGATCGCCCTTCGGGATATTGCTTGCCTCGCGCTCTTCCCGCTCCTTGCGCAGGTACTCGCGCGAGGTCCGGGCGTCCGGATGATTGGCGATGATCCGCACGATGCCCTTGCGCGCCGCCTTCCGTACCAGCTGCTCGGCCCGGGCATCGAGGATCACTTCCTCGGCGCGCAGCTCGGTGGAGCGCGCGGCCCGCGAAATAAGCGACATCACCACGATCGCTGCCACGAAGAGGCCCGCGATCTGGAGCCCCCGGGTGTTGTCGACGATCGTCAGGACCGTGGTATAGATGAAGATCGTGGCTACCACGCCGAACCCCAAAGCCGCGCGCGATTGCTGGCGACGAACAGCGTCGAGCGTGACGGCTATCGTGGCCGACGTGATCACTGCCAGCACCCCGGTCGCATACGCGCCTGCCTGGGCATCGACATTGGCCCGGAACAGGATCGTCACCACGGAGCCGACAAGGGTAAAGATGAGCACCAATGGCCGCACTGCGCGGGCCCAGTCGGGGGCCATCCCATAGCGCGGCAGGTAACGAGGGACGATATTGAGCAGACCTGCCATCGCCGAGGCGCCCGCAAACCACAGGATGAGGATGGTGCTCACATCGTAGATCGTACCGAACCCGTCACCAAAGAACTCATGGGCCAGGTACGCGAGCGCGCGACCGTTGGCTTCTCCGCCTTCCTCGAACGCGCCCTCCGGGATCAGCAGCGTGGTGACCACACTGCTCGCGAGCAGGAGGACGCTCATGATCAAGGCTGCCACGGTGAGCAGGCGGTGCGTATTGCGGATCCGACCGGCAGGCTGAACCGGGTCATCATCCGGATCGCCCTCGATGAGCGGCATCACCACCACACCGGTCTCGAACCCAGACAGGCCGAGCGCGAGCTTGGGGAAGAGGAGCAGGGCGGCGCCAAGCATCAGAAAGGGGTTGCCATGATCAGCACTGAGCGCATCCCGCCAATTCGAGATCGTGTCGGGCTCGCGCACGATCTCCCCCATCCCGCGGACGATGACCACCAGGTTGAGTGCGATGTAGGCGCCGACAAGACCGACCGCGATCGACATCGCCTCCCCAAATCCCTTCAGGAACACTGCGCCGAGCAGGCCGATCAGGACGAGTGTGACCGGTACCTCGTAGCCGTGGACGAAGTCGGTGAACGGGTTCTCAACGATGTGCGCCGTAGCGTCGGCCGCGGAGAGGGTGATCGTGATGGTGAAACCTGTCGCCACGAACCCGAGCAGGACCAGCACGAGCAGCTTCCCCTGCCACCACGGCAGCAAGTGTTCGAGCATCGAAATCGAACCGTCGCCGTGGGGGCTGCGGATCGCGACCCGCTTGTACATGGGTAATGCGCCGAAAAGCGTAACCAGCACGAGGATGAGGGTCGCCAGCGGCGAGAGGGCGCCAGCCGCGAGGGCCGCGATACCGGGCTGGTATCCGAGCGTCGAGAAGTAATCGACACCGGTCAGGCACATCACCTGCCACCAGGGGTGCTTGGGGTGGCCTTCCGTTTCGTGAGGCCCTTCGATCAGGCGCGGATGCCCATGCAGGAGCCAGGTCCGGAGCGGGCCGTGGTTGACAGGCGTTTGCGCCGTCTCGCCGACCGTCCGCAACGGCCGGCGCCCAGGCGGCCGGATGGCATTGGGGAAAACGTTCGGCATCCGGCACTAGCCCTCTAAGGCAAGGGCCACCGCGGCCCTCCTGATTCTCAAGCCGTCAGAGTGTAGCACTGCCCAGAGTCCAGCAGCGAGTGCGCTAGAACAAGGCCGTCATCTCAACAGGCCTCCCCGCGGGGTAACCCGTTTCAAATCAGGACTAGCATGGTATTTGCCAGCACTGACAGCAACACTCCACCCGGGAGTCACCATGGGCGATGATCGCCTCTCCCTTGAGCAAATGATTGAGGCCGGCTGGGCAATCAACAGCAGAAAGGGCGTGGAGCTCCGCCGGTTCGCCAGCGTCAGCCTCTGCCTGATGCGCGAAGAGCATATGAGCGTCTGCATCCCGGGCTACGGCGAGACCAGGGACGACGCGCTTGCCGATGCCGTCGAGGAAGCCAACGCGTGGATTGCGCGCGAGGCCGCCGAAGAGCATGCTAGATAACGCTGGGCGGCAGGCACCACAATACTCGAACGAAAACTCGCATGGACTTGGACATACATTACCCCCAGCGCGTGGTTGGGGGCGCCGGGGCTGGGAAAGTGGCGCACCGCTTGGCAACGTGAGCGGTGCTCGTCTAGTGTGCCATGAGTTCGGGTTCGCGAGATGCCCAATCACCACAACTCGGCTACCACGATACCCGGCTAGAAGTCGGCGACAGGGAGCATGAATGGCGGATCATCTCAACGCCGTCGCAAGCAGGTAGCCGAGCAGGCCGATGACGCCGATAACCAGCGTCCAGATGAGCACATAGGCAATAGCGACCAGGAACCAGTAGACCGCCAAGACGGGGTACTTGAGGATCCTCGGCATCGAGCTGGACTTTAGCCGGTTGCCGAGTGGGACGCCGAGCATCGTCACGCGCTTGTCCGCCATCACCTCCCCCTTTCTTGCTGACCAAACATGGTCACCATCATACGCCTGGGCTAGTCCAATCCAAGGGACGCCGGCGACGATGGATCGCCCCCAGGCGAGTGGAATCGTCGTGATCGGCGGGGCAATCCCGCCAGACCGGCAATCCGCAATACCCGGCTGACGTTCGGCGCGTCGCCAGACCACGCCGAAGCGCTTATGCTGACATTCACACCAAGGGGCCCAGAACCGAATATTCGATAGGAGAGGTTGGTTGCGATGTCCGCAGGAGATCACATTGCCTGGGATCAAATGCTTGAAGTAGTCCGGCAGTTGGTCGTCTTGAGCAGCATCCTGCTCGGATTCACGTTCTCGTTTGTTATTCAGCTTGTCGATAGCCAGCGATTATATCCAGATAGTGACCGCTCTCTACACCGATCCATCACTATTTCCATCGCTATTTTTACTCGTCACTCCTGGCTTTGGTGACAGCAACCGGCGCGGGGCTGATTCTTCTGATTAGAGTAGGCATTCGGACCAGCGCCTTGCCTACTGGTTCCAATGAGCAATACATTGCAGACCATCTCTGGAATCAGACGACCACTGCATGGTTCGAACTCCTCTTCGTCGTCTCGTTTCTGTCGACCATTGTCGGCGCCATCCTTTTCATGGCTGGGATGGCTTCATTTGCATTCGTTCGAGGTCAACGTTTTGCTAAAATCATCAGTGTTATCTGCATCGCAATCGTTCTCCTTCTCGGCTTTGCGGCTTTCATGCCATGATCCGGTACTGAGATAACCACCAAGGGGGTCTTACCTATAATTGGGTAGAATCATCGGTGACGACGGTCAAAGACTACTCTCCGAATATCCTTGATTGCCCTGACCGTCGTGATCTATCCCGCCAACCCTGCCAAGCGCAGCACCCGGCTGGCATCGGCGACGGTGAGGGTGATCAGGATCACCCTCCACGAGGTGCGTCACACACACGCGACGCTCGAGCTCTACGCCGGGACCAATGACAAGATTGTCTCCGAACGGCTTGGCCACAGCGTGCAGACGCTCATCAACCACTACAGCCATACGTCGCCTGGACTGCACCGCCAGTCGAGCAATGCGTTTGCGGCCATGATCCGGGATGAACGGACAACACGACAACATCAGACGCGAAAACGGCGCAAATCACCCCGCCAGGGAGCCATTTCACGCGCACTCTCACGCGCGGACCAGAAAAAGGGAGTATAAACCTGCGCCGCATCAACGAAACTGTCTAGTGCTAGGATGTAGGATATGTATAGCTGCGGTCGCATCGCCTCGTGTTCCCTGCAGCACCAGCACTAAATGGAACCGTCCCGATCCCGGCCAACCCACCTGACAACATCATCCTGGAGTCGAGCATTTCGCAACAAACCCGTGAGGTAGCAGTCGAAAGGATCTGTCCATGCGAATGCGGTCGCTCACTCTCGCTGTCGTCCTGATGATCCTGCCTGGTGGCTTCCTGACTCCTGCGTTCCCGCTCGATTCCTCCAATGGCATGCTCGCCTGGGCCCAGCCCACAGAGGACGCTGCTCCGCCACTCATCGAACCGGAAGATGACGAGACTGCCGCCACGGAAACCGTCCCAATTGACCCGGAGGAGGACGAGCCTGCCGTCAGGAAACCGTCGCGGTTGACCCGGAGGCCGAAGGGCCGATCCTGGAGATTTCCGAAGATCTGGGTGATGGCGGACAACCCGAAGGCCTGCCGCGTGAAATTCAGTTGGGAGACGATCGCTACCTATTCGACCGGGTCATCCCCGGGCCAGGAGACGATCTCTTCCCCGTTGCGCAAAACGAGGATCTCACCGTCTACGCGGCCACCATCGATGGCCCCTGGGGGACGGTCTACCTCACCATGCCGGAAGGCGACGAAGGTGATCTGGCACGCTACCTTCCCGAGCGGATCGACGCGCCCGGGACCCAGTGCCCGGCGGAAGCAGCCGGTATCGGGCAACTGAGTGCCGGTGACGCGGTATACGTGTACGCGGGTATTGAATCCGATCTCTCCCCCGATGTGCTCCAGGAAGTGGGCACGAGCGACGGGCGGCCGGTTTACGCCGATCCCGATGTGCCTGGACAATTTCCGGAGGTGTTCTTCGATGATCCCAACGGATTGATGCGGTTCGTCCTCACGACCGACGGGCGACCGCCTTCCCTCGCTGAGTCACTCGCATTCGATGGCTCGCTCTTCACGTTTGTGGCCGACGTCACCGGGCAGATCGACCCGGCCACCCTCACGAAGCTCGGCTGTGCCGGGCCATACCCGGTCTTTGCGGCAGGAAGGCGCGGCTGACGACACCACGGTGGATCGATTCGTCATCGCCGGTGGCCAGATCTTCCAGTTCAGCGGCGAAGTTGCCCCGATCGAGGAGCCAACGGAGATACCAACCGAGCCGACCGACGGAAGAACCCACCGAAGATCCCAACTGAAGAGCCAACCGAAATCCCGACCGAAGAACCAACCGAAGCCCCCACTGAGGTCCCAACCGAAGAACCGACAGAAATACCAACTGAGGAGCCCACCGAGGAACCAACAGAAGATCCAACTGAAGAGCCAACCGAAATCCCGACCGAGGAACCAACGGAAATACCTACGGAGGTCCCGACCGAAGTTCCCACCGAGGAACCGACCGAGGTTCCAACGGAAGTTCCGACCGAGGAACCAACCGAAGTTCCAACGGAAGAACCGACTGAGGAACCAACTGAGCAGCCGACTGAAGCTCCCACGGAACTAGAATTACCAACTGAGGAGCCAACCGAAGCACCCGCCGGTGAACCGACTGAAGTTCCCACCGAAGAGCCCACAGAACTACCTACGGCGGAGCCAAGCGAGATTCCTGTCGAAACCGAAATTCCCTCCCCGCCATCCAGTCCAACCCCGCAACCAACGGTCCAGTTGCAACCTCCGGCCGTGATCCCGACCCTGGCGCCGAATGCACCGCCACCTGCAGCCGTGACGGCGGAACCGGTTACCAGCTGCGCGGGCGATCCCGGGGCAATTGACGCGCGAGGCCTACCGGCACGACTGCCGAACAGCTTCCAGCTCAACGGCATCGCATACGCATTCGCGGGCATGGAAGCTGCGGACGACGCTGGCGAACTTACCCATATCGGATGCATCGGTCCATTCGAGATCGCAAGCACCGATGCGGCAGACAGGTCAGAGGTGCTTTACCTGCGAGCCGGAGGAGAGACGCAGGGTGGCGACGTGTATCGCTACGAGGCGGCTGTGACCTTCGGCGTCGAGCAAGAAATCACCGGGCGTCCCCAGGTGATTGCCGCCGAGGAGCAGGGATACCGGCTAGTTGAGGTCTGGCAACGGTCGATTTACTCCAGTACGTCGGTCATTCTGTTTGCCGAGGATCCCGAAGATCGGTCACCGGAAATCTTCTACGCGGTCAACGTCTTCACGTCGCCGGTCGGCGACGTGGTCGGTGAGTACCGGCTCTCCGGCCAGAATGAACAACCTTCCGAGGATGTGGTCACCGCAGCCGAGGAGGTGGGACTGCATCCGGACCTGACGGTGGAGGGGCAACGTTACCTGCTGGTCAGCGTCTACACTCCTGTCGGCACGACCACCAACGGGTTCGTCACCCTATTCTCCGCGTCCGGCGAGGGCGATGCCGAAATGCTCCTCGGTCGCGACCTGCAGACGCCTGGAGTTGTTCATTTTCAACGCAATTCCACAACCAGGCGGATAGGGTTATTGCGAAGCGCCCGCGTGCCGAAGGTTGCCGCCGCCGGGTCAGAGGTTGATGATAACCAGGAACTCCCGCGCCGAAACGATCGGGATGCCCTGATAGTGGCGAAACGTGAGCAATCCCTTGTCGCCGGTCACGATCACGTCCGCGCCCGCGGCGACCGCCGTTTCAATCACGCGGTCGTCTTCGTCGACGTCCGCCACACCGGTAACTGAAGGATCGGGGTTGACAATCGTCGACACTCGTCGAAGGCGTTCAACAACGCCAGCACGCTTGGGATCAGGCAAATTTGACGCAAAATAAGGTCTTTGAAGAACCTCGTCCAGTTTCCAAATCATGTCCTCTGACAACACGATGTCGTGTGATTCGTCGACAATCTTGAGAACGATGGCTGGAATACCTTGAGGAGACGCGCGACTGCAGATGCCAGAATATTGACATCGAGCACAACTCTCATGACCTTGATGCCAAGTGTGCGCGATTGTTTCGGGCCTCACGCGCTTCTGCTTCCACTTCTGCGATTGCCTTCTCTATCTCTGCTTCAATCTCTTCAGGCGGGATGCCGATAAAGCCCTGTTGCGCATCAGCCAATACTTCCAGCAGCAGCGCCCGGTCGTTATCAATTCGCTTGAGGCGTTCCAAATCTTCCATGGAGACAATTGCCCCAACCGGAATGCCGCTCTTTTCCACAACCACGCGGGCCTCGTGGCGGCGCACGCGATCCAGCGTCTCACTCAACTTCCTGCGTGTGTCCGAGACATTGCTCGTTTCGATGGTTGGGGTTCTAGGTAGGGCCATGATGTCCTCCAGTACAGTCGGATGCACGTGCTTCAGCAGGTTGCTTGTACATCTCTGTACACACATGTACAACACCAGGATCAATCGAGGACCTTTCTGACAAAACTATCGGCGCGGCGTTTTACACTGGCGTCAAATTCAAGATTCACCAATTCAAGATTCACCAAAGGAGCACGAATGAAGTTCGGGTTCATTGCGCCGGGCGGGTCAGCGGAACAGGTCATCGACCTGGCAATCGAAATCGAAGCGAACGGCTGGGATGGCTTTTTCTACTGGGACGGCATCTCGGTTGGCGATGGTGTGATGGATATCTTCGATCCCTGGTCGATCCTGGCGGCGGTTGCGATGAAGACGGAGCGCGTGACGCTCGGGGCCGTGATCTTTCCACTGTCGCGACGCAAACCATGGGTCGTCGCCCGGCAGGCGATCACCGTCGACCACCTCTCCCACGGGCGGTTGGTGATTCCGGTCGGGCTCGGCACCCTGGATGATCGTGGGTTCTCCGGAGTGCACCCGGAAACAACGGATCGCAGGGAGCGAGCGGAACTCCTCGACGAGACCCTGGAGATTCTTGACCTGGCGTGGTCGGGGGATAAATTCAGGTACACCGGCAAGCACTACCAGATCGAGGATATCCAGTTTCGGCCCAAACCGGTGCAACCTCGGATTCCTGTCTGGGCGGTCGCTTCCTGGCCACGTCCGAAATCGATGGCGCGAGCCGCAAAATGGGATGGGATTCTGCCCTCGCTCTCAGCCGATCCGTGGAAATCGCTCGAACCGGGCGATCTCAAGGCGATTGGCGACTGGTTGGCCGAACATCGGACCAGCAATGGAGCGTACGACTTGGTCCTTGAAGGCATCTCGCCCGGCGACGACCCTGGCTGGGCAACGAATACTCTGAAGCCGCTCGCCGACGCCGGAGCGACATGGTGGATCGAATCGCGCTGGGAGGCCCCCAATGACTTCGACACGCTCCTGAAGCGAGTCCGGCAGGGACCACCTCGACTGTAGGCTCACTCGGGTGGCGACCCACTACCGATACGGGTTGATACGCTGAGTTCCCCGGACAGAACCCCTTGTGCGAAGGGGAACTGGACCAGGGACGCTACAATCGAAGCTACACGCATCTTGGGTCACATGGGAATCACGAGGCATCCACACATGTGTCGCGACTTCCCGCAAAGGAGGGTCGAGCATGTCCATGCAGCCAGCTACCTCGGAACTGAGCAACACGACAGAGCGCATCCCCCTTCGCAAAATTGCGATTGCAACCATCGTTGCCGCAATTGCGGCCGCGATTGTCAACGCAATCGTTTTCCTCATCGCCGACGCTGCCGGCGCGATGCCAGAGTCGGTCAAGGTCGATAATCCAGGCGGTGGATCATCATCCATTGAGCTTGCAACGGTCGTGACGGTGACGATTTATCCATTGCTTCTGGCCGGAGTCCTGCTCGCCGTGCTTGCACGATTTAGCAAGCGGCCCCTCCAGTTGTTTTGGGTCATTTCCGCCGTGGTCCTGGTGTTGTCGTTCTTCGAGCCCTTCGTTTTCCTCGACGATGCTCCTGGCGACATGATCGCGGCTCTTCTTACGATGCATGTCGTAGCCGCCGTCGTAGGAGTCGGAGTGATCACCTACATGGTTCGAAGGTGATCGCATCGCTATTGCACAGTCCCAAAGGTTGTGCCTGGTAACAGGTAGCAGCTCCTGTGTCCGCCCATGTCCGCGGGAGGACACAGGGGCCTCCGCTACGAGAAATGCCTGGCTCCCTATCGAACCGCGTCCGGCATCGGGCTGGTGGAAGCGTCTCCCGGACTGTCCAGATCGGTCCATGGTTGCCAGATGAACCGCGATCGATATCGCTCCAGCAAACGCAGGATCGGTCCGCCAAAGATCAGCACGAGCACCACATTCCCGATTGCGCGGGCAAGATCGAAACCAAGCGAGGTCACTGCATAGAAGCGGGCATAGCGCGCGATGGTTTCCGTGGCGCCGAGTTCCGGTGACCAATACAGCCCGGCATCGGCACCCACGCCGGGCGCCGCAAATGGCCAGAACCAGAGATTCATCAGCGCCCCGAAGGCAATCCCCCAGACCGCGCCGAACACCGCGATGGCGACGAGTCGAACTTGAGGCGAGCTGCGGTTGGGAAGCCAGCCCGCGGTGAGCCCAACCCAACCGGCCCCGATCATCTGGAACGGCAGCCACGGCCCGAGACCGCCAGTGATCATTGCCGAGAAGAGTAACGTCAGCACACCCATCTGGAACCCCATTGAGGATCCAAACACAACCCCCACAAGGATGATCAGAAGGAAGATCGGGGAGGCGCCAAGGATGCTCGGGGCGAGCCGCAACGTGGCATCCACCGCCACCAGCACCCCGAGCAAGGCGACCGTCCTCGATCGTGCCATGCCCTGATCGTCGGCCATCGTGACAAGCATCGCCAGCAGGCAGACGCCTGTCACCGCCGCGAACAACAGGGGCGCCAACGTCGCGTGAGCCTGATTCTCATCGGGCAGCTGATTGCCGATTGGCAGGATGAACGGATAGAGAAAGCATCCCAGCCCGATCAGGCTGGCGACGATCAACACCATCCGCGTCCGCCATGGCGAGGTTGGGTCATGCTGGGTGGGGTCAACGTTGCGTGCGACCATCGGGCTCCCGGGATCGAGTATCTGGCGATTCATTCCCGGCAGCATACTCCGATCCCACTCCATCCAACCGACCACACGCCATTCCTCACCTGCAATCCCCCTGACCTGATCTGAACAAACAATCGGACGGACGGCAATCAGGGCGCATTGCACAATTCGGAGACACGCGACTGGCCGCACTCCAAACTGGTAGTAGTCAGGATGCACAATATCCGTTTCAATAGCACCATGACCGGTCGCCGCTGCGTGAACGTCATCGAACGCACCCCGCCGGCAACGTCCTGAACGTGTCTCGACTTTCGCGCGACAGGTGAGCAATGGCGTCTCGAAACGGTGAAATCACACTCCGCGATCTCATTTCCTGGGAGCCCCACCTCCGCATGCTGAGCGGGGGCAGTACCGTTGGCAACGAGGATCCGCTCGATCGCGACGTGGATTGGGTGGTTACTGCAAGGTCCGGCGCCCCGATGCTACCGTCGTTGCGCGGTGGCGAACTGGTGCTGATGCCGCATCGGATCGTACTCGAATCAGGTGTTCCGCTCGCGATGCTGATCAGCGAGCTTTCCAGCCAACCAGTGGCCGGTGTCGTGATCGACCACCCCGCCTCGCCGCCGCGCGATGCACTGCTCCCTGTCCTTGGCGTGCCAATTATCACTAATGAGCTGGAAAGCGATATCAACCGCCTGCTGACGTCGCGGCGAGGCGACCTGCTGCGGACCGGGGCCGACATCGAGCGGACGATTGCCGAACTCTCCGCCCGTGATGCGCGACCAGGTGAACTGATCGAGTCACTGTCGGCCCGGCTCGAGCTTGGAATCACGGTGACGACATCGAGCGGCGCCATCCTGTTCTCGACCACGGAGCGAGCCGATTCACGCCCACCCTTGCCCCATTACCTGGAACAGGGTGGCGGCGAATGGATCAGCCAACCGCTCCTCGGCCAACGAATGCTATGGATTGGCCCAATATCAGCAGGTCAGCGGGCTCTTGGACGTCTCATCATCCGGCGGCTGCGCGACGGCGTTCAGCGATCGCTCGATCAGGCGGACGCCACAGCTCCCCACGGATCCGCGCGAATCCAGGCGCTCAATGCGCTGCTCCAGCCTTCGACCGGAACCTCCAGCGAACAATTGGCGGCCAATGCCCTGCGAGCGGGACTTCCGGCAGGTGCCCAGCTTCGCGTTGCCCTCCATCAAGCTGGCGAGCGCGATGCCGAAGTGCGGCGGCGGATTGCTACATTCGGATCGTTGCACGATGCCGGTGTGATCGACGGTCTGGCCGCCTGCATCGTGACAGTCCAGGAGGCGCGGGCGAGAACGGTGACCGTGAGTTCGTCAATCGCCACCGAAACGCGGGTAAACATCGCGATCTCGGCGCCCATCGCATCGGCCCGCCAACTTCCGGATGCAGTCCGCCAGGTCCGCTACATCTCCGGTCTTCAACAGCGCAAGTTGCTTTCCCGGCACGAGATCCTGTTCGACGACAACGTGCACCTCGGCGCCTTTCGCCTGTTGTATGATCGGTGGGGCTCTCCGGAGCTGCATCGCTACGTCGAGAGTCTCGTCGGCGGATTGCTCCGGGAGGATCGGCGCGGGTTGTTGCGCGAAACGCTCCGGGTCTATCTCGAATATGGTGGCGCGCAACGACCAACGGCCGAGCGCCTTGCCATCCATCGCAATACCCTCACCTACCGGTTGCGCCAGATACGCTCGGTCCTCGATATCGACCCGGACGATCCGAAGGGACGATTGGGATTGCATCTCGCGCTGCTGGCATCCGAGTTACCGCCCGCCCCTCCAATCGTGATGTAGCACGCGGCAACATCCTCACCTGAGTCGCGTTGCACCATTTTGTGCAGGGTTGCGAGCCTGCCATCCCCTTGTGTCATTCATCATCCAATGTGATAGAGTGTACGTACACATCGATCAATCACGGTCGGTGACGTCGGGCAGTCATTGCCCTTGCGTGCATCGGATCGAGGTGATCGTGGACAACAACAGGGATGTTTCCGACCGTCGGACACCCTCGCGCAGCAATAGCGATGCGCTTTATCCAATGGCATTCCTTGCCGACTGCCTTTTCCCGATGCGGCACAATCCGGCCAGCAACGGAGGTCTGTACGATGGCATTTGACTCTTCATCCAACGCGCAGGCGTCGCGTCGCCCGTCTCCCGGCAATCTTCCCGAGGCGCCACGTCCAAATGCTGACATCTGGAACTCCTTGCGCGAGGACGGCCTTCAATGGGAGGGCCAGGTACTCATCGTCGGCTCCGGAGTTGAAATTCCGGCGCTCCTGGTGCTGACCGACACGCGCTTCGCGCTGGTCAGCGGCGGTGAACTTGCCCTCGATGTGCCCCGGTCATGGCTCCGGCCAGAACCCAAACTGCTCGCCGGAAACGGTGTGCGGATTTCGATTACGCCACAGGGCGGCGGCGGCAAGGCCGACGATGTGGATCGATTGTCGATCCGTGTCCGCGAAGGTCGAAGTGGAGCGGCCAGGCTGGTGAGCGCAATTTCCGGGCGCCTGGTCTCTTCACGGGAAGAGCATGTGGTTCGCACGTCGGACAACGCTATGGGATGGGGTTCGACAGTGGGCGCGGCAGCCTCGATTGCCCTGCCTCCGCTCCCCGATTTCGATGACGACGCTCGCGCCAGGCGATCCTGGCCACCCATCGAACAGCACGCGGTTCCCTCAGCCACACCATCACCGGCTTCAGGCCAGGCGGATAAATCGCACCGCGGCAACTCCAGCACATCGATCTCGGCATGGTCGGCCGAAAACCTTGATGTCACCTCCGATCCTGTTCCGGCATCGATGTCGCGCCGCTCTCAGAGAGGATCGACGACCAATAGCGCCACCTCACCCAATGTGCCGCCCCCAGTGCTCGAGGAGCACCATCAGTTCAATCGCGGGCTGGTATGGGGTTTGCGTTCCTTGATCCTGGCAACCCTCATCGGCACCGGGCTCTACTTTGGCCGTGAAAGCTTGCCAGCGAACATCAACCTGTCGCTGCCGTCCACGATCGAAGAGCGCTTTGGGCTCGACCAGAACGAGAAAAATCCGGAAGTCAGCCTGGTTCCGGTCAACGGTCAGCAGGTAGGTTCAAATGATTCGGAGGAAACTCCGGAGCCGACCAATGCGAATTCCGACGGCACCAATGGCCCCCCCAACGGCGACAAGATCGGCACGATGAGTGGTGACGAGGAGAACGGCACTGGTGGCCAGGACGGCGTGCTTACGCCGGTCAATCCTGGCATCGGCACCTATGCCGATCCTACGGAGGCACCGGCGGTCGATGACGCGGCGAACGAACCGGTCGACACCGGGCCTGTGGCGACGGAGATCCCGGAAACAGTTGTCACGGAAGAGCCTGTGGAGCCAACGTCACCTCCTGTGACAGAAGTTCCCGCCACCGAAGTCCCGGTCACTGAGGAGCCGGTCACCGAAGTACCAGCGACGGAGATCCCGGCCACCGAAGTACCAGCGACGGAGATCCCGGCCACCGAAGAACCAACTGAGATTCCGGTGACCGAAACACCAGTTACGGAAACCTCGTCGACGGAGACTCTAGCGACCGAAACACCAGTTACGGAAACCCCGTCGACGGAGACTCCAGCGACCGAAGAACCAACCGAAATCCCGGGGCGTCAGGATCCGATCGAAACCCCGGTCAACGAAGTACCGACCGAGACGCCGGTTACCGAAGCACCCGCCGCCACGCTGGTTTCCCAACCACCGAGTGTCGACTCCGGCAGCACGCCGGAACAGTCGCTCGCCAACGGCACCTTCCGCTACACGATCACCGGCGCATCGCGCGGCGAAACCGTTCCTGATCTTCCCGACATGAATCCCGTCAGCGGCGGCGAATGGGTTGTGCTCTCGGTAAATGGCAAGAACTGGAGCGAAACCGAACAGGTCTTCGACATGAGCCAGTTCAAGCTCTATGCCGATGGCAAGGAAGTCCTGCTCGATGTTGGCAACGGCTGGGTCAGCGGTCTCCTCGGCAACACCCCGGCCTACGGCAACACCGATGCCATCCTGTGGGCAGCCGACGAAAGCCATGACTTCGCCCTCACCTTCCTGGCCCCGGCGGGCACAGAACAACTGACCCTCGTCGCCGGTGACCAGATGATCGATCTCAGTTCGGCCCTGACCGATCCGCAACCATTGGCCCAGGAGGAAAACAGCACGGTGGCGCCAGAGTTCATCGAAGCCACCGTCGTCGAGGTCGTCAGCGCCGACGAAATCGTAATCGAAAAAGACGGTATCCGGCAGACGGTTCGCTACCTCGGACTCGATGTGCCGACCGACAACGATTGCTACGCCGACGACGCGACATCGGCCAACAGGGAACTGGTCGAAGGCAAAACCGTTCGCCTGGAACGACAGGCAACCGACGTTGACGCCCGCGGCAATTGGGTACGCGATGTCTGGGCCCCGGCCGAGGACGGAAGATACTTCCTGGTCTCCGAGAGCCTCGTATCGCAGGGCGCAGCCACGGTTGGGATCAGCGATCCGAACACTCGCTATGAAGGGTGGTTGCTGGGATCGCAATCGGTCGCCAAGGCCGAGCAGCGCGGACTTTGGGGCGCCTGCGGCGAAGATGGCAATGCACAACTGCCATCCCAGGCAGCAACGGTGACTCCCCCATTGAACCGAATGAACTACCACCGCCAGCGGTCGTAGCATTGCAGAAATCGAATTCCTGAAACCGGCCCGGAATCGATTCCGGCCGGTTTCGTGCCTGCCGGATTGTTGCGGCCCGTCATGCGCGGTACGATCAGGGCGACAGCGCCGCGTGGTCCTCTCGCGCGACATTCACCCCACCCCAGGAGTCAGGCACCACACCATGCGAGGAATTGGCATCTTCAGCGGCACCGCGCATCCCGAACTTGCAACTGAAATATGCGAAATACTGAATGTTCCTCTTCATCAGGCCGGCGTCAGCCGCTTCAGCAACGATTGCCTCCAGGTCCAGCTTCAGGCGAACTGCCGCGAGCAGGACGTCTACATCATCCAGCCACTTTCGCCACCGGTGCAGGAGCATGTGATGGAGCTTATGCTCATGCTCGATGCCGCCCGGGGGGCCTCGGCGGCGCGAATCACGGCAGTCATCCCCCACTACGCCTACGCCCGCTCGGACAAGAAGAACATGCCGCGAATCTCGATCGGTGGCCGCCTTGTGGCGGACCTGATCAACACGGCAGGGGCGGACCGTGTGCTCACGATGGCGCTCCACGCTCCACAGGTCCACGGATTCTTCAGCGTCCCAGTCGATCACCTCAACGCCCTGGGCGTGCTGGCCGATCACTTCAAGGGACAGGACCTGACCAACACGATCGTGGTTTCCCCGGATCTGGGCAACGCCAAGAATGCCACCGCCCTTGCGCGATCCCTGAACCTGCCTGTGGCTGCCGGCAGCAAGCAACGCCTCGCCGACGACAAGGTCATCATCGATGCGATCGTGGGTGACGTGCATGGCAAGAACGTAATCATCCTGGATGACGAAATCGCGACCGGTGGCTCGATCATGGAACTGCTTTCGAAGCTGGAGGAGCTGGATGTGCAGCGCGTCTCCATCGCCTGCACCCACGGCCTGTTCACCGGCAAGGCGATCGAGCGCCTCGCATCATGCGACCTCGTCGAAATCGTGACCACCAACACCGTGCCGATCCCGCC
This sequence comes from uncultured Chloroflexia bacterium, assembly GCA_963763125.1. Lineage (GTDB taxonomy): Bacteria > Chloroflexota > Chloroflexia > Thermomicrobiales > UBA6265 > JACCYX01. Next base: position 471,804 of record CAVXMV010000005.1, read on the forward strand.
CGAAAAGCGGCTGCCGAACATGACCGTGCTTTCGATCGCCCCCCTGATGGCGGAAGCGATCCACCGCATTCACGTCGGTGAATCCGTCAGCAGCCTGTTCGTCCACTCGTTCTAACGCCAAATCCGGGCATTGCACCTGTCCACCCGCCACCACGCTGGTTGTGGCCGGCCGCCCCGCTGGATTGTGGCGGCCAACGAGATCGACTGCACAATCGCCACCGACCCTGAGCCAAAACGTGAGGTAACGTCCATGACCACCGAAACCGGCGCTGGATATTTCGCTGCGGCAATTCTCGAAATCCTCGACGAGACATTCGATACCCATCATGGCCAGTACCTCGACAAGGGAACATCGATGTTCGAGACCCTCGCCACGATTTCCGCCGGGGAAGCCTCGCGGCCAGTGTCCGCGCGGTGTGCGTCGATCGCGGCGCAGGTCAATCACACGACGTACTACCTCGATGTGCTGCGAACCGCGGTCGAGGGCAAGGAACTTGTCGGCGTCGACTGGAACGAGGCCTGGACGATCGGCCCGGTCAACGACGAGGAATGGACGGCCCTGGTGGCCGCGTTGCGAACGGCGGCGGACTCAACCACCTTGGTGCTCCGGGAAATCGAGAACTGGGAAGAGGACGCCGCCTATGGGGCGGTCGCGGTCGCGGTCCATACCGCCTACCACCTTGGCGAAATCCGCCAGGCCCTCTGCACGATCCAGAACTGAACCTGAAACGCTTGCTCCAGAATCCGCTATCTCTCATTTGGTAGGGTTGCGGAGCTTGCTCCGCCCATTCTTGCCAGGGAAGGGTGACCGCTGCAAACCTGTTGGCCGGTCCTGCTGGCAACGCTGTATGCATCCGCCCATCTCGAGGATATCTTTCGGTCCGAAGCTTGGCGGGCTCTATGGGGCAGAATTTCTCCTTCGAGAATGGGGTTTGCTCCCTGTTTCGCCAGGAATGACCAGCGCATCCATGATCGGCGATGATCGGGATATCGGGGTTCGCCCGGCATCTCGACTCACATATCGTTTCAATACAGCAATTCTCTCGTGGAGGGCACCTTATCTGTAGAAGATGTGGAGTTCACGTCTCGAAGGAGGTGCAGCAATCATGGATGTCGCAATGCTCGTCACCCAGGCAAGGTCGGGCGATGTGGATGCCTTCACCGAACTGGTCCTGCGATATCAGGCGATGGCTCTCGGTTATGCCTACTCCAGCCTGGGAGACTTCCAGGTCGCCGAAGACATCGTGCAGCAAGCCTTCGTGGTCGCCTATCGCAACATCTCCAGGCTTGAGCAGCCCGAACGGTTCGGCGGTTGGCTCCGGGGTATCGTGCGATTCGAGTGTTCCCACTACATCCGGAAGCGCCGGCTTGTGCAGGTCCCGATCGATGCCGCGTCTGGCGTTGCGAGCCCGGGGCCCGAACCGGCCGAGATCGCGGAGCAACGGGACTCGTTCGAACGCGTGCTCGGGGCAGTCAGGGCACTGCCCCCTGCCGAACGTGACGTGACTGTCCTGTTCTACATTCACGATCACTCCCAGCGAGACATTGCCGCATTCCTGAGTCTTCCGATTTCCACCGTCAACAACCGCCTTCGCACCGCTCGCACGCACCTCAGGCAAGGAGGGTTACTCAGCATGGCCAGGGACGCATTCAGGGAACATGAACTATCCGGCGACTTCGCCGCCAGAATCGGCGAGGTCGTCTCGGCCAGGGGGCCGATCGTCGATGTTCAATTCGAACCCGGCGAGCAGCCGGCAATTCTCAGCGCGCTCTCCATTTCCAACGGCAATCCCACCGTCTCGCTGAATGCGGACGTGGCGCAACTGCTCGATGACGGCCTCGTTCGATGCATCGCCAGAGCGATCGGCGATGACGAAACGGTCACCCTGCGATCGGGTATGCGGGTGACAGACACTGCAATTGCTGCCAATGTTCCCCTCGATCTTGAGTCGATCAGCAATGTCATTTCCGAGCTTCGCCGTACAAGCCCTGAACGACGACTGATAGAGACAGGGATCAAGGCCATCGACGTCTGCTGTCCGTTGCCAGCCGGGGGTCTTGTCGGTATCGTCGGGGATAGCGAGTCCGGCAAGGTGGTCCTCGTCGATGAGCTTGTGCATCGGCTTGCCGCCAAATCGGAGTCATTGACCATCCTGGTCTTCGTCGAAGCGCAAACCGAAGTTTCGATGGTGCGAAGCGTCGACTATCAGACCTCAACGATCGTGCAGGCGATTTTCCTGCCCGTGGCCGATGCCTCGCCCGGCGCGCTCGCCGCCGTCACGGATCGGCTCGATGCCGTGATCGCCATTTCGAGAGACCTCGCCGGGGAACGTCTCTACCCGGCAATCGATCCCCGCACATCGCAATCACGACTGCTCGACCCGACGGTGATCGGTCAGGAACACTACGAGGTTGCCGCTCGCATTCACCAACTGCTGGAAGATTCCTCGACGAGTACAACCGATGTTCGCATTCCGGTTGCCGAACGACGTCGCGACCTGATCCGGAACTTCCTGACCCAACCGTTCTTCGTGGCCGAGCCGTTCACCAATCGCGCCGGAAAGGTGGTCTCGCGGGACACAGCCCTGGCAGATTGCCGGGCGTTGCTGGACGGCACGCACGACGACCTTTCTCCAGACTCCCTTTACATGATCGGCTCACTTGACGAAGCAACAGCCATGGCCTGATCGGCGATCGTCCCATCGCATCGGACGGGAAAGACGTATTCCCGTCCGAACCCTATCCCTTGATCGACCCTGCGGTGAGCCCGGCGACGATGTGCCGCTCGGAGACGAGATAAAAGGCGATCGCGCCGCAGGACTCGGGTTCGTGGGCCCCGAAAATGCGTAGAACTACCGATGCGCCCCCTCGCACCTCCGGGCAGACTGTGGAGAGCCGGAATCGCCGGCGCTTTTCGGACAGCGACCAGCAACGTCCTGCCCACGCATCGGAGAAGCCCATGTCCCGTCGGTCGATCGTTCTATCGCTTATCAGCCTCCTGACCCTGTTTACCGGTCTCGCCGGTACGGTGGCCGCCCAGGGCACGCCATCGGCCGGAGGCAATGTTCCAGCCAACCTGACGCCTTCCCCATCATCAGTCATGATCTTCGACCTGGATGCCAGCGGTTTCCAGATTTATGCCTGTGAACCGGACCCGAACGACGCAAGTGCATACGCCTGGGCCTTCAAGGGTCCGGAGGCGGACCTCTTCAACAGCCAGGGAGCGCAGGTTGGGATCCACTTCGGCGGTCCGACCTGGCAAGCCGCCGACGGAAGCGCGGTCGTCGGCGCGGTGCTCGAGCGGGCCGACTCGCCGGACGTCGGGGCGATTCCCTGGCTGCTGCTCGATGCCCAGGAGCACACGGGCACCGGTCTCTTCTCGACCGTCACCCATATCCAGCGTCTCGACACCGTTGGCGGCGTCGCACCGGCCGAAGGCTGCGATGGGGAGCACGAAGGCGACGAAGCGCGCGTTCCCTACAAGGCGACCTACGCCTTCTTCTTTGCCGTGACGACGGACGCCGCGACGCCGGCGTCCTGAAAGGAGCGGCGACCGATCCAGGTTGAGCGACCGTCGTAGGGAGTTCTATGGACCGCGAACCGACGGTTGTCGTAGGGGAGGCCCAGGCGCGACGCAATAGCGTGCCAATCCATGCCCGTGCGCAGCACCATGTGGCCTCCCGCTGTGGACAAACGACGCGCCTGCAACCCGGTTCGCATGGGCGGAGGGCACACGCCGGCACGTTCCCTTGCGGACGGTGTGCGACGAAGCCGGCTGGCCATCCCCTACGAGGAGCGATGGCTCAGTAGATCTACCCCTTCACCGATCCTGCCGTGAGCCCGGCGATGATGTGCCGCTCCGCCACGAGATAGAAGGCGACCGCCGGCAGCATCGCCAGCGTGACGTAGGCCAGCACCCGCGCCCAATCGGTCAGGTATTGTCCCTGGAATTGCTGCACGCCCAGCGGCAGCGTATACAACCGTTCGCTATTGAGCACGATCAGCGGCAGGAAGAAATTGTTCCAGCTATTCACCATCGAGATCACGGCGACCGCCGCCAGGGCCGGCCGCACCAGCGGCAGCAGGATTCGCCAGAGGAACTCGAGCGGACCCGCCCCGTCCACGTAGGCGGCGTCCTCCAGGTCTTGCGGAACCGCCAGGAAGAAGGTCCGCAGGAGCAGGATGTTGAACGGCAGGCTGAACGCCACCTGCGGCAGGATCACCCCCCACAGCGAATCCACCAGCCCCAGCGAGCGCAGGATCAGGTAGAGCGGCAGGATCGCCACCGGCAGCGGGAAGAGCAGCCCGAGCACGAAGAAGTTGAACAGCGTCTCCCGGCCCCGGAAGCGGATCCGGGCGAAGACGAACGCGGCCGCGCTGGAGAGCACCAACGCGATGAACGTCGTCAGGAGCATGACGATCACGCTGTTGATGGTCTTCTGCCAGAACGGCCAGGTAGTGATGATGTCGGTGTAGTTGGAGACGATGAAGGGTTGCGGGATGCCACCGGGCCGTGCCTGCAAATCCGGGTTCGACTTGAATCCGCCGAGCACCGAAACCACGAGCGGCACGAGCACGATGGCCGCCATGAGCACCAGCACCGCATAGCGGGCCACAGTCCACGCCGAGATACGGGCGCGTTGCGGGTGATGGGTTTGGACAGGGGTTGTGGCCATTCAGGTCAGCGCTCCTTCCAGGTCGCGGCGCATCACGAACCGCTGGTAGAGGATGGAGAATACGAAGCAGATTGTGAAGATCACGAGGGAAGCGGCTGCGCCGTATCCGAGCTGGAACCGGGTGAACCCAAAGGTGTACATATACGTGGCCATAGTGTTGCTGGCATTCACCGGGCCGCCCTTGGTCATGATCCAGATCAAATCGAAGAATTGAAGCGACCCCAAAACCGAGAAGAACACCGAAACCCGGATCGTCGGCCCCAGGAGCGGCAGGGTGACATCCTTGAGAACCTGGAATGCCGTCGCACCGTCTAACCGCGCCGCATCTTCGAGATCGGAGGGGATGTTCTGGAGGCCAGCGATGTAGAGGATCATGTGGAAACCAAAGAATTTCCAGGTGATCACCGCGAAAATGGCGTACATGACCGTATTGGTATCGGCCAGGAGCGCCTGTGGCTCGTATCCGGGAACGATCCAGCCGAGGTACTGATTAAGCAGGCCGTTCTGCGGCCGGAATATGAACACCCACACGACCCCCGTGATGACCTCGGAGAGAACATACGGGAGGAAGAAGATCGTGCGAAAGGCCGCGCGGCCCCGGATGTTGTCCCGGATCAGGAGAGCGATGCCAAGCGCGATCGGCAACTGGATGACGAGGGAAAGCACGATGATCAGGGTATTGTGCCGTAGCGCCATCTGGAATACATGGTCGGAGAGGATGCGCTCGAAGTTGTCCCACCCCACGTAGTCGTCCATCGGTCCCAGCCCGTTCCAGGAATAGAGGCTGAACCAGACCGCGCGCACCATGGGATAGAGCACGAACAGGACATAGACGACCAGGGCAGGCAGCACGAGCGCGACGATGGTCAGTGCCCGTCGCACGCGCGCTCCACGTGCCTGCCGCCGGACGAGGTGCTCGTGGCTGTGACCAGCCTCGAGGGCCGATTGCATTCCGGGAATCCTTCCGCTCCGGCCAGCCAGCCTGCGGTCAGGCTGGCTGGCCATCAGTCCTCATCCAGGTTTCGCCAGGTCAGGAGCCTGATTCCATCGCGAACGAGGCTTCGATCGCTTCAGCTGTGCCCTCCGGGGTTTGCGGATCCGGCAACCAGGGCCTGGGACTCGTCATTGACCACGCCACCAACCGCTGGCGGCAGGAACTGGTCGTAGTAGAGCTGGAAGTAGCCTGCGCTGGTGAGGTAATCGATTAGCGGGAGCAGGTTCGCATCGGTGACGGCGGCGTTGGCTTCGGTCAACGGCCGGCGGCACGGCGAAATTCTGCCGCCGCCCATTCGGTCTGCACTTCCACGCTCGTCAGGTAGCGGACGAACTCGATCGCCGCGTCGGGCGCGTTGGCGCCGACCGCGAAGCCGTCGCCGCCGCCGAGCACGTCGTTCGGCTCGCCGGCTCCCCCTTCGACCACCGGGAACGGGAACCAGCCGAGATCCTCGCGGGCCGCCGCGGAGTCCTCCAGGTTGCCGTCGAGCGCCGAGCTGGGAACCAGTGACCCATCAGCATCATCGCCGCCTCGCCGTTGGCATAGACCAGGCCGGAATCGGGCCAGGTTGCGCCGAGGAACCCTTCCTGGAACGGTTCCAGCGCGGACAGCTCCTGGAGGTTGACGCCAGCCTGCACGAACGGCTCGTCGGCGAACGATCCCTCCCGGGTGTAGGCGGCGTCGAAGGCGGCCTTGCCGCCGTTGCGAATCGCGAGGTAGACCCAATAGAAGTGGACCGGCCACTTGTCGCCGCCGCCAAGGCTGATCGGGGTGATCCCGGCGTCCTTGAGGGTCTGGACGGTAGTCAGGAGTTCCGCCCAGGTCGTGGGCGGGGCCTCGACTCCGGCTTCCGCGAACTTCGCCTTGCTGTACCAGAATCCCGACCATGCCGGTGTTCCACGGCACACCGTAGTTGCGGCCATCGGTGCCGTAGAGCGCCAGCGCGGACTGGGCGAACGACTCGCCCCAGCCATCGACGGCAAGGGCATCGGTGAGGTCGCGGACCAGCTCGGCCTCCGCGTACTGGTAGAGCACGCCACCGCCCCAGCTCTGGAACACGTCGGGCGGATCGCCCGATTGCATCACGGTGGTGAGGCGGGCCTTGAACGCCTCGTTCTCCTGGACGGTGATTTCAATAGTGACCCCAGGATTGGCCGTCACGAAGGCATCGGCGGCGGCCTGCATCAGGGCGGCATTCTCTTCGTTTGTGGTGATGTGCCACCAGCGAATGACGGTGGCGTCCTGGGCGGTGGCACCGATGCGGTACACGCCGGCGGTGGTCAGGGCGAGGGCGGAGCTTCCGGCTACAAAGGTGCGACGGGTGGTTTTCATGGTTTCGCTGTCCTTCCTGGCGATGGGATTCCCTGCTCACGATGAGCGTTGGCGGACGATCACCTGGACCTCTACTGGTGCACATCTCCCTCCAAAGGGCGAATCGTTGATGTCCCACCTGCTGTCATCCAGGAACGGGCCCTGTTCTGGAAAGCGGCAGGCCTGTTGATCGCAAAGCATTCGGTCATGGTGCCAGCGCCCGGCAGGTCGAGCGGACCACGAGCTCGGTTGGCAACTCGATACGGGCCAGTTCGTGGTCCGGATTGGCGATCACATCGAGCAACATCTGTGTCGCGCGCTTGCCCATGTCCCGCATTGGCTGGCGGATGGTGGTCAGCTGTGGATGGGTGATCTGGGCATCGGGAATATCATCGAAGCCGATGATGGAGATGTCGTCCGGAATCCGCAGGCCGCAGGTGCGAACGGCGTCGATCACCCCGAAGGCCGAGACGTCGTTGGCGGCGAAGATCGCGGTGGGCGGATTGGGCAGGCGCAGCAGTTCCAGGGTGACCTGGAAGGCGAGTGGTCGCTCGAAGTCCCCGTGTTTCACAAGGTCGGGATCGATCGCTATTCCGGCTTCGGCCAGCGAATCGCGGACGCCCGCGAGCCGCTCACGGGCGCAATCCATTGCCATCTTGCCGGAAACGATCCCGATCCGGCGGTGTCCGAGTTCGATCAGGAAGCGCATCGCCTGCTTCGCGCCCTCGCGATTTGTCGCGCCCACAGAGGGGCCCTGGCTATCGAGGCCCTCGTGGTCGATCAGCACGAACGGGAACCCCCGTCGGCGGATGGAATCCACATACGCGCCGGGATCCATGGGGAGGACCATCAGCAGGCCGTCGGTCATGCCATTCGAGAGCGAATTGACGAAAACCGACTCTCGCGTGCGGCGATGGTGGGTGGTGTAGAGCATGAGGTCGTAGGAGGCCTTGGCCAGTTCCTCATCGATTCCCCGCAGGATCTCGCCGATGTAGCTGGTGTCGAGGTCGGGGACGAGCAGGCCGATCACCTGGTTGCGGCCACCGGCAAGCACGCGCGCCTGGCGATTGACCGTATAGCCAATCCTGGTCATCGCCTGCATCACCCGTTCCCGCGTTTGGGCGCTGACATACCCTTTCCCGTTGACCACGCGCGAGACGGTTGCGAACGAGACGTTGGCTTCCCTGGCGACATCGATGATCGTCACGCGATCACCGGCACGGTTCTGGCTCATGTGCTCCCCGCTATGATCGGCGGCGCGATTTCTGCAAACGCTTGCAGATGAGATCGCCAAAAGCATCAATAGAACAGGTGAATCAGGTATTGAATTGTGGCAACGTTTACAGATTCATGCACATTATCACGGGCGTGGTGAAACGTCAAGCAGAATCCGGGGGTGTAACTGTTCAGATTTGGGGGATGGGTTTCCCGGGAGGCCCACCAGGCGTAGGATGGAGCCATGTTCGATCTCTGTCATGCCACCCGTGACGAGTTGATCCGGACCATCCACGACCAGGGTGACACCATCGCCGATCAGGAGCGGGTGATCGCCGCCTTGCGGGTGGAGCGGGCGGCGATACGCCAGACGGTGCAGACGCTGACCGCGCGGATCGGGACCCTGGAGCAGGCCGCTGGCAACGACGATGGCACCGCTGGCCCACCCAAGGGGATGCCCGGCCTCAAGCCGACCCAGGCCGAGGTGCGGGAGGCGCGGCCCCGGAAACGACGGGCCCAGGGAGCCGGGCGGAGGCGGATGGAGGCGACCGCCCAGATCGTCCATGCCCTGGCCACCTGCCCCGACTATGGGGCACCCCTGGCCGGGGGCACGGTCAAACGGACCCGCGAGGTACTCGACCTCCCCCTACCCCGCGTCGTCGTCACCGCGCACGTCTACCTGGAGCGGCGCTGCCCGGACTGCGGTCGCCGTTGTGTGCCGCCGCCGGACCTGGCCGGGGTAGTTTCCGGCCAGCGGCGCTTCGGGCATGGCCTGACCAGCCTGCTTGCGGTCCTGCGGGAGGAGGCCCGGTTGCCGCAAGTCAGCAGATGTCGCCATGGTCGTTGTAGACGTCGTCAAGCGGCACGGCAAGGTCGACATCCTTTCAACGATGCCGGCTTCGCGCTGTTCGATTTCGCCGCGCTGCTGCGCTTCCGTTGTGCATCCCGGAATCTGGGCTCTACAGGAGGATTTGGCAGTTTGCGCCTTTCGCTAATGTTTCCGACCACGTATGATCTAATCTCTAGAGGGGTGCGACGGCGATTCGGATTACCGGGGAAGCGGACCAGCAGGCTCGACACGGCACTCATTCCTTGACGGCGTTCTGCAGAACGCATCGACGTTGGGCACCGGACGGCGGGCGGTAATGCTTCAGGGAGGGATGCAATGCAAGACGATTCTTTTTTGCCCTCGTCTGCCCTCAACCGCAGGCAGTTTTTCACAGCGTTTGCCGCGGCGATGGCGGTGGCCGAGCTGTCATCAGCCCGTGCGCAGACGCCATCCGCAGAGATCAGCGCGGAGGATGTCGAAAAGACCCACGAGGCGCTGTTCACTCTTTGGTTCCCGCTGTCGGAGTTTGGCCTGCCACCTGAGGTGAATCAGACCATTGCCGAGATCTCGGCTGAGGTCAGCAAGGGCATGCTCGCGGCCTTTGACCAGTCGCCACTCGCAGCCGTGCTTGAGGGTATGACGCAGCCGGCGGCTCTGCCGTTCTACGAGCAGCTCACTGCCTCGTCCGACCCGGCCGTGAAAGCCTTCATCGCGGCACCAGGAGGCTTCGGAGGGATGGACGCGGAGTTCAGGGCACCCCTCTTCTCGTTCCTCTTCGAGGGGAGTGCCGGCCCCTTGTCGACCCAGATGGCGGCAGTCCTGCGAGAGGCCTACCTCTCCTCGATCTGGGACTTGCCGCTTGCCGAGCCCCTGGCGGCCTTCCTCGCGCCGCCCGTGTTCGTCAATCGCCCCGACGTCTATGCCAGCCTGAATGCGCCGAGCATTGCTCCCAGCCAGCTGGTCTACGACGTTGATCAGAAAAAGATCCGGCATCGCGACGGACCGATCGATTACCTGGTTGTTGGCAGTGGCCCCGGCGGCGCGACTGTGGCAAGCCAGCTTCAGGCCGCCGGCAAGCGCGTCGTCCTGATCGAAAAAGGCCCGTTCGTCGTTTGGGGTTCGATGACGACGCGTAGTTATCCCCGCCTCATGTACAAAGGCGACCTTGCGGCGACAACCGATAACGCGATCATCATCCGCAGCGGCGAGACGCTTGGTGGCGGCTCCACCGTCAATATCGACCTCGCCTTTTCGCCGCTCGAGTCGACGATCCAGGCCCGCATCAATGCCTGGATCGAAGAGGGGTTGATGGACAGCTCCTATTCGACTGAACGGCTCGCCACCGCCTACGAATGGGTGAGGGAAACAATCGGAACCCGGACGCTTTCCGAAAGCGAGCTCAACAACGACAACAAGGCGCTATGGGACGGAGCATCCGCCTATGGCGTCGATCCTTCGCTTTACCACCTGAACCGTTTCCCGGTCGGTGATTCTCCTTCGCCGGTCGACGACAAGTTGGATGCCGCTCGCCAGCTCATTTACCCGGCCATCGCTGACAGCCAGAACCCGCTCGGCCTCATTCCCGACGCGATCGTCGACGAGGTCCTCTTCGACGACAGCGGCATGCGTGCGACTGGCGTGCGGCTGCATACGACGGCGCCGTGGACCGAGTACGGCAACACGATCGTTGACCCGTCGAACCTCGGGATCGATCCCGGTGTTGAGGTCACCATAGAGGCAAACGAGATCGTCTTGTCCGCTGGCACCATCGGCACGACCCGAATCCTTCTCAACACCGCCAGCACAAATCCAGCCGTCGCCAACCCGCTTATCGGACGCGGGCTCATCCTCCATCCGTCGTTCCCGCTCCTTGGCCTGTTCGATCACACCATCAATCTGCTCGAAGGGCTCGATAGTGCCACCTTCGTTTCATCGTTTGGCGTGACGCCCGGCTTCATCTACGAAACGATGGGTGGCCTCCCGGCTTACGGCGCCGTGCTGATACCGGGAAGCGGCAAGCAGATCTACGACGAGCTGGTGCGTTTCAACGACTATGTCGGATTCGGCCTCATGCTCGTCGACGCGCCGTTGGAAGACAACCGCGTCATGCTCGACGACAGCGGGGACACGGTGCTGCAATACGCCTTGAGTGATTCTGACAAGGACAGGTTCCGGATCGGCGTTGCCATTGGCATCCGCATGATGTTCCTCGCCGGCGCAAAGAAGGTCATCATCCCATCCAATGAGAATGTTTTGGGGCTGCCGGACTTCGATCCGATGGTGGGCACCTATCTGACCGATATCACCCAGGCCGACACGGTTCAGCAGAACATTCAGTTCGTGCCTAATCGCACCATCCTCACGTCCGCGCACCTCCAGGCTTCAAATAAGATGGGACCGAAGGACAAGGGCGTCGTCTCATTGAATCACCGCCTTTGGGCGGCCAACGGCGAAGAGGTACCGAACGTTTACGTTATGGACAGCAGTATCTTCCCCACTTCGGTTGGCGCCAACCCCATGCAGTCACTTTATTCGATCGCCAAGATCTTTTCCGAGCGATTGATCAACGGCCTCCCAACCTGATTTCTGCCATCGCACGTCGCTCGCCGATCTCCGCCGACGTTCGATCACCTCATGCGGGAGGGCATTGCGCCCTCCCGCATCCAGACTGTGGTTCCGACTGCCACTTGGCGCGGCTACCACGCACGGCCAGGAAGCGTGTCTTCAGCCGGCGGCCGAATCGGCCCCGGTCCGGTGATTCGCCCGGTACCGTGCCTGGGTGAGTCCCGCACCGAGCGTCAGGTTTTCGACAAGCGCCAGGTCGATATCCTCCGGAAGGGCACCGAACAAGGGCTTTCCCTCGCCGATCAACACCGGGACGCGGGTGATCGTCAATTCGTCAATCAGTCCTTCGCGCAGGAATGCCTGCACAACTTGCCCGCCATCCACGTACACACTTCGTGCCGACGCATCGAGGATGACTCGCGCCTCGGTCAGCGATCTCACCACCTGAATGCGCGGATCGGTGGATTCGAGCGTGCTGCTGAGTACCAACATCCGTTTCCCGTCATAGGCCCAGAACCCGGATTCCAGCACCTTCTCGTATGTTCCGCGCCCCATGACCATGTGATCGATGGTTGCCATGAACGACTCGAAACCCGTGTCGCCAGCCTGATCACCCCGCGACGTCAGCCACTCCAGATCGTCGTCGAGCCGGGCAATGAAGCCATCGACGCTCATGCCAATGAACACCCGCCCGGTCCAGTCACGTTTTTCCATGGTTCTGGTTCCACCCTTCAAGCAATGTCCGCAGCATTCGCCACTGTCGTTCCGGTAAGGACCCCTCAGGCTGCACGGACCACCGCAGCGCGTTGCCCTGCACTAACGTGAAGATCATGGTCCCGGCATCGTCCGGCGCCGCGCTCAGGGCGCCCAGAGCCCTTGCCCGGGCGACGAGGCTGGCGACGAGACGTTCCTGCCGCTGCCACCCCTCGTGAACGAGTGGGCGAACCTCGGGATCAGCAATTTCTGCGAGCAGTAGGGAAAGATGTCCCACAGGATCGACGACATCGTCGAGCCCGGCGAACAACTCACCTACCAGAGCCTCCAGTTCGGCAAGGGGATCACTGCCCGCGTTGCCGGCGGGCTCCGGGATCGATGCGACCCAGGACCTGACCGACCGCGAGGAGGAGTTCCCGCTTCGAGCCGAATCGTTTGATGAGCGCCGCCGCCGACATTCCGGATCTTTGCGCCACATCGTCGAGCGACCAGGCCGTGCTGCCTCGCTCTGCGATAGCAGCGGCAGCGGCGTCTATGAGCAGTATGTCCGGGTGTCGCTTCGGTCTCGCCATACCATTAGTAAATCACGATTTACTAATTCGCGCAAATCCCTTTCTGTTTCACCTGCGGGACGGCGCGATCGGGATGACAATCGCTAGCTCGACCGCGTATAGTCGTGCCCAACACGTTGACGGAGACGAGTAGCCATTGGCGCCCGTGCCCAGCGAGTCGCGATTGGTGAGAGCGCGGCCACGATCCCCTTGGCGAAGACCCTCCCGAGTGCGCGATTGAACCAGCCCCTGATGGCCATCCTGGCCACATCCACGGTGACGCTGAAAACCGCGCCGGTTCGCCACCGTTACACGGCTCCAGAAGGTTGAGCGGTCGGAACTCCGGTTCCCGGCCCGCCCGACGAATTGCGGTGGTACCACGAGACGCCCCCCTCGTCCGCAAATCGGAGGGGGGTGTCTGGTTCCTTTCGGAGGTCACCGCCGTGTCCCCTGCCCCTGTTTCCCCATTTCCCGTTCCGTCCACTGCGCCACCGGTTGGTGGTCGTGTCTGGACGAGCGATCTCCATCGCAATGCTGGCCAACGCGTGACGGTCAGCGGCTGGCTGCATCACCGGCGAGCGCTGAAATCGGTCTGTTTCCTGATCCTGCGCGACGCATCCGGAGCTGGCGCAAATCATCGTCGAGGACCCGCCGCGCGGGTCGAGGTGGAATCCCTGCCACACGAGTCGGTTCTATCCGTGACCGGCGACATCGTGGCCTCGCCACAGGCGCCCGGTGGGATCGAAATGCATCGGCCCGCGATTGCGGTCGTGAGTCGAGCGATCGAGGATCCGCCAGTCGAGCTCTTCCGGCCCGAGTTGGCCGCCCAGTTGCCGACATTGCTCGACACGGCCGCCGTCAGCATGCGCCATCCGCGCCGGGCGGCGATCCAGCGGCTCTCGGCAGCGGCAGTCGAGGGATTCCGGTCCACCCTTCGCGCCGAGCGCTTCGTCGAAATCGCGACACCCAAGATCACCGGCACCATCCCGGAAGGCGGGGCCAACGTCTTCGAGCTGGACTACTTCGGGAAGCCGGCCTTCCTTGCCCAGAGCCCGCAACTCTACAAGCAGATGATGGTGGGCGTGCTGGAGCGCGTGTTTGAGACGGCTCCGGCGTTCCGGGCCGAACCGCACGACACGGCTCGTCACCTGAGCCAGTTCGTCTCGCTCGATGCCGAAATGGGGTTCATCGAAGATCACCGGACGGTGATGGCGATGACCACCAAGGCGGTGGCCGGGATGATCGACGCAGCAAAGTCACTTGACCTCGAACGGTCGATTCCGGGCATCGGGATTCCCGGCGTTCCATCCGCTATTCCGGATATCCATTTCACCGAGGCGCTGGAGCTGATCAGCGAGGCGACCGGCGAGGACGTGCGTTCGGAACCCGATCTGGCACCGGCGCACGAGCGGTGGCTCGGCGCCTGGGCGCTGCGCGAACATGGATCGGACTGGGTCTACGTGACCGGTTACCCGATGGCGAAGCGGCCGTTCTACACGCATCCGGATCCGGCCCGGCCACAATGGTCGAACAGCTTCGACTTGCTGTTCCGGGGCCTTGAGATCGTCACGGGTGGGCAACGGCTGCACAGATACGACGAGTACCTGGCGGCGTTGGCGGGCCGGGGCATCGATCCAACCGGGTTCGCCGGGTACCTGATGGCGTTCAGGCACGGCATGCCGCCCCACGGCGGGTTCGCCCTGGGCCTGGAACGATTCGTGGCTCAGATCGCGGGAATCGCGAATGTACGGGAGACGACCTTGTTTCCACGCGACATGCAGCGACTCACGCCTTAACGGGAACGGGAGGACACAAGGTCTTCCGGTGTGATGCGGACCTCGCTTGATCCGCAGTGATACCAGGCAATGCCGAGCACCAAATCTTGTAGGGGAACCCCCTGTGGGTTCCCGCCGGACGTGTCGCCAGTGCGGCGCGGGAAGGCACAGGGCCTTCCCCTACAAGGTGTTGTCCCGCTGGACCTGGGGTTCCCGCCTGGTGACATTGTGAAATCTACGGGAATGCCCGTATCCAGCGGGGCCTGCCTTGCCCTGCATGAATGTGCATCCCCGTTACCAGAGCTGTTGCACGTTCGGGTTACGGTGCCGTTGAAGCCGGGATCGCTGATATAAGTTTGCCGCGTACGATGTCGCGCGAGGTGTATTCCTCACCGTTGAAGGTCCCTGAGGCACAGGTGATCAGGGTGATCGCGGCGTAATCGGTTTTGCCCACAATCTCCGGGGAGTTGAGTTCTTCTGCGGTAACGGTGGCAATGTCTATACGACTAAGGTGCTCTACCTCGTAGACGTACGTGGCGCCTCCTGTGCCGATGACCTCGATTTGGGCGCCTTCCTTGAGATTTCCGACCTCATAGAACACGGATGGCCCAACGTCCCAATAATCAATGTGTCCGGAGCTGACGAAATTGCCGACCTCCCCGGCGCGCGCGGTCTGCTCGTACCAGGCGACCACCCACGGTCCGCTCGGGTCGAGCATCTGGCCATCGACGATCTGCTGCTGTTCGATTTCGGCATCAACCCCGGCATCGGGGATCCGCATCGTCACCGGCACCTGGCCGGGATCGAGCGCCGGATTCAGGCCAAGCGGTCCAGCCTGGACATCCGTGAGTCCTGCCGTTTCACCCCACTGCGGAAGCTGGGCGTCAGCTGTTGGCGATTGCGATGCCGGCCGCCATCAGACGGTGGCGCCAGCGCCGCCAAATGTCGCGATCAGTTTCCTTCGAGTTAGAGCTTGCGCCATCGTTTTCCCTTCGCACGGCATCACCTGCTTCTTTCTGAGCAGCAGCCGATCCGTCATGGATGGGGACATGTCTCGTCTACGGTGTCAGGAAGTCCTGGGCGACCCATCCGGTCGTGCCATCTTCCAGTTCGACCGGCCACCAGGTGTAGCCGTCGGCATCCTGCGATCCACCAGTGATCGTGACCGTTGTGCCGGCACTGATCACCAGCACCACCTCGGCCTCCGTGGTCGGCTCGGCCCGCATGTTGACGTCGTCGGCGATGGTCGCGGTGCCGCCCTCGGCAAGCGAGCCAGCGTCATCCTGGCCGGCGTCAGTGCCCTCGTCCCCGGCCGCTTCGCCTTCAACACCCTGGACAGAGGCGAGTCGCCCGCGAATGATGTCGCGCTGGGTGTATTCCTCACCGTTGAAGTTGCCGCCACAGGTGATCAGGGTGATCGCCGCGTAATCGGTCGTGCCCACGATCTCCGGGGAATTGAGTTCTTCCGGGGTAATCGTGGTCACGTCGATCCGGTTGGTATATTCGACCTCGTAGATGTACGTGGCGCCTCCCGTACCAGACACTTCGATGCGGGCGCCTTCCTGCAGGTTGGCGACCTCGTAGAACACGGACGGACCAACCCCCCAATAGTCGACGTGCCCGGAACTGACGAAGTTGCCGATCTCGCCGGCCCGCGCGGTCTGCTCGTACCAGGCGACCACCCATGGTCCGCTTGGGTCCAGCATCTGGCCGTCAACGATCTGCTGGTGTTCGACCTCGGCATCGACCCCGGCGTCCGGAATCCGCATCGCCACCGGCACCTGCCCGGGATCGAGCGCCGGATTCAGGCCGAGCGGCCCGGCCTGGAGATCGGTGGTGCCCGTTGTCTGGCCCCACTGCGGAAGCTGGGCGCCACTGTTGGCGGTGGCGATGCCGGCCGTCAAAACAGTCGCGCCAGCTCCGGCGAATGCCGTAAGCAGGAGCCTTCGAGTTAATTGCGCCATCGTGTTCCTTTAGCTTTCGTTAGGTCCAACGTTCATCGTTCGTGATCATTTTGTACGTCACCGTCGTGCGGCATCCTGGTTCGTGTCGCTCAAGCCATTCTGGATCGGAGGGTGACGTCCATGATGATAATACGTCACCCACCCCACATTCAGTTCACTATTTGCCTACTTGAATCGCATGTGGACCCTGCCATCGGTTGTGATCGTCGGTTGAGCTGTCGATTCTGCCTGTGTGGTGGTTTCCACGTCGCGCCGCTTGCGCATTTGCACGATGCCCGACCAGGCCAACGGCAAGGCGAGCAATCCAAGGGCAATCGCCAGCATCCGCATCCCGGTCAAATCACTGTTGTCCGAGATAATCGTGCCGCCCGGGCCGGAACCCGTGGTCGGCAGCCCCTCGACCGCGTTGCACTGATAGAGCACGACGTCGGTGTTGCCACCGCCCTCGACAATAACCTGGCTCTGGCTATCGACACGATCGGCAATCGCGCGGCACCAGTTTCCTTCGTTCTGCTTCAGGGTATAGAAGCCATTCGGCAATCCAGCGAAGACGAAGACCCCGGCACTATCCGGCGTGCCGCTGGCGCTTGCGCCAGTCGACGTGTTCGCGATCGTGTACGAGGTACCGGTCGAGCCTGGAGCGCATTCGGCGTCCCAATCCTTGATCTCCGAGGCATCCTTCTCGCACAGGTATTCGCGAACGGTGATCGAACCGCTTGGTCCGGCTGGCGGTTCTGGCCGATCCTCAACCGCAAACCAGCTGCAGGCGATCGACTCTCCATCAACATCGACGAACGTCGTGCCGCCATTCGAGAGCGCCTTCTGATAGGGATCGCCCTCGTCGATCGTGCAGAAGACTGCCGCGCTGGTGAGGTTCGCAGGCAGGGTCGGCGTCATCGTGAAGTCTCCTGGCAGGAGATCGAAGAAGCGCACGGCTCCGTCCCCGGAATCTCCAGTCTTTGCGCTCAGGGGAGCGGAATCAGCATCGCCAAGCCGGAACGGGACATCGTTCACCTTTTCCGTGCATTCGCGATCGAAGGTCTCGAGGCTGGCTCCCCCATAGGTGCCGGATTGCGAGGCCGCCGGTGGGCAGGAGTAGAGCGTAACCAGGATTTCGGCCCGGGCCGGTTCCGGTGTGGCCGTCGGCGTCGGTGTCGGTGTCTGGCCGGAGGCATCTTCCGGAATGAAGTACCAGTCGCAAAGCACATGCTGGTTCTCGGCCAGGGTCAACGACCCGACCGCGCCATCGATCGAGAACTCGGGCGTACCGTTGCTCGGCTGATTGCTGCAATACAACTCGACCTTGCCGAAGTCGCCCGGAGGCCCTCCAGTGAGTGTGTAGTCGCCGGGGGCGAGACTGGTGAAGGTCACGACTCCGGGACCCGGTTCCTGGACGAATTCGGTGGTTCCGGTTTGCTCGCCGCCAGGGCCGCTCAGCGTGAATTCGTAGCCATCGAGGCCATTCTTGTGGCAGTCGTCGAAGATCGTGTTGCCGGTGTAATCGGTCGGGCAGGTGGCGAGATGCACTTCGAGCGAGCCGCCCGTCTCATCCCCGCGCTGATTGGTGGGCACGATGTACCACTCGCACTCGATTTGTTCGGATTGTAGATCGCCGAAGGTTGTAACCCCCCGATCACTCAGCTCCTTCTGATATCGCTCGCCGCCATCCGCCGTGCAGTACACGTATTCGTCAGCCGCCTCGAGCGGCACGTCACTGAACAGCGTGTAGCCGCCAGGATTGAGGTTGGCGAACACGAGCGGGTTCTGGCCATCGGAAAGGCGAATATCCGAATCGCCGTTCGGATACCCGAAGGTGAACGACACATCCTCGACACCCTGCGCGCAATCGGCGCTCAGGTCCTCGTATTCCACACCATCGACTTCCGGATCGTATCCCTGCGGGCAGACCGAGGGGAAGACCGAGATTTGACCAAGCGTTGCAGACGGTTCCACTGGTGCTTCGGTCGGCGCCACGGTTGGCTCCTCGGTCGGGGCCTCCGTAGGAACCTGGGTTGGCTCTTCCGTTGGAACTTCTGTTGGCTGCTCGGTTGGCACTTCAGTGGCCGGAGCGTCTTCTACCAGAAACCAGCTACAGGTCGTTTCAGCCGCCGTCGTGTTGTCGAAGTGGGCAACACCCTGGTCATCCATCTCGACTTCTACGGCTTGGCCACTGTCGACGCTGCAGAAGAGGTGTTCATCGGCTTCGATCGGGACGGCAGCGTAGAAATCAACTTCATTCCCGGTCGGGAAGGTGAAGCTCGCCTGGCCATCGTCGTCGGTCGATTCCACTGACTGCTGGTCACCGATGTTCAGATGGAAGTCGACACCGGGGGCCACGTCGCCACAGGTCGCATCGAAGGCGGCGAAATCGGCCGCACCGGGATCGGCGATAGCGCCGGACGTGCAGAGAAAGGCGAACAGTTCGAGCGATGAATCCTGCGCGGGCTGCTCGGTTGGAGTCTCGGTCGCCGCTTCGGTTGGTTGCTCAGTCGGGGCTTCGGTTGGTTCTTCGGTAGGAACGTCGACTGGTGTCTCGGTCGGTTGCTCCGTTGGCGTAGTGTCCTGCTCAACGAGGAACCAACTGCACGTTTGTGCTTCGGCATCGTCGTTGTCGAAGGTGGAAACGCCCTGCTCGTCGATCTCGACAGATTCGGCCTCACCCTGGTCGACGGAGCAGAATAGCGCTTCTTCGGCTTCCAGCGGCACGCCGGAATAGAACCTGATCGGGGAACCCGCCGGATAGGTGAAGGCAGTGCGCCCATCCTGGTCGGTCGTTTGCAGGGTGTCCGTATCATCCTCGGTAACCAGGTGGAAATCGACACCACTGGCTG
Organism: uncultured Chloroflexia bacterium; assembly: GCA_963763125.1. GTDB lineage: Bacteria > Chloroflexota > Chloroflexia > Thermomicrobiales > UBA6265 > JACCYX01. The sequence goes on from CAVXMV010000005.1 coordinate 491,229, forward strand.
GTTCCGTACAGGCTGCCTGGTAATCCTCGAAGTCGAGCGAACCGGACTCCGGAAGCGATCCTGCCGCGCAACTGAAGGCAAACACGTCGATGCTCGACTCGGGCCCGGCTTCGGATTCTGTAGGTATCACGTACCAGTCGCAGGTCACGGTTTGACCATCCGGAACACTGACAGTCGCACTCAGGGTGTCGTCCGGAGTCACCGTCAGCACCTCGCCGGTTTCCGCGACATCACAGTAGACGTAGTAGCGAACGCCGGATTCAGGCGACAGACCGACGCTGATGGTGTAGTCGCCGGCTGGAAGCTCGGTGAACGTGGTCCGACCCGGTCCGGGATCGGACGGTTTGGCGGTGGTCTCCGTCTGGTCGATGCCAAGCGCCGTATCGACCGAGGAAACCTGGACATCGACGCCTTCGACGCCGTTGGGATTGCAGGAATCGAACAGGTTGTCCGTTTCGCCGTTGAAGCCATCGGGACATCGCACGACATCGACTTCGAGTGTGGAACTTCCGGTGACCTGCAACTGGCTGGCGGTGTCAGCGGAGTCGGATTGCGGCGAGGCCGCGATATCGGCGGACATGTACGGGAGCAAGCTGCCGAGAGCCATGAAGAGCGCAAACAAAACCGCCAGTCGCGGAGGAGTGCGCCACAGCCGGACGCGCGTATGGTGGTTTCGCGCAGGTGAAGTGGTCCCCATGGTTCTCATCTCGTCTTCCTTCTCCCATCCGGGTCACGACACCCGCGTCGATACCGGATCATGTTCGATACACGCACATGCCGATATGGTACGTACTCTCTGGCTGGAACGCATGGAGCCGCCGAGTGGGTTTCATGAGTAACTCGGCGGGGACCGCTTGCGATCCACATTCCGCGCGTTGCGGGACGCCGAAATTGGACGAGCGGGGAAATCATTCCTTAAGTATACGTTCCCCATCGTCCCCCAAAATGGACCATCGGCCATGCAGCAACGTCCGACATGCCGGGCGGCGATCAGCCTTCTGGAGCACTCTCTGGTATGGAGAGCAAACACCCGGCTATTTCGACGTTGATTCAGCCCTCAAAAGGACGTAGTATTCGCCCTCGTTGCCGGTGATGGAAAGACTCGCAGCAAGGGATGTCAAGTTCCTCACGGCGCCTTGCGGGACGACTGGTCTGTCTTCCTGCTGTTCGAAGTCAGTTTGGCACTCCAATAGACTTTTTGGTGGGATTGGCAAGGAGCAGGAACGATACGGCGCGGGTATCGCGTGATGCGCGTTTCACTATCCTTATTGACCTTTCCGCACGGGGGAATCTGGGAACATGGCTTCGGATGAAGCGGCCAACAATACGCCTGGTGGCGTATCTCCTCCTGACGCTCCTGTTCAGGATGGGTCGGAGCCTGATTCGGTCCAACCTGCACCTGCGGGCCAGGCCCAGCCGGATGACGGTGTTTCCGACGATCCCCTGATTTCGATACCTTCCCCAATCAAGCCAAAAATCAAGGCGCCCAAACCAAAGGGCCCAAAGGTCAATCCCGATCTCGAAGGCAAGACAAGCATGCGCGGCTCCCTTGTTGGGGACCGTTATGTGCGGGTGGTGCGCCAACCTCGTGGCGAGGAGTTTCGACGGGTGGGTCCGGGCTACCTGATCGCCGGAGAAGAAGCCAGCAGCGGCCGAAGTCCTGTCAGCAAGACGTTCGGGCGATTGAAGCGGGTGATGATTGGGCAGCCGCTGACCACGTCATCAGGCATCCACGAACGCCTGACCAAGGTCAAGGCGTTGGCGGTGCTCTCCTCCGACGCGCTCTCGTCGGTGGCGTATGCAACCGAGGAGATCCTGCGCATCCTGGTCCTGGCCGGACTCAGCGCGATGTCTCTCAGCCTCCCGATTGGCGCGGCGATCATCCTTCTCCTTGGCATCGTCGGTTTCTCGTACCGGCAGACGATCAAGGCCTATCCGCACGGCGGCGGATCGTACATCGTGGCCAAGGACAATCTGGGGGAGACCCCGGCCCTGGTCGCCGGCGGCGCCTTGCTGGTCGACTATATCCTGACCGTGGCCGTGAGCATTTCGGCAGCGGTCGCGGCGATGGTTTCGGCCGTTCCCGAAATCCACGATCACCTTGTCTTGACCGGTGTCTCGTTTATCGTGCTGATTACCGTGGTCAACCTTCGCGGGATCCGGGAATCGGGCTCGATCTTCGCTGTTCCAACCTACCTGTTCCTGGCCGGGATGGCTGTCATGATCACGATCGGGTTCGTGCGGAACGCCCTCGACGGCTTCCCTGTTCACGAACCGGATCGTGAAGCAATGATCGGCACCAGCTCGATCGGGATCTTCCTGATCCTGCGTGCGTTCTCCTCGGGTTGTGCGGCACTCACTGGTGTAGAAGCGATTTCAGACGGAGTTCCCGCATTCAAGCCCCCCGAATGGAAGAATGCAAGGTCGACCCTGACCTGGATGATCGGGATCCTGGCGGTGATGTTCGCCGGGATCACCTGGCTCGCGCACCAGTATGGCGCAGTGCCATTGCCCCAGGAAGAGAGCGGCTACGAAACAGTCGTCTCACAGATTGCCCGGGGAGTATTCGGGGGCACCAACGCGGCCTATTACTTCATCCAGTTCGCGACGATGTCGATCCTGGTCCTGGCGGCCAACACGGCCTATTCGGATTTTCCGCGGCTCTCCTATTTCATGGCCCGCGACAAGTACATGCCTAGTCAGTTCACCTTCCGTGGCGATCGACTGGCCTATACGACCGGGATCCTGACCCTTGGCCTCTTCTCCATCCTCGTGCTGTGGATCTTCGGCGCCGAGACGGAGCGGTTGATCCCACTTTATGCGCTTGGCGTGTTCACCTCGTTCACGCTGTCCCAACTCGGGATGGTGGTGCGCTGGCAGAAACGCAGGGAGCCGGGCTGGCAACAGGGACGAATCATCAACGCGGTGGGCGCGACGGCCACGGCGATCGTCGCGCTGGTCGTGGGGATCACCAAGTTCACGCATGGGGCCTGGATCGTGGTGGTGTTGATCCCTCTGCTGATCATGTTGTTCAGGGGCATTCACCGGCACTACGCGGAGGCGCGAGAAGAACTGGAGTCGCTGACCCCAACCCAATCGGAGGACATCCTCAATGTGGTGGTCGTGCCGGTGGCTTCGATCAACCCGGTGACACGTCAGACCCTGGCCTACGCACGCTCGATTTCGGAGAACGTCTCGGCGATTCACATCAGCGACGAAGAAGAGGGCATCGAGTACATGCGCGATCGCTGGCCCGACCTCGAAACGGACGTGCCACTGGTGATTATTGAATCGCCATACCGATCGCTGGTTGGTCCGCTACTGTCCTACCTCGATGAACTCCAGAAGCAGGCCCCAACGGCGACGCTCACCGTCGTCCTTCCGGAATACGTGCCGCGCCACTGGTGGGAACAGATCCTGCACAACCAGACCGCCCTGCGGCTCAAGGCCGCCTTGCTGTTCCGTCCGGGAACCGTGGTGATCAGCGTGCCCTACCATCTCGAACGCCACGCCCAGCATCCTCCCTCACGGCAACCGTTCCAGCGCCGGCTGTAGGCGATTTGATCGAGTTGCATTTCCACACCGAGAAGGGCCGGAGCAATCGCTCCGGCCCTTCTTCTCATAATTGGCGATTCTGCCCGGATCTAGCGCCGGATGCGCTGGAAGAAATAAACGATCGCAAGCACCACGAGCACAATGATCAGGATGTAGAGAACTGGTCCGACGTCCATTTGAACTCCCCACTTTCACGTTGTCTCGCTTGAGGCTAACTGATCGAGGCACACGTGGCGCGTGCGCCGAAGGGCCGGACAAACCGGGGCAATCTACCGGGCCATGCTGGTGGCCCGACGAAAGGCCCCGTACGTTCGTCATAATCAACAGCATAAGGCACGTGTCAATTCGGCCCGGCATCGCCGCCTCGATGGGCTAGTTCGGCGCAACATTTCGGTTGCCCGGGAATTGCGCAGATCCGGACCCGGTGCTACCCTCGCGGCCATACGAAACCAGGCCATTTCAACGCCGTTCCTTTCCATGAGAGGAGTGCTTCGCTCCAGGTTCCCCTGGTTCGTCGATTTCAGGAAATTACCGGTCGCTCAAGAGGGACTTTCCTCAATCATGGTCTACTCAACATCCGACGAAACTCGCCTGCCGACCAGAGCCAGCCCGAGTACAGCCACGAACGTGTTCGGACGCGACTGGAAACTCGGCTACGCGTTCATCATTCCGCTGGCAGTAGTCCTCCTCACGCTTGTCGCCTATCCCTTCGTGTCCGGAATCGTGCTGAGTTTCCAGAACAAGACGGTCGGATCGAGTGCTCGCTGGGTCGGGCTCGACAATTACCGGGAACTCCTCACCGGCGACCAGTACTCATCCGTATTCTGGAAGTCAGTCCGGGTCTCGTTCATCTACACCTCGGTCTCGGTTGCGCTCAAGCTCATCCTCGGGATGCTGATGGCGCTGATGGTCAACGAGCAGTTCCGGGGCCGGATGCTGGTCCGGGCAATCCTCTTCCTGCCGTGGGCGACACCGACGATCATCGTGGCCCTGACCTGGCGCTGGATCCTCGACGGCTCTGTCAACGGGCTGATCAACCTGTTCCGGGTCGATTACCTCGGGGCGACTACCCTGATCCAGTTCCTCTCCGATCCATCACGCGCCTTGTGGTCGGTGATCCTCGTCGTGACATGGCAGGGCACCCCCTTCTACACGATGATGCTGCTGGCAGGATTGCAGGCGATCCCGCGCGAACAATACGAAGCAGCAGCGCTCGATGGCGCCGGGGCGATGCAGCGATTCCGCGACATCACCCTGCCGGGACTGGTACCGGCAATCACGATCACCGTCCTGCTCTCCACGATCTGGACCGCAAACAGCATCAATTTCATTTACGCAATGACCCGTGGCGGCCCGGCGAACTCGACCATGACCTTCCCGATGCTGGCTTTCGAGATCGGGATCGCCGGGGCGAGGCAACTCGGCCTGGCGGCAGCCGTGTCCGTGCTGTTCTTCCCGATCTTCATCGTCGCCATCTACCTGCTGACCAAACGCATGTTGTCGTCCGAATCGCAGACCTGAACTGTTGGGAACGGTGGCCCCGGCCACGTCGAGGCGGAGACGCGGATGTTAAACACGTTGACCCCACTGGTGGAACCCCCGAAACGGCCGGTCCGAACCTGGTTCGCCCGGCACGGGATGCGCTCGATCCTGCTCCCGATCGGCCTGACGATCGCGATGGTCTGGACACTGTTTCCCTACGTCTGGATTCTCGCGACATCGTTGAAGCCGAATCGCGATATCTTCGTGGATGCCTCGATCATCCCGACCCGCTTCACCTTCGATCACTACCGGTACATCTTCAACAACGACGATTTTCGGGTCTACTTCCGAAATAGTGCGATGGTCGCCGTGACGACCACCCTGATCGCAATGGTGATCGCAGTCCTGGCGGCCTATGCCCTCACCCGGCTCCAGTTCCGAGGCCGGGAGTTCATTGCCCGGGCAACGATCGTGACCTACCTGATCCCGGCTTCACTCCTGTTCATCCCCCTCTTCCAGGTCGCCTTCCAGTTGCACCTGACAGACAAGATATGGGGCCTGGTCGTGATCTACCTGATCTTCTCGGTGCCGTTCTCGACGTGGATGACGATCTCCTACTTCAACACTGTGCCCGGGGAATTGCAGGATGCGGCACTGGTCGATGGCGCGTCGCGATTGCGGGCGCTGTTCTCGATCTTCATTCCGCTGTCCCTCCCCGCCCTGGCCGTTGTGGCCCTCTTCACGTTTACCGTGGCCTGGAATGAGTTCCTGTTCGCGCTGTTACTGATCGGGCGCGATTCCCAGAAGACGATTCCGGTGGGTCTGACCGAGTTCGTGCGAGGCGACACGTACCAGTGGGGCCGCTTGATGGCGGGCTCATTGATCGCATCGCTGCCGCCGGTGTTGATCTACCTCGCATCCCAGCGTTGGGTTGTGTCCGGTTTAGCGGGAGGTGCGGTGAAAGGCTGACGACATCCGATACCTGTTCCTGGCAATCCGCCTCGTTGCGTGTTACGTCAACTATCGAAAGGCAGATGAGTGTGAACCAGTCTCACGACCTGAAGCTCCCGGAACTTTCGCGGCGAACCATGGTGAAATCGTCGGCCGGCGCCGGCGCCGCCCTCGCGCTTGGTGGAGCGGTTTCGATGCCGGCCACCCATGCCGTGGCCGCCCAGGAATTCAGCGGCAAGCTCACCGTTTGGGGCGTCGTCTCGTTCACTGAGGAAGGCGACAACCTGCTCGGCGAGCAGATGAAAGCCTGGGGCGATGAAAACGGCGTCGAGGTTGAATACGTCGCTCTCCCCGGCTCCGACTACGCAACGAAAGTTGCCGCCGCCGTGGAGGCAGGATCGACGCCCGATATCGTGATGATGATCGCGAGTCTCGCGATCTTCTATGGCAACCAGGATCGCCTCGAAGATGTCACCGCTGTCTACGACGAGCTCAACCAACTTGGCGGCGGATTCTGGGAGGCGCTCTCGCCGCACGTCACGATCGACGGCAAGTACATCTCGATCCCGATGGATGCCGAGGTCGGCGTCATGTATTCCCGGCTCGACCTGATCGAGGAGGCCACCGGTAGCCGCACGCCACCGGCCACCCTTGACGAGCTCGAGGAAATCGCCGGCCAGGTGCTCGAGCCACCACGCCAGTACGGCATCGGGATCACGTTGGGCCGGTTCCCGGATACCATCGGGCAGGTTTCGCAATTGATCTTCGCCGATGGTGGAACGATGGTCAACGAGGCTGGGGAACCGGCCCTGATGTCGGATGGAGCCGTCAGCGCCCTCACCCGGATCAAGCGCTGGTGGGACAACGGTCTGATCCCGCCGGATGCCCCGAATTGGGACGATGCCGGCAACAACACCTCGTACCAGTCGTACCAATCGGCGTTCGTGTTCAACCCGGCATCGATCCTTGGCTACCTGCAGGCGAACGACGAGGAACTGCTGGCCAATACCGCACAGGCGAAGTTCCCGGAAGGGCTCGCCGGCTCCTTCCCGACATCGGGCACCTGGTCGTGGTCGATCTTCAACACCAGCGAGAACCTCGACGCCGCCAAGGCACTTCTGATTCACATCATGCAACCGGAAAACATCCAGGCCGTTTATGAAAAAGTCGGCGGGCGCTGGTATCCCTGCTACCAGGACCTGATCAACGAACCGTTCTGGGCCGATAATCCGCACTTCGCAGATTTCCCGAGCATTCTCGCCACGGCGCGTCCGGGTTGGTTCCCGGCCGAGGGCACAGCCGACCTCATCACCAAGCTGAGCGCGGTTGAGCAGAAGTTCATCCTCGCCGACGCGGTGCAGGCTGTGGTCGTCAATGGCGTCACGCCGGAACAGGCGCTCCAGGATGCCCAAACGGCGATGGAGCAAACGTTCGCGGAAGTCGAATCGAACGAGTAACCCGGGCTCCGGCTCAATGCCTCCCCATCGCAGTGTGTAGGGGCGGACCTGGATCGACCGAGAAGCACATCTCGACAACCGAGGTGTGGTTGATCCTGTGTCCGCCCGTGCCTTGCCAACGACAGAACGCACTATCGGTACGCACAACATCAACATCCGTTCACAACCCATCCCGGGCCAGCGGGGTATCCTAGGAACCGTTTTGTGCCTCGTGGAACCGATGATGTCCACATCCCGGGAAGGGTCCCCTCATGTCATTCCGCACGTCACGACGTCGCCTGATTGCCGCCTCCGCCGCGCCAATCGGCCTCGCCGCCACGCATGTCGTATTCGTCAGGAAGCGTCACCGGATACCGGCTCAACGCCTGTTGCGGAAGCCACCCCGGTTGCCGGATCAGTAACCGGTTGGCCGCTCTACGGCAACGACCTGGCCGGAACCAGGGCGACCGGATCAGCCGACATCTCGTCGAGCAACGTCGCCGATTTACTGCCGCTGTGGCAAGTCGAGGTCGGTGGACCGGTCAGCGCCACGCCAGTCATCGCGAACGGCATTGCCTATGTTGGATCCTATGATGGCAGTCTCTACGCGATCGATCTCGCCACCGGTGAAACGCGCTGGACCTACGAGACCGGAGCCGCGGTACCCGAACCGCACCTGCAAATCCCGCTCGGGATCACCGGTTCAGCGACCGTCAGCGGAAACGTCATCTAAGTCGGTGATGCCGCCGCGGTCGTCCATGCGATCGACACCACAAGTGGCGAGGCGATCTGGACGGTCACGGTCGACGAGCAGCCGAACGCGAGCATCTGGTCCTCTCCGGTGATCTGGAACGGGGCTCTCTACATCGGGGTCGCCTCGATCGCGAAGGAAGCCGGATTCCGGGGCAGCGTGGTCGTCGTCGGTGCGGCGACACCCGAGTTCGCCCCGTTCGTGCGCCCGGGCTCGACGATCCAGGCGTTCGGCCTGACCGCCCCTGAATTGACATCAACCATTGCGACACCGGTCGTGGCGATCCCGGCAACCTAGCGCGAAGTCCAATCGATACTCCGGCACGGCCACTACCTTACCTGGTAGTGGCCGTTTCTGTGGTGGCCAGGTATGTACCTGGCCCACCCTCACATCTGGTTTCGGGCCCAACTGGCAGAAAACACTGTAGACTTACGTCAACACCAATCTGTTGCCACCCCAACGAGGTACCCACGTCATGATGAATGCACTCCGCAACTGGAGCAAAAGGTACTTCCCGTCGAATGCCCCTCAGACAATCGACCAGGCTCGCAAGAAGGATCAGGACGGCCGGGATCGCCGGACTCAGTCAGTGAGCGCATTGCAAGGTGAAATCCGCAGGATCCAGCATGAGATTTCGGACCTGAATGACACGATGACCAGCGAATCCAACACCGTCACCAGTGCCCAGGAATCGCAGATGGCCTCGCTTCACCAGCAATTGTCCGCGAAACAACGCGAACTTGGGACGTACCAGGCCCGCATTTAGAGCGGGTTGCGGAACAGTTGAGCCCATGAGCGACTGCGGGAATGAAGCAATACTCGGTCGACCTCCGCGAGCGGCTGCTGGGTGCCATCGACGCCGGCCTGAGCCAAGCCGAGGCCTCCCGCCTGTTTGGCGTCGCCGCGAGCACCATTAAGCGCTGGACGCAGCAGCGGGCAACCACGGGCAGCCTGGTCCCCAAACCGCAGGCCGATACCCTCGCTTCGCACGAGGATGGCCGCTACACCTCGGACCAGATGCGGCGGGCGTTGGCGATGCTGGATGCGACGGCAAGGAGGTCCGGCGCCTGGCCTTCGTACTCGATCGCGATCGGGCCATCGAAACCGGAGGCCTTGACCAGGGCCAGCAGGCGCCGCATCGGCAGGTCGCCGAAGCCGACGATCGAGCCCTGGATCGCGTTGCCGGCCGGGGTGGCCAGCCAACCATCGCCGGGAACGGCATCCCGAATGAAGAAGTCCTTCAGGTGGACGACCGAGGCAATGGGCAGGTTCTGCGGCACGGCCGAGATCGGCAGCTCATCCACGCAGAGGAAGTTGCCGAGATCGAGCGTGGTCCGGAAGTTCGGGCGATCGACGGCATGGACCATGCGACGCACCCGCTCGCTATTGTTGAAGCAGAAGCCATGGTTCTCGATGCTGGTGGTGATGCCGAGCGGGGCGGCGTAGTCGGCCAGCTCCTGGCAGATCGGCACAATGGCGGCAAAGGTCTCCTCGAACTCCGCCTGGTCCTGGTCGCGCCAGGCCCAGGCGACGACATCGTGCCGGAAGAACGAGATGCCCAGGGCATGCGCGGTATCGATATGCTGTTTGACGCGGGCGATCTCGGCGGCCACGTCGTCGACGCGGAAGTCGGCGCCGACCGCGTAGTTGGAGAGTGGAACCCCCTTCGCCTCGGCGCGGTTGCGGATGGCGGCAATCAGGGCAGGCTGGTTGACGAGATCCCGGGCGATGTTCTGCTCGCGATCGGGGTAGTCAGCCGGGTCCCAGCTGCCGGCCGGCGCACCCTTTTCCAGGGTGGCGACCGTGGCGACGAGACCGACGCCGGTCAGCTCGAAATGGGTGGCATCGGAGGCGGCGATCCAATCGATGGCGTCGAGGACATCCATCGCGCCGCTGGCGAAGCTCTGCGAAAAACTGTACGAACTGACACCGATCTTCATGGAGGCGTGCGTCCCTTTCATGATGAGGTGATGGGATTCAGCGGCGTTTCCGGAACCCGGACGCGACTGTAGCATGGTGACGATGGGATGGTATCGGTCAAGCTGCTTGCTCCGATCCAGGTGCCGTACCGGCCGAAATACCCCGGGCACAACGAGCCGATTTCTATCGTCCGGAACCCATGTGGGCCCGTCGAATCATCGAAATGGAGGGAGTCCACCGGGTACCGGCTGCGCGGAAACACCCGTGGAGTTGAGGCTTACGTAAAGGCCGGGATGATCTCGTCGGCGAAGCGGCCGATCGGCTCGCGGTCGTGGGCGAGGTTCTTCATGTACACGATCACGTAGTCGATCCCGGCATCGGAGAGCGCCTGGACGTGGGCCCGGACCTGCTCCGGATTGCCAACGATCGTGCCTTTCGCGAACTCCTCGAGCGATTTGTCACCGCGCACGTGGGCCGTGGCCGCCTCCGGATCTTCGCCATCGCGGAGCAGGAAGATGTCGGCCTCGGCCGACTTGATGATCTCGTCGTAGTCGCGGCCAACAGTCTCGCAGTGCCGCTTGAGCACCTCCAGCTTGTGGCGGCAGAGTTCGGGATCGCGACCGACATTGCAGGCGTCGGCATACTGGGCGACCAGCTTGAGGGTGACCTTCTCGCCACCGCCGCCGATCCACATCTGCACCTTCTGGCCGGGGATGGCGCTCTTCGGCTCGTTGATCGGCCCGTCGATGGCGTAGCGCTTGCCGGTGAATGTCGGCTTGTCCTCGGTCCACATCTTGTGGATGATCTGGACCGCCTCGCGGAACATGCCCATCCGCTCCGGCACCTCGGGGAAGCCGTAGCCATAGGCGCGCCACTCGTGCTCGTACCAGCCGGCGCCGATCCCGGCGTTGAGCCGGCCATGGCTGGCGACATCGACGGTGGAGGCGATCTTGGCGTAGAGGGCGGGGTTGCGGTAGCCGTTGCAGCCGACCATCTGGCCGATCCGGACCCGCTCGGTATCGCGCGCGAGCGTTGCCGACACCGTCCAGCACTCGAACGTGGTTTCCATCGTCGGTGTCGGCACGGTGTGGAAGTGATCGTAGACCCACACCGAATCCCACGGCCCCTTGTCGGCCTCCTTCGCCACGGCGGTCATCGCCTCGTACTGGGCGATCGGGTCGGCAATCCCGACCAGGTCCATTTTCCATCCCTGCGGTACGAACAGCCCGAATTTCACAGCCATTGAAATTGCTCCTTGCGAATGTGCGGGTCTCATGTCTCCAGTATAGGGACCGTGTCGCGAATGCTGATACTATCGACCAATGAATGAAGAAGTGTTAACCGGGGGCGCAATCAATACCGTGACCCGGCGCGGTGATGTCGTCTACCAAGACAGGCGGACCGTGGGTGCCGGCGGTACATGCGGTGCTGGACCACCTGGAATCACGAGGGATTCCCCTATTCACCCAGGGCGCTCGGCATCGACGATCGGGGCGGGAGATGATCAGCTTCCTCCCGGGCGAGTCGATGATGCGGCCGTGGAAGCCGCCAATGTTCACCGACGCTGCCCGATCCAGGCGGCCACGATGCTGCGGGAACTCCACGATGCGACGCGCGATCTCGACCTCCCGGCAGACACCGAATGGCGCACCGGCGCAGGCCGCGAAGGCTCCCGGCCAGGTGATCCGGCATGGTGATCTTGGGCCATGGAACACGCTCTGGCAAGGGGACCGGCTGACCGGCCTGATCGACTGGGATTTCGCCGAACCCGGGAGGCGATCACCGATCTGGCGCAGATGGCGCTCTACTTCGTGCCGTTGCGGGGAGAGGATCACTGGCGCGAAGCGGGTTTTCCACAGCGACCGGATTTCGCGCATCGCGTGGACGTCCTGTGCAGCGCATATGGTGAGTTCCACCGAGCGACGTGGTTCGGGAGGTTGACCGGTTGCAATCGACCGAGATGCACCGCATGGCAGGAGTTCGCCGCGCAAGGGTTGTATCCGTGGACGATGTTCCGCGACAACGGCGAGATCGAGCGCACGCGCCGCGAGGTCGACTGGCTGCGGGCAACTTTCCCGGAGTTCTTCTAAGCGCTGCGCCCTTGCCCACACACGAACGGGCGGAGCAAGCTGGCCCCGCTGGATACGCAGCCCTACCAGGATCGGTTCTGGTAGTCGGCCGGTCTTGTGCCGGCCATCGGGAAACAGGGGCGGCAGGTGAGCGGCACCTGAAATCTCGCCCCGCTGGACGCAACCGTACAAGGCCTTCCTGGCCCGGAGTCCAGACAGCGCGAGGGAAGGGTAGACTGGTGCGAGAGGAATGCTCGGCGTGACGATTCCTGGTCACTATCAATACAGACCGTGATTCGATCACGACAGTTCGGGACGATTAATTGAGGGAAGACGATGACATACGATCCACATGGTACGGAAAGCATCCCGGTCGGGACTCCAGTAGTGGCCTACGATGGATCCCTGCTCGGTGAGGTCCACGAAGTCCATCCCCACTACCTCCTGGTCGGACAGGAAGGCCAGCACAAGGATCTTGAAGTGCCGGTCCATGCGATCGTTGGATTCGCGAATGGCAAACTCCAGGTCTCGGTCAACCGGGGATCGGTCACCGAGGTTGACGACGAGGAGACCGCACATCGCCTCGATGAAGATCACCCGGGGCATTGAAGCTGGCCGTGTCGACCCCGGAGGCGTCTTCTCCCGCGATCCAGACATTCGACCTGACCAAGACCTACGGCGGCAAGCCGGGGCATCCGCAACGTCAACCTGACGGTCGAGCGCGGCGAAATCTTCGGGTTCCTCGGTCCGAACGGCGCCGGAAAATCGACCACCCTGCGGACGTTGCTCGGCTTCCTGCGGCCAACGTCCGGGCCGGGCCGAGATGCTCGGACTGGATGTCGCCAGCCGCACTCGGTCGAGATTCACCGCCAGATCGGGAACCTGCCGAGCGAATTCAGCCTCGAAGACCGGATGACCGGGATCGAGCTGCTGCGCTTCTATGCCGCGCTGCGCGGATCCGGCGAGGCCAGCCTGCGGCAGGCGCAGGAACTTGGCCGAGCGGCTCGATGCCAACCTGAAGATGCCGATGCGGCGGCTCTCGCGCGGCAACAAGCAGAAAATCGGGATCATCCAGGCGATCTTCCACGAGCCGGACCTGATCATGCTCGACGAGCCGACCAGCGGTCTCGATCCCCTGATGCAGGAAGTCTTCCTGACGCTGCTCCAGGAGGCGCGCGATCGTGGCCAAACCGTGTTCTTTTCCTCGCACATCCTGTCCGATGTGGAACAGGTCGCGGATCGGGTCGGGATCATCCGCAATGGCGAGCTCGTCGCGGTCGAGGATCCCCACGCGCTGACCAGCCGGGCATTCCGCTACGTGCGGATCCAGTTCGCGGAACCGCTCGACGCCGGAGAGCATCGCAGCAATTCGCGGCCCTCCCGGATATCGACCGGTTCGACTCTCACGGCGCGACGCTGAGCTTCACGGTCGGCGGCTCGATGAACGAGGTGATCCAGCTGGCGAGCAGGCACCCGAGTCCTCACCTTCGACGCCGAGCGGCCGCCGCTGGAGGAGATCTTCCTCACCTACTACGGGAACGGGGCAACGCATGACGCTCGATCGTTCAGGAGTTTCCAACCGCTCGACGCTGTGGTCATATACGCGCTTTCAGTTCGCATCCAATGCGACGTGCTGACTGCATTCTGGGCGATCGGGCTGACGATCTACTGCGGGTTGATCGTGGCGATCTATCCCTCGGTCAGCGATGCATCGACATCTCGCTGATTCCGGCCAACCTGCGCGCGGCCTTCAACATCAACGATTTCACCCAGCTCGCATCGTTCCTCTCCAGCGAGCTGCTGGGGGTGATCCTGCCGCTGATCCTGCCGTTCTTCGGCATCATCATTCTCTCCAACGTCGTGGCTGGGGCAGAGGAACGCGGTCGACTCGATGTCCTGCTCGGCAACCCGATCCCGCGATGGAACCTGATCGTGGGCACCTTCGCGGTGGTCGCCGCTTTCCTGTCGTGCTGGTTGCAGTCGTCGGGACGGTGGTGTGGGTGGTGGCAAGCGTACTCGACCTGGACCTGGCAGCGAGGCAGGCGTACCGGGCGGCGTTCGCGCTGTGGCCGCTGACGATGGCGTTCGGAGCCCTGGCGCTGGCGATCTCGAGCGGTGGTCCGGCAGCGGGCAGTGGCGCTCGGGATCCCGGCGGCCACTGGTGTTCCTGATGTACCTCGTCAACGTGATCGGCAAGCTGGCGCCGTCCGTGTCCGGGGTGCGATTCGCCTCGGCCTATCACTACTACGGCTCCGCGATTATCGACGGCATCTGGTGGTGGGGCGTGGCTGGTGTTGATCGGAACGACGATCGCGCTGGTGAGCTTTCGCCGTGATCGCCTTCAACCGGCGGGACATCTACGCCTGAAGGGGTGCATTTAGGAGTGATGGTATGTGGGTGAGGCAGTTACGAAGGTCAAACGTGAACGCGCAAGTGGTTCGAGTATGGCGGGCGGAGCAAGCTCCGCAACCGTACGAAGGAAGATCAGAACACCGACCCAGCGAATTCGGGATAGGTGCTGACTCCGGACCAAGGGCACCTTCTGCCACAGAGCGCAGGGTGCCAGCCCAGCTCGGATACGCACGATGCGGGCGGACACCCAACGGGCGGAGCAAGCTTCGCAACCGTACAAAATGCTACCGCCCTTATGCAACCACCGGGTTGCGGACATGGCCGCGACCCGGTGAATTTCTGGAGGAAATGCCGAGATAGGACTAGACCGAAATGACCGCGAACGCCGCGCCCGTCGGGTCGCCAAGCAATGCGAAGCGACCGTGCGGCGTGTCGGCTGCGGGCGCGAGCACAGAACCGCCGAGTTCGACTGCCTTCAAAGCAGCGGCGTCCGTATCATCGACCCCGAAGTAGAGCAGCCAGTTGCTCGGAACACCTTCCGGCAGCACGGAGGTGGCATCCATGATGCCCGCGTACTCTTCTCCGCCAACATTGATCGTCTTGTACGCCTGGGGCCCCTCCCCGCCAAAGTCCATGTCCACAAGCTCGACCCCGAGAGCCGTGCCGTAGAACTCGGTTGCCGTCGCAAACTCGCGCGTGAGCAACTCGAACCAGGCGGGCGCCCCATGTTCTCCGAACGCACTGAACCCTGTGTGCTGGTTCGGCTGCCAGAGACCGAAGAATGCCCCGGACGGATCGGTCAACACAGCCATGGTGCCCTGATCGCGGACCTCCATCGCATCGAACACAACCTGGCCGCCCGCTTTCCCGGCGGCTTCCGCTGTCGCCTTGGCATCATTGACAGCGAAGTAGATTGTCCAGGCGTCCGGCATGCCTTGCTCCTCGTCGCCCTTCGGCATCAGGCCGGCAATGCGGTCTTCGCCCTTGCTCAGGATGGTGTAATGTCCGAAATCCGCACCAGTGTCGACTGCGCTCCATCCGAACAATCCGGCGTAGAACGCCTCGGCCTTTCCGGCATCGGATGTCGAAAGATCCATCCAGCACGGCCCACCATACGTTACTCCATCAACCTTTGGCATGTGGTTCCTCCCAACTACGGATGCTCGGTCACACGCAGACCTCCGGCCCCTTTCGTGGCAGGGACTGGAAAGCCGCGTACGTACAATATCCCAAGTCAGGCAGGGCGCGCTTCTCCAGAATTGCTCATTCACGGGTAGGCCGGCCAATGGGCACTGTTCCATGCGCGACGCGGTTTCCCGGAACGTCACCCTCAAGTGGGTTAGCGCAGGAAGCGGGCTGGATGGCGAGCGGGCTCGGGCCCACCTCGACTGCAGGCTCACGGGGTCTCGCCAGTGATGAATGGGTGGAAGCTGTCGATGCCCGGTCCATCCTCAGTTGAAGTATCACGAGCTGATCGCCAGCATAACCCCGGTCGTCTTGGGCCAGGGTGACGGTCTGGCCGGTCGCCACCCGACGATCGACCGGGCTCAAGTGTGTTTGTGCAGACACAGGATCAGAACTGCCCCCGCGACTCGCTCCGACTTTCTGCGTGCGGATATGTGCATCACCGTTTGCCTCCCTGCGCGGCCCGGCTCCGGCTCATTCCCTGGAGTGGTGCCGTGCTACTGTCGGTCACGGCTGGCCACCTGCTCGCCCAACTCTCGCACGAGCCGCTTGAGCTCTTCAATCTCTAAATGGATGTCGCTCGGATCTTCAGCGCGCTGATCTGGCATTGCCCGCTTTGGCGAAAGCAAAGCGTTGGTCAAAAATCCTGTCAGCACGCCGAACAGTCCAATACCGATGGTGAGCATCGCGATGCCGACCAGCCGGCCTTGATTGGTCACGGGAAAGCGATCACCGTAGCCGACGGTGGTCACCGTCACATAGGACCACCAGAGAGCATCGGACGCAGTCCTGATGTTGGTGTTCTCATGGTCAGCTTCGGCCCCGAGGACGAACATGCTTCCGAACTGGAGGACGACGATCGCCAGGAAGAGGGTACCCAGCAGCGCGCTCCCCGCCCGATCGGCGTTGGCCATGCGCCAGATGCCACGAATTCCGAAGTGGTCCACAGCCCGGCTGCTGCGGACGATCCGGAAGATGCGCGCCAGCCGCAGCCCTGGGAACGGCAGGCTGCCGAGCAGATCGAGCCAGCCCTTGTCGTGAATGAAGTACACCCGCTTCACCGGCGCACGCTTGAACCGCAACAGGAAGTCGGCAAGGAAGACGAGGCACAGTACCCCATCGACAATGAGGACGACGTCGGTGACTGGTTCGCTGAGTGGCAGGATCACTACCAGGAGAATGTTGACCAGCGACAGGATCGACACCCCCAGCACGAAGAGATCGAAGTTGGTGAGTTGCTGATCGTTGCTCGTGTCCGCCATCCGTCCGTCCTCGACTGATTGCCGCTGCCACGCGAGTCATCGTCCGCCAAGCCGCCTTGAGCCGGCGCCCCTTGCGATGGCGGCACCACGGATCGCCGGAAGTGCGTGTCGAACACTCGCGACCCTCTGATACCGCCTGCATGCACAAGGTAGATTGCGCGAGGGTGTAGCGGCATCCGTCCAATGACGCATTCGCTTCCGGCCTCTTTCCTACCCATTCGGCGCCGACCAGCGCACATCCGACGAATATGGCGCCCGGTCATGGTCGGCGAGGTACCACAGGCGACTATTGCGCCCAAAGGATAATGCGTCTACGATCATGGGCAGGCTAACGTGCAAGAGATCCATTGGGTCGACCCTGCAGCGGTCGCGGTACGTGCCGCGTCGAACGTTAGTCTCAACTGGCGTCAAAACGTTTTGGAACTGAATCGTCAGCGAAAGGACCAGCACCATGGCTATGCTCTTCGCACTCGTTTATCCCGACCAGGCCACCGCCGAGGAGGCGTCAAAAACGGTGAAGGGTCTAGAGGAGGCCGGCTGGGTGACCGTCCTGGACGAGTCCCTGGTCACCAAGGATGAGAATGGCAAGGTCAAGCACCACGGCGAGCGTCACCCCATCCGGGGCGGCGCCGTGACTGGGGCGGTCCTCGGCGGCCTGACCGGGTTCGTCTTCGCGGTGCCGGTACTTGGCCTCGCCGCCGGCGGAGCCGTCGGCGCCTATTTGGGGAAGAAACGCACTGATGGCACCGCGAAGGACTTCCAGGATTTCGGCGACCAGGTGGCGGCCGACCTGCAACCGGGCGGGGCGGGGCTATTGCTGCTGGCCCAGACCGACGCGCGGGAGCGCGTGATCAACGACCTCGGCCGGCTCGGGGGTACGCTCCGCTCTACCGACTTCTCCGACCAGCAACTCGCGGAGATCCAGGCCGAGATCGATAAGGTTGCGGGATCCTGAGACCAATGGTGACTTGGGCGTCCCCTGTCTGCCCCGGCGCCTCGAGACGCTTCTCGGTCATTTGAAAGGGGCGAGGGATGCTTCGCCATCTGCAATGGGCGATTGGCACCATCTTCATTCAATCCGTGCTCGTGGGTCTGCTGGCGTGGATGCTGCCGGGGTTCACCGTCGGCGGGCTGGGGGCGTCGATCGTCGCCGCGCTGGCGATCTCGGCGACACTGGCGATCGCCTGGCCGTTCATCTATCGGTTCTCGGCGCGGTTCCACCCGCTACTCTTTCCACTCCTGACCTTCCTGCTCACCGGTCTCGTCGTTTACCTCGTCGGTCAAGCCGACATCGGGCTGTTCGACATCGACGACCTCTGGACCGGCGTCCTCGTCACCGTGGGTCTGACGATCGGGAATGTATTCGTCGGTGCCTTCTTCTCGCTCGAAAACACCGCCGGTTACCACTGGTTCGTCGTCCGGCCGCTGAGTCGTTCCCACGCTTCCACGCCGAAGACGCTGGAACCGGGCGTGCTCTTCCTGGAGATCGATGGGCTGGCCGAACCAATCCTGCGGCAGGCCATCGCTGAGGGATACATGCCGACGCTGAAGCGCTGGCTGGACGACGGCACGCATCGGCTCCTCGGCTGGGAGCCTGACCTCTCCTCGCAGACCTCGGCCAGCCAGGCGGGCATCCTTCTCGGCGACAACACCGACATTCCGGCCTTTCGCTGGTACGACAAGCCGGCCGGAAAGCTGATGGTCACCAGCAAGTTGGAGACGACCAGCGAGGTCGAACACCGGCTCTCGACCGGACAGGGCCTGCTCGCAGACGGCGGCGCCAGTCGCTGGAACATCTTCTCCGGCGACGCGCCGGACTGCCTCTGCACGTATAGCGCCGTCGGCGACAAGAAGCGCGGAACATCGCGAGGGTATGTCGCCTACTTCACGAACCCGTACACCTTCGCACGGACCCTCGCACTCTTTGTCGGCGATGTCGTCCGTGAGCGCTGGCAAGCCCGGTCCCAGGAGCGGCGGGATGAAACGCCACGCATCCAACGCCACTTCAAGTACGCCTTAATCCGGGCCGGCACGACAACGGCGATGCAGGAAGCCAGTCTGTTCATGCTGATCTCGGACATGTTCCGTGGCGTGCCGGTGGTCTACAACACCTTTTTCGCTTACGACGAGGTTGCCCACCATTCCGGCATCGACCGACCGGACGCACTCAAGGTGCTTCGGACGATAGACAACGTTTTCGCGACCCTGGAACGGGCAGCGGAGCTGGCGCCGCGTCCCTACCACTTCGTCGTGCTTTCCGATCATGGACAAA
The DNA here is from genome assembly GCA_963763125.1 of uncultured Chloroflexia bacterium. Taxonomy (GTDB): domain Bacteria; phylum Chloroflexota; class Chloroflexia; order Thermomicrobiales; family UBA6265; genus JACCYX01. The sequence continues at coordinate 510,464 of CAVXMV010000005.1, forward strand.
GCATGGGCGCTACGTTCAAGCAGCGGTACGGCCAGCCGCTCTCGGAGCTGGTCGAGAGCCTCATCTCGTCCGACCAGGAGGTCAAGGGATTCGAGGTGCCGTCCGAAGACACCGGACACGTCAATCTGGCATTGACCGAGGCGACGCGCCAGGGTGGGAAGGTCTCCGGACTGGTCAAGCGCGCCACGAAAGGACACTCGACCGGTCAGGAGGTGGACATCGGATCGCGCGAGGAACAAGCCGAACAGTCCAGCGCGGCGACCGCAGGCGCGGCCAACGTCGTTGTCCTCGCCTCAGGGAATTTGGGCCTGATCTCCTTCCCAGGCTGGAAGGAGCGCATGACGTACGAGCAGCTCGTCGAGGTCTATCCAGACCTGTTGCCTGGCCTGGTGCGACATGAGGGTATCGGGTTCGCGATGGTCCACTCAGCACACGACGGGGGCCTTGTCATCGGCGAAGAGGGGATGCACTATCTCGTCACTGGCCGCATAGTCGGCAAGGACCCGCTGGCGCCGTTCGGGCCGAACGCCGCCCCCCACCTCAGCCGGACGGACAGCTTTCGGAACGCGCCGGACATCCTCCTAAACAGCTTCTACGACCCGGTGACCGGGGAGGTAGCCGCGTTCGAGGAGTTGGTCGGAAATCACGGCGGGTTGGGCGGAACGCAGACCCAACCGTTCGTGCTCTACCCGGCGGAGTTTGCCGCTCCTGACCAGCCGATCGTCGGGGCAGCCGCGCTCCACGCCGTCCTCAAGGGGTGGCGCACGGCGTCAAACGGGAACCAGGCCGCGACGCTCGCTGAATCCGAAGCCATCAACGCCTGAATGGCCTTGCCTGGGAACTCCACTTCGCAATCACGGGGGCAAGCAGCAAGGTGATTTCCCCGACAGGATGGAGCTCCAGCTCGTCGAGGCGTCGCCGGTCACGCCACGGCTACGTGGTGGCGCCAAATTCAGATAGGCGAAAGCCCCGGTGTGAATCGGGGTTTTGCGAAATCAGGAGGGTTGCGAAAGGAACGGACGGCGTTTCGGTTGGCGTTGGCTTCATCTGGTCTATGCGTGCGAGTCCCGGCGTGTTTCATGGACACGCCCTTCTTTCGAATGCTCCAGGCCGCATCATGGTCAATCGCACGGTAAAACGCCCCTGGCAGGCCACTGACGTCGATCATCATATGCTGTGGCCTCCAGGAGGCACTCTGAAGAGGATACGCGGTAGCGATGATGGGATGCGAAATCCCAGCTGCCCGTTCTTTTTGCCTTCAGCGGAAAGGCACATCATGCGGCGCGTTTGCCAGTTCAGCGCCAGGCCTCATCGCCCATCCAGACTGAATCCAGCCTAATGTATCCGTAAAGGGATGAAACTGGCAGTGGTTCGACTATCCCAGGTGCTGCAGACCGAACCCGATTGCGAATCCAACGACGACCATGAGGCCGGCAACCCGCTGGGCTTTCTCATATCCTTCTGGTATCAGGGAGGTGGAGAGTACCATCAACACTGCCCCGGCCGCGAATCCATTGAACATTGCCCCGGCATCCGGGGCAATGCTTGCCATCACCTCGTAACCAATCATGGCCGTAATGACTGAGGCTGTCAGAATGGACAGCCAAATCCCGAGCACTGACTGTCTGGACATGCCGCTCGACTCAAGTTCGGGCGTAGCGGCAAGACTTTCCGCGATATTGGCAATGAATGCAGCGATAACGAGGGGAATTCCGATTTCTCCGGTCAATGCGGCAGCAATGCCGATCACCATCGATTCTGGCACTCCATCGAGTACCGCCCCCAGCGCCAGGGGCAATCCTCCACCGCCTTCGTTCTCAGATGCGGTTGCCGATGAAGAAAGTTGATCGAGCCATCGGCTCCCATAGTAGTAGACAAGTGCACCGGCGGCGACGCCTGCGCCAACAATGGACGGATGTTGTGCTGATTCAGTTGTCTCCAACACGAGCGCGTAGGCCACGACGGCCATAAGGACACCCGCCCCCAGACCCATTGCCTGCCCTACGAGACGTTCTTTCGGGTGATATCGATCGGCCACTATATATCCGACCACGAGCCCGAATGCTGCAATGCCTGCACCGATGGCAGCTTCAATCAACTCACGCCCCTTTGGTATCACAACACCACGGCATCGCGCGCCCGATCCGGCCTTGGTATTAACACGGACTGAATAGGCGGGTGCTCCACCTCCGCATCATTGGCATCGCAAGGGACCAGATCGCCAAAGGAGTGATCAGGGATCGCGAGCGAGCTGAACCCCAAGTTATGGTGAATCTGGTCATCCGGCGCAGGTGACGCCTCCCACTCGTTCGGAAGAGAAGCGTGTCCCACCTGTTCGATCTAGAGCCGCTACGGAGCATACCTGGCATCTGGATATCGACTGGACGCACTGCCATTGTGTTCGGCAACAGGGGGTAGCCACATGGCCAAAAAGGTGTAATCCTCAGCCAGGTTTGTTCCTGGTCTCCTGTGAATCGGCAATCCTGCAAGAATGTTCGGGGAATACCACTTTCGGCGTATTCCGCTTCATCCAGAAAACAGGTTTCATGATGAGTGACGGCTCATCGTCACAGGACGGCGTTCGGGAGAAAGGGATCAACCCAACGTATGATGGGGACCGAAAATAGTCTTGCGCCGCCGGTCACCTCCGATCGACAGGATTCGTCGAATCCTGGGATAGTGGAGAGTGATCAGCGCTTTGCCCCTACTGATTGGGTCCATCGTCGCGCTATCCTGATCAAGCAATCGACCGATTGAAGAATGACTTGAGCGCCAGTCGCACAGAGAGACACCGCCAGAATTTCGCACCGGGAATAACACGGTGCTAAATATCGGAGGAGATCGCGATGACGGAGGCAGCGACGGACCAAACGCCTGAAACCAATCACGCTACTACGTACGGCGATGTCCTCAAGCAGCCGCCGGTACGAGTGCTGGCGGTTTCGCGATTCGCTTCGAAGATGGCGGGTTCGACGCTGTCCTATGGCGTCATGGTCTTCTTGGCGACTGCTGGCGCGTCGCAGTTCGAGATATCGCTGGCAAGCTCGGCCAGCTACCTCGCAGCTCTCCTTTTCGGTCTTCAGGGAGGAATGCTGGCCGATTCGGCGCCCAAACGCCAGGTCTTGTACCTCTCGTTGATCATTCAAGCGGGAGCGTGTTTTCTTGTTCCCAGCCTGTTTGGCACGGACATTGGCGATCTCCTGTTTGTCATCTTTCTCACGAGCGCGCTTTCGCAGATTGTCTCTCCCGGTCTGAAATCGGTGGTCGCCATCGTAGCCACGCCAGCGGAAGTTGCGACCACCGGCGCGCTGGTCAATGTGCTGGGGTCGACCGGGTCTGCGATCGGATCGTCGCTCCTGGCGCCGATTCTGATCAAGGCCTCGGGAATCGATGCCGTGCTCTATGTCACTGGCTTCCTGTTTCTGGTGGGTGCCTTGCGCGTTCGCAAGTTGCCGAAGGCCGAGTCCGCCGGCGGAATGACCCTCAGGGAAAACATTCGGACCATGGATTGGAAACCGAAAGCGTTGTCACTTCGGTATAACGCCGAGTGGATAATGGCTCATCGCGCGGTCTCCTCGATGATCCTGGTCGGAATCTTTTGCACTGCCTTGTTCGAAGGATTCAGTTCCCTGCTCCCAGTCTTTGTGCGAGAGGTGCTCGATGAAGATCCTGCAAACAGTGTGTATATCTTTGCTCCGGCCGCAATCGGCTACCTGATCGGTGCTGTCGGCGGACCCAGGTTGATTCATTGGCTCGGCGTGCGAAAGCTCGTAATCGTGTCGATCTTCCTGATGGCCACGGGGAGCATCTTGCTTGGTGCAATCGAAGCGGTCGACACGTTCTTTGCCCGCTTCAGTCCAATGCGGCTCCTCGAGCCACTCTTCGACGTCGAGTTGAGCGATGCGATTTTGGCGGCGGGCGTAATCGCCATTCCAATAAACCTGGGGTCGACCGCGGCCGGTCAGGCGGTCCAGGTCTATATCAACAACAACGTCCCGGTCATGAGGCAGGGTGGAATGTTCGGTCTGCAAAGCGTCCAGCAAAACGCGTTCAATCTCGTGTCCGTGTTTTTGCTTGGCTTGCTTGCCACCGTCGTCGGACCGCAGTACATCTTTTTCCTTGCGCCGTTTGTCGTCGGAGCCATCGTCTTGTCGCTGGTCCGGTACAGTTTGAAGGTTCTCACCGGAGAGCGGGCCAAAGTCGGAGCTGGTGTTGACTTCCTGAAGGAGGATCAGCCAGATGACGATGAGGACGCCACGACCCCGTAGCTGGCGTTGACAAGGTTCGCCGTAGGCGCTCACGTTCCGATGCTGCTTCCGAGGAGCTCAGCAGCGGTGTCCATGGTTAATCCGGAGCCGACGTTCGGACCGCCAACGTGACTGGCGCGAACCACGTCATCGACGGTGGTCTCATCAAGTCCACATGGCCACGACACTTGAAGTACGGAGTGACGCTGCACGGCAGGCGATCCTTGAGGCCGCGGGGACACTCCTGATTGAGGAGGGGATGGACAGGTTCACCATCGAAGGTGTCGCCGCACGATCGGGCGTATCCAGGATGACGATCTACAAATGGTGGCCGTCCAGGGGCGCCCTGGCCCTCGATGGCTATGCCACGTTTGCCGAGCCGAGAATCGCCTTCCAGGATACGGGGAGCGTTCGCGCGGACCTGATCGCGGAAGTCGAAGCACTGATTCGCCTGTTGACGGACACACCAGCGGGTACGGTCATCGCCGGTCTCGTCGGTGCGGTGCAATCGGATCGCATCTTGGCGCAGGAGATACGCGACCGCTACTTCCTGCCTCGCCGCCGGATGGGGATCGACGCGCTGCGTCAAGGCCAGGAGCGAGTGGAGCTGCGTGACGACCTCGACCTGGAGGTGGTGATCGACCAGATTTATGGTGCCATCTACAACCGATTGCTGTTCGGCTTGCAGCCGATCGACCTCACGATGGCGACAAGGCTCGTGGACTACATCTTCTGCGGGATCGCCCGGCCAACAGCCATCTTGCAGTGAATCCCCTGTGAATTTCCGTCACGGCCTCAAGGCACGGTGCGGCTGACGTCAGCGCACGGCCATTTCGAGGTGGCTGGCGTCGGTCACGATCTCGACGGTCCAGACCGACGCGTCGTGCAGGAGGGTGGTCCGGGCGGTATTGACGATCACGGTGATGCCGCTGCCATGCACGCCGTCGGATACTTTCCCAAGTACGGCATTCATGAGTCCACCGTGGCAGACCACGAGCACACGCTGACCGGCGTGTCGTTCGGCGAGCCGCGCCAGGGCAGCCATCGCGCGGCTCGCCATGACCTCGTACGGCTCGAGGCCGGGCCAATCCGGGCCAGCCCATCGTGCCTCGCGCTCCTCCAGGGTGAGGCCCTCCGCCTCGCCATAGCCTCGCTCACGGAGATCGCTGTCCTGTTCGATATCCGCGATGCCGAGGGCGTCGGCGATCGCCTGCGCGGTTTGCATGGCGCGGGAGAGGGGGCTGCTGACGATGGCGTCCCATTCCTCATCGGCAATCGCGCGGGCAACCAGGTCGGCCTGGGCGAGTCCGGTTTCGTTGAGCGGGATATCGGCCCAACCCTGATAGCGATGCGTGAAGTTCCACTCGGTTTCGCCGTGGCGAACGAGGCAAATGGTGGTTGGGGTTTCCGATGGCACGGGGCTTCCTGTTCAGGGGAGTCGATTGGCCGGCACAAGACCGGCCACTACCAGGTCCGCGTTTGCGGGAATGATTGCTGACTGGGCCGACGCGAGGCCGGCAACCCTACGGGGCATTCTCCAGCAAGGCGATCGCCTGGTCGAGGCGGGTCGCTACCCGATCTTTCCCGATCGCGGCCAATGTGTCAAACAGGCCAGGCGACTGGGTGCGGCCGGTGGCGGCAACCCGGATCGGCATGAAGAGCTGACCAGCCTTCATCCCCAGCTCATCGGCCAGCGCCCGAAGCCGGGATTCGGTCGCATCATGGCTGGTGAGGTCGATCTCCGGGAAGCGCTTCGCGCACGGCCTTGAGCATCGTCAGCGCCGCTTCGGGCTCGACCTTCTTCGGCACGAGCAGCGCAGGATCGTAGGGTTCCAGCTCATCGACCAGGAAGTAGGACATCAGGTCCGGCGCTTCGGTGAGGTGCCGGATCCGATCCTTGAGCAGGCCGGAGGCGACGAGCACTTCGTGATAGCGCGGATGCGTGTCGTCGAGCGGGCCGGGCTCGATCGTCCCGGCCTCGATCAGGAACGGCAGCACGCGCACGGCCAGGTCCTCGACCGTGATGTGATGGTTGATCCACTGCTGGTTGAGCCAGTCGAGCTTGTCGCGGTCGAAGGTGCTCGGCGCGGCGCTCACCCGCTCGATCGTGAAGTGCTCCAGCAGGTCATCCATCGTGAAGAACTCGGTTTTGCCGTCAAGGCTCCAGCCGAGGAGCGCGAGGTAATTGAGCAGCGCTTCGGGCAGGTAGCCCTTTTCCTGGAAGTCGACAAGCGATGCACTGCCGTCGCGCTTTGAAAGCTTGCCGCCGTCTGGCGAGAGGATCAGCGGCATGTGGGCGAAGATCGGCATTTCGTAGCCGAGCGCCTTGTAAAGCTGGACATGGATCGGCGCGGTCGGGATCCACTCCGGGCCGCGCGTAACGTGCGTGATGTCCATTTCGTGATCGTCAACGACTACTGCGAGGTGGTAGGTCGGGTAGCCATCCGACTTGAGCAGCACGAGGTCCTCGATCTTGTCGTTCTGGAAGGTGATCTCGCCACGCAGGAGGTCGATGAACCGCGTTTCGCCTTCGAGCGGGAACTTGATCCGGACCACGAAGGTTTCGCCGGCATCGAGTTTGGCCTGGACTTCGTCGCTGGTGAGGTTGCGGCAATGACGATCGTAGCCCGGCGGCAGGTTGCGCTTCGTCTGCTCGTCGCGAATTTGCTGGAGGCGTTCCGGCGTGCAGAAGCAGCGGTAGGCATGACCGGTCGCCAGCAAGTGTTTCGGCGGCCTCGCGGTAATGGTGCTGCCGCTCGCTCTGCACGTACGGGGCGTACGGCCCTCCCACATCGGGTCCTTCGTCCCACTCGAGACCGAGCCACTTCAGGCCATCCATCAGTCCTTCCGCCGAGCCCTCGACGAACCGCTTCTGGTCGGTGTCCTCGATCCGGAGGATGAAGGTGCCCGTCTTCCCGGCGCGCTTGGCCTGGCCGTGGGCGAACAGCACGTTGTACATCACGAGGCGGGCGCCGCCGATGTGCAGCGATCCGGTTGGGCTCGGCGCGAAGCGCACGCGGACCTCCTCGAGATCGGGCGGGAGGGCGGCAAGGGCGCGAGCGTCGGGGGAATGGGAATCAGTCATGCAGGTGTTGTCCTTGGATCGCGCGGAGGCGTAATACGTCAACGTGCGTCATTACGGAACGGCTTACATTGGTTCTTGAAGGGTACAGAGGGGTCTCGTTCATTTCTCGAGACGCGACAATATGGAAGTATACCGCCTGCATGATTCAGCAGGGCTGCAACCCGACACAGACCGACTCTGGTAGTGGCCGGTCTTGTGCCGGCCAGTCGATTCAGGCGGATCCGACGCTGCGCGCTGAGCGAAGCGCCGGGGCGGACACGAGGTCGCCCCGCTGGACGCAGCCCTACGCGGGCTGTATTGAGGATCGACATGGGGGAACTAGCGTTTGCGGTTCGTGGTCCGGTGAGTTTCCCATTGCCCCACATAGCCCTGGGCGCGAAGCATCGCGAGGAACTCTTCCTCCGGGCTGGCGGTGGCATCCCCGGCAACGGGAAGCATCACGATCAGGCTGCCGTCGGGGGCGGGCTCGTCGAGGATATCCAGCCCGGCCGCTTCAATCATCGTCCGCAGGTCGGGGATCGCCTCCTCGCTGTCTGGATTCAGCACCACCGCCCGTCGCATCCGGACCCGGCGATACCCGACCGTCCAGTCGCGGAGATTGGCGACAAGTTGCTCCGATAACGGTGCGGCAGTCTGGGTTTCGAGATAGCTCGTAATCTGGTCGAGATCGAATCCGGCGGCCAGCGCGCGCCCGACAGAGCCAGGCCGCAGTTGATAGGTTGCGTGCGGGCGCAAGCCTTCGGCATCGCCAAAGGCGGAAAGCGACCAGACATGCAGGGGGGCTGGCCGCAGCAGTGTGACCAGGCCTTCATCGGAGATCGAGAGCGAAGGACCGGCTGCGGCAGATTCGTCGAGAACAGCTGGACCAGCGACGGCCTTGACCGCCAGACCCGATCCCGGCGCGTGCCCAAGCTGGACGAGACCGATCCACGACGCGGCTGTTTCGAGCTCGACCTGTATCACCTGGGCGATCGCCGCGGATCGCTCATCCAATCCGCCCCGTGAGGCGCGGGACGAGGCAGCGGTGAACGTGGTCCCGATCATGTTCGGGTTTTGTTCCGCGAGCCGCCCTGCCAGGTCGTCGACCATCAACCATTCGTGTGGATCGAGATCGGCGATCGCATCAAGGAGGCGCTGGCGGAACCCTCGCCAATCGGCGCCCCACACGTCGATCTCTTCGCGTTCGCGTCCTTCCAGCCAGACGTCGCTTTCCAGCCAGGCTTCCTTCAATCGCTCGACCTGAGCCGGAAAACCCAGGCGAGTCCATTCCCGAACACTCCGGGTCACCACGGGGCGGATTGCACCCTTTTCGGATCCTGCCGGGAGCGGCTGATCGGAAGCGGCGATCACGTTGACCGCGACACCCAGATAGAGCAGAAATCCGAGATAGCCGCGCGGCGGGATCTCCTCGCCACCGGACCAGAGTCGACGATTGAGCCTTCTCTGCCATGGCCGCGACATTGGCTCGCCAGGAACCCAGACGGGCGCGCCATGTTCGGCGATCTCACGCAACACAGTCAACAAATCCCAGGCCAACGCGGAAGGAACGGGATCGGCAACCTTGGGCGACTTCTCCTCGGGCAGTGGCTGGAGCGGCCGTAGCGGCAACGTCGAGGCATGCTCGCCAGGGTTGGCGATTTCCTGGGGGATGAAAAGCCAGCGCGTGCCATCCCTCAGGTACGTATGGAACACGAGCAGGGCAGTCTCCAGCTCGGCAAGGGTAGCCTCGACGCGGGCCGAGGCCCGGACAAACTCGGTTGATGCCGGTGGAGGCGGTTCGAGACCGGATTGCCGGAGCGCATCGCCCAGCGAAATCGGTTCCGGGGTATTGTCGAGCACAGCCTTCCAGAGCGCGGTCGCGGAGCGGCCCCGGCCGGCCACAACCTGGCTGACACGTTCCGGGATGCTGATCTGGCGCAGGATCTGGGCAACGAGATCGGCCCGGCGCCGTTGACCGGGGATGACCCTAATCCCCCAGATCGTGGCCGCTTCTTCGAGCTCCGGATCGTCGAGCATTTCGAGCATCACGCGGAGGGCGCTGCCGCTCAGATTGCCCGCATCGATTTCGTCCTGCACGCGGCGAAAGACCTGGCCAATTTCGCGCGACATGAAGAGTTTCGGCAACACGCCAACCGGCAGTTCCTGATTGTCCCCCTCGCGGGAGAATATCCCGGCCTGGAACAAGCGGATGGCAACTTCGCGAGTGGTCGAGGTCGAGAGGCCGGTCACGTCGGCGATCTGGTCGATCGTCAGGGCGCCCAATTCGGCGGAGGCGAGATCGCGGACAATGGTCTGGGCGTTGGGGTCCAGGCGCTCCCAGACCGAGCGGGCGTACCGGATATCGGTCATCACGCGATAGAGCGCACCGACATGGCGGCCCCGATCGCTTCCCGGAAGCGGGACCAGCCAAAAGGCGGCGATGCGTTGGAGATCGTCGGGGGAACGCGCATTAAGCCGTCCCAACAGGTTTCGCGCTATCACGGGGTCCTCTACGCATGCGGGTGTTCCCAGGAACCAAACGCCAGCTACACCTCTATCTTATGACGAGAAGTAAACATCAACAAACTGGCGCCCCGCATTCGGGCGAAACCATATAATGCGGCGAAACGTCACAAAATCAGGCTGGGAACGCTCAACTTCACAAATCTGCTCCCTGGACCACCGGTTTCCCGGATCGGGTGCTTGGGGCGAAGGATTGCTGTGACATGCGACACGCATTACGCATTGTCTTTGCCCTGGCGATGGTATTCAGCATTGCCGGAGTCGTCACCGATCAGCGACTGGCGCTATCCGCCGCGCAGGAAACCGGCACCGTCCGGATCACCTTCCGGGGGTGTCCCGACGGCCCGATCAATCCCAACACGATCAGCCTCGATACCTGCACGATCCCACTCGACGCCCCGGACGAGTCGATTGCCTTCTGGAGGCGTGGCAATGAGACGAACCGCCTGCATGTCGCGACCGACGTCGAGCGGTCCTTCAATGGAACCTACGTGATCGACGATATCCCGGTGGGCGCCGAGGTCGAGCTTCGCGGCTTTCAGCCAGTTGCCCACAATTACTACGAGTTCATCGGTGTCGACGACAACTGGATCGATGGACCGTGGACCGGCCGCCTCTCAATGGCATCCGGAGGCACCCGGGACGTGGTGGTGTTCTATTGGAATGGGGAAGACGGATTCCATGAAAGCGAGCGATCGACGCTGGAGCTGACGCTCCGCGGCTGTCCCGATTTCGTCAATCCACTCACCGTCGACGACCCTGAGGCGGTTTGCACTACTCCGCTCGATGCCCCGGATAATGCCCAGCTGGTCTGGGACATGGAAGGCGGAGCGCTGGTTGCGAACGCGCCGCGCCTGAACGACGGCACATACCGGATCGAAGGGATTCCGCCATTCCTGACCGTTGGACTGACCGGATTCGAGCCGTCCGTCCGCGATACCTTCGCGGCGATCCCCGTGGATCGCACGACCGACCAGGGCATTCCCCAGGTGCTGGTATATCGCGGCGAAACGATTCGGGTCCATGTGTTCTATTACAACACCGGGGCGGAGAGCCCCGCTCCGGAAGCAGGCACAATCGATATCACCCTGCGTGGATGCCCGGAGGGCGTCGATCCCACAACCATCGCAAACCCGGCAGACGAGTGCACCATTCCGCTCGATGCGCCCGAGCTGGCCGGGGTCGTTTGGGGCGGCGATGGCCAGGGTGGACTCGAAGTGCGCCTGGCGCCCCGGCTGGATGACGGCACATACCATCTCGACAACGTTCCGGCCCAAATCACGGTCCGGCTTTCCGGCTTTGAGCCATCGGAGAGGGACAGCTTCCTGATCGTTGGCGATGTCGAACCAGTAGTCAACGCCGATGCCGAGTTGTACGTGGAGCCTGGCGTTTCGTATCAGGTGTACGTGTACTACTACAACGCGCCGTAGAGAAGGGCATCGGTCCCGGTCGGCAGGTTTGCAGGCACGGGCGGAGCATGCATCGCTTCGCAGCCGCAGCAGCAGCCGTACAAGAAAACTGGCAAGTGGGAAATCAAACAACGAACAGCCCGGGTGGAGTTGTTCCATCCGGGCTGTTGCGAACTCTACTTGGTGGCTGCGGGGTGGATCAAGAAGCGCGTCCCAGTTGTGGATCGACATCCCAACCGCGATGCAGGGCTTCATTCTTGGTCACGTTGAGATACAGGCCATGGTCGTTATTGCGCTGGATCGCGGATTTGGGGATGTAGAAATCCATTGGCATGAAGAATCCCTTCTCCACCACGATGTGATCGTCCCGGACCGCGACGACCTCGCCGACCTTGTGTCCGCAATTGCCGATCACGTCGGAGCCGACCTCAATGACCCATTCCGACTGGTCGTGGTCGGGGATCGAACCGGCCTCGCCAGCGCGCATTACGCCTGCGGTAGTCGAATCAACCTCGGTCTCAGGTCCAACGTGTTCCGATATTTGTGTAGCCGAATCCTCGTCCGTATCATCAATCGCTGTTGCCGAATCGTCTTCGCCAAACCGATTGTTGTGTTGTGCCACGACGTCATACTCCCGAATGGCAGCAGTGCTCGTGTTGGATGAATCGCGAGCAGTGGAGCAAATCGCTATATTCGATTGCGAGCGACCTGGCAAACTCACCCGATTCACATATATGTCGAATGGTCACCAGTCATGCAACGCCGAAGGATACACCACTTCGTTCAATCATGCATCGCCCGATTGAACTGCCCATATGGGGGGAATGGATTGGTGCCCAATAGGGGAGTCGCATACCCCCGGAAAGCGTCGCTCACACCCGTTCCGGATTCCGCGATAAAGGCATCGGGAAGCACACGCACCCGGTTGGCGATCAACTCGACAGGCACGGCATCGACCTCGCATACGTACGGATCGTCGCTGGTGCGGCGGAGGATCGTGATGATGGAGGTTTCCCCGTCGACGATCCGCTCCACCGCCCCGGCGCCGAGTGCGTACGCTTCGGCGAGATCGACATCCGAGGCGAGCGCGATCGACATCCGGGCCGCCGTGCCTGGCTTGTCGTAGCGCGCGCGGACCTTGAGGTGCTGGGTGACGAGGCGCGTCAGCGCCGCGCCAGTGCTCGGGTAATAGGGGTGCCCGAAGCTGTCAACATAGTCCGGAGTGTCGCCGCCGAGCGGTTGTCCAGTTGCTGTGCGCAGCGTTTCCGGCACGACAACTACCGACCAGCCACGGATGTGCAGGTCGCGTTCCACGAGGGCGAGTACGTGGTTGACGTCGACCGGTGGGCGTTCCGGAAGCAGGATGATTGGGTCGAGGTCGCGTTCCTGGTCGGAAAAGCCGAGGCCGCCGCTGGCGGCGACCCATCCCGCATCGCGGCCCATGACCTCAATGAACTTCACGGCGTGCAGTTGCGGCGAGGCGATCGAATCGTAGGTGGCATCGCGGACAGCGTTGCCGAGATACCGCGCGATCGACCCATAGCCGGGACAGTGATCCGTCTCGGGAAGATCGTTGTCTATCGTCTTGGGTACCGATGCGACGAGCAGTTCCTGGCCGGTTGCAGCGGCCCGCACGGCAAGTTGGTGCGCGGTATCGGCGGAATCGTTACCGCCGATGTAGACGAAGGCGGTGATGTTGTGCCGGCGCATCAGATCCAGCGCACGATCGAGATCGCCCGCCTGCATCTTGTAGCGACCGGTGCCGAGCGCGGCAGAAGGGGTGTTGCGGATCACGTCGAGCAGCTCTTGATCCTGGTCATGGAGATCGATCAACTCCTCCTTGAGAAGTCCCTCGATTCCGTTGCGGGCACCGAGCACGCGCCCAAACTGGCCGGAATCTCGGGCGGCTTCGATCACCCCGACGAGGCTGGAGTTGATCACGGCAGTCGCGCCACCGGATTGGCCGACGAGCAGTGCGGGGGACTTTGTGTCAGAGGCGGTCATAGGCGAATGGGGGACCCTTTCGTGGCGAGCGCGAATCGTCAGGATGAGGGTAGCCGATCCGCGACTACCGCATTGCGGTGGAAACAAATCGACGGCCCGGCTTCTGGTGCTTCTGGTAGTGGCCGGTCTTGTGCCGGCCAATGGCGTCGGCCTGGCGATTGTCGCGGCTGTGACAAGTTCCGCAGATGACTTTTCATAGAGTTGTCGCAGGAATAGGTCACCTTCACATTGTCTTTTCGAGCGAAGCCGAGAATTCTCGGGGCACAAACCCATCAGGCGCGGTGGGAACCCACAGGTCCAGCGACGAGCGGGGCGGGCGGGTTCTCCTACACGTTCGTTCCGGTCGATATGACAACCACGGGCGGAGCAAGCGCCGCAACCCTACCAAAGTCGGGTGTGGTCAAGCCGACTTGCATTTCGCACCTATGGCCGGCACAAGACCGACCACTACCAGATCAGATCCGTGTAGAGTTACGTCCAGCGAGGCGAACTTGTGTCCGCCTGTTTCAAGTGGTCGGCAGCCTTACGACTTCGCCAGGTCAGGAGGCCAGGCGCCGATGATGGGCTGGATGGGACGGCTGGCCAGGCGACGGGTGAGCGGATGGCCATGCTCGCCGTGTTGCAGCCAGTCGTCCGCCTGGAAATAGGCCAGCTCGATGCGATCGGGATCGAGGTCGAGCAGCATCGCGATCCGCTGCTGGGCGCGATCGAGCCCTTCGAGGTCCGATTCCCCGATCAGGGCGAACACGAATTCCCCAGTGTCGGCGCCTGGATCGGGGCCGGCAATCAGCGCCACGTCGAACCTTCCGATGTCGACGAGCGACTCCCGGAGCATTGATTCGAGCCCAAGCGTCGCGATCACCAGGTTAATCAGTGGACGGCTGAGGCGATGCGAGAGATCCATGTGATAGCGGCGTGAAGACCCCTCGCGCCGCCCCAGCAACACACCGAGGCGTTCCAGCTTGTAGCACTCGTGCTGGAGGCTACTGATCGGAGCCCCGACTTCGCGGGAAAGCTCGGTCAGCGAAAACCGTGTGTCCAGTCGCGGCACAACCCAGGCGAGCAGAGTCGCCCGCACTTTCGACGAAAAGACCTCGCCGAGCAGCATGATCGACTTTGCCCGCACCGGATCGACAGGTTCCGTCTGCTGGCTTGTGGTCTGCATTGCGGCCATGCGCGCGAGAAACTCCCTGAAGAACCTTGATAGGTCGCAGTATCGTGATCGACCTGTCTGCGGTCATCCTAGCATGCCATTCGACGCGCACGTACGCTGCGCCGCTGCGAACGAATCATCACTGCCCGGACGCTGTGATTTCATCGTCACAGGTCTGGAGTTTGGGGCGATTTTCCAATAGAATAGGTATATCGTCGCGGCGCGTTCTCGCCATCGATCCCCGAACATTCAATAATCGGTATTGGTCGATGCTGGCGCGAACTTTTCATGAGCGCCGTTTTGTGTTCGGTCTTGGAGGACCCCATTAGTACCGCCTTAGGGCTCGTCGCAGTTATTCTCCTGGTTCTTGCAAACGGATTTTTCGTCGCAACCGAATTTTCCCTGGTTTCCGTGCGACGGACGCGTATTCAGCAACTCGCCTCCGAAGGAAATCGCCGAGCCGTTTCCGTACTGGACCGGCTCACCCACCTCGATACCTACATTGCCGCTACCCAGCTCGGAATCACGATCTCCAGCCTTGCGCTCGGCTGGATCGGTGAGCCAGTGGTCGCTGTCATCGTCCACGATGTCGTCCAATACCTACCGTTCGACATTGGCTCGACGACGATCCACGCGATCTCGTTCGTCATCGCCTTCTCGATCGTCACCGCGCTCCATATCGTGATCGGCGAACTTGCGCCGAAAAGCCTGGCGTTGCAGCGGCCAGAGGAGACATCGCTGGCGGTGTCGTCGGCGATCCATGCCTTCCTCGTCATTTTCCGGCCGGTGATCTACGCCCTGAACTGGGTCGGCAACTGGGTCGTCAAGCTGTTCGGGATCGAACCGGCAGGCGGGCACGCAATGGTCCAATCGACCGAGGAGTTGATGTTCTCGATCAACGCCAGCCGCGAGGCCGGATTGGTCAACCAGACGGCGCACGACCTTGTAGGGCGCGCATTTTCGTTCAACGACCTCCAGGCCCGGCACGTGATGGTGCCCCGGACCGAGGTCACCGCGATCCCGATCGACGCCACACTCGACGACGTGATGCAGGTTGCCTCCGATACCTCGCACACGCGACTCCCGATTTATGAAGACGACAACGATCACATCGTCGGCATCATCAAGGTCAAGCGCCTGATGCCGTTGTTCCTGGCCCAGGTCGAGGCCGAAGCGATCGCCCGCACGGCCCAGGCCGCGATTGCCGGCAATGGCCACGCGCCGTTGCTCGACTCAGCCCGGGAGGCCCAGGCGGCCGTCGAGCAAACAGCGGGAGCCTTCGCAATCCGCGACTACATGATGGAGCCGATGCTGGTTCCGGAAACCCTGGCGGCATCGGAAGTGCTGACCCGGATGCGAGAAACCCAGGTCCAGATGGCGGTCGTGATCGATGAGTACGGCGGCACCGCCGGGATCGTGACCCTCCAGGACATCGTGACGCACCTGATTGGCCGGGTACAGGAACACGGAGATGCGGACGAACCGAACGGTCACACCACCGATGGCATCCTTCATCTCGATGGGCTCACCGGCCTGGTGGAACTTCGCGAGCAATATGGAATCGATCTTCTCGATGAGGGATACGACGTCGAAACACTCGGCGGCTACGTGTTCTTCGTCCTTGGTCGCCCGGCGATCGTCGGTGACGAAGTGATCGCTCCGGGTGGGCAACGGTTCGTGGTAGAAGCTATCGAAGGGTTGCGGGTTTCCCGCGTCCAGGTCGTTCCCGTCGATCACGTCGCCACCCTTGAGATACTCGAATCTCTTCCAGCGACATCGACGCGAACAGCGGCCTGAGCCAGTTGCGCCATGCGGAAGGTATCGCTCCTTGACTGACGACCGCGACCATCTCGCAAGTAGCAGCGGTGCCGCAGACGAGCGAACCGCGAGCCGCAAGCTGCCGGAACGGGCCGCTGCCGAATATGCGTTGCTCGGGCTGATCGCGAAGACCGATGCCGGGGAAATCCACGGATACGATCTTTCGCGATCGTTTTCCGAAGGCGCCCTCGGCAAGATTGTCCGGCTTGAGTCAGGCATGCTCTATCACTACCTGAAGAAGCTCGCCCGTGATGGTTATGTCACGACCCGCACCGAGCGGCAAATCGGCCGCCCCGACCGTCAGGTCCACACCATCACACCGGAGGGGGAACGGGCGCTGCGGGAGTGGATCGCGGCGCCGGTCCGGTCGACGCGGGAGATCCGGCTTGAATTCCTGGTCAAGCTGTACCTCGCGCGGCGAATCGATCCTGATCATGCCGTGACGCTTGTCGCCGATCAACGGGCAGTGATGCGCAAGCGTATGGCCCGGCTCGAAGAACAGGTGAACAATGAGCAGCCGGAGGACCCCGACAACACGTTCGGCGACACCGTGCTGCGGTTGCGGCTGTCCCAAACCCGGGCCGCCCTCGACTGGCTCGACGCCTTGCCTGAGTCGCACTAGCAATCCAACAAGGTGCGTTACCGGCTCGCTTCCCTCAGCTCTGACAATGTCCCTCACGCGTGAATCGTAGGGGCGGCAGCGTAGCGAGGTAGTGGGCAGCGGCAACGAACCGGCCCCAATGGTGTCTGCCCGCGTATATCCGCCCGTGGTTGGCCCCATCGTCGCGGCGGCCAATACGCATTGTTCGCTGAGGCGAAGATCCAGCGGGGCCAGCTTGCCCCACTGGATACGCAGCCCTACCCAGATTCGTACTGGCCGGTCTTGTGCCGGCCTTTGTGCGTTATTCGCTCCGTAGTCGGTACAATCCAGCCGGGCGACCGGCCACTGCGAGGAAAAGGGTCGGACACACGGGTCCGCCCGTACAAGACGTGGTTTGTGGCCGGTACAATCTGCGTATCCGGCATCCAGCGGAGCGGGTTGGCAATCCGCCACTACGACATATCGCGATCATGACGAAGGCAGGTTCGTTGGCGCAGGGCAATCGCAATCCATTCACCTGGACGTTGATCGCGATCAGCCTGCTTGGGCTGGCGCTGCTCACGCTGCCGACGATTGCCCTCGTGATCCGGGCGTTCGGCGCGCGGGACGTACTCGACGATCCCGAGGCCCGGGAAACCCTCCGCGAGGCGCTGGTGCTCAGCCTGACGACCTCGCTGATCTCGCTCGTCGCGATCGTGATCGTCGGCACGCCAATCGCCTACGTTCTCGCGCGCGGTCGGTTTCCGGGCGTCCGCGTGCTCGATGCCCTGGTCGATCTCCCGATCATCCTGCCGCCGGCCGTGGCGGGAATCGCCTTGCTCACGGCATTCGGCCGACGGGGAGTGCTCGGCGATACCTTCGAGCGCTTCGGGATCACCATCGGATTCTCGACGACGGCGGTGATCATCGCCCAGATCTTCGTCTCGGCGCCGTTCTTCATCCGCACGGCGCGGGCAGGATTCAGCCGGATCGATCACTCACTCGAAGAGGCCGCCGCCGATCTCGGGGCGAGCCCGGCGCGCGTGTTCTGGAGGATCACATTGCCGCTGAGCAGGGCCAGCCTGTTCGCGGGGGCCGTGCTCGCCTGGGCGCGGGCGCTCGGAGAATTTGGGGCCACGATCATGTTCGCCGGAAATCGGCAGGGCGTGACCCAAACGATGCCGCTCGCCATCTACGAGCGGTTCGGCGCCGGTGACCTCCAGACTGCCGTGGTGCTCTCGGCCATCCTGCTCATGACATCCGTGGTGTTCCTTATCGTAGTTCGTGTAGTCGGCGAGCCAAGGGAGCAGCGGTAGGTCGTTCGACTGGTATTGGTTTGACTCCCGCTGCCCTACACTTGAATCCACGATCGTTTTCGGCCGAGAAAAGGCCGGCCACTACCACCCGTCGTGACGAGTTGGCCGGCACCTCATTCGGTTCCTGCTTTTGCTGAGGCTCCCATGTCATCGTTCGCGCTCGACAACCTGCAAATCCCCGTACCATCGACGTCGTTCGTCGGGCGATCGGATGAACTCGCCCGATTATCTGCCCTGCTCCGGCGGCCAGACGTCCGGCTGGTGACGCTGACCGGGCCCGGCGGTGTTGGCAAAACCCGGTTGGCGATCCAGATCGCACATGAACTCGATCGCGATGTGGTGGGCGAGATTCATTTGGTCATGCTTGCCAATGCCCCGAATGCCGACGCCGTGCAGACCGCAATCGCCCGTGCCATCGGCATTTCCCAGGTTGGACCATCGCCGCTCGACGAGCTCATCACCGGGGTCATCGGTGATCGATCACTCCTCCTGATCCTCGACAACGCAGAGCAGGTTGCCCAACACCTGACGTTCCTCTCGCGGCTGCTCGGCGCGTGCCCGGGTCTCAGGATCATGGTCACCAGCCGGGTGATGCTGCGCCTGTCGGCCGAGCATGTTTTCCCGGTTGATCCGCTGTCGACGGTCAGCCAGGGCGAACGCGAACTCGCCCCGGCCACCGTTCTGTTCATCGAGCGGGCCCGGGCCGTGCAACCGGATCTTTCGCTCACGGGCGAGGATATCCGGGCGATCGACGACATCTGTGGCCACATCGACGGTCTGCCGCTCGCGATCGAGCTGGCCGCCGCCCGCACCCGCTTCCTCTCGCCGATCGCACTCAGGGACCGGCTCTCGGAACGGCTCCAGCTGCTGGTCGGCGGGCCGCGCGATGCACCGGAGCGGCACCGCACGCTCCGCGCGACACTCACCTGGTCGCACGATCTGCTCAGCACCGAGGAGCGCCTGCTCTTCCGGCGCCTGGCAATCTTCGAGCACAGCGGGCCCTACGATGCGGTTGACGCCATATGCAATGCCACCGGTGACCTGGGCAGCGATGTCGAAGAGCTCCTGGCCGCCCTGGTCGACCACAGCCTGGTCCGCATGTTCGATGCGCCCTCGACCGGACCACGGGTGCGCCTGTTGCACACGATCCGCGAGTTTGCACACGAACAGCTGGAGCTGAGCGGTGAGCTCGAAGCGATGCGGCAGGCACATGCAACCTGGTTCGCCACGCTCGTGATCCGAACGCCCTCGGAAACGTGGCGCACGGGCACACCCGAGTTGCGCACATGGACCATGCGACACCTTCCGGATATCGACAACTTTTCACGCACCTTTACATCGCTCATGGACCGGCAGGACACCGGAACAGCCGTGCGGATGGTAGGCGCGATCGTTCCGTTCCTGCTGGAAACTGGCCAACTCCGCGAGGGCAGCGACTGGACCGCTCGCCTGATGCCGCACGCCGGGGAAGCACCGATCGACGTGCAGGCATTGTTCTTGCGGATGGCGGCGATCATGGCGTTCAATGGCGACACGTTCGACGAGGCAAACCAGCTTGCATCACGAGCGTTGGTCCTGGCCGAACAGGTTGGAGAACCACGTCTCGTGGCAAACTGCCAGAATCTGCTTGGGCAAATCCGCTGGCGCATGGGCGACGCCGAGGAAGGGGAGCGCCTCCAGCGAGCGGCGATCACCACGATCAAGACGATCGAGGACCCGCTGGCGGGAGCACTATTCGCTTCCCAGATCGCCGAGTCCCTGATCGAGGAAGGGGATCTCGACCGCGCCGAACCCCTCATGCGGGAGGCGATGCCTGTCGTTGAGCGGGAGCGGCCCGAAGCGCTTCCCCTGCTCCAGGGCACGCTTGGATACCTGGCATTGAAGCGCGGCGACCTGGACGAGGCGAGTTACTTCCTCGAGCGAAGCCTGGATTACCACCGGCTACCCCCGCATCGCCTCCCGGGCGCCCTTGCTGGCCGTTTGCTGAGCATTGCCGAGCTGGGGGTGCAGCGCGGCTCGTTCAGGGAGAGCGCTCGCCTTGTCGGCGCCGGAATGGGTATTTGCGATCGGATCGGGATCGTCATCAGCGCAAACGACCTGGCAGACGTGGAGGGCGTAGTGTCCCTGATTCGACCGGTACTCGGGCAGAAATCACTCCTTCTGGAGCAATCCGCTGGCAGGGCGCTTTCGCTGCCGGAAGCGATCGACCTCGCGCTCGGCGTCACGAGCCTGCGGTCCGGGGCGACAGCGTCCAGCGATTCTTCCGTCCCGGATCACGATCTCACCCCGCGGGAACTCGAGGTTCTGGGATTGCTCGCCGAAGGCAAGTCCAACCCCGCCATCGCCGAAGCGTTGTTCATCAGCCAACGCACGGTCACAACACACCTCAGTCGCCTCTACGCCAAGCTCGACGTCTCCACCCGATCCGAAGCGATGGCGCTCGCGGTACGATTGGGGCTTGTCCCTTCCCAGGCGGAGCGTACGTAGACTTACGTACTGGCCATCAATTGGCCAAATACAACACTTCTACGATGTGGCGCGCCTTGCACTCCGGCATGATGTGGTCATGACAACGTTCGTGTCGCAGGCCAGCACCGGAGAGCAACAATGACCCAGTCCACCAACCATTCCATCTCGCACGACTTCTTCTCCTATGGCATCGAAGGTGTTGGGGTGAGCCGCGCGACCGAAGTGCGGATGAACGAACAGGCACACGATCGAAACCTTGCTGCCCTGCGAGCGCCGGAGCGACCCTCCTCGGTCCGGCGCTGGCTCGGGAACGCACTGATCAGCGCCGGCAACGGAATCGCCGGCCGGAACGTCGGAGTCCCGAATCTCGATTGCCTCACGGCGCAACTGACGGTGGGCAGCGATCTGGCGCGTTGAGTTACGTGTCCCACGGTGATTGGTTTTAGTGAACCCGCTCCCCAGCCGTCACTCTTCGCTGCGCTCAGAGTCCCCGTGCTCAGCGCAGCGATAGCACTCGACGACGCAGTCGGCGTTGGTGGTGGCACATCGAGCGCCCACTGACGTGGACCGGCTATCGCTTCGCTGCGCCGGGGGATTCTATCGCTCCGCTGCCGCTTCGCGTCAGAATGACGGTCGGAGGGTGGGGTCGAACAGGCCACGCTACGCTGGTCGCACTACTCCGTTCCATGTCACAGCTTGCATGACGCATCCCGACATCGGAGTACTGGCGGAGCAAGCTCCGCAGCCGTACGAGATAGCGGATCGGTCGGCGGCAGTAGCGGCACCCCACACACCAAAACCAATTGTCAAGGCGCTCGGCAGCTCAGGCTCCGTGACTCCCGCCTAACTCCTCGCGGGTCATCACCATCACATACTCCTTGCCGGATTGAAGCGGGTCGTCATCCTTGATCGGAACCGTCTTCAACCAGCGGAAGCCAACCCGCTCGTAGACGTGAATCGCCCGCAGGTTTGCCGGTTCAGGAGCGATGACCGCCAACTTTGCGTCCATTTCCCCGAAAACGATGCGACGATGGAACGCAGCCAGCATCGGCGGCGCCCATCCCTTGCCCCGAATCCCGGGATCGCCGAAAAAGAGATCGGTGCCAACCGAACCGAGTGGGAGGCCGATTTGCCGTGCATAATCGGGGTGATCGGCAACGACATAGCACTGGATCATCCCAACATCGCGACCATCGACGACGATCACGAAGCACCGGGTAGGCTCGTTGCCATCGATGATTGGCTGGTATTTTCCGATGAGCGATTCGAGACTAAGGTCGGACTCGCGCCACCACTCGGCAACACCCGGGTCGGACAGCCAGCTCAGCATGGTGGGCAAGTCGGATTCCACCAACGGTCGAAAGGCGATCCGGTTTTCACGATCGGACGATACAGCCACAGTAATCTCCCGGCAGGATGAACCAGATCCTCCTGCCTCATTGAACGAATTGGAAACGATGACCGACGCGCTCCGGTTGAACTCAATCAGCAAACAGTTTGGCGCTGATGTCGGACTCGCCGGCGTCTCGCTTACGGTCGGGCAGGGGGAATTCGTAACGATCCTCGGTCCATCCGGCAGCGGCAAAACGACGACGCTGCGGTTGGTCGCCGGGTTGGAGTGTCCAGACACGGGCACAGTCTCGATCCAGGGAACAAACGTCACGCTCCTGCCGCCGTACAAACGTGACTGCGCGATGGTGTTCCAAAGCTATGCGCTGTTCCCGCACCGCTCGATTGCTGACAATATCGCATTTGGCCCGGTCACGAAGGGGCTCTCCGGATCGGACACCACCGCACTGGTTCGTCGTTTGCTGATGCTGGTCGGTCTGGACGGCCAGGAGGACAAGCGGCCACACCAACTCTCCGGCGGACAGCAACAGCGGGTGGCCCTGGCCCGCGCCCTGGCCGTCGATCCGGCCATCCTGCTCCTGGACGAACCACTCGGCGCCCTTGATCTCGCATTGCGCCGGCAGATGCAATCGGAACTACGAACGATCCAGCGCGAGACTGGCCGCGCCTTCCTCCACGTCACCCACGACCAGGGCGAAGCCCTGGCGCTATCGGATCGCCTGGTGGTGATGGATAAGGGGCGAATTGCCCAGATCGGGACACCCGAGGAGGTCTACGAGCAACCGGCGAACCGATTTGTGGCCGCCTTCATGGGGTTTCGGAACATCCTCCCGATCGAACAGCGACAACGTATGCAACCGGAACTCTGGTTCACGATCGCCGGAGCGGAAATGTCGATACGGGTGCCTGCGAGCCTGCACTCTGGTCCAATCGTCGCCGCAATCCGACCGGAGCATATCCGGCTGGAGGATGCCGAGGATGACTGCATTCCTGGTGTGCGGTGGAGCGGCATGGTCCGGGAACTTGTATACGCGGGTGACCACTACGAGCATACGGTTGCGCTTGAATGCGGGTCGCTGATCGAGGCGGTCACAACGACCGCGTTCCCGGTCGGTTCGCGGGTCGATGCGAGTGTGCAACCCCGGCACATTGTGTTGCTGCCGGGGTGATCCGGGCCTCTCGCGTCATCGTTCCGACGGCTCCGCGATCCCGTTCGCCCCGGCGACATGGGCGACGGCCCGAGCGGCCGACCCCTTTTCCTCACCGGCTTCCTCGTGGCGGAACCGATAGTCGTGCTTGCGAATCGTTTCCTCGAGCTGGGCGATCAGGGTCTGTTGGGTCTGTACCGCGCGCTCCTTCAGGTTGTCGAACACGTCCTGACGCGAGGCGGAGGCCAGCGCCACCCGCAGATGGGGTACGCACAGACCGTCCGATCCGGCATAGGCATCACGAAACGCGGGGTCGGGAAGTCCCTTCAACAAGGTGGTGAGCAGCCGCGATTCGGTTTCCTGCATCACCACACAGGCAGGACACATCTCCGATGGCCGAATCAGTGAGCCACTGCCAGTTGCCCCTGATTTCTGGCGGCCAAGCAGCGAGCCAACCCGTTGCGAAAGCGGGTTGCCGGCGAATGAGCGCTTCTGGAGATCGTTCGACGTGACCAGCAGCACATCGCGGTAAATATTGGCCGTACCGAGAATGAATGCCGCCTGCAACCACTGGTGAGCGTGGAGATTGCAGAAACCCTGCGAGGCCTCGAAGTGTTTCCGAATTTCCGGATCGCTGACCGAATCGTAATTGGTCGAACTGACATATCGATCCACGCTGAGTTGGGCCACCGTGCAGACCGGGCAGCCGGTTTGGGTGAACGCGTCGAACAGATCGTGATTGCCCTGCGTTTCGGTTGTCCGGGATTGAGACATGAGCACTCCAGTGCGGGTTGAACGATTCTGCCCGGAATCGTGCCATACATGCCGCCCGCCGTGCGGTAAGATCACCAACCAGGAACCTTCATTGGGTAGCTTATCCTTAACTTCAGATCATCCCGCATACCGCGAATTGGCCGGTACAAGACCGGCCCTACCAGAGTGGGAAATCCCATGACCACATCACTCTCAGGCCTCGCCATCGAACTCCAGGCTCTCGCCATCGCGCGCGGCGTCACCGTCGCCTCGGCCGAATCGTGTACCGGCGGCAACATCGCCCACCAGATCACGAGCATTTCCGGCAGCTCGGAGTATTTCACGGGCAGCGTGGTGTCGTATTCGAATGACGTCAAGCGCCGCGTGCTGGGCGTCCCTGTTGAGGTGCTGGAGAATCCCGGCGCGGTCAGCGAGCCATGCGCGCGGGCGATGGTCGAGGGCGTGCGCACCCTTATCGGGAGTGACTTCGCGGTCTCCACCACCGGCATCGCCGGTCCCCTCGGTGGAACCGAGCGAAAGCCGGTCGGGCTGGTCTACATCGGGGTTGCCAGCGCCGATCACCGGATCGTCGAGGAGCACATCTTCCCTGGCGACCGCGCCGCCGTAATCGAGGCTGCCACCGCCCGAGCTCTGGAACTGCTCATCACTGCTGTGTCATCCGAGGCCGGTTGATCCCCAGAATAGCCTGAGCAGCGAATGGTGTCTTCTGAACCAACGCTCAACTCACCTGGTAGTGGCCGCCCTTGTGGCGGCCAATCAGCATCGCAACCTGAATCATGGCCTTCGCCCGAATGTCATGATACGGTGGTCAGCCTACTGATTGCACCATGACTCTCGTATCACGATATGTTCGCCAGGGTCGGGATACGCGAGCTCTTGTCACGGTCGACCGTGATCGGTGATCGCGAATGTCTCGACATCGCCCCGGCAGGACCAGAGCCCATGGGAATTAAGTCCTATATACAAAATCCGGCATTTGGCGTAATTTCGGCCCATCAGGGACATATATTCACCATTCGAATTTGGGAACAGAACCCATTGGGACCCGACAGTTTTTTGACCCAGGTGTTTTGGTACGCCCATCGATAACGGCGGAAATACTCCGGCAGCACGCGCGGTGTGGGTTGGTAAACCCTGCTCCGGATTTGGGCGGTACAAGGCGCTTCCCCCGGAAGGAGTCTTGCATGGCATTGCGAGCGCACAGATTCAGTGGTCTCAACGCAGACGTCATGTTGCCGGACGATATCGAAGTGGTTATCGATATCGTGCCCGACTCGATGACTGGCTGGGTTCGGAGCGGCGCGAGTTCGACGGCTCAGACATCAGTGACATTTCACGATACCGGACATGCCGGGTCGACGGCCAAGGCAGAGCGCAACTTCCTCCACAACGGCCCAATGAAAAAGAACAAAGTCACGGGCAAGATGGAGCGGCAGCAGGTGGGGTACAACTTTGCCGTCGACGATGAGCAGATCTTCCAGCTTGTGCCGCTCAACGAAGTGACCTGGGCGGCCGGGAAGCCATCGGGGAACAAGACGTCGTGGCACATCGAGCAGTGTTTCGGCGGCGGGATCGATTTCGAAAAATCCCTGTCCAATGTCATCGCCCTCCATGCCGGTCTCATCGCCGCCAAAGGCTGGAATGCCGATTCGGCGCTGGTCCAGCACAATATTTGGACCGGAAAGGATTGCCCAGGACAGGTCCGGAACAAGGGCATCTGGCCAGCGGTGCTGCGACGAGTTGGCGAAGCCGCGCGGGCAGCCGGCGGGCAAGCCGGCACCGGCGCGGCGACGACCTTTGCCGAGCCCGTGCCGATCCCGGAACTTGCGCAATTCCAGGGGATGGACGCGAACACGATTCCCGCCGTGGTGCAGGTTGCGGATGGCTCACCATTCTTCTTCGTCAGCGACCGGGTCAAGGCAATCAAGGAAACACCTCGTCTCCAACTGGCGAACCCGAATGCGCAGCGCGTCGGTCCCGACCTGAAGGTCGATGAAGAGTTCGACGTGCTTTGGGTCTTCGTTAGCAGCGAGGACAACGAAGCGTATTACGTGACGCCGTTCGACACGCGCGTCAAGGTGGCCGACACGGCCCGCCTGGGGGACATGCAGGGACGCCAAGCGGAGCCAGAGGATACCCCGGACGCCGATGGCGGCGTTCCTCGGGACCCGCCCACGCCGGTCGCGCCAGGATCTCCTGATTCCGATGGCGACATCCTCTGGCGTGACTGGGATGGTGAGGCCCCCGGACATTGATGCAATTGGCGGTGGAGAGTGCGTCAGGTCGCCGGGGGATACATCTTCCCCGGCGACCTGACGCGTCCGGGTCGAGGCCGCCACTTCCCACGCCCTGGTGATATCGATCACCTCCGGGTCAGCTGGGGACCCTGCATGCTGGAGATCCGTCGAAAATGTGCCGGATTCCGCGAGTATGCCAACGTAACCGGTCATGATACCTGGCCGACTCAGCCAGGATGTGGTCAAGGGCATATTGATATCTTTCGGAAGATGACGTTCTCGATCTGGAGAGCGGCAATGAAACCTTCAATTCCATCCGGGGGTCCCTCGCGATACATCTTCTTTGCGGGTCTTCTTGCCGCCTTCGCCGGCTTCGCCATATTTGCGTTCGCCGTCGTTTCCACATTGGCCGAATTCTTCTCCAGCTTCGGTGAAATCACATCCGACCCCAATAATCTGGAAAATACTGCTGCCGACTTCTCCCGAATTGGTCGCTTGCTGCCCATTGCTTTCGGACTGATGATTCCAGGCATTATTGTTGCTGGGCTCGCCTCTGCATTCGCGGCCCGCGAAGAAGCAAAATACGACGTGCATATCGGTGACCGCTATGGGGATCGAGCGACAGTTGCCCGTGACGGTGGATACATCCATATGGAGAAGAGCCACAACACGTACATCAATGTTGCGCTTCAGGATCTCCATTCCGTCCAGGACATCGTCTCGAAGTTGAAACTTCCGCCCGATGTCCGAGAGCAAATCCTGGCCTACCTTGCCGATGCCGAGCGGGAATATGGCAACGATCAACCCGACGAGACCCGGGTTGGCGATCGCCTGACTCGAGCAACGATCCTCCTGCAAAAGTGGGGCGCGCTCGCGAAAGTTGGCAGCGACCTCTTGCCTCTCTTGCGCAATCTCGCAATGATGTTGGGACCTGCCGGTGCTGCACTGATGGGACTCCTGAGATAGGCGCATCGGTTGGAAACATCGGAACCTTCTTCGCCTCACTCGCGACAATCACGAATTGAGGCTGCATCGGAGGTCATCGATATGGCCACCCCCGCACCGTGAACCCGCTGGTTGCCGACGTGACGACCGAAATCGCCCAGATTCTCACGCCATCGCAGGTATGTGAAGGGTCTCGCTTCTCATGATCCTCGCTAATGGAACCGTCATGGATCTTTTTCACGTGCCCTGACGTCTTACTTTGCGGGAACGCCTCCTGGAGGCAAACATCACGGATCGAGTGATGACCGCAAGGGAAAACCGGCCGTGCGGACTCGCGGCAACAATCACTCGATCGAATATATCGAACGTCCATCCGGGCAGGGGCCGGGTGTCGTGATGCCCTGCGCCCGGGAGGCTTACCCACCTCCGTTGTGTTTTGTGCAGCATTTCAGAAAAGGATCAGTCACGATGTATCAGGAATTTGCCTACCAGGTACCAGCCGCTCCCCAAACGTTCTCCGAACGTGTACGGGAGATGTTCAGTTTCGATGGACGGATCGGTCGCCAGTCCTACTGGATGCGGTCTTTGCTCCTGTGGGGCATCTATATCGTCGCCGTCATCCTGTTCGCTGTCGCGGGTGATGCAGGGTCCGCCTCGATTCCATTGATTCTCCTCGGCGCCGCAACATACCTCGCCTGTTTCTTCGGTTCACTCGCAACCACCGCCAAGCGCCTGCACGACCGAGGCAGGTCGGCGTGGTTCATGCTGATCTCGCTGATCCCGTTCGTGGGCCTGTGGGTGATCGTCGAAGTCGGCTTCCTCGCCGGCAACCCGACCGAGAACGAATACGGCAGCCCGGAGTAAGTTCAACCCTCCAAACCACATCACCAAAGCGGCCCGGACGTTATGTCCGGGCCGATGGTATATGCCACTACGCTCGTGTATTTCCGCAGATTTCAGATGCACAATGCATGTTCGGGACCGAAAGTACATTAGTAGAATCCATACGATACTTTATGCAACTTCACCCAATTAAGGCCCGACGCACATAATCCCAACTAACATCAAGGCCGATTCGCCAGGAACAATGGTTCGCGTTCCTTCCTGTTCCAGTCAGCAAGGATAGGCGTTTGTCCTCATTCCAACTCCCCCTTCGATCCCAATTGACCAAGATCTCGCCGTGGCTGCCGAACGTGCTGCCCTTGCGCTCGGCAATCTCAATGGCACGGGGAGATGATCTCCAACCCTTCCCTTCTGATCAGCCCATTCATGCGCCGGGAAGCCCTCGCATCGAGCAGAATTGAAGGCACCCGCGCTGAATTTGAACAACTCCTGCTTGTTGAAGTTGCAGAGGAAGGAAACATCTCCGATCCGGACATTCAGGAGGTAGCGAACTACGTCGAGGCCCTCAACACCGGGTGGCACAAACCTGTTCGATCGGCCTTGCAACGGCCTGGGCCCACCCAATCATCCGGGCATTTCCTAGCGTGTCGCGGCGATAGTCTGTATCGTTCCCACTAACGTTTTGTTTGTCTATTAATGAGGTGTACTTTGCGACAGCGTTTCGATCAGGTCGGCCATTCTGGACTTTCACTCCCCCACCACGCGTCGCGGCAGCGCCACTCGATCGCCCCGACCCACAGCCGCGCCCTGCAGATGGCGTCGACGGTCACCGCCGGTGGCACCGATGCGGCGTCCACCCTCTATGAGAAGTCGACCCTCCCCAACGGGGTGCGAATCGTGACCGGACCGATGTCCGGCGTGCGCTCGGTGAGCCTGATCTTCTACTACAACATCGGTTCCCGCTACGAACCGAACCAGATCGCCGGGGTTTCCCACTTCCTCGAGCACATGTTGTTCAAGGGCACCGAGAAGCGACCCGACCCGATGACGATCTCCGAGGAAATCGAGAGCGTCGGCGGCATGCTCAACGCCGCCACCGGCCGCGAATCGACCTCGTACTGGTGCAAGGTGCCAAGCACCCATTTCGAGCTCGCCTTCGATGTGCTGGCCGACATGCTCCGCAACTCCACCTTCGATGCCGCCGAGCTCGACAAGGAACGCAAGGTCATCTTCGAGGAAATCCGCTCGGTCCAGGACGTGCCGGAGGACCTCGTCCACGACCTGATCGACCAGCTCGTGTGGGGCGAGGATCCGATCGGTCGTGAAATCGCAGGCAGCGAAGAAACCGTCTCCAACATCAATCGCGAGAACATGGTCGATTTCTGGTCGCGCAACTACAGCCCGGATCGCCTGATCGTGGCCGCCGGTGGCGACGTGCGGCACGAGGACGTGGTGGCGCTGACCGACAAGTTCTTCGGCGATCTCAAACCGGGCGCCGTCGTCGACCAGTACGCTCCGGTCACCGTCACCCAGGCGCAAAAGCGCGTGCAGGTCATCAATCGCGAAACGGAGCAGGCGCATCTCTGCGTCGGCTTCCCGGCTCTCTCGTATCACGACGAGCGGCGCTACGCACAGTCGACGATCGAGGCAATCCTCTCGGCGGGCATGAGTTCCCGCCTGTTCCAGGAAATCCGCGAGCGGCGCGGTCTTGTCTACTCGGTCTACGGGTATTTCCGGGGCTACGAGGAAGTCGGGCAAGGCGTGATCTACGCCGGCACCGACGTGGATCGGGTGGAAGAAACGATCGAGGCGATTGTCGGGGAATTGCAGAAGATCCGCGACATCCCGGTCCCGGCCGAAGAGCTCGAGAACAACAAGACCCTCCGCAAGGGTCGGCTCTTGATGGGTCTTGAGGACAGCCGATCGGTGGCCTCGTGGGTAGGCAGCCAGGAAGCGACCTACGGCGAAGTCAAGACGCCCGAACAGGTCATGGAGCTGATCGATGCCGTGACGGTGGAGAGGCGTACAGGAAGTGGCCGCTGAGATCCTCCAGGAAAATCGCCTCAGCCTGACCCTGATCGGGCCGTACGCGGATGATTCTGCTTTCGGCGACTTGCTGACGTTCCGATAGCGGCACCTCGCCATCTATTTTTCGGCAGGGTTGCGGAGTTTGCTCCGCCCGTGGCCTGTAGAGAGACGAGTCGAACATCCCGGTGATCTGCTTGACAACATCTCCGCCGGCCCGCATACATCCGCCCGTGGCAGGCGAAGGAACGGGGCCATCGATGACCAATCGCGATGCAACTCCATCAAATGCGGGTGACCTGATCTTCATCGATCCCAAGGCGGGATTCGAGATCCGGGCGATTTCGCCCTCCGAGCGGTTGGCCATAGAGGCCATGATTGCCAGCTCCACCACCGGTACGCGGTCTGCGATGATGCTGGAAGCGCTGGCCGAGGATTCCCGATCCGCAGGTTTTTGGCGGGTTCGGGGTACGGAAAGGCGCACTGGTGGCCGCTTACGCGTTCGGCGAGACGGGATGGCCAACGATCTGGCGCTGATCGTGGTTGTCCCCAGGACGAGCGAAAACACGGGGTCGGTCGCACCTTGCTTCAGGATGCCCTGCGTCGATCGGGTAAACGACCGCTGGCGGCCCGGACACCCGAAGACGTGGCTGGGATTCTTCAAGGCCTGTGGATTCAAGCTGTTCGGGCGGCGGGTACAGCCGAATGGTGAGGTCCATTTCCGAGTCGGCTGGCACGCACCGGGCGCTCACTTCAAGGGCGGGACATCCGATGCGTTGACGCACAAGCCACTCGACCCATCGTCGGACCCCTTACCCTCACCCGAGTCGTCATCCTGAGCGGCAGCGAAGGATCCCCGTGCGCAGCGTAGCGATAGCACTCGGCGACGAAGTCGACTGTAGTGGTGGTGTTCCGAGCGTCCGCTTATGCGGACCGGCTTCGCCGGGGGATTCTTCGGCTTCGCCTTCAGAATGACGTCAGTAGAGGAGAAAGATGGCCAATGACCCACTGGACGGAGACCATTTCATGATCGCTGAAACACAAGTGACAACACTTCGGCGTGGTTGGGAAGCGATTGTCGACCTCGCGCTGAACGAAGACATCGGCACCGGCGACGTGACCACGCTGGCCACGGTGCCGATTGCTGCACAGGCCGAAGGCACGATCCTCGCCAAGCAGGCGGGCGTGATCTCGGGAATCGAGGTCGCCCGGTTCGTGTTCCAGCGCGTCGATTCCACGGTTTCCTTCACGCCGCTCGTTGCGGACGGCCAACACGTCGCCGCTTTCACGCCCCTGGCGCGCGTCAGCGGGCCGGCTCGCTCATTGCTGACCGCCGAGCGCACCGCGCTCAACCTGATGCAGCGGCTTTCCGGAGTGGCCACGATCACCGCGCAATATGCCGCGGAAACCGAAGGTAGCATCTCTCGCGTGGTCGACACCCGGAAGACAACGCCCGGCATGCGCCTGCTGGAGAAGCTCGCGGTGCAGCATGGCGGCGGGCACAATCATCGCTTCGGCCTCGCCGATGGCGTGCTGATCAAGGACAACCACCTGGCCGCAATCGGCGGACCGGATCGGGTGACGGTGGCGATCCAGACCGCGCGGGAACTGGCCCCGCACACACTGAAGATCGAGGTCGAAGTCACTACCCTCGACGAACTCAATGAGGCGATCGCCGCCGGCGCGGACGTGATCATGCTCGACAACATGAGCAATGCGTTGATCGCCGAAGCAGTGGCTCGACGCGACGCGGCCGATCCGCGTATCCTGCTTGAAGCCTCCGGAGGCATCACCCTCGACCGGATTCGCGATCTTGCGGCGACGCGGGTCGACCTGATCTCGTGCGGTGCGCTGACCCATTCGGCGCCTTCGCTCGATATCAGCCTTGATCTGGACATCGTGTAACGAAACGAACGGCGGATTGCTGGTCCGTGGTTTGTGCAGGCCAATCACGGACCAGCTATTCGAGGTATCGAAAGCGCCTCACGAAGGCTACGTCCGGGGATTCCTTCCAGCGCCAGATAGTGTATAGTGTACGTACATTGCTGTCATGGCCCTTGGGGTGGAGGTGCGATTGTGCAGAGGTTCATCGTATTCGCAATTTTCAGGTCCATGGAGAAACCGCTATCACAAAGGGCGCGTTTACATGGATAACCGAAATGCCCACGACGTTGCTTGGCAGTTGATCGCGTGAGCGCACATTTCGGGATATGGGTCAGGAATCGAATCACCACGGCATCATCTTTCGCCGCCTCCCTGGCCACCCGGTCCCCGGAACCGCGAGCCAGGGAAATGCACAGGATGGCGGTTCAGTTTGAGCCGGGCACGAGCGATATCAGTCACGACAGCACGGGAAAGGGAGACGGGGAAGGATGATCGCCGAGACTGCGATGCAGGCGTGCCTGAAAACACGGACACGAACGCGACGACAATGGAGCGGTGGCCTGGTTGCCGCGATGTTCGCATCGTTGGCACTGATGCTGACGATGGTTGCGCCACTCGTTCCCAGCACATCGGCCGAGGAATGGTCGGCGCCGCGAACGGTGTATATCGAGCAAACTGGTCACACGCTGGATCAGGTATTCCTCGATGTCTGGCGGGATGGCAACGGCGCCGAATCGTATGGCTACCCGATTACGCCTGAAATCGAGCAGGACAACGGCCACATCATCCAGTATTTCCAGTACGCCCGCTTCGAGTATTGGCCGGAGGGTGATGCTGACGGTCAACAGTTCCACATCGGCAACATCGGCGAAGAGCTTCGCCCGATCAGCGTGCAACGCTCGATTGCGACATGGAACTCGACCGGCAACTCCGGGAAAAGCGCCCGCAGCACGGAATCCCTGAGCATCTCCAAAGCCTGGTTGCCATTGGCCGCTACGGCAGTCGATAGCGACGACGCGAACGTGCGCTTCGTCGAAGCCACTCAACATTCGGTGGCCGGTGGCTTCCGCGCATTCTGGGAAAACACCGGTGAGGATGCTTATCTCGGCAATCCGCTCACAGAAGAATATATGTCGGACGGCGACACCTATCAGGTTTTCGAGCGCGGGCAACTCGCCTGGACAGCGGAAGACGAAGTCCACATGATCCCGGTCGGCCAGGTGCTGGCCGACAAGTACGGTTTGGATCAGTCGCCGGTCGGGCAGGGCGACCTGCCAACCTACAGCGAGGACCTGTTCATTCCGCCGCCTCCCCCGGAACCGGCAATCGGTGGCGGCTACGTCGCCGGTGCTGGCGAGGTGTGGGTAGACATCAACCTCAGCGCGCAGTACATGATGATCTTCCAGGGCGACACGATGATCGGCGACACCTACATCAGCTCGGGTCGACCCGGCTTCGATACGCCGACCGGCACGTTCTTCGTCCAGGCGAAATATGAAGCTGACGACATGGAAGGCGTACTCGGCGGCGAGTACTACAATGTGCCCCAGGTGCCGGACGTGTTGTATTTCACCAATGGCGGTCACGCCATCCACGGCACATACTGGCACAACAATTTCGGTGCGGTTATGAGTCACGGGTGCGTCAACGTGCCGATGGGAACGGCGGATTGGCTCTATAGTATCGCGCCGATCGGCATGCGGATCGTGATCCACTACTAACGTTTCGGATAGCAATTGACCACAACGAGTTTGGTAGGGTTGCGGAGCTTGCTCCGCCCGTTCCCGGAATGAGCGATCAACCATTCTGAAGTTTGTGCTCAACCAAAAATCACAAGAACGGCAGTGGCGCATGCGCCACTGCCGTTCTTGCTTGGTCGGGCTGTGCTAGGATCATGGGAGGAAGGGAACCTCATCCACCATGCGATAGGATTCCCCGTCATACCAATCCCTGATCCACACACCGGAAGAAGCTGTGCAGGCCTTGTTGCGACTTCCACTCCCAGATTCCCGATTCCGGTTGCGATTTCCCCAACCGCGAACGGTGGTGCTCGCGACCTTGCTGCTGGCGACGATGGTGATGCCGGTCAACTACCGGGCCGGGGCCGAGCACCAGCATTCCCACACCATCTTCCAGGGCATGATCGATGCCATCGTCGGACATCCGCACCAGCACTTGGAATCGGCCGACGCACCGTCCAGCGAACGCGCCCCCATGTCTGTCTCGCCATTCGTTTCCGCGGCGATTCCGCTTTCCGTGCTGGTTGAGGCGGAATCCGCGATCCAATCGGACACACCGACCACGTCATCTCCTGACTCGCCGCATCTGTTGGGCCTGTCCACACCCATGACATCCACGTCGGCGATCATCGCCCTCGGTGTCCTGATCGCCACGCTCCTCGCGGGTTCGATCGCCCGCCGCTGGTGGAACCACGGTCGACTGTTGGCCGACTGGTGTGCCAGCGAGGACCCACCTCCCCCACGCTTCGCATGAATTTTGATATCACGTCTCGTCGCTCATCCCGCCCGCCCGAGTCCTTGTACGGCTGCGGAGCTTGCTCCGCCCGTGTGCGGGTCTGCAGGAATACGTCACTTAACATGTGATCAGCCGATCAATCGGGATGATAGCGGACACCTCCGGAACCACCATTGCGAGGTCTGGTTATCTTTGACTAGATCCGATTCAAGGTAAAGGATTCATTCACCATGAGCACAACCTCGCTATCCGCAATCAGGAACCGCATCTTCATGCTTCTCGGCGCCACCCTGCTGGCAGCCTTCATGCTTGCCCAGCCGCTTGTCGGGTCGGCCCACGACCATCGCGACGTCGGTGATTACACGCTCACCGTCGGCTTCATCAACGAGCCCGCAATCCAGGGCGACACCAACGGCATCTGGCTCGAAGTCCTCAAGGGCGAGGAGCCGGTGCTCGGTCTTGCCGACACCCTGCAGGCCGAGGTCACCTACGGCGACCAGACCCGCCAATTCGAGCTGACCCCGGCGTTTGGCGAGGATGGCGTGTACGAAGCCGTCTTCATCCCGACGGAGCCGGGAGACTACACATTCCGCTTCCTCGGCCTGATCGATGGCGTCGATGTCGATGAATCCTTCACCTCGTCGCCGGAAGGTTTCGACTCGGTCGCGCCGCGCGCCGATCTCGAGTTCCCGAGCACCGACGGCAGTGTCGGCAATGACGACACCGTACAGGTGGCGATGCCACTGGCTGCCGGCGCCACGGTGCTGGTACTTGGCGCCGTTGGATTTGCTATCCGTCGCCGATCCGCCTGATCCGGCACGACACCGTTCACCACACGCGAACGATATGCGCGGGGCGACGACATCGCCCCGCGTCCCAAGGCCACCGGAATGAACCCTGCCAACACCGTGCGCGTGGCGGCATCGGCGCGAATCCAGCTCATCCTGTGCGCAGGCTTTGCCGCATTCCTGCTGCTGATGCTGTCTCCGCACACGATATCCGCGCACGCGGCTCTCGAAACCAGCAACCCCGTCAATGGGGATGTGCTCGCCACCGCGCCGGTGGAAATCACCACGCGCTTCACCGAGCGTCTCGAACAGTCCTATAGCCGGCTCGAACTCTACGACAGCCTCGGCAACCAGATCGAAGGAACATCACTCACCTTCCCTGCTGACGAGTACACGATGGCCCTGGCCCTGCCCGCGAATCTTCCCAACGGGACGTATTCCGTGTTGTGGCGAACCCTCTCGAATGACGATGGGCACTCGGCCCAAAACTATTTCGCGTTCACGGTTGGCTCCAATGCGGACATCGTGCCGATCGCGATCCCGGGTTCGGCAACCGACGACGCCAATGCCCCGCAGTGGGCAAAAACGACCTCCCGCTGGGCGGCCCTGGTTGGCGTCGCCGCCCTGATTGCCTGTTGGCCGATCTGGTCAACAATCATCCGGCCCGCGCTTGGCCCGGTCCGTGGCGAAGCCGTTCCGATGGTGCGGCGGATGCGGCGCTTCGCGCTCTACTCCGTGATCCTCGCGATCGCCGGTTCCCTCTATGCCCTTGCCGTGCAGGCCTGGACCCTTCCCGAGGGCAGCTTCTTCGACAAGCTGATCAATACCCTCGGCCAAACCCGCTACGGTCATCTCTGGCTGGCACGAATCGGGCTCATCGTCGCGCTCGGTCTGGTACTCGCCGCTTGTGGCTGGTGGTTCACGAAACGACGGCAGGTCGAAGGCATCGCGGCCTGGGTCGCGGTCGCCGCGCTGCCGATCCCTTTCAGCCTGATCGCCCACGCCTCGGCCCAAACGAGCGGCCGGATGTTCTCGGTGATCGCCGATGTCATCCACCTCGCGGCGGCCTCGATCTGGGCTGGCGGCATCGCAATCCTCGTCTTCGTCCTGCTCCCTGGCTTGCGACCCATGACCAGCGACGATCGGCGCACCGTGTTGCGATCGGTCCTGCCGCGCTTCTCGACGATGGCGCTGATCTGCATGGCCACGATCGGGCTGACCGGGTTCTACGCCGGTTGGCTGCATGTCGGCAACTGGGCAGCCCTGACCTCGACGGATTATGGCAGGGCGCTGATCGTGAAGCTGGCGCTGCTGGCGGTGATCCTCATCCTCGCCGGGGTCAACCTGCTCGTGATCGGGCGCAAATTCGACCAGAAGGATATCGAAGGCAACGCGGTCCCAATCTGGACGAGGCGACTCCGCTGGACCGTGTCTGGTGAACTGGTGCTGATCCTGCTGTTGCTCGTCGCGGTGGGACAGATGACGAGCCTGCAACCGGCGCGCGACGTGATGGTCGAGGAATCCCGCCAGATCGAAGTCGACTTTGACTCGGCCTCACCTTCCTCAACGCTGCTCCTGGCGCCGGGCATCGCCGGAGTCAATCACTTCCGGCTCGAGGTCAGCGGCCCGACCTTGCCAACGGACACCGAGGCAATCCTGCGCCTGACGATTCCAGACAACGACGACCTCGGGACAAAGGAAATCCAGTTGTCGCGGGTGGCCGGCAATGCCTTCGAACACCACGGCAGCGAGCTCAGCATCGCCGCCGATTGGCAGATGACGGCGATCATCCGCGAAAAGGGCAAGGCGCCGATCTCGGCCGAAACGACGGTTGGGATCGGGACTACGGCCCCGGATGTCGACGTTCCCTCCGATCCCTGGCGCTTCAAGACTCTCGGCGGCGTGACCGGTCTGACCCTGATTCTGGCGGGCGTCGCCGGGTTGATCGTTGGGCTCCGGTCCCGGCGTCCCACGACCCGCAAGGAACTTGGCGGGCTCGGAGTCGCGGCCCTGATCCTGGGCGTGATCCTGCTCTTCCAGGCACGGATCGATCCGATCCTGGCGAATGCCGGGGGATCCGCTGCGATCAACCCCGAGGATATCGCGATGATCGAGCGCGGCGAGGCAATCTACACCCAGCAATGCCTCTCCTGCCACGGCCCCGAATTGCGGGGCGACGGTCCGGATAGCGCGGGGATGCAGCCGCCACCGGCCGACTTCTCGCAACCGCACACGATGGTTCACTCCGACGAGGACTTGATCTACTGGGTCCGCAAGGGCAAGCAAGGCACCGCGATGCCCGGGTTCGAGAGCACACTCTCCAACCAGGACATCCGCGATGTGCTCAGCTACATCGAATCCGAACAGGGCCAGATGGGCGACACCGCTTCGGCGGCCGATCCGGCGTCGTGCACAGTGGCTCCAATCACGATGGACCAGCTGTCGGCCCTCGCCGGGAACGGAGCGACGCCCAATGACTCAGCAATTGCGGTGGCCAGCGACGGCACGGTCGACGATGGCACCGTCACGGCGGTCACGGCGACGATCAATGAACTGATGGCATGCACGAACGCGGTAGACACGATGCGGAGACTGGCACTGTTCACGGAAGACTACCTCGGCGAAGTGTTTGCCTCGGGCATCTCGCCGGAATTCGCCGTGTCCGCCGAGCAGGCGCCCGTCCCCCGGCCCGAGGGAGAGCGGATCGCCCTGGTCGAGATCCGCGATATCGAACTGCTGGACGATGGGAGGGTCGTCGCCACCGTCGAAACCGTCGACGACCTGAACCAGGATCACCTCCACCCGGAGCCGGCAGGGGATTCATCGGGCGAAGCCGCGACCCCGACCGTAGCGCAACTGGTGTTCGCCCCATCCGGCGATCGCTGGCTGATCGACGATATCATCACGGAATGACGCAATCCGGGGCGGTCGACAATGACCGCCCCG
Organism: uncultured Chloroflexia bacterium; assembly: GCA_963763125.1. GTDB lineage: Bacteria > Chloroflexota > Chloroflexia > Thermomicrobiales > UBA6265 > JACCYX01. The sequence continues at coordinate 548,462 of CAVXMV010000005.1, forward strand.
GAACGGTGTCCAATTTCGTATCGGGCGATGCACATTGGGCAGGGATACACCCAACTTGCCGGAGACATCGCTGACCGACCTCGATAGAAACGCGGGACCGGTTGGGTTCCCGAAGATGCCCAGATAATACGAACCTCGTCGGAATGACATTCAAACGGGCGGAACACGCAGGGCTACGCTGCCGCAACCCTACGCAGGTTGATGGTGGGGCCGGGCAGAGCAAGCTCCGCAACCGTACAAGGTTTCGCGGTTGCGGCACAGGCACGGTCACGTGACCCACAGCCCTCCAGCATTTCCCTGGAATCAACGCGGGAACCCACAGGCCTTACCCCTCTACACGACCTGACCCGCGATCTGAGGCTGAGGCATTGAAATGACCCGCGGAATGATCGTCAGGCACTTCGCGACACGGGCTGGGCAAGGTCCCCAACAGTACCCAAGCTCGTGGGAGGTTGGCTCGGAACGTCGTTCATACGACGAAAGCCGGGGATCAGGAACATGGAGACCCCGAGGAGCTGGGACGCTCCGGCCAGGATCACGATCGTCGGATTGAACCCCACGCCTTCGACGAGATTCCCCGCCAGCAGGATGCCCATCGGTTGCGCTGCCATCGCGATGGCCGAGTACGTGCTGAACACCCGGCCGCGAATCTCCAGGGGACTCCGTTCGTGACGGAGCGTGACCATGATCGGATTGATCGGCCCCATCACCAATCCGGCCACGAAAGAAACTCCGGCGAGGAGCGCCACCGACGGCGAGAGGAGGTATACCCAGAATTCGATGGGCACGATCAGGAAGGAGACGTACCAGATCGTCCGCCGGGAAACCCGGTCGGCAAGCATTCCGTAGATCGTCGAGCCCAGGAATGCCCCGCCTCCGGCCGCGGCAAGCACCAGCCCCAACGACGCGGCGGTGCCGAATTGATCCCGGAAATAGACCGGCAAAATCACGCCCACTGTCGCCACCGAGATCGCATTCGAGAGCGCGAGCACCATCACCATCGGCCACAGGACGTCGTCGCGCCGGATGAAGGTGAAGCCTGCCATCAGGTCCGCCCAGTAGCTTCGCGCTTCGGAGACATGCTTCGCGAACAGGGACCCGGACACCGTGAGCGCAACGATGATCGCTGAAAGCGCCGACGCCCCGGCATCGAGCCAGAGGACATTCCGGGCGCCAAGCCAGGCGACCAGCAACCCGGCCACTGGGGCGCCAAGAAGCAAGGCAAGGTTCTGGAGCGACTCGAATGAGGCATTGACACGATCGAGCGAGATACCCGCAAGCCTGGCCAGCTCTGGAATCATCGATCGCCTCGCCGTCAGGGCCGGGACATCCAGCAGAGAGCTGAAGAACACCAGGACCAGCAACTGCCAGAATTCGAGGCCAATCGTGGTGTAGAGGAGCGGAATGCACATCGTTGCCGTGGCGCAGACGAGGTCGGAGGCGACGCTGACCTTCTTGTAACCGAGCCGATCGACCAGCACGCCACCGAAAATGCCAACGATCAACCCGGGCAGGAAAACGGCGAAACCCACCAGTCCCGCCTTCGACGCGCTGCCGGTCGTGCTCAGGACGAACCAGGGAAGGGCGACGACGCTGAGCTGGCGTCCGACGAGGCCGATGATGTTGGCAACCATAAGGCCGTACAAGGGGCCTCTGGAACGGGAAGGATTGCCGTGTTCCATCTCAATCGCCTTCGAGGTTGCTGGTATCGACCGGCGGGAGCACGGGATAGAAGCCAATCAGGACTTCGTAGAGTTCGCCCTCCTTGGGCTTCGTCCCGTCAGTTTCAGCGCTCGACTCGTATACCGACTTCGCCAGGAAAGCATCCTGGAGTTCCGTGTACCTCCGGTCAAATTCGGCGACGTCCTCGTCGGTGAAGCGATACCAGCGGCGGCCAACCACCATTCGCCGCGGTTTGAAAGTGTCTTCGTACGTCTGTTCGAGATCGATCATGCCGGACGCGATTGCCCGTCGAATCTCGGTCGTCACTTCATCGAAAATAACCGAGAGGTAGACCTCCAGCGGCGAACCGGCCTCCCCGCTCGCCCCAAGCATCGACTTGTCGACGCTGAGTCGATAGGCGGTGAGCCGGTACCGTTTCTCGGTAATTCCGGAGACCACCCGCGTATCCTCGACCGTGATCAGATCGTGCTCTTCGAGCAATTTGATGTGGTAGTAGAGCTTGGTGCGCGGAACATCCAGCAGGCCGGCGAGTTCCTTGACCGTGCGCGGTTGCTGCCGCAGCAGTTCGAGCATGCGCAGGCGAAGCGGATCGGCGATCAGCCGCAACACATCCGGATCACTGATGACACGAATTTCCGAGTCGAATGACATCCAGACCTTCTCCAGTCGTTTCAATATGTTACACCATTCATATTATTTTGAATATGTTCGGTGAGCCGGTGATCGTGGATTGGTCGACCCACTGGATTGGTCCGCCCGGCGCGCATCGCCTTGAGTGTCACACCACTTCGCTGCCTCACCGGCTCGGAATGACTTTCAATCGGGCGGAGCAAGCTCCGCCACCCTACCCACGTGCTGTGGGTCTACCATCTTGGGAACTGCGGGAATTCAGCATATCTATTGCAGTGCCTGCTGCTCAACCGCGAACCCTTGTACGGTTGCGGCAGCGCAGCGATGCTTGCTCCGCCCGTGGTTCCTCCCCGAATGCCCCCATCGGGTCAACACGGTCCAGCGGGGCAGGTTGACCCCTACACCCGTTTGGGAACGTGGTGGGCGCACGGTCCTCTTCTCGGTATCAATGACCTCCGTGTTCACCCAGCATGTCGACTGTCCTACCGAGGATTGTTCAAGGATTGAATCGATCTCTACGAGCACGGGCGGAGCAAGCATCGCAACCGCGAACCGTACAAGGATCAGTTGATTATCCCTGCCCCAATCTCTACATGACCTCTTCTCCAGGCACCAGGCCACTCGCCTGTGCCATACAATCAGACACGTTGTTCATGCGACGTTAATGTTCGCCCGGTGGCGAGTGGGAATCCGGTCACTCTTGGCTTCAAACAACTCAATCCACACGGACATCGGGCGGAGGTTTCATTTCCTGCCCAGGGGCACCAGTGGCGATGCCGCGATCCTGCTGGCGGCGAGGGGCGTTCGCGCCTTTGGCGATGGCTTCGTCAGCGTGCTGTTGCCGCTGCACCTGACCACACTCGGTTTCTCGGCGGTCAGGATCGGGGTGATGACAACCGCCACCTTGCTCGGGTCGGCGGCCCTGACACTGCTGGTCGGGCAATTCGCGGGGCGATGGAAACGGGCCGATCTCCTGATCCGGGCCAGCGCGATCATGATCGCCACCGGGCTCGGTTTCGCGCTGCTCGAAGGGTTCTGGCCGCTGATGCTGGTCGCATTCGTGGGCACGCTCAACCCATCGTCGGGCGATGTCAGCATTTTCCTGCCGACCGAACAATCGCTCCTGCCCCAAACCACTCCAGACACCAGTCGCACCGCATTGTTCGCCCGATACACCCTGATCGGGTCGCTGGTCGGCGCCTTCGGGGCGCTCTCGGCGGGATTGCCGGACGCCTTTGTGCGGTGGTTCGGGATCTCGTTCGACAAGGCGATGGACAGCATGTTCCTGGTCTACGCCGGATTGGGCGTGCTCACGATGCTCCTCTACCACCGGCTCTCGCCGCGGATCGAACCGCCCGAGGCCCACAGGTCGTCCCGCCTCGGCCCTTCCAGGAAGGCCGTCTATCGCCTGGCCGCCCTGTTCTGCGTGGATTCGTTCGCGAGCGGTTTCACCCTGCAATCGGTGCTTGCGCTTTGGCTGTTCCTGAAGTTCGATCTCTCCGTGTCGACCGCCGGATCGATCTTCTTCTGGAGCGGGTTGCTCTCGGCATTCTCGCAACTGTTCGCACCGATCCTGGCCAAGCGGATCGGGCTGATCAACACGATGGTCTTCACCCACCTGCCGGCGAATGTCTTCCTGATCCTGACCCCGTTCATGCCCAACCTGGAACTGGCGATCATGTGCCTGCTGATTCGCAGTGCATTGGCCCAAATGGATGTCCCGGCCCGGACCTCGTACGTGATGGCGGTGGTCACCCCCGCCGAACGACCGGCGGCGGCCAGCATCACGGCGGTGCCGAAAAGCCTGGCGACCGCGATCAGCCCGCTGATTGCCGGATCGTTGCTGAGCACCACCGCCTTCGGATGGCCGCTGATCATTAGCGGGTCGCTGAAAATCAGCTATGACCTGATCCTGCTCAAACTGTTCCGGAATGAACGTCCGCCGGAAGAACAGATCGTGTTCGAGAATCGCGGGTCAAACCCCGCTGGCGCCCCCCAAGTTGCTGCACCAGCAACTCCGCATCACGCGCATCGAGGTGGGGAAGACTGAACCCTTCCCGCGAGGTACCGGAAGCCACGGCCGTCCTGAACGTGGCCAGGCTGGCGCGGCGCTGGAACGGATCGGCGGTCATCTCCCGGTACTGGAGGCGACGAACCTGAGTCAGGACCGTGACGCGGGAAAGGGCCCGCCACCGCAGCAGGAACCCGCCGTTGTCCACAAACCACCCGGCGTCCCGGTAGCGAGCCACGCCGAGCCAGACGAACAATGGGGTGATCACCAACGCCCCAGGCACCCACCAGACTGGAATCTCGAAGAACCGCCAGACGACGGCAGCGGCCACGCCTACTGCAATCACCCAACCAAAAGAGGCGGCCATCACGTAGCGGCGCTGGGCTCGTTGCGGCAAGCGTCGCATGCCGCCCGGATTCATCTCCATCGCGAAATCGGGGCAGGCTGCCGTCAGGAACTCCGGGATCACCCGCAATGGCAGCAGAGGGCTGAGCATGCCGCTCGACCCTTCATCCGATCCGAAGCCCGCGGAATGAAAGCGGATTTCGGCATACCCAAATGACTGCCGGATCGGGGCCTCGGTGACCTGGATCGCCTGGATCCGCTGCAGCGGGACGGTCGTGCGGCGACGATCGAGCAGGCCATACTGGATGTGCAACTGGTCGCCATCACGGCGTAGCTCGAACCCGCCATATGTCAGCACGGTCGCCACGATCGAGATCAGCCAGGCAATCACCCCCAGGAAGACAACCACGCTGGCGACGACCGAGACATCGCGGGCGGCATTCTCCACGCCCTGCCACGGCACCCGGTCCAGCACGCTGCGCGGGATGAGATCGTCACCGAACTGGACCATCGCGCCGGCGAAGGCCGCAAAGGCGCCGATCCTGCCCGAGGTCGCCCCGGCAATCAGCAGTTCCCCGGTCGAGATCCGGCGGATGAGCTCCGCCGCCATGAGCATCTACCGGGGCGGCGACCGTTCCGCCGATGGCATCCCGGATGACACCGTCGCGGCGACCGGCGATTCGCCGCGCACCTGCTGGCGGGCAGCCAGCAATTGCGCCCGCAAGGCCGTGGCATCATCGCGTTTGAGGGCCTGGATTTCGATTTCGGCGTTGGCGCCGCCACCGGCGCCGGTCTCTACCCGAACCTTCGTGACCTGGAAGAAGCGTTCCAGCGGAGCTTCCGAGAGATCGACGGACTGGATCCGTTCGAACGGGATCACCCGCTCCTGCCGGGAAATCACGCCGGTCTTCAGCGTAATCGCGCGATCGGAGACCCGGTACCGGTAGTTCCACCACGACACGAGGCTGCTGCCAGCCGAGATCACGGTGGCGATCGCGGCGATCCCGTACCAGACGACATCCTGACGCGACCCGTTGAAGCCCCGGGTCACAAGCAGGAAGGCGAGCGGCAAGATCCAGCCGCGCAAATTGCGCAGGCCGCCAATCGCGATGAAGGCCCAATGCGGTTGTTTCCACTCGCCGGATTCCGCCCCGGGCGTTTCAGGCGGCCTCGCCGGGAGTTCTGGTTGCAGGTCGGTCAATTCATCGCTAGAGGTCATCGTGAACCTTGGCCAGCTCGGCGATCCGGTTCCGGACATCGGCGGCGCGCTCCTGGGAAAGGGCCGGGATCTCCATCGAACCCGCAGCGGTGAAGAAGACCACGCTCGAGAGCCCAAATCGCTGCTGCAGCGGTCCGCGCCGGGTGTCGACGTGCTGGATCCGCGACATCGGAACCAGTTGCCGGGTTTTGACGAGGAATCCGTGTTGCAGGTCGACCTCGTCTTCCCTGATTTCGAATCGCCAGTAACGATACTTCCATGCAGGGCTAATGATTGTCTCGATGATGCTGCCAACAATGAAGAAGGCCGCCGCCAGCACCACCCACCACGTGGTGACATCAGTGAACCGGATCAGGGCCCAGGCGCCAGCCCCGACCATAAACACCCACATCGCGCTCTGGATGCTCTCGGAGACATACCACATGGTACGAGCGCGTGGATCAAGGTGCTCCTTCGGGGGCAGCAGCCGGTCGTCACGGGTGGGCGCGGTGGTTTCAATCAGGGAGGCGGCGGGTTCTGGATTCATGCATCTTTCCGGAGTCGGCGTGGGGAACAGGCATCAGTGCATTCGGCGGATGCGCGACGACGCGGCCCTTGCGATACTTCATATGGCTAATCATAGCCGCTACCAACCGCGCGCCTCCGGCGACCAGTCTCATGAAGGACCCATCAATGACCGAAACACCAGTGGAAACACCGGCTCCAAAGCGCGTACTCGTGATCCAGGCGCATCCCGACGACGTCGGAGTTCTCCAGTGCGGGAACGGTCGCCAAATGGGTGAAGGAAGGCGCGGAGATCATCTATTGCTCGCTCACGAGTGGCGACAAGGGGAGTGACGATCCCGAGATGACCGGCGAGAAACTGGCCGCGATGCGCGAAATCGAGCAGCAAGCCGCCTGCGATATCCTCGGCGTGAAGGAAGTGAAGTTCCTCCGCTACAAGGACGCGACACTGGTCGCCGACCTCGAGCTACGTCTGGCCCTGACGCGCGTGATGCGGCAGGTCCGCCCTGACGTGTTGATGTCGTTCGATCCCACCATGCGCTACGCCGGGCAGAATTACATCAATCATCCCGACCATGTCGCGACCGGTGAGGCGTCGCTGGCGGCAGTCTTCCCATCGGTGCGGGATCGAATGACGTTCCCGGAACTGCTGGCCGAAGGTTTGGAGCCGCACAAGATCTCCGAGGTGTACCTGTACGCAACGAACGCCCCTGACGTGTGGGTCGATATCACGGATACAATAGATATCAAGCTGTGCGCACTCAAAGCCCACGCCAGTCAACTCGGCGAGTGGGATCCCGCGGAGATGATGCGCGACTGGGCGCGTGAAGGTGCCGCCGCCAATCCGAACAAGGATGAAACCACTGGCGAGTTCGCCGAGAGCTTCAAGTATTTCAAACTCGACTGAGGTACACATCACCAATCGACGTTGTACGGCTGCGGCAGCGGAGCGATGCGTGCTCCGCCCGTTCCAACCGGCGATAACGAGCCCACCCGCAGGAGCACACGATGATGCAACGCACCGTAGGTATGTATATTGCCAACCGGATCAAGGATGAAATCCTCAAGCCGCCTGCCCAAATCGAGGAGCAGGATGTCGAAGAAGGGTACGACGATCCGTTGGATGGCGAAGTGATTCGCAATGACGCCGGCGCCGTGCTCGGTGTGGCGCACCGCCTGCAGCAGGTCGCGCTGTATGTCGTCGGATCGCGTGGCGCGAATGCGAACTCGGAACTCGAACGGGCGATGAACGACCCTGAGTCCGAGATCATCGTGCATCGCGAAGGCCGCGAAATCACGGCACTGGTCTACGTGCCCTCGGCAACCGCCCAGGCGCCCTCATCCGGAACCCAGGGTTTCCGCGCCGACGAGGTGTAGGGCGGCGATTCGCGCCAGCTTGCCCTGCTCTGCCAACCCAGTCGCAGGGGAAGATGAGAATCGACCGCTACAGACAACATCCCGGTCACGCAGTTGGTCGATTCGTATATCCTCCCTGGGCAGATGCCTGGGAGCGATTCGGGCAAAGCCGGGGGGACATTCGCGAGCAAAGTGTCGAATGTGACGAAGTTGTTTATGGGTCGCCCCGCCCCCTACCGCCGCCCCAAATTGACCGGATCTTGTAAGGGAACCCCTGTGGGTTCCCGAAATCAGCGTTCCAGGGATGCCCTTGCAGTTCCTTCGTCCGTCATGCGAAGTGGAAATGATCGCCGAGTTCCTGCGCCAGGAATACGCGCACCTGGAACGCTATGGCGCACGAATCGACGAGTGCCTTTGCGAAGAAGGTGTGTCACTCTATCGAATCACCAGCCCTGACGTCTCGAATCCCGTTCAGAGCGATGAGTGGCGCCGGGTGTTCGCCCGATACCGGGGATACGGAACCGGGAACCCCTCGTACCTGACCGACTTCCCGGCAACCGGGGTTGCGTGGAACTGGATCTCGATCTCACCGGATGAACTCCTTAATTCGCAATACATCCAGTATGACTATTGGACGGAACTCTCCGGTGGCACCCGCTCACCCCGGGTCGCCGCCGAACGAATCCTCTCCGGGCAATCGGAGTCCCAGGCCGATGCGTCAACACTGGTCGAACTTGCAGGCAAACTCCGGGCGGGATTCCAGGTTCCACCGCTGATCCTGGTCAGTGCAGACGGCGGGCACACGCGAGTGATCCTCGAAGGTCATTCCCGGATCACCGCATACGCGCTCGCCCCGGAAACGATCCCGACTCCGATGAATGTCATCCTCGGCACATCGTCCGAAATCGCCAGGTGGGATGAATACTGATACGGGCTTCGGGTAGTTGGTGCATGAACCGGTTCTCGTAGGGGCGGTTATTGATCGACCGTTATGAAGGTCTCGCCAGCCAGGGTGTGGTCGATCATGTGTCCGCCCGGAGTTGACGGCTCCCCGAACTCACCAGTGATTATCCGAAGTTCGGATGACGCACTCCCAGGGGCAGGTTGGCCAGTTTCATACGGGGAATCCGCCCCGCTGGACCTGTGGATTCCCGCGTGGCTCCCAACCGTCAGCCGATCAAGGGGGTACCACGAACGGGCGGAGGACGCATCGCTGCGCTGCCGCAACCCTACCAATGTGGTGACAATGAACCTCCACGCAACTCGCTCTAATCCGGTAGTAGCCGCCCTGCCGACCGGCCCTGCTGGATACGCTGGATGTGGCGCCCAAACTGCATCGGCCAGAGTGGTGGGGACATACAAGCCTTTGCGCGTGAGGACACACGGTCATCCCTGCGATGAAGCGGAATTTTCCTGCCCCAAATTGACCTTTCGACGTTTTCAACTAGCCATTCGACGAATATGCAGGCATTCAGGGCGGGTATATGATGCCTATTGACTACAGATACCAAATAATACAGCGAGTTGCCATCGCTTTCTTAGGAGAAGTGCCACATATCCAGTAACGATACTCCCCCACAACAACCACCGCGCCGACCTTCCTCCCCAAATGGATCCGGTCCCCATGGGGACCCTCCCCCGCCACTCAGCCATCCAACAGATACCCCCTCGCCCAGGTTTCGGGTGAACCCTGCCGCTCTCGGGCGTGGCGTGCGCGAAACGTGGCGCGGGGTGGTTCGCGTACTCCGCCTCGTCTGGTCGACGAGCAGGCTGCTTACCGCGAGCCTGGCAACCACCAACATCCTGCAAAGCATCGTGCCGGTGCTCCAGGTCTGGCTGGCCGGGCAACTCATCGACGAGGTGGTGGCCGGTTTCGAATCCGGCGGCGACAGCGAGCACATCCGGGGCGTCGTGATCCTCGCCGTCATCCAGCTCGGCATCTTCCTCGGCGGCAGCCTGCTCCAGGCCCTCGGTAACATCAGCCAGCAACTCCTCCAGGAGCGACTCTCGATCCATGTCCAGATGCAGATCATGGGTCATGCGAACACCCTCGACCTGGCCGATTTCGAGAATGCCACATATTACGACCAACTCCAGGAAGCGCAGCGGGAATCCCAGCGCCGGCCGGTCCAGATGGTCTCCCAGGTCTTCGGTCTGATCCGGTCCGTCATCACCTTCGGATCGATGATCGCGCTGCTCGCCAACCTCTCCTGGTGGATCGCCGCGCTCGCCCTGCTCTCACCAATCCCGGCCTTCATCTCCGACTCGCGCTATGGTTGGCAAGGGTTCGGCATGATGCGCCGCCACTCGCCCGTGCGGCGCGCGATGAATTACCTCGCCACGCTGATGACCACCGATCAGTACGCCAAGGAAGTGAAGCTGTTCACGGCGGGCGATCACTTCATCGACCGCTATCGCTTTGTATCCGCGGGGTACTACGAGGAAACGAAACGCCTTCTGGTTCACCGCTATATGGCAGGATTCGGGTGGGGATCGCTGACCACGCTGGCCTCATCCGGCACATTCCTCTACGTCGCGATCCTGGCAATCCGGGGTCAGGTCACGCTTGGCGCCCTGACCGTGTTCACCCAGGCAGCGAACCAGGTGCAACAGTCATTCCAGGGAATCCTCGGCGGCGTCCAGGGGATATATGAGAACGGCCTCTACCTCTCGACGCTCTACGAGCTGCTCGATCGCGAACCGGTGGTCTCGGCGCCCGTCAATCCAGTTCCGATCACGCTGCCCTTTACCCAGGGCATCGAGTTCCGCGACGTCAGCTACCACTATCCGGATCGCGACACCCCAGCCCTCCGGAATGTCTCGTTCACGATCGATCCTGGCGAGACAATCGCGCTGGTCGGCCAGAATGGAGCCGGCAAATCGACGATCGTCAAACTTCTTGGGCGACTCTACGATCCGGACGAAGGCCGGATCCTGGTCAACGGCGTCGATGTCCGCGACTACAATCCAGTCGAGTTGCGTGAGCAAATCGGCGTGATGTTCCAGGACTACGCCACGTACCAGTTCAGCGCCGCCGACAACATCGGAATCGGCAACGTCGATCGAATCGCCGACCTGGAAGCGATCGAGGATGCCGCCAATCGCGCTGGCGCCGACCGCGTGATCGACAAGCTGCCGAAGGGCTACCAGACTGCGCTCGGCAAGTGGTTCGAGGGAGGACACCAGCTTTCGGGGGGTGAGTGGCAAAAGGTTGCCCTTGCCCGGGCGTTCATGCGCGATGCCCAGATCCTGGTGCTGGACGAACCGACGGCAGCCCTGGATGCCCGAGCCGAGCACGAGTTATTCAGCCGGATCACCGAGCTCACGGAGGGCCGTATCGCGCTCTACATCTCGCACCGCTTCTCAACGGCGCGAATGGCGGACCGCATCTTCGTCCTCGAAAACGGACGCCTCGTCGAACAAGGCACGCACGACGAGCTGATGTTGCGCGGGGGATCATACGCGGACCTCTTCGAGCTCCAGGCGGCAAGCTACCGGTAGGCCGCGCGTGGAGACGCGAATCTTGCTACGGGCGCTATGATGATGGGGTCGTAGAACATGCAACCGCACAAGCGGAGGATTCATGGCCCTTTCGCAGCCAGCGCCTCGATCCGGGACTTTGCAATTGCCGCGCAGCCCGCTCATCGGCCGGGAGCGGGAACTTGCCGCATTGGACATCCTGCTCCGACGTGAAGACGTAGCGCTGCTCACGCTCACGGGGCCGGGTGGTGTCGGCAAGACACGGCTGGCGCTCCAGGCCGCGGCGTCTCTCGACTCGGCCTTTCCCGACGGAATCCATCTCGTCAACCTGGCCCCTGTCACCGATCCCGCTCTTGTGTTGCCGACGATCGCCCAGGCAATCGGGGTGCGGGAAGCACGTGAACATTCAATCGAACAAAGCCTCGAGTTCGCCCTCCGCGGCAAGCGGTTGCTGCTGATCCTGGACAATTTCGAGCAGGTTGTTGCCGCTGCCGGTGACGTTGCGTCATTGCTTGCGACCTCGCGTGACGTCAGGGTGTTGGTAACCAGCCGGGTTCCGTTGCGTGTTGCAGACGAGCAGGAGTTCGCGGTCCCGCCACTTCCCCTGCCGACCGCCGAGTCTGACTCGCCGGCGGAGCTTGCCGCCTGTGCTTCGGTGGCGCTTTTCGTGCAGCGCGCGCGGGGCGTGCGCGCAGATTTCGTTTTGCACGAGGGGAATGCGTCTGCCGTCGCTGCGGTGTGCCGGAACCTGGATGGCTTGCCGCTGGCGATCGAGCTTGCCGCAGTACGGAGCAAGGCGCTCGCGCCGGCCGCCCTGCTGGCGCGGCTGGACCAGGGACTTCGCGTGCTGACGGGTGGGCTCCGGGACCAGCCGCATCGGCATCGCACCATGCATGGCGCAATCGGCTGGAGCTACGACCTGCTCAGCGAAGAACACCAGGCGTTGTTTCGCCGATTGAGCGTGTTCGCCGGTGGGGGAGCCCTTGAGGCAGTGGAAACGGTCGCGATGTCCGCGAACGAGCCCGGGATGGATGGACTGGAAGGTCTTTCCTCATTGGCCGACAGCAACTTGCTGTATCTGGACGAAGGTCCGGACGGCGAACCGCGATTCTCCTTGCTTGAAACGACCCGGGAATTCGGCCTCGAGCAGCTCAGGGCCATGGGCGAGGAGGATGACACGCGACGAAGGCATGCGGACTGGTGCCTGGATCTGGTGGAGTCGGCATGGCCGGCCTTTGCCACCCGGAGTGGCCAATTCGAATGGCTTGACCGCCTGGATCTCGAGCATGACAACATGCGGGCGGCGATTACGTGGCTCGACCAGGCGGGTGATGTTGAATCGGCGCTTCACCTTTGTAGCCGCCTCTTTTGGTTCTGGTATATGCGAGGGTATCTCAGCGAAGGGAGGCGATGGCTGGAACGGGGGCTTGCTCGAGCTTTGGACGCGCCGGACCCGGTGCGAGCTCGGGCGCTCCTTGGTCTGGGCATGCTGGCACATTGGCAGGGCGATGACACCCGGGCGGCTCCATGTTTGGGAGAGAGCGTGACGCTCTCCCAGGCGAGCGGGGACCAGTGGGGAACTGCATTCGCGCTTGGTATCCTGGGAATCCTGGCCGAGGATGCGGGCGACTTCGCTCGCGCGGCAACCCTCCAGATGGAAGGGCTCAAACGCGCCCGGGCCAATGGCGACCGGGCCAACGCCGCCCTCGGCCTGACGCATCTCGGCGTCATCGCCTGGGGCCAAGGCGACCCGGAAAAGGCCATCCCCATGTGGGAGGAGGCTCTGGAGGCACAGCGTGAGGTGGGTGATGGTTGGGGCGCATCGGTTTCCCTGAACTACCTCGGCCTGGCAGCATGTGGCCAGAACGAATTTGCTCTGGCAGCGTCGTATCTCCGTGAGAGCCTGTCCTTGCAGTGGGCGATGCACACCCAGGAAGAGGTTGCCCACGGAATTGCCAACTTTGGTGTGCTGGCCGCAGCCAGCGGCCAGCACGCCCTGGCCGCACGGCTCCTTGGCGCTGCAGAGTCCAGGCGAGAGGCTTTCGGCCTGAGGCTCCAGGAACCTGAGCGGTCAACCTACGGTCAGGCCGCCAGCGCGGCCCAGGCAGGATTGAGCCGGGAAATGTTTGCCGCGTGCTGGGCCGCCGGTCAGGCACTGGCCCCGGCGCAAGCGGTTGCCGAGGCATTGGCCACCGAGCCGGATTCGCCGGGCCCAATGACTTTGGAGGCAGATGATGCTGGAGGAGCCCGGCTGACATCGCGCGAGCTCGAGGTCCTGCGACTCCTCGCGTTGGGCCAGACGGATCGCGAGATCGCCGAGGCACTTTACGTCAGCCTCCGTACCGCGCATGGCCACGTTGGCAATATCCTCGCAAAGCTTGGCGTGAACACACGCACCGCGGCAGTGACGACCGCGATGGCGGCCGGGATCATCTCCACTCACCCGGCCTAGCACCCCTCCATCGATTCCTTCCTTGTTCGATGAAACAGGTGATCCAACCCCGTAATCCGGACGCTGTCCGGATCGCCGTTTTCCGGCATGATCGATCTGTCGGATGACCGCACATGGGCACACCAGGCCCATCGAGGAAGGATGCAACCTTGGAAAACCGCGAGATGCAATTGGCGAATATGGAAGTGGTGAGACGGTTGCTTACAGAGTGTCTCGGGGAAGGGCTCGTCCGGCATCTGCCGAACCTGATCGCCGCCGGGTACGTCGGTCACTTGCCGATCGGCGACCATTACGGTCCCGAGGGCGTCCGCATCGACATTGACGGATACCGCGCCATGATGTCGAACCTCTCGGTGACGCTCGATGACCTGTTCGCCGACGCAGACAAGGTCTGCCGGCGCTTCACACTGCGGGGCACTCTTCGATATCAGTTCCCCAATGATCAGGATGGCAGGACTCCGGTAGTCCTCCACGGCGTGGCGATCGATCGCCTGGAACATGGCCTGCTGGTCGAAAGCTGGGTCCTGCTCGACAGCCTCCCAGACGATCGCTGAGCGCGCCAGGGTCGATTTGCTGGAAGTTCAACAAGACCATCGCCCTGATGGGCGATGGTCTTGTGGTCAAGGGCACATTATCCGGCAGTCGCACGCTATTGCTGACTGAGTGTCCAGGCGAAAGCCGCGTCGCGGAGGGCTTCAGTCGATCCATCATCGGGGGCGCGGTTGACCAGCACCACGGCTGTCACGTCCTCATCGATGAGGCGCATCATGTTCGAAACGAAGCCAGGTCCACTTCCGTCCATCCCAACCAGCGTTCCGCTCGGGGTGGCCAACTGAAACAGCCCCATCCCCTCACCCTTGTTCGGGTTGGGAGTGGGAACGAAGGTGAACATTTCCTGGAACGAGGCCGGGGAGAGCAGTTCTCCGGCGAACACCGCATTGGCAAAACGCATGAGGTCCGCCGTGGTCGAAACCATGCCCCCGGCCGTCCAGATCCAGGAGAGATTGCTCACGCTCACATTCACGAGCTCGCCGCCAAGGAGCTGATATCCCTCCACGACGCCGTCGGGCATGTCTCCGCCGGTTGCCAGGAAGGTGTCGGCGAGATCGAGCGGGGTCAGGATGCGGTTCTGGAGCTCATCGACAAATGCGTTTCCCGTTGCCTTCTCGACGATCATGCCGAGCAGGAGATAGCCGGTATTCGAGTAATGGACGCCCTCCCCCGGCGCGAAGTACGGAGCATGACTCGCTCCATCTGCAAACGCAAGCATCTCCGGGAGCATCCAGATCCTGGTCCAGTCGGCCTCGGGTCCGGTGAATGCATCCTCCCAGAACGGGCTGTCGTTGTCGTCCGCGAAATCGTAGATTCCGCTGGTGTGATTTAGCAACTGGCGAATCGTCACCTGGTCCACATTCGGAATGCGGGCGACGGCCGGGTCGTCGAGCCACATCGTGACCGTGTCGTCGAGCGTCAGGATTTCCTCGTCGGCCATCTGGAGGACGATCGTAGCCGTGAAGGTCTTGGCGATGCTATAGATTCGAAACCTGTCGGTTGCCGCCAGCGGGGTTCCATCCTCGATGCTGGCCACACCAGCCGCTCCGGAGAAGATGGGCGTACCGGCCTGCTCGACAGCGAGCGCGATGCCAGGCATCCCCTTCGTGAGCCCATCCGCAAGCAGCCCTTCAAGGTCGGCAAACGCCGGGGTTGCCTGGTGACGTGCGATTGCGGGATGCAACGACGCGGTGAGTGCCGGGGCAACGAGCCCGGCTGTCGCCGACGCGAGCAGCGTGCGCCGGGTGAATGTCGTCGAGAGGACCGAACGGAAAGCATTTTCTTGAGCGAACATTGATGATCACCTCGTTCATGGAGCCAGCGAGTGGCTTTGGCTGGATAACGATGGTCCCGGTGTGGCGCTCCGGATGCTCAGGCAACGACGCAACGCCAACGTCCTGATCGTATGCCGGCGACATGCGACGAGAACCAGCCAAATTACGTGACTGCAGTACCTGTTCCGATTTGAGACGGTGGGGCAACTTACCCGCTCCTGGCCACGATCAGGTCGCGGCGGTCCTTCAAGGACCAACGACAGCAAGGGAAAATCCGCCGGGAGTATTCATCGGTCATCGCCCTCATGCTCTCGTGCGATTGCCGGCTTCCTTGCGGTCGGGTAATCACCCATCGGCCTGGTCATGGCAGAGCGTCTCGCGACCCCTACCAACCACCCATCGTTCAACCAAGATCCCCATTGCCGCCAAATCCAGTCTCCCGGTTCATGGAACGGGGCGCAGGGATATGGTCACCGCCGGCCGCGTACGGAGTGCCAGGGGAGGTTCCGGCTGATTCGAGCTGACGGTGGTGGGTATGCCCGCGACCCTGGTCTGGCTCCGAGCTGCGGAACAGGTAATGAACACAGGTAATCCGCCCGGTGTACACCCGTGCGCTGGCATTCATCCTGTGTATGGGTCGCTTCGGAACCAGGCCGCACCGCCGCGGTCGTCAGCAGCAACGCACGAGCGATTGCTTTCCCGGCCCTCTTCCTTTCCCCGGCGCCGACGCCGGGCGTAGCCAGGGCGAAGCAGGTGCGGCCGCACCTGCTCTCCCACACCGTCATTGCACGCCTGATTCCCGCCCTCCAGATCCCGACGCTGCGTTCGACGCTGATTTCGGGGAAGTTGAGTGCACAGCAGGCGGCTCAACCTATCCGTAAAGGGTTTTCACCCCGAAAGGCACGACAGATGTTTCGACGCACGAGCACCAAAGATCGTATCGACACGCCAAATGGCCACATCGCCCAGGATGGACCAATCGTCCGCGCAGAGGGAGTAGTCAGAACATACGAAACCGGGACCGACAAGGTTACGGCACTGCGAGGGGTGGACTTCGCGGTCAATCGCGGGGAAATGGTCGCGGTGATGGGGCCATCAGGCTGCGGCAAGACCACCCTGCTCAACTGCCTGTCCGGGCTCGACAGTGTCGACGAGGGCCGGGTCTGGATCGAAGGCACCGACCTCGCCAGGCTGAAGGACCGCAACCGCACCGACTACCGGGCCCGGAGGATGGGGTTCATTTTCCAGGTCTACAACCTGTTGCCTGTTCTCAGCGCCATCGAGAATATCGAGCTCCCCCTGCTTGTCGCCGGTGTGCGGCCCAGTGAGGCGCGTGCCACGGCGCACGCGGCACTCGACACCGTCGGACTTTCGGAGTGGGCCAGGCATCGCCCGGCCGAGTTGTCTGGAGGGCAGCGCCAGCGGGTGACGATCGCCCGTGCGCTGGTCAATCGACCGGCGATTGTCTGGGCCGACGAGCCGACGGGTGCGCTCGACTCCACGACGGCGACCGAAATCATGGGCCTGTTGCGCACGTTGAACGCGACCGCCGGCATGACGCTCGTCATCGTCACGCACGACCCGCAAGTAGGGGCGCAATGCGATCGTATCGTGCGGATGCACGATGGCCAGATCGTTGGTGAGACTGTGCCGGTGTCGGTCCGGACAGAGCAAGTCCTGGCGGCTCACTAGCGATTGGCATCGGGCCGTTTGTCCGTCACCAGGTCGCATCCACCCACCTGCAAAGGAACAATCACATGAACGATATCTTCGGCGTTTCAATGGACGCCATCATGGTTACCCTGCTGATACTGCTCGGCATCTGCGTGCTCGCCGTGGCATGGATCGCGGTCCGCCGGCCGGTCATCTTCAAACTCGGCGTGCGCAACATGCCCCGGCGACGTGCCCAGTCCGGAGTGGTAGTGCTCGGGCTCATGCTCTCGACGTTGATCATCGCCGCTGCCCTGGGTACCGGCGATACGCTCGACAACTCGGTGACGGGCGACGTGTACAGCAACCTCGCCGGAATCGACGAGTTGGTCGTATCCAGCCAGGACAGCATCGCCAATGTCGACCTCACGTCCGATACGGCATTTCCTGCGTCAGCGTTCGATACGCTGGAATCCGGGTTTTCAGGCGATTCCAGCGTCGACGGCTTGCTCCCGATGCTCGATGCACGGGCGGCCGTAGTCAATCAATCCCGGCAGCTCGCAGAACCCGACATCATCCTCAGCGGCGTCGATCCAGGCCACCTCGAGGGGTTTGGCGGACTGACTACCCCGAACGGAACCGCCATCGATCTGGACAGCCTCGCCCCAACTGAGGTGGTGATGGCCGCTGGCCTGGCCACAGATCTCCAGGCCTCGATTGGCGACGAATTGACGATCTTCTACAACAACGTGCCCACCACATGGACCGTGGCCGCCATTGCGGAAGACTCGTATCTGAGCGGAACGCGGCGAGGCGTCGCCAGCGGATTGGAGACGAGCGGCCTGGCGATGCCGCTCGCTCGGCTCCAGGAACTGACCGGTCAGGTCGGGATGCTCTCTGCCATCGCGATCTCGAATGAAGGAGACGCCCGCGGAGGCGTTGCCGCAACAGAAGACGTCATTGCCAGCACCACCCAGATCGTGGCTGGCCAGGACCTGGGTGTCGACCCGATCAAGCAGGATCGCGTCGATGAGGCCGAACGGATATCAACCCTCTTCACAAGTATCTTCCTGATCCTCGGGCTCTTCTCGATCGCGGCGGGCGTGCTGCTGATCGTCCTCATTTTCACCATGCTCGCCGCCGAGCGCCGGGCCGAGATGGGGATGGAGCGTGCGATTGGTACCCAGCGTCGCCAGTTGATCCACCAGTTCGTGTCCGAAGGAAGTGGGTATGCCATCCTCGCCGGCCTGGTTGGCTCGGCCCTCGGCGTAGCGGCCGCGATCGGGATCGCCGAAGGGATGAAGCTAATCTTCGGTGACTATGTGCCGATTGAGGCCAAAGTGACGCTCCGGAGTCTCATCGTGGCCTATTGCGCCGGCGTCGTGATCACCTTCGTTACGGTCGTGGCGTCGTCCTGGAAGGTCAGCCGCATCAACATCGTGGCTGCGGTGCGCGATATTCCGGACGTGACGACGCATCTTCGAAACAGGGCGTCCCTGGTCTGGGGCGGGCTGCTGGTTCTGGCCGGGGGATTCCTGACCATGCAGGGTATGAGCGGAAACACCGGTTTCCTGTTCATGACCGGCATGAGCCTGATCCCGTTCGGAATCGCACTGATTTTGGGATTCCTCGGTGTCCCGGGTCGTCCGCTCTACAGTGTGATCGGGGTCGCCCTCCTGGTGTTCTGGCTGCTGCCTGAAGACGCCTTCACCGCAATCTTCGGCGAGTACGACGGAGGTATCGAGATGTTCTTCGTCTCCGGCATCGTCCTCGTCGCCGCCGTCACCCTCCTGATCGTCAACAACCTGGACATGCTGCTGGCTGGCCTGAGTCATCTCGGCGGTGTATTCCGATCGGCCCTGCCCTCGATCCGAACCGCGATAGCCTATCCATCCGCGGCGAAGGGTCGCACGGGCATGACGATCGCGATGTTCAGCCTGATCGTCTTCTCGCTCGTGATGATGGCGACGATGAACACCAACTATGCAGCCGGTGTGCTTGGGGACGAGGCAAATGCCGGATGGCATGTCCGGGCCGACATGGTGAGTTCGGAGCCAATCGCCGACTTTGCCACGACACTCAGCAATAACGGCATCGATACCAGTCAATACGAAGCGATTGGGGTTATCCACGGACCGACCACCGCCGTCGCCGAGGCAAGGGTGGCGGGCGACGAGGATCCCGCGTGGAAAACACATCCGGTATATGGCATGGAGACCGATTTCATAGACGGGAGCACCCTGCGGTTTGGACAGCGCGCCACGGGATACGAGACCGACGAGGCGATTGTAGAGGCACTGCACTCGCAGCCGAACGTGGTGATCGTCGACGCGTTAGCCGTACCCCAGGACGGGGATATCGGTGGAAACGAGGACGCCTTCAGCCTCACCGGTCTGTCGAGCGATGACAAGGTGTTCGAGCCAGTCATCGTGGAGATGCTCGATCCCGCCGATGGGTCAACACATGTAGTCACGGTGATCGGGGTTCTCGACGAAGAGATTGGCAGCCTGTACGGAATCTATGCCGCGCAGCCTACGATCGATGCAATCTACAACCGGACCGTGACGACCTCCTGGTTCGTGGCGCTCGACAACCCCGATCTGGCCGACGAAACGGCAAGGGATATCGAGTCTGCACTGCTGAGCTACGGAGTAGCCGGCAACTCCATCCACGACGAGCTTGAAGAGGCCCAGGCCCAGGAGAATGGGTTCCTGTACATCATCGAGGGATTCATGGGTCTCGGGCTCCTTGTCGGAATCGCGGCGGTGGGGGTGATCGCCTTCCGATCGGTGGTGGAGCGCCGCCAGCAGATCGGTGTGATGCGGGCACTCGGATTCCAGCGCCGGATGGTTGCGCTGTCGTTCATGATCGAGACATCGTTCGTGGTCGGATTGGGCGGTTTCGCCGGCACCCTGCTGGGTATTCTCCTTGCCCGCAATCTCCTGACCAGTGACGCCAGTGGATTGTCTGGCACCAGCTTCCTTATTCCGTGGACGATTCTCCTGGTGATCGTCGTCCTCACCAACGCCGCCGCCCTGCTGATGACGTGGATTCCCGCCACCCAGGCAGGCCGGATCGCACCGGCGGAAGCACTCCGCTACGAGTAGATCGCGCCGATAACCCTATGGACGGGGTGGGTATACCACCCCGTCCATATCGCCGACCAGGTCAGCACGGCTAACATCTTCGGGATCGACAATGTCGACGGAATCCCGGCGCTGACCGAGGGCCGGATCGCGCTCAACATCTCGCACCGCTTCTCAACGGCGCGGATGGCAGACCGGATCTTCGTCCTCGAGAACGGCCAATTGGTCGAGCAAGGCACGCACGACGAGCTGATGCTGCACGACGGCCAGTACGCCGACCTCTTCGAGCTCCAGGCCGCCAGCTACCGGTAACAGCCTATCCATGAACTCATACTCGACTCAAGACGAGGCGACCACTGTGCCTTCCCCTCGCCTCGAAATGAGCACCGTGATGTAGCGGTAGGTGGTTCGGGCCAATCAACGTGTCGGACCCGGTACATCCGGAGGTCGGCTTCCTGGTCGACCAACTTCCTCGACGCGGCCGGAATCTGGATGATCCCTGGTTCGGGCCTGACGGCCGGGTCTTGCGACGCGTCCATGATCTCGATGGTCCCTACGTCAGGCCTGACCAGCGGCGCAAAGTGGGCCTTGAGTTCAGCCAGTGGCGGAGAGAAATCGCGCACGCGCACGTCCTCTATGGGACCCTCCCATATGGGACCTCCCATACGGCATTGGGCTGGACCTCGTAGCCTTCCATCTGGTCGAAGAGGATGCCGTTGACGATCTCGACCTCGTCCTCGTCCGGTTCTTGGCCAGGACACGTGTCGAGCGATCGATCTGGACGATGTCATCTTGCGCCCGTTGCGTCATCCGTTCCTCGCTTCCGCTTTACCAGCCGAACCCGATGCAGGTGGCTGCCCAATACGCCTTCAGCTCCTCTGCCTTAGCCAGGCGATGGGTATCGACCCGCAGAGCCCCGATGACGCCGCCTTGGCCTGGAAGAGCGCCTCGGCCGGGCCATCCCCAGCCTGGTGATGTTGTCCCAGAAAAGACTGTGAATCGATGCGCCAAGGATGGCTGCCTTCTCCGGATCCTCCGGTACGTGATGCAAGGCGGTGAAGCCAACGAACGCGTTGGCCCCATTGTCGATGAACTCAGTGGGTAGGATTCCTCGATCAGGCGTGGCGTGATCGTTCGCCCTGGCCTCGCTAATCGTGCAATCTTGTCGACCACCAGCCCCCCCCAGCAAACAGCGCCAAAGGCAACCGCCGGGGCCTGCCACGATCCGCTGATCACCGAGCTGTTGACCGCAACCGGCCGCCAGTTTGATTCGCTCGTGCCGACCAACTGCATGTCGGCTCCGGACAGGCCGTGGAGCACCAGGTAGACCATGTCCTCCTCGAACTGGCTCACGTCCACGCTTTGCCCATTCCACGCACCGGGGCCGTCCGTGGCGAGGGGGGCGATTGCTCCATGAACTCTAACTGGTCCTCCAGATTCTCCGGATCGATCATCCCCGTGTAGATCGCATCGGCAAACGGGAATTCCGATGCCCGCAGGCCGTAAGCTCACTGCGACTCGGACATCACGAACGGGGCGCCCACCCTGGCCGGGATGATCGGCAGCCGCGAGACCGGGAGATCGGGAAGCAATGTTCCCTGCCGATCGCCGTAGAGGTCGTCGTTCCAGACCCACCAGGCATCGTCGTCGTTCCCGGCATTCTCGAGCTTTTCCTCGTCAAGGCTTAGCTCCACCATGAGATCGACATCGGTGCACTCGACCCTGCGCGCGGGCACGGTGGTGTAGTCGCCCAGGACGACGACGCCCGTGATTTCGTCCTCCCGCCGCTGGAGCACCTCCGCCAGGCCCTGGACCGCATCGAAGGCATCCTCGGGCGGGTCCGCGATGATGGCGGTGGCGGTCACCCGGAGTATGTCATTGGTGGTCTCGAATTCCAGGCCATGCCGCCCACTCGTTGAACTTTGTCATCGCCGCGGTACTGGTGACGTAGAGCAGGTTATCCAACTGTTCGACGGCGCTCCAGAACGCCGGATCCACTGGCACCGGTTCAGGAGTCTGCCGGAAGGCTTGTGCAACGGTTCGACGATGAGACCGGACGTTGGACGTGGTCGACCATATTGTCTATCCCTGTGTGTATCCCTGAATGCGGCCCATTGTACATGGGGCATTGCGTTTTTTGTGAACCATGATGGTGTTCAACGATTATTTGCTATGATGCGAGGAGACACCGTCATCAACAAGTGGGCTGTTGTGGCGTTGGCACAGTGTGCCATGAGGTTTGCGACACCATCGGCGAAGCAGCCGGTCGGGCATGATGGCGCCCCAGGCTCCATGGCAGAACGGACCCAGGTTTCGGACATCCGTTTCTTCGTGAAAGGACCTGGTCATGCGTCACCTGCATTCGGTCGTCACCCCCGGCAAGCGATGGATCATCTTCGTCGCGCTCTGCGTCGCCCTCGCCCCCTGGCTGGGGGCATCGGTGGCCCCGATCGCCGGCCAAACAGACGGCCACGCCATCAGCGGACGCCCCGGCGACCCCGGTCGTCATCCCGATCGACGTTGTCAAGTATCCGGACAACTACATTCTGTACCTGATGCGCGTGGAATTCGGGCCCAACGTCCCGGCCCCGGAGAACCACTTTCATGGCGGGGAGTTCGTCCTGACGGTCGCATCGGGCGCGGTCTGTTACGAACTGGTCGACTTGGACGGACCACGACGGTGATCGCCAACCTCCTCCCGGGGGCCGCGACCAATGACGAGTGCAACCCGAACCAGAACGACTTGCCCTGCGAGGTGGATACCGAAACCGGCATCCGCCGCTGTACCTTGGATTTCGGTGACAAGGTCTACGTTCCGGCAGGCAGTTCCATCACGCAAAAGGGCGTCACGCTCGACGCCACCAATGTTGGTGCGGATCACACCTACGGCAATGTCGATGACGAACCGGCGGTGGTCTACCTGGCCGGGTATCAAGACGATCCGGGCACCGGATGCGGCGGCGGGTGTCACTGACGCGGTGGCCGCTGACGCTACGTCGTCATGGTGAAGGCGAGTTCGATCGCCTCGTCAATGGTAGCGGTCTCGCCTTCACCCCAGGCCGGCGTCGAAGCCGGCGGCAACTCGATTCGGGCCCGCTCCAACTCGCGTTCGAGCGGGCCCTGGAGCGCTGGCAGAAGCGGTACGCCATGCTGTTGCCTCCAGACGGACGCAACAGCAAAGAGCGTCACCCCTTGCTCCAGTTGATGCTGGGCGAAGGCCACGGCGGCGATGCCTTCGAGACAGTCGACCGTTCCCTGGATATCGCCCGCCTCCTCTCGTTCACGCAGTGCATCGAGATGGTAGGCCAGGGCAACGTGTCATTCCCCTCGTCATGGGCAAGACAACCAAGCTCGTTGAGCGCGAACGCGATGCCGAGCCGGTCTCCCACCTCGTGAAAACCGGCCAACGCCCGGGTCAGCCAGTTTCTGGCTGCCGTGGTGTTGCCCTCAAGTCGATCCAGCCGACCGCGCCAGTACGTTGCATAGGCGACTCCTCCAGTATCGCCCAGCTCCCGGCGGATCGCGAGCGAAGCATCGAATGCACGACGAGCACCAGCGTAGATCGCCTTCGGCAATCGCGACGTTTCCCAGGTTCTGCAACACCAGCGCCACTTCGCGCTTCGGCCCTGCAGCTCGCCAAACGTGCAAAGTTGATTCATATGCCGCGCGCGCGCCGGCATAGTCACCTTGGCTCAGATGCACCAACCCCAACCCGTCCAGGGCGCGGCCGGCGTTGATTTCATCACCCAATTCCCGGGAAATGACAGGCTTGACTTCGTACATGCGAACGGGCACTCGGATAGTCGGCCAGATCGACGGCGATGTTGCCCCGCCGCAGGAGCGCCCTGGCGCGAACTGCTGACCTGTCGTCCGGCTCCAGCGCCAAAGCCCGGTCCAGCCAGTCCCGCCCTTCATTCAGGCGGCCACTCGCCGACCAGAAGCGCCAGAGCGCGCTTCCGAGTCGCTGGCTTGCCTCGGCGTCTCCCTGCTTGATCGACCAACCCAATGCCGCTCGCAGGTTGCCGTACTCGGTTTCCAGCCGGGCCATCCAGGCCGCCTGATTCGGGCCGGTGAGCTCCGTCTCTCCCTGTTCGGCGAGCTGGAGGAAATACGCCGCGTGAACGTCGCGCACCAGCGATTCATCGTCGCTGGCGATCAGCTGTTCCAGGGCGAATTCACGAATCGTCTCCAGCATCACGAATCGAGGTTGCCCGTCCACGCCGTCATACCGTTGCACCAGACTTTGGTCGATCAGCGCGGTCAGGTGGTCCAGGGCCTGCATGGTATCGCCCGCGGACACCACCGCCGCCGTCGATTCCAGGGTGGCTCCGCCCACAAACACGGCGAACCGGCGGAACACTACCTGCTCCTCACGCGGCACCAGGTCATGGCTCCAGCCGATCGTGGCCCGCATCGTCTGATGGCGGGCAGGTTGGTCCTGCGGTCCTCCGGTGAGAATGCCGAGCCGGTTGCCCAAAAGCGCTTCGAGTTCCCGTGGCGCCAGGGTCTTCATACGAACAGCCGCCAGCTCCAGGGCGAGCGGCAAGCCATCGACCCGGGCGCAGGTCGCCACCACTGCCCCCGCATTTCCTTCGGTCACGCGGAACAGCGGCTGGACCGCCTGGGCCCGTTGGACGAAGAGCGAGATCGCCGGGATCTGCGCTATCTCATCAGGCTGAAGCTGCCGGGCCGGATCGGGCAACGCCAGCGGTCGCACCGGATACTCCTGCTCCCCCGTCACACGAAGGGGAGCCCGGCTGGTGGCGAGCATGGAGAGGCCACGACACCTGGCCAGCAACTCCGCAATGTCCGTTGCCGCGGCCAACAGATGCTCGAAGTTGTCCATCACCACGAGCATCCGGCGCTCCTGGAGCTGTCTTGAAAGCAGCTCCAGGAGCGCGCGGTCCGGGAAGTTCCCGTATCCCAAGTGATGTTGCCATCGCCGCCAGCACGTGGCTGGGATCGGTGAGACCAGCCAGCGCCACAAACGCCACGCCATCGGCAAACTCGCCGCGAACCACCCGTGCGACTTCGATCGCCAATCGCGTCTTGCCGACGCCACCGGGGCCGGTGAGCGTGACCAGGCGGAGTCCGGAATCGGGAAGCACAAGCGTGGCGACAAATCGCACGTCATCCTCGCGGTCAACCAAGGGGGTAAGTGGTTCCGGCATCGCTGCTGGTTCGATCGCCGACCTTGGTACCGCCGACGCCTTGAACGATGCGAACGATTCTGGCGGAAGGTCGAGCGCGGCCGCGAGCAATCGGATGGTCTCCGGGTGAGGGCGCTGCTTCACGCCGCGCTCGAGATCGCTG
This sequence comes from uncultured Chloroflexia bacterium, assembly GCA_963763125.1. Taxonomy (GTDB): domain Bacteria; phylum Chloroflexota; class Chloroflexia; order Thermomicrobiales; family UBA6265; genus JACCYX01. The sequence continues at coordinate 574,017 of CAVXMV010000005.1, forward strand.
ATCCCGCGCACGCTGAGGCCCGACCGTTCGGCCAGTTCCTCCTGCGTCAAACCCGCCGCCAATCGACTGCGGCGTAGCTGGTCCGCGAAGCGCTCGATGCTCATGGGTCGCTGTACCGCGTCTTCCCCACTGGACCGCGCATTTCAGGGCGGTTGAATCTCCGCAATGTCCCAGAAACGCATCGTATCACGCTGTGCAACCCACACGAGGCGATCGCGTGGGTGATCGCGTGGGTTAAGTGCGTGGTGAGTCGGTGGCACCAGGAACAGACTGAAATCGAGGGACTGAACAAGCCGCCAGGCGGCATTCGAAATCAAGACAAGGGCCGGCACTGAAGCCCCTGAAAGGAGGGAATTACGAGTCAGCACGCAACGTTCGGCAATCACGCGAACTATCGACCGGCGCGAAAGGAGGACAGGCTGATCACTCATCGATTCTCACTTCACTCGATTTCACGTTCAGGCTGGCCTGCTCCAAAACTAGGCATTTCACTCCAGGCAGCCTTCGTAAATTGCGCCTCCCCTACCTAAAAGATACGTACTTCCTGCGATGTTCGGCCCCGGCCCCGCACGCATGATGAAACCGTACCCAATGGATTGGGCCGGGGCCTCAGCTTCTTCCGTCACACCATGCACCAGGAGGCAACCGCCATGAGTCTCGACTCGAATACCGCTCAACTGCTTGTCCAAAGGGAAAATGAACACCGTGTCAAACAAGCCCAACACGACCGGCTCGCCAGGCAGGCCGCTGCGTCTCGATCGCACCAACCGGTGACGACCCGTGCGTTGCGGAAGGCCGGAGTCGTCCTGGTTGCGGTGGGGGTGCGCTTGCAAGGCTCCCCGAACCGGACCGACACAGGAGATGTCGCCGATTCGGTCGCCACGTTCCACCCCAGTCGCTAGGGCAGGTCTTTCGTCTGGCCCGGCCCCGGATTCCGATTTCCGCCTAGCTCGATTCCACGTTCAGGATGGCCCGGGCCAATCACCCGCGGCATCCCCCAATCGGGAGTCACAACCATGACACCAATACCCTTCTCCCAGATCATCATTTGCCCGATTCCCTACACGGTCGTTTTCGTTGCGCTGTTAGCCGCCATTCTGACAATTGCTACCCCCTTCTCAGTGGATGCCAGCGTGGTTGCCGAACGTGAACAGGAGTTCCTGGTCACCGCCTCCAACATCACCGGGTCCCAGTCTGAGTTCGACGAGTACCGTGCCAGGGTCGAGGCGAAGGCGCCGATCCTGGCGATCGAGCGGCTTGCCGGGATCGCGAACTTCCCATCCGCGACGACCGTTCCCATGCCGCATCCCGAATTGCGCTGTGTCGGGTGCTTCCATGAAACCTTTTGAACCGTACCAACGAGAGGAACACACCATGCGTCATCATCATCGACTCTTCGCGGGTCTCCTGATCGTCCTGTACAGCCTGTTCACCGCCAGCTCCCTGGTAGCGTTCGGATTCGAGGAGGGTGGTACCGGGTCGAACTCCTGCAATGCGCAGGCTGCGGACTCCGGCTATGCCAACTTGCCGCCGTATTCGAAAGATGCAACCGATTCGACCACATCGAGCACCGCGCAGGTTCCGGACGACGACTATGCAAACGTGACGGATGCGGGCTGGTGGGTCGGATATCCGGGAACTGGCGAGCCAGACTCCGGGTACGCCAATCTGCCGCCGTATTCGAAGGATCCAACCGTCTCGGCCACAACGAGCACCGCGCAGGCCGCGGGCTCCGGCGACGCCGATGTCCCACCGTATATGGAACACATCGTTGTCGACTCGCCGACCGACGGGTACGCCAATCTGCCGCCGTCTTCGAAAGACGCGTCCTCGTCGGCAGGCAATGCCGTCTCCACAGAAGTCACGTCCAGTGACTATCTCGCCCGGCAAAGCGAGAGTTCGGTGACTGCGGCATCGACAGAAGTCGCCGAGATCTACGTTCCGATTGCAGTCGCGCCGGCCGCGTATGCGGCGCACACCGAACTCTTCGCTGTCGCGCCTGATTGCCAGGAGATCCTGGCGCCCGTACCAACCTGGATCGCGATCGAAGTGGAAGGCCAGGCGCCCACGTCGACGGTTACAGCCACATGCAGCCGGTGCGAAAGCACTGCGTTCTAGCCATCCACACCGGCAACTTCCGAAAGCGGGGCGTCTCTGGGAAGACGCCCCGCCCCTCACCACCAGATTTGAAAGGAACGACCATGTCTCGCAACCGATCATTCATCAAGACCCGGTTTTCCATTGTCGTCGCCGTGCTGGCGACCCTCAGCCTGGGCGCAGGCTTCGTGCCATCGGCCTCTGCCCAGGTCGCACCAGCTTCAAGCATGGCCATCCAGTTCTTCGATGCCGTCGGCGGAAACGCCTCCCTGCTCCTGGTCAGCCCCGATGCCGTGCTCCACACCCCGGAGGGTGACTACGCCGGTCGAGCAGGACTCAACCAGTTCGGCGACGACCTGGGAGCATCGTTCTCCAACGTCGCATTCTCGACGCAGTCTGCCGCTCAGGCTGGCAATCTCGTGATCGTGTCGTTCACGCTTACCGGCATCAACACCAGCAGCTATCAGGGTATTGCCGCCAATTGTGCCGGAATCGCCGTGCCGGGCGTGGCCGTGCTGAAGGTGAGCGAAGAGCAGGTCGCCATCGAGCATTTCCAGATGGGACCGGACTTGCAGCAAATCGCGGTCACGCAGGTAGACACCCGGACCCTGGTCACCGAGCAATGGATCGACTACGACAGGGACGTCATTGCCAGCCAGCTTTCGGCCTTCAACCAGATCGACTCAAACACCCGCCCGGGTTGCGCCGACCACGTGTTGCCGCAAGCGGTTTCCACATACGAACCGCCGCTCTCCTGCCTGGCCGCGAACCTTTGCTCATTGCCGTGGTAGCCACGGACTGAGAACCGAGGCTGTGGCGGCCCAGCGCCGCCACAGCCCAACCAGCCGATAACCGTCTACGAAAGGACACACCATGAATGTTCATCGCAATAACTCGCTCGTTCTCACGCTCCACCATCGTCGCCGTACTCGCGGTGCTCGGCATGACACTCGCCTTCATGCCATCGACCGTCGCCCAGGAGGCTGCACCCCAGGTGCTGGCGGACCAGTTCTTCGATGCCGTCGGCGGAAATGCCTCCCTGATGCTGTTTGGCGCCAACGCCGTCCTCCACACACCGGAAGGAGAGTTCACCGGCCGCACCGGGATCGGCCGGTTCGGGGCAGAACTGCAGGCCTCATTCAGCAACCTCGATTTCGCGACGCAGTCTGTCGAGCAGGTCGACAACCTCGTGATCATCAGGTTCACGCTTACCGGAACCAACACCGGTGGCTATCACGACGTGGCGCCCAACTGCGCCGGATTCGCGGTGCCGGGTGTCGCCGTCCTCCAGGTCAACGATGCGAGTGTGGTCCAGCAATGGATCGGCTACGACAGCCACTCGGTGACCAACCAGCTTCTGGCCTTCAACCAGTTCGACCCCAATATCAGCCGCCCAGCATGCGCCGCCCAAAATCAGGCGCAAGCGGCTCCCAGTTCGACGATAACGGCCAACTGCCTGGCCGCGAACCTTTGCAATATGTCGCATTAACCACCTGAAGGACGGCAGACCGTGACGACGCTGAGTCGCCACGGTCTGTCAACCCGATGACCTTCCCTCACGAAAGGACACACCATGAATGTTCATCGCAATAGACCCTCGTTCTCACGCTCCATTGTCGTCTCCGTACTCGCGGTACTCGGCATGACACTCGCCTTCATGCCATCGACCGTCGCCCAGGAGGCTGCATCCCAGGTGCTGGCAACCCAGTTCTTCGATGCCGTCGGCGGAAACGCCTCCCTGCTCCTGGTCAGCCCCGATGCCGTGCTCCACACCCCGGAGGGTGACTATGCCGGTCGAGCAGGACTCAACCAGTTCGGCGACGACCTGGGAGCATCGTTCTCCAACGTCGCATTCTCGACGCAGTCAGCCGCCCAGGCTGGCAATCTCGTGATCGTGTCGTTCACACTTACCGGCATCAATAGCGGCAGCTATCAGGGTATTGCGGCCAATTGTGCCGGAATCGCCGTGCCGGGCGTGGCCGTGCTGAAGGTGAGTGAACAGTCCGCGGTCGTCACGGAGCCGTGGACCTCGGGAGCGATGTCGGAGCATTTCGACATTGTCCAGGTGAGGGACGTAGACATGGTTGTCGAGCAATGGATCGACTACGACCGCGACCTCATTGCCAGCCAGATCTCAGCCTTCAACCTGATCGACCCCAGCCTCCCCAACCTCCGCCCGGGTTGCGCCGCCTAAAATTCGGCGCAAGCGGATCCCGCATACGAGGTGCCGCCTTCCTGCCTGGCCATAAACGTATGCAATCTGTCGCACTAACCCTCTGAAGGACGACAGACCATAGCGACTCTGAGTCGCCACGATGAACCAGGTCGCGCAGGCGACCTGGTTCATCGTGGCCTACCAATTTTCCCTTCGACAGTAAACGTAACGAGCAACGCGGGGCTTTCATCTGGCGGGTTGGCGTGATATTCTGGCCGTCGGCCTTCCGTCCTTCAGCCGTCACAACACAAGGGAATTGTCCAACGTGCGCATCTCGCCACGGGAGTACTGGCGGCTGCTTGCCGCCTACCTCAGGCCACAACGAGGCCGGGCCTTGCTGCTCGCGCTCCTGCTCCTCACCGCAACCGGTCTCCAGCTCGTATCGCCACTGGTGTTGCGGCGATTCATCGATGATGCGCTCGACGGCGCCTCGATGCAGATCCTGCTGTTTGTCGCCAGCCTCTACATCGGGTTCGCGATCCTGATCCAGGTGATCAAGCTGCTCGAAACATGGACCGCCGAGTACGTTGGGCTGACCGCAACCAACAATCTCCGCGCCGATCTGGCCCGGCACGTGCTCGACCTCGACATGTCGTTCCATAACCAGCACACGCCCGGGGAACTCATCGAGCGGGTCGATGGCGATGTCTTCACGCTCGGGAATTTCTTCTCCCGGTTCGTGATCAACGTGCTTGGCAACGTTCTCCTCTCGATCGGCGTGATCGTGTTGCTGACCCGGATCGACTGGCGAATCGGGCTCACGGTAGGACTCTTTGCCGGCATCACGATCGCCACGCTGATGGGTTTCGGCCGGTTCACCGCGCAGCGATTCGCAAGGTCGCGGCAAGCGTTCGCCGAACTGATGGGGTTCCTCGAGGAACGCCTCAGCGGAACCGAAGACATCCGCTCCGCCGGCGCCACCGACTATGTCATGCGGCGAAACTACGAGTTCGCCCGTGTGTACTTCAACCGGCACACGAGCGCGCTCATACTCAGCTCCTTCTCCTTCTCGACCTCGCAATTGCTGACCGTGTTGGGGATGGCGGTTTCGCTCGGTGTCGGAGCCACGCTTTACCGTGAAGGCGACATCACGGTGGGAACCGTGTTCGTGATCTTCCAATTCACCCAGTTGCTCGTGCAACCGGTTGAAGAAATCTCACGCCAGCTTCGCGATTTCCAGCAGGCGACGGCGAGCATCGGCCGCGTCCGCGACCTCCAGCGCATTGAGCCAACGATCGTCGATGGTCCCGGAATCCCCTTGCCGCCGGGCCCGCTTGCAGTCGACTTCGATGGCGTCACCTTTGGCTACGGACCGGATGAGCCGACGCTCCGCGACATCACTTTCCACCTGGCGCCGCAGCGTGTGATCGGCGTGGTGGGCAGGACCGGGAGTGGCAAATCGACGATCACGCGGATGATCTGCCGATTCTACGATCCCGCCCAGGGAACAATCCGCCTTGGCGGTGTCGACCTTCGCGATTGCACGCTTGCCGAGATCCGTGAACGCGTCGCCCTCGTGACCCAGGAGATCCAGCTTTTCCGGGCGACGGTGCGCGACAACCTCACCCTGTTCGATCACACGATTCCTGACGCACGTATCGCGGACGCCCTGCACAAACTCGGTCTCTCCGATTGGTTCGCCTCGTTGCCGGATGGATTGGACACGATGCTGGCCTCGGGCGGCGGCGGGGTTTCCGCCGGTGAGGCGCAGCTGCTCGCCTTCACCCGCGTCTTCCTCCGCGACCCCGATGTCGTGATCCTCGACGAGGCATCCTCGCGACTCGATCCGGCCACCGAGGCGCGGCTCGAACGCGCAATCGACACCTTGCTGGCGGGACGGACCGCGATCGTGATCGCCCACCGGCTGGCGACGGTCCAGCGCGCGGACGAGGTGCTGGTGATGGCCGACGGCCGGATCGTGGAGCATGGCGATCGGATAGCCCTCGCCAACGACTCCAGCTCCCGATTCGCGGAGCTGCTCCGCAGCGGTCACGATCTCGTTTCGAGCACGGAGGAGCGCTCATGACACCGTGGCAGCTGATTCGCTCCCTGGGCACGTTCCACCGCTGGCTCTTCCTGACAACAGGATTCAGTGTCCTGATGAGCGCCTATATCCTGCCTCTGGTGCCGGGGCTCATCATGAAGCGCTTTTTCGACGATCTCACCGACGGCGCTTCCGCCGGAGCCAACAGCTGGACATTCCTGGGGCTGCTGGTGGCAGTTGGCGTCGCACGATCATTCACCATGATCCTGGGCGCAGCGGAACCGATCCTCCACATCGTGATTGGCGCCCTGCTCCGGAAGAACATCCTCCAGCGCATCCTCACCCATCCGGGCGCGCGATCGGTGCCGGTTTCCACGGGCGAAGCCGTCAGCCGATTCCGGGACGACGTGCAGGCGATAGGCCAGTTCCTGAGCTGGACCTTCGACCCGATCGGGCAAGTCACGATGCTGGTGCTTTCCCTGATCGTCCTGATCCGGATCGACCCGCTCCTGACGATCGGTGTGTTCCTGCCGCTGCTGGCGATCGTGGCGCTGGTGTCCCAGGCCGGGAAGCGCATCGAGCGCTTCCGAAAGGCCAACCAGGAGGCGATCGGCAACGTGACAGGGATTCTCGGCGAGATGTTCGGCGCGGTCCAGGCCGTGAAGTCAGCCGGCACGGAGGGACGCGTGGTCGACCACTTCCGGACCGTCAACGATGCCCGCCGCAAGGCGACCCTCAACGACACGGTCTTCAACGAATTCCTCCACTCGGTTTCCACGAATCTCGCCAACATCGGAACCGGCCTGATCCTGCTCCTGGCGGCAAGCAAGATTCGCGATGGAGAATTCACGGTCGGCGATTTTTCGCTGTTCATCTCCTATCTCGGCGGGCTCTCGGTGGCCGCCGGCTTCGTCGGGCTCTATCTCACCCAGTGGCGACAGATCGGGGTGTCGGTCGATCGCCTGACGGCATTGATGCAGGATGTTCCGGCGAGTGCGCTGGTCGCCCACGGTCCGGTATACCTGCGGGGACCGCTGCCGGAGATACCCCCGCTTTCATCGATCGGCGACGATACCCTCCGCTCGCTTGAGGTGAGCAATCTCAGCTATCGCTACCCGGAAACGGGCCGCGGCATCGACAACGCCTCGTTCTCGCTTCCGCGCGGCTCGATGACCGTGATCACCGGTCGGATCGGCTCCGGCAAGACCACGCTGGTCCGCGCCCTGCAAGGACTCCTGATTCCCGACTCGGGCGAAATCTGCTGGAACGGTCGGGTGATCGACTCGCCGGACACCTTCTTCGTGCCGCCGCGCAGCGCGTACACGCCGCAGTCGCCACGCCTGTTCAGCGAATCACTCCGCAACAACATCCTGCTCGGTCTTCCCGAGGATTCCGTCGATCTGCCGGGCGCCCTCCACGCGGCGGTGATGGAAATCGATGTCGACACCCTTGAGGATGGACTCGAAACGATGGTCGGGGTCCGCGGCGTCAAACTCTCCGGCGGGCAGGTGCAGCGAAGCGCGACGGCGCGGATGTTTGTCCGCCCGGCCGAGCTGTATGTCTTCGACGATCTCTCCAGCGCCCTCGATGTCGACACCGAGCGCATCCTCTGGGACCGGCTGTTCGAGCGGCCCGGCGTCACCTCGCTGGTGGTTTCGCACCGGCGGCCCGCCTTGCAGCGGGCAGACCGGATCATCGTGCTCGACAAGGGGAAGGTCGTCGCCCAGGGCACGCTGGCCGATCTCCTCCGCACCTCGCCCGAGATGCGCAGCCTGTGGCACGGCCACTACGACGACGTTGAGGAGGGCGAGGAAGAGCTGGCCTGAAGGGATGACATTCGCGGGCCAGGTGTCTCCGGATAACGCGCAATACACGGGCGGAGCACGCATCGCTGCGCTGCCGCAACCGTACAAAGGTTCATTTGGTAGTGGCCGTCCCTGCCGGCCCCGCTGGATACGCTGGATGTGGCGGCCAATTGAAAACGGCCCGGGAAAGCTCGGCAACCCTGTCAATTCCGCCGAGGTGCTACAATCGGCGGAGTCATTTGGCTGGGCGCTGACGCGCCTCGCAATCATTGAGGTTGAAACGCATGGGCGCAACGGACACGACGAGCACCATATAACTGCTCCACCCGACCAGGGTGCGAATCGACAACGCATTGCCGTTTCCGATTCGGTCATTACCGTTCAATCCGTGTAATTCTGCTGGTCTGTCGTCGTGGGGCTCCCCACGACGCTTTTTGTTGTCCCCGCGAATGGCTGGCACATCGTCCCGGGCGGAGTCTCGCTCACCGTTCGAGGTTCAGATGTTCTTGCGTGGCTTCTCCTGGCAATCGCTCCGGTCGATGGATACGGTGCGGCTGGTCGGCCTGATTTCCTTTTTCGGGCAGCTCTATTTCTTCGTCCCGCTGATGACGCCCTACCTCCTGCAACGGAACCTGACGATCGCCGAGATCGCCGGCTTGCAGACGATGCTGATGGTGGCGATGCTCGTGATGGAGATCCCGACCGGCGTGATCGCCGACCGCCTGGGGCATGTCTGGAGCTACCGGATAGGGCTGGTCGTGCTGGCCGGTGGCGAATTCCTGTTCCTGTTCGCGCGGGATTACCCAATGTTCCTGCTGATCCAGGTGATCACCGGAACCGGGTTTGCGTTCGGGTCAGGGAGCGTCGATGCGATCATTTACGATTCGCTGCCGGAAGGCGATCGGGTGTCGGGAATGCAGCGGGCAAAGGGCTTCCTCGGCGCAGCGACCCAAATGGGAAGTGTGGTGGCCTACAGCGTCGGCGGCATCATCGCGGCCGATCTTTCCCTCTCGCGGATGACGATCACGATCGTGATGGGCGCCGTGGCGGTGACAACGGCGGCGGCGCTCAGCTTCCGGTTGCACGAAGCGCCACACGTCGCGCATCGTGCAAGACCCGACAGCCGCAAGGTGCTCGGCACCGCCTGGCGCGCGATCCGGACGAATCCCGACCTGCTCCGGATCATCGCGCTCTCGATCGTGACCTGCTCGTTCGGGGCGCACCTGCTGGTGTTCTACCAGCAATACTTCCTGGAAACCGGCGTGGCCGGCGTCTGGTTCGGGCTGGGATTGAGCCTGGCCTCGGTGGTCGTGGTGATCGCCCAATTCTTCGCGTGGAAGCTCCCGATCGCATTCGGGACGCGGTGGGCGCTGGTGCTGGCGACGGGCATTCCGGGTCTGCTCTACCTGGCAATGGCCTGGAACCAGGTGGCCTGGCTGGCGGTGGTGCTGTTCGTCGTCCAGTGGGGCGCGATGCACCTGGGTGGGCCGCTTTTCTCCGGCCTGTACAACGTGCATCTCCCCGATGCGACGCGCGCTACAGGGCTGTCCGTGATCAACGCCGTAGTCACGATCTACATCGGCGTCGGCGGCATCGCCCTCGGCTGGCTTGCGGAACAATCGCTGCCAATCACATTCGCCCTGCTCGGGGTCGTGATCCTGGCCGGGACCGCCCTGATCCGCGTCGACGACCGCCACGCGATCAGGGCGGTCGAGTCCTAGCGTGTACCAGCGTTCACCACGAACTCGACAGCCGGCGGACTGGCAAGGGTCGTGCCGACGACACAGTACCGCTCGGCTGACGCGATCAGGCGCGCAACACGATCCTCGGAGCCCTCTGTTTCGAGATCGACCAGGACCCGTATCGCGGTGAATCCAACCGGCGCCTCGCGGTCGACACCGAGCGTGCCGCGCGCATCCCATTCGCCCTCGACACGGATCTCGAGGCGGTGCAGCGGCATCCCGAGCGCTGCCGCCACGAGCCGGGTGGTGAGTTCGAAGCACCCGGCCAGCGACGCCATCAGGATGTCGCCCGAGCACGGCAGATCGGGTTGGCCACCTACGGCAGGATGGGCGCCGATCTCGAGGATGGCTCCGCTCGGTCCATCGATCGCGATCCTGATCCGGGTCGGATCGTCTCCCTGGTCGGTAACGCTGTAGGCGGCGCTGATCTGGCGCGCGGTCGCCGGATCGTCGCGATAGCCCTGTTTGAGGGCTGTCTGGCGTTCGCGAAGGGTTGGCAGACGGTCTGCCAACTTGGGATCGATGTGTTGGACGCTTTGATCGGTCACTGCGTTGTCTCCTGGATCGAGTGGCCGTGCATCGGCCTGTCAGCCTCCATCGTATCAATCAACGCGAGAGTGGCGAGCGACACACGGAATCCCATCGTGGCATGATGGGTGGGATGTGATGAGTGGCCCACTATCGAAAGGATGATCCGATGCAGTGTTCTCACCTCGACCAGATTCGCGATGTCGAATCCGGAACTGACGGTTGCGAGGAATGTCTCCAGAGTGGCGACACCTGGGTCCACCTCCGGAAGTGCCTGATCTGCGGGCACGTCGGCTGTTGCGACTCATCGAAGAACAAGCATGCCACAAAGCACTTCCACGGCACGGGTCACGCGATCATCCAGTCGTTCCAGCCGGGTGAGGACTGGCGCTGGTGTTACGTCGACCAAATCATGGTCTGAGCGTCAGCGCACGGCGACGAAGAGGGTCTTGGTATCGGTGAATGCGACCAGTCGGCCGTCAACGATCTCGACCTGGAACTGGGTCCGGGTGGTCTCGTCGGCGTCGAGCATCATGCGTTCAAGCGTGGCCCGGTCCTCATCGCTCATCCGGGACCGTGATGTCCAATCGGCGAAATCGTGGCGCTTGGTGAACGTTTCGGCCGCCTGAACCTGAAGTCCCGCGGCCTCGATCAGGGCGATCCAGGCCTCGATCGTGAGCGACTCGACGTGTGATGGGTCGCGCAGCAGCTCGAACCGGTTGAAGAAGTGCCCAACCGGCCCTTGCGGCACGGTGCTGTCGACCAGCACGAAGCGACCACCGGGCCGCAGCACGCGTGCCGACTCCAGGACGAATCGATCGGGGTTTGGAAAGTGATGCGGCGCGATGCGGCAGGTGACGATGTCGAACGAGGCATCATCGAACGGGATCTGCTCGGCGTCGACGATGGCCATTGTGACGTTGGTCAGCCCGAGACCGATCAGGTACGCCCCGGCGTGGTCGATGATCCCAGGCGTGAGGTCACTGGCGACGACCTCGGCAACATGCGGAGCGAAGGTACGGGCAACGTGTCCACCGCCGGTCGCGAGGTCGAGCATCCGCTCGGTTCGTTGCGGCGCGGCAAGGTCGATCATCCGTTGCAAGTCGGAGCCGGTGGCGTGGCCGACGCTCTTCACATAGGCATCTCCAACAGATTCGTACTGGGCGCGAACGCGGTCCTTGGCGTCGGATGAGGCTGGCGATTGGTTCGAGGTCATTGTTGAGGATCCTGACTCTTTCTGAAACCGTTTAAGGGTTCATTTGGTAGTGGCCGTCCCTGCTGTGGCGGCAATGGGAAACGGGCGGAGCAAGCTCCGCAACCCTACCAGTCATGGTTAAATCATGGCAATCCTGCCTCGATTAGGTCGTCGGCCCATCAAGCTCCGCTACATAGTCGCGGGCGATCCGGGCGGCGGTGTCGCGATCGTCAGGGGCGAGATCGCCATCGATCACGAGCTCGCGCAGGCAATTCTTGACGTCGGCGATCCATTTCCCGGGCGGGCGGTCGAACATCTGCATCAGGTCACGGCCATCGAGCGGGCTCTGGAGCTGGGCGAGGGCGACCTCACCCTCAAGTCGCTCGACGTGGTTACGAAGGCCCTGGACACGACTCGCTGCCGCCCGCTGTTTGTGGGCTTTGGCCGACGTCACATCGGCGGCGGCAAGGTCGAGGAGATCGGGGAGAATCCCATCCGCTTCCAGCGCGAGCCGCCGAACCGCGCTGTCGGTCCAGGTGGCCGCATCGTATGAGGCAGGTCGCAGATGCATGTCCACCAGGCGTGCGACCGCGACGCGCGTCGCCTTGTCCGCCTTGAGTCGCCCCAGGAGCTTGTTGGCAAGATCGGCCCCAACGCGTTCGTGTCCGAAGAAATGCACCTCGCCGCGATTGTCGACGGAGCGCGTGAGCGGTTTCGCGGCATCGTGAAGGAGGGCAGCCCAGCGCACAAGCGGACGCGGCGGCGACTGGACGACGACCCGTTTGGTGTGGTCCCAGAGATCCTTTTCGCGGTGCGCGCCCGGATGACCGTAGGCAGAGCGTTCGAGCGGCAGGAGTTCCGGCATCGCGACACAGAGGAGTCCCGTATCGAGCAGTGCTTCGAGACCGTGATCGGCGTACTCGCCGCAGAGCAGCTTGGTGAGTTCGGCGAGAATGCGCTCCACGCTGACCGTTTTGATCGTTTCCGCCTGGCGTGCCATCGCGGCTTTGGTTTCCGGTTCGATCGCGAATCCGAGTTGGGAAACGAACCGGGCCACCCGAAGCAGCCGCAACGGATCCTCCCGGAAACGCTCGTCGGGATCGCCGACAGCTCGAAGCAGTCCCATATGCAGATCGGCTTGTCCGTAGAGGGGATCGATGACCTGGCCGGTCTGGACTTCGACTGCGATCGCGTTGACGGTCACGTCACGCCGGGCGAGATCGTCCTCGATCGATTCGCCATAGACGACCTCGGGGTGACGGCTACCCGGTTCGTACTGCTCGCTTCGGAAGGTGGTGATTTCGACCAGGAACGGCTCGCTGGCGCTTCCCAGGATGATGCCGATCGTACCGAATCTGGCGCCGACATCGAAAAGCCCAAGATGGCTCAGCCGATCTGCGACCACCCTGGTTTGCTCAGGGGTCGCCGAGGTTGCGAAATCGAGATCTGCCGGCGCCGGTCGCTGGAGAAGGACATCGCGTACGACACCGCCGACGAGATAAAGCCGGTGATCCGCCGCAGCGAACGCACTGGCGAGGGTCGCGATCACGGCACGCTGCTCGGCGGCCAACTGGCCGAGAATCGGATCCTGGTCGATATTGAAGGCAGTGGGGGTCAGGTGATCGGTGATGCGTGTTCTCCGTGACGCGGCATCCGGCGGGTTGTTGTCCGCAAGTTTAAGCGATTGCCGGAAAATAGGCGCGGAGCCCCGGTCTGTTCATGCGGTAACACAGCGGGCGGATACACCCGGGCAAGAACCACATTGGCTGGTTCGATCTTGTGCCCGCTAATTCGCTATGCTGCCGCCCCTGCGACTGCAAGGGTTCGGGCCCTGGTCGGAGACGCACAATCGGGCGGGGATGAGCCCGCCCGATTGTGTGTTGATTCTGAATTGCAGGCCTAGTTCTGGATGCGGCGCTCGTACATCCGCAGCGCAATGGGTATCAGCACAACCATTGTGATCAGAGAGGTACATCGTCACCATCCAGCCCTCGTTTCCCAACTCCGGGTACCCGGTGAGCAACCCGCGGACCGCATCGAGCATCAACGTGTACGGTTGGTTCTCGGCGAACCCCTGTAGCCAACTGGGGAGGAATTCCGGGTTGATGAACGTGCTGCTGAGGAAGGTGAGCGGGAAGATAAGAGTGAATCCGATCGAGTTCACGGCCTCCACGGTTTTCAGCCACAATCCGATGATCGCACCGAGCCACGCCAGGGTGAATGCCATCAGCAGCATCAGGCCGATCGCCGCGAGCCATTCGACCAGGTTCGCCGTGGGCCGGAAGCCGACAAGCAACCCGACGAGGATCGTGATCGTGGTCGTGAAAATCGCGATCCCCATATCGGCCAGGATGCGACCCAACACCACCGCCGAGCGCGTCATCGGCAGCGAGGCGAACCGGTCCATCAGGCCTTCCTTGGCATCCATCGCCAGGCCAAGCCCGGTGTTCATGCACCCGAACACGAGCCCCTGGACGATGATGCCGGCCACCAGGTAGTTCACCGCGTCGACGCCGGGCGGCAGCGTGGCTTGCACGGTATCGGCAAAAATGTACCGGAAGAGGAGCAGGAACATCACTCGGCATCACCGTGACGCCAATCAGCCAGTCCAGCTGGCGCGGAATCCGCATCAGGTGCCGCCTGGCCAACACCAGTGAATCGGTGAGGACATGGGCCGGTTTGCTCCGCCGGACGAAATCGAGGTCCGGGGCGGTGACATGCGGCTCTGGCGCTGACGTTGGGGCAGGAATGGTTTGCGTGCTCATGCTGCTTGCTCCGTGGACGCGTCTGCATCCGCTTCTGCAGCGTGTCCGGTCAATTCAGGAAGACTTCATCCAGGGTTGGACGACGGAGACTGAGATCGGTCACGACCAGTCCGGCATCGTCAAATCGTCGCACCGCCTCCGCAAGACCCCGCGCGCCCTCCGAGAAGGGAACGGTCAACTGGTGAGCATGGAGATCGATGTGCACGCCACCGTCGGTGTGGGCGTCTGTCCCGCCAATCGAGAGGAGTGTCCGTTCCGCGAAGGCGAGGTCGGTCCCCGAGGGCACGCTGATCGCCAATCGTTCGCCGCCGAGCTGGGACTTGAGCTCGTTCGAGGTGCCCTCGGCGATCACCTTGCCGTGATCGACGACGACGATCTGATCGGCGAGCAGGTCGGCTTCCTCGAGGTACTGGGTCGTCAGCAGCACCGTGGTGCCATCGTTGACAAGGTCCTGGATGACTTCCCACATGCCGTTGCGGCTGCGCGGATCGAGACCCGTGGTCGGCTCATCGAGGAAGATAATGGGTGGCGATACGATCAGGCTGGAGGCGAGGTCGAGTCGTCGCCGCATGCCGCCCGAGTACGTCTTGAGGATACGATCGGCGGCATCCGAGAGGTCGAATCGCTCCAGGAGCTCAACGGCACGCGCCTTCGCCGAACGATGCGACAGGCGGTAAAGCTGGCCGAACATGATCAGGTTCTCGCGCCCGGTCAGGTACTCGTCGACTGCCGCGTATTGGCCAGTGAGGCCAATCGAGGCGCGAACCTGCTCCGGGTGGGCGAGGACATCGATCCCCGCCACCATGGCCGACCCGCTGTCCGGCTTGAGCAGCGTGGTCAAAATGCGGACGGTTGTGGTTTTGCCGGCGCCGTTCGGTCCGAGCAGACCGAGCACCGTTCCCGCCTTCACCGTGAGGTCGACACCGGCGAGTGCTTCCGTCTCGCCAAACGATTTCCTGAGCCCTTCGGCGACAATCGCATCGCCAGTGGTTTTGGGTGATTTCCGGATGATCGTTGCCATAGCCACTCCTGTATTCGTCCCAACAGTCCTGATTCCAGGTGCGGTCGCTCGTGCCTCAAGCCCCGCGCCCTGCCTGTTGGATTGACTCCATCGTATCGAAGAACAAGGACGGTTTACGTCCGCATTTGCACATGGCCCCATACCCTCCAATTGCGACCGAAAACGAGCTTAACCAGAAGTCGTCACAAACGTGTGTCAGTGTCGAGAACTGCCGGTGAATCAACTGCCGCACCTCCCCATTTGGGTGATCTCGGCTACACTCCACGCGAGCGAATTGACGCAATCGGGTGCTCGGGGGAACCGGGCTGAGATCGTGTCTGTCTCCCGACACGGACCGTTGAACCTGATCCGGGTAATGCCGGCGCAGGAAGAAGCCACGCATGACGCACAATCAACCACATCCCGGTTCCATCCCGCCGCCTGACCTTGCCCTGCAATCGGTATCCGCCAGTTACATCGAGCGCGGCGAGACGCTGCTCGCGTTGTCCGACATCTCGTTCGAAATTGCGAACGGCGAGTTTGTGTCGCTGATTGGACCGTCCGGCTCCGGCAAGAGCACGCTGCTCGACATCGTTTCCGGGTTGTTTCCCGAGAGCAGCGGATCGGTCCTGTTCCAGGGCGCTCCCCTGCCATTCGAGGCCCGTCTCGACCAATCGGCCTACATGCGTCAACGCGATCTGCTGTTGCCGTGGCGATCTGCCCTCGACAACGCCGCCCTTGCGCTCGAGGTCCATGGGCTTCCAAAACGGGAAGCCAGGGCCCTCGCCGCCGGGCGCTTTCCGGCGTTTGGCCTGGCCGGATTCGAGAATGCCTGGCCCGGCACAGCTCTCCGGTGGGATGCGCCAGCGCGTCGCATTCCTCCGCACGATCCTCGCCGAGCGACCGCTCCTGCTCCTTGATGAGCCTTTCGGCGCCCTCGATGCGCTGAGCCGGGTCGCCCTGCAAGCCTGGCTCCTGGAACTCTGGGAATCGGAACGGCGCTCTGTGCTGCTGGTTACCCACGATATCGACGAAGCGATCTTTCTCTCGGACCGGGTGATCGTGCTCTCCAGCCGGCCGGGGCAGATCGTCCACACCGAAACGATCACGCTGCCGCGGCCCCGCCATCGCGCGGACCTTGCCAGCGAGTCGTTCTTCCGCCACCGCGCACGTCTGGCGGAGGCGCTCGGGCTGCTCGATGAGGCTCCGGTAGCTGCTGGAGGGGCAATGTGAGCCAGTTCGCTCAGATTCAGCGCTGGCTCTGGCCAGCGATGCTGTTGGTCGCACTCCTGTTGGGCTGGGAAATCGCGGTTCGTGTCAACGACACGCCCAAATGGATGCTTCCACCTCCTTCAGCTATTGTCGAATCGTTCAGGACCGATTGGCGGCTCCTGCTCGAGCACACCTGGGTCACCCTGGTCGAGGTGATGCTCGGTTTCGGACTCGCCCTCGTCGCCGGGATCGCAGATTGGTGTCGCGATCGATAGTTCGGCAATCCTGCGGCGGGCGATCTACCCGTTGATCATTGCCAGCCAAACCATTCCGATGGTCGCCCTTGCGCCATTGATGCTGATCTGGTTCGGCTACGGCCTGATGCCCAAGATACTGATTACGGCGCTGATTGGCTTCTTCCCAATTGCGGTTAATACCGTCGACGGGCTGCGTTCTGGCGACCGCGAGATGCTCGCCCTGTTGCGCTCAATGGGGTCGAGCGGTTGGCAGCGGTTTCGGATGGTGCGGGTGCCCGCGGCACTGCCCTCGATCTTCTCGGGGGCGCGGATCGCGATTACGTTCTGCGTGATCGGGGCGATTTTCGGGGAACTCGTTGGCGCGAGCCGTGGACTCGGCTACCTGATGGAGCGATCGGCCGCACAGTTCCAAACGTCGCGCGTGTTCGCGTGTATAGTCATCCTCGCACTGATGGGCATCGGCCTCTTCAGCCTGATTGCACTCATCGAACGGATCGCGCTGCCCTGGCGCCGTTACCTCACTGAAGCGAGCGACTAGCCGTTCGAAAGGATTGTTTGAATGGCCAGTTTCAGCGATTACCTCCGACTCCAGGCCGAACCAATCTGGAGTGCCCAGCACGCGCATCCGTTCGTGCGGGGCATCGGATCAGGCATCGCTCGATCCCGACATTTTCGGATTTTGGCTGCGGCAGGATTACCTGTTCCTGATCGATTATGCCCGTCTGTTCGGCGCCGCCGTGCATGCGGGCTCCCGATCTCGCATCGATGACGACCTTCGCCAAGCTGCTGCACGAGATCCTGGGCCGCGAGATGGAGCTCCATCGCTCGTACTGCGCCGAGTTCGGGATCACCCCGCTCGATCTCGAGCTGGAACCAAAGGCGCCGACCACGCAGGGCTACACCGATTTCCTGCTGCGCACGTCCACCACAGGCGACTATGCCGAGCTCCTGGGAGCGCTCCTGCCCTGCATGTGGGGGTACAGCGAAGTCGGGACGGCCCTCGCCGCCCGGGGTCTCCCCGATGATGATCGGTACCGCCGCTGGATCAATGTCTACGCCGATCCCGAGTTCGCGGAACTGGCCACCTGGTGCCGCGCACCTGACCGACGCGGCGTGCGAAGGGCTCCCGTCCGAGAACCTGGCTCGCGTCGAACGCGCGTTCATCACCTCCAGCCGCTACGAGCTGGCCTTCTGGGAAATGGCCTGGACGCAGGAATCCTGGCCGGTCTGACGAGTACCCAACAAGACGATCTTGTAGGGGAACCCGCCCACCCCGCTGGACGCTGGACCTGTGGTGGCCAGAGGCGAGATCATGCGGCAACCCACAGGGTCACCTGTACTGACAAAATGCTATGTCTCCGACACCATCTCGACGGGTGTAGGGGTCAACCTGCCCCGCTGGACCGTGTTGACCCGGGCTGTCCGACGGCGAGCACCCGGACGAACACACGGATCGACCGAATCCGGTTGGGGACGATTCGGTGGCGGGTCGATCCTGGTTCGCCCTTAACCACAACCGGCCCGGATCCCATGGGGGTTCGTCATTTATCTGTACAGATGGACATACTCGGCGCCCCTACACCTCCACCATTGTGCGGATCACATCCGCGAGTTGCGGCCACAGGGCAGATTCGGGATCGATCAGGTCGAAGTGGTCCGCATCGGGGAATGTCAGCAACCTGACAGTGGCGCCGCGGCCCAGAGCGGACGTCGCGAAGGATTCGCTGATCTCGATCGGCACGTTTCGATCCATCCCGCCATGAACCACCAGGTGCGGTATGGCGGACGGCAGCAATTCGAACGGCGATGCTGCGACATACCGCTCCGGAACCTCATCGGGAGTGCCACCCAGGAATCCGCGGACGGCGCCGTTACTCAGATTCAGTTCCCAGGCACGCTGCAGACCGAGCACTCCGGCCAGGGAAACCGCTCCCCGGAAATCCAGGCACTCGGCCCTGATGGGGCTACCAGGCGGCACGTTCGCCATGCTTGCGAGCCAGCTCGCGAGGTGTCCACCGGCGGAGTGACCGAGCACAACGATCCGGGTCGAGTCGAGCCCGAGCTCGCTTACATTGGCGAACAGGTACCGAGCGGCGGCAGTCACGTCCCGAAACGTGCCAGGCCATCCTCCGCCTGGATCACCCACCCTCCGATACTCGATGTTCCATGTCGCGATCCCCTGCGCGGTGAGCGCGGCGCACAGGTGCCCCAGGTGGTCGAGGCTGTAGGCATTGCGCCAGAATCCGCCGTGAATGGCGATCACGCATGGATACGGACCATTCGATTCCGGTATTCGCAGATCGCCGAACTGGAATGCCCCAGCATCGTATTGCAAGCGTCTATCGGCTGGAGGCGGCTCGCGATCGAGGATCGACTGGGGCATCGTTGTAATCCTTCGGGCACCTTTCAAATGCCTTCTCGGGCAATGGCCGGTCTTGTGTCGGCAAACGGCTCACCACATTGAAGTGCCCCCATAGCATCCAGCGCACTATCGACGAGTGCGCGATTGGCGAGGTTGTTGAGCCAGCGGCCCACTCCGGACGGGTGCGGCAATGGCACCACCGGCACCGCGCCGTAGCCGAGATCGACCATCCGCATCGAGCCAACGAGTTCGCGCAGCGTCAACGTGCGCACGTTCGGAATGATCGCGTTCGCGGCGAGCCGTCCCAGGGTAACGATCAGATTCGGTTGAAGCAGCCCAATTTCGGCATCGAGCCAGGGCCGGCACAATCGGCGCTCCGCCATCGACGGCACGCGATCGCCGGGACCGGTACTCGCCTTGCCAGGAAAACACCTGGTCAGGCTGGTGAAATACCAGTCGTCGAGAAACCGGTCAGGGTCGTACCCAGCCCTGGCAAACCATTTCCGGAGCAAGGTGCCGGACGCGCCCGACCACGGCACACCCGCCTCGTGGGCACGCGGTCCGGGCGCCTGACCGACGATCATGCGGCGATGGCTTGCGTTCCCGCGAAAGACCGGACTGGCCTTGGCGAGGTACCCGGCATCGACACATTGCGTGCAGACGCGAATGGATTCCTGAAGGTGTTCGATTGGGCGGAAGCGTTCGTCAGTCATCGCGTCGATTCACCGCTGTCGATCCCTCATCATCTGAAACGCTACACTATGCCGGTTGAACACGCCGCTTTTGCGACACCCCGAGAATGCCGTGAACACCGAACCGAACCTGCCATTGCCAACCACCGTGCCAGGCGCCACCCTCGGATCGCCCTATTTCCAGGTGGTCGTGGCGCTTTTCGTCACAAGCTTGATCACCGCCAACCTTGTGGCGGTCAAGGTCCTCGAATTCGGGCCGTGGGTCACGGATGCCGGACTGTTGACGTTTCCGATTGCCTACATTGTCGGCGATGTGTTGACCGAGGTGTATGGCTACTCGGCCGCGCGACGGGTGATCTGGCTTGGCTTCATCTGCAACGCGCTGGCGGTTGCCACCTTCCAGTTTGCCGGGGTGCTGCCAGCCGAGAGCTCGTGGGATGGCGGGGACGCCTGGAGCCGGATCTTCGATTCCACGCCACGGCTGCTGATCGCCTCGATGTGCGCCTACCTGGTCGGCGAATTCGCGAACTCGTTCGTGCTGGCGAAGCTCAAGATCAGGACCAACGGCCGCTGGCTGTGGACGCGCACGATCAGTTCGACGATGGTTGGACAGGGCCTGGATACGATTGTGTTCGTGACGATCGCCTTCGCCGGGGTGTTCTCCGGGCAGGTGCTCTGGCAAATGCTGTACACCGGCTGGTTGCTCAAGACCGCCTACGAAATCATCGCCACCCCTCTGACCTACTTCGTGATCGGCAAGCTGAAACGAGCGGAAGGGATCGACGCCTTCGACCGCGACACCAACTTCAACCCGATCGCCTTCAGCCAGCCGGGTTAGCGAACCTGCCCCACTGGCTGCGGGAATCACAACGAGTCCGCTTCCCGTTTCAACGCCGCTCACCGCCTTTTCGCGGGGAGGACCGTGTGTCCTCCCGCGTGAACCGCTCTTCCGTTGGATCAATGCTTGTGCGGCTGCGGATCGCGTGCCCCGCCCTTGGTTCGCCATACCTTGTCAAGCCCGTGAGCAAATCCTGAATGGAACCTGGGGCGGGCCGATCGTACGCTCCGTTTGGCCGACACAGGAGCGGACTCCAGAGGGCGTCGACCTGCCAGACACTGAAGAGCCCGGTGATCGCACGATCACCGGGCTCTTCCTCGTCATACAGAAGTGGAACACGTCCGTTCGTACGCTTCTGCCGCGCCGGAACCGGTTCGAATCAATACTCGTGCAGCTCATCGGGGCCAATTCCGACCTCCATGCCTCCAGGGATGAAGCATGTCCGTGAGTCCGGCGATGAAAGCCATCCAGCCAATGGCGCTAGCCCTTGAGGAGTCGCAGCCACCAAATTCTCTGTGCGGCATTGCTCGAGTATTCCCTTGTCCCGACATCAGTTAGGTGACGCCCTATCTGTACGTACACTCTATGCGAGGAATGCCTGAATGTCAAGAGGTTAGCAACAATGAATCTGGAGAGGTGGACCCGCCAGGTAGTGACCAGCCGTTTGCAAGGTGGTCCCGGGGAGGGCATGCAGGCGGGCCCATGCCATGACGGCAAGATTGGGCACGGAGCAATCGCCTTCCGGGCCAGTTACCATGCAGGCACAGAAAAGCCCACCGATCTTGCGACCACTGGGCTTCCTGCCGTCATGACAGTGAGTTGTTTACGTCTCTGGTGAGAGCTATGCAGCGCCTGTGAGGGCGTTGTCGCCATCGAGTGATGAATAGCCTTCAATCGTTTGGACCGAAGTCCGCCCGCGAAGAAAATTCCAACCGTCCTGTCCAATTCGAAACGAGATCAATTACTGCTGCAGTCCACCCAATCATGTGGAGTAGCTCAAAGATTCCGAGGAATCTTTATGCGAGCGTGTCCGATTGGGAGAGGATACGGGACCCTGACTTGCGCCGGGGGTTCGTAACAGCCACAAGCTCATTCGTGGCCCCTGTGCATGTATTCATCTGTTTCGACATCAGGTAGGTGACGTCCTACCTGTACGAACACATTAGGGGATCTGTGCCAAATTGTCAATAGGGTGTTAACGATGAGTTTTTCAATCGTCGATCGAACCCGCCCTGCACTCCAGGGGCGAGCGAAGTGGCCAGCCCGAAACCACCAGGACGAGGCGGATTTCATGCTCCATATGGGAGGGTCCTGCCGTGGCCGACATGTCCTTTCCGGCGGGTGGGCCAACCCGGCAATGGTCCCTAAGCCTCAGCACGACTGGGAATTGGCTGCGGCGGCATCTGGTTCTCGGGCACCGACGCGGTAGCCTTCGCCATCCCGAATACCGGCATGCTGTTGTAGACGATATGCGACGTTTGCGGATCAACCGTATACGCCTCATGCCAGATCCCGACGCTGCCCGGCGTCTTCCGGGCACGTTGGTTGAATGCCTTCCACGCAGGCAGGTGCTCGGCGTTGCGCGCTGCGGCATAGTCCATCAGCTTGTCCATCGACTCCCAGTACTGAACTACCGTGAATCGACGCCATCCCATTTCCGTGCGCGCCTCAAGCAATCCAAGCTCCGGATTCCGGGAAAGCTCGGCAATCATCTTCGGCATCGCACTGAACACCGGCAACCAGTCGCGCAGCCGCCACCAGGCATTGATCCGCATGCCGATCAAGAAGACGACGGTGCCTTCGGAAAAATCGGCGCGGTAACGCCCGGCCTGAACGGTATTACTCATTGTGCGCTCCTTCCTTCGAAAAGCCAGGCATCGGTTGCACCCATGGCACGTGGCGAGCGTGGAAAAGTTGCCACGCCAGGTAGAGGACCGTCGCCGCCAGGATGATCCCACCGATTGCTGTGATCGTCGTGCCCCAGGACCCCTCCCCCGGCTCTCCCACCAGCATATGGGCGAACAGCCCGCCTGACATCAGCAGCACGCCCAGTAGGTAGGTGCACCACGCGATGACCTGGCGCCGGGCATCGAGAAGGGTTCGACCGAGGTAGTTGCTATAGAGAATACCAACAGCGGCCAGCACCCCTGCGTGGCCGTGTCCCGCCCGGAAGAACTGCTCCTCGTGATCGGTCAGCTCACCACCGCCGGTCAGCAGGCGCAGCAACGCATATCCACCGAACATCACGGTCACCAGCAGTGCCCACGAGATTGCGGCAAGCAAGTTCTGCGGTCCTGGTGGCGTGCTTCGCGGCTGGTTGGTCGTTTGGAATCGACGATGTGGTCATTGCGATGCTCCTTTTGACTATACTTTGCGATTGCTCAATTGCATCCACGGACACGCAATGGTGAAACCAACGTTGGCAACCTCCGGGAACTACTCGATCGGAATGACGACGAACATCCTCGCCCACTGCTCGTCGCCAGCGATATCCGCCGCCTGGATCGAGGCAGCAACGGTCAGCATCATGCCGTAGGCAAAGAACTGCTGGATCGCGATGGGCGTCGCCCCTGTCATCTCGGTGAGCCAGACGAACATCGACTTCAGGCAGCGATGCGACGATGCCCGGACATCCGGATCCTCGGACGAGGAAAACGATTGGAGGATCAGGCGAAGACCATGCACCTCCTTGACCAGGGCTTCGTACTCGGCGCCAAGGACCCGAAGTTTGGCCCCGGGCGATGCGTCCGGGTCGGTGGTCGCCAGGGCAAGACGCCAACGACTCATGATCTGGTCGGTCACGCGCTGGACGGCAGCCAGGAAGAGGGCCTTCTTGGTCCCGAACAATTGCAGCACATACGGCTGTGAGATCCCGGCGCGTTCGGCGATAGTCACCGTTGAGGCGCCGTACAACCCATGCGTGGCGAACTCGATCACGGCAGCGTCGAGGACATCCTCTCGACGTTCACCGGCCGTGTGTCGTTTTGCTTTCGTATGGAGGCTGCCTTCCATGTTCCCGGCTTTCGCGATGCTCATTGTTGGTTACCCTATCTTGTTAGTGAGTGTACACTAATATTCGATCAGGTCAATACTCTCCGCCTCTGGTGTTGCCAACTCGCATCATCGGGGATAATGCCGGTTCACCGCTGATCGGTCGGTTTCGCAGTCAAGGAGCAGCCACACCAATGACGTTCGCTTCAGTCAATCGCCAGCCAGGATTCGGGTTCTCGGAAGTCGCCGTTCCCGGTTGGCCCTACGATCGCCCGCTATACGAATCCCTCGCCGCGGCCGTGCAGGGCGAAGCCAGCCGATGGAATGTGCCCGGGATCGCGGTCGGGATTCTCCGTGACGGCGAAATTGAGACGACCTCGGCTGGTTTCGGGAATCTCGCGACCCGCCAGCCGCTGACCGATGACGCGATTCTCCAGATTGGCTCAATCTCGAAGGTGTATACCGCCACACTGGCGATGATGCTTGTGGAGGATGGCCTGCTCGACCTCGACGAGCCGGTCATTACGTATATCCCGGACCTACCGTTGGCGGACGTGTCGGCGCGGACCACAATTACCCTGCGCCACCTGCTGTCGCACACTTCCGGCATCGAGGGCGATCGCTTCCTCGACTACGGTCGCGGCGACGATTCCCTGGAAAAGGCCATCGCCGACTACGGTACGCTGCGGCAGTGGTTTGTCCCAGGTGACCTCTGGTCCTACTCCAACTCCGGCTTCTACCTCGTCTCCCGGATCATCGAAGTCGTCGCCGGCAAGCCGTTCGACATCGTATTCCGCGAGCGCCTGATCGACCCGCTCGGCATCGAAACCGCCTTCTTCGCGGCCCAGGATGTGATCACCTGGCCGCATGCCGTCGGCCATTACCTCAAGAGCCGGGAGGAGGGCCACACCCTCGCCCATGGATATTCGTTCCCCCGCCACATCAACGGCACGGGCGCGGTGGTCACGTCCACCACGGAACTGCTGCGGTTCGCCCAATTCCACATGAACGGCGGCGAAATCGACGGCAAACGCCTCCTCTCTGCCGAGCTTGCCTCATCGATGCAGGTCCCGATCAAGGAAGCCGGTGACCTCCACCGCAATTACGGCATCGGATGGTGCATCTTCGATTATCCGGATTTTCGTATCTACGGCCATGGCGGCGCGACGATGGGTTTCCGCGCGAACCTCAACGTCGTCCCGGACAAGGGTTTCGCAATCGCGATCCTCACCAACGGCGACGCCGGTTCGCGGGCGATCCAGGAAATCGAAGCCTGGGCATTGAAGCACTACCTCGATTTCGAACGACCGGAACTCGCCCGGATCGAGATGCCGGCAAAGAACCTGAAGGATGTCGCTGGTTTCTACAAGCGCCACGACGGCGAATTCACGGTGACCGTGGTCGACGATCGGCTTGAGTTGAACGTCGTCCACATCGACGAGAAAACCGGTGAGGTCGAAGGCGAGGACACGTATCCCCTGGTTGCGGTGGGCGAACGTCGCTACCAGGTACCGGATGGCCAGGGCAAGGGTTCCACGGTCGACTTCATCGAGTACAAGGGCTATGGCGCCGCCCAGCATTTCCTGAGGATGGGTGGACGGCTCTCCGAGCGGACCGATGAATCCGCCAAGGCAAAAGCGAAGGCACCGGCGAAAAAGGCAGCACCAAAGGACAAGAAACCGAAATCGACCAGCAAGAAGAAATGAGCGCCATTCCGGCGATCGACGCCAAACAAATGGCCAAAGTCGACGAGATCATGAGCACCCAGTTTGGCGTGGAACCCATCCAATTGATGGAGCATGCGGGGTATGCCGTGGCGACATTTACCCGGATGCTGTTCCCTGAATTCGACGCGGCCGGTCGGCAGGTGGTGGTCCTGGCAGGGAGCGGAGGGAATGGTGGCGATGCCCTGGTTGCGGCGCGCTTTCTTGCAACATGGGGAACGCAGGTCACCGTATTCCTGTCCAAACCGGCCGCTGCATTCTCGGGTCTCGCCGCCGCGCATCTCCACACGATACAGCGCCTGGGCGTGCCGGTCGCGGACGGCGCCACGATCGACCGCCTGCCCGGCTCGGCCGTGATCGTCGACGGTCTCCTCGGGTTCAGCACGAACGATGCGCCCCGGGGCACGACCGCCGGGCTGATCACGATGGCGAATGATCACGACGCCTACCTGCTGGCCATCGATGTCCCGTCCGGAATGAACGCCACGACGGGATCGGCGTACGAGCCGTGCATCCTTGCCTCGGGTACTCTCACGCTGGGCTTGCCAAAAACGGGCCTGATGAGTCCGGACTCAGCCGGGATCACCGGTAGTCTCGTGCTGGCCGATATCGGCATTCCGGCGGCGGCCTACGAGGCAATCGGTGTCGACGTGCCACGCGACCTGTTCTCATCGAGCCGGTTCCTGCCCGTTCGGGATTCGGTCGTGCCATGGTCGGGAGAATTCAATGGTCCCTGAAGTTCGAGGCGAGATTCGCACTCCGGACGGTTTCACGCTGGCCACCGCCTGCTGGACTCCCGCTGCCCCGAGGGCGGTTGTCCTCATCTCGCACGGCCATGCTGAGCATCTTGGCCGCTATGCGCACGTTATCGACGCCATCGTGAGTGAGGGCTATGCAGTCTACGGCCAGGACCATCGCGGTCACGGCCGGAGCAGTGGCGAACGGGCGCTGGTCATGCGGTTCGACGAATACGTCGAAGATTTCCGCCTGCTTGCGCTCGTTGCCCGCGCTGCCCATCCCGATCTGCCACAGGTGGTGCTCGGGCATTCGATGGGCGGGTTGATCGCGAGCCGCTACGCACTCGCGCATGGCGACGACCTGGTGGCCCTGGTCATTAGCGGGGCCGCATTCATCGTTGATGAAGGTGTGTCGGCGCCGGCCCGGCTGGCAGCGAAGCTGATTGCCCGGATCGCACCAAGGGCCCCGGTCCCGCGCGACGACACCGACTCCCTCAGCTACGATCCGGCGGTGAAGATCGCTTTCAAGGCCGATCCCCTGAACTACAACGGGAAAACCCGGATGCGCACTGCCGTCGAGATGTCGACAGCCGGCTCCGATGCGCTGGCACGAGCGAGCGACCTTCGGCTGCCATTGCTCGCGATGCACGGCGCCGACGATACCCTGACCAGCCCGCGCGGGACGGAATTGTTTTACGAGCGGGCCAGCTCCACGGACAAGACGATGGTGCTGTGGCCGCATATGAAGCACGAGATATTCAACGAGTTCGAGCGTGCGAAGGTCATCGCGTATGTGGTGGAATGGCTCGACCAGCGGATTGGCAGGCCCCCGAATCTGTAGGGGAATCCCCTGTGGATTCCCGAGTCACCGACATCGCCAGGTGTGGCCTCGTGTTACCGCCCACGCCATTTCGGTAGGCCGCCACACTCACGACCACACGGGGTAGCCTCAATCGTAGGCAGATCGGGTTCAACAAGGGCTGACCAAAATCCGGGAAAGGGAAGTGCCATTTGCGGTCGATTCAGGACCGCCCATTCGAGATGGGCAATCGTGCCGTAGGGGCGGTACCCCGGTCGCATACCGGATCGGGCCAATCAGGGTACAGGGTGTCCGCCCGCGTTGATGGCGATTCGCGGGAACGGGCTGACACAGGATCGACCACACCCGGGCAGTGGAGGTGCGCTTCCCGGTCGACCCGCTACGCTGCCAGGTGCCCAGCCCCTACGAGATACCGTAAGACATCGCAGGGTAGCGAAAACCGGGAGACCATGCAGGTCTCCCGGTTTTCCGTTTCAATTCGTTTGCGTGGTAATCCTTACCCTTCGAGGAGCAGGTTCTCCGGGTCCTCGAGCAGGTTCTTGATCGTGACCAGGAAGCGCACTGCGTCGCTGCCATCGACCACCCGGTGATCGTACGACAACGCGACGTACATCATCGGCCGAATCACGACCTCGCCATCGCGAGCCACCGGCCGCTGCTGGATCGTGTGCATCCCGAGGATGCCGACCTGCGGGGTGTTGAGGATCGGGGTCGACAGCAGCGAACCGAACACGCCACCATTGGTGATCGTGAATGTGCCGCCCTGAAGCTCGGCCAAGGTCAGCTTGTTCTCGCGCGCCTTGCCGGCCAGCTCGACGATTTCCTTCTCGATCTGGGCGAAACTCTTGCGGTCCGCATCCCGCAGCACCGGCACGACGAGGCCATCCTCGACGCCAACCGCAATCCCGATGTCGTAGTACTTCTTGAGGACCAGCTCGTTGCCCTGAAGCTCCGAATTCACCTGCGGGAACGCCTTCAGGGCCCCAATCGACGCCTTGGTGAAGAACGACATGAAGCCCAGGCCAACGCCATAACGCTCCTTGAAGGCATCCTTGCGCCGTGACCGGAGATCCATCACGGCCGAGAGGTCGATCTCGTTGAAGGTGGTCAGCATCGCCGCGGTCTGCTGGGCCTCGACGAGGCGGGCCGCAATCGTCTGGCGACGACGCGATACGCGCACGCGTTCCTCGCGTGAGGGATCGCCTACGGCGAACACCTGCGGCTGAGCCGGCGCGGGTACCGGCGATGGGATCGCGGTGGGGGCTGGCGCGGCTGCCGGAGCCGTGGCCACGCCACCCTTCGACGCCAGGTAACCCAGCAAGTCGTCGCGGGTAATCCGGCCACCCGGGCCGTTCCCCGTCACCGCGGCAAGGTCGATCCCGTGTTCCTCAGCCATCCGGCGCACGACTGGCGCGGCACGGCCACCAGCCAGATCCTCACCATTGGCTGGCGCTGCCGGAGCGGTCGCGGCGATCACCGGCGCGGTTGGTTCGGTGGGGGCAGGTTTCGACGGCGCTTCGGCAGCGGCGGCAGAGTCGGTGGCCGCCGATTCGGGCGCGGCTTCCGGATTCGCGGCGAGCGGCGCGGACTCACCGGCTTCGAGGGTGCCGAGAATCTCGCCGACCGTGACGGTGTCGCCTTCCTGTCGCTGGATTGCGCCAAGGACACCATCGTCCTCAGCGGTGACCTCGAGATTCACCTTATCGGTTTCCAGCTCGAGAATTGTCTCCCCCCGGCTGATCTCGTCACCTTCGCTTTTGAGCCACTGGCCAACGACGGCATCGACCAGCGACTCGCCGAGGGGTGGAACCTTGATTTCGATCGTCATGCTCGTGCTTGCTCTCCGTGTCGTTCACTATTTCTCGGTACGGGCGGAGCACGCTCGCTACGCTGCCGCAACCGTACAAAATTCTCGCTTCGTAGGAGCGGACATCAGGTCCGACCCTACGAATTGGCAACCGCCACCTTTGCCGTCGTCTTTTTGGTTGTTCCGTTCTTGCGGGCCGGGCCATTGCTCACCGCGCCGTTTTTCACCCCGGACAAGGCCGGAACATCGGCGAATGCCGCCGCGACGATCGCGGCCTGCTGGATAGTGTGCTTGTCCAGTGATCCCTCGGCCGGGCTCGACCCTTCCGGGCGACCAATGTAGCGGATCGGGAAGACCTGGTTCACCAGTTCGCGCAACCGGGGTCGCACAAACAGCCACGAACCCATGTTTTTGGGCTCTTCCTGCAACCAGACGATCTCCTGCAGGTTCGGGTAGTTGGCAATCACGTTGGAAATCGCGGTGTTCTGGAAGGGAGCAAGCTGCTCGACCCTGGCCACAGCCACGCCGGTGGCTTCGTCGCGCAAGGGACTGCTGTCCAGATCGATCGCGATCTTGCCGCTGCAGAGGATCAGGCGAGTCACCTGATCGCGGCGGTCCTGGGCTCGAGGGTCATCCATCACCGGCCGGAATGTTCCGCTCGTGAAGTCGGCGGCCGTGGAACTGGCCAATGGGTTGCGCAGAAGACTCTTGGGCGTCATCAGCACCAGCGGTCGTGGATCACTGGAAAGGCGGGCGGCCTGACGTCGCAGCAAATGGAAATACTGGGCGGATGTCGTGCAGTTCGCGACGCGCATGCTGTCACGCGCCGAAAGTTGGAGGAACCGCTCGAGGCGAGCGCTTGAATGCTCTGGCCCCTGCCCTTCGTACCCGTGTGGCAAGAGCAGCACGAGCGATGGTTCCTGGCCCCACTTGGCGCGGGCGGCAGCGATGAACTGGTCGATGATGACCTGGGCGCCATTCGCGAAATCGCCGAACTGCCCTTCCCAGAGCACCAGCGCCTCCGGGGCATGCACGCTGTAGCCGTACTCGAAACCCATGCAGGCGTTTTCGGACAGCGGGCTGTTATAGACGCCGAAAGACGCCTTTGCTTGTGGCATCGCCTCCAGCGGCGAGTACGTTTCGCCGGTGCTGGCATCGTGCAGCACGATGTGTCGCTGGCTGAACGTGCCGCGTTCGGCATCCTGGCCGGTCAGGCGAATGGGTGTGCCGTCTTCGAGGATCGCCGCGAAGGCAAGCGCCTCGGCATGCGCCCAGTCGATCCGCCCGTCGGGATCGTTGAGGATGGCGGCCCGCTTGTCCCAGGTCCGTTTCAGCTTGGAGTTCGGCTTGAAGTCGGCCGGAATCGCGTGGATCGCGGCCTGCAGCGCCGTCAGGCGCTCGCTGGAGAGAGCGGTCTCAACTTCCACGCGTGGAGTCTTCGGGGGTTCGATCGCCTCGTCGAAGGACTCGGTGCCTTCGGTGACGCCCCGGCGAATCTTCATCAGCCGATCGAGCACGCGCTTCTCCATCGCGGCTGCGTCATCTTTCGTGATGACCCCGCTCTCCTGGAGTTCGGCCGCCAGTTTGGCGCGCACCGTGGGATGTTTGGTGATCGTCTTGTACATCAGTGGCTGGGTGAAGGCCGGCTCGTCGCCCTCATTGTGTCCCCAGCGACGGTAGCCAACGAGATCGATCAGGAAATCCTTCCGGAACTCGCGGCGATAGGCCATCGCGATCCGCGCGGCGACCATGCACGCTTCGGGATCGTCAGCATTGACATGGATAACCGGGATCTCGAAACCCTTGGCGAGGTCGCCGGCGTACTGGGTCGAGCGCGAATCCTGCCAATCGGTGGTGTACCCGATCTGGTTGTTGACGATGATATGGAGGGCGCCGCCGACGTTGTATCCCCGCAGTCCGGAGAGATTGAGCGACTCGGCAACGACTCCCTGCCCTGGAAACGCGGCGTCACCATGCAGGAGAATCGCCAGCGTGCGATTCGCATCCTGCTGCGGCTTGCCGGCGTGCGTGCGGTCGTCCTGGGCGGCTCGCGCCATGCCAAGGACGACAGGATTCACGAATTCGAGATGGGAGGGGTTTGGGGCGAGCACCACCGGCAACCGCAGCACTTCGCCGGTCTCCGGGTTCTTCGCGTGCCGGGCTCCGAGGTGGTATTTGACATCCCCGGTCCGGACCTCGTCCGCCGCGTCTGATCCCGGGCGTCGCTTGCCGCCTTCGAAGGCGGCGATGATCGCGCCATACGGTTTGCTCAGGATATGCGTCATTACGTTGAGGCGGCCGCGATGGGCCATGCCCATCAACACTTCGCGCGCGCCAGTGGTGGTTGCATCGTTGATGATCTGATCCAGCATCGGGATCAGGATGTCGTTGCCTTCGATCGAAAAGCGCTTTTGACCGAGATAGGTCTGATGCAGGAATCGCTCGAAGCCCTCAACCTGGCTCAATCGCTCAAGCAGCTTGCGTTTGGCGGCGCCATCCATCGGGATCGCGAAGCGACCGGATTCGACCGCCTCCGTCAGCCACTTGCGCTCTTTGGCAATCTGGATGTGATCGAAATCGAACCCAAGATCCTTGACATACGCCTCGCGCAGCCGGGATATCGCCTCCGCCGCGTTGGCGGCGCCTGCGGCAAGCGGACCGCTCACGACCGTGGCTGGCAAGGCCGCCAGGTCCGCCTCGGTAATGCCGTGGGATTCAGGCAGGATCTCAGGCGCCCCGATTGGCTCGCTTCCAAGTGGATCGAGTGTCACCGCAAGGTGACCATACTCCCGAATCGCATTGGCGAGACCGACGGCGGCGGCAACCTTCGCGACATCCACTCCACCGGCAAGCGCCCGATCGGCGCCAGCTTGCACAGGGGCAAGGGCGCTGGTCGAAGGCTGACTCTGATCAATGGAGGGAGGGGTAAATGTTTCGAAGAACTTGCGGGTTTCGTCATCGACCGATTGGGGCTCGGCCAGATATTGGTCGTAGAGCTCCAGCACGTAGCCTGCGTTGGGCCCATAAAACGCGCGTAGATCGCCCATCGTTCTGTCCGTCTGGCTCCTTGATGCGGGGTTGCCACGATGCAGCCGCCGGCATCAGCATAAAGATCATCCGTCGCTCGAACAGCATCTGTGCCGAGCGGCAGAGTCCGGCTGCGCCACCCTCCACGTGCGGCTCGTGGCCGCAAATGCAGGGTCCGTCCGGACCTTCCAGTACGCCTTGGAGTCTAGCATATTCGTCACTTAACTCGGCATCGATTTTTGCGATTTCGCCTGAATTCCTTAGCTGGTACAGGCTCCATTGCGGAAAACGCTGTCACTAGCACCCGTTGTGATTGTTTTCACAAGGTTGATGGCAACAGAGTTCCAGCCCTGTCTGAATCCTGGCAAGTCGCTTGCATTTCTCCGAGCTTGCCAGACCGGCAAACGTCGATCTTGCCGAATACGGAGTATTCTACGAAAGAACGGGGAATTGGGAAATTGCGGATGCATGCGCCGCCGCTGACATCAAGGCGAAAGTCACCGAACCATGCCTGACCGTGCCGACGACAAGACATTGGATACGGGACTCGCCTCGCAAACGGTGATGTCTGCCGTGGAAGCGGCAGCGAAGCTGGGTGTCAGCGAACATACCATCCGTCGGGCCATAGCCCGTGGCCAATTGCACGCGGTCAAGCGTGCTGGCGTTTACCAGATCGCACCAGATGACCTTGCACGATACTGCATGCTACGCGGAGTTCAGGTTTCATCCACCACTCATGTTCGCCACGAGCCCATTCAACTCACCCCGGCTCCCGATCGGTTCCATATGCGAGCGTTTCATGTTCCTCGTTCGCTGACTCAGCTGATCGGCCGAGATCAGGAGCTTGGCGAACTCCGAGATCGACTTCTTGACGAGAAGATTCGACTCGTCACTCTCTCCGGGCCAGGCGGGGTCGGCAAAACGCGCCTGGCGTTGGAAGCGGGGTTGACGCTACAGGATTCGTTCACCGGCGGCATCTGGTTCATCGATCTCCTCCCGCTGACGAACCCGGCACACGTGTCAGGGGCAATCGCGCGAGCGCTGGGGATGCGGGATTCCAGAGGACACCTGCTCGTCAATCGCCTCATTGCCTACCTGGCGAGACGCCAGGCGCTCCTCATCCTGGACAATTTCGAAAGAGTCACTACTGCCGCACCCGTAATCGTGGCCCTCCTCTCATCCTGCCCGGGTCTGAAGGTGCTGGTCACCAGCCGCGTCTCACTCCATGTTTCCGGAGAGCATCAAGTTCCTGTCCGTCCCCTGATTTGTCCCGATCCAAAGCCTTTGCTATCGATGGCCGAGGTCGCCAGTTCCGGCGCAGTTCGACTGTTCGTGACACGAGCGCAGGCTGCCGAACCTGATTTCAGGCTGACGGAAACGAATATGACGGCGGTTGCCGCTATCTGCCGACGTCTCGATGGATTGCCCTTGGCCATTGAACTCGCTGCAGCACGGGCGAAGCACTTGAGTCCCACCGTCATGCTGGCTCGCCTGGACCGGCGCCTGGATCTGTTGACGCTCGGGATGCAGGATCACCCGGCCCGGATGCAATCGATGCGGGATGCCGTTGCCTGGTCATACGACATGCTGACACCTGTTGAGCAACGTCTCTTCCGACGCCTTTCAGTCTTTATCGGTGGTTTCACCCTGAACGCGGCAGTTGCGATCTGCGAGGGGGACACACTTGGCCCCAGGAACCTTCGTGCGGATGGAGACTATGGATCAGCGCCTTTGATTGCACCAGCCGCCGTGTTGGACAGTGTTAGTTCTCTTATTGACAAGAGCCTGGTGGAACAGGACAGCGAATCGACAGACGCCCCGCGCTTCACCATGCTGGAAACACTCCGCGAGTATGGGTGGGAGCAATTGGAGGCAAGTAGTGAGCTAGACATTATCCGAGAGCGGCACGCCTCCTGGTGCCTGAGCCTGGTGCAGTCGGTGGAAGCAGAGCGGATTGGGGTGACGCCTCCGGTCGCTCCTGATCGGCTTGGTCCAGATCGAGACAACGTGCGAGCTGCCCTGCAGTGGACCAGAGAACAGGGAGAGGTGGGCACTGGGTTGCGACTCGCTGGCGCCCTTTGGCCCTTATGGCTGGAGCGGGGCGAAGTTTCCGAGGGACGAACCTGCCTCTCAGCGCTGTTGTCATTGCCGGGTGCATCCATAAACAAGGCTATCTGGGCACAGGCACTTTGCGTGAGCGGAGCATTGGCGCAGGCATTGGGCGATCACGTTCAGGCGGTAGAGCTGAGCAGGCAGGCCCTTGAGGTCTTTGACGAGATCGAAGACCTTCGGGGCGCTGCGGCCGCACTCAATACACTTGGGCTCGATGCGATGATTCAGGGTGACAATCAGGCCGCAATCGTATTACTCGAAGACAGCCTGGCACGATTCCGGAAAATGAATGATCTCCGGGCGGGTACTTGGGCCCTGCGTCATCTCTCAAGTGTCGCATTCCGGCTTGGCGACATTGGCCGGGCCTCGGCTCTTGCCGAGGAAGGAATAGCGATCGCTCGCGCCTCGGGCAGCCATCTGGATGTCGCGCGACTCCTCCTCAATCTCTCCTCAGTCGCCTTGGCGCAAGGGAATCTGGATCGGGCGGGCGCTCTCAGCAGAGAGGCTCTCAGTCTATTCCAGACTGTTGGAGATCGCTGGGGAATGGCAGACGCCCTACAGCGTCTAGGACGCCTGGCTTTCGAAAAAGGGGAGACGGCAACGTCAAGCGAACTCCTGAACGCGAGCTACCTCCTATTTCAGGAGGTTGGCGATCCCGAGGGAATGGTCATAGTGCTCGTACTCCTCGGTTGGCTGCATCGGGCACTAGGGTCCGCCGGGATTGCGGCAGAGTACATCGCGGAGGGGCTCACAATTGCCCGGCATCGAGAGAACCCCTCCCGCATTGCCTCGGCGTTGCTGGCAATTGGCGCGCTTGCCCTGGATCGCGGCGACCACAATGCGGCCGCTGGCGCGTGGAAGGAGAGCCTCGCCCTGGCATCAGCCTATCAGGAACAGCTTGCCATTGCCGCGGCCCTGGAATGGGCCGCATGCCTGACTGTTGTCCGCAACTGCGAAGCGGGCGCACGAA
The DNA here is from genome assembly GCA_963763125.1 of uncultured Chloroflexia bacterium. Lineage (GTDB taxonomy): Bacteria > Chloroflexota > Chloroflexia > Thermomicrobiales > UBA6265 > JACCYX01. Next base: position 608,897 of record CAVXMV010000005.1, read on the forward strand.
TGCTTGGTACGGCATCCGCTATCCGCAAAGTTCACAATACGCCTGTTGTGGAGTCAAGGCGCATCGAACATGAGCAGATCATTGGCGAATTGCGATCGATTCTCGGTGGCTCGTCATTTGCCGAAATGTTCACGGTTGGTGAAAACATGCCTCTTGACACAACGACATCTGAGGCCATCGACTTCCTGAATCGGGCCACATCAGATTCGCCCGGCAAGTCGCGCTTGGCGCAATCAAATCAATCCCGGGCCAGTCTCGCTGGATTGAGCCCTCGTGAGATCGAGGTCCTGAGACAATTGGCTGAGGGAAAAACAAATCGGGAGATTAGCGAGGTCCTGTACATCAGTCGTCGGACAATCGACAACCATCTTCTGCACATCTACGACAAAATCGGAGTCTCTTCCCGCGTGGGAGCCACGTTGTATGCCATCCGCAATGGCCTCGTCTGACCTACCCCTCCCTTAGACCAGAGATCCTCGGCAAACTCGTCCCAACCAGGTCGTTCCCTTTCCAGAAATTGGCCGATCGGCCAATGCGGTGAACGGGCCAATCGCGCATGCTGTCGACCGGGACCCAAACATTCAAGCAGGCGCCACCGGACACTCCTCCGGGGCAAATGAGTAATCCGGATCGATACCTGGACCGACGCGCCGCGCCGTCGCTAGTGTCGATCGATCAGGTGTCAGTCAGGGGTATATACGCAGGCCACATCCTGCAGCGCCTGAAAAATGGGCAGTTTCCCCGATGTGCGCCGTAGTTTCCCGGCACAAGATGGGATGGGACACCATCAATCCGTGAATGGACTGCCAACTGCCCGATCATCGAGGAAGTTGCCGGGGAGCATTGAAAAGGTCAATCGATGAGCAACGCACGATTCAATGATGTCTCACACCAGGGACCGCACTCCGTCACGCGGCGCACGGCGCTCCGGGGTGTTGGTGCCGGGGTCGCGGCTGCCCTCGGGATTCAGGGCGGACAGTGGGCACCGCAGTGGTCCCGCATTCCAATGGCAGTGTCCAGCGAAAGCGAGCCGCCCGCCCCCACCCTCCGCACGTTCGAACTCACCGCCGGCGAGTTCGACTGGGAGCTCATGCCCGGCGTGCCGGTGCGCGCCTGGGGGTACAACGGGCAACTTCCGGGTCCCGAAATCCGCGCCCGTGAGGGCGATCTCCTCCGCATAACCCTGCGCAACGATTTGCCGGTTCCGACCACCGTCCACTGGCATGGAATCCATCTCCGACCGGAGATGGACGGGCCTGCCGGGCTCAACCAGGCGGCAGTCGTCCCTGGCGAGGAATTCACCTACGAGTTCATCGCCACGCCCGGTGGCACGCGCTGGTATCACTCGCACGCCGATCCCCAATTGCAGATCCCGATGGGTCTGTATGGCCCCCTGATCATCGAACCCGAGGCCGCTGCCCGGCCCTATGCCTACGATCGAGAGCACACGCTGATGCTGGGGGAATGGGATTTTGAACTGACTCCGGACGTCGCAGCGGGAACCGCTCAGCGCGGTCCGGGTGACAGGATGCTTCGTGGTGGTGAACTCGGGACCGATATGTTCCTGGTCAATGGCCACGCCCACGGCGCGATTCCCCCAGTGGTGGTGAAGGAAGGGGAGCGGGTGCTGCTCCGGATGATCAACGCCGGGCACTGGCTCACCCCATTCACATCCATGGCCACTCGTTCAAGATCGTGGCAACCGATGGCAATCCGGTGCCAGCCGGCATGGAGTGGACCAAGGACACGGTCCTGATCGGGCCCGCCGAGCGTTACGACCTGGAATTCGTCGCCAACAATCCCGGGTGTCTGGATGTTCCATTGCCATATCGAGCATCACATGGCGAACGGGATGATGACCGTGATCCAGTACGAGGGCCAGGTGCCCACCGGTCCGGCCGGCGCGTTTTTCTCCCTCGCCACCGGCGGCGAGCCCGCTCATCCGCACGACCAACCGAGCGACTCCAGTTGCGGAAACACCCGTGGCAAACGTCGCCGCCGAATCCGGGTCACCCCGAAGACCACGCCGTTGTCGAAATCTCGATGGTCGACGATCGGTTCGAGCCAGTCGATCTCACTATCCCCAGTGGCACGACCGTGGCCTGGGTAAACCGGGGAAGCGACTGGCACAGCGTTGCCGCCTACGACGGCTCATTCGAGTCGGTCAAGATCCCGCCCGGCGAGTCATTCACCCATCGCTTCGATCAGCCGGGAACGTATCAATACATCTGCAAACACCACGGGCTGCACGGAATGCTGGGGCAAGTGATCGTCGAGTGATCCAAACGCACAACGAGGGGAGGGCAACGCGATATCTCCGGACCGGGGCCACTCTATTTTTGCGACGCACATGCTGTTCGAAAGGTCACGAGCCATGAACGATCATCAACGACAGGTCCCGAACGAGGCATCGACCGCACTCCACGCAGGCCGGCTCACGCGCAGGCAGGCGCTCGAATTGATTGGCGCATTCGGTGTCGCGGCTATCGCGTTCCCCGCGATGAGTGGGATCACGGCAGCCCAGGACGACCATCACGCCACGCCAGACGCAACCCCCGTTCTCGGACCCCGGGAAGACGGCACGAATCTCTGGGAGGTGGAAGTTGGCGGAATGGACATGGAGTCCGGCGTCGACATGCACGCCTACTTCCCCACCGATTTGACCATCGGCGCCGGCGATACCGTGTGGTTCAACTTCACGCCGTTCGGGATGCCCATGTTTCACACGGTGACCTTCACGTCGGGTGAGCCGATGCCGCCGGCCCAGGTGCCCGACATCGTCGACGGGACGCCGGCCGTCGATGCCGATGGCCTGCCGAAGCTCATTCTCAATCCCGAGGTTGCCTGGCCGGATGGCCGCGTGGAGTACGACGGCACCGGTTACATCAACTCCGGGCTGGACGTCTTCCATGTTGAAGGGGAGAGGTACATGCTGACGTTCACGACGCCCGGCACCTTCGACTACGAATGCGCCATACACGGGCTGGTGATGAAGGGATCGGTCACCGTGCTGGAGGCAGGCGCTGAACTCCCGTACGACGTCGCGGGGGTCAAGGCCCTGGCGGGAGAGGAGCGGGCCGCGCTCCTCGAGGAGGGCAAGGCCGCGATCGCCGAGTTCGAGGCACAGTCCGGTACCCCTGCCGCCGACGCCCCGAACACCTGGGACGTCGCGGCGGGTGTCGGCGGCGAGGGCCGGGCCCGGGCCATGCTCTTCATCCCGAAAGTCCTCACGATCAAGGTTGGCGACACGGTGAGATGGACCAATCACCAGCCCGGCGAGCCGCACACCATCACGTTCCTCGGCGGCGAAGAGCAACCGGAAGACATCATCGTCGAACCGCAGCCATCCGGACCTCCGAAGTTCGTCCAGAACATGGACGCCTTCCTGCCTACAGCTGAATCGACATTCGATGGCAACGGCTACCGCAATTCGGGGTTATATGGATTCCCACCGGAGGTGGCCGACCTCTTCGGATTGCTGACGCGAACCGTACGAGCTGACGTTCACCGCGCCGGGTGACTATCCCTACTACTGCATCCTCCACGCCGGTGGACCCGAAGCCGAGAACGCGATGACCGGCAGGATCATCGTCGAGGAGTAAGGACAGGCGGTCTGCCCCCGGTTTGCGCGGGGGCAGACCTGTTTGATGAATTGGATTGGCCCATTGCCGGGCAGCGTTGCTACCTGCGTTCCTCATAGCCAACAAGATGCACTTCGAGGCTGTCGAGGCGATCGATCATGGCCTGCGCAAGCTCGCCGTTGGATGATGCGCGGCGGCGAAACAATCCGCGCTTGCCCTGGCGCGGCACGCCCAGCACCAGGGTCGAGATACGCTCGCTGCGAACGATCTCGACCAGCGCGTCGACGATATCCTGCGTCGATCCCGATCCATCGGAGGCGACCAGCAAGGTCGCGCCGAGATCCTCCGCGAGATGGAGGTTCCGGTCAAGCCCCTGACGCTGGTCGGCGGCGATCATCTCCAGCGAACCTTGCGGCGCGATGGTGACGACCAGCAAGTCGCCCCGCAACGCGCTTGCCAATCGCCAGGCCGATCGCAGCACCCCGCCCCACCGGTCGTCGCCGTCGGAAACGACCAGGAAACGCTCCGAGGCCGAGATCAGGCCGTCGCCATGGACGAACATGAGATCGGAGAGTCGCTCGTCCACCCCCTCAGCCGTGCGGCGCAGGGCGAGCTCGCGAAGCGCGGTGAGGTTGCCCTCGCGAAAAAACCCGGTCAGCGCCTTGTCGGCCAGTTTGCCCGGGTAGATCTTGCCCTGCTCCAGGCGATTGATCAGGGCGCCGACCGGCAGATCGACGAGTTGCACATCGTCAGCCTCGTCCAGCACATGATCCGGAATCGTTTCCCGCACGTCGATCCCGGTAATGCTGGAGACGAGGTCGTTCATGCTCTCGAGGTGCTGGACGTTGACGGTGGCAATCACGTCGATTCCGTGCTCGGAGCACTTCCTCGACATCGAGGTATCGCTTGGGGCGCTCGGCCCCGGAGGGATTGGTGTGGGCCAGCTCATCGATAAGGACGATATCCGGATGCCGCCGAATGATTGCCTCGGCATCCATTTCTTCAATGGAAATCGGACCGTGCCTGATCGTCTGCCGGGGGACGACCTCGAGATCGCCGATCTGGTGCTCGGTATCGTCCCGGCCATGCGTTTCGACGAGACCGACGACGACATCACGGCCTTCGCCGCGGAGCCGATGTCCCTCCCGCAGCATCGCGTAGGTCTTCCCGACGCCGGGTGCTGCTCCGAGATAGATCCGCAGCGAACCGCGAGGTGTCTTCGATGCGCGGTTTGTGAGCGGTTCGCTGCGTCTCATCGTGGATCGACCTATTCGCTCGCCGAAAGTGGCGCGGCCTCATTGAGGGCGATGTTCAGTTCGAGGACATTGACGCGCGGCTCACCGAGGAAGCCCAGCAATCGACCGCTGGTGCTGTCCTCCACCAATTCACGCACCTGCTCCTCGCTCAGGCCGCGTTCACGAGCGACCCGCGCAACCTGCAACTTGGCGGAGGCCGGGCTGATGTGGGGGTCGAGACCGCTGCCGGAGGCCGTCACCAGATCGACGGGGATCGCGGCATCAGCGGAGAGGCCGTTTTCCTCGCGGATGATAGCAACATCGGCCGCCACCCTGTCGACCAGGACCTGGTTCGTTGGGCCGAGGTTGGAGCCGGAGGACGCCGCCGCGTCATACCCAGCGCCCGCCGCCGACGGTCGGCTGCGGAAATAGCCGGGGATCGTGGCCCCCGTTTCCGGGTCGACGAAGCTCTGGCCGAGCAGTTCGGACCCGATTACCTGTCCATCCTGCTCGATCAACGAGCCGTCGGCCTTGTCCGGAAAGATCACCTGGGCGATACCGGTCATCGCGAGCGGATAGGCCACGCCGGTAAGCACCGTCAACACGACGATCATCAATCCGGCGGTTCGTAGTTGCTTCAACATGTCCTGTTCCTCAATGGGAGAGCGCCCGATGACGCTCTCCGTTGGCCAAATGGTGTGGACCGGCGTTACGTCAATCCCACAGCGGTGAGCATCAGGTCAATGAGCTTGATGCCGATGAAGGGGACGAGAATGCCGCCCAACCCGTATATGAGCAGGTTGCGGCGGAGCAGCGCCTCGGCGCTCATCGGCCGGTAGGAGACGCCCCGCAGCGCGAGCGGGATCAGGGCGACGATGATCAGGGCGTTGAAAATGATCGCCGAGAGGATCGCGCTCTCCGGGCTCGTCAGGCGCATCACGTTGAGGAAGCCCAGTCCCTGGTCCTCATCGACCCCGTAGGCGAGCACGAACATCGCCGGAATGATCGCGAAGTACTTGGCGACGTCGTTGGCGATGCTGAATGTCGTCAATGCGCCACGCGTCATCAGGAGCTGCTTGCCGATCGCGACCGCCGCAATCAGCTTGGTCGGGTCGGAGTCGAGGTCGACCATGTTGCCGGCCTCCTTGGCGGCCGCCGTGCCGGTGTTCATGGCGAGCCCGACGTCGGCCTGGGCCAGGGCCGGGGCATCGTTGGTGCCATCGCCAGTCATCGCCACGAGCCGGCCATCGGCCTGGTGCTCGCGGATGACCCGGATCTTGTCTTCCGGCCGGGCTTCGGCCAGGAAATCGTCGACCCCGGCTTCGGCGGCGATCGTCTTCGCGGTCAGCGGGTTGTCCCCGGTGATCATGATGGTCTTGATGCCCATCCGCCGCAGCTCGTCGAACCGCTCCCGCATGCCGGGCTTCACGGTGTCCTTGAGTTCGATGACCCCGAGTGCTTCGCGGTTCTCCATCACGATCAGTGGCGTGGCGCCTTTGCTGGCGACGCGCATCGCGATTTCGTTCGCTTGCGGATCCGGGTTGGTGGCGACGGCGAGGACGGCATCGACCGCCCCTTTCATCGTTTCCAGGCCATCCAGGCGAACACCACTCATCCGCGTTTCTGCAGTGAACGGAATCCATTCCGCGTCGGCGAACTTGTCGCGGTCTTCCGTGTATCCCAGTTGTTCCGCCAGCACGATGATCGACTTGCCTTCGGGCGTTTCATCGGCAAGCGAGGAACGAACCGCCGCACCGATCAGGCGTCCTTCGGTCACGCCCGGCAGCGGAATGAATTCGGCGGCCATGCGGTTGCCATAGGTGATCGTTCCGGTCTTGTCGAGCAGGAGGACATCGACGTCGCCAGCCGCCTCGACGGCCCGCCCGCTCATCGCCAGCACGTTGCGCTGAACCATGCGGTCCATGCCCGCGATCCCGATCGCCGAGAGCAGGGCGCCAATCGTGGTTGGGATCAACGTCACCAGCAGCGCGATCAGCACGGTCAGTGAGACCGGCGAGTCCGCGTACTCGGCGATCGGCGAGAGCGTGACGACGACGATAAGGAAGATGATCGTCAGCCCCGAGAGCAGGATGTTGAGCGCGATCTCGTTCGGGGTCTTCTGTCGCGAGGCACCCTCGACGAGCGCGATCATGCGATCCAGGAAGGTCTGGCCAGGCTCGGCCGTAATCCGGATCTTGAGCGAGTCGGAGACGACCTGGGTGCCACCCGTGACCGAGGAAGCGATGTCGCTTCCCGGCTCCTTGAGGACCGGGGCCGATTCGCCGGTGATCGCCGCCTCGGAAACGAAGGCCACGCCTTCGATGACCTCACCATCGCTCGGGATGATATCGTTGACCTCAACCAGCACGATGTCGCCGAGGTGCAGGTCACTTGATGCGCGCTCCTCGATCTGGTCCATCCGGCCACCGATGAGGACCTTGGCCATGGTCTCGCCACGAGTCTTCCGCAGGGTGTCGGCCTGCGCCTTGCCACGGCCTTCGGCCATCGCCTCCGCGAAGTTGGCGAAGATCACGGTGAACCAGAGCCAGGCAGTGATCCAGGCGACGAACCAGCGGCCCCCGGCCTCGATTGCCACGCCGGCCTCATCGGCGAGGCCGATCAGGTCGGCGAACAGGATCAGGGTCGTGATCAGGGCGCCGATCTCGACGAGCAACATCACCGGGTTGCGCGCCACGTGACGCGGGTCCAGCTTGCGGAGGGCATCCTTCGCCGCTGGTCCCGCGATTTGCGGATCGAACATGCTCCGCTTCGGTTGCTTCGATATCGAATCCCGAGACGATGGGTGCTCCGGCTGGGAGCCCACACTGCTCCCGGATCCGGCGCTTCCGCTCCCTGGTTCCACCCGCTCCCGCGACACGGTCGCGGTGCGCTCGTCGCGCGGTGCGGATGTGCTCAACATACTCTCCATCAGTGTTTCCTTTTGCGCCATGCTCATTCGTGGGCTGTGAGCCTCACTGGATATGGCCCTTCGTGCGTTCAATCCACCATCGGCGCGGCGCCGGCACGGGACCTTTCCCTACGACACCGCCCTGGACGTTGCTCAGGGTCGCGGACCGATCGCCTGCGGCTCCTGATAGATCTCGTATTGACCACCGCCCGCCTCGCTCATGGTGAAGGTGATGCCTTCCTGCATGTGGTTGTGCTCGACGATCGGGCCCAGACTATAGGCCGGGAAGTAGGTCAGGGCGCCAACGATCAGGATTACGCCAGCCAGCAGGCCAATCCAGAGCGGCCCCGTGGTCGGGAAGGTGCCCGCCGTCGCGGCTTGCCGTTTCTTGGCGGCCATCGATCCGGCCAGGGCCAGGATCGGCACGATCATCAGGAAGCGGCCGAACAGCATCGCCAGGCCGAGGGTCGTGTTGTAGAACGGCGTGTTGGCCCCGAGACCGGCGAAGGCAGATCCATTGTTGGCGGTGGCCGACGTGAAGGCGTAGATGATCTCCGACAGCCCGTGCGGGCCAGGATTGAAGACCGTGTTGAGTCCCCACCCGGTGACCGAGGCCAGCCCGGCGAAGCCGAGGATGGAGAGTGGGATCACCAGCAACGTCAGCATCGCCATCTTGACGTCGAACGCCTCGACCTTCTTGCCGAGGTACTCGGGTGTCCGCCCCACCATCAGGCCGGCGATGAAAATCGCGGCGATCGCGTAGACAAGGATTCCGTATAACCCGGCCCCGACACCGCCGAAGATCACCTCCCCAAGCCCCATGTTGGCCATCGGGATCATGCCGCCGAGCGGCGTAAACGAGTCGTGCATGGCATTGACCGCGCCACACGAGGCAGCAGTGGTGATCACCGCGAACAGCGTGGAAGCGTTGATCCCGAAGCGGGTTTCCTTGCCTTCCATGTTGCCGCCCGGCGCCGCGTCACCGCCGATCGTCGTCTCCTGGGTGGCGCCGGCCGTCGTCAGCAGCGGGTTGCCGTCCTGCTCGGCGAACGTGGTCGCCACCACGCCAACGAAGAAGAGCACGGACATCGTCGCGAGGATCGCCCAGCCCTGCTTCGTGTTGCCGACCATCCGCCCGAAGGTGTAGGTCAGGCCAGCCGGAATCGCGAAGATCGCCAGCATCTGGATCATGTTGGTGATCGCGGTGGGATTCTCGAACGGATGGGCCGAATTGGCGTTGAAGAATCCGCCGCCGTTGGTGCCCAGAATCTTGATGATTTCCTGGGAGGCCACCGGTCCCATGGCGATCGTTTGCCCCGAGCCAGTCAGCCCGACCGCATCGACGTAGCCGAACTCAGGTTCTGCGGTACGCCCTGGGCTACCAGCACCAGGCAGCCGACGATCGAGATCGGCAACAGCAGGTACAGCGTGCCACGCACGAGATCGACCCAGAAGTTGCCGATCTCCTTGACGGACCGCCGCGAGAAGCCGCGCACCAGGGCAATCGCGATCGCGATGCCGGTCGCCGCCGAAACGAAGTTCTGCACCGTGAGCCCCGACATCTGCGTCAGGTAGCTCATCGTCGACTCGCCGGCATACCCCTGCCAATTGGTATTGGCGACGAACGAAACGGCAGTATTGAATGCCGACCGTGGCTCGACATTGGCGAGATCCTGCGGGTTGAAGGGCAACCCGGACTGCACACGTTGCAGCAGGTAGAGCACCAGGAACCCTGCGAGGTTGAAGAGCAGCATCGCCACCGCATAGGTGGTCCACCGCATCTCCTGGCGCTCGTTGACGCCGGTCAGCCGGTAGATGGTGCGCTCGACCGGCCGCAGCACCGGGGTCAGGAAAACGCGTTCACCTTCGAAAAGCCTGGCCATGTACAGGCCAAGTGGCTTGGTGATCGCAAGCAGGATCCCAAAGAACACGAGGAGTTGAATCACTCCGATCGTCGTCACCGATGTACTCCCCTTCTCACTGTCATGGTGAAATCATCCGCAAACATCAGAAGCGCTCTGGGCGCAACAGGGCATAGACCAGATACACGAGCAACGCGACCGCGATCACGACCGCGATCGTTTCTCCTACACTCACCGGACACCCTCCGTCATGGTCAGCAACTGGTGAACCCAGGCTGGTTGATGCACGCGAAGTGGTGGTGGCCACCACCACCCATATCGGATGGTGTGGGCGTCGCCACCTGCCGTGGACGACTAATCGACACGCCACCATCCTTGTCCAACGTCATCTGGATCTCGGTGGGGCGTTCCTGGAGGCGAAACCGCAGGACGTCCCGATAGCCTGGCCGTCGGGGCAGCACGACATACGCCGCCGTCACCTCGTCGTCATGCTCAACGGTCCGGCAGGTGGCCGACACGATGCGGTCCCATCGCTCCCCTTCCCTCAGGCGTGCGCATTCGTCCGCCGATCGCGTGTTCATCGCTTCCTCGATTCTTGCCTGCCACGTCATTCCAACAGCCTACCCGTGGCGCATGGTCACGGCCACTTGTCCGGTACTCCGCGTCCCCATGACCTAAAGCCGCTCACAGCCGTGGACGTAGGCGATACAGCCCGCAAAAACCAGCACACACAACGCGACCATCGCCACATCCCACATCACAGCGTTCCTTTGATTGATGCCGACCGATCATTAGGGTTCGTCTCAACTTCTCCTGAACGCTCTGTCAACTCGTTCCCGGCGACTCGATCGACGAGCCGGATCAGGGAGTCGATCGGAAATGGTTTGTAGAGCACGGCAAATGGCCGAAACTCGCGCAGCCGGGCCACGCTCGGTGGGATCGCGGAGATCACGATCACCGGGACGTCGTCATTCGGCGTGGAGTGGATGGCCCGGAGAACATCCCAGCCAGTTCCATCCGGAAGGTTGATATCGAGCACGATCAGGTCAAACTCACCTGACCGGAGCGCCACCAGCCCGGCGGACGCGGTATCTGCCTCGATCGCCGAGTGCCCCCAGGCTTCGAGCGATCTCGCAAGCGCCCTCCGCACATGCAACTCGTCATCAACAAGCAGGACGTTCATCCATAGGCCTTCCGGCACGATGGGAAAGCCCGGCCCGGCACGATGCCGCCCGTGGTCATTTCCCGACCGCAGTCAGCCTATCGGGATCGTCGTTAAGCCGCATTAGAGGGAACAGGGCGGTATTAGAGTTTCGTAAGAATCGAATTGGGATGGCGAGAGAAGGCGTATCAGGCAGGTTGTGTCGTCAGGCACCGTCAGTCTGAGCGGCGCGCGCAGCGATTAGCATCCGTCCGTGACGCAGCAATAGCGGACCGCTCAGCTGATTCGCCCCTAAGCGAATCTTGTGCGGCTGCATTCTGACTCACGCCCGATCGCCTAGGCAGCATGAGTCACTCGATTGCGGAGGAGATAGGGTGACGGCTGCCGCTGCACGCATCACGCGATCGCCTAAGGGGCACGCTCAGCGTATAACCGTCTCGAGGCGGCAGCTTCGGCCATGGCCACGGACGTGTCGAATGCCGTGTATCCTCCCGCAGCGGAACCAGTCGCTACGGCAGGCCGCACGTCACGGCGCAAGACATGCCCGAGGATTGCCGCAACGACCAGTCACGGGCGGAGGCGGTAGCCGATGCCCGGTTCGGTCACGATCAGGGTTGGATCGGCGGGGTCGGCCTCGAGCTTGCGGCGGAGGTAATTGATGTAGACCCGCAACTGCTGGGCGTTGTCGGCGGCATACCCACCCCAGACCCGTTCGAGCAGGAGGCGGTGCGTCATCACCTTCCCGGCACTGGTGGCCAGCACGGCGAGCAAATCGAATTCGGTCGGGGTGAGGTGAACTTCCTGGCCATCCCGCGTCACCACATGGTTGCGAGCGTCGATCGTGATGTTCTGGACTCGCATCACTTCGTCATTGCCGGGATTGACGCGCCGGAGGACGGCCCGCAGCCGAGCCAGCAACTCCTCGATCCCGAACGGCTTGGTCAGGTAGTCGTCCGCCCCGAGATCGAGCGCCGTGACCTTGTCGGCCTCCCGGCCACGCGCCGAGAGCACGATGATCGGCATCTCCGACCATGTCCGTACTTCGCGAAGCACCTCGAAGCCATCCAGCTTCGGCATCACCAGATCGAGCACCATCGCATCCGGGGACCAACTGGCGAGGCGCGTCAGGGCGTCCTCGCCATCCTCGGCCGCTTCCACCTCATACCCATGGCCGCGCAACGCCATGATCAGCGCGCGGCGAATTTGCGGTTCATCATCGGCCACGAGAATCTTGTGTCCGCTCATTGCGCCGGTTCGCCCAGTGGCAACGTGAAATACATTGTGGTGCCTGTGCCTTCCTCGCTTTCGGCCCAGATCCGACCGCCGTGGGCCTCGACGAGCCCCTTGCAGATCGCCAGCCCGATTCCCGACCCGGCCACCGGACCGTGTTCATGCGCCCGGTAGAACGAGGTGAAGATGTGCGGGATGCGGGTGGCCGGGATGCCGATCCCCTGATCCTGCACCGAGATCACCATCTCATCGGACGTAAGCCTGATCCGGATCGTGATCGTCGATCCATCGGCAGAGTAATTGATTGCGTTGCCGAGCAGGTTAATCGAAGACCTGGGCGATTTCCACATAGTCGATGAATACCACTGGCAGGTCGTCCGGAATCGCAGTTTCGATCGTCCGGTATCCGGCACGGCGCTTGATCTGGCGCACCACGTCTTCGACAAGCTCTCGTATGTCGTGCCAATCGCGATCCGGCCGCAGGGCGCCACCCTCGATTCGCGAAAGGTCGAGCAGGTTGCTGACCATCAGGGTGAGGCGGTCGGTTTCCTCCTCGATCGCCTCCAGCAATTCGTCGCGGGCCTCAGCCGACCACTCGACCGAGCTGTCCAGCAGCGTCGAGGCCGAGGCCTTGATCGCCGCCAGCGGGGTGCGCAAATCGTGCGAGACAGCAGCCAGCATCGCGGATTTCAGCCGGTCGCTTTCCTCGAGCACGGCGGCCCTGGTCGCTTCTTCGGTGAGCCGTGTCCGCTCGATCGCCAGCGCCACCTGATCGGCGAAGCTGGTCAGCAGCCGCTCGTCATCCCCGGTGAACCGTCCTCCCCCTGGCCGCCCCGTGACCTCCAGCACCCCGAGCACACGATCAGCCGCCGTGATCGGGACGTAGAGGGCATCGTGCGAGCGCACCGCAGTGGGCCCGGAGAACCTGACCGACCCATGCGGTCGCCGGATGCGGAGCTTGTCGCCACCCATACCGGCCGGAACATGATGGTCGATCGCGTACTGGGCCATCGCCATCGCCTGCCGATCGAGCGTTTTGCGGCAGGTCCGCCGGCCACGAGGCACGAATCCGGAGTGGCCCGGTATTGCCCCCGCTCAGGATCCGGCACCCGGTAGAGCCATAGATCTCGACAACCCGCTGGGCAATCGTGCGCAACAGCTGATCCAGCGTGACCTCCCCCACGAGCGAGCGGTTGAGATCGTAGAGCAGGGTCGTCCGTCGATTCTCCCGGATCGCTGTGTCCGTTTGCGTCCGCAGGCGGGACACCAGCATTGCAGTCGCGATCGCGACGCCGATGTAGACGAACAGCCCCAGCACGTGGTCCGGAGTTGGCGACGGTGAGCGTGTTGTATGGAGGGATGAACAGGAAGTCGTAGGCAAGGAACGCCAGCACCGCGCCAATCGTGGCGGCTTGCACCCCAAGCAGGAGTCCCAACATGAACGACAGGATGAGGTATAGCAGCATGACGTTGAGCACGCCGAGTTGGTCGCGGAACGCCAGCATGGTCAGCGTGAGCGCCGCCACCAGGGCAATCGCGGCCAGGATGCGGAGCCATTCGGGGTGCTCGAAGTGGAGCGAAACGAGGCGCGATCGCGCCTCCGGATTCGGATCGCGCGAGACTGATGTCGGTTCCCGGCTTGTGCTGTCCACGTTCCTGTCCCATCGGCTGCACCAGCATTTCGAAACGTCGCGGTGCAACCGGGGAATCATAGACCGTCCCTCGGCCGATCACACCAGGGCGTTTGCCGGCGCCCCCATACCGTGATGGCATCCGGAACGATTGCCCCAATCACATCTGGTAGTGGCCGTCGCCCCGCTGGACGTGGCGGCCAACGGCGCGCAGCGCCCGGGAACCCACAGGTCAGCGGGGTAGGTTCACCGACAGCGAGTGTCGGTGCCTTCTTGTCAGGGGAACCCCCTGTGGGTTCCCGCGCGGTGCCTGATTGGCCCGTCCAGCGGGGTGAGCGGGCACAAGGATGTCCGTGATCAGGTGAGCTGCGCGCCCAAGGACCCGAACTGCGCCGGACCGGCGCCCGTTGGCATCAATTCGCGAGCCGCTCTAGAATGTCTCGCAAGCACGCTCCAGATTTGGTGACAAGACGGACGCTCGCATCGCGAGCACACCCGATGCGGAGGACCGACCCCAACGTCCGGGGTGGAGCAGGTGTGGACGAGTTCGCCGTGCCGAACTCGGGGTCTGAAGGGCCAGGTCTGGCCCTGGAGAACGGGTCTATGGTGACTACATCAGGCGCTGCGGCGTTCTGCAGGAGGAATCATGTCGCAACACGTTCCATCACCCGGTAGCCGAATCCACGTCATGAGCCAGGAGAAGCTGAAACTCCTCGTCGATCGCCGGAAAATGCTCAAGGCGGCCGGGATCGGCGCCGTCGCCGGGCTCGGCTCGCAGTATGTCTCGCTGGCAGGCTAACCCCCCGCTCGCGATCCTATCTTCGAGGTGTCCAGGCCGAGGAACTCGAAATCATCATCGGCACCCTCGGCGAAGCCTCGACGATCAATCCGTTCCTGGCCGGCGACTCCGAGGACGAATGGCGCTGCAAGATCCTCTACGATGAGTTCGTGCGCATCGAATCCGACCACCTACGAGCCGATGCCGGGGATCGCCGCCGAATGGACGGTGGAGGACCTGACCTTCACCTTCACCCTCCGCCCGAAGTCAAGTTCTCCGATGGATCGGCGCTTACCGCCGATGACATTGCCTTCACCATCAAGGGCATCCTCAACCCGGCCACCGGTTCGCCGAAGCAATCCAAGTTCCTGGCGATCGATGGGCCGCAGGCCTTCGCCGATGGTTCGGCCGACGATGTTTCCGGCATCACGGTCGTCGATCCAGGCACGCTCCAGATCACGCTGGCCCAGCCCGACGCGCCATTCCTCTTCAACATCCGCTATGTCTGGCCGGTGCCGAAGGCGCTGCTTGAAGGGCAGGATCCTCGCGAATAGCGATTTCTTCCAGGCGCCGGTTGGGGCTGGTCCGTACAAGTTCGAGTCGTGGACCACCGGCGCGGATTTCGTGGCCGTGGCCAACGAGAACTACTGGGAAACCGGCAAGCCAGCGATCACGCAAGGTCACCCACCGCGTGATCGCCGATTCGCAGTCGCTGGTGCTCGCGCTGCAGGGCAACGAGATCGATGGCTCCAACTACCCGAACCCGGCTGGGCGCGAACTGCTTGGCGCAAAATGCGGATCTCGACCTCATCGTGCCGCCGTTCAACTCCGGCAATGGCTGGATCTTCAATTGCCGGGATGAGGTACTGGGCAACAAGGACGTGCGCCAGGCGATTGCCATGGCCACCGATACCCAGCAGTTCGCCGACGACTTCCTGCTTGGCCTGAGCGGTCCGGCACTCGGCCCGATCGCGCCGGACAACTGGGCGTTCGATCCCGACGCTGGCGCCGATCCCATACGATCCCGCCGCCGCCAAGGCACTGATCGACGAAGCGGGCGTCGCCGGCTCGCAGATCACCTTTGCGGTCAACTCCGGCAACATCTTCCGCGAGGACTGGCTGACCTATCACCCAGCAGGCGCTCCAGGAGATCGGGATCGAGGTCATTCCGGAGCTGGTCGACTACGCGACGCACGTCGAAGCGGTCACCCAGAACCAGGACTTCCAGGTCGCCGGCGTCGACTTCGCTGGTGTGCACCGCCGAGCCGAGCCAACTGTGGGATCAGTTCCATTCAACATCGTCCGGCAACTACTCCGGCCTCAGCAATCCCGGACCTCGATGCCCTGCTCGACGAGGCCCGAGGCGACGCTCGATGCAGGAAGCGGCGAAGCCGATCTACGCCGAGATCCAGGCCATCATCATGGACGAAGTGCCGATGCACTTCGCCTGGTACCGGCCGTTCCTGCACACGGTCAACAAGGCGAAGTTCGCCAACTACGTCGTCCAGCGGCGTCGTTTGGCCTGTTCTACTTCCTCGCAGGACTGGACCGGCGCCGTCGGCCTGATCAGATCGTCCTGGGCAATCGGGTGACGGAGCGGAGCATCGATCTCCGCCCCGATCACCCGTTGATCGAGTCATGCGTATCCGAGAGGAATCGCGATGTCCGGCGAGATGCGTGCCTATATCGTGCGACGCGTGCTGATGCTCTTCCCGCTCCTGATTGGGTTGAGCCTGGTCATGTTCCTGCTGCTGCGCCTGGCTCCCGGCGACCCGGCCACGGCCATCGATGTCCCCCGGCAGCTGAACAATCCGGAGTTCGTGGAACAAACCCGCAAGAATCTCGGCCTCGACGAGCCGGTGGTGGTCCAATACGGCTATCTGGTTGCGGAACCTGGTGACCGGCGATCTGGGAACCGCCTACGGCTTCAACCGGAAACCCGTGCTCGACCTGATCGGCGAGCGGACTGGGGCACGATTCAACTGCAAGGCGCCGCCCTGATCATCGGTCTCATGATCGCGATCCCGGTCGGCATCATCTCGGCCACCCGGCAGTATTCGTTGTGGGACAACTCGGTCACGGTCGGTTCGTTCATCGGCCTGGCGTTGCCCGAGCTTCTGGCTGGCGCTGCTGCTCCAGGTCTGGCTCGGGGTGAAGCTGGGCCTGCTTCCCGGTCATCAGCACCGGGCAGGCCAATGCCGACTGGTCGGAGCGCTGGAAGTATTTCGTATTGCCGGTACTGGTGTTGGCGCTTACCGACCATCGCCTATTTCGCCCGTTTCATGCGCTCATCGATGCTCGAAGTGATCAATCAGGATTATGTCACCACCGCCCGGGCCAAGGGACTCTGCCAATCGCAATGTGCTCTACGGTCATGCCCTCCGCAATGCGCTGTTGCCGATGGTGACCGTGGTCGGTCTGCAATTGCCGCAAATCCTCGGCGGCGCGGTCATCATCGAGCAAATCTTCGCCTGGCCGGGCGTTGGCCTGCTCGCCTTGGATGCGATCGCCAAGCGCGACTATCCGGTAATCCTCGGGATCACGATGATCGTCGGGGCCGGAATCATGGTCGCCGTCCGTGCTCGTTGACATCGTCTACGTGCTGCTCGACCCGCGCGTCTCCGTGGCAGGAGGGTCCAATGCCTGAGCATGCCGCCACGATCCCCAACCCGGGCCGGACACCGACCGCTCCAGGAAACGCTCGCCCTCGCCGAACCACGCAAGCGATCGACCGTGTGGCAGCGCCTCAAGCAGAACAAGCTGGCCGTCGGTGGCATCGTCGTGCTGGCCTTCTTCTACCTGATCGCCATTTTTCAGCCGCTGGATCGCGACGTACCCCTACGACGAGATCACCTCCGGGATGCGCAACACAGCCGCCTTCGATGGATCACTGGATGGGGACCGATCGATCGGGCCGCGATGTCTTTTCACGACTGATCAAGGGTGGCCAGGTGTCGCTGGCGGCGGGGTTCATGGCGGTCGCGATCGTGATGCTGATCGGGGTCACGCTCGGGCGCGATCGCCGGTTTCTTCGGGGGCTGGGTCGATCAATTCGTGATGCGGTTCACCGATATCCTGCTCGCGATTCCGTTGATCCTGCTGCTGATCACGGCGGCCTCGCTGTTCCGGCCCAGCCTGAGGACGACGATCATCGTGATCGGCGTTGTCGTCGTGGCCGGGCACCGCGCGGCTCGTGCGCGGGCAGTTCCTGGCCCTCAAGAGCCAGGAGTTCGTGACGGCGGCGCGGGCGATGGGGGCGAATCCGACCAGGATCATGATCCAGCACCTGTTCCCGAACACGCTGGCGATCATCATCGTCCAATCCACGATCTGGCTCTCGTACGCGATCATCCTCGAAGCCAGCCTGAGCTACCTCGGCCTCGGTGTGCAGATCCCGACACCGTCGTGGGGGAACATGCTGCAGGATGGCCAGCGCGAACTGCTGTTCGGCGCCTGGTGGCTGACCCTCTTCCCCGGCCTCGCGATTTTCCTGACCGTGCTCTCGTTCAACCTGCTCGGCGATGGCCTGCGCGACGCCCTCGACCCCCGCCACCAGAAACGGTAAGTCCAGGGCCCCATTCAAAGGATCGGAGGAACGCGTCGCTCACCGCGTTGCGTAGGGGCGGTCCTGAATCGACCGTGATACGGCACCTCATCGGCAGGGCCCGGTCGATTCTGTGTCCGCCCGGTTGCCTCTCGCTTGTGCACCTCCGTGGCGGGAGGACATACGCGGACCGCGCTTCGTAGGGCAACGTTCGGATCACGGCCCGCTAATCCTCCTCTACGAACCCCCACCGGTTACGTGGTGACCCCCATATCCGTGTCATCAAGCCAGATGATGGTCCCGAATCTGGTGTAGGTGAACGGGCGTCCATTGTCGGCAATGCTGACCCAGGCAGCGAACAGGGTCTCGCCGGTCTTCATCTCTGGCCCGACCGGCTTGCTGTCCTCCGATGGAGTCTGGTTCCGGGCAGTAGGGCGGATCGCGTGCGCCTCGCGCCCTGCCCGGAACCACCACCGGCCATCTCCATGGACTGCGATGGGAATGGACGCAGCGGGCAGATCGTTGAACCGGTCGAGATTGGAAAAGCGGATCGCCTGTGCAAATTCCGTCTCCGGTTCAGGTTGCGTTCCTTCCAATCGTGCAAATCGAGCAAGCATCGTGCGAACCGTTTTGGCGTACTCGATATGGGCGTTGTCCTCACCGGTGATGGGGTGCACGTCGCCGGGCGGCGCGAAGATATTGATCATCTCCTCGAGTGTGGTGGCAGGCAGGTAGATGCCATCCTTGTATTCAGGGTCGTCGAACAGTCGCCGCTTCCACTCACGCGCGCAATCGGCATCAGCCGCAAATACCAGGAACTTGCCTCCACCTGGCGCCGTGATGGTCCCGGTAGCTCCGGGCGGCATGCCGCGCGGGTCTTCTGGCCACGGTCGCAGCGAGACAGGGTTGTGATGATGTGGCTTGATGATATGTCCGGTGGTTTCGTACTGATTTTCCATGAACGCCTGTGCCAGGAAGAGGGCCGAATGGGGACGCGCCGCCGCGAAGGTGGCCGCTGCGGTCGGGAGCATCGGGCTCTCCTTGCGCGAGAATTCAGCCTCGTAGACTGCGAGCGTGGTATCGCCGAACTTCCTGTAGGACGACGCGTCAACATTCGTCATGTCATCACCGATCCCGCATTGCTGCGGAGTTCCCGGCCAGTGGATTCAGACCCGACTCGAGCCCGGTTACGACAGCCGGAGGGCAACAGCGATAGTGTCCCGTACCGATGATTCACCTTTGTGCCGACTACCGAACCAAAATACATAATGCTTAGGATGGGTTCCATTCTACCGGGTGTGTCAACGGGAGACGATCCCCAAATGGCGAGGCTGCGCGTACCGAAAGCTGCCGGAGGATATACGCGGTCCGCGCCTCGTATGGCAACATTCGGACGACGGACCGCGAATCCTCCAAATCGAGATGCGTTGTTTGGGGTGCCTTGATTGCGCAGGGCAGATTAGCTTCGCAATCCGTCTTCCGGTGTCGACACGACCAGGCCCCTGCGTACCGCGACGCTGGCCGCGAGGGTGCGCTTGTTAACCCCCAGCTTGGTGAGGATATTGCCGACGTGGGTCATCGCCGTGCGGGGGCTGATGAACAGCTCGTCCGCGATTTCCTTGTCGCTCAATCCCTGCGCGAGCAGGGTCAGCACTTCGCGTTCGCGTGGGGTCAGGCCCAGCTCTTCGGCGGCGCGGCTTCCGGGATCAGCCTCAGGCGCTTCGCGCTCGCGGGCGATCCTCGCAGCCTCAGACGCGGAGATTGCTTCGGCCAGCACGATCGCTTCATCGACCGCGGCTTCGAGCGATTGTCGTTTCCCCGATGAGAACGCCGCGTTGAACCCTTCTTCGCCCAGTTCCTTGTGCAACTCGGTGAGGAGGTCGTTGATCTCCACCCGGCTGCGATGGGTGATCCCGATCTGGTGCCCTTCGCGCATCGTCGTCGTGCTGCCAATCAGGCGCGCCGACGAGACGAATCGATCGTCCCTGGCTGCCGCAGTCGCCAGGGCATCGACGACATCGGCCATCAGGCGTCGCGAGCCCATCTGGCGCAGGATGAACAGCGCCTGGGTGAGCAGGTTGATGCCTTCGCCGAGATTCCCGCGGCGAACCGCGACCTTGCCCTGGCCAAGCAGGATCCCCGCCTTGCCAAAGGCATCGTCGACCTCGGCGGCGTATTCCATGCCTTCCGCATACCAGCGGGCGGCGGATTCGGTATCGCCGCGCAGGTAGGCGACCATCCCCAGATTGCTGAGCGAGAGCGCTATGCCACGCTTGTTGCCGATTTCGCGTCGAATCGCCAATGCTTCGAGGTGATAGGTGTCCGAGAGGTCGTAGTCCTCCTCGAAGCAGGCAATATCGCCGAGGTTGCTCAGGGTGTTGGGCAACGCAATCGTGTCGCCAATCTGTCTCCTGATCGAGAGGCTGCGCTCCAGCAGAACCCTCGCCGCGTCGAACTTGCCTTGGATCAGCTCGAGCAGGCCCATGTTGTTGAGCTCGTCGCCCATGCCGCTGTTGTCGTCGATCGATTCATACAGCTCATGGCTCTGCATGTAGCAGGCATGGGCCTTGGTATACTGGCTCAACTCAAGGGCAAGATTACCAAGATTGTTCAGGGCCAGCGCGCGGACGCCAATTGGCACGCTCGTGGCCGCATTCAGGGATCGACTCAGCCAACGCGATCCTTCACTGAGTTGCCCACGCACGAGCCAGTATCGCCAGAGCCCTGACGCCAGCCGCACACCTTCGGCCGAGGCGTCGGCATCGAGATCGAGGCCCGCCTGCAACGCCAGCCGCAAGTTGCCAACCTCGTGATCGAGGCGACGCAGGATGAGGTGCTGATTGGGACCGATCAGGTCGAACTCGAACGAGACCACAAGATCGGTGAAGAACCGAAGCACCCGCCGTCGCACGATGTCCGTCTCGCCAGCAATGTAGAGCCGTCCGAGACCGAACTCACGGATCGTTTCCAGCATCCGGAATCGATATTCGTTGTCGGCCTGGTCGACGCGAATGATAAGACTCTTGTCGAGCAGCGACAGCATGCAATCGATCACGTCGACCGGGCCGCCGCCGCCGTTTTCCTCGACCGGGAAATCGACGATTTCCGTCGCCGCGCCGAGTGAAAACGAGCCGCTGAACGTCGCCAGGCGGCGGAATACGACCTGCTCATCGGGAGACAGCAGATCGTAGCTCCAGCCAATCGCGTCGCGCATGGTCCGTTGCCGCGATGGCAGGTCACGTGGACCACCGGTCAGCACATCGAGGCGATCGTTGAGGCGCTTGAGGAGCGATTCCGCCGAGAAGATCTTGATCCGGGCGGCCGCCAGCTCCAGCGCGAGCGGCAAGCCATCGAGGCGAGCGCAAATCTCGGCGACGACAGCGGCGTTCTTGTCATTGAGCTCGAATTCGGGTGTGGACGCCCGGGCCCGCTGGACGAAAAGGGCAACCGCCTCGTTGGCCGCCATCGATCCCAGGTTAGCCGGAGCATGGAGATCAGGCGGAACAAGCGGTGGCACCGAATATTCCTGCTCACCCTGGACGTGCAGCGGCATCCGGCTCGTCACCAGGGCCTGGACGTTGGGGCACTGCGAGAGGAGCTCGACGACGACGACGGCTTCCCCGATCACATGCTCGAAGTTATCAAGGACCATCAGGACGCGATTATTGCCAATCGTCGTCACCAGGCGAGTCATCAGGGTCGACTGGTCACCAACCGGCACGCCAATGGCTTGCGCAATGGCGGCCCGGACGAGTGTGGTATCACGGATCGGCGCCAGGTTGACGAACACAACTTCGCAGGCTTTGCCCTCGGCAACCAGGCTGGCGACGCGCAAGGCGAGCCTGGTTTTGCCGACGCCACCGGGACCGGTAAGGGTGAGCAAGCGAAGATCGGGTTTGGCAAGGAATTCGAGTGTGGATTCGGTTTCGCGGGCGCGGCCGATCAGCGGAGTCAAGGGGCGCGGAATCGGCTCGGCGCTAAACGGGCGAGCCTGACCAGCGACGCCTTGTTCACTCGGACCCTGAGTTGTCGGCGCGTCTATCATGGTTGCACAACCGCTGAACGCCGTGAGACCGCCCAGCCCGTACCGGGCTGGCGCCATCTCCAAACATGGCCATTCGACAGCGATGCTGCCTGAAGCCGCGTCCCAATCCTTTCAGGATTTACAACGCGAGCAACCCGTCAAAAGGTTCAATTCGGTGCGCATTTTGCACCTTGCTCATTGTGCAACTTCGAACCGGAGCCTAATCATGCCGTGCATGATTCAAGTCCTGAAGTTTCAATGGTCAGTTTGACGGTGAAAGACACTGTTCGGAGAACTTGCGGCACGACCGCCTGTGCCTTGCAACCCCCGTGTCAAAGCACATGCCTAGCGTGCATGCCGAACCCCGATTCGTCAAGGGAAAATGTGAGTAAACGTCGTATGAAATGGCCACTGTCCTGTCGAATCGACCATCGGGAGAATTGCCACGGCACCCGGGAGCATGGCATCCATCATCCCGGTGCCGCGCGTATATCCAGCAGAGCGAACGTTGCGACCCGAACTCCCTGTTCATGGAATGAGCACACGTCATGATCAATCGTCGACAATTTGCTGCAATGCCGTTCGTGATCCCGGCATTCACTGCGGCCATCCTGGTCAACAATCCCGCAGCCGCGGCCCAGGCGGAATCATGGACGACCGCGAGCCTCGCCGACCTCGGATTCGATCCAACTCTCGACGACACGATCATCGCCTCGCTCCCGGATTTTCCCGCGGTCACCAGCGTCTGCGTCGTTCGTTCGGGACAGCTCGGATTCGAGCATTACGTGAACGGATATGAAGCTGGCACGGTCATCGACATCCGCTCGGTCACCAAGAGCGTGACGAGCACGCTGGTCGGGATCGCGCTGGAGCGCGGCGACCTCGACAGCATCGACCATACAGTGGGAGAGCTGATTCCGGACCGGATCCCGGACGACGCGGATCCCCAGGCAGCCGAGATCACGATGCGCAGCTTCCTTTCCATGACATCCGGCCTCTGGTGGGACAACCACGACGACTGGCCGATGCTGCTGGCCGCCGACAACTGGGTGGAGAACACGCTCCGGCAACCGATCGTGGCCCCACAGGGCGAGGTGTTCCTCTACAACACGGGAGGATCGCACCTGATCGGGGTGATGCTCGCCGCAGTGATCGGCAGACCGCTTGAGGACTACGCGGAAGAGCACCTGTTCGGTCCACTCGGAATCGTGCGCGGGGACTGGATGCGATCGCCCCAGGGCGAGGTGAACGGCGGATCGGGTCTGGAGCTGCTGCCGGTGGACATGGCGAAGGTTGGGCAATTGCTGCTCCAGGGCGGCCGCTGGGACGATGCCCAGGTGCTGACCGGGGACTACGCCACTGCCGCCACGACCTGGCAGAGTCCGGGTGAGAGTGTTACCGGCGGCTCAATCGGGGTTCCCTATGGGTTCCAGTGGTGGATCACCGATGACACAGGATACGACGCGTTTTTCGCGCTCGGATTCGGCGGGCAGTACGTCTATGTCGTTCCCGACCTCGAGCTGGTGGTTGTGGTGGCCGCCGGATTCGAAGATGGCACGCAGCCGATTCTCACCTCGCACCGCCCCATCGCCGAACAGATCGTGATCCCCGCGATTCTCAGGTGACCAGCCCTCAATCCAACCAACCTGCACCGCCAACCAGGTCGTAGCGCGTGAAGCACTTTGCTGGCGATCGTCGCGGCCACCTTCCGGGTATGAGGTGACAAGGCGGCCAACGGGACCGGGCGGATCCGGGCGGAAGCATGATCGACCACACGCTATTTGACTGAAATTACCGCTCCTGACTTGACAGATTGCGCCATTTGGTGCTTCCCTTGCGCTACAAACGGCGGCACAAGTGAAGATTCATGTCTAGTGAGGAGCGAGATCCATGCGCGATTTCCGTCAACTTCAGGCCGGACGCTTTACCCATCCCGTTTCCCGGCGTTCCCTCGTTCGCGGCGCAAGCGTTGCCGGCATGGCCGCAACGCTCGGCGCCCATGCCACAGGAGCCAGGGCCGCAACCCTGGTGCAGGCCACGCCATCGGTCGACATTTCAGGAACGTCCCTGAGCATCCTTCAGTGGCAGCATTTCGTACCCAGTTTCGACACCTGGTTCGAACAGTTCCTGAATGAATGGGGAACGGCCAACGGGGTGACTGTCACCCTCGATCGGATCAACACCGCCGACGTGCCGGCCACCTTCGCCGCCGAAATATCGGCAGGCCAGGGCCACGACATCGTCGAGCACATCGCTTCCCTGCCGCAGTACGAGGAATCGGTGCTGGACATGACTGAGCTCGTCGCCGAGGCGACCGCCCGCCATGGCGCCCAGCTCGATATGTGCATGAAGAACTCCTTCAACCCGACGACGAACAAGTTCTACGGCTTTGTCCACGGTTACGCGCCGGACCCCGCGAACTATCGCAAGAGCCTTTGGGAACCGATCGGGTTCGAGAATGGCCCGACCACGTTCGAGGAGCTCCTCTCCGGCGGCACCGAGATCTGGAACAACCAGGGCGTCCAGATGGGGATCGGGATGTCCCAGGAAATCGACTCCAACATGGCCGCGCAGGCTATGATCTGGGCGTTCGGCGGTTCCGTGCAGGATGAGGGCGAGAACATCACCATCAACAGCCCGGAAACGCTCGCCGCCGTCGAGAACATGAAGGCACTGTTCGAAAGCTGCATGACCCCCGAGGTCTTCGGCTGGAACGCAGCCTCCAACAATCAGCTCCTCGTGGCCGGCCAGGCCTCGTACATCCTCAACTCGATCTCGGCCTATCGCACGGCCCAGGAACAGCAACCGGAAACTGCCGCCGACATTTTCCTCAGCACCCCCCTGGAGGGTCCCGGCGGCGCGGAGCGTGCCCTGGCCCATGGTCATGCCGTGTTCAACTCGATGATCCCGACCTATGCCGCGAATCCGGACACCGCGAGGGAGTTCCTGCTCCACCTTGTCGCCAACTACGCGGCTGCCGCAGAGTCCAGCAAGCTCTACAACTTCCCGGCGTTCCCGGACACGGTGCCGGGTTTGACGGACGATGGGGGACCGCTCGACAACGACCCGAACGGCTCCGATCCGCCCGACAAGCTGGCGCCACTGAAGACCGCCAACGACTGGACGGTCAACCTCGGTTGGCCGGGACCGGCGAACGCGATGATTGGCGAGTGTTTCAACACATTCATACTCTCGGACATGATGGCGAAGGCCTCGCGCGGCGACATGTCGCCGCAGGATGCGATCACCGAAGCCGAAACGAAGCTCAATGAAATCGCCCAGAACTGGCGGGACCAGGGGTTAATGGGCGGCGGGTAACGGTCAGGCGGGCTGGGTCAACACGGTCCAGCGGGCAGGTTGACTCCTACACACGATTCCTCGTGTGTAGGAGTCAACCTGCCTAGCCACGGCCGGGAGCGCGCCCGGGCGGAGCAAGCTCCGCAACCCTACCGGGGCTTTCCCATCTGGGAGAGGCGGACACACCGGTCCGCAGCCTTACATGGTCCCATTCTGGTAGTGGCCGGTCTTGTGCCGGCCAACGGGAGCGGGCGGACACGTCCATCAAATCCAGCGGGAACCCACAGGGGGTTCCCCTACAAGACCGGTGGTTTTGATAGTGGCCGGTCTTGTACCGGCCAATCCTGTGGGCGGACACACGGGTCCGCACTTGCGAACAACGGGGATATCTCAGGGACTTGTCGATGGCGATTGTCGAAACCCGAAAGCTCTCAAAGGACTTTGGCGACGGGGTGCTCGCCGTCAACCAGATCGACGTCAGGACCAGTAACGGGGAATTCCTCGTGCTACTCGGGCCATCCGGTTGCGGCAAAACCACCCTGCTCCGCATGATCGGCGGTCTCGAACAACCGACCTCCGGCGAAATCCTGATCGGCGACCGGGTCGTCAATCACCTTCCGCCCCGGGCCCGCCAAATCGCGATGGTCTTCCAGAGTTACGCGCTCTACCCGCACATGACCGTGAAGAACAACATTGCCTTTCCACTGAAGGCCGCAAAAATCGACAAGGTCGAGCAACAGCGCCGGATCGACTGGGCAGCCGGCATCCTCGGCATCGATCACCTGCTCGATCGCAAGCCGCGACAGCTCTCCGGCGGTCAGCGCCAACGCGTGGCACTCGCCCGCGCGCTCGTCCGCGAACCTAACGTCTTCCTGCTCGACGAACCGCTCTCGAACCTCGATGCCCAACGCCGGGCCTCAGCCCGCGACGAGCTGCAGCTGTTCCAGCGCGAAATCGGGACGACCACTATTTATGTCACCCACGACCAGGTCGAGGCGATGGGTATGGGGCACAGGATCGCCGTAATCGATAGCGGCCGGATTCGCCAGATCGGGACCCCGCGCGAGATCTACGAAGAACCAGCCGACACCTACGTCGCCACCTTCGTCGGCTCGCCACCGATGAACCTGGTGCCGCGTGGGGACGAACTAATCGGGTTCCGGCCAGAGAACCTCCGGCTGGAAAGGGATGGCGCAACCGACGCCGCAGCCGGGGTCAGCTTCGAGATGACCTCGATCCGGTCGGAATACCTGGGTTCCGAGAAACTGGTTTACGGTGAGGTCGAAGGGGTACGCACGGTGGCCCGGATGGCCGCCAATGAACCGCTGCCCGCCCCGGAAGGCGGTTCGATCACTCTCACCGTGCGAAACGTCGATCTTCGCGTGTTCGACCGCGAATCCGGGTCGCGCCGACCTCCCGCACCCGAGCACCTTCCCGCCGGAGGCCCGCCATGAGCGCCCCGGTCGATCTCCCCCGGGAATCCGGGAGGCGCTATGCCCTCGACAACGAGAAAGTGCTTGGACCGCTGATGCTGTTTCCGGCGGTGATCTACATCATCGCGCTGGTCGGTATTCCCCTCGTCCTGGCGGTGCTCTACGCATTCAGCGATGTCACCGTTGGCGACCCCCGCATTTCGGGAACCGAGAATTTCGTGGGGATCGACAATTTCCGGGATGTACTCAACGACGGCGTGTTCCGGAAGGCGCTGCGCAACACGATTGTCTTTACGGTCGTCTCGCAGGTGATTGTGATCCTGCTCGCAAATGTCCTCGCGCTGGTGCTGTCCGCCGATTTCCACGGCAAGCGCCTCGTGCGCTTTCTCGTCTTGCTGCCTTGGACGACGCCGATCGCGCTCGGCGTGCTCGGCTGGTTCTGGATGCTCGATTCGGTGTACAGCCCGATCGATTACCTCCTGCGCGATCTCGGCTTGCTGGGACCTGGAACCGCCTTCGGTCCTGGCCGGAACATGTACTGGCTGGGGAAGAGCGATCTCGCCCGGGGCGCCGTGATCCTCGTCCATATCTGGCGAATCCTGCCGCTGGCGACCGTGATCCTGCTGGCCGGGTTGTCCTCGATTCCGCAGGACATCAAGGATGCCGCGAATGTCGATGGCGCCGGGTTCTGGCGCCAACTGTTCTATATCCGGTTGCCGTTGTTGCTGCCGATCATGGCCGTGGCCACACTGTTCAGCATCATTTTCACGTTCACCGATCTCTCCGTCTCCCTGGTGCTGACCCGTGGCGGCCCCGTCAACGACACCCAGGTGATTTCGACGTGGGCTTATTTCAAGGGCATTCAGGGTGGCAACCTCGCACAGGGCGCGGCGATCGCCCTCTTCATGTTGCCGGTGCTTGTTGCAATTGCAATCGGCATGTTGCGGCTCGCACGCAGATCGGATTCGTACTAGATGGCCGCCAGATCCTCACCACAAGAGATTCCGTCCGGGACACCAGGCCGAGGAAAGCGCGCCCTGGCGCGAACCGTGCTCTATGGCTTGGCGGTGTTCTTCTCGTTGTTCGCGGCCATCCCGTTCGCGTGGATGATCCTGACGATGTTCAAGACCGACAACGACATGTACGACCCGAAGAACAATCCCTTCCTCTATAACGACCCGCCGACACTCTCGAATCTCGACCTGCTCTGGAACGACACGAGCTACCGAACCTTCATCCTGAACACATTCATCATCGCGGTCGTGGTGATGGTGATTACGGTGCTGGCCGTGGTCCCCGCCGCGTACAGCCTGGTCCGGTTGTCCGGTCGCTGGGGCGAGAGCATGGGCATCCTGATTTTCCTGGTTTACCTTGTGCCGCCCACGTTGCTGTTCATTCCGCTGACCGGGGTGGTCGCCGATCTCGGGCTCCAGAACTCAAGATGGTCGATGGCGCTCGTCTATCCCACATTCACGATTCCGTTCTGTACCTGGCTAATGATGGGGTTCATGCGGAGCGTGCCGTGGGAGATCGAGGAACAGGCGATGATCGACGGCTACAGCCGGATCGGGGCGATCTGGCGCACAGTGATCCCGGTCTCGATCCCGGGGATCCTGACGGTGGTGATCTTCTCGTTCACGCTGACGCTACACGAGTTCGTCTACTCACTGGCGTTCGTGCAAAGCTCATCCCAGAAAACGGTGAGCGTCGGCGTGTTCACCGAGCTGATCCGGGGCGATGTCTATTTCTGGCAATCGCTGATGGCAGCCGCCGCGCTCGTCGCGATCCCCGTCGCGCTGCTCTACAACTATTTCCTGGATCGCTTCATCGCCGGATTCACCTTGGGCGCGGTGAAGGGGTAGCCGTCACCCGGATGACTCAGATTCGTAGGGGCGGATTAGCGAGTCATTGAGCGAACGGTTCGCAACGACACCTGACTCGCGTATATCCTCCCGAGACCGTGCGAATGGCCACGCCGAATCACGGGCGGATTTACGCGGGTAGGCACCATCTGGGTTGGCACGTCGTTAGTGACCGCTAATCCGCCCCTACGAGTCATCCCGACGTTCGCGGCATGTGCGCCATCGGCGCGGTGAAGGATAGGCCATCGCTCGGACAATGCCTTTGTACGGTTGCGGGAGCTTGCTCCGCCCAGTGCGGACCGTTGCCTGCTACGCGCTCATGCGCGGATCGTGCATCCGGTGCGGGCAACGGCTGTCTCGAAGGCGCGGTCGTCCAGTTCCAGGCCGAAACCAGGTGTCGAGGGCACATCCACCCAGCCGTCGCGGATCAGGTAGCCGGAGGCATCCAGTTCCGCAAAGTCCGCGAAATCCCACTCGACGAACTTGAGCCCATTCACCACACCGGCCAGGTGCGCGGTTACGTAACCACTGACTCCTCCGCCATACGTGTGCGGCGCGGTTTCGACGTTCATTGCATCGAGTTCCCGGCCCAACTGCGCCCAGCGGCCGAAACCATGGGAGATGATGTCGTATTGCACGACATCGACCACGCCATCGCGCGCCCAATCGACGAGGGAAGGATGGGCGGCGCCCTCGCCATCGGCGATCAGCACGGACAGCCCTTCGGTCGCCAGCCATTCCTTGAGGTCCTGGTACAGGACGTTATCCTCGTGGAATGCTTCCTCGACCCAGTAGAGGTTCGTATCGGCCGTCTCGCCGAGCACGCGCTTGGTCAGGTTCAGGTTCCAGCCGTTGTTGGCATCGATCATGACCGTCGCTTCGGGACCAACCGTTTCGCGGACCGCGCGAATGATCGCGATATCCCGGAGTGTGCCCTGTTCGAGCGGCATGTGCCGGGCTCCCCGGCCGACCTTGATCTTGAACCCGCGGTGCCCCAAATCCCAACCCTGCTGCGCCTCACCCGCAATCAGGTCGGCGGCCTCCGCGTCATTCGTGATCGCGAGATCATCGAAGTACAGCGAGGTGTCGTACGTGCGGAGCCGAAGTGGCGCAGCGGTAGCACCCCCGGCGAACTGGTACACCGGCTGGCCATCGAGCCGCGCCGCGAGGTCGAGCAAGGGGAGCTCGTACAGCAGCCAGCCCGCCTTTACCGCACCCTGATCGACGAGGTCCGCAACCGGCTTGCCGAGCAGCGAACGCGCCTGCGACTCGGTCGCGGAACACCGGCCAAACCCTGATGCACCGTCTGTGGTCGTCAGCCTCACCAGCGGCAGGCGAACGGTGTCGCCATGGACCCCCAGGCGCGCGTTGCTGCCGGCAGGGCGTGGTCGCTTGCCCTCCAGCACAGCCATTTCGATCCGGTCAATCCTTGTGCTCATCTCGTGCTCCTGCTTCCGTTGGTTCATGCGCTCATGCCCCGGCATCATACGTGGATTGCGAAATCCCGGATAGCCGGGTGGATTTCCCTTGCTGAAAATGGATGCGCCAACTACGATTCCAACAGGCAGGAACCCTGCCGAAAACCCCACATTCGAGACATGCAAACAGCTCGCATAAGACGTGGCCAGTCACTCCCGATCGTCCCGCTCGACGTCACAACGTCCCAATCCTTCAGGTTCGAACCATGCCATCCGTTCCGTTCATTGGCGCCCTGCGGCCGCGAGTCGCGCTGGCGATCATCTTCGCCCTGCGCGGTTTCGTGCTGGGAAACTGGATTGCCCGGATTCCGGCAATCGCCGAAAACCTCGACGTCAGCCGCTCCGAGCTCGGGAGCGTGCTGATCGCGGGGGCGATTGGCGCCCTGATTTCGTTCCAGGTCACGGCGCCACGTATCTCACAGTGGGGCACGGCCCGATCGATCGGCATCTTCGGGCCACTCTGGGTACTCGCAATGCCGCTGGCGATCTTTTCGCCTTCCCCGGCATTCTTTTTCCTGGCCTTCCTCCTGTACGGGTTCATGAATGGGACGGTCGATGTTGCCCTGAACGCCCAGGCCGTTGAAATCGAGCGTCGGATCGACACACCGGTGATGTCCTCGATGCACGGGTTCTTTAGCGTGGGAGCGCTGGTGGGAACAGCGGTCGGTGGCGGGCTGGCCGCAGTGGGGGTGGCGATTGGGGCCCAGTTCCTGACGATCGCGTTGCTTGTGGCCACAACCTGGATCCTCCTGACGCCGAACCTGGTCCCGGACGAACCGGTTGACGCGGCGCCTGTCAAACGGAGGCGGCCAATCTTCTCGATCGGTCCACGCGTGCTCTGGCCGTTGGGCGCTATCGCATTCTGTTGTGGTGTGATGGAGGAATCGCTTGCCGACTGGGGAGCACTGTTCCTGACCCAGGACCTCGGGGCGAACCCGGGAACGGCGGCAATGGGCTACACCATATTCTCGGGGACGATGCTGATCGGGCGCCTCTTCGGCGACCCGCTGGTTGCACGCGTCGGACCAGTGGCGATCCTGCGCGGCGGAGCAGCGATGGGCGCGGCCGGTATCGCGCTGGGGGTGCTGATCAACACCCCATGGTCGTTCCTGATGGTCTTTGCGTTTGCCGGGCTTGGTTTCTCGACGGTAATCCCGATCGTCTACCGGGCAGCTGGATCGACGCCAGGCGTTCCACGGGCGGAAGGAGTCGCCGCGGTGGCGACGATGTGCTACTCGGCGTTCCTCATTGGGCCACCGGCAATGGGCTTCATTTCGGACATGGTCTCGCTGCGGTTCGCATTCGCGCTCGTTGGGATGCTGGTGACGCTCATCATCGTACTGGCGCCATCGGTTGCGCGACCAGCAAGCGCAGCACTGCCGGAAGCAGCAGTAACCGAGATCCTGCCGAACCCTGCACCGTCGGCTGTTTAGAGACGAACGGACACGGCGCCTTCCCCCGTAGGGCTGCCGACCTGCCCCGCTGGATGTGTCGGCCCTTGGGTCCGCTGGATACGGAATTGAACAAGGGCGTGGGTGTTCGGAGCACGAATCGCTGCGGTGCTGCAACCGAACACGGTCGAGGATGGGCCAGGTTGCCGATTGCAGGAACAACACGTCCCCGTCGTTCCGGATCACACGGTTTCGCACTATGCTTCAATGAATGCACTATGAATGCACTATTTCCGAGCACATTCCCCGTTATACGGAATCTGCTTTGTCACGGCAGGCATAAATAGCAAGACCGATGCGCATGCAAGCAACGGGCGGACACAAGATCAACCAGACCCCGGTTGGCGAGACGCCGTTAACAGTCGACTCGCTTCGCTGCCAGGTCCGCCCTACGCATTTCATCTGATGATGCGTTCACCCGGACTTCGTATTACACAGAATCAGGTTGCACAGAATCAGGATGACCAATTTGTCTCGGTTGCTTCCCACGCCCAGCCCCAGAACCGCAGTGTCCACCTTTTTCGGCGTAACCGGATTCATCAGTGCCGGGTGGATTGCCCGCATTCCCGCGCTCACCGACAAGCTCGATCTGGACACCGCCCAGCTCGGCACGCTGTTGCTGTTCATCGCGATTGGGTCGCTGACCGCGTTCCAGTTCATTGGCCGCCTGATCGAGAAATACGGCAGCGATCGCACGACCTTCCTGTTCAGCATCGGTTTCGTCGCCGCCCTGGCGCTGATGGCAATCTCGCCGACGCCTGCGTTCCTTGCGGTTGCCTTGTTCCTCTATGGGTTCATGTTCGGCGCCGAGGACGTGGCGATGAACGCGCAGGGCGTCACGGTTGAGCTCAGGCTCAGGAAACCGATCATGGGCTCGCTGCATGGGTTCTTCAGCCTCGGGGCGCTGGTCGGCGCGGCGCTCAGCGGGCTGGTCGCGCAAGCCGGGATCGGGCTGGTCCCCAACCTCCTGGCGTTCAGCGTCGCCGGGCTGGTGATGGTGATCTGGGCGAACCAGGGCCAGATCAAGGACGATCCGATCCCGCACAGCGACGAGCCAAAGAAGAAGGGACTTCGCTTTTCATTGCCGCCGAAGGTGCTCTGGCCGCTTGGCGTGATCGCCTTTTGCGGGGCGGTCGGCGAGGGCGGGATGGCCGACTGGGGAGCCCTTTATGTCCACGACGAGCTCGGCAGCAGCGAGGGCGTGGCCGCATTTGGGTTCACCGTGTTTTCGACCACGATGCTGATGGGCCGATTCGCCGGGGACAAGATCGTGGCCAGGTGGGGACCGGCAAACGTCGTCCGGATTGGCGCGATCGTTTCCGCGATTGGCCTCGCGGTGGGACTCATCCTGGCGACCACCGCCTCGGCGATTGCCGGGTTCGCCGTGATGGGCATCGGTCTCTCGTTCGTCTTCCCCGTGGTCTACAGCGCCGCCGGATCGATGCCGGGAATCCCAAGCGGGCGGGGTGTAGCGGCGGTCGCCACGATCGGGTACACGGGATTCCTGGCCGGACCACCATTGCTGGGGTTCCTGGCGAGGGCGACTTCGATCCAGGCATCGCTGCTGGTGATCGTGGTCCTGATCGCGACGATCGCCTTCTTTACGCCATCGCTCAACCGCCAAACCGCCTATCCGGAACCGGCAGAGCAGGCGACCGCTGAATCTGCCTGATCCCGAGGCTGCTCCGCTGCCGGCAACAGGTCCGGTGCTGTTGACGATACCTTGACGCATGGGCCGGTATGCTGACCGCAGGGATCGTTAACGGCGTTGGCTCGCCGAAATCCCGGCGCCCAGGGGCGTGATCCGGTCAGCGTCGATCGAGACAATGCGCCCCTTGTTGGCCTGCCCGGAGACCGCGCGTTCATCCCCAACTGATTCCTGAATCGATCGCTCCGGATCCATAAGGCGTCTGCGGATTCCCCCGCGCATGGACGATGGATGCGGGCAGTTGCCAAACCTGCCTCAAGGCGGTTCCCATCTTCAGCGAAAGGAGCGGACCATGCCGAACGTCCGCCGGATGCCTCATCCCGGGCCACGTGTTGCCGTATCGACCTTCTTCCTGTTTACCGGCCTGATTGCCGGCACGTGGTTCGGGCGCATCCCGGCCGTGACATCCAACCTCGACCTCGACAAGGGCCAGATCGGCTCGCTCCTCCTCTTCGTGGCTGTCGGCTCGCTCGTCGCCTTCCAGGTCATTGGCACGATGATCGTGCGCTTTGGCAGCACCCGTTGCACACAATACGCGGGATACCTCATGTCCGCTGGACTATTGCTGGCGGCCCTTGCCCCAAATCCCGCCAGCCTCGGCGTCGCGCTCTTCGTCTTCGGTTTCGCGGTTGGATCGATGAGCATTGCGATGAACGCGCAGGGCGTGATCGTCCAGCAGCGACTCGGTCGCCCAATCATGAGTTCACTTCACGGATTCTTCACGCTTGGCACATTGATTGGGTCGGCGATTGGTGGATTGATGGCGGAGCTCGGGATCGGGGCAGTTCCGCACTTCCTGGTGTTCAGTACGATCGGCTTGGCCGTTGTGACCGTGGCTGCCCCCGGTCTCATCGCCGAAGACACCAGCGAGGAATCGAGCGAGTCGCAATCGGGCCTGGTCATTCCCCCGAGAGCGCTCTGGCCGCTGGGCGTCGTCGCCTTTTGCGCCGGAATCGGTGAAGGATCGATGTACGACTGGAGCGCCCTCTATGTCCATGACGACCTGGGCGCAAGCGAAAGTGTGGGAGCGCTGGCCTTCGCGGCATTCTCCACAGCGATGCTGATCGGCCGGTTCGCGGGCGACCGGGTCGTGGAGCGACTGGGATCTGCCAATGTGATACGGGCGGGCAGCCTGATTGCCGCGTTGGGGCTGCTGGCGGGTCTGGTGGCAGGCACGGTGGCGGCCGCATTCGTCGGCTTCGCGCTCCTAGGTCTCGGGTTATCCGTGCTCATGCCGCTGGTCTACAGTGCTGCCGGGTCCCATCCCGGCATCTCGAATGTCCGTGGGGTAGCAGCCATCGCCACGATGGGTTTTACCGGGCTTCTGGCCGGACCGCCAATCCTCGGTACGCTTGCCGATGCTTCGTCTCTTCGGGCGGCACTTGGCGTCGTTGTGATTCTGTGTACGATCATGGCGGTCCTCGCCAGCAAGGTGAAGACCACAGCGATTCAGGACGAAGCGAGCAATTACCCGGAGATTGCCGGTGAGCACGTTTCCTGATTTCTCGTGGACACAGGGCCAGGGGGAGCGACATGGTCGACCGGGATGAAGTAGTCGATCGACTGGATCCCACCCTGCTCGACACAATCTGGAATTTCGATGACCCGGCAGGTTCGGAAGCGATTTTCCGGAAACACATTGCCCAATTGGAACCAGGAAGCATCGCGGCCGCCGAACTGGCCATGCAAATCGCCCGTGCGATGGGATTGCAGGGCCGGTTCGACGAGGCGGATGCTGTCCTCGACAGTATCGCCAGCGAGCACCCTGTCGTCGGGGGGCGCGTGAAGCTCGAGCGGGGCGAATCCGGAACTCCAGTGGCGATCCGCCCTCGCCATTCGCCGTCCCCAAACCGGCGATCGATTCAGGGAACTTTTCCGCCTCCGTAGCGTCAATACATGGTGACAGCCTGCGAATGCGGCGGGCCAACCTCTTCGGGACCGACATAAATCAACCTTGCCTCGTC
This sequence comes from uncultured Chloroflexia bacterium, assembly GCA_963763125.1. Classification (GTDB taxonomy): domain Bacteria; phylum Chloroflexota; class Chloroflexia; order Thermomicrobiales; family UBA6265; genus JACCYX01. The sequence goes on from CAVXMV010000005.1 coordinate 644,045, forward strand.
TGGCATCACCATCACGATGGTGACCTGTGCGCCTGCCTAACCGGGATGCCCCGCATCCCTGGCGTAACTTGCGCGCCCTCCATCCTGACCTGATTGCGTGACAGGCTCCACGTTCACGGGAGTTTCTTCGGCATGATTTCCACACCGCTTGCACCGATCACCCGCCTGAGCTGCCCAGTCTTTGAGCCGGGTGACCCGGAATATGTCTCCGAACTCGCGGCGTTCCATACCAACACCATCCACACCCCGGAACTCGTGGTTGGCGCCGAGCAGACGGCCGATGTCGTGGACGCAATCCACTTCGCACGCGAGCATGGGTACCGCGTTTCGGTCCAGGCTGGCGGTCACGGCGCCGCATCGGTCACCTCCGGCTTGATGATCACCATGCACCGGATGAACCAGGTCACGATCGATGTCGGATCCCGCATCGCCACCATTGGTGGAGGTGCGCGCTGGAGCGACGTGCTGGTCGCGGCGGGCGCCTTTGGCCTGCTCCCGATCATCGGCTCCTCGCCCCATGTGGGCGTGATCGGATATTTGCTGGGAGGCGGGCTCAGCCCGCTGGCGCGCAGCCACGGGTTCAGCTCCGACTACGTGCAGGGATTCACCGTGGTCACCGCCTCTGGCGATGTGGTGGAGGCAAGCGTATCCGAGCATGCAGATTTGTTCTGGGCCCTTCGGGGCGGCAAGGCGGCGCCAGGGATCGTGACCGAGGTGCGATTGCGCCTGGTCGACCTGCCGACGATCTACGCCGGATCGCTCGTCTTCGAGGAGGAGCATATCGAGGCCGTGCTGCGGGGCTGGCTCGACTGGACACAGCAGGCGGACTCAATGGTGACCACCAGCGCCGCGATCATCACCTTCCCCGATCTTGATATCTCCCCGCCACCATTCCGGGGCAAGCGATTGCTCATGCTGCGCTATGCATTTCCAGGCGATGCGCAGGCTGGGGCCGAGCTGGCAGCACCACTTCGGGCGCTGGCGCCAATCTTCATCGACGATCTTGGCGAGATTCCTTCGACCCAGATGGAGCGGATTCACAACGATCCTGTCGACCCGCTTCCGGCCTGGAGTTCAGGCGGCCAACTCACGCATGTCGACCAGGAATTCGCGACCGGGTGGCTCGATCGATTCGGCGCCGGTACGGCCAACCCATTCGCGATGGCGGAAATCCGTCATGGCGGTGGCGCCTTGCGCACCGATGTCGTTGAGGGCTCGGCGGCTACCGGACGGTCGTCCAGCTACACCGCATTCCTGTTCGCGATGTATCCTCCGGTGTTTGCCGAGATCGCCCCGGCGGCGGCCAGGGAGACATTCGACACGCTTCAGCGGTGGCTTTCGCCGGAAACGAATGTGAATTTCATTGGCCACAACGCCGGAAGCACCCCGTGGTCGCCTGACGTGCAGGCGCGTCTCGACGCCGTCCGCGGGAAATACGATCCGGAGCAGATGTTCCTCCAACGCTGGTAGGATTCGACAGCGAATATCGGATAGTGCGAAGGGGCGGGCCAGTGTGGTCCGCCCCTCCCTTGCGTTCGGTGGCAGGCTGAAGATGTGATTCGCTGATGCCCGGCCACAATCCGCATGTACACTCGTCCCAGCATCGCGAAGTCTGGACAATATACCCCCGTAGGGTATAATCTAGCCTCATCGAGTCCGAGGACGGTCACCGTTGTCCGATCCTGCGGACAGGAATGGCAAGGGGTCCCATGGCAATGCGCGACGAACACAATCACGATCAACACCACGATCACGGCGGTCCTACTGCTGTCGCAGACGCACCCGCAAGCGCACATGCTGACCACGCGATGCATGGAGCGCCAATGGCAGATCATGGCCACGATGAACATGCAGGGCATGACAAGCACGCGGGGCACAACGTCGATGCGTTCCGGGACAAGTTTTGGCTCAGCCTCCTCCTCACCATTCCGGTGGTGCTCTACAGCGAAATGGTGCAGGAGTGGCTCCGGTTCTCGATGCCGGAGTTTCCGGGTAGCAACCTGATCGCACCGGTGCTCGGCACCTTCATCTTCTTCTATGGCGGCTGGGTCTTCCTCAAGGGCGGTTGGGATGAACTCACGTCACGCCAACCGGGGATGATGCTGCTGATTTCGCTTGCAATTGTGGTGGCCTTCGTCGCCAGCGTGGCGACGACCTTTGGCTGGCTCGACCTCGAGTTCTGGTGGGAGCTGGCCCTGCTGGTGACGATCATGCTGCTCGGTCACTGGCTCGAAATGCGGGCGATCGGGCAGGCACAGGGAGCGCTTTCGGCCCTCGCCGCGTTGTTGCCGGACGAAGCAGAGCGGGTGATCGACGGCGGCACCGAAACCGTGCCGATTTCGGCATTGGCAACCGGCGATGTCGTACTGATCCGGCCGGGCGCCCGCGTCCCGGCCGATGGCGAGATCGTGGACGGCCAGGCCGAACTCGACGAATCGATGATCACCGGCGAGTCGCGACCGGTCGACAAGGGACCCGGGGACCGGATCGTGGCTGGTACGGTCGTTGCCGGGTCATCGCTGCGAGCCCGCGTTCGTGCGATTGGCGAAGACACCGCGCTCGCCGGGATCCAGCGGATGGTCGCCGATGCCCAAAGCTCGCGATCCAACGCGCAGGTGCTGGCGGACAGGTTCGCGGCGCTCCTGTTCTACGTCGCGCTCGGGGCAGGCATCGTCACCTTCCTCGTCTGGATCGCGGTTGGCGATATCAACGAGGCGATTACGCGCATGGTCACCGTGCTCGTGATCTCGTGCCCCCATGCCCTCGGGCTTGCAATCCCCCTGGTGATCGCGATCTCCACGGCGGTTTCGGCGAAGAACGGCATCCTGGTCAAGGACCGGATGGCGCTCGAGAAAATGCGCCTGATCGACACCGTACTGTTCGACAAGACCGGCACCCTGACCGAAGGCTCACACGTCGTGAGTGGCATCGCCACGGCGTCCCCCTCAATCGATGAGGACGCACTACTGTCGATGGCAGCGGCAGTCGAAGCGGATAGCGAACATCCGTTGGCCCGCGCCATCGTGAATGCCGCGCTTGACCGCGAGGTGACGATTCCCAATGCGAGCGACTTCAGGGCCAATGCCGGTCGTGGCGTCGAGGCATCGGTTGATGGAACCACGATCGCGGTTGGCGGTCCCGCGTTGCTTCGCGAACGTGGGCTCACCGTCCCGAACGCGTTGGCGGACGCGACACGGGAATGGGAATCGCGTGGCGCGGCCGTGCTCCACGTTGTCAGGAACGGCCAGGTGGTCGGAGCCTTCTCGCTCGAGGATCAGGTGCGAACGGAATCGCTCGAGGCAATTGCCGACCTCCACCGGGACAATGTGCGGGTCGTGATGATCACGGGAGATGCGAAATCGGTGGCGCACGCCGTCGGCAACGAAATCGGGGTCGACGAGATCCTGGCCGAAGTGCTTCCCGAAGGCAAGCAGGATGAGGTGCGGAAGTTGCAGTCGCGGGGCGCAAACGTGGCAATGGTTGGCGATGGGGTGAACGACGCGCCGGCTTTGGCCCAGGCCAACGTCGGGATCGCGATCGGGGCCGGCACCGATGTGGCGATCGCTTCGGCCGGGGTTGTCCTGGCTACCAGCGATCCGCGTGCGGTGGTGGGTGTCCGCAAGCTCTCCAAGGCGAGCTACAGGAAGATGGTCCAGAACCTGGCCTGGGCGGCCGGTTACAACATTGTCGCCATTCCGCTGGCGGCCGGGGTGCTGGCGCCAATTGGTTTCGTGCTCAATCCGGCGGTTGGCGCCGTGATGATGTCGCTGTCCACGATCGTCGTCGCCCTCAATGCGCAATTACTGCGAAAGGTCGATCTCAAGCCGGACGGAGTTTCCTAGAGATGGGCGTACGCTGGCTACGGATCGGTCTCCTGCTTATCGCCATGATCCTCATCCACGAAATGTGGATGGCTACTTCCGGGCACGACTTGGCTCGGGCGGAGCCCGTTCCAGGCTGTGAGCCGATCGAACACCATCACCATGGCCAGGATCAGGCCAATCCGGTTTCTTCCAGGCCATTGGACATGGCCGAAGTATGCAGCGATATCGAGGCGGTTGCGCCCTTCAACCGGGAGATGCATCCGGCACTCGCCGATCTCCCGGCGGCGCTGCGGTCTGATTCGGCGATCGCGATGCTGTTCGCCTCGACATCGCGAACGATCGTGGAAACGCCCCCGGCCCATCCACCAGATGTGATCAGGGCGTTGTTCCAGGTGTACCTGATATAGGCCGGGCCCGGGCATTTGTCCTTGCTCGTCACCATGTCAGATCGCGACCACGCCAGGGTGCGTGGGTCGCCAACCGGAGGCACAGACCATCATGATGAACCCGGAACGTATCCGCAACACCATTCGCACGTTCGCAGTCACCATTATCGGGGTGGCTGCGATCACGCTGACGCCGATCGCCACAACCGCGCAACACGAACACCACGAGGGTTCCACCCCCTCCACGCCGCTCACCTGCGACGCGACCGCCACACCGGCCGCGATGAGCGGTCACGGTGATCATGGCTCACCCGAAGCCGAACAGGCAGCGGTCGAGCCAGAGTTCGACGTGCTCTACATCGACATGATGCTCCCACACCACAGCAGCATCATCGCCCTGTCCGAAGCCGCGCTCCCGGAACTCACCGATCCTCGCCTGAAGGACATGGCGAGGGACATCATCCGGGCCCAGTCTTCGGAGAACGAGCAACTCACTCAGTGGCGAATCGCGTGGTATGGCAGCGGCGAACCGGTCATGGACGATGCGTCGATGACCCTGATGCTCGAAGCAATGCCGATTGGCACGATGGACGAGATGATGCAGTGCGATGGACTACCGCGTGGCAGGTCACCACCTTCTGCGCGGCCGAGAATCCGGACCTCGCCTTCATCGAGCAGTCGATCCCGCACCACCAGATGGCGATCGACGCCTCGGTAATCGCAATTGAGGAGGCGGTGCATCCGGAGCTGGTCGCATTTGCCGAGGAGGTGATTGCGGCACAGCAAGCCGAGATCGACGTGCTGAACGAGATCCTCGCCGAATTGGGCGGCGAGGCCACCCCGGCGAGCTAGCGATTCGCATGTCGTGGGCGGACACGCGGTGGCCTCGTAGGGTTGCCGAGCTTGTCTCGGCCCAATGAATTGTCATTCCGTAAGGAGCGCCCCGCGCGACTGGAGGAATCTCCTGGTCCTCAGACCAGCGTTGACACTTGTCGCGCTACTGGCCCTGCGGGGCGAGATTTCGCTGCGCTGCCGAAACCGTACAATGGTTCGAACGGGCGGAACACAAGGCGGTCGAGACGTAAATGGCGTAACATCACTTCAACGACGCGAGGAAACGGGGCGGGTCGCGATGACCCGCCCCGTGCTGCATTCCATGTCGCCTCGAAGGTGAGGCATGGAACTATCCTTCGTTGCTGGCTGGCACATAGGTGAGGACAACGATGCCCTTGCTGAATGTCTTCGTATCGACGAGTTTCAGGCCGGGAGCAACGATCCCGTCCTGGAAGAGACGCTTGCCCTTGCCCACGACAATCGGGTGAACCATCAGCCGGTATTCATCGATGAGGTTATCCTGCATCAGCGAGTTGGCCAGGTCGGCGCTGCCGTGGATCACGATGTCTCCACCGGGTTCCTGCCTCAACCGGGTCACTTCGTCCGCGACGTGATCGCTTATCACTTTCGAATTGTTCCACTCCGGATTTTCCAGAGTCGTTGAAACAACGTACTTGGGAATGCTGTTGAAGCGATCTGCAAAACCCTGCTCATCGGTTTGCTCAGGCCATGCTGCCGCAAACCCCTCGTAAGTCACGCGTCCCAGGAGCAGCGCATCGGTCGCGAGCAACTCTTCGAGTTTGTAGTTGCCCGCGCCTTCATCGAAGAACGGAAAGTGCCACTCATGAGGCGCTTCCATGACGCCATCGAGAGACACGAACTCGGTTAGGACGATTTTGCCCATCTGAATTACTCCTTGCTATTCGCGATTTGGATGACACGAGCGACAACGTGCCTCCTTCGCATGTTCGACAACACTGCATCGTTCGAGCCGCCGGTCGGGCGCAATCGCCTTACGTTGCCGGTGCCGCTTCGGGCATCGGGGCATCGAGGAAGGGCACGACCAATTCGATGATCAGCGCAGGGCGACTGAGCCCGAAGAAGTGGGTGGTACCCGGGGTCACGGCTAGCTGGGAGGCCGGGACGCCGACGAAGTCGCCGTTGACGTCGCCGCCACGGAGTTGCAGGAACCTGATCGCATGGTCGAGCCGGACGGCATCGCAATCGCCCACCGTGATCAACGTGGGGGCGGCGATCGCCTCGATCTCGGCCTCGGTCCAGCCCGTGAATTCCCCTGCGAACTGGGCGAGCTTGTCGAGAAGGACCTGCAACTTGTCGGGATTTGGCGACTTCGCGAGATAGTCCTGCTCCATCGGTGTCCCGGCGATCATTTCCACGCTCATGCCCTCCATCGCCCCCAGGTTTTCCGGACGGCCCCCTTCCGGGCTGAACGACACAGAGGACACGATGATTTTCCGGACCAGCTCCGGATGCGCGATGGCGAGACTAATCGTGGTGGCGCCTCCCACACTAAACCCGAAGATGTCGGCCTGCTCGATCTCCAGATACTGGAGCAGGGCGGCGACATCCGAGGCCAGGTTGGCGGCAGTGAGCGGCCGGTCGATGTCGCCAGTCCGCCCGTGCCCCTGGAAGTCAGTGGCGATGACCTGTCGGGTCGCCGAGAGCCCCGGAATCAACGGGCCGAACTGAAGGTCGATATTAAAGAGGCCACCGTGCAGCAGGAGGAGCGGAACGCCTCCCGTGCCGTGGATTTCGTAGTACATCTCCAGTCCATTGACTGGTGCGTAGCCGGTTTGAGGAGCAGTATCTGTCATGGAAGTTTCCTCTCCAGATGGTGTCGCGGACTCAGGTGTAGCCTGAGCAAAGGCGATGGTTGGTGCAGCCAGGGAAGCTCCGGTGGCGGCAACGGTTTTCACGAACGTTCTTCTTTTCATGGTACTTCTCCTTTGCGTGTTCCTCATCCTCAGGTCTCCGTCCGAAGCTGATCGTCCCTATCCGACCTCGCCTCAAGCCGTCACTCTGAGCGGAGCGAAGAGTCCCCGTGCGCAGCACTCGACGACGCAGTCGGCGCTGGTGGTGTCCAATCGAGCGTCCACTGACGTGGACCGGCTTCGCCGGGAGATTATGCGCAAGCTCAGAATGACGACCTTAGGAAAGCTCGGCTGAAGAGAAACTGGCATGCATGTTCAGACGCCCGAGGTGTGTTCCAACATGGCGGGAACGATGATGTCCCAGAACCTGGGCAGCGGATATTGATGCCCGCCTCCGTCAAGCGGCACAAGGACGGCTCCCGGAATCTCGCTGACCAATGCCTCGGCGTGTCCAAAGGGAAATAGCGGGTCGTCGGTGCCGTGGAAGACCAGGGTGGGAGCATCGATCTCCACCAGCCGCGGCCTGATCGGCAGACCGCCTTCGATGATCCAGTGATTCGTCATCGTCGATGCCACATTGGCGGTGCGATCGAAGACGTGGCCTGCCAGTTCCCGCACATGCATCTCATCCACCGGGATGGACCCGGCAAACAACCGTTCGCCATCCACGAATGATTCAATCACCGCCGCCCGGTCGGTCCAGTCCGTTTCCGGGGCTGATTCGGCGAATGCTGCGCTCAGCTTTTCCGACATCGGCGGCAGGTCGAGGTTGTCCGGGCCACCGGGTCCTCCCGGACTGGTCGAAAAAAGCGTCAGCGTGGCAACCCGGCCGGGATGGTCGAGGGCCAGGATTTGCCCGATTCCACCCCCCATCGACATGCCAACGATGTGGGCCCTGGCCAGGCCGAAGGCATCGAGAATGCCCACGGCGTCCTCCGCCAAATCGCGTACCGAGTATGGCGGCGCACCAGGTTTGTAGCTCACCGATTGCCCGGTATCGCGGGTGTCGTAGCGGATCACGAACCGGCCTCCAACGGCAATGCGGCTGCAGAAATCGTCCTCCCACCAATCCATTGAGGCAGCCGCTCCTCCAATCAGGAGCATTGCGGGGTTCGACGGATCACCGAAGGGTTCGACGCAGATGTCCACACCATTTGCTCGTACGGTCTTTGCGTTGCTCGCCATTGAGCGATGCTCCCTGGTCCCTGTCTGCTACCTGACGATCCGGTATTTCACGTGCGTGACGGTGGGGGATTCGATCACCCGGACACTCTCCAGCTCAACCTTCCCGGCATCTATTCGGTCGAAGAGCCGGATGCCAGTGCCAAGCAGGACCGGCACAATATGCACCTGCACCTCGTCGAGCAATCCGGCCTCGATGAACTGTTGAACGGTGTTGGCGCCACCGGCGATGATGACATCGCTGTCGCCTGCGACAGCCTTCGCCTGGCCGAGAGCACTCTCGATGCCGTCGGAAACGAAAGTGAACTGTACCTGGCCGTCAACGATCAGCGGCTCACGGGGTTCATGGGTGAGCACAAACGCTGGCGCGGCCCAAGGGTTCACTCCTCCCCACGGGTCGAGCCCGTTTTCGAACATTCGCCGTCCCAACAGGACGGCGCCAGTTCTCCTCGTCACTTCAGCCATGACTCGAGCGTCGGCATCAATTGATTGCTCGTCAACCAGGCCGAAGAACCATTGGTGAAGCCGCGTTCCATGATCGCCCAGCGGGTTGGCGGGCCCATCGTTTGGCCCAGCACTGAACCCATCCAGCGAGATTGAGATGTCCGCGAATACGCAGGTCATGCTGCAATTCTTCCTTGTTGTCTGACGAGTGGAGCGCGGGCGCCACGAACCTGGAATCGATGATGTTCCATCCCGGTGTTCGAAACCTCGATGGTCAATCACCAGCATGCCATCGCGTATCTGGCATGACGATTACCTTGCAGGTAATTCGCCCGCGATATCGTGGCTCCAGGCGACGGGTCACTCCACAGCATCATTGCCAGCGAAGGTTAGGCCATGTGCCGCGAATGCTTCGTTCAGGATCCGGATCGTCTTTGGGCCGACGCCATGAAGCTTCAGGAGCTCGGCCGCAGTCGTACCGGTGATCTGTTCCAGTTGGGTGTAGCCGGCCAGAGTCAGGGCCCGGATCGCGGGTTGGGATAATCCTGCCGGAAGTCCGGAGGGTCCCGGATCGGATTTTCCTGTGGTTGTGGACAGGTCCCCGCTCATTTGACGACCCGGAAGGTCAGGTGTGTGGCCCCGGGAGACTCAACCAGGCTGGTCTGCTCAAGCTCGATCTGCTGGGAACCGAGATGGTCGAATAGCCGCACGCCGCCACCGAGGAAGACCGGCACGAGATGAATCCGGATTTCGTCGACGAGCCCGGCCCTGATGAACTGCTGGGCAACATTGGCGCCCATCAAACCAATCAGCTTCTCGTCTCCCGCAGCCGCCCGGGCCTGCTTCAGGGCGCTGTCGATACCATCGCCAACGAAAGTGAACGGCGTCTTGCCCTTGGTCACCGGCTCGCGAGCTTCATGCGTCAGCACGAAACAGGGCCATTCGAAGGCTTTCCCATCGGGGGCGAGCCAGCCATCCGGGCCGTCGATGATCTCGAACGATCGTTTGCCCATGATCACGGCGCCGCCCGCCTTGACGTAGTCGCCATAGAACTCGGTCCAGGCGTCGCATTCGGCCATCCAGTCAAAAATTCGCTCACCGCCAGCTCCCAGAGGATGCTCCGGTTCAGGATTCGGTCCCGTGATGTATCCATCGAGGGACATCGACTTGTCCAAACCAACCTTTCCCATCGTGACTTCCTTTCCCGTGCTCCCCGCAATGACTGGCGAACACAGTCGAGAGCGCCCGACCCGAGGGTATTCACTCCGTGAGGCAACGGATGGTTCTACACATGCACCGGAGGATAGGATTCGTCGAAGTCGATCTCGACATCCCACTCCGCGCCGCGACCTTCCGGGGTAAGGTCAAGCAGGTTCCACACTGTGTCCCATGTGTCGTTCGACCGGCTGTCCTGGCCGGGCTCGGACGGGGCGTAGAGCATTTCCGCACCCCAGAAGTGACGGATTTCGTCGCCCTGCCGCCGGAAGACATTGAGCATCGGTAGCGCGTAGCCCTCCGGATGCAGCCCGTAGTAATCGCGATTGTAGGAGTTGCCGGCAGTAGAAAGCATCGGCATCCCGATCCAGCCACGCTTGTGGGCGATGTCGAGAATGCGCGGCAACGGCGAATCGGCCACGAACACGAAGTTGACACGATTCCGGACGTACTCCACCGAGCGGCCCAGGGTATCGATCAGGCTCGTGCACCCTGGACAGGGGTGCTCCATATCCGGTGTGAACATGAAGCTGTATATAACAAGCGTGTCCTTGCCCGGTTCGAAGAGTTCCGACATCTTCACCCGGGTGGGGATGCCGCCGGCCCCCTCCTGTTCGAACTCGTAATTTTCGGGTATTTCGCCTCCTGCGGGAAGCTTGCTTCGCTGCTCGGCCACCGCCGCAATCTCTCGACGCAGGGCGATTTCCCGCTCCAGAAGATCATTTCGTGCCGTCCGGTACGCAGCCGATTCGTCGGGAAAGGTGATGTCCATCCGGGAATTCCTCCTGGATTGATGCGATCTGGTTATGGGCGAAAGCGTTCAGCTTGTGCTGCCTATGCCCTGGTCAGATGATACCGACCCGGTCTTGGCAGCGCTTCTTCTGCATTGCCAAGTCGCTTCGACGCCACAATTGGCGGCCGACCATTCCGGACAGACAAAACGGTGGACTGTTCACGACCTACCAGCCGCTACGGCTGATACGAACTTCGGGTAATGCTTGGCGCACCGAATGTGGTACGGGCGGTGTGCCCAGCGTTCTTCCGGATTCCGTATCAGTCACCGCATGTGGAATGATTTCCCGCGAATGGGGAAGGCGCCAGTCGCCGAAGAGTTCGCCGGGGCGCCAGACCGGTGCGGTATTCAGGGGTGTGGCGGGAATGATGGAGTTCGCGAGGTCCATCTCCGGCCAGTTCACGTCGAACACGGCGTCGGACCGCACATCCGACGCCGGAGACAATACCGCGGAACCAGAACCGCTCGGGATCGAGGGCGAGGTGGCGCCCAGGCCCAACTCGACGGCACCATCAAGCCCCGGCTACTTTGCGATCTCCCAGATGTGGCCGCCAGGATCGCTGAAACTGGCGGTTCGAATTCCCCAGGGCCGGTCCATCGGACCGTTCAGCAGCACCACGCCGCGTGAGACCAGCTCTGCGCACATTGCGTCGACGTCATCCACCTCGATGGTGAGCTGCAGGCGGGATCCGGATTCGCGAGATGCCACCACGGCAGGTTCGATGAGTTCCGGGGCGGCGGTTGCCTTGAGCAGGTTGATGAATGTGTTCCCGAAATTGAATACGGCCGAATCGTCATCCTCAAATGTTATCAGCAGCCCGAAGACTTCCCGGTAGAACTGTTTGGCGGCATCCAGGTCCTCGACGAAAAGCGTGATGGCGCTGATTCCCTTCGCCCACGAACCCTCGTCCGTAAAAGTCGCTGTGTCAGTAACCACGGTATTCCCTTCGATTGTGGGTGCGCGTCAATGTGCTGAACCCACCTTGGCGATCACAGTACGGGGCCACTTCTTCTCACTGGCCGTTTGAGGGGAATACCCTCCGCCAGGCAATCGAGAACACTACCCACCTCCGCTCCACGCACAAAGGGGAGGACGTGCGTGTCCTCCCCTTTGAACGCGGTCTGCGTTTGTGCGGTGCTCTGGCAATCCGCTATCCGCCGGAAATGGCTCCCAGGATCCAGAACGGCTCCTTGCCACGAACTACCTCTTCCGGAAGCTCGGCATCCGGCGAGTCGTGGGAGACATCCTGCTCGCTGACGAAAAAGCGCACCATCGCGCGACGCTTCTTCGTCTGGTGATCGCGGATCGCGCCGCGCAGCATCGGATACTCCGCTTCGAGTGCATCGAGAATTGAACCCTGGGTCACGTTGCCGTCGACCTCGAGCTTCACCTCTTTCCCGGTCCTTGCCAGGGTCCGCAGGTGGGGCGGAAGTACGACCCGAATCATGGCAGCGTCTGCACTTCGACCGACAGGACAGCGGGCAGATCACGCACGATCGGCGCCCAGGTATCCCCGGAATTTGACGATGCGTAGACCTGCCCACCGGTGGTGCCGAAGTACACTCCGCATGAATCGAGCGAATCGACCGCCATCGCGTCGCGCAACACGTTCACGTAACAGTCCTCTTGCGGAAGTCCGTTCGTGAGCGCCTCCCACTCGTTCCCGCCGGTGCGGCTGCGATAGACCCGCAGTTTTCCATCGGGCGGGAAATGCTCGGAATCGCTCTTGATCGGTACGACATAGATGGTTTCCGGCTCGTGCGCGTGGACCTCGATCGGGAATCCGAAATCGCTCGGCAGGTTCCCGCTGACTTCGTGCCACAGGTCACCGGCATTGTCGGTCCGCAAGACGTCCCAGTGCTTTTGCATGAACAGGGTGTTGGGGCGTGACGGGTGCATCGCGATGTTGTGGACACAGTGCCCGACCTCGGCATCCTCGTCGGGAATGTAGTCGGAGCGCAGACCCTTGTTGATTGGGGTCCATGACGTACCGCCGTCATCGGAGCGGAAGGCGCCCGCTGCCGAGATGGCGACGAAGATTCGGTCCGGATTTGTCGGATCGAGCACGATCGAGTGCAGGCACAACCCGCCTGCCCCTGGCTGCCAGCTGTTGCCGGTTGTGTGCTGGCGCAATGCCGAGAGCTCGGTCCATGTTTTCCCGGCATCGGTCGATTTGAAGAGCGCTGCATCCTCGACCCCGGCGTAGACGGTGTCCGGATCGGTCAGGCAAGGCTCGAGGTGCCAGACGCGCGCGAACTCCCACGGGTGCGCGGTGCCGTCGTACCACTGGTGGGTACCGGGGACGCCGTCATAGGCAAACTCGTTTCCGACCGGTTCCCATGTCTTGCCGCCGTCATCGGACCGCTGCATCGTTTGCCCGAACCAGCCGCTGGTTTGCGAGGCATAAAGGCGGTTCGGATTCACCGGTGAACCCTTGAGGTGGTACATCTCCCACCCCGCGAAGAGCGGCTCGGTGACATCCCACTGTTCACGCTTTTCGTCCGAGGTCAGGATGAACGCGCCCTTGCGTGTCCCGACCAGAACTCGTACTCCGCTCATATGTTGCTCCTTGCTGCACATCCGGAAATGCCGTTCGAGGTTCGCCCGCCAACCGGCACCTTCCGCCCAGGATCCCATCGCCGATTCGCGCCCGATTGCATGTTGTGTCGATTGTAGTGTACGGACACCCTAAATGCTTCTTCCAGATTGCGGAAATCTGACAGCGAGTCAACGCCGTGGCCTTTGGCCGCGTTGCGCGTTGGTTGACTCCTTGCCCTCAAAAGGATTGGGTAGGGCTGCGGCAGCGCAGCGATGCGTGCTCCGCCCGTCTCCCGCGAAGGTTGTCAACCTATTGCGACTGGCTGCAAAGTCTGCTGCGCCGGGAACGGTAATGGAAGACGCAGACGCACAGAAAAGGGCGACCAATTGTGGTCCGCCCTCTTCCGATTGACTGTCACAAGGTTAGGCATTCAGTCATTGCCGAAAGTTTCGTCGAGAACTTTCCGCAATCAGCGGTCGCACTCTACGACTTGCTGGTGCAATTGACCATCCACTGGACCCCAAATTTGTCGACCAGCGACCCGAAGTAGTCGCCCCAGAACATGTCGGTCAGGGCCATCTGCACCTCGCCGCCGTCGGACAACGCCGCGAACAACGAGTCGGCTTCTGCCCGTGTATCCGGGTCCAGGCAAATGTAGACATTGTTGCCCTGGTTGAGATTGAAACCCATGGACTCGGGGGCGTCCGTCCCCATCAGCAGGTGGCCGCCCAAAATCGGCAGCTGCACATTCAGGACCAGCTGCTTGTCCACCTCACTCAGCTCGGGCTGGCCTGCCTCCACCGGGGCATCGCCCATGCGCGAGATTCCATTGACGAACTCGGTACCAAAGACCGATTTGTAGAAATTGAATGCATCCTCGGTCGTCCGGCTGAAATTGAGATAGGTGCTGGTTCGTGCCACGTGTGCCTCCTCTGAAAGTAAAGCGGTCGGGGACAAGCGTTCGTCCCCCTGACTCCACACGCCGACCGGTTTGGCGTGCAAAAGCGAGTCTGCATCCGCATGCGAATCGCCTCTGAAGGGTAGTCGAATGGGGTAGCAGGAAATCGACAATTCGGCAGGCATGCCCTCAAAACCCGATGTGGTTTGACGTGTGGAAGGCGTCGAATTGCGATAGCCGGATCAGTCCTTCCAGAACGGATTGTCGGGATCCTTGTCTTCCCAGCCCAAAATGTAGACATCGGTACGCAGGGTGCAGATGTCCGGCTTGCGATCAGGGAAGGTGTCCTTGGCGTGGTCCTTGATGATCGGATCTACTGCCGGAACAAGAGGCCGATAGTTGCTATTGCTATCATTTCCATGTAGAGTATTTTGCATGATCGATATATCTTCCGCCCCTACGGTTGGATTCCTCGTCTGGCGCCTCTCGATGAAATGGCGCAATGCTGTTGATCGCGCCGTCCAGCCGCTGGGGCTGACACACGCCAAGTATTCGGTGCTCTCGTCGCTGTATGGAATGCAAGCAGAAGGCCGAAAGCCCAGCCAGCGCGAACTCGCTGACAGAACCGGTTTGGACGTTGTCTACATTTCCAAGTTGGCCCAATCGCTGGAGCGAAGCGAATTGATCGAGCGAACTCGCGACACCAGCGACAGCCGTGCCATAGAGCTATCGATCACGAAGGAGGGGCTCAACCTTGCCCAGGAGGCGATTGCCATCGTCCACCAGCTCACGAACGACCTGACCGCACCTCTCGGTGGCCTGCACAGCGATCGCACGTCAGCACTCATGGATGAACTGCGCGTGCTCCTTCAAGGGGAATTGCCTGATCATCAATGATGATTTCGAACGTCGAGGAGGAAACATGCCAGCTACTGCTCAACTCGGTCGCGACATCGGGCAAACCGAGAACGCCCTTCGCGCAATACTCGTCAGCATCCTGGAAAACACGGTCCTCAGCTCATACTCACAGTATGTCGGCATGGCCCTTGTTGCGGCTGAAACTTCTGGTGTCGAGCGCCAGCAGGTGGAACGCCAGCTCGCCAGTGCAGCAAAGATCTCCGCAACTGAGGCAACGTCTGTGGTGGAGGATCTGATCGCGGTCGGTCTCATTGATAGCGGCGCCGGGAACCCAGGTGTGCTCTCCCTGAGCGCTCCCGGCGCGAGCATGTTGCAAACGCTGCGCGAAGAGATTTCGGCGGTTAACGAGCGCGTCTATGCCGGGATACCCGGGCACGACCTCGATGTTACCAAGCAGACTCTGGCCGTCATCCACGAGCGGGCCAACTCCGAGTTGGCGCGGCGAACCGGGTAGCATGGGTTCCCGGCCACCCAGGATTGCTTCTCCCAATTTCGGAAGGCCCGGCAACGCACCATCACGTCCACGTACGACGGTGCCTGGCATGCTGATGTCAGCTGTTTTATCAGGGAATCTTCCCTTGGCGTAGACCTTGATGATCGGAACGCGGTGCGGCTCGGAAAGCTGCGGAGCGAGGCTCGAATCGGCCATCAGATCCTGTGATAACATGACGTCGGGATCGAGCGGCACAGTCTTGAATGCAGTGGATTGGGTCATCGCCAGTCCCTTCCCAACCGTCGCAGGAACCGTTCACGATGTTGCTTCGCAGGTTCTCTCAACTCGCTCTCGGCAAGTGTAAACGCTGTGTTGAACGGTGCACGTGAACCAAGCCAAACCTTATCGTATGTTACGCCTCTCTTGGATCCTGGGTGTGAACAAGGGTCTTGCATCCCCACGCTGGACAACAAGGCGGATTGTCCAATCCCCGCGCAAGGCACCGGAGTGCCCCATCGCCTAATCTGGCGCTATACTGTGGTTCTTCCCGTGAAACACACCCACGGTGGAGACGGTTTCCTTTCGGGTGTCGATCGCCCGAACCATTTCGGAACTGGACCGCGGCAATTGCCGCACCGAGCCAGGTATTCTGGGGACCCCACCGGCCGTCACCTCACGTCCCCGATCGCGTCGGGAGAGGCAGCCTCGATGAAACTGATTTTCGCGATTCTGGTGATTGCCGCGAACATTTTCTTTTTCGGCGGCACAATTTTGGGATCGCTCTTGCTCGCGATTGTCCTGACGGTTATGGTCAGCATCGTAATCCGGATCGTGTCACGAAATGCGCGTCGAAACCAGACAGCGAGCCGCGGCCGGACGCGACGTGCGAAACCCGCGCCGCCAATCACGGACGGCGACATTGGACCGTACGTGAAGTTCATGCTCGAGCGCGGCAACCACGACGCTGTCGTCCTCTGTCTCCGGGAACAGATTCCGGGAAGCTGGGAGGCTCGCCGGGACATGATCGCCCTGGTCGAGGAGCACGGCCGGTTGCAGCGCAGCATCCGGATCGCTGGCCTGGCCGGGGTTCCCATGCCGGATGAAGCAACCAGCTTCTCCTCCGAGCAGATCGAGATGATCGCGGACCGGGCGCGCCGGATGGCGTTCGTCCACCAGCACGGCGCGATGAATCCGAGAATCGCAGCTTCCCTCAACCGGCTTGTGACAGGCACGCAGCCGTTGATCGTGCTGTCCACGACGCTTCGCGCCGACCTCGCCGAAAGCACGGGCAATCCACAATGGGGAGTGCAAGAGGAGAAGGAGCTGCTGCGAAAGCTCGAGCGGATGTCCAACACGCTCCGCGCCATGAACACGGAACTCGTCACCGACAAGTTCGACCAACTGCCCGAATCGGAGGAGGTCGCCTTGCTGGGTTCCGGATCGTCTGCGACCACGAGCGACACCGATCCCGACGATGGGCGACACGGGGGCCAGCTCATGCTCGTCGCCAAGCCAACGTCATCACGGTAGCGGCCGGGTTGTCGATCGATTCTCAGGTGTCCTGACCCAGCACATGAAGTTGATAACAACATGTCGTTGCCGGATTTTGGAGATATGGGGCTAGCCTGAGGCTAGTTGGCGAGGGGAGGCAGATTGCCTCCCCTTTTCGCTCTGCTCGGAAAATGCGGGAGAGGGTCGGTCGTGGAAGCAAGGGGAAGACCTTGAGCCTGCACTCGCGTGGAGCTTCGTGACCTGCCCTCTCAGCGTTCACCCTGCGGAAACTCGCGTCAATCCTTGTAGAACGGATCGTCAGGATCCTTGACTTCCCATCCGATGATGTAGACATCCGTTCGGCGAGTAGTGAAATCCGGCGTCCGATCTGGAAAGGTGCCCTTGGCGTAGGCCTTGATGATAGGGATCCGGTGCGGTTCCGAGAGTTGAGAAGCCGGTTCCGCCATGACATCCTGCGCGAACATTGTGTCAGGATCGAGCAAAACGGATTCGATTGTCGATTTGGTCATCGTGACCTCCGGTTCCGCCAGCGACCGCATGCCAAGCCTACTCCCATACGGAAGGATCGGTCTCCTCCCAGGAGAGAATGTAGACTTCCGTTCGCTCCGTCACGATATTGGGATTGCCGGGACCTTCTCCACGGGCGAATTTTCTCAATGAGTAGTTGGCGATCTCGAAGTTGACCGGTTGCGGCTCGCCGTCGGGTCATTGGAAACAGATTCACCGTTGGTCAGTGATGCGAATGGACCACCGCCAATCCCGATCAGCCTTGAGGCTTTAAAGTCGCCAGCCCGGCATCTGCCGAAAGTTGATTAGGGAATTCGCCAAGATCAACACGCGCAAACTGCGAACATTTGATCATTGAACCTTGAGAATGAAATGTCGATAGATTTTCTGTAGATTCGATCCAGGCGGTTTGCCTTGCTGCTTTAGCCGTATCATCTCAGTTTAATCGGCGTCGGTGACAACGAGTATGGTTTTGCGAGGCATGCTTGGAGTGTCGTTATAGACAGAGTACGTTTTCAGGATGATATTCTCACCCACCGCATTGCGTGTGACGATGATGCCAAACATGCCGAGACGCGAGCCTAGATACGCGGCCACCTGATTAATTTGTTCCAACTCGACCTCTTTGACGTTTTTTATTTCAAAGAGGAGGAGCATGTTAAATAGGTTTCACAAACATATTTGAGAAATGATCGTTCAGATTCGTTGGCATAGACTATATCGCGGCGTTCGGTACCGTAGTGAGTTCGCTCCTCCATCCGACCATCGGTCAAGTCAGGCTCGAAAAGGTAATTGATGATCTCATAGACCAATCGCTGGTAATCACCTGCCGATACGTGACCAGTAGGAAGTGTTTCAAGTCGACGGATGAACTGCTCGCCTACTTCAAACTCGACTCGATCTGAGATTGCATCTCCACCTAGCCTGAAGGCTCAGCGCCTCCGCTTTCGTTCTCTTCCGAGTGACGTATTGATCTAGCAAATTAAATCTTGGTACGGGTCACCTCGACAACTCCTGTCTTGTTGAGGTTCTTTTGCTGCTCGTGCGTAACTTCTCGATGCCGTGATTGCCGGGATCCCTGTTTGGAGCGCAGATACATGCGAAAATCTGTCCGGGCGTAGTCTGTATAGTTGATCCATGGAAGTTGGCGGACTATCCGGCGGGGAACCAAAATAATCGGCAATTTTGAAATCGGATTGACGGGAAGGTCGAAGAAACCGTCGCTCCACTCCCAATTCTCAAAGTCGAAGTAATGGTGAACAGGCATTTCTCTTGTTAGCGGGATGTCCCAGATCTTGGCCTGTTGTTGGGTGTAATCAACAAGGTAGGCCTTGAGAGTATTGGCGGTTATGTCGCTTACACGATCAGGGCCTACCCCGATAAACTATCACTGCAACTCCTCAACATGCCGCAGGCCGCGTTCCTGCAATGCTGGGCTTATCTTCAGAGTCTCGACAAGAAGCGCATTGAGAGTATCACCCAAGCCGAGTCCTTTGATCTGGCGCTTGCTGTAACCGAATCCGATCTCGTCAACCTCTGGAAAGTCAATCAGGGAGTTGAGTTCGGACTGATCACCTTCCCGGAAAAGCGGATACCTCTGCCGAATATCGCAAGGAGTCGGTCATGCATTCGGCGGAGATTCTCATCTCGGCTCTTGTAGAGTAGGAACGGGTCGACCGATAGTGGTAAATCCTGAGCAAGATCAGGAATGACAAAATCCACCTGGACTGGGAAAAGGAGAGGTTGAATGCGGCGGTGAGGAGCATTAGAAGTAAGCGCTCACTAGTAACCGCGCCACTCTCGCCGATGATGGTCTTCCATTCGGCTGAGCGAATCCTTGATCTGGCGCAACACTAGCACCACATCACGCCCTTCCGGAAGGTCACCAGCAGGCACGAATTCGACAATGTCACCAATGAATGGATCATTCTCGTCCGCGAGTAATTCGTGCGCATCCCGCACCGCACGATTCACCCTATCAACAGTCAATTGACTCACAGCGTCCGTTGGCCGCTTGATTGAAAGCTTACTCACTTCGTCGTATATCCCAGACACATAGCTGCTTACATGTGAATGTTGCATCTGTAGATCGCGCCTGGTCACCATTGATCCCCCCAAAACAACCACTTACTCCATTCGGGAGTGATTTGGAGCGGATAGGCTAGGGATAACTCCTTAGCCTATCCTTCGAATTTCTCTGATCCCAGTTCAGGGTGGAGGCTTTCTGGTAATCGGTGACGCGGCTTTCGAAGAAGTTCTTCTCCTTGCCGAGGTCGATCGTCTCGCTCATCCAGGGGAACGGGTTCTTCGCCATGTATTGGCGCGGCAGGCCGATCCGCTCGAGGCGGCGGTCGGCGATGAAGCGGACGTACTCCTCGAAGAGCTCGGCGTTCAGCCCGAGCACCCCGTTCGGGAGGCAGTCGCGGGCGTAGTTCTCCTCCAGCACCACGGCGTGGCGGATCTTCTCGACCAGCCGGTCCTGGAACTCAGGCGTCCACAGCTCCGGGTTCTCGGCCTTGATCCCGTTGATCAGGTCGACCCCGAAGTTGAGGTGGATCGTCTCGTCGCGCAGGATGTACTGGAACTGCTCGCCGATCCCCTTCATCCGGTTCTGGCGATGGAACGAGAGGACCATCGCGAACCCGGCGTAGAAGAAGATGCCTTCCATGATTACGTAATAGCCGACGAGGTTCTCGAGGAACTTCTGGGCGCCTTCGAAGGTCTCGGTCGTGAAGTCCGGGTCGAGCAGGTCGGCCGTCAGCGACATCTCCATCTCGTCCTTGGCCGAGATCGCCGGGATGTCGTGGTACATGCCGAAAATCTCGCGCTCGTCGAGATCGAGGCTCTCCACGATGTAGTGGAAGGTATGGGTGTGGATCGCTTCCTCGAAAGCCTGGCGCAAGAGGTACTGGCGGCACTCGGCGTTGGTGACGTGGCGGAAGATCGCCAGGGTCAGGTTGTTGGCGACGAGGCTCTCGGCCGTCGCGAAGAATCCGAGATTGCGCAGGATCACCAGGCGCTCGTCATCGGAGAGGTTGTTGCTCCGCCACAGGGCGATGTCGGCGCCCATCGGGACTTCGCTGGGCATCCAGTGATTGGCGCAGCCGTTGAGGTAGTGCTCCCACGCCCAATCGTACTTGAGCGGCATGAGCTGGTTGACATCGACCGTGCTGCAGTTGATCAGACGCTTGCTATCGGCCGAGGCGACGGCCGCCCTGGGGGCAATTTCGATACCGGTGATATGAGGTGTTTGAGACATGGTCCTCCCCTTGTTGAATTGATGTTGCGTGTCGCGTTCGATTGGCCGGCACAAGACCGGCCAGTACGAATTGGTGGTCCGTTCCAGGTACGGTTGCGGAGCAAGCATCGCTTCGCTGCCGCAACCGTACAAGACCCTTCGTGACGCGACTTGGCCTACTGGCAGGCTTCGCAGTCGAACTCTTCCTCGACCGGCAGGTCGTGCGAGGTGCGCATCCGCAACTCGCTGACCTTCGGGATCAGCGGCGTCTCGCTCAACGTCGTTTCCGGCGCGGGCGTTCGCTGCGTTGGGACGTTGGCGACTGGCGCCGGTCCCTGGAACCGTGCCGCCGCCGGACCTGGCGTCGGGATTCGGTCGCGCAACGTGCGCGACCGGGGCGTACCGGTTCGGCGCTGGCGGCTGGAGCGGACGGTGGCGTCGCGGTGCGGTCGATCACAACCGAGCTCGAGGCGCTGGTCGACTTCATCCACCGTGGCTGGACACCGAACTGGTTCACATCCAGCGTGGACTTTTCGGCCTGGGTCGCGCCGCGCGAGCGGAGGTAGTAGGTGGTCTTGAGCCCCTTCTTCCAGGCCAGCATGTACATGTCGTTGAGCTTCTTGCCGCTCGGCTCCGCAATGTAGAGATTGAGCGACTGGCCCATGTCGATCCACTTCTGGCGTCGCGAGGCGGCCTCGATCAGCCACTCCGGCTCGACCTCGAAGGCGGTTGGGTAGCGAAGGCGAATCTCGAGCGGGATGCTCTCGATCCCGGCAATCGATCCGTCCCAGTACTTGATCTCTTCCAGCAGATCGGTGCCCCAGAGTCCGCTTTCCTCAAGCTCGGCGACGAGCGATTCGTTGACGATCGTGAACTCGCCGGAGAGGTTGCTCTTGACGAAGAGGTTGCTGAAGATCGGCTCGATCGACTGCGCGACACCCTGGATATTCGAGATCGTCGCGGTCGGCGCGATCGCCATCGTGTTGCTGTTGCGCATCCCGTGGCGGCGAATCGACTCGCGAACCGGCTCCCAATCGAGCGACACGCTGCGGTCGACCTCGATCGCCTGGCCACGCTCGCTGGCGAGGATGTCGATCGTGTCGATCGGCAGCAAGCCGCGATCCCACTTCGACCCCGGGTACGACGGGTAGGCTCCGCGCTCGGCAGCCAGTTCCGACGAGCCCATCAGGGCGTGCCAGGAAATCAGCTCCATCGAGCGATCGGCGAAGTCGACCGCCTCGTACGAGGCGTAGGAGATCCCAAGCTGCCACAGGCAATCCTGGAAACCCATCAGGCCGAGACCGACCGGACGGTGCTTCTGGTTGGCCGAGGCCGCTTCCGGGATCGGGTAGTAATTGATGTCGATCACATTGTCGAGCATCCGGATCGCGGTCTTCACGGTCGCCCCAAGGCGCTCGGCATCGATCTGGCCATCGACCATGTGCTGCGGCAGGTTGATCGAGGCGAGGTTGCAGACGGCCACTTCGTCGCGGCTGGTGTTGAGCAGGATCTCGGTGCAGAGATTCGAGCTGTGCACGACACCGGCATGGTCCTGCGGGCTGCGGATGTTGGACGGATCCTTGAAGGTGATCCACGGGTGGCCGGTCTCGAACAGCGAGCTCAGCAGCTTGCGCCAGAGGTCGACCGCCTTGATCGTGCGGGCCTTCGGCAGCGCACCGCTGTCGGCCAGTCGCTCGTAGTCTTCGTACTTCTTCTTGAATGCCTGGCCGTAGAGATCGTGGAGATCGGGTGCATCGCTGGGGCTGAACAGCGTCCAGCGGCCTTCCTGCTCGACCCGCTCCATGAACAGGTCGGGAATCCACGCCGCGATGTTCATGTCATGGGCGCGGCGGCGATCGTCGCCGGTATTCTTGCGAAGATCCATGAATTCGTCGATGTCGGAGTGCCAGACTTCGAGGTAGGTGCAGACGGCGCCCTTGCGCTTGCCGCCCTGGTTGACGGCAACCGCGGCGTCATTTACGACCTTGAGGAAGGGAATCACACCCTGGCTCTCGCCGTTGGTGCCCTTGATCCGGGACCCGAGGGCGCGGACATTGGTCCAGTCGTTGCCGAGGCCACCGCTCCACTTCGAGAGCAGCGCGTTATCCCGCACGCTCTTGAAGATGTTGTCGAGGTCGTCCTGGACCGAGGTCAGGTAGCACGAAGACAACTGCGGGTGCATCGTTCCGGCATTGAACAGGGTCGGGCTCGAAGAGCAGACCTGGAAGGTCGAGAGCGCGGTGTAGAACTCGATCGCCCGCTCGTTGCGCTGGGCATCGGGCTCGGCGAGTGCAAGCCCCATCGAAACCCGCATCCAGAACGCCTGCGGCAACTCGATCCGGCGACCGGCGTTGTGAACGAGATAGCGATCGTAGAGCGTCTGCAAGCCAAGGTAGCGGAACTGGAGATCGCGGGCCGGATCGAGCTCCGCGCCAAGCCGCGCCAGATCGTAGGATTCGAGCTCCGGCGCGTACAGCTCGTGAGCGACGCCCTCGTGAATCGAATTGACGAAAGCTTCGGCGTAGAAGGAATCGACATCGGCGACAGCGACGCGGCGCTTGACGACTTCGCTGTAGATGCTGCGGAGGAGCGCCCGGGCGGCGAACGAGGAGTAGATCGGACGCTGTTCGATCCGGGAGCGGCCGGCGAGCACGATCGCGCGGTCGAGCTCGGTCAGCGCCATGCCATGCCGCACCGAGGTGAGGACATCTTCCTCGATGTCCTTGACCGCGATGCCATCGAGATCGAAAGCGGCATCGGAGATCCAGTCTCGGAGCACCACGCGGTTGACCAGCATTTCCTGGCCATCGAGATCGCGAAGGCGAAGCTGCTCTTCATCGCGGGCCCGGGCGCGGGCCTCACGGTAGAGGATGTAGCGGCGCGCCACGGAGTATGCGCCGGCCGCCATCAACTGGCGCTCGACCTCGTCCTGGATTTCTTCAACCGTGGACGAGTCGTCCGAATCGGCGGTCGGCGCCAGGGCCTTGATAACGGCGCTGGTGACGGCGTCGATCCGGCCCGCCACCTGGGCGGCGATCGGATCCGGATACGGCACCCCGATTTCGGCGCGGTAGGCCATTTCGATGGCGTGGGCGATTCGTCCCCGATCGAAGGCGACCGTCCGTCCATCGCGCTTGCGAACCGAAATTACATCGTTGCCGTCTCGTGCGGGCGTTGTGAACTCAACTCCGCGATCCTCAATGACCATTTGACCCACTCCAGCTTTTCTTCAGTCGAGGCTCCTCACCGCGAGCAACCTCCGCGAATGCCGCTCCCTGCCTTGCAGGGCCCTTCACATCCTCAACCGCTTGCTGTGCCAGCGCGGCACTGTCTTGCGCCGCCTGGGCCGCGACTTCCTGTTCGCCGCTGCTGTTGCTCGTTCTGGCCTCGCCAGGGAGCAACCGCATCCAGCCGGGCATTCTGTGACCTCAAGTCATCATGCTACATAAGGAAACACAACATGTAGTGCCTGACCCGCACTGGAGTACACATCATATAGTGTTTCGGCTCTCAAGTCAACAATTCGACAATGATTTGACTGGAATGTACGTACATAGAGCAGATGTTCGATTGTAGCACGTCTTCGTCACAATCCAAGGGGGTTGTTGGCGATATTTCTGCCGCCAATCAGGCAAGCGATCACATCAACCCCGGCCGCCGCAACTCCCCGGAATTCCAGTAAGCGCCCAGCGAACGACGCGGTATGATTGTAGGGATGACGACTCAGACGGCTTCGATGCCCTTCCCCGCCTCTACCTTCCATCGTTCCTCTGCCCTGGTGTGCATTCCCCCGCCCGAGCAGCGCGACTTCGCGTTCCTCGAAGCCGAGATCAAGCTCCGCCAGGCGCAAATCGGTCGCCTCGAATCGGAAATCGACCCGCTGATCGCTGCCCTCGAGAAATTCGAGTGGGAGTACAAGGGCCGCCTCGGCGGATTGCAACGCGAACTCCGCGAGCTCCTCGACCTGGTGGAACGACTGGAACACCGGACCGTGCGGATCCATGCCCGGCTCGTGGCCGACCCGGGCGGCATCCTCGGCGACCTATTCACCCGCGAGGAGCTGAACGAGATCGGCGAGATGTTCGGGATCGAGATCCCGGCGTCCTGGTTCGCCCCGGACGATGAAGAAGCGCGGCAGGAGCGCGAACGCTCATGGCGCTTTCACCAGAGCACGAACCAGAACCAGGCGGAGGAAGAGGAAATCCTGCGCCAGCTGCAGCGCGGTCATAGACGGCGGCTGCCCGAGGACGAACGCAAGGAGTGCCGCGCCCTCTACCTCTCGCTGGCCCGGCTTTGCCATCCCGACCTGGCGACCGACGATGCCGATCGGACGCGGCGCGAGGAGCTGATGCTGCGGATCAACGCCGCCTGGCACGATCAAAGTCTCGAAGCCCTCCGCGAAATCGAGCAGGACCGGGCCGGCACCCTCGGCTGGCGCGCGCTCACCAACTGGGCGGAGCGGGTGATCTGGGCGAGGCGGGAATGCGTGCGGCTCGACAGCCGGATCATCGCCCTCACCGAACGGTTGCAGGCGCTTCGCAGCAGCGATACCTTCCCGCTCTGGTTCAACCCCTCCCTCGGCAACTCGGTGATCAGCCAGCGCGCGGTCACCCTCCGGATCGACATCGCCAACGCTCACTTCCGGGTCGACGAGGCCAAGGAAGCCTTCAAGCAAGCCCTCCAGCACTACGCCGCCGCCAGCGCCGCCTGACGCGGATTCCACGACAAACGGAACTTCGTAGGGTTGCGGAGCTTGCTCCGCCCGAAACACGATTGGCCGCCACATCCAGCGGGGCAGGGCGGCCACTACCTGCAGGGGCCGTGCAGGGTTGCGTCCAGTGGGGCGACATTATGTCCGACCGGCGCCCAGCTTTTTGTCATTTCGACCGCAGCGGAGTGGAGAAATCTCCTGGACCGCAGTCCAGCATTGGGACCGAGTCATCAATATACGCACCTTGCCAGGACGGTCCCAGGCGAATCCTGCATGAATTGGCAACCTGCCCTAATCGATGATCGCCTCGGCCTCGATTTCCACCTTCCATCGCGGATCAAGCAGTCCCGACACGACCACCATCGTCGCCGCTGGCCGCGCGTGGCCAAAAACAGCACCATGTGCCTGCCCCACCGCGTCTGCGTCGTTCGCATTCGTGATGAACATCCGGGTCCGCACCACATGTGCCGGCTCCGCCCCCGCCTCCCGGAGCGCGGCGACGATGATCTCCAGGCAGCGCTCGGCCTGGACTCCGGGATCAGGATCGCAGGAACCATCGGGCCAGATCGGCGCCGTGCCAGCCACCAGCACGCGATCGCCGGCACGAATTGCCCGGCTAAACCCGTACCTGGACTCGAAGGGTGATCCACTCGCAACGCGTTGGCGCTCAGATGTCATGGACTCGCTCTCTCGTTGATGCGCAGGGCCGTCAATCGGCGGCCGCGGACTTTCAAATTAGCACCCGCGAGACGGCCCGGACGATTTACCGGGCGTCGCATGATCGCCGGGTGAACTCAACGCGAAACCGGCGCAGACTCCAACGAGGTTGGCGACGTGTTCTCACGAACGTCGTATGAGTGCTCCCGCGTATGTTCCGGCACCGGGAGTGGTCAGGCGAGCCCGTGGCGCACGGCGTAGGCGGCGGCCGCCGCCCGCGACTCCAGCTCCAGCTTGGTCAGGATATGGAAGACGTGGTTTTCAACCGTGCGCTCGCTCAGCGAGAGGATATCGGCGATAGCGCGGTTGGAACGTCCCTCCGCGAGCAGCCGCAAGCACTTCCAGTTCACGCCGGAGTCAAGCCATTGGACGTGTCGCGAGGTCGGCAACATGCGGGGAAGGAGCCGTGGATGTCGGTCGAGGGTGTCGCCGCCATAGGCATCAACTTCGGCAATGAGCACGTCATCCCATGACAGGTGCAGTCCCTGTCAGCCCAGGCTAGCATTGAAACCGCGGTGTCGCTTCAAGATTGATCGGGCGTTTGCCACCGCATCGTCGAAGGTTTGCCGAGACACCGGGATGCCCTCGGAAACATCATCCGCGGCGGCGAACAGACGGACAGCCCACGTCGATCTGATCCCGCCGTCATCGCCACGAGGGCCAGATCTACGAGAGCCGCGTGAGCACCACTCGAGGTCTCGCTGGCTCCTAATGCACCGTCAAGGCTCTCTCTGAAGTGAACCGCAGTGGCTTGCCGGAAATCACCCTGCTCACTCGACCACTTGCCCGAGGAAGACCAAAGGATTTGCACCAGAACATTCGGGATTGCCGAGATTGCCGAGCACAGTGCAAGCGCCTCCTCGCAACTGGGCTAATGCCGCTCCCGTCCGAGTCCCCCGTCCCGCTCCGCGATCACACCGAGACTCTTTAAGGGCCATGGCCGCATGGTTCTCGGGATTTCGGACAGCGGGGGCAACAGCGAAGGTCGCTTCGTAATGCTGTTTCGCCGCCGCGTCATCATGGCTCCTGTGCTTGGACCTTCGGCCCCAATAAGGTAGATTCTCCGGGGCCCATGGTCCGGCCCCTGAACCTCGGCCACCTTCCCAAGCAGAAAATGAGCCCAGTAAATGCCATAGGCATAGTGCTCAGCCAGCGCGCGGGCAGAGCAGTTCTTCACTCGGCGGATTGCGTCCGCTCGAAGGTGACCCTGCAGGGTGGCCAAGAAAGCCGACTCCGACCATGGCCTCGGTCGAGCGCCTCCACCGGCAAGTCGATCTCGCACGGCACGAGCATCCGCTCGCACCAGGAGCGGCCCTCGTTCACCCGATCCGAGCCTAACGGCTTCCCATGGGTTGCCTGGCTGGACCACCAGACACGCCTTGAGCGCACCTGCCAGCCGGACACCGATCTCCGCCTCGTCATTGTCAAGCGTCCACGTCATCGCTGCCCGGCAGTTATCGAGCTCGATATCGACCCGGTCGTTGTACAACCGCAGCTCAGGGCCGTCGTAATGCGGAATTGCGGACTCGGCCAGCCACTGGAAGTACCTGGCATGGCGCGCCCGGACGTCCGCTTCCTCACCGCTCTGGACGAGCCGCTCCAGCGCGTACTCGCGGATCGTCTCCAGCATGATGAAGCGAGGCTCATCGCCCACTCCAGCTGTTGGGTTGACCAGGCACGCGGCCACCAGGGCACTGACGCTGTCGAAGACCTCCGCCTGCTCACTGCCAATCTGCCTGGGCAGCCTCCAGCGTGAAGCCACCGATGAAGACCCCAAGGCGACGAAAAAGCACCTGCTCCTGTTCCATCAGCAAGTCGTGGCTCCAGGCAATCGCCCCCCTCATGTCTCGCAATCGAGTGGGTGCATCGCGTGGTCCGTCAGCCAGCACATCCAGCCGGTGTTCGAGCCGCGCCAGGAGCGCGCGCGGGGGAAGGACGTTGGTTCTGGCTGCGGCCAGCTCGATCGCCAGCGGCAAGCCATCCAGGCGGTCGCAAATCGCATCGACGGTAGCGGCCAGATCGTCGTTCAGGGCAAATGCCTGGGTCAGCGCTTGCGCCCGTTCTTCGAAGAGTTGCCTGGCCACCTCCGTCGTCAGCGGCGCAAGGGTAAAGACGTGCTCTCCCGAAAGCCCCAGGCGTGTCCGGCTCGTGCAGAGGATGGTGAGCCCTGGACTGGTCGCCAGCAGGTTCACGAACTGCACAGCCGCATCGAGGAGATGCTCGACGTTGTCGAGCACGAGCAGCAGGTTCCGGTCGGCCAGGTAAGCTTGCAGCCGATCCGCCAACGGCTGACCAGCCGCATCGGGCACGTTCAGCACCTGGGCGACTGCCGGGAGCACCAGATCGGGGTCGCGAACTGCAGCGAGCGCGACGAAGGCGACGCCGTCGTCATACTTGTTGGCTACCTCGTCGACGACACGCAGCGCCAGGCGAGTCTTGCCGATGCCTCCGGTACCCGTCAGCGTGAGCAGCCGCACGTCGGGGCAACGCAGGAGGTCAGCCACCGTATTGATCTCGCGCTCCCGGCCGACGAAGGACGTCAAGGGCACGGGGAGGACAGCCGTCGCAGCGCGCTCATTCCAGGCGAATGGAACGGTCAGTTCCGGGGGCGGGCTGTCATGGTGGGACGGAAAGATGCCGGACATCGTCCGCTCCTCGCTATCGATGTATCACGTTGATTCTGTCCCATAGTGTACCCCTCTCCCACAGGGGTCAATTACTCCACGACGGCAGGCGATCGACGCCCGAAGTCGTCCAGACATCCCGCATCTACCCGCGCAGGTGCCGCTCCAGGAAAGCGAGCGTCCACCCGGCGCTCGGCGCCCAGCTCCAATCGCGATGGCCGATCCCGGAGAACTCCCCAAAAACCACCTCAACATTGGCCTGATGGAGCACGTCGGCCAGACGTCGCGAGTGTTCGATCGGGACCTCTGAGTCACCGGATCCATGAAGAATCAGGAAGGGTGCTGTATCCGCATTCACATGGGTCACCACTGAGAAGTCGACGTAAGCGTCCGGAACCTCATCGGGTGTGCCGCCGAAAAGCATGGGGCTTACTGCTCCGTTCTCGGGATCGGGCCACGGAATGGTCAGGTCGGTGAGGCCAGCGATGTCGACGACACACGTTACGCGGCTGGAGTAGTCCGCCAGGTCGGGATCGGCGTTGTCGCGAGTTTCACGCACACCAAGCTGGCTGGCCAGGGTTGCCCCGGCAGAATGTCCATAGGAGCCCACCCGATCGGGGTCAACGCCGTAGGTCTCGGCATTGGCGCGCACCCAGCGCACGGCACGCTGGGCATCATCGAGCTGGGTCGGCCACTGGTTGCTCCCGTCTTCGCCGAGAAGCCGGTAGTCGGGTGTGAAGGCAACGTAACCGGCATCGGCGAGAGCCAGTGCCTGTTCCGCCATCCACGACCGCTCTCCTGCCCCGAATCCACCGGGGTAAAAGAGGAGAACCGCCGGTTGAAGAGTGCCGCTGTCGGCTGGGAGATAGATGTCGATGAGTAGCTGCGTGCCATCAACGTCGCCGTAGACGACGCCCAATTCCCATTGGATTGCGGGTGTCGCTTCCTGGGCTGCCATGTTCGCGGCAACAGCCAGGGCCGGAACAGCGAGTGCGGATGCAAGAAGCGTGCGGCGAGTCGTCATGGCAGTTCCTTTCAGGGGTCTTTTCGGGCATACGAAAACCGGCGGGGTCAAGCTCACCCCTCGAACGAGCACCTTCCGCTCCAGGGCATGGAGGGCGGAAGGTGCTCGCATTCAGGCGGCCGCCAGTGGGCCAGCGGCGCGGTAGTGTTGCTGGCGCTGGCAGCCGTCAACTCACGGGAGTGGCCTCGGGATCACTTCCCGGGAAGCCGTGCACCCCCACGCCCATCCGAAGTGCGGTCACTGGTCGACTGGTGATTCCCGGAGGAACCACCATGACCACCTCGCCACCGGCGTCACGAATCGTCACCGTTACCAGCGATCCATCGTCAATGAATGAGTTTCCGTCGTCGTTGACATGCGGATGCCCGTCAATGGTGGTGGTGGAGAGCAACGTCCCCTCGTTGTCAGAATTCGTCTGGACCACAGTGAAGTGTCCGGTGGACTCGTCGTATGGCTCCCAGACTCCGACGCCACCTCCATAGAACACCACGCCGTTGGCGCCGAGTTGGCTCGCTGGAAATGCCAGGACGACTGTGCCATCAGCTGCGAAGAGCGAGGGCACGGGAATCTGGGGACTCTCATCAAGTGGCGGGTTCGCCATGGCCAACCAAATGCCACATAACGGGTGATCTGAGTAGTCAACGGATTTGGCCTGAGCCGAAACAGACTGATTGCCCGCGATCATCGCCAAGCCGAGACTTCCTCCGGCGAGGGCGGCGAGTGTCGATCGGCGTGACAGGGACGAAGTGGTTCGTTGCGTGGTCATGGTGTGTTCCTTTCCGTGAGAGGCGACGGCAGCATGCCTCGGCTGCGCATTTCGCCTGTCTCTCTATCCGATCGCTAACCACAAACGGCGAGCACGGTTCCGCTCCGGGTGAACGGGCCCACATAGAGTTCCGTGCCATTCGCGGCGATCGCCTGGAGCAAGCCGGTTGCCATCACGGTCGTGCCGGACTCGTCGAGCCGCAAGGACTGCCGGATCGCCACATAGCCACGCTTGAACGCAAACGGCTCTGGCTCGAATTCCGGCTCGAGCATCGCAACCGGACCGCGGGTGGAGCCCCATGGGCTGGCCAACTCCTCGAAGATCACGATCAGGTCGGCGGCCGCCTCATCGATTGGCGCCCAGGCGCCCAGCCCGAGTCCAAGCCCGGGGTCATACTCAATGTAGGTGCCATCCACGTGAAGAATGCACGCCTGTGCCGCCGGATTGTCATTGAGGTCGCGATCCCACACCCAGCTGTTAGTAAGTGGATGGTCACTCCTTCTGATATCCGTGGCGGGGGTTGCATCCTGGGCATACGCCGTAAGGCGCTGAGTTGCCAGCGCAACCCAGCCTATGCCCAGCGTGGTGAGGGCGGTGCGGCGAGAAACAAGTCTGCGAGACGCCATGGGATACCTCCGTGTTGCGACGTGAAGCCAATGGGTTGGTCAGGTCCCAGTCCGTAGGAACCAGCATGCGCTCCGCCCGCGCTCGGGGCATTGGCCGATCGGCCCATTTTTCGGCGTGGGGTCAATCCGGATTTGGCGAGTTTGCGGAGATTTCCGGTTGTGAGCGGGAACCTCAGACGAGGTTGTGGCGGACAGCCCAGGTCGCTGCAGCGGTCCGCGTGGGGACGCCGAGCTTGGCGAGGATGCTGGCAACGTGCGCGCGGGCCGTGCGCAGGCTGACGAAGAGGGTGTCCGCAATCTCGGCGTTGGAGTGACCCTCGACGAGCAAGCGAAGTACCTCTCGCTCGCGGCGTGTGAGCGCATCAGGCCCAGTCAGCGCATTGTGTGAACCCGCCATAGCGGGGATAGAGATGGCCGCCGCCATCGCTGTTGCCTCCGGCATGGTGAGCAATCGGCCAACACCGCGAAGCTCGACGAACCGTTCATCGCCCAGAGCGGCGCTTGCGGCGTCGATCGCCCGGTCGTAATAGCCACGGTCGACCGGAAATATGGCCGCTTCACCTTCATCCAGGCGGGCATCGATCACGCCGATGAGCGTTGCCGCCGTTTCATTTTGTCCGTACCCCGCGGCAATGGCGGCCAGACCGGCGAGCGACTTGACGATCGCCCAGCGCTCCCGAATGCCTGCCCAGTGCTGAAGGGCTTCCTGGTATGCCAAAACAGCGTGCCGCTCGTCTCCCTGGTCATCTGCAATATGAGCAAGGCGAACGAGTGCAAACGCGGTCCCTGAGGCGTGACCCAACGTGCGAAAGATCGCCAGTGCCTCCTCTGCCCGGCGGCCCGATAGCGTGGGATTGCCGAGGCCGACCTCGGCCTCGCTGAGCACAATCAGGGCCATCGCCTCGTTCGACGGCAACTCGAGTTCGCGCCACAGCCGGAGCGCTTCTTCCATGGAGGTTTTCGCCGCGTGCCAGTTGCGGCGGATGTTCTCGATCAGTCCCAGCATGTGGAGCGAGAGCGCCTGGAGTCCCTTATCGCCAACGGCGTCGGCAATCGCAAGGGCCGCCATGGCCGGAGCTACTGCGGATTCATGATCACCCTGGGTCCATACAATCAGGCTGAGCCCACCGAGCGCCCGGCCCCGGGCGAGCGTGGACTCCTCAGGCGTATTGGCGAGGGCCCACTCCAGCCATCGCCGTCCCTCCGGCAGGTATCCCCGATGGTGCCAGATGACGGCCAGCGACCCGGCTAACCACAGCACGCCCGTAGCGTCGCCGGTATCGGCCAGGTATGTGAGCGCTGCGATCGCGTTGGGGTGCTCTGCGTCGATCTCCCGGAGCCGGTCATCGAAGCGCCCGTCGTCTCCGAGATTGTTCGGATCAAGCCAGTCGTCCAGTCCCATGAAAAAGGCGGCGTGGGCGTCCCGGGCGGCCATCGTTTCCCCGTTCGACTCCAGCAGCTCCTGCCCATACTCGCGAACAGTCTCCAGCATCAGGTAGCGGGGCTGACCTCCCGGTCCGTCTACCACCCGCAACAGGCTGGCGTCCGCCAGGGCGAGCAGACTCGCGAGCACATCGATGACTCGCCTGGTGCTTGCCGTGAGCGCCGCATCGGCGGCCGGCAGCGAAAAACCGTCCACGAACACGGAGAGCCGACGGAACATCTCCTGCTCCGGCGCTTCGAGCAAGTCGTAGCTCCAGGCAATCGCGTTCCGCATCGTCTGTTGGCGATCCGGAAGGTCACGGCCTCCCCCGGTCAGCATCGGCAACCGCTGTTCCAGGCGCGCAAGGAGCACCGCTGGCGGCGCCACCTTGATCCGGGCCGCCGCCAGTTCGATGGCGAGTGGTAGCCCATCGAGACGGCGACAGATCGCGGCTACCATCGGCTCATCTTCCTCCGTCAGGACGAAATCTTCCCTGACCGCCCTGGCCTGGGCCACGAAGAGGCGCACAGCCGCAGGTGTGGCGGCATCCTGATCGTTGGAACCGCCTTCGAGGGCCGTCAGCCCAAGGGGAGGCACATCATGCTCGTGTTCTCCCGATATCCGGAGCCGGACGCGGCTGGTGACGAGCACGGTCAACCCGGCGAAGGAGCGAAGCAGGTCGGCCACGAGCGGCGCTGCCTCAACCACCTGCTCGAAGTTGTCGAGCAGGAGCAACATCCGCCTGTTCCGCAACGCCACCGCGAACCGATCGACCGCAGGGTGATCATCGCCGCCCCGAATGCCAAGTGACTGGGCAATCGCAGACGCCACGAGGCCCGGATCCCGAACCGGGGCGAGGTTCACGAAACAGACTCCATCGGGGAATGCCTCCGATGCATCGGCAACCGCGAGCGCAAGACGGGTTTTCCCCACGCCACCGGGACCGGTGAGAGTTACCAACGGGACGTCCTCGCGGCCAAGCAATGCGCCAACCACGACGAGTTCCCGCTCCCTCCCGAACAGCGGAGTGAGTGGCCGGGGAAGAATGAAGGCGGAAGTCTGGTGTCCGCCGGGGAACGGGATGAGGCTGGGCGATTCGCGAAAATCCTGGTCCGGCATCGGATCGGCGCCCTGGCGCAGACGCTGATACCGGGCCAGGTCTGTCTCGGCAATCTGGTAGATGCCAGCGTGCTTGACGGCGGCGAGGTCGCCACGAGCGATCGCGCGGCGAATCGTCCGCTCGTTCACTCCCAGCGCAATAGCTGCGTCACGGGCGGTCAGGGGCCCATTGTCCAGTGCACCGGACAGGCGTTTGTCCGGTGCCCATTCCCTGGCTCGGTCGCTCATGGCCTGGCAACCATCCAGCCTGCGAAAAACTGACGAACGCGTCGACGATGGCACTTGTCCCGCTACCACCATAACACCCGTTCACCGTGTTCCTATCCTGAACAGGCCACTCAGCAGCAGTGCGCCAGAGACCGGGCTGGGTACTCTCAGGTGGCAGTATCCGAGTCGTTCGTGATCAGGATGCAGTTGCCGTCCGGATCGTCGACCATTGCCGCGTAGGGTCCGTTGGTTTGGACCGGGGCGCTGCGGCCATGGTAGCCGTAGCCGACCAGCTCCGCGTATTTGGCATCGACCGCAGCCGCGTCGTCCAGAAAGAATTCGAGCATCACCCGATACCCACCTGCCGGAGCTTCCCGGGCAGGGTCGTAGGTATTTGCGAAGACGGTGTCCCAGAAGATCGTGACCCCGCTTTCCATGCGCAACATCACGAACTTTTTCTCATCTTCTTCCTCCGGAATCGCCAGTCCCAATCGGCGATAGAACTCAAGCGCGCGGGGCATGTTCTCGACCATCAGACCAACCATGCTGAGCTGGAGCGACATGGGAAACCCTTTCGTTTCGATGGGAATGCCCCCATCTGCCGAGTGACACATCATTGCTTTCAGCATAAACGAGACGACCCAAAACGCCTCATCAAGTGAGTTTCCATTGCCCCACCTGTTTCACGTTTTCAGGCCTCCAGCGGCCTTCGTGGTAAACTCTATGTACACATGGTCTCGGACATGCCGAGCCAGTTCCCCACGATAGGTGAGTGTATCGAGCCTTTACAGGTATCGCCGCCGTCGTTGCCGTCTTGCTGGACCTGTTCGAGCATGGCGACGATCGGACGCTTCCATGCTCCAAACCCCGCGATGTTTTCTCCGCGCATCAACCACGCTCCGCCAGTGGTCTCAGATCGCACGGTCATGAGCGCGCCTCAGTTCGATCTCGTGCCACTGCGCACCCCGGAAGGGCTGATCCTCTACTTCAAGCATCAGGAAAGCCCGTGGACGTTTCGGGTAATCCCGGTGCGGGATCCGGATCAACCGCGCCTCTGGTGTCTCCGGCTGGAACCGTGCGCCGGTCCGAGCCTGAATGCGATAACGGCTCGCGTCGATCCCTTCTATACGTCGCTGGCGATGACGCGCGAGCAACTCACCGCAACACTGGACGCCATTCGCCAAAGCACTGCTTCGTGGCTGGCCGAACACGCGCAACAATCCCTCAAGCAATGGCTGGCGCGAATCGTCATCTTGCCGACGCCCAGTGATTTCGTGCGGCCCGAACCACCCGCCAGGTCGACCCGGCTGTCTCCGGCGTCACCAGGCATGCAGGATCCCCAGGCCGCACTTGCTCCATTGCGCAAATCGCAATAGCGGAAGCGCAATCCCGTTGAGTGCAGAACTTTATTAGCAACAATGTTATTCACAGAGGAACAACTACCAATGACAACTGGAAAAATCATCGCTCTTCGTTTCGACCGCGGATTTGGTTTCATCAGCCCGAAGGACAGCGCTCGCGAAGGCAACGACGTCTTCTTCCACAGTTCCGCATTAGCCAGTGGCACGTTTGAAGAACTTCGCGAAGGCGATGCCGTCGAATTCGAAGTCCAACCGGACCCGCGCGATGCAAGCCGGATGCGGGCAGCCAACGTGAAGGTACTGACAACCGTCGAGTAAATGTCCGCCCGGAGATCAGCCTCACTGCCCCCCGGAACACCTCACGATCGATTCACACCAAGGGCCCGGCAATTCTGCCGGGCCCTTGGTGTGCTCGGGGGCGATCCGGGCACACACACGCGTGGCTAGCGAAGTGCCGCGCCAATGAGCTTCGCGGAGGTCCGGGCGGACACGGTAAAGCCGAAGAACGGCCCAAAATCCTGCCCTGCCGGTAGGCTGGTAATGAAGAGGCCGGGTACAGAACTCTCAAAATGCTCGTCAAGGATCGGAAACCCATCGCGCATCGCCAGGTCCGCAGTCAAGTTGCCCCGCGCGAGCAGTGGTATGCATCCCATCTCCACCTTGTAACCGGTGGCGAAGATGACCTCATCGACAGTCAGGGTCCTATCCTCGTCCAGTTTCACCATCAGCTCGCCCGTTGGCAGCTCCTGGCAGGCGACCATCCGGGTATTGGGCCAGATTGTAATCCCCTCCCGCATGACACGCTTTTCCAGCCACGGCTCAATCTTCAACCGACCTTCTCCCCAGAGCCTCCGGCTCACCGCCTGCTGCTCCTCGGGCGGCAAGGTCCGGAACCAGCCTGGATCAGCGACCATCGCGTCGACCAGCGGCATGACCCAGTCCCATTCGGACTCCTGGAACGCCGGCGAGGCATGACGGTGCGAAACGTGAACGGCGGTCGCCCCCGCCTCATGGATCAAGGCAGCCCATTCAAATGCGCTCTGCCGGCCACCGACGATCAGGCACCGCTTGCCCCGGAGCGGCCCGAAATCGACCGCGTCGCAGGTATGCACGACCCGGCCCGCTGGAACGAGTGCGGCAAGTTCGGTCGGGACATGGGCAAAGTAACCCATTCCCAACGCCAGCACCACTCTCCCGGCCGTCACCGTACGGCCATCGGCCAGTGTGGCGACAAATACCTGTGGATGACCACGATCTGCATCGAGTCGATCCACCAGAATCGGGACTGGCTCGATCCGCCGCTGCTCCTGGAACCATTGGACATATTCGAGATATACCTCACGGGTGAGCGGCAGCGCCTCATCAGCCGTGACGCGCTCCTCCCGCAGGTAGCGCTCCATCGTAAACTCGTCGAACGGATCGAGGTGCCAATCGGGTCCAGACCGGAGCAGCATTCCCTCCGGCATGTGTGATCGCCAGAAACTCATCGGTTCGCCGACGACGAGGTGGTCGATCCCATGCTCCGTCGCCCAGGCTGCAACCGCCAGGCCGAATGGGCCGGCGCCCACTATAAGCAGGTCAACCGATGACCTCATGGATAATATGACTCGCCGGGTTCCGGCACGTTCACGGAGCGAATCGTTGGGCGGAGCGGGCCTTGGCCTTGATGGCCTCGTCCTCCCGGTTCCTGGGAGTCGCGTTGGATTCGAGCGAAAATAGGAGTTGCCGTGAGATTCGGGCAACATCCTCGACCGCGGCGTAGAAGGCGGCTTCGTTCGCCTTCGATGGCTTGGTGAAACCGCTGATCTTGCGCACATATTGCAGCGATGCGGCGTGGATCTCGTCTTCGGTCACCGGCGGCTCAAAATTGAAGAGTGTCCTGATGTTCCTGCACATCGCGATGTGCCTCCATGAGATGCGTGTTGCGGCGTCGTGTGGCCAGCGATGCGGGAATTCTAGTCGCTGCCCGAACATCCGTGCTTCTCCAATTTTGCGCGCCTGGGTGTTTGATGGCTAACCGGCCCCTTGGGCTCATCCGAGCCCTCCCCACGACCGTCACTCTGAGACGCAGCCCAGCGATAGCCGAAGAGTCCCCGTGCGCAGCGCAGCGAAACCACTCGACGACGTAGTCGGCGCATGGCCGGCGCCAAACACACGTCCACTGACGTGGACCGGCTATCGCTTTGCTGCGCCGAGGGATTCTTCCTTCGTCAGAATGAAGGCATGGAAGCGCGTGGCATGTAGCAGCTATCCCAATTCGTGACGCCTCGGGCGGATATACGCGGGCAGGTGCGATTGGGGTGGGCCGGCTGCTGATGCCCGCTAATCCGCCCCTACGACATTCAGGTTCGCTGCTGATGCACGCCAATCCGGCCCTACGAGACGTGGTTGACTTATGAGAGTGGGGCGGTGCGGAAAGGTCGCCGTTTTGGCCTGCCATCATTGTTAATCCGTATTTATACGGATTACTTTTCTGTGAGTTCCCTCTACGATTCATGTACTGCGCCACCCTCGATCGTCAGCCCACGATCGTATGCGCAGACCTCGAGCCGCTTTGCCTCCACGCAAAGCGTCCCTCCCGAGGGTTGGTGAGGGTGTCTCTTCCTCCATCCTGTCGAGCCACGACATGAGGAGACCCCTCGCCCTCCGGGTGTTCATCAGTCACCCGGCGCTCAACTGAAGCGGGGCATTACTTCTTCCTCAAACCGATGCATCGGATCGAGATCGTAGGCCAGGCCCGGGATCTGGTTGATCGCGTAGTCGATCCCGGCGTCCACTGCGGCTTGAATTTGCTCGGCAATTTGGTCAACGGTCCTGGCCGGGGCGAAGCGGCTGGCGAATGTCTCGTAATCGAGACCGCCATACGCTTCCCGTACCTTGGCTGTCGCCGCCACCGGATCGGCCCCGTTCGCAATCGGCAGGACCGGGAAGCTCGTGGATTTGGTGATATCGGCGTAATCGCGGCCCTCGCGCTCGCAATGCGCCTGCAGGATGTCCAGCTTCTCCTTGATCACCGTCGCATTGCCACCGCCGACATTGCAGGCATCACCATATTGGGCGACCAGGCGAAGGGTGACCTTTTCGCCACCACCGCCGATCCAGAGAGGAATCTTCTGGCCCGGAATCGCGCTTTTCGGCTCGTTGATCGGCTTGTCGATCGAGTAGTACTTGCCCTCGAACGTCGGCTCATCCTCGGTCCACATCTTGTGGATGATCTGGACGCCCTCCTTGAACCGCGCCATCCGCTCCTTTGTTTCGGGGAAGCCATAGCCATAGGCACGCCACTCATGCTCGTACCAGCCGGCCCCAAACCCGGCATAGAGACGGCCGTGACTGGCGGCGTCGACGGTGGAGGCGATCTTGGCGAACAGGGCAGGATTGCGATACCCGTTGCAGTTCACCATCTGCCCGATGTGCACGTTCGAGGTATCGCGCGCGAGCGTGGCGCTGATCGTCCACGACTCGAACACGGAGTTCATGGTCGGTTCCGGCACTGTGTGGAAGTGATCGTAGACCCAGATCGAATCCCATGGCCCCTTGTCGGCCTCCCTGGCGACGCCGGTCATCGCCTCGAACTGAGCGATCGGGTCGGCGATCGCCGCGAGAT
The DNA here is from genome assembly GCA_963763125.1 of uncultured Chloroflexia bacterium. Lineage (GTDB taxonomy): Bacteria > Chloroflexota > Chloroflexia > Thermomicrobiales > UBA6265 > JACCYX01. The sequence goes on from CAVXMV010000005.1 coordinate 682,846, forward strand.
CCATGCGCCATCCCTGTGGCACGAAAACACCGAATTTCAAAGCCATCCTGAAAGGTCTCCTGAGCGTGCTGGCAGTCAATACCTTCGCACGCGTAACGGTGGATACTGGTTGCCAGCCCATCAAGGCAACCTCAATGGGCTGGCAACCAAACGTAAGCAACCTGGTCATGGTAGCGGTAACTGAGGATGTTGCAAACAAGCATCGCACCGCGTTGCCACTCGTATACTCAGGCCCGACCAGGCAGCCGCGACACATCCCAACGTCAAGAGCTGGCGTATACGAAGGAGATGTCGCGAACATCGGGCAGGAACGCTGCTCAATGGTCGCGTTACCGTTATGATGAGTTCAACACATGGGATTGCCCTCCTGCGCTGGCAATCCCACGATTGACATCGCACTATTCCGGGACTTGGGTGTGTCACTTTCACGAAACTACAATCGGCTGATCAGTCGTCGCAGCATGATCGCGGGGGCCTTGGGAACGACCGTGGCTGGCGTCGCCGTCGTCCTCCCTGCCCGCAGCGCCGGACAGTTCTATCCTGGAACCAGCGTCCAGGGCATCGAGCTCTCCGGCATGTCACAAACCGCCAGCGAGGAGCTGTTGCGGTCGGCGTTCACCCCACTCGAAGACCACGCGGTGACCTACACCTTCGAGGATCAATCCTGGAATGCGAGCCTCACCGACCTTGGGATGATCGTCGATTACGAATCGATGCTGAAGGAAGCCTGGGACCAGGGGCGGGACGGCAGCGTGATCGATCGCTACGCCACGCTGATCGATCGCGGCAGCGCCCACAATGTTCCGCTCAAGATCCTCCAGGACGACGACAAGCTCGACGCCTGGCTCAGCAACATTGGCGAGCAGTTGCATATCCCCGCGAAAAACGCCCGGCTCGTGCGGCGAGGCTCCCAGATCGATGTGCTGGAAGATTCCCCGGGCCGCGAAATGAATCTGGCCCAGGCCAGGACAGACACGATCAATGCCGTGCTCACTGGCCGCACCACCACGATTGCCCTGACCACGAACGTGATCCCGCCGGACGTCACCGCGGCCGATCTCGACGGGGCGAAGGATGACGCGATCATCCTCGTCGGCGAACCGGTGGTCTTCACGCTGGGAAACGATTCCTACGACATCGATACCGACGAGCTGACGGGCGCGCTGACAATCGATCGCGATGGCAAGGCCGCGCTTGATCTCGAAGCGCTCAAGACCCGGATGCAGGACATTGCCGATGCTGTGCTCAAACCGGCCCAGAACGTCACGCTCGGCTGGGAAGATGGCATCTACGTGATTGAGGACGATGTCGATGGCATCGGTGTCAACCTGGAGGAAATGGGCACTCTCCTGCTCGACACCGCACGCTCCACCAATCGAACCGTCGAGCTCCCGACCGAAACGCTGAAGGCCAAAGCCCGAACCGACAACGTCAGTGAGCTTGGCCTGGATGGACATCTCGCCTACGGATCATCGTCGTTTGCCGGATCATCGGAAACGCGCGCCCTCAACGTGATCGCTGCTTGCAACAACGTGAGTTACAAACTGGTCGGTCCAGGCGAGCAGTTCTCGTTCAACGATCAAATGGGACCGATTTCGATCGAGAACGGTTTCGTCGAGGGCAAGATCATCCAGGGTAACTGGACCGCGAGCGATCTCGGCGGTGGCGTGTGCCAGGTATCGACCACGGTGTTCCGCGCCGCGCTCCTGGCTGGATTCAAGTTCGATGAGTGGTATGCCCACGGCTGGCGACTCGCATTCTACGAAGCCGACGGCTCGCCTCCAGGCATGGATGCGGCGATCTACCAGCCGAACACTCCGGATGAGTTCGAAAAGGACCTGGTGTTCGAGAATCCGCTCGATTCATGGTTGCTGTTGATGATGGTTGTCGATGGAGAGACGGCCTATGCCCATCTCTACGGCAAGGACAACGGGTGGACCACCGAGATCTTCGAGCCGCGGGTCAGCGAGCCGAAGCCGCCCGGCGATCCTGTCCAACGAGTGAACCCCGACCTGGCCAGGGGCGAGCGCCGCAAGGTCACCAACGCCCAGAACGGCTACACCGTCTATCTGCGCCGCCTGGTCACCGATGCCGACGGCAACGTCGTCTCGGACGGCGACTTCGTCTCCGATTACCGGTCGCAGCCGGAAGCCTGGGAAGTCGGCCCGAGCTAGACCGCTTTGCATGTTGGTCGACTCCTTGCCCTCAACAAGGATTGGGTAGGGCTGCGGCAGCGCAGCGATGCTTGCTCCGCCCGTGCTCAGGAGGTGGAGGGCAACCTTCGTGCAAAACGCTGTGTGCTCCGCATCGAAGGCCTTTACACCAAGCCTTCGCGAACGGCCCAGGTGGCGGCAGCGGTACGCGATTCGAGATTCAATTTGGCAAGGATATGGAAGATGTGGTTCTCAACCGTGCGCTCGCTGATCGACAGCGCACCGGCGGTCGCCTCGTTCGACTTGCCACCGGCGAGCAGCCGGATCACCTCCGCTTCACGCGGCGAGAGTTGACCACTGGGAAACGGTCGGGCGGCTACATCGGCCGGATGCTGCCGCAACCACACGCGGAGCGCCTCGAACTCAGCGTCGTTGAGCGCCAATGCCGATGACACGTTGCCGAGCGCGGCGATAGCCGGCTCGCCTCCCGCCTCCTTGAGCTGGTCGATCGCCAGCCTGAATTCCGGTTCTTCATCGATGTTTCGCGGTACCTTTACGACTGCGGAGAGCAGGCAAATCACCCACGAATTGCCTGTCCGGCACTCAGGCGGTCCGGAACAGTCGGATGGAGATGCCCGTAACCAACACCAGCATGATCGCCAGGATGCCAGGATACATCCACTCCAGGTCGTTGCCGAGCCATGGTCCCTGGAGGGAGCGCACGACCCAGGTCAACGGCAGGACGTCCGAGATAGCGCGCATCCCGCTGCTCATGACGTCCGGGGGCGGCCCGGCCCCCGCCAGCAGGAACATCGGGAAGAAGAGCATCATCCCTACGGCCTGCGCTGCCCGAGCATTGCGGGTGACGATCCCGAGCAACACGCCCAGCCCCAGGAAAGCGACCGTTCCGACCAGGAATCCAACCAGCGTGAGACCGGGCGACTCCGGAAGCCTGGAATCGTAGAACACCCTGGCGACGACCACGAGGATAACGCTGCCGACGATCGTCATCAGGAAGCCAACCACGGCCTGGGCGCTGATGAGAATCCACGACGAGAGGGAGGATGCACGGAAGCGACGCAGGATGCCACGCTCCCGGTACGTCGCGATATGCACCGGCAGGGCGATCAGGCACACGGCCGCGATCACGACCCCAACGTAACTGGCGAGGTAGTAATCGGACGGGCGCTCCCCGCCAAACCCGTCATCATCCGGCTGAAACGAGTTGATCAGCACGATCAGCACGATCAACGGAAAGGCGAAGGTGAAGATCACCGCAAAGGGCTCGCGCATGAAGAGCTTGAGCTCGACCCACGTCAGCTTAGAGAAGGCGCGCATCTGTTCCTTCCTCCTGCCCGGATTTGATCATGTCGAGGTAAACGTCTTCCAGACTTGGCTGAATGGCACGCAGATCGGGCGGAATGATGTCGTGGGCGACGAGCGCGGCGGCGGTCAGGGCCAGGACTGGTCCGGCGCCGGTGACCTCGACCTGATCGCCACGACGGGAAACCGCTGCGACGGCATCGATCGACTCCAGCCATGAAAGATCCGGACGCTGGGTGCTGAACCGGATCTGGATTCCGCGTTCCGAATTGGCGATCAATGCTTGTGGAGTTCCAGTCGCGATCACCTGACCAGCGGCGACGATAGCGAGCCGATCGCAGAGTTGTTCGGCCTCATCCATGTAGTGAGTCACGATCACGACCGTGGCGCCACGGTCCCGGATTTCACGGATGAGGTCCCAGGCAATCCGGCGGGCGCCCGGATCCAATCCCTGCGTCAGTTCATCCAGGAACACGACCTCCGGGTTGTTGACCAGGGCCAGCGCGATGAACAGCCGCTGCTGCTGACCACCCGAAAGGTCGGCGAACGAAGTCTTCGCTTTCCCGGCGAGCCCCCACTGGTCGAGCAGCGTCCGCCAGTCCGCGCCACCGGGAGTCAGTGACGCAAACAAATCCAGCGCCTCCCACACCTTGAGCCGGTCCGGCAGCGCCGACTCCTGCAGTTGCGAGCCGATCCGGCCGCGCAATTGTGGGCGCTGGGTAATGGCATCGAGGCCGAGCACCCGAATCGATCCGGAGTTTGGCTCCCGGAGTCCCTGGATGCATTCAACCGTGGTGGTCTTGCCAGCGCCATTCGGACCCAGAATGCCGAAGATTTCTCCCTGTTGGACGAAAAATGACACATCCCTGACCGCGTCGAACTCGCCATACCGCTTCCTGAGGTGTTGGACTTCGATGACTGGAGGCATCACAGACTCCTCTTTCTCAGCGTTGTGCTCTACTGCGGTAACATGCCACAGTGGAATGTCACCGCAGTATTGACATTCCACTGTGGCATGTCAATACGTGATTTGAGACGAGGGATAAATGTCCGGCTATACGCTGAACGCGACCGCTGGTTCTCTCCTTGGCTTCCTGCACGAGCAGCCCATGACCGGCTGGGACCTGGTGCAAACCGCCCAGAGACGCATTGGGAACTACTGGTCACTGACGCAGAGCCAGGTGTATCGGGAACTCACGACGATGGCGAAGGAAGGGTTGATCGAAGCTGGCCAACGCGGCCGGCGGGATCGCCTGCCGTTCACTATTACGCAGGCTGGGCGCGAAGCGTTCCGGGCGTGGTTGATGCAGGAGCCACCCAGGGAACACATCCGATTTCCACTCCTGGTGACCGTTCTCTTTGGGGAGCATCTCCCACCGGAGCGGCTGCGCGACTTTTTGGCCACGCACAAACGGATACACGCGGAACGGCTCGCCAGGGACGAGGCCCTGAAGGCGACCATTCCGCAAGAGTTCCAGGACGCGAATCCATATCTGATGGCGACGATCGATTTCGGGATCGCGTACGAGCAAGCGGCCATGCGCTGGTTCAACGAACTTCCCGTAGCTATTTGCGGGGATACCGGGACCAATTCGCCAACAGCACAGGATGAGGGGCCAACCACCAACTGAAGGAGATGCTTCCCACCGGGGAATAGAAATAGAATAGGAACACATACGGTTCAGCGCACGCGAACGGTGATCCCATGGACTCCCATCACCTGGCCACCAAACCGCAGATCCCTCCGGCCGACTCCCCACCTTGTGCCCCGGGAACGGCTCGTGTCCGAAATCGAGCGAAACATTGCGTCAACCAGGCTCGTCCTGGTTGCGGCGCCTGCCGGGTATGGCAAGACCACGCTCCTGGCGCAGTGGGCACGCGCGAGCCCGCTTTCCGTCGCCTGGCTGACATGCAGCACCGAGGATAACGACAGTGAGTGCTTCCTCCGCAACATGCTTTCCGCCTGGGAAGTGATCGATCCTGGGATTAGGGAGAGTCCATTGGGACTCCTTCTGGGCGGAATATCGCCGGATCACGATGCTGTGCTGATGGCACTCAGCAATGCAGCCAACGCGCTGCCAGGCCACACCGTGTTCGTGCTCGATGATGTTCACCTGATCGACGACCCATCCGTTCTCCAGGCGATTGCCTGGCTGCTCGATCACCTGCCTCCCGCCCTCCACATCGTACTGGCGGGCCGTGGAGAACCTCCCCTGCCCTTGGCCCGCTATCGCGCACGTCACGAGCTTGTCGAGATTCGGACGGAGGATCTTCAGTTCCAGATGGACGAGAGCGGCGGCTTCCTGAACCAGGGTATGGGGCTGTCTCTCACGGACGACGAAGTCGTCTCGCTGAACGCCCAGCTGGAAGGCTGGATCACGGGTCTGCAACTCGTGGCGCTCACCCTTCGGCGTCACCCCGTCGCAGTGGACAGGCTCGTCGTCAGCGGCCGTCATCGTCACCTCGCTGACTACCTGAGCGAAGAAGTACTTGCCAACCTGCCCGGAGAGATCAGCCAGTTCCTGCTTGCCACCTGCCTCCTCGATCGCCTGACTGAACCATTGTGCGATGAGGTTACCGGGGGTCAGCAGAGTCAGGAGATGCTTGACCTTCTCGATCGCGAAAATCTCTTCGTTGTACCGCTGGATGACAGTCGCACCTGGTTTCGCTATCACCAGGTGTTCGCCGATTTCCTTCAACAACGGCTACTCCAGCACACACCCGATCAGGTCGAAGATCTCCACTCCCGAGCAGCCCGGTGGTACCTGGCGAACGACTTGCCAGAGCCGGCTTTCCGCCACGCGATCGCCGGCAATGACATTGAGCTTGTGGGCCAGGTTCTCGAACGCTACCTTGCGCCGAAGATGTTTGCCGGAGAGGTCAGCGTGGTGACAAACTGGCTGGCATCGTTGCCGGAATCGTGGCTGACCAGGAATCCGGATTTGATCCTTGCCGATGCGTCCTATCTGTTGCTCACCGGACAACCGGATGCCTGCGCCAGTCGCCTGGACGACCTTGCCCAGCTGGCGGACCCGGAACGCCCGGCCGATGCGCAAGACGATGGCCCGAGCGACGGCGGTGCGATGCTTCATGGCCTGTTTCAGCAATGACCTCGCCAGCGCACAATCCCATGCCAACCAGGCATTCCAGGAGCTTCCCTCAGACGATTTCGCATTTCGAGCCAACCTGTATCACGCATTGGGCGAAACGTACCGCAACAACGGCCGCTGGGAAGAAGCGCAGACGCATTACCTGAAGGTGCTCGACCTGGCCCACGCCCATCCCCGGAATCCAACCTCTCGTCTCCTTTCGGTGCACGTCTATGGCGCGTTGGCGGATCTCGAATTGCGACGGGGACACCTGCGCGATGCAGATCGGCATTGGACCAGGGCATTGGAGGCCATCCAACGCCCCGAGAGCTGGGGGCAATTCCCGCTGCCCCTCATCGGGTGGATCCATTTGCGAATGGGCGAGTTGCATTACGAGTGGAATGACCTGGCACAGGCGCGGGCATTCGTACCAGGTGGGCTCGAACGGGCCGAGCTGGGCGGCGACCCACAGGCCATGATTGCCGGGAACGTGATCCTGGCGCGCCTGGAGTTAACTGAGGGTGACATCGAGTCGGCTGTGAAACACCTGGACCAGGCCAGCGTGCTTCTGGATGCCGCGCCACTCCCCGATTGGGTTGGCCGATTCGAGCGTTGTCAAGTCGATCTCTGGCTCGCGCAGGACCAGCTCCGGTCGGCGGTTGCCTGGTGTGACGCTGCACTCAAGGACGAAGCCTCGAATAAACGACGTGCATCCGGAGCCACGCACCTGGCGATTGCCCGTGTGCTCATTCGCAAGGGTGACCCAGACGACCTGTCGCGGGCCGAAGGTGTCCTGGATCGGCTGATCGCAACTGCGGAAGAACGTCGGCCAAACGGGTTTGGCAATCGAGGCGTTGGCACTCCGGGCCATGATTCACGAGAAGCGCGGTGAACGACCCGTGATGATGACCGCGCTCGAGCACGCGCTACGATTGGCCGAGCCCGAAGGCTACGTGCGCCTGTTCGCCGATCTCGGACTCCCCATGGCCCGCGTGTTGCAGGAAGCTCGCGCCCGCAACATGATGCCAACCTACGTCGCTCGCCTGCTGGACGCCATTGGGGCGCCCGAAGCGCTCGCTGAGGGAGCGCTGCCGGAACCGCTCAGCCCCCGCGAGCGAGACGTCCTCAGACTCATCGCCGCTGGATTGACCAATCGGGAAATCGCCGAAGCGCTGTTCGTTTCTCCGGAGACGATCAAGAAGCACACCGCCAACATTTACGGTAAGCTGGGCGTCCGCGGTCGCATCGAGGCGGTCTCCAGAGCCAGGGCGCTGGATTTGCTTGACTAGCGAAAGCATCAACACGATGCTCGTGGCTACCAACAATCACGCGAGGTAGTGGCCGGTCTTGTGCCGGCCAGGCGCATGGACGACCATCAGGCACATTTTCAGGCAACAGGCTGACGTATGCTGGCATTGACGACACCTGTCAGTCGCGGATCACGCCGTCCACGTGAGCATGGTTACAGGATCGATTCATGGATCTCCTGGAGCGAACGAGCCAACTCGATGAGCTGGAGCGCCATCTGCGTCGGGCAAAAGACGGCGCAGGTAGCCTGGTCGTCGTGGGCGGCGAGGCTGGAATCGGCAAAACCGCGTTGCTCTCCCGCTTCGCCGACCAGGCTCGCGGCTCGGTGTGCTTGCTTGTCGGGGCCTGCGATGCCCTGTCCGCCCCGCGTCCACTTGGGCCCCTGTTCGATGTTGCCTCTGGATTTGGCGACCAATTCGCGAACATGCTGCACGATCCCGAACGACGCCCCCACCTCTTCGCATCCGTGCTCAATGCGTTGACGGCCCAGGGTCCAGCGTTGGTTATCATCGAAGACGTCCATTGGGCGGACGAAGCGACGCTCGACCTGCTTCGCTATCTCGGCCGCCGGATCGACCAGACCCGAGCATTGCTGGTTGTCACCTACCGGGACGACGAAGTCACGTCTCGGCATCCGTTTCGACTCGTCCTCGGCGATCTGGCGACATCAAAGTCTTGTTGCGCATCACCTTGCCCCGGCTGTCCGAACAGGCGATCGGCACGCTCTGTGAGAATACGCCGTTCGATCCCGGGGAACTCTACCGCCAAACCGGTGGCAACCCCTTCTACGCAACCGAGGTGCTTGCCTCCGGAGCATCGTCGATTCCGCCCACGGTTCGGGATGCGGTGCTGACCCGTGCCGCACGCATTTCACCTGCCGCGCGCTCGATGCTTGATGCCGCAGCGGTGATAGGAGCACACGTCGAGCCCCGGTTGCTGGCAGCGGTCGTCGAGCAAAACGCGGACGCCGTCGACGAATGCCTGGCCGTGGGACTGCTTGTTTCGCGGGACCATGGGCTCCAGTTCCGGCACCAATTGACGCAAGAGGTGCTGCTGGATGCCTTGTCCCCGGTGCGGGCGACTGAGCTCCATCGAAAGGTCCTCGCCGCCTGGCTGTCGCGATCGCCCGCCGCCAATGACCTGGCCACCTTGGCGCACCACGCCGAGGCGGCTGGTGATGCGGACGCCGTGATGACATTCGCACCGGCAGCCGCGAGGCGCGCGAACGAACTTGGTGCCCACCGGGAGGCGGCCGCACAGTATGCACGGGCGCTCCGATTCTGCGACCCATCCGAGACTGAGCAGCAGATCAACCTCCTTGAACGCTGGAACCGCGAATGCTTTGCCACCGGGCAAAACCAGGATGCAATTGATGCCGCCGCCAAGCTTGTGTCGATTGCCCGATCCACAGGCGACACGTCGATGGAGGCGTATTGGCATGCGTCGATGGCCGCGAATTATGTCGTCACCGGAAGGAATGCAGAGGCCGACCGCGCCAGCAAGACATCCATTGAGCTGCTGCAAAACGAGCTTCCCGGGAAATCGCACGCATTTGTCTCGTACATCCAGGCACGGCTCCGGATGCTCAACCGCGATTTTGCGGCGGCGATAGCGTGGGGTGAACACGCCATCGCCGTTGCTCGCCAGTTCGACGATGTGGAAACCCTGGCCAATGCGATCGGCGTTGTCGGGGCATCCCGGATCGTCGGTGGCGAGCCCGAACAAGGTCGCATCGAGATGGAACAAAGCCTCGCCCTCGCCCGCGAAGCAGGACTCGAGATTGCTGCCGCAGCCGCGCTGACGAACCTGGGATCGGGTCATGGCGAGATATTCCAGCTCGATATCGCGGAGCGGTATTTGACGGAAGGGATCGCCTACGCCATCGAGCGTGACCTGGATGGCTGGCGCTGGTATATGGTGGCGTGGCTCGCACTCGTCCGCATGCATCAGGGTGATTGGAACGAAGCTGTCAACCTTGCTGAGACGGTGATCCGGCGTCCCATGGTCGAGGCAATCGCCAGGATGATGGCATTGGTCGCGATTGGGCGTGTGCGAACGAGGCGCGGCGATCCCGAGACAGCGACAGTGCTTGACGAAGCGCTGGACCTGGCGACACCGACGAACACACTCCAGCGGCTGGCGCCTGTCCATGCGGCACGGGCCGATGCGGCGTGGCTGGCCGGGGACAAGAAACGAACCGAAACGGAGGCGCGGGCCGTCTACGATCTCGCCGTCGCGCACCAGCACCCGTGGTTCATCGGCGAACTCGCATACTGGCGCTGGAAGACCGGGGATCTCAGCGAAGCTCCACCCCACGCCGCCCAACCGTATGCGCTCCAGATCAACGGGGATTGGGCCGGGGCCGCTGCCCTCTGGAAAGCCCTGGGGTGTCCATACGAGGCGGCCCGGGCGCTCACCGAGAGTCACGATGAAGGCGCATTGCGCACAGCGCTTGCCACATTCCAACACCTCGGAGCGCGACCGGCGGCGGCGCATGCCACCCGCCAGTTGTGGGAACTCGGCGCCCTCGACATCCCGCGCGGACCGCGACCTGGCACCCGCTCCAATCCCGCGCTGCTGACGCCGCGTGAGTTCGAAGTTCTCGAACTGATGGCCACGAGTATCACGAACAACGAGATCGCGACCCTCCTCTTCCTTTCCCCAAAGACGATTGAGCACCACGTCTCCGCGGTCCTCGCCAAACTTCAGGTCCGAACCCGTCGCGAAGCGATCCAGGCGGCGAAATCGCTCAACCTGATTCCCCAGGTTGAGGGTTAACCTCCACCAAACTGGGGGTACCTCCCCGATGTAACGACATGGCGCGGCTGGCAAAGTGATTCTTGCCGGATGTCCCGGCATGTCCAGCGCAAGGAGGGATCCTGATGCCACGTTACGTCGTCGAACGAACGTTTGCGGATGGCTTGCACATCCCGGTCACCGAGGCTGGAGCGGCCACCTGTCAGGTCGTGATCGATCGTAATGCCGACGTCGGGGTTACCTTGGTTCACGCCAACGTCAGCGACGACAAGTCCGACGGTCCGAATCCGGAAGCGATTCCCGGCGCCGCCGAGCACAACGGCCTCCCGGCCGACCGCATCATCTGGGTCTCGGTCCTCGATCCCTATTTCTATCAGTAGCGGAATCAGGCGGGCATCGCGCTCACCGCTCCCGCAGGAGAACACCATGATCAATTCTTCAACCGCTTCGATCACCCTATCGCGCCGGAACACCCTTTTCGCCGCCGGCGCGCTCGCGTTGGGCGCGTCACTGGCACGAATTCCTGCTGGGGCAATCGCCCAGGACGCGACGCCAGTGGTGGAAGGGGGTGGCGAAATCGAGGGCGCCCCGGGCGTTTGGGCCGAGGTGTTTTCTGCTGTCCCATCCGTTCGTGCGCCTGGGCAGACACTCTACATGGCCCGTTTTACCTTCTTCCCCGGGAGCGAGATTTTTCCGCACAGTCACCCCGGCTCGACGAGTCTTTCCGTGGAGAGCGGCACGTTCGGCTGGACGCTGGTCGCTGGCACATCGTACGTGATGCGCGGCGCCAAATCCGGTGGAACTGACGTGGAAGAAATCACCGAGACCGGTACCGAAATCATCCTCGAGCCGGGCGACGCCATCTATTACGAAGACGATGTCACGCACACCGCGCGTTCCGTTGGCGACGAGGCGGCTATCATCAATGCCGCACTCATCCTGACCGCCGGTGAACCACTCTTGATGCCGATGGGTGAAGCGATGGACCACTGAACCATGCGCCACGTTGGCGACAAGCCACTGAAGCTCCTCGTCTCGGCCCTGTATACTGATTCGGTAGACCATTGGCACACCAGATTTGGTAGCGACGATCGACTATGTACCATCCCGAATCCTGTCGATCCTGTTGTCCGCCTTGGGCAACGTGGGCCTTGGTATCTCCACTGATGCTCCTTTTCGGTCCTGTACGATTGCGCAGATCAATCACACCACTCGCCGGTTCTGGCGAGTGGTTTTGCGTCGTCGAAATACCCCGCTCGCCTACCCCATTCCGGGCATGAATCGTCCATCGTCGGCGCCCATCATCGTCTCAACGTCCCGGATCGGGACGTTTCAGGAGGTACGACGATGGACATGAATCTTCCGGTGTTCGCCGGTGCGGTCTCGACAATCATCTTTGGCCTCAGCACCCTGCCCATGCTGAGAAAGGCCTTCCACACCAAAGACCTGCAATCGTACAGCCTCGGCAACATCCTGCTCGCCAATGGAGGCAACGTCGTCCATTCCGTGTATGTGTTCAACTTGCCGCCCGGTCCGATCTGGCTGCTGCACTCCTTCTACCTCGTGACAACCGGGCTGATGCTGTTCTGGTACCTGCGCTACGAATGGCGACCGCATCGCTCGAACCGGCTCACTCTCCGTGGATTCCCCCGCTTGTCGTCCCTGACTGTTTCAAGCCACGATCCAGACCCCAATACCTCGACCGGTCCAATGTCACCTCATGCCATTGAAATACCCCGCTCGCCTACCCCATCCGGGGCATGAGCGCACCTGGCTATCGCAATACGCTGGATGTAACCGAAACGATTCGGATACATCCAGATACCAGGGAGGAACCCAATGTCACAGGACAACAAGACGCTGGTACGCAGGGTCGTCGAAGATGTCTACAACCAGGGAAATCTTGCCGCCATCGACGATTATGTCGCGGCCGACTTCGTCATCCATGCACCGTCCGAAGATATTCACGGCCCCGCTGGCGCCCGGCAGTTCGTCGCCGGGTTGCGCAAGGCGTTCCCCGACTTCCACATCACGATCGAGGACCAGATCGCCGACGGGGACAGGGTGGTCACGCGCTGGACCGCCGAAGGAACGCACCTCGGCGAATTCCAGGGTATCCCGCCGACCGGCAAGCACGGCACGATGACCGGGATCGACATCGACCGCGTCGTCGATGGCAAGGTCGTGGAGTGCTGGGTAAACGAGGACGACCTGGGCCTGTTGCAGCAACTCGGAGTCATCCCGGTGCCAGAACCGGCGTGAGGAGTCGGATCATGAGCAACGTGCCGATACAGGTAGCCGACCATAGGTACTCGGTGCTCGCTGCTAACGCGCCTCGTCTCGCTGGCCCGCAGTGTGAGCGTGCCAACGATCTCACGCGTATGTTCGCCATCGGCGTTTCTCGTCGCCGTCTGGCGCAGGGTTTCGCTGGGGCGGTGTCGGCAGGTCTCATCACATTGGGGGCCGCTAACCCCACCCTGGCCCGACAAACCGATGCCGGGGCAACACCATCTCGACAGGAGGAACCGATGGAATCTGTAGTCTCGCCCGACGGAACCCGCATTGCATACGAGCGCAGCGGCACCGGGCCGCCCCTGGTTCTTGTCCATGGGAGCCTCGACGATCACAATCGCTGGGGGCAGCTGATGCCAACGCTCACAGAACACTTCACCGTCTACGCGATCGACCGCCGGGGACGAGGGGGAGCGGCACGACCGATGCCGCAACCTATGCGATCGAAAGCGAGTTCGAGGACGTGGCGGCGGTCGTCGACGCCATCGGCCAACCGGCTCATCTATTCGGACACTCCTACGGCGCGCTCTGCGCGCTGGAGGCGGCCCTGCGCACCGACCAAGTGCGAAAGCTCGTCCTCTACGATCCGCCCATCCCGATCCCGCCCGGCTCTGCCCTCGTCGCGCCGGAGACACTGGAAGAGATGGAGACGCTCCTGGCGGCGGGTGATCGTGAAGGAGTTGTGCTGTACTTCGCCCGCGAGGTCGCACAATTACCAGAGGAAATGATCACCGCCTTTCGATCAATGCCGGAGTGGCAGTCAGTCATTGCCATCGCCCACACCGTCGTGTACGAGGTGCGCGCGGTAAATGAATACGTCTTCGATCCCGAACGGTTCCGCAATCTGAAGACACCGACCTTGCTGCTGCTGGGTAGCGAAAGCCCGCAATTTTTGACGACGGCGACCGAGTCCGTCGACGCCGCGCTGCCGCAGGGCCGGCTGTTGGTCCTGTCGGGCCAGGGGCACCTCGCGATGGATACCGATCCGGACCTCTTCCTGCGCGAGGTCGTCTCATTCCTCACCGAGGAGCCCAACGCTGTTGTTGCCGATTCCGGCAGCTTCGCCGCACGTCGAAGCTGACCGCGATCCCCACGCCGGAACGGGCTGGGCATCGGGTATAGGCCGAAACGAGGGGGACTCGAAATCGATGATGGAATTGACGGTACATTTGACGATTCCTTGATGGTCCGTCCCTAAGCTTGGCATCCAGGCACCCATTGCAGCTAAAGGACGCATCACATGCCTCATCTCAACCGGTACCCCAATCAATTCTTCCAACCATCGAAGGCAATCGCTCGACGCCTGTGCCCGACCCGGAGGAAACCTCGCAGGAAACTCCCGTCGCGCCTTCAAACGATCCGCCGACATCGTCTGTGGCAGAAACGACACGGCAATCCAACGGTACGTCGACCCTCACCATTCCAATCGCATCCAGAACATCGTCGGCCGCTCATAGCAGCCGTATTGCGGAGCTCCTGGGCTTGATTGACATTACCCGGCCTCAGGCGGCTCCGGGGAGATCACACTATGGAACAGGTTGAAACAGTCATCGTCGGTGGTGGCCAGGCCGGCCTGGCCACCAGTTACTGGCTCACCCGGCAAGGGCAGCCCCACATCGTCCTCGAACGAGCCGCTGTTCCGGCTCCCATGTGGCGCAACAATCGTTGGGACTCGTTCACGATGGTCACGCCGACCTGGGCGCTGAAGCTGCCCGGGACAGGTCCGAATGGCATCGACCCGGACGGTTTCATGCTGCGGTCGGAGATCATCGATTTCTTTTCACGCTATGCGGAGAACATCAAGGCGCCGATCCGGTACGACACGGAGGTCGTTTCCGTGGACCCGGTGAGCGAGCGGCGGTATCGGATCGAGACACATGACGGAGCGATCGAGGCGAGCAACGTGGTGATCGCCACCGGCATTTTCCAGATCCCCAAGGTGCCCGCGTTTGCCGCGAACCTTCCATCCAGTGTATTCCAACTGCATACTGACGCCTATCGCAATCCCGAATCCCTGCCCGAGGGCGCGGTGCTCGTCGTCGGCAGCGCGATGTCTGGCTGCCAGATCGCCGAAGAACTCTACCTCTCAGGCCGGAAGGTGTTTCTCTCGACAGGGACGACCGGACGCTTGCCAAGGCGATACCGTGGCAAGGACATCATCCATTGGCTGGAGACGATCGGCTTTTTCGAACTCACCATCGAGCAAATGCCGCCCGGTTCGACGAAGTTCGACAGCATCCCGCACGTCTCGGGCTCGAATGGTGGTCACACCCTGAACCTTCATCAGTTCGCCCGCGATGGCGTCACCCTGCTCGGCCGCATGGTGGACATCGCAGGCTCAACCCTGACCCTTGCCCCAAACCTCCACGAAAACCTGGCAAACGCCGACGGGTTCGAGCAGATGGGCGTGCAGATGATCGATGGCTACATCCAGGCAAACGGTCTCGATGTGCCAGTCGAGGATCTGCCGGCACAGCGAGACGGATTCGACCAGCCGATCATCGAGCAGCTCGATCTCGACCAGGCCGGGATCAGGTCGGTGATCTGGGCGACCGGATACGGGTTCGACTACAGCTTGGTCAAGCTGCCGGTCTGCGATGAGGACGGATTCCCGATCCAGGATCGCGGCGTGACCAGCTATCCCGGCTTGTACTTCGTGGGCATGCCGTGGATGCCGAGCGAAAGTTCGGGCTTCCTGATCGGAGTCGGCAGGGCCGCCGAACATATCGCCGCCAGCATCGCCAACGTGACCGCCATCGCGTAAGGGCGACCGGGCGTCGCACGCATCGATGCGCGCGACGCCCGGCAATCACCCGAGGTTCAGTCATCTCCCGTTGGCGCGAACGGACTAACGCGAAGCGGTCGATTGCTGCGAGGCCTCTACCAGTCGCCAGACCCGCAGCACCTCGGCAACTCCCCATGCCTGGGCAACGCATCCCTTCGGCAGGTGCGGCGGGTCTCCCTCGCAGATCTCGGAAACCGACCCGAGCCCCGCGTCCCGCAGGTGGTCGCCGATCGGGCGCAGCATCGCCAGCGCCGCCGCGCGGTCCCCCGTCAGCCGGTAGCTCGCCTCGGCGTAGGCGCCCAGCAGCCAGCTCCATACCGGACCCTGGTGATACGCCCCGTCGCGGTGGACCTGGTCGCCGCCGTAGGTTCCCCGGTAGGCGGGATCGTCGGGTGCGAGCGAGCGCAGCCCGAAGCTCGTCAGGAGGTAGCGCCCCGCCTCGTCAAGGACGGCCCGCGCTTCGGCCCCCTCCAGCAGAGGGTAGGGGAGCGAGAGCGCAAAAATCTGGTTCGGCCTCATCGCCCAGTCGTCGCCGTCCGGACCGTCGACGACGTCGGCGAGGTGAGCGGAATCCGGGCGGCGGAAGCGGCGCCGGAACGCGTCGCGGGTCCGGTCGGCGTGGAGATCATATCGGGACGCAGTCGCGTGGTCCCCGCGAGCAGCCGCGAATGCGGCGACCGTGCGCAGGGCGTTGTACCAGAGGGCGTTGATCTCGACCGGCTTGCCGATCCGCGGCGTGACGACCCAGTCGCCGACCTTGGCATCCATCCAGGTCAGTTGCACTCCGGGTTCGCCGGCGCGAAGCAGGTCGTCCGCCGGGTCGACTCCGATTCGGTAGCGCGTCCCGGCGAGGTGACGCTCGATGATCTCGCGCAGTTCCGGTAGCAGGTCGTCCACCAGCGTGTCGTCGCCAGTTGCCTCCTGATAGGAGCGGAACGCCAGGACGTACCAGAGGGTGGCGTCGGCCGTGTTGTAGCCGGGGACGACACCGGCGCGGTCCGGGAAGTTGTTGGGGAGGAGGCCACCATCCAGGTAACGGGCAAAGGTGCGGAGGATGGCGGCGGCCTCCTCCGCGCGGCCTGTCGCGAGGGTCAGTCCCGGCAGGCTGATCATCGTGTCGCGGCCCCAGTCGTTGAACCAGTGGTAACCGGCGATCACGCTGCGACCGCCTGGGTCGTCGAGTAACGGACGGGCGACGAGGAACTGGTCGGCGGCCAGCACAAGTTGCTGGACGACCGGATCGGCTCCCTCGGCGCCAGCCGTGGCCAGCAGCGCGCCCTGACGTTGCTCGGCGGCGGCCAGTGACCGGTCGGCGTCGAGATCGGGCTCGCTTTCGGTCGAGAAGACAAGTGCAGCGCTCTCTCCCGGCTCCAGGCGCGCGACGAACATGCCGGGGGCAAAGAGGTCACCGCGATCGGCTAACCCCCGCTCCGTTTCCGCGCGGTGCCGAAAATCCCACCACCAGGCGCCGGCGGCCCGGAACTCCGCCTCGCTCGACCACATCCGGAAGGGGGTCGCCCCGTCGAAGACCTGGATCGTCGCCCCACGCAACTCGGGCGCGACGCCGATCGTCCAGCCCTGCCCGGAGGCCAGGGCGTGGAAGCTGCGATATGTGACGAGCGGAGTGATCTCCAGGTCGAGCGGGCGGCTGCCACGGATCAGGCGGTAGGAGACGTAGGTGGTGTTCTGCCCATAGGCCATCCAGACCCGGCGCTCGACCAGCGCATCTGCCACGGCGAAGGTCCAGACCGGCAGCGTCCCCTCCAGTCGAAACGACTCGAGGTGGTGGTAGCCGCTGGGCGTGATATACCCATCGCCGAATTCGTGCGTCGAAATGGGATACCGGTCGCCGTCGTAGACCACCCACTCGACCAGGCCGGCGACGAGGACAGTGCGCTCGACCGGTGGGTCGAGTGCGGCGACGAGCAATCCGTGGTAGGAACGGGTCAGGACGCCGGGGACCGTGGCCGAGGCGTAGCCGCCGATGCCGTTGGTGACCAGCCATTCCCGCCGCAATCCGGCCTCCAGATCACCGCAGACCTCCCGCCCAAAGGCCACGTGAGGCCGCTCCTGCGAACCGGGTCCATTGGTTTCGGAAAGGGCGCCGCTGGCTGAAGTCTCCATTTATGTCTCCTTGCGCGGCACGGGAGGAACGTCCGCCACAAATTGGCCTCTCGGTCCGCCTTCGACTTTCAGAACGGGCTGCGCTGCTACCGGCGGCGCCCCTGGGCAAGCGTCGCTGCGCCTGTCGAGGAGCGCTCGATGAGGTTGGCGACGACAGCTGTCCATCCGGTCTGGTGGCTGGCCCCAATCCCGGCGCCGTCATCGCCGTGGAAGTACTCGTAGAAGAGAATGTGGTCACGCCAGTGCGGATCGGACTGAAAGACCTCGGACCCGCCGAACACCGGGCGACGGCCATCGGCGTCACGAAGAAAGACCGAAATCAGGCGGCGCGAAAGATCGTTGGCGATTTGATCGAGCGGCAGGTGATTACCCGAACCGGTCGGATACTCGACCAGGAATTCGTCGCCGTAGCAACCATGCAGGTTGTGCAGGCCCTGCACCAGCAGGAGATTCATCGGGAACCAGATCGGGCCGCGCCAGTTGGAGTTGCCGCCGAACATGCCTGAACTGGACTCGGCTGGCTCGTACCTTACTGTCAGCACCTGGTCTCCAGCCTGGAATTCGAACGGTTGGTCCATGTAGTGCCGGCTAATCGACCGGATGCCATAGTCACTCAGGAACTCGTCCGGATCGAACATTCTGGAGAGAATGCGGCGCACCCGATCCTCTGGCACCAGGGTGAGCGCCCTCCGCCATTCACCGTTGGCAAGCACACGGTCGGAGAAGAGACCCTGTAACTCTGGGTGGCGTTCGGAGAACCAGCGGAATTTTTCCACGAAGTCCGGCGCTTTTTCTCGCAACTCCTGGCGGAGGGTCTCATCGATTCCGATTGCCGGAAATATTGGCAGGAGTCCGACCAGCGAGCGTAGCCTCAACGGCATCCGCACGCCATCCGAGCGGTGAACGAAATCGTAATAGAATCCATCCTCCTCGTCCCACAGACTGGCTCCCTCACCGGTGAATCCGTTCATCGCCCCTCCGATGGCGAGGTAGTGCTCGAGGAACTTGGTCGCGAGATCTTCGTAGGCCGAATCGCCCAGGGACAACTCGAGGGCAGCCCACGCCATGTTCAGGCAGTAGCTCGCCATCCATGCAGTGCCATCCGCCTGCTCCAGGGTCAGGCCAGGCGGCAGACCGGCGCTGCGGTCGATCACGCTGATGTTGTCGAGTCCAAGGAATCCTCCCGCGAAGAGATTGTTGCCCTCTTCATCCTTGCGGTTGACCCACCAGGTGAAGTTGATCACGAGCTTGTGGAAGACGCGGGCCAGGAAGTCGCGATCCCCCTCGCCGGTGCGCCGTCGTTCGTCCTGATAAAGCGCCCGCGCCGCCGCAATGTGGACGGGTGGATTGACGTCGCCGAGGGCCCATTCGTAGGCAGGGAGCTGGCCGTTGGGGTGCATATACCACTCCCGCAGCATAAGCAGGAGTTGCTCCTTGGCGAAGGCAGGGTCGATCAGGCCGAAGGGTAAACTGTGGAATGCCAGGTCCCAGGCGGCATACCACGGGTACTCCCACTTGTCCGGCATCGAGATGATGTCACCACTGTTGTGATGGCGCCACAGGCTGTTGCGCCCGCGCTTGCGTGAGTCAGGTGGGGCCGGGCCGGCCGGATCGCCGTCAAGCCATTGCGCGACATCGTAGTTGAAATACTGCTTGGACCAAATCAGTCCGGCCAGCGCCTGGCGCTGGACCCGCGCCTCGTCCTCGTTCAGGCTCCCACCGGCGAGTCCGGCGTAGAGGGCGTCGGCCTCGGTGATCCGGTCTGCGAAGATCTGCGCGGCGTCCGCAAACGGCTCCGCCTGGCGCTCGGTCGACAACCGCAGCAGGACCGTCTGCGTCGCGCCCGGCGCGATCATCAGCCGGTAGCGCGCGGCGACCTTGGTCCCGACCCCAGCCGGGTTGACCGCGTCCATCTGCCCCCGGACGACCGCAGCGTCGATCCCGTCCTTGACGTACGGCGTCCGGTTCTGCCCTCCCCAAAGGTGCTCGACGTTGGTCTCGTTCTCGGTGAAGAGGAGGTCCGGGCTGTCCTGGCACGCTAGCCAGAACTCCCCGAGCCCGTGATGCGTTGCTCGCACCCACCGAGTTCCATCCGCGCCTTCGCCCCGCAGCTCCGGCCGACGGTCGTCACGGCCCCAGGACCAGGTGTTGCGGAACCAAAGCGTCGGCAGCAGGTGCAGCGCGGCGGGATCCGGGCCGCGGTTGGTCGCCGAGATCCGGATCAGGAGGTCGTCAGGGGACACCTTCGCGTACTCGACCTCGATGTCGAAGTAGCGGTCCTCAGCGAAAACGCCAGTGTCGATCAGCTCGTACTCCGGCGCGTTCCGTCCGCGACGGCGATTCTCCGCAACGAGGTCGCCATACGGGAACGGGCGCTGCGGGTACTTGTAAAGACCGCGCAGGTACGAGTGGGTGGGTGTGGCATCGAGGTAGTAGTAGTACTCCTTGACATCCTCGCCGTGGTTCCCTTCGCTGCCGGTCAGGCCGAACTGCCGCTCCTTGAGGATCGGATCGACACCGTTCCAGAGGGCAAGGGCGAAACAGAGCCGCTGCTTCCCATCCGAGATCCCGAGCAAGCCGTCCTCGCCCCAGCGGTAGGCGCGGGAGCGGGCATGGTCATGTGGGAAGGAATCCCAGGCCGCACCGCCCTCCGAGTAATCCTCGCGCACGGTTCCCCACTGCCGCTCGGAGAGGTATGGTCCCCAACTCCGCCATTCCGTGCCGATCGACTCGCCAGGTGCTGGTGCTTTCAGGATCTTCGTCGCCATTGTCGTGTCTCCCCGTTGACGTCAGCCGGCCGCCGCCGGCGCCACATTGTCCACCCGCAGCGGCGCGTTGTGCCGGCGGGCCTGTTTCAGGCGTGATTCTCCACTTCGCCATTGGGCGCATATTGGGCAGGTCTGCCTGAGTCCACACTACAGTGGTGGGAACGCCGAATAATTAACGAGGCGATAAGGAGTCCTGTTCCTGACAGCCCGCAATGTCTGGATTCGTCAAAAGTGTGTTCCGGCGAATGCGCGCTGGTCAATGCCCTTGCGATCGGTCGGCCAGGGAAGATGGAGGTACCAGGCTCGACGGCAGCGTGTTTCCCCCGCTCCTCGCGAAGGTGGCAACGCCCCAACCTTGGTCTCTTCAGTCGGCATCGATCGAGGAGACCGAGTCTGGTAGCGATTTACGCACTCTACGATGAGCGCAGGTGTAGCAGCATCCGTCCAAAGGTGCACTCGCAGTCAAGCCTGCCATCTAGGATTAAGCCACGAGATCGGGAAAGACGACAAATGGCTGTTAGGCCCGCTCCTTTGCCTCAACTACGGGTACGAATTAGCCTTTCGCAATTGACAGGAATATGCGAATGGATGTCGCGCCAAGCGTTGACTGTCACGCCGATCCTTGGCCGGCACAAGACCGGCCACTACTTCTTCTGCAGGTCGATCGCGACGGAGTTCATGCAGTACCGCATGCCGCCCATTTCTCGCGGGCCATCGTTGAAGATGTGGCCAAGATGCGAATGGCAGCGCGCACAGCGAACCTCGGTGCGGACCATCCCGTAGGAGCGATCCTCGATTTCCTCGGTGGAGCCGGCGATCGCCTCCGAGAAACTGGGCCAGCCGCAGCCGTGGTCGAACTTGACGCTGCTCTCGAACAGCGGGTTGCCACAGGCCGCGCAGCGATAGATGCCCTCGTCCCAGACAGCGTTGTACTCGCCCGTGAAGGGGCGCTCGGTTCCGGCCTCGCGCAACACACGGTATTGATCCGGACCGAGCAGCGTGCGCCACCCGGATTCGGTTGCCGGCAGTGGCTTCAGGCCCGGGTCGTCAGTCGCAATGATGGTATCGCTCTGCGCATCACTCACGATTGCACCTCCTTGGCGGCTTCCAGCTTGCGGGGAATGGCACAGGTGACACCCGTACCGGCCAGACCGCAATACCCGTTCGGCACCTTGTGCAGATACTGCTGATGGTAGTCCTCGGCGTAATAGAACGGCTCCAGCGGCGTGATCTCGGTCGTGATCTCGCGGTACCCGGCTCCTTTCAGCGATTCGTTGTACGAGTC
Organism: uncultured Chloroflexia bacterium; assembly: GCA_963763125.1. Taxonomy (GTDB): domain Bacteria; phylum Chloroflexota; class Chloroflexia; order Thermomicrobiales; family UBA6265; genus JACCYX01. Next base: position 704,730 of record CAVXMV010000005.1, read on the forward strand.
CCTGGCCGCTTCGGCAAGCTCGCGTTGCTCGTCGCCGTCGTAGTAGACGGCAGACCGGTATTGGGTGCCGATGTCTCCGCCCTGGCGCATGCCCTGGGTCGGATCGTGCGATTCGAAGAAGAGCTTGACCAGCGATTCGTACGTCACCTTCGCCGAATCGAACACCACCAGCACGACTTCGGCGTGACCTGTCTGCCCCGAGCACACTTCTTCATAGGTCGGGTTCGGCGTGTAACCGCCGCTGTACCCGACCGCTGTGGAATAGACGCCCGGAGTCTCCCAGAAGAGGCGCTCGGCGCCCCAGAAACAGCCTAGGCCAAACACAGCGGTTTCCATGCCCGCCGGGAACGGAGGCTGGATCGGAGTTCCGAGCACGGCGTGGGTAGATGGAATGTCGAACACGGGATTGAGGCGACCGGCGAGGGCATTTTCGGGCTTCGGCATCACGTCTTTTTTGCCAAGCAGCCTGTCGAGTATCATGAAAAACCTCCTGTGGCCGATGTGCTGCAATGAACACTCAATCTCGGCCAGTGCTTTCACCTATCATACCGATCGAACCAAATGAGGGAAACGGGATATTCGGTCAGCTGTTCCATTAAAGTAAATGAGGCGTTCCACGCTTGCCGTGGTACGTTTCGTGCAAGGCGGTCACGGCCAATTCTGCAAGGCTGGCATCCCGATCAAGCACCGGAGCATGGGGGAGCTATCAGGTAATACGCAAGAATTCCCGCATTGGATCACTCCTGGCAAGCCGAATCGACAATCTCATTCCGGAAAACCGGGGTAAGCTGGGAAGCCGATGTAATCTTCGACGTGTGACGAGCGACTGTGTCACAGGGTGAATGACACATCACCCAAGCCGTCATGCTGAGCTTGCGCACCGGAGCGATAGAATCCCCCGGTGCAGCAAAGCGATAGCCGGTCCGCGTCAGCGGACGTAGTTCATCCGTCACCAAGCGTCGCCTTCGCCGTCGAGTGCTATCGCTCCGCTGCGCACGGGGATGTTTCGATGCGCTCAACATGACGGCTCGGAAGTTCTCGTTCGGCCGTTGGCACTGCAACGAGAATGCCGCTCAAATGTAGGACTGCCATCCTGGAGCCCAATCATGCCCACCTTTCGTGACCATTTCGAACAGATCCGGAGCACAGTTCGCGAAACCGATGCGCAATCGGCACACACCGGGCAGCGCACATTCGTCGATGTCGGCGAGCAGAACGAGGTCGTTCAAATCAAGTACACCGAGGTTTCGTGCGCTATCCCCGCTTCCGCCCGAGGTGCCCTGGCATGACCGATCGCACCCTGAGCGGACCGGACGTCTTGCGTTTCCTGTGTGCCTTCCGGAACGGGATCCGCCCCCAGATCGTCGAGGTAATCGCGAGGGCGAATCCGGATGATGTCTATCGGCCCGGCACGATTCCTGGCGGCAACGGCGACGGCTCGGTGTTCGCGACGCTCGTGCACATGGTGGATGTCGAGGAAAGCTGGCTACACGAGCAACTGCTCGGCGAAGGATCCCAGGCGGGTCCCGACCCGGAGCGCTACGCGGATATCGCGTCCGTGGCGGCGATCTGGGATCAGGTCGGGCACGATTGGGCGCGTTACCTCACCGCGATGACCGAACTCGAAGCCACCGAACCCTTCTCGTTGGGCCGGGGCGGTTCCGTGCCGACCTGGACGATCGTGCTGCATGTGTTCAACCACACCACCCATCACCGGGCCGAGATCTGGACCGCCCTGACCTCGTTTGGCGAGCACCCACCTGAACTCGACGTCCTCGACTACGTGATGCCACGCGCCACATGACGAGCGCGGACTGACCGGCATCAAGGGTCTCGTCGTCGCCCCCAATGAAGGGGTCAACCTGGACCGGGTTGACCCTGGCTGTCCGATGGCCAGCTTCCGGGTAGCCCTCCACGAATCTCTCCCTGGTAGTGGCCGCCCTTGTGGCGGCCAATCATGCGCGTGGACATGGAGCAGCGTCCTCCGGCGATTAATAGTCATTCCTCCACTCGCCTGCGGCTCGTTGCGGAATGACTATTAAGGCGCTGCGCGCCCGAGCGGACACATAGTGAGTCTGCTGGATCGGTCATCCCAAAAAGCCCGAAGAATCAGCCATTTTAGGCACATAATCAGCTGCAAATTGCTTGATAAATTTCCATAAAAACCGTATAATATGTATACGAACGAAGAGTAAGCACGGGTCAGATCATTGGCCGGGCGGCCAATCCGGAAGGCAAGAACTACATGGCAAAGAATGGAGCAAAGGGTGGCGGACGCCGGGGCGCCATCCGTGGCAGATCCCAATTCAAGCTGCCGAACGGGCACTACGCCAAGCGGGATACCCGCACCGGCGAAATCATCAGCATCAAGGCGGATCTCAAGCCCTGGAAGGGTGTCGTACAGGAAAAGCATCCACCCATATCCCTCCCCACGAGGAGACCGCTGCGCCCGCGAACGCTACGGGCAAATCTCCAACCAATTCCGGGGCGCCCGGTGCGGCGTACACGGGTGCGCCCAGCAAGCGACCGGGCCGCAACCGATACGGTTTCCTTGCGCCAGTCGTAGTGCGAGCAACCAACGCGCCGCAACAACAACGGGCAGGTCGGTCGACCTGCCCGTTTCGCATGGTTGATAGTCCTGGCGAGCGCTACTCGATCTCGAAGATCGTCTCGACTTCGACGGCAACATCACTCGGGAGCGCCTGCAAGCCAACCGCCGAGCGGGCGTGCACGCCCTTCTCGCCGAAGACGGCGTAATAGAGCTCCGACGCGCCATGGACCACGGCCGGGGTGTCCGGGAAGTTCGGGGCGGCATTCACCATGCCAAGCACCTTGACCACGCGCTTGACGCGACCGAGGTCGCCCAGCACCGTCTTCGCCGCCGCGATCTGGTTGATCGCGCAGTCCTTCGCCGCCTCGTAGCCCTGCTCCACGGTCAGCGCATCGCCGACGCGGCCCTTCCAGCGCGGATCGCTCGGTGTCGAGCCGGAGAGATAGAGCAGGTTGCCGGTGATCACGCCCAGCGCGACCGCCGGATGAAACGTGGTCTTCTCCGCGATATCGATTCCGAGTTCCTTCAGCTTGTCGTCCGGGTGCGTCATGTGGTGGGTTTTCCTCTCAGATTGGAACGGGCGGAGCAAGCTCCGCAGCCGTACAAAACTCGTCTTTTTGTAGGGGCGGACCTTGTGTCCGCCCGCATACCGTGCCCTGTTGATCCTACTCGCCCAGCAGGGTCCGGATCGCTTCGGCCACGATGATATCTTCGCCGGCCTCGATCGTCTGCGGGTTGAGACCGAAGCCATTCTCGCCGATCGGGTTCACCGCGATCCGTGGATTCTGCTCCCAGAGCGCGTCGATCAGGGCAGATGCCGTGAGCTTCGCGTCGTCGCCTAGCGTGACGATGGCCCTCGCCATCGGCTGCCCCGCCTCGCTCGGGAATCCGCGTTCCACCGAGACACCGGGGAGTTCGCTGAGTGCGGCAGTCCACGATTGCACGATGTTCTCGTAGCGGGCCAGATCGGCCTCTTCGTCCTGCTCCAGCGACCACTTGACTGCGGCCAGGATCCCGAACAACTCTTCCTTGCCCACCTTCATCGGCCGTCCGATGGTCGAGTTCGGCGAGCCGTTGGCGATGCAGCCCTCGATGAGATCGGCCCGGCCAAGCACCAATCCGCTGGACTGCGGACCGCGCAAGCCCTTGCCACCGCTGAAGATCGCGATGTCGGCGCCGAGGTCATGCGTGAAGTGCCACAGATTGCCGATCATCGGCACCTGCGCGGCGGCATCGACGATGACCGGCACATCCCGCGCGTGGGCGATCGCGATCACTTCCTCGAGCGGGGGTGAACTCGCCGCCAGCGCTCCGGCAAACCAGAGCACCGCGCCGGTCTTTCCGTTTATCGCCGCTTCCAACTCCTCCAGCGAGTCGCCAATCTCCACGAACGTCGCACCCGTCTGGCGGGCGGCGTAGTCGTACCCATTGCGCTGCGAGTGGTAGACGACGATCTCGGTCTTCTCGAACCCCTTCAGCGAGGGAAAGTTCGCGATCTTCTCCGGGTCGGTTCCCGCCAGCACGGCGGTGACCGACGCCACGATCCCGGCAGCCGCGCCCGAGGAGATGTAGGCCGCCTCGTTGTTGGTGAGTTCCGCGATCCGGGCGCCGACGGTGCGCTGCAACTCCACCCAGTCGAGGAAATGCCGCGAGCCTTCGACCATCGCCGCCACGACTTCCGGCGGCATCACCGATCCACCGAGCTTCGTCAGCGTGGCGGCGGCGTTGATCACCGGTCGCAAGCCAAGGTCGGCCAGGGTTGTCGTGTCGTATTCCAGTGATGATTCGGTGACCACAGTGTGATCTCTCCTGTACAAGCCATTCGCCAATGTCATGGCTCCCGCACCAATGCGGGCATGCCAACAATCGCGCCCATCATCGCCGCAGGCACGGATTCTGTCGAGGCAGGAGGTGCAATTGGTCGTCCCGGATCAACGCACCGCCTCTTGTGTTACACATTCCGCCGGGCCGGACGGGGTTGCCAGCCAATCGCCCCTTTGGCAAGATCGCCCAAGCATTTTCCAGCGGCGTCGACAGGAAAACATGAATGAGGGAAATCATGGGAGATCTGGTTCTACGGAATGCGCACGTCATCGATCCGGCAAACGGGATCGATGGTGTTGTCGATATTCGCGTCAGCGATGGCAAGATTGCTGCCGTGGCGCGTAGCCTGCCGGAACAGCCCGGCGACAAGGCGATCGATCTCGGGGGGCTCTATGTCACCCCGGGCATCATCGACATGCACGCGCACGTTGCGCACACCCATATCCGCTCTGAACTCTCGTTGCACCAACTCGTGAACACCCACTCATCGGGTGTGACGACCGTCGTCGACGCCGGAACAACCGGCTGGCGCGATTTCGCGCAATTCCGCCACGATGTGATCGAGAGCCGCTGGCCGATCCGCGTCCTGGGGTACGTGAATATCGTCGGCTCCGGCATGGGCGGCGGCGGATTTGGCGGCGAATGGGAGCACGAGCGATGCGGAGATGAACCCCGAACTTTGCGCTGGCACCGCGATGCTGCACAGCGATGTGGTGGTGGGTATCAAGACCGCGCATTACTGGGCCAGGCGCCGCTTCGACGCCACGCACCCTGCCTGGATGGCCGTCGATCGCGCCATCGAGGCCGGCAATATCGCCGGGATGCCGGTGATGATCGACTTCTTCCCGAACCTGCCGGAACAGTCCTACCCGGACCTGATCCTGAAGAAGATGCGTCCCGGCGACATCCACACCCATGTCTTCGCCCAGCAGTTCCCGACCGTGGACGAGAACGGCAAGGTCTTCGACCATATGCACCAGGCGCGGGAGCGCGGCGTGATCTTCGATCTCGGACACGGCGCGGGGAGCTTCTGGTTTCGGCATGCGGTCCCGGCGATCCGGGACGGCTTCATCCCGGACTCGATCAGTACCGACCTCCACACCGGCAACGTCGCTGGCGTCGTGATCGACATGCTCACCTGCATGAACAAGCTGCTCAACATCGGGGTGCCGCTCGAAGGCGTGATCGCGCGCTCGACGGTCGCGCCCGCCCGGGAAATCAACCGCCCGGAACTCGGCACGCTGACGCCAGGCTCGGCGGCCGACATCGCCGTGTTTGCGCTCGATGAAGGTGACTTCACCTACGTCGACTGCGAACGGACGACGATGAGCGGAACCCAGCGACTCCGCTGCGAGATGACGGTTTACGCCGGCAATATCGTCTACAACCCGAACGGGCGTGGCCTGACGACATGGGAGCAGGACGCGATCGACCATCCGATCCCGTTCCACGTGCGATCCCAGGATTTCTGAGGTGCGCCTTCAGATTCGCGCAGAACCCAAGGTCGCATACAACCCTCGGATGAAGGCTACGACAACCGAAATGCGTAGGGGCGGTACCTTGATCGACCATGAAGGACACCTCGCCAACCCGGGTGTGGTCGATCATGTGTCCGCCCGTTTGCCACGGAATCACCAGTGATTATCCGAATTTCGTAATAGGGACGGATTGGCGGACATTGAGTCGGACAGCCGTTCGGAACTACAGTGTCCGGCGCCAATCACCGTTTCTCCCAGCGCCAGGTTTGGACGACGCCAGCGGCGGTCGCGGGCACCGTCTGAACCACCATGTGTACCTGGAGCCGGATCACCATGGACTCTTACGACGACGACCTTAAGCGATTCGAAGCGCATGGCGCCGCGCCCCTGCCGGATGCAGTCGATTACGGCCACGTGGACAACGACGGCGCTCGCATCTGGTACTCAACATACGGATCCGGTCCTCCTGTGATCCTGCTGCATGGCGGCCTCGGCCATGGTGGCAACTGGGGGTACCAGGTTCCCGCGCTGCTTGGCTCCGGCTATCGCGCCGTCCTCATCGATAGCCGGGGCCACGGCCGCAGCACGCGCGACGCGCGGCCGTTTACGTATGAGTTGATGGCCTCGGACGTCCTCGCCGTGATGGACGCATTGCACCTGGAAAAGGCAACCGTTGTGGGCTGGAGCGACGGCGCCTGCATCGCCTTGATCCTCGCCATGAACGCCCCCGCGCGGATTGCGGGCGTCTTCTTCTTCGGTTGCAATATGGATCCCAGCGGCACCAGGGAAATCGCCTGGCCCAATCCGATTATCGACCGGTGTTTCGGCCGGCACGCCCAGGACTATGCCCAGCTGTCGGCTACGCCGGACCAGTTCACGGCCTTTACCGAAGCGGTCGGCCTGATGCAGCAAACCGAACCCAACTATGCCGCGTCCGATATGGCCGAAATCCGTGTGCCGGTCGCGATCGTCCACAGCGAGCACGATGAGTTCATCAAACCCGAACATGCTGAATACCTCGCCCGGAGCATTCCCGATGCGGAACTGATCATCCTGCCCGGTGTCAGCCATTTCGCACCGCTGCAACGGCCCGACCAATTCAACGCGGTGCTGCTCGCATTCGTCGACAGGGTGCAGACCTGAAGCGGACGCCAGCCTGCGAGCAACCGCACATCCCGTTTGTCGTCGGCGTCGAGATTAACAGACCTCAGCTTCAAACTGCTGGCCACCGGTCCCAAGCAGCCTGGCCACCTGACCTCGACGATCCTTGGCGATTGATACAATATCTGGCCGAACGCGGGAAGACCGACTATCCAGAGATCGGACGTGGTGGGAGGTCCATACTGTCAATCAGGGAAAGATCCCGGTCATCGGGAGTCGCCGGAAATTTGAGGGCCAGAAATCCTGGCAAGTCCTTGATTCGCTTGAAATCCAGGCCATCAAATCCACCAATGAAACGAATGATGTCAGAATCCGAGTCGGGAATAGTATGGGTCGAGAGGCGCAACTCAACCAGAAGCGAGTTGCGGCGGCTGAGTTTTTCTACCGGATCCGTCAGAATGGCAACCGTTTCCTGTCGGCCGTCCGGATAGATGTAGCCGGTGTACTCTCCCGCTTTGACAGCATGGAGGCGCCGGCCGGCCAAGTGGCTAAAATAGGTATTTCGCTCAAATACACTTCCAGCTATCGAAATCATCTTTGGGGCTTTCTCGTCTGCTGTGTAGCCAATAATTGATCGTGTTCCCTTTTGGGCCTGGATCACGTCCTTCTCGGCCAATTCCGGAAATTGATTGATCCCTTGTACATGGACAGTGAAAGCGTGACCGTTGATGTCACGAAGGGGGCAGGCTAATCGCTTGACGGTGGTGCGGATTTTCCCATCCTGGGAAAAGTGCGCTCGGCCATCACGATGGTGACTGTACTTTGGGCGTTGGCTTGTCGTCATGGAAGTCGAGGGATCAAGCCATTGAAATGTGCGCTGATTGGGATCCTCAAGACTCCACTGCGATCTCATGGCTATCCCTGACTCAAATGGAGTGTAGGGGAAATCGACGGCCAATGAGGGATTGATCCCACTGACGATACGTACCTGGAACAGCTTGTGGTGGAGGCCACCTGCGCGGTTGGCTGCAACGATGTAGAGAGGAGCATACCGAAAGGTTAAGGGTGGCGATTCTACCAGATAGGGCATATTAGAATCCGAGGTTCTTCCGGACGGACACCCAGCGGCGTTCGGCTTCCTTGTAGATGTTTTCGTGTGGCCCAACCAGGAACACCACACAAACGCGTCGGTCGTCGAGGATGGTGTAGACCGCCCGGTAAGCGCCACCGCCCTTGAGGCTGAATTCAAGCGAACGAGTTCCCCTCAGGCTGCCGGTAAGTGTATGCCCGAGCCGGGGATTGTCTTCGAGTTTCAGAATCTCGCGAGTCGCCTGGTCCTTATTTTGCTTGAGGGCTCTGAGATCCTTCTCTGCACGGGGCAGGATCTCGACCTCATGGCGGCTACTGCCTGGCATCCAGGTCGATGCCTTCTTCCTCCGCGAATGCGCGCAGGCTTCGCGTCCGACCGGCGCGATACTCACGCTCGGCATGGTCGGCGAGTCCGTCCAGGGGGTTAATGGCCTTGGCAAGGTGAATGACTTGCTCCTCGGCATCGGTTTCGAGGAACAGCACATCGCCAGCCTTGATGCCAAGCGCCGATCGAACTTCGGAAGGAATGGCGAGCCTTCCTTTCGCGTCAACCGTCACAGCAGCCATGGATGAGTCCTTTCCCGGGATCCCACAATTGTGGGATTTTCCCATTGCGAGTATAGGTGAGTTGGGATGGCTGGACAATGCCCAAGTGATCCTGACCATAAGGATTCGGCAAACGACAGCGATCCAGCGTCCAGCAGGGTGGGCGGGTGAGATTTCGCGACACGCTCGAAACGACGTGGAACCCGGGAAAGTCGGGTGATCACCCGAAGGTCGTATGACACATCACCATGGCCGGCACAAGACCAGCCAGTCTCACGTCCTGCCGGAAGCAAGGCAATTTGGGATACACTAGAACTTGGGTTGCGAGGTCGCCCCAACCGGGTCGCCGCCCAGCAGGAAGTCGAAGTCGCAGCCCTGGGGAGCCTGGGTGACGTGGTCGAGGTAAAGCCTGCCATAGCCCCGGGTGTACGAAGGCGCAGGCGCTCGCCATTCCGCCCGGCGAGCCTCCAGTTCGGCGTCGTCGACATTGAGGTGTAGGCGGCGATTCGCCACGTCCAGCTCGATCAGGTCGCCATCGCGCACCAGCGCCAACGGACCACCGATCGCACTCTCCGGGGCGACATGGAGCACGATCGTGCCGAAGGCCGTGCCGCTCATCCGGGCATCGGAAATCCGCACCATGTCCCGCACGCCCTGCTTCAGCAACTTCCCCGGAATCGGGAAGTTGCCAACCTCCGGCATCCCATTCCCGCCGATCGGCCCGACGTTCTGCAACACCAGCACATCATCCTCACTTACGTCGAGATCGGGCGCAGTCGATCCTGGCCCGCAGGTCATCCATATCCCTGAACACCACCGCCCGTCCCTGTGTGTTGAAGCAGGCGCGCCGTGGCCGCCGCATGCTTGATCACTGCCCCATCCGGCGCCAGGTTACCCCGGAGCACGGCGGTGCCTCCATCGGGTTGGAGTGGATTGCTCAGCGGGCGGATCACGTCCTCGTTACTGACCTTCGCATCCTTTACGTTCTCGGCGAGCGACTTGCCGGTCACCGTCGGCGCGTCACCGTGGAGTAAGGGCAGGAGCTGCGTCAACACCGCGGGAATCCCCCCGGCGTAAAAGAGGTCCTCCATCTGGTACTTGCCGGCCGGACGCATGTTGGCGATCACTGGCGTTCGCGCGCTGATCTCATCGAACAGTGAGAGCGGCAACTCGATGCCGAGACGACCCGCAATGGCGGGCAGGTGAACGACCGCATTGGTACTGCCCCCGAGAGCACTGAGGAGGGTAATCGCATTCTCGAACGCCTCCCGCGTGAGAATCTGCGATGGCCTCACTCCCTCGCGAGCGAGTTCGACGATGCGCCGGCCGGATTCTGCGGCCAGCCGTTGGCGACGTGAATCGGGCGCGGGGATCGCGCCATTTCCGGGCAGGGCAATCCCCAGGGCCTCCGTCAGCGAGTTCATCGTCGAGGCCGTGCCCATGACCATGCAGTGCCCAGCACTCCGCACGATGCCATCCTCGATTTCGGTATAGGTCTGCTGGTCGAGCGTGCCCGCCTGGTACTCGGTGGTCAGTCGCCGGCAGTCCGTACAGGCTCCAAGCACCTGGTCCCCGTAGTGACCGTTCAACATCGGCCCGCCGCTGACCACGATTGCCGGCAGATCGGCGCTGGCAGCGCCCATCAGGGCGGCCGGAGTCGTCTTGTCGCAATTGACCAGCAGGACTACGCCATCGATCGGCTGGGCGCGGATCATCTCCTCGGTGTCCATTGCCGCCAGGTTGCGGTAGAGCATCGAGGTTGGGCTCAGGAAAATCTCGCCGAGCGAGATCGTCGGGAACTCGAGCGGGAAACCACCGGCCTGCCACACTCCCCGCTTCACGGCCTCCGCCAACTGTCTCAGGTTGCTGTTGCAGTTGTTGAGCTCGCTGAATGTGTTGCAGATGCCGATGACCGGCCTGCCCATATCGGTATCGTCGTACCCCATCGCCTTGGTGAAGGCGCGGTGCGTGAACCCCGCGACGCCGCTTTCACCGAAGAACGCATCGCTACGAGTCTCCTGCTCATCGTCTGTCATGCAGATCCTCTCCAGCCGGTGGATTCACTCACCACCCGTCACAAGTGGGAAAGCACCGCGTCGCCAACTTCCCGCGTGGTGGCCGTCCCGCCCAAATCAGGTGTCACCTCTCCGCTGGCGGTCGTCATCCTGATCGCACGCATTACGCTGGCAGCCTCGGCACCCAGCCCCAGGTGATCGAGCATCAGGACCACGGTCCAGATCGCGGCGATCGGGTTGGCGATTCCCTGTCCGGCAATGTCGGGGGCGGACCCATGAACCGGTTCGAACATGCTCGGGCGACGGCGTTCGGGATCGATGTTGGCGCTGGCGGCGATCCCCATGCTGCCGGCAAGCGCGCTCCCCAGATCCGAGAGGATGTCACCGAAGAGGTTGGAGGCCACGACCACCTCCAGCGTCTCCGGTCGCAGCACGAATCGGGCAGCCATCGCGTCGACCAGCCACTGCTCGGTCTCGACATCCGGGTACTGGCCCGCGACCCGAGCAAACACGTCGTCCCACAAGGTCATTCCGTATTGCTGGGCATTGCTCTTGGTGACGCTGGTCACCTTGCGTCGCTTGCGAGTGCGGGCGAGCTCGAAGGCATAGCGAATGATCCGCTCGCAGCCATGCTCCGTGAACAGCGCAGTCTGGGTGGCGACCTCCGCGCCGGAACCACGGCTGGTCAGGTTGCGCCCCCCGATCCCGGCGTACTCGCCTTCGGAGTTCTCGCGAACCACGACCCAATCGATGGTTTCCGCGGTGGCATTCCGCAATGGGCTGGTGATGCCCGGCAGGAGCTGGACGGGGCGTATGCAGGCGTACTGGTCGAAGCCCTGGCAGATCGCGAGCCGCAATCCCCAGAGACTGACGTGGTCCGGCACACCGGGCCAGCCGACCGCCCCGAAATAGATCGCATCGAACCCTTCCAGGCGCGCGAGACCATCCTCGTCCATCATCCGGCCGGTCTTCAGGTAGTATTCGCAGCCCCACGGAAACGATTCGAACGCGAATGCCAGGCGTCCGCCCGACGCGGCGGCGATCCGATCGAGAACGCGAAGCCCTTCCGGCACCACTTCCTGCCCGATCCCGTCGCCCGGGATGACCGCAATCCGAAATGTCCGTGTTTCCATTGGATCGCTCTCCAATTCGTCCTTGTGGGCGAGCAAGGAAACCGTCCGATCGTCATTCCGAACGGAGTGAGGAATCCCTGCGCGAAGCGCAATCGGCCGAAGGTCGATCTTACGGTTCGGCGATACGCTCCTGTCACTCGCCAAACCAGTTCCAGGCAAGGTCATTCCAGCGCGGATTGCGTTCGCGAACGAGCGCCAGCTTCTTGTCGCATGACCACGCCTTGTCCTGCTTCTCCCGGGCTATCGCATCGTCCATGCGCGAATCTTCTTCCGTGTAAAGCAGCTTGGTGACGGCGAATCGCCTGGTGAATCCATCGTAGACATGATGCTTGCGCTCCCAAACGCGACGTTCGAGGTTGCCTGTGACGCCGACCTAAAGGGAACCGGTCGTGCTTCCCATGATGTAGACAAAGCCAGTCTTCACGGTCACCTTTCCTCTGCCACCAGGTGTCTGCTCCGATATCATGATCCGCTGGCGCGGATTGCGCTTCGCGCAGGGATTCCTCCTTCGTCGGAATGACGAAGGGTAGGTTCGCGTGCGTGTCTACCACATCTGCCAGCACTACGCCCGCCTGGCGGACCAGGGGCCGATGTCCTGCGGTTGCCAGGTGCGCGGCCGAGGGTCGACACCCTGTTGCTGGGCGATCCAGCGATCGACCGCGTCGTAATCGGTTTGCCCCTCGTGCGTGATCGACGTATTGCTCGACCGCGCCGCCCAGGGTCTGGATCAGGGGCGCCATCCACTCCGGGCCGCCTGTGGCCCCTGGGTCGCCGACGCAAACGAGCGTGTCGGCCGTCACCTTCGCCGCGTGATGGATCGGATCGAAGTAGGCGAGCGTGCGATTCACCGCCTCGGCCTGGTCCGGGAAGGCCCGGAGGTGATCGTTGATTTCCTCGAACGGGTACGCCTCGGTGGCCGGGTAGAGATCGGCGAGCCGGTAGAAGAACGGGGCAGTCACCGAGAGCGCGGTCACGCCCGGTGCGTCGTGCCGCCACGATCACCCCGGCGTCGCTGCCGTTGATCGCGATCCGGTCCTTGTCGACCATCGGCAATCCCGCCAGGTACTCGTAGGCACGCAGCGTGTCGGCAAGGATGCCCCGGAATTTCCAGAGCATACGGATCCTCGATGCCATCGGTCAGCAGGCCAGGAAACTTCGCGGCGTACGGCTTGTCGGCGTGGCGGGTGCCCCGGTAGCGAATCGACATCGCCACATAGCGCATCCGGTCGTCATACGACGGTGGCGTCACGACGCTGCCGTAGCCGGGCGCGAGCATGATCGCGGGGAAGGGCCCTTCGCCGTCGGGGATGCTGAGGAACACCTCGATCCGGTAGGGACCGATGCTGGTGAGCTTCACGCGATAGGTCGTCGAGTATTCGGTGGAGTGCAGCGCGTTGGCTTCGGATTCCGGCGCGGCCGGGATCGCCGCCAGCTCGGCGTCGATCGCATCCCAGAACGCGTCGAGATCAGCGGGTGCTGTCGCTGGCGATGTTTGTGTCTGTGTCATGCTCATCTAACCCTGTGTTTCCTGGGCGTGCAGGCCGGCGTGCGGCAAGGGCAGGCTTGAGATGCCTGGCAAGGAAGGCCTCGACGTTCGGCATCTCCCAATAGATACCGGCGTCATGCCCGCAGCGGTCGTAGGCGTTGATCTCGACTTCGCCGGGCATTACCTTGACCAGGTCGTATCCCGTTTCAGGCGGCACCACATCGTCGGCGAGACCGACATAGATCAGCATCGGCGCCGTGATCTTCGAAGCGAAGTTGATGCAGTCGAAGTACTCGAGGGTCGAGCGCATCGCTTCCTCGCGCTCCGGATAGAGGCGGAGATACTCGTTCATCTCCTCGTACGGGTACGAGTGCGTCAACGCTGCGCAGTCCATGTAGCCCGCCAGGTACGGGGCCCCGGATGCGCCGCAGGTGACCACATCCCGGCGCAAGGCGGCAGTCGTCAGCGTCAGTGCGCCGCCCTGGCTGCTGCCGTGAACACCGATCCGGGTGGAATCGACCTCGGGGCGGGAGACCAGGAAATCGATCGCGCGGGCCGCATCGGCGTAGAAGCCACGGTAGGTGTAGGTGTTGCGGTCGATGATGTTGTGGACCAGCAGATCCGGGGTAGCCGGGATTGAACTGGGCATTGGAGCGCAGCTTGCCGCGCGGGGCAACCCCAATCGTGGCGTACCCGAGCTTGGCCCAGGATTTCGGCAGCGTTGGCTCGGAAACGTAGCCGGGCACGATGCTGAGACCGGGGTACGGTCCCTTCGCCCAGCTCTCGCGCGGACGGCAATACCAGCCGGCAATCCGCACGCCGTCGAGACTGGTGTAGCCGATCTCGAAGACCTCGACCGCCTCGGTGGATCGGTGCGGCACCAGCTCCATCGTCGGGTCGAGCGGAGTCTCGGCCAGCTCCTGCATTGATCGCATCCCAGAACGCGTCGAAATCCGCCGGGCGGTTCACCGATGTCTGGTGATCTTTCGCCAGACCACGAATACTCACGAACTCCTCCAAACCGAAGCATGTGTTGCGTTGCACCTGCGCGGCGGGGCCATCCCTCCGCGTGTTGCCGCGCATTGTCACCGAGGCAGCGAATGGGAAAGATGTAGCACGCCTGCCCGGATGTGGCGGGAATCCCCTCAGGTGACCGAAGGTAGCCATTGCCGGGCCAATTGTGCAGCCGGTCCAATGACGCTGCCTTGACAGGCATGGTGCAGTAGAGGTATCGCAGCGAGTGTCCGCTGCGCTGCATCCAGTCTATGTGTGACCTTATCAATCGAGGCGACGCCTTTATGTCCATTGCGCCAAGCCCCGTCTCCCTGACATCAGCACACGAATTGCCCGTGCCGGAGCCGGTCGTTGCGCCGATCACGCCAGCCCCTCGAGCTCTACGGCCGCTGGATCGGGGTCGCTCCTTTGCGCTCGCAGCAATCAGCACCGGAGCCTGGCTCTGGCTGCGCCGCTGGTATGGCCTGGGCGAGAACCGCGGAGATCCCCATTTCTCGTTCGAGAAGATCCCGGATGGCTTCGACTCCCCGATCCTGCGGCAGACCGCGTTCCTCTTCCTCGTCATCGCCGCCGCCTACGCCGCCGCGATCGTGCTCCTGCGGTCGCCGGCCACTCCCTGCCGATGTCTGGCCCGGGATCGGTATCATCGCCCTCGTGCCGGTCCGGCGGTGGTCAACGTGGTGCTCTATCCCGGTCGGCGCCCTCGACGTGTTCAACTACATGATCGAGCTCAAGCTGGCCTACCACTATCGACCAGAATCCGTACCTCGTCACCTTCGAGCGGTATCGCGAGGATTCCTACGCCGCCCCGGCGTTCCTGGTCAACTGTCACGCTGTTCTACGGGCCGGCATGGCTGCTCGCCACCGGACTGCCGCGCGCTGGTGGCGGGGTTCGACGACGTGATCCGCACACTGGTAGCACTCAAGATCTTCAACCTGGTCCTGATCGCCGCCACCGCCGTCGCCATCGCGCTGTATCACCGCGACCGCCGGGAGCGCTGGCTGGCCGTCACGCTATTCGCGGCCAACCCGCTGGTGCTGTTCGAGGGCGTGGGAAACGCGCACAACGACGTGCTGCTGACCGTGTTCGTGATCATGGCGATGCTGGCGCTGCAGCGCAAATCGCCGCTCGCCGGGCCCCTGCTGGCGCTCTCGGCACTGGTCAAGCTCTACACCGTTGCCCTGGTGCCCGATCTTCATCGTGGTTGCCCTGCGGGAGCAGTGGGGGTGGAAGCGGATCGGCCTGACCGTGGTGCTGACGACCCTCGCCGTTGTGGCGACCTGCGCGCCCTGCTGGGGCGAGGGAAACCTCGTCGACGGCTTGCGGGCCGGCCTCGAGGAATCACAGGAGATGGACCACGTCTCGCCCCTCTCGCTTGCCAGGCAGTATGCGCAAGTACAGGAAGCGGAGCAGCGCTACGACACCGCGTTCGCACTCAGCCGGCCCAGCTTCGAGATCGTGCCGCAGCAGACCCAGGACCAGATCACGCGACGGGTTCACGCTGGCGTTCATCGTCGGCAGCCCTCCTGATTGCGCGGCCATGGTCTGGAAGGGACAGACCTCCCGCGCTGGCGGCGGCGGAAACGCTGCTCCTGCTCTTCCTGCTGATGACCAACCTCTACGGCTGGTACCTGATTCCGGTGATCGCGCTGCTGGCGCTCCACCCCGATCGCCTTGCCCGCGGGTACGTGATGATCGCCACCGCGCTGGGTCTCGATCTACTACCCGATGTTCGTCTATGGGCACTACAACTCGGAGTGGAGCCGGTTCCGGATTCACCAGTTCCTGGCGCTCTTCCTGACCGCGCCGATCCTGCTCTACCTGCTGGCGCGGGCGATCCCATGGGAAAGGTTCGGAGCGACCAGGGACCGGATCGCCCGCCGGGAGCTCGCCTGACGTCCCGGACACACGCGCCCTGTTCCATCGTCGTGGTCCAGGCCTGTCGCGCAATTCGCCCCAACGGGCATCCATTGGCAATGGATTCAACAATCAGATAGACTCCCGGATACGGTAGTATGCGCAGGATACGAGGGTTTTCTTATGACAATGCTTGGCTAATGCTTCTCGGACGACAGGCAACTTCACCCCGTTTCCGTCTGGAACAGATGTGGGGCTGCCATGGCCGGGAAGCCAGCTTCAACGCTTACAACCTGGGTGCTCGTCCGAGTGTTGCAATGTCAGGCACACCCGGAACCCATCAATCAAGACCCAAAACGCACTCCGCGTTTCCTGGTGTGCCTTCGCCGCATTGGCCAAGGACACCTTTCATGCACCCTGCAGCACCCGGTCATTCGCTTCGATCCTATCGCCAGCTTCATTCGCGCAAGGAGCGCACTCGCAGCGGCTTGTTCCTGGTCGAAGGTATTCGTCAGGTAGCAACCGCCATTCACGCACTGGTCGAGATCGAAGCTCTGATTGTTGCGCCGGATCTCCTCCGCAGCGATTTTGGGTACAAGGTGGTGGAAGATGCCCGCGTCCGCGGCATTCACTGCGTGAACGCGACCAGCAAGGAATTCGCATCGCTGTCCGAGCGCGAACACCCGCAAGGTCTTGCCTGCGTGGGGCGCCAGCAATGGGCCCAGTTCGCCGATCTGGAAGCAAGCGACGGTGTAGTTGCCCTGTACGCGCCCCAGGACCCGGGCAACCTGGGAACGATTCTCCGGGTCTGCGATGCGGTGGACCATGCGGCGGTGATCCTGATTGGGGATGCCGTCGATCCCTACCATCCCACCGCGTTGCGGGCAGCGATGGGCGCAACCTTTTCCCGGCGCCTGATCCGGTGTGACATTCCCGAATTCGTCGCCTGGGCAGGCACCCAGTCGCGACCGATCGTCGGAACCTCCGATCGCGCGACAGTGGACTACGCGGCCTATCCCTTCGCCTTGCCGTTCGTTTTGCTGATGGGCAGCGAGCGCCAGGGGCTACCGGCTGACCTGGAGCTCCTGGCCGATGCCATGGTGCGGATACCGATGGGAGGCAGCGTCGATTCGCTGAACCTGGCAGTCGCCACCGCGCTCGTGCTGTACGAGGCCGGGAACCAGCACCGGCATGGACGCGACGGCGATTGATCTCACCAGCAGGTGTTCAGTGCAACGACGAGGTCCGAAGGAGTCGCGAGGGCATCGACATCTGATCGCTCGTCTACCGGGCTTGCCCGGTGCCGGTAAGATTGTGGTACGGACATGTGCACCCAATCCGATCCGGAGTTTCTATGGGCACGCAATTCCCATTCTCCCGCCCAGGCTCGATCCCGTTCCCGCGCACCCCGCTGATTGGCCGGGAGCGGGAATGTGAGGTGGTGCGAACGTTGTTGCTGCGAGACGACGTGCCGCTGGTGACCCTGATTGGTCCAGGCGGGGTCGGCAAAACGCGACTCGCGCTCCAGGTATGCCACGACCTTGCCGAGGCATATGCTGATGGCGTCGCGTTTGTCGCACTCGCCCCGATCCGCGATCCAGATCTGGTTACCGCAACCATCGCTCACGCGCTTGGCCTGCCCGATGGGTCGGGCGGGCCGATCCGAATCGCCTGCAAGCGTTTCTGCGCGACCGCCACCTGCTTCTGGTCCTCGACAACTTCGAACACCTGCTTGAAGCCGCTCCGCTGACGGTCGAACTCCTGGAAAGCTCACCACGATTGACGATTCTCTGCACGAGCCGGGCTCGACTCGATGTGTCGAGTGAGCATGTGGCGCCGGTGGGGTCGCTGGCCCCGAAGCGGCGCAACGATTGTTCGTCGACCGGGTACTGGCGCAGGATCCAGCATTTGACCTGACGCCAGACACATTGCCAGATCATCGAGTCGATCTGTGCGCGACTCGATGGTTTGCCGCTGGCGCTCGAGTTGGCGGCCAGCCGGATTGCCGTCTTGTCGCCTCTCGCCCTCGTTGCTCGCCTCGATCGCCAGCTGGACGTGCTGACTGGCGGACCTCGTGATGCCACTGAGCGCCAGCGAGGTCTTCGCGAGACGATCCAGCTGGAGCCATGCCCTACTGGCAGAAGACGAGCAAATCCTGTTCCGCCGTCTCGGCGTGTTTCGTGGCGGCTTCACCATGGATGCAGCGGTTATGGTGATGGGCAGCGGCGAGGACGTGCTGCCAGGAATCACCGCGCTCGCGTCCCACAGCCTGATCGAAAGGCTGGATGTGCCGGGTGGTGAGCCCCGCTTCGGGATGCTCGAGTCGATTCTGCGAGTACGCGCAGGAGCAATTGGCGGCGAGTGGTGAGGAACACTCGACAAGGCACGCTCATGCCCGCCATTTCGCGGAACGTGCCGACCAGATTTGGACCGCAATATCAATAGACGAGAGATGAGGCTTTGGCGGAGAAACTTCGACCGGACCTCGATAACTTCAGAGCGGCCCTCGCCTGGACACTGGAACACGAGCCGGTCGAGGCCCTGCGCCTGGCCAGCGCTCTGGAAGAATACTGGTCCCTTGCCGAAGGGCGAGAATGGCTGGAACGGTCGCTCGCGGAAGCCCCGGATGCGCCAGTCCCCATCCGGGCCAGGGCCCTGGCGGTAGCCGGGTTGTTGGCGTTGCGACAGGTCGATCTCTTGCAGGCGGACAGGCAGCTGACTGAGGCGGTCGCGCTCTCCCGATCGCTGGAAGGCAACGACGTGGTGTTGCATAAGGCGCTTGCCTGTCTCGGCGGCGTTGCGCTGGCGCAGGGCGACCTCGAGCGTGCGCGGCAATTCCACGATGAGGAACTGCGCATCGCCCAGGCACTGGGCTATCCGTTCCCCCTCGCGATCGGCCTGCTCAACCAGGGACGGCTCGCGGCGGAAATGGGGAACCTCACACAGGCCCAGGCGTTCCTCGAAGAATCTCTCGCGGTCCATCAACGCTCTCCCAGCCCGACAGGACAGGCGGTTGCGCACGTCTTCCTCGGCAGCGTCAGTCTGGAGCAAGGGGACCGATCCGGCGCCGCTTCGCACTACCTGAAAGCATTTTCGATCTTTGCCGGCGACTGGACTTACTCGGCAACCGCGATGGAGGGGTTGGTGGGTGCCACCATACATCGCCAGCCAGTGTCTGGCGTGCGGTTGCTTGGGGCAGCCACCGCGGCCAGGGAGCGGATCGGCCACCCGCGTGAGTGGCAGGATCATGCGCCCTACGAACGCACCCTCTCCACCGCCCGGGCAATGCTGAGTGACGTGGAATATGATGAGGCCTGGGCAGCCGGACAGCGATTTTCAGACGAAGACGTGATCGCCGAAGTCGACAGCCTGGCAGCCGCGATCGCCGATCCACAGGCCGCACTTCCCGACCCGGCCCAACGCAGTGGGCTGAGTCCACGCGAATTCGAGGTCCTGCAACTTCTGGCGGAGGGTCGATCCAACCGTGCCATTGCCGAGGCCTTGTCCCTGAGTGAGCGGACTGTCGAGAATCATGTCCTGCACATCCTGACCAAGCTCGGGGTGGAATCCCGAACCGCGGCTGCCACCTGGGCGATTCGCCACGGCCTCGTGTAGTACGGAGTCCGGATCAACACCTCGTCAACTTCAACGGGCAGGGGCGGACATGGAAACGTAGCGGGTCGACCGCGAAGACCTTTTCGACCACCAGGGTGTAGTCGATCCGCCCCGCTGGAGTTGTCCGCCCTGGAGCGCCATGTCCCGGTATCGCCACTGTGCATACGGGATCCGGATTCGAATGATCGCGAAGGCCACACCCGGATTTGGGTGGGACCTTCGCGATTAGAAGTCCGGGGCGGGAACAGTCTCGGGTTCGTCGAGGGCAGGTGTCGCCTCGTCATCCGGCTTCATCATCGGCTGGCCACGTCGACTTCCGCGATCACCGCGCATGCCGTTGGGGCCACCAAATCCGGAACGGTCGCCGGTCAGGATCGAGGCGATCCCAACCAGACTGCCGGTGGCCTTGCCGTTCGCGGCCGCCTGGGCGTAATTGCCCTCGTTGAACTGGTCATATGCGGTTTGATAGAGCGCCTGGGCTGTTGTTACGTAGAAACTGACATCGACCTCCGTTGAACTTGCCGTCGCCTCGGAAACGGCGGTGATTCGCTCATGGGTTCTTGCCAGTTCCCGGCTTGTCGACGCCTCGTGCGAAGGCAACCCGGTATGAGTGAGTTGGGCCACCACAAGTCCGCTGGCGGTCCTCGCCGCATTTCCCGCCGCATGGGCGAAGAGCGAAGCCTGTTCGGTGTCACCACTCTCGAACGACACCTGGGCGTCGTCGAGCATGGTTACGGACTGGCTGAGCAACTCATCGACGATCGCGGTATCGATCTGGTCGCCAACCGCTTCGCGATCGGCGTGGGCATACGCCAGCGCCGCTCCAGCGCGTTCGATTTCGGAGACGACGCCTCCCGCGTCGTCTCCGATCTGTTCGTCGTCTGAGTCGACCGTTGGTCCGGACTCACTCGCCTCGGGTGTCCCGGAATCGGTGCCCGAATCGGTTTGGGCACGCCCGATCCTGACTATTCCCGCTGTCGTGAGGCCCGCGCCGATCGCGCTACCGACCAGGATTCGCCGGTGCAGCATGTTCCCCAGCGGAATCTGTCTTCGCATTGTTCATCCCAGTGTTATTGTCGTTCATCGATATTCCTCGGTTCGACCTGCAATGTGTTGAGGGGGTGTGGTGTCGTGATTCGGCGATTGCTGCGGGGCGGTTATCCGATCAATCTGTGTAGCATCCACCGGGGCCAATCCAGATACTCCTTTCCGGGTGATGACCGGTTCGACTCCGGTACACCACTCACGATAGGGAGCAAATCTGGATAGTCGCTTTCATCTTGATGGAATTCCGCTGCGAGTTTGGGACGAGTCGATCGATGGTGTTGACTTCCACATCGCGGATAGATCAAGCAAAGAGCCTTGGGGCGAACGCCCCAGGGCTCTTCTGCATTCGTGCGATTCTCGGAGAAGGGGTTGCGCGTCACCTGGCAGTCCACCCACTGCCCCCGCTGGCCCGCCCATACCGTCGAGTCAGGCTCATATTGGTTCCGGTCTCATCGACGAAGACGAGGTGCGCCGGATCGACGCCTTCATTCCGCCGCGAGGGTTGGACGCCCGTTGCTCAGGCAACCTGGCCCGAATCGGGGTCGCCGATCAGGGACGAACAGTCTACGGCTTCGAAATCGCTCCCATGAATGCGCTCCTGCAACTCGCGCAGGTCGTCGTTATCCCAACGGTCATCCGGGACCCCGGAGAGAAACCAATCGCTGCCGTTGTCGGCCAGCAGCATCCCATACGTCTTAAGCGCCTGCAGGATGATCTGGTTGGTCGGCGAGAAGCCGCCAATGTCAACCCCGGCCTTGAGCCGGAAGCGTTGCCCCATCGGCGGCACATCGGCATCGGTCGTGGCCCCGGCCTGATGGCGCGCTGGCCAGACATAGGCTTCCTGGGTGAGCGCGGCGGTGAAGCGGAGCGCATGGGGGATGTCACCGGCGGTGATCTCCTCGTAGCGCACCAATCCTGGCAGGATCGGCAGCCCCGCCGCGTCGGCCGAGGTCCACTCCGCTGGCCGCAGTGCGTTCGAGGTCAGGTCAAAGCGCGCCCCCGAGAATGCCTGCCAGGTCCCATCGGGCCCCGGAAAGGCGTTATAGAGCTCATGGAGCAGGCACGTCTCCTCTTGCACCACGATCACGTGACGATCGCCGGTCGCGCACGATCCCCCTTCGATGGGAGCGTCGAGCGGAATGGGGTACGGACCGAGGTCGCTCTCCTCGGCCACCTCAAACGTGATCTCCTTCGCCGGCTGGGTGGCTGGCACCCGGACGAACGGGATTCCAATGGGTTCACCTTCATACAGGCCCGAGGCAAAGTCCGGGTGCAATCCGGTGTCGGGCCCGATGCTGGCCACATAGGCATCGGACCGTGCATCGACGGGCAGGCTATCGATCGGCGTGTTCCAGATGTTATCCCCGGGGAAGAGTGAGCAGTCCACCGGAATCTGCCCGCAAACCGAACTCGTACAGCCCAGGCTGCAATCCTCCCCGTCCTGGATTCGGAGCGTCATGTCCGCCGTGCTGCTCCTGGCGCCGAGCACCCCGGCGAGGAGGCCACCGAGCAGGCCGCCTGTGAGCAGGCGGCGGCGAGTCGGGCGACAGCGCCGGTGCGCCAAGACGGCGGTCCAACGGTCGAAGGTGTGTTCGTCCATGCCTGGTCTCCTGCGCCGTCGCGACCCGGCGCGGCTATGCGGTCCACTCGTAGCAAAACAGTGCTACTGCTATCGAGTGTAGGGACCAGGCGCCACGACCACCATGGGGAAACCTACGCATTTCGGTTGTCACCGAGGTGACAACACAATGGGACACGGACACGATGCCCCGCAGCCGGTCGCGTCGCATCCCGGCAGATGTTGACGCTTGTGGAGGGCGTCTGTCGTCAGCGGTCACAACGTCGCCACCGCTGCACCGCCGACGAACTGTTCGCACCTGGCAACTCCTGTGCAAACCGCTTTAAGTGAACTGCAATGATCAGGTTTGTGACGACGATCACTCCCGGTTGTCGACGTCCGGCCGGGGATCGGGGCTCGTGAATCCATCCCGGTTCGGCATCACCACCTGCGGCAGCGTTTGGGCATCCATCACCTCATCCTCGGCAATGATCCCGTTCAGGTAGAGGACGTAGGCGGTCAGCGCGTAGACCTCGTCCGGTGTGAGCGATTGGGGAGCAGTTGCCGGCATCGCACGGTGGATGTAATCGTAGAGAACCGGGGCGTATGGCCAGAAACTGCCGACCGTCTTGACCGGCTGGTCGGTGTCGAGCGTCCCCTGGCCGCCAACCAGCGGCGGGGCGGCATCGGTGCCCTCGCCATTGGGCCCATGATGCTCGGCGCCGAGCAGGGCGTAAAGCTCCGCCCCCTGCTGGACACTCCCGCTGCCGGGTGGCAAGCCGGCTCCGTCCGACCGCACATCAATGTCCCAACCGGCGATTTCCTCCGGGCTCGCCGGCAGGCCGAATCCAAATGCAGCATGAGCTTCAGGCGTAGACATTGGTCACCTCCCCGTTGGCCGCGACCGCCCAGGTGGTAATGCCATTGAAATGGTAGAAGGAATTGACCCCGCGAACCTCGACAAGTTGGGCCAACGTCGGCTGGACGTACCCCGTCTCATCGACCGCCCGGCTCTGCAGCTGGGCGGGCTGGCCTTCCCAGTTCCAGGGGAAGCGGAAGCGGGTCCAGGCCACCGGCAGGACCGGATTCTGCAAGGTCGCTTCGGCCCAACTATCGCCGCCATCGGTGGAGATCTCGACGCGCGTGATCTTCCCGCGGCCCGACCAGGCCAGGCCCGTGATCTCCCAGAAACCGGGACCAGGAATGGTCTGCCCGGCCGCGGGGAAGGTGATCACCGATTTGGCCTCCATCACGAACGTGAATTCCCGCGCGGTGCCATCGGGCATCAGGTCGGAATAGTGGGAGGTTTCCTGGCGGGTGTGCCAGGGGGCGTCGCCGATTTCGAGACGGCGCAGCCACTTGACGTTCATGTTGCCTTCGAACCCCGGGAGCAGCAGGCGCAGGGGGTAGCCCTGGGACGGCCGCAACGCCTCGCCATTCACGGCGTAGGCAAGCAGCCCATCCTGCATCGCTTTCTCAAGGGGGATGCTGCGGTCGTGCCCGGCGGCATCGGCTCCTTCGGCGAGTATCCACGCCCCTTCGGGCTTGACCCCCGCCTCGTTCAGGATGGTTGAAACCGGCACTCCCGTCCATTCGCCACAGCTTGTCAGGCCGTGGGCGAGCTGGACATTCGGCGCGATCGAGGCCTCCTGCCACCCGGAAGCCGAGTTACCCGAGCACTCCAGGAAATGCACCCGCGAGACGGCGGGGAAGCGCTTGAGGTCGTCCATCGTATAGAGGATTGGCCGATCGACGAGACCGTGGACGAGCAGCCGGTGCTCGAGTGGATCGACAGCGGGCACGCCACCGAAGTGAACCTCATACCAAAGGGCGTTCGGAGTGAGCGTTCCGTGCAGGTCCGCGAGCGGCGAGAAACTGACGAGCGGCGCCGGCGCGATGCGCAGGACATCCTTCTCGGCGGGAGCCCGATCGCTGTAGTCCGAGGAGGGCGCACCGGGCTCCTTCATCCACGCCGGTATGTTCGGCGGCAGATTGGCCCCGGACTCCGTGGCGACGGGACTGGCATCCTGCACAGCGGAAGGGGTAGCGTCCTGGGCGATGGCAGGGTGCGACCGTCCAGGACCGAGCAAGGCGGCGGCGAGACCAGCACCGCCCGAGCCGATGGCAGCACGTCGTGTGAGGCGCTGACGGGAAATACGCGCGGAGATGCGCGCGAGTCGACCAGGATCCATGGCGTCTCCCTTTCACGGAGAAGACGACGGCGAGGCCACCCGAAAACGGATAGCCAGCGCGTGGAATGGCATGCCCTGTGCGGCCCATCATAGACCCGTATGACTCTATGTCAATCTTTTCCATCGGTGCTTCAGGATTTCCGCCTGGACGCGTCCTGTGATTGGCGGCTCGGAGTCGCCTCCTCTTGGCTTCACTGTCAATCGTTGGCGCGGCAAGCACGGGCGACAGAAAGACCGCCCGTTTCTCAACGACTATCGTATGGAATAGAGAGCCTACAGCGTGCTGGCGGCCTGTGTCAGCAGGGATCCAAGAAGATCGTAGTCGACCTCCTGGCCTTCCTTGATCTTGATCGTTTTGCGCTCGACCGGTCCACCCTTCTCGAACAGGCCGTCGGGAATCTCGAGATCCTGGGTATTGAAGATCATGAAGGCGACATAGGCCTTTGCAGGGGACAACACTGCGGCGTAATGGCCATCCTTGAGGAAGTGGGGCTTCTTGTACTGTATCCGTTCCGCCACGTCGGGAATCGCCTTGTGGACAACCTCGCGCATGGTATTGCAGATCTCGGCCTGCCACGGGAGGAGATTCTGGATGTACTCGGTGACCTCGGGGTTCATCGTGATCCTTCAACTTCAAACGCAACTGGTACACGGTGACAACAGTGTTCAACAGTAGACCAGTAGATCGCAGGCGTGCTTCTTCGATCCTGCCATCTGGCGCCACCAGCCGGGAGGAGCGTCCGAGTCTGGGGATCGCCCGCGTTCTCTCTGCTATTGGCGATCCTCATGTGGTTGGTAACGAATGATATTCACCGGATCGGTGGTGATCATGCCGCCTTGCAGCATTTGTTCGATGGCAGGCAAGAGTTGGGTAACTCGCTCCTCGCTGTCGACCCACTCCAGGATCAAGGGAAGGTCCATCGAGAGGTCGACGATCGAGACCCGGTGGATTTTGCTGTGAGCGCCATAGCCCGCAGCCCCGCGAATAACCGTGGCGCCAGACGCCCCTTCCTGGCGAAGGAACTCCAGCAGGACGCTCCACAGCGCCTTGCCGTGCACCTTATCGTGCTCGCCGAAATAGATCCGTACACGAAGACCCCTGCCGTTGAGTTCATTTCCACCCATGGGATCACCTCATCATTCGGGCCAGGATCATTCCCCAACTAGCACCAAGCGCCAGTGTGGGTCGGTCAGGAATTGCTCGGTGAGCAACGTCAACACAATGCCGATGACGAGCGATCCACTGATGTTAATGAGGAAAGTACCGAAAGGGAAGTCCGATTGGAACCGATGGCCCAGGAATTGGCTCACTAAATACCGGGCGTTTGCTCCTGCAATCGCACCGACGCCAATCCAGATCATGTCACGCACGCTTGTTCCCTTCCAGCGCCCACACATCACAATATGGATGTGCGGATAGTGCGATGGTAGGGGTCATCAGCGTCGACAAAATGCCTCGGCAGTTTGGATCGAGCATGCTCGATCCTGGCGGACACCATCGCCATTTCCTCAAGTATATGTCCACAATGGATGCATTGTTGGTGCGTGGATCATTGCCAGTTCGAATCAACCCTCAGGCTCGAAAACGCGAGAGTTGCCCAGTCACATCCGCGAGCGGGGGTCAAGAGTGCCACTGAGACCGCCGCCGACGTTTGCGCCGCACGCACACCAAACCAGCGCGGCGAGGCGCTATAGTAGATTCAGGGACTGCGCACCCTGTCTTCGGAAGGGTGAGGATTGAAACCAACCAGTCGTTGCCAGCATGCTGGAGATCGCCAGCCATGATCGAGCGACCAGACCACCGGACACCGGACACCGATGTGTCCGCAACAACCGAACAGGCGGTAACTGCCCGTATGGCCGCGGATCTGCTGGGCTTCAATGAGCGCACGATCCGGCGGGCGATCCTCCGCGGAGAGTTGCCTGCCATCAAGCGTTCCGGGGTCTTCCGTATCGAGCGGGACGACCTCGAGCGGTATCGCGCGCAACGAGCAGCGACCCGGCAACCGATTGCCCCGCAGGCGCCGCCAGTGTTCCTCCTTCCCAGGGCACCGGCCCCACCCCCGTTCCAGGTGCCGCGACCGCTTTCGACCCTCATCGGCCGCGAGGACGAAGTGCAGACGGTCCAGGAATCTGCTGATGCGCGACGACGTGCCACTCGTGACCCTGACGGGACCTGGCGGGATCGGCAAGACCCGGCTGGCGCTGGAGGTCGCAGCACGGATGCAGGGATGCCTTCGCCGATGGTATCTGGTTCGTCGATCTGTCGCCATTGCGCGATCCCGAACTCGTTCCGGCGACCATCGCGCAGGCCCTGGAACTCCGGGAAGTTGCCGGACTGCCCGCCACGGATCGCCTGCGCGATTTCCTCGCCCAGCGGCAGGTGTTGCTGGTGCTGGACAATTTCGAGCAGGTCGTAGCGGCCGGTACGGATATCGCGACGCTCGTCGCTTCCTGTCCCGGCCTCACGGTCCTCGTGACGAGCAGGGTTCCGCTCCACGTGTCGGTCGAGCATCGGTATCCGGTCTCGCCGCTCGCGACCCTGGATCCCGCGCACGGCGATTCACTGGTCGAGATCAGCGAGACGGCAGCGGTTCAACTCTTCATCCGCAAGGCGCAGTCGATGAAGCCTGATTTTGCCGTTACCGCAAGCAACGCCAGCGCCGTAGCCGCGATATGTGCCCGGCTCGATGGCTTGCCGCTCGCAATCGAGCTGGCCGCAGCGCGCAGCAATGTCCTCTCGCCAGCGGCATTGCTGGCCCGGCTCGACCATGCCCTGCCCCTGCTCGCCGATGGTCCACAGGATGCGCCGCCCCGCCTGCGCTCGATGCGGGACGCGATCGGCTGGAGCTACGACCTGCTCGACGGTCCTGAGCAGCGACTGTTCCGACGTCTGTCCATCTTCACTGGCGGATGTCACCGAGGACGCCGCCGCGTTCGTCGAACTGGACGAGTCCGACGGCGAATCCACGCCGATCCTGCATCGGCTCACTGCACTGGTCGAGAACAACTTGCTGATCGCAACGGACGATGGGGACGGCAACCCGCGCTTCACGATGCTGGCGACCATCCAGGAGTTCGGCCTGGAAGAACTGGATCGGCACCAGGAAACGGCGGCGATGCGTGATCGCCATGCGGCCTGGGTGCGCGACCTGATCCCGTACGACACATTGTGGTGGCAAACCGGCGTGCAGAAACACGCGCTGGACACGCTGGAGCGTGAGCATGACAACCTGCGCGCCGCCCTCTCGTGGCTCACCCAGACCGGCGACCAGGCGGCGGTCGTGCGCCTCGCCGGCCTGGTCTGGCCGTTCTGGTCCTTCCGGAGTCACTGGGGGGAGGGGGTAGGCTGGCTCCGCCGAGCCCAGGCATGGACCGAGGGGCACCGCACGATCGAGCGGGTGCGGGTGCTGAATGGCGCTGGTTACGTCTGGATGTGGCTGGGCGACGAACCGGCGGCCACCGTCTTCCTCGAAGAGAGCCGGTCGATCTGCGACGAGATCGGCAACGTCTCTCCGTTCGATCGGCCCGATGCCGAGCTGGCCATCGCCGCCCAGATCCGGGGCGACTTCGACGAGAGCCTCGCCAGGTTCAACCAGGTGCTGGCCGCCCTTCGGGCGATGGGCGAGACCGATCCCCGGGCCACGCCTGGTGTCAGCGCCATGCTGATGGACATGGGGTGGCTGGAGTTGACGCACGGTAGTCTCGATCGCGCAGCGACGCTGGGGAACGAGGCCCTGGCCATCCAGCGCGCCCTCGGGTTGGATGCGCTGGTGCCTACCGGCCTGGCCCTGCTCGCCCAGGTCGCCACCATCCGGGGTGAGCTCCAGGAGGCGACCCGGATGTTCCAGGAAAGCCTCGCTAGGGGCTGGCAGCAACGTGACCTGCAGCACATCGCCGGCGTCTTCACCCAGCTCGCGGAGTTCGATCGCGACACCGGCCATCTCGACCGGGCAGCGCTGCTGCTTGGCGCCGGCAGCCAGCTACGATCGCTGCTCGGAGGCTACCCCGCGGATCGAATGGTGACGATCGAGCAGCTCACGAACGACATCAGGTCTCGCATGGGCGAACCGGCATTCTCGGAGGCGTGGGAGGCCGGACAGGAACTCTCCACTGAAGAGGCGATCGCAATCGCGTCCCAAGTCGAGATCGCCTCTCCGCCGTCGGGCATGCCGCCCGGTATCGCCCGGCTGGGCATCACCCCACGCGAACTGGACGTGCTCTGCCTCCTCGCCGAGGGCCACACCGATCGGGAAATCGCGGACGCGCTCTTCATTAGTCGCCGCACCGTCAACACCCATGTCAGCCACCTGCTCTCGAAGCTCGACGTCCCAACCCGCCGTCAAGCCGTGGCCCTGGCACAGGAAGAGCACATGCTTCTCGAATGCACTGCGATCCTTAGCTAAACCCAATCCCAGGTTTCAAAGAATTCAGGTCAACAGTCGCCGCACCGATCCCCACGGGGCCGACTGGAATGCGCCCTTCCCTCTTCGAATCCGGTCGACTCTTCAATCTGGCCGGGACGAGCAGGCGCATACCCTGATCCAGATTCCGCCCTCCATATCAGTATCCCCAATACGTACGTCGTACTGACGCTCTTCCGGCCAGTGGACTCCATGCTGAGTTCACGGCACTGGGGCCTGCTTCCTGTTTTCAATGCTCAAAGGAGTGTCACATGACGTCACAGCGATCCACCTCATCCGTTTCCCGCCGCGTCCGACGGGTAATCGACCACGCAGGTATTTCCTCAAAGGAGCTATCCATGTTCTCGTTCCTCACGCAAGCCCGAAGAATCGTTTGTCTCGTCCTGCTTCTCGGGTTCGGCCTGATTGGCTCACCCACCACCACTGCACAACACGCATCGACATTTCCGGTGCTTACTTCCGCGGTGCCAATCAGTGCTGTGCCCGGCTCAATCATGGTGACCGGAAACGGCTTCACTCACGGTGGTCTCGTCTACATCGCCCTCTACGACCAGTGGGGCACGGCGCTTCACGAAACCCGATGGGTCACCGCCAGTGTGACTGTCTACCAGCCGTCCCAAAACATCGCCCCTGGCCAGGGTTTCAGTTTCGACACGGGCGGCAACGTTGCCGAAGTGTTCGAAATCGTGGTGGAGGCGGCCAGTATTAGTGTTCCCGACGGGAACCAGAACCCCGCCCTGAACGGCAGCTCAAGCCTTCCGACGACGATGCCCGGGGTCGAGTGCGAGACCGCCCTGATGGTCAGGGCATTCGACCAGGCGAGCGCCGACTGGAGCAATATCCTCAATGTCGAACTGGATTGCGGAGGCTGATGGCATGAGTCACTGGCGCGCCTTCCTCGCCTGCAGCAGGTGGTGAGCGTACCGTCGACTTCACAGGACCCCGACCGCAAGGAATGTTGGTTTGGCGGTCGGGATTCCTCTTTCCTGACCAATCTGGAAAGAGGCCAGGCCGGCATCTCTCCCCTCTGCCCAGGCGCTATAGTGAACGCACGCGAAGCGCAACGGGAAAGATGCATCGGTCTCGGGTCTTGGTTGCCAGCGCAGGTGCGTACCATGGGGATCACCGGATCATGATCGACCGAGAGGGTGAGCGGATACCGGACACTGGGCAGCCTGATTCGATCGTCCCGGTCATGACCGCGCGACAGGCGGCCGATTTTCTGGGAGTTAACGAGCGGACAATCCGGCGCGCCATCGCCCGCGGCGATATTCCCGCGCGCAAACGAGCCGGTTGCTTTCGGATCCAGCGGGCGTCGCGGAGGCCAGCGAAGCAACGTATCAGAATCATCCCAAAGGCTGCAATGCAATCGTTACCCAATGTTGGAATTGGGGAATCGGCTGTCAATTGAAGATGCACGATTGGCGCTTTGCTCCTCGTCATTCATGAGTCGTACCAGCACGAGGAGCGTTGCGGTTACGCAACGCGCGGTGGTGGACGAGACGACTCTCTTCATGTCAGGAATCAGTTCGTTCCACCATCGAGGTGACGCACAAGCGTCCGTCACCGAGTATGGACCAGTGTACCGGGTCTCCCTAGGGCCACTATGCTCGACCCGGAGAGTTTGATTTGACCATTGCGGATGCGGTGGTTGGCCCGCTTATCCTGGCAGCAGCTCGAAGGGGAAGCGGGTCATCCTCCGATACGGCTCCGCCATGACGGTGCCGCTGTGACCGTAGAGACCGTGGTAGAGCGCCGCAGCCCGGTCAATCTGCCGATGCAGCGCCCAGCCAACCTCGGCATCGCTCATCCGGTCGGCCGCAGCGTCGTCGAGGACCTCACGCAACCGTTCCGGCGAATGCTCGCGGCGAAATGACTGTCCTGAGAACTCGAGCTGGAAGCCGAGTTCCTGCATCGCAGCTTCCTTGTGGTGGTAGACATCGACGATTTCAACGACGCAGTTTGGCCGGTCGGGCGTCATGAAGTAGACGGCACCCACGTTGTGCGGCTCGCCGCACTCAGCGACATCGACATCGCGGCCAGCAAGGGCAAGCGCCTCCACGTAGAGCAACATGAACTCGCGTCGGTCCGGATCGAGATCGTGCGCCGCGTGTTCCGGGTCCTGACAAATCACGAGGTCAGGACGGGTCTCGCGCACGAGCGCCATAATGATGCGCTTCGACTCGCGGTCGACGTGCAGATCGCCATATCGCCAGCCGAGGAAGCGAACGTCATCAATCCCCAGATGGCGAGCGGCCGCGCGGACCTGCTCCTTCGCCTCCTCGCGTGGCAACGCCACCGCAACGGTGACGCGCGCGCCGGCGTGGACGTGCTTGTGCGAGCGTCCCGCCGCACTCGACCATTTCCATCCCGAAGGTCGCCAGCATCAGGATGCTCGGTGGATTGGTCATCGGATGCCCTTTCTCAGTCCGCGATCGTGGGTGGTGTCCTCACATGTGGCGATTGTCACCCGCTTCGCTGGACGTGACAACCATCGTCGTCGAGGTCACGGAGGCCGGCAGGTCGCCGGGAGCCACCATGAGGAATCGGCCAGGAAAGCGCTTACCGTTTGGCTGGCGAGAGCCCGGCAATGTGCTCCTGCCAGTAGTGCGTGGTTTTCGCCACGACCGTGACCACATTCTTGATCTCCCGCTCGAGCCGAAAATCCGGTCCGGCCGGGAACCACAGCACATTGTCTTCGCGACGTACCGTCACGTTCTCGACAACAATCGCCCGCAGCAGCCAGAGCGCCATATCGTCGTCCACGCATTCCAGCCCAATCCAGCCCGGAACCGGGCTCCGCCGCACCGGCAGCTTCGTAACCTGGGCAATGCCACGCTCCAGCTCATGCAGCACCCACTCGTACTGCTCGGGGTTTGCCGCGATCGCTTCCTCGTGGACCGGCTCCAGCAATGTGCCGCGATGTGGCGCGCCACCCGCCAGCGCCAGCTCGCAGAACCCCGTCCACATCTCGTCCCAGGCAACGTCTCCCTTGTCGTCGTACTGGAGCGCAGCGGCGCCCATCGGGGCGGCACTCACCCTGGTGTTGGGGTCCTGGTATCGTGGCGGCAGGATACCCAGCGCAGATTTGCCGGTTGCCGGGACGCTTGGAATGCATGCGGCAGTCCCGGCCTGCACAGCCTCGACGGTGACCAGCGCGAGGTGCCGCACCTGGCCGAGCAGCACCGTGCGCACGGCGGCAACGATCCGCTGGCTCTCCGGGAACGACGGCTCGCCGGCGAGGACGATCCCGACCTCGCCATGCAATTGATGACCCACCCAGCGAACCCGGATGCTCTCGACCTGATCGATGCCCTTCACTTCGCTCGTGTACTGCTCGATCTGGTCCACCACGAGCGGGTCCACCGCATCCATCAACCGGTGCCACACGCGCATCGTCGCATCACGCGCAATGAAGAGGATAGCCACGCCAATCAGCAGGCCCACGATGGGATCCACAATCGGGAAACCCAATGCAGATCCTGCCACGGCAACGAGAACCACAAGCGACGTCAGTCCGTCGATCCGCGCGTGCAGCCCATCGGCCACCAGGGATGCCGAGCCGATACGGTTGCCGGTGCGAATCTGGAACAGCGCAACGGCCTCATTGCCCAGGAACCCGATCACGGCCGCGGCAGCGACCCACGGCAATTGCTCGATGGGCCTGGGATCAAGGAGTTTTCCGAACGATTCCCACAGGATATACCCCGCGCTGAACACGATCGACAGCACGATCACGACGCCTGCTACATCCTCGGCGCGCCCGAATCCGTACGTGTACCGCCGCGTCGCCAACCGGCGTGAGAGGTAGAAGGCGATGAGCAGCGGAATCGAGTTCAGCATGTCCCCGAAGTTGTGCACGGTGTCCGCCAGAAGCGCGACGCTGCCGCTGATCGCCACAATGACGACCTGGAGCACAGTGGTCACCAGCAGTGCCGCCAGCGCGATCCAGATCGTCCGGATCCCCTCGCGGGTGCCGAACGCCGGATCCCCGGTCAGGTCGCGTTCCTCATGCTCGTGCCCGTGCAGGTGGAAGATCGCGGCCAGCCAGCCAAGCGGCCCCCCGGCATGGCTGTGTCCACGAGGCCGGGACGATTTGTCGTTTCCCAGGGATATATTCACCACGGTGAGTTCCTTGATGGTTCGTCACGCTGTGACCTGGCCCCCGAAGCCATCGCGTGTGCTCGCGATCAGTCTTTCTGGTTCAGGTCGACTATCATCAAGTCTATGAAGAGTGTTTGACTGTGACCGCTTGTCGCAAACATTGGCAGGAAGCGATAGCCAGATGACGCATGAAATACTTCATTGGGAAAATGTTCTGCACAGGGCCGGTCACCGCGTGACCAGGCAGCGCGGGGTGATCCTGGATGCTGTGTGCGCTGGCCATGGCCACACCCCGCTTGGCGAAATATACGCTCGCGCCCACAGCCAGGACCCATCGCTCGACCGCTCCACCGTGTACCGCGCGCTCAAGCTGTTCGTGGATGTCGATCTGGTCGTCGCCGCCGACACGGGAGACGGCGAAACCTATTACGAGATCAAGCGGCCACAGCAGCACCATCACCTGGTCTGCCGCCAATGTGGTCACGAGCAGGAGGTTGACGACTCTGTCCTGTTGGCCATGTTCGAGCACGTTCGTCTGAAGCATGGATTCCAGGTCGTTACCGATCATCTCGTGCTGTTTGGTTATTGTGAGCAATGCCTGAAGTCAGGAACCGCAGGCACGTCCCGGGAACGTGGTCAATGAGTTCTCTGCATGCCCGTCCGGCCTCGGATTCCTCCTGAGCGTGGGTGGACGAGGTCGCCGGCGACGTTGGACATTGATCGAAAGCTCCTGCCACCACAATCGTGCCGGCTACCGATGACCGGGCATCATCGCATAAGCGCTACATTCCGGTTGTGCAACCCAGCGCGCATACTCCGGAACTGGTTTCGGAACCAACCATCGCCTAGAGTCCTGAACACGTTGTCACGCGAATCACACGAGGGTTCTCCAATGCTTGGTTAAGAGTGCCTTTCAAAACCGAGAAATGGGGGGTAGACCGGGCCTCGAGCAAGCCTCTCCTCTCCAACGAACTCAGGACGAGCATCGAACCACGCCTCCCGTCAGAACTCCCTAAGAGCGTGTTGCAAAACCCGGCAGGTTGGTGTGACGCTGCCGTGTCATGCGTGCCCCGCTTGTCCCGACCTCCTCTGGGACGCCATCGCGCCGCTGCTGCCGGCGGAGCCTGCTAAGCCCACGGGTGGCCGCCCCCGCGTCCCCGAACGCGACGTGCTCGCCGGCATGGTCTTCGTCCTGCGCACCGGGCACCCGAGGCGCCTGTCGCCGAGGGACCTGGGCGGCGGTGGCTCTCCCTGACGGCGAAGTCATCTCGATTGGC
Source organism: uncultured Chloroflexia bacterium (assembly GCA_963763125.1). Classification (GTDB taxonomy): domain Bacteria; phylum Chloroflexota; class Chloroflexia; order Thermomicrobiales; family UBA6265; genus JACCYX01. Next base: position 739,042 of record CAVXMV010000005.1, read on the forward strand.
AGGCGGCCGGGTTGTGGTCACCGCTGACCATGGCCTGTGCGCTGCTCTGCCTGACGTTCGTTGCTCCCACGAGGTGGTGAGGCGCTTGGGGCTGGGATTCGGCCGCGGTATCATATGGGTACCCGCCGATTCGCAGGGGAGGATCCGCCATAGCCACGTCCTTGCCGTCCGATCGCCCTGCCCACCTGCCACGCACCCCGCTGATCGGGCGAGAGCGGGAGTTGGTCGCGGTGCGCGATCTGCTCCTTCGTGAGGATGTGCCGCTCCTCACGTTGACCGGTCCCGCCGGCGTCGGCAAGACCCGGCTCGCACTGAGCGTGGCGGCCGCGGCGGCGGACGCCTTCCCCGACGGCTTCGCTTTCGTCCCGCTCGCCCCGATCGGCAAACCGAACCAGGTGGCCCCGGCTATCGCCCAGGCGCTGGGGGTGCGGGAGGTGGGCGATGTGCCACTGGTCGACCGTCTGGTGGCGGTCATGCGGGACTGGCACTCCTTGCTCGTGCTTGACAACTTCGAGCATGTGGTGGCAGCCGCACCGCTCGTGGCTGACCTGCTCGGGGCGTGCCCGGGAGTGACTGCGCTCGTCACCAGCCGTGCCCGCCTGCGTCTCTCCGGCGAGCGAGAGTACCCACTCGGGCCACTCCAGCTCCCAGCGGCGGACGAACCGCCGTCGTTCGACGCTGCGGCCCGATCGGAGGCGGTGCGGCTCTTCACCGTGCGGGCGCAGGCTGTGAAGCCCGACTTCGCCTTGACCGACAAGAACGCCCAGGCGGTGACGGACATTTGTCGCCGTTTGGACGGGCTGCCCTTGGCCATCGAATTGGCCGCAGCCCGCGTCAAGTTGTTACCGCCCGAGGCGCTGCTCACGCGGCTGGAGTGGCGGTTGCCGCTGCTGACGGGCGGCCCCAGAGACGTCCCGACCCGCCTCCAGACGATGCGTGGCGCCATCGCCTGGTCACACGACCTCTTGTCGCCCGGGGAGCAAGTGGTCTTCCGTCGGCTGGCCGTCTTCGTTGGCGGCTTCACGCTTGAGGCGGCCGAGGCAGTGATGGCAAGTGTGGGCGACACCGGCATCGACGTCCTCGATGGCGTGGGAGCACTGCTGGACGCGAGTCTGCTGACGCGAACGGATCATGCAGGTGGCAATCCGCGCTACGGGATGCTGGAAACCATCCGGGAGTTCGCCCTGGAGCGCCTGGAAGCGAGCGACGACGCGACAGCGACGCACCAGGCCCACGCCGCCTGGTGTGTGGCCTTTGCTGAGCCGGCGAATCCTACTCAAAATATACTGGTGGATGTGACACGAGTCGACGCGGTGGCCCCGGAGTACGACAACCTGCGGGCGGCGCTCGGTTGGCTGGACCAGACTGCCGACGCAGATGGGCTCCTGCGGTTGGCTGTGGCGATGGCGGGATTCTGGTTCTTGCGGAGCCACCGCCGGGAGGGCCGCCACTGGCTGGAGCGCGGCCTGGAGCGCGGCCAGGACATATCGTGGTCGGTGCGTGCCCCGGCGTTGGTGGTGGCAGGTATGATGGCCCACTACCACGGCGACATCAATCAGGGCGCCATGCTGATCGAGGAAAGCCTGTTGTTGCGGCGTGCCGGGGGCGATACCTGGGGCACGGCGCATTCGCAGTTTAGCCTCGGTCTGCTGGCGGTCGACCGAGGAGATTACGACATTGCCGCGGAGCACGTCGAGCAGGCCGTCGCCGCCTTTGTCGCTTTGGACGACCGCTCTTTTTTAGCCTTCTCGCACAACCAGCTTGGCACCATCGCCTACGCGCGAGGCAATCTCAACGAGGCAGAGGGTTATCTGCACGAGGCGCTGACCAGGCACCGGGAGCAGGAGAACGCATACGGCATTGTCCTGGCCCTCGATTACCTGGGCCTCGTGGCAACGGCGCACGGGGACCTCGCGACCGCGGCTCGCTATCACCAGGAAAGTCTCGCCATCTTGCGCGAGGTCGGCCCACCGGAACGTTTGGCCGAATGGCTCGCGCGGGTGGCGACCCTCGCGGCCACTGCTGGGCAGGCGATGAAGGCGGCCTGGCTCGCCGCCGCCGCCGAAGCCGCGCGCCACACGGTTGGGTCGGTTTGGGTCCTTCCAGAACGACTGGCGTACGAACGCACCGCCCAGAGTCTGCGGGCGGACCTGGGCGATGAAGCGTTCCGAGCCGCCTGGGCGGCAGGCCAGGCGCTCACGCCAGAGCAGGCCGCCACGGAGGGGGAAGGCGTGCTGGCGACAATGGTGCCGACTCGCTATGTGGCGCCCCCCGAGCGGGCATCGCCCTACGGCCTGACGCCCCGCGAGGGCGACGTTCTGCGTTTGCTCGCCGAGGGGCACAGCGACCGGGAGATCGCCGAGGCGCTTTTCATCGGCCCGCGCACCGTCCAGACCCACGTTGCCAACCTCTTCGCCAAGCTCGGGGTCAACGCCCGAGCTGAGGCCGCCGCCGTTGCCGTCCGGCAGGGCCTCATCTGAGTGTGGCTCCTCCGTAGTCTGCGGTGGTTACGGAGGCCCGCCCGGCATCGCTCGCGCAGCAAATTCCGTAGTCCTCCTCCGCAAACGCCGCGATGCGCGCGCCCGAGCGACGGGGCATGGTGGGTCTGTACCCGAATGGGGCAGGTCGCCATCAGACGGACGACGCGAAAGGGGCAAGCGATGTACCCAGGACTGAACGACACCGAAGCCAGGCGAGTTGAACACGACTACCGGTTGATGATGGCCGAGACCCGGCTTCGCCGGTTCGTTGCGGTCGAGCCTTCGGCGGAGGACGACCAATTCCCCGGATTGGCCGCGATTCGGCAGCGTCTCGGGAGGCTCTTGATACAGGCCGGTCAACGTTTGGAAGGCGCCCACCGCGCCTCACACGTGAACTCCATCATCAACTCACCCGACCACATTGGCGACGCCCCCTAGAGTAGGTTCATCTCTCGGCACGCCTGTGGACGCTGCAGTTCGGGCGGCCCGGCCGCCACTCGAGTGTTGCCTGGCGGGTTTTGCAATACGCTCTAAGAGTGCCTTTCATCACCCTTCCGGAGGGGGCAGGTGGTTAAAGCAGATGAGGGCACAGCCCAGCGTCAGGAACGCCTGATGGATCTCCACCCGGCGCTCGTAGCGGATCGCTAGCCGCCGGTATCGGGCGAGCCAGGCCAGCGTTCGCTCGACCACCCACCGGTGCCGTCCCAAGTGCTGGCTCGACTCGATCCCCTTGCGCGCGATGCGGACCTTGATCCGGCGGCGGTGCAGGAACCGCCGACAGCGGGGAATGTCGTACGCCTTGTCGGCGTGCAGCTTCACGGGCCGTTTGCGCCGCTGGCCGGAGGGACACCGGATCGCGGGCACGGCATCGATCAGGTCCGCAAACACCATGCTGTCGTGCCGGTTCGCGCTGGTCAGCACGGTGGCCAGCGGGATGCCCTGGCGATCGACGAGCAGGTGCCGTTTCGTGCCTGGCTTGCCGCGATCGGTCGGGTTCGGGCCGACCGCGTCGCCCCCTTTTTGGCCGGAATGCTGGCGCTGTCGAGACTGGCCCGGCTCCAGTCGATCCGGTCCGCCGCGCCGAGGCGATCGAGCAGGGCATGGTGGAGGCTGTCCCAGACCCCGGCCTCCTGCCAGTCGCGCAGGCGGCGCCAGCAGGTGACGCCGCTGCCACAGCCCATCTCCTGGGGCAGGTATTCCCAGGGAATCCCGCTCTTGAGGACGAAGCAGGATCCCGGTCAAGGCGGCGCGGTCGGGGACACGCGGTCGACCACCTTTGGGCTTGAGTGGTTCGGGCGGCAGCAGCGGGGCGACGATCGCCCAGAGATCGTCGGACACCAGAAGTTTGCTCATGCTCAAGGTCTACCACAGCATCACCCAGTTTTGAAAGGCATTCTAACGCTTCTCGGACGACAGGTGAGAACACCGCCTCCCGATAGCATGGGACCGATGTCATCTTGCCTTGGCCGGGAAGCCAGCCTCGGAACTCTACAACCTGGGCGCTCGTCCGAGTGTTGCGTTGTCAGGCACACCCGGAACCCATCACGAATGCCAAAAGCGCAGACCGCGTTTCCCGGTGTGCCTTCGCCACATTGGCCAAGGACACACGCTATCATGCGCCCTGCAGCACCCCAGATTTCGCTTCGCACCTGTCGCCGCCTCCACTCACGCAAGGAGCGTCGCCAAACCGGCCTGTTCCTGGTGGAAGGCATTCGCCCGGTCCGTGCCGCAATCGAGTCGGCCCACACGATCGAGCTCATGCTCTTCGCCCCTGACCTCCTGCGCGGCGGGTACGGTCAAGACACCGTTGATATGGCACGTGCCCGGAGCATCCCGTGCATGCCCCTCACCGCGCAGGAATTCGCCTCGGTGTCGAGCCGGGAGAATCCACGAGGAATCGCGTGCGTCGGTCGTCAGTCATGGGTAAGCCTCGACCAAATGGCCCAGCCCGCCTCGCCGGTGGTTGCGCTTTATGCCCCGCAGGATCCGGGAAATCTCGGGACCATCCTGCGCTCCTGCGATGCGACCGCCTGCTCCCGGGTGATCCTGATCGGGGACGCCGTCGATCCCTGGCATCCAGCGGCGCTGCGGGCAGCGATGGGCGCCACGTTCGGGATGCGGCTGGCCCAGTGCGACATCGCTATGTTCATCGCCTGGGCGAGGAACCAGCAGCTTCCAATCATCGGCACTTCGGACCGGGCACCGGCCGACTATGCCATGTACCCGTTTTCGGCGCCGTTCGTCCTGCTGATGGGGAGCGAACGTCAGGGCCTGCCGCGTGAGCTGGAGAACATCGCCGATGACCTGGTGCGCATACCCATGGCCGGTGATGTCGACTCCCTCAACCTCGCCGTGGCAACCGCCCTCGTTCTCTATGAAGCCCGCAACCAGCGAGCCCGGGCCGGCATCGCGTGTCCTCAACATGAATGATGCCAGCGCCCCCCTACTTCCGCGAGCGCGGGTCGAGGGCGTCGCGGAGACCGTCGCCGACGAAGTTGATCGAGAGCACGGCGATCACGATCATCACGCCGGGCGGAATCCACAGCCACGGCATTTCCTCGAGGATCGTGATCGATTGCGCCGCGTTCAGCATGTTCCCCCAGCTGGCCGTGGGCGGTTGCACCCCGAGTCCCAGGAAGCTCAACCCGGCTTCGAGCAGGATCGCACTGGCCATCCCGAACGTGGCGTTGACGATCACCGGCGTCATCGCGTTAGGGAAAACGTGCCGGAAGATGATCCGGCTGCTGGTGGCCCCCGTCGCGACCGAGGCCACCACGAATTCCCGCTCGCGCAGGGTCAGGAACTCGCCGCGCACCAGCCTCGCGATCGGCGGCCACCCCAACAGACCGATCACGAACATCACGTTGATGATGCTCGGCCCCACGATAGAAACGATCGTGATGATCACGATGATCGCCGGGAATGCCAGCACCATGTCGGCCAGCCGCATCACGATGCCATCGACCCACCCGCCAAAGTAACCGGCCAGGCCACCCAGCACGACGCCGATCACGACATAGATGCTCACGGCGACCAGCCCCACCGAGAGCGAGATCCGGCCGGCGTAAAGCAGGCGGCTGAACACATCGCGACCAGCGGAATCGGTCCCCAGCCAATGCTCGGAACTGGGCGGCATCCGGTAGGCGGAGAGATCGACCGCGTTTGGGTCCTGGTTGGTCAGCAGCGGCGCGAAAATCGCCGCGAAACAAAGCACCGCGAGCATGCTCATCCCGACCACCGCCAGCCGGTGGCGGCGGAATCGATCCCAGAACCGCGGCGCAGTACGCTTTGTTTCCTGGATCAGCCTGGATGTGTCTTCAGTGACGACTGTCGTTGCAGCGCTCATGAGTATTTGATCCGTGGGTCAACGAAGGCGTACACGACATCGGCCAGCAGGTTGCTGGAGAGGATCATGATCGCCGCAATCAGGTTGATGCCCATCAGCAGGTTGTAGTCCCTGGCTTGCACGGCGCCAATCGCGAGACTTCCCATCCCGGGCCAGGCGAAGACCTGCTCGATGATAACGGTCCCCCCGAGCAGGCTCGGCACGTTCAGGGCGACCACGGTGATGATCGGGATCAGCGCGTTCCGGAGCGCATGGCGGGCAACCACGGCGGTCTCGGCGAGACCCTTGGAGCGGGCCGTCGTGACGTAATCCTGCTTGATCGTTTCGAGCAGGCTGGCCCGGGTGTAGCGAATGATCGGGGCTGCCTGCCCGAGCCCCAGCACCGTCGCCGGGATGATGATGTGCGTCAGCGAGTCAACGAACGAACGAGGCTGCCCAACGGTATACATGCCGGTGGCGGGTAACCAATCCAGCTTGAGCGAAAAGATATATATCAGGATCAGTGCCAGGAAGAACGACGGGATCGACACCGTCAGGAATCCGAGCAGCGTCAGCAAATAGTCGATGAATGAATACTGCTTGAGCGCCGACAGCACACCGAGCGGCACCCCGACCATGATCGACACCGTCAGCACCACGCCCATCAGCTTCAGGGTCGGGCCGATGCGTTCGCCGATCTTCTCGGCCACCGGTACCCGGTCGGTCGAGGAGAACCCGAGATTGCCGGTGACGGTCTCCTTCAGCCACAGCCCGTAACGCACCGGGAGCGGATCGTTGAGGCCGAGCGATTCCTTTTGCTGCTCCACCCACTCCGGCCCCATGTTCGCCATTTGCTCCGGGTTCATCAGGGCGGTCACCGGATCGCCGGGCGCGAGGTTGACGATGATGTACATCGCCACTGTGATGCCCAGGAGCACCGGAATACTGATGAGGAGCCGCCGAACAAGAAATCGTCCCATATTTCCATTCCGTTGCGCACAATGAGCGGTTGAGTATTCGTGAAACGCTTTCCGTGATCATCATCCTGAGTGGTTTGGCACAAGATGAGTGACACGCCTTCCTTCCGTCATCCTGACGCGAAGCGGAAAGATCCCCGGCGAAGCCGGTCCTCGGCAGTGGACGTTGGTGCACCGGCACTCTCTGTCGGCTTCGCTGACGGTGAGAATGACGACGAGGGGAAGAGGCGTACAACGAACATGCAGTGACAATCAACCCAGGCTGCAAACCACTAGGCGGAGCAAGCTGCCACCGCACAGGCGAGCCCAACGTTCCCACACGTTGACTCTCCTGTAAACAGAATGGCGGCAGCTCGGCCGAGCTGCCGCCATTCGAACAGCCTAACCTATTCGGCCAGCGTCCATTCCTCGGCATTCCACAGCCGGTTGTTGACGTAGGCCGGGGCCTTGAATTCGAGCAATCGGTTGTTCACCGCGAAAATGGTATTCGGAGACCAGAGGAAGATCGACGGCAAATCCTCATTGAGGATCTTGGCGATCTGGGTATAGATTTCGACACGTGCAGCCTGATCGCCTTCGGCCCGGCCCGCCGCGTAGAGCTCATCGATTTCGGGGTTGGCGTAGCGCACATTGTTGGCGCCGCCTGGCGTGAAGTTGTTGCTCAGGTAGTACTTGGAGCTGATGTTCGGCTCGGCACCGTACACTCCGCCGCCACCGATGTAGAGATCGTAATCCGGCTCGGTTACCAGCTTGCGAATCGAGCTCCGCGGAATCGAGCTGCAGCAGGTTCACCTTGAACCCGATATCGGCCCACTGTTGCTGGATGATCGCGACCATGTTCTGGAAGGTGGAGGTGCCACCGGCCCCGTACATCATCTCCACTTCCTGGTTGGAGTCCCAGGCAGCTTCCGCGAGCAGTGATTTGCGCCTTTTCCGGATCGAACGCGTATTCGTTCAGCCCCTCGGGCACGCCCATCCAGGCCGGCCCAAAGATTGGGCTGTTCCGCACAATCGCCTTGCCCTTGTACAGCTGGCTGGTGATGTTCTCGCGGTCGATCGCGTACTGCATCGCCTGCCGCACGCGGACATCCTGGAAGAACGGGCGGTCGAGATTGACGGAGATCGAATCGAGCGATGGGCTATCGATTTCGATAATCGTCAGCGTCTCGTTCTCCGAGAGGCGCTCTACGTCATCGATGCGACGCCGAGATCAGGTCGACCGCGCCCGACTCCAGTTCGGCAACGGCGATATCCGGGAGCAGGATGCGCATGAAGATCTTCTGGATTGCCGGTGGCGTGCCCCAGAAGGTCGGGTTCGCTTCGAGCTCGACGTACTGATCGCTTTCGTAGGTCACGAAGTTGTACGGGCCAGCGCCAACCGTCGGCGCCAGGTTGAACGGATCCTCGATCAGCGCTTCCGGGGCGACCTCCCCGAGAATGTGCTTGGGCAGGATGCCGAGACCGGTAAAGTCTGCCAGGGAAGGCAGGAACGCGGCATCCGGCGCGGCCAGCGTCAGCACCACGGTCTGCGCGTCGGGAGCCTCCAGCCCGGCGATCGTCTCGGCCGTCTGGTCGGCATACTCGGCGGCGCCCGACCAGCCCCAGGAATCGCCCCTTCCAGAACGATCCGGTTCGGGTGTCGACGGCCCGCTCGATGGTGAACACAACATCGGCGGAGGTCAGCGGCGTGCCATCGTTGAACGTCGCGTTCTCGTGCAGCTTGAACGTGTAGACCGTGGCATCGTCGGAAACGTCAACGGTTTCCGCCAGGTCCGGCTCCGGCTCGAGCACATCGTTCATTTTGACAAGCGCGCCGAAAACGAGCCGTTCGACCTGTTGTTCGGAACCAGCGGTGGAAAAGAGAGGTCCAAGGTGCGTGGGTTCTGGCCACTCGAGACTGACCTGGGAACTGGCCGCATCCTGGGCGGCTGCGCTTCCCGGCGCCGTTACGAGCGTGGTCAGGGCGGTCATGCCGGCCCCGGCGCCCACCAACTTCATCAGGTCCCGGCGATCCAGTCCCCGCGCTGTCCACAATTCTTCCAATCGCCCCAGGTCCCAGTGATCTGCCCCGACTCGCTTCACCACGGTGGCGCTCCCTTTGAATGTATCGAAGGTCGCCAACAGCGGCGACCCCGTATCTACATGTAGAGCGTTCATCATATGAAGCCCCGGTAACCGCGTCAACCTGAAAATAACATTATCTTTTGTATACAACCTGCATTGCATCACTGTCATCTCGATCCGCTGTCGCTATGCACAGGGGCTGACCCGCCCTGCTGGGCGATCTCAACAGTCACCTTGTCAAAACACACCCAGGGTGTCAGCCCTTCTGCCAGGTTTCTGCGCTGCAGATGTGTCATTTCGAGCGAAGTCGAGAAATCTCCTGGCATCGCGAAGCTTAATTGTCATTCCGCAACGAGCCGCAGGCGAGTGGAGAAATCTCATGGTCCGCAGACCAGCATTGTTGACGCATGCTGTCGATCCGCCGTGACGAGATCGAAATTACGCTACGGCCCACTCCAGCGGGGCGCGAAATCATGCCCACTGTCATTTAGAGCGCGACCCAGAAATCTCGGTCCTCCAACATGAGGTTTCCCCACTCCGCTACGCTCCAGGTCGAAATGACAATCGCGTAACCGCACGGCGATCGTGTCGCTCCCCATCTTGCAGCCCGCCCCCGCCCATGCGACAGTCCAGTCCGTGATATGGACGTCCGAATGTGCATGGCGGGGATGACGCGTGAAAATCGAAGCGGTGGATTTCTATTACCTCTCGATGCCGGAGGTGCTGGACATCGGGGATGGCAGCCAGGATTTGCTGCTGGTGCGGGTCCAGGCCGGGGAGTACGTGGGCTGGGGCGAGTGCGAGGCCTCGCCGCTGACTTCGATCGCGGCGCTGGTGACCCCGATGTCGCACTCCGCCTGCAAACCGGTCCGCGATTCGGTGCTCGGGCAACCGCTGGACGATATCGCCGACATCGCCCGGATCGGCGCCCTGGTCCGCGCGAACAGCCTCGACCTGCTCCAGGCTGACCACACATTTTCCGGGATCGATATCGCCCTCTGGGACCTCATCGGCAAACGACTCGACGCCCCGGTCTGGGAGCTTCTCGGGGTCGACACCCCACACCCGAAGCAACCGTATGCCTCGCAATTGTTCGGCGAGACACCGGCAGAAACGTACCGGCTGGCACAGGAAACCATCGCCGCCGGGTACACCGCTGCCAAGTTCGGCTGGGGACCATTCGGTCTCGGCTCGCTGCTGGACGATGTCGATCAGGTGATGGCCGCCCGGGACGGCCTCGGTCCGGATGCCACCCTCCTCGTCGACGCCGGAACCGTCTGGATCGACGATCTCGAGCGCGCGACATCCCGGCTGGAAATGCTCCAGCGGTGCAATGTCACCTGGCTGGAGGAACCGTTCGTGACCGGCGCCTTCGCCGCCTATCGCGAACTGTCCAGCCGTGCCGGAACCGTCGGTCTGGCGGGCGGCGAAGGCAGCCACAATGTGTGGCAGGCGCGGCACATGATCGACTACGCGGGGCTTCGCTACGTGCAGATCGACGCCGGACGGATCGGCGGCATCTCGGCCGCCGCCGAGGTCGCCGCTTATGCGAAGGCGCGTGGCGTGACCTATGTCAACCACACCTTCACCTCGCACCTCGCGCTTTCCGCCTCATTGCAGCCATTCGTGGGCCATGCTGACGACGTGATCTGCGAGTACCCGGTCGCCCCGAAATCGCTGGCCTGGGACGTGACCATCGACCACCTCGAACGCGACGCCGATGGCTTGGTCCACGTCCCCGAGCAACCCGGCCTGGGGATGACGATCGACATTGAGGCGGCGCGCCGGTACATGGTCGACACCGAAATCAGGGTCGGTGGAAAGACGATCTACGCGACCCCCGACCTGCACCCCTGACCCGAACAAACGCGTCGCCAGCAGCAATGCGTACGGGCGGCGTTGCCGGGGTCGTACTCTCGTCCCTCTCGCCGAGGATCGTGACCCGACTCACGACGATGCTCCCTCTTCCGACCGCGACCGCGGCCCACGTAACGGCGAGGGTCGGGAAGAACACGTCTCCCCGGCCCCGGTTGATGCCGCGCGCTTGGGCAATCTGGCGGCTCGCTATTTGGCCGCTGCGTTGACCCTTTCGACGATCGCGTCGGCGCCTTCCTTCGTCGATGCGTAGCCGCCGGTGGTCAGCTTGCCGAGCTCGACGGCGATCACGTCGGTCGCGATCGACGGCCACTGCGGCAAATGAGGCTCGGTCCCCATCCGGGTCTCGATCGTTTGCAGCATCGCGTCGAAGTGGCGGGTAGTACCGGCGCCGACCTGCTTCATCGCCGCCACCCGCGGGTCGTCGTAGGTCGAGCGCCGCATCGGGCCCGCCCCGCCGCCGAGGATCGAGGCGCGGGTCTGGGTATCGGCGCTGGTCGCCCACTGGAGGAAGACCCAGGCGGCGTCGGCCTGCTTCGAGTAGCGAGAAAGGCAGTAGGCGCTGCCGCCCTGGTGCCCGACTTCCGGCGTCTCCTCGAATCCGGCCTGATCCGGTGGCCGTAACTCTACAGCGACCGGCGGCACGGCCGGTTGCATCAACCCGGAGACCTGCGACGTGGCTGGGTCATCCCAACCCGGGAAATCCTCGCTCCAGGTCAGGACCTGACCGCCCTGCCCCTGCTGGATCGCCGTCGCCTGCCCGCCCCAGTCGTAGGTGGTGACAGCGCCTGGCATGTACGTCTGCAACTCGCGCATGTAGTCGATCCCGGCGATCGCGTTGGCATCGTTGAGCGAGCACATGCCGTCGGCGGTGAAGACCGAGCCGCCGTGCCCCCACACGTAGGCGGTCATGTCGCATTCGAGCGAGTAATGCCCGCTCTTCATCTGGCCAACCGTGCCGTAGACGCCTTGGTCGCTCTTCGCCTCGTTGATCGCCCTGGCGTTGGCAAGGTACTCGGCCAGCGTCGCCGCCGGTTCGAGCCCAAGTTCCTCGTAGATGTCGGTGCGGTACATATAGAGGAAGACCGGCACGTCGCACGGGAAGCCGATCATCTTGCCGCCGTACGAGGCGATGTGGTCGACGAGCGGTGGCAGGAAGTCGTCGATGTTGTAGTTGGGGAAGGCGAGGTCCGGCTTCTCCTCCATCAGGTCGCGCGGATCGAACGTGTCGTTGATGAAGCGGCCCACCCACGCCTGGTCGAAGTAGTAGATGTCGTTCTGGCCGAGTTTCTGGGCGGCGTCGACGCTGGCCATGGAGAGCACCTGATCGAGCGGCACAACCTCCCACTCGACGTTGATCCCCGTCACCGGAATGAACTGCTCCTCCATCAGGGTCCTGATTGCGGCCCCCGGCGGTGTGTTCTCGGTCACGACCCTGATGGTCGTCCCCGTGAACTGGCCTCCAACGTCGGTCAAAAACCTGGTCACGTCGGCCGGCACCGGCGAATCCTGAAGCAGGCTCACCGCCGCCGGGCTCGCCATCGCTCGCGGTGCGAAAGAGCGCGCCGCCCCAGGGGCGACGCCCGCCACACCGAGATACTTCACGAGATCCCGCCGGCTGAGCCGACCTTGACGGTAGGCGACGGTGGCCGCATGGATCCGCATCTTGTCGTCGTAATCGGTCGTCGATTTCACGCGGACTTCCTCCTCTGACGAACGCGGTTGGTCAACCCCGCAACGACGGCGGTTACTGCGTCGAAGTGGTATCAGGCCAGGGCGCGCACCGTTCCCATCATGCCGCGATCCTCGTGCGGCAGAATGTGGCGGCGCGACATGCACCGCTACCAATGCGCGTACGGCCGGAGTCCTCCCGCTGGTTCCAATGCAACGATTTCCAGCGCGTCAACCACCGTCGCGGGCGTGCACGTCCCCACGGAACGCCGTGGTGGGCGAACATCTCACGGATAGTCGAGCGTAGCCCGTCCCTCGTCATGCTGCTGTCTACACTTGGGGCCCGTTGATCCATTTATGTTAGCCTCTCCACCCCCTGCCAACAACTCGCACCTCCGACGCCCGGCCCGGCCCGTACCTCCCACACGTGTTCCGTATGGGCGGGCCCGAATCGACACTTGTAGCGACAAAATCGGTTTTCCCACTGGTTCCCGACACTGAATTGCGTAGGGGCGGTACCTTGATCGACCGTAAAGGACACCTCGCGAACAAGGGTGTGGTCGATCATGTGTCCGCCCGGGTGGTGGCAATCGCACAGTCCCGGCCTAATCGGGCAGGTTGCCCTCCCCTCAATCGGCGTTGTCGTGTCACGGGTCAATTTGTCGATATAGATGACCTGGATCGACAAGACCGGGACTGGGCAGGTGTTGATTGCGGTCGATTCGTGTGTCCGCCCGCTGCCAGCGCCGCTGATTGCGCCGCAGCCCTTAATTGTCATTCCGTCAGGAGCGTGTAGGGCCGCGGACCTTGTGTCCGCCCGTTCCGACCAGAGGCAACGTAGCGGTATCTCTTCGCCGCAGCGAATCGTCGACACCGCTGAACGCTGGCCATGTCCTCCGTACGGGCATCCGGTTCGTGGTCGCAGGCCAGAGACTCGGTTGTGGGATACAATCTGGATGGACACCTGAAATCATTAAATCATTGATGGAGCGGCACGACACGCAATGCAGTCGGTCCAGCACGGTCGAATGCTCGTTGTTTGGGCGTATCTTCGAAGAAGTATGAGGATTGTTTCCATGGCGGCAATTGGGACGGACAGGAGAGCGTAGCGCGGACTTGCGCCGTCACGATCCCTGCGGTAGCGTAGGTCCTATCTCTGGGTCTCTCGTTTCGTTCGTGCGGCGGCCGACCGTGGTTGCCGCCGCGGGGAGGCGACATGGGCGGTGCACTTGAAGCGGCGGAGCCTGGAACGGGCGAGACGCCGCTGGTCGGTCTGCGATTTCTGCGCGTCATGCTAGCGCTGCAGGTTGCCCTCGGCCTGCTGTGGGGCGTTTCGATGCTTTTCTTCGCGCGGCAGATCGTGCTCGGCGACGACTCGGGCCCGCACATCGAGAAGATCGCGATGGAGGGTGCGGCGCACCTGATGCTCGTCTTCGGGGCCGTCCTGGTCTGGCGGGCGCCGCAGCGCTCCCGTGACGTGCTGCTGCTGATGGTCTTCCTGAATGGCCTGTGGACGCTGACCGACCTTGTCTACATCCCGCTGGTGGACCTGGACGAACTGGACTTCTACGTCAAGGTCGTCGTCAACGCCGCCCTCGCGGTCGGACTGGCGGTGGCCGGCCGGCGCGCCGGCATTCTCTAGCGGTCGCGCCGCTGTCGGCTGCCCATAAAGTCCCGATGGCCCCCGAAGGTCGTCGGGACTTTATGGGCACCAGGATGCCACGCTCGGGCTGGTTCTGAAACACGCTCCAAAAAGACATCTCGACCCCACGCTCTCTGGACGCCTGAAAGTGGATTCCCTCGGAATGTGGGAACCCGCTGTCACCGCTACCGAATCGCCAACCGGTAGGATGTCGCTGGGCGCCCCTTGCCCTGTGCGTTGATAGTCCGCCGCTCCAGGATTCCGCTGTCGACGAACGCATCCACCAACTCGTTGAACAGCACCGTCTCCGGACGCCCCAGAAGACCCAGCAACGTCGTCCTCCCCACCCAGCCATCTGGCTCCCGCGTACTGTCAAGATTGCGGATGATCAGCTCCCCGAGCGAGACCTCCGGCGACCGCAACGGCTCGCGCTCACCGATCAGTGTGATCGCCCGGTGCACATGCACCCGGTAGAACTCCACCAATTCGATCGCCCGCCTCAGCGTCTCCCCACTGAGCGGCGCCGTCGGATCGTCCGGATGCCACAGCCCGTGGAGCACCAGCGCCAGCCGCGCCAAATGACTCGGCATCTTGCGGTAGAATCCGTGGACGCTCAGCGAAGCCACCAGCAACTGGTCGCGATTCCCGTCGTACCACCCTGCCCACACGGCGCGAGCCTCGGCCGACAGCATCACTTCCAGCCCCTGCGGAATCTCGCGCGCCCCCTCAATCGTGCGCAGAGTGCGCAATAGATCGAGGATCGGCCCGATCTCCGGTGGCCCCATGGCCCCTTCCCCTTCGGCCCCCTCCCACGAGTATGCAAACCCGGCCGCGAACACCAGCAGGAACCGTTCCAGAAACCCATCCTGGTCCTTCCGCCGGATCTTCTGCACCAGTGTTGGCTGCAACCCACCCACGATCCCCACCACCGGATTCGGCAGGTACGCCGCCGCCTCGGCCCGGCTCGGCACGATCGGCTCCGACGACCACAGCGAGAGATAGTGCTGGCGATCCTCCCCCAGCCGCCGGTCCATCGCCCGCACCAGCCCGTAGAGCTCGTCGCGCAGGATCAGCAACCCGGTCGAATCCTGGAGCGCCGCCGTCAACGCGTGGATCGACGCCCCTGCCGTCACCAGCCGGTTGAAACCGGGCCGTTGCCCACGCGGCTCCGGTGCCGCCTGCCACTCGGCAAGTTCCCCTCGCCAGGTATCCCACGCCTCTTGCTGGAGCAGGTCGAACGGCTGCCGGATCGCGCTGATCGCCGGCGTCTTCCCGATCCCCGTCAGCGTGATCAGCGCCACCCACAGCGCCGGCCGCTCATACCACCCCGGCCCCACCTCCAACCGCAGCTGGCGACCGATCGTCGCCCCCGTGCATGCCAGGAACGGTGTCGCCGTCAGCGACAGCGGCACCCGCGTCATCGTCGATACATCCCGCAGCCAACCGGCGACCACCGGCGGAAACGCGTCGACCGGATATGGCGGATCGGCCGCCAGCATACCGTTCGCTTGCGGCAGCTTGGAAAGGTATGTGTCGATCACCGCCTTCAGGTCCGGTGGCGATGCAGGATGATGGCTAGTCATCGGCGAAACCCGTCACGCATCTCGTAGGGGCCGACCCGTGTGTCGGCCCGGCCAGGTAGCACGCTGCAATCGCACAGATCATGCCCAACGAACGCATCGAGCGAGCGGATATGCGCCCAACTTGATTCGTGTAGGGCTGAGGACCTGCCCCGCTGGATGTGTCCGCCCGGCGCCGCAGCGTTAATTGTCATTCCGTCGGGAGCGCAGCGACTAGAGGAATCTCTTCGCCGCAGCGAATGATCGACTCGGCCTAACCAGAGGCAGCGAAGCGAAATCTCGTCCGCTGGCCGTGTCTGCCCCTTACGCCCAGACCCACGACATGCGTTGTAGGGGAACCCCCTGTGGGTTCCCGCGGCGCGAAGCGCTTAATTGTCATTCCGTAGGGAGCGCAGCGACTAAAGGAATCTCTTCGCCGCAGCGAACCGGGGACGCAATGTCCTCGCGCCGTCGTCCACACGAATCCCGTATGTGCCGCCCCGCTGGAAGTGTCAGGCACCCTTATACGTATGGCGCCGGTCGCAAGATGGGCCGCGTGACCGCGATCACTGAGGACGAGTTCAGGTATTCTCTGCAGGGGACGTTCTCACGGGCTTCGATGCGCTATGTGGGCGAAGCTCCTGGAGCCTACAAGGATGTCGAATCCGTAGTTTCACGGCAAACCGATCTCCTGGAGATCGTACACGCGCTGCACCCCCTGATGACCGTCAAGGGTGACAGCCGAGCAAAGGACGGCTAGCCCCGCTGTGCGCTATCATGCTCTCAGGACTTGGGAGCAGCACACATAACGGGAACGTAGCGAATGACGAAGATCCTCCTCATTGGCGCAGAGGGCTACTTGCACAGTGACGAACGGATCCAGCTGACTTCACATCCGTGGCACCGCCTGTCAGCTATTCGGAACGTGGCAGTTTTCGACGAGGTCATCGTCAACCTCGTCACCCTGTCCGTTGCGAAGAAGCTCGATCTCCAGGCCTACGAGAACGTGTTCTCTATCGAACACATGGGAGAGATCCTCTCCCACGGGGGACGAATCATCCTTCTTGGGGATCCTAGGCAGCAGGCATTTCCGTCCGAAGTCAACCACAAAGAAACCCCGTTCGGGCGTGCCACTCAAACACGCAATGCAAAGTGGTTCCTCGATTGGACACGTCTCGGAATACAGTGGGACGAGCGGACCTGTACGGCCGTACAGTTGGACTACACGGACCATGTTGATCGTGTTGCCTTTGATCGCTATCTGGCCACCCTCGACAGCAGTGATTACAGCCTGCGGACCATCAATCCCGATCTCGTCGCCATTGCCGACGCTTTTGAATTCGATAGTGGCGTGCTGTCTCGCAACAAATGGAACCTCGCCGTCAAGGTGATGTCATTCTGCAAATCTCGGTATAACACCGCGCTTGCGGGAAAGATCGTCCCGCTGCTCGTGGAAACTGCGGAACCGTACTTGCAGAGCCGCTCGGTAAACGATACGCGGGTGCTGGCTTCATACGGGCCGATTGTGTTCCTGCCTGAGACGCGCCTTACCAACGATGAAGCGCTGCGCATGATCCTTGAGGACGCCTACGGGATCTCTCTGGAAACAGAAGAGCCCGAGTGGGTCCAGGAGGTCATCGCCCCAAGACAGAAACCTGTTGACGACGAGATCACCAGACTGCTCGAAGCGCTCCAGGCGGCGTGGACCGACCACCAAGAGCGCCTTGCCGAGCGAGCCGAGCTTCGACAGATCCTGCGACTGCTCTATGGGCACCAGATGGATCTGGAGGTGACCGTCCGAGACGCGCTGCGAAAACTTGGCGCGGAGATAGACGAGCCGATCGATAAGGGCAAGCGAGACGCCTGGATCAAGGTCAACGTGGACGGCGAAGAGCAGCTGGCAGTCCTCGAAGTGAAGTCCAAGAAGAAGGGCCACTTCGACATCAACGGGCTGCGCCAGCTCTACGACTGGCAGTTGGACGGGTTCAGTGAATTCGGCATTCGAGCCAAGCAGGTGTTCATTGGGAACGCCTCCCCGCTGGTGCCGCTGGAAGAACGGGAGTTTCCGTTCGGCCACAACTTCGATCAACAGGCCAGGGCGCAAGGCGTGATCGCCTTTCGCTCCGAAGACCTCTACCACGTCTACCGCATGGTCGAAGACGGCGAGTTGGAGGCGAGCGTGTTCTGGAAGAATCTGTTCACTCGGTCAGGCGCGGTTCACCTAGTGGATCTCACCACCTGACGGCGCTCCCTCGACACGAAAATGGCTGCCCAAACACGCCGGCATTCGCCACCAGCGATCAAAACGCAAATGGCCAGGAAATGATCCTCCTGATCCTAGAGCGTGTTATGCACTTGGGACGCTTGGGGGATGGACACGAAACCACCCCGCAACAGGATGCAGCATGTCACCGATGAGGAATGGGCAATCCGTCGCCCCGGATCTGACCTTGATGCGGTCGGACGCCCCGCGACCGGTCGACGATCGCCGCGATGGCTTCAACGCCTTGCGCTGGATCGTGCAGGCCGGCGCCATGGCGCGGCTCTGCCGACGAACTTCCCACCCTGGGAAGCGGTCTCCCAGCCGACCCGCGCTGGATCGTAGCGGGCTGCTTTGAGGATATGGCGCACGACCTGCGGGTCTTCGCCGCGCTGGCCGCAGCGCCGGGCTGACGAAGCCGACGGCGGCCTAACAAGATCGATCAGCGAGCCCAAAATCCAGTTATTCGAGGGGCTAATGTGCTCGCCGCCAAGGGCATAGCCACCTCCATCACCGTATCGCTGAACTCGAAATAAAGCTTTGCGAGCTGACGCCTGGCTTCTTGAGCGAATTCGTCCCCGAGATCTAGGCCAGAATCGTTGAGCTCCAACTGCAATCCCCTAGTCTCCGGATCTGATCGATTCTGTCTGTCCACACCGCGTCGACATGTGGAGGACATCAGGCAGGAGCGATAAGACTTGCGCTGGCGGTGCCTCACCGTTCGGGGTCACGAGGTCCGGGTGAGGACGCGTTGTTCTCTTCCAGCATCGGAAGCTGAATACTTGGGTTTCCCCATCCAGCCCGGTCAGACACCTGCCGCAACGTTTCGTTCGGCAAGCAGATACCCCACGTAGGCATTCAGGCTCATGCCTTCGGATTTGGCGGCCATGGCCAAGTCGCGGTGCAGCGATTTCGGGACGCGGGTGACGAACTTGCCGCTAAACCCGGACTGCATGGTCGGTTCAGGGATCTCATTCCCGCGCTCGTATTCGCTCTCGATCCACAATGTGCGGATTTCCTCGGCCATCGCCGCGATCTCGCTGGCATCCTCGACCTGGGTCATACAGTTCGGTAGATCCGGAAACTCGACGAAGAACGATCCGTCATCAGGCACGACAGTGTAGGGATAGGTCAGGTCAAGGTAGTACGAAAGGGGGTGCGGTTGGGTGGCCATGTCAGTCTGTCTCAATTCTCAGTATCCAGGTCCAGCAAGGCGCAGATCGGTCGAGATAGACTCCCTTTACGTCACCATTGTGGACGGGAACCGGCAGGGTCCTTTCACCAGGCTTGGTGAATGATATCGTGACTTCCAGTTGTCCGGTCGTGCTTCCATCCACATCTTCCTGGAGAAGCGATCTCACGTCGCTGAACTTCGCGGTGGGAGGCCGCCTGCGGATTCGCTCGACCAGTTTGTCACGACGAGTCATCTGCTTAACCTCATGATACTGCGGGTAGTATCACTCGTCAACAGACTTGTTGACGGGTAGTACTGCCAACCGGTTCGAGTGAGGGTGGGACGTGCTGCTCTTGTGGACTTGCTCCGGCCTCATGCTCAGCACGGTAACCGAGCATCCCGGCAGGTTCGGAAGCATGTTTTCGCGCGAGGGTGCGATAGGCAGGATTGACATCACATTGTCCGCCCCTCAAACTCGCCTTTCCTGATACCCCGATCCATCCCTCTACCACATGATGGCCCACTTTCCCCCGCTCGATGCGCCCGATGTATGACGAGTGTGTTCCGGCTGCGTCACGTCGGAATCGGACGTGCGGTCCGCGGGAAATGCAGGAAATCCGCACAAAATAACTCCCCGAAATGCCCGCCAAATCAACGGTTTTCGCGACAGTCCGATTTTATGAATTTCTGCACCCGAAAAAACCACCTGCCGTTTCCGAGGCACTCCCGGCCCGGTCAGGCGCTGACGTCGCCGTCTGGGGTGATGTGGGCGACGGCCTCGATGCCCTCGTAGACGGTGGCGACGAGCGAGGTCGTCATCGACTGGCCCGGAGCCAGTGGCGGCGCGGTCGTGGCGTCCGGGGCGTTGAGCAGGCGACCGGTCGAGGGTTCCATCACCAGCGTCGAGTAGCCGCGCCAGCCGCCGAAGGTGGCGAACACCGCCACCGTGTGCAGCACCGCCCGGATCGAAGGCGAACCCGAATCCTATCCCCTCGTCCGGATACGTGATCGCCGCCCACCCGGCCTCCAGGTCGGTGGCCCAGAACTGGAAGACATCGCCAGCGTCCGGTTCCGGGAGATGCCGGAAATCGCGGATCGAGC
Organism: uncultured Chloroflexia bacterium; assembly: GCA_963763125.1. GTDB lineage: Bacteria > Chloroflexota > Chloroflexia > Thermomicrobiales > UBA6265 > JACCYX01. The sequence continues at coordinate 759,170 of CAVXMV010000005.1, forward strand.
CCGATTCGTGCCGGGCATGCGGCCAGGCGAAGGTCCGTTCGGGATAGTGCCCGCCCAGCCCAGGATCGAGCATCGCCCGCCGCGCCGGAAGATCGAGCCGGGCATTCGGCGTCACCGGCAGCGCTGGGTGCAGGGTCCACTGGTACGTGAGCGGCGTGTCGCCGAGATTGGTGATCGAATAGTCGAGGCGGAGCTTCGACTCGCCATCGCGGAGCGTGACCCGCTTCTGGAACAGCGTGTTCGTGCATTCGGCGTGCTGCTCGAGCGTAACCGTGACGTGGTCCGCATCGGACTCGACCACCCACGTCGCCGGGGTCGTCCACAGCTCACCATGATCGGGATAGTCCCGCCCGGCGAAGGTGATCGGCTGGTCGTTGGGGAACATCTCGTCCCAACCGCCGACGAACATGTCGTCGTAGTCGGTCCCGGTCTGGTGCGCTTCGGGCTGCCCTCCCCGGTGCGTGCCAGAGCATTTCGCGCTCCTGCGACCTGGCGACGATCGACCAGATCCGGCCACCGATCGCGGGAATGATCGTGACCCGGAGTTGGTCGTTCTCGAGGATGATGGTTCGAAGGTCGTTGATGCGTTCGCTGGCGTTCACGGAAATGGTCATGCAGTGTGGTCCTGGCGGCGATGTGCGATGAACACGCGGGGGACAATCTGTGCGCAGGATACGCCAGAGTCTGGCGCCGGGGAGCGACTACGTGTTGAATGAGCGCACCATGCCTGCCGATCCGCATTCCTGGAGCTTGCCACGATGAACCTACCTCCAAGCGCGTTGCCACATGATTACCTGGACCGGGTTTATGCCGGGGTCCTCGGCAAGATCATCGGGGTCTACCTCGGGCGGCCGTTCGAGGGATGGTCGCACCAGAGGATCGTCGCCGAGCTGGGCGAGGTCGATCGCTACGTGCACGATCGGTTCGGTGTGCCCCTGGTGGTCGCCGACGATGACATCTCGGGCACCTTCACCTTCCTCCGCGCCCTCGAGGACCGGGGATACGATCCCGATCTGACCCCGGCCCAGATCGGCGAATCGTGGCTGAACTACCTGATCGAGGGGCGGACGATCCTCTGGTGGGGCGGGCTCGGGACCTCCACCGAGCACACCGCCTTCATGCGCCTCAAGCACGGCACCCCGGCGCCCGAGAGTGGGTCGATCGCATTGAACGGGCAGACGATCGCCCAGCAGATCGGGGCCCAGATCTTCATCGATGGCTGGGCGATGCTCTTTCCGGGCGAGCCGGACCGCGCCGCCGACTTCGCGCGCCGGGCCGGAAGTGTCAGCCACGATGGCGAGGCGATCTACGGCGCCCAGGTGATCGCCGCGATCGAGGCCCAGGCCTTCGTCGAGTCCGACCTGGACGCGCTGCTCGACACTGCCGTCTCGCTGATCCCCGCCGATTCGACGATTGCCCGGGTGATTCACGATCTTCGCGACTGGCACGCTGCCGAGGACGACTGGTACCGCACTCGCGCCCTGATCGAGGAGAAGTACAACTACAGCCTGTTCCCCGGCGCCTGCCACATGGTGCCCAACCACGCGGTGATCATCCACGCCTTGCTCCACGGCAACGACGATTTCCAGCGCACGATGATGATCGTCAACACCGACGGCTGGGACACCGACTGCAATGCCGGCAACGCCGGTGCGATCATGGGGATCAAGAACGGCCTGGCGGGAATCGACACCAGCCCGATCGACTGGCGCGGCCCGGTCGCCGACCGGATGTACCTCGCCTCGGCCGAGGGTGGCCGGGTGATCACCGACGCCGTGCGGGAGAGTGTCCGGATCGCCAATGCCGGTTTCCACCTGCACGGCATGCCAGCCATCGCGCCGAAGGACGGTGCGCGCTTCCACTTCTCGCTCCCGGGTTCGGTCCAGGGGTTTCAGGCGGAGAATACCTCCACACTGGCGGTCGGGAACCTTGACGGCAAATTGGCGCTGACGCTGACCACATCCGGGGAAGCGTCTGCCGCAACGGACACGTTCATTCCCGTGGAGGCGCTCGGTGTCACCAATTACACGCTGATGGCCTCGCCAACGCTGCATTCCGGCCAAACGGTGACAGCGACGGTGACTGGCGATATACGCAATTCCGTAGCTACCGGCATTCGGATGCTCATTCGACTATATGGCAAGAACGATGCGATCGAACGACTCGATGGCCCATCGATCACGGTCGAGCCCGGATCCACCCATGAGTTGACCTGGGCGATCCCGGACGTTGGCGGCGCGCCAGTTGCGGCGATTCGGGTTCACGGTGAATGGCTCGCCCGGAGCGCGGGTTCTGGTCGATCGGGTCGACTGGTCCGGTGCGCCGTCCGTAACACTTGGGCGTCCTGCCTTCGCGAACACGATGTGGAGGAAATCGTGGATCGATGGGGTCGATCAGTGGAGCGACCATTTGCCCGAGCACTTCCGGCTCAGCCAGAACGAGGGCACCGGCCTGATCGCGCAAGGCGGCGAGGACTGGACCGATTACCGGGCATCGGTGTCGATCAATGTGCCGCTGGCGACCGAGGCCGGGCTGGCGGTGCGGGTTGGAGGAATGCGCCGCTACTACGCCCTGTTGCTGGGGACCGACGGCATCGCGAGGCTGGTGAAGCAGGGCGATGCGCGTGACTGTGCTTGCCGAAGCACCGTGCCGGTTCGACCCCGCGCATCGATACGAGTTGGCACTGGAGGTGGTGGGAACGCGCCTTCGGGGCGTAATCGATGGTGACGTGGTGCTCGAAGCCGAAGACGACTCATTGCGGGGCGGGGCGGTTGGCTTCGTGGTCTGCGAAGGGACGATCACGGCGGGACCGGTTCGCGTCACACCAGTGTGATGCCGCCGGTTTTCTGTTCCTGGCCGGTTCGGCTGCCTCGCCTACCGATCGGCAGCGATCGGCCCCGGAGACGCACGGCCAGTTCGACTGCCCGTGGCAGGACGTTGGGGTCCGCCCGACGGCCCAGCGCGTTGGCATATGTGGTCACCCGGGGTGCTGGCCGTACTCATCGTCGGTGACGTGCTCGCCCCAGGTCGCGCTGTTGCCCTGGTCATCGACCTCGAGCATCGCGAGGTGGGTCATGAAGCGGTCGGGCGCGGCGCCATGCCAGTGGTCCTCACCGGGCTCGAAGAACACGCGGTCACCGGGGCGAACGATCTCGACCGGTCCACCGCGCCGCTGCACGAGGCCGATCCCGTCGGTGACGTAAATGGTTTGGCCGTGAGGGTGGGTGTGCCACGCCGTGCGGGCAGCCGGGGCAAAGTGCGCGTTGACCGCAAACACGCGCGAGCCATCGGACGGCGATGCCAACACGTCCAGATACACCGCACCGGTGGACCACTCCGCCAGGGCGATGACGGTATCGATGGAATTCCTGGTGATCTGCATATCATCCTCCTCCGTAATCCTCTCGCACTGATCCTCGTAGGCTTCCGACACAGCGCATGCCATGGTGGTCGGCAGCCAACCTCTCAGCGAGTCATTATTCCTGCGACCGCTAGCTCCTTTGTCGCCTCCATTCCACTCCACCTGAAGGGAAACGATCGTCGGCTAGCGCAACAGAGAAACACATGCGGACGTGAAAGGCATTGACGACGATAGCAATCGTGCTGGCGGTACTCACCTCAGGACCGAAGCCAGCTTCGGCGCACAGAACCTGCAACTACAACGGGCGCGATCATCTCCTGCCTGTCCGGCGACAAACTGTAGCCACCCGTCATGCTCATGCAGCCGAAGCCGGAAAGACTTCGATCAGCCGATTCGGGACGTGTCACCACTCCAGGAAGCCACCACGGCGAATACCGGCTCATGAGCCGAGGGGAGGCGGTGGTTATCCGGATTGCGGTGCCGGATGCAAGCGGACCCGGCGATGGCATACGGACTATGCCGTGCGACGTGGCGGAATCGCGCTCCGAGCCGGTGCGGATGGAGGAAATTGGTTGGAAACAGGGCAATGTTCAAGCCTGGCTGGAAAAGCTCGATTGGATTGCCGCTGGGATCTTCGAGGAGAATTTGCTTTCCGCCGCGCCCCTCGACAACCTGGTTCCGAAAGTTCGCTCCAGAAGCTTTGAGGGTTGCCACCGCGGCGTCGATGTCCTCCACTTCGATGACGATCCGGTTCCAGCCACCCGGTTCCGGCTGGCGACCGTCCGGCATTGGTTTTGCCGCAAAACTGGAGCTCCCCGCCAGCCAGAGCCGCAGGTCCTCCCGCACCACGATCGCCATCGCGGGGCCAAATTGCGTGTCGAGATTGAATCCGAGGTGGGTGGTGTAGAACGAAACCGAGGCGTCCACATCGGACACGATGTATCGAACGGCAACCATACTCAGTTCTTCCTCCTCTTCGTGAGCCGCTCGCCGGAATCGGCGCGATCGGGCTTCCTGCGTATCGACCGCTCCACTGTATCAGGCTGTTCCAGCGGGGCGATACCGCTTCGCCGGAAGCCCCGTTCCCCAAAGCCCTTGACAGTGGTATAGACCACCGCTATCATGCGTGGTCTATACCACTTATTGAGTGAACTCGAACGATGACCGCCGGAACGTGACGGTACTGTGGGGCAGGGGTACTGCGTGGCTGAATTCAATTGGAATGCGCATTCGCCAAGCAAGGGGAGCACGGTGCCGCTGTACAACCAGCTGGCCGAGACGATCGAGGCCCAAATCACCTCGGGCGAACTGCGGCCGGGTGATCGGCTGCCTTCCGAGCGGGATCTGGCGACCCAGGCCGGAATCAGCCGGATGACGGCCCGGCAGGCGCTGACCTATCTCGTCGAGCGCGGTTCGATCGAGGTCCGTACCGGCGTCGGCACCTTCGTCGCCCAACCGAAGCTGACATCCGACCCGCTGCATCTCCTTGGCTTCACCGAACAAATGATGGCCACCGGCGGCATTGTCTCGTCGTCCGTTTTGAACCAGGAAGTGCTGGGCGCGCCAACGTTGGTGACGACGGCATTGCAACTGGCGCCAGGAACGGATGTGGTGCGGATCATGCGGTTGCGATCGCTGAACGACACGCCGCTGCTGCTGGAAACGAGCTACTTCCCACATGAACTCTGCCGGGGCATCGAAGATCGCGATCTCTCCAGCAGCTCGCTCTACACCCTGCTGGAACACGAGTGCGGGATTCACCTGACTCACGCCCAGCAAAGCATGGAGGCGATCGCCGCGAATGCCTTCGAAAGTGAATTGTTCGGCATCGAGAAGGGGAGCCCGATGTTGCTGCTGGAAGGTGTCGCCTGGACCAGCGATGGCGTTGCAGGCGAGTTCTTCAAGGCGGTCTATCGGGGAGATCGCTTCAAGTTCGCCTTGCGTGCGGTGGAGTCGCACGACGAGCCGACGAGGGCCGCTCTCCCTATCGATCTGGTGTTGACGTGATCGGTACGGCGGGCGGATCAGGTTTTGGAATGTATGTGGAGGAATCGATGTCAGCTCCTGTTCGAATTGGTGTGATTGGGTGCGGCAGTGTCGGCAAGTGGTCGTACATGCCGCGCGTGCATGAACTGAACCTGCGCGGCAAGCGCGCCGAGATCGTGATTGCCTGTGATGCCGAGGCGGAGCGCGTCAGGGAAGCGCAGGATCTCTACGGGATTCCCGAGGGTACGACCGACTACAGCGAGGTCGTCAACCACCCCGATGTCGACCTGGTCCTGATTCTCACCTCGATGCCGCTCCACGGCGTGATCACCAAGGCGGCGCTGCTCGCGGGCAAGCATGTGCTCGTCGAGAAACCGATGGCGATGACGCTGGAGGAAGCCCGCGAAATCCTCGAAATCACAAAAACGAGCCCCGGCATCCTCGTCTGCGCGCCTCATGTGGTGCTGAGCGACACCTACCAGGACATGTGGCGCTACATCCATCGGGGAGACCTCGGTGAAATCCATCTCGCGCGCGGGATGTACGGCTGGTCGGGTCCGTGGTGGGGTCCGTTCTTCTATCAGAAGGGCGGCGGCGCAATGTTCGACCTCGGCGTCTACAACGTGACGACCCTGACCGGGCTGCTCGGCCCCGTCAAACGTGTGATGGCGATGAGCGGAATCGCGATCCCGAAGCGCGAAGTCGATGGCAAGGAACTCGAGGTCCAGACGCACGACAACGCCCACCTGTTGCTCGATTTCGGCGATGCCTGTTACGCCTCGATCACGACCGGATTCACCATCCAGGCCTATCACCCGGACACGGCCGGAATCGAAATCTACGGCTCGAAAGGCACGATCCAGATGCAGGGCGAGGATTGGTTGCCGCGCGGGTACAAGCTCTACCAGAACAGCAACGGCTACTGGGAAGACCACAATGGCGGTGGCTGGCACTGGACCGATGGTCTCCGTCACGCGGTCGAGTGCATCGAGAACGGCACGAAACCGATCGTGCAGCCGGAGCACGCCTATCACGTCCTCGAAATCATGTTGAAGTCGATGGAATCGGGCGACACCGGACGCGCAATCGAGATCGAAAGCACATTCACGCCGCCGACCTTCGACCTCGGTCAGGACAACCGGCGAACTGGCCCATCTCGTCCACGACCGGAGCAGCGCCGAATGAGCTACTCCCCCTCACCGCGACCAACCTTCGACCGCACGACGCACATCCCCTACCGCTCGGTCCCCCGCCACCTCTGGGGCGATCCCGAGGCTGGCGAGGTGGCGGACTGGATCTACGTGTCGAGCGACAAAATCCACCAGATCGTGTTCGGGCTGGACCCGCACGGCTGGTTCCGCCACTCGGATGCGTTCAGGACCATTTTCGCCGCCGACGAGGTGTTTTATGTCCTCTCCGGTACGATGATCATCTGCAATCCGGAGAACGGCGAAGTCCATCGCGTGGAGCGAGGTGGTGCGGCCTTCTTCCGGCGCGACACATGGCATCACGTCTTCAGCGAAGGTCCGGACGAACTGCGAATCCTCGAGATCTTCGCGCCGCCTCCCTCGCAGGGCACGTCCGGGTCGTACGCGAAGGCGCAGCCGAACCTCGTCGCCAGCCGCTACGTGCGGGACGAGTCGCTTGGTCGCTGGCCGATGGACCGCGAAGCGATCAGCGCGGCGAACACCGTGCAAGTGATTCGCGAGCCGGACATTCTCTGGCGATACGAGGGCGACTGCCAGCGCACGCTGGTCGGGCTCTTCGCGGCGACCGAGCACCTGACGGCCGGCAGGATCACGCTCCAGCCGGGCCAGCAGACGGATTTCCACGCCCACGGCGGCGACGAATCGCTGCTGGTGACGTCTGGCAGCATTTTCCTGCATGGGTTGGACGCGGATGGCCCGGCCTGGCTCGAAATGGAACCCAACGACGGCGCCTACGTACCGCAGGGAGTGCGTCATCGTTACTGGAACCGGACGGGCAGCGCGGCCGAGATCGTTTTCGCCGTCGCCCCGGGGTACCTCCCATGAGTGGCCGCGCGATCGGGATCGATATCGGCGGCACCAAGATCGCGGCAGGAGTGGTCGACCTGGCATCCGGCCATGTGGAGATTGCCTTGAACGTTCCGAGCCCGGTGGCGCACGGAGGCGAGGCGGTGCTCGCAGCGTGCCTTGGGCTGGCGCGCGACCTGGATGCCGATGCGGGACTCGCGATTGGGATTGGCGTTCCAGAGCTGGTAAGCCATGAGGGCCAGATCCAGTCAGCGTTCCAGTTTGACTGGCGAGACACCGACGTGCAATCCGCGTTCACCGGCCGCGATGTGTCGATCGAATCAGACGTCCGGGCGGCCGCGAGGGCGGAGTCGACCTTCGGTGCCGGTGCCGGGGCGGCCAGCATGCTCTATGTCTCCGTGGGTACTGGTATCAGTTCTACATTCGTCCTTGATAGAACCCCCTGGAGCGGTGCGCGGGGTAACGCGCTGGTCCTCTCCTCTGGCGAACTCGCGATGATCGATCCCGAAACCGGGGCGATCGTGCGTTCAGTGCTCGAAGAGTGGGCATCGGGGCCCGCCCTTGTGTCCACCTATGAACGTATGGGCGGCCAGCCGGGGATGGCCACCCTGGACGTGCTCAAACTCGCCTCCCACGGAGATCCCATTGCTTCGCGCTCGGTGGAACGTGCAGCTGAAGCCCTCGGAAGTGCCGTGGGTCAGGCAGTGAACATTCTCGATCCGGAACTGGTCGTCGTTGGCGGCGGACTCGGTCTCGCAGGCGGAACCTGGTGGGACGGCGTCGTGGCATCGGCCCGGCACTCGATCTGGAGTGATCTGACGCGAGAACTGCCCATTGTGCCTGCGCGACTGGGGCTGGACGCGGGGGTGGTGGGCGCGGCATTGGGTGTCCAGCAGCCCGCTCATGTGCTGAGTGGTGATGTGACGCGCAACTGATGATTGCAAGGGCATAGTCGTTGCTCTGGAAACGAGGAAGCAGGTCATGGCAGAAGGTGTGTTTGAGAGGTTCGGTCGCGGTTCCGTGATTCTGGGCGATGGTGGCTATCTCATCGAGCTCGAGCGTCGCGGTTATGTCGATAGCGGTTCGGAAAGAGAGAACGTTGGCACCGGCAAGGGGAGCGGACAATTCACGCCAGAGGTGGCGATCGAACACCCGGAGGCGCTGAGAGGCCTGCACCAGGAGTTCCTGCTGGCAGGGTCGGATGTGCTGCAAGCGCTCACTTTCTTTGCAACCAGGGAAAAGCTCGACCGGGCCGGATACGGCCAGGAGACCGAGGCGATCAACAATGCCGCGGTGAAGATTGCCCGGGAAGTAGCCGGTGACCGCGCGCTTGTTGCCGGGTCTGTGTCCAGGACGCAGCTCTTCGAGCGCGAGGGCTCATCTGCCGCCGGACACGCGCGAGACCTGCTGTCCGAGCAGGTGCAACTCCTGTTGAGTGCGGGCGTGGATATGCTCATACTGGAAACTTTCTTCCGGCTCGACGAAATGCTCATCGCCCTTGATGTCGTTCGCGACAGCGGCGTGCCCATCATCGCCACCATGAGCTTTCGCCCGACGACCGTCGAGAGCAGTGACGGTGTCTCAACCGGCAAATGTGCTGTAGCCATGGTGGAAGGAGGTGCACACCTGGTTGGCGCCAATTGTGAGCAGGACCCGGAACGGATGCTTTCCATCCTTCGTTCCATGCGCTCCGTGGTTGATGTCCCATTGGCAGCCCAGCCAGCCGCCTTCCGCACCACGGACGAAACGCCCTGTTTCACCAAGATTCCCGAGTTTCCGGATGAGCTTGAGACCGTCCAGACGTCGCGCAAGGCGTTCACCGACTTCGCCGCTCACGCTGCCGATGAGGGCATCGGGTACCTTGGCGGCTGCTGTGGATGCAATGCCAGCTACATCCGGGCCATGCGGCGAGGACTGCCTCGCGTCGCCGAAGCCTGACACCGCGGCGATCCCCGTGTCGGGCCGTCGTGTGCTCGTCGCTGCACGAACGCAACGAATGTTGACGATTCTCGCGACCGATGCTAGGGTGATCATATCTGGTCATTACCACCAATATCCACGCGGGAGCACAAGCGTTAGATGGAACGCACTCCACGGGACAACGGCACGCCGCTGCACGTCAAGCTGCGGCAAACCATTGTTCAAGGGATTATCGCCGGGGCCCGGGCGCTAGGGGCACAAATTCCGTCCGAGCAGGAACTCTGCAAGCGGTATGGCGTAAGTCGGACGACCATGCGGCGAACGATTTCCGAATGTGTCCAGAAGGCTGGCTCTATACGGTAGTTGGGAAGGGAACGTACGTTGCCTCCAACCGCCTAGAACAGGAGCTGCGATCGTTCACCGGATTCTCTGACGACCTTGGGAAGCGAGGCATCACTGCCACTTCGAAGATCCTGGCGGCCGAGAGTGTGAAAGCGTCAGCGGACATCGCAACCAGGATTGGATTGCTGCCAGAAGCACCGGTGCTACGACTTCAACGCGTTCGATTCGCGTCCGGGAAGCCTATCGCTGTCCAAACGACATGGCTTCCAGAGCACCGCTGCCCCGGGTTGTTCCGATTTGACTTCACGATCCAATCGCTTTACGGGGTGCTGCGGGAGGAGTATGGACTGTGCATGGTCCGGGGCGAAACCAAGATCAAGGCTAACCTTGCCACTCCGTTCGAGCGACGAGCACTCAAGCTGATCAATCCCAGTCCAGTCCTTCGCACAACCCAGGTCACGTACCTCGATGACGGTCAACCGATCGAGTACTGCGAGTCGGTGTTTCACGGCGAACCGTACGAGTTGACGTTTGCGGCAACCAGTTGAAGACGCCGTCAACGGTAGCGCTCCTGGCAAGGGGTCGCATCCCAACGAGGCGTTCAGCAACGGAGAGGAACCTTATGATGCACACACGACGCAACCGGGCCCGCGCGACGCACATCAATCGCCGGGACATGGTGAAGGCCGCAGGAGTAGGCGGCGGGCTCATGATTGCGACGACCGGGGCCATGCTGGTGCCGGGCCGCCTGGTCTCCGCCCAGGATGTCACGCTCTCGTTCTGGACGCCGGGTGGCTCGCCCGCGTTCTGCGAGATGCACAACGAACTGACACAGGAGTACGCGTCGCAGAATCCGGGCATCAATTTCAATGAGGTGCAGTGCGGCGTGGGCGAGGGTGATGACTATACGCAAGTGTTCCTCGCGGCCGTGGCCGCTGGCAACCCGCCCGATGCCACCGTTCTCTGGAACACGCCGGTTTCGTTCGGCGCCCGTGATGCGCTGGTCGCGCTCGATGAGTTGATGGCATCGGCCACGTATGCGCAAGCGGAAAACTGGCCCGCGGGCATCCTCGAAAGCTGCCGGTTCGATGGGCAGACATTTGGGCTGCCCGTCGCCGCCGGCATGTATGGCATGTGGTACAACCGCGAGCTGTTCGAATCGAAGGGCATCCCTTCAGACCGCGCGAGTTTCCCCAAGACCTGGGACGAGCTGCGCCAGCTTTCGAAGGAATTCACCGTCTGGGATGGCGATTATCTCGAGAGCGCCGGGTTCGTGCCCATCCGGGACACGATCACGCTGCCGATCTGGTCGGCGCTCAACGGTGGTCAACTCTACGATGCGGCGAACCAAACGTACACCATCAATGCCGAGTCCAACGTGGCAATGATGGAGTACATGGTCGCGTGGCTCGATGAGGAATACAAGGGCGATATCACCCTGGTCGACCAGGCAGGGTCCTGGCAGGCATACCCCGATGACGAGGGTCAACCCCCATCCTTCCAGGAGGGCCGGCTCGCGGCATGTGAGTCGGGTAGCTGGATGATGGGCGACTTCTACCAGTACATCGAACCCGTCTTCGAGGAGTGGGACGTCGCGCCGTACCCGGTCGGCCCCGGTGGCACGGAGTCGGTCTCCGGCTACTGGCCGAACTGGCTCGCGATCCCGGAAGGCTCGGAGCACGTCGAGGAAGCCTTTGCCTATCTTGACTACCTGAGCGGCGAAGGGATCGTGAAGTGGTTCGAGGTCATCCCGGACATGCCGACCAACACCAAGGTTCCCGACGTTGTCCCCCAGATTGTGGTCGAACGGCGTGGCGAAGCGTTCGCGACCGAGATCATGGACTTTTTCCGCAGCCAGGCCCAGGTGGCGACGGCCATGTGGAACTCACCGGTCGAAGACTTCGTCAACGATCAGCTGTCCGTCGCGGTAGAGAAGATTCTTACAAAGGCTTCGAGCCCGGCGGATGCGCTTGCGGAGGCACAGAATGCCGCCCAGCAGGAGCTTGAAAGCTTCCTGAGCGACGCCGCGGGCTAGCGCCAGCCTTGCTGGAACGATGACCGGCCGGGCGGTTCCCGGCCGGTCCTCTCGTACTGCTCCTTCCGTGCCGCAATGGCATGCTGTGGGCGCGGGTAGAGGGAGAGAGCACCGCGATGCTGGCTTCACGAGTCCGAAGAGCGCCGATGAGCCCACTTCGTCGCCAGGAGGCGCGGGCCGGATTGCTCTTTATCCTGCCGTGGCTGGTTTTTCTGCTCGTTTTCGCCGCCTATCCCGTCTTCGGGACGTTTTATCTTGCCTTCACCGAATACTCGGTCCTCGAGTCTCCGGAGTGGGTCGGGTTCGATAATTTCCGGACCATGTTCACGGACGATCCCAATTTTTGGACGGCAGTCAGGAACAGCACGTACTACGCGCTGGTTTCCGTGCCACTTCGCCTGGTGCTCTCGCTTGGGCTGGCGATGCTGATGAATCTGGGCGTGCGCGGGATTTCCGTCTACCGCCTGATCTTCTACCTGCCGGCACTCGTGCCACCTATTGCCGCCACCATCATCTTCATCCTGATGTTTACGCCGAACGCCGGGCCACTGAACGTGATCATCGAGTCCGTTGGCCTGCGGCCACCGAACTGGCTGGACGATCCGACGTGGTCGAAGCCAGCATTGATCATCCTGAGTCTCTGGCCGCTTGGAGTTGAAACACTTGTCTTTCTTGCCGGGCTGAAAGAGATTCCTCAAGACTACCTGGACGCCGCGGCCCTCGACGGGGCAGGACCGGTGCAACGGTTCAGGAGCATCACCCTGCCCCTGCTCTCGCCGGTCATCCTGTTCAACCTCGTCATCGGAGTCATCTATTCGTTCCAGGTGTTCGGACAGGCGCTGGTGATCGGTGGCACAACTGGCTCGCCGCTCGGGTCCACATTGATGTTTGTCGTCCACATTTACGCCAACGCATTCCGCTACTTTTCCATGGGGTACGCCGCCGCGCTGTCGGTGGTGCTGTTCCTCGGCGTCGTGGGCCTCACCCTCCTCATTTTCCGCACCGCCCGGCATTGGGTGTACTACGAAGGAGGCGAGCGATGACCGAAACGATTCAGCAGCCGACCCGGCAACCTGAACATGCAGAGGACAAGGCCCTGGTCTACCAGCACCCGTCCTGGACCGTCCAGGCAAGGCGACGGCTGTCGCCATTCGTCAAGCACGGGTTGCTCATTGTTGCCTCATTGCTCTTCCTGCTGCCCTTCTATTGGATGGTCGTGTCCGCGCTCAAGTCCAACTCCCAGATTTTCGCCCGTCCAATGCAGTGGTGGCCGGATCCGGTGCAGTGGAGCAACCTGCCGGATACGATCACCTATTCCGAGTTTCCGTACTTCCGGTTGCTCTGGAACAGCATTTTCTATGCCGGTGCGGTGACGATCGGCACGGTGCTCTCCTGCACAGCCGTCGGGTACGGGTTCGCGCGAATGCGGTTCCCCGGCCGGGACGCGCTCTTTGCGATCACGCTCGGGACGATGATGATCCCACCGATCGTGACGTTCATTCCCACCTATGTCCTGTTCGCCAAGCTGAATCTCACGGGCACCTACGCGCCGCTCATCATTCCGTATTTCCTGGGCAACGGCTTTTTCATCTTCATGATGCGCCAGTTTTTCATGGGCGTATCCTGGGACCTTTCGGATGCCGCCCGCATGGACGGCGCGGGTGAGTTCCGTATCTTTTGGGAGATCATGCTCCCGCTTGTCAAACCAGCGCTGATGGTGGTGGCCGTGTTCTCGATCCTGTACACCTGGCACGACTTCTTCGGACCGCTGATCTATCTCCAGGACCGCGACACCTTCCCGCTCAGTCTCGGCTTGTACGCCTTTCGCGGCCAGCGGGCGTCGGAGTGGGGCCTGATCATGATGGGATCTCTGCTGACAACGCTGCCCATGATCATTGTGTTCCTGTTTACCCAGCGCTATTTCCTCCAGGGCGTGCGGTTGTCCGGAATCAAGGGCTGACACGCGTGTCCCACCTGCCTGCCGACGGCACGAGGCGCGGCCCCAAAAAAGGAATCGAACCATGTCAAACCGGATTCGCATTGGCCTGATTGGATGCGGGAGCCTGTCGCAAATCGGCATCCTGCCGCAGTTGGCGGAGCCCGATGCGCGGGAGCACATCGACCTGGTGGCCGTGTGCGACACGGTCGCGGCGCGTGCGAAGGACACCGCACGGGCCTACGGGTTGCCCCGTGTGTTCACCGAGCCGGATGAACTGATCGCGCAAGACGATATCGATCTGGTGCTGGTCATCACACCGATCGGGTTTCACCATCCACTGGCCATGAAGGCACTCCGGGCAGGCAAACATGTCTACGTTCAGAAGACGATGACGACGACCTATGCGGAAGCGAGGGAGCTTGTTGACACCGCGCGCGAGCTGGATCGGGTGCTTGTTTCCGCACCGGGACAAATGCTGGCGCCGGCAATGCGCGCGATGCGATCGCTGGTGACCAGCGGCGCCCTCGGTGACATCTACTGGGCGTGGGGAAGTACCGGCGGGTGGCAACATCACCTCGAAGCCAATCGTCAAGGGAGCGACGCCAGGAACTCCGCGGATCCATCCTGGTATTACACGAAGGCGGGCGGGCCGCTGCGAGACGTCACCGTCTACGTGCTGCACAGCCTGACCGGCATCCTCGGTCCGGCACGGCGGGTCTCGGCCATGTCCGGAATCCGCACCGCCTCGCATCGCTGGCGCGACAAGGAAATACCCGTTGAAATTGACGACAATACCTTGCTCACCCTCGACTTCGGCAACACCACGTTTGCCGTGCTCGGCGGGCACAGCGCGGCGACAGGCAGGTTGATCCAGTGGGGCGGCATGGGCATTTATGGGTCCCGTGGCTCCGTCGAGGCGCTGGAGATCGAGCCGTTGTCCGGGCACCCGGTGTCGCTGGCCATCAACGGGCCGGCCGATTTGCCGGAGCTGGAGCCGGCAGGGAACGGTGTCTTCACCCTGTCCACCCGACTGCCCCATGTGACCGATCGACATGCCGCGATCCCGGAACCGCATGTCTATGCGGACATCATGCACTGTGTCGACTGCATCCGCTCGGGGGAAGCGCCGATCGCTTCCGGGGAGCATGCCGCCCACGTCGTGGAGATCATCGAGAAAGGGTATCTCGCCGCGGAGACCGGTCAAACCCAGGCACTGGCAAGCACGTTTTCCGTGTTGCCAGTACCAGCGGAAGGAGCCACCACGTGACACAGCGCCTGAAGCTGGCGTTGCTTGGGTGCGGCGATGTGGCGCAGCGCGACTACCTCCCGGAGATGCACCGATTGGCGGATCGCGTCGACCTGGTCGCAGTCTGCGGGCGAACCCAGGCTCGCGCACGGAGTACCGCCGAACAGTACCAGATACCTGCCTGGTTCACGGACTACCGCGACATGCTCGACAAGGTCGATGCCGAGGTGGTGATCAACCTGACCCCGATCCAGGTGCATGCGGAGACGACGCTCGCTGCGCTGCAGGCAGGGAAGCACGTCTACAGTGAGAAGCCAGCCGCGACAACGGTTGGCGAGGCCGAGCAGTTGCGGGCGGTCGCCAGTGAGCGCGACCTTGTGCTGGTATGTGCGCCCAGCGTCCTGCTCTTCCCGCAGATTCGAAAGGTGCAGGAGCTTCTTGCTCGTCAGGCGATCGGCCCAGTCCATTCCGCGATCGGTCATGGATTCGGAGGCGTGCCGCCCTGGATCGGCTATGGGTCGGATCCTACCCAATTCTTCGCCAGGGGTGCCGGTCCGGTCGCAGACATGGGCGTCTATCCGCTCCATGCCATCATTGGCTTGTTTGGGCCGGTCCGGCGGGTGAGTGCCATGGCCGTTCAGGCACAGCACGAGTTCATTGTGCAAGACGGTCCGGCGCGCGGGAAACGCGTGCCGATCGAGGTGGCGGATACCTGGCACCTTTCACTCAAAGTTGGGGGCGACCTTCTTGTTACCATCCTGGCCAACAACAGTGCGGTTGGAAGCCGGGCGCCGCAGCTGGAGCTCCTCGGACTTGAGGGCACCATCGCCGCGAATTTGCTCGACGTGTCGGCGCCGGTGGAGCTCCTCCGGGACGGTGAGTGGAAACGTCTCGAGGTTCACCACGAGCGGGAGCGTGGCCCCGACCACGTGCTTGGTGTCGAGCATCTTCTCGACTGTATCGACAAAGGACAAAAACCGCTACCGGGGATTGGCCATGCCATCCATGCGCTGGAGGTGATCGAAGCGGCGGAACGGTCTGCTCGGGAAGGGCGCCATATCGAGCTGCCGACAGCCATCTAGCCGGAGCCAGGTTCGGGAAGCCTTCCATCATTCACTCACCTGGCACCGCCGGGAAAGCGGAACGAAAGGTCGTCAATGCAGAAGATTGTGGCGGACACCTACGAGCAACTTAGCCAGCTGGGCGCCGATATCGTCGCCCGGATCCTTGCCGAGCGTCCGGATGCCTCTTTCCTGGTGGCGACCGGCAACACGCCGATGCGGATGTACCAGGAGCTGGCGCGACGACATGGTGAAGGCTCCCTGGATGCCACCAGGGCACGCGTGTTCCAACTGGACGAGTACGTGGGGTTGAATCCGGATGACTTCCGTTCGCTCTACGGATGGACTCGGCGTTCGTTTGTCGAGCCGCTGGGCATTCCGCCTGGCCAGGTTACTCGCCTGGAGGCAGACACCGGCGACCCGCAAGCGGCGTGCGAGGACTACGAGGCCGCCGTTGCCGCAGCGGGAGGGATCGATCTGGCAATCCTGGGATTGGGCCCCAATGGCCACCTCGGCTTCAATGAGCCGCCCAGCGGACCGGATGCACCAACACGACTCATTGACCTCGCTGAAGAAAGCGTCGAGAGCAACGCGCAGTACTGGGGAGGGCGCGACCAGGTACCCCGGCGAGCCATGACCGCCGGGATGAACGTGATCCTGGCGGCACGGCACATCGTGCTGGTTGTGTCTGGAAAACACAAGCGAACCATCCTTGAGCGCGCGCTCAATGGAGCGGTAACGCCTGATGTTCCGGCATCATGGTTACAGCGAGCACCCAACGTGACGATCCTGGCAGATCACGATGCAATGCCGATTTCACCATCTTGACTGGAGGTCGAGCGAATCAGCCGGGTCTGTTGAGGTCGTGACCAGGTGATTCGGGGATACATGCGGCAGGGCCTGGCCAACCGGTCCTGGGAGGAAAACAGATGACCACCGACACCTTTGGAAACTTCAACGAGCCGCGCCACGATGTCGATCTCTCGGCCAGCCTGCTCAAGCGCCTCTACTTGATCGAGCGGGAACAATTGCGGGCCCTCGCGGCAAAGCACATCGCCATCGAGTCGTGGAGCGCCAAGAACGGCTTGCCGCGTCACTGGTGGCTGGCATCCCGGCATGCGGACGCACTGCGTGAGCGCGTGCTGGAACTTCGCTATCCACGGCGCGATGTGGACAAGGATCACGACAAGGAGCTGACGGCCTTCCTGGCCGAACTCACGAAGGGCGGGGCCGACGCCGAATTCCTGTCCGGCATCTACCAGGTATTGCGGCCGGCCCTGATCGCCGCCTACAACGCGTACCTCGCCGAGGCCGACCCGATTGCGGACGCCCCGAGCATCTACCAGATCGAACACATCCTGTTCGATTACGAGCGAGCACAACCGGCTGGCGAGGCGTTCCTCGCCAAGCTTGATCCGTCCGAGGTCGAAGCCGCTGGCCCCTGGGTCGATTACCTGAAGCAATACCTGCAATCGATTGGCGGAATCCTTGGGCTCGAGGATGTTTCCGATCCGCCACTCGATCATCCCTGCGCGAACCGTCCCGAGTACGTCGTCCCCGAGAAATGCGTACGGCCCCGCGAGTTCGCCCCGGCCCGGGTCGAGAGTCCCGGTCGTCCGCCCGAGAACCATCGCGAGCAACAGGTCTGGTACGCGATCGATCACGCCAACGAGGTCTGGGCGGCTGAAGCGCCAGGCGGCTTCATGTGGCAAATGCCGAAGATGCCGTGGGCGTTCTTCACCGATGTCGCGCGCTGGAGCTACGACGAGATGCGCCACGCCCAGCTCGGGGCGAGACGCCTCGGGAAGTGGGGCTTCGAGATGGGGATCGATTACCCGATGGTGGGCGATCCGGTCGACGCCATTTACGAGCAGGGCGGCGGCCCGCTCGAGCTTCTCGCGCTGCTCTATTACTTCGAAAAGGATGCCCCCGCCCATCGGATGGTGACGAAGAAGGAATTCACTGCGATCGACGACACCGATACCGCAATCGATACCGACTACGACTGGGCCGACGAGGCGATTCACCTCAAATACGGCTTCACCTGGCTTCAGCACATCGTGGGCGCCGACAAGCCCGATGAACTCAAGGCGCTGGTCGCGAAGGCCGGCGCGATGTGGGACACCTGGCTGGCCGAACGTTGGGACCGGGGCGAAGACGGCTACGGACCGTTCATGGAGCGGATCGAGGCTCGAATCAGGGAGGCCGAGGCACCTGTCCCGGCGGCAACGGGCGCCTCATGACGGTGCAAACGGCCTTCCAGGTCCGGACTCTCGACGGCCAATCGTTCGAGGTCGAACCCGACGAGATCGTGCTCGATGCGGCGATGCGCCAGGGCGTGGATATTCCCTATTCGTGCCGCAGCGGCACCTGCCGCACCTGTCTCTCCAAAGTCCTCTCCGGAAAGATCGAGCACGAGGAAGAGTACGCCGACGACCTGATGATCAGCCCCGCCGAAGTGGCGGAAGGATTCCGGTTGCTCTGCTCGTCGCTGGCCTATGAGGACAGCGAAGTGGAGCCCGGTTGGTAAGCGAGAACCGTGGCTCGACGTGGCGACCGGGGCTGGTCGCCGGGAGTGAAGGGGGTTATGCAGGGTCGAAGGTATGAACTCAAACACCTGTGCCGTCACCCTGAGCGGAGCGAAACATGACGACTAATCCATATCAATTCGCGAGGAGTACCCAGATGACCGCATCACGCAATCCGTACCGCTGGCCACGCACCCAGATCGATCGCCGCAAGCTGCTCGATGGGGGCAGGCGCGGCCACCGGGCTCGCCGCCCTCGGCGTGAACCGGATGCCGGGCGTAATGGCCCAGGACACCGTCAACCTCCAGATCTGGACCCCCGGCGGCGCTACCGCATTCTGCGACGGGTTCACCGAAATCGGCGCCGCTTACGAAGCGGTGGTCGGCAATGTCCACATCGAAAGTGTCACCTGCGGCGTTGGAGACCAGAACTTCAACGAGATGTTCCTGGCCAGCATCGCCTCCGGCAACCCTCCCGATGCCACTATCGTCTGGAGCTCGCCGATCGCCTACGCAGTGCGCGGGGCGCTGGAGCCGCTCGACGAGTGGATGGCAACCTCCCGCTACTCGCAGGTCGAAAACTGGCCAGCGTCGGTGCTGGCCAGCTGCCAGATCGATGGCCAAGACCTACGGGCTGCCGGTGGCTGCCGGTACCTTCGCGATGGTCTACAACCAGGAACTGTTCGAGGAGGTTGGGCTGCCATCCGGCTCGCGCGGAGTTCCCGAAAACCTGGGACGAACTCCGCCAGGCGTCAGCCGCGATCACCCAGTGGGATGGCGACAATCTCGTCCGCATGGGCATGAATGCCACCGCGCCAGGAAGTGGAGTTCCCGATCTGGGTCGCCACCAATGGCGGGCTGATCTACGACGCCGAGAATTACACGTACCACCTCGACTCCCCTGAAGCCATCGAAACCCTGACCTGGTTCGTCGATTGGCTCGACACCGAGTACAAGGGCGACATCATCGCCGGTCAACCTCGCGAACAACTGGACAGAAAACGTGATCGAAGGCCGCCCGCCTGCATTCCAGGCCGGACTGCTCGGGATTCAGGGCAACGGGTTCTGGATTACTGGCCAGCTGTACGACCAGGCCGACCCGGTGTTCGAGCGGTGGGATGTGGCCTCGTATCCGGTCGGTCCCAGCGGCACCGCCGACCGCCTCCGGCTACTGGCCGAACTGGGCGGTCGTCCCCTCCGGTTCCGCGCACGCGGCGGAGGCCTTTGGCTACATCGACTACATCGGTGGCCCTGAGGGTATGGAGATCTGGTTCGAAAAGATCCCTGACCTTCCGACCAATGCAAACGTGCCTTCCATGCTGCCGCCACGACTGGTCGAGGAACGCGGCGAGGAAGCCGCCACCAGCATCGTCGATTTCTTCGAGGCGCAGCTCGAAGTCGCGACGCCGATGTGGACGTCGCCGGTTGAAGACTTCGCGATCGACCAGATTACCCGCGTTCTCGAGCGCGCCTACGCGCATGAGGGAGAGCCGGCCGAGTTGCTTGCCGAGGCCCAGCAGGCCTGCCAGCACGAACTTGATCGCGTCATGGCCGACCGGGAGTAGGGCAGGCACAACGACGGCTGAAAGGCGTAACGCGCGGATTCTGGCCGTCTCTCCCGTCACCCCTTACCCCTTCCCGGGACGGGGAGGGGTAAGGGGTGAGGTGGAAGGGTCCCCGCGCGCAGTGGAGCGAAGCGAAACGAGAGCGCTTCGGCCGCAGGCCGACAACCGGCTGGCAACCGGGGCGTCCGCTGACGCGGACCGGCGTCGCCGGGGGATTCTATCGCTACGCTCCGCTGACGCTCAGAATGACGGTCGGCTTGGGGATCATCCAACCCGGCAAGGACAGGATTTCATGGCAGGTACGGCACTCACACAGCAAAGCGACGGAGCGGAGCTCGCGACGACGTACGCGTATGGGACCGCTCGCCCGGCACGAGGCCAGGATGGGGCTGATTTTCGTCTCCCCATGGATCATCGGCCTGCTCGTGTTCACGGCCTATCCGGTGATCTACTCGTTCTACCTCTCGTTCACCGAATACAGCATCATCGAGGACCCCAAGTGGGTCGGACTGCAGAACTACCGCACGATGTTCACGGTAGACCCGCTGTTCTGGACATCGGTCAAGAACAGCGCCTGGTTCGCTATCATCTCGGTGCCGCTGCGGCTGGTGATCGCCTTCCTGCTCGCTCTCTTGCTGGCGATGGACACGAAGTTCATGTCCACGTATCGCACGCTCTACTACCTTCCGGCCCTGGTTCCGCCGGTGGCTGGCACGATCGTCTTCATGCTGATGTTCGATCCCCGGACCGGGCTGATCAACCAGTTCATCGGCCTCTTCGGGATCGAACCGATCGCCTGGCTGCTCGACCCGGCGTGGTCCAAACCGGCCATCGTCCTGATGAGCATGTGGGCACTTGGTGTCGACTCCCTGATCTTCCTCGCCGGGCTCAAGGATGTACCGCAGGACGTAATCGACGCCTCCTCGATCGATGGCGCCGGCCCGTGGCGACGGCTGCTCAACATCACCCTGCCCCTGATCACGCCGGTCATCCTCTTCAACCTCGTGATGGGGGTGATCGGGTCGTTCCAGGTCTTCACCCAGGCCCTGATCGTGGGCGGCACCAACGGCGAGCCGCTCGATTCAACCCTGATGTACATGGTGCTGCTCTACAAGAACGCCTTCCGCTACTTCTCGATGGGCTACGCCTCGGCAATGGCGGTGGTGCTCTTCGTGGCCGTGCTGCTGCTCACCTTCGTCATCTTCCGCAGCGCCCGGTTCTGGGTCTTCTATGAAGAGGGAGATAACCGATGAGCACCATCGACTCTGTGCAGGTACCGGCCAGCAGTAGCCGCTGGCGACAGGTGCTGACCGTGGTGATGCAGCACGGACTCCTGATTGCGGCGGCGCTGGTAATGATGGTTCCGTTCTACTGGATGGTGATTTCGTCGCTGAAATCGAACATCGAAATCTTCGCGCAGCCGATCCAGTGGATCCCCAACCCGGCGCGCTGGAGCAATTACAAGGACGCATTCACCTACCCTGGGTTCAACTTCCCGCGCCTGCTCTGGAACAGCATCTATTACTCGGGACTGACCATGATCGGCACCGTCCTCTCCAGCGCGCTGGTGGGGTACGGACTGGCGCGGTTCAAGTTCCCGGGCCGCGATTTGCTCTTCTCGATCACGATCGCCACCCTGGTTATCCCCGGCGTAGTGACGTTCATCCCCACCTACGTGCTGTTCCAGAAGCTCGGTCTGCTGGGGTCGTATGCGCCGCTGATCCTGCCGGCCTTCCTCGGCAACGCCTTCTACATCTTCATGCTTCGCCAGTTCTTCATGGGGTTGCCGCGGGACCTGATCGACGCGGCCCGGATGGACGGTGCCAACGAGTTCCGCATCTTCTGGCAGATCATGCTGCCGCTGGTTCAGCCGGCCCTGGTCGTGGTGGCGGTATTCACCCTGCTCGGCACCTGGAACGACTTCTTCGGCCCGCTTATCTATCTCTCGGATCCCGACAGCTATCCGTTGAGCCTCGGACTCTATGCCTTCCGGGCCCAGCGCTCGACCGAATGGGCGATGCTGATGGCCGCCTCGGTGCTGGTGACCTTGCCGGTGATCGCGCTCTTCGCTTTCGGCCAGCGGTATTTCCTCAACGGGATCAAGACCACCGGCCTGGTGCGGTAGCGGAAGCATGCTGGAGATATCCAGGTCAATCTACGACGATGCTTGGTCTTGTACCGGAAATGGCGCCACCAACCCGGACCTCACCGTCTGCCTCCAACCACCCCGGTAGTGGCCGCCCTTGTGGCGGCCAAGGATGATGCGGTCCAGGTGATACCGCTTCGCTCCCGGGCCGAGACACGCGATCGGCAACCCTACAAAATGAGGGTCTGTATCGCGGAGGTGACAGCCTGGACAGTAGGTCCGAGGAGGCGGACAAGGGTGTATCCATCACCTGCAGCGGACGCCCAGGTCACGGTCTCCGGGATCGCCGGAACCGGTGGACGTGTGTGTTCTCCGATCAGGTAGATGGTGCCCGTGATCGGGTACTCCCCGTGACGCCCGACACTCGTGAGCGATCGCCGGGCAGGATCGAGCCTGGCCCGTTCGATCAGGCAGTGCCGGCCACCGTACCGGGCCTCGACATCGAGGCGAAGGCGCGTGTACTGAAATGCCTCGCCCATCGCAATCCGGCCCGGTGCGAGGATTTCCCCGAGAACAAGCGAGCCACCATGTGCGACATCGATCCGCGTCACCTGTTCCAGCACGGATTGGCGGAACGGGATCAACTCACCGGGAAGATAGACCAGTCGCCCACGTTCACGGACCGTAAGCGCGACGGTCGCCGTGGCCGGCGCACCCTGCGGCGAGGGGTAGAGCCTCGTCGCTCCCTGACCACGAACGGTCAGCGAGGCCCCGGGACCGACTTCGATCACGATCGCGAGGCGATCGCCGGGCAGGTAACCCGGCCCTACGCCCTGGATGATGAGATCCGCCGAGCCATCCCCGGCCCGGTCGCTCGGCTGTCCGAGGTGAAACGGTGCGGTCCGGTAGCTCTCGACCACGGCAGTCCGCCCGCCGACGAGTTCGGCCCGGATCCGGAGTTCGCCGGTCGATCCTACGGCATCGGCCCCGGCGATGCGCGTACCGGCGCAGGCCATGCCGTCAGTCGACATGGTCGTGCCTGTGCGGATGCGCGTGCGTGATGCCATCGCCGTGGGTGTGCATGTATTCCTCGGGCAATCCGTGTTCGTGAACGCGATGCAGCCATTCCCCGGCATCCTTCGCGACACCATCGCTCGAAGATTGGTGGGCCGTTACCTGCGCATCGATCCAGGCGACGACATCATCGACCCCTTGCGAATCGCGCAGGTTCGTAAACAGAGTCGGGCGGTCGCCACGCTGGATTTTCGCGTCGCGGGCCATCACCTCCAGCGAGGCGCCGACCATCGGCGCGAGATCGATCTTGTTGATCACGAGCAGGTCGGAGCGCGATGTTCCCGGTCCACCCTTGCGCGGGATCTTGTCGCCCCCGGAGACGTCGATCACGAACACCGAGGCATCGGCCAACTCGGGGCTGAAGGTGGCCGAGAGATTGTCGCCTCCGCTCTCGATCAGGATCAGGTCGAGGTTCGGATGGCGCTGCTCGAGATCGCGGACAGCCTCGAAGTTCATCGAGGGATCGTCACGGATCGCGGAATGCGGGCATCCTCCGGTTTCGACGCCGAGGATGCGATCCGCCTCCAGCGCGGTGTTGCGGACGAGGAATTCAGCGTCCTCGAGCGTGTAGATGTCGTTCGTGATCACAGCCATGTCGTAGCGGTCGCGGATCGCTTCGCAGAGCCGCCAGACGAGGGCCGTCTTGCCAGTGCCAACCGGGCCGCCGATGCCGATGCGAACAGGGCGATGGGTGTGCATGAGGATTCCTTCCTTATGAGGCGAACATGCGGGCGGCGAGGGCCGGTTGGCGCATGCCCGCGATGTCGATCAAGCGGGTTGTATCCACCCAGATCAGCAAGGCCGAGGATTTGGGACGCGCCGATTGCTTCGGCAAGAACCGGTTGGAGCGAGGTGATGATCCGCTGCGCCGCGCCCTGGCCGATCAGGCCAAGTCGAACGGATGCCGCGACATAGCTGCCGAGGGCAGACGCCCCGAACGCGGCCACCGCATCGCCGACGTCGATTCCGGCGGCCTGCGTGACCACCCCAAATGCCACCGCGTGGTGACCGGGTGTGCGCTTGTGCCTGACCGTGTCGAGATATCCGAGAGCCAGGGGCGCCGGAAACAACGGCAGGGCGGATTCCAGCGTCTGGCGACCGATCCGGGTGCTGGCTGTGCGAAAGGCCAGGACGGGTTTGAGCGCGGAGAGCAGGTGGTCGAGTTCGATCAGGGCATCGAGGTCGTTACCGTTGGCAGAGCGGTGCGCATGGCGAACGGCGGGTAGCTCCTGCATGGCGAGGGTTTCCTCGACGTGGGCGAGCGCAAAGTCGCGAATGCCTCGTTCGTCCATAACGAGGCCCATCGCGTGGAGCCCTTCGAGACCGTGGGAGAAGGAGTACCCTCCCGTCGGGAATGACGAGTCAGCGAGCTGGAGGAGACGAAGGAGCATGGTCACTCCGATCTCCGATTCAACAGGGATGGCACGGCAGAATCAGCATTCACACTACATCCATATCTCTGTCATCCACGATACACATCCTCCTGCTTGACTAGGGAACATGACACGTTGTTCGATCAGTAAAAGGAGCATTCGATGACCACCAATCCCGGCCAGCCCGTCACCCACCCGTTTCACGTGAGCCTGGTGCTCGGTGGATTCCCGGCAGGACCCGACCTCGCCGAGCTTGCCCGGCGAGCAGAGTCGCTGGGATTCGACGCCATGGTGATCCCGGATGCCCCAGGGTTTGCCCCTTCGGTGTTCCCGGGCCTGGCGTGGATCGCGGCAGCCACCTCGACGCTCCAGGTTGGCACCCATGTTCTCAATAATGAAACGCGGCACCCCCTCCACGTCGCGCGGGAGGCTGCTACGGTCCACTCGCTTTCCGGTGGCCGCTTCATTCTCGGCGTCGGGACCGGTCGTGACCGCAATGGTGAGGACATCCGTGAATACGGCATCGCGCTCGAATCTCCCGGGCGTCGCGTCGCCCGGCTCGAGGCGTCGCTCACGATCCTGCGCGCCCTGTTCGCCGGCGAGACGGTTACCGTTGAAAGCCCCGAATACACACTGACCGAGGCCGCGCTCAAGGTCCAGCTCCCGGCGAGCGGGCCGCCGCCGATCCTGGTGGCTGCCGGCGGCTCCAGGATGCTCTCGCTCGCCGGGCAGGTTGCCGATGTCGTCGCCCTCGGGATCGACCCGCTGACGGGCTTCGAAGAGGTCAGCGAGCGCGTGGGCATCGTGCGCGAGGCGGCGGCGCACACCGGGCGCAGCCCAGCGATCCAGCTCAGCCTGGCGGGAGTCGGCGAGGTGGTCCATCCGTGGCTGAAGGCGCGAATCGACAACACGCCGGGGGCCGATATCGCGAATGCCCCGGCGTTCCTGATGGGAGACAGCGCCGCCATGGTCGCCTCCCTGCAACGCATCCGCACCGATCTCGGCATCAGCAGGATCGCCGTCCCTGCCGAATTCATGGATGCGGTCGCACCTCTCATCCCGGCCATGCGGTAGGTCAAAACAGGAAATACGTGCGGGCGAGCGGCAGCTCGCGGGATGGTTCGGTGACAAGCAGCTCGCCGTCGGCGCGGACTTCGTAGGTTTCGGGATCGACGCGAATGTCGGGTGTCGCGTGGTTGTGGATCATGTCCGCCTTGCCGATCGTTCGCGTGTTCCGGACCGGCACGGTCGGCGTGCGCAGTCCGAGCCGGGCTGCGATATCGGCATCGTGGGCCGCCTTCGAGACAAACGTCACGCTGGTCGCATGCGGAATGTGGGCGGCGAACATCGGGCGCATGAAGACCGGTTGCGGGGTCGGGATGCTGGCGTTGGCTTCGCCCATCGCGGCCCACGCGATCATCCCGCCCTTGAGCACGAGTTTGGGGCGGACCCCGAAAAACTTCGGCTCCCAGATCACGAGATCGGCGAGCTTGCCGGGCTCGATCGAGCCCACGACATCGCTCAGGCCGTGGGCGATCGCCGGGTTGATCGTGTACTTGGCGAGATAGCGCTTGATCCGCGCGTTGTCGTTGCGGTCGGAGTCGCCGGTGAAGCGGACCGCGCTGCTTCTTCATCTTGTCGGCCGATTGCCAGGTCCGGATGATCACTTCGCCAACGCGGCCCATCGCCTGCGAATCGCTCGACATGATCGAGAACGCCCCGATATCGTGCAGCACATCCTCAGCCATCATCGTTTGGGCGCGAATCCGGGAATCGGCGAAGGCGACATCCTCCGGCACCTTCGGGCTCAGGTGATGGCAGACCATCAGCATGTCGAGGTGTTCCTCGACCGTGTTCACGGTGTAGGGCCGCGTGGGGTTCGTGGACGACGGAATCACGTTCGGGAAACTGGCGATCCGGATGATGTCCGGGGCGTGGCCGCCGCCCGCCCCTTCCGTGTGATAGGTGTGGATCGTGCGCTCGCCGATCGCGGCGAACGGTGCTTTCGAGGAATCCCGCCTCGTTGATCGTGTCGGTATGAATCGCGACCTGGACGTCGTACTCGTCGGCGACATCGAGGCAGGTCCTGATCGCAGCCGGGCGTGGTTCCCCAGTCCTCATGCAGCTTCAACCCACAGGCGCCCGCTTCGACCTGGAGGCGAAGCCCGTCCGGGCCGGTGCTGTTGCCCTTGCCGAGCAACGCCGATGTTGACCGGCAGGGTGTCGGCCGCGCGCAGCATCTGGTGGATGTTCCACGGGCCGGGTGTGCAGGTGGTGGCATTGGTGCCGGTGGCGGGACCGGTGCCGCCGCCGAGCATGGTCGTGATCCCGCTCGCGATCGCTTCCTCCACCTGCTGCGGGCAGATCATGTGGACGTGGGTATCGACGCCGCCGGCAGTCACGATCAGGTGTTCCCCGGCGATGACTTCCGTCCCGGCGCCGACAACCAGTTTCGGGTCGACGCCATCAAGGATATCCGGGTTACCGGCCTTGCCGACCCCCACGATCCGGCCATTGCGGACCCCGATATCGGCCTTGACGATCCCCCAGTGATCGAGAATCAGGGCGTTGGTGATCACCAGATCGAGGACATCAGTGGCCCTCGCCGATTGGCCCATTCCATCGCGAATCACCTTGCCGCCACCAAAGGTGATTTCGTCGCCATGGACGGCATAGTCGCGCTCGACCTCGACGATCAGGTCGGTGTCGGCCAGGCGCACGCGGTCTCCCGTGGTCGGGCCGTAGAGATCGACGTACTGGCGGCGGGTCATCGTGAGGCGTCATGACGTCACCTCGTCGATCGGGCCGTTGATCCGGCCATTGAATCCATACACCTCACGGGCGCCACCGTAGGCGACGAGATCGACGGTCCGCTCCTCGCCAGGTTCGAAGCGGACAGCGGTTCCGGCCGGAATGTTGAGGTGAAATCCCCTGGCTGCCTCACGGTCGAAATCGAGCGCGTCGTTGACCTCGTGGAAGTGGAAATGGGACCCGATCTGGATCGGGCGGTCCCCGGTGTGGCGGACGGTCACGGTGGCCGTGACGCGCCCGACGTTGGCCTCGATCGGCTCGTCGGCGAGAAGCACCTCGCCTGGGACATTCGCGCCACCGTGCGGGATTGGCTGGTGAACGGTGACGAGCTTGGTGCCATCGGGGAAGGTGGCCTCGACCTGGACGTCGTCGATCATCGCGGCGACGCCGGGCAGGACGTCATCCTCGCTCAGGATGTGCTTGCCAAACGCCATCAGGTCGGCGACGGAGCGGCCATCGCGGGCGCCTTCGACGATTTCGTGGGTGAGGATCGCCATCGCCTCCGGGTAGTTGAGCTTGAGGCCACGTCCCTGGCGCTCACGGGCGAGCTGGGCGGCGAGGTAGACGAGGAGCTTTTCCTGTTCGCGCTGGGAAAGGTGCATGCGAATCCCCCGGTTCGAGGCGAGCGGTTGACGCTGGCAATGGTGACGCATCGGCCGGGTTCGCGCATTGTGCTGTGGGGACAAACAGGGTTGGAGGAATGCGGAAGGATGGGGCCGACACTCGGATCGGCCCGTACGAAATTACACTCTACATCTCGGTTGGAGTCGTGGCGGAGCGGTAGGCGGCATCGAGGATGCGGGTGGCGGCGAGACCATCGAGGACGGTCGCGCGGGGCGTCCCATTGCCGCGCCAGCACTCGACGAAGGCCGCGATCTCGCGCACGAAGCGGTCGCCATCACCAACCGCCACGTCGGTCCATTCGCCGCCCGCCTGGCAGGCACGGAGCGTGAGGTTCGCGTAGTCAACGACCGCCGAACCGCCCGTGCCATGAACAGCGACCGTCCACTCCCCGACCGGTGTCCTCCAGCTGGACTCAATCACACCCAGCACGCCCCCTGCGGTCTGGAGAATCAGGACCCCGGTATCCTCGACTTCGAGGCTGGGTCCGAGGTCCGATTCACAGACGCTGGTGAGGGCATGGATCCCGACCGGATCACCGATCAGGTAGCGGAAGAGGTCGATCGAGTGGACGCTGGTGTCGACCAGCACACCGCCGCCAGCGATCTTCGGGTTCGCGAACCATGTCCGCTCCACGTTTGCGAGATGCCCGGCGAAGCGGTTCCGGAACTCACGGATCGTCCCGAGTTCTCCGCCATCGATCATCGCCTTGAGTGCTTCGATCTGGGGCTGGAAACGGTGACAAAATCCCATCGCGAACAGAATACCCGTCCGCTCGACAGTTTCGACAACTCGCTGGGCATCCTCGACAGTGGTGGCAAGCGGCTTTTCGCAGAGCACGGCGATGCCGGCCTCGGCAGCAGCGATCGCGAGGTCGGCGTGGAAGGCCGGCGGCGTGCAGATGCTGACGATGTCCACCGTGCCGCTGGCGATCAGGTCGAAACCGCTGGCGTAGGGCTGACCGCCATGCTCGGCGATTGCCGCTTCGAGGATCTCCGGCTTGGCGTCGGCAATCGCGGTTGGCGTGACGCCGTTGGCTGCCCAGGCGCGAAGGTGGGTCTTGCCGATGCCGCCCGCGCCGATGATGCCGACGCGAGGTGTTGGTGATTGGGTCATTGATGGTCCTTGTTGTACTGTTGTTGATCGTTGTGTTTCCAGATGACTGACACGTGCACACCGTCAAGCCCCTAAAGACTGTCATTCTGAACGCCAGCGAAGGATCCCCGTGCGAAGCATCGACGATGCAGTCGGCACTGATGTCGGCTCATCGACTCGCGCCGTGGTCCGGCTATCGCCGCGATGCGCTGGGGGTCGCTGCGGCTTCGCCATCAGGGTGACGAAAAGCTGGGTGCACGCCCCGGGTCGAGACAACCTCGGCAGCCCTACGGGACGGTCACGGATGCGAGTTCGACTGTGGTGCCGGTGTCACCGGATTTCGTGCCGGCGTGCAGGATGGCGAGCACCTCCAGGGTCTGGTCCGGCGTGAGCGGCGATGTCCCGGTCTCGACCATGTGGACGACCTCGCGCATGGTGTTTGCGTAAAAGGCGACGTGGTCCGTGACCTCGAACGAGAAGTGCCCGTTCTCGCCATAGGCCGTCAGTTCGAACACGTATCCGGCATCGCGCAGGGTCTCAACCACGGCGGTCGGGCCTTCCGGATAGTCGATCACCACGACATCGCGCTGATCGAAGACGTGGCGATGGACCGATTTGGCCCCGGCTCCCGCAATGCAACCCAGCAGTTCCACGGCATGCACGCCGTAGTAGAACCAGTCACCCGGTCCGACGCTGACGATGGACGAGAGCTTGCCGATGCGTTCGAGTTCGGCCCGTGCCGGTTGCAGCTCTGCCGCAAAGCGCAGGGCCGAGCAACTGAGCAGGGGCGCACCCGTGCGTTGGGCGAGTGTGAAGAGATCGACCGCATCCTGGTAGCTGGTCGTCATCGGCTTGTCGACGAAGACCGGGAGTCCGGCTTCGAGGAACGGCCGGGCCAGTTCGGCATGGGTCGCGCCGCCACCGGTGTCGTCGACGACGAGCACGGCGTCAACCTGGCCGAGCATATCCGTCGGCGTGGTCACCGTCGTCTCGATCGAGTGGGTAGCAACGAGCTCGGCCACCCGATCCTGCGCATTGCCCCAGATCGCAACGATCGAGCCGCCCTCCACCTGGGGCTTGTAATCGAGCGTGCCATTGAAAATGCGCGAAAAGGCATCCGCGTGCGATGTGTTGACACCAAGCAAACCAAAACGAATCACGATGAGACCTCCATGTTGGCCGCCACAAGGGCGGCCACTACCAGACGTGGGTTTGGGCCAATAATCGGCCTTCATGCATGCGCAATTCTGCGGGAGGACACAAGGTCCTCCCGAGATATTACCCAGGCTCACTTGAGGCCGGTAAGCGAAATCCCTTCGATGAACTGCTTCTGGGTGAAGATGAAGAGCACGATCAGCGGGATGCTGAAAATGGCGCAGGCGGCCATCAGCGGGCCCCATTCGACGCCGTATTGCGAGAAGAAATTGTAGAGCCCGATCGAGAGGGTATAGGTGTCAGGATCGTTGAGATAGATAAGTGGATTCAGGAAGTCGGTCCACGCGCCGACAAACGCGAAGAGTCCGACAGTGGCCAGCGCGGCACGCGACAGCGGCAGCACGATGCTCCAGTAAATGCGGAACTCGGACGCGCCGTCGAGCCTCGCGGCGTCGAGCAGGTCGTTGGGGATGCCCCGGAAGAATTGCCGTAACAGGAAGATGAAGAACGC
Organism: uncultured Chloroflexia bacterium; assembly: GCA_963763125.1. Taxonomy (GTDB): domain Bacteria; phylum Chloroflexota; class Chloroflexia; order Thermomicrobiales; family UBA6265; genus JACCYX01. The sequence goes on from CAVXMV010000005.1 coordinate 789,893, forward strand.
CGAGCCCAGGAAAGGCGGGATGATCAGCGGCCAGTATGTTCCCATCAGGGGCGTTTCGTTCCACATCAGGTAGATTGGGATCATCGTGACCTGCGGCGGCAACATCATCGTCGCCAGGATCAGCAGGAACAGCACATTGCGGCCCCGCCACGGGATCTTGGCGAGTGAATAGGCCACGAGCGGGCATGAAATCAACGTCCCGATCACCGTCATCAGGGCCAGGAAGACGGTGTTCCCAAGGTAGCGCCAGAACGGCATCGCCTCGAACACGCGCGAATAATTGGCCATCACCCAATTGTCGCTCCAGAGTCGCGGCGGCACGCTGAACGTTTCGTCCGGCGTCTTGAATGACGTGCTCAGCATGACCAGGAACGGGAACAGGAAGACCAGGGTAATGATTACCGGCGCAAGCTCCTGGAGGAGCATTTTCCCGGTGCGCCGGAGCTTGCGGGTGTTTGTGGCCGGCATGGTTCGGGAAGTTGCGGTGATCGCCATCGATCAATCTCCTTCGTAGTGGACCCACTTCGAGGCGAATCCAAGAATGACGAGGGTCATCGCGAGCGAGATCATGAACAGGATCCATGCCAACGCCGAGGCATACCCCATGTCGAGATAGGAGAATGCGTTCTGGAACACGTACATCCCATACATCAGCAGTGAATCATTCGGGCCACCGCTGGCCGTATTCATCCGTTCCTGGGCGAACAGATACGCCTGCGTAAAATACTGCAGGGAGGCGATCACACCGATGATCAGCTGGAACAGCGTGACCGGCGAGATAGCGGGCCAGGTGATGTTCCAGAACTTCCGCCACCAGCCAGCGCCGTCGATTTCGGCGGCCTCGTAATAGGAACGAGGCACCTCTTTCAGGGCGGCGAGATAGATGATCGTCGTGCCGCCTACCGTCCAGAGCCCGATCAGGACGAGCGCGGGTTTGGTCCACAGCGGGTCTTCCTGCCACAGCGGCTGAGTCAACCCGAACTTTCCAAGCACGAGATTGACGTAGCCATATTGCGAGTTGAGCAGCCATCGCCAGAGATAGGTGGCGGCCACGATCGGAACGACAGTCGGCAGGTAGACCACGGCGCGATACAGCGGTTGCAGGCGAGACGGGGAGTTGAGGGCCAACGCGCAAACCAGCGCGAGGGCCAGTCCCAATGGAACCCCGATCACCGTCATGAAGAGCGTGTTGTAGATGCTCTGGTAGAAGCGATCGTCGGCGAACAGCTCCCGGTAGTTCTCCAGCCCGATCCAGGTCGGCGAATCGAACAGGCTGTATTCGGTGAAGCTGTAGTATCCCGATGCCGCGATTGGATAGAGCTGGAAAACCAGGAACCCGACGAGCCATGGGAGTGCGAAGAGCACTCCCATGGTTGTGTTGGAGAACCTGTGTCGAGAGGCAGAATACATGGGTCACCTGGGCGAAAGATGGCTGTAACGACCTATCCCGCGAGATCTTCGGCCTTGCCCTGGAGCTCGTTGAGGGCATCCTCCGGGGATTTCGAGAGATTCATCACGGCATCGACTGCCGAGGTGATCTCGGTGCCATATTCCTGCCCCCAGGTTACGTTAGGCATCGACTTGAGGTTCGGGCTCTTCAGCGATTCCAGCCAGTAGGAGAAACCGGGGATCTCGGTGTAGGCTTCGTCTTCCAGCAACGAGGTGCGGGCAGGAAGATTGGCGAGCGCAATCGTGAAGTCCCGCATTGGCTCTTCCGAGAAGAGGTACTTGATGAATTCCCAGGCCCCGTCCTTCTCCCCGGCATTCGCCGGAATGAAGAAGGTGCTGGCGGCCAGGCCGGTGGTCCCGGCGAGGTCTGGCTGGTCGTCGGCCACGGGCAGCGGTCCCGCACTCCACACCAGGTCCGGCGCATACTGCTGAATGAAACGGGCCTGCCATTCGCCGTCGATCGACATTGCCAGCTTGCCGGTGTAGAACGGCGCCTGCGCCGAGGCGTACTCACCGAACCCGGACTGGAAGCGCTGCACGTTTTCAACGCCGTACTTGTTCAACACGTTATCGACCCAGAACTGCAGGGCCGCGATGTTCCCGGGATCGTTGGCGGTCGGCTGCAAGTCGCTGTTGATCCACTGGCCACCGAAGGTGTAGGCGAAGGTGATGAAATCGGGCACGCCCATGCCAAGCTGGGTGATCGTGTCGCCATCGACAATCGTCAACGCCTCGATCGCCGCCGCCAGCTCGCTGTGTGTGGTAGGCGCGGTGATCCCGGCCTCGGAAAGGATGGTGTCGTTCACCATCAACTGGGAGGTGTGGACGGCGATCGGCAGTGAATAGACCTTGCCGTCGTACGACATCTTCTCCATCGCGGCGGGAATGAAATCACTCGTGTCGTAACTGTCGCGGGCGATGAAGTCGTCCAGCGGCTCAAGGGCGCCCTTCGATGCCCAGGTGCCGATGTTGGCATCGAAGTTGTCGGATACATCGAAGCCGTTGTTGCTGGTCATCGCCGCCAATTGGCGCTGGGCATCCGGATTCGAGACGCCATTGACCTCGTACTGGTCCTGGCTGGCGTTGAACTGATCGACGATCGCCTGCATGGCCTCGCCTTCCGGCCCGGCCCAGAGATAGGGAAACTCAACGCTGACCTTGTCCTGGGCGGCGACTCGAGCCGCGAACGATACGCCGAAGGCCGATGCCAGCGACATTCCAAGCGTAGCCTGACCACTCCTGGCCATGAAAGTACGGCGAGTTGTCTTCATAGGTGTTCCTTTCCCCTTTGGGGGCGATACGATGTGACTCGTTGAAGAACCTGTGCGGCCGAGATTCGCTGCGATGTTCTGCTCCGGCACCTCCGTTGTGACGGGAGAGCCGCTCGTGGGCGACTCTCCTCCTGGCTGGCTTGTTTCGTGTGCGGGGATCGTACTTGCTTCCTGACAAGATGACAAGTTGTAACGTATAGTCTTCGAAAGAACGGTATCATGGCCTTGAAAGTTGTCAACAGCCACACGGAATCCATCCATCGAGGCACTCGTCGCGATTTTGTACGCTCCGCACAGGTTTATTCAGCCCTTCTCAGGGTGATCGCTCCGCGCATTGGGAACGATGGTCATTACAACTTGTCATGCACGGACCGTCGCGTCGATGGGTAGTGGATGAGCGATTGAACGGTCACGCAGGGCAACGCTGGATCATGAGGGGGTTGGTGTCGTGGAGCAGAGGAGCGCGCTCGATTCGCCGGGTTGGGTAGGCACGCCGCTCGAATCGCGGATCGCCGGCAATCTGTACCTGCAACTCGCGGATCGGCTTCGGAACGCGATCGGCGACGGCGACTTCCGCCCTGGCGATCCACTGCCCTCCGAGCACCAGTTGCGGGCGATGTTCGGGATCAGCCGGCCAACGGTGCGCAAGGCGATCGACACGCTGGCCGAAGAAGGTCTCCTGGTCAGGCGCCATGGCATGGGCACCTTTGTCGCCAAACTCCGGATCGAGCAACCGATGGGGCGCGTGATCGGTTTTTCGGAGCGGATGCGCCGGAACGGGATGGTGCCGACGAACCGGGTGCTGGAAATGGAACCGATCACGGCGAAACAGGCCGACCCCGCCGCCGTCCGCGCCCTTCAGGTCGATGGCAACGATCGACTGCTGCGGCTCTCCCGGGTCCGCTTCGCGAACGATGAGGCGGTGGTGCTGGAGACGATTCACCTGCCACTCTCGCGGTTCCCTGGTCTCGAAGACCAGGATCTGGCGACGCAATCGCTCTACGGGATGCTGCTCCAAACCTACGGGGTGGCGATCTCGTTCATTCGCGAGACCCTGGAGCCAGTGATCCTCAGCGCGCACGAGGCAGGGCTATTGCGCACACAACCAGGAACTCCGGGGATGCTGGCGCGAATCGTCACCTTTGACCAGGACGGTATCCCCGTTGAGCACTCACTGTCGCTGGTGCGCGGCGATCGCTGCCAGTACGAAATCGCATTCGCGCCAAACGACGTGCACGCGGGCGGTTGGCATATCCGGCAAACGCAGCTCGAGGTCGAATCCATGTCCGGCCCCTTCCCGGGCGAACGCTGATACGTCGCCTGCGGAGTGGGCTGGAACCGCGCAGGACGACCAGTCAACCGGGCGGAGTATCCAGCAGGACAGCTCCGCAACGACCCCAGGCTGGCAGTCTCCTGTCATTCCGGGACACGAGGCAGCGAAGCGATATCGCTCGCCGCAGCGACAATGGCGCTACGAACCTCCCTGGAGCCTGTTATACGAAATCCGGATGATCAGGGGTGATACCGGGAATACGACGCACCAGGGCGGACAACATCCAGCGGGGCGGATCGACCACACCCCGACTGGCCAGGTGCCACTCCCAGTCGACTCGCTACGCTGCCAGGCTCGCTGCTGCCGCTGCCGCCCGTACGAAACCCGCTGTGCCATGTGTCTATCCGGATTCCGTGTTATGCCCTTGGTATACTTGGGGATGGAGCCACAACACGCCCGCTCAGCAGTCGAACACCGACCAGCAGATGTCGTTCCGCAACCGCTGGTCGTCGAGGACGAGCTCACGAATCGCCTCCGGGAGCTGGTCGCGCTGCCACCGGCACTCGAGTCGCCCTGCGCGCGCTCCTTCCCCTTCCGGCGCGGCCGCTCGTGCGGCCTTGATCGCATAGGCGGCCGCACCGAGCTCGTGGGCGGCTACGTGCGCGACCGCCGCTGCCTGTCCGGCAGCATACGCGGCATGCCGTGCTGCCCCCCTCAGGTCTCTGGCCGCGCCCATTGCGTGGCCGGCCGCCGTGCGAGCCTGGGACATCGTGATCTCGCCGTGCGCCCAGGCGCGGGCCTGCTCAATTGCTTGACGCGGCCGAGCGTCCGAAGGCTTCGCCGACTCGAAGAGGTCGAGGACGTGCTCCGCGCACGATGCCGCCCATAGGGCGAGGAGCTGGTGATCCGAATCGGTGAGCGTCCCCCCACGGCGGATGGTGATGAAGCGAGGGTCGCGATCTTTGGGGAGGATCATCCCTGTATTCTATCCAAACTAGGTTTTGACGCGAGTGGCACAGGACCAGCCAACTGACCGGTCCTGTTCTACTGCCCGACACCGTGATGATCTGGCGCGCACCACACATCACAATCGAAGTGGCATACTGTGCATAAATGCTCATGTGTCCGATGAATGGTGCGCACGTATGCTCGATGCCGAACGCCGACAACAACTCGTTGAACTTGTGGAACAACGCAGCAGCCTGACCGTGGTGGAACTCAGCGATCACTTCAAGGTAAGTGCGGCGACGATCCGGCGCGATCTCGCCCAGCTCAGCCAGCGCGGCATGATCGAGCGGGCTCACGGCGGCGCGGCGAAGCGGGTCCGGGTGGCGACCGAAATGCCCGAGCCTCCCCTGCTCAACCGGTCGACTATCCAGGCGGACGAAAAGCGTCGGATCGGGGCCGCCGCCGCCGCCCACGTCCACGACGGTGAAACGATCATCATCTCGAGCGGTACAACGACCGCCGCGATGATCCCTCACCTTGCTGATCGAACTGGCCTGACAGTGATCACCAACGCGCTCAATATCGTGCTCGCGCTGGCCCCATTTCCCACAATCTCGGTGATCGTGCTCGGTGGCGTGCTGCGCCACTCGGAACTCACCGTCCTCGGATCGCTGGGCGAAGACGCAATGGAGAACCTGCGGGCAGACAAGCTGTTCATGGGAAGCTCGGCAATCCACGCCGACTATGGGCTCTCGGCGGAGAATTTCGCCGAGTCCCGCAGCGATCAGACCCTGATGAACGCAGCGCGCGAGGTCGTGGTGCTCGCCGATCACACCAAGTTCGGCCGGGTCGCGATGGTTCGCGTATCGCCGCTCAAACGGATCCGGCGACTGATCACCGGTCACGAAATCCCGGACGAAGCAGCTCGCCTGCTGGCCGAACAGGATGTCATCCTCGAGCTGGTCTAGTCAATAATCCTCACACGCAATCACATACACGCACAAACAGTCACAAGAAAGTTGACATCCAGGAACGCCTGTGAAAGACTCGGCACATCACTCAGGACAGTCGTTCTATGGGGCAGCTTGCCTTCGTGCGCGTTGGAGCATCCGGCGATGTCAGGATCACCCGGCGGGCAGATTGGGCCGGCGACGCGAAGGGCGGTCTTGAGCCATAGGCTGACGTAGGGTCCGCAGGTCGATCCCGCATTGGCCGCCATCGGAGCGGCCAACACCAGGTGGGAAGCGATTCGTGGGTGTACCTGGCGCATTCGTGACGAAAGGATGAGCACAACCGGGTTCTGTTGATGATGAGCATGTCTATCCATGCTCGGTTCTCCGAATATCGTGTTTGAGGAGAGTGTTTCCATGGCTTCTCACGAACATCTCGACCGACGTCAGCTGACCAAACTTGCCGGAGCCGCCGCCGCGCTTTCCCTCGGCGCTCCGCTGCGAGCCGCTGCCCAATCCGATGCGGAGGCCACCGAGGCGGCCAACGCTACGGCCACCGTGGAGGCAGCGGGCGTGCAGGTCACCACCGAGGAAGAAGGCAAGATCAACGTCTCGTGGTGGACCCACAACAACCCCGCGTTCGTGGCGGCCAACACGGCGGTGATCGAGGCCTTCGAGGCGGCCAACCCGGATATCCACATCGTCTACCAGTACTTCCCGTACGATGTGTTCGTCCAGAAGCTGCAAACCGGCTACAGCTCGGAAACGGTGGCCGACATCCAGCAGATGTTCGGGACCTGGGTCACCGAGTACGCCAGGTTCCAGTTGCTCGATCCGGTTCCGGACGAGATGGCGGCGACGATGGCCGAGCGCTTCTGGCCGGCCTCATCCGGCGCGTACGAGGTGGACGGCACGTTCTACGGCCAGCCCAACGAGTACAACCTCGAAAACGGCGGGTTGCTGGTCAACCCGGCGCTGATCGAGGCGGCCGGTTCGGCGGCATCGCCGACCGAGTGGCAGCCGATGGTCGACCTCGCCGCCGCCGCCTCGATATGGGATGGCGACATCCTGACCCAGTCCGGCCTGGCGTTCATCAGCTCCGATACGGTGACCTTCACCTTCCTCTCGATGATCCTCCAGCAGGACGCCACCTACTTTGCCGAGGATGGGATGCACGTCGATTTCCAAACCGATGCCGCGAAGCAGGCCTGGGCCGATTTCACGGCGTTGGTAACGGAATACCAGGTCGACGACAGCCAGTCGTACACCCCAGATACCCACGAGCTCTTCTTCCAGGGCAAGGCCGCGATGTGTGCCCGCGGACCATGGGCAATTGCCGTCGGCCAGGAGCAGTATCCCGACCTGGAATTCCGCTACGACCCGATTCCGGTCTATGCCGGAACTGAGCTCAAGTTCGCCGCCGAATCCGGTTGGGGCGAGGTGGTCAACGCCAAGATCGACGACGAAAAGAAGGCCGCGGCCTGGAAGTTCATCGACTTCATGCACCAGGACGACCAGATGCGGGAGTGGAACAAGACAACCTTCACGGTCCCCTCCCTCCAGGCGCTGAACAACGATCCGGCTCTCCTGGAAGCGGCACCGGGCCTCGCGACGTCGTTCGCGGCAATCCCGACCGGTCAGTGGATTGGCCAGATCGGTGACCGCGACCGCTTCTTCCAATCGATTCTCGACGCCTTACATCAGCGTCGATATCGGGGAGGCCAGCGTCGAGGATGCGCTCGCCAACGGCGGAACAGGAAATCAACGCGATGATCGACGAGAACCTCGGCCCGTAGCCAATACTCACCGGGATGGGATCGCCGGTCAGCGTTCCCATCCCGGTCGCGGGCATCGTTCCCTTTCCACAGAACCAGGAGCGGTTTCACCATGGTTTCACAGGCCAACGTAGCCCGGATCGATCTGGAGCAATACCACCGGGATGGCTACCTCACTGCTCCCTCCGCACTCTCGCCGGACGATTTGCAGCGATTGCGAGATGCCTCGGACGAGGTGTTGGCGCTCTGCGCCGCAGACCCGGAGCGGTACCGGCGCCGGATCGAGTGGGAAAAGGATCACCTGGACAAGGATCACAGCGCCGGCATGGACCGCGTGATCCGCAAGCTCGAACCAGTCTCGGATATCGCGCCGGTGTTTGGCGAATACGCCTTCCACCCCGGGATCGTCGATCCCCTGAAACAGATCTTCGACGACGACGTGTCGCTCTTCGAGGACAAGCTGAACCTCAAGCTGCCTGGCGGCTCCCCCTATCCGTGGCATCAGGATTGGGCCTGCTGCTGGCGCGCCCACACGGATGAGCTGGTCACATGCTTCATCTACCTTGACGACGCCGACGAATCGATGGGCTGCCTCCAGGTCATCCCCGGCAGTCACACCGGCAAGCCGATCCTGCCGTTCAAGGAGGGCAGTCACTTCGAGATTGACCCTGCCGTGGTCGATTCCGAGCGGGCGGTACCGGTTCCGTTGAAGGCCGGCGGGATGATCTACTTCGATCCCTACCTGCTCCACTACTCGGATTTCAACACGACCAACAAGCCGCGCCGCACGATCATCTTCACGTTCAACCCGGCTCGGCTCGGCTCGATCAACGATGGGCGCTTCCCGGACGACCGCGGGGCGTAGCGGGTGGCGGACGAGACAGCGTGGGGAGCAGTTGGGTTGGGTCTGAGTGAACGGCGTAGGGGCAGATGAGCGCTTCCAGGATATCCTCCTGCGTATCGTCATCCTGAGCGCCAGCGAGGATCCCCCGGCGAAGCCGGCCACGTCAGCGGACGCACTATGGCCCTCCCAACCGCCGACTTCGTCGTCGAGGCAATCGCTTCGCTGCGCACGGGTCTATCGCTCCGCTGCGCAAGCTCAGAATGACGGTTTTGGGAAGATGTCAACCTGCGTTGGCCAAATTTCGCCAAGGCGACACCGGAGCACTCGGGACGACAGGCTTCGCGAGTCACGATTGGGGAAATGCGATGGCGGCCGTAACTGGCGAATCGGTAACCAGAAAGAAGACGAGGATCCGAAGCCGGGCTCCCGGTCACGCGAGTCGCATGCGATTCGTGGCGATCGCGCTGATCCCGATCCTCGGCCTCCTCGTGCTGTTCTCGCTCCTGCCAATCGGGATCGTGGCCTGGCTGAGCCTCCATCGCTACAACCAGCTTGCCCCAACCTCGCCCTGGATCGGTTTACGCAATTACGAATTCGCGTTCCAGACCGATCCCTTCTTCCGCAATGCGCTCGAGAACACGCTCAAGTACGCCGTGGTGGCGGTCCCCGCCAACATCGTGCTCTCGCTCCCGATCGCGCTTGGGCTGAACCAGATCAAGCGGTTCCGGGCCGTGTTCCGGACCGCCTTCTTCATGCCGGTGGTGGCCTCGGCGGTTGCGGTGTCGCTGCTGTGGACCACGATCTACGATCCGCAAGCCGGATGGCTGAATGCGTTCCTCACCCAGGTTGGGCTGACGCCTCAGCCGTGGCTGGGGGATCCGGACCTCAGCGATCTGGTCTGTCCTGGCGGCTGCCGTCTGGCAGGACCTTGGCTACAACATCCTCGTCTTCCTCGCCGGTCTCCAGGGTATCCCGGACGACTTCTACGACGCGGCCAAGGTCGATGGGGCCGGACCGTGGCAGCGGTTCCGGGGCATCACGATACCGCTGCTGCAACGCACCACGATGTTCGTGGTGGTGCTCACGATGATTTCGTACCTGCAGGAGTTCACCCATATCCAGGTGATGACCGAGGGCGGGCCGATCCGGAGTAGCGAAACGATGGTCCTGTACATCTATAGCAAGGGATTCGAGGATCTCCAGATGGGCTACGCCTCGGCGATGTCGATCGTGCTGATGGGGATCATCCTGCTCGTCACGCTCGTCCAGATGCGCCTCCTGCGATCGCGATGGGAGTACTAGGGATGGCACTTGTGCATGAACCCGATGCCGGTTCGTTGATTCGGCAACGACGCTTCCGGAAGATCTGGACAGGGGTGCTCTACGCCCTGTTCACGCTGGTCGCGTTCGTTTTCACCCTGCCCTTCTTCCTGATGCTCTCCAGTGCATTCAAGTCCTCGGCCGAGATCATCAGGATTCCCCCGACCCTGTTTCCGGAGAACCCATCATTCGACAGCTTCCGGACCGTAATCAACGATGCGCCATTCTTCCGCTGGTTCGGGAACAGCCTGCTGGTCTCCAGCACGATCACCCTGATCGTGCTCTTCACCTGTTCGCTGGCCGGGTACATCTTCGCCAAGTTCGAGTTCCCGGGGCGAGATGCGATCTTCGTCGTGCTGCTGATGACGATGATGGTGCCATTCCCGGTACTCCTGATCCCCACCTACCTGATCGCCAACGAGCTGGGGTTGATCAACTCGCTGTGGGCGTTGATCGTGCCGGCGATGGTCAGCGCCTTCGGGATCTTCCTGATGCGGCAGTTCATCGCGGGGATTCCCACCGACCTGATCGAGGCGGCCCGGCTGGACGGCGCCTCGGAATGGTCGATCTACGCGCGGATCGTGGTTCCGCTGGCGCGACCGCCGATGGCGGCGCTGGGCATCTTCACCTTCCTCGCCGCCTGGAACGATTACCTCTGGCCGCTGATCGTGATCAACGACCTGGAGAAAAGCACCCTGCCACTGGCCCTGACCTTCTTCAACAGCCAGCACGCCCAGCGCTACGACCTGGTGATGGCCGCCGCCGCGATGGCGGTGATTCCGGTGATCGTCGTCTTCGTGATTTTCCAGCGCCAGATCGTCAACGCCCTGGTCCTGGCGGGTTTGAAATGAGGAAGCAGGCACGGTCCGTACGGATTCGCGTACTGGCCGGTCTTGCGCCCTCCCGCTGTCGAGCGATTGGCCGGTCAGGAGAGGATTCGTACGGGAGGATCTTGTGCCCTCCCGCTTCGGGCGATTGGCCGGCACAAGACCGGCCAGTACGAAATGAAACGACCAACGGATTTCAGGAGAACACACATCCATGACACACACCAAAATCGTGATCATCGGCGCCGGCAGCACCGAGTTCACCCCGGGCCTGCTCGCCGACCTCGTCGCCTCGCCGGACCTGAACAGCGCCGAGGTCGCCCTCGTCGACATCGACCCGTGGGCCGTTGAGACAATGGTTCGCCTCGCCCAGCGACTGGCGACCGAGCGCGGCGTGGGCCTCAAGGTCTCCGGCACGACCGATCGCCGGGAAGCGCTTCCGGGCGCGGACTTCGTCACCACCACGATCGCCGCCGGTGGCGTCCGCGGTTGGGAAACCGATGTCCGGATTCCCGAGAAATACGGCGTCTACCAGACGGTTGGCGACAGTGTCGGACCTGGCGGGGTGTTCCGTGCGTTGCGCCATGTGCCCGAGATCGTCGCGATCGCGAAGGACATGGAAGAGCTCTGCCCCGAGGCCTGGCTTTTCAACTACACCAACCCGCTCTCGGCGATCGTCCGCGGCGTCCAGAAATCGACCTCGATCCGGTGCGTGGGCCTGTGTCACGGCGTGTTGCACACCCGGCAAGTGATCGCCCGCGATCTCGGGTTCGCGACCGAGGACGTCAACGTCGTCTTCGCCGGGGTCAACCATCTCTGCTGGCTGCTCGACGTACGACACCAGGGCGAGGATGTGTATCCCCGATTCCGGGAATTCCTGACCGATGGATTGACGAAACCACTCGATGACTCGGCCGACGATCCGTACGATTCATTTCAGTACGTCAGCGCCTGGCTGACCTCGTTATACGGCCTCTTCCCCTCCCCTGGCGATCGCCATGTGGCGGAATTCTTCCCGTTTTTCCTGCAAAAGGATGGCGAGAAGCTGAAATACGGCACCCAGTCCGGACTCGACATGACGAACCGGATCTTCGCGACGAAGGACACCACCCGCGAGCAGTTGCGGGCCCAGGCCGATGGACTCGAACCGCTCGATCCCGAATTGCTGGAGGATGCGCGCGAGGGCGAGCGATTGATCCACATCATCGACGCCATCGTGAACGACCGGATCCTGCCGGAGCTGGCCGTCAATGTGCGAAACGATGGGCTGATCGCGAATCTGCCACCGTGGGCAATCGTCGAGGTCCCCGGCCAGATCAGCGGTTTCGGGGTCCGCGGCATCGGCGTTGGCGCCCTCCCCGAGGGTATCGCAGGCATCCTCCGCCAGCGCATTTACCAGCAGGAACTGACGGTGGATGCGGCGCTTTCGGGCGACCGGACGCTTGCGGTACAGGCGCTGCTCGCCGATCCGCTGATGGCGAACATCCCGATCGAGGCGGCTGAGATCGATGCTCGACGAGGTCCAGGAAGCGCACCGGTCACAGGCCTCCCGGCAAACCGCGAAGTTGGCCTCCTGATCGCCATGTCCGACGCCTCCCGCCATATCGCACTATTTCCCGTTGCCGTCATCCTGAGCGCCAGCGAAGGATCCCCCCGGTGCAGCGAAGCGATAGCCGGTCCGCGCCAGCGGACGATGGACGGCCACAGGGTCGCGCGTTCATGCGATGCATCGGCGCCGAATGCGTCATCGAGTGCTATCGCTGGCGCTGCGCTCGGGGATCCTTCCGCGTCGCGTCAGGATGACGGTACAGGGGTGTGTCAGTTGGCACTGGGCTTTGATGCTCAGAGTGACGGTATAGGACTGTTCACATTTTCGTGTAGGGTTGCCGAGCTTGTCTCGGCCCGGGCGCGCAGCGCCTGTCACACCGCGCCGGGACGTCCCCAATGAACGTCCTGACGATCACCCTCAACGCCGCGATCGACGCCACCTACGTCGTCGCCCGGTTCGAGCCGGGCGGGGCAAACCGAGTGATCCGCAAGCACGCGATGCCGGGCGGCAAGGGCAACAACGTGGCCCGGGTACTTTCCGCACAGGGCCATTCGGTGATCGCATCCGGATTTCTCGGCGGCGCATCCGGGGCAATTATCGAGGAAGGTCTGCGGCAGGCGGGCATCAAGCCCCGGTTTGCATGGCTGGACAGCGGCGAGTCGCGAACATGCCACACCGTGCTCGACCAGGACTCCGGTGAGGCGACCGAAATCCTGGAATCCGGACCAGCCGTTTCCGCAGGCGATTGCGAGCGGCTACTCGAACAGGTAGCAGGATTGTTGGAACCGTCGCCAGTGGCGGTGATTTCCGGCAGCGCACCGCTTGGCGCGACACCGGATTTCCTGGAACGCCTGGCGGGCATCGTCCGTGCCGGATCGAGCCGGATGGTCGTCGACTCCAGCGGTCAAACTCTCGTATCGTTGCTGGCGGGTCGACCGGACGTGATCAAGCCAAACGCGTCCGAGCTGCGGGCCCTGATGGGCCGGCCGGGCTCACTGGCTGAGCAAATCGTATTCGCCCAGGACGACCTGATCGGTCAGCGTATGGGCCCCGGAGGGCGGGTCGTGATCTCGCTCGGTGGCGCCGGAGCGTTGCTTGTTTCGCGATCGAGCGTGATGCAGGCAAATGCCCCACAGGTCAGCACCGTCAACACGGTCGGGTGCGGCGATGCGCTGCTGGCGGGGTTTCTCGATGGGTGGGCGGGTGGTCTCGATAATGCGGAGTCGTTGAAGCAGGCAGTGGCGTTTGGCACTGCCGCCGCGCTGCAGGAGGTGGCGGGAGTGGTTGATATGCGTGATGTGGAAGAGATCCGATCGGGTGTTGATGTCGTCGAGCAGGTGAAATCACCGCGATAGGCAATGATTACGACAATGAGGAAACACGACATGAGCCTGACGTACACGGAAATCCTGAAGCAACCTGCCTCCTGGGCCGCAACGATCGAGCATGTGCCGCCGATCTGGTCCGGTATTGCGCAGTCGCTCGACGTCGAGGCAATTACCCATGCCCTGTTCATGGGCTCCGGAACCTCGCTCTACATCGCGCAATCGGCGGCCCAGAGTTTCATGGAACTCACCGGGAAGACCGCGACAGCAGCACCGACTTCGGAGGTCTTCCTCTCGGCGGCGACCACCGTGCCGGCGACCGGATCCGTGATCGCCTTCGTCATTTCGCGATCGGGCACGACCTCCGAGGCATTGCTGGCGGTGGATTACCTGAAGGCATCACATCCACACGTAACAACCGTCGGCATTACCTGCAATCTCGACACCGGGCTGGCGAGACAATGCGACTTCTGCATCGAGCTGCCGTTCGCGGCTGAGCAATCCGTGGTCATGACCCAGTCGTTCACCACCATGCTGCTCGCGCTGCAAGTTGTGGCTGCGCTGGCCGGCAACAATCCGGGCATGCTCGACGAGCTGGCCCGGCTGCCGGACGCATTCGCCGATCACCTTGCCGATGCGGAGCAGCTTGCCCAGCGCCTGTCGGCTTCGTCATCATTCGACAAGACGATCTACCTCGGGCTGGGACCGAACCAGGGTCTCGCCGAAGAAGGCACCCTCAAGCTGAAGGAAATGACCCAGAGCGCGTGCGAGGCCTACAATCCACTCGAGTTCCGGCATGGTCCGATATCGATTGTCGATGACCGGACCCTGATCGTGCTGTTCGAGGGAATGCGGGAGTTTGCCTACGTGGGGGATGTCGAACGGGATCTGAAACAGCACGGCGCACATGTCGTCGCCGTCGGTCCGTACCAATCCACGGGCGCCGATGACAGCCTGGTGATCGGCGCCACGTTCACGGACCTCGCCCGCTGCCTCCTCTACCTGCCGTTCGTGCAGTTGCTTGCCTTCTACAAGGCACTGGCGATCGGCCTCGACCCGGACAAGCCGCGCAATCTGAGCCAGGTGGTCGTGCTCGATGCCCGTTGAGATGTCGCAGCCGTTCGCAATCGTCGGTAATCTGAACGTCGATCAAATCGTCGCCACCGTCACCCGGTTCCCCGAGTGGGATGAGGAGCTGCTGGTCGAATCCTCCCGACTCGAGCTTGCGGGAACGGCCGGCTACCTCGCGTTGACTGCACGTAGCCTGGGCATGACACCGTTCGTGGTCTCCACCGTCGGGGAGGACGCCAGCGCCGATTTCCTGCGGCGGGAACTGGCCGCCGCCGGGATCGATGATGCGGGGGTGGAAGCGATCCCGGGACTTCCGACCTGCCTCGGCATCGTCTTCGTCGGCGATCGCGGCCAGCGATGCATCCTGACCGTGCTGGGCGCCCACGAGCAGATGAACGTCCAGGTCGCGAAACGGCACGACGCGGCGATTGCCGCCTGCGCCGAGGTCTTCCTGTGCGGCAACTACCTGCTGCCCCAGTTCTCCCCAGGACAGGTGGTGGAGTACGCACGATGCCTGCGGGATCGCGGCCAGTTCGTGGTCCTCGACCCAAGCTGGGATCCCGGTGGCTGGCAGCCGGGCACGCGCGACGAAACCCTGGCCCTGCTCGAAAACGTCGACCTGTTCATGCCGAACGAAGAAGAACTGTGTCACCTGACGGAAACGTCGACCTGGCAGGCGGCTGTGGCGGTGATCGGCTCGCGAGCATGTCAAATCGTGATCAAGCGCGGCGAGTTGGGCGCGGTTTCGCTGATGGGCGACGACGTTGTCGAGGTTCCGGGACTGCCGATCAAGGCGATCAACACGATTGGGGCGGGCGACGTGTTCGACGTGAGTTTCCTGTACGCCCGCCGCAAGGGATGGCCGGCACGCCAATGCCTGGAGTTCGCCTGTGCCTCAGCGGCCTTCGTTGTCGCGCAGCCGGGGACACGGCGCTACCCGGATGAGGCCGCCGTGCTCGCATTCGCGGCCAACGCCCGGCAGGGATCGGCCTGATGCTGGCCCGAACCCAGGATTTGCTCGAAGCAGCAATGCGCTCGCGTCCGCGCTACGGGGTGCTCGCCTTCAACGTGATCGGTCTGGAACACGCCGAGGCGATCGTGCAGGGAGCGGAAGCCGAGCGGGCGCCGGTGATTCTCCAGATCAGCCAGAATGCGGTCCGCTACCGGATCGGGGCGCTGGAACCGCTCGTCGCGGCCTGCCGGGAGCTGGCGATCGCCGCCAGCACGCCAGTCGCGCTCCATCTCGACCATGCCACATCGCACGAGCTGTGTGAGCGAGCGGCCGCGGCGGGGATGAGCTCGATCATGTTCGACGCCTCAACCGCCTCGCATGCACACAACATCGATATCACAGCCACCGAGGTCCGCTGGGCACATGGGCTGGGGCTCGCGATTGAGGGTGAGATCGGCATCGTCGGCGGCAAGGGTGCCGCGATCACGTCGCACGAAGGGATGACAGATCCACAAGAGGCGGCCAGATACGTAGCAGCAACGGGGGTGGATTCCCTCGCCGTGGCCGTCGGCACCGAACACGGCATGACCGAGCAGGTGGTCGCCCTCGACTTCGCCCGGATCAGCGCCCTCCGGGAGGCAGTCGCTATCCCGCTGGTGCTGCATGGATCCTCTGGCGTGCCCGACGAGTCCCTGGTTGAAGCCGTGCAACGCGGAATCGTCAAGATCAACCTCGCAACCCAGCTCAACCTGGCCTTCACCGGGGCGATTCGGCGCGTTCTCGCCGACAACGCGCAGGTGACCGATCCACGAGTGTACGGGACGGTTGGCCGTGCGGCGATTGAGGAGGTTGTCCGCGCGAAATGCCGCCTGCTCCGCGCCAGCGGCAAGGGATAGAATGGAATCCAGAATATATATCTGGCCCACCAACGGCGCTTGGTAGTGCTCTTGAGCGGATTCGAAAGGCCATGCCGGCCAATGAACTTCGCCAAGTGGATGATGACCTTCACCCGGATGCCACGAAGGGTTGGGCGCGCTACACATGATGCCGGGAAGAGATGTGAGTACCTGACGAACGATCTGCCGTCATTGACAAGCCCTCGGGGGGTATCAGGGGACACCTCGGCAATCCGGGACCGGTAGTCGAACCCGGCGGCGTGATGTCTACACCAGGGGAAGGAGCACATCGGCCACGGCCCGTGGCGCTGTAAACGGAGCGGCATGGCTTTCGGCCAGTTCCAGGTAGCCCCAGCCAGGCTCGCTGCGGATCCGCGCATCCTGGCGCCGGATGTCCTCGTCATTCGGGTCGTAGCCGACTGTGCAGCGGACGTATGTGGTCGAAATCACGGTGGCGACGCCAGACACAGCCGGATCGGCTGCGTCCAGGCCGATACCGTGCGGACCGCCCAGGGCTACGACACGCCACGGGCGATCCGGGGCCGGTGATCGAGCCGATCGAGCTCGGCGCAGAGGGCGGCGCTGATCACGAGGTCGTCGTGGCCATCTCTCGCAGGCACGGACCAACGGAGGGTGTTTCCGGGGCCGTTGAGCACCTCATAGGTGGTGGACCGGAGCTGGGCGAGGTATTCGGCGGTAATAGGGTCCATTACGGCTCGCTGCGGAATGGGCGGAGCAAGCGCCGCAACCGTACAAGGATCCGGGCGGACCGAGACAGGTGTCTGACCTGCCCCGCTGGATGTGCCGGCCCTGGGTGCAGCGGAGTCGAATGGATCGGCAATCCCGGTAAGACTCCGACGAAACATACTCCTTGAAACGGCCGGAGTCGATCAGGCCAAGGAAATCCCAGCCAAGGCGGCTCTTGCTGGCGGCGGTGAACACGAACGGCACGACCTGCAGGGGAGGGTACGATCCCCTGCGGGAGCCCAGGCGTTGCTTTCAGGAACGAGCTCAACCCGGCGCCCACGCCAGTTGCGTCGACAATGACCCAGCTCGCCTTCCACACATTGCGGGCCAGGTCGACCAGTTGCTCGTGCAGCGCCGTGTGGCGCACCCCGGTCCAGATCCGGCGGTCAACCACGCGGTAGACCGGCAGACCGTCCGTCCGGGCATCGAGATCGACCTCGACGACGGTAAGGGCGGTGCTGTCCCTGCGCGATGACACGAGCGGAGCAAGCCCTGCAACCGTACCGGGTCCCTCCTCGAGCGGGTCGAAATGATGTGGACCAGATTCTTCCTCACCGCCGACATCGATCAACATAGCGTAGCGGCGGCCAGGCTCTGCCCGTTCGCGGCGCCGGTGATCGCCCCGCATCTGCGCGATCCGATGTGCCGGAAAGAGCCCGCCATCGCCATCGAGTTCCTCCAGGAAATACTCGGTCCGGATGAACGGATGGGATTCGCCAAGCTGGGCGATCCGGGCCCGCACCCGGTCGCCATAGGCGGGAATCTCGCCCGCCACGACTTCCCACGGCACGAGCCAGACTCGTTGCCGGCCATCGACTGCCTCAAGCTCGCGAAGGTGCCGCATTTGGCGCGCAAGCAGGGTGGTCTGGCTCCAGACCGTTCCCATGAAAACCGTTGTCGCGTTGGTGCTGGCCGCCATCGGGTCGAACACGGCGTCCCACACCGCCGGATCGATGTCCTGGGCTTCGTTCGCCACCAGCAACAGGTCGGCAGTTTGGCCACGGGCATTGGCGCCCGGCGCCGCGGAAACGAACGTCGCCCGGGCCCGGCCGAGACGCACCGTGGAGTCGACCGTGCGCACCATCGATCTGGTCAGCGGATTGACGAGTAGGCGATCGCGCAGCCGGTCACGGGAAATCGTGGCTTGCGGTTGCAACGTCGGCGCGGCTACGATCGCGGAACCGCCATGATGGGATCGTTGCAGGAGCAGGATCGAGAGCAACTGGGCGAGCATCTCATCCTTGCCCGCCTGGCGGCTGAAGACGATCGCGAACTGGTCGCCACGCCGGCAGTCGATGCTGTCGAGAATCGCCCTCGCAGGCGCGAGCTGGTACGGACGCAAGGCACGATCCGGCAGCAGCATCGAGGAAAACGAGTCGAGATTGGTGACCACTCGGTACAGCGTTGGATAGCGCTCCCTGGTGCTCATTCCGAAATCATCCTCGACACGATTTCGAGCAAGATGGCGCCAATCATCATGAAAATGAGACTGTTGAGACGACTCTTGATCTCCCGCAGCTCCTCCGAAAGCGACTCAACCATCTGGCGCGTAATTGCCTCGAAGGCAGTGGCGGGCCGGAGATCGATCGGATCGTGATCGGGTGGCGTGTCGCCCCCAGGAGAAGCCCGAAACGTGACGTGCTGTTCGCGGAGTTGGTCGGTGAGGGTCATCGGAAGCTCCCTTCAGGAAAGTCGATCAGGAACGATCGACCTTGGTGGCAGATTCGCGGGCGGCCTTGATCTCGATCAGGATCTGGGTGAGCACTCCGGCCACCGCGCCGGCATCCTGGCCATTGATGAGTAGCTGGGCGCGGGCAGCCTGAATCGCCACCCTGGCGACGCTGGTCACATTGCGGGTCAGCTCATTGAGGTCGTGCTGCTCGGTCACGAGCCGATGAAGCACGATTCGCAGGGCGCCGAGCTCGTCGACAATGCCGTGCTCGGAGACTTCCCTTGCTGCCTGTTGAATCAGGCTGTTGACGTCGGTGACGCGGAACGCCTGAAGGCTTCGCGTATCGAGCTCCCTGTTCATACGTTGTCGGCGCGTGATCAAGATCGGGATCGGACAGGCCTGATTCGTGTCCGGTTCGATGGCGAGAGCACAAGGGATGATCGGCGGTCACAAACACGCCACAGTGCGGGTCGGCGCAACGTTGGTTCGGCATGGCTGGCCCCCTTCACGATCCAGAAACAGAACATTTGTTCTAAATGAATCGCGTTAAGCGAACGCATCTGCAATTGGAAATGGGGACAGATTGGGAGGTCGCTCACGGGCTGGTTCAGGTCGCTCCGAACGCGGTCGAAGGAACTCGTTCGAGCGTCTCGTCGTTGTGACGGATGTCGGCGACACACCAGCGTAAAGGCAATCTTGTGACTTGCACACGGATGGTACAGTCGATAGCCGTGTGTGTTTTCGGGCTCGCACGTGCTGGTGATTCGCGCAAGGGCGCGAATCTGGGTCTCATGTATCGGAGGGTCTCAATCATGCGGAAGCTTTTTGTTGCGTTGTTCGCGGCGCTTTTCCTGATCGGCGGATCGGCGTCGATGGTCGCTGCGCAATCCGACGCCACACCGGCGACTGACGCCAAAACGGAATCCGACGGATCCAATCCGATCGATCCCGAGATCGGCGACACCGTGACTTACTACGGAGAAGATGGCGACGCTGTCGGCAACGTGACGATCACTGCCATCGAGCGTGGCTGGGAAGATTACGACGAGTTTTCCGAGCCGGATAACGGCAATGAGTACGTTGCGTTCACCGTGGTCGTCGAAAGCACGATTTCCCGTGGTGCGATTGAGGTTGAAGACTACGACTTCAGCCTGCAGACGGCAGGTGGCTACCTCTGGCAAACATCGTACACGTCCAGCGAAACCGCAGATCCTCCCCTGCTCGAAGATACCGTAAGCCTCGCCAATGGTGATTCCGAAGAGTTCACCATCGTGTTCGAGGTCATCCAGGGCGAAGCTCTTGGTCACCTCTTCTGGCAGCCGGAGAGTGGCGTGCTCATCACCGCCGCCCAGCTCGAAGGCGAGTAGACCAGCGGCCGCATCACGCGGTCCACGACCTGCTTGTGCAACACCCCTGCCAACGTCAATTGGCAGGGGTGTTGTTTTGAATCCGGTAGCAGTGCCTCTCCGCCCCCTGCCACACCTTGTATGGGAACCCCCGTCCGCTCCGCTGGATATGCTGGATGTAGCGGCCATAGACCTCAGGCACTATCGCGCCGACCTTGCGCAACCTATGGAACCATTGCGATAGTGTCAACGTTGAGTCTGGCAAGAAGTGTTGCCGGACGATGCGGCCGGGTTGAAAGACCGCATTCGACAACTGGTTCGCTCAACAGTCATGCCGATGGCGGGGATGCAGGATCGCACGAGTCCTGGACCCAATCGGCGATGGTAGTTCCACGGATATGGTCGGAGGCTTTCATGCGTCGCTTGCTCGGTCAGTGGGTACTGGCGGCTGCGCTGGTGCTGGTGGTGTTCCCGGGGTCGCTGAGCGCGATGGCGCAAGATACGACGCCTGGCAATTTGGATGGACCGATCGTCAACGTCTCCAATCCGCAGGTTGGCGATCAGGTGAGTTTTGTGTCGGAGAGCGGCAGTGAGGTGGCTCGCCTGCGTGTGGCCGAAGTCGTCCTCGAGTGGGATGAGTACAGTGAGTATTACGTGCCGTCACCGGGCTCGCAGTACGTGGCGATCGTGGTCGAAATCACGAACTTCGGATCGCGCGGCAGCCTGATCGTGCGAGCTGATGATTTCCGATTGCAGGACGTGGACGGCTTCTTCTACAGCCGATCCTGGGCAGACGCCGCCGAGGGCTCGGAGATGATCCCGGCTGAGGCCGAAATCGGCGTCTCGTCGGGCGACACCGAAGAAGTGGTACTGATCTACGAGGTGCTGACTGGCGTGACCTTGAGCCACCTCTTCTGGCAGCCCGAGTACGAGCGATTGCTCACGATCGCCGACCTCCAGGATTTCGTCCCCGGCGAGGCATAACGGCATCCTTCCCGTCAACTCGCCTTCCTCACCTCAACTACACCTGGTAGTGGCCGGTCTTGTGCCGGCCAAATCGCGCCATCCCCTTTCTCGTATTGGCCCCCAACTCACGCCGGTAGTGGCTGGTCTTGTGCCGGCCAATGGTGTGGATCAAATTGTGTCCAATTTTGCCTGCCATCGACCGGGATTACCTTCGACGTACTGGCGAAGCTCATCCAGTCGCCGATCAGTCTGCACAATTCGGTCCTGGAAACTCCGTTGCCACAAGGCTCGGTCGTATCGTGGGAATCGTCCCTCATGAACACCTCGGCTGTACTCTACGGTCACCAGCGATTTGAACTCCCCGATGATCGTGCCAAGCGAAACCGGAGTGCCTTCTACCGTAGTCCCGAGAAAGACGATGCCGTGAACGTGGTTCGGCATCACCACGTGCGCATCGAGCGCGGTACCGGGATAGCGCGCGGGAATGTCCTGCCACTGGCTATCCACGATCAGTCCTGCGTCGTTCAAATGCATCAGTCCATCGGTGACTTCGCCAAACCGACATTCCATATGGTGAACGCAGATCGTGACCCAGTACATGCCCGGCGACGAGTAGTCGTAGTCGGGCGAGCGGAGCGGTTTGCGCACGAAACGCTTTGACAAGGTTGTCATGGACTTGCCAGTTCCGATGGGTGGCAGTTTGGGTTGTATCACTATTGAGCAGTATGCCGAGACCAGTTGGCTGGCACAAGACCAGCCACTACCAGGGGTAGTTGTGAGCAGAAGGCAACATGGTTCGGCGACGACCGGTCGCCCTACACCGCTTTCGTGCCGCTGTGGATCGCGACCGTACCAAACCCGAGCAGGGCGTACTGCACGTTGTCGAGCCCCACGCCGCGCATCCGTTCCGCCAGCTCGTGGGCTGGCGGGAAGGCCTCCACCGATTGTGGCAGGTACGTGTAGGCCGATCGCGATCCGCTCAGCAAGCCGCCAACCAGCGGCATCACCTTCGCGAAATAGAACTTGAACAGCGGTCCCAGCACGGGCCGGTGAAACGGGGTCATTTCCAGGCAGATGAAGCTGCCGCCAGGCTTGAGGATCCGCGTCATCGAGGCGATTGCCGCATCGTAATCCGGCATGTTGCGCAATCCGAACGACACCGTGCAGGCATCGAACGTGTCATCGGCGAACGGCAGGTCCATCGCGTCGCCAACGTCGAAGGTGACGGACGCCCCCTTCTCCCGGGCCTTCTTCTTCGCGGCGGCAATCATCTCCCCGGAGAAATCGATGCCCACCACCTCCTTCGCCCCGGCCCTGGCGATCGCGAAGGCGAGGTCACCGGTCCCGGTTGCGACATCGAGCACCTTGGGGCGCCCACCTGACTCCGAGGCGATCGCCATTTTGGCGACCCGTTTGCGCCAGGCTTCATCTCGCCCGCCCGTCATGATCCGGTTCATCAGGTCGTAGCGAGGCACGATCCGGTCGAACATCGAGCGCACCTCGGCGTCGCTCTGGATCGCGCCTCGTTTGGCGTTGTCGGTCGGTTCCGGATTCGAGGGCGAATGCTCGGTCATTGAATAAAATCCTGAGCTAATACGTTGAGGTAGTGGCCGCCCTTGTGGCGGCCAACGTTGGCCGTGAGCGCCGCACCTCGTAGGAGAATCCGCCCCTACAAGCATGTGCATCACCCGTTTCGTACGGGAGGACCTGAATCGACCGGGAACAACGTCTGCCCTCTCCCGGATGTTGTCGATTCTGTTGTCCGCCCTTTCGCAAAATCGGTCGTCAGCCTCCAGCAACCAACCCACCCTACCGACTGATCACGAGCGCGGCAGCCAATGCCAGGCTGTAGTAGAGCAGGGCCGCGACCTGTGTTGCCGAGGGTCGGGTTCAGCTCCCGCCCGCTTCGCGACGTGATCTGGTTCCACAATCCGGCCGCAAACGGCCACCAGATGATCGTCAGCACGCACGACCAGTTCAGCCATCCCACGATCCAGAACACGATCGGGGCCGCGCCCGCGATCACCAGCATCAGCCCGTATTCCCACTGCGTGCGCCGCTCGCCGATCCGCACCGCAATCGTACGCTTGCCAGCCGCGCGATCGGTGTTGATGTCGCGCAGGTTGTTGACGATCAGGATCCCGACCGCCAGGGCCCCGACCGGGACCGATGTCGCGAGCGCCAGCGCGGTGAGGTTCCCCGTCTGGATATAGGCCGTACCTGCCACCGCCGCCAACCCGAAGAAGAGGAACACGAACACCTCGCCGAGTCCGAGATAGGCCAGCGGGAACGGCCCGCCAGTGTAGGCCACGGCGCAGACGATGGCGGCGATGCCGAGCAGCAAGGATCGGCCAGCCGCCGCGGATCACGAGCGGGAGGCCGGTGATCACGGCCAGCACCAGCACGAGCGCCGTTGCCTTGATCACGGTCCCGGCGCTGACGAGGCCGCTCGACGTGATCCGGGTCGGACCCAGCCGCGCGGCGGTATCGGCCCCCTTCCGGAAGTCGAGCGCATCGTTCGCGAAGTTGGCGGCTATCTGCAGCAGCAGCGCCGTCACCATCGCAAGGATCGCTGACGGCCAATGCTCTCCCCGCTCGTGGATCGCCACGGCAGTTCCGGCAATTACCGGCGCGACCGCAGCGGGAAGCGTTTTCGGGCGAATCGCCAGGGTCCAGATCTGGAGCGGCGAGAGCGTTGCGGATTGCGTCATCGTTCGTCGCCGGATTCGATCAACTCCAGGTTGTCGATCAGCCTGACCCCACCGACTAAGGCGGCCACGATCGCCCGCGAGCCGGGGACAACCTCCTCGACCGGTTCGAGTGTCAGCGGGTCAACGATTTGCAGGTACTCCAGCTCGATTTCAGGGGAGCGCCGGACAAGTACCGCGCCCAGGATCGCCAGCTTGAGAGCGGTCGTCTCCCCAGACATCGCGGCTTCCCGCATCGCGGTCAGCGCCTGGTACAGCGACGGTGCGAGTTCCCGCTCATGCTCTCCAAGGCGAACATTGCGCGAACTCATCGCCAGCCCATCCGCCTCGCGTACGATCGGGCAGGCGACGATTTCGCCGGGCAGCGCCAGGTCGCCGTGCAACCGGCGAATCATCGCCAGTTGCTGAAAGTCCTTGTCGCCAAAGTACGCCCGGTCCGGCCGCACCTGGTTGAGCAGGATGCTGACAACCGTGGCCACACCATCGAAATGCCCCGGCCGGGATTCGCCTTCCCAAAGATCGGTGACCCCGGAAACGTGCACGCTGGTGGCGAATCCAGCGGGATATATTTCCTCCACGGCTGGGGCATAGATCAACGTCGCGCCTGCCGCTGCCGCCATCTCGGTATCGCTGTCCAGCGATCGCGGGTAACGCGCGAGATCGGCCGGATCGTTGAATTGCGTGGGATTGACGAAGACGCTGACGATCACCTGGTCGTTTTCAGCGGCCGCCCGGCGAATCAGCGAAAGGTGCCCTTCGTGGAGCGCGCCCATCGTCGGCACCAGCCCGACCGACTGACCCGGGTGGCGTTGGCGGTGATCGCGGAGCTCGTCAAGGGTCGCGACAATAGGTGCACTCGTCACGAGGGTTCGTGCTCGAGGCTGTCGCGGAGTTCGGCAAGCACCGTCGACTTCATCTTGTAGGCGTGCTCCGGTTCGGGATAAGCGCCACTGCGGACATCGCTGGCGAAGCTGGAGAACGCCTCGCGCGTTGTCGCGGCGGCATCGGCGTAGCGCTTGACGAACCGCGCCGCATGGCGATCCTCGATTCCGAGCAAGTCGTGCGACACCAGCACCTGGCCATCGCAACCGGCCCCGGCCCCGATCCCGATCACCGGAATCGAGACCCGCTCGGTAATGATCGTGGTCAGCGCCGAGGGCACTACCTCGACCACCAGCATGTACGCCCCGGCCCGCGTCGATCGCCACCGCATCGTCGATCAGGCCGCGCGCGGAAACGAACTCCTGGCCCTGTACCTTGAACCCGCCGAGCAATCCTGCCGTCTGCGGGGTGAGCCCGATGTGCCCGACAATCGGGATCCCGGCCCGCGCAATCGCCGCGATCCGGCTCGCCAGCGCGACGCCCGCCTTCGAGCTTGACGGCATCGGCCCCGCCTTCCTTGAGGAGGCGACCGGCGTTGGCGACGGCCTGCTCGTCGCTGACCTGGTAGGTCATGAACGGCAGGTCGGCGACACGTGGGCGCCCGGCGCGCCCCGCCGCACCGCCCTGGTGTGATGGAGGATGTCGTCAAGCGTCACCGGCACCGTGCTGTCGTAGCCGAGCAGGGTGGTGCCGACCGAATCCCCGACGAGGATAAGGTCGACCCCGGCATCGACGGCGAAGCGCGCGGTCGGCGCATCGTAGGCGGTGACCATCACCAGGGGCTGGTTTCCGTCGCGCACCTTGTAGTGGCGCAGCACGGGAATGGTCCAGGTTCGGTTTTGGATCGGGTGATGAGGATGTCATGGTACCGGTTTCCGTATCAGGCGATGGCGCCGATCTCCGCGTCGCTATCCTCGCCATTATCTGTCTGGAAGCGACCTTCGCGAGCCCGCACAAGGGCCGTCATGAGCTGATTTGCCGGAACCTTGATCGCGTGGCGACGCGCCTCGGAAACGATCGCGCCATTGATCGCATCGATTTCCGTGGGCGTGCCGGTTTCGATATCGACCAGCATCGACGACCGGTTCTCGCCCGTGCTCCGGGCGACCTCGTCGACGGCGGCCAGCACTTCCTTGAGTTCGATCTTGACCCCGCTGGCCTTGCCGACGGTCACGACTTCGCTGGCAATCGCTTCGGCCGCCGCGCGCAGGCCGGGATCGGTGCTGATCACCGAGTTCTGGACACCGGCCAGGGCCGTCAGCGGATTGATCGCTGCGTTGACTGCCAGTTTGCGCCAGACCCAGCGGTGGATATCGTCGACCGCCACCGTCTGGAGCCCGGCATTGGAAATCGCGGTCGCGATGTCGCGAAGCTGGG
Source organism: uncultured Chloroflexia bacterium (assembly GCA_963763125.1). Taxonomy (GTDB): domain Bacteria; phylum Chloroflexota; class Chloroflexia; order Thermomicrobiales; family UBA6265; genus JACCYX01. Next base: position 816,041 of record CAVXMV010000005.1, read on the forward strand.
TGTTGACCGGGTTCGCGCGCCGCCCGACGGCCGTGATGCCTGATCCCGGTGTGCACGATCACGCCGGGTTCGGCGCGGATCGCGGCCTGGGTCGTCACCCCGAGGTAGACGTGTGGCCGAACACCCTCGTTGAGCAGCGCCGAGCGAAGCGCGGAGGCGTTGCCAAGCCCATTCTGGAGCGTGATGACGATCGTGTCGCGATTGAGGTACCTGCGCAGCGGGGCGATCGCCTCGGCGGAGGCCCAGGACTTGACGAGCACGAGGACAACATCGCTGCCTTCGAGATCGGCGGGATTCGTGGTGGCAGTGACGGGAATCTGGTTCCGGCCGCCAGTGCGTTCGACGATCGCGAGCCCGTTCGCCCGGATCGCCGCGAGATGATTGGACTCCCGGCCATAGAGCACGACACTGTCGATCGTCGTCTCAGGACTGGAGCCATCCTTGCCGGCAACTGCGGCGAGGCGACCCGCGATCAAGGAACCCATGGCGCCGGCGCCAACAATTGCGATCCGCACGATTCTGAACCTCGCTGATGTCTGCGGCGGCAACCGGAGGCGGGAGCTGCCGCGAACCGTGCCGACCGTGCTCACTGTCTCCGGATATTGTCGCACGGCACGCGAGTTGACGTGCATGGGGCGGCACAACGTTAAATAGCTCAGTGTGATACATCTGTGCATCCGCCCCAATGAATGTTGGTAGGGGTACGGCAGCGCAGCGATGCGTGCTCTGCCCGTCATAAAAGGGACTGGGAAAACTCGATCCTTGTGCGGTTGCGGCAGCGCAGCGATGCTGCTCCGCCCGCATTCGGCTCGGTTTGCCGGATGAACCACCTCCCCCGTTGGTAACGGATGATGCAGAGTGACGTCACGGAAGAACACCGGAAGATCTCGCACCCTGTTTGCGCATAGCCGATCCGAGTTACCGGAATGCTGGGAAAGTGGCATGTGGTTTTTCGCGGTGCAAAAACACAAGAAGGTCGAAACCCGCGCCGTTACGGGGATTCTTTTTGCGGACTTATTGCGTTTTTACGGCGTCAGGGTGAATTCAATGGCGACCGGGCCACGGATGCGCGCACTCCTGGTTCAACGAACGCATCGAGCAGCGACGAACGCGCCATGGTCGCCAACCAAGGTTCATCAGCCGCTGCAGCAGCGCGGCAATGCTTGCTCCGCCCGATTTTCGCTCAGATTGTTCTACATCCCCGGCCCCAACGAAAGCTGGTCGGGATGCGTCCAGCGGGGGGACCTTGTATCAGCCCGTACCGGGAATGAAGGACGTCTCCGCCCGGCATATCCATGATCCTGGAGTTCGATGGGTCTGTCCTGCGCGGGGAGCCGAAAACCCGAAATCGATCCGACAACAGGGCGCTACAGGCGTATCGGCCAGGCACTCATAACTTGGAGCACACAATCACGTACGCAATAAATTTCGACAGCAGCCCCCGGGATCGCCGACGAATGGGTAATTTCCCCGATGAAATCGCCCCGCCCAGGAAACAGAATGGGCCAGTAGGGTCAATTGGACGCCCGGGACCACAACGTGGGCAACGACATGTCGAGCGATCAGTCGCATACCGGAGGTCACATCATGCGAACTTCACCTGCCAAGTCTCGTCACCAGCCCGGAACCATCCGCAACCTGCGCGTCGTGCTGACGATCCTCGCCCTGGCGATGGCGCTGCTGGCGCCTATCGGCGCCTACGCATCGGCTGCTCAGCAGGCCGACGCCCCTCGATCCCTGATGGCGTCGGAAACCATTTTGACCGGAGAATCCGGGACTGAGGGAGCAAGCGTTGAATTCGTCGATGGCAGGCGTCACTTCGTGTTCAGTTGTCCAGACGGTTATCCCACCGCCGCGGTCAGCCTGGATGATATGTTCGCCGATTGCGAATTCCTGAACGCGTACTTCTGCCTAGACCTTCCACCATGGCACTCCACCCCTTTGCAACCAGGATGCGACGAACGGCGACGCATATAGTCTCGCGCCCCTGATGGCTGGCTAGGCAGGGTATGACCATTCCGACCGGTACTGCTGCGGATCGCGTGCTCCACCCAATTCTGTATCCGCACGAACCTTCGCCCCAACGAACGTTGGTAGGGTTGCGGCAGCGCAGCGATGCTTGCTCCGCCCGATTCAATGTCATTCCACCCGCATTCGGCTCGGCTTGTTGCACGACCCCGCCCCTTCGAACATTGGTAGGGTTGCGGATGCTTGCTCCGCCCATATTGCCACTACCAGAGCGACGAGAGATCACGCTACGCACAGGGATGTTGCCCCGCTGGATCGCTTTGCTCAACATGACGGGTGGGGACGCGTCAACCAGCCTGCGACAATCTGCTTGTTATGTCATTTCGCATCGCTGCCAGGATCGCCTCCAACGCGAGCTATCGTCATCTCCTCTGGTGGTCGCACCGCTTTGAACATCGCGAACAGACTCAGGTCGTAGAGGCTTTTCAACACCCCGCCGATCACGAGGGGCCACCCGAACGTCGAGAGGCCAAGCAGGTAACCAGACAGCAGGGGGCTGAGGGCCGCGGCAAGACTGCGCGGAACGGCCGTCACACTGGCCGCCGCTGGCCGCTCAGGCGGCGTCACAACCGCCATCACGTAGGAGTTGCGCGTTGGCACGTCCATCTGTGAGAGCGCGCTCCGCGCGAGCAGCAGGACAATTGCCAACTCAAGGTTGGGCATGAACGGCGTCAGGATCAGGAAAAGATTGGACGGCAAGTGGGTGAACACCGCCGTGTTGAGCAGCCCGATCCGCTCGGCGATCCGGACCGCGACAAGTGCCGAAAAGGCTGAGAGCACCCCGGTCCAGAAAAAGATCGTGCCAGTGGCGGCAACCGAAAGATCGAAGCGCTGGAAGAGCCAGAGGGCCAACATCGACTGGACGACGAAGCCGCCACCGAAGGAATCCAGGCTGAACAGCGCCGCCAGCCGGTAGACCATCCCCCTGGACTCGCCCAGCGGCGCGGTGGTCAACTCCTGATCCGGCTCGATTTGCGGCGACAGGTCCCGGTAGAGCCATAGCGCACAAAGCCCAAGAAGCGCGTACAACAGAAACATCCCGTCCAACGCCTCGCTTGTGCTGAGACCCAACCGCCGCACCGCGAACTCGGGCAGCCCAGCGCAGAGCGCGCCCACAGCCGCGACGAGGGAGCCGACGAGACTGTAATGGGCGAACAGCGCCGTACGCTTCCTTGCGCTCACCGTCTGGGGGAGGAGAGCTTGCTCGGTCGGCAGGAAGACACTCACGTCACCGGAGGACGGGTTGAGGGTACCGACGAATGCGACCAGTAACAGCGGCCAGAAGTCGTGGACGAAGGCAAATCCCAGCCCGGTAGCCACCATCAGGAGGGAGGCGCGCAAGAGGAGGGTTCGGCTGCGGAGCCGGTAGGCGACCAGCCCGACGAGCAGGGCCAGGGCGGCCGAGCCAACCAGCGTGGCGGTCGCGATGGCTCCGATCTGCAGGCCACTGAACCCAAGCGTCGTGAGATGCAACGGCAACAGCACGCTCACAAATCCGTCCCCGAAGGCTCGCACGGCACGGGCTCGCAGCAGCACCCCTGCATCGGCGGTGGTCTCGGGCGGCAGAAACCTCCAGCGTTGCGGTACTGCTGGTGTACCCATCACGGTGTCACCTCCGTGCTAAAGCAGGTGGACGATTTTCTGGAGGAAGCTCGATCAGTTGCTGACGCTTGTCGCCATGATACACTGGCGCATATAACAAGTGTTAGACGCACTACTCGAGGAGTTTGGGCGAGGTGCGACCGCGAAACATCATGGAGTTTCCACGCCGATGCGTGGCCAGGGGGATGGCATGGAATGGTTCCTCCTGATCTATATCGTGCCGAGCGAGCCTTCCCGCAAGCGCGCCACCATTTGGCGCGAACTGAAAAAGGCCGGTGCGGTCTACCTGCGCGATGGGGTGTGCGTCCTCCCGGCCCGGCCGGAAACCACGACGATCTTCCGGACCATCGCCGCGACGATCACCGAGTTCGGAGGCCAGGCGACCCTGGTCGAGAATGTCCAGCTTGATCCCGAGCGGACTGCGGCAATCCAAACCCAGGCGCGAGCCGCGCGGGCCGCTGAGTACAAGGAGATCGCCCGTGAAGCCGAACGATTCCTGGCGCACGCACAACGGGAGCGGGAACACCGTGAGTTCACGTTCGCTGAACTGGAGGAAATTGAAGAGGATTTGAGCAAGCTGAAACGCTGGGTCAAGCAGGTGGGTGACCGCGACCACTTTGGGGCGACTGAAGCGCAGTCCGTCGACCAGTTGCTTGGGCGGTGCGATGCGGCTGTCGCTTCGTTCCTTGAGGAAGCGTTCGACAATGACGAGGATGCCGGAGTATGAGGTGGATCACCCGTCAGCATGCCCACGTGGACCGCACCGCCTGCCCGTGGCTTGTCAGGCGCTTTATTGACCCGGCTGCCGAATTCGTGTTCGTCCCATCGAATAGCGATCTGGCATCCCTGGATGGTCACACGTTCGACATGCGCGGTGCCGAGTACAGCCACGAGGGCGCAAAGTGCACTTTCGAAGTGATGGTCGAGCGTCACGACCTGACGAATGACCCGGCACTGGTCGAGCTGGGACGGATCATCCGCGATGCCGACGTGCCACCCAGCCGCACCCGTCGACCCGAAGGAGCGGGGCTCGATGCGCTGATCCACGGCTTTCAACTCAGTACGCCTGACGACCACGAGAAGTTGCGCCTGACGGCCCCGCTATACGACGCGCTTTACCGCTACTGCCAGGCGAAGGTCACGGCCAAGCCCTTGAAGCAGGGCGTGCCGCGGCCGAGATTGCGCCACAGCCGTCGAGTGGAATCGCATCTCCTGGAAGACGAGTCGTGAACCAGCCCATCTGGGGCAATGGCTTGCCTGCCAGCCGATCCCCGCCGCCACTCTCGACCTGACCAACATCGCCCAGGGACAGGACTGTCCAGGGAGGAGCCTTTGTGAGTCGGACCATACGCTTCGCAGCCCCCACGGAGCGGGCAAGAGCCGGACGACGGGGGCGTTCTGCAACGTTCGGGGCTATCCCCGTTGACGAAGACCGCGCGGCTGGCAGAAGTACCGAGCCGATCTGGGAATGAGGAACACGATGCAATGGGTAACCCGCGAGCGGCCGAAGGTGGACCGCATCGCCTGCCCCTGGTTGATCAAGCGGTTCGTCGATCCGGAGGCCGAGTTCATCTACCTGCCAGCGGCGGAGGTTGTGGCCCACGCCGAGCGCACGGGCGCGATTCCCTATGACGTGCCGAACGTCGAGCTCGGGCACCATGGCGACGAATGCTCATTCGACGCGATCCTGAACAGGTACGAGCTGACCGACCCGGCGCTGCGCCGCCTCGCGCTGATCGTGCGCGGCGCCGATACGCCAGCCAGGGATCTAACGCCCCAGTCGCAGGGGTTGGAGGCTATCGCCGAGGGCTTCCGGCTCCTGTACGACGAGGACCACGCCCAGCTGGCGGCCGAGTCCGTGGTCTACGACGCGCTCTACCGCTACTGTCAGTCCCAGGAGGCCCTCCAATGACTCGAACCATGCTATTCGTCTGCCCTCACGGGGCAGGCAGAAGCCGGATGGCGGCGGCATTCTTCAATGCCACGATCCCGCGGATTCAGGCTGGCAGGCAACCTCGGCTGGCCAGGAGCCGGACGAGGTCGTCGGTCCCGCCACGGTGCGACTCCTGGCGGGCAGCGACGCGGAGCCGCATCTGGACCTGGAGACAGCCACGACCGATTGCGGCCGTGACCTCGCCCGACCGCGTCGTGGCCATTGACTGCGACGTACCCGGCGCCGAGCGCTGGAACCTGGCGAACCAGGAGTTCGACGAGGCGATGCGGGACGAGATCCGGAGCCGAGGCGGAAACGCTCGCCAAGGAACTCATGGGTGACGTCGGTTGAGGGGTGCGATGGTAATTTGCAGAATCGTGTCTCCCACCTTTGTACGGCTGCGGCAGCGGAGCGATGCTTGCTCCGCCCGTAGGAACGTGACGCCTGCTCGCCAATTCCACGACACCCCATCGACGGCGCTCGCTGAATCCGCGACAATGGTCACTATTCATCAACCATATTTACCGTCGGTGAGGCCGAGGATCCGGATGGCGTCTACATGCGCGCTGTTGTCGATGTCGATGACCCCGACGAGGTCACGGAAGTCTTCATCGATCGGATGATCGACATGCAAGTCGATGACGGTATACCGATTTACGTGGTCGTCGACATCGACCGCGAGCGGCTGATCACGCGAATGGAGACGTACTTCGATCCCCGACCGCACCAACGCCGAAATCGAGCGCCTGGTGCCGGGCTCGATGGACTCCACCTCACGATTCAACGCCCACGCCGTGCGCGCACTTGGTGAGCAGGGGATTCCTGCCGAACAAGGTCATCCGTTATGCCTATCGGCCCTTCGACGTGCGCTGGCTCTACTGGGAGCCGGAAAGGAAACTGCTCGACGAGAAACGAACTGAGTACATGCCGCACATTGCGCCGGATAGTGTGTGGATTACAGCAAATCAACGAACTCGGAAGAGTGATTTCTATCTTCCCCAAGTTGCGGAGGGACTTGTAGACCATCACCTCGTCGAATCGAATGCGGGAGTCTTCCCACAAACTCTTAACCAAGGAACAGCCGCTGCAAGACTGAATCTGTCGGTCATGTTTGTCAGCTTCGCTCAGGATCATGAAGTCCAACCCGACTCACTGTTTTTCCATGCGCTCTCCATGATGCACGCACCGATATATAGGACCGAGAACGCCGGAGCGCTCCGGCAGGAATGGCCGCGCATCCCGCTCCCGAGCGATCCCGGAGCTCTGGAGCAATCAGCCGAATTGGGGCGACGGTTGGGCGCCTTGCTCGATATCGAGCAGGATGTTCCCGGTGTCAGCTCCGGCAGCTTGCGGGAAGAGCTGCGCGACATTGCGGTCTTGCACAAGACCGGCGGAACACCCATCAACCCTGACACCGACGACCTGCTGGTTAACGCCAGGTGGGGTCGTGGCGGCAACGGTCGGCCCGTGATGCCAGGTCGTGGCCGCGCCATCGAGCGAAAAGTATCGCCAGAGGAATCCGCCGTACTCGGGGAGAACACCTTCGACATCCACCTCAACGACGCCGTCTATTGGGAGAACGTTCCGGAGCGCGTCTGGGACTATACGCTTGGCGGTTATCAGGTACTCACGAAGTGGCTTTCGTACCGGGAAACGTCGGTACTAGGGCGCACCCTGAAGGCCGACGAGGCGCGAACATTCAGCCAGATCGCGCGCCTGATCGCCGCGATTCTCCTCATGGAAGACGACCTTGACGCCTCCTACCGTCGCTGCTCGGCGGATACGTGGGACTGGCAGGCGGCGGTCGAGGCCACGAAGCCGCAGCGGCCACAGTTCGGAGACGTCGAGGCAAGGAGCCGATAAAAACTGTAGGGGCGGACCTTGATCGACCGGAAAGGACACCTACCCATTCCGGATTCGGTCGATCATGTGTCCGCCCGCATCCAGGTTTGACATTTCTGACATATCACCTATTCTTCAGACATTCGATGCGATCAATGTCGAGCAGGATTAGCCGCATGTCAGTCAACATCCTGGATTCAATCGAGCCCACGTTGCTCGGTGAGCGGCTGGCAAATGCCCGACGGTCGCGGCAACTCACCCAGGCCGAGGTTGCCGATCATCTCGGCATCGCCAGAACCACGCTCACCGCTATTGAGAAAGGGCAGCGCCGCCCGCGTAGCCTGGAGTTGATGCACCTTGCCACGCTCTACGGTCGCCAGATAGAGGACCTCCTCCATACTGACGGGCCAAATACATCCCCATCCTTTGCAGTGCAGTTCCGCCGCGCCCGGCAGCTGCCCGGGGACCGGGCGCTAGCGGATATGGAGCGTTTCGAACAGCTTTGCCGGTGGTATGCCGCGCTGGAAGAGGATCTGGGCTCGCCCCTGCCCGCGCGCGATACGCCCGGCTACGACATTTCCCGGACTCCGCCAGAGCGAGCCGGTGAAGAGATCGCCTCGTCGGAGCGCCTCCGGCTTGGCTTGGGCGATGGTCCGCTGGGCGACCTGTGGGAAGTGCTGGAGAGCGCGTACGGCCTGCGCGTCTTTGGCTTTGCCATGGAAGAGAGCCGGATTTCTGGCATGTTCGTGTTCATCCCCGAGCTTGGGGGATGCATCGCGATCAATACCAATCATCCTGTGGAGCGCCAGCGCTGGACCGGCTGCCACGAACTCGGACATTTCCTGACCGAGCGCCACCGGGTGGAAGTCACAGTCGACGTCTCCAGACCCGGCAGGAACCGATCCGAGCAGGTCGTCGACGCCTTCGCGCGCCACTTCCTCATGCCTACGGCTGGGCTGGTGAGACGGTTCGAGAGCATCCGCAGGTCGAAGCCTGGCCCAATCACGCCCGCCGATGTCGTCGTCCTCAGTCACGTCTATGGCGTGTCGTTCCAGGCAATCACCTGGCGGCTCGAAGATCTCCGGCTCCTCAAGCCTGGTACTTGGGACCAGTTGCAGGAAGTTGGGTTCAAGCCGGCGCTGGCGAAGAAAACGCTTGGCCTGGAAACCGGAGAGCGACAAGGATTCCTTCCGACCAGGTACACCACGCTCGCGGTTCAAGCCCACGACGCAGGCGATCTCACCGAAGGTCAACTGGCAAAACGGCTATTGCGGTCACGAGTCGAGGCCCGTGATCTGGCAAACCAGGTAAAGGAGAGCATGGTTTCCGACGCATCAGGCGAGTGGACGGCCATCGAGCTCGACCTGGGCCAGCCGCTCACAGCCGTGCAGTAATCGCATGACGGACGAGTTGCCGGATCTGTCCGGCCTGATCGTTCTCGATGCGTGTTCGATCATCTGCCTCGAAGCGGCCGATATCCTGGAGCGCGTGCTCCAGATTTTGCCCGGGGATTGCCTGGTGGCCAGCGAGGTCGTCAATGAGGCCCAATGGGTGTACTCGTGGCCGGGGGAGGGCGGAGCCCAGGAGCGAATCGCGATCGACCTGGCGGCCTATGTATCGAACGGGTTCCTGCGGATCGTGACGCCGGAGTCGGACGTCGAAGCGACTACCTTCATCCGGCTTGCCTCGGTCGAGATGGATAATGGCGAGGCGATGTCGACCGCCATCGCGTTGCATCGCAGCGCAACGCTCGTGACCGACGAGCGCAAGGCATCCAACTATTGCAGGCGTGAAGGCGTGAATTGCCTTTCGAGCCTGGACTTGATCCGCACCTGGTCCCTTCATGACAACGTGCCGGAGAAGGACATTGCCCGCGCGCTCACCGGGGTCATTCTGCGGGCGCGGTATCGGCCACCCCGATCCCATCCTCTTTTCCCATGGTGGAATCAGCACATCGACGCCTGACAATTCACCACGGATTTCTCTCAGATAAACTGATCAGGTCAGCGATTCCGTCACCCTCACTGAAGGTCACGGTTGCGCGATCGCCTGACCCATCGTCGTGGTGCTGCCGCGCCGCCACGATCTCGTCCATGTGCCGCTCGGCCCAGTCGCCGATCACCGCCAGCGGCTCGATCAGGGTCTCGCCCAGCGGCGTCAGCGCGTACTCCACCTTGGGCGGCACGACCGGATAGACCGTGCGCCGGACCAGCCCGTCGCGCTCCAGCGAGCGCAGCGTCTGGGTCAGCATCTTCTGCGAGATGCCGCCGATCTCCCGCTGCAGCGCGCCGTAGCGGTGGATTCCTTCCGCAAGTGCCTTGATCACGATCATCGTCCAGCGGTCCGAGATCATGTCCAGCGCCTGCCGTGGACGGCACTGCGCCGCTCAGCCCGGTTGGCTCGATCTGTCGCACATCAATTGCCATTCGCTCCCTGCCTCCTTGCGCACCAAATGGTATGTACTGCACTTTCTCGTGCGTACTTGTCTTTTCGATTGTATCACCCCAGAGTGGGAACTGTTCGCGTCGCGATGGCCGCATCGGCGACCGGGACGACGCAACGAAAGGGACCACACAGCATGGATTCGATCCAACCACGACCGTCCGGATCGGCGTCACCAGCCCCACAGCAACACATCACGTACCAGCAGCTGCGGGACGACATGGCGGGAGGCGGAGGCGATCGGCGCCGATACGCTCTTCGCCTGGGATCACTTCTTCCCCCTCTACGGCGATCCCGACGGGAGCCACTTCGAGGGCTGGAGCCTGCTGGCGGCGATGGCGGAGGTGACCGAGCGGGTCCAGATCGGCGCCCTCGTCAGCGGCATCGGCTACCGCAACCCGAACCTGATCGCGGACATGGCCCGCACGGTCGACCACATCTCCGGTGGCCGCCTCATCCTCGGCCTCGGGTCCGGCTGGTTCGAGCGCGATTATGACGGATTACGGCTACGACTTCAAGACGGCGCCGGATCGGCTGCGCGACCTGGCGGCGGCCCTGCCGGTGATCGAGGATCGACTCGGGAAGCTGAATCCCGGCCCGGTCAACGGCCACCTCCCGATCCTGATCGGCGGCTCCGGCGAAAAGGTCACCCTGCGGCTGGTGGCCCAGCACGCCGACATCTGGAACGGGTTTGGGGATCCTGCCGAAATCGGTCGCCTGAACGGGGTGCTGGATGCTTGGTGCGCGAAGGTCGGCCGCGATCCGGCCGAGATCGAGCGCTCGATCCTGCTCACCGAACCCGAGGAAATCGCGCGGGCCGATGCCTACGTGGCGAACGGCATCACCCACATCATCATCGGGGCCGACGGACCCGGGCGCGGGCCTCGATCCGCTCCGCCAGCTCGTCGCCTGGCGGGAAGCGCGCACCTACGCCACCAGCGCGTCGTGATCACATCACGAATGGGCAAGTCCGCCGACGCTGGCTCGTAATCAGCTGATCGACATCACGACCGTCTGCGCTGACCGGAGACGCCAAGGCGGTCACCCATCTCACGACGAATTCAAGGTTGATACATCATGCCTGACCTGCTGAAGTTCGGTCTGTTCTCCATGAACATGGAGGCATGCAGCTATCCCGAGGTTGCGGCGCGAATCGCCCGTCATGCCGAGGCGACAGGGTTTGACTCACTGTGGGCGGGCGAGCACGTCGTCTTGCCCGATCCCCAGGCTCCACCGTCCCCGATGGCGCCTGGGGATCGCATCCTCGACCCAACCGTCACCCTTGCCTTCCTGGCGGCGAAGACGACGACGATCCGCCTCGGTACAGGGATCATCATCCTGCCCCAGCGCAACCCACTCGTCCTGGCCAAGGAGCTGGCCAGCCTCGATGCACTTTCGGGCGGACGGCTAATCTTTGGCGTGGGCGTCGGTTACCTGGAACCTGAGTTCCGCGCGCTGGGTATTCCGTTCGCAAACCGTGGCGCTCGGACGGACGACTATCTGGCAGCGATGCGCGCGATCTGGACACAGGACAAGCCAGCCCATCAGGGTCGTTTCGTCTCCTTCACCAATGTGCAGGCGCACCCGCAACCGCATCGCCTCCCGATCGTGACAGGCGGTCATTCAGCCGGCGCGTACCGTCGCGCGGTCGAAGTCACCGACGGCTGGTACGGTTTCGGCCTGGACCTCGACGGAACTTCCCGCGCCCTCGCTGGCTTGCGGGAAGCCCAGTCTCGCCATGAGCGTCCGGCGGAACTTGGTGACCTGGAGATCAGCGTCACACCGCGACGACTGCCCGACCGGGATGAGGCGGCACGCTTCGCCGCTCTGGGCGTGCATCGGTTGATCCTGATGCCGCCGGCAGGGATGGACGAATCCGCGCTGACGGATTACGTGTCGGCAGTTGGCGACTCCTTGGTTGGGCGCATCTGAGCAGGTCTCCGCCAGTCCCGCTGATCCGCCTGTACGAAACGCGTGCCGCAGAGGTGCATCCAATATACTCACAGCCCAGTAACGCGCCTCACCGGTGGCAAATGGCAGGAGCCAAACCTGCGAGATGCGGCGGGCGGAGATACCTCCACCCGCATGGTGACTACTGTTGGACGGCCGCGATCTGGCCGGTCAGCATGAAGATGGTGACGATCCCGTCGGCGTAGGGACTGTTGCGGTAGACCGGGTTCTCATCCGGTGGCCACTCGCCCACACGCTCGTTTTCGAGCACCGAGTTGTTCCCGTAGCGTTCCCAAAGCGGAAGGCTCGGCAGCAGCTCGTTGTAGACACTGGCGATCACCGCCACGTGTTCCTGCTGGGCGGACTCGTCTAGACCCTGGGCAGAATCGATCGTCAATTGTTCGAGATCGACCTCGCCGGAGGATTCCGTTTCCTGTACCAGCGGGAACTGGGTGCCCTTGCCCCCGTTGTTGATCGCCAGCGTGTTGTGGGTGAAGAAGGCGGTCGAGTACGAAAAGTGCGGGTGGGGATTGCTGGAATTGCCCCAGCCCCGGATCGCCAGCTCGAAGGCGCCCTTGTCGACATCGATCGGCTGCTGCGACTGCGTTACCGCGCGCGGCTCGATCTTGATCCCGAAGTTGTTGAGCTGATCGGTGGCATCCTGACCGGCCGCTGACCAATCAGGATATTCGGCCGGCCACAGCAGCTCGAAGCTGGCCTCTTCGCCGTCGGCCATCTTCCAGGTGTCGCCGTCCTTCGTCCAACCGGCTTCGGTCAGGAGCTGGGCAGCCCGGTCGAGATCCAGGTCGTAGGTGTCGAACGCGGCGAGTTGCTCCTCGGTCACCCAGGTCGGCAGGATCTGGTCGCTGAGCCCTGCCATGTACATCACCGGCACACCGGACACGCCGAGCGAGATGAAGCCGTTCTGCTCGCGATCGATCACACAGGCCATCGCCTGGCGAACCTTCTCATCCAGTAACTGCGGGAATTTCCCGAAATTGAAGATGATCGCCGGACCGGAGTAGATCGGCGGGCGCACGAAGCGGAACCCGGTTTGGGTCATTTCCTTTTCGACCGGCGGCGTGAACGCCTGGGTGCCGTAATCGACATCGCCAGCGACGATCACCGAGATGATCGCATCGCCCGAGCCGTTGTAATCGACGATCTTGTCGAACTGGAACTGATCGGCGTTCCAGGCGGCATCGTTACGGATGAACGTAAGATTCGAATCGCCGATCGTCTCCATGTCGATCGTGATCGGGCCGCTGGCGACGATCTGCTCGGGCCGGAACTGGTTGAACTGGTCGATCAGCTGTCGCCATTCCGGGTCTTCGCTGGTTTTCCCGGCGGCGATCAACTCGTCGATCTGGGTCGACCACTCGCCGTAGACGGCGTTCGACTGCGTGCTCATCCGCAGCACGTAGCGCTGGACCACGGTCGATGGGGCAGACATCGTGAAGTTGACGGTGTAGTCGTCGACCGCCTCGACCGATTCGAGGTACTTCCAGACCACATTGGACATCAGGCGCTGGAGGCTGAAGGTGGAGACCACGTCGGCGGCGGTGAAGGGGTTGCCATCGGACCAGTTGGCGCCCTCGCGAATCTTGACCTGGAAAATCGTTGCCCCATCCTCGACGATCCCGAGCCCGGTGAGGGATTCGGGGTGCCCTCGGCCGGCAGCCCCGCCGATCCCTCGGCGATGAATCCCCAGTTCGTGGCCATCAGCGGCAACCACTCGGTGTTGCCCCAGTTATAGAGGGCGAACGGCTGGTACATCATGTCGCCGTAGATATTCGGCGTCTTGCAAATGGCATCGGTCACGAAGTCGTTGAAATGCCCCTGCGGGGGCGCGATGTATGGCCAGGCGGCGTGGAAAACGCGCTCGCCATCCTGGGCGACAACGGCCTGTCCGAGGGGAAGGCTGGCGGCCCCGAGCAACGTGGCCCCGGCTGCGGCGCCGAGCGAGGTTCCGATCAGCCGGCGGCGGCTGAGTATCGCTGGAGCGTATTCGACGGTTTCTGGTTTCATGCAGGGATTCTCCGATTCAATCGTGTGCTGGTCGTTACGCGATCGTCGAAAGGGTCGTACAGAACCTCCTTGGCAGGTTCGAATTCTGGGCATGTGCCGGACTGGATGCCTGAAAGCACGGTATCGGGAATCATTAACCACGTCAACGCCGGGCACAGGTGTGCGACAGAGCGTTGGAGGGCGGAGGGGGACACGAGGAGATGAGGCAACGACGTTCGGCGGGCGGAGCAAGGCGGCCCCGCTGGATACGCAACTGTACAAGAGGCCTAGTCAAAGTGGCGGGCAGGTCCGTGCCCCTACGTTCTTGTACGGTTGCGGCAGCGCAGCGATGCTTGCTCCGCCCGTGGCGTCACACTGCAATTGCCGGGCGGGCATGCGCGGGCAGGTCACGCATGGACCCGTTCACAAAGTTGCCCGCTAATCCGCCTCTACGAAATCGGAACTACCTCCAACCTCTTGTGCGGCTGCGTGTCCAGCGAGGCGGTATTTCGTGCACAGTAGTGCAACAGTCTCTCAATGCCGCTGCGGCGCGAGATATCGCTTCGCTGCCTCCACCCGCCTGCAGAACGCTGCAGAATGACAATTACGACGGGCGGAGCAAGCTCCGCAACCGTACAATAGGCTTAATCTGTTGCCCTTCGGTGCCAGAGATGCCGGTGCGCTTCCTACGCCAGCGAAGCGATATGACAATTCAGGTCGCTTCGCTCTCCGGGTGCAAAAAGACCATTCCTGCCTCAAGCAACCGGACCAGGTCCGGGTCGGCTTGCCGCAGGTGGTCAATCCATATCGACGTATCGACGAGAATCACTCGGGATCGGGCCGACGGCGGGGAATCGGTGCGATTTCGGGTTCGCTGCCGCCGAGCTTGGCCAGTCGCCTGGCGCTTTCGCGTTCGATGAGCGCGGTGAGTGCCTCGCGGACCACATCCGTCTTCTCCTTGAGACCCGTAAGACGCTGCGCTTCAGCCAGCAATTTATCATCAACCACAAGCGCGGTACTCATCATCCCTCCTTCATGTTGTCGAGGATGATCACTCGATCCATCATAGAGCATGGCCTACCTTCACGGTTGGGCCGAAATCCTCTTGACGAATCGGGGGGATCTGGCAGGATGGTGCGAGTCATTTCCTCACGACGCGCACCCCGGAGAACCTGATGCCCACCCAACGCTCGATCATCGATGCCGATATCCACCCCACCATGGATCCGGCCCGGGTGACCGAGTATCTGCCTGAGCCCTGGCGGTCGCGCTACGCGAGCGGCAACCGGGGTCCCGGCACGCTGGGCTACTGGAATGCGGCTGGCTTCCTCCAGGCCGACGCGGTGACCGACGAGGGCGATTGGATTGCCACCGCGCCGGAGACGCTGTCGCCGCAGTTCTTCGACCGGCACGGGCTGGAATACGGTCTGCTCAACTCGGAAGCGGCGCATCCATATCGGGGTCGGTCCGGAGGCGGAGTGCGGCGCCGCGGTGCTTTCGGCGAAGAACGACGTGATGATCCACGAGTGGCTGCCGGTCGACGAGCGATTTCTCGGCTCGATCAATGTCGGGCCTATCGGACCCGATTCTCGCCGCCGCAGGAAATCCGGCGGATTGGCGACCATCCGCGGATGGTCGAGGTGATGATGGGCAGCGGGGCCCGCATTCCCTACGGAAATCGCTACTACCACCCGATCTATGAAGCAGCCGTGGAGTTCGACCTGCCGGTGGCGATCCATCCCGGCAACGAAGGGGTGGGGATCACCGGGCCAGCCAACGCCGCTGGCTATCCGACTTCGTACTTCGAGTGGCACACCACGCTCGTCACCAGCTACATCTCGCACCTCGTGAGCCTGGTCACGGAGGGCGTGTTCCAGCAGTTCCCGACGCTGAGGTTCGTGCTGACCGAGGCGGGCGTATCCTGGTTGCCGCCGATCCTGTGGCGGCTGGACAAGAACTGGATGGCTCTGCGCAAAACGACGCCCTGGCTGGAGCGAAAGCCCAGCGAGTATCGTCTTCGACCACGTGCGGATGACCACGCAGCCGATCGAGGAGCCGGAGAATCCGCAGCACCTGAAGGCGATGCTGGAGATGTTCCCGGTCGAGCAGATGGTGATGTTCTCCAGCGATTTCCCGCACTGGGATGGCGATACACCCGATTTCGCGGCGCGGGCGTTCCCGAAGGAGCAACGCGCGCGTGTGATGGCGGGACGGCCCGCGAGCTGTATCGGCTGCCACGGCGGGCGAGGTGCGAAGAGGAGCTGGCCCCCATGGCTCGTGAGCCGCACCGCAGCGTGGCCGGTCGCGACGTGCAGACGAGATTCGGGCCTGGCGAGCGCAAGCTCGTGACGGTGAAACGGCACTCGGTCGGCGTGTTCAACGTCAATGGCGAATATGTAGCCGTGCTCAACCTGTGCCCGCATGAGCTGGCGCCGGTCTGCCGGGGACCGGTCGGCGGCACCACATTGCCCTCGAAGCCCGGCAAATGGCGACTGGGGCCGGGAGGGAGAAATCCTCTCCTGCCCGTGGCATGGCTGGGAATTCGATTTGCTGACCGGGCAGTCCGATTGCCGATCCAAGAGTTCGGGTGCGGCGATACCCGGTCGAGGTCGAGGATGGAACGGTATACGTCCTGCTGTAAGGTGAATGCCAGGCGTATTGTCGCGTTCAAATCCCCGGTTTTGGCCGCCAGGCCCTGTGTAGGGTTGCGGACCTAGTGTCCGCCCACCTTAACGTTCTGCTCTCCCGCGTTGGCCGCCACAAGAGCGGCCACTACCAGGGTCGTTCGGATTGGTCGGCGAAAGCCGGTAAATTGTCATTCCGCAACGAGCCGCAGGCGAGTCGAGAAATCTCTTCGCCGCAGCGATCGTATTGGGCGGTAACATGAGATTTCTCGACTCCGCTCGAAATGACAATTGGTCAGCAGCGCGTCGCCCCCGGACGGAGGAAGCTTCGCCGCCCTTCGCTTCGCTACGGATTGACACCCAGTGACCGGCCCGGCCTTTTCGCTGCCCGCCCCACCGGCGGGTTGGAGCGGCTCCGAACTCGTGCGGCTCGTGGACCCGACCGGCGACGCGATCGCCTGGCTTGTACCGGAGCGCGGCGCACTCTGTGCAGCGTTCCATGTGCGGGAGGCCAATGGCGAGTGGCGACTCGTGCTCGGTGTCGAGCCAGGCAGCGACGAGGCGTTCGGCATCGCGATCGCCGATGAGATCGCCCAATTGCACCTCCTGACCCGGGATCCAACTTCGTGTGAACTCGCCCTTCCGAACCGGGGTGCCCGCGTTGGCTGCGCCATCCTGGAGAGTCAGCTCGTGCTGGAAATCACCCTCGGAGCAGCGCTCTCGGGCGCACGGATCTCGGTCAACTTCGGTGCCGCGATCGGTAAGGAAGTACTTCCAATCGAGGTGACCGGGGACGTCCGCAATCTCGAAACCGAAACCCACGCCATTGCGGGTGACGTGTTTGGCGCGATGACCGTCCGGATCGGCTGATCCATGCCGCGCGATCCAGGTTCACAAGGCGCCGATTGTCGGTTTCCAATACTGTTGCGCCGGACCGTCGCCAGCGTGCGAACCGCGACCGAGACTGTTCCAGGACCAGTTGACGAATCGCAAGTTCAGTGCTAAACGTGGGTCGCAAGCGACGATTCGAGTCCTTCTGACACCGGGGTCGATGATCCTTTCGGGAGTGAGGCGAGATCGGCACGTGGCTGGGTTCGAACGGCCCGTGTCTATGGACGGATTGTCCGCGCCGTCGAACCCAGGTCGAGGCACATGGGTTGACCCTGGGGCAGGTCGATGCACCTCCCGTGTCGCGATGTCGGAAGGCCTCAACCAGCTGGAACTCGCGGAGCAATCCTTGGTCACCAGGGACAATATCTCCCATCTGGTGGCCTGGTCGAATCACGTCACGGCCCCAGGCGGGCCTGTTACCTCATCCCGGCGGAAGAGGGACGGCTTCTCCAGGATCATTCCTCCGCAAAACGCGACCCTTGAGGGACTGTTCACTTCACTCAGGGCCGAGCGCGTGTTCGTACTCCACGCCAGGTTGCGAGCGGTGGACGAAACGCTCGCCCGAACTCCATGCAGCCGTTGCAACCAACGTCCATCTGCACGTTCATTTCGAAACATCCCTGCACAGATGGAAAGGAGGACGCGCCAATTTCTGGACTCTCGCCACGTGCGACCTGCTTCCTTTCATCGACTCAACGACGGAGATTTGCAATGATTCGCATCCTTGCATTGTTCACCGCATTTGCACTGGCATGGATGGGTGTCGTCGGGGTTGCCGCCCAGGCTACACCGGACAGCTCGACACCGGTCATGACGTCGGAGTTCGGTCCTGTTCCGGCAGGGGCACTCGGCCCGGCGATCCCGGCCACAGGATACCTGTCGGAGGAAATCAGCGACGACCTCTACTGGGTCACGGATGGTCTCTACCAGGCGATGTTCCTGGTATCCGACGAGGGCGTGATTCTCGTCGATGCCCCACCATCAATGGGTCCCAATATCGCCACGGCGATTGCCGAAGTCACGGCCCAACCCGTCACCCACCTCGTCTACACGCATCATCACCGGGATCATATCGGTGGCGCGGCGCAGTTCACCGGGGCCACGATCGTGGCTCACGAAGAAACCGCGGCACTGCTCGTCCGGAGCGGCGACCCGAATCGTCCTGTCCCAACCGTAACGTTTCCGGACACGTACACGTTAACCGTCGGCTCGCAAACGCTTCAGCTCGACTACCACGGAAACAACCACGAACCGGGGAACATTTTCGTCTACGCGCCAACCCAGAAGGTATTGATGGTTGTTGACATCGTTTTTCCGGGTTGGGTGCCATTTGCGTATTTGGCGATAGCCGAGGATGTCCCGGGCTTTATCGCGGCCCATGACACGATTTTGACGTACGACTTCTCGACGTTCGTCGGGGGTCACTTGACGCGGCTCGGAACGCGTGAAGATGTCGAGCTCTCCCAGGCCTTCGTGCTGGACGTGAGGGAAAACGCCGCTGCGGCACTCGCGACGGTCGATTTCAACGCGATTGCCGCAACCGTTGGCTACGACAACCCGTGGGCCGTATTCAGCGTCTATCTCGATACAGTTGCCCAAACCTGTGCCGATGCCACCGTTCCGGTGTGGCAGGATCAGTTGGGTGGCGCCGACGCGTTCACCTTCGGTCACTGTTGGGCGATGGTCGAAAGCCTGAACGTCGATTAGTCCTGGCTGACGATCACCTGGTTCCCAACACGTGCATGGCAGGGCGGGCACGATAGCAACGCAGACTGGTACGATCCGGATTCCGGTGACGAGCGGCCAGGGTGAGCCGCTGGCCTGGGAGTCCACCGGAGAATCCGATCGAAAACCGCATCCTGGCATCGGCTGCGTACCATGTCGTCGCGAAGCATCGAACAACAAGCCATTCTGCGATGGCTCTCACATCGACCGTGGCTTCAAACTCCAGAGACTCGCGCGGGACGCCTGTCGCATCCACCGGGGCCAGGGACTGTGTTCCTGACGCCGCCGGTCGCCTGGAGCGGAGATGCGGATTGGCTGGAATCCGCATCGCTTCGGCGCGCAGCGCCTTAATTGTCATTCCGTAGGGACGGTTCCACTCCCCGGGACGGGGAGGGGTCAGGGGTGGGGAATCAGCGACCAGAGGCAGCGAAGCGGTATCTCCCGCCGCAGCGGCATGGTCGCCACCAATGGGCATCACCCGTACGATTGCGGCGGGGCAATCCGGGCGATCCTGGTGGATAGTCGATCGAAATCAGCCAGTCTACCCAATCCGCCCGCTACCGGGGAGGTGCCGGGTGTCTGTGTTTCACAAACCGCCATGTGATGCCGGGGTAATCGCGAGCGGAAGCGCCGCGACCGGGACGCTGGCGACCGGCGCGGGGAGATGGGTGCTGGTCGAAGGCAAGGCCGCTCCTTCCGCAGAGGCGCCCGGAGCCAAAACAGGCTCACTCCCCAGCGACGCCGTTCGATGATAAACTCCGACGCGACAACTCGGATATGACGAGTGCACGTTGTTTGACGATCGATCACATTGAGAGGGATTCATGAGCACCAGGCACTACCGCCCTAGTCGCCGCACATTCGTGGCGGGCACCGGTTTGGCAATCTCCGCGATCGGTATTGCGCGACCTTTCCCATCATTCGCCCAGGGAACACCGGAAACCTCCCCGGCGGCGGGCGGCACGCGGGTAGTGTCGCACGCGATGGGCGAAACTGAGGTTCCGGCCAATCCGCAACGCGTGGTGGTCCTCGATGGTCCCGTGCTGGATGCCTGCTTCGCGCTCGGCATCACGCCGGTGGGAGCAACCACGGGAGTGGCCGACGCGCCGTGGCCGGAATACCTCGGCGCCGGCACGGCCGGGATCACCAATGTCGGCGACATCGCCGAACCGGACCTCGAAAAGATCGCCGCACTGGAGCCGGACCTGATCATCAGTCTCTCGTTCCGTCACGAGGCGATTTACGACCAGCTCTCCGGAATCGCGCCGACCGTTCTCTCGCCATTCGATTCCGCTGGCTGGCGCGACGGGTTCCTGTTCTACGCCGATGCGCTGAACAGGAGCGACGACGCCCCGCCGATCGTGGAGGCGTTCGACGCGAGGGTGGCCGAACTGACCGCCAGCCTCGGTGAAGCGATCGACGAGACGACGGTGTCCGTGATCCGGGTCCTCACCGGCCAGGTCCGGTCGTATCAGGCCAGCTCATTCAGCGGCACCGTGCTGGAGGCCGTCGGCCTGCCCCGGCCGGAATCCCAGCAGGGCACGGAAGACACCTGGCTCGAGCAGTCTATGGAAGAACTCAACGAGGTTGATGCCTCGGTCATCTTCGTCACGCTTTGGTCTGGATCGACACCCGAAGACCTCAACCAGTTGCTGGATAATCCGCTGTGGGCGACGCTCTCGGCGGTCCAGGCGAACAAGGTCTACCAGGTGCCAGACGAATACTGGATGACCGCGATTGGCTACCTGGCGGCAAACCTGATCCTCGACGATCTTGCCCTCTACCTCGTGGAAGGGGCGCCACCGCCCTCGGTTGGGTAGCCGGTCGCGAAACCATTCTGCGTTGGGGCTCGACTATCTCGTACGGGAGGACCCGTGTGTCCTCCCTGGCTCCCCACCTTGCGTCGTGGCTGCCCCCGCGCATGGACACTTTCCGCAACGAGGCGCAGGGTGTCAGCCCTTTCTGGTAGCCGATCCCCGGGAACCACTCCGCCCCAATCGCTCGCCAAACCCTTGGCACCACCCGATGATCCGTGGATAATACCGACTGAATTAGTCGGATATAGTTCGTGTGTATCGCAGAGGATGAAATCAGCGTGGCCAGGAATCTCCACAACCGGCGGCAGATCATCGGTGCATCGGCAGGGTTGGCGGCAGCGCCATTGTCGCCACCCGAGCGAGCGCTCAGGAAAGTACTCCCGCGTCGCCCGTGGCTGGTGGCGAATGGATCTTCACCGACGACAAGGGCGTTACCGTCACCTTGCCCGAAATGCCTCAGCGAATCGTGGCCGATGTGAACGCCGCCGCCCCGCTCTGGGATTTCGGGATCCGCCCGGTTGCGGTGTTCGGCTGGAACGCGAGTGAGACCGGCGACTTCGGACCAGCCGGTGGCAATGTCGATCCAGCGGCTGTCCAGGTGGCAGGGAACGCCACCGAGCCGATCCAGCCGGAAAAGGTGGTCGTGGCCGATCCAGACCTTCTGGTCACGATCACCTGGGCGCCGGAGGACCCGACCGAGTACTGGAGCATCGACGCCGAAATCCTGCCCCAGGTTTTACCAATCGCACCAGTGGTGGCGATTTCGGCAACCGGCCTGGCCGACGTCAACACCGAGCGATTCGCCGAGCTGGCCGTATCCCTTGGCGCGGACCTGACATCTCCTGAACTCGCCGAAGCGAAGGTCACCTATGAAGCGGCCCTGGCCGACTTCCCGGCCAGGGCCGCCGAAAAGTCGGATCTCACTGTCCTGTTCCTCTCCGTCGGCGCTGACGAAGAGATCTATGTCGCCAATGCGCCGGACTGGGCAGACCTGTCCCTCTATGAAAGCCTCGGGCTCAAGATCGTCAGCCCGGATATCGAGGCGGGCGCCTACTGGGAAGAGCTCAGCATGGAAGAAGCGGCGAAATACCCGGCCGACGTGATATTCAACTCCACCCGGCCCGGTACGCTCACAACGAGGACCTCATGGCGCACCCGGTGTTCGGCCAGCTCCCGGCCGCGAAAGCGGGCCAGCTCGGCTTGTGGAACCAGGATTTCATCATGAGCTACCAGGGCATGACGGCAGCCCTCGAAGCAACAATCGGCCCCGTGGTCGAGGCCACCAAAGTCACCTAGCGGGATGCCTGGGCTGGCTCCCATCCTTTCGTACGGGAGGGCCAGTGTGTCCTCCCCGCCCCCAACCGCGTTGATGCTGGCTTCCACTATTTCGGACGGGAGGCCCCGGAATCATACCGTCGCACCTGCGGAGGTGAAGCCGGTAGCCGCCGACATCCTTCCACATAAAGTCCACCCGCAGCGATGCGGAGGGCACCCTATCGACCGAACGTCGGACTTCAGGGTCCTCGGGTTCCCAGGGCGCCGGCGTTACCGCGTAGGGATTGACGTCGTGCCCGCCGTGGCTTTTCTCAACGCGAGCGAAGATGCATCCCCCGGTGGCTGCGGCATCGCGCCTCCTGCCTGCTGGCTGATGATGGCCGGCACGGCGAGCCCGGTCATCCCGAGGAATCTCTGCGTGCTCGAATGCATGGGCATCGGACATCGGTGAAATCCTTCAGGCTCACGCGGTGTTGCCCGGCTGCCCATCCCCAAAGAGGAAAGTGCCCAAACACTCGCTCTTCAATTGCATCAGGGGACCCACATCACCAATGCATCCTGCTGCTTTCAGGAAACGATCACAATCGCGCCAGTCCCCCATTTCTTCGGATACACTAGCCCGCACAATCCATCTCGGAACGGGAGCTCGGACGAACCGGGCTGAGAGGGTGGCTTCCGGCCACCGACCGTCGTACCTGATCGGGATAATCCCCGCGCAGGAATCATGAGGAGTTCACCCCCATGCCCACCTCAACGTCGCTTTCCCCACGTGGCATCAGCCGCCGGGACATCGTGCGCGGCTCAGCGGCGATTGCCGCTGCCCTGGCGGTCACGACACCCCTGGCGCCAATCGCCCAGGCCCAGGACGGCACGAACGTCACACTCGCCCTCGACTGGTATCCGAATGCCAACCACGCCGGGATCTACGTCGCGCAGGATCGCGGCTACTTCACCGATGCCGGGCTCGAAGTCGAGATCGTGGTCCCCTCCGACCCGACGACAGTGCTGCAAACGGTCGGCGCCGGTCGCGACACCTTCGGCATCTCGTACCAATCGGAGGTGCTCTTCGCCCGCGGCCAGGATGTCCCGGTCGTCTCTATCGCGGCGCTAGTCCAGCACCCGCTGAACTGCCTGATGGTGCTTGCCGATTCACCGATCGAAACACCGGCCGATCTCTCGGGCAAGAAGGTCGCGGTCACCGGGTTGCCGGCCGATGAGGCATTCCTGAAGACCATTCTCGAAGGCGTGGGCCTCACACTCGACGATGTCGAGGTCGTGAATGTCGGCTACGACCTGATGCCGGCCGTGCTCTCGGGCCGCACCGATGCCGTAATCGGCGTCTACTGGACGCATGAGACGATCCTCGCCGAGCGCGAAGGCTATCCCGTGCGTTACCTGCGGATTGAGGAATGGGGAGTGCCCGATTACTACGAACTGGTGCTTGTCACCGGCGAATCGGTGCTGGACGATGATCCCGGCACCGTCGGCGCCCTGCTCGGCGCCTTGCAGCAAGGCTACGAGGGGGCAATCGCCGATCCCGAAGCCGCGCTCGATCTCCTGATCGCCGAAAGCCCGGACCTGGTCCGCGAGGTCGAGCTCGAAGGGCTCGACCTCCTCATGCCACTGTGGACCGAGAATGGCGCGATTCCGTTTGGACTCCAGACAGAGGAGCGGTGGAATGCCTTCGGTGATTGGCTGAAATCGGCAGGGCTGCTCGACGATAGTGTCGATATCGGGGCTGCCTGGCGCGGCGATCTGTTGCCGGA
Organism: uncultured Chloroflexia bacterium; assembly: GCA_963763125.1. Taxonomy (GTDB): domain Bacteria; phylum Chloroflexota; class Chloroflexia; order Thermomicrobiales; family UBA6265; genus JACCYX01. The sequence continues at coordinate 839,943 of CAVXMV010000005.1, forward strand.
TACAACCGGGGCCACACCCGAAGCGGCGACCCCGCAATCCTGAATCGAAAACCCGGCTCTGCCGGGACAACCCCAGGTGGTGCTCGGTCACCATCCGAAGACGCACATCACCCGGCCGGGTGATGTGCGTCCAGGGCGATTGCATGCTCATGGTGTGCCCAGGAGCTGGAGCAGGTAGCCGGTATCCCAGGCCGCCCGCAGCCGTGATGCCTTGATCCCGACCTTGCGGGTCCGATCCTGCTGAATCAGCGTCACCGCCAGCGTGCGCAGCACCGCCAGGTTCTGGGCACTGTCCCCGTTCCGGGCCCGGCTCTCGTCCTCCCGGAACGCCATGTCCAACACCCAGGGGCGGCTGTTCTCGATTCCCCCGTGACTGCGCACCGCCTCGGCAAGGGGCTTGGCGTCCCCGGGCAGGCTGCTGACGTAGGACCGGACCGATGTCGTCGGATCCTGCGCCCCGACCTGGCGGGTGGCGGTCACCCGAACAATCGTCCGTAACCCCGGCCAGCGCCCAGCGGGATCGAGCCAGGTGATCACCGCCGGATCGCTGATCGTCTCACAGCCCCGGATCTCCAGGCGGCCATGGTCCTTCTCCACCGTCCGGTCGGTCGCCTCCGGGGCTGTCGCCAGGCCAAAGGTGTCGGTCACATTGGTCAGCAGGTGCGGCAGGGTGGTGATCTCGTTGTCCTTGGGGTCGACCGCGTCTTGCGCCAGGACCAGGCGCTGCGCCGTCGCCCAGGCACTGACCAGCTGCAGCGGGCGGTGGCCGGAGGATGTATCCCTCGACCGGCGAATCGTCTTGCCGTCGAAGGCGATCACGTCGGGGGTGGCGGTGCGGGCGACCGTCTGCACCCAGCGCAGGAACCCGGCCTCGAACTGACCGGGATCGATCCGGGCAAAGACCCGGCCAAAAGTGTCGTGCGAGGGGATGCCATGCGGCAGGTCAAGCCAATCGGCCAGCCAGTCCTGCTTGATCCGGTCCCCCCGGGGCCACCTCAACCCAGGATGCGGCGCCACTGACCACCGCACAGACGGCAATCGTCACGATGTCGAGCAACCGGTGCCGCCGACCACGGAGAATCCGGGGATCGACCAGGTCACCGAAACCGTCAGCAATCCGGGGTGCGGGATGGGGCAGCATGGCGAGGCATCCTTGCGGGCAGGGGCAATGGACCAGTGCCGCCATCCTCGGCTCCCACGCAATCTTCCCGCCGGTTCCCCCCTCCGCAATCACCCATCACCAGAATGCGATTGCCCTGGTGTATCTGGCAGCATGCTTGACTTCCACCGCGCAAGCCTTAGAGTGGAGAGATTCCGGACTCAGGGACAAGGGACCCCAGCACACAGGATCGTTTGCAGCGCGGCGGCGGTGGTCGCCCAAGGAGCTTCCCATGGCCATTGGCCTGCTTTTTGATGGTCCCGGCGTCACCCAGGACCAGTACTACCAGGTGTTCAACGAGGTCACGGACAACGGCACGCGAACGGTTCCGGGGATGCTCAGCCATCACGCGGGTCCGACCGAGGGTGGGTTCTGTGTGATCGAGACCTGGGAGTCCCCGGAAGCGCTCCAGCACGCCTTCGAGCACCAGCTGGGCCAGGCGCTCGCAGCAGCGGGCATCCAGACCCAACCCAAGGTCTTCGCGATCGTCAACACCGTGTAAGGTGGCGCTCGGTTGCCCCATCTCGTGAGACAGGTACCTTCCCTCTCACCCTCTGAACAACGAAGATCGATTGCGTGGCCTGACATCCGGACGACCCTGGCGTTGGCCGTCCCACAAGAAGGTTCGTGGTGGTGAGTCAGGACGCCATGGGCGGCTGAGCCACGGTATGTTGTGATTCTGGACGATCCTTTATTTCCGTCCGGATGTCAGGAGGGACCCTGCTATGTGCCCTGGGAACGTGGGAGTAGACGACAATGCCTGACGACACGAGACTCGACCCCATATCCTTCGAGCCTCCCGGACCCGGCTCGTGGATCGTGGATGCCGTCCATGCTCCGCGACCGTTCTCACGTTTCCAGTCAGAGATCCACCCGCTGAACCTGCAAGCGGGGTTCCGAGAAAGTGCTCGTCGCTATGGCCTGCTGGTCGACACGCTCGACTGGCGCTTCGTCAATGGATTTGCCTACTTCACGGTGCCTCCGGCTCCGGCCGAAGAGATACCGGCGCGATTCGGCGCGGCCGAGGAGGCCCTGGAGCGCAAACTTTGGCGCGAAGATATGGATCTCTGGGAACGGGAAACCAAGCCGGCTGCGATTGCGGCGCATCTCGCCTTGCAGGCAGTGGACCCACGCACCCTTGACCAGGACGAACTCCTTGCGCACCTCGACCGTTGCCGTGAGCATCAGCAACGGATGATCCGCCAGCATCACACGTTCAACGCCGCCGCAATGTTGCCTGCTGGCGACTACATGGCGCACGTTGGTGAATGGACCCAGCAACCCCTCGGGGAATTCATGGCACTGCTGCGCGGTGCCGCCCCGGAATCGGCTGGGGCATTCCCTGAGCTCGATCGACTCACTACCGCGATTCGCGCGAGCGCGGAGGCGCAGGCGGTACTCGCGTCGGAGGCTGGCGCGTCCGATATCCTCGAACAGTTGCGGTCGCAGCCAGGGGACGTTGGGTCTGCGACCACCGGCTACCTGGACGTGGTGGGCTATCGGCTGCTCGACAGCCTGGACACCGGCGATCCCTATGCGCTGGAAGTGCCAGAGGTGCTGGTTAATGGCATCCGCCTGGCCGTCGATACGGGCGCACCGGCGTCCAACGTCGCCTCTGACGACGAAGTAGCACGAATTCGCGCCCGGGTACCTGCGGAACACCGTACCGAGTTCGACGATTTGCTCGCCGAGGCGCGGTTCACGTCGAGGTTGCGCGACGAGCGTGGACTGTACAGCGAGGTCTGGGCGGGTGGCATCACCCGCCGTGCGATCCTGGCAGCGGGCGAACGCCTCACAAATCAGGGACGTATCGACGCACCGGCGCACCTCGCCGAAGCTGGTTACGAGGAGATGCGGGCACTGATCGGCGGCCTCGACGGGCCTTCCGCCGAGGAACTCGCCGGGCGAGCGCACTACCGAGCGACGTACCGCGCAAGCGATGCTCCTCCCTGGCTCGGTTCACCTCCGCAGCCACCGCCTCCCCTCGATGGGCTCCCGGCGCCGGTCGCGCGCCTCATGCGCGCCATGGGCACGGCTATCGACTCCTTGTTCCGTGGGTCGGAGGTCGAGAGCGACGCCATGGTCGTCCGTGGGATCGGGGCCAGCCCGGGAGTTGTCACGGGAACGGCACGACTTGCCGGCGGTCCTGCAGACTTCGATCGCCTGGAACGCGGCGACGTGCTTGTCACGGCATCGACCACCGAATCGTTCAATATCGTGCTGCCCATCCTGGCCGCAATCGTCACGGATTCCGGAGGGCTGCTCTCGCATGCCGCGATCGTGAGCCGGGAGTATGGGATCCCCGCTGTTGTCGGATGCGGCGACGCGACCGCCCTCATCGCCGATGGGGCGCGAGTGCAGGTCGACGGGACCGCGGGCGAAGTTACGGTGCTTGCGTCTTGAACGTGGTTCCGCTCGCCGATGCCTGGGCCGAGCAGACCTTCGGCGGCAAGGCAGTCCAGTTGGGTACGGCCATCCGCGCCGGGCTGCCGGTGCCCGACGGCTTCGCTCTGGCCGCAGACCTCGTGGCTGCGGTCGTCCAGGGCGACCCGGCGGCACGTGCAACCCTTGATGAGGTTGGCGAAAGGTTGACCGGGCCGTGCGCGGTGCGCTCCTCGGCGATCGGCGAAGACTCGGACGCCGCCAGCTTCGCCGGTCAACACGCGACGGTGCTCAACGTGAAAGGTGTGGCGGCCACTGCCCAGGCGGTGGCCACTGTCGGGCGTTCAGCCTGGTCGGAGTCGGCCCTTGCATATCGCCAACGTATTGGAGCGGCAGGGCCGATCCGCATCGGTGTGATCATCCAGAGACTTGTGGCCGCCGATGTCGCCGGCGTGCTGTTCACCCGCAATCCGATCACTGGTGCTGATGAGCTGGTCATCGAAGCAAGCTGGGGGTTGGGCGAGGCCGTCGTGCAGGGTCTGGTTGTCCCGGACCTCTACCGGATCGCGCGAAACGGTGAGGTCCTGGAACGCAGGTCAGGCGTGAAAAAGGTTGCCTTCCGCCGTTTGGCCAGCGGCGGCACCCATACCGAGCCTGTGGAACCGGAGATGGTGGCGCGATTGTGCCTCTCCGATTCGCACATCCGCGCCTTGTCCGAGATTGCCCTTCGCTGTGACGACGCATTCGGTCAGGTGCCCCACGACATCGAGTGGGCGTTCAATGCAGATGCGCCATTCCTGCTGCAGCGCCGGCCGATCGCGGCGTCGAGATAGCCCTCGCCGGAGCGCGGCATCGCTGGTCCGTGTCCATTATCCGGAGTGTCTCTGCGGGCACCTGGCCGGTCAGCTGCCGTCACCGCGCTGAAGAACGTCTGCCTCCGCCAATGCCAATCACCGGTTGGGTTCGTGATGACGCAATGGCGCCCCGGCTATCGCGGTGCACTCAGGATGGGCATCGTGCATGGCATGTATTGTTTTGGGTGCTGCTGGGCGCTCTTTGCGATCCTCGTGGCGGCCGGAGTAATGAGCGTGGCCTGGATGCTCCTGCTCACCCTGGTGGTATTCATCGAAAAGATCGTACCTGTTGATCCGCGCACCCCGCGACTGATCGGGAGTTCGCTCCTGATTCTGGGTGTGCTGGTAGTAGCCGCCGGGAACACCCTCTCCTGAAACACGTATCCCTCACCGAATTGCCCCCACCGCGTCACCGCTGGCGGAGTTGGTGGTTGCCATGTGCCCGGAGGTGGTAGTTGCTATGATGGACATCACTGCTATCAGGACGATTGACTTGGCCAAATCATGGAAGGGCCGAACTGGGGGCGTTAAGCCGGATGGATGACCTGGCGCAAGAGATAGGCATTGAGGGGCTCGTTCAGGGGCTGCTCGATGCCGTCGGCGCGCCAGGCGCCGCGATCGCCCTGACCGTCGATGGCGAGACATGGACAACCGGGGTCGGCCATGCCGATCTCGACCGGCAGCAACCGATGCCGGAATCCGCCCGCTTCAGCCTCTACAGCATGACCAAAACGGTGATCGCCGCCATCGTCCTGCGATTGGTCGAGGACGGCCTTTTCGCGCTCGACGACCCGATGCAGGAATTCCTGCCCGAGATCGATATCGAAACGCCGGTTTCGATCCGCCAGCTGCTCAACCACACTGGCGGGATTCCCGATTACGGTGGTCTTGCCAGCTACCACGACGCGGTCCGCGACCATCCGGAAACACCATGGACTGATAGTGAGTTCCTGGCCAGCACCCTCGGCAACGGATTGCTGTTCATGCCTGGGCATGGCTGGCGATACTCGAATATCGGGTACATGCTGGTCCGCCTGATCCTGGAAAATGAGACCGGCCTGTGGTTTCCGGCAGTCGTCCGTCACTGCCTCCCCCAACCATTCGAATCGATCGACATCACGGCGGTGAACACCCTGGACGATACTGCTCCCCTAACCCCCGGCTACAGCTCGATACTGAGCCGCGACGGGTCGCCCGAAAACATCATCACCCGCTATGCCCCAGGTTGGGTCGCCCACGGACTGGTCAGCTCGACCGCCCCCGAAACCGCGAGATTCCTCGACCTGCTGTTCGCGGGAGCCTTGTTCGAAGCGCCACTCCTGAAGGACATGCAGACTGGAGCACCGGTTGCCGAGCGACACCCATGGATGGTGAAACCCTCCTACGGATTGGGCCTGATGATGGACCCCGGCAGTCAATTCGGCATCGTGATGGGCCACACCGGTGGCGGACCAGGCTACTCAACTGCCGCCTACCTCTTTCCCGATGTACATGGACATCGTGTCACCTGCGTGGCACTGGTCAACCGGGACGGCAACGATGTCGCGACCGACATCACGTTTTCCATCGCGGCGCAGATTGCGAAGCAATTGGCGTCGTGAGCACCCCCATCGCTTCGTACGGGGAGGCTCCGCGTGTCCTCCCTGGGACCTGCCCCCATCGCGTCTCCTCGTACTGGCCGGTCTTGTGCCGGCCATCTGCCACTGTCCGTCACGCGTCTCGTAGGGGAGGCAGCGAAGCGAGTTTGCGAGCCCCAAAACACACCTTGCCTTGCAACACCTGGCTCCCGTATATCCTCCCTCCGCGACAACCCCCACGCGTAGGGGCTGCTTTTCGTACGGGAGGACCCATGTGTCCTCCGCGGGTCCCCGCAACTGCCATCGCGTAGGGGTTGAGCCCGGTCGCGACGACAGCGCTCGCAAAAGAGCTCAGGGTGTCAGCCCGTTCAGATATGCAACATGCAGACAGACTTCGGCAACGCATTTGCGCAAAACGGGCGGAGCATGCATCGCTACGCTGCCGCACCCGTACAAAGTTAAGAGGTCTGAAGCCCCTCCAGGGGTCGGCGGTATCCCAGGTGTCATCGCGCATCGCCGCGCTGCCCCTTTACAGTCCATTCGTCGTGCCGTATGCTCGGGTTATTGGTCTAACAACCTGATAACCCGATGAACCGGGAGTTTTCATGAGCTTCAACTCGGTGTCGGTCGTCCGACCGTACGAGCAGATCGTGAACCAGATTCAGCAGGCAATCCGCGATGGGCAGCTTCCGCGCGGCTCCAGGCTACCGACCGAGCGCGAGCTCGCAGAGTCCTTCGGGGTGAGCCGGGCCGTGGTCCGCGAGGCCGTGAAGGTGCTCGACGCGATCGGGCTGGTCACCTCCCGGCAAGGCAGCGGCCTCTACGTTCGCAACGACCCGATCCGGACCGTGACCCGAGCCTTTTTCCTTTCCGTCTCGCCCGATGCCGAATCGGTCGAACGCCTCTTCGAGTTCCGTCAGGGGCTGGAAACCGAATCAGCCAGGTTGGCCGCCGAGCGTCGCAGCGATGTAGATCTCGAAAAGATGCAGGCCGCGCTCGACGTGATTGAGCATGCTGCCGATCCTGTGCCCTGGGACATCTTCGGGCAATCCGATGACGCGTTCCACCTGGCCGTTGGCGAAGCGAGTGGAAACCCGTATCTCCAAGTCGCCATCGCAACCGCCCGCGAATTGCAGCGGGACGTCGTGAACCTGCTTACGGAACATCCCGGATCGATTCGGGCAGCGATCGCCCATCATGGCCTGATCCTGGACGCGATCGTCAATCGCGATCCCGGGGCAGCGGCCCAGGCAATGGCAACTCACATCGTGTACACGGCCTCGATCGTCCAATCCGAAATTCCGGAGACGATCCCGCCGGAGCAGGTTGCCGCCGGAGGTGAAGAAGACGCTCCATGAGCACCAGGCTCTCGACCCGCAAGGATCCCGTTGCCGAACGCGCAACCCGGACCAGATGGTCTCCGCTGAATCCGCTGATCGCCGCCACCGAAGGGCGCTACTGGGCCTACCTGCTGATCGCCCCGAGCCTGATCCTTGTCGGCGCCGTGGTGGTCTACCCCGTGATCGACGGCATCCTGCTCAGCTTCCGCGAGTACCGGCTCAACCGGCCGGCCCTCGGCACCCCGTGGATCGGGCTGGAACACTACCGCCAACTGACGACGGACCCGATCATCCGGATCGCCCTGCGCAACACGCTGATCTGGGTGTCGGTTGGCGCCGTAAGCCAGTTCCTGCTCGGAATGATCGCCGCGCTCGCCCTGCACCGGCAATTGCGGGGCATGGGCGCCGCCCGCATCCTGGTCCTCATCCCGTGGCTCCTGCCCTCGGTGGTGTCGGCCAACATGTGGCGGTTCATGCTCGATTCGCGTCTTGGCATCGTCAACGATGTGTTGATGCGGGTTGGGATCTTCGATGCGCCGCGCGCCTGGTTCACCAACCCGGGAACGGCCCTGTACGAAGTGCTCGCCGTGGAACTCTGGAAGAACTTCCCGTTCTTCACCCTCTTCCTGCTCGCCGGTCTCCACGCGATTCCCCAGGAGCTGTACGACGCGGCCAGCGTCGATGGCAGCGGCGCCTGGCGGCGATTCCGCAACATCACGATTCCGCTGCTGATGCCAGTGATCGTTGCTGCCGTGATCCTGCGCGTGATCGGACTCTTCAACTCGCCCGATGTGCTCCTGATCCTGACCGGCGGTGGGCCCGGCAACGCCACCCAGACGATTTCCCTGTACGGCTTCCAGACGGCCTATCTCAAGTTCGACTTTGGCTATGCGGCATCGATCTCAGTGCTCGCGCTCGCCTGCCTGATGGCCTTCACCGTGGTCTATGTCCGCGTTTCCGGGGTCACGAAGGAGTAGCAATGGAGATGATCGAGCAATCGTCACCGCCACCCGTTGTCTACGAGCCACCTCGTTCCTGGTTGCCGTTCGGGTCGCTCAGCCGGTCACGCCGGTTCTACAACGTGGTCAGCGCCGCAATCGCCATCATCGTCGTGCTGTTCGCGATCTTCCCGATCGTCTGGACCGCCCTGACCTCGTTCAAGGCGGAGTCGGATATCGTCACCAGCACGATCCGGTACGTGCCGGAACGCCTGACCTTCGAAAACTACCAGAAGCTCTGGAATCAGATCGGATTTCCCCAGGCTGCTGCGCAACAGCGCGATCGTCACCGTGATGACCGTCGCGATGTCGCTCGTGATCGGCATTTTCGCGGGCTACAGCATCTCCCGCTATCGCTTCCGGGGACGCGGCGGCTTGATGGTGTTCTACCTCGTGATCCGGATGTTCCCGTTCACCCTGCTGCTGATCCCGCTCTTCATCATGCTCCGCAACCTCGGTTTGTTCGATACCCACTTCGGGCTGGCGCTGACCTACACCACCTTCCTGCTGCCACTCTGCATCTGGATGCTCAAGGGCTTCTTCGATGGCATCCCGCCCGATCTCGAGGAAGCATCCCGCGTCGACGGCTCGACCCGGCTGGGCGCGCTCGTCCGCATCGTGCTGCCGCTCGCCCGCCCCGGAATCGCCGCCACCACCGTCTTCATCGCGATCGGCGCCTGGAACGAGTACCTGTGGGCGCTGTTGCTGACCACCAGTGGCGGAGCCCGCACCTGGCCGGTCGGCTTGCAGCTCATGGTCGGCGAGTTCCAGATGCCGTGGGGAACGCTCAGCGCCAGCGGAATCGTCAGCATCATCCCGATCATGATCGGCTTTGCCTTCGTGCAACGCGCCCTCGTCAGTGGGCTTATGACAGGAGGTGTCAAGGGGTGAAAACCAGAGCCAGAACGTTTGCCCCTGGCTTGCCACAATTGGGTCCCGGACTTCCAGAAACCAGGAGATGAACCCACCATGAGCTCTCAGCGAAATCCGAACCTCCAACAAGGTTGGTCCCGCCGCAAGGTCGTCGGCGCCGGTCTGGGTGCCGCCGCCCTCTCCACCGGCGCCTGGACGATACCGTTCCACGCCGGTGCGCAGGACGATACGATCAGCGGCGATATCAGCTACTGGCACCACTTCACGAGCGAATCCGAAATGCTGGGCCTCGAACAGGCGACCGAGTCGTTCGCCGCCCTCTACCCGAATGTCAACGTCACGTCCGAAAACATCCCGAATGCCGACTACATGACCCAGTTCACCACGGCGGCCGTCAGCGGCGCCCTGCCGGATGTCGCGATGGCGGCGGCGGACCGCATCCCCGACATGCTGGCGCTTGGCGGCCTGATCGATCTCACCGAGCGCTTCAATGCCTGGGAAGACAAGGCCAATATCTCCGAGACCCTGATGCCGGGGGCCACGATCGACGGCCAGGTCGTCGGCTTGCCAATGTTCCTGTTCGTCGATTGGCTCTACTACCGCAAGGATTGGTTCGACGGAGGCCGGCATCGAGCCACCGACAACCTGGGACGAAATGCGGGAGGCGGCAATCGCGCTGACCGACACCGCCGCCGGTCGCTACGGTTTCGGTTTGCGCGGCGGCGACGGTGGGCAGGGACACGTGATGAACATCATGCGTGCCTACGGCGGCCTCTCGGTCGACGATGCCGGGGTGCCGGTGATCGAGCGCGAGGCGGCGATCGAAGCAGTCACCTTCTGGAGCGGTCTGTTCACCACCGACGAGGTCGCCCCGCCGAGCGCGCCGAACGACAGCTACTCGCAGATCATGCAGGCCTTCCGCACCGGGCAAACCGCGATGGTCCTCCATCACACCGGTTCCCTCGCCGAAATTCTCGGCGACCTCACCACCGACCAGGTGATGACGGTGCCGGTGCCGGCCGGTCCCGTGATGCAGGTGGCCGGTGTCGCTCCGCAATACAACGGCATCTCGAAGCCGGACAACGAGGATGCCGCCTGGGCCTGGATGACGCACTGGACCACGCCCGATGTGGCGATCGCCTTCCTGGAGACCACCGGCTACTTCCCGGCCTCGCTCGCCGCCAGCGAAGACCCCCGGGTGACGGACAATCCGATCTACGACGCGGCCCGCGCTTCGATCGATATCGGTGTCCTGCCGCTCCAGTTCATCGGGGCCCCGGGCTGGGCCAGCACCTCGGTGCTGCCGGCCTTCCAGCAAGTGCTCACCGGCCAGGCGACGCCGGAAGAGGCAGTCGACCAGATGATCGCCGATCTCGAAGCCGAAATCGGCTAATTACGCAGCTAACAAGCGCCGTTCCCAACTCGCTGACAAAGCCAGATGGGAACGGCGTCGACCGGGAGAACAAGTCATGGCAGGGTCGCTGACAACAGACCAGATCGCAACCTTCGAGCAGGAAGGCTACCTCGTACTGCGCGGCGTGCTGGATCAGCAACGGGATCTCGATCCCATCATCGCGGAATACGCGGGCGTGCTCGATCGGCTCGCCCGCGATCTCCTCGCCAGCGGCGAGATCAGCTCGCTGCACGAGGACCTCCCCTTCTCCGACCGGCTCACCAAAATCTATGCCGAGAGCGGCGGGACCACGCCCAGTATTTCGACTTTTCGTTGCCGCAGACCGCGACGCGCGCCGACACCCCGTTCTGGACCGGCCCCGCCGTGTTCGCGCTGCTCCGCAATCCTGGCATTCTGGATGCCATGGAGTCGCTGATCGGGCCGGAAATCTACGCGAACCCGGTCCAGCACGTCCGGCTCAAGCCGCCCGAGCATTTGCTGCCACCGAACGCCAAAACGGGCCAGGTCCAGAACAACGCGACCCCGTGGCATCAGGACAATGGTGTGGTGACCGAAGATGCCGACGACACCGAAACGATCACCGTCTGGCTGCCGCTGACCAATGCCACGGTCAAGAACGGCTGCCTCGTCGTCTCGCCCCGCTCGCACCGGGACGGGCTGTTGCCGCATTGCCCGGCCGATGCCGCTGCCACCAACCGCAACGGCGGCGTAGGGTTGCACATTCCGGACCCGTTCCTGGCCGAGGAAGAGCAAGCCATCTCCCTGCCGATGGAGGCGGGCGACATCCTGATCATGCACCGGCGGACGCCTCACGCCTCTCACCGCAACACCAGCGATCACGTGCGCTGGAGTTTCGACCTTCGCTACAACCCGATCGGCCAACCGACGGGCCGCAACGCCTTTCCCGGTTTCGTGGCCCGCAGCGCATCCGACCCTGCATCCGAGCTTCACGATCCGATCGCCTGGACCGATCTCTGGCTGGACGCCCGTGCCCGCCTCAGCGGATCGCCGGGCGCCCGGTTCAACCGGTGGGACCGCTCCGCGGTGACCTGCGCCTGACCCGGCAGGCCCAATCGTGATCCCGCGAGATGCAACCGGGGTGCATCTCGCGGACTCCTTGCCCAAGTTGCCCGAATCCCTTTACAGCCTTCTTGCAATGACCTATGCTCATTTTATTGGTCTGACAACCTGATGAACTGAGGAATTCCGTGATTTTTAGTTCGGTGGCGGTTATTCGACCGTACGAGCAAATCGTCAACCAGATTCAGCAGGCAATCCGCGACGGGCAACTGGCACGCGGGTCAAAGCTGCCGACCGAGCGCAACCTCTCCGAAACGTTTGGTGTGAGCCGGAGTGTGGTTCGTGAAGCGATCAAGGTCCTCGATGCCATGGGGCTTGTGGAATCCCGCCAGGGGAGCGGTCTCTATGTCCGTAACGAGTCGATCCAAACCGTAAGCCGTGCCTTTGTTCTCTCAGTCTCACCCGACGCGGAATCGGTCGATCGCCTCTTTGAGTTTCGACAGGGGCTGGAGGCAGAGGCCGCCCGCCTCGCCGCCCAGCGACGAACGGAGGCGCACCTGCTCGCGATGAAGCAAGCGCTCGGGCTCGTGGACGAGGCAACCGATCCACAGGATTGGGACGTGTTCGGCGAAGCGGACACCCGGTTTCACATTCTCCTCGCCGAGGCCAGCGCCAATCCTTATCTCCAGGTCGCCGTTGCCACCGCTCGCGACATGCAACGAGATGTCGTCAACCTGTTCGCGGAGCAGGCGGGGTCAATGCAGGAGGCAATGACCCATCATCGCATGATCCTGGATGCCATTGAACAACGCGATACCGAACGCGCAGCGTCGCTGATGTCCCGGCACATCAGGTACACCTCGCGCGTCGTCCAGTCTCATATCGTCCCACCCGCCGGAGCCGGGGAACCGTCTCCCGGATAACGAAAGAACTTGCCGTGATGCACGCCGCGCTGGACTCGGGCGATTGAATGAAAGGAGATTGAAGGAGAGCAGCTTTCGCAGCGGAGAGCGCTTGGTATATCCCCAAACTGCAATGGATGCACGGAACACGGGACCGCCAGGGGTCAAGGAATCAGTCGCGAGGCGTTCCCCCAATCGCATTGTCGTTGTGTTTTGCCGGCGCGGTCATTGCGAGCGCGCCACCTTTCGAAAGGATCACCTCTGACATGAGCAATCCTCGATTCTCTCGACGAACCACGATCAAGGCCGGCCTGGCCGCCTCGACGGTCGGCATCATCGGCGCCCGTGGCGCATCCGCCGGACCAGGTTCCCTGCAACGGCGATCACTGGCCCCCGAACAGACCCTTTCGGGCCGGGTGGTGGTCGCCACCAATGACAATCCGACGGAAGCAGTAAAGGCGGCGCTGACCAAGGCCTACCAGGAACGCCAGCCCGATGTCGAAATCGCTTGGGACACGGCTGATCGTGGCGGAGAGTACGCCAGCTGGCTTGGCACGCAACTGGCCGCCGACGACATCGCGGTCGACATTGTGTCTGGCAACTACCAGGCCACCTATCGCGGGTACGTCAACCTGGATATGTATCGTGGCGCCACCAACCCCTACTCCGGGCAAATCTGGGATGCCGACCTCAACTGGGACCTGATCCGCGCGCTCGACCCAGCCGGCAACCGGATCATGCTGCCGACACGAGCCGTCCACATCAACTGGTTCTACAACCAGGATCTGTTCGACCAGGCCGGCATCACCGCCCCACCCACCACCTGGACCGAGTTCGCCGAAGTCTGCGCCACGCTTAATGATGCAGGCATCACGCCGGTCGGCATCAACTTCGATTGGCAACTCCCCCAGTGGTTCGCGGAGGTCTACTTCGACCAGTACCACGTCGATTGGGTCGAGACCGTGCGCGCCCAGGAAGGCGACTGGAACTACGATCCCGAGTTCGACGGAGTCGTTCGTGTTCGATGCCGCCAACCCCATGATCCACAACCTCTACACCTACAACGTGCAACGCTTCATGAAGGGTATCCAGGACGGCACGCTGCGCTTCGACACTCCGGCGGTCGCCGAGATCGTGACCAACTTCAAGGCGATCTTCCCGCAGTATGCGACCGAGGACATGTACGTCACCTCCGACACCTACACCAAGTTCCTCCAGCAGCAGGTCGCGATCCTTCCCGATGGAAGCTGGAATCTTGGCCAACTGACGGCCGACATGGCCGAGTTGAGCCCCGAGCGCCTCGCCGAGCTGGAAATCGAGGCCGACACAGTCAAGACCTTCAACTGGAGCACGTTCGAAAACCCGGCGATGGAAGGGGACCTCGTCCAATCCGCGCCACGCTCGGTGGAATCGGCCTCGGGCGAGTACATCAGCGTGATCGAGAAGGACCAGGCGCAAACAGATCTGTCCGTCGACTTCGCGATGTTCTGGCTCAGCGCCGAGGGCTATCAGCCATACCTCGACGCCCAGTGGGCGGAGCCGGGATTCTCGCCGGCTGGCCCATTGCAACTGACCGGGGTCACCGTGCCGCCGCAGGAGGAGGACCTCTTCGCCAACCTCCTCGAGATGGGTAATGCGGAAGCCGCCTACAACGGCTTCTGGACCGCTGGCGCCGGTGGGCAGCACACCACCGATCTGCACAACCTGCTCGCCGAGGCGCTCAACGGCAACATCACGCCGGAGGAGTACGCCACCCAGTTGCAGGCCTATCACGAGGACAACTGGGATTCCTATCTGGAGCTGTCGGCCCTGACCCAGGAAGACATCGACGATCCGGCCCGGCAGCCTGGCACGTAGCATCCGCAAAGGGGCGATCGGCGCCACCATCAGCCGATCGTCCCCGCGCTGGTGAACGCTATTGTGGCCGCATTGGCGGTCAATCGTATCCGGGAGATATATGACAGGGTCCCGAAAACGCCTCGCGGTCATCGGTGTCATCCTGCTTGGCGTGCTGCTCAATGGAACATTCTGGTTGCTGACCGATCGCGCCAGTGGTGGTTCCAGCCTGCTCGAATCCACCAGCGTCGAGAGCGATGGACTGATCGCCGCAGTCGGCACAATGGATGGCGGGGTGATCACCGCTACCCGCAGCAACGAAGTCGCGACCTGGGACGCGAATCTCACCCAAACGGCCTCGACCCGGATTGAGGACACCGTCGGCGCGATCGCGCCCATGGACGATGGCTCCGTATTGGTGGGGACCGCCAATGGCCAGGTCATAACCTATTCCGCGGACATGGAACCTGGCCCAGCCGTCGAGGTCAACGGCCGCGTGCTGGCGCTGGTTTCGAAGGACGATGGCTATTATGTGGCGCACGGCGTCGGCGCCTTCGGCATCCGCTTCTACATCAGCTACTTCGAGCCCGCCGCGACCGAGGCTACGTTCACCTACCAGGTCGCCCAACCAGTGACCTCGATGACCGCCTGGCAGGACGGGGTCGTGTTCGGCACCGCGAACTCGAATGTCGGCTATCTCACGGCGGCATCTCCCGGGGAACCGATCTGGATCACCCAGCTCAAGGCCCCGATTTCGCGCGTGCAGAGTGCCGCTGGCCTTGATGGGATCCTGGCCGGCAGCGAAAAGGGTGGCGTCACCCTGCTCGCCGCCGATGGAACTGAACAGTGGACAACGTCCATCGGCGAATACCCCGTGCGTGGGCTCAACTACGACAGCGGCACCGGCGATGCGCTCGTCGGAGATGCCAATGGCACCTTTACCGAATTGAGCGCCACCGGGAGCCTGGTCTACACCGGCACGGTGGCGACCGGAACCGATCTCGAAGCGATCCTGCCCACAGGTGATGCCAAATGGGTGGTCGTGCCCCGCAACGGCGATTGGCAACTGCTCGATCCATCCGCCGCCTCGAGCGCCACCAGCGCATCCAACCTTCGCCTGGCGTGGGTCATCGCCAACGGGCTCTACGCCTTGCTTCTGACCGGCGTGATCATCGCCGTGATCGACCCGTACCGGAAAGTGGCAACCCGCCTGATCCGGCGCACGTGGAAGGCACGTATTGCCTACGTGTTCGCCTTGCCCGCCATCGCCCTGATCGTCCTTTTCAGTTATTACCCGGCGGCAATGGCGGTCTACTACTCGTTTACCAACTACAGCCTGCGCTCGATCACGGAATGGGTCGGCTTCGACAACTACCACAACATCCTGTTTGAGGATCCCTATTTCCGGATTGGCATCAAGAACATGCTGATCATCACGATCACCAGTGTGATAAAGACACTGACCGTGCCGCTGCTGATCGCCGAGCTCATCTTCTGGCTCCGCAACTCGTGGCATTCCTACATATTCCGGACCCTGTTCATCCTGCCCACGGTTGTCCCGGGCCTGGTCTTCACCCTGATGTGGCGGCAAATGTACGACCCGGACACCGGGTTGATCAACGAGCTGCTCGGCGTGTTTGGACTCGACGACTTGCAGACAGCATGGCTCGGGAATCCCGAGACCGCCCTGTGGGCGATCATCGGGGTTGGCTTCCCATGGGTCGATGCGTTTGCGTTGCTGATCCTGCTGGGTGGCCTGCTAAACATCAACGGCGACTTCTTCGATGCCGCCAAGGTCGACGGCGCCAGCGTCTGGCAGCGGTTCCGGAACATCGACATGCCCTTGCTGGTGCCGCAGTTCCGGATCCTCCTCTTCTTCGCGATTGCCGGCACGGTCCAGGGCTTCGTGTCGATCTTCATCCTGACCCGGGGCGGTCCTGGGATGACCACCTACATTCCATCGCTCCAGATGTACATGCGAATCGCCGATGGCGATTTCGGCTACGCGTCGGCGGTCGGCGTGATCCTCTTCTTGATCATCCTTGTCGCAACCTTCGTGGTGCTTCGTCTCCGTCGCAACGACGGCGTCGAGGAAGCATAGGAAGGTGAGGTCCATAGCATGACTACCCAATCGAGCACCCAGGCACGCATCGCACCGGCGGCAACCCGCGCAACGAAAGGCATCTGGAGCAGGATCAACGGCTCGCTGGGAACGGGGCTGCATTATGGCGTCCTCTTCCTCTTCCTCTTCCTGACATTCTTCATTTTCGCGCTGATGATCTCGCTGTCGCTGCGGCGCTCGATCATGATCTACATCGAGTTCTGGTCGTGGCCGTGGCCCATCTACTGGGACAACTACCAGACGGCCCTGACGGACCTGATTCCCTCGGCGATCCGGACCCTGATCGTGACCGGAGTCTCGATCCTGGGCATCCTGGTGATCAGCTCGCTGGCCGCCTATGCCTTTTCGCGGATCCAGTTCCCGGGCCGCGAGGTGCTGTTCTACCTCGTACTGTCGGTGATGATGATCCCCGGCGTAATCCTGCTCACCCCGCACTTCATTCTCGCCAACGACCTCAACCTGCGGGGCTCACTGTGGGGCCTGGTGATCTTCTATGTCGCCGGTGGACTGCCGTTCGGTATCTTCCTGATCACGACTTTCTTCCGGAGCCAGCCTGCCGAGATCTTCGAGGCGGCGCGGATCGATGGCGCCAGCGAGTGGCAATCGCTGATCCGGATCGCGCTGCCGCTGGCCTTCCCGATCCTGGTCACGGTCGCAATCATGAACTTCGTCGGCATCTATAGCGACTTCATCTGGCCCAGCCTGATGCTGCCCCAGGACCAGCAGACGATCATGCTCGCGCTCGAACAGTACAGCCCGGTCTCGAACGAGTTTTCGACACGGCCCGATCTCGGCAAGCAGACCGCCGGGTACATCGTGGCCACCCTCCCGCAACTGATCGTGTTCTCGGTGGGAATGAAGTACTTCATCAAGGGGGTGACATCCGGCGCAGTCAAGGCGTAGGTCCAGCTTCCATCCGGCTGGTGTCCGAATGGGTCGACTACTCCCACCGCCGTCATCCTGAGCTTGCGAAGGATCCCCCGGTGCAGCGCAGCGATAGCCAGTCCGCGCCAGCGGACATGTCTTTGGCAACCACCTTACGCCGACTTCGTCGTCGGGTGCTTCGCACGGGGATGTTTCGCTACGCTCAACATGACGGCCAAGGGGGTGCCACTATCGAGGAGATTCGTGTAGTGGTTGCTCCGTGTCGACCCAGAGCAACCACGTGGCTCTCCTGGGCCGGCACAAGACCGGCCACTACCAGAATTCCGCATCAATCCAAACAAGGAAAGCCCTCATGACATCCGATGCCCGCAACGCATCACCCGGCCAATCACAGCCGAAGCGCTGGCACGACGACGCCTTCTTCGGGATTCACTACGATCTCCACGCCAACGCCGCCGACACCGAGCTCGGCCGCGAACTGACCGTAGAGCACCTCGTCGAGCGGATCCAACGGGTCAAGCCGGACTGGATCCAGTGCGATTGCAAGGGCCACGAAGGCTACACGAGCTGGCCGACCAAGGTCGGCTACACCTCGCCCGGAGTCGTCAACGACTCGCTGAGGATCCACCGCGAAGCTACCAGGCAACTCGGAATCCCCCTTGGCATGCACTACTCCGGCGTCTGGGATACCCAGGCGATCGTCCATCACCCCGAGTGGGCGCGGGTCGATGCCGAAGGCAACCCCGATCACAAGGACATCCCGTGGGCGATCTCAACCAGTCGCCTCAGTGGGTACACGACTGAATACATGATCCCCCAGCTGCTGGAGCTGATCGACGAGTATGACGTCGACGGCTTCTGGGTCGACGGCGAGAACTGGGCCTCGAAACCGGACTGGCGCGAGGCGTGCCAGGTGGAATTCACGAGCCGCACCGGAATTACGGAGATCCCGAGGGCCCCGGGTGACGCGCACTGGCGGGAATGGCTGGATTTCCACCGCGATCTCTTCGTCGAACACGTCACCGCCTATACGAATGCGGTGCACGAGCGAAAACCCGAGTGCGCTGTCGCCAGCAACTGGATGTACACCATGCGCCAGCCGGAGCCGATCGTGGCCCCGGTCGATTACCTTAGCGGCGATTTCGATTCCCGATGGGGCGCCGACCGCGCAGCCGTCGAGGGACGCCTGCTCGATGGGCGTGACGTGAGCTGGGACCTGATGGCGTGGGGCTTCACCAAGGCTGGCGAGCATTTCGATCCCGCGCCGTGGGTCATGAAGTCGGCCGTCCAGCTCTCGCAGGAAGTTGCCGAATGCGTGGCGCTTGGCGGCGCCGTGATGATTTACGATACCCCCCAGCGCACAGGCTATCTCACCGATTGGCATCAGGATACGCTGGGCGAGGTCGCCCGATTCTGCCGCGCCCGCAAGGACATCTGCTTCAAGAGCGATTCCCGTTCACAGGTCGCGGTGCTGCATCCGCACACCGACTTCTATGCCAAGGTGAACGGCACCTACGCCTTTGCCGACAACAACCATCCAATCGAGGGTGCGCTGCATGTTCTCCTTGAACAGCAGCTCTCAACCGACGTGCTGACTGAAGATTCCTTCATTCGCCACGCCGATCGTTACAGGCTGGTAGTGCTCCCGGAGCGCTCTGCCGTCTCCGGCGAAACATGCGCTGCCCTCGACCGGTTCATCCGGAACGGAGGCCACCTCATCATTTCCGGCCCGACCGCCGCGACCGATTTCCCGGAGTGGACCGGGGCCACACAAGAGGGCGATCCCGTCGATGGCTGGAGCTACCTGCCAGTCGCCCAGCGAGCGATCGGCGTCACCGGACCATGGCAGGCCGTTGCACCGGGCGACGGTGTTGATGTCTGGACCCATCTGCTGAAGCAACAGGAAGCCGCCAAGGACACGACAGAGGCAGCGGTCGTGATCCACAACCGGATCGGCGAGGGATCGGTCACCAGCATCCACGGCAATATCTTCCGTGAGTACTACAACGGGCACACACCCCTGCTGCGCGACTTCATTGCCGGGGTGATCGATCGCCTGGGTATCGCCTGGGAGGTCGAAGTTGATGGACCGCCATCGCTCGAAGTCGTCGTCCGCACCCAGGGCGAGACGATGGCAATCAACCTGATCAATCGCGGCGCAGGCGAAACCCTCTCGCCGCGACGGGTGCAATTCGACGACCTCGATCCGATCGAACGGGTGAAGATCACGGTGCAACGCGAGACGCGGCCACGCTCGGTGACCCTGGAACCGAGCGCCGACCCGGTGCAATGGACGTGGGCCAACGGTGTGCTCTCGATCCTCGTCCCCTCGGTCCGGATTCACGATATTGTAGTCGTTAGGTAGCAAGAGCAAGGAAACCAAAACGCATGAAAATCACCGATATCAAGGTCGAAACCGCTATCGTTCCGGTAGAGCATCAGTTCGTCTGGAGAAAGGGTCTGCCCGGCTCGGGAACCGAGAGCGACGTGATCACGCTCACGATCGAGACCGATGAGGGAGTCACTGGACGGGCCGAGGCCTCGCACGGGGCAATCATGCGCGACATCGTCGACCGTCGCTTGCGGGCCGATCTCGTCGGGCACGATCCGCTCATGAAGGAAGAGCTCTGGAAGCGCGTCTGGGAACTCGACCGCCTCGAGGAAATCCCGATCTATGGTCTCGGCCTGGTCGATATCGCCCTCTGGGACCTGACCGCCAAAGTGGCCGGGTTGCCGCTCTACAAGCTGATCGGTGGCTACCGCGACCGGATTCCGGCCTATGCCAGCACGGTCACCTACAGCTGCATCGAGGAGTTCCTCGAAATTGCCGACCAGTGCCTGGAGGCCGGGTTCAAGGCGATCAAGCTGCACGCCTGGGGCGATCCGAAGCAGGATGCGAAGCTCGGTCAGGCATTGCGGAATCATGTCGGTCCGGATATCGAGCTGATGTACGACGGTTCGGCCGGGTTCGACCTGCTCGACGCGATCTACGTCGGGCGGGCGCTCGGCGAAGCCGGTTTCCTCTGGTACGAGGAGCCGATGCGCGAGTTCAACATCGATGCCTATCGCCGCCTGCACGACAAGGTCGACATCGCCCTGCTCTCCGGCGAGACCTCGGACGGCGCACACTACAACATCGCTGACTTCATCGCCAACGATGCCTGCGACCTGGTCCGCACCAGCACCCACTACAAGGGTGGCATTACCGGCGCGCTCCGGATCGCGCATCTCGCGGAATCGTTCAACATGCGGGCCGAAGTCCACGGCGGCGGGCTCGCCAACCTGGCGATCGCCTGCGCGATTCCCAACACCACCTATTACGAGTCATTGGTGAAGACGAACCCGATCATCGTCGAGGACGGGATCGGCCCCGACGGCTGCATCTCACCCCCGGACGTCCCCGGCATCGGCTGGGATGCCAGTGACGCGTAGCCTCTTGGAGTGGAGGGCCTTGTGCCCTCCAGATCCTCGTATTGGTTAACGGATTAGCAAAAGTTCTTGACCAGGCGGATGCTGGGGGCGTCTGTGTGTGGAAATGGGTTTCGAGCCGGTCGAGCAGGGTGCGGGCCGCGGCGCTCGAGGCCCGCGACATCGTGCCAGTAGCGATGACAGGCCAGCTTTTGCTTGAGGAAGCGCCAGATCCGTTCGATCAGATTGAGATGCGGGGTAGTAGACCGGCAACCAGCAAGGGCGTGACGCGCCGGCCTGGGCGGCCCACCAGCCCGGACCACCGGCGAGCGGTGATAGCTGACATTGTCAGCGACCAAGACCAGGTGGTCGTCGGGCCAGGTTGGGCGATGTGGGCCAAGAAGACGGCAAAGGCAGGCCCAGCTTTGCGCTGGCTGGATGGACCAGGGGATTTGGCCGGAGCGCATAATCGAGGGCCCGAAGACGATCCGGCGCTGATGGGGACCGGTCGGGATGCTCATCGGGCGACCGGGCATTGCCAGACCTTTGCCAGGTGGGGGTGGGTGTGGAGGTGCACTTCATCCACAAGACAAGGCGGAATCCAGCCCCGGCAAGAGCCCCCTTTTTGGAGTTCGGCCAGGACATGCTTGGCAGAGGCGACGGCCTCGGCATCCTGGTGGTGGGTCAGGTCGTGGCGGGGACGCCGATAGCGATACTCCATGGCGGTCAAGGTGCGATAGACCGTGACCGGATGGACATGCCAGCCGTGGCGACCGAGCAGATCGGTGAAGTCGGCACCGTCCAGGTCGCGACCGGGTAATCGTAGTCCAGCGGCGAGGTGGTCAAGGCGGTCTCCAGCAACGCACGGGCGGCGGCATCGAGTTTCGGTGGCAGCCCGCCGGCCCCGTCGGCCAGCCCGTCCCGGCCCTCGGCGAGGAAGCGCTGGCTCCAGCTGCGCAAACTGTTGCGGGCACAGCCGAAGACACGGGCGGCCTGGGAGAGGGACATGCCCGCCGTGTAACGAGGAGCAGGCCATCGGCCCGATGGCGGACGCGAGGATCGGGATCGGTGCGGCTGAGGTGGCGGAGGGAGGTCCAGTGTGGGGTCATATCCATGATGATGCCTCCTGAACCCCAAAAGCATGCGCCTGCGCAAGAACTTTTGTCAATCCGCTTAGAGCAGGTTGCAGGTTGGTTGACGACATGGATCTTGTACGGCTGCGGCAGCGGAGCGATGCTTGCTGGTAGTGAATGAATAATTATGAGAAGTACCGACTGCAATCCGGTCGTCCAAAATGGAATCAGTCGATCTCCCGCTCGTCGCCGTGTCCAAGAATCTCGACGGTCAGCGACCCACCTCCCGGGTGGACGTGGTAGGCGCTGCCGAGTCCGCTCACGGCGATCTTTCCGGGCGCCAGCTCGACCATCGTGTCCTCGTCGATCGCCCAGCCTTCCGGCGCCAAACCGGCATTCACGGTATGGAGAAGCCGGGTCGGGGTACCATATTGCGAAGCGTGAACGTCCACCGCGAACGGCGCCAGTCCAAGTCCCGGACGCACGTCGAGATATTCCTCATCCTCGCTGACATCCTCCGAGCAGATCACCAGGCCATCGTCGCCGCGTCGCAGCTTCCACCCGCCGATGATGCCAGTCGTCGCCGCGATCATCGCGCCAGCCGAAAACCCGGCATAGGGAATGCCCGCTTCGATCAACTTCGGCAGCCACGATGCAGCGGACGGAACGATCGCGTCGTAGTAATCCGGCGTCAACCCGCCACCAACGAGAATCCCGGCGGCCCCATCAACATCCGATTCGCGGAGTGCGCGATCCGGCGACACGAACACGGGGTACAGATCGGTGACGCCAATTGCTGCGAACGCGGCGGCCGACCGGGCAAAATAGGCATCCCGCTCGTCCTCGTCGAGCAGGATGCAGGCGATCCTGCCGCGGTCGTTGGCGGTAACGGCGGCAGCGAACCGTCCATAGGTGTGTGGAAACGCCGCTGGATCCCACCCTCCGCCGATCAGGAAAACCGAACCCTGAGCCATCGATTGCCTCTATTCCCTGGTCGCCTGGTAGCCAGCCTCCATTGTAGTGTGAACCTGTCTCGCGGGCCGCAACGAAAAGGGCTCAATCCTGTTCCCACGCCGATTCCCGCAGTGGCAACCCTGGTTCGACCGGGAACGACACCTCGCTGTACTGGCCGCTCTTGTGGCGGCCAACGTGTGGTCGCTCAGGCGCCTGTCCAGACCCTGAGCGTAGCCGAAGGGGCGGGATCCGCCCGGGTGTTGGCTATTGCACGCCCGATCAGGCGGCCTTCGCGACCTCGGCAGCCGCCGTTTCCGGAGACGGGATCAACGTGACCACGTCTCCGCCAAGCTGGCCGATTCCCTGGTTCGGTCCGCTGACAACCGGCGCCTCCGGCGTGGAGACCGGGAGCGCCGCAAGCTGCGCCATTGCGAAACCGCGCGGATCCAGGAACTGCCAGATCCCATTCGCCAGGGACTTCGCCAAGTGCGATATGCGCCCTTGCGGTCGGTTGCTGCGGGTCGCCTCATGCGCCAACCGGACCAGTCGCTGGCGCTCCTGGGTGTGCCGGGATTCGTGCTCGACAATGTAAATGGCGAGATCGCTCATCACTGGATTCATCTGAATGCTTCCTTTGCGGTACATGCTCGGCTGATTCGACAGTCATCCAGGTTGCTCGCCTCACCGATGGTGAGGGTGGCCATAAGCGATGACCTGCCTGTATCATAGGGAAGTAAGTGGCATCGCTCCATATCCACTTCTTTCCGATTTCGTCAGCCACTTCAAGAGTCGCAAGCCGCATCCTGTGCCCGGCAGTCGTTGTCGCGATTGGCCGGCACAAGACCGGCTACCACCAGAGTCGTTCGGATTTCGTCCAGCAGAACGTGGTGACACCGTGGATCTCATGATTCCCATCGATCGATCCGATTCCGTACCGCTCGTGGAACAGGTCTACCGGGGCATCCTGGCGGCCATCGAGGAGGAAACCCTCACTCCTGGAACGCGCGTGCCATCCACCCGTGAGTTCGCTCGCCAGCTTGGGATCACCCGCTTCACCGTCGACGATGCCTATTCCCGGCTCGTGGGCGAGGGCTACCTGATCGGCCGTCACGGGTCGGGCACATTCGTTGCCGACCATGTGCGGATGCCGGACCTCGAACCGCAAGTAGCGCTAACAGTTGCCGCTCCCTGTCGTCAGCTTTCCCAATGGGCGCAGCGGCTCGATCTCACCCACAAGCCCGCGACAATTCATGCCGAGTTCGATTTCACGGCCGGGACACCCGCGCTGGACAAGCTGCCCCAAACCGTATGGCAGCGGATCATCGCCCGCGAGGCGCGCCAGCAGGCAGAGGCTACCTTCACCTATGGAGAAACGGCCGGTCTGCAAACGCTCCGCGAGGTGATCGCCGCCTACGTCGCCCGCTCGCGCGGAGTCATCTGCACAGCCGACCAGGTGGTGGTGACCAGTGGCGTCCTCCAGTCGATGGACCTGCTGATGCGCCTCGTGATCGATCCTGGCTCGTCGGTGATAGTCGAGGATCCCGGATACCAGGATGTGCGAACCCTCGCCGCCCTGGCCGGCGCATCGATAGTGCCCGTACCCGTGGATCGCGATGGCCTGGTGGTTGATCAGCTACCACCCCCGTCATCCTCGGTCCGCCTGGTTTGTGTCACGCCCTCTCACCAGTACCCAACCGGGGCGATACTCTCGCTCGCAGCGGCGGCTGGCCCTGATGTGCTGGGCGCAGGAGGCTGGTGCCCTGATCCTGGAGGACGACTACGACAGCGAGCTCCGCTACGATGCGCGTCCTGTCCCCGCCCTCGCGGCCCTGGCAATGGCGCCATCCCAGGTCGAACAACGTCGTCTATCTCGGTTCGTTCTCAAAGGTCCTCTTCCCGGCCCTGCGCCTGGGCTACCTGGTGCTGCCTCCCGATCTGGTACAACCGTTCGTCGCCGCCCAGTCAGTGGTCGCGCGCCACACGCCCACCCTGAACCAGGCAGCCGTGGCGACGTTCATCGCGGAAGGTCATTTCGAGCGTCACCTGGCGCGAATGCGTCGCGTCTACTCGAGCCGTCACGATGCGTTGCTCGATGCGCTGGACCAGCACCTGCCCGGCATCGCGGTTCGCGACCCCTCGATGACCTCGGCCGGTCTCCACGTCCTGACCCGGTTCGACACCGATCTCTCCGAACAGGAGATTAGCCGTCGCGCAGCGGCAGTTGGGGTCACCCTCGAAGGAGCCGGGCGGTGTTTCGTGACGCCGCCGGAGCGACCCCACTTCGCCATCGGCTATTCCTCGATGCCGGAGGAGCAAATTCACCGGGGCATCGAGCGGTTGGCGCCAATCTTCCGGCAGTGGTTGTTGGCAGCCTGACCTTCGGCTTCCACTGACACATCACTGGAAATGGCCGGCACAAGACCGGCCATTCTCGACTACCGGGTTTCCCAAACGTGACCGTCATCCTGAGCGCCAGCGAAGGATCCCTGTGCGAAGCACTCGACGGCGAAGCCGGCGTTATGGGCAACCCGTGAAGCACGTTCGCCCGGCATCACCCACATGCGCTGACGCGCATCCGCTGCGCACAGGGATCCAGCGGGGCAGGATCGCTGCGCCTCAGAATGACCGTCAAGGAATTAGAGCGGTTGTCATAGGAGATGGGCCGGGATCGGATAGCCACAATGGGCGAACCAGCCCTGGGCATCGACGCCGGTGATGGTGGTCAGCGCTGCCGTGATGGCCGTCGTCCAGGGCCTCACGGGTTCGCGCTCCGGTCCGCCGCAAGGCCGTCTTGAGCTTGCTGAAGGCCTGCTCGATCGGGCGTGAAGTCGGGCGAGTACGGCGGCAGCCAGAGCAGGTGGCAGCCGCGCGTCGGCGATCAGGCGCTGGGCCGCGGCGCTCTTGTGGACGCTGAGGTTGTCCCAGATCACGACCTGGCCCGGGCGCAAGCGTGGGACCAGGACCTGCGCGACGAAGGCGTCGAAGGCCGCGCGATCCAGCGGCCCCCTCCACGGTCATCGCGGCCGTGATCCCGTCCAGGCTCAGGGCGGCCACCAGCGTCGTGTTCGGGCCGTGGTTGCGCGGCACCGTGCCCACCACCCGCTCGCCCGCGCGGGGCGCGCCCGTAGCGCGGGCGTCATCGCCAGATTGGTCCCGCTCTCATCGACGAAGACGAGGGAGGCCGGATCATACCCGTCCAGCATCTGCCCACCAGGCAGCGCGCCGCACCGGATCCTGCTCGCTGGCGCGGAGGACTTTTTTTGAGCGTGATGCCGAGGCGCCGGATGGCGCGCGACATGCTCGGCCACGCTCAGGCGCACCGCCATGCGCCTGCGTCCCAGCGCGCGCAGTGCTCGGCCAGCGTGGCATCCGGGTGCGGCGGCGACTTGAGCGCTGCAAGGCGGCGGCCTGGTCCGGCCCGATCGCGGGGCGTCGGCCCGGGCGGGGCTTGGGGGCCAGGCTGCCGGTCTCCCGGCGCTGCTGCCGCCAGCGGGTGATCGTGCTGGTGCCGACGCCGAAGAGGCGGGAGGCCTCGGCTTGGCTGAGGCCGGCGTCGATGGCACCCAGCAGCCGCTCGCGGAGGTCGACCGAGTACTGCTTCATGCCGCCAAGTTTCGCACCAGCCCAACTCATCTGCAAACCGCTCTAGGGTGCACCCCGCACAATACGCTTGCCGAAATCCCTTGCTCGCCCAGTCCGACGCCCTCCCAGGAGCTCCGGTCATTCACCTCACGAATACCGCTGACTTGAAATGCCCGGCTCCTCCGGGAGCGGGTAGCACCCATCCACAAGGGCGAATGGGCTGTCGTCCGGCAGCAGACCGCTTTCCATGTAGATCGTGTTCGGCAGGGCGGCCAGCAGGTGCAGGTGTGCGCCGCCCCCGTGCGAGGCGTACGGGATGTTGAAGCCATGCGCCATCAACCCGATCTCAAGGCATTCGGTGAGGCCACCGGCCCGGCGCAGATCGGGCTGGACGACACCAACCGCGCCCCGCTCGAACAGATCGCGAAACTGCTGGATCCCGTACCGGTTCTCGCCGGTCGCGATCGGGATATCGAGCCGCTGCGCCAGGTGGGCATGGCCAGCGATATCGTCGGCCCGGATCGGTTCCTCAAACCATGTGCATCCGAGCTCCTGGTAGACAAGACCCCGGCGCGTCGCCTCGGCGACTGACAATGCCTGGTTGGCATCGACCATCAGCGGGGCATCTGGTCCGATCGCGGCGCGAACGGTTTCGATCCGGCGCACATCCTCGCTGAGAGTCTCGGCGCCGACCTTCATCTTCACGCCGCGAAACCCCTGGTCCATCGCCTTCGCGCAGACCGCCTTGAGGCCATCGAGATCGAGTTCGAGCCAGCCCACCATCGCGTAGGCGGGCACCTTGTCGCGCTGGGCGCCGAGCAGCCGCCAAACCGGTTGGCCAACAGCCCTGCCGACGAGATCCCACAGCGCGAGGTCGATCGCCGCGATCCCAAATAACGCCAGGCCGACGGTTCCGTGGTAATCGGTGAGCGTCCACAACCGATCGCGGATCCCGCGAATGAGGAATGGATCCACCCCGATGATCTCGGGAACAAGCTCGCTCTCGATGAGGTGCGCCAGCACCGCCGGAGAGGCCGCGACCCGACCGAAATAAGTGCTGCTTGTGCCGGAAACGCCCTCATCGGTGTGGATCGTGACCCGGCACGTGCCATTGCGATCGAGCAACTGGATCGCGTCTCGCACAGCGTGGGTCTTCGGCTCGGCCGTAAAAACGACATCGACGCTGGTGATCTTCATGGAGGCTCCCGATGTGGAGGATCGGTTCCACGCCAACCCGCGCATCACCGACCCTCATTCGTTGCTAATGCCCTGCGACAGGCGCTAGAAATCCCCGGCCAGGGCTTCCTCAACCTGTTCACGGATACCGGTCAGCACCTCTTCGGCACTGCTCTGGCAGGAGTAGATCAGATCCATTTGTGGCCGGTAAATCTGGCGGGCCTGAGCGATATGTTCGCTGAAGTTCTCGTTGGTCGCGTGCTGGGTAGCTTCAACCGCGAGCTCGATATTCGCCGGGGGTGTTCCTTCCCGGGGTACGAGCAGTGTGGCGGCTTCCTTGTGCACCGGCACGAAATTTCCCGATTCGGCAAAGATCTTCCCTGCGTCTGGCCCGCCGAGGAAGTTCAGGAGTTCCCAGGCGCCGTCGGGGTTCTTGGCGGATTTGGGAACGCAGAAGTCGATCAGGGTGGCGATCGTCTTCTGGTCGGCGACGCCCGCCGGTGGCGGGGCGACATTCCAGACGAAATCGCTGATGTTGGCGTGCGCATACGCGGCGAAGCCAAAAGTACTCGAGAGCATCGCTACCCGGCCCGACGCGAAGAACTGGTTCGCTGCATTGTCCTGGGTCAGGTTTGCCCACTCCGGCTGCACGCCATGGACGCATGTCAGGTCGGCTACCCACTGGATAGCCTCGATCGCCTTCGGGTTGGCGAGCGTGAACTGGGTGCCATCCTCGGAATAGATGCCCGTCGGCTCCCCGTTGTTCAGGGGGAACACGGTTTCGTGGCTGGTGTCCTTGTACAGCAGCACGCCCCATCGTTCGTCCGGCACCGTCAATGCCTGGGCCGCCTCCAGGAAGTTTTCCCACTGCCAGCCTTCACTGGTCCAGGTGGTTGGTGGCAACGGAACCCCGGCCTCCTCGAAGAGATTCACGTTGTAAAAGATAAGGGCAGGTTGGGTACCGGTCGTCCACGCCGTATGGGCGCCATCCGGCTGGATCGGAAAATTGAAGGGATGCTCGTTGTAATCAGCCGGATTGATGCCGGAGGCATCGATATACGGACGCAGGTCGAGCAGCTGCTCCGCGAGCGAGTATCCGCGCACGAAATCGTCGTTGATGCGCATCACGTCCGGCGGGGATCCCGAGGCAAGCAGCGTCCGCATCTTGGTTTCGTAATCGGTGGTTGGGGTTGGCTGCACATTGACCGTGATTCCCGATTGCTCCTGGAACGCATTGATGGCGGTTTCCATGGGTGTGCCTTCGATGGCATCCCAGTTCATGAAACTTACTTCGGCCTTGTCCTGCGCCCGCGCGGCATACGAACGCGCCTCCGCCAGCCGTGAAACCGAAAGTCCGGCTGACAATCCCAATCCACCCTTGACGATCGTCCGCCGATTCATCCTGCCTTGATTGTTCACTGATCTGCGCCTTTCTGCTCGTGCGACATGGGTCAGAGGTGGCTCACGCGGTGGTCCGCCTTCGCCAGATACTCGGGCAACACCGAAAGTCCCCAGCCCGGCCCCGTGGGAACCGCGACTTCCCCGTTCCGGACTACCAGGTGGGGCTCGTAGATTTCATTCGCCCAGCTATCGGGTTCGATGCTCCATTCGTGGAACTGGTAGCACGAGGGCATCGCTGCGGCGAGATGAAGCGTGTACATCTGCAGCGACCGGTTGGCGCAATGGGGAGTGCAGGGGATATTCGCAAGCTGCGCCATCTCGGCCACCTTGCGGGTCCGGCTCACGCCACCGATATAGCCAATATCGGGCTGCACGATGTCGACCGCACCCATCTCGATCATGCGCTTGAACTGCTCCAGGCTGTTATCCTGCTCGCCGCCCGCGACAGGGATGTCCAGGGCAGCAGCGACCTGGGCGGTACTTTCGAGATCCATGAAAGGGCATGGCTCTTCGTAGTGAAAGCAGTCGTACGCTTCCAGGAGCCGCCCGACTTCGATCGCCTTGGCCGCCGAATAGCAGCCGTTGCCATCGGCGTGAATGCCAACTCCCGGCCCAAGCGTGGTCCGGGCATGCTCGACGAACCGTTCGGTCCGGCCCGGGCTGGCGTCCCGATCCCTCCCCATGGTTTCGCCGATCTTAATCTTGATGCACCGGAAGCCAAGCTCGTCGATCGCCGCGGCAAAGCGCTCGACCTCTTCCTCTGGCGTCGTGTGCCGGCGCATGCTGGAGGCATACATTGGAATCGTGTCTCGTTCGAGACCGCCCAGCAACCGGTACACCGGTTGCCCCGACGCCTTCCCCAGGATGTCCCACAAAGCTGTGTCGATGCCGCACAGGGCCCGGCAGAGGAATGTGCCGGAGAACTTGTAGAGACTGTTCAGGCAACGCTCGACGAGCCGCTCGACATCCCAGGGATTCTGCCCAAGGAAGAATCTGGCGACCATCTTGTGCAGGACATCGACGCTGATATCGGCGCCGTAGGGAGATGTTTGCCCATTGCCTTCGATACCATCGTCGGTCAGGATCCGCACGACAGCGACATTCGAACTGAGATAGGTTTCGATTCGTTCGATCTTCATGCTCGTTGGTCGATGCTCCTGTTCCAGGTCGGATCCGGAGTTGAGAATCCTCGTGGACTCACCGGACCCGGCCCAAACCTGTTGATCTCCGTCACCACTCGATTCCGTCATGCTCCGGAGGCCACCCCCTTTCCGGGTCGTTGAACGCCACTAGCCCTTCAACCCGGTGAGCGCGATCCCCTGGATGAAATACTTCTGGGAGAACAGGAAAATCAGGAGCACCGGCACGACGGTCATCGTGGCTGCCGCCATCAGGAGATTGGTTTGGGTGAAGAACTCGCCCTGATACAGGGCAAGTGCCACCGGCAGGGTCTGGAGCTCGATCGAGTTGATGAAGATCAACGGACCGAACAGGTCGTTCCACGAATCCAGGAAGGTGAAGACAGCGACGGCGGCAAGCCCAGGTTTCACCTGGGGCAGCATGATTCGCCAATAGATTTCGAAGGTCGACGCCCCGTCGAGCTTGGCGGCATCTTCCAGCTCCCTGGGGATGCTCATGAAAAACTGGCGCAGCAGGAAGGTTCCGATCACCGGTGTCAGCACTCGAGGCACCCAGAGCGGATAGTGCGTATCGATCCAACCGATATTCCGGTACAGGACGTACTGGGGAATCAGGTAAATGATGCCCGGGATCATCGCCGTGGCAAGCAGGAACGAAAACGCCACGTCACGTCCGAAGAACTCCAGTCTCGAGAATCCGTAAGCCGCGGCAGACGCGAAGAACAGGAGGAGCACCACGTTGAGCACACCGAGGTAGGTGCTGTTCCAGAAAAAAGCCTTGATCGTATGGAAAGTCTCGACGTAGTTGTGCCACTGCGGGTCTGTAGGCAGAAATGTCGGCGGAATCGAGAGCACCTCCGATTCCCGTTTCAACGATGTCCCCACCATCCACACCAGGGGCAACACAAATGCCACCGCCAGCGCGGCCATCACCACGTAACGGACTGCCACCAGCAGGAAGCTGATCGACCGCGTCATTCCCGGCGTTCGAAGCTCTGCCTGCTCGGTAACGGAGGGTATCGACTGCCCCTGTTCCATGTCTCCCAACTTCCCCGGTCTCAATGTGGCTGACCTTGCGCAAGCAACGGCGTTGACACATCACTTACCCGTAGAACACCCACCGCTTCTGCAACTTCCACTGGATGAAGGTGATCAGCCCGATGAAGGCAAACAGGAACCACGCCATCGCCGAGGCATAGCCCATTCGCCCAAACGAGAACGCATTCTGGTAGAGGTAGTAGATGTAGACGCTGGTGGCGTTCGCCGGTCCGCCCTGAGTCATTACGAAGATGATCCCAAACACCTGGAACGACGAAATGAACTGGGTGACCAGGACGAAGAAGAGCGCCGGGGTCAGGAGGGGCAGCGTGATGTGCCTGAACCGCTGTCCAGACGTGGCTCCGTCGATCTTGGCCGCCTCATAGTAGATCTCCGGGATACCCTGGAGCCCGGCCAGCAGGATCACCATCGGGTAGCCGACCCCTTGCCAGACGCTGACCATGATGACCGCGGGCATTGCCCACCTGATGTCCGAAAGCCAGGCCGGTCCATCGATCCCGATCACGGAGAGCATCGCATTGAGCACACCGTCCTGGGGCTGGAAGAACCAGAACCAGACGACAGAAACCGCCACCACATTCGAGACCGCCGGCACGAAATAGGCCGTCCTGAACAAGGCGACCCCGCGCATCTTGTGGTCGCACAGGAGGGCAAGCCCGAGGGCGATCGCAATCGTCAGCGGAATATGGCCAGCCACGAAATAGAGCGTGTTCCGCATCGTTTGCCGGAAGAACGGGTCATCCGTCAGCATCTTCTCGTAGTTTTGAAGGCCAACGAATTCAGGGCTTCTCAGGCCATCCCACTTCGTGAGGGATGCGTAGGCGGAGACCAGGATTGGCACAAGCTGAAACAGGGCAATACCCAGGATGACGGGTCCAATGAACAGCCAGCCCTCGACATGACGTTTCCATTTGATGGGCTTCCGTTTGGGCGGAAGCGGACGGGAGGGGACGGTTGTACTCGCCATCGATCGCAGATCTCCATCCGATCGCATCCAGTATGCAATCGATTCCATACCCGGATGGATCAAAATCTGGCGCAAAAGGCACACTCTGGCGAGAAATGCTTCGCCTGATCCAGCCAGCAAATCACCGTCAATGGATTCAAAACGACCGTTGCTGTAGCCAAACAAGGAACTGGAGAACGTTTACTGATGTGTTTGATCGGCACACTGTACGCAGGTCGAAAACGACTGTCAATACCCCAAAATGATTTCGTTACCATCTCGCGCAAGGCAGATCGACGCATCGAATACCCCGCGATGGGTGATGGTTACGCTTGCACTGCGAGTCGTTGTGCGGTTGGGGTGCGACTGCCGCGAGCATGTGTACGGCGGCGGACCGCGTGTAGTCGTCGCCGCGCCGCCCAGTTCGGGCTCACGGAGTTAGCGCGTTGTGGACGATTGAAAGCTTTGATAGGAGTGCTATCGAACGTGGATCGCGACCACCAGGCTGGCGATGGCCGCCACCGTGGCGCCCGCGAGCGCATCGCACCGGGATCAGGCCCGCGAGACCCGACCGCGGGATGGCCTGCGTCGTCCCGGGGTCGTCGTCATTCATGGTTCCAGGCCCGGATCGCGACGGGAAGAATATGGTAAGGTTCCATCGCTATCCCCTAGTCATTAGAGTTGCGGGACAAGACCGGAGGACAACACAATGGGTACCCCGCGAGGGCACTGGTTGGGATACGTTGCCGGCGCATGCCTGCTCCTGGCGGCCACCATCGGGCCAACCGCCGAAACGGTGGCCGCGCACGAACCGCCGCTGGATATCGCGGCGATGACCTTGCGGCCGATCGATCTCGAGGCCGAGGGTCTGGCGGACTACGGCATGAGCTGGAGCATCCTGAGCGACCGGCCCAGGGCAATCGCGCAATTCATCGATGGCTTGGGGTGGGACGCGAAGGTCGCTGACGGCGACGCCTTCGAGGAGGCCAACGCCGACCGCACCTACCTCCTCCATATCGCCCAGGAGCGGGCAGCCAATGACCGGATCACCGCGGATTCGCTGGTCGCCAGCTTCGTGATGGAGTTCGATGACGCCGACGCAGCCGAAGCCGGGTTCGCCAACGCTGCGGCGGTGTGGGACGACGACCTGGAGGTTTCGACCCCTGCCAGCACGCCCGGCGACGAGCACCTCCTGTTCTCGGGAACCGGCATCGATACCACCGGGGCCGACGCATACGAACGGGTGCTCCTGCTCTTCCGCACCGACACCCTGGTGACCGGGGTGTCGGTGCACTTCTATACGAGCAACGAGACCCCCGACCAGGTGATGGTGGAGGCGCTCGCCGAACGCCAGGCCGAGCGCATCGCAACCGTGCGCGATGACGGCGGTCCCGGCCTGAGCGGGCAGCTTGTGCGCCTCCGCCTCAACGGCCAGATGACCAATTGGGACTACTACATCGCGGAAGACGGCGAACCGAACCGGCTGGCGGCGACGACCGAGTCCCCGGACCAGTTCGCCGAGCGACAGGCCGAGTTCGAGCGGATCGGCCTGGTGGAACGGTATCACCTCGAGCAGATCGTGGCCGATGACGGCCCAACCGGCGACGCGTACGCCTGGTTCAACGCCACCCTCAACCGGTTCGAGGACGAGGACGCCGCCCGGGCGTACATGGCCGAAACCCCGGACCGCCTCGCCGGGATGGACGAATCGACGACGGCGGTGGACGCCCCGGCGCTTGGCGACGATGTGCTGGCGTTCACTTCCGTCACCTCGGCCGGGCGCGACCGCTATCGCATCTACGTCCGCACCGGGAATACGGTCATCGTGGTGTCGCACGTCACGGCAACCGATCTCGCGGCAAGCCAGGGCGTGGTGCTCGAACCGCAGCCCGAGGCCATCAACGACCTCGCCACGCGCCAACTGGCCTGCATCGAAGGGGAGCAATCGTGCGAGCGTCCTGTGCGAGTGCCGGAGGAGATACGAGCCGGGCTACGCGAGCGGGCCCACTGAGCCTCCACAGCATCAATCGACTTGTCACTATCCATACTTAGCGGACTTGCATACGTTTTCACCCCTTTCCGGATTCGGTCGGATCCTGAGAAAAGCCCATGAAATCGGGCACACTGGGCAATTTCGACGCAGATACTGCCCGTACCAAAGGGGATCGAAATAAACGCCAGTCCGCTTTGTCGATACCTCTCAAGTTGCGGTTGATTCCAACGATGAAACGCTTTTATGTCTGGAATATATTGAAGAGTTGGGTGCCGGCGTCTAGCTGACTGAGATTCTCGTGCGAACGGTTGTTCTGTATCCTACCTTATGCCAGGGATCTCAGAAACGAAGAGTCGCGGCGAGAACGTGGAATCTTGTATCAACCTGGCATACGTGGCGCAATTGGAAACGTAACGATACAGGTAGCAAAATCAACTGCGGCAAGCAGGCATGGGTATCCTCGTTCAAGGGCCAGGAATCCACCGGACCTTTCACGATCGATTCGTGTCGGCAAAACAGATTGCACTGCGATTGCACATGTCGCACGGAGGCGGTCCGGTAATCTGACGCGGTTCCCTCCGTTTAGTGCGTTCGTGGAGTTAGGACGGTGTCCGCCTGCGGACAGCGCATCCTGCCAATCGTGCGTGCGGACTTCCTGCGTATTTAGTGCGGAATTAGTGCGGACCGGGAAACGCTGAAAACCCCGGCACTACGGGGATCTCGGACTTTGTGTATTTATGCACGCGAAAAACCCGCCTGGTCATTCCAGCGGTGTGATTCGGCCCGTGAGATCACAGGTCTGCGCCACTCGCGACCGTCTTCCTCAATGTATCGTGTATAGACGAATCGTCAGCCTGAACGATCGATCCTCGTCATCCGCCGCCATCGATCTCCCCCAGCACCCCGGCCAATTGATCGAGCGAGTCGATCCGGTATTGGACCTGGCTCATCTCTTTCCAGCGCGCGTGAACGTATCCCCATGGACCACGGCGGATGAACACGGCACGCATGCCAATCGACTGGGCCGGGAGGATGTCGTTGTCGAGGCGGTCGCCAACATAGACGATCTCGCTCGCCGGAACGCCGCAATCGGCAACGATCCGCTCAAAGAAGCGCGAATCCGGTTTGGCGACGCCATAGGTGGCCGACGTGGCGAGGACATCCAGCCGCAGGTCCATCGCGTCGAGCTGCTCAACGATGCCATCAGGCTGGTTGGCGACAATCCCGACCCGGTATCCCAGTTCCTGGAGTTGCCTCAGGGCGGGAATCGCGTCGTCGTAAAAGACAGTCGTGTCGACAACATACCCGTAGCGCACGGCGTCGATCGGTTCGACGCCAAGTTCCTCGTACGCGGCACGGTGCTCGAGCCCTCGTTCTACCACGGAGCCGATCACCCCGGCCAGGGTAAAGAATGGAACCCCGGTTGCCTTCGCAACGACCTCCCACTGGCGGGTTTCGTCGACGAGCGTTTCGCCAAGATCGAAAATCACCGTCTTCACGCTCATCGTCTCCAATTCGAGCTCGATGCCGGCGCCAGCCTTCCACATTACAGATCTGGAATCCACCTGCCTTGGACACCGGGAGAGTAACCACGGCCAGGAAGGAGCGTTATGGTGCTCGGGACGGCTGCGGGCAGATGTGCCCGCAGCCGGGTCAATAGTCGCTATTCGGCGTGGAAAACGGCGATCGCACCGTGCGACGCGTGACCGAAGGCATGGTTGACGGCGATATACTCGCCCGGCGCTTCGACCGTGAACTCGACGCAGGCGCCATCACCCGGTCCGATGGTTATCCCCTGCAAACCGTGGAGCGGGTTCGCCGGGTTGGCATTTATGTAGGCGTTGTCGAAGATTGCGCCCACCACATGGAAACTCGACCAGATGTTGGGGCCCGCGTTGACAACGAAGACCCTGATTGGCTCGCCAACCTTCACCGCGATCGGGTACTCCACGTACTGGTTGGCATAGCCGTTGAAGGTGACAAGATCCATCATCATCCCGCTGGCGAGCATCATCTTGGCCATGCTCGGCACCATGACCTCGGCATCGGTATCCTCAAAATAGAACTCGCTTTGCACAAAGATGAACTCCTGGGCCGGGGACCATCCGTTCGACGGATTGACAATCATCGCACCGTACATCCCGGCGCCAATGTGCATCAGCACGGGCGCGGTGCCGCAGTGGTACATGAACGCACCCGGAGTGGTGGCCGTGAAGGTCCAGGTGTATTCCTCGCCCGGTGCAACGTTCTTGTAGTTGCTGGTGGGCGTTTTCGCCGAGTGGAGGTCGACCGAGTGAGTGATGGCGCCTTCATTGACGACTGTGATCGTCACCTCATCGCCCTCGACCGCGCGGAGCGTATTCCCGGGGATGGTGCCATCGAAGGTCCAACCGGCGTATGCCAAATCCTTGGCGACATAGACCGTTTCATCCCTGGCAACGATGGTGAAGTGCTTCGGCCCCGGTTGAACCGCCGGAAGCACCGGATCGTACGGCGTGAATTGGCTCGGTGTTCCGGGTACGGGGGTAGAGTCTCCCGTCCCGTGTTCATTGTCATGTCCACCAGTGTAGGCGCCCTCATCCTCGCTTTCGGGAGTTGAGTCGTCATCCTGGGCGAGGATGGGAAGTCCAGCGGCAGCAAGCGCGGGAACCGTCAGGCCAAGCGCCGCGGCAGCTTTGAGAAATGCACGCCGATCTGTCCCCTGTTTCACAAAGTGCTGACCCAGTGGAGTGCCATCGAGGTCAACATTGACTGGAAAACGCATGAACCCCATCGTGAGAATCTCCCATCGCGTACCGCCATTGCAGGCGCTGCAACTCCTGAACGATCCCAGATTGTCGGTCTCCAGGTCTTGCCAACCTGGACGTCCGTTGGATTGACTATGGTCGAATGCCGGTCACAATGCACCGACATAACGGGTAGTTTGCGTTTTGACGATGGGGTGGGGCCGCTCACTCGTTTGGGCAGGGCGCCAACCGAGCAGGGGAACGCGAGATGCGCCAAGCCGATTCTAGCAGATCCTGACCAGGGCGGATTACACGAAACCGTGCGTGTGGGCGAACACAATCGCGGCGGAGCGATCCCGAAGGTCGAGCTTGGCGAGAATGTTGCCGAGGTGGCTCTTGACCGTCGCTTCGCTGATGAACAGCGCGGCCGCCACCTCGGTATTGCTCGCCCCCTGACCGACCTGGCGCAGCACGTCGCGCTCGCGCTGCGTGAGCTGGCCGATCGTTGCCCGATCGCGCTGGAGCCGGCCAGCGACATGCCGATACGCATCGAGCACCTGGGCCACAATTTGCGGATCCAGCCATGAACCGCCCCCGGCGACCGTTATCGTCGCCCGCACGATGTCTTCACCCCGGGCGTCCTTGAGGATGAATCCGGCCGCCCCGGCCCCAAGTGCCGCCGCGACCGTCTCCTCGTCATCGAACGTCGTCAGCACCAGCACGGGCGGCGCATCCTGCCGGGTGCGGAGTTGGCGCGTGGCTTCGGCGCCGTCCATCCGGCGCATCCGGACATCCATCACCACCACGTCGGGATGCGTGCGGACAACGGCATCCAGCACCTGGTCGCCGTCCTCGCACTCGCCAACGATCGTGATCTCCTCCTCCGGTTCGAGGATCAGGCGAAGTCCAGCCCGGACAAGTTGTTGGTCATCCACGAGAAGTACCCGGATCACGCGACAACCTCACCGGGGACCACGGCGTGAACGATCCACCGGCCGTCCTGGACGCCGGCCTCGATCGTGCCGCCGACAGCAGTAATGCGCTCTCGCATCCCGAGCAGGCCACTTCCTCGCATCCGTGAGGAGACCGGGGCGTTAAGTGGATTTTCGACCTGCACCATCAACCTGGTGTCGATCCTTCGCAAGTCGACCGTGGCAGATCCGCTGCCGTGACGAGCGGCATTGGTCAACGCTTCCTGCAGCACGCGATACAACGCCAGCTCTGCCGAGGGAGACGTGTGCAGATCCGCGTTGGCTAGCGAGACTTCCACGGAAAGCCCGGCCGCCCTGTAGCCGTCGACCAGCGCCTCGACATCGCCCAGGCCCGGTTGGACGGCCTCAAGCGACGAGGCATCGTCGGCACGAAGCAGGCGGACGATCCGGCGGATATCGGCGAGGCTGGCACGCCCCTGGCGCTCGGCTTCCTCGAGCGCCGCTACCGCCGCATCGGGTGCCTCGCGCTTCACCGCCATCCGGGCCGCCGTGATGTGCAACATGGTGACAGCCAACGTGTGAGCCACCACG
Source organism: uncultured Chloroflexia bacterium (assembly GCA_963763125.1). GTDB lineage: Bacteria > Chloroflexota > Chloroflexia > Thermomicrobiales > UBA6265 > JACCYX01. The sequence goes on from CAVXMV010000005.1 coordinate 878,285, forward strand.
TCGTGCACATCCCGCGCCACACGACGGCGTTCCTCGGCGGCGGTCTGCCACGCCAATGCTTCCCGGGCTTCGGTCACCGCCGTGTTGGCCTTGTAACTGAACCGGATCGCATAGCCAGCCACCACACTGAGCGCGAACACCACATGCCAGGTCACCACGTCGGCTGCGGCCACGTCTTTCCCCGTGACCAACGCGGCAACCAACGGCCCGGCCACCGACGCATAGGTGGCGACGCCAATTCCTACCGCCATCGACACCGGGGCAACCGCGATTCCAAGAATCGTCAGCAGGAGACCGGGGAAGACCAGCAGTGGATAGGCCACATCGCTGCCCAGGTCGATCGCCTCGACGAACCAGTGGCCGATGCCCAGAGCCGCGATCGGCGCCAGCGCGAGCGCGATAAACGACCACGTCGGGCCCTCGTCGCCGTGCAACAGCCAGCCGATCCATGGCAGGCAGGCAGCAACGAGAATGGCCATTCCCCACGGAGCGAGATCTCGACCGGAATCCGGAGCCAGGAATGCCGCCAGGGCCGCCCCGCCGAACATCGCCAGCGCGAGCGCCGGGACACCGGTGTTCACCGCGAACGACGGTTTGGCCTCTACTCCGGCGCGAACGAGTTCCTCGTCCCAATGGCACAGATAGGCGTCCAGCTCGAGCATTGGTTCGGAACGATCGGCGGCGGAGTCGCCGATCGTTCTGGATGAATTCATGGTCGCCACCGTCCGCCTCGCTTCCTGCCGTCCATCTCTCGCCAACGTCGTTGACCGCGCGTTGTCACCGTCCAGCATACTCCCCTGCCTGCCCGGCGCGGGACCGGCCAAGCTGGCGGGCAGTCACTTCGAGCTGGGCCGCGAATCCGACCAGGGCAACGCCGAAGGGGACGTGAAGCCACAGCAAGCGCTCCCCGCCCGCCGAGAGCATGCCCAACACTGTCTGGATCGCGAGGGAAACGGCCAGGCCGATGAGCAGCATCGCGAGTCGAGGTCCGGTGTCGACGTCGCGCAATGTGACGATCGCCACGATCCCGGCCAGCAACACCACCGCGACCAGCCCGAAGGCGGTGAGGCGATGGGCGGTGCGACCCCATGCCTCACCGGAGAGCAGCAGCCCGGCGAAAATCGATTGCGCGAAGATTGCGAGCATCAGCAGGCGAGTGATCGGGGCCCAGGCACTCACAGTTCCACGCTCCGGATTGCGCTCGTCGGGTCCTTGATAATGTGCATCAGCGGCACACCCAGGCCAAAGGTCGAGATCCGCCGAGAGGGTGTGATCCGGGCAAAAATCGTGTGCGGATTCTCGAAATCATGCTTCGAGATAATGCGCTTGAGACGACCAGCGTTGAAGAGCTCGACGACACGAGGATCGGTGCGCGGAAGCAATTCGGCCTTTCCCTGGAACTGCACCGCGAAAGGCGGGAAGAGGGGAATTTTCCGGGCCGGGATGCAGACCGCAACGTGCGGGTTCTGCCGGATATTCCGGCTCTTGATCGACTCGTCAAACGTCGTCACGTACAACGCCCCGTCTTCCAATACATAGCGCATTCCAACGACGTGGGGGCGAAGCTCGGCAGACGATGTCGCGAGGGTGCAAAACGACTGCCGGGCCATCGTTCGCTGCACGATCGCGCGCTGCCGGTCGTGATCGAAGGTGGTATGCACGTTGGCGACGGATTCAGCGGTAGTCATGGTGATCTCCTCGTTGGGATTGATGAAAGGGCCGATACAAATCCGGGCGAATCGTCTCGCAATCGGTTCTCGTAGGGGCGGCCAATGTCCACGCCCACGCCCGGCCACGCATTTGGCATTGCCATCGCGTGACGGGAACATTGGTGGCTAATCGCGCGATCGCACGACGCTCGCAATCCCAAGCGAAACGAAACTGGCCACAGAGAGCAGCGTCCGCGCGAAATGCAAGCGGTTCCACGGGCCCTCGAAATCAGCCCGCGCGGTTGATGCCGCCTCGCCGGCAACGGTGCCGAGTCGGGCAAGCTCGTCGTTGAGGGGAATGTTTCCAAACACCGTAATCGCGATGCTTGCGACCTGGAAGACAAGCCCGGCGGCGATCAGGGCGGCAACGGGTCTGGCCGCTCGCCGGTTGAGCGCCAGCGACGCGGCGATGATCGGGGCAGTCCCCACAAACACCGTCGTGAACCACGGATTCAGGATCGTCTCATTGATCGACTGGAACGTCGCCACGTAGGCGACATCATCGATCTCGGCCAATGCCCTGGTCACGGAAACCTGGTAGGTGTAGAACACCCCGGCGCTCAGGCCGGCGCTGATCGTCGCTGCCGCGAGCGCGAGACGCGGAACAGGAGATGTGCGACCTTCATCGGTCAGGGCGTAAATGCCGGGGTTGATTTCGACTGTGGACATGTTGCCTCCCATACGATTGGTGCATCAGTTGATGTATCAATCGTATGGGAGGGGCCTTCGCACCACATCGGACCGGGGGATGAATCGCACCTCCTACCCGGGGAGGATATGGATGCACTGTTTTGCGTACGGGCGAACACGTTGTTCAACGTTCTGTGTAGGGGCCGACCTGAATCGACCGGGAACCGCACGTTGCAAGCCGAGGTGTGGTCGATTCTGTGTCAGCCCGAGGGGTCAACACGGAGGTTGCTCCCTTCCACCCGAAAGTGCGTGTAGAAGACCTGTGCCTTCCCCTGCAAGAATGTGCATCAACCGGTTTCGTACGGGCGGCAGCGCAGCGGGTCGACCGCGATCAAGCACTTCCTGAACCGGATCTTGTCGATCCTGTTGTCCGCCCATTCCTCGCGTGGTCGATTGTGTTGTCCGCCCGTTTATCGCGTGAGCCCGTCGATCAGCCGATCGATCGCCCCGTTGACGATCTCTTCGACTGAAGGATCGAACGGCGCCGGAAGAAAGAAATACGGAATCGCGCCACCCGCCTCGTAACCGCCCTCGGCAATGATCGCTGCCGTCGGGACATAGCCGGTCATCCCGTTCGCGTAGCCCATTGGCAACACCGCGCCACCCGAGTTCGCCCGGATCCGAAGTCCGTACTCAACCACGATTTCGCCATCCATCGCGAGCAGGGAAAGCCCGTTCGCGATATCCAGCCGTTGCAGTTGAAGGGGGATCGACGCTGTGCGCCACTCCGGATGATCGAGCAGCGCGCGATACCACTCGCCGTCGACGCCGGGGACATCTTTCCCGGCCACCAGCGCGTCGTCACCCGGGAGCTCGGCGAATGGCAAGTCAACCGTTAGCTTCTCGGCCCGCAGCGGAACCAATGCCAGGGGTTCGCCGGGTTCTTCGAGCAGAATCTGGATCGCATCGGCAAACGAAGTTCCCAACCGCTCGACATCAGCGTTGGTTCCCCGCGCGGTGCGGCGCTCGCCGGCGACATCCGGGTTGATATCGCCACAGCAACCCTGGAGATAGAGCGACATCGCGCCTGTGCGGGCTTCGAGCCGATCCATCGCCACCCCGCAGAATTCACCCGACACGAGGTATTCCTGGGTAATCACGGGGTGGCAGGTGTAATGGACGAACAGGGTTTTCACCTGGCCATCGGCGCGGGTGAAGCGAATCACCGTTAGGGCAGTGTCCTCCGCGCCGTTCGGGTTCAGGGCCAACCGGCGATTGAATCCAAGCCCATGTGATCCGGAGACTCCGGGACACCGTCACCGGCTCCAGGTCGGCAACAGCGTCCTTCGTGGCCGCAAGCGTCCGCTCGCGCAGCAATCCGAGAAAACGGTCGTCCACGACACCCACCGTTGCCGAGGCGCGGGTGGAGGTTTGCGGCCCCGAATGCGTGTGACTCGCGGATAGGAGCACGTTCGCCTCCGGCGCCCCGGCGATATCGGCAATCTCCCGGCGCAGGGTGGGAACCAGTTGCGGTCCCCACCAGAGCAAATCAGCCGCCACGACGACAGCGCGTGACCGGGTTCCATCGACCGCCGTTGACTCCAGCACCGCCACCCGAACATGGAGCGGCTGGGCCACGCCTTCCGAAGGTTTCGTGCGCGCCGCGAATCCGGCCAGCGTCAGCGGCCAGTCAGGAGTGATATCGGCCGTCGCCGACCCCGCTCGGAGTTGTGTCACCTACACCACACCCTTCAACGTGCTATCCAGAATCCACTGGATGCTGAAGTTGTCGCTGTACACGCTGTTCTTGAACAATGGATCGTCGTCTCCGGGGAATCCTGTCACGCGCACATCCACCAGGATCGGATCGTTGGCGTAACGCTCCCAAATCGGGATGATCGACAGCAACTCATTGAAGGCGATCGCCATTTCGCCGATGACCTGTTTCTGGGCGTCGATATCCGTACCCGCTGCTGAATCCCGAATGAGTTGGGTGAGATCCACCTCTCCAAGACTCTGCGTCTCCTGCACCATGGGCAACTCGTTGATCTCCCCGCTACTGGCAGCAACATTGAGATGACTGAAGTTGGACCAGAGCGAGAAGTATGGATGAGACTCGCCGGTGCCCCAACCGGCGATGGCCAGTTGAAAGTTCTGGTCGTCCATTTCCTGCCAGAATTGCTGATCGGTGGGAGTACGCACCGCTGCCTTGATCCCGAACTCTGTCAACTGGTTCGCCAGGTTGGTGGCGGCGCTCACCCAGTCGGCGGCAGCTCCCGGAACCAGGATCTCGTATTCGAGGCGCTCGCCGCTTGCCGAGGCCCAAACATCACCGTCTTTGGTAAACCATTCCGCCTGGAAAATCGCCACTGCCGCTTCCAGATCGTAAGTATATGGATTCAACCTGGCAAGTGTCTCGGGCAACACCCACTGCTCCAGCAAGGAATCGCCGACGCCTGCCATGTACTTCGGCGACACTCCGGATTCGCCAAGCGAAATTGTTCCATTCGCGGTCCGGTCGACTGCCATCGCTATCGCCTGGCGCACACGGACGTTGGCCAACGCAGGCACCCTTGAAAAATTGATGCACAACGTCGCTCCAAAGAGCGTCGGGGGCCGAACGATCCGCAATCCAGCCTGGATCATGGCCTGTTCCGTTGCCGGCGGGAACCCGCTCGACGAGTAGTCAAGTTGCTTCGAGAGGATCAGGGTTGGAATGCTGTTGGAATCGGTTTCGTTGAAGAGAACCAGCTTGTCGAAGTTGGCGGTTTTCGCCCAAGCCGAGGTCGGGACCTGGTTCATCGTCATCTGGGCGCTGGTGATCGATGAGGGATCGTAGGTGTATGGCCATGTCGCAACCATCTCCGGCAGCTTCAGCGCGTTGAACTCGCTCATCACGGCCGACAATGCATCCGCGCCGCCATCATCGGCGGCAGGGGTTCCTCTCCGCCAGTCGGAACCGCCAACGATGGGTACTGGGCAAATACCTCGTCGAATTTCGCCGCCCACTCGCCATAGACCGCGTGGGAACGAATCGCTTGCCGCAGCACGAAATAGGGAACCACCGTGGGCGGGTTGTTCACTGTGAACTCGTCGTGTGTGACATCGACGGCCGTCACCCCGCCAACATACGTCCAGACCGGTGCACTCTGTGCCCGGAGAATAGTGAAGGTGGTCAACACATCATCGGCGCCGAAGGTCGTGCCATCGCTCCAGGTGACATCGTCACGCAGCGTAAGCGTAAATGTAGTGTCGCTTGTGACTTCCCAGGCGGTGGCCAGCAACGGGGTAAACTCGGATCCTTTCCACTTGTAGTGGGCGAGGGCCAACTCGGCGAGTCCCTGATAAATACCCATCGTAATCCCGTCGGCCACGAAGGAATTGAAATGGCCGACCGGCGGCGGGGTATGTGGCCAATTGCCGTGATACTCGCAGCCGGTTGGCGCTCCTCACTCCTGGGCGAGGATATCCGGGCCAACACGCCACCAGGGAGCGAGCGCAGCGCCCAAACCAAGCGCGCCGCCAGCCTTGATTGCCTGGCGACGCGACACCACCGACCGATGCACGGAACCAGGTTTGCCGGATTGCCCGCTGTTCACCACGAATCTCCCTCTCCACCGTTCCACGCGGGAACTGGCCGGATGATGACTATCGGGCCGGTTTTCGACCTGGAACCCGGTAACGACGAAATACTCGGACTCGACGGGTGTTTGTTAAGTAACTCAACGAAGAGTAGAGGCCGGAATTCCGGTTGTCATGCGTATCCAACGGGGCCAGCTTGCTCCGCCCGTATGCGCTCCTAATAAACCCGTGTAGGGTGCGGACCTTGTGTCATTCGTGCCGACAACTTAGCCGCGACTCCGGCACGATCTCCGTGGATGTTGGGGTCAACCTGCCCCGCTGGACCGTGTTGACCCGGGCTGCGCGGCGGCGATCCGGACGAACACATCCATTCGACGCCGCTGCGCTCCGCTCAGGTGGTGTGTAACTCTTTGCTGAGACATTGGTCCGTGGCAGAAAGGAGACCGTATGGCCCGCGGCCGACCGTATGCGGCGGAGTTCAAGCGCGCGGCGGTGGCAGGCGGTCGCCGACGAACTGGGCATCCCGCAGGGCACCTGTTGGCGCTGGTACCGGACCGACCCGGCGGACGCACCCCGTGATGCGATTGCCGGAGCAGCGGAGGCGGTCGATCCGGCCGCCTCCCAGGCGGCCTTGCGCCGGATCGCGGAGTTGGCGCGGGAGAACGAGTTCCTGGGAACAGCGTCGGCCTACTTCGCCAGGAAGCACCGCCGGAGATCGTGTCCAGGCCTTCCGCGCGGCGCCGGCCGCGACCGCTCCCGTGACCATGATGTGCCGCGTGCCGGGCGGGCGCCGGGGCGGCTACTCCCGTTGGCAGCAACGCCCACCCCAGCCGCTCCCACCCCGGACCCAGCGCCATCAGGCGGTGACGGCGGCGATCCTGGCGCTCTTTGCCGAGAACAAGGGGCGCCTGGCCACCCAGAATATCCGCTGCTCCCCGGCCTGGTGCATCGGATTAGGGCCGGGAAACGGACGAACCCGCCGCGATCCGGCACCGCGCACATCCGCAACCACGGTCGGGATCGGGACGGGCACCGGAGCTTTACAAGCCCGATCCCTGGGACCAGGACGGTCGGGGACATCACCTCCCTCCCGACGAGGGCTGGCTCTATCTGGCGGTGGTGCTCGACCTCGCAACCCGGGCCGTGGTCGGCTGGGCGTTGCGGCCCACGCTGCACACCGAGCTTGTCGGCGCCGCCCTGACCATGGCGTCCCAGCAGCGCCGGCTCCGGTCAGGGAGTAGCTTCCACAGCGACCGGGGCAGCCAATACACCGCCCAGGCGTTTCCGGACCAGTGCGCGGTGCGCGGCATCACCCAGTCGATGGGGGAGACCGGCGTCTGCTGGGACAAGGCCGTGGCCGAGGCGTTCTTCGCCACCCTCAAAGCGGACCTGATTATGGAAGTCGGGACATTTGCCAGTCAGCGGGCGGCCAAACCGTGGGTGATTCCCTACGGTGGTACAACCGGCGACGACCACACCGTTGGAACGCCGGGAGGACCCCCCTCGTCGCCTGGAGTCAGGCACTCTCTCCACGGTCAACTGTCTCAGTTCCTTGACACACACCAGTGTTTGTACGGCTGCGGCAGCGGAGCGATGCGTGCTCCGCCCGCACCGGTCACCCCTCGCCGTTGCCGGACCAGCCGAGGCGGCCGGAGATTTCCCCGGCGGCGGCGCACTCCGCTTCCTCTAGGTACCGGGTTGGGCAACCATCCATTGTCCTCTCGGGTTCAGGTCTATAACGCCCCTTGCGTAGTCGACCGCACGCTGCGATGATCCAGCATTGTTAACGACCGTTCGACATGACAGCGTTTACGATGCGGATATCCATGCCTTCCCAGGACCCACCGACTCAAGCAACCAGGCGCCCACCGTTTGCTGGTGGGCGTTTCTATTACGGTTGGATCCAGGTCTGGATGCTGTCGTTCACCGAGCTCGTATCGTGGGGAATCCTCTACTACGCGTTCTCGGTCCTGATCGTGCCGATGGGCAACGACCTTGGCTGGACGCGCGTGGAAATGACCGCCGCCTTCTCGGTCGGGGGCCTGATCTCCGGGTTGTTCGGGATCCCGGTTGGGCGTTGGGTCGATCGCCACGGTGCCCGGGCGCTGATGACAGTTGGATCAATCGGCGCGACACTGATGGTCCTGGCATGGTCGATGGTCGACTCGCTCCCGTTGTTTTTCATGATATGGGCCGGGATCGGGTTGACGATGGCGGCCGTACTCTACGAGCCGACATTCGTAGTGGTGGCCACCTGGTTCCGACGCGACCGAAACCGGGCGCTGGCGGTGCTGACATTCGTCGGTGGCCTGGCCAGCGTCGTGTTCCTGCCCCTGACGACCTGGCTCGTCGAAGGATTCGGCTGGCGGCAGGCACTGGTGGTGCTGGCCCTGATCCTCGCGGTAACGACGATCATGCCGCACGCCCTGTTCGTCCGCCATCGACCTTCCGATCTCGGACTTGCCCCGGATGGCCGGGCGAACATCGAAATGCTCCACGAAACCTCGGGAACCAGTCCAGCGTCGACACCCCCTGCGATCTCGACGACGGAGGATGCCACCCTTGGCGCTGCCCTGCATACCTCATCCTTCTGGTGGATGGCCGGATCATTCGCAACGATCTGGGGCTGCGCCGTAGCCGTACAGATTCACCTCATACCCTACCTTCAGGATCAGGGATTCTCGCCAGCATTCGCGGCAACCGCAGCCGGGGCGATCGGACTCCTCAAGTTGCCGGGTCGCGTGATTTTCGCGCCAGTCGCCGATCGGTTCGGGCATCGAGTCGTGGCGCTGGCTATCTTTCTCCTTCACGGTGTGTCGATCGCAGTGCTGGCGATGGCCGACAACTGGATCGGGATCTACCTGTTCGTGGCCCTGTTCAGCGCCGGCAACGGCGCCCTGACGCTGATGCGCGCGAGCCTGGTTGCCGATGTGTTCGGTCTTCGCGCCTATGGCAGCATCAGCGGTACGATGGCGTTCGTTTCGCAGACCGCGATGGCGGCAGGGCCCCTTGTGGTGAGCCTGCTGGTGGTCGCCTGGGGCGGGTATACGCCCGTGTTCTGGGTTCTGGCAGTAGTGGTCGGGTTGTCCTCGTTTGGGATCGTCAGGGTCAGTAGCGTGGAGACCAATCGGCTACCCACGCATTCCACCGCCTGATAGCCTTCGGAGCCGCCCACAAACACGCGCGAATCGGTACAATGTGTGCCTACGCGCACGCCGCTCGTTGCCGGATGGGGAACGTAACAGCGATGGCGCTGCGTTCGGCGGGTCATCATGAGAGTCCGACGCAGGGCTCGAATCAAAGGGGGAGAGGTTCATGGCATTGCCTGAAGACCTGATCAGAAAAATGGTGGCCGAGCTGATCGGCACATTCATGCTTGTGTTTGTAGGAACAGGCGCGATCATGACCGCGACAGATATCGGACCTCTGTCCTATATCTTCGGATTCGGTATCGGTTTGATCTTTATCGTCTATGCAATTGGGCACATCTCTGGAGCGCACGTCAATCCCGCCGTTACGCTCGGATTGGCACTCACCGGGAAATTCCCAATGATGCAGGTACCCTACTACTGGGGGGCGCAAGTCATCGGTGGTCTCCTCGCTTCGCTGGTTCTGAGATTGCTTTATGGCAATCTCAACAACATGGGGATCACCCAGGTTGCCGATGGCTACAGCCTGATCGATGGTTTCGTGCTTGAGGTGATCGCGACCGCGGTCTTCCTGTTCGTGATCCTCGCCGTGGCGACCGACAAGCGAGCAGATGCCGCGGTTGCCGGCCTGGCGATTGGTGGAACGCTCCTGGTGATCCAGGTTTTCGCCGGGCAGGTCTCGGGCGGCTCGGTGAATCCGGTTCGTTCGCTTGCCCCGGCCCTGGTCTCCGGCACCTTCGGCGATCTGTGGATCTACCTCACGGCGCCATTCATTGGCGCCGCGATTGGCGCCGTTGCCTACGAGTTCGTGCGCGGCACCGAGGAGCACGCCGAAAGTCGCGCCGGTGACGACACGATGTCCCCAAGTCAGCTGTCGATCCCGTCACGTCAGTCCGGGCAGCGGTCGAGGCAACGTCCCCCGGTCGACACCGATCCGGCAGCTCGACAGCAGCAGCGACGGGCGCCGCAGCGTCCTGCCACCTATGATCCGGATATCGAGCCCACGCTGTACGACGAGGACTATCCGATGGAGCGTCCCGCCCAACGACCTCCGCAGCAACCACGCCCGCAGGTCGATCCCAATGCCCCACAGCGACCTCCACAGCAACAGCAGCGACGTCGTCCACCACAGCAGTAGTTCTGATCCCAACGAAACAGCCCCGGGCCATGTCTGGCCCGGGGCTGTTTTGCGAGACACCTGCGAACGCCGCAACTGCCTCGTTTACGGAATCCGGATGAATCGTTGTGCAACCGGATTTCGCACGGGCGGCAGCGCAGCGAGCCTGGATCGACCAACGACAGCTCATCATCCGACGAAGCGTGGTCGATTCTGTTGTCCGCCCTCTCCCGGCGAGTCTCGTCGATACTGTCGCCCGCCAATGGGTTTGCCAGGGAAGGCTGACGACCCTGCATCCGCGCCTGCCAGATCCCATACGGAATGGATGGCGACGTACGGGCAAAATGCTGGAAACCCTCGAAATGTTGGCCATTTCGCGAGAAGCAAACGCACCCGGCCCCCGCAGTGACTGCGGGGCCGGGTACTTATCCAAATATCGATGCTACGTTGGTGATTTAGGATTCCGGGCTGGAATCCACGAGCGGGAAGAGCACCTGGTCATACGGGATCAGCCCGGACACTGCCTCATCATCGGCGCCCGGGAACTTGTTCCACAGGCCACCGCTGGATGTGCCGTCTTCGTTGAATTCGCCCGCGCCACTGCCTTCGTTGTCGATAAGGGTATTGGTGAAGTCGCTGACGACCGCCTCCATGTCCTCACCACTGCCAACGCCATAGACGAAGTAGGCGAAGTTGTCCTTCTGGACGAGGGTGATGACCGATTGCATTTCCTGGCCATCCATGTCTTCCGTGCCGGAGTAGGAAATGCTCTTGTCACCGAGGTCGAGATCGACCTCCGCGACTTCTTCTTCGCCACCGGTGAGTTCGACTCCTGCCTGCTCGTTGATGACATCGAGCGCGGCTCCCGCATTGTCGTCGCTCTCGAACTCGAGGATCACGGCGCTCAGTGAGAACACGCCAGCCGGCATCTCCATTTCGGCGCCTGGCGTCGCCATCGCCTCCATCATCGCGCTGTAGTCGATGGTATAGGCACGGTTGACACTGTGTTGAAGCCCTTCGAGCTCTTCAAGCCCTATCCCTTCATCCTGGGCGTTCACGCCCGAGCCGCCGATCACGGTGAAGGCCAGGAGGAGCATGGCCAGGAGCGCTGAAATCTTGAGCGGTATACGCATAGCCAATGAAACCCTTTCGAAATACGTCGGCGATGATGCGCCGTCAGACCACCCAGTCTACCCTCCACAACGCCGCTGGCTACGGGATGGTTCCGATTTCACGCTATCCCTCGGCAGGGTCGATACATCCACAGGTGGGCTTTTCGGCTCCCCGTTCAACCGAGACCAGCGTTCCGCCGTGGGCAAAATCCGGGATCAGGATCGTGTCATTGGCGGCCCAATCGAGACCGCGACTATTGATCTGCCGCCCGCCTTCGAATTCACCCAGGTCGAGTACTTCACCATCGGCTCCCGTAATCACCACCCGCAGTTCGTCATCGCTGACCTCCAGCGAAACGGCGCTCCCGCCGTCCGGTGAATAGCTGAACGGCGACATGTAACCACTCACCTCATCTTCGACACTGACTGGCTCGACCTTACCGGTCGTCACATCCAGCTCGAAGGATATCGGTCCGACAACCAGCATTTCGGCGCCAAGTTGCCGCGAGTAACCGGAGGCGAGGACTCCGCTGCCGGTCTCCCGGACATCGGTAAGGGCGGCAGCCGGGAATTGCTCTCCGGCTGCGCCCGGCGCCAACTGCGTCGCTACGCCATCCGCGTCAAGCAACCAGATGCCGTTGCCAGGATCTTCGCTGTCGCCAACCCACTCTGTGTAGAGGATCGAGCCGTCACTCAGGGCAAGCATTGGCGAGCCAACTGCCCACGGATAGTCATCGCGAACGGTGTGGAGCGATTCGGGATCCCCACCCTCCCGGGCGATTGTCATCAGTACGGTAGTGGGTTGTTCGGCAGTCCACTCGGTGCGCGCTAAAACGAGTTGCCCACCATCCGGGGTCCAGGTTGGAAAGATGTCAAGTGGGAGTTCCTCGACATCGATCTCCTCGCCGAGCAGGATGCCATCCTGAAACCCGTGGTCAGTAAGATTGACCTTCGCCGCGCTTCACGTCGTACACGAAGACATCGCTATCGTAGAACCGCATGAGCAGGTCGAGCGAATATGCCACGGCAGTGGAATCCGGCGACCAGGTAATCGACTCGGCGTGGATCGGCTGGAACTGGTCGTCACAGTCCACGATGAGGGTCTCGACGTTCCAGATACAGAACTGATCGCCTTCCGGGCCAATGCCGGCGATCCACTGGCCATCCGGGGAGAGCGTCACGAGCTACCCTTCGACGATTTTCCAGGTGCCGTCTTCCGGCGCCGGGGATGGAGTAAATGGATTGTGCCCCTGCTGTCCCAGCGCGGGCGCCAGGATTCCGGCAAACAGGCTGGCCGCCAGGATCAAGGCGGTGAGGGCGCGATTCAGGGACGATCTCATTTGACAGGGGTTTCCCTTCTGGGCAGATTGGCGATTGCTTCCGGAGGGGAAACGCCCGGCGGATGGCAATTGTTCCGGGCAATGCGCGAAGGAGCTTGTCGCCTGCCCCAGGTTAGCCCTCCGCCGGGTCGATGCAGCCACACGGAGGGATATCGTTCTCGGGGGCGACCGTGAGCAAGGTTCCTCCACCGTCGGTGTTCGACACGAAGATCGTATTGTTGGTAGCCCAATCCGCGCCCCGGCTGAATCCGTATCGGAATCCCTCGAAAATCCCGAGGTCCATCGCACCGGTCTCTGCCTCGATAATCAGATGCGGATCATCATCGATCCATCGCAGCCCAATGATGCTTCCGCCATCCGGGGAGAAACGGACCGCCGAGGCCCGGACATCGGAGTCCTCGCCGGAGGTGATGGGGCCAATTTCGCCGTTCGCGACATCGAGGTAGAAGGCGGTTGGTTCGCTGGCGCCAATCTGGCCCTGGTTGAAGACCGAGTACCCGGAAATGATGATCCCGTCTTCCGTTTCGAGGACATCGACAATGGCCGGGCCGGGGAAGTCACCGCCGTCGGAGCCATCCATGATCTGGACCGATTCGCCATTGGTATCGAGTTGCCAGATGCCATTGTCCGGCTCGGAGAGGTCACTGAGCACGAGCGAATAGAGCAACGATCCATCGGCGAGGGAGACCATCGGGAAGAAGACCGCCCCCGGAAAATCATCGATCACGATAGCGCGAAGCTCCGCTTCGCCGCCGGAACGGGCGATCGTCATCAGATCGGTGCCGGGGGTTTCCTCGAGCACGTCAGTGCGGGCAAATGTCAACGATTGGCTGTCCGGAGACCAGGTGGGCATGATATCGATCAGGAGCGTGTCAGGTTCGTCTTCGTCTCCAAACAGAAGGGAATCGTTGTACCCGTCGTCGGTAAGATTGACGGTTTCACCCGTCGCTACCTCGAAGACGAAGATATCGCTGTCGACTCCCATTCTCCAGGCATCGTACGAGAAGGCGACGGCGCTGCTGTCCGGCGCCCAGCGAATCGAATCGGCCTCGATCGATGAGGGATGCGGCTCCTCGCAGGTCGATTCGAGCGTCTCGACGTCCCAGACGCAGAACTCCCGGTCGGTTCCGACACCCGCGATCCATTGCCCATCGGGCGACATCGTGACCAGGTCGCCTTCGATGACGACATCGCGTTGATCCTCAACCGACCAGGAGACCGCCACGTCGGCCGGTTCGTCTGCAGCGCTCGCGGGGAATCCGTGGCCCTGCTGGGCGGAGATGCTCGTGAACGAGGCCAGGAGCAAGGCCAGGCCACCAATGGCGCCGACGATGCGATGGGCAGGATACGGTGTCATGGTGTGGACGTTCCCTTCTGATCGTGACGGGGAATGCCCCGCGTAAAGGAAACGTCCGATGCCGGGATTGTGTTCCGGCAACCCGGTCGTCTCGCCTATTCCCCGGCGACGGGCGTTGCGTCGTTTGCTCGCCGGACGGTGATCAGCACTCCGCCGCCATCGTTGTCGGGCACGTTGTGGTTGGGGATGAGGATCGTGTTGTTCTGGGCCCAATCGTACCCGCGAAATACTCCACGGCTCAGGCCTTCCGTGCTACCCAGATCGGTGACTATCCCGTTCTCGTCGGTCAGCAACAGGCGAGGATTCTCGACATCCATCTCCCAGCCTATGGTGCTCTCGCCATCGGGAGAGAATCCTTGCACCGACACCCCTTCGATCGGATCGACCTCACCCGTGCCAACGTTGAGGAGGAAGGTGCTCGGCCGGCCGGAGTCTTGCGGAACGACGCCGTAGCCAACGACCATCGATGTGGATCCAGTTTCGACAAACCCCCTAATCAGTGCATGGGGAAAGGCATCGGTATCCGTGCCGGGGAGCAACTGCTCCAGATCGCCATTGGCATCGAGGAGCCAGATCCCGCTGTCAGGATCGGACCCATCGAACATATTGATGGAGAACAGCAATGAGCCATTCCGCAAATTGAAAAGCGGGGAGCCGATGGACAACGGGCCCTGATCGCGGATCGCAAACCGCCGCTCGGGCTCGCCACCCTCACGCGGCATGGTCAGGAGTTCGGTAGTGAAAAACTCTGTTTGCGCCGGGATATCACTGCGAATGAACGTCAGCAACGTGCTATCGGCAGACCAGGCTGGGAACAGATCGACCGGAATCGACGATCCTTCGCGGGCCTCCCCCCTCCACAGCGGCCCCTCGATGCCGTCCTCAGTGAGGTTCGCGCTCTGCCCGGCCTCAAGCTCGAAGACAAAGACATCGCTGTCCTCCAGGCTGGAGTATGTATCGAGCGAAAAGGCGACGGCGCTGCTGTCCGGCGACCAGCGGATCGAGATATCGTCGATCAATAGCGGCTCCGCGTCGCATGTGGTGGCTTCGGTAGCGACCTCCCACACGCAGAACGCACCGTCGAGTCCAATTCCCGCGATCCATTGGCCGTCCGGGGAGAGGGTAACGAACTCGCCGGCGATGTCGAGCTCGCGCCGCTCGACCACCTGCCAGGCCCTGGTTCGGCGGATTCCGGGGTGGCCTGGGCACTGCCGGCCAGCGCGGTGGTTGCAAGGAGGATGACGGCGAGCAGCAGATTGAGGGAAACGATTGGTGAGGTGTGTTGGCATGGAGGGCAACCTCTCACGTTCGGTTTTGGTTCTGGTCCCGGATTCCAGCATAGTGGGAGACGGTCGAAAAAGATCACCGGGAGCGGATGGGGGAGAGGGACCGCGGGGGAAGACCGCACCGAGGAGATTCCTCGACGACGCGCGAAATGACAATCAAGGGGCCGACACAAGGTCGGCAGCCCTACGACGAGGCGGCCTTGGGCAAGGCCACGTTGGGGTCCTTGCCGATCTGGTGGCGGAGACCGCCGAGATCGTTGTTGATGCCCTCGAAATCGCTCTGGAGGGTGCTGAACTTGTCCTGCGAGGAGCGCACGAAGCGCGTGTAGGGAGCGATCGCGTCCTTGATCCGGTCGACGGAGCGTTCCAGCTCGTGCTCGAACTGGTCGCGCATGACCGTGATCAGGCTCGCCTCCAGCTCGCGCGAGCGGACGTGGAAATCCTTGCGGGCGGAGCGCCGCTTGGCGGGGAGCACGATCAGGCCGATCCCGGCCAGGGCGCTGGCGGCAAGGATGCCGGTGACATCGACGGCGGCGGTGCTGGCGACAGCGACGACGAGGGCGCCGAGCCCGACGGCGCCGGCTTCGGCGACGGCGACGGCGGCTACGGCGTTGCGGACACCGAGCGAAAGTTCCTTGGCGTGGGCATCGGCGTCGTAGCGGTCGACCTCTTCCTGGGCGCGTTTGGAGACCGATTCGAGCATCGAGCGGCGGTCGTAGCGGAACTGGCCGCCGACCTCGCCGATCAGCTCGTCGGCGTACTTGTTGAGGCGGCGGCGATCGATGTACTCGTTGACCGCTTCCCAGACCCGGAGATCCTGCTCGACCATCCAGTCGATCAGCTCGTCGATGCTGGTGTCGATCGCGCGCTCGGTGTCGCCGACGACCTTGCGCTCGAACTCCTCGCGGATTTTCTCCGGCCGCATCAGGTCGAAAACGCGGCCGATCCGGATCGTTTCCTCGAAGAACTCGTCGCCGCGGGCATTCATGCGGTGGATGATGTTCTCGATCCGGGTCAGGTGATAGGAGAACTGGCGGCGCATGTCGTCCTGGTAGAGGCTGAGCTGGCGCTCGATGTTCTCGATCGTGGTCAGGTCGTCGGCGAGGACGGCAAGGCGATCGGTGGTGGCCTTGAGGTAGCGCTCGGTGAGGTGTTCCGCGATCCCGAGCGGGTTGAGCAGCTTGAGCCGGATCCGGCCTTCCTCATCAAGGGTTTCGACGACGTAGTTCTCGAGCGGCTCGAAATTGCTGGCCTCCCAGAGCCGATCGCGCTCGACGGGGTTGCTGTCGGCCATCGCCTTCGCCTGCTGGGCGAGGAGGGAGGAGACGGGGAAGATCTCGGGATCGAAGCCGAGCAGGCGGTCGATGTTCTCGCTGACGAACTCGACGACCTCGGTGCGGGCGGCATCGTCGCGGAGGAGATCGACCTTGTTGAGGATGACGACGATCTTCTTGCCCCACTCCTGGATCTGGGCCATGAACTCGCGCTCGCTCTCGGTGAAGGGGCGATCGGCGGAGGTCACGAAGAGGACGAGATCGGAACGGGGAACGAAGCGCTGGGTGAGCGCCTCGTGCTCGCGGATGATCGCGTTGGTGCCAGGGGTATCGACGACGGTGATTTCCTCGAGGAAATCGGCGGGGAAGGTGCGCTGGATGACGCCTTCGGGGAGCATCGTTTCCGACTCGATCTCGCCGAAGCGGAGGAGGTTGATCACGGAGGTGGTGGGGGTGACGCCCTCGGGCATCACGTCGGCGCCGATCAGGGCGTTGATGAAGGCCGATTTGCCGGCGTTGAACTCGCCGACGATGACGAGCAGGAAGAGCTCGCCGAGCTGCTGGGTAGCCTGGGCGAGATCGTCGCGGTCGGCCTCGGTAGCAGGGAAGGAGTCGAGGGCGACGGCGAGGCGTTCGAGGATCGCGGTTTCGGCGGCGAGGAGATCCTGCTGCTGTCTGGAGAGGATGACGCCGGCCTCGGCGCGATCCTTGTCATCCCGGCCGCGAAAACGAAAAACCCCACGCATATGCCGCTCCTGGTCCCGAACGAGTGCCGGGTTGGCGAAATGGGGAGAGAACTCGTAGGGGCGGACCTCGTGTCCGCCCGTCGGCATTCTCTCCCGACGTATCGCCTGAGTATAGCGGCCAGCGGCAGTTCGTCGCGGTGGGGCTGGCCGGAAGGTTTCACCGGATACCCGATGCTGACGCGATTGCGGGCAGCGCGCAACAGGGGCCTCACTTGGGCTGATCTGGGGAATTGCGAGCGGCTACAATGGACAGCGATTCGACATGATCAGTCAACGCCTGGTGGAAATCCTGATGTCCTTTCCCACCCTCATTCTGGCGATGCTCCTGCTGGTGAGTTTGGGTGCCGGTCTTCCAACGATTGTCATCGCTATTGGCATCTCGCAAATTCCTCTGGCCACACGCATCACCCGATCGGTCGTGCTTTCAACAAAAGAGACTTCCTTTATAGAGGCAGCCCAATGCGTGGGAGCCACTCCGCTGCGGATCATGATGCGTCATGTCGCGCCGCAGTGCTTCGCCCCGATTATGGTCGTCGCAACGGTGAATCTGGGGGCGGCCATCTTCACCGAGGCGGCTCTCAGCTTTCTCGGCATCGGCGTGCCTCCACCTACGCCAAGTTGGGGGAACATGCTGGGTGGCGTCCTGGCCCAATCGTTCAACCCTCCTTGGTGCCTGGTGATTTTTCCGGGTATCGCGATTGCGCTGACAGTTATGGCGGCAAATCTGCTCGGGGATGCCCTGCGGGACTTTCTCGATCCAAGAATGGGAAATAACCGGTAGAGATCACGGGAATCAGGTATCGAAAGGACTGAGCGCGATGTGAGACGAATGTGCGGAGATGTGCTGGGGTTCGATGGACACTGTGGCCACGATCGAACACGACCCGCTATCGCGGGTACACCCGGATTTCCGTCCACCAGGGAAACGGGTGGCAAGACGGATTCACCAGGTGCCGGTGGCATCTGGCAGGCGAATATCCCGGAAATACATGGAGGTTGAGATCGTGACGAAGCTCAAGGTCGGTATCATTGGCGGCGGGGCCATTGCCCAGATCCAGCATCTGCCCATTTTGCGCGAACGGGCGGACGAATTCGAGATCGGTGGATTGGCCGATCTCTCCCCGCAGCTGCTCGCAACCGTCGGAGATGAGTACCAGATCCCTCTCGAGCGGCGCTTCCGCGATTACCATGATTTGGTGCAAAGCGACATCGATGCCGTCATTGTCTGCCCGTCCGGATCGCATGCTGCTCCCAGTATTGCGGCGTCCCAGGCCGGCAAGCACGTGCTCGTTGAGAAACCAATGTGTACCACGGTCGATGAAGCTCGCAAGATGGTGGAGGCCGCCGCCGAAGCCAATACCATCCTCATGGTTGCCTATATGAAGAGGTACGACCCCGCCTATATCCATGCGCACGCCCGCATCGCGGAAATGTCCGACATTCGATTCGTTCAGGTGAACCACCTGCATCCCGACAACGCCCTCCATGTGGGCACGTTCAAGGTACATCGCTTCGATGATATTCCGCAGAACGTTCGCGAAGAATCCACGGCCGACCACGCCCGCCTGGTGGCACAGGCCCTGGACTATCCGGCCGGACAGCCGGTTCCACCCGACATCCTGCGCGCATACACCACCATCCTTGGCAGCATGATCCACGATATAGGGAACCTGCACGGCGCCTTTGGCTCCCCGTCTCGCGTTATAAGCACCGAAATCTGGGCCGACGGCACCGGAATCAGCACCACCCTTGAATACACTGACGGGAAGCGTGCGGTCTGTACGTGGGTCGATCTCCCCGAACTGTGGGAGTTCAAGGAGACCATGGAAGTCTACGGCTCCCGCGAACGCGTGATCGCCTCGTTTCCAACGGGCTTTTCCAAGGGCTGGCCTTCAACGGTTATCCACCACGGCATGGACAGCGACCGGACGCCGTGGAAGGAGGAGCGGGTGTGGCACGAGAACCCATTCGAGCTGGAGGTACGGCATTTCCGTGACAGTATTCTCGCGGGTCAGCGCCCGAACACCGATGCGGCGAGTGCCATTGAGGATATCGCCCTCGTCCGTGATATCGTCCTGGCCTACCTGAACCGCTAGCTCCTGGAGAGGAACATCATGCCTATAGATGTCTACGACTTCCGTACCGATGTGCGCAATGTCGTGATTACCCCTGAGATCCGTGCGCGATTCATGCGCCTTGAACCTGGCGCCGTGGCGACCCGGCATTCGCATGATCTTGGACAGGAGGTCTTTCTCATCCTTGAGGGCCATTGTGAATTTGAGATCGAAGGTGAGCGAGCTATTCTGGGGCCCGGCCAGATGTGTTTCACTGGTGTCGATCAGCTCCACCAGGTTCGCACCGTCGGCGACGAACCCATGACGATGTACCTGTCGGTTACGCCGCATATCGAGCCAACGCATACTCAGTGGGACGATCAGGGCGCAAAGCTGCCCCCTGAATATGGACTGGCCACGGCCGCTGAGCGTGCCGCACGTTCCAGACCAGGTGAATCCATATCCGAACTTGCCGATCAGTTTCTCACTGCTGCGAAGGCCCTCGCACATGCAGCGAAAATGAGTGCCGGGGCGCAAGAGGAAGAAGCGGTGAACCTGAAGCGTGGCGTGACCGCCAATGATACCGTTGCGACAAAGATTGCTATTGACGCCATGTGGGCAAACGTCTACCAAACCTATCTGGCAATTCATGCCCTGGGAGCATCCTGGAATGAGTTGGCAGCCAGTGCGAGTGAATCATAGAATTGGTTACGCAAGTTCGCTTGGAATGACGCCAAGCCATTTCGTTGTAGTCGTGTCACAAGGCTGACGCGTGGCGAGTTAAGCCCCGTGGATTGCCGATATCAGGACATGTTGCCCGCAAGTGAACCAGTTGCTGATCCGGATGAATCTATCAGCAACTGGTTCTGTCGTTCGATACTTTGGAAAAAGCGGCCACTTTGCAGGATATGCACTTGCATACGAATGGAATGATGACGCATATCTCGATTTCGGGAGGTCTTCGACAAGCTCGTCCAGATCCTCGTCGTCGGTGGTCGCCAAGTGGATCGCGGCCGAGGGCATGGGCCAACTGGCGACGGTGGTTGAGGACGCCTATGGCCGGATGATCGGCCTTGCCCTAAACCATCTGGCGGTCGATGGCTGCATCACGAAAGCATCCTGTGGTGGCGCACATTCTCTCGCTCGCTCCGGGAACGTCTGCGTGAGCCAGCGGCTGATCTGTTCGGGGCTCCAGCGATGGGGGTGAGGGCGGACGACAGGCTCGACCAGATCGGCGTTTGCCAGATCCGGTTCGCGGTCGAGCCAGGACCGCCCGTACGAGATCCGGGGCGGGAAGCCTGGAGCAGGAAAACGTGACGTGGTTTTTTCGGGTGCAAAAACACAAAAAGTCATTTTTCCGCGTGGTTACTGGTGTGTACCATGAACGTGAGACACCCCATGGTCCAAAATGACCGTCACGAGGAGGTGTTCACGCATGGGACGACCGTACGCCGAGGAGATCAAGCAGGAGGCGGTGGCGCTGGTGACCGCCGGCCATAAGGTCAAGACGGTCGCAATCGAGCTGGGCATTCCGCAGCACACGGTCTGGGGCTGGGTCTACGCCGAGCGGGACCGGCAGGCGGCGACCACGGTCCCGCAGGAGGCCACGGAGCCAGTTGACGCCGCCACCTACCAAGCGGCCCTCAAGCGGATCGCCGAGCTCGAGCGGGAGAACGAGTTCCTGGGAAAAGCGTCCGCCTTCTTCGCCCAAAAAGTCCATCCCTAGACGGCGTCTACGGGTTGGTGGCGGAGGAGGTGACGGTCTATCCGGTGACCATGATGTGTCGGGTGCTGCACCTCAACCGGGCCAGTTATTACCGCTGGCGGGAGCGCCAGACCGGGCCACCCACCGCTCGGCAGCAGCGCCACCAGCAGGTGACGACCGCGGTCCTGGCCCGGTTTACGGCCGCCCATGAACGCGTCGGGCGGCGGCCGATGCGGCAACTCCTGGCGCGGGAAGGCATCGCCTGCTCCCCCGGGCTGGTCCACCGGATCATGGCCGAGCAGGGACTCCAGGCGCGACGGCGCCGCGCCTGGAAGCGCACGACCCGGCGGGATCCGGGCCACCGGATCCCGCCCATGACCAACCGGTGTCGGGACGAGCACGGCCAGCGGTCCTTCCACAGCGATCGTCCCGGTGCCGTCACAGTCGGGGACATCACCTACCTCCCGACCCGTGAGGGCTGGCTCTACCTGGCGGTCGTGCTCGATCTGGCGACCCGGGCGGTGATCGGCTGGGCGATGCGGCCCACCCTCCACACCGAGGTGGCGCAGGCGGCCCTGGCGATGGCGCACCAGCACGGCCACCTCCCGGCGGGCGCGATCTTCCACAGTGACCGGGGCACGCAGTACACGAGCCACGACTTCCAGGCGCACTGCGCCGAGTTGCGCGTCACCCAATCGATGGGGGCGACCGGCGTCTGTTGGGATAATGCCGTGGCCGAGGCCTTCTTCGCCACGCTCAAGTGCGACCTGGTGGCTGAGGAGGAACGTTCGCGACCCGTCAGGAGGCGCGGGCCTGGATCGTCCGGTACATCGAGGGCTGGTACAACCGGCGGCGTCCCCACCGGTTCAACGACGGGGTGCCCCCACTGGTCGCCTGGCACCAGCTCACCCAAACTGCTGTCTCACTTTCTTGACACACACCATCGGGGATTCTTTTTGCGGACTTATTGCGTTTTTGCGGGAGGATAGCGTGTTCTCTCCGGTCGAATGCGTCAGGGGCGGGATGGTGGCGCATTCCTGACCAGGCGAACGCATTGGGCGGGGGGAAGTGGGACAAGGTGATGGTGCGTGATTTGCGGCGGGATGCCGGCGGGGCGAGATTCCGAGCGGAAGTGTAGGCGGGATGGGCGAGATACGGGGCGGGCGGGAGTTCGGCAGGTCGAGGATTCGGTTGGCGGCGAAGTTCCAGCGAGGCGAGATCCGGGCGGACACATGATCGACCCAGCACAGCACAGCACAAGCGCCGACTGCGTCGTCGAGTGCTTCGCACAGGGATTCTTCGGCTTCGCCTCAGAATGACGGTGGTGGGAAAGACGCCGGTGGAATGACAACAAAACGGGCGGAGCACGCATCGCTGCGCTGCCGCAACCGTACAAAGACTCTAGAAGGCAAAGGCGAGGCTCACCGGGGGAGGCGGTAGTGGGTGGCGGGGCGGCCGGTGTTGCGGACGGTGCGGGTCTGGAGCAGGGCGTTTTCGATGAGGGTGTCGATGATCTGGTTGAAGGCGGCGGTTTCGGGGCGGCCGAGGGCGACCAGGAGGCTGGAGCGGCTGAGCCAGCCGTCGGGTTCGGTGGTGCCGCCGAGGATGCGGAGGATGCGTTCGCCGAGAGAGACGGCGGGGGTGCGGAGGGGGTGGATCTCTCCGATGAGGGTAATCGAGCGGTGAATGTGGACGCGGTAGAACTCGACGAGGTCGATGGCGCGGAAGAGGGTATCGGCGCTCAGCGGCTGGCCCGGTTCGTGCGGGTGCCAGAGGGTGTGAATGATGAGGGCGAGGCGGGCAAGGTGACTGGGCATCTTGCGGTAGAAGCCACCGACGCTGAGGGAGGCGACGACGGTCTGGTCGCTATTCTCGTTGAACCACTCGACCCAGATCGCACGGGCGGAGCCGGTGAGGGTGACATCCAGACCCAGGAGATTGCGGCGGTCGGCGTCGATGCTTCGGAGTGCGCGGAGGATTTCGAGGACAGGTCCGGACCCGGTGGGGCTGGTTGGCTCGACCGGGGCGTTTTCGTTCCAGAACCCGGAAGATCCCGCAGAGAAGACCATGAGGAATCGTTCGAGGAAGCCATCCTGATCCTTCTGGCGGATCTTGTGGAGGAGGGTGGGCTGGAGACCGCCGACGATGCCGACGACGGGAGACAGGATGTGGCTGGCGAGGTCGGGGTGGGCCGGGATGATCGGTTCGGAGGACCAAAGCGAAAGGTACTGCTGGCGATCCTCGCCGCCACGACGGTCCATGGCGCGGACGAGACCGTAGAGCTCGTCGCGGAGAAGAACGAGACCGGTGGAATCGCCGAGCACCCTGGTGAGGGCGTGGATCGAGCCGGAGGTGGTGACGAGGTGATCCATTCCGGGCCGGGGCGGGCGCGGCTGGGGAGCATCCTTCCAGATCGCGAGTCGTTCCTGCCAGGCGGTCCAGGCTTCGTGATGGAGCTGGTCGAAGGGTTGGCGGACGGCGGCGATGGCGGGGGTTTTGCCGATACCGGTGAGGGTGATGAGGGCGACCCAGAGGGCGGGACGTTCGAACCAGCCGGGACCGACCTGGAGCCGGAGCTGGCGGCCGATGGTTGAGCCGGTGCAGGCGAGGAAGGGAGTGGCGGTGAGGGAGAGGGGGACGCGGGTGGTTGAGGAGAGAGTCTGGAGCCAGGCGGCGACCGAGGGCGGGAGGGTGTGGAGCGGAAAGGGTGGATCGGGGACGAGGATGGAGGTTTTGGGCGGCTGTTTGGCAAAGGTGGCGATGAGCCGGTAGGGATCGATTGGTAGCGCGGGTTGGTGGGCAGTCATGGCAGGGTCCGTTTCCATGTGGTGCCGACGAGGCGTGGTTGTGGTTAACGGACGCATTGAGGACGAGTTTTGGGGACACGCCGGGCATCCGTTTCGCAGGTTCCGGGTTACAATCGGGTGGGACGAATCACATTCGCAGAGAACACGAGATGCCACCCGCATGCCCGATCCGGAAGCGCTTGCACGTATTGAAATCGACCGCCACCTGGGCTGGCCGATTGGTGCGTGCGGGACCGCAACACAATGGCACCGGCGGGGTCGGGCCTCGCGGATGGATTCACTGGAGGACATGATGGTTGACGAACACCGGGACGCATTCACGACCCAACGTCCAGCGCCGCTCTCCCGGCGGACCACGCTCAAGGCGGGAGGAATCGGGTTGGCGGCGATGGCGGGGCTGATGGCACGATCCGGCGACGCCCAACAGGAGGACCTGCCGGAGATCATCGTCGCCTTCCTTGCCGGTTGGACCGCGTTGGATGCTGACCAGATTGCGCAGACGTATGCCGCCGATGGTGATCGCGCAGATGTTACGACCCCCACCGTTTTTCACGGCAAGGATGAGATCCGGCGGTCCCTGACGGAATTCTTTGGTGCATTCAGTAACGCGACCGTCGAGCATCCTGCCGTGCTGGTCGGCAACGATGGCTATGCGGCAGACACCTGGATCTTTGCCGGGACCTACACGGGCACCATGCCTGGTTTCCCACCTGGCACCGGTCAACCGGTGACGATCCGCGGCTTCACGCTGATCGAGCTCGGCAATGAGGTCATTCAGCAGACCACTGACTACTATGATGCGTACGGCATCCTGGTGCAATTGGGAGTTGTCGCGCCGTTGGGTCAGATGGGGGCGCCCGAGGCAACGCCAACCGGCTGAATCAGCGATCCGGCTGGAGCAGCCCAACCCGCGCGCCAGTCGATCCTGCGGATGGCGTTCAGCGGGCGGTGGCCCCACTCTTGAAGGAGCCGTTTTGATGGTCGTATATGACGAAGACTGGTTCTGGCGCGACCTAGATTCTGATGCGTTGGGCATTAGGTTCTTGTGGTCTGAATACCTTCCATACTTTCTTGAAGATCAACAGTTGGCCTATGAATGGCAACAAGACTTGGAACGCCAGGTCACATCTGCAGTGGCCGACAATTTACTTCCATATGAGCGGAATATCAGCTACAGCGTTGAGATCGAGCAGGTCGGGTCAGCTGCGCAGGAATTCCATGAGATTTTGCTTTGGCTGCAAGACCTCCCCAAAGAACTCATCACAGGGCTAGTCGTTATCGGAGCGGAACGGAGCGTCGCCAAGTTCATAGCTCATATCAGGCAATATGCAAATCAGATTCGGCGTACTCACAACGGAAAGGAACTGAGCATCAAACTCGATGTCCACTCCAATACGCTTATTGAACTCTGCAAAGAACACATGTTTCACGAGTATGAAGGCATTGCTGATTCGCTAATACTCTGGATTCTCAAATCACGACAATGGCTTACTGAAAATGCTCCCGACGTTGACGTTTATGAGGATGGGACATTCCTGATCGTGTTGAGTGCCGAAGATGTTGAGTACAGCTATTTGGTCAGCCGTCACGGAAATGTTCTGGAACACAAAGTCAACGGGGTGACTCAGGTTCTTCCCAAGCTCATACCTGAAATAGAAGACACTAGCGACAACGCTCCTGCACGTGTGCTCGCATCGAATACAGAGTGGCCAAGTCAGGACGGCGTAAATCGGTCCGGTCACATCGCGATTCTGGCAGGAGGAAACTATGGTCTAGACGTTCACGATGAATTTACGAAGCCCCTCCTTCAGGACGCAGTTCGTGAGGCTGTTACAGAGATACTGCCAAATCTAAATAGTGAATCACTCATTGCTGAGGACCACGAAATTGGCCCGGCCTCGGGAGCGGTTGAAGACTGGGTAGTAACACTCTTTGAAAACAGGGAGAGTTTTGCGCAAGCTATTGGTGCTCTAGTAGACACTTGGGCCCTTTACGAAATCGTGTCTCGGGTCAGGCGGAAGTTGCTCGGCAAAGCCGCGGCAAAACACAACGAAGGGCAACAGGTCCGGTTTTTCCTGCCCGCTGGGACTTTGGCGATGCTCTGCGAAGAGTATGTTCGTCGAAACTTTCACCCTCGCGCCCACCTGACAACCGAGTGGTACAGCTTGACGCGCGAATTCTGGTTTGGGTACGTGTCTCCCGGGCATCCCAATGCCATCATCGAGTATTTGGTTCTTGTAAGCACAAGCAAGGAAACGTATAGATTCAAGGTTCTGGGCACAGGTGAAGTAACAGCACATTCACTCCGACATGGGCGGTTGGAAGCAGACCTCCCAGTGCCAAATCTCTTTGAAGATGGTGAAAAGGAGAACGATGGTGAGTACGCCTAGCCAGCAGATTCTCCAGACGCATGCAATCGTGAACCCCTGGGGTTGCAAGACGCAGGACGCAATGTCTCGCATGTGCTTGGACCAGCAGCGACAATTGACACTGAACATTTGCCCGGGAGCAAAGAACGGGCGGAATAAGCGATGACACGCGATATCACCGATCTTGCGAATCTACAGTGCGCACTTCGAGCCTTTAGAGACGACCGGTCATGGGAGAAATTCCATACTCCCAAGAATCTTGCGATGGCACTGAGTGCTGAAGTTGGCGAATTACTGGAACTCTTCCAGTGGCTTACGCCGGAGGAATCGAAGACCTTCGGACCTCAACTCCCACGAGCACGAGTTGAGGAAGAACTTGCTGATGTGTTCATCTATCTATTGAATATGGCCGACGTGCTCGACATTGACCTTCTCCTGGCAGCAACTGGAAAGATCGAACAAAACGCGCAGAAGTATCCAACTGCTAAAGTATGAGTAGGCACAAAACTGATTTTGCGTTGACGTTGACTACCTGCAAGCCTCGGTTAACCGAGGATAACCCGATGAGACGTCTCAATGTTCGGGAAGCGCAAATCGACGCATGTATTCGTGACTCCATGTTCGCCTTGAGCGAGAGGCCTCGCAATCCAGAACTGCAACCAGGCGAACTTCTGCTGTTGCAACTCGTCATGACCGATGCCAATAGGCTGGGAAAGACTCGGGGGCGTATCAACTTTGCGCTCATTTTTGATCATATCGAACGAGACTATGACGGAAGTATCAGCCGCAAGCATTGGCCTACGGAGGGGCGAACCTGGAACTGGATAGTCTATGGGTCGGCCACTGTACCGACTATTCCGTTCAGTTTGGAGTACCTGGGGCTTTCCAAGAACTACACCAGTCAAAACAATGCTCGCTACATTGATTCAATAGACGATGAAAAGATTCGACCATTCATCCTGTGGTCTTTGGCTCAGAGGCCCGATCGATACATGCAAACCGTGGAGCCCGCCGAGATTGCACAGACTTTTGGTCGGGAGCGCACGTTAGCTGGAGTGTTCAATCACGATCGTATTGCCTTGCTGACTCCGGCATCAACGAGCAGAGTGATCTCAGAGCAGTTTGACCGCAACCAATGGTTGGCAGAAAGCTTGAAATCCTACTACGAGCATCGATGCCAAGTGTGTGGAAATGACTTCTTACCGACATATGGCACGTCGTTCGCGGAATCGCATCACATACAGTACTTACAGCATGGAGGGCCGGACATAAGCGGAAATGTGATTGTGCTTTGCCCAAATCATCATCGAATCGTTCATGCCACCAACGCCGAGTTCAACAGACCCACTCTTGAGTATCAATACCCCAATGGTCTTCGGGAGCGTTTACTCCTGCCAGATCACTTGAGCAGTGCGCCCGGCTTTGATGGCGAAACAAAAGGACTAATCTGATCCTCTTTGGCGGATGAATACAATCCGACGAGGCGCACTATGGCGTCTGTCACGTATATTTCCTCAAGGCGCAGGAACCATTCAAAAAGCTAAAGCAGGCGCTGCGGGCGGAGATCGACGAGGATGCCTGGGCGAGTCTCTACCGAACCGAGAGCCGCCCGTTCCCGGTGCCGGAAACGGGAAAGATCGCGGTGAAGGTGATCAATCACTACGGGGACGAAGTGATGAAGGTGTACGCGGTGGGGCAGTAGGCTGCTCGCTGATCGAGACCTTGGAGCAAGGTCTGAAAACATGCCCAGGCTGTATCTGGACGCACTGAACAACATTCATTACACAGTTATCCACCTGGAGACTCTGGATGGGAGGCCAGATCCCGTTGTCTTCATGATCAAGTTTCGCGGTGCCGAGTGGTTGAAGGCGCACGACGGGGTAGTGGGTGATCCTTTCCCCGGCTGGCGCATTCAGAACACTTTTCGACAACAGGTGGTTGTATCCCAATCGTGGACTCGCGCCTCCAGAAGCACGCGAAGCACCGCCCGACAATCTGGTGCAACAGCCAACATTGGAAAAGACGATGAGGCTCACTACCTGTTGCTGCGCTTCAACACGTGACCAACACCAGCGACGCCACAATAATGCTCGTCAAGTCCAGCGGCGTGGCTTGGCTTCAGAAGCGCAGTATCGCTGCGTGGGACTGTTCGAGCAGAAGTGGCTAGGCGACGTCGAGCAGAAGTGGCTTTATCCAGCACCGGACATCGATGAGGATTCGTCGAATCCAGCCGCCTTCAAGCACAGCGAGCAATCGCTGGTGGTAGTAAGGATGGCTCTGACGTCTTTGTATGGGTGGCCACAATAGTAATTGCATTGATAGCACTCTGGATCTTCGGCACGATCTGGGACTATGTCTTCTAGTTCCAAGCGTTGGCATGAGGAGGTTGAGAATGTTTGGTTGGTTGAGCGGCAAAAAGAAGGCAAAGAGCAAGTTGAAGTTGAGCAAGTCTGCGGCATCGGTCCAAGAAAACGGGCAAATCCAAACGAAGGGATCGGGACACTACAAGAACTGGGATGCGAAGCGGGCAGCGACGTTCGAACGGGATGGTCATCGCTGCCAGAAGTGCGGGGCGACTACCCGGCTCCAGGCACACCACAAGAGCTATCGGCCTGAGCGTCTCGTGACACTCTGCAAGTCCTGCCACAATAAGGAACATGGATTTTCGTAGTCTTCCCGAGCCTGGAGTACCCCGAACTTTTCGCGGAGGAGATTATCGAGGATTTGCAGACGGCGCTGGACGAGATTTCGCTGATCTACGCGGATTTGGCGAAGGCGGATTAGGGCAGGATACGGGCGTACCCAAGAGCTCTCTGAGCGGAGAGCAGCGGTGTCTAATGGGTCGCCCCGCTGGTCGCAACCTGCACGAATGGTGGCGCACTTTTCTCACTCCGCCCGAAGGAAAGAGACCGTCAAAGCCACTCGGGAACGGGACCCGACACAAACCCAAAAAAAAGCCCAACCCGCCATTCCCCTTTTTCGCCGAAAAAACACTCTCTTTCGCTCGCTGCAGTAGGCGGGTCCGGGTCAGTGGCGCCTCATTGTGTGCGGGGCGCAAGGGACCGGACGCTTGCGCATAGGGCGGATGACCGTGGACGATGTCTG
This sequence comes from uncultured Chloroflexia bacterium, assembly GCA_963763125.1. GTDB lineage: Bacteria > Chloroflexota > Chloroflexia > Thermomicrobiales > UBA6265 > JACCYX01. The sequence goes on from CAVXMV010000005.1 coordinate 907,627, forward strand.
CTGGAATGCCGCGCTGCCTGGGCGGGTGTGGAGCGAAAGCTGAAGGAGAAGACGGTGGATACGCACGAGCGACCCGAGGATCGCGTCCGCACCGCGTCGCGGCCGAACGACCTCAAGATCACCGACCTGCGCACGGCGACGGTCGGGTGGAACAACTGGCACTTCACGCTCGTCCGGATCGACACCAACCAGGGACTGAGCGGCTACGGCGAGGTGCGCGATTTCGCCAGCAAGAACTACGCGCTGATGCTGAAGCACCTGTTGCTCGGGGAGAACCCCTGCAACCTGGACAAGCTGTTTCGCAAGATCAAGCAGTTCGGGCATCACGGGCGGCAAGGCGGCGGCGTCTGCGGCGTGGAAATGGCGCTCATGGACCTGGCGGGCAAGGCGTACGACGTGCCCGCCTACGCGCTGATCGGCGGCAAGTTCCGCGATCGGATCCGGATGTACTGCGACACGCCCAATGAGCCGACCGGCGCGGAGATGGGGCGGGAGCTGCTCAGGAAGATCGAGCAGGGCTTCACGATGCTGAAGATGGACGTCGGGGTCCAGCCGCTGATAGGAGTCGAGGGGGCGCTGAGCTGGCCGCAGGGGATGCTTCCGGGCGACTCCGAAGACCAGGTCGAGGACCTGTTCAACAGCACGCAGGTGATGCATCCCTTCACCCACGTGCGCCTGACCCCGAAGGGGATCGATCTCATCTGCGAGTACGTCGCCGACGTGCGCTCGGTCGTCGGGGACAAGGTGCCGATCGCCGCCGATCACTTCGGCCACATCGGGATCGACGACTGCCTGCGCCTCGGTCAGGCGCTCGAGCCCTACAACCTCGCCTGGCTGGAGGACCTGGTCCCCTGGCAATTCACCGACAAGTGGGTGCAACTGGAGCGGGAGCTGAACACCCCGGTCTGCACCGGCGAAGACATCTACCTGCTCGACGGCTTCAAGCCGCTGCTGGAGGCTCGCGCCGTCAACATCATCCACCCGGACCTTGCCACCAGCGGCGGGATCATGGAAACCAAGAAGATCGGCGACTACGCGCAGGAGTACGGCATCAGCATGGCGTTGCATATGGCCGGCACGCCCGTCAGCACGATGGCGAGTGTCCACTGCGCGGCCGCGACCCAGAACTTCATCGCCCTGGAGCACCACTTCAACAAGGTCTCCTACTGGGGCGACTTTATCGACGGCGTGCCGAAGCCGATCATCCAGAACGGCTACATCCCGGTGCCCGAGGGACCGGGACTCGGCTTCGAGCTCAACCTGGACGTGGTGAAAGAGAACCTCGTGCCCTGGGACAGGGGCTTCTTCGAACCGACCGCCGAATGGGACGAGGTGGGAAGTCACCATCGTCTCTGGTCCTGACCCGGGGTGGTGGGATGACGTTCGGGGCACGGCGGTGCGAGATTTCTCGACTACGCTCGAAATGACGTAAAAGCGGGGCGGGCGAGATTTTGCAGGGCGATATCGCTGCCGTCGGGAGCGCACTGATATGACAATTAGAGGGTGTCTGAGAAGGGGGTATGCTCTGAGGATACTCGCAGTATAGCGGTTTTCGGAAGGGGGGTGATGTCCCGCCGCGCCTACCCGACCGATCTGACCGACGCCCAGGGGGCGATCCGCGAACCACTGGTGTCACCCCCGCAGCCCGGCGGCCGTCCCCCGGCGCCCGCCCCGAGCTGATCAACGCCATGCTCTACGTGCTAAGGGTCGGCATTGCCTGGCGCGCCATGCCCCATGACCTGCAGCCTTGGCAGATCATGTACCATTTTTCGGCTGATGCTCGCCCGATTGACCCGATCAGGGCTTTCCCAATACCCTCTCATGCGAGTGAACCGAAAGTGCCGTGCAGGCGAAGACTGGATACAGGAAGGTGCCGGATGAAGGCGATTGTGGTGACGGACCAGGCCGCGGGAACGGCTGGAATGATCTTGGCGGAACGGCCCGAGCCGCAGGCAGCGATAAACGACGTCGTTGTTCAGGTTCACGCATCGGGATTCGTCCCGACTGAACTGGCGTGGCCCTCGACCTGGACCGATCGCCTCGACCGTGACCGAACACCGTCGATCCCTGGACACGAGCTGGCCGGAGTGGTCACCGCGCTCGGCTACGGCACGACGGGGCTGTCGGTGGGCCAGCGGGTGTTCGGCCTCACGGACTGGACTCGCGATGGCACCCTGGCGGAGTATGTGGCCGTCGAGGCACGCAACCTCGCGCCGCTACCGGGCGATGTTGACTTCACGGTGGGCGCGAGTCTGCCGATCTCGGGTCTGACCGCGTGGCAGGGATTGTTCGAGCATGGCCGCCTTCAGGCAGGGCAGAGCGTCCTCGTGCACGGCGCGGCCGGCGCAGTCGGATCGATGGTGACGCAACTCGCGCGCGAGGCCGGCGCCTACGTCATCGGCACCGGACGCGCTGCCGACCGTCAGACGGTGCTCGACTTCGGCGCGCAGGAGTTCGTCGACCTTGAGAACGACGCACTGGAAGACGTCGGCGAAGTCGATCTGGTCTTCGATGTCGTCGGCGGTGATATCGGGAAGCGGTCTGCGGGTCTGGTTCGCGCCGGAGGAACACTGGTGACCGTCGTCGGGCCGCCCGAGGCACGGCCCGCTGACGGCCTGGCAATCGACTTCGTTGTCGAGTCCGATCGTGCTCAACTGAGTGAGATCGTCCAGCGAGTGCGTGACGGACGGCTGCGGACGAACATCGGCACCGTCGCGACTCTCGACGACGCAGTGGCCGCCTTCAACCCGACCGAGCGACGCAAGGGAAAGACGATCATCCGCGTTCGTCCATTAAGGGCTCAGGGACAGTGACCTGTCCTGCTCCCTTGTGGATCAGCGTCAGCCGCGCGGCCAGATCGGGCGATTCGTACCAGAAGACGTCATAGGACTGGTCCGCTATCTGGTGTGCACCCCCGCGTAACCACGGCCAGGTGCTGCCCCGCCGCTGGGTGGTCGAGCTCACCTTCGCCTGGCTGGGTCGCAACCGGCGGCTGAGCAAGGACTACGAGGCGCTGCCAGGCACGGAAGAAGCGTGGATCTACTTGGCCATGATCCGGCTGCTGCTCGCCCGATTGACACTTAGAGGGCTTTTCAGACACCCTCTTAGGGCGCTGCGGCGAGAGAGATTTCTCCACTCCGCTGCGCTCCGGTCGAAATGACTAAATATCGTTGCGGATGCGGTAGAGTGGAAGTGGGAGCGCCCGGAGCGCCCCGCATGACCGATTTCGGCCCGGCCTGCGTAACGAGGAGTGGGCAGCGACGCCCTGTACGATGGCAGTGGACATCGCCACACCGGTATCCGACTCCATATCCCGGCGACGCTGGATCCCCTGGGCCGCCGTTCTCCTGTTGCTCGGCCTTATCTCGCTGGTTGCGATCCATCCCGGTCTGCGGGGTCTGGCGAGCGACACCTGGCGCGAGATGCGCTCGATTTCGCCCGCCTGGCTGGCCCTGATCTTCGCTCTTAAGACATTCCAAGCGATCTTTTCGGCCATGACCTGGCGCAATGCGCTGCTCGCGGCCTGGCCTCGCGCCAATTTGCCCTATCGCTTCGTGCTCGGTGTCGAGCAGGGCCACATCGCCATCAACACCGTGACTCCCGCCCGGGTCGGGACATGGGCGATGCTCGGCATCTTCGGTCTCTCGATCCCCGGCGCCCGGCTGCCCAAGCTCCTCGCCGTGTGGGGTGTACAGAACCTCGCCTTCGTCCTGTTCACGGGCGTGAACTACGCGGTGGTCACGATCGGATTACCCGGGCGGACGCGGGAAAGTGGAGGCGTGGCCGATCGGGTGTCGAGTTTCGCCTCGGCGCAGCCGCTGGTGACCGGGGGGATCGTCGTGGGGGCCGCGGCCCTGCTCATCGGCGGCGCGATCATGGCCCGCCGCAAGATCGGCCAGGTTCGGCAACAGGTGCGCGAGGGCCTTGCGATCCTTCATCCGCCGGCGCGCTATTTCCGGTTGCTCTTCCTTCCATCGCTCGTCTCGTACTTCTTCACCTGTGCGTCCTCCGCCGTCCTGCTCACCGCGTTCGGGATTCCGGTCACGATCTGGACCCTCGCGCTCGCGCTCAGCTCCGGCGCCCTGGCTGGCGCGGTGAGGATCACCCCGGGTGGCCTGGGCACCACCCAGGCGATCGATGCGATCGCCCTCCGCGATTACGCCGCACCCGAGGTGGTCACCGCCTATTCCCTTTCCGAAATCGCGATCACGGCCCTTGCCAGCTCCGCCATCGCCGTGGTCGCGTTCCTATCGCTCAGCGGCTGGCGCGGCACCCGATCCCTGCTCCTCCACCTGTACCATGGTGAAGTCTCCGCCGGCCTGCACAGTCTCGGCGAGCGCATCGGCGCGCATTGCGGCGGCGAACTCCGACGCGAAGAGAATGACGACGGGTGGAGCACCCAGCGCTTCGCCTGGCGGATATAATCGGGAGAGAGATCGAGGCAAGGCAATCGGGAGAGCAGGCGGGACCGGGTGACGGGCGCTCCATATGCTGCGGGGCGCGAGCGTTCAGCGATGGAGAGCCAACCATGACACGTGATCGTTTCGACTCGATGGAACGGGCCCAGGCAAACGCGATGTCGCGGCGCGAGGCGTTGCGCCGGGTCGGTGGAGGTGGGCTGGCCGCGCTGGCGGCCGGTGGGCTGCACGGAGTCGCGTCCAGCGCAGGAGGGCACACCTGTTGCCGGTGAGGCAGCGCCGCAACCGGGGGAAGTGCCGATCGACCACATCATCGTCGTGTTCTCCGAGAATCACACATTCGACAATCTTTACGGGCTCTTTGCCGGGGCCAACGGGCTGGCGCATCCGGATGCGATCATTCCCCAGGTGGACCTTGATGGTGAGGTGTACGAGACGTTGCCGCAACCGGTCAATGCCGATGTGACACCGCCGGTTCCGGATACGCGCTTCCCCGACTCGCTGCCGAACGCGCCGTTCATGATCGACCAGTTCGTGCCGATCGACGAAGAGGTGCCATCCTCATCGCATCTCTTCTACCAGCATCAGCTTCAGATCAACGACGGCCGGATGGACCGCTACGTCGCCTGGGGCGATACGGGCGGTCTGCCGATGGGCTACTACAACACGACCGAGCTTCCCCTGCATCCCTACGCCCGTGACTACACGCTGGCCGACAATTTCTTTACAGGGGCATTCGGCGGCTCGATGCTCAACCACTTTTGGCTTGTTTGCGCCTGCACGCCAACCTGGCCGGATGCGCCGGCCGACATCGTGGCGGAACCCGTGCTCGACCCGGAAGGCAAGCTGACCGGCCTGACCAGGGATGGCGAGGTCACCCCGGACGGCTACGCCGTGAACACGTCCCAGCCGTTCTATCGTCCGTACCAGGCGGGAACCGACGACAGTCACCGGATGCCGCCGCAGACCGAGCCGACGATCGGCGAGCGGCTGACCGAAGCGGGGCAATCGTGGGCCTGGTACGCCGGTGGCTGGAACGATGCGCTGGCCGGGAATCCGGACCCGACGTTCGTGTATCACCACCAGCCGTTCGTGTTCTTCGAGCAGTACGCCGACGGCACATCGGCGAAGACTGAGCACCTCCTTGACGAGCTCGATTTCGTGGCGAGCGTGGCGGATGGCACACTGCCCGCGGTGTCGTTCGTGAAGCCGCTCGGCAAGTACGACGAGCACGCCGGGTATTCGACCATCTTCGACAGCGAGCGACACGTGGCCGAGCTGATCGAGCACGTCAAGGCCTCAGCTGTCTGGGAGCGTACGGCGATCATCGTCACCTACGACGATTTCGGCGGCTGGTACGACCATGTCGCGCCGCCCGTGGTCGATCGCTGGGGGCCAGGTGGGCGCGTTCCGGCAATCATCATTTCGCCGTACGCTCGCCGCAATTTCATCGATCATACCCTCTACGACCATACGTCGATCCTGAAGTTCATCGAGTGGCGGTATGGGCTGGAGCCACTGACCGAGCGCGACGCGGCGGCCAACAACTTGCTGGCTGCGTTCGACTTCGGCGCCTGAGGGATGGCCCGGAGCGGATGAGGCGATTTGGCCATGGCGGAATGGATTTATGCGAAATCCGGATGATCAATGGTGATTCCGAAGAATCGGCGCACCAGGGTGGACAACAGGATCGACCACACCGTGGTTAGCAAGGCGCCGTTCCTGGTCGATCCAGGTCCGCCCATACGACAATCGATGTGCCAAGCACCTACCCGGATTCCGTATTATGCGTACGGGTGGACCCCGGCCCATATAGCAGGCAACCCAACAGAGCGCAGGGTCGTCCGCCCGTAGACGCGCCACGAAGGGCGGACGACAGAATCGACCAGATCGGGGATGGCCAGCCGTCGTTTATGGTCGATTCAGGCACGCTACGCTGCCGCCCGTACGGAATATGCGAAAGGTTAGGGGACGTCGATTTTGGCGACGGTGCCGGATTGGGCGATCAGGACGGTGACTCCGTCCTCGTCGACGGTGTCGATCCGGAGCCGGAACGACCAGAGGCCGGATCCGAAGCCGCCTTCCGGAGTGTAGCGGGTGGAAGAGCTGGTTACGCCGTCGGCGATTTCGATATCGGCGGCGATCTCTGCGCTATCGACGAGCTGGCCATTCCGACTGACGTCGAGGGTGATGGTCGCCTTCGAAACCGGGTCGCCGATGTTGGCAATGTCCATCGATACGAAGACCGATTCCATGGGGACGCCATCGGCCTCGATCACGACTCGCTCGAAGGTGATCGGCGCGGCGGAGTCATCTCCCTCGGCAATCACCGGTTCCGGAATCAGCAGCGAGCGGTCCGAGATCGCATCGGCGGCACGGGTATCGGGGTCGGTCAGGGTCAACGAGAGGCGGTAATCGCCGGCAGGGGGCGGCTCGTCGAGGGGGACTTCGATGGCGGAGCTGGCCTGGGCGAAAACGGTGCCCATCGTGACCGGGATCGAGGCGACGTTGTCGTTCGTGGGTGTATCCAGGGTGAGCGTGCCTTCGGGAGAGATCGGGGTGGTGCCGGTGTTCTCGATCGGGATCTGGATCACAGCGCCGCGCGAATCCTGGGCGAGGGTTGGCTCGCCGAGCTCGAACGAGACGTCGAATTCACCGGGCACGGTAATCGTGATCGCGGCGACAGCGCGCACGATCTGTCCAACGTCGGGAGAACCCGCGATGGGTGCTGGTTCAACGGTCTGGAGGGCAATCGCGGTCACGTACTGACCGGGGCGGGTATTTGCGGGTACGGCGATCGTAATGGTGCGCCGTTCATCGTTGCCGGGGTCGAGAGTGAGGGTCTCTGGCGCGAACGATACCCACGTCGCCGGGGCATGTAGCTCATCGCCCTGAGGGGCGAGGGCAAAGCCGCCATTGGGCGGTGAGATGACGTCCGCGATCCAGGCAACTACCTCGACCGGGTCGCCGGCGCGGGCCGAGAAGCGAAGGTCGAGATCGGTTTGCGAACCCGGATCGAGCTCGACGTGGAAATCGCTGGTTGGCTGGCCATCGGCAGTTTCGATGGCCAGCTCGGGTGGGGCGGCGGTCGTTCCCTGAGCGAGCGCCATCGTGGGCAGGGCAGCAGCGATCAGAATCGCGATTGCCACCAGGGTTCGCTTTGTTCGGCACACGGTTTGGTCGATCATCCTGTTCCCACCCACGATATACCCGGCATGGTTTCGTTTTCCCCGATCATGGGAAGCTGAAGGCTTCGACGATCACGGCATCGATCGGAGCGGCGGCATCGCCAGCAATCGAGACGACGATCTCGATCGTGCCGTCGGTCGGGTTGTCCTCCGAGGCCGGAATCAGGATCGAGATCGCACCGCTGGTCAGCGATGCGCGGGCATCCTCGGGTCCGGAGATGGTGTCGACCGCAATCGAGCCAGATTCAGCGTTGTCGAAGGTAACCAGCAACTGCCAATCGCAACCTTGTGGCGCATCGCGCCAGGCGACGGCGATCGTGCCTGTAGAGGCATCGCCACGTTCATCGAAGGTCAGCGATTGGAGGGTGACGCTGGGCGCAGGATGGCCGAGCGCCGTGAGCGGCACCTTGCCGGTGGTATTCACGGTGGCGGTGTCGATCCCGGGCCGGGTTGCGGCAATCTCGAACTCCAGCGAGGCGGAGGTGAAGGCGGTACAGCTCAATTTGGCGCCGATCAGGAATGTCGCCTCCTGCTCATCGTCAAGGTTGTCGAGCTCGAGCCGGTTGTTGCTGGCATCGAGCAAGCCGGCAGTGCCGGCTTGCATCGGGCTCGACGAGGATCACCTTCCAGCCGGGAGTCTCGGTAGTCGCCCGAATATCAATGGAAGAAACCTCGCCGAAATCGAGCTTCAGGGTGCACTCGAACAGCGACCACTCGGCGCTTCCCGTGGTTGCCGTGGTTGCCATGGTCGGCGTGGCGGCATCGTTGGCGGCCTCACAGGCGATTGAGGCCTCGTCCGCGGTCACCGGAGTTTGAGGCGTGATCGGCTGAAGGGGCGCCCTGATGGGGGGAATCGTGGGGGGCGGCGGGGAATCGTTGTGGGCGCCGGTGCGGTGGTCGGCACGACCGTCGGGATCGGAGGATCGGTCGGCTCGGGCTCGGGCTCGTCGGTAGGATCTGGCGGATCCGGCGGATCGGGGTTTCCGGAGTCTCGGGGAGTTCCGGAGGCTCCGGAGTTCTGGGAGGTCTGGGAGTTTCGGGAGGCTCAGGGGGTTCCGGAACGGTCTGATCGTTATCCTGGTCGTTGTCCTGGAACGCGGCGCCAGTTGGCGACGACTGGGGAAGACCCGGGCGTCACCAGGAATCCCAGGCAGACGAGCAGGGCCAGGGCACAGGCGCAACAGGATGCGCAAATGGAATACGCGGTGGAATGGACGATCTGAATGCATGTTTCCCATACCCTGCCCGGACAACGCGGCAAAAACGGTCAAACTCTGGAACGATCGATAATGACACGTTGCCTTCAAGCACCAGATACCTATCGTAGAGGGCCCAAGTATGACCAGTATATCGGTCCAGAGGGGGAATGCGATAGATGCGATGGTTCATCGGTATACGAGGACAGGACGTTTTGGTCCGGCAGGGCCAATTGGCAGGTCGCTACGGAGCAACGGCCGGCATCATGTCGAAGGTGAGTCCGCCGCTGTAGGCCCCGGGCATGGTGCCGGGCGGAAGGGTCATCGCGACTGTGATCGCGATTGTGGTGGTAATCGCAGGGGCATCGCTGGAGACAGTGAGGACGGGCACAGGGGTGTCGAGGGTGGCCCCGATCGCGGTGGCCCCGCTGGTTCCCTCGGGGAGGCCGGTCAGGTCGACAATGGTGAGCAATCCGGGGCCGATCACGGTGGTAGAGCCTTCGGCGGTGAAGGCATCGGCGCTCAGGCTGACCGTGTAGCCAGGCCGGCTGCCGTCGGCGCGGGTGTCGGTAATCGCGAGCGAGAAGGTCGCGGTGGCGATCACAGTCGGGCTGCCCGCGGTGAGCGCGGGAGATTCGCCGTCGGCGAGGAAGGCGACGACCACTGGTCTGCCCAGGCAATGTCCAGTGATCCTTCATCGACGATGTTCACCGTGACGCTGGTTTCGGTCGAGGTTTGGGCCTGTGCAACGGGCGCGGCGATACCGGATAACCCGACGAGGAGGATCGCGATCAACGTAGCCGGAATTCGCGAAAGGTCGGGGGTTCATGGAATGACGACCGTTCCTTCGATCGGCAGCCGTCCGACGACGACGGCCGCGCCATTCGGCTCGACGGTTTCGAGGAGCAGCTCGAAGGTCCACTCGCCGGTGGTCCAGCCGGTGGCCGGAATGTAGCGGGTGGAAACCGGGGTTTCGCCGGTCGGCAGCGAGAGCGACTGGCTGATTGGGAAGCGCTCGACCTCCTCGCCGCCGACGCTGGCGATCAGGGAGAGCTGGGCGTTGGCAACGGGTTCGGCGAAGTTGCTGATGACAGCTTCGACGTTGGCGAACTGGACATTGTCGGCGGCAGGAGCAGGAGTGACGGAGGCGGATGCGATCACAATCGTTTGCGGCTCTGGCGTCGCAGCCGCCTCAGCCAGAAGGTCGGAGTTCTCGGCCGACGCCACTGCTCCCGAATCGGGATCGGTGAATTCGATTTTCACTTGATACCGTCCCGGTGGTAATCCGCCTGGGACACCAACAGACAGGACTGTGTCGTCCCGAGCGTAGACCGGTTGCATAAGGATGGGAATGGTGGCAATGAGTTCACCTTGTTCGTCACGGAACTCAATCGTTCCCTCCGGGCGTACATTGACATCCCCGGAATTGATGACGGGAAACTGAATCAAGAGCACTTCCGGCTGAACACTCAGTGAAATATCACCGAGGCTGAACTCGGCAGACATTTCCCCCGGAACGGTGATAAAGATAGGAACAACATAACGAAGCTTCTGTCGAAAATTCTCGGACCCTTCGATGCCGCTTGCTTCGGCATGCTCGGCGGCGACAGCGGTGACATAGTGACCAGGTTCGGTACCTTCTGGAACTGCCAAGGTGAAGGTTCTCTCGATGCCCTGCCCGACTTCAATGGGGAATACTTCTTCAGGATAGTCAAGCCATCCAGTGACATCGTTTGGAGTACTTCCGTATTCAGGAACCGCCAAACCACCACCTTCCGGGGCGGTAAAGACATCTGTGGCATAAGTACGAATATTTTGACTAACGTCACCCGTGTTGCCAATCAATACCGTAAACTCGGCAGATGAACCAGCATCCACTGTGGGCTCGAAGTAGGTTCCCCAGCCCGTATCAGACGGGTAGAACTCAAAGGCCTTGGAGATCCTGCCTTCTTCCTCGGGTGGCGTGGCTGGCGCATCCTGTGCAAACGCCGTTCCTTCAAAAACGGCAAGGAACAAGACGACGACGGTGACGACCTTGGACGCTCGAAAATGTGTTCGAAACACCGGTTGTTGCTCCCTTGCAATCACTCATCGCGAGCAGCAGTAACGTGGATGCCGATAAGTATCGGCATCCACGTTGAACGACCTACGATGAAGGATGGACTTGGGTGCCGGGGACGATCACGGTCAGCGTCAGGGTCGACTGATAGGTATCAGGATCCGTGCTTGATGGGATGGTCAGCCCGACGCTAATGTCGGACACTGCCCAACTCGTTCCTTCTCCCTGATAGGCGAAGTTGACGGTTCTCCCGGCACCGGACAAATCATTGTTCGTGGTCCAGGCAGCACCAGCCTGGGACGATGGATATGCGTCGTTGACGAAGTGACCAATATCGCCGATCAGGTAGCCGACGCCGGAACTCCATTGTCCGGAGCCCACATTTCCGGTGTACGTTACCTTGAAGTCACTTGCCGGGATGGTGTCGTCATTCGTGCCATTGCCCGTAAAATCGGTCGCGCTCAGGTCAACGTCAAAGTTCGTTCGATAGGACTTTGTATCGACGTAGCAAATCGCGAGTGCGCCACTTGCTGAGCCATCGGTACCGGCGATTGGCGCAACATCCTGAGTCAACGACACACTGTCGTCGCAAAAATGGATATCGAACACTCCTGTATCGGTAATGACAACCGTTGCTGTTCCAGTACCAGCGTTACCGCTGGTCTGCGCCAGGGCGACTGGTGCGGCGACGGAAGCCATCAGGCCAACAGCGGCCAATCCCGTAAAGAGCGATTTCCTGAGGTTCATTGCGTGTGATCTCCTTGTGTTCTGTGCCCGATATCGATGACTCGTTGGAGCCGGTTGCCGCGCGATCCAGGCGATCGTGTGGCTATACGGCACCTTCTTGTCATGCGATACTGGGCGGTGGAGCGGCGATCATTGTTTCCAAGCCCTGATCGCCGTATCTGACCCCGGTGATCCTGCGCTCGCGCAGGGTCACCACTTCGTTCCTGCCATGTCGTTTCCCCTGGGGCCCCCTCCTTCACGAATTACCCGCACGACAGGTCAATGAGCACGATTACCGGTAGTTTTCAATGAATACCCATGTCGTCTCAGGTTTGGCCGGCACAAGGCCGGCCACTACCAGACGGCATCGTCCACGACAGTCACCCGGCGCGTTTTGCGATGGTTTTTCAAGAAAGCCCCAAGGTGCCGTATGACCGGCACAAGACCGGTCAGCGTTGTCGAGATGTGGCCGCAAGCCAACGTAGTCAGAGCGCCCATTACGAGAGGCCCTGGGCGGCTGGCAGCAGCACTGCGTCAATATTCGTTTGGAAGGCGCCGGTGGCCGTTTGCTCCGGCATGCGGAGCTCGACGCCGAGCGCGAGCGTTTGCGATGGAAGCGCATCCGGGTTTCCGTTGAGGGTGGCAAGGTCGCAGCCAGTCGCCAGGTCGCAGCCACCGCCGGCGAGCAGTTCGCCATTGACGGAAACCACCACGAGGCGGCTCCCGTCGAGCGAGCTTCCATCGGCACCGGTGAGGGCGGTGGCAGAGAGATGCACGGTCCAGTCGCCGCAAGTGTGTTCGAGATTGGTGACCACGACGGTGAGGGCCCCTGACTTCGTGGATTCGGTAAGGCCGTTTGCGGTGAGGCCAATTTCGCCGAAGTTCAGCGCGCCATTGAAGGTGATCACCGGTTCCGGAAGCGGTGGCAGGTCGGGAGTCAAGCGGAGCGGTTCGCGCGCTGCGGCCGATCCCGGATCGGAGATGGCAGTTACCTCGGCACTGTGGACGCTGATGTCGTGATGGAGTTGGACGGTTTGGGAATCCAGGGCGCAGGTGGCGGCGCGGTGAATCCGCAATCGGAACTCGATCCGGGCCGTGCCATCGACGACGCCAGCGGCGGTTTCGACGCCAGCCGGGTAAAGCTGGTCAAATGTGAACGCAGCTTCGGTGGCGCCCGCCGGTGTCCAGTCGACCACCCCGGCGGGATCGTTGATCGGTGGCAGGAGCTGGACGCTCCAGCCGCCGTCGACAGTGGCCCACATGTTCCAGGTGACTGCGAGATTGGCGGGAACAATGCCAGAGCCGGTAAGGGCCACGGCATCGGTGCAGTGATAGTCGAGCGATTCGCCAGATGCGATTGCAGATGGCTGATCCGGCGCGATTGCGCAGTCCGGCTCATTGGCCAGGGCATAGGTGAGCTGCGCCGGAGGCGTGGCTGTGGGCGACGGCGTAGGCGTCGCGGTCGGCGCTTCGGTTGGAACATCGGTTGGCTGTTCGGTGACTTCCACCGGCGGATCCGTGGGTGCGACGGTCGGTTCGACAACGACGGGTGGATCGGTTGGCTCCGGCGCAGGCGACTCGGTTGGTTCCGGCAATGGTGGATCTGTTGGCTCCGGGGCCGGCGGATCGGTGGGTTCAGGCTCAGGCGGAGCCTCGGTCTCAATCAGTACTTCGACCGGAGCATCTGCGGCGGGCTCGTCAGTTTGGGCGAGCGCGGGCGCGCCGAAGGCAAGGCTGCCACAGACGAGGGCAGCGATGGCGGCGCAGACCAGGCGGCGTGGCTTCATCGGGTGAGCTGATAACGATGGCTTCGACTTCGACGCAGTGTGGTGCATGATCTCGTATCCAGAAATAAACAGACCCATACACGCCGAATGTGCGGCGCATACATCACCTGGCTGGTCCAGGTCATCACAAGTGGATGCTCAACATCGGTCTCGATTCGAGGCGAATCAGACGCATCACACGCTATTCATGTGTTGGTTATTCCCAAAGTCGAGAAGGACCCGCTGCCATGCAGCCCTGCCAAGGTTTGGAATCATCTCGATGGTTGGTAGTATACACACTTCGTTCTGCTATGCAACCTTTCGGGTGGGTCAACCATCTCCAAATGGTCCGTTTGTACCACCCCCATGGCAATGACCAATGGCGACCTGATGTCCGGGACCATGGGATGACTCCCAGATCCGGGACATCAGATCACACATCATCAACACTGATGGTCCCAGCCTACCAGACCGGGACTTGCGGTCATGAGGTCCGGGTTGCATTTTTCGATGTGGCGGCGGATGCGGTTTCAAGGGGGGCGGATCGACAGAAGGCGCCCGTAAAACATTCGATTGGCGACGACAACGAGCGGAGCATCCAGGGGGCAGCACCGCAGCCGCATAGAAATCAAAAGAGGGAAGAATTCCTGGCGGTTGGAGCATGCGCCACTCGTAGACCTGGAGTTCCTATGGACGCCGCGAGAATTGCCCTCATGCCGCTGCGGCATATCCAGCGGGGCCGAGGTACCGCTTCGCTGCCTCCAGTCGCTGCGCTCCCTACGGAATGACGATTAAGCGGCGAAGGACGGTGGCGACGCGTTCGTCGCTGTCTGTGCCATCGAGCGCGAGCAGAACGAGGTCGCGGAGATCACTGTCGTTGTGCATGAAGCGATGGAGATCGGCGGGGTCGCCACGCAGATAGTGAAAGAGATGGAGGCTCTTGCCGGAATCGCGCGTCTCGAAGGGGAAGTTCCACAGCATGAGCGAGGCAATCGCATGGTCGAGCGCCCGTTGGCGCAGGGCCGGTTCCATGGAATAGACAAGGCCAAGACCACAGAGGGCGGCAGACATCGCATTCACGGTTTTCATGGCCAATGCGAGGTCGACGGCCTCCATGAACAGGTCCTCGGCTTCCCTCAGGTTGACGTCGGCGAGTTGGAGATACCCGCGATCGATCTGCAAGTACATCCTGGACCAGGTGATGGATGAACCAACCGATGCCATTGCTTCGGTCGTGGCATTGTGCACGGCTCGCCTGGCTCCGCGATCGGCATCGCTGGCCAGGAGCACACCACGAGCCCGCAACTCCTGGCGCCAATCGTCAGCATGAGCGGGGCCTTCACTCGTATCGCGGATCGCTCGTGCCTGCTGGAACTGGCGAATCGCGCGGCGCACATCATCAAGGCGTGCCGCGCTGCGCCAGGCAAGATCGTCCGGCTCAACGACGGTGCCCTGTTCGAGAATGCTCTTGCCAAGGTACCGGAGCGCATCCGCCTGCATGGTGGTGTCCGACAGGATGCGGCTCACTCGTTCCCAGGTGGTGTAGGCAAGGATCGATCGATCGAAATTGCCTCGGGTGTGATGGATGAAGCCGCTAAGCTGCGCGAGGAGGGCGTAGGCGGCAAGGCCAGTCTCGTCCGGTAACTTCGCCGCAACGATCTGGATTGACGGGGCGCGATCCGGAGACAACTCATCCAGTCCCAGAGCGGTCAGCGCCTCGCGGTAAAGCCGCAATGTCGGTGCATAGGTACCCTGCTTCCACCATGAATGTGCCTCATACGCCGCGGCGAGCGCTTTGGCGGCAAGAGAATCGGCGTCCGCACCGGCACGCCGGTAGGTAACCCGTGCCAACTCAGGGGCGAGGTTGGCGGCCAACCGGTGACCCTCCATGAGCGATGCATGCCACGTTTGCGATGGCCCTGGAGATGGAAGCAGGAGTAGCGAGGGAGATCTGGCGACGGTTGTGGGTGGGATGGCTGGCGTTTCGAGGTTGGCAAGTGCGCGGAGGCGGTCGCCATCGATGCCAATCCCATCGGCATTCGCACGCTGCTCAAGGGCGATCACGATTGCCTGCCGGGTGGCCGGGGGAAGACTCCGTCGCCCTCTCTCGGTGGCATGGAGGCTGCCCTTGTTGAGAGCTGCCGCATCGGCAAGTGCGCTCAGCGAGAGCCCGAGGCGGATTCGCGCGGACCGAAGTTCGGCGCCGAATCGCTCGCGATCATACGCGTGCACCTGATGTCCCCTGGGCATCGGCATGCTGTGGCCTTCCCGGGCTTGTGTAAATGTTCGAACCCACGGCGAGGATACCGCGAATCGCCCGTTTGGGATAGAGACCTGCCTGGGCACACGAAGCGTTCGGATTCGGGAATGGGCGGCGCGGTTCGCGATCGCCCTGTTGGCCGGCACAAGACCGGCCACTACCAGGAGAGATACGTGCTCCAGGGGCGCAGGAACGGGCGACCACACCAGGCGGACACGGGGGCGATCATCCGCCCGTCGTTTCAACATTGGAGAAATGCGTTGCGGCGGCGGACAGGGCGTGGGAGAGTTCCAGCATCGAGACTTCGATTCACGGACAGGTTCTTCAATGACCCATCCCTACTGGCCACTGTTCGATCTGCGGATCACCACCCAGGACCTGGTGTTGCGTCCCAAGACGGAAGCAGATTGCCGAACCATCGCCGAGATCCTTCCGCCGGATCTTGAGCTCGATCCGGCAGCGACACTTTTCGACGTTGGATCAACGCATGTGAAACGTGGAATCGTTGCCTTCCAGGGCTACTGGAAGGCATACGGCACCTGGTCGCCCGAGTCATGGGATCTGGGATTCGTGGTTCTCCACAATGACACGATCATCGGCACACAGGCACTGGAGGGCGAGCGGTTCCCGACGATCCGGGAGGTCGATTCGTCCTCGTTCCTGGCGCCTGAAGCCCGAGGCAAGGGGTTTGGGAAGCAGATGCGGAAGGCGGTGTTGGCGCTGGCGTTCGACCGCCTCGGGGCCGAATCGGCGATCACGTCGGCCTGGCATGATAACCACGCCTCGCTCGGTGTGTCGCGGGCAGTCGGTTACGAGCCGAACGGGGTGTCGCGGCACATGCGGGGCGATGCGGTTGACCGGATGATGCACCTGGCGATGTCCCGCGAGCGGTGGCTCAAGCGAGGCTACTCCGGGGAGATCGAGATCGAGGGGTTCGAGCCGTGCAGGCCGTTGTTCGGTTTGGAGTGAAGGGGAGAATCCGCTGTGCAGTGGGGATTTCCGGCACCAATTGCGATCGGCCAAATCCGGGCGGACAACATCCAACGGGATGGATCGACTATCTCGTTGGCCGCCACAAGGGCGGCCACTACCAGGAAGAGATGAGCCTGGCGGTCGACCCGCTTCGCTGCCAGGTCCGCCCGTACGAACCGGGTTCCGGGCCGTTAGGCGGGGTCGGCTCGTCGAAGGGCATCGCCGAGGGCGGCGAAGGTGCGCTCGGGCATCAGGCCGTAGTTGTAGACATCGACACCGGTCGCACCCGCCGCGCGCCAGGCTTCGACCAGGGGAGCGATTGCTTCCGGGTCGGTGACTTCGGGGGCGATCGCCCGGATCATGCCCCAGATCGGCATGTCAAGCGTGCTCACAGCGGCGGCCCGTTGGGAGGCATCGGCAGCGGTTGCGGCATACCCAGCCAAAACCGCGTCACCAGTGGTCATCAGGTCGGTGTCGATTCCGGCGTTGTCGCCCACGGCCATCGCCGCAAAATGGCGAATTTCGGTACCCGGGCTGGTTTGCTTGATGACGTCGCGGATCGCCTGGCTAAGCGAGACGACTTGGTGGTGCTGCCATTCGCGGTAGGCCGTGAACTCTGCGTCATCGAACACGGCCTGGGCATTCGGCGACGGCTGGCCATCGACCTGAACCGGGGTGCCGAGATTCCAGCAGGCATCGATGAGTCCGGCGACTCGGTTTCGAAGGCTCTCCGCATCGATCCCGGCTTCCTGGGCGCCAGCGATCTCGACCGGGTTGAAGGAAATGCTCAGCAGCGTTTCCTGGACCGGATCGAGCGCCACCCCGAAGATCTCGTGGTGATAGCCATGGGTAAACCCCATGTAGCCAGGGGCCTCCAGCTCAATCGCCGAGACATCGTGGTTCGCGACCAGGTCCGCGGTTACGGCCAGGATGTAGTCGCGCACATCGGGATGCGCGGGCGAGAGCGAATGGATCAGCGGGTCACCGAAGGCGGTGTGCATGGTGGTGTCAGGATAGCGTTCACCGAGCCAGCTGTTATGGAGGCAGACAGTCCATGCGACGTAGTCAAGACCGTGCCGGGCGGCGGCAGCCTGAAGTCGCGAAACAGGATTGCCATCGGCCGAGACGAGCGAGTTGACGCGCGGTTGCATCCGCTTGAACTTCGAGAGGTCGGGCTGGAAGTAGAGCGATCCGTCCTCCGCGAAGTACACCTTGCGCCGGGGGTTGTGGGGGAGGATGAACTTGCCCGCGTGGTAGGAGGTGGCGAGGTTGACCGCCGCGAATCCGGCCTCGGCGATCCGCCCCACTGCGCGGTCGTACCCTTCGGCTTCGAGATCCCAGGCGTAGGTGAAGATGCCAGCGTTCATGCGATGCGTTCTCCCGAATCGTTTCGTAGGGCCGGTCTTGTGCCGGCCGCCGAGTCGGGAACCCACAGGGGGTTCCCCTACAAATTGCGATGGCCGCTAATAGGGCATACAGGAAATATGGGCGCCATCGGTGAGCAGTGTTTGGCCGGTGGTCCACTCCGTTTCCGGCAGGCAAAAGAAGATGACAGAGGCAGCGATGTCTTCAGCCCGGCCATAGCGGCCATACGGAATCTCGCCCTTGACGGCTTCTCGTCGTTCCGGCGTCACCTCGTGCTCCGTGCCTGGTTTGTCGGGTACGGCGCCCGGAGCGACACAGTTGACGGTGATCCCGTACGGGCCCAGCTCGTACGACATGTTGCGGGTCATGGTCTGCACGCCGGATTTGGCGATGTTGTAGATCATCTTGTCCGGGTGTCCCTTGAAGACGCCGATTGTACTGACATTGACGATTCGTCCCCGCAAGCCACGGTCGATCCAGTTTTTCGCCACGTGCTGGCAGATGATGAACGGCGAGCGCACGTTAACATTGGATTGGTACTCGTATTCGGCGTCGGTTGCCTCCCAAAACGATTGGGAGATGCTCATGCCGGCATTGTTGACGACGATATCGAGGGTATCGACGAGTTCCAGCGACTGGATCGCAAGGGCGTGGGCATCCTCGATCCGGGCGAGATCGGCAGGGATGCCCCATGCCTCGAACGCCAATGTCCCGCATCGCCGCAACCGACGCTTCGACATCGGCATGTTCCCGGCCGGAGACGATGATGTTGGCGCCTTCACGCGCGAGCCACTCGGCAGTCGTGCGCCCGAGACCGCGGGTGCTGCCGGTGACGAGGGCATTCTTGCCGGCGAGCCGGCCGTATCCCCTGCCCCATTCGACCGGCACACGCGATGTGGCCGGGGTGTTGCCTTCGGTCATGCCATTCCTCCTGGCAGGTGAGTTCATATTTGTGGATGGGCGAGACAGCCGGGTTCAGCGGCCTCGCTGCAAGCAGTGTGCCGTATGTGGCCCGGAATCGGAATAGCGTGGGGTCAGGCATCCGTGCCGAGGTCGGGCGATTCTTCATCGGGATTGGGAACGATCAGTTCGTCGAGCTGGGCGATGATGGTTATCGTTCGACGCTGGACCTCGAGCAGCTGGAGCGCCACCGTGTCGGGGCCCAAATCCATATCATAGTCGGCGCCGTTCCGGAAACCCCGCAGGAACGCGAGATTGTCGGCAAGATCGGAGTCCATTGCCCGAAGGATCCGGGGAATATCGGTGTGCTCCCGCGCAGAACGAGTGCGGATATATCCAAGGTGGAGCTCACAGTACCTTCTAGCCTCCAGATAGGCAGCATAGTAGTGCCTGCCGATCTGCGTTCGCAGGCTGGCTTCGCTGTCGATGCTCTCCAAAAAAGATGCGATGGTCAGGAACTCACGTCCCCTCATGGATGATAGGACTCGATTGGCCCATTCCACATCGGCATCACGAGGATGAGTTCCCGGTCGTAGTCGAGAAGGTGTCCAACCCAATGGACGAATATCTGGGACGCACTCCAATAGTCGTCCCAGGGCTGGGTGATGTGAATGATCATGCGCACGGGTGGGTCCCAGTCGTCGTACTGCACGGTATCGAGCGTGATGCTGATTTCGGGGAAGACCTCTTCGGCTTTCTCGCTGACGCGTGCGATGAAGCCCTGGAGCTCGGGGTGCTCGCGAAGGACGGCGAGGACCGATTCCTTCTGCTGGGGATCGTCGGGGATGAATTGAGCAACTGCGACCATGGAGATGACTCCCTTACACTCCCTTACGTGGAATCATTGTAGCAATCCGTTGCCCGATTCGAGCGGCAAATCCGGCTGGTGCGAAAACGAAATGGCGGGAATCCATAGGGAGTTCCCCTACAAGACTGGCGAGCGCGTTACCCCTTGAGGGCCCCGCCGGTGAGGTCGGACTCGAGGCGACGATTGGTTCTGCGGAGCAATGTGCCGCGTACCGGGTGGCCGCCACATCCAGTGGGGCGGGCGGCCACTACCTGGCGTGGTTGTAGGGTATGGGGACTGCTAATCCCGGGATGAAAGCGTGTCCCAGACCCAACGCGATGTTCGAGCCATTCTGTCAACCACCTCGGGAATGTCGGTCTGTCCCTTGCTCATGAAGGCGATCGCATAGCTCACATTGGGTGAATAGACGAGGCCGACATCGTTCTTGATTCCGCGAAGGCTGCCTGTTTTGTGGGCCGTCTCGATCTGCTGATCCTGTCGGCAGTCGAGCCGGGATGATTGAGGTCAGGTTCTGGTGCTTGAGGATATCGATCACAGCCTCCCGGCTTTTGGGCGTGAGCCCATAGCCGTCGTCGATCAGCGTCATGAGGCGCACCATGTCCGCCGGAGAGCTGACATCATTCCGCTCGTCGGAGGCCAGGCCGATATTGTCGGGCGCGGGTTGGTAGACCTTCAGAAACGCCTTCAGTTCAGCGTAACTGGCTTTCGGATCGCTCGGATCGAGCTCGGCCAGGGCACAGAACATCTCATGAATCGTCTTCGGCAGGAATGTCTGCGACATCCCCAACTGGTTCAAGGTGTTGGCGATCTGATCCTTGCCCAACAGGCCAAAGATGATGTCTGTGGCCCAGTTATCGGACACGGTGATCATGAGTTCGGCAAGGTCCCGAATGGTCGGCGTCAGGCCCTCGTCCAGATGCTGGTACACGCCAGAGCCCGGGACGCGGTCCTTGTGGAGCAAGGTGACGCGAGCGGAGAGATCGACCATGCCGGCATCGGCCTGGCGATAGAGCTCGTAAAGCAAGGGAGCTTTCAATGTTGACGCGGTCGGGAACATTTCCGTGTGGTTGTATGTCAGGGTCTCATCCGTGCCCAGTACCTGAACCATCACGCCGACCGTGCCGGGCAGGCTGCCGAAAAAGCCGTCCATTGCCTCCTGGAACCTTACCGCATCTGTTTCCGGAACCGAACTGACTGACATGGTTTCTCCTCATTGATCGTTCGCGCAAAACGTCGCGGATCGAACCCATCGCGCTCGCTGTCACCCAGCGCACGGGCGGCAATGGTGACACCGGGAAACAGCGATGCGCCGAACCGGATTCCGGGCACAATAAAGCAGACTGCCCGAAATGTCTCGCCCACATCCGTCAATTCCCGTCAGATATCCGGAACCTGGTGCAACGAACCGGTCACCCATGTTAACCAGAATTGAGGCACGACTGTGCCGGTGACCGATCCCCTGCGATCGGTCACCGGAATGGGCATCGAAACTATCCCTTGAGGGCGCCGGCGGTGAGGCCGGATTCGAGGCGGCGCTGGAAGATGATGTACACGATCAGGGTTGGGATCATCGTGATCGTCATCGCGGCGAAGAGCGCGCCGTAATCGTTCTGGTAGCCCTGCTGGATCGCCAGCATGCCCAATCCCTGCGAGAGCACCCGTTTGTCCTCGTCCTGCATCAACACCAACGGCAACAGGTACTGGTTCCACTGGCCGAGGAAGTTGAAGATGCCCATCGCGATCAGGCCCGGCTTCGCCATCGGCAGCATGATCTGGAAGAAGACCTGGAATTGGCTTGCGCCATCGACGATGCCGGCCTCACCAACTTCCCCCGGCAATGTCTTGAAGAACCCGACCAGGAAGAAAATGGTGAACGGCAACGAGTAGGCGATGTAGACGAGCGCCAACCCCCAATACGTGTCCTTGATGTGCAGGTCGTTCATCAGGAAGTAGAGCGGCACAAGCCCGAGGAAAACCGGGAACATCAGACCCATCATGAACAGGTAGAACAGGGCCCGGTTTCCGGGGAACTCGAAACGGGCGAGCGCATACGCAGCCATCGAGGAGACGAGCAAGGTCCCCGTCAGCGACATTGCGACCACGATGATACTGTTGAACACGTAGCGGCCGATGTGGGCCTCGGTCCAGGCGTTGCGGAAGTTCTCCCACATGAGTTCTGCCGGCAGATCCCACGGGCTGAAGAGGATCTCGGTGTTGGACTTGAACGAGGTCATGATCATCCACAGGAACGGGAAGATCACGATCACCGCCCAGAAGATCAGCAGCACATGGGTAGCCACCGTGACGGACTTCTCAGCCAGGGTTTCGGTTCCCACGGCATTCAGAGGCGGAGTCTTGTCCGGGGCGTTCAGTTCTTCAAGTTCGATTGCCGGCACTGGCTGCGGCACGCTTCGTACACTCATGATCTTGCACCTGTTCCTGTGCGCTCGGAATGGAACCCTTCATACCGGTTGTGCCGGGGGCAATGCCCCGGGACGCTAGAACTCATAGGTTTCCCGCTTTGTGACGCGCATCACCACCACCGAAAGCAACAGCGTGAGGATAAGCAGGATGACACCCACGGCGGAAGCGGATCCCCACCGGCTCTTGTCGAATGCTTCGCCGTACATGTAGACCGCGGCGACTTCGGCCTTGCGGGCGGCGACGCCACCGCCGCCACCGGTCATGACCTGGACCAGCGTGAAGAAATCGAGGGCGGCAATCGCGAGGTAGATCAGCGCCGTGCGGATGGTCTCCCACATCAGGGGCAAGGTGATGTCCTTGAACTGCCTCCACTTGGTGGCTCCATCAAGCACAGCGGCCTCGTAGAACGAGGTGGGGATCGACTGCATGCTGGCAATGAAGATCACCATGTAGAAACCGACGCTGGCCCAGATCGCAACCGCCGCAATGGCCCAGAGAATGGTTGTGGGATTCCCCAGCCAGGCGCGCTCCAGACTATCGAGCCCAATTGCCCCCAAGGCTCCGATTAAGGAGTCCATATTGAGGGTTGTAGACATAGGTAAAGAGGATACCGACGATAACGGCGGAGATGACCTGAGGAAAGAAGAAGACGATCCGGTAGAATGCCGATCCTCGTATTCCCGCCCCTTTTCCACCCTGGGTGAAGAGCGCTGCAAAGAGCAAGGCGATGGTAATGGTGACGAGCGGAAGGACGATCAGGAGTTGACCGTTTCGGGTCAACGCATCCATGAACCGCGTTTCCTGAAGGAGTCGACGGTAGTTGTCGAGGCCCACATACGGCATGCTCGCCGAGGTACCCTCCAGCTGGTGAGCGAGATATAGAACGCCCGGCCATAGGGGTACAGGACGAATACAAAGTAGAGTATCAGCGCCGGTAAGAGGAACGGGACGATTAGCCTGTATTTTCGATAGTACACAGTCTTTCCCTTGCCGCAGATAGTCCACTATTCAGCCGTTCGGAAACCACGGTCTCGCTGTCCGCCGGCCCCGAATATATCGATATACCCCGTCGCGAAACGGGAAATCCGGGGAAGCCGCAATTGCGGCCTCCCCGGATAGAGCACGAAGGCTCTGCTTCCTGCAATGCCTAAGCGGCCGGAGTCGCTGCCGGAGCCGGTGCTTCGCGCGGGAACTTCTCGATCGAGTCGTCGTCGCGAATCTGGTCGGTCAGGTCCTGGAGGGTCGTGACCATGTCCTCGACACCAGTCTGGCCGGTCAGCAGGGCGCCGAACTGGAACTGTGGACTCCTCGTCGAGGTCGACGTAGCGTCCGTACTGCGAAACGAACGTGTTGTCGCCGGCAGCGGCGATCGATTGCCTGGGCGGACTGGAACGCCGAGCCCAGATCGAGACCTTCGGCCGATCCCGTGACCACCGTCAGAGACTTGGTGAATTCGGAGAACGACCTGCCGCCTTCGTGCGAGAAGAGAAGGCGGAGCCACTCCATACCACCGAGCGGGTTGGCGCCGGTCGGGACGATGAAGGTTTCACCGGCGGAGACTGAGGCGGCGGTCATGTGGCAGGACATCGTCGGCGCTGAGCGACGGCGACGGCTGAACGATCATCTGGAAGCCTTCCGGGATGACGTCCTTCATCTCGTTCTCGAGCCAGGTGCCGCACGGAATGAAGGCAGCATCGCCCTGGAGCCAGGCAGCCTGGGACTCGGTGTGGCTGAGGGCCTCGGTGCCGTCCATGATGAAGCCATCGTCATACAGCTTCTTGAAGAGCTCGAGGACCTGGGCAACCACCGGCTGGGTCCAGGCATCTTCGGTCAGGTTGTCGAGCTTCAAGGCAGCGCATCAACGCCACCGGCCTTGAAGACCATTTCGTTGAAGACCGTGCGCATGTACTGCGGGTACTGGCCCTGGTAGGTCCACGGCGCGATGCCGCTGTCCTTGATCGTCTGGGAGAGCGTGAACATCTCGTCCCAGGTCGTTGGGTAAACCCAGCCGTTCTCCTCGAAGAGGGCGGCGTTGTACCAGATGCCGCTCATGTTGTAAACGAAGTTGAGCACGTACTGGGTGCCGTTGAAGACACCGTCGTCCTGCGTGCCAGGACCGAGCGAATCGGCGAACGCCACGCCTGGCTGGCCGAAGGCTTCAGCGGCCATCAGAGGCGCGAGGTCGGTGAGCTGCCCCTCGGTGACGAGCGTGGTGTTGTTGAAGTTGCCGGCGCCAGAATTGTCCATCACGTCCGGCGGGTTACCATCGACGAAGCGGGCCTGGTACTGCTCCTGCAGGCGCTGCGTGCCCGCGTAGGTGAGCTCCGCCTCGGGGAACAGGGTGCTGAAGCGCTCGTTGTTGGCGATGGCGTAGTCGTCGCCGTAGCCACCCTTGAAGATAACGACATCGAGAGGAGCTGCCGGATCGACGCCAAGCGGATTCTCGACGCCCTGGGCCGCTGCAACCTGCGCAACCTGGGCGATCGCCACCGAGAACGCGGATGCCGAGATACCCAGGACGGCCGCCCGCTGGATCATCTGGCGCCGGGACATTCCCTTGTCGGCGACCTCCCGGAACAGTTGATCGATGCGACGATTCATATCGTTTGACACTCGATAACCTCCTGCTTAGTTCAATCCTTGCCCTATTTCGATAGGGTGTGATTGTCCTCACGAACGTCATCCGATCCATTCGGATGCCCGGTCTGATTGTGTAACGACGGACCCAATTGTACTCCGAATCGTCAGGCGGGTTCGGGACTCCGAAGCGCCAGATGCTCCAGATGTAATCGCCACCAGCACGCAGTGGTCCCGTAGCCCCATGATTTGGGCTGATTGCCTGAAAATGCGGAATAACCCGAGAAATGTCCCAAATGGTAGCGGATTCGTCAAGGCAAGTTGGGACCTCTGCGTGCATACATTCGCAACCTCTGGGCCTTGCAATCATTTGACCCGGCGTGAATGTGGCGATCGATACAGACTTCGGTTGGACACTTTGTTCACGGGTGGACGCGGCGGTCAACTGGACGGTGTTTGCCCGGGATGTCAGGTGGGCGGGAATATGCCGGCAGATTCAGACTGTGGGCCAAACCGGGGAGGGTAGCCCCCTGGAATGAATCACGCTACGCTGGGATTCTCAACTATCGGCGTGGAAATGCCGGAGAAGCTCGATGTCCGAGATGCGGGTGGACGTATACAGGGAGATACCGGCAGCGAGTGGGGCAGTCTATCGCTGCCTCGCCGATTTCGAGCGGGCACAGCCGCGGTTGCTGGCCGGCATGGTACGGGACTACGAGGTCGTGGCCGGGGGTATCGGCGAGGACACCGTGGTTGCCTGCGCGATGGATATTCGCGGGCGAGAGCGGCGCTTTTCGTTTCGCGTGTCGGAACCGATCTCAACCAAAACGCTCACCGCATACGACCATGACTCGCTGCTGACGGTGACCTGGCATCTGCGTCCCAACGGCCCGGTCACCGAGGTCGAGATCGAAGCGTACTGGACCGAGCCTGACGCTGCGCTCGACTTCCTGGTGACGTGGTGGGGCTATTTCGTGGTCCGGCGCATGCTGAACCGCATCCTGGATCGAATCCCGCTGGTGATCGCCGAACTGGGCTACGACGCACCGATGGTCAAAGTGCCTCGATGAAGGCATCGTGACCGGCGATGAGTTTGGGAAGCGGTCCGTCTAGGCTGGCCCAGAACAACTCGAATCGGATTCGCTCGCCAGGTGAGTCGTCCGGATCGGTTTCCCAATGCTCCCAGGCATCCGGTGCAGGTTCATGGCAGCGGATGTGCGTGAACGTGCGATCATGGATTTCGTCCCGGCCGAAGGCGCGCATATCGAACGATTGCTCACCCAAAACCTCCACGAATTCGAGTTCCGTGAGGCCGGTTTCTTCCGTCGCTTCGCGGATCGCGGCCTGTTCGACGGTTTCGTCTTGTTGCATCGTGCCCGCAGGAACCTGGATCCCAGCCTCCGGATGATCGGGATGCGCCAGCAGCAGGATCCGCCGACCACTGGTGATATACGCGAAGACCTTGGCCTTTCGTGCAAAATCGATCACGAGACACGTTCCCACAGTCGATGCAAAACGGATATGGTATGCCCAACGAACGGTGCATCGAACGATTGAAGGTTGGTCATGACTGCGAACCACTCGCTAATGCTGGAATCGGACATTCCCTATGGTACGGGGAGCGGTCGGGAACTCGTGCTGGATGTGCTTCACCTGGCGCCGCCGGAAATGTCCCTGCGACCGGCGGTGATTTGGGTCCATGGCGGCGGATGGCGCGGCGGCGAGCGAGAATTCAACCCGAACCCGATGCTGGCCGAGCGTGGATTCGTGACCGCGACGATCAGTTACCGGTTCAGCCAGGAAGCAATCTTCCCGGCCCAGATTCACGATGTCAAGGCGGCGATTCGGTTCCTCCGCGCCAACGCGGGCCGGTGGCGGATCGATCCCGAACGAATCGGGATATGGGGTCATTCCGCTGGTGGTCACCTGGCGGCCCTGGCGGCTGTTTCCGAAGGCATCCCGGCGCTTGAGGGGGAGGGTGGCAATCCGGACGAATCCTCACTCGTGCAGGCGGCGGTCCCGATGTCGGCGCCGACGGATTTCCTGGTCGACTGGTCCGAGGAATCGGCGTTCCCGCCGCATGAAGAGGTGATTGAGGTCATTCCCCAACTGCTGGGTGGGGAGGATTTCGACGATCCGTTGATCTCCGAGCAGGCGCGCCTGGCGAGTCCGGTGGCGCTGGCAACGGTCGACTCGGCGCCAATGCTGGTTTTGCATGGCACGCTGGACGACCTGGTTCCGGTCAGCCAGGCAAGGAGACTGGTGACGACGTTGATCGAACTTGGAGTCGATGCCTCGTTGCTGGAATTTCCGGAGGGCGATCACTCGATGGAGTCCATGATCGGGGCTGAAGACGGAACGATAACCCCGGCACGCCAGGAAATCATCGATTTCTTCATGCGGACATTGGGTCCAGTTGAGGGGGAAGGAAATGCGGGTTAAATACCGAGCGGGTCGCTGCTTGGGGCGACCCGCTCCGGCGGGTGGGGGAGGAGAGAGTGGGAAGACCGTATTGCGGCGCTTGGTTCCGCAACCGTTTTGTCTTTCCACCTACGAGAATAGGGGGAGAGCCTGAGCCGTCCCTTAACCTTTCCTGAAGATTTGCTGAAGCAAATTTCCGGTCGATATCAGGTTCGTTCACCAATGATTCAGGAATGATACGGAATTCGGATATGCAGGTGGATTGTCCGTCACCCAGCTCGAACGGCCCGATTCGGGCGGACTCGCTTCGCGGCCCACGCTGCTCGCTGGACAGGCGCCAGTTCGACCATACCCCGATTGGCGAAGCGTCACTCGCGGTCGAGCACGGCTCGCTGCCGCCGCTACGAGACCCGATTTGCCACGCATTTGGCCGGTTTTGTTGAGTAACTCTGTCTTATGAAAGGTTCGAATTCGTGAAGCGATTTCATCACATCGGATTGCCGGCGGAAGACCAGGAAACGGTTATCGAGGGCGAGTTCTGGGTTGAGGGCGGAAAGTTGTGGCTGACCAATCCGGCCAACCATCCCCAACAGGTGGAATGGCTCCGCTACGGGCCGGGCAATGGGACCCCACCGCGCTTCAAGGATCATCCGCACATCTGCTACGAGGTCGACGATATCCATGCCGAAGTCGAAGGCAAGACGATCGTGACACCAATCGGCGATATCGGTAATCCGCCGTTCGGGCTGGCGGCGTTCACCGAGGAGAACGGGATCCTGGTTGAATATCTGCAAATCACGACGGACCGGCGTTGGTTCGACGATCCGGTGACGGAGTAGCCAGGACAGGTGCGCGGTTTCGGCACGGATGGAAACGGGCGGAGCACGTATCGCTACGCTGCCGCAACCGTACGAGAATCGCATTCGGTGGGTCAATGGGCCGGGCAACGGAAACAGGCGGACACGTCCAGCATCAAGCGGGAGGCCACAGGGACTTCCCCTACGAGGTCATCGTTTGGTGACAAGGAACAGGAGGCAGGATCATGGCGGATCGTCTGGCGGTTTCTACCAATAGCTACCATTCCTACACGCTCGAGGAGGCACTCGCCGGGATCGCGGCGGCCGGGTTCACAAGCGTCGAGCTGTCGTCTGTCCCTGGCTGGACCGAGCACGTGCTCCGCGATGCCAGCGCAAACGACCTCCAGCGGGTGGCGGACCTGGTGCAGTTCCACGGGCTCGAATGCGATCAGCCTCAGCGGGCATTCCGACCTGGCAAGCGATGCCGGAATCGCGGAATTCCGCAAATCGCTGGTCATCGCGAAGACGCTCGACATCCGTTACGTGACAACCAGTACCGGCGGCCACGATGCGTCCTCCGAAGGCACGGTCGAGGAGCAGCGAGCGGCGTTCCTGAGCCGGATTCGGCCGTTGGCGGACGAGGCGGCGGCAGACGGGATCCAGATTTGCCTCGAAACCCATGGCGGGGTGTCGGCAACCGGGGTGATGGCCGCCGTGCTGGTGCAGGAGATCGACCGCCCGAATGTGGGGATCAACTACGACACCGCCAACGTGATCTTCTACGGCAAGGTCCGCCCGGAAACGGATATCGTTGCGGCCGCGCCGTTCGTCAACCACCTGCACATCAAGGACCAGGTCGGTGGACCGGGTGTCTGGAACTTCCCGCAGATCGGCACCGGCGAGATCCAGTTCACGCCGATCTTCGCGGAACTGGAGAAGGTGGGATTCGCCGGTCCATGTTCGATCGAGATGGAGTTCCAGGGCGAGCCGTGGCCGCCGCTGAGCGAGGTGGAAACCGCGCTGCGGGCGTCGCGCGTGTTCCTGCGGCAATACCTCCCGGAGCGGGAGTTGCTGTAGGAAGGGTTTCGAACGGGGTGTACCGGCTGGGGTGTGAAGCTGCGGGCCGAGATGATCAAGCAGTGCAGGAGAGTTCGCATTCGCTGCGGCGAAGAGATATCGCTTCGCTGCCTCTGGTCGCTGATTCCCCACCCCTGACCCCTCCCCGTCCCGGGAGTGGACCGTCCCGACGGAATGACAATACACCGGCTGCGCCGGAACGGGCGGAGCAAGCTCCGCAACCGTACACGGATCATTCCTGGTAGTGGCCGGTTCAGATAGTGTTTGCATGGGTGAACTTTCGTGTTCATCCACACCTTCAGGATAGTGATAGATGTCGAAAACACGGATTGCGGTGCTCGGGGCAGGATTCATGGGGGGCACGCATGCCCGCGCCTATCACGGGCGGGACGATGTGGAGATCGCCGCGATCTACGCCCACAGCGGCAGTCGCGCCCAGGACCTGGCCAACGAGCTCGGGTACCACGTTCACCGACGACCTCGACCGGGTAATGGGCGACGATTCGATCGCCGCGATCGATATCTGCCTGCCGACCCCGGCCCACCGGCCGACGGTGGAAGCCGCCCTCGAGGCGGGCAAGCATGTGCTGCTCGAGAAGCCACTGGCGATGACGGTGGAGGATGGCGAGGCGCTGGTGGCCGCCTTCGATGCGACTGACCGGGTTTTCATGGTGGCGCATGTCCTTCGCTTCTGGCCGGAATATGTCGAGCTCAAGCGGGTGCTCGACAGTGGCGAGCTTGGGAGTCCGATCTCGGCAAGCACTGCCCGTCGCCAGCCGTTTCCGGATTGGTCGAAGCTGCTCAAGGACGCCAGACCAAACCGGGGGCGCGATCTTCGACATGCTGGTTCACGATTACGATGCGATGAACTGGGTCTTGGGCACGCCAACCTCGGTCATTGCCAACGGGATTCTCAATCCGCGCTCCGGTGGGTTCGATCACGCCCAGGTGCTGATCGGCTACGAAAGCGGGACCGGGATTGCCGATGGCGGGATGATCCAGCCGGAAAGCTATCCGTTCACTTCGCGGCTCGAGGTGGTCTGCGAGCGGGGCGCGATCGAGTATCACTTCCAGGCTGGGGGCCGCTCGTTCGAGATCGGCGAGCCGACAAATCGGCTGACCGTGTACCGGGATCATGGCGATCCCGAACTCCTCGCGGTCGAACAGACCGATGCCTATGCCAATGAAGTCGGTTACTTCATCGAGTGCATCCGGAATGGCGTCGCCGCTGAACGGGCAACGCCGCGCGATGCCCAGGTTGCCCTGAAGGTTGGGGTGGCGGCGATGCAATCCGCGGAATCGGGCGAACGCGTTGTGCTTTCCTGATCGGGTTCCCCGGTATACTTGGAACAATCATGTTGTTGTCCGGTTCGATCAGGAGCCCGCATCGTGAGCGTGCATCGCAACCAAAACGAATCCGGGATCGATCCCGATGCGGCGCGGGTTCGGCAGCGGCTTCGCGCGCTGCGCAGCCGGTATCCAGGCGTCGCCCTGGCGACTGCCCTGACGCATATCCACGACGATCAGGTGGTGGTGCGGGCTTCGATCTCGCTACCCGACGGATCGTCGGTCAGCGCCCACGCCGCCGAGCCTACGGACAGCAGCGGACTGCTGGACGGGGCGATCGAGATTGCCGAGCAGCGGGCGACGGCCCGGGCGCTGGATGTACTTGGCGTCGGCGACGTCACCCCCGGAGCCAACCGGGCCGAGCAACCACCGCGCCCAACGGCAAGCGAATCGACCAGTGAAGAGCGAACCGCGCCGGCCGTGGTCGATGCCCTGCGCAAGGCATCCCAGCGACGCGCGGCGATGCCCGAATCAGCCGGGCCGGACCAGGAAACTGATGAGCCGGAGACCGAGCAATCGGATGAAGCGGAACCTGAGCCAGCAGTCCGGGCCGAACCGGAAACGGTCCGAAGTGAGCCAGAGCCGGCCGGGGAGCCAGACATGGCGGATTACACCTGGACGCATTTCTGGACATGGGCGCGGGCCAACGAGCTGAGCACCAAGGGCCAGGTGGAGCAGCGGATCGGTCGTCCGATCGATGGACTGATGCCACATGATGTCCGTCAGCTCCTGCACGAAACCGGCGTGCCGCTGTAGGGCAGAGCGCTTTGCATCCACGCTGACGCCAGTATCGTGAACACGGGCGGACACAAGTTCTGATCCGCACCTACCTTGATCCGGTCCACCTTCGCAACCTCGCAGCCCGGGAGCTGTCTCGAACATTCATTTTCTGCACATTGACCCAGGGACCCTTCGAAAAGTTCGCCCGCCGGGCGCAAACAGACGCTGGCTGGCACTATCGAGAGCTTGAGAGCGGCCACGACGCTCAGGTGATGGTTCCGCGGGAGCTGGCACAGATACTGGCTGAACTGGCGTAACGCCAGGATGCGCACCCGGCGGCGGCTCGCCCCAGTCCGACCTGCGCCTGCTGTACAACACCCCAGACGTTCGAGTTTCCACCTCAATGACCAATTTGACCTGCCATCACCACACTCCTTCTCCAGGGGTGAGCCTGACGACACATCTTGTTCACCTGCTTGTTTGTATTGAACGTACACGCATTACATCTGTTTGGACACTATTTACACGGTGAGCGGGCTAACATCCTGATCGCATATCTCGAACGTACACATTTCTTAATTCGGTCAATACTTCGTTTCATAGGTACAGGCATGGCTGTTATTGCCCTGTGTCCGAACAGATTGGTGCCATATTGGCACTGAACGTACTCTTGATGAACTTTGGCTACCCCTGTAGTCTTCAACCCAGTGCTGATATCCGGTCAACCCTGCGTTGAACCCGCCCGGCTCAGCAGAGCGCCCTTCCCGCGGGGTGTTCGATTCCAGCCACCCGCAGGCTGGTGAAGACCGCTACCGGTCCAGCCTTGCGGGGTTGGCCCGGTAGCCAGGTCGGCGACCGAAGATTCTCGTCATGCTGACGCGCCTGGGGAGAGAGTGTCGCGATGACATCGCACAACGCTGATGGCCCAACAATGCCAATCAGATACCTGTTGCAATTGAAACGCGCTCGGGTCCGCACGCACTCCGGCATCGGTCGGCTTGGCCTGATTGCGGCCCTTGCACTTGCCGTTCACCTGCTTGTAAGCGGCGCTGCCGCCGCGCAGGATGCAACCGAAGAGGCAACGCCGACCGTGACGCCGGAACCGGATGCGCCGCGGATCACGATCGATTTCACCGAGCTCAACGATTCCGGGGTTACCGGTACCGCGACGCTCTACGAAAACAGTGAGCAGACGATCGTCGAGCTGGATCTCGACGACACGGGGGAGAATCATCCTGCCCACATCCACGAGGGCACATGCGATGACCTTCAGCCGGAATCGTCCTATAACCTTGAAAACGTGGGCGAAGACGGAACAGGCATCTCATTGGTGGATGTTCCGTTGAGCGAGCTGATCGATGGTGACTATGCGATCGATCTTCACCTTTCGCCCAACGAACTCGGCACGCTGATCGTGTGCGCCGATATTGAGGGCACGCCCAGCAACGCCGAAGGCACTCCGGTCGCGATCGGTGGCGGTACACCTACGTCGACTGAGGCGGCCACCGAGGAACCAGTCGTCACCGAGACCGCGACAGAGGCTCCGGCGACGGAAGAACCGGCGGCCACGGATGTGCCGACTGAGGCGCCTCCGGCAACGGAAGAACCTGTTGTTGTTGTCACCGAGGTCCCAACTGAGGAACCAACGACAACCCCGTCTCCGACTGAAGCGCCGGCTGTGACACCGATCGCAACGGAGGACACCGGCGACGGCACGGGTGGTTCGATCGCGGATGTCACGCCGACCGGCGGCGACGGCACCCAGGGCAGCACGGTACAGGTTGAATCCGGCAAGGGCGTTCCCCTGTCAACTTCCACTGGCGGCGGCACAACGGCCACCGGTGATGGCACCCAGGGCGGTGTTCAGGAGCTTTCCGGCAAGGGCGCGGCAATCGATCCCACCACCGGTCTTCCGGCAACAACAGGATCGGGCTCGAGCCTGATCCACCCCGGCAGCCCAATGGGCGCCGCGATCTGGGCTAGTGGCGCCTTCGCGGTGGTGTTGCTGATGTGGGCGGTTGTTATCCGCCGTGGCGAGCTTCGATCCGCACGCGTCCCGGCACAGGTTCGCTGGAAGCGTCTTGGGGTCTAGTAACCATGACCAATTCACATTGACGTCCTGAGGGGGATGAGGCGAGGGGTGTGGAGCAATCCACACCCCTCGCTCGTGCATGCGGCTATCCTTGAGATTGCTGCTGATGGCGTGGCGCAGATCGCGCCGGATGCCCATATCATGCCCATTCGCATTCCGGAGGATTGCATGCTGCTGTTGCTGGTACGTCACGGTCAATCACTGGGAAACATCGAAGGTCGAATCCAGGGGGACGACGATCCACTGTCCGATTTCGGCCGCCTGCAGGCGAGCACCGTGGCGGCCACGCTCGCCGCGCGGGGCGACATCACGCACCTCTATGCGAGCCCGCTCGACCGGGCAATCGAAACGGCGACAATCATTGGACGCGCGGTCGATCTCACGCCTGTCCCGATTGCGGGTTTAGCGGAAATCAACGCCGGACGCGCGGCCGGGCTGCTGTGGACCGAATGGCGGGACCAAAACCCGGAGCAGGCGCTGGTGATGTCCAACCCCAATCGGACGGTCCACGAGAGTTGGGATGGCGGTGAAAGCGGCCAGCAGTTCGGGAACCGGGTGATTGCGGCCTACAACGAAATCGTGACCCGACATGTCGGGACGGACGATGTCGTGGTCGCCGTGGGGCATGGGGGGTCGCTGGCATGGATTGCGGCAGTAGCGCATGGCGATCCGCTCGATGTGTGGCCAGGGGCGAGGGCGGGGTTTTCCAATTGCTCAATTTCCGAGCTGGCGATCGACCGCGACGGGCACGGCGACCCGGGCGCGTGGAACCAGGTTGGGCACCTGGCGGGGCTTGCGGCGGGCTAAAGGCGCTGCGCGCCCGGGCGGACACATCCAGGGTCCGCGTTTCCAGCAGGGCCGGCGGGCAGGTCCGAATCCCTATACGAATTCCATTCAGGTAATGGCCGGTGCTGTGCCAGCCATTGATTGCGGAGGATGGTCCTACCAGCGCCTTACGGGCGGAGCACGCATCGCTTCGCTAGCCGCAGCCGCACAAGGATCAATTTCCGATATGATCCCGGGCTGAACAACAATGCCGGCGCCACTACCGGACAGGTGGAAGCTTCCAGGGGCATGATGGGTTGACGACAGGATCGACCAAGGTCGTGCAGGGCGAGGTGATTTTGAGGGTCGCATGCGGGACCTGGCAAACGGAGGTGCAGGGTTGTCCGCCCTTCGTGGTGGCGTCCAGCGGGGCAGCTCCGCACCCTCGACGGCTCGTTGCGGCAGCGAAGCGATATGACGATTCACCGTACGAACGATCCATGCCGGTGGCGTGTAAAATGCAAGGCACTCCTGGCGATCCGCCAGGTGCCGCTGACAACCGGGAACGATTCCCTTGCAATCATCGTCTCCACATTCCAGGGCCGGGGCAACTCATAGCGCACATCTCCAGATTCTGGCCGTTTCCGACGAGGTAGATCAGCGGATCTATTCCACATCGGTGCGCGATCGGATGTCGGATGTCCAGCTGGTGATTGGCTGCGGCGATGTACCCGCCTCGTATCTCGAGTTTCTTGTCGATTCCCTCAACAGGCCGGTCTATTACGTACTGGGGAACCACGCGGAAGAACTGACCCGCCACGGGGAGCGGGGAGTGCCAAAGTTGCCCGAAGGGTGCATAAATCTGGGCGGCAAGGTGATTCGCGAGCCAACCTACGGCCTGCTGTTGGCCGGGCTCCCGGGCTCCCCACGTTATTCCGAGCACGAACCAGTGCAGTACACCGAAACGCAGATGAACTGGATGATGTTGAAGATGGCGCCCCGGCTGTACTGGAACAGGATCCGGTACGGTCGTTTTCTGGATGTGCTGGTAACGCATTCGCCGCCGCGAGACGTGAACGATCGTGATGACTTCGCACATCGCGGGTTCGGGGCGATGCGGAAGTTCCTCAAGCGCTTCAAGCCGAAATATCAATTGCACGGACACATTCATCTCTACGATCGCTCGATCCCCAATACCGTTCAGTTTCTGGACACCGAAGTCATCAACGTCTATCCCTACCAGAAACTCGACATGGCCCTCGATCACATAGAAGCGCCGGAGTCCGGATCCACAACATCGAACCGGGGCTCGCTGGCAGACCTGGAGCAACGCCGATGATGGAGGATCAACTCCGCAACGATTTCGAGCGGGCCCGGCAAAAGGCGGTACTGCACGATTTGTTTGCGGCAGTCAATCGACAACCAAACGACCTCCTGCCGTTTCATGAAATCAGGAAACGCCTGTCTCCGGAAGGCGAAAGCTATCGCGGCCTCCAAACGGTCCCGATCAGGCAGATTATCGGCAGCATGGACCGCTACCAGGATTTCGACCGGACCTTCCTGCCGCGCAAGAAGAACACGCGCGGGCGGTGGACAAATGTCGATCGGGCGTTCTACGAGGATGTCCGGCTGCCGCCAATCCAGCTTTACAAGGTTGGCGACATCTATTTCGTGAAGGATGGGAACCACCGGGTCTCGGTGGCCCGGGAACGCGGGGTGGAATACATCGATGCCGAAGTGATCGAAGGGCATGTGCGGGTGCCACTTTCGCCATCGATGTCGCCAACCGAATTGCTGATGCAGGCGGAGTACGCCGAGTTCCTGCGGCGGACCGATCTCGATCAGTTGCAACCGGATCACGATATCCGGCCCACGGCGCTCGGGCGCTACGACGTGTTCTGGGAGCACATCCGGGCGCACCAGGAGTGGTTGTCGTCGATCTGGGATCGACCGGCAACGGTCCATGAGGCCGTCAACGACTGGTATACCTACAACTACCTGCCGATCGTCCAGGTGGCGCGGGACCGTGGCGTGCTGGACGAGTTTCCGAAGCTGACGGAGGCGGACATCTACCTTTGGGTGATGCACCACCGCGAAACGCTGGAAACGCGGGAGGGGCACGATGTGGGACCGGTGGAATCAGCCGAGGATTATGCCGAGCTGATGACCCAACCCCTGAATGTGGGAGAGCGTGTGCTGGAGTTCCTGGGGGTGGATAGTCCACGATCCCCGGATTCCGAAGAAGAGGTAAAACGGAGGCGACGACGGTTACGTCGCTGGCCGCGCCCCCGCCGCTCGGGCGGGCGGGCGTAATGCGGTAGTAGCGAAAAGCGCCTGGCAGGGCTACGGCGGCGCAGCGATGCGTGCTCCGCCCGTGCCGATAATGGCGGTGTCCACCTTTGGGCAACTCGAAGAACATGAAACTGGAGCACACATTCGATGAGTGATACGGAAAAGAAGTACTGGATCGTGGTCAGTTCGGTGGACAACTGGCGCCGCACGAAGGAGCGTGATTTCACGATTCAGGGTTTGAAATCGCGTCATCGCAAAAAAGCGGAGCAGATGCGTCCCGGCGACAAGATTGTCTATTACTGCACCGGTGTGAAGGCGTTTGCGGGGGTGAGCACGATTGCCTCGGAGTACTTCGAGGACACCGAGCCGATCTGGGTCAGCGGCAACAAGAAGCGGGCCGGGGAAGAATATCCGTTCCGGGTCCGGATCGAGGGCGATCTCGCGCTTGCGGACGACGACTTCGTGCCGGCGGAGCCGTTGGCCCGGCAGATGATCTATGCCAGCAAGTGGCCGGCCGAGCATTGGACGCTGGCGTTCCAGGGGAACGTGCACCTGGTGCCGGAGGAGGATTACGACCTGATCCGCGCGGCAATCGAAGCGGCGGCGTAATCCTCCCCTGGCAGTGACCGGTCTTGTGCCGGTCATTCTGTCATCGAAACGTGCCTGTCGGATGGAACGGGCAAGAGGGCGAGCGACGGCTTTGGCGCATTCCCGTGAAGGGCTGCCTGTCATGGACGTGGTGGGGCAAATCACCTCGGCGCTTGAGAAACACTCATCAATCAGGCAAGTACGCCTGGTCGGTTCTCGAGAGCGACAGAAAGCCACAGCCCTGTCGGACTGGGATTTCCGGATCGAAACAGATGATTTTGATGACGCTGCGCAAGATATTGCCTTGCTGGTGCAGCCTCTCAAACCCCTGGCCCAACAGTGGGATCGCTTGAGTCGTCGAAAAAACTACATGCTCATCCTTCGGGGCCCTGTCAAGGTCGACCTGCTCTTTGAGCAACCAAACGACCCGGAATATCCCTGGCGTGTTAGCCGATCAACGATCCGGGGCATTGACGATCATTTCTGGGACTGGATTTTGTGGATTGCGGCAAAATACTTGGCAGGAAATCTGGACCTGGTCAGGAATGAACTCGGGAAGATGTTCGCCCACGTGCTCCGTCCGATAGGTGTGACGCGAGTTCCGGCCAATGTAGAGGAGGCTATCTCTCTCTACAAGACCGCTCGTCAGGAGTGCGAGAACCGATTCCAGGTCACGCTTTCAAATGACCTCGAACACGAGATTGAACGAGCGTTGCGGCAATCCGGATTACGGGTCTGATTCCTGGATCGTTGTGTGCTTCATCGTGTGCAAACGGCGCAGAAGCAATCCGCGGGCCACGGAAACCACCTTGGTAATGGACGTGCCCGTGATGCCGGGGCGGTCCCTCCCATCGCCACCCGAAGGCAGTGTAGCGGGAAGACAAGCAGGGCGCTGCGAGCCCGGGAGGACACAAGATCCTCCCCTACGAGATGTCGAGGGTGTGCAGGATTTCCTCGGCGACGTCGTGCGGGGTGTGGTTGTCGATGTCAATCACGATGTCGCCGACGCCGTTGCGCTCCATCAGGTCCTGCAATTCCGGAGCACGCTTCAAATACCATTCCACCCGTTCCGGCGTTTCTCGCTGCCTCAGGCGTTTCTCCAGCGCTGGGAAGTCGACATTGAGGCGGACGACGACGATCCGGGCGTTGGGGATCGCCCGGGCATACGCCTGGCGGTGACCATCATGCTCGATCACGTCCGCGAAAATCAGCCAGCGGGCGCCGGCCTCGGCGAAGGTCTGGCTCATGGCGGCGATATTCTTCATGGCAATCCGGTGGTTGAAGTGGTCGTCGGCGGCCACGGGGTGAAACGCACGCACCTCGTCGACATCGACCAGGGCGTGGCTCAGGTCCCGTTCGCGCAGCAAATCGGACAGGCGTCTGGCCGTGGTGGTCTTTCCGGAGCCGACTGGCCCGGTAATCACGATCGCGGTCAGCCGTGTGTTCGATGATGAATTCATGCCTTCTCCAGCGTCTACCGATGAATCGACGGTTGCGCGATACCAGGTGAGCATCTAATATCCGATGGAACTGATCGGATTACTGAGGATCCGGTTCAACTCTCCGGCATATCGGCTTCAGGAGCGCGTGTGACCATTGCAACACAATCCCGGGAATCCAAAGTGCAACTCTGCTCGGTGGTGTCTGCTGAGAGTGGCGAGGATCCGATCGGATCGGCCTGGCACGCCCGGCGCTACATCATGCTCGAGATTCCACTGCCTTGGAAATACGATGTCCTCGACAGCCTCAATGTGCCGGAAGGCGTGCGCGATCTTGTCCACGAACTCTACGCCCAGGGAATCTATCCCGGATTGATCGGGTTTGCCGCGGATGAAGCGTACTCGGTTGATGGCATGAGCCGGGTGATCGATTTCCAGCTTCCGGAAGCGCCGTTTTCCACCTACAGCCGCGCAGAATACCTCATCCCAACGCACCGCGTTGCCGAGATGCTCCGGGAATCCGCCTTCGGTCGGGTTCATCCTGACCTGGCGTCGTTTGCCGTCGCCTGCGATCCGCTTCAGCGGGACATCCTGGTTTGCACCCATGGCGCCATCGATGCCTGCTGTGCCAAATTCGGCTACCCGATGTACAAGCTCCTGCGGCACATGGCGGACAATCCGGAATATCACCTGCGGGTTTGGCGTTGCACCCACTTCGGAGGTCACCGCTTTGCGGCAACGATGCTGGATATGCCGCAGGGGCGCTACTGGGGGCATCTGACCGCCCAGGATCTGGGGCCAATCGTGCGGCGCGATGGCGATCTCGAGGTGCTCCGGGCGCGCTACCGGGGCTGGGCGGCGCTGCCCTATGGGGCAGCCCAGGTGGCCGAGGGGGAACTGTTCCGGCGGGGCGGATGGGATTGGGCGGAGTGCCTGATTTCGGCAAGCGAGACGCCGCCATTCGATTGGGACAACCCCGCGCTGGAGGAACAGGCGGTGACGTTCGCGTTCCAGCACCGGGAGCGCGAGATCGCCGGTTCGGTCGAGGTGCTGGTCACGCCCAACGGATTTGTGCCAACGATCGAGGCATCGAACAGCGACAAGTGGACGGATGCCCAACAGTTCGTGGCAACAATCCGGGACGGGGCATCGAGCGGCGGGTTCTTTGGAGATTAGCCACAGTCAATTCGGGAGGACAAGTGGGGCATCCCCGGCGGCAAAATGGCGCGAGATTAATCCGTCGACGAAACAGGTGCTCAGGCCGACGACGGGCGGAGCACGCATCGCTACGCTGCCGCAACCGTACAAGTTCGAATGGCCCCCAGGACAACCGACCGACGACGGGCGGACAACAGGATCGACGACACCCTGGTTGGCAAGGTGAGCTTCGCGGTCGATCCAGGTCCGCCCGTACGAAACGTGGGCAACTGCCAAGGTAGCGAGCGCATTACTTACGGCCAATTGCGGGCGGAGCACGCATTGCTGCGCTGCCGCGACCGTACGAACTCCGGTTGTGATGGACGAGCGAGGCATGGATCGAGCGCCCCTTCGAGTATCTCCCCCATGGTTTCACCCGCGACGACGTCTTTTGCGGGAGGATATACGCGGGCAGGTGACGATTGGATTGGCGCGATCTTGTGCCCCCTAATCCTCCCCTACAGACCGGATATTGGGTCGTTTGACGACACAACCCGATTCTACCCAACGAATCCGCGTCGCCTGCAAGCAAAACAGGGAAGCCGGTGTGGCCTCCCTGTTTCGCTTGTGGTTTCGGTGTAGTACCCGGGACTACAGTTCGTCCTGGCGGCGGGCGGGGCCACGGCGGACGCTTTCGGGCGGGACGTTCCAGCCGAAGTGCTCGGTTTCGTCACCCTTGATGGCGAGGAACGCCGATTGCGTTTCCGGGTAGACCGACATCACGGCTTCGAATGGCACCCACAACTCATCGCTGGCGCCATGCAGACCCCGGGCATAAAAGAATCCCGCGAATCGTTTCCCGAAATCCTCGGCGCCAGGCAGGACACCCTCGACAACAGCCAACGCGCCGCTCTGGGCGTACAGCGTGAAGCCAGGGCCGATATCGCTCACGGTTCCGGTCTGTCCGGTGCGGGCGCGAACATCGACCGGTGGGAGGGGATCTTCGAAGAACGGGCGCTTGCCGATCACGACGTCCTTTTCGAGGGGACCCGTGGTGCCTTTCGGCCGCGTGGCGATGAATCCGGCGCCGCCAATCACCACCAGCGCAAGCGCCAACGCATACCAGACCTCAGGCCGGTCAAGGCGATCCTTGGTACCGCCCGGCTCAAATATCGAGAGCAGCGATTCTCCCATCGACACGATCAGGCCAACAGTTACCCCAATGACCAGGAGCGGTATCAAAAATGGATCGATCAACCGTTGTTTCACGCGTTCGCTCATGATGACCTCGTACACTCCCCCGATGAAACGTCAATAGCCTTAGTTTCCGCCGTGCGGCGGCAATTGTCCACCCAAATCACGGTTCGCGGGAACCGGTCCCGCAGCCGTTCACAACCATGGCTGTCCCGGTCCATCGCGCCCGGTGGCCTGCGGAACCTGGTCCAGGAGATCATCCGGTTTCGTCGACCACTCCGATTGCTTCAATTGTTCCCGCTTGCGCCGAAGCTTGATCATCCGCCAGCGTACCAGCAGCGGCCCCGAAATCGCGAGGATCGGGATCACCATCCAGTACCAGGTGGTGGCAGCGATCATGGCGATGCTTTCGCCGGAACCGGCAGCGACGTACCAGATAATGCCGATGGTGATGAACTTGAACCCGAACAGGATCCACAGGAACGCCCACACCGTGGCCCGGGCATCGGATTCTTCCTTGCGCTCCTGTTCGAGTTGTCGCAAAACGCGGTCGGTCGATGTTGCTGGTGTCAACGGAACCGCCATGGATGCCTCGATTCGTACCGCTACCGTCCCATCCATTCTACAGCCGTTGCCAATTGTTTCGATTGGCACCCGTTGCCCTGCTGGCCATCCCGCCCAGCGGGGCCGGCAGGGTGGCCTTTGGAATCGGTCGGATCCTGCCCCTTCGACAACGCACAGGGTCTGGACAGGCGCCAGGTCGCCCCGCTAGACCCAGCCCTGCACGGAACCGTCGGCCCGCACGTGAAACAAACGAACACGTTCGGCGGGCGGGGCGGGTTCGCTGCGGCGAAGAGATATCGCTTCGCTGCCTCTGGTCGCTGCGCTCCCGACGGAATGACAATTTAGCGCTACGCGCCAGGACAGCCACGACCAGAATGGGTCCGTTGGCCGCCACATCCAGTAGGTAGGGCCACATTGGCCGCCAAAGACTACCAGGCGTCGTTGTGGGATGAAGGCCCGTGGTAACGGCGGATCCTACGGGGAAACCGGTGGCGTGCCCGCTACCTCCGGGATCGTGGTCCGGTTCTGCGGCCTGTTGCCGTTTGGCGCGGGATTCCTCACGGAGGGCCTCGTAGTCGTCGCGCTCTTCACGCCCGGCCCAGCCCAGGAAGATCACGGTGAGCATCACCAGGAAGAGCGTGTTCATGCCGACCCACATGATGAGCCCGGCGATTTCCTGGTCGGTCTTGAGGTCGATCCCCCACGGGCGACACCTGGCCTCTTCGTAGTGCGGGTACAGCCCCGGGCCGGCGTAGGTGATCAGGGCGCCGATGATTCCGGCTGGGATCGTTTGCACGAAGAGGTAGAGGCACTTCACCGGCGGCGAGAGCTGCGGCGTTTCCGGCCGGGTGCTCATCAGCGGCCAGTAGAAGAGGAATCCCGCCAGCAGGAAGAACATGTGCTGGAGGGCGTGCAGCGGCTCGTTGCTGAGTGTGGCGTCGTAGAGCACCGGGACGTGCCAGAGCCCCATGATCAGGGTGACGATGGCGAACGACGGGACCGCCCGCGGCACCCAGGTCAGCATCCAGCGCGACCAGCGGTGATCGATGATCGGCTGGTAGACCCACGGCGGGATGCCCTTGATCCAGCAGGGCACCACCGCAAACATCAGCAGCAGATGCTGCACCATGTGGGCGCTGACGAAGAAGAAGTGCGACCAGTCGTCGATCGGCGGGCCGAGCGCGATCGAGCAGGATCAGGGAGCCGAGCAGGAACCAGCGGATCTGCGATGGAGTGACCGGGCGGTCCTCGACAGCCGGGGCGCCGCCGGTTGAGCGGCCCAACCCAGAGCAGGTACAGCGCGGTGATCGCCGAACACGAAGACCGCGATCCGGGGATCGAGGATCCAGTGGGTGTAGAGCGGGCCGGTGGGTTCAGGACCGCCAACATGGAGGAGCGGGGCGAGAGGAAGGAGAACATACGCGGTCCTGACCGGGAACGTGCCGTGGTGATGACCCGCGACGTCGCGGGTAGAGGAGTTGCCGACATGACGTCCGCGGGCCGGTCTCACGGTGATCCGGCAGACCGCGATACCGGCGCCGGATCCTAGAGCATGTCGCTGAAGTAGTCGGTGATCTCGTGGTAGTGCATCAGCGCCCAGGTGCCGATGAAGATAGTCAAGGCCAGTGACCATGCCGCCCGCAAAGATCCAGGCGAGGCGCTTGTCGTCGAACTTGAGGTGCATGAAGTAGCTGACAACCATGATGAACTTGATGGTCGGACAGCACGATCAGGGCCGGCACGAGGACGCCTCGAGACGCGTCGATGTAGTAGATCGCGACCTCGACGATCGTGATGAAGGCGAGCAATGATGGCGATCTGGATGTATTTCGCCTCGGTTGGGTGCTCGTGATGCTCGCCATCCGCGTAATGCGCTTGATCGCACGGCAGGTCGTTGGCTGCGCGTAGGCCATTCCGATGCTCCATTCCCTGTTCCCGCCAGGCGGTTGCTCCACTCGCCGTACCTGGCGAGCCGATCGACGTGCGAACTAGAAGAACCTGATCAGCGATCGCCTGGCCAAGCCCAATAGGCGCATCGCGTGTTCTGCCACCTTCGCTGCTGACGTCATCGCGGTACGGCACCAGGTAGACGAGCGTGAAGATGACGATCCAGACGATGTCGACGAAGTGCCAGTAGAGACCGGCGATTTCGAGGTCGAGAGTGTCTTCCTGCTTCAGGCCGCCACGCAGCGAGACGAAGAGCAGCGTGAGCAGCCAGATCACGCCGATCGTCACGTGCAGCGCCGTGGAAACCGGTGAGCGTGAAGAACGTGGTGCCGAACATGTTGGTCGTGAGGCCAAGTCCCTCGTGATAGAACTCGGTGAACTCGAAGTACTGGCCGCCGAGGAAGATCGCGCCCAGCAGCGCGGTTGCCGCGATCCAGACGCGGGAGGCCCGAAGATCGCCTCGCTGCAGACCGGCCAGGGCGAGCACCATCGTCAGCGAGCTCATCAGGAGCACGAAGGCCGAGACCGAGGTGTAGGGAATATCGATCAATTCGTGCGGGTACGGCCCGACGCCCGACCCCCGCCTCGCCCATTGCCTCGGCGCGGCCGCGGTAGATCATGTAGGTGGCGATCAGGGCGCCGAAGAACATGCAGTCCGAGGCCAGGAACAGCCACATCAGCATTTTGCGGTGATTGATGCCGGTGGAGGTCGGCGGATGTCCCGCGTGCCCGTGACCCGCATCATGTCCCACCCCTGCGGTGTGGGTTGTGGTGCTTCCAGTACCTGTGCCATGTTCTCCCCTTCAGCCAGCGATGAGCCGAAGGCCTCAGCAAATGTCGATCGTCAGTCGACGGGCCGCCCAGGCGCGCGCCCGAAGCCTGTCCTAGTCTGCCGGCTCGAACGACCAGCCGAAGATGCCGCCGAGCAGGGTCACGAGGCCGAACGCCGAAACCATCGGCAACGGCACGTTCCCGATCTGGCAGGCCGGGATTGTCGAATGAGCAGGCCAAGCGCGAACAGGAAGAGGCCAATGGCGGCGATCACCGGGTAGAACGACGGGTTCGGCAGGTGCACATGCACGTCGTCCCGGTACGGTTGCGGATGCTGCGATCGCCGGACCTCGTAGTCCGGATCGGCGTCCGGTACATCGCCGGAGTCGTTCGGGACATGGCACGATGCCCACTTCGCTGGCCGGCGAAGGTCACGTCGATTTCCGTCTTCGTCCTCGTGCACGCCGTACTTGTCGGCCCACAGCGGATCGCGGTGATGGATTTCCGGGACGTCAGCGAAGTTGTAGACCGGCGGCGGCGAGGAGATCGACCACTCGAGGGTCG
This sequence comes from uncultured Chloroflexia bacterium, assembly GCA_963763125.1. GTDB lineage: Bacteria > Chloroflexota > Chloroflexia > Thermomicrobiales > UBA6265 > JACCYX01. The sequence goes on from CAVXMV010000005.1 coordinate 952,061, forward strand.
GCGGCGTCCCACGGGTTGGGGCCGGCGATCTTGCCGTGCTGCAGGCTGCGCGCCACGTTGTAGAGGAAGACCAGGATACCGGCCGCGAGGAGGAAGGCGCCACAATGACGACGACGTTCCAGAACCACCAGCCGCTGCCTTCACCGTAGCTGTAGTAGCGGCGCGGCATGCCTTCGAGCCCGAGGAAGTGCATCGGGAAGAAGGTGGCGTTGAAGCCGATGAAGACCATCCAGAAATTGATCTTGCCGATCCGCTCGTCCATCATCCGGCCCGTGAACTTCGGGAACCAGTAGTAGATGGCGGCGAGGAGGCCGAAGATCGAGCCGCCGAAGAGCACGTAGTGGAAGTGGGCGATCACGAAGTAGGAGTCGTTGTGCTGGGCATCGACCGGCGGCGAGGCGTGCATGACGCCGGAGAGCCCGCCGATCGTGAACTGCGAGACGAGGCCGACCGCGAAGAGCATCGGCGTGGCGAACCGGATCTGGCCCATGCACCATGGTGCCGATCCAGTTGAAGATCTTCACGCCGGTGGGCACCGCGATGATCATCGTGGTCGCCGCGAACACCGAGTTCGCGGTGGGGCCGAGGCCGGTGGTGAACATGTGGTGCACCCACACGCCGAACCCGAGGAACCCGATCGCGGCCGTGGCGTAGACCATCACCGCGTAGCCGAAGAGCGGCTTGCGCGAGAAGGTGGGGATGATTTCCGAAATGATGCCGAAGGCGGGCAGGACGAGGATGTAGACCTCCGGATGGCCGAAGATCCAGAACAGGTGTTGCCAGAGCAGCGGATCGCCACCGGCCGCCGCGGCGTAGAAACCGGTGCCGGCGAAGCGGTCGATGCCGAGCAGGAAGAGCGCGACGGTGATCGCCGGGAAGGCCATCACGATCAGGATCGAGACGATCAGGGTGGTCCAGGTGAAGATCGGCATCCGCATCAGGGTGACGCCCGGCGCGCGCATGTTCAGGATGGTGACGATGAAGTTGAAGGCGCCGGCCATCGAGGACACGCCGAGGATCTGGAGGCCAAGCATCCAGAAGTCGACCGAGCGCGTCGGGTTCCAGGTGGTGTCGGTCAGCGGCGCGTAGCCGTACCAGCCCTGGCCCGGGGCCTCACCGAAGAACCAGCTCATGTTGAGCAGGATCGCGCCAAGCAGGAAGACCCAGAAACTGAAGGCATTCAGCCGCGGGAAGGCGACATCGCGCGCCCCGATCTGGAGCGGCATGATGTAGTTGAAGAAGGCGACGCTCAACGGCATGATCGCGAGGAAGATCATGGTCGTGCCGTGCATCGTGAAGAGTTCGTTGTAGGTGTTCTCGTCCACCACCGCGTTGTTGGGCCGGATCAGCTGGGCCCGGATGACCAGGGCCTCGAGTCCGCCGAGCAGGAAGAAGGCGAACGCGGACACCCCGTACATCATGCCGATGCGCTTGTGGTCGACCGTGGTAATCCAGCTCCAAAGGCCGGTATTGGATTTCACTGCCGGCCGCGCGACGGTTGTTGTCTGCGGCTGGGCTATCGATGCCATCCTGCTGCTCCTACCACGTTCCTGTGCGCGCCGCTGTGCCGCAGCCATCCCGCGATCCAAACGATCCCGCCGATCGAACGTACCGTCGCCACGCGGTCAGGTGCCGAGTCGCCTCCGGCGACGCCCGGCGAGGCGACAGGGGTTGCCCCAGCCGTACCGCATCCGAGCCGACGCAGCCGCCTTCGGGCTGCAGCGCCATCAGGAAGTCGATCAGCTCGTTGAACGCCGTCGTCGCCATAGGTATCGCGGATCAAGTCCTCGGTGTAATCTGGTCGGCCATGTAGTTGCCAGGTTTGACCGCATCCGGGATCGTCGACCCATGCTCGAGGTTCTCGCGGTTGATTGATCAGCATCCCGGCGGCGATCGTGTCGCGGCAGGCAAGGTTGGTCAGGTCGGGCCCGATATTGGAGGGCGCCTCGAGCCCGGTCAGCGACGTACGGATTGACGCCATTGACGGTGTGGCAGGAGAGGCAGAGGCTGAAGGCCTGCGGGCGCCAGCGGCCACGCCTTCCGGCAATTCGCCGTCGGCGTTCGGTGGTGGCCGGGTTGCCGATGCGCTGGGCATTGACCCAGGCGTAGAACTCGTCGTCCGGCGTGGGCGACCACCTTGAAGCGCATCCAGGCGTGCTGGGCGCCGCAGAACTCGGCGCACTCTCCGTAGTAGCTCGCCGGCTTCGGTGGCCGTGATCGAGAGCGTGTTGTTGTGGCCCGGCATCAGGTCCATCTTGCCGGAGAGGCGGGGCACCCAGAAGGAGTGGATCACGTTGTTGGTGCGGAGGTTGAAGACGACTTCCTTGCCGACCGGGATGTGGATTTCGTTGGCGGTGATGACGCCGAGGTTTTCGCCGCCCTGGCTCTTGTCCTCGCCGTAGTGAACTTCCCACCACCACTGCTTGCCGTAGACATCGATCACGATGTCGCCTTCTTCGGCGGCCGCGTCGTGGTCGTAGAGGGTGGTGATGGTCGGGATCAGGATGACCAGGAGCACGACGGCCGGAATGACCGTCCAGATGATTTCGAGGCGCTTGTTGCCGTGCACCTGCGGCGGGCGCTGCTTCGCCGGCTTGGTGCGGCGGAAGCGCAGCGCGGTGTAGACGATGGCGAACTGGACGCCAATGAAGACGATGAGGGCCAGCCAGAACACCAGCTCGTAGAGCGACTGGACGTCGTCGGCCGTCGGCGAGGCCGGGCTGATCGTGGTATACGGTTTGGCGACTTCCGGGCCACAGGCAGTGAGCACGAGCATCGTGATCATGCCAAGTGTTCCCAGGGTGAGCACGCGGCCACCCGTGCGCCGTCGTTGCGTCGACGGTGTTGCGGTCTGGACCACGCTGGTCGTGGCTGCGCCGTTTCATTCTGCCTCCCCGCACCGTCGCCCCGCGGGCGCATGCTGCAATAGCCACCATTAAAGACGCTCGCCGGCATAGAGTTTCCCGAAGCGCCTGTCCGATTCAGCAAGTTTGGTCTGTCGCCGGTTCACCGGTTACCGAACGTTGTCCGGCGGTCGATCCCCTCGATCTGGAGCCTGTCAGCCAACAGGCTCTTCCGATGCTGTTCGACGTTACTCACGGCGAACTCCAAGCGCATCCAGAACGTACGCAAAAAGAATACTCTGTTCTGGCCTTGCATGCTGACGATATTGGGCACGGGATCACCCGATACCAATTCACGTCTGCGTGCTAGTGAACGTATACCGAAGGCGACGCCCGAGGTCAAGCAATAACGGGCATGTTGCGGAATGGCGACACGAGGCAGGGCGGGCTCTCACATGACTCCCAACCACTGATCTAGACAATCTGCCAGCACCCCAACCACCACGCGCCCCCGTGGGTGAGCCAGCAGTTATGCGCAGTCTTCCGGCACCACATGATATTCTCGATGATCAGGGAGGTGGCAAATGTCCCAAGTGGATTACATCAATCAGAGACAGGCCGATGCCCTGCTCGATTGGCTGACCATCCGATAGCTCCGCCGCTACGAGGTTCGGATTCCCATGTCCTCATCCCCTCTGCGCTGTACAGAATGCGGCAAGGTACTCGATCTCGACGATGCCTTTTGCCGCTCCTGCGGGACTGCCGTCGAAGGCCATAGGCAAAACTGGCCGGCACCGTCTCCGAGCGCTGCGGCAAATGACCCGACATCCGATGTTATTCCCCTGGTGATCGTTCCTGCCAGCAGCAATCGTCGACACATCATCGCTCTTGCGCTTGCTGCTGTGTTGACCCTGGTGAGCGGATTACTTTGGATTTTCGCGGAGATCATGATCCGGGACGGGCAGGATCGAACACTGTGGAACGCCGTGTGGATCGTATCGGCGGTTGTGACTGTGGCGGCGGTCATTCGATGGATCGTGGTTGGAAACAAGTGGGTACGCCGCTGGCGACGGCAACACACCTGATTCTGATTCCGGAGAGCATATGAATAACGTGGCGATCCGAATGATCATGGCCGGCGTTGTAGCGTCGTTTGAGCTTTCACAAATAGAACGTATGTTCGTATTAATGGAATAATTCGAGCATGGACGGCTCCATCCGGCGATGGATCAGACCAGAGCGATTGGTCCATTGGTAGGGGAAATAAGGTGTTGATGTTACGAATACCCTGCTTGCTTCCAGTCCCCGCTACGATGCCCAAAAGATCAACGTCCAGATGTATGCCGAGGGCGACGCCTGAGATCAAGCGATCCCTGGCTCAATGCGGAATGGCGGCACAACGTCACCACACCGTGACGCAGCTTGTTGGTCAACGGAAATGCGCGTTGGCAAGGTCCACGGAGGGGCGAGTCGACAACCGCTCAGGCAGGCACGTCCACAACCAGCACACCCCCATCGTCGGCGTGGTGGGCTCCCCCAGGCCGGATCGTTACGCTCAGGTCACCGTTGGCCGATTGGGTCTCGACATCGTATCTACCGCCGGGTTCGAGTCCGGTGACCAGGTGGCGCGTCGTACTGGTAGGCACAGCGTAGGTCAGTTCGCCAACCTCGACTCCGGCATCGACCGGGAAGAGAACAACCGTGCCGGCGACCACTGCTCCCACGAACGGGGTGCCAGCGCTGCTCTCGACGAGCGTGACCGGATCGGCCGCAATTCCTGCATCAGCTCCCTGGAGCACGTGCAGGAACCGCGTCTCGAGAGGTCCGCCCGGCGCCTCCACCCGCAACCTGAACTGCATCGGCTCGCCGAGTGCTAACTCGCCGCTCTCCTCCAACGTCTCGGCCGGCTCCGCGCTGATCTCCGCATCGGCGGGTAGCAGAGTGGTCACCACGAGCTGCTGGCCAGCGGCTGTGGTCATCGTCGAGACGTTCTTCGCCACGGTCGCTTCGGCGGGCAGGTTGAGCCAGAACCGCTTGAAGCGTCCCTCCGTCTTCGACGCTGCGCGGTCGTATACCACGAGGTGATCGGGCTGGAGCCAGACGATCGAACGGCTGGCGTGCTCGATGTCGGTTGAGAGTTCGACCTCCGAGTTGTAGAGATTGGTGGCATCGCCGAGGGCATAGACATAGCCGTCACCGATGCTTCGGGCGAGGATGGTCGGATCGCCGCCCGCCACGATCATCCATTGCGAGCCGCGCTGGTGCAGGTCGTACCGGTAGTCGCTCGGGTCGAAGTGGTCCGGCGGGTCGTTCTCGAGGGCGAGCGTGTTGTGGTAGTCGGAGGATCCGATATTGAAGCCGTAGCCGGTGCGCTCTTTCGTGAGCCATTCGCCGTTTCGGTAGAGCTCGAACTGGTTGCCGTCGGCATGCTGGTGATCGACGGTGCTCCAGCCCAGCGCGTAGGTGAACCAGGTGGCGTCCTCCTCCCAGCTCGTGCGGGCGAGGAGGCGGCCGATGCCCTCCGCGAAGTGAACCAGCGGCATGCCGGGCCGGGGATCGGTTCCTTCCGATGCCTCGGGATCGAAAAGGAGGAAGTAGAACATCGCGATGTGCGTGTCCTGCATCCCAAAAGAAACCCGGTAGGTGAGGGCCTCGCCGCCGCCGGGCTGAAGGTGCGTCTGGATCCAGCGCAGCGTCCCGAGGCGGCCGGAATTGCCGGTGAGGTCATCGTGGCGGCCGAGGGCGCCGAACATCCCGATGTAATCCGGTGCCCAGTAGTTCTCGCCGTCCCCGTACCAGGCCGGCTGGTAGACAGGCCCCAGCCACTCCGCGTCAGGCACCAAGGCAGTAGCCGGGCTCAACGAATGCAGGTAGGCGGGAATCGTCTCATCCCAGAACGGGTTATCGGTGAGCACCACCTGTGGACCCCACGCTGCCGGATCGTCCTGGCCGGCGGTGTGCAACGCGAGCAGGAACTGGACGACATAGGAGAGCGCCAGTGGAGTGTATTCGAACCCCTCGGCGGTGAGGCCACCCCGGGAGTCGCCCCGCAGCAGGGCATCGACCATGTAGAGCCACGCGCCGGTGGCCTGTGCCAGGTTGCCGGTCAGCTCCCCATCCGGGTCGTCGGCGGCGTCGAGGGCGAGGGCCATCAGGCCGATGTTGCGCATGTGGGCCGTGAAGTAGTTGTTGCCGGCCCAGCGAACGGCGATCGGATCGGCGAGCAAGACGGGATCGTTGACGACGCCGACCGGCTGCGGATGGTTGTACTCCCCTGTGACCGTGGCGACGGTGTTTTCCTCGATCCAGCGCAGGAAGACCTCCCGGATCGTGGCCTTCTCCTCGGCGGTGAGTAGCGGATAGATCCAGTCGACGGTCAGAGGAAACCCCGCGCCCCACCACCGCGACCGGTCGAAGATGGAGAAAAAGGGATCGCGGAACGGCTGGCCCTCGGCAGGGCCCTTGGCCGCTTCCCCGATAACATACATGAGAAGCGAGCGGGCCCGTTCTGCATAGTCGACGCGGGCAGCCTCGTCCGGGTGGACGAGCGAGAGGAAGGCGAAGAACTGGGCCGCGTTCTCGGTCGGATACTCCGCGTAGGCGAGACCGCCATCGTCTCCTCCGGGAATGTTCCCGACGTCCATTTGTTCCTTCAGCGCATCGGCCATCGGGCAGCAGGCCGTCCCGCCAGATCGGGTTGGCCTCGGTGGCCCAGCCGCGCAGGCGCGGCAGGTCGTCCTCGGTCAGCCAGAGCCGGGGATGACTCGTCACCGGAACCGGCGCGGCGGTCTGGCCGTGGGCGTGGCTGAGGTGTGGAGCGGCCTGGTTTCCCAAGGCGAGCGCGGCGCCTGCGCCGACTCCCTTGAGGACAGTGCGGCGCGTGACCGTGGAGGCGGACATTGTGCTGGGGTCCCCGGTTTGTGGTCCATGTGATCTCCCTATCGACGCTCCGCCATGGAGGCATCCATAAATACTCCGCGTGACACGAAGAATTGTGGTCATCGGCGCGAGCCAGGCAGTCGACAAGCGCACCATGTTTTGGGACCCAGTGGTCTTCATCGTAGGCCGGGTGACAGCGGTGTCAAGCCATTCGCACGCCTCGACGGTGGTGCACCGTAATTGGTTGATAGCGTTGATACGGCTTCCTATTATGTTACGTCGGTTTGCATTGGTGCGAGAGCGGGCCGGCCAGGTGTTTCCCAGGCTCGGGCAAGGGCCGGGCCATGGCGCCCGACCTCAGCCGGGAAGAGATACCAGTCGCAATAGACGGCGGTTGCTGGCTGGGAAACGGTCACCGTGAGCAGGCCGCCATCCAGGGCGATCTGATCCGGGATGGCAACCACGTTCCCGTCCCCCACTATCGATTCGGTGGTGCACCAGGCGCTGCTGGGCAGGGCGGTGCCGATATCGGCAGAAATCGTCGGGTCAAGGAACTCCCACGTCGCGCTGCCGGGGACGGTCTGCCCAGTGGTGTCGCCATCGACCGTAAGCATGAATGACCGCTCCCCGGTGTCGGTGCTGCATGCCTGGACCAGATTGACCTGATCGGCAGCGGGATCGATTTCAACCGGGCACGTCCAGAACTGAATGGTCAGGGTGTGCGGCGCGGCCGCCACGTTCCCTTCCTCCTCGCTCTCGCTCCGTCTGCTGCTCTCATCCTCCGGCGCAGCCGAGTCCAACACGAAATAAAAGGTGCATGTAATGCTGCTCGTGCCGTCGTACGTGAGGAAGAGCTCGCTCATCTCGGGGCCCACTACGCGTGACTGGCCCGTTGCTGTTGAACCATTTGCGTAGACGGACGAGCACACGGTATTCAACTCCAGTTGATCCGACCCCGGTTGATGACGGAACAGGTATTCACCGTGGCCCACCTCGGCCGGGATGGCGAACTCGCCATTGGAATCAGTGACGTAGGTTCCGGTGGACTCGTCATCGACGAGGATCTCGAAAGTGACCCCGCTGGCTGGCTCGGTGCAGATCTCGTCCAGCGCCACGTCCTGCCCGGCCACCTCCGGCGGGCAGAGGCGAGCCAGGACTGTGATCCCTAGCATGAAATCCAGAGCCTGTTGGGTCGCCGCCATCGATGTGGGATCGAGTTCCGTTGGGGTCGGGACAACCGTGCCGCTCAGCGCCTGCTGCGTGGCCGCCATCGATGTCGGATCGAGCTCCGGCTGCTCTGCTTGCCGCCTGCGTCCCGCCCAGCAGCGGATTGATCTTGATGAACCAACTGCACCGAAGGGTATAGCCTTCCAACAACTCCTGATCGATCCGGTTGCCATCGGTGACGATCGTTGTCACGGTATGAAAGGCCTCGCCACCGAAGTTCTGATCGCAGAACACACTGAGCGTCTGCTCTCCCTCGAGCAGCGTTGCCTGGATCCCGTAGACGCCACCGCCGTTCGGCGCCGGGAGCCTGGTGAAGAAAACCTGGCCGGAGCTGAGCGCATCGTCGTTGGTCACTTTCGTGGCGATGATCTGGTCGTCGAACAGGACCTGGAACTCCTTGTTCTGGTACACGACGGGGCAGAGCGCCTCGGCGTCGAAAACGGTCATTGGCGGGCTGATCGCGATCCCTTCGCCGCATTGACGCGCCTGGATGAAGATGTTCGGGCCGTTGTCCGGCCCCTGCGCCGGCACGTTGTACCAGGCGCACTCCGCGGAAAACCCGTCTCCCAGGCGGAGGCGGATCTGGTTGCCGAAGACGACGTCTTGCGGACCCTCGAACACATTGCCGATTGGGTCAGCCACGTAGCAGATCACGATCGGCTCGCCGTAGCCAGTGGGCAGGACTGCCGCGATGCCGTAATCGTTCGGCGCCACACCGGCGAAGAAGATGTCGCCCTCGGCATCGCTGGCCTGGGTGGCGACCGTCTCGGTGGCGGTCAGGAGCGAGAAGGTGAGCCCGCTGGCCCGCTCGGTGCAGGTGGCGATAAGGTCGGCGGCGGCAGTGGTGCCGGCCGGGCAGTTGTAGGCGGCGATGGTGATGTCGGCGCCCGTCGTGTCGGCCGGGTCCGCGACCACGCCCTGGTCATCGCCGGCTCCTTCCGCGACCTCTCATCCTGCTTCCTCGGTCCCTCTCGTGACGTTGTAGACCCAGCACTCGATGTCCTGATCCGGCTCGGTGGTGAGAGTTGCGGATCCGCCTGCGATCGGTGGCTCGACGATTTCCCCGAAGCCGTCCCCGACGGAGAGCGCGCAAGAGATCAGTTCCGTGGTGTAGGCCGCCACCGGAGCGATCGGTGATAGTTAGGGTGCCGGCAGGTACCGGTGAGGGGACATCGAGCCGTGCGTAATCACGCTCCGTGGCGTCGAGGGTGGCGGTGGTGATCGGGATCCCGTTGGCAGCTACTGTATAGGAGAAGGGCGGTTTGCCGAAGGTGAGGCAGCCGTTGGTTGGGCCAAGGCCGCCGGCATCGCGCACAGCGTCCGCCTGAAAATCGTTGTCGCAGGCGAGGTGGTAAAGGGTGAAACTGGCGAGATTGCCTGCCGGTTGCCCGGCGCCATCGTCGGCGGGAGGTACTTCGGTTTCAGTGACGGGCGGTTCCGGCGCCTCCTCCTCTGGCACGCAGGTATCCTCGTCGGGCAGGTAGACCTGCCCCTCGGGACAGGGGTTCGGCGCTGGCTGGGCCGCCGTCGCCGTCGGCACGAGGGGCAGCAGCAGCGCGAAGACGACCAGCACGTAAAGTGGCAAGGACATGGGCCTGCGCATGGAATCTTCCTCCTGGGCAAGAATTCGCGAGTAGCCGAAGGGGATTGCTAAGGTGCAACGAACCAGGCGCAATAGATGACTGCTGGCTGGTCGATCACCAACCCGATCGCCCCATCCTTCACCGGTACCTCGACGCCAACGAGCGGTACGCCATCACTGGGAGCGATGCTGCAGTAAACGACGGAGGCCGCGTCGTCCTTGCCGGCCGCCGCCGTGTTGCTGACGCTCATGGTGCCGGGCTCCAGACCGTCCCAGACGGCATAGCCATCGCCAAGGTCAAGCGGTTCGCCGTTCAATTGCCAGGCACTCGGCTCGACTGACGCCGTGCAATTCTCAACCAGGTCGTCCACGGTGGCATCAGCGACCGGGCTGTTGCAGGCGTAGTGCTGGATGGAAAGCTCGCTGGTGCCTCCGGCGGCCGACTCGTCCGTCGTGCCGCCACTGGTGATTTCAGGCACAGCGGTGTCATCGGCGGGCTCGACACCGGTTTCACCCGTGCCGCTTTCTGTCGCACCGCTACCGCCGCCGAAGGTATCGCCACCCGGGGTGGTATCCGCAGGATCGGTCCCCTCGCCGGTATCCCCAGTGTCCGGATCGGGATCCACGCCAGCGTTCTCGTCACCGGTCGAGTCCGTCTCAGCGGGTTCGGAGGCGGCGTCCGTGGCAGGTTCTTCCTCCGCCGTATCGTCTGCTGCCGGCTCCAGGGCGGAGGTGTCCGTGCCTGTCGACGCTGCGGCCGGCCCGATGAAGAAGTCGCAGCGCAGCGCGTCTCCCTCATCCAGGTCGAGAGTGATCGACCGCTGGTCCGAATTGATCGTTGGCTCGATCGTTTGGACCACGTTGAGAGCGACCTGCGTGTGATCGCAGGTGACGAAGGTGACGCCGGCCCCTTCCTCGGGGACGGCCGTGATCCGCCACTGTCCGGGTTGGGCGGGCGTGAATGCCAGGCCATTACGACCCGACGTGCCGCCGCCTGCGGGGGCGTCGTCGACTGTATACGTGAACTCGATGCCCCGGGTCTTACTGCAAGCGGCGGCCCGGTCGCCCGCCGGATTGGCGGCATCGAACCCCTCGGCACATGTGTGGGCGACCACTTGCACGGCCTTGCTCAGGTCGCCCGCATAGATCCAGACATCGCACTGGAGCATGAGGTTGGGGCCGAATTTGGCGGAGATTCCAGTGCCGCCATCGGTCGGGGCGAAGTAGTCGATACCCAGGACCTTCATGTCCGTGTTGTCGACGCCCCAGCAGGCCCAGCCGGGTTCGATCCGGTTGTCCGGCAGGTTCGGCCGGATCGTCCACTCGCCAGCTTCGGGGTGTCCATCGTTGGTTGTGGCCGCCAACTCCGTATCCGGCGGCGAGGCCGTGCCGGTTTCCACCACCTTTCCGGCGCGGATGAAGTCGAAGGCGATGGGTTCCTGGAGCGGCAGCGTACAGGTCTGGTAATCACCGTTGTCCGGGTCGAAGCCTTCCGGGCAGGTATGCAGCAGGAGTGAGATGCCGAGCGATGGGCCGGAGCGTGGTTCGGACTCCACGTGGAACCACTGGCAGAACCCGGTATCGCCGGGCTGCAAGTCCAACTCGATGGAGCCGAAGAACGTCTCCGGCTCCAGCTCCGTCGCTGTTCCGGCCTCGGACGTGATCGAGCAGAACATGAAGGACTCCTCATACTCCGGTGGCAGGTTTGCCGAGAGCGTCCATGTCCCGCTCAGCAGGCGTGTATCGAGTCCCTTCTGGAAGTCCACGCCAGGGGTGTCGGTCGCTCCCGCCTGGGTCGAGACAGCAGCGCCATTGAGCGAGGCAACGTATTCGACGCCTGCCACTCCCTTTTCGATGCATGTCGCGACGAGGTACTCCCGCGTCGAGAAATCGTCAGTGCCGTAGGGGCAGGAGAATCCATCAAGCTTGAGCCCGCCGATCGGCAAGGCGTTGGGATCACCGGTCACTTCTGGCACAGTCGCCACGCTGTACCACTCGCAGTTGACCTCCTCATCGGCGGCCAGCAGGATGTCCAGCGAACCGCCCGGAACAGTCTCCGCCACGGTCAGGCGCGTCGAACCGTCGGCCGCGTAGATCGCGCAGAAGGCAAACGGGTCATCGAGCCCTTCCTGAAGATTTTCCCGGATCGTCCACATCCCGGTGGGCAGCGGCACACCGTTGAGACCGAGATCCTTAGCCAGATCGACATCTGTCCCCAGTGCGGTTGTCACCATCTCCTGTCCCTTGAAGAGGATGGTGTAGTTCATGGCCGGTACGATCGGCTCGGTGCACATCTCCCGCGAGGCCTCGATATCGCGCGTGGCGGGGTCCCAGTTGATGGGACAGGAGAAGGTAAGCAGGGTGAGGTTCCTGATTTGGGCAGCGGAACCGGCCTCGGCCTGCCCCTGCTCCCCGTCCTCCGCCGGTGGCTGCTCGTCATCGGTCGTGTCGTCAACCTGCTCGCCCACGATCGATTGGTCCTCTTCTGGCACCTGCTGATCCTCGGTTGATTGCTGCGCGTCGTCGACAGGCTGGTCACCTTCTTCCTGATCGCTCGGGATGTCTTCCGGCAGGAGGCAGATATCGCCTGGTTCGTAGTACACCAGCCCCTCCGGGCATGACTGCTCGGGAGGGATATCCTGCGCCGCGGCCTGGGGCGCCACGAAACCGAGCAGAAGCAGCAAGACGAGGAGTCCCGGCAGGTAGGAGCGGTGAGCGCAGCGCATGGCACGAGTCCTCCAGAACGACGGGTAAGGAGTTCACGATAGCCGTCACGGACCGGGCGACACAGTGGTAGTTTTCCCCATTTCGCTGACGGTCCGGTCCACCGAGATGATTTGGGCCGACAGTCCCATGGGCAGCGCCCGTTCTGGCGCTGGGCCCCAGCTGTCGCAGTGCCGACCTCCGCAACTCTTCAAGTTAGAACGTATGTTCTTTTTCGTGGTATACTGATGAGACAGGAACGGGGCTACCCACGGAGTGTTTCGGCGCACTCCTGGCCAGCACGTCCCCCCTTGCTGATCTGAAAGGATTGCCCGCATGATCACACGGATTTCCCGCCCCGACACGCCGGCCCGCTGGATCGCGGCACTTGACCGGGCCGTGCGCGAAGGCGTTTCCGTCCGCCAGCTCACTGGTTCGGGCGCCTGGATCGCGACCAGCACGAGCGATCCTCACGCGGCCTACGAGGTCAGCATTCATCGCTGCACATGCAAGGCTGCCGAGTTTGGTGATGATCCGGTCTGCAAACACCGGGCAAAGCTCCGGCAGTACTTGCACCTCCCGCTGTATGGCCTCTCCCCCGGCATGGGCGCAGCCGAGAATGGCGAACTCAACCGGGCAGCCTGATGAGCGCCGTAGGTGCACGGGCCGGGTCGGCCAGGCGATCGAGATGCCAGGCCCGTGCACATCCACGGAGTAGACATATCTTCTGATATAATCGTGGCCAGCAGAAACATGCTGGATCGATGCGTGGATGCGGCGCTGGCTGGAGCGTTGCGGTACTGGCACCATCGTTATTGGGCATGATGATGGTTCTGCTTCCCACACACACCCTGATCGGGCCCGGGCGAAGTGATTCCGAGACTGATCAACGGTACGAGGTAGAGTCCGGTGCGTTCCCCGAAGAAGAATCGACCTGCAGCCAAAGTCACCGGATTGGCGCTCCTGATCGTGGGAGCGGGTTTGGTGGCGCTCTCGCTGCTTGCCGATCGATTGGACATCGGCGGCGGCGAAGGATTCGGCTATCAACAACTGATCGTGCTGATCGTAGGCATCGTACTGATGCTGGGTGGTCTCCGGATCATCGTGCAACCGTGGTTCAACAAGATGAACGGTCCCCAGGATTTCGCCGAACTCGAGCGGTAATTCCCGTCATCCCCATATATTTGGAAACGGGCGGAGTGCGCAGTTTGCCGCCTGGACGACACAGACCGTCCGCTACGCGAGAAAGCTTGTCCCTGATCGCGGTATTATTGTTGCGCTCTGAGCGTTCGCCGGTTTCGCCCATCAGGGTAGGGCAAGTGAACTGCTCCCCTTCCCCGTTAAGCAAGTGTTTTCAGGAGAATTCCCCCAACCATGTCCAATGCGTCCGCGCCTGCCACCAGCACACCTACGTCCGATCCCGACAATGCAGGCATCATCGTGCGCGAGGAGCAGGCGGCGGTGGAGGCGATCCGGAGCGCGCTCCAGGCGGCGGGGATCGATCCTGGTCACAAGCCGATCGACCTGCGGGCACTTCCGTTCGAGGGAACCTGGGGCAGCGCCTCCACGATCTGCCGGCTGCTGGCCGGAGAACTGGTGAACCAGGACCTGGCCGCCACCGGCGCACTCGATGGCCTCTCCAAGAAGGAGAGCAAGCAACGCGTCAACGAGCTCGTTGGGCCGAAGGCGCAGGAACTCGCCGAGCAGGTCGCGGCCACGATGGCGGCCAGCGGGCCGATTCGCGAACGTCGAGGCAGTCAACGGCTACATCAATTTCACCTACAACGCGAACAAGGTGGCCGCGCGGCTGCTGGGCGAAGTGCTTCGGCCAGGGCGACAGGTACGGATCGGCGCAGCCTGGTTCCCAGACCGAGCGGGTGATGATCGAGCATTCGCAGCTCAACACCCACAAGGCGGCCCACGTTGGGCACCTGCGCAACATCTGCCTCGGGGTGGCGGTCACCAACATCAGCGAGGCGGCCGGCTACCCCACGATGCCGGTGAACTACATCGGCGATATCGGTCGCCACGTGATCCGCTGCCTCTGGTGCTACCAGAATTTCCACCAGGGCGAGGAGCCGCAAGGCGATGCCTCGAAGGGCCGCTGGCTGGGCGACATCTACGCCGAAGCCGACGCCGCGGCTCAGCTTCCGCAAGGACGTCCTCTCGTTCCTGCACACCGTAGTCCAGGAAGATCTCGTGTTCGTGGCCGCGGTCGACCGGATGCTCCGGTTCCTCTGGCGCACGAATCAGGTCGATGGCGAGGACATCGCCTACCTGCTTGGCCGGATCTCGGGCCAGCAGGATATCGACGTCGCCGAATTGCGCGACGAAAACGTGCTGGTCAGGTTCTGGCCGTTCATTGGCGACCAACTCCGGGAGGAGGTGGCCAATGCGGTACCCGTGAGCGATGTGGAACTGGACGAATCGATTGATCTCGACGCAGCCGATGTGGCGCCATCGATGACTCCGGACGAACGGCTCGCCGAGTGGGAACGACTCGATGCCCGCATGGCCGACTGGTGGCCGCACGTTCCGGCCTGGGAGCAGGAGACACGGGACATGTTCCAGCTCTGGGAACGGAAGGACCCGGAGTTCGTCGCGCTGTGGAAGAAAACCCGCGACTGGAGCATGGCCGACCTCTACCGGATCTTCGATGAGTTCGGGGCGACATTCTTCCATATCTTCTGGGAGAGCGAAGTCGAGGATCCGGGGCGGGCAATCGTCCGCGAACTGCTCGATCGCGGGATCGCCGAGATCAGCGACGGCCTGCCGGTGGTCAAGATCGACGAGAAGCTCGGCCTGGAGACCGAGACCTACCGCACGATGCCGATCCTGCGCTCGGATGGCACAACGCTCTACTCGACCAAGGATCTTGCGCTGACGAAGCAGAAGTTCGAGGAGTACGAAATCGACCGCGCGGTCTGGGTGGTCGATGTCCGGCAATCGCTCTACTTCGACCAGGTCTCGAAGATCCTCGAACTCTATGGTTTCGAGCAGGCCGCCGATACTGCGTGCATCTCGGCTACGAGTTCGTCGCCCTGCCGAGCGGGGCGATTTCATCGCGCAAGGGCAACGCCCCGATGCTCGAGGATGTCCGCGATGCGATGCTGGCGCGGGCGCGCGCCGTCATCGACGAGAAGAATCCGGGACTCGCCGAGGAGGCCCGGGAACGGGTCGCCTGGCAGGTCGCGATCGGCGCGATCAAGTACGTGATGCTCGCCCGCGACGGCAACAAGGTGATCATCTTCGATCCCGAGGAGGCCCTCTCGTTCGAAGGTCACGCCGCGCCGTACATCCAGTACGCGCACGCCCGGGCCTGCCGGATCCTCGAAAATGGTGGCCTGGCGGACGCCGAGCTGGCCGGAAAACTCGACCCGCTCAACTTCGGGGAGACGCAACCGGAGGAACTGGCGCTGCTGCAGGCGATCGCCGATTTCCCGGCGATCGTCCTGCGCGCCGCCGAGGAATTCCGGCCCCTGCACATCACCAACTACGTGTTCGAGGTGGCAAAGCGGTTCAATGACTTCTATCATGCCTGCCCGGTGCTGATCTCCGCGGAACCGACCCGCACGGCTCGCCTGACGCTGGTGGCGGCCACGCGGACGACCTTGAAGAACGGGCTGGCGCTGCTGGGCATCGAAGCCCCGGAGCTGATGTAGGCAACGTCGGCGCCAGAGCCGCGGATTTCGTGCTGGCCGGTCTTGTGCCAGCCACGACGGGCGGCACAAGACCCTCCCGTACGAGCGCGGATGGCTTCATGGCAAGTGCTATCCGATTGATCCGTTACGACGGGGCAGCGGCTGATGTCATCTTGTAGGGGAGGCCCCTGTGGCCCCCCGCACGAATGGAAATCAGCCATCGTCCCGATCCAAGCGCCGGGTCACCACGTCGAAGGAGGTCGGTCGATGTCGATCGATGCTACCGAGCGTGTCGCGCTTGGTCGAACAAATTCACGCGTTCCCCGCAACCGTCTGACTGCGATGCGGCGATCCAGCCACTGGTGGTGCCGCTCTGGCTCGGCGCCGAACGCCAGGGGGCAGAAAAGGGCGCCCGCCTGCTCGCCGATGAACTGGCCGAGCGCTGGGATCGTCCCGATCGCGCCCACCTCGCCGAGCGGCTGCACGAGCCCCGAGATCATCGCCACCCCGGTTCCCCACGATGCTGCCACGCGGCTGCATCAGCAATCGCTGGAGTTCCTGCCCGAGGTCGAGACGACCAGTCGCGATCTGGCCGACCAGGTCGCCGAGGCGATCGGCCGCGGGGAAGTTCCCGCTCACCCTCGGCGGCGATCACGCGATCGCGATCGGCACGATTGCCGGGGCGGCCCGGGCCTGCACCAAGCTCGGCGTGATCTGGTTCGATACCCATCCCGATATCAACACCCCATCCACCTCGCCCAGCGGGCACATCCACGGCATGCCGCTGGCGATCGCGATCGGCGAGGCCGAGGACGAACTGCCCTCGCTGACCGGTCTGGTCGACCGCGTGCCGATGGTGGCGCCGGAGAATGTCTGCATGCTCGGGATTCGCGACATCGATCCGGCCGAGGCCCAACGGATCCGCGATCTCGGGAATTTGGGCGCTCTCGATGGACGAATGGTCCGACCTCGGGATCATGGAAGGCGTCCGCGCGGCCCTCCAGCACCTGCGGGCGACAAAGGTCGACGGCATCCACATCTCGTTCGATGTCGATGTGCTCGATCCCACGATCATGCCGGGCACCGGCACCCGCTGGCCGGGTGGGCTGACCGTGCGCGAGGCATCCCGCGCCCTGCGCGAACTGGCGGAGTGGGACCTGCCGATCCACTCGCTCGACTGGGTGGAACTGAACCCGGACCTCGATCCGGCGGGTTCGAGCACGCTGGTGGCCACCTCGCTGCTGGCCACCGCGCTCGGCGAACGGATGTACATGTAACGATTCGGGCGCACGCGCGGCCTTCGTAGGGGAACCCATACTGGGTTCCCCTACGAAGGTCCCACACGGGGAAACGCCGTTCGGCATTCACTTTTCAGGGTGCAGCGGAAAATCCCGGTAGGCCGGGTACTGGAGATGCCAATTGGCTATGTCGATTGCGATCCGACGCGCAGAACCCGGCGATGCCGAATCCATCGCCTCGATCCATGTTGCGTCGTGGCAATCTACCTACCGTGGGTCATTGAGCAATGAGTACCTTGACTCACTTTCGCCCGGGCAGCGTCTACCCATGTGGAAAGGAATGCTCGAATCCGATTCCTCCTCCATATATGTGTGGGTGGCCGAGTCCCGGAACGAAATCGTGGGTTTCTGTTCCGTGGGCCCATCCTCGGACGATGACGAAACTTTCGAGCTCGCGATGATCTATCTGCTGCCGGGTCGCGAGCGACAGGGCATTGGCGGTGCGCTGCTGCATCTCGCAGAATGCGAAATGGTCAAACTGGGAGTCCGGTCTGCGGTGCTCTGGGTGCTCGAAGAAAACCATGGTGCGAGGCACTTCTACGAAACGTCGGGCTGGTCGCCGGATGGCGTCGAGAAGTCCGTCGAGTTGTGGGGCGCCACCATCCACGAACTGCGATACAGCAAACTATTGGTGGCAGACAAAGGTTGAGAAAACCATTCCCGGCCACGAGGATAACGGCTTCGTCATTCTTCGCTGACGCTCAATGGACTGTCCAAAGGTTAACGTCCTCCTTTGAACCCTGCCTTGGCCGTCATGCTGAGGCGGACCGACCTCGCCGGGGGTTCTTCGCAAGCTCAGAATGACGACTGTGGGGAGGCTTCCCGTGTGACGAACAAGCTGAGACAGGGTACAGGGCATGCGCGGCAGAGCGATAGCCGATCCACGCGCGTGGCTGCGGCCAGCATAAGATCTGCCAGTCGAACTTCGGCCCCGCCGTAGCCGCCCGGTGATCGGCGCAAACGCGGAACACCAAGAGCGCCAGGCATCTGCCTGGCGCTCGTCTCGATTCCAGATCGGTCGTGCTCAGTCGAACGAAAGTTTTTCGCCGGTTTCGAGGAGGCTTTTGAGGCTGGAGAGGATGGACGGCCAACCGCTCGCGATGTTTTCGAGAATGACGCTACCGTCGTCGAACTCGTCGTGCGTGACCGTAAGCTTGACCGTTTCACCGGCTGGTTCAAGGTCGAACGTGACTCTCGAGCGTCGTTCATCGCTAGCCGTTTGCACCCATCCCTGCTGGTAGGCAGCCAAAGCGTCGATGAATTTGTAGCTGAGCTTCTTCGGGGGATCGGATTCCAATACCACCTGCTCGTCATCGGCGATCTGGCCATCACTGACCTGCCAGACAACTGGTGAACCCACTTTCCAGTCGCTGACCAGGGACACGCCCCAGTACTGTTTCGTGAAGGCCGGGTCGGTGAGAGCCGTCCAGAGTTGTTCCGGGGTGGTCTTGATATAGGTGGTGTACACGAACGCATTATCCATTCGGTGATCCTCCAGCGCTTGTTTGAGATTGGTCAGGGCATCGGCCCGCGACTGGTCGTACCGCGTCATCCACCGGTTGGCGATGGCGTTGATGGGCTCGGAGTTGAGGAAGTGGAGCTTCTCGCGACCATGCCACCGGGTTGTCACCAGGTTGGCGGCCTCCAGGATCGCGAGGTGCTTGCTCACGGATTGGCGCGTCATGCCCATCCCGGCACCCAGCTCGCCGAGGCTCTGACCGTTGCGCGCATTCAGGCGGTCGAGCAGCTGGCGTCGGCCTGGGTCGGCAAGGGCCCTGAAGACGTCATCCGTGGGCATTTCCGCATCAGCCTCCTCATCATGCAGCCATATGGTTGCATATAACCATTATGCAGCCAAACGGCTGCATGTCAATACCCTGGCAAGTCACAATGTCCCAGGACGTTGACACAGTCGATCCCAACATGCGTCAATGGCTGACGAGGCGTAATCGAGGAGACCGCCGGATGTTCGCCCGCTACACCGCTCAGCCAAGGATCGCCACGATGGCTGACCGACATCATCCGCTGCGGCTGGGCCGGCACCGACCCCCTCTACATCGAGTATCACGACACCGAGTGGGGCGTGCCCGTCTACGACGACCAGGAAATGTTCGACCGCCTGATGCTCGAAGGCTTCCAGGCCGGCCTCTCGTGGATCACGATCCTCCGCAAGCGGGAGAATTTCCACCCCGCCTTCGATGGCTGGGATCCCGAGAAGATCGCCGCCTACGGCGACGACGACATCGCTCGACTGATGGCCGATCCGGGGATCATCCGCAACCGCCTCAAGATCAATGGCGCCGTGAAGAATGCCCGGGCCTATCCTCGCGATGCGAGACGCCGGCGAGTCGCTCTCCGAACTCCTCTGGAGCTTCGTTGGTGGGACGCCGATCGTAAACCACCCGCGCACGCTGGAAGAGATTCCGGCCGTCACCCCTGAAGCCACCGCGATGTCGAAGGAACTCAAGAAGCGCGGCTTCACCTTCGTCGGTCCCACCATCTGTTACGCGCATATGCAGAGCGCCGGCCTGGTGGACGACCACATCGTCGGCTGCGTGAGCAAGCCGACGATGCAGACGATCCTGGACTGAAGCGAGCGCTACGCCTGGATCAAGCCCAGGGTTTCCAGCCAGGTCAGGAGGGCAGGAAGCGGATCGCCGTTGACCGTTCGAACCTGGACCTGGTAGATGGTTGATCCCTGCTGGATCAGCACCTGATCGATCGTGAGATTGGTGGCGGGATCGGTGACCGTGAAGAACTCGCTCTGGTCCCCGTAGGCGCCCTCGACTTCGAGTGGCTGGAGGCCGCGCAAGCTGGAACGCTTCGGCGATGTACGGGAGCGAGGCCGCGGCGCCATCGGCATCGGCGATGGCATGGATCGAGATTTCGAGGTAGGCAGTTTCGCCATCCGGAATCGTGGCCGGATCGGACGCCGACCAGACCCGGGTCGCGCCGCCGATGTACCCCTGGTCGGCAATCTCCTCGCGGGTTGTCACCTCCGCCAGCTCGGTCGACACCGAGTCGAGCGTATCCAACGAATCCACCACCACGTCGAGTCCCTGCGGTCCGACCGTGGGGAGCAGGGCCTGGTTGGCCGCAATCGGCGAGGCCACCATTGAGGCGGAAGGAGTGGAAACCTGGGCGGAAATGGACGCGGGCACGGTGATCGCGGCGAGTGATCCGGCAATGGTGAGAACAGCGAGTCTTCGGGTGATGCGCATGACGGGTTGAGCTCCTTGATTCTGGTATCGGAAAAACATACAATCTGTATGTTTCACTTCAAGTAGAATACATACAGACTGTATGTTTGTCAATCACCTATCGAAAGGTCCAACCTGTGACGGAGTCGAAGAACACCCTCCGCTCTGATCGAATGCGCGCCACCTTGATCCGGGTCGCCCGGAACGAGTTCGCCACCAAGGGGTTTGCGGGGACATCGACACCCGAAATCGCGGCCGCAGCTGAGGTTTCCCGCGGTGCGCTCTACCATCACTTCACGGACAAGGCCGCGTTGTTCCTGGCAGTGGTCGAGCATGAGCAGGCGGCCGTAGGCGCTGCCATTGCGGCCGCCATCGCAGGCGTCAGCGAGCCGTTCGAAACCATCCTGGTGGGTGGGGAAGCCTATCTGGAAGCACTGCGCGATCCCGGCCGTCGTCGGATCATGTTGATTGACGGCCCAGCTGTGCTCGGTGATGCTGCTTTTCGCGATATGGACACCCGGCACAGCGCAAATGCGCTGGAGGCGAGCATCGCCAGGGCGATTGCCGCGGGCCAGATGCAGCCCCTCCCGGTCAAGGCGACGACCAACCTGCTGACCGCCGCCTTCGACCGCGCCGCCCTGGCCAATGACGACTCCGGGGACTACGCCGTGGCCCTACGCGGCATCATCGAGAGCCTCGCGCTTCGGTAGGGTGTCGAACCTGCGGTTCGTGCTCATCACGCGGCTCACGCCCTCCGACGACCACCATCGTCAGCGTCGAGAGGACAGAGACGCCCGCCATGCCCCACAGCACCGGACCATAGTCATCGGTCACCCCGTAGATGATCCCACTCGCGATCGGGGCAAGGGCGTTGGAGGCGGTCAGGAACATCGCCATCGTCCCGCTGATGACGCCGAAGTTCATCGGGCCGTAGAGCTCGGCGATCAACTGGGGCCGGACCAGGGTGACCACACCCCGCCCGATCCCGAGCAGGATCACGGCAGTCAGGATCCCGGCATCGATCTGCCACAGCAGGAGCACCGCCACGGCCACCGCCTGCAACCCGAACACGCCGGCCGCCTGCACCGCAGGGGATATTCGATCCCCTGCCATCGTCGAAACGATGCGCGCCCCCACCTGCGCCGCCCCGATCAATCCCGCGACCGAGGCGGCAAACGCCGGGCTCTCTCCTCGTTCGACCAGGTAGGGAATCAGGATCAGGGCCACCGCCGCCGTGGCGAACGACTGCAGGCAAAACGACACCGCCAGCCACCAGAAGGTGGCTCCGTGCATCGCCTCGGAAAGCGTCACACTCGGCACCACCGGCGCCGCGCTCGCCCCGGCAATTGATGTCTCCGACGCGCGCTCGCCGTCCACTGCCAGACCGAGGTCCTCCGGTCGCCGTCGCAGGACAAGCGCGTGGAGCGGAATCGTCACCACGCCGAGGATGATCGCCAGGGTCAACACGGCAGAGCGCCAGCCAAGCGACTCCTCGAGAATCCCGGAGAGCGGCAGGAAGATCGTGCTGGCGAACCCGGCCGCGATCGTCACCACCAGCATCGCCCGCGCCCGGAGCCGCTGGAACCAGCGCGTCAGCGTCGCAAATGCCGGTTCGTAGAGGGTGGCCGACATCGCCATCCCGATCCCGATCCACGCTGCGTAGTACGCGGGGACGGAATCGGCCCGCGACCACGCCAGCACCGCCAGCGTGCCGAGCAGCGAGCCGGCGGTCATGATCCAGCGCGGTCCATGGCGGTCGATCACCCGCCCCACGAATGGCGCGCACACGCCAGAGCACAAAAGCGCAAGGGAGTAGGCGCCGGTCAGGGTCGCCAGCGACCAGCCAAGATCGGCCCGGGTTGGCTCGACGAATACGGAGAAGGCGTAGTAGAGGATGCCCCAGGAGAGCGTCTCGGTAATCGCGAGCGCCGTTGTAATCCGCCAACCGTAGTAATGAGGTCGCAGCCTGCCGCCCATCGTCCGTCCCGCACGACTCGCCAACTGATCCTTTGCCCGTCAGCCTACCCGCGAATAGTTAAACCGCACACCCTCCGGCCAGGAGCCGCAATCGGATTTGACTCGATGGATGGATTGGAGGAAAGGTCCGCTTTCGAAGGGGAGAGGGCACGATCATCGAACCTGTTATGCCCCCACAGAACCACGCCGGACGGCGGGGATTAGCGGGTGCCGCAGGCGCCGCCTGGAAGGTCGGCGAAGACTTCGGGGTCGGGCAGGGTGCCGTCCAGCATGTCCCAGTTACGATCGGTGATTTCGGCACTGTACTTGTGCGGGATGTAGGCCCGGTGCGCCATGACCTGGAGACCGAGGTGCATCAACTCGCGGCCGTACGGGATGTGGTGCAGGATGTTGGCGACGTGGACGTGCCGCTGGTGTGTGAAGTTCGGCATCTGGCCCGAGAGGAACAGGTTGATGACGTTGGCATACTGGCGCTCGACGCGGATCGAGTCGAGGGTTCGTTTGGGTTTGCCGCTGGCGGTGAACGATGTCGTCACGAGTGACGTCCTCCGGTCTCGATGTCTGTTGCGTACCGATCGGAGAGGCCGTTGGTCTCCCGGATCGCAGCGGCCATCGCCGCGATATCGTACTCGACACGGCGCAACTCGCTGGTGACCGTGCCGTCGTCGGCAATCGCGAGGAGCACCCAGCCGGCCCGGGGATCGCCGTCCTTCGGCTTCCCGACGCTGCCGGTGTTGATGAACCGCACGCCTTCGATGGTCGCGCGCCCACGGGATGTGGGTGTGGCCGAAGAGGAGCACATCGCAATCGGCGCCGCGGGCAATCCGCGCAAGCGAAGTGGGGTCACGGTCGGCAAAGAGGTACTCGTTGATCCGGCGCGGGCTGCCATGCACGAGGCGAATGCGAACGCCATTGATTTCGCGCCGGATCTCGGGTACCAGGGTGCGGAGCCACGCCTTGCGGTCTTCCGTCACCACCGAGCGCGTCCAGATCAGCGATTGCTGCCCGCGATCGCGCTCATCCTGATCCTTGTAGGCGCAGCCGCAATCGTCGCGGTCGAAACCGACGCCGTCGTCGTAGTTCCCCATGACCGTGGGAATCTGCCGCTCCCGGATCAGCTCGATCGTCTCGTTCGGTCGTGCCCCGTAGCCGACGAGGTCGCCGAGGCAGATGACCTCATCAGGGGATTGAGCGTCGATGTCTGCCAGCACGGCGGCGGTCGCCGCACTGTTGCCGTGCATGTCGCTGAGGATTGCGAGCGTTATCACGAGGCAGGTGCCGGCTTCAGCGTGGCGAGCGGGAAGTATCGGTCCCGGAGCCAAAGCGAAACGTAAACGAGGGCGATCAGGACCGGCACTTCGATGAGCGGTCCGACGACACCGGCCAGCGCCTCGCCCGATGAGATTCCGAAGACACCGATCGCGACGGCGATTGCGAGCTCGAAATTGTTCCCGGCGGCGGTAAACGAGAGCGCCGCCGTCTCTTCGTAGTTGAAGCCCAGCCTTTTCGACAGGAAGAACGCGAGGCTGAACATGACCATGAAATAGATCACCATCGGCGTCGCGATCCGGAGCACATCCAGCGGCAGGTCCACGATCCGATCGCCCTGCATGGCGAACATGATCACGATCGTGTAGAGCAGGCCGAGCAACGCAGTCGGGCCGATCTTCGGGATGAATGTGTTGTCGTACCAGTCGCGGCCCTTGGCCGGCACCAGCGTGAAACGGGTAATCACGCCCGCCAGCAGCGGAATCCCGAGAAAGATCAGCACATTGCGAGCGATTTCGCCCATCGAGACATCGAGCGTGGATGTTTCGGCACCGAACCAGCCCGGGATCGCGGTCAGGAAGAGCCAGCCGAGCACGGAGTACATCACGATCTGGAACACCGAGTTAACGGCGACCAGGACCGCCGCGACATCGGCGTCGCCACAGGCGAGCTGGTTCCAGATCAGGACCATCGCGATGCAGCGGGCGAGGCCGATCAGGATGAGCCCGTTGCGATAGGCAGCCTCATCCGGCAGGAAGGCCCAGGCCAATCCGAACATCAGCAGCGGGCCAATGATCCAGTTGAGCAGCATCGAGAGACCAAACAACCGGCCCTGGGTCTGGAATCGACCGAGCGATTCATAGCGAACCTTGGCCAGTACCGGATACATCATCCAGATCAGACCGATCGCGATTGGCAGCGAAACACCGGCGATCTTGACCTTATCGAGAGCGTCGCCGAGATCCGGGAAGATGCGGCCGAGCAGGACTCCGATCGCCATCGCGGCGAAGATCCAGAGCGGGAGGAATCGATCGATTAGCGAGAGCCGGGCCGGTGGGTTGGCGGTGGCGTCAGTTCCCGGGAGGGTGGATGCGTACGATTCCAAGCGGAGAATACCTTCCTGACAGATGGATGATCACAAGAATTCGTTGGTGGTGATGGTCAGTGTGTGCCTTCCACCTGCACGAAACCCGGCTTCGTAGGGGCGGCAGCGCAGCGAGTTAGCGGGCACAATGTCGAACCAACCCAGGTTTTGCATGCCCGCGCATATCCGCCCGTGGCGTTGCCGAACGGATCCGTGGAACACGGCCAGGGATTTCAACGTGAGCCTTGGCCGACTCGCGGGCGGACTCACTTCGCTGCCCACGCTGCGCTCTGGACAGGCGCCCGCGGGCCAGGTGACGCAGGAAAGATTCGCGTCATGGCCCGCTCATCCGCACCTACGAGATCCGGTCTGGCAGGCAACGTGATAAATCAGCAACACGCACCCTTGCCGATTCCGGCGAGCTGGATGACCTGGGGAATAGAGTCGCCGCAACACGACGATGTGCCGCCGGCGGCGACGCCAACCGGTTCGGGCGCCCCGCAGCAACTGGCGGCCTCGGCCGAATCGGCGCTCGCGGCAGGACTGCAACAGGACACGCCACGCTCGCCCAGCACACTCGACGACGAGCAGACCCCGGTCTCGGGGAGCACGAGTTGGACGTCCCGCGCGGCCTCCCAATCACCGGCAATTGCGGCGGCGACCGAACGCACCTGCTCGTAGCCGGTCAACATCAGGAATGTGGGCGCCCGCCCATAGCTCTTCATGCCGACGATGTAGAGGTCCGTCTCCGGGTGACGCAGCTCCTCCGCACCATGTGGGGGCACGGAACCGCAACTGTGGAGATTGGGATCGATCAGCGGGGCGAGCACGGTGGGACTCTCGACAGCTGGATCGAGCGAGAGCCGGAGTTCGGAAAGTGGCTCGAGATCCGGGCGGAATCCAGTGGCGGCGATGATCTCGTCAACCGGCGACAGCACGCTGTCCTGGCCACTGACGACGATGCCTTCGTCCGTCTGCTCGAGCTTCATGATCCGGACCCCGGTGACCAGGCGCAATCGACCATCGTCGACGAGCCGCTGGACCCGCCTGCCGAGTTCACCCCGGGCCGGCAGGGCATCGTTGATGCCGCCACCGAAGAGGTTCTGCATCCGATCGCCAGTGCGACGGATCGCCCAGGTGATTTCAGTGCCAGGGGCCGCGTCGGCGAGGTCAACGAGATCGAGAAGGACGTTGAATGCGGAATGCCCGCTGCCAACGACGAGGACGCGACGGCCAGCGTACCGCGCTCGCGCGTCGCCAAGGACATCGGGGATCCCGTAGGCGATGTGATCGGCCACGGATCGCTCGCCGATCGCTGGCCGGCCAGATGCGCCGAGCGGGTTGGGGTGCGTCCAGGTTCCGGAGGCATCGATCACGGCACGGGCCAGGATGTTCTCTTCATCGCCATTTGGGGTGCGCACAGTGACCAGGAACAGCGCCCGCTCACGTCCGGGGGTCTTCATCTTGTCGTAGCCATCGCGGGTGACGGATATGACCTCGGTATCAAGGCGGATGCGATCGCGCAGCTCCGGGAGGTTCGCCAGGGGCAGGAGATAGCGTGTCAGCAGGTCGCCCCCGGTGGGATAGGTATCGGGATCGGGAGACTCCCAGCCGCTGGCCTCAAGGAGTGCGGAGGCCGCCCGATCGACCGAGTACCGCCAGGGTGAGAAGAAGCGAACGTGGCTCCATTCGGCGACGCTGGCGCCGGCTTGCTCGCCGCGTTCAAGCACGAGCGACTCGATCCCCCGCGAGAGGAGATGGGCTGCCGCGGCGAGCCCAACCGGGCCCGCGCCAATGACCACTACCGGAAATTCTGAACGGTCCATCGTCGGTCCTCCACGATGACATAGACAGATATCTATATCTTCCGTCAAAAAAAGAGATCAGCCGACTTCCGCGAGTTGGCGCACGGGTGCAAACAGGGATTCCGGGAGCGATTCCAGCATCCGCGCACCGTCAGGATCAACCGCATACCAGGCCCAGACACCGCGCCGCGCGACCGTGATCAGGCCCGCCTCGCGGAGTACCTTGAGGTGATGGGCAATCGTTGGTTGACTGACATCGAAACGGTCAACGATATCGCAGGCACAGATTTCGTCATCCTGAACGGCAATCAGGCGAAACACATCAAATCTGGTGCCATCGGCCAACGCCTTGAGCACCGCCAGGGCATGGTTGCGATTCTCTGTGGACATCTCCGCCGGTGCAACCGGTCCTGAGCAGCAGATATCTGACTGGATCACGGGTAATCTCGTTGTCATGCAGGCATCATAGTTGAGATATAGATGACTGTCAATACGTTGGACGCAATAGATGGGCGATCCGTGGCGAAATCGGGGGAACGGGCGGACACAAGGTCCGCAACCGTACAAACGCTCATTCGGTAGTGGCCGGTCTTGTACCGGCCAATCGAGACGGGAGGACACAAGGTCCTCCCCTACGAAATGGCGCGACCGTGCCGCACCCATTCGCGGACACGCGGAATTAGCATTTTCATACCATAGTAACGATCCAGGTTGTGGACTAGGCTGGGAAGAGAACCGCACCGAACGATGTCGATTCTGCGAAGGAGCACGATATGGTCACCGACCCCGTTCAACGCATTCGATCCCGCAATTACGCAACGAGTCTCGATCTTCACGTAACTGATCCACTCCGGGATTTCGCAAGCGTCCCGGCGTCGCCCGGGACGCCGTATCTCACGGTGTGCCTGGACTGGACACCCAGCTTCGACGATCCTGGTCGCCTGCCTGCCGAGGAGTTGCGCCGTTCCGAGCAGCGTAACCGGCCGGAAACAACGTCCACGAGCCGTCGTCCGGCCCGGACCTGGTTCGAAAACGAGGCCCGGGCGATCCTCAGCGGTCTCGATGAGCGATCGGCGCAGCGGGAACACCTCGAGGCAGACATCGCCCGGATCAACGCCTGGCTCGATAACGATCTGGATCCGGCGGCGAGCGGCGTCTACATCGTCAGCTCCAGCGGGCAGGATGTCTTCGTTCCGCTGGCGTTGGGGGTAACGGTGCCGAATGTGGTCAAGTTCGGGCCATTACCGGCAATCGATACGCTCGCCCATGTGGCCGAGGATTACGCGACCTATGCCGTGCTCGTCTGCAACCAGCAGGAAGCCGCGCTCTCGTTCGTGACCCAGGGCACGAAGGACCGTGGGGTCTACCTGGAGAGCACGCTCTACCCCCGAAAACAGATGCAGGGCGGTCCGAATCAGCGACGCTACCAGAATCGGGCCGACGAGCGGGTGTTCCACTTCGCGCGGGTGATTTCCGAGGAAGTCACCAAGGCACTCCGCGAGGAGCGGGTCGAAGTTTTGGTGCTGGTGGGCAGCGAGGTATTCATGAATTCTCTGCTGGCCGAGTTTCCGGACGAGTTGAAGGGTCTGGTTGCCGGTACGATCCCGATGGATCTCCAGCAGGAGCCAGGGATCTCCGAGATCATCGAGGTGACAGCGCCGCTGGCGATCGCAGCTGAACGGCAGCGCGAGGCCGCGACGGTTGGAACGGTTCGTGAACTCCTGGGCGGCGGGCGAGCCGTGGCGGGAACGGTTGATGTGCTCAACGCCCTGCAGGGCGGCCAGGTGATGAAACTGGTGGTGAACGAGGATTTCGCCGAGCACGGCTGGGCCGATTTCACGTTCCCGGTCTTCGGTTCAGGGGCGATTCCGGCCGAACATCCGACCGGCGGCGATGTGGGGAACATCGTGGAAGTCGAATTGGAGGAAGAGTTCATTCGACTCGCGCTGCAACACGGCGGCGGGATCGAGATCGTGCACACGAGTGTCCCGATGGAGATCGCATCCGACGGAACCCTGCCGAGGGCCACGGGCGAGATTCCCCGATCGGAGCCGGCAGGGGAACTCGACGAGGTTGGCGGCGTCGCGGCGATCCTGCGCTTCGTGCCGTAGCCGTTACGACGATCGGGAGCGGGGCGACAGGACGTGTGCCCCGTTCACCCGTTGGCGAGCGGGGGTGTACCGGATGACTCCGAGCGTGGCGGTGAAGCCGTGGAGCATCGCCTGATCTCCAAGCGGTCCGGTTTCGCCGCGAGATGTCTACGAGTCCAGAATGGTGTAATCGAAGTACAACTCCTTGCGCTCGCAACGATCGCGAAATTTATCCCAAGTGGCGACATCGACAGCGTCCGGTTTCCTGGGAAACGCGGTATCGTCTGTTTGAAGAACGCGGCCCTGCGCCTTGTCCATGAGCGCCTTCCTGATCGATGGCAGCGGATGAACCCACGGGGGACGGTTCTTCGTCCGCGCCCACTCACTCACCGCGGGAATCATGGCCGTGAATTCGCCTGCGAATGGGCCTTTGGCCATCCAGGACAGGTTTGCATAGTCATCACGCTCGTTACCCGCAAGCGTGGCATTGTGACTTCCGTGGTGACCTACCTTGTACAGCACCGTGCGGCCGAGGAGATCACGCGCGGTAATCGTCTTCTCACCGTCACGCCACCTCACCTTGCTCCAGGATATCCAGTTGCCCCGCTGCGCATCACCGATGAAGAGGAGGACCTTCTTCGAGGCCGGGAGCTCGAAGGCCAGCACCAGGCTGGTGTTGTTGATTCCAGTATTGAGCTTGAGCGCCAGTGCCTCCGCCGAGAAAAGCCATTCATCGTCGATCCGCCGCCACGGTGCGTTATCCGGAACTTCCAACCTGTCTCGATCGTCCTTGCCCTCCTCGTCCTTTCCATAATGGGTGACGAAGAAGGGATCGCTGTTGTTGGGGAACGCTTCGTCAGAACGAGCGACAAACCGCTGGCTGAACGGTGGCGCTTCAGTGTCCGTCGGCGAAGCAGCCGCAGCAAACGTGTACCTATCGGCGTTGTCGTCCGGAAAGGCTTCGCTGTCCTTCGGATCCTCATCGCTCAGCAAGCCCGCATCGCGGGGGGGCCCAAGGACAAACGCACGCACCCCGGAACCGTGAATCTCGCGGGGTTCGCCTCCCGGGTTCAGGTATCGCACACCACGATGCCCAGCTTCAGAGGCCTTATCCCTGATCAGCTTCAGGGCCTGCTTGTTGACGGATGACTCAGGATTTGAAACCGCGAGCATTGTCCCCGCGAAGGCGTCGTCGTCACCGCCGAATTCCAGGTTGAGCAAGCTGTCGATTCGGCGGACGGTGTGATCGTTCTCACCCATGGCCAACGCCAGCTTCTGGCGTGCGTTGACGAGGCTCAGGATCTGGTCATGGTGTCGTTGCCGCAGCTCGTTTGCAAGGGGGTCGTCGGGATTTTCGGTCCAGGCCATCCACGCTTCGTCGATGGTGAACCCTCCAAAGTACGGTCTCCGCTTCCTCCAGATGCCGTTCAGGTGATCCTGATGCTCGTGCGTGATGACGACCAGATGGAGATGGCTGCCGGTAGCCTCGGCGATGTCCTTGACGATGTCGCCGATGGGCTTTTGGTGGATGAAATCCTGGGACCCAGGCTTCACCCCACAGTCGATGAGCACGTAGATGGGCTCACCCCCGTCCTTGTTTGGCAGTGCCAGGAGGAAGCAGTCACCATGACCCTGGCGGTACATCCGGACCGCAACACCATTTTCTGGCGCCTCAAGCCTCGGCATGGCTAGTCCTCCATCTGGTGAAGCAGGGCGAACAGCTCGTTCCGAAAGGGCGGGCCGTCAAGTCCCTGGCTTTCGGGCAATCCTGCGTCGAAGGCATTGCCGATCCCACCGATGACCCCGGTGAGGTAGGCCCTGACTCGCTCCAACTCGTCATCATCCGCGATCGTGCCGCGAGTTGTGATGACCCGGCGAACCTCCCCGTTCCGGGGATTGATCAGCGCCGTGCATCCGGCTCGAAACTTGAAATCACACGGCGTATCATCGCTGGTCGCGGTTACCGGCGCGCTATCCATCCTCTGTTGCTCATCGGGATCGAAGTAGCCTCGGCGACGCTGCGTGATCTCGACAACGAGATCGGTGCTGACTGCTCCGTCGATCGTGCGTCTCACTGCCGGTCGTACCGAATGAACCTCGACGCTGGGTCGCTGATCCACCCGAAAGACAGTTGACGGCGCCTGTTCGTTATCGATCACCAGGCCGAAAATCCTGGCGTAGTCCTGGCCGGGGCCAAAGCTGTCACCGCCGAGCAACCAGTTCCTGAGATCGGCGCGAGCTTCAGGCAAATACTCCCAGATCTCTTTTCGATTGCTTCCAAGGGTCCATTTTTCCGCCGCACTCTTCACAAACCCTTGCTTCATATCTCGTCTCTTCTCCTCTCTCCTCTCCTTTCTCATTGGCTCTGGGGACCGAGCCAGCGATTCCCCGGGAAAGAGTTCCTCAAAGCGCTCGTCGCCGGTTGGCCACTCAAGTGCATCCAGCCCCATGCTGCTGACCCCGCGCGGATAGATACCCCAGTCGCGAAAGCTCTCAATAAAGGCAACGAGGCTGCGATTCCCATCTCCTGGTGCGAAATCGATATCGGCTGTGACCACACCGCGCAGGAAATCGCCGAAGGTAATATCGACCGGCGGGCAATAATCGATCGCCCGGATACACATCTGCAGGATGCGGTCCGCGCTGCCCGCGGCTTCGGTCGCGAGCCGCCTCGTGAGATCCGGATGGATGTCTCCTTCAGGGAGGGTTCCGGTGCCCTGCGTCGCAATCCTGAACAGGTCGGCGCTGCGTGCACGGTAGGTCAGCAAAAAGGCACGAAAGACTGCTGCTACGAGAATGGAGCCGCGATCGTGAGGCCCCCAGGTATGTTCGAGTGCGTGCGGATCGGGTTGTCGGGGCACCCATTCTCCCGTCCTCCTGTTGACCGAGCCCAGGGCATCTCGCAGCGCCGACCCCCGACCAGTTGCCTGCCCGAACTGTTGGGCGAGCTGGGCAAGGAGGCTTTCGGACTCGAGATCGCCACGGGTGCGTCGAATCTGGTCTGCCAGGACCGTTGGGTGAGAAAAGTGCTGAAACAACGCCACGATATCGGCGAACGCTTCGTGGAAGGCGAGCACATCAGGGTTGCTTGACTCGTTGAAGCGAGGATGCACGCCATCGAGCAAGGCGTGCGTGACTTCATGCGCGACGATGTCGTGCGACAGGCAGGTGAAGACGACGGTGCCAGGGGTATTGTCGGCATCCATCGTCGTGACGGGGAAGTACCCGAACAGCAATGATTTCTTCGACGGGCAGTAGTAGGCGTTTCGATCGCGGAGCGCATGCGGATAGATGCGCAGCCGTCGCACAAACTGTTCTACATACCCACCCTCGGCTGTCTTTACTCGCCGATCCGCCCAGAGCGCGGGTCTGCCCAGCGCGCGCTCGAAGTTGCGAATCGTGATCATTGCGACGGCGTAGACCATCTCCTGATGGAACTGTGGATTCGACTCCGAAGGCGGCAACCCATCCTGCGCGAGCAGGTACGGATCGTTGAGGTTGACTGGCCGGTAGCACACGCCGCTCGCGGGATCGACGTCAATGACCTCGATGTATTCGCCGATTGGTCCCTCGCGGAGATCGTCTTCCCACGGTACTTCGACGATGATTTCGTTGATCACCGATGTCTCGAGGCGAGTTGCGAGACTTGGATCGAATGCCAGGATGCGGAGCCGGCGCTTCGCGGGTTGGTCTACCATGGGGATCCCCCCTGCAATTGGCCAGACGATGCGCGAAGGCGAAGGTGCGATCCGGCCAATGGTAAGACTGAGTGGTATCCAAGCGAATTATATGACAAGTCGAAAGACGTTCATGGCCCGAACACGGAGGCGAAGTGGCCGGATGGGTTCCAGGCGTGCTTCTCGCGGCCGCCTGCCAACGCACGCCCCCATGCCTCGGAAGGCAGTTCGGTAATGCGGCCCAGATACCTCGCGTCATCCGATGCCAGCGAGAGCGTTGCTTACATCCGGGATGAGTGTCTTCACGCGGACTCCCTCACGACGTCCAGTTGCCTCCGGGCACCGACCGCATCCAATCGGCGAACACGCCGACCCGGGTGTAAATGCCTCCGTCGCCACATGCTCGAATCGTGCTGGCAGTGCCCCGGGATGTGGCCCCGGCGAGATACCACTTGCCCCGCGATTGGACAAAGGCGGGTCCACCACTGTCCCCGTTGCAACTATCTCGATCCAGGAAGGGTGCTCCAGCCACGAACTCCGTATCGAGATCGGCACCATATCTGGGGTCGGCACTGGCGAGCGGGACGTCGACCATCCGGCGCCGTCCGTAACCACCGCTACTATGGACATCGGTATTTCCATAGCCGGCCAGCCGAACACTCGTCGCCGCCTTGAGCGCTTTACTACTAGCGATCGCTCGCGGTTCACCGCCGGCATCCTTCGATAGAATGAGGATCGCAATATCGTGCGTCGGGTTCGGCGGAAGGTAGTCCGGGTGGCTCACGGCCTGCTTAACCGAAATCACGGTCCCCGCCTGCTGCGCCTCGACATCCTCTCCGATAAAGACCCTGCTGGCGCATTCACCCTTCACGCAATGCCCGGCCGTAACCACGACGTTCGGTGCAACGAGCGTCCCGGTGCAGCACCAGTCACTGTCGCTCCCCACGGCAACGCAATCCGGGTAGTCAGCTGTGGGGATTCCGCCAACAATGCGCCTCCGGTCAGGGATTAGCTTCTTGGCGTTGTCAATGAACACCGGATCCGAGAGGATGCTGAATTCCTGCGGCCTGGCGACTCCTTCGGCCGCCGCCAGCCCTCTCCTCCCCTGTGTGACCATAGGCTCGGCAGTCCGGGCGAGGATGGATCGCGCCTGATTTGCACTATCGACCGCTGGCTGCGAGACGAAGCCGTCCAACACGTTGACGAGGGATTGGAAGACCAGGATGAACTGCGGGTCGTTGTCCCCGCAGACGAGCCGAGCCAGGCGCTCGGTCGTGTCCATCTGTTCCTGCAGCGGATCTTCGCCAGCGTTTCGTCTGGCCGTACGCGCGGTGGACATGTAGCCCTCCTGTACGTGGATGTTGACTATGATGTCAAGTGCCCCACGCCATCGTAGGCGTTATGTCCAGATTTGGCAATAACCCTTCCAAGCGCCCCGATCAGTCAATGGCGAGCGGCGGATTGTAGCGGATGACTCCGAGCGTGGCGGTGAAGCCGTGCAGGACAGCCTGATTGCCAAGCGGTCCGATTTCGCCAAGGAAGAAGCCACCGACCAGGGGCACCGAGCCCAGCGCGGTCCTGACCGCAGCGACATCGTGGTGGGGCACGCCAAAGAGCGCTTCGCCCCGACCATCGCAGGTACAGAGAATGGCAGCGACTGGAATTCCCGGTTCGGACAAGGCGGCGGCGTTTCCCAGGATCCGATCGAGGTCGGTACCGGCGCTGCCGGCATCTCGAAGCTGGAATTGGAGCGTCTGTCCAACCCGTGGCAGTCCGCCGAGCGCAATCGATCCGCGGCGAGGATCGATGCCGAGGATGCCCCGAACGACGAAATCACCACGCTCGAAGCGATCGTGATACTCGTCGACCGCGAGACCGACCACGAGATTGTGCTGGGCCTGCTCACGCTGGTCCGGGGGCAGGCGGGTGACGGTTTCCTGGAGTACTTCAACGGCCGGGCGGTTCGAGATCGTGATCACCAGGTTGCGTTCAACTTCGGTGATCGTCCACGACTCGCCAATCGGCTCACAGCCCTGCGAGACACGGGGATGAATCGAATACGGTCCGCCAATTCCCAGCGCCACTGCCCCTTCATCATAGAACTGGCCATCGAAGAAAACGCACGATTTGCGATCCTCGACCATGCCGGAGGCGATTCCGCCCATGATCGCGGTGCCGGGGTAAAGCCGCTGCATGCCGGTGAGAATCGCCTGCACATCAATCCGGTAGGGTTCGGCAAAAATCAGCCAGGCATTGACATCCGCCGGGGCGATGGTGTGAATGTCGTGCCACAGGGCAGGGTCGTCGAGAAGCTCGATGTGCTCCTGGTGCAACCGAAGATGGTGGATCGAGGCTCCCGGAAGCCAGAGCGCCATCAGGGAGAGGCCTGGCTGATCCTCAACCTCCATTCCCTCAGCCAGAAATCCACTGACCGAGCAACCAAGCAGCGATACGGCATTGGTTCGTTGCTGAGCGGCACGCACCATTGGGGCGAATGACGGTCCATACGCCTGACTCGCGAAGAGGAGGAGGACATCAGGAGGTGGTTCGCCGGGCGACAGGATGCGATCGGTCGCGTGTTCGAGCGCGACTGCCCAAGACTCGTGGATGACCAATGCGGATGTTGCCCTTGGTCCAGCCGAGGTCCCGTTGCGGTCCGGGAGGGAAGCGGCAAGTGATTCCTGGCCATCGACTTGGGGCATCTCACGTTGTCCTCTCATAATACCTGCCCGGTGATCCAGTACGAAGGCAACGCCTACCGACAAGGTGGCACATGCCATCTCGCGAGCCCTCAAGGTTTTCACCCCTGCGTGGGATGTGATTGTACAGAGCGATCAGGAGTTGGCAAGAGGGAGGGATACCAGGAATATCCGAAAAGGGCTATTCCTGGTCTTTGCGGGGTATATCGTCCCGATTCGGCCACGCTCCACGTTCGTCAGATTGAGCACATTGTGCAGAGTTATTGGCCTCACCCAAATCCCAACGGATGTAGGGGGCAACTTGCCCCGCTGGACCGTGTTGACCCTGGCTGGCCGTCGGCCACCGCCCGGACGAACACATCCATTCGACGCCGCTGCGCTCCGCTCAGGACAGGCTCACGACCGCATCCGGTTGGGGATTGTGCCATGGGCGGTCGATCCGCCCCGCTGGATGGTTCGCCCCTTCCCACAACACCGTCTGGAGGGAAAAGGGGTTATCTCACTTGTCGATACAGATGGATTCAGGTCCGCCCATAAGACTATGCGAACACGCCTTAGCGGCGGGCGTTGCTTCGCTGGCGAGTTGGAGGAGTCAAAGCGGATGCATTGGTGGCCAGGCTTGTGGACGACACGGGTGGCGTGTAGCGAATGACCTTCATGCCATAGGATGTGGCCCATTCGTGATCGTAATGGCCGGCAATATCTTCGGGGATCGGATCGGGGATGGTGACCGTTGCCGGATTGCCGTCGCTGATGAACAGGGTGGTCTCGCCGTTTTCCATGCGCCCTGTCCAATTGGCCCAGGATTCGGGGTCGGTGTTGAAGCGGGAGATTTCCCACCGGGTCCAGATTCCACTGCTTGGGGATGGGCTTGGCCCTCCGGAGACCTCGACGATGGCAGACATCTGGATGGTTTGTCCCTGCCATACGAACCCATTGTAGAGGTAATCCATCTGCCAATGGTAGCCGGGGTAAATGCCAAACGGCAGGACAAGCACGCTGGAGAGGTTCGCGCGCCCGGTCACCCGTTCGTCGATCCAGATCTTGGTATCCCCGATCACCTGCATGAGCGCGTTGTCAGTCATGTCAGCGAGGTTGCTATGGTCCCAGGTGTGATTGCCAATCTCGTACCCATGATCCGCGAGCCACGAAATGCGCTCATCACAGGTCGAAACCTCACCTTCCTTGTGGAAGCAATTGGTGGGGACGACGGCGAAGAACGCGCCCCGCCCGAAATCGGGATGTGCATCGTAGAACTCCTCCATAACGCCGACGGCAGTGACCGGATCGGGATAGAACTCTCCCCCATCATCCTTCAACAACCGGAACTGGCCGGAGGAGGCATCGTCGAAGGTCAGGACAACCGGGTGCTTGCCGGGGGGCGCCGAGATCTCGTTGTTGATCAGGTCCACCAGCGGGGTGATGTAGAAATCGTTGTCGTACAACCACTGGAGATGCTGGCGAAATTGGTCGGGGGTAACCGTCCACTGGTCCAGGTACGCCTCGTTGGTGGTGAAGGCGTGATACATAAGGATGGGAATGCGTCCGAGCTCGTCCGGCTGGAACTGTGCCAGTTCATCTGGTCCCAGGTGGACCGGCAAGTCGACCGCGCCAAGGCCACCGGCCCCATCGTTCGATGACGATGGAGTAGATGAATCGTCGATCGGAATGTCGGAATCGGGCGTCTGGTTCCAGGCGATCTCGCCATTATCCTTGTCAGCGTTGCCGCCACCACCGCAGGCGGCGAGGAGGGGCAGCAGCAACACGAAAGCCAGCACCGGCAAAAACCGGTGCTGGCGCATTCCTGGTGCTCGTTCTTTCAATTGTTGGCGTTCGTTGAAGCGCACGAAAAATCCAGGCATCCTGATAACGGCTGTCTGAAACGAGGTAATATTCGCGCCCGCACAATCAGTGTGGGGTTGAACGTTCTTCCCTTACACCATGATACACAAAATCAGAAGGAAGGTACATAGTCCGGGTCAACGGGCCGCACGCCGCCCGGCGGCGGCGTAAACCCGCGCGCAGCAAGGAAATCGACGACTTCCTCGATCACGTCATCGGGTGTGGATGCCCCGGCCGTAACCCCGACGTTGCCATCGCCGACGGCCACGAGCCACTCGTCCTGGATATCCTCAGGCCGCTCGATGTGGTACGAGGTCACGCCCATCTGGTTACCGACATCGGCGAGGCGGGCGGTGTTCGACGACTTCATGCCGCCGATTGCGAGGATCAGGTCGACGTCGCTCACCATCCGCCGCAGCGCGTTCTGGCGCTCGGTGGTTGGCTCGCAAATCGTGTTGCACAGCCGGAACTCGCCGCCATTGGGGGTGACCATGGCTTGCAGCGTGGCGGCGAAGGCCATCAACTCGTCGATGTTCTTCGTCGTCTGGCTGACGAGGGCTACCTTGCGCGGCGGCACGATCTTGCCTTCGCCAGTTTCGCCACGGGCGGCATTCCAGGGGAGCTGCTCGATCTTCTTGGCGGCGACGGCCTTGCTGGTATTGGCCCAGGCGATCACACTCTTGACTTCTGGGTGGAAATCGTCGCCATAGACGACGATGTAGTAGCCCTGCCGAACGAGTTTCTGGGCAAGGCGCTGGACCTTGATCACGAGCGGGCAGGTGGTGTCGATCAACTCCAGGTTGCGCTCCGCCGCCTGGATCGCGAGATGTGGTCCCATCCCATGGGCAGTAATCGCGACGCGTTTGACGCCACGAGCAACCGCCTCGTCGACCGAGCCAGCGCCGTTGACGCCTTGTTCGCGGAGCCGCTCGACGACTTGCGGGTTGTGGATCACATCGCCGATGGGGGCGATCGGCGAGGCCGGGCTGGATGCTTCGGTGATGATGTCGACCGCCCGGCGGACTCCCCAGCAGTAGCCAAGGGTGTCGGCGATCACGATGCGGCGGGGACCGGTTGCCTCGTTTGCGGTTACGTCTTGTGGAGTGGCGATTGCCATCGGGAATGTCCTGTTCAACCTGGTTTGTGGTGGGAAAGACGCGATGCATGGGGGCGGCACGAACTGCCTCCGCGCCAAGTATAGCGCCCCGCTCCCGACTGGGTACACGACCGAAATCGACTGCCGGGATCGCTCCGCACAGCCAAAGTCGTGCATGAATGCACTACTGTGGTTGTACCTCATCGAATGTGCCGGAATCTCGCGAGACGGACCCATGTGTTGTAAGGCGCGTACGTACTATACGGACAACTCCAAGGCATTTCCCATCTTCTCTTCATGTTCTCATTCCACGATGGATGCATAACAAAAGACGGTTGCGGTTGTACATCTTTGACGGATAAATCGGCGTAAGATGGGTTACAGAATGGTGGATTCTGTAGCTGTCCCGTACCCGTTCTGGTTCATTGCGACGAAAATTTTGGAGGACCACCTGCATTATGTGCATCCGCTTGGGAAGGGGAGGGTCACATGGCACAGCTGAGCACATTCACAGAATTCCGGGACGCCTTGCGACACAGCCAGTCACCGGTTTCCAACATGACGGGCAATCTCGTGTCGCTCGGGCCGCTTCGGCGCGACTGGCTCCCGATCTACCAGCATTGGCTGAATGATTTCGAGATGCTGAAACTGGTCGACCGGCGGTTCCGCCCGCACTCGGAAGAGTGGATTACCCAGTGGTACGAGCGGCACGCCAGCGGTTCCCAGGATTCGCTGATCTTCACGATCATCGAGCGGGCGGGCATGCGGCCGGTGGGGAATGTGGCGCTGCAGGAGATCGACTACCGCAATCGCACAGCCGAACTCGGGATTTACATTGGCGATGCCGAATGCCGGGGCCGGGGATATGGCTCGGAAGCGACCCGGCTGATCCTATCCTTCGCGTTCCGGATCCTTGGGCTGAACAACGTGATGTTGCGGGTGTACGAGTACAACGAATCGGCGATCCACGTCTACCGCAAGACCGGGTTCCGGGAGATTGGGCGTCGCACCCAGGGCCAATTCATGGATGGCCGGTTCTGGGATATAGTGCTGATGGAATGCGTGGCTGCGGATTTCCGGTAGGTCTGGTTCCGGAGTCATCCCGCACACCCGTGAGAGATTCGCAAGCGTCGATCACGGGCGGACACATGATCGACCACACCCCGATTGGCGAGGTGTCCTTCCCGGTCGATCAAGGTTCGCCCCTACGCAATGCAGTTTACGGGGCACTCACCCGATGTTCTGGGGGAGGAGAATCGACCGTCGCCAACTCCTTCTTAGCCACCCAATTGGTCGATTCGAATGTCCTCTGGCAATCCTGAGACATACGCTGGCGCAGGCCATGGGCGGACTCCCTGTGCCCTGATTGGCCCAATTCGGTTTGCGACCGTATCCAGCGGGGCCGATATCGTCCCGACGAATTCGGGGGTTCGGGTCGATTGAGGGCACGTCCAGCCTACCTGTGACCTGTTCGTTATGGCAGGAAGTAGAGCCACTCGTCGGTGCCGAAGCGCTCCTCGACCCGGGACTGGGCATCCTCGAGCTCACGGGCGCTCAGTTCGTCATCGGCGAGTCCAAAGCGCGCCCGGAAATGCCCGACCAGGTGGTGGATAATCACATCGCGATCAAGGTCGGTTTGCTGGCGGAGCGGTCCGACCCGCTTGTCGGCCGATGTGACCCCCTTGTCGCTGAGCTTTTCCTTGCCGATCCGAAGCACCCGGCTCATCAGGGTGGTGTTCATCTGATACGCCATCGTGGTGTGATGGAGCACCGCGCCGCCACGCCGGGCCTGCGCGGCACCACCGATCTTGCCCCCGTCCGAGGTTATGTCATTGAGCGGCGCGTACCAGGCATTCACGCCGAGTTCGCGCAGGGCGTCGATCACCCAGGCATCAAAAAAGGCATACGACTCCGGAAAAGTCATCCCGCGCACCATCTCTTCCGGGGCGTGGATCGAGTAGGTAATCGCCCCTTCGGGTTCGATGAACATGGCGCCACCGCCGCTGATTCGGCGAACCAGGGTAATTCCTTCCTGCTCGGCGACATCCTGATTAACCTCGTTACGCACCGACTGGAACCGCCCCAGCACGACCGCGGGCGCACTCCAGCCCCAGAACCGCAGGGTGGGGCCCCGCTCACCCCGGCCAACTGCGAGGGTGAGCGACTCGTCGAGTGCAACCTGGGTCACCGGATCGAGCAAGGTGGGGCCGAGCAGGTTCCACTGGTACATCAACCAGCGCTCATCGCGCCGGGCATCAACCTCGGCAGTCAGCTGGTCTTTCATGGTTGATGAATCCCTTCGGAGGCATCCTGAAGGGCCCGGCGAACCGCGATCGCGATTCCTTCCGGCGAGGTGCCGAGGACTTCGGCGCCGGGCGGGATGGCCTCGCGGACCGTGTTGGCGATCGCGCCTTCATCGAGATCCGCGCTCAATCCCTCCAGGGAAGCGGTGATCGCAAACAGCGTTTCGTCAGGGTAGAGAAAGAAATCGCCCGACACCTCCACCCTCCTGAGTTTGCCGGCGGTCACCTCAAGATCGACGACGACCAGCTTCCCGCCGGGTGTCTTGTATTCACCGTGCATTGCCAGGTCCCTTCGCAAACTCCAGATCGCGCGTGATCACATTGCCAAGGGGATGATGCCGCCTGCCTTGTATCGGAGGCAACCTGCCCACGGGTAGTTTCCACGCCCAACCGACATTCTGAATTGAAGCGTAGCGGTAATGAAGTTCGTCAGCATCGAATCCTGTAAGGGAACCCACAGGTCCAGCGGGGCGGTTCCCACAAGCATGGACTCCCCGGCAATTCCACCGAAATATGCAACCAAATGGGCACCTTGCGCGTTTCCTTAATTGACGGGTCGGATGCATCCTCGAAAACAGATGCGCATCACAACGTATGCCCGAAGCAGGTTGAACTTTGCTTCCCGGATCGCGCAGAACCAGCCATCTGTGCCATCTTGTCACAATACGAACATGTGTGCTACTCTATGGATGTCATCACCGGTCGGTGCCTTCCCCACTTTGGTGACTGACCGGAACAGTTGACCCTCAACTCCCCTCCCTCTTCCCTGAGCCGTTGGTCCCTACACCAACGGCTCTCCCCTTAACCTCGGGCGTCGTCGATGAACGGCAGGATGTCGGCCGGGTCGTCGATCGGTGTCATCAGGACGGCGTCGACATTCCCTTCGGGATCGATCACAAAGGTTGAAGGGAAAGCGAATACGCCGTAATCGATCTGGATCGATCCGTTACCGCGATCCCCGCCTTCGGTGTCGCGACCGATCGGATAGGAGATCGCGAATTCTTCGGCGAAGGCCCGCGCCTCGTCGTCCTTGTCAGTCTTGGCGCCGATGCCGACAAACACCACGTCAGCCCCGGCCTGGGTCGAGGCCAGTTGCAGTGCCGGCATCTCCTCTCGGCACGGCTCGCACCAGGAGGCCCAGAAGTTGAGGACGACGACCTGGCCACGGTGATCGGCGAGCCGAAACGTGCCGCCATCGAAGAGCGCCATCTCGAAATCCGGGGCGACGTCCGGGATGCCCGATGGGTCGTCTTCGCGGCTATTGAGGTAACTCGCAAAACCGAGAACGAGCACGACGAGGAGGAAGATGCCGCCCAGGAACCAGGGTGATTTGTGGCCGTAGCCAATGCGACCGTGGACGACGAGATCCTCATCGGTGTCGGCGAGGGTCATCGGTTTCCCGGAAACCCCGATCAGCGAGGTGAGCCCGGATTCGGCGGGTGGATCCGCAAACACCTCGCGCGGATCTGGCTGTCCGGCCGGTTCTGGTGGGTGCGTGCTCAGTTGAGCCCCTCGATCACGTCCTGTACCTCGGACTTAAGCTCCTCGTCGCCCCCGATCAGGACCGCGATGATGTTGGCGCCCTGATACACCGAGAGCGGTTCGCCATTGGCGACATCGTTGCCGGAGGGCGTGGTGAGCGTCATCGTGGCCGGATCGATTGCCTCGAAGGCCGTTTGGCGGGCAGACGCGGCGGCGGCAGGATCACCACCAGGGAAGATGAAGATGAAGACATTGGTGCCTTCAATCGTCAGGTTCTGGCCGGGCGGCACGATTTGCGTGGATTTGGCTGTCGCCGGGGATCGACCGTAATCGGCGCCGAGCCCGGCGTCCTTGAGTGCGTCGAGGACATTGACGAGCTGGTAAATGCCATCGGTCACCGTTGGCACAGGAGGCTCCTCCTCGGTCCTTGAATCATCGACATACCAGATGTAGACAGCGGCGGCGGCAAAGCCAATGGCGGCGACGAAGAGCAGGGTACTGAGGACCTGTGGTCCATTTCGTCGCAACTGTTTCGATTGGTCCGTCATCAAGGCGGCCTCATGTGTGATCGGGGCAATCAGGCGGGTCGCCGTTGGCATGAGCGCACGGCAAGGCAACGACCCTTCGCAGGAAGATGGTACGCGCAGAAGACCGAATACCGCCACTCCCGTGCGTCAGGAAGCACCAATTCCGGCACATTTCGGTCGACATCATGCCAATATCGAGATATATCCGATTATCTTCATAATCTCTTGACACTTCATGCTCATATCGCTATAGTATTATACCTAGGTGATCGGACAGATGTCCGTGACATGCATCGACGAGGATGTCGATGCCAGGAGCAGGACCCATGAACGCCATTCGTCGATTTTTCAATGCCGGCAGCCACCGTGTGAAATCCGGTTCGACCCGGTTCGATCGGTATTACGTGGGCGTTCTGGAGACCGGCAGCGGATACCCGACGGCCGACGAGGCCCGCAAGGACCTCATCAACTACGACAAATCCTTTCCTTTGTACGGCTGGCCGCGCTAGTGCACTGCCACGGGTGGGGTAATCGGTATCACGTCCCGATCGTTCCACCCGATGGCCTCATGTGGAGTTCAGACTTGCTTCCGATCTCCTGATGCCCTGACCTGAGCGCAACTCCCCCCGCGCGCTCCTTTCTTTCCTGGCGTCACTCCACGGGTCCCAGCACTGGCCGGTCCAACCGGGTGAAACACACAGCCCCTGTCATCTGCGATGACAGGGGCTGTGTTGTGTCCGGGGACAATCAATTCGCCGGAAATCGCAGACGGGTAGGGCAAGACATGCGGCGCGAAGCTTCGATGTCATCGTCGGGACGTCCCTGCGGGAGGGGCTGATCAGCGACCAGAGGCAGCGAAGCGATATCTCTCGCCGCAGCGACAATGGTCTACGGGTTGGTGCGACGAACGTTCTGATGGCTAGAGTGCTGGACTGCGGTGCAGGAGATTCCGCCCCGATGAATCCACTCGCCTGCGACTCGTTGCGGTATGACAATCACACGCTGCGCACCGGACTGAGCATGCATCCCTGCGCTGCCGCAACCCACGGGGACCGGTGGGAGCACGGTCACGTCGGACCGACACGATGCTCACAACCCTGCACGGATCAAGGAAGGCAACGCACCTGCAAACCGCCCTACGCTGCGACAGCAGGAGATATCCGCCTTGCCGAATGTGTGCACCCTCATGTGAATGCGCTTCGGCGAATTCAGCGGACAGGGATTCAGTCAATTCGGGAACCCACAGGGGGTTCCCCTGCAAGCGCCAAGGTTGGCAACTTGCCCCTGACCATGTCAACCATGCGCGCTACCCAAGCTGGCTCAGGATCGCCGAGGGGGTGACCTGGTCGGCCAGTAGTCGCGCGAAGCGATCCCGGCGCCGGGATCGACCACCATCACCTGGGCCCGTCGTATCCTCGTCGTCCGCCAGCTCGAGCCAGGCGCCCAGTAAATCGTAGCCAAGGTGATAGGTGAAGACATACGCCCGCCACAGCGGATCGTTGATGAACGACAACCGGTGGCGAGCGCGTTCGGGGGTCTCCAGCCCGTACGTCATGAAGTAGGCGACGACCTCATCCTCGGTCGCGCCATCCTCATGGAGGAGCAGCGCGGCGTTCCCCGAGACCGATTTGAGTGCGCGCTGCGCCTCGGCGATCTGGCGTTCCCGGGCCGGATCGACCACGATTCCGGCGGCACGGTAGAGATGCTCGGCACGCCAGGCAGCGGCCTCCTCCGGGGTAAAGATGATCGATTCGGCGAGCGTGGCGATGCCTTCCGATATCACGCACTCAGGCGTATTGATGAGCTGAATCGCGTGCTCGCCGTAGCCCTGTTCGCGAAACAGGCGCTGCTCCTTGACGGCGTGTTCGGTGTGATGGCCAGGATAGCCCTCGTGGCACATCAGGTCG
Organism: uncultured Chloroflexia bacterium; assembly: GCA_963763125.1. GTDB lineage: Bacteria > Chloroflexota > Chloroflexia > Thermomicrobiales > UBA6265 > JACCYX01. Next base: position 996,192 of record CAVXMV010000005.1, read on the forward strand.
AGCAGGGCGTTGGCGCGGATCGGCAAATCAGTGTTGATCTCGATCAGCGAGCGACAATTGCCGAGATACCAGTTGTAGCCGCTCCACGGCTTGTTCGACACCAGCGAGATCTCGATCGCCTCCCCTTCGGGAAGCGGCGCGAAGGCCGAGGATCGCTGCCGGGCCTCATCGGCGATCGTTTCGATCATGAGCCGGGCGGTGTCGGTCGAGACCTCGAACTGGGCACGCCAGGCGATCATCCGGCTCGCGATGTCGCCCTCGCCGGGAAGGGCATCGCCGAGAGCGGCAATCGCCTCATCGTAGACCGGTTCGGGAGTCCGCTCCGGTTCGATGTCGAAGCAGAGCCGGACCTCGTCGCGATAGGGGATTTGCTCGCCGGTGAGCTTGCGGCAGGTGGTGTGCAGCGCCTGGATCTGGGCGTTGAGGTAGTCGGTGCGCGAGGGCGGAAGCTCGGTCGCGTTCACATCGGCGAGGAGCGAGGTGGCGCGGTCGAGCAGATCGGCCGGTGAGGGGAGGGGACCGGCGAGCGCCGCTTCCCTGATTGCCGGCGGCCCGAAGTAGGCATCGACGGTTCCCTCGATGTGCCGCTCGATGCCGAACCCGAGCTCGACGTAGCGCCGGGAGAGATCGTCCAGTTCCTGTGCCATGGGTGAGTGTTCCTTCTGGTGATGATCGTCAAGAATGTCGAAAGAACGATACCGCACGCGACCAGTCATATCCGAAGAACGCTCGCAGGGCCAACAACCTTCCCGAGGCTCGAGAAAGTGCCTTTTCAGAAATGCCGAATTATGACGGGCCCTAACTTTTCGACGTTCCAGAAGATTTCCGAGCGCGTATCTTGAATCCATCTGGGTAGTTTCCGTTCCCAATCAGGTGCGCATCATTCCACATCGTGAGCAGAGAGTTGAGTGCATTTTCCGGATAGTGCCTCCCAACAATGTCGCTCAGGATATCGACAAGCACATCCGTGTTCGACGCTGTCTTTGGTTGCAATCCATGCCGTGCGTTGCTGCGAATCGCATTGTGCCCAAACTTCAACCTCCGATTCGATAGCTGAACAAACACTGGCGATTGCGACCACCGATACTGCTCTGCGATATGAAAACGCACGCCGCGAACCAGCAAATGCAACTGCAAGACAAGCATTTCCTCGCGGAAGATGTCCGGATCGAATCGAAGCGCGGCTATCCGCTTACCGGTCCTGGGATGCGGCCGCCCCGACTGAATGATCTCGGCCAGCAGCTGAATTCGCTCCAAACGATCAGGGTCAGTGAAGGGCACGGTTTCGCGTATGACCGGCTCAGGCGCGACGAGCGGCATGGTTGGCTTGACCACCACCGCCGCAGAGACCGCAGCGGGCTTCGAATCTGGTTGCGAAGGCTTCCGCTGCCTGGCGATGTGGGCAAAGAGTTCTGGGGCCCGATCAACCATCACTTCAATAATTGCCTTGTGGCGATCATGCAATGGACCGTCACCATGGACAGCTTCATTGCGTGACATACGCCAGTCGTGCAGGTTGCTTCGCCATGACCAGTCGATGGCGGCTTGCTCAAAGAGAAGGTCGATCAAGGCTCTTGCCTCTCGCTTACTGCCTTTTGGAACACCTGAGTTTCGTCTGATGAACGGCACAATTGCCTTATCGAATGCGTCAAGTGCCGCCCAGGCATGATCTCGCTCCGCGACGCAGGTTTGCGCTCTGCCCAACGCGCGCCGTTCAGCCTCACGGACGTCCCAATCATGAAGAACTGGCACCATCTGGGTCGACTTCACTCCTCCACGGACAACAGACTGCTGAGACTGAAGGGGTTTGGTGGGAGGCGTTACTTGCTGCGCCTTTGAAATCACGGGCTGGGCTTGAACTTTCGGACGGATCGCTCCGGGTTCGGTTGATTGGTCAAGTCCGGCCGGAATGGCTGCTTTTGGAGTTGAACCAGTAGCAACTTGAGTCACCGCTTTCGATGGTGAATCTTCGGTGCGCGCAGGTTGGCCTGCCGCTAGTGTCTCGGTCGAACCAGTCGACACGGGATCGGTGACCAAGCCTGCCTCAAACAAGAATCGACTCGCGCCATTCGTGCCGACAATCTCTCCATCAGACGTGCGAAAGGCGACATCGATCGACTCGCGACTGCTGTATCCAATCAGCAAGCGCTCAGAAGGGCGGGTCATTGCCACGTAGAACATCCGTCGCTCAGATTCCGTATCGCAAAGCCTCATCGAATTCGGCCCCGGGGTAAGTGCATCCATGGCATCGGGCAAAACAACAACACGCCACTGGCGTCCTTTGGCTTTGCGCATCGTGTCAATGGTCACTCCAGGAACGGCCGTCGACTTGCTGTCGTCCTTTGGCACCTCCGACCACGGGATACCGAGTCGCGTAAGGGCGCTGCGATAGAGCGTCACCGTCCGCGGTTTCGCACATAGCACGCCAATTTCATCGTTGCTTATCCTGCCAGGTGCCGGACGATTGGGGTCCAGCAAGTCAGCAACCCGCGCGGCGATGTCGCGCACCAAATCAGCTTCTGACGACGATCGAATGGTCTCCCAGGATCCAGGATGAGCGACGCCGGAGGAAGGTGATTTGGGGATACGCTCACTATTGTGATCAATCAGGCGTAGCGCCGGGGTCAGCAACTCCTGGGGCGTACGGTAGTTGATATTTAGGTGGCAGGGCTCAAACTCGCGCTTAAAATAGTGTGAAGGCTCGCGCAAGTAGAGCGAATTTGCCTCATGAAACTCGTAGAGCGACTGATCGTCATCCCCGGCTACGACCAGGGTGGTCTCGGGCCCGAGACTATACCTGACCAGGAGCGCGTCCAGGCGATTGATATCCTGGCACTCATCAACCACTATCTCGTCATACTGATCCTGTGCCTGTGCTCGGGCGGTTGCGTCCTGCCTCAACCCCATCAGCGGCCGGAGCTTTTGATCCGAGAAGTCCATCCACTTATGCTTGCGCATGTCCTGTTCAAATAATTTGTATGCGCCAAGAATTTCATCAATATCAGCGGTGAACTGCTCTTCAGTAGTCGGAGTGTCGTCCAGATCCATCAGGGAGGCCACGGAAATGTTCTCACGCTCTTCCCGAGGCAATTGGAGAAAATGAATCCTGAGCCATTCCCGAGCTTGTTTCTGTCGCAGATCATGCACTGAGAACCCTTGATACTTCAGGGCATCAAATGCGCTTGTGACCGACCGATGCCGACCGTCCCAGTGCAGTACCTCAAGGTGCGCAAACCGGGTGTCGTAGGACCTTCGAAGTTCCGTATCCTTGCTCATCTGTCCGACTTCAGCCGGGAAGTAGCGCTTCAGCAAGTCCAAACCATGTTTGTTGATAGTTTTCACCGTTGGCATCGGCATGCCCGGTGCATGACGCCTAAATTTCTGCTCGAAACTGTGCCTGGCGCTATTGTCATAGCTCAAGATGAGTATCCGCTGGTGCGGAATCCTCCCAGATTGGATCAGTTCCCGAGACCGGTGCACAAGCGTCTCAGTTTTTCCTGAGCCCGCAGGCGCAACGATCTGGATTCCCTTGCTCGTCGCATGAATCTCTCGCTTCTGGTCTTCGTTCGGAACATACGAGCGGATGGTGGGTTTGGTGCTCATCGGCGCTGGGTTCCCCAAGCGACCGCCGGGACGCCCCGGAGGCAATCAGCCCTGGCCGTCTCGTGGTCCCTGAATTGACAGTCGATTCATGTGTATAGCGATGTCTGATTGCATCATACGAAACCGAAGGAATGCTCGGCAATCAATTCAGGCGACCCACTTCGACTTGCGGGGTGACGGATCGTTAGCTCCCCATACTGGGACGCCAATCAGCTGATATTCGTCGGGCAGGGTTGCGCTCAACTGGTACTCGAAGGCCAGGTGCAGTTACTCAGCACTTTGGAACAGTTGCAGCGCTTCCCGCTGGTCGTCATCGACTACGGCAGCCGTGGGTTCATGGCCTCCGGGATAGATCATCGCGTCAGCCCAAAACGCCGATCGCACACTCGTCGCCACGCCAATCTTCACCCCCGTGACAGCGAGCTTGCCCAGCAGGTCGGTCGCCTCGAAGAGGTACACCTGCTGAACGACCCATGGCGCGCTCAGGCCTTTGGACGAGATGGCGCCAACGCTCGGGCCAGTCAGGACAAGGTAGTAGTCAGGATGGTCCTTCGGGTCCAGGCTGGCAACCAGGTTCATCAGGCCATCTCGTCGGGTGCCGTATTTGATGTTCATTGATCGATCAACAAGCGGCCCGGAGCGGAAGTGTCCATCAATGGCCTTGTGGGCAGCGTTTGCATTCAGTTCGATGTCGAATATGGCCGCCGCCACGAACTCCCCGATATGGCCGCTGTGGGCCGGACGTCCGATGAGTCGCGCAATCTCCCCATCGACGACGTTCCGGATCTTGATGAAGCTGGCCAACACCTGTAGATCGATCATCTTTCCCCCTCAGTCAGTAATTCAGGCCGTGCCCTCGCATTCTCTTGCGATGAAATTATCTGAACGATGCTCGCTGCGGCGAAGATCCAGCGGGGCGATTTCTCCACTAGCCCCTTCGACTCCGCTCAGGGTCCGGTCGAAATGACAAGGAGGCGGAGTGGGTGGACGGACTCAAGATCGCCCCGCTGGATACCCAGCCCTACCTGGACTGGGTAGACATCCAGCGGGCGGAGCATGCATCGCCGCGCAGACTTACCCGGGTTTGTTGGTGTAGGCGTTGCGCGCCCGGGCGGAGTGTCCAGTGGGAGGGCACAAGACCCTCCCGTACGAGATGGGCTCCCCTAGCTACAAGAGACCGGCTTCGATGAGGATGGTGCGGATGCGGGCGGTTTCCTCGTCGTTGAGGCGCGTCATCGGGCGGCCGACGACGTTGTTGGCGATCACGCCGCGCAGCTGGAGCGCGGTCTTGAACGCGCCGACGGAGGCAGCGGTCTGGCCGGTGCGGCCCGGCGTGGCTTGGCGGACGATGCTGAACAGCCGGTAGAGGCGCTCCTGCTCGCAGCGGGCCAGGGCCAAGTCTCCGGCCTGGACGGCGTCGTAAATGCGCACGAATCCGGCGGGATCAACGTTCCCGAAACCGGGTACAGAGCCGCTGGCGCCCAACTGGAGCATGGTGTCGACCATCAGCTCGGAACCGGTGAGGGCGGCGAACCCGGCGATCTCCCGGGTATCGAGGACCACGCCCCGGAAGTTCGCGTCCTGGCCGCTGCTGTCCTTGAATCCGACAATCAGTCCTTCACTGGCCAATGTCCTGATCGTCGCTCGTTCCAGCTTGATCTGGACAGCGGACGGAATGTCGTAGGCAAAGATGGGGAGATCGATGGCTTCCCGCAGGTAGCGAAAGTGCTGGACGATTTCGTCCTGGCTGGGATGGATATAGAAGGGACCGGTAGCTACCAGCGCATCGACTCCAGCCTGGCGAGCAACCCGGGCGTGTCCGATCTGGCGGGCAGTACTGTAATCGATCACCCCGGCAAGTACCGGAACTTGTCCCGCGACGGTGTGGACGGCGACCTCGAGCACAGTCTTGCGCTGCGCATCCGTGAGGGTTGCCGTCTCGCTGGTCGAGCCGAGCATGAACACGCCATGCACGCCATCGTCGAGCTGGAACCGGAGCAGGCGTTCGAGCGACGGGACGTCGATCTCGAAATCCTCGGTCATCGGGGTGCAAACGGGTGGGATGATTCCGGTAAGCGGGCTCGCAAGCGGCATCGATCTGGTCTCCATCGTGATCCGAGAGGGTTCGAATGATGGCTGCCATGATCGCGCGGAAGGCCGACTTCGTAAATGGGGCGGCGATGTTGGCCGGATCGTCCAATCCCGATGGACATGAATATCGTAGGGTTGCCGACCTTGTGTCGGCCCGCTCCGCTCGAAGCGATGTCTCCTGCCACAGCGAACACCCGTTCAATGCCGCTGCGGCGGGAGATTTCTCCACTCGCCTGCGGCTCGTTGCGGAATGACATTTAAGGCGCTGCGCGCGTAGGCTGACACAAGGCCCGCAGCCTACGCGGTCAGGTGGATGCGGGAGGGCGCGTCCACCCACAGAAAGAGAACCCCGGGCAATGCGTGCCCAGGGTTCTCTTCCTGCGTTTGCCTGGTGTGCTATTCGCCTTCGACGGCCTGGATTTGCTCGAGGATCGGCTCGGCCTCGGTGTCGAGAATCTCCTTCGTCTCGGCCCAGGCGTCGGCGGCCGGGACATTGTTGACCAGGATTTGCTCCCAGCCTTGCCCGATGAACTGAGCGCCGTTCGGTACGGCCACCATCACGGCATCGACCTGCTGGACTTTCTCCAACTGATCGACGGCTGTCTTCGAGTTCGGATTCTCCGCGAAGAACGCCTGCATCGGTTCACTGTCGCGGGCCGAAAGGCGGACCGGCATGTAGCCGGTGGTCTGCGACCAGTAGGTGGTGACCTCGGTGCTGGTGCAGTACTCGATGAACTTGAAGGCTGCCTGCTGAATTTCCTCCGGCGAGGTGTTCAGCAGGGCCATGCCGGAGCCACCGGTGCAGCAGCCGAAGGTGTACTCGGCGGGCAGGAATGCGGTGGTGAACGGGAATTCCGCGGTAGCAGTCAGGTTGCCCAGGGCGCCGGTCGAGGAGAAGATCGCGGTGGTCGTTTGGGTCAGGAAATCCTGCTGGGGGTCGGCGACCGCGGCAGCCACCCCGGATTGAACGAGGTTGCGCATGGCCTCACCGGCCTCGACGGCGCCTTCCTCGGTGAGCTTGATGTTCAGGTCGGCATCGGAGTACGCCCCGTTGAAGCCCCAGACGGTGCCCTGGAGGAACCACGAGCCATACCCGGCGGCGCTGCCGAAGGCGAACGCCTTCTCGGCGCCGGAACCAGCGATCAGGTCGGCACCGGCTTCCTGCAAGCGTACTCCACTTTGCGTAGACCTCGCCGGTAAGTCCGGCCTTTTCCACCAACCCGGTGTTGTAGTAGAGCAAGGGGGTGGATCGTGCGAAGGGGATCGCGTACTGTCCGCCGTTGCGCTGGTATTCGTTGTAGAGCGTCGGTACGTAGTCGGCGACGTTCGTTTCATCGGTGATCAGGGTGTTGAGATCGACCAGCACGCTGGCGAGATAGAAGCGGAACCACCATGCTTCCGAAAAGAGCACCAGATCCGGGACGTCACCGGTCTGGAGACCGGAGATCAGCGCCTGGGCAATTGCTTCATAGCTCTCCTGCGGGGTGGCGATCACTTCGATGTCGGATTGCGAGGCGTTGAAGTCCGCAATCAGCTTGTTCTGGGCATCGCCATTGACGCCGGTCGCAAACGAAGTCCAGTACTGCACCTGGACCTTCGATCCGGTGTCCTGAATCAGGGCTGGCGCCGCGAACACGGAGCTAGGCCTGGCGAGCGCGAGGATACCGGCTCCCGCCGTTGCCCCGGCTGCACCACCAACGAGTGAACGTCTCGAAAACCGCTTGATCATAAGGAAGGTCCCTTCCCGATATACCTGCATGCAGCCAGATGCCTGGTGACAAGGCGCCACCGTCGATTGTGGCGCAATCTATCCACCCAAATGCATCGTTAATCGTTAACTCGCCGGTATCTTACGGTGGAGTCGAAGAACCGGCAAGGCTGCACTGGCACTTTCGGGCCCCGGCACACGGCAATGACCCGGAATCGGAGCATCCGGGATCCGATGTGGCATTTTTGCGCCAAATACGGGTGGCGAATGCGATATACGTCACTTTCTCTTGCGGAAACCACTTAGGAACCTACGCCGTGCGCGACTTCAAATCAGCATTTTTACCGATGTTTCCATTTGCCGAGTGCGGCATCATAAGGTTGTCATTGGAACGGGAACCATCGTGGTGCTGGTTCCCGTTCCAGACAAATGGAATCCCCGGCGATGGGCCGGCAACATCGATCACTATCGAAGCGCGGGTGGCGCAGGGAACGAGCCGGTGAGGATCATATCCTCACCGGCTCGTTCCGAGTGCGCAGGATCGGGCGGAGCGCGCTATCCGCATCAGCAGCCGTACAAACAGCCTCCTTGGTAGAGGGCGTCCCTGCCCCACTGGATGTGGCGGCCTCTCCCACAGTGGTCGTCATTCTGACGCGGAGCGACAGAATCCCCGTGCGCAGCACTCGCCGGCGAATCCGGCGCCTGGTACCGGGTACACCAACGTCCGTTGACGCGGACCGGCGTCGCCAGGGGATGTTGCCCCGCTGGATCGCTGCGCTCACCATGACGGCTTGGGGAAGGTCAATCAGGGGTGGACACGCTACTGGGCGAAGCGAAACATCGGCCCCGCTGGAAACCCGCGAAGTGAATGCGCGTCAGCGCATAACAGTGGCACCAACGGCGAGTTGATCATTCTCCGGAACCCCTACTCCGTGCCGGGAATCAGGCGAGACTGGGGCGAGGGAATCCATTGGCCGCCACAAGGGCGGCCACTACCAGGCTTCTTTGTGGTACGACGGGTTGATTCCGCAGGATGTCCAGACTATGGAGTGCGGGAACCAGGCGTGGGTGGCGTTCGTTCCCTCTTTCGTGATCCAGCATGATTGGGATTGGCATGTCTTTCAGGAGTTGAACGATGACGGTGTGTCGTTTCCGGTGGCAAGTGGTCGCCGCATTCCTTGCGGTGTGTTCGCTGGTCCTGATGTCGCTTGTGCCGTCTGTCTCGCTTGCGCAAACCGGTGGGGCGGCAACCAGTCACGCCCAGGTGATTGCCCAGGGTGTCGACCTGATGCCGCGGGCGCGCGTGGTGTGGCGTGTCACCGGGTCGGAGGCGATGCCGGCTGATGAGGCGGGGTTCCATCCCCGAACGCTGGGATTCACAATCGGTCTGGACGATGCATTTCTGATCACCGACGGGGATAGCGGTGCCAACACGCTTATCGACGCTGGCGAGGCCGCGTTCCATAAGGAGGGCGCCAGCGAACGGCGGTCGAGCACATCGAACAGGGACATCGATTACGTCAATATCGAGCTGATCGTTGCCGACGCGGTCGAGACCTCCGAGTCGCTGGGATCCTCCGACCTGCTGTTCGCCGGGGACGATTTCCGGGCGCCGCGAGGCAATCGCGACGTGCACCTGACCCGCGATGTCCTGGCGCCCGACGAGAACGGCGCATTCGCGGCGACCAGCAATTCGCCCTACCTTCTTTACGTCACCAATGGCGTCGTCCATGTCACTGACGAGACCGGCACGGTGTCCGAGCTGTCGGAAGGCGATGTGGCAGAGTTCGAGGGCGACATCGCATTGCTGCCGGTGGACGATCAGGGTGCGACGTGGATGATCGCTTCGATTGGCGATGAGGTGGAACTGCCCCCACTCCCGACACCAACGACGACACCGGAGGCAGACGAATCCGGAACCCTCGAAATGCGCCTGGAGCTCTGCCCCGACGGTTTCGAGGAAGCCTGTGTGCCGACAACCAACGAGGAGATCACCGTCCCTGCGTTCCATCATGTCGACGACGAGAACTGGATCATCCCGGACCGGGCCAACTTGACCGAAGACGACACCGTTTACACATACGACGATTTGCCGATCGGCGATTACACCACCGGTCCCGAGGACGCGTCGCAACCTGGCCTGCGGATCGAGGGGGCGACGTGGGATGACGAACTCAAGGGCTGGGTGTTCGAGATCGTGGAGGATGAAACGACAGTCCTCACCCTCCAGATTGCCCCGGAAGCAGACGAGACCGGGTCATTCCTGGTCACCCTTTACGACTGCCCGGTCCGGAAGCGATCCACTGAACGACACCTCGCCGTGTGAGCTCAGCACGGATCCATGGGATGTCTCGGTTGCTGACGTCGGCCAGACTACATCCGAGGAATGGACGTTGTTCGGCGATGCCGTCGATCTCGGCGGCAGCCAGTACCTGTTCGAGAACCTCCCGGCCACGACGTTGTTCCTCTCACATGACGAGGATGGCCCGCCGGGTCCGATCGAGGTCGCGGTGCAAGGCGATCCATACTTCATGCCCGATGTGTATATGGTCGATATCCCGGCTGGCGGCGAAGCTGTCGCCGAGCTCTACCGGGTGCGACCAGACGAGGAAGAGCCCACCGGAGAGTCCGGCTCGCTGGTGGTTCGGCAGAGCGATTGCGAATTCGGGACCGAGCCACTGGTGGACGACAGCTCGTGCGCTGACTCCACCGAGCCATGGGCGGTGACGGTTACCAACGGCGAAACCGGGGAATCCTGGGATTTGTTGTCGGAGGGAACGTCGCTGGGTTCCGGAGTCTATCAGCTGGATGGGTTGCCGGAGGGCACATACAGCCTCGCGGTTGCCTCGAACGAAAACTGGGCGCTCTTCTACGATGTCGATGTGACGATCGGCAGCAACGGGGTGAACGGGGTTTCGATCGCGGCCGGTGAGGTATACGAAATCACGATTTACAGCGTGGATCTTCGGGAGCCTTAGCGATCGGGGACCGTGTGGGCATCCGAACAAGCCGGCGAGCACAACTCGCCGGCTTGTTCGGATGCCATTGAGGTTCGGTCCAGTCCGGCGGAGCCGGTTTGTTGTCATTCCGCAAGGAGCGCCCCGCTGCGCTCAGGTCCGTCCCTACGAGATCCGGGGACGCATCATTCACCCTGTTTTCTTCACTGGATGGGGGCGTCGATTTCGTTGGATTCGTCCATGTTGGCGCTGTGGACGGCTTCGGCGAGAAACCCGTAACGGGCGATTGCGGCGATTTGGCCCTGCTCGATCGTGAATACGGATGCGACCGTTTGACCGCCTGTCTCCGCCCCGGTGTCAGGATCATGCCAGATTGCCTGTTGCTCGACGACGACGGTATCGTCGGCGCGGAACCAGCGGAGCGGGGTCATTGAGATGTTGGCGCGACCGACCCATTCCTCCAGCAGGTGCTTGCCTTCACCCGAGCCCCGAGGGCCGCCAACGCGCACATCCTCGGTGGCGAGGGCAAGCACATCGGCCACCTTGCGGTCATTCAGGTTATCGTGAAAGGCCTGCACGACGGCAATTGCGTCGGTTTTGGTCATCTTCTCACCTCGACCCGGCTCATGACATGAGGGGTTGTACGCGTTGCCAAAGTTCCTGGCAGGCCCGGAGAAATCCCCGGCCCCAGGGGTCGCTGGCGGAAAGCACGCGGTTCGTTTCGGAATCGGAACTGAATCCGGCTTCGGCAAGTATCTCGTAAAGTCCTGCCTGCGCACGGTTCACGGGAATCTGCTCGCTCCCGTGGGTACCGATGCCCGCGAGTTCGGCAAGCTCAAACGACGAGGCCACGTGAAGCGCCCAATGCGTTCCCGCCGCATATCCGTCGGCGTCGCGGGCGACATCGTCGGGATCGGTCAACCCCTCCGTCGATCGAAACCGCTTGACCATCTGGATCACGATTTCATCGGCCGACCTTTGCGCTTCGATCCGTCGCACTTCCTCCTCGAGAGCCCGCTGGCACACCGGAGAAATCGCGACTCCGGCAATTCGAATCCGTTCGGCGAGCGCATCCGACACATAGACATTGATCTTGGGCACCGTCCTGCTCCTTTCCAATGTGGAAATATACCCCCAGTGTACCCCCATATTCATCCCAGCCATATATCCGGGTTCGGATTGGCAGGACAATCGGGAATGCCGACATACTGTAGGCATGAGAGTCACTGGCGTCGACGTGCGGAGTTTCCACGATCATGATCATCACCCGGCCCGATGAATTTGCTGGCATGCAGCGCGCAAACCAGGCAACCACGCGATTGCTCCGTGAACTCGAAGCGATCGCCAAACCCGGGATGACGACCAAGGCGCTGGACGACTATGCCCGCGCCTATATCCGGAAACTTGGCGGCGAGCCAGTGTTCGAAACGCAAAATGGATTCCCCGGTGCGATCAACACCAATCGCAACGATATCGTTGTTCACGGGATTCCCGGCGACGAGCAACTGGTGGAGGGCGACATCTTGACGATCGATGCCGGAATGCTCCATGGCGGGTTTGCCGGGGATGCGGCGACCACCTTCACGATCGGCCCCGCGTCGAAAACCCAGCAGGCCCTGATCGACGCCACCTGGCTGGCGATGACGACGGCGATCGAGGCCGCCAAAACCGGCAACACGGTGGGCGATGTGAGTTGGGCGATGCAGTCGGTTGCGGAATCGCATGGATACAACGTGGCCCGTGGGTTCTGTGGCCACGGGATCGGCCGCCGCTGCTGGGAAGATCCGCAAGTGCCGTTCGCTGGTCAGGCGGGCACCGGCCCCAAACTCATCGAGGGCATGGTGATCACGGTTGAGCCAGTCGTGATCGCGGGGCAGAAGGATTACTACATGGACAACCGGTGGGAAGCGCGAACAATCGACGGCACGATGGTCGCGCAATTCGAGCGGGCGATCATGGTGACCGCCGCGGGCGGGGTGATCCTCAGCGGGGACTAGGCAGTCACGGCTTCGAAGACACCCGGCCCGACGGCCGTCGGCGTGTATCCAACGAACCTGAACCCGGCTGTCTCGAACAAGCTTGCGAATTCCCCGGTCGATCGTTCACGGCCCCCAGGTCCTGTGAGCATGTTGAGATCGCTGAACTTGCTGTCCGGGGACTCATTGGGTGCACCAAGTTCCCGTTCGACCAGCAGCATTGACGCGCCGTCTGTGATCGTTTTTCGGCAGGTCCGCAGGATGGCGATCGCCTGTTCGTCGTCCCAGTCATGCAGGATCGACTTGAGCACATAGGCATCTCCTCCTTCGGGAATGGTATCGAAGAAGCTTCCCCCAACAATCTCGCACCGGTCCGCCACGCCCACCTGCACAAGGAGTGGCCCAGCTCCGGCAACGACGTGTGGTTGATCGAACAATATGCCCTGCATGTCCGGATTCCTGGAGAGAATCGCCGCCAGGAAGGCTCCGTTTCCCCCGCCCACATCGACCACGGTCCGAAATCGACCAAAATCGTATGCCTCCAGAAGCGAGGCGACCTGTTGGCGGGCCGTCGAGGTCATGGCTCGATCGAATCCGGCCCCGAGCTCGGGATGATGGCTCCTGTAGGTCCAGGGATCCATGCCGTGGATGTGGCGAAAGGCGTTCTCGCCAGTCCTCACGCTATGCTCCAGATCGCCCCACGCCTGCCAGTGATAGGGCTCGCCGATAAAGTCGGCCCATCCGCTGACCGACTCCGGAGCATCGCTCCGCAGGCAATCGCCGAGCGGAGTCAACGAGAATCGGCACTCTTCTTCCTCCTGAAACACATCGACGCTGGCCAATGCGCGAAGCAGCCGGTACAGCGTGGCGGGATGCGTCCCAGTGGCTGAGGCGAGATCATCGCTAGTGCGTGGCCCGTTCGCCAGGAGGTCGGCGATTCCCAGCGCTGCTGCCACATGGATGGCCTGCGAAACCTGATATCCGTTGACCAGTCGTCGCAACGCCAGAGACGGCCGAGGGGCATCCGGGTCCATGTTGTCCTCCGTGCGAAACAGACTCAAGGCGATTGAACCGGCATCGTTCATCACCAGCATAGCCCGGCGTGTCGAGTCCCGGCACTGACTTCCGATTGCCGGGCCTGGCAGGGCTGCTCCCGCTCCTTGTCCTTCCCGTCAGCGCCAACCGCAGAGTGAGCGTGCCCGCTGAGCCCAGCGATAACGGCCGCGGCTGGCGACCATCGACCTACCTGGCCGACCTACCTGGGCGAGTGGAAGTCACTCAAACCGGGGAGCGGCTCGTACTGGTGGCCGGATGAGATGCGCGTCCATTCGCAGGGACGGTTGACGCATAGGCGACCACAAAGCCTTCTCTCCAGCTCGGGTAGCGCAGCGTCCACCCGAGTTCGCGTTTGGCCTTCGCGTTCGAGGCGCCGCGAGCTTCGGTTCCCATCATAACCGCAGCTTCGCCCGCGAACAGCCGCGCCACCCAGCGGGAAACGTGCCGGGGCGGCTTGACGCCGAGCACGTCGGCGAGCACCGGCAGCCAGTCACGGACCGGGGCGGGCACATCGTCCACGATGTTGTAGATGCCGGTTTCCCCGTGTTCGAGCGCAAGCACGGTCGCTGCGGCGGCGTCCTCGAAATGGATGAATGAGTTGTAGCCATCACCATCGGCGACGATCGGGAATTGCCGCTTGCGAATGGGCTGGAGCAGCGCATCGCTGTGATCGCCGTAGAAACTGCCGTAGCGAAGCACAATTCCGCCAGCTTCCATGACCGCCCGGTCGAGATACCGCATCGCGGCGTCGGTTTCGCGCATCGTCGACACCGGGGAGGGATCGAGTGGATCGTCCTCAGTCTTGACTGGCCCGCCCACGCGCGCGTACCGCAAGGGGGCAAAACTCTGGGCGACGAACCGCTGCACGCCCGCCTCGCGGGCGGCGGCCAGGAGGGCGTCAGTGCCTTCGGTGCGAAGCCGGTTGGTCTGCGCAAAGCCGCGGTCCATGTTCCTGGAGAACCGCAAGTCCCCCAGGGCGGTCGCTTCATGGATCATCGCATCCGGCCTGGCGGCGAGGACCGCCTTGCGCACGGCGCGAGGGTCAAGCAGATCGAGCACGATCGGTTCTGCCCCGAGCGCGCGCAGCCGTTCGGCTCCTGCAGCCGACCTGGAGGTGCCGATTACCTCGTGCCCCTTCTCGATCAACTGCGGCACGAGCCGGCTGCCGATTGCACCGCTTGCCCCTGCAACGAATACACGCATCATGTTCTCCTTTTGGTATCGGGCAGGTTTGCAGGAAGTTCCTTGCCAACCCATCGCATTCAAAGAGGCCGATCACCTCGTCACATCGCCCGCTTTCCGCGGGTCTAGTGTTAAGACACGACGCGAAGGAGGTATGTGACAGATGGATGAACAGGAATGGCTGGTGGAGCGCTTCGAGGAGCACCGAACCCGTCTGCGAGCGGTGGCGTACCGGATGCTCGGCTCCATGAGCGAGGCAGACGACGCCGTTCAGGAGGCCTGGCTGCGGCTGAGCCGCGCTGATACCAGCGACGTCGAGAGCCTCGGTGCATGGTTGACTACCGTCGTCGGGCGCGTGTCGCTGAACATGCTGCGCGCTCGCCGGGGGCGACGCGAGGAATCACTGGACGTGATCGTGCCGGATCCGATCGTGGACCGCGCGGACGGCACCGACCCCGAGCACGAGGCCCTGCTGGCCGATTCGGTCGGACTGGCGTTGCTCGTCGTCCTCGATATGCTGGCTCCGGCAGAGCGGCTCGCGTTCGTGCTGCACGATATGTTCGCCGTGCCGTTCGACGAGATCGCGAGGATTATTGACCGCTCTCCCGAGGCGTCACGACAACTCGCCAGCCGCGCACGCCGCCGTGTACGCGGCGCGACCCCGGATCTGGATCTGGATCTGGGCATTGATACGGACGCGCAGCGAGCAGTCGTCGACGCGTTCCTTGCAGCCGCGAGCGAGGGAGACTTCGCAGCGTTGGTGGCGGTGCTCGACCCCGACGTGGTACTGCGGGCCGACTTCGGGGTAAATGCAGGAGGACTGCGAGTGGTCCGCGGGGCAGAGGCGGTTGCCAGTCAGGCACTCACCTACTCGCGGCTCGGCCTGGCCATGCGCCGTGCGCTGATCAACGGCGCCGTGGGGATCGTCTCGACCCGTGACGGTCTCCCATTCTCGGCCGGTTGGGTCATCGTCAGGGGTGGGAAGATCGTCGAGATCGACATCCTCGCCGATCCCGAGCGCCTCGGCGAGCTCGACCTGACGTTTCTCGACAATTTCGGGGAGGAGCGGATAGATCGTGATTAGATATGCCAGTGGATGAGCCGGGCGGTGATGATGGCAACGATGAGACAGCGGGCAGCGTAGAGGCAGACTCGACTACTCCGCGGAGCCCAACCGCGTCGGGGCCTCATCTGCGATCGAAATGACAATCCAACGCCCGCGCGCACCAGCGTCACGGGTACAAATGGGCAAACTACCCCATACGGGGTGCACATAGACGCACCCCAGGGCCGGATCGAAATCCAGCCCTGAGGTGCGGTTCAGCGTCAATGGTCATGTGTAGGTGACCAACGCCCCCGAATTGGGAGCGTTGGTTGCTTGCGGGTCTAGTAAATCTCGAGGTAGCGATCGCGCTCCCACTCGGTGACGGTCTTGCGGAAGTCGTCCCACTCCGCGGTTTGCGCTTCGATCAGGCGATCCGAGACGTGCTCGCCAAGGGCGCCACGCACGACATCGTCCTTCTTGAACTCCTCGACCGCTTCGCCGAGCGTTGCCGGCAGGGTCGGGATGTTGCGTCGCGGAGATCCTCGTCCGTGAAGTGGTAGAGGTTCTCCTCGATCGGATCCTCGAGCGGCATCTCGTTGATGATGCCGTCCATACCGGCCGCGAGCATCGCGGCGAAGGCGAGGTACGGGTTGCAGGACGGATCCGGGCAGCGCAGCTCGATACGGGTGGCGTTCAGGTTGCCACCGCGAATGGCCGGCACGCGGATCAGGGCGGAGCGGTTGGTGCGGGCCCAGGCGACGTAGACCGGAGCCTCGAAGCCCGGCACCAGCCGCCGGTAGGAGTTGACCAGCGGCGCGATCACGGCGGCGAGGCCGCGCGCGTGCTTGAGCTGACCGGCGATGAAGTGCTTGGCGACCTTGGACAGGCCGTACGGATCGCTCTCGTCGACAAAGGCGTTCTTGCCCGTGCCCGGATCGATGAAGCCGAAGCTCTGGTGCACGTGCATGCCCGAGCCGTTGATGCCGGCCAGCGGCTTCGGCATGAACGTGGCGTGCAGGCCGTGCTTCTGGGCAATCGCCTTCAGGATGTACTTGAACGACTACGGCGCGGTCGGCGGTCGGAACGGCCGGGCCGTACTCGAAGTCGATCTCGTGCTGGCCGATGGCGACCTCATGGTGGCTGGCCTCAACCTCGATGCCCATCTCGTCGAGGGCGAGCACCATGTCCTTGCGGACCGTGGAGGCGAGGTCGGTGGAGAGGTCGAAGTAGCCGCCGCGATCATGCGGGAGGACCTTGATTGCGCCAGCCTCGTCTCGCTCGAAGAGGAAGAACTCCAGCTCCGGACCAACGTTGTAGGTGTAGCCCAAGCTCGGCCAGCTTCTCGAGCTGCTTGTAGAGCACGCCACGCGGGATCGCCGGCGAACGGCTCGCCGTTCGGGGTGTGCACCCAGCAGATGACGCGGGCGGTGGTGAACTCGCCACGCTCCCAGGGGATGATCGCGAAGGTGGAGAGGTCGACCTCCAGGTACATGTCGGATTCGGCGATGCGGGGGAAGCCGGCAATCGAGGAGCCATCGATCCACTGGCCGCCTTCGACGACGTGATCGAAGATCTTGGCCGGGATGGTCACGCTCTTGACGATGCCCATGACGTCCGAGAACTGGAGATTGATGAACTTGACGCCCTCACGCTCGATGAGCGCGTAAATCTCCTCGGGGGAGGGTCCTGTGCCGAGCAAAGCGCTTCGATCGATGCCAGATGGTGATTCAGCCACGTCCAGATATGCTCCCGCCGATACTACCCACGATCGAGCCCGTTCGCCAACCGCTCGAAAATTGAACCTGCTAGAGCCTATCGCGGGTGACAGGAAGTAGGGCATCGTGCATCGTGATGAACTTCACAGGGGGTTTTTGGTCACTCTGCACAAGTCAGAGTCAAATACGCTGTTTTCGGGCTGCATTTGGCACAAGCGTCGCGCAATCGGGCATGGAGCACAAATCGATCGTGCAATTTTCGGCAGATTGGCCGTCAGAAACGCGTGGCGATAGCAAGCGAGATCCGCCGAACCGCCGGACCTCTGTGCGCAGATACCAATGCATCGACGGGTGTCGCGGTCCAATCGCGGAGGACGGTCCGTATGGGTTCCCGAAAATGTTCAATCGCAACATCCACGGGACGGCACAGGGCCTTCCCCTACAAGGTTACCCCGCAGGACGCAGCCGAACACGGACCGGTTCTGGTAGTGGCCGGTCTTGTACCGGCGAATCGAGCGGGAGGACACAGGTCCTCCCCTACGAGATGCGGTAGATGGGCGCCGGGGTTCCGGCGCCCGGGGCGTTTACGCGGGCGGAGTGAGCTTGCCGGTGAGCATCAGGATCGTGACGATGCCATCCGCATACGGGCTGTTGACCAGGATCGGATCGTCGTCCGCCGGCCAGGCCACCACGCGCGGTCCCTCCAGCGCCGCGTTGTTGCCGTAGCGCTCGTACATGGGGATGATCGGCATCAACTCATTGAAAGCCTGGGCGATGGTAGTGACGTCCTTCTTCTGGGCCGCCTCATCGAGACCAAGCGCTGCGTTCAGGGTGAGTTCCTCGAGATCGACCTCGCCGGCAACATCGGTTGTCTGAACCAGCGGGAACTGCATGCCCTTTCCGCCATTGTTGATGGCCAGGATGTTGTGGACGAAGAACGCCGTGTGGAACGAGAAATGCGGGTGCGGATTGCTGGAGTTGCCCCAGCCGCGCACGGCAAGCTCGAACGCGCCCTTGTCGACATCGATCGGGTGCTGGGTGAAGGTGATGGCCCGGGGCTCGATCTGGAAACCGAACTCATTGAGCTGGTTGGCGACATCCTGGCCTGCCGCCGAGCTATCGGCGTATTCGGCGGGGAAGCTGATCTCGAACGCGGCGGGATCGCCGGTCGGGGTGATCCAGGCCTCGCCTTCCTTGGTCCAACCGGCCTCTTCCAGCAAGGTTGTCGCTTTCGCGAGATCGACCTCATACGGGTTGAGGGCGGTGACGGCCGCTTCATCGAGCCAGAGCGGAACCAGTTGATCGCTGAACCCGGCCATGTACTGGATGTCGACTCCGGAATCGGCAAGCGCGATCTGCCCGATCTGCGCCTGGTCGAGGACATGCGCAATCGCCTGGCGCACCCGCTTGTCGTCGAACGCCTCGGGAAACTTCCCGTAATTGAAGAGGAGCGCCGGGCCGCCGTATGTCGGCGGACGGAGGACGCGGATGCCATCGTCGAGCATTTGCTGTTCCGAGGCGGGAGCGAATCCGTGGGTGGCGTAGTCGACTTCCTTGGCGAGGACGACCGGGGTGATGATGTCTGTCTCGCCGTTGTACAGCACGATCCGGTCGTAGGGAATCGTGTCCGCCAGGTAACCCGTGGGATTCTTGTCCAGGGTCATCTGGGCGTTGCCGATGAGGTCCATGTTGATCACGAACGGGCCATTGGCGAGGGTAATCTCGGGCCGGAAGGCGTTGAACTGTTCGAGCAGCTGGGCGCCCTCCGGATCGTCGACCGTCTTGCCGGACGCGAAGAGCTCATCGGCCTGGGTTGCCCATTCGCCGAAGACAGAGGTCGGTCGCGTGCACATGCGGACGACATAGCGCTCGACGACGCGTCGATGGCTTGCTCATGTGGAAATTGACGATCGACTCATCGACCGCGGTGACTTCGTCGATGTACCCCCAGACCGTGTTCGACATCAATCGCAACAGGGAGAAGGTGGTCAGCACGTCCCCCGTGGTGAACGGGGTTCCGTCACTCCATTGCACGCCATCGCGAATCGTGATCTGGAAGTTCTCGCCATCGGTGAAGCCCCACTCGGTGCCGAGCATCTGGCAGCCATTCCTGCGACGCCCACAGGAACAGCCCGAATGGCATGTTAATCATTTCGCCATAGATATTGGGCGGATTCAGGATGCCGTCGGTGACAAATGTGTTGAAGTGGCCGGTCGGTGGTTCGAGGTACGGCCAGGCGCCGTGGAACTCTGTGCCGCCATCCTGGGCGATGACGGTGCTTCCGAAAGGCAGGGTGGCAGTAGCGCCGAAGGCGCCGAGCGCGCTGCCGAACCCATGAGACGACGACGGTTGACCCGTGTCCCGAGTGCTCGCTGCGCGATCCCCAGGTCACGGTGTTCCTCTGTCTTTCCCAATGCGGGACTCCTTTCATTGCCCGCCCGGATTGAGGCGCCCATGCAGCCTCATCCGAAACGAGCGTACGCTGAAGTCAACACGGCACGCAGGGGTATCCCCGGAACCTTTCCTCTGTTCGATTTTCGTACCGTTGCGTGAATAGTAGCAGGTAATCCGCGCGCAACCCCGTGCTTCGCGTTCGCCGGGGCTATTTCAAGCGTAAGAGCCAGGGAGGATGCAGGAACCACGGTCATTGAGGATAGTTACGCGGCAGCATTTCGTGCAGTTTGCGCAATGTTTGCCCATCCTGACCACATGTTTGGGGACATCCGATCCGTGCGGACGCAAGAGCTGCCGCCAAGCGCTCGTACTGGCCGGTCTTGTGCCGGCCACCGATGCGGGAGGGCACAAAACCCTCCCGTACGAGAAGGCACGCGGTCCGGCCCCGACGAAGGCGCGATTGCTGTGCGGTTAACGGCAAACGCCGGACCCTTTCGGGTCCGGCGTTCGCTTGCTTCGCGCATTGCACTTCGCGCGATCGCAATCGGGGTTGAGGCGTGATCGGAACGGCCGGCACACGACCGGCCACTACGAGCGCACGAGGTGTTTAGCCCTGAACGGCTCGAGCAGACCCTGGTAGATCAGCATCGTCGGGATGCCGTCTGCGTACGGGCTGTTCTGGAGGATTGGATCGTCATCGGCCGGCCACGCGGCAACGCGCACGCCCTCGAGGGCGGCGTTATTGCCGTAGCGCTCGAACAACGGGATCTTCGGCAGCAGCTCGTTGAAGACCTGGGCCATGACCGTGACGTCGGCCTTCTGGGCTTCGACATCGAGACCCATCGGCCGAGCTCACGACCAGCTCGTTGAGGTCGACTTCGCCCGCGACCTCGGTGGTCTGCTCGAGCGGGAAGGCAATGCCCTCGCCACCGTTGTTGATCGCCAGCGTGTTGTTGGTGAAGAACGCCTGGATGTAGGAGAAGTGCGGGTGCGGGTTGGTCGACGATGCCCCAGCCCTGGATGGCGAGCTGGAAGTTGCCCTTGTCGACATCGATCGGCTGCTGGGTGAAGGTCACGGCGCGCGGCTCGACCGCGATTCCGAAGTCGGTCAGCTGCTCGGCCAGCGCCTGACCGGCGGCCGACCAGTCGGCGAACTCGGCCGGGAACATCAGCTCGAAGGCGGCATCCTCGCCAGCCGGCGTCTTCCAGGTGTCGCCGTCCTTGGTCCAGCCAGCCTCTTCGAGGAGCGCGGTGGCGGCATCGGGATCGGTGGTCGTACTGGTTGAGCGCGTCGATGTCTTCCTGAGCCATCCAGTTGCCGATGATGTTGTCGCTGAAGCCGGCGTTGTAGATCAACCGGCACACCGGATTCGGCGAGCGAGAAGAAGCCGATTTCGTCACCATCGATGGCGGTGGCGATGCCCTGGCGGGCCTTCTCGTCCCCGAACGCGTCGCCAAGGGTGCCGAAGTTCATGAGCAGGGCCGGGCCGGAGTACACGGGCGGCCGCAGCACGCGGATGCCGGTAGCGAGGAATTCCTGCTCGGTGGCCGGGGCGAAACCGTGGGTCGCGTAGTCGACGTCCTTGTTGAGGACCACGGCCGAGATCGTGTCGGTTTCGCCATTGAAGTTGACGATCTTGTCGAACAGCGCCTTGTCCGCGTTCCAGGCCTTGTCGTTCTTGACGAGCGTCATCTGGGCATTGGAGATGCTGGCTTCGTCGATCTGGTATGGGCCACTGGCAGGCGGCGAACTCCGGGCGGAAGGCATTGAACTGCTCGAGCAGCTGGGCGCCTTCGGGATCGTCGATCGTCTTGCCCTGCGCCAAAGACGTCGCGCGCCTGCTGCGCCCACTCGCCGAAGATCGAAGACGGCCGCGGCAGCGAGCGTGACGGATGACGTAGCGCTCGACCACGGTCGACGGGATGGACATGTGGCAGTGCACGGTCAGGTCGTCCACGGCAACCGCATCATCGATGTACTGCCAGACGGTATTGGACATGATCCTGGCGCACCAGAGGGTGTCAACCACGTCCGGTGCGGTGAACGGGGTGTCGTCGCTCCAGATCACGCCCTCGCGGAGCTTGATCTCGAAGGTGTCGGGGCCGCTGGTGGCCGGGGTGGCGCCGCCATCGGCGGCCGGGGTGGCGCCCAGGCCGGCGCTCTCGATGAAGCCCCACTCGGTGGCGAGCAGCGGCAGCCACTCGTCGTCGGCCCAGAAGTACATGCCCAGCGGCGTGCGGATCAGCTCGCCGTAGACGGTGCCGTTGGGCAGGATGCCATCGGTGACGAAGGTGTTGAAGTGTCCACCGGAGCCCGGCTCGAGGTACGGGTAGGCGCCGTGGTATTCCGTGCCGCCATCCTGGTTGGTGACGATACGTCCACCGCCGAATGCTGCTCCACCAGCGGCGGCAGAAGCGGCCGACCCGCCCGCCAGAATGGCGGCGCCGAGCGTGGCGGCTCCGGCGCCCATCAGGCGGCGGCGTGACATCGACTTGCCGAGCGTGCGATTTGCAAGGCCCTTAAGATTCTCCGAGTTCTGTGACATCGTTTCCTCCTGAAACGTGACCAAACCCCAGATTACCGACGTGGTAATCCTCCGCGATCTTTTGGCAGCCACAGCCAGGCTGTGCTTGCCCGGGATTCTTCAACAGTGCGATGGTGTTTCATCCGAACGCCACTCATGTTGTGATTCCTTCGGCGGGAATCATACCACCGCAATCGCCTACCATGTCTGCAAGACCTGCTGCGTGGATGTGCCTCCTGCACTATTGCACAAATCCGAAATGCGTTGTTTGGTCCCGTGTTTCATGGGCGCAGCCATTGGTCGAGGCCGCAAATGAAACCAATGGTGTGGAACGCGAAGCACCGGGCGAACACGGAGGTTCGCCCCTACGAAAGACACGATTGGTGCAGGAGTCGACCACCGTGTCGACCCAATCCTCATTGGTGGTATACGGTGTCGACAAGTCGGTAGCCCTGTACTAATCGGCGGCGGCAACGCTGCCGATCCCGGCCTTGAGCAGCGTGATGCCATCGCCACCGTTCGGCGATATCGCGGGCCACGATGTGGCAGGCGACATCACGGCCGTTGCCGACATCCACCAGCGGCGGCACGATCGTGTCGCACAATCCCTGCTCCCAATACGGGCAACGCGGATGGAAGACGCAGCCAGTCGGCAGGTTGTTCAGGTTTGGAATATCGAGGCTGCGCAGCTGGAGCTTGCGCTTGGAGCGGGTGAGATCGGGATCGGCCTCGGGAATCGCGGCGGCCAGCGCCCGCGTGTAGGGATGCATCGAGCGGCCGATCATTTGCGGCGTGCGGCCATATTCGATCAGCTTGCCGACGTACATCACGCCAACCCGGCCTTCCCAGGCGAAGTACTTCACGACCGCGAGGTCGTGCGTGATGAAAAGGAAGGTGACGCCAAGGTCGTTGCGCAATTTGAGCAGGGTGTTGAGCAGGCTGACCCGGATCGAGACATCGACCATCGACACCGATTCGTCGGCGATGATCATCCGTGGATTGAGGGTCATCGCCCGGGCGATCGAGATCCGCTGGCGCTGGCCACCGGAGAGCTGGTGCGGGAACTTGTCGATGAAGTTCTCGACCGGCCGGCAATCCACCAGCTCGAGCAACTCGCCCGCGCGCGGATATCGCCTCGCGCCGGTTCTTGCACGATCTTGTGGTGCAGCAGCGGGGCCCGAAGCGTATCGCCGATCGTGTGGACCGGGTTGAGCGAGGCGTACGGATCCTGGTGAATGATCTGGACCGCCTTGCGGTAGTCCTTGAACTCAGTCTTGGACATGTGGGCGATATCCTTGCCCTCGAAGATGACCTGTCCGGAGGTGGGCTTGATCATGCCGGCCGGCCATCCGGGCCACGGTGGTCTTGCCGCTGCCGCTCTCGCCGACGAGGCAGAGGATATCGCCCTTGTTGAGCTCGAGCGAGACATCGTCGGCGGCCTTGATCGCGGCCACGGCGGGTGTCGTACTCCTTGACCAGGTTGTTCAGCATCATGATTGGTTCGGCCATCGGCGGCATTCCTTTGGTCGAGACGGACGGCGATCAGCGTTCCGAGGCGCCGTGTCGCTGAGCCGCTGGCCAACCGTGCCTACCAGCTCAAGAGGCCACGCGATGCCTCGCCTCTACAGCGCCATGTTGGCTTCGACCAGCTTCTCGGCTTCCTTGCGCTCCCAGATTTCCTGGTCCTTGGTGACCTTGTCGTGATGGTGGCAGGCGGCGAAATGGGTGCCGCCAAGATCGATCAGCGGCGGATCTGACCTGCGAGCAGATCTCGGTTGCATACGGGCAGCGCGGATGGAACGGGCATCCGCGAGGGGATGCGAAGCAGGTTTGGCGTGGCGCCCGGAATCGCCGCCAGCGGGGTGAACTCCTCGCCCACGATCGGCGGCACGGCATTCAGCAAGCCCACCGAGTACGGATGCTTCGGGTCGTAGAAGACATCGCGCACCGGGCCGTATTCCACCAGCTCACCGGCGTACATGGTGGCGACCCGGTCGGCCAGCTCGGCGGCCAGCGAAAGGTCGTGCGAAATGAAGATCATCGTGAAATCGAGCTGATCGCGCAGGTTCTTGACCACGTCGATGATCGCGCGCTGGGTGAGGATGTCGAGCGCGGTGGTTGGCTCGTCGAGAATGATCAGCTGGGGTTCGAGCAGGAGCGCGAGGGCGATCGAGACGCGTTGGCGCATACCGCCGGAGAGCTCGTGCGGATACGCATTGTAGACACGGTCGCCATCGAGCTGCACGGCTTTGAGCAGATCCATGGTGCGATCGCGAACCTGTCGCTTGTTGGTCATGCCGTGCGCCTTGGCGGTTTCGTAGAAGGTGTCATTGACGCGCATGACCGGATTGAGCGAGTTTTGCGCGGCCTGGAACACCATCGCGCATTCTTTCCAGCGGAACTTGCGGAAATCGCTGCTCTTCATATTGAAGAGATCGAGCACGTTGCCGTTGCGGTCGCGATAGGTTGCCTTGCCCTGCGAGACCCGTGCCGTGCGCACGAGCATGCGCAGGAGGGCGAACCCGAGGGTGGATTTGCCGGAGCCGCTTTCGCCGATCAGGGCCACCGCTTCGCCCTGCCGGATATCGAGCGAGACGCCGCGCACGGCCTGCATCCAGCCGCCGGGCGTTTTGTATTCCACCCAAAGATCCTCGACGGAGAGAATGGTCGGGGCGTTGGATTCGGCGGTTCCGCGCAGCGCGTTTTTGGCCGCTGCCGCGTTCGCCTGCATTTGTTGCTGATCGGTTGTCAATCTGATTTCCCTCTCGTTGGCCGTCACAATGGCGACCACTACCAGATGTCGTCTGGGAACGACCGGTACGACATCGCGCCTAGCCTTCGCGCAGGCGCGGGTTGAACACGTCCTCCAATGAGCGGGAGATCAGGACCAGCGAAAGCTGAAGCTAGCGTAATCATGAAGATCGGGGCCATGATGTACCACATGGCGTCCTTGAAGAAGAGCGCGCCCTGGGCGTACCCCTGCTGGATCATCAGGCCCCAGTTGTTGCCGGAAAGGGAGACAAGGCCGAGGAAGTAGAGGATGACCTGGCCATAGATGGCGCCGGTCATGCCAGCCACGAAATTGATCACGATGTAGCTCATCATGTTCGGGAGGACTTCGCGGAACAGGATCCTGGAGGTCCCGAGATCGAGCATCCGGGCGGCCTCCACATACTCGCGCTCCTTGAGCGAAAGCACCTGGGCACGCACGGCGCGGAGCAGGACCGGCCAGCCGGTGGAGGCGAGGATCAGCGCCAGCAGGAATGGGCTGTTGAGCTTGACGAAGGCGGCCAGCACGCCGAGCAGGATGATCGATGGGATCGTGAGCACGACATCGGTGATGGTGAGCACCACGGCATCGAACTTGCCGCCAATCATCGCGGCCAGCGCGCCGAAGACCACCGAGATCACGGTGGATATGGTGGCGGCCGCGGCGGCCACGAGGAGCAGGCTTCCCCCGCCGTGGACGATCTGGTACCAGACGTCCTTGCCCATGTAATCCGTGCCCAGCCAATGATCCCGGGACGGTGGGGAGTAGACGTTGCGGACATCGGTCGGGTTGTCGCCGGTCATGATCAGCGGCCCGACGAAGGCCAGCAGCAGGATCGCGACAAAGACGCAGAAGGCCGCCGTGCCAACCTTGTTGTTCGCTACGAAGGTTGCGCAGGAATCCGCGCTTCTTCAGTGGCTGCGCAAATGACTCCGGGACTGGTGGCGGTCTGGAGTTCGGGTGAGAGTACGACCTGGTCCATGGCTAGTTCCTCCCCGAACGAATGCGTGGATCGAGCCGGCTGTAGAAGAGGTCGGCGAGGAGATTCGCGACCACCACGGAGATCGTGATCATCAGGAAGATGCCCTGGAGCAAGGTGTAATCGCGCTTCTGGATCGCGGCAAAGAGTCGTTGCCCGATACCTTCGTACTGGAAGATCGGCTCGACCAGCAACGATCCGCCAACCACGAAGCCGATCGCAATCGTGAGCTGCGTGAAGAGCGGCAGAATCGCGTTGCGTCCGACGTAGAAGAACAGGACACGCCATTCCGGAATTCCGCGGGCCCGGGCGGCGACCACGAAATCCTCTTCCAGGGCGGAGATCGTGCTGCTCTTCATCAGCAGCATCCAGCCGCCGATCGAGGTGAGGACGTAGACCGCGATGGGCAAGCGAGGCGTGATAGAAGACGTCCTTGAAGAAGGCGAAGCTGAACTCCACCTGCTGCCCGGGCGATATCGCGCCGCGCATGTCCGTAAACGGAATCCAGCCCAGCCTCACGCCAAAGGTGACGATGATCAGAATCGCGAGCAGATAGTTGGGGATGGAGTGGGTGATCGAAGCAAATCCGGACAGACCTCCTTCCACCCAGCTGTTGCGCTTGTAGGCCATGACCATGCCCAGCAGCACACCGATCGCGAAGGAGAGGATCAGGGCGGTGCCTACGCTGAAGATCGTCCACCAGATGCGGGACTGGATGATCGTGGCGACGGAGGTGCCGGGTGACGTAAGTGACATGCCGAGGTCGCCCTGGGCCAGGTTCTTCATGTAATCGAAGTACTGGGCAATCACCGGCTTGTCGACATCGATCGCATACAGCGAGAGTGCCTGGTTCTTGGCTTCGTCGTAGGAATACCCGTATTGGGTCATCTGCTGATTGATGTAAACATCAACCGGGCTGCCCGGCAGCAGGCGGAGCAGGAAGAAGATCATGGTGGAGACGAAGAAGATGGTGAGCAACGCCCGGAACACGCGACGGAAGAGAAAGCTCCCAAAGAGGCGTTTGATCCACGTCGATTCCTGGCTTTTCGTTTGTTCAACTTGCAAGGCTGGTGCTGCATAGTCGGCTATATCGGCCATTTCAAACGCCCCCTTATCATGACCTGTCAGTCACCATTCATACCCGTAGCGGGCAACCGATACGTATTCGAGCGGCACCAACCGCTTCCCCTTGTGCGGCGGCCCCACGCTCAGCAACAACATCTGGATGTGACGTCCTATCGCGAACGTTTCGCGGCCAAATGCGCCTTGATCCTCCGAATCGACATGAGCCGTGTCAAGCCAACGGGCTGCACCGGGTAGGGTGTTGGTCAGCGTTGACGGGCGGCTCGTGCGAATCGCACGAAAAGGAGGTGACGAACGTTACGTGGCGTCAGAATACTCCTTTCCGATTGCCATTCGCAAACGATTCTCACCTGCGTCGGTCGAATCCTGAACGTGCAATTCCATACGGAATACAGCCCATGACAAGTGCACCCGCGCCAAATTGGGCGAAAGCTCCACTCAAACTTTGCACGTCGTCCGTGATTGGGTGACCGCGTGTAGTACACGGTCACCATTTGGTTGGCCGCCACATCCAGCGTATCCGCGTATCCAGCAGGGCCGGCTGGAAGGGCGGCCACTACCAGAGGTGGGTTGAGGGGTCAGGGCGCGATCGCGACTGGCGCGCCCGCCCTGGCTGACTCGTAGGCGGCTAGGGTGACCTGCACGGCACGCAGGCCATCGACTCCCGAAGGCTCGGTCGGGGTGTCGTTGCGGATCGCCTCCACGAACCCGAGCACCATTTGGGCATCGCCGACGGAGTCGACCGGGCGCCAGGTGTAGGTGTGATGGTGGATTTCGGCAACTTCGAGGACATTGGCGAAGGCATCGAGCGAGAGCACACCTTCCTCGCCGATCACCTCAATCGTGACGCCGCCCCAGGTCGGCCAGCTATCCGGTCGCGACCAGCTTGTATCGAGGCTAACCGGAATCCCGTTGCTCATCTTCAGCATCAGCAATCCCGTATCGTCGACCGGGATGTCATGGATCCGGGTATCGATCTCGGCGTAGACCTCGGTGAACTCGGCACCGAAAATCCAGCGAAGCACGTCCACCACGTGAACGGTGTGATCCATCACGGCGCCGCCACCGGAGAGGGCAGGATCGACGAACCAGCGATGCGGGCAGGTGCCGGGGTTACGGGCAGTGACCGCCAGCGGCTTGCCGATCGTTCCCGACTGAATTGCGTCTCGGAGAGCAATCGTGGACGGCACGAAGCGCACCGGGAAGGCCGTTTGCAGCTTCACGCCGTTGGCCGCGCAGGCATCGACCATCGCCTGGGCATCCTCGACGGTGGTGGCAAGCGGTTTCTCGCAAAGTACGTGCTTACCGGCGTTGGCGGCGGCAATAGTGTGCCGCGCATGGTTGACATTTTCCGAGCCGATAATCACAGCGTCGATGTCGTCCCGGGCGAGGAGTGTATCGAGGTTGGCTTCGAAGGTCGTGCCGAATCGCGCCGCGGCCTCGGCGCCAATCGCGGGATCCTCATCCCAGACGGCGACGATCTCGACACCCGGCAGCGTTTGGGCGCCAGCCGTGAATCCATAGTTGTGATGATGGGCAAAACTAACGATGCCAAGGCGCACAAGCGCAGGTGTGGTGGTCATTGCAGTGAGTCCTCGTAGGGCTGCCGACCTTGTGTCGGCCCTGAATGGTCGCAACGCGATGGAGCGGGAGGGCACGAGACCCTCCCGTACGAGATTGTCGGCTATGCGGCGACGGTGCCATCTTCGTTAAAGAAGACCGGTCTTCCAGAACGCATGGAATCGAGCGCAGCGTTGGCGAGCGTGATCGCCCGAACGCCATCGTTGCCATCGATCAGCACCGGTTGACCCGTTTTCAGGCACTGCACAAAATGCTGCAACTCTCGGTGGTGCGGCCCGGCGACGGCTGGCCGGGCATAGACCCGGGCCGGGCGGTCGAGGTTGTCGGTGAGGGCTACATTGCGCTCGATGACAAGCGAGGACGCCTTCTCGCTGTTGTAGTTGATCAGGCCGTATTGGCCAGTCACTTCCATGGCCGTGCGATGCCCCGAATGCGCCCAGCTGCTTTCGATGTGGGCAATCACCCCGTTGCGGAAGCGGACTGAGGCGACCGCATAATCGCGCTTTGCCTGGGCCGGTGTGTAGGTGAGCCCGTGGGCGTACAGTCGTTCCACATCGCCGAACATCCAGCACAGGGTATCGAGATCGTGAACCATCAGATCGAGCACGACCCCGCCGTTCTTCTCGACATCGGCAAACCAGGGGCTGCGTTCCTGCACTGGTGGATTGGTGCGCGAAGCGCGAACCTGGGCAATTCTGCCAAGCTCGCCGCTATCGATGATTTCCTTGATCCTGGCCGCTTCCGGGAAGAAGCGCACGACATGGCCGATCATCAGGGTCACGCCGGCCGCGTCGCAGGCCTCGACCATCGCCCGGCCATCATCCGAGGTACGGGCGATCGGCTTTTCGCAGAACACATGCTTGCCGGCCTTCGCGGCGGCCTCGGTTGCCATCCGGTGGAGGCTGGTTGGCAAGGCGATCAGTACGGCATCCACATTGGGGTCGGCGAGCGCCTCGTCCATCGATGCGGTTGGCCTGGCGCCGGTTGCCGCGGCGAGATGTTCGGCGCGTGGGAGATCGAGATCTACGGCCCAGGCGAGCTCGACGTTGGGATCACCCTTGAGGCCCATGGCGTGGTATCCGCCCATCCCCCCGGTGCCGATGACGGCGAGCCGGACCGGACGGTTGCTGAGTTCTTCCGGGGTCACCGGTCGCGGAATGTCTATCGTGGTCATGAGGTGTGTATCCCGTGTTCCTTTCGAGCGGGGCAGCCAGAAACCGCATCCCGCGCCAAAACCCGGCGACATGGAGCGAATTCGCCGATGTTGCCGGTTGCACCCTACAACCCTGCCCCGGACGGCGCAAGGGAGTGGAGGACGGGATCCGCGATCGAGGTCAGGATTCGGTGGGGTTGGCGGTCTCGGGTTGCCAGTGCTTGATGATGGAAAGGTTTTCGAAATGCGTGTCGAAGGTGGCGAGTTCGTGGCCGGATCGCTCGCAGCGGGCAGCGATTACGGAATCGGAGAATTCCAGTTTCGGATGACTCTCCCAGAGTTCGAAGGCGCGTAGGTAGATGATTTTGTCATCACCAGGGAAATGCATCCCTGGCCAATTGAGAATCGTCCGAACTCGACTGATTATGTCTCCACTTTCCAATCCGTAATGATATTTGGAGCCAAGCACATAGCAAACCTCGTGAATCACCACTTCAGATGTTGTGGCATCAAGGCTTCCTTCCAAAACGCCTCTCAAAAGGTGAGCAGCCTGAAGCTGCATTCGCCGGTCAGCATCGGAAGTAATTGGAGCAAGGAATCTCAAGAAGACATTGGCGTCGATAAAGATCACTTAAGTCCATATCGTTTCATCTTCTCCGCAACCCATTCATCCTGGGATTTGCGAATGATATTGCCGAAATCGTCGTCAACGGGCCTGTCGAGTGGGGGCAAGCTTCCCATCAATTCGTCGAACGAATACACTTCCCTATGAATTCGTACGACACCATCGTTACCCAACGTCCACACCACCGAATCTCCGGCGCCAAGGCCAAGTTCCTGGCGTATATCATCAGGCATAACCAGTTCGTTGTTTTCATTCAGGTTGGTCTTGCGAGAAATAACGACCATATCAACCTCCCGAAACATCGCCAGAGCTATCGTATCAGGTCTTGAGGAGCAGGGCTCGGCTCCGCTTGCTGCGCTCGATCCTGTGGCGGAGACTGCGAGTATTTTTGCAGAATTATTTCGCCTCGGTCGTTTTCAGTCCACTCCATAAGATCACCTGGATGGATATTCAAGTGTCTTCGGAACTCGGCTGGAATCGACATTCGACCTCGAGTGGTGACAGTAGCAACGAATGACTTCCCGATGTTGGGGTTCTTCGATTCGTTCATGTACCTTCTCCCATGCCGTTCCGCAAGTCAGTAAAGTCAAAATGGTTTTCGCAATCTCATCCTCGATCACGTTCACGTTGTAGTTCAATGCCATAGCCACTCCAGGAAGTGATCGATCAACGCTGGACACTGACACTTGCATTCTATTGGTTGCCCAATACGTTTGGAACGACTGTCCCTGATCAATCTGAAGGTTATCCATGCCAGCACCACGATTCATTGCCAAGGCGAATCGCTACTGGATCAACCCGATTGCGCGGCGGCTCGCCGGCAAGATTCCCCCGTTCATCCTGATACGGCATGTGGGGCGGTCGAGCGGCAGGCATTTCGAGACGCCGGTCTGGGCATTTCCAATCGAACGTGGTTTCATCATCGCGCTGACGTATGGGCCAGACACGGATTGGCTACGCAACCTGGAGGCGGCAGGCAGTTGCGAGGCGGTCTACCGGCAGCGGACCTACGTGCTTTCACACGGCGAGATCGTGCATGGAAACCCGCGATCCCAGCCATTGCCGCGGATCGTTCAATGGGCGCTCCTCGTAATGGGAGTCCGCGATTTCCTGTTCGTCGATGCCGATATCCAATAAGGAAGAAGGAGACCGATTCCGTGGAATTCAATGACGTCGTCCACAAGCGCCGGATGGTGCGGAACTTCACCGCCGAGTCGATTCCCGCGGAAACCGTCGAGCGCATCATCGCCACCGCCCAACGCGCGCCAAGCGCCGGGTTTAGCCAGGGTGTGGTGTTCGTGACGGTCACCGATCCGGAGACGCGCCGGGCAATCGGCAGGATTGGCGGCGAGGAGCAGTATGTCGAGGGTGGATTCGACTCGTTCGTCTCCGGAGCCCCGGTTCAGATCGTGATTTGCACCAACGAGCAACTGTATCACGACCGCTACAACGAGCCGGACAAGATCGACGAGGACGGCAGTGAGATCGAGTGGCCGATTCCATACTGGCACACCGATGCCGGCTGCTCGTTGATGCTGCTCCTGCTGGCGGCAGTCAACGAAGGGCTCGGCAGCGCCTTCATCGGGGTGCCGAATCCGCGCGAACTCCAGGAATTGCTCGGGATTCCGGACGACTACCTCCCGATCGGTGTGGCGATGATCGGTCACGCCGCACCGGACAGGAAGTCGGGGTCGCTTAAGCGCGGGCATCGCTCACTGGATGCGATCTGGCACAAGGAACGGTGGTAGGCTGGTTCCATGGATCAAACCTGATCGCCGTCTGCCATGGCAAACGATGGCGCGAAAGGAGCAGCCCGATGAGCGGCACCAAACGGACTACGAACGAGGAAGCACAACGCGTCGGGGACGAAATCGGTATCGATTGGGATGTCTACGATCTCGAGCAGTTCCGCGTTGGCATGGACGTCGAGTTCGAGCATGGCAGCCACGATCCCCAGACCAACGTGACCAACGACGATCCGATCATCACGGGCAAGATCGCGCTGGCGCATATGAAGGAATTCCCGGATTACTACGAGCGGCTCCAGAAGATGGAAGAAGACGCCGAGCGGGAATGGGACGAGAAGAAATCGACCGGCATCCAGCACGATCTGTAACCAACACGGGCGGCGTACACCGGCGCATTCTGTGTAGCCGTGACGCTCCATGCATGTTTCTCAGGCCTGTGGCAACCTGTGTTGGCCGCCCACATCCAGCGGGGCAGGGCGGCCTCTACCAAATGAGTCCAGCGACCACAACGAGAAGCACCTTGAGGAACATCAGGGGCGGACACTGGATCGCTCCTGAACGCAACCCTACGCGACTCAGTGCGGAATAACATCGCGGGTTCGCTCAGTGTCCCGAGAAGACAGGAACCTTTTCGCTCGGCTCGACCTCGGCCGTGCCCGCTTCGCCATCCTTCTCCACGACACTGGGAGGAATCGGCGATGCCGTACGAAGCGGGATCTCCTTGAGGAACAAGGCGACGATCAGCGCCAGCACGGCGACCGGGATGGTGAACAGGAAGATGTCGCTGATCGCTCCGGAGTAGGCGGTGAGCACGACCGTCCTGACATCGTCCGGCAAAACCTTGATTGCATCGATGCTGTTGGTGGAGACGTTGGCGTTTGCTGGTATCTGATTGCCCAGATAGTGGGTGAGCCGGGTGCCGAGCACCGCGCCCAGGGCGGCGGTGCCGATCGCGCCGCCGAGGGATCGGGCGAATGTCACCGAACTGGTGGCCACGCCCATGTCCCGGAACTCGACCGAGTTCTGCACGGCCACGGTGATCGTCTGCATGCTCAGCCCGAGACCGGCGCCCAGGAGGAAGGCAAAGATCGCAACCTGCCAGTAGGGAGTATTCAGATCGATCGTCGAGAGCAGGGACAGACCGGCGATCAAGACGATCGTTCCCGCCACCGGGAAGATCTTGTACCGCCCATATCGGGTGAGCATGATACCCGACATGATCGAGCAACTGAGGATGCCCAGCACGGCAGGCAGCATCGCGAGCCCAGACTGAGTGGCGCTCATTTCCTTGGCGGTCTGAAAGTACACCGGGAGGAAGATAATCGCCCCGAACATCGCGGATCCGAGCAGGAACGAGAATCCGGTGCCGACGCTGAAGATGCGGTTGCGGAACAGGCTCATCGGGATGATCGGCTCACGGGCGCCTCGCTCGATGAAGACGAAGGTGACCGCAAGGAGTATCGCGAGGGCGACCAGCGCCAGGCCCTGCCACGAGGTCCAGCCATACCGGTCGCCGGCCCAGTTGAGATAGAGGAGCAGCGATGAGACCGCACCGACAATGGCGCCGGCGCCGGTGTAGTCGATCGTGTGCTCACGTCGCACAACCGGCAACTTGAGGGCAATCGAGGTGATCACGAGGGCGGCGATCCCGAACGGGATATTGATCAGGAAAATCCACCGCCAGCCGGGTCCATCGGTGAAGAAGCCACCGAGAAGGGGACCAGCTACGCTGGACACGCCAAACACAGCCCCGAAATAGCCCTGATAGCGGCCACGCTCGCGAGCCGGGATGATATCGCCGATAACGGCGAACGCGATCGCGAACAGACCACCGCCGCCGATACCCTGGATCGCCCGGAACAGGATCAGCTGAAACAGGTTCTGGCTGATTCCGCAGAGCGCTGAGCCGATAATGAAAATGGCGATCGCGATCTGGAAAATCCGTCGCCGTCCGTAGAGGTCCGAGATCTTTCCCCAAAGCGGAGTCGAAGCGGTTGAGGTCAGGAGGTACGCGGTGACCACCCACGAGAGATGGTCGAGCCCGCCGAGATCGCTGACGATGCGCGGAAGCGCGACGCCGACGATACTTTGATCGAGCGCCGCCAGCAACATGCCGGCCATCAGCCCGAACATGACGGTGATGATTTGCTGATGCGTGAGGTAAGTGTGTTCCTGCGGGTTGGGCGACACAGCGCCGGGCGCTGGTTGCTGCTGGGCCATAACGAGTGTCCTGCTCTATCCACATCGTGTCCCGCACGGGCCGCCGGTGAGTACGACGGTTTACGAGCGAGGCGACGACAATCCCCTGAGGTCGAGTGTTCTCGTGCATGATGCGGAATCCCTGTTCCGCACGCCGCATGCTAGAATATCAGCATCTCATCGTCAAGAAAAGGCCGTCCATATGGGTAGGGAGAATATCTCGCACGATCCTGAGCGTAAGGTTCGGTCTGGACAACCGAATCAAGCGGAGTGTACATTCCGTTTACAATAACGAAATTTCGCGGCAGTGGATGTAGCCTGGGACGTCAGGAACGGCGACAACGAACGGGGTTTTGAAGGTTGGTGGTGAAGCGAACCGATGCACTGGCAAACCGGCAACGCATCCTCGATGCGGCGAAGCAAGTCTTCGCCGACCAGGGCATGTCTGCCGATATGAAGGACATTGCCGAACGCGCCGATCTCGGAGTGGGCACGATCTACCGGAACTTTCCTGGCAAGGATGACCTGCTGATCGAGTTGTGCCGGGGCATGGCCGGGGAAGTCGCTGGCGCGCTCAGCGAAGGCGAGGATCAGGCCGATCCTATTGCAGGGCTGCGCATGGGTTTGACCAATGTCTACGAAGTGGCCAGGAAGTACGGCTGGTTACTGCACGCGAAAATGAGCCAGCAGTTGCCGCCGGACGTCCAGAAAACATTCAAGCCGCCATTCCAGGATGCTCGCTACCAGGCGGTGATCCGGCTGATCGATCGAGCCAAGGAATCGGGTCAAATCCGGGCGGATGTCGATCCCAATGTGCTGATGCTGTTGCTGTTCGCCACGATCTGGCCGATGACGCACGCGCCGTTCAACGCCGGGCGATCGGGCGCGGAGGTCGCCAGCACGGTACTGGAGCTGGTCCTTCGTGGAGCCGCGAACCAGGCCGCGTAGCACCGGGTCGACGCGAGACCAGGCGGGCGGATACGTGATTGGTCGTGAAGGACCAGCCACGGGCGGAGCAAGCTCCGCAACCGTACCAAAACATTCTGTTCGGCGATCGTAAACCCACTCCCAGCAAACTCTCAGCGGCCTCCCAATCGACCTTGAGCAACGGCGTCCATGATTGGCGTGTCGGAATCTTCCGGCGCAGCAAGGAGCCGAGCGTGGACCGCAATCCCGATTCCTTCCACTTCCCCGTCGATGGTCCCGGATCAGGTCCGGACCATCATTTCCACCGGCACATCCTCCACAGCTCGGCTCTTCCGCTGCTTGCTACGATGGTGACTACCTTGATGTTGGCGATCGTCCTGATCGTCATTGCGGCGATGGATGCCGATATCGGAGATCGGGCCACAAGCCTGCTGCTTTCATAATTCCACCCGATCGCGTTGCGGCCCGGGATGGTTCGTTCAATCCGGAGGTTTGATCATGGTTTTCCAGGCTGAACTCAATCGAAGACGAATGATCGCTGGCGCAGCTGGGGCCGCAATTGCGCCGCTCGCTGTGGCTGGCACCGTACTCGCCCAGGATTCATCCACACCGGACGATGGCACGACAACGCTCTCGTCATGCCTGCTCTCTCCGGAGATGACCGAGGGGCCGTATTACCTCGACGACATGCTGATTCGGAAGGACATCGCCGAAGGCAAGGCGGGAGTTCCACTCGCGCTGACGATGACTGTAGTCAATGCAGAGTCATGCTCACCTCTGGCAAACGCTGCCGTGGAGATCTGGCACTGCGATGCCAACGGGTTCTACTCGGGATTCGTCGACAACAGCCCCGGTGGCCAAGCGAACGATGCCGGATATATCGACGATGGGTCGGATGCCGGCGCATTCCTGCGCGGGATCCAGTTGAGCGATGATGACGGCAACGTTACCTTCGACACGATTTATCCGGGCTGGTATGCGGGTCGCGCGATTCATATCCACCTGTCGGTCCACGTTGGCGGGGAAGACGAGAACGGCACCTACGATGGCGGGACAACCGCGCACACGGGTCAGATCGCGTTCGCCGACGACATCACCGACCTGGTTGCGGAAGTCGAACCCTATGCCAGCCGAACCTCCACATTCGTGCTATCGACGGAAGACGGCATTTTCGCTCCGCACGTCGATGACGAGAGTGTGTTCGTGACCCTCACCCAGGTGAATCCGGATGCGATCGAGGACGGCTTCACGGGCACGATCCTGCTCGGGGTCGACCCGGCGCATTTGTAGGACTCATAGGTGGCGGTGTGCAGCCTCACACCCCTGGATTGATGGACATCTCCGGGTATCCCTGGGCGACAACTGTGATCTCCGGCGGAATGATCTCCCAGTAGACGCCCGTATCAGGATCGCCTTGCGGGATCCGCCGCACCACGAACCGGTAGGTGAACGCGACATTGGTCCGTGCGACCGTCGTACCGTTAACCCTGACCTCGCCATCGACCGCAACCCGCGTGTCCAGATCGACAGCGCGCACGGTGTAGGTCGTAGCGAGCGCCATCCGGATTGCGGGCGTGATTCCCACCTCGAGCGCAGGCCAGCGCAACGGCGGCCAGGCGATTGTGGCATCTGCGTAGTACGACGCATTCACCACGCCAGGCGGAGGGGTCTGGCCGAAGGTGTAGTCGAAGGGGGTGTTGGCTGCCCCGACATCCTGACCGTTGATCCGGACCCTGCCACTGACCCGCTCGTTCGACCTGGTGTCAAAGGCGCTGACTGTCACCCGAACCGATCGGCCGATCGGCAGGACCGACGGTTCTACCGACGTCCGCAACGCGGGCGTGTGGAACGTGAACGGGATCGCCGCGGGCGGATACCCGGTAACCGTGACGACACCCGTCGCCGACTGGGTAAATGTGCGGGTAAAGGGTACGCCGGTCGATCCCACGATCTGCCCGGCGATCGAAACCGATCCCGCCATGGCGGCGCCGGTGGTGGCGTTCACGGCCTGCACCGTCACATTCACCGGACGTCCCAGCGGGATGCTCTGGGGAGTCACCGAGACCCGGACCGTAGCCGGGGCTGGCCACACCACTTCATCCGGAACGCCCACATGGCCAGTCAGATCCTCGAACCAGATGCACGTGCCATATCGCAGGGCACCGGCGGTTGAGCAGTATTCCTGTATGTTGGCGAGCCGGGCAGGATCGGGAGTCCACACGAGCTGGTATGAGCCATCGGCCAGCCTTGCGAACTGATCGATCACGGCATCGAACAGGGAGACGACCTCGCCCGATGGCTCCCCCAATCC
This sequence comes from uncultured Chloroflexia bacterium, assembly GCA_963763125.1. Lineage (GTDB taxonomy): Bacteria > Chloroflexota > Chloroflexia > Thermomicrobiales > UBA6265 > JACCYX01. The sequence continues at coordinate 1,033,821 of CAVXMV010000005.1, forward strand.
GGCCATACGCACCTTCCACACATTGCCGGGCACCGGAACGCCCGGCACCTGGAGCGGAACGAACGAGATACCCGCCCGGAGACTGGAACCGGAGCCTTCCCACCAGAAGCGCACGCGCTCCACCGCTGGCGGCCGCTCGACGAAGACATTTGGTCCCAGGGTGACCGTGACGCGACGGGCGCCGTTCTGCAGGATCACCGATTTTGGCAGGTTCTCGAATGGCAGCAAATCGTCATCGCGCTTGTCCCGGTGCAAGGCGATCCAGCGTGCGCCACGCCGCTCGATCCGGAGCCGGGTCTGCGGGTTGTACATCGACGGCGGGCTCTTGGGATGGAGACCGCTGAGTTCGCCGTGCCATGGGAACGTCCACGCCTGGACGGTCAACTGACCTCCCTGGTCGATCCAGGTCCCGGTTTCCCCCGCCGCGAGCTGGTCGGCGTCGGCGGCACTCGCCGGCGTCACCGGGTAATGCTGCGTGCGTGAATCGACATCGGCGTACACTCCGAAATGGCTGAACCGGTCCGCCCGCTTGAAGACCTCCTCAGGCAGGAACTTCCAATGGAAGTCCTGTGGGAGCGCGGGGCGCTGCCCAGCGACAAGGGCGCCCGGTTGCGGCACGTATCGATGAGATGCCGGCAAATACCGCTGGTACCAGCGTCCGCGTTCCGTAACCCCGCTCGCACCGGGTGCGGCCCCTCGCAGGTGCATCGTCAGGTCCTCCCGCAGCCGAATGGTCTGTGGAAAGACACAAGGTCCGGCATCCGTCGGGACAACCGGTTCGGCGCCGGCAACCGCAACCGGGTCGTAATGCCGAACCGCCGCACCGGGCGGCAGGTGCCGCCAACGCCAGGTGTGGTCGATCGAGGACCAGCTGAAGTTAATGCTGAAGATCACCGGGGGATTGCCTCCCGTGACGAGGAGGACCTGGCGCGCGGCAGCCATCCGGCTCTGCGGCCCGATCTCGCCGGCCCGGAATGGGCACCAGTAGGTGCTGGGGTTCCATCCGTAGCGGATTGGATCGTCTCGCAGCGCCTTGGCGATTGCGAAAGACAAGCCCTTGTAGTCGTCCGGGTCGACCATCCGCCATCGGTGCGACGCGAACATCTGCTCATCGAGGTAAAGCAGGCGGTATGTGCCGTTGCGAAGCCGGGCCATCACGTAGAAGTTGCAGGTTCCGTCGATGTATCCGTCGCCATCGCGGATTGGGCCATTGGTAATCCGATACAGGTAGGCATAGTCGAGTGTTGGGAACCACCCGTTCAAGTACACCGGACCCGCTCCGGTGCCGGTCCGGAGCGGTTGAATCTCCCCACCGCCGGTCCGGTCGTCCTGCTCGTGCCAATGCACGTGACCAACACCGATATCGAGCACCTGGTCGAAGTCGATCGAGGCCAGCGACATCGTCGTTTGCCCCTGGCAGTAGGTCACGTGGGGATAGGTGGGGGTACCCGCCGGTGGCGCCAGTTGCTCATCCGTAAACCTGTTGATGAGGAACGGGCTCACCATTTCGGCGAGCACGACCTGGGGATTGAACCGGTTCAACGGTGGCCGCGCATCGATCAGATGCCACGTCCGGCGTTGGAGTCGCACCAGCATCATGTCCATGAAGTTTCGCTGCACAAGCATCCCGAACAGTGGGAACCGCTCCGCCGCCGGATGCCCGGCAAAACATCCCGCGAACGGGGTTGTCAGATCCTGGAGACGTGCCCCGGGGGCGTTGAACTCGGGATCGATCTGGTAATACGTGCTGGGAACCGCGAGCTCCCGGTTGTTCCGGTCGGCGTGGAGAAACATTTCGTCCATCGTCGTGAAGTAGAAGCGGTCTCGGCCCCGCTCCTTGGCGAACACGCGTCCGTTGCTGGCGGCGATCAGGTCGAACGGTGGCGCTGGCGAGCGCTGGCCAACTCTCACCGCTTCATACGACACCGACTCGGTCAGGGCCGTGTCCGGCCGTCCATCGGGATGCCTGGCGTAGACCGTGCCATTCCGGATCTCGAACTCGTAGCGCTTTCCAGTGTCCCGATAGCGGAAGCGGGCTTCTGACTCCTTCCGGTCGTAGGCATCGCTGGGTGGTCCCGCCACGCTGATCGCCACCGCTGACGATTTGGGGACCGACGGTATTGAGCGGATGACCGGTGTACCGCAATGCTGATAGCCCAGAGCGAACAACCGCGGAAGCGCGGTCGCCAGGCCCAGGGCCGCCTCTGTCCAGAACCCGAGCGACGATGGCATCAGTGCAAAACCCGGTCCCCGGTGATCCTCCAGCACCACAAGTGTCCTGTCCCCGTCGGTTCCGGCAAAGCCTTCCACTTTGTCACCCTGGTCACGCCAGGCGCCGGTGGTGGAATAGCGAACGAAGTCGCCGTCCGCATGGGCAGCCTGCCAGATCCAGAAGCGGGTTTGACCATTCAGGCGAAGCTGGAGATGGTGCCCTGCAAAGTCCGTGGATCGGCCAGCCCAGGGAATCCACATGTTGACAGGGAGGCTGCCACGGGCGGGTATCGACTGGCCATGCCCAGGGGCGTTTCCATCCTCGATATCATGGAGCGAAACGGTGAAACCAGTCTGGTTCTCGACCCGGGTAATCGCGGTGATGTGCGGGAGCAACGGGGCGCCACTGTGATGGGCGAGCGAGAACGAGTCATCATGAACCAGGAGCGTGCGATCTCCATTGACATCGGAAACACCATTGACCCGGGTGCCCGGATCGTGCCAGGCGCCATCGACTGAGTACCGGACAAAATCGCCGTCACCCTTCCACGCCTGCCAGATCCAATGCCGGGGTTGATCGTTCAGCCGGATCTCGAGATGCTTGCCGGGGAAATCCCACGAGTTGCCAGCCCAGGGAATCCAGATATCGACATCCCTCACGCTCCCCGGCCCCATTGGAGCGTGTTCGACACTTGCGTTCGGATTCTCCTTGTTGATCAGCTTCAGGGTCGCGCTGCTGCGGTTCTCGATCCGCTTGATTGCGGTAACGCCCATGTCGATATCCACCCTGCTCAAAGACGAATAATAGATGGGTCCCGGAAGGCGGAGCACACGCCAGCGCACGAATCCGCAGCGCCGACGATGTCGTGCTCAATGGTTGTATCGAACGCCCGGACGTTGGTCCCACCATGGGTGGATACGCCGGATCCCCCGATACCCCGGTGGGGATCGGATCTGGTTGCGTGGGGCCCGTGCCCTGCGGAACCGATTCTGCTTGAGGGTGTCAATTGTGTGCATTTTATGTTGGGCAGGGGGGCCCGTCAATGACTCAATCGAGGCATCAATGCGTCGCTGTGACCGGTACTCGATCCTGGCGAAACACGATCGCCAGCCCTGTGGGTCGGGTCCATTCGACCCCGATCAGAACAAGCCCGGTGCCGGGTTGACCGGGCCTGCCACGACCACCCGCCCATGTAGCCGGGAGTCGCGTTTGCCGTGGCGGCTACAATTGCCGTGAAGTCCGTGCATGTCGCGTCGTGGGATCAGGAATCCTGCGATAGCGAGCATTGCGCAACCGGGTGGCCGAGTTCCGCGCCGTTCGGGATGGACAGCATCTCCTTGCTCCCCACAGGAAAGGTCCAGGCGGTTTCGAATGACGGATCACGGTCTCATTGCCATCACCGAAGAACAGGTATTAAACGCGCTCCGGGCCGTCTCGGAACCGGCGACCGGCCGGGGACTGGTCGATCTCAAGCTGGTGCCCAATGTGCAGATCCACGGCCGTGACGTGCAACTCACGATCGAGCTGCTGAGCCCGATCACCTCGACCCGCGAGAAAATCGAGCGTGACGTACGCGCCGCGCTGGACACGATCGGCGGGGTCGGGCAGATCGCGATCGATTGGCGAACGAAGGTCCGCGCCAGCGGTGGCGGCCGATCGGACGCCCAGCCAATTCCGGGGGTGAAGAACACGATCGCCGTGGCATCCGGCAAGGGTGGGGTTGGCAAGTCGACCGTGGCCGCCAACCTGGCCGTATCCCTGGCCCTGGCCGGGGCCAAGGTTGGCTTGCTCGATGCCGATGTCTACGGTCCGAGTGTGCCGCTGATGATGGGCGCCAACGAAAAGCCCCTGATGGCGAATAACAAGATCGTCCCGCTCGAGGCGTACGGGGTGAAGCTGATGAGCATCGGCTTCATCCTCGATCCAACCAAGGCGCTGATCTGGCGCGGCCCCCTGGTGGCGCAACTGATCAACCAGTTCCTGAACGATGTGAACTGGGGCGACCTGGATTACCTGGTGCTCGACTTGCCGCCGGGCACCGGCGATGTGCAACTCACGCTGGTCCAGAAGATTCCGATTGCCGGGGCCGTGATCGTGACGACGCCGCAGAAGGTGGCGCTGGCCGACGCTGTCAAGGGACTGAAGATGTTCCAGGAAGTGAAGACACCGATCCTGGGTATCGTCGAGAACATGAGCGGCTTCATTTCGCCAAGCGATGGCGTGCGGTACAACATCTTCGGTGAAGGCGGCGGTCAGCGCACGGCCGACGAGAACGGTGTCGAGCTGCTCGGACAAATCCCGATCGAGCCTGCGATCGGCACCGGCGGCGACGAGGGGATCCCGATTGTGGTGGCTGCCCCGGAGTCGGAATCGTCGAAGGCGTTCGCCCATCTTGCCGAGCGGGTGGCGACCCAGCTTGCTGTGCAGGCCGTGGCCAAGCCGCGGAAGCCGACGATCATGCTGAAGACGGTGGGGTAAGACGTTTTCTACGTAATCTCGTAGGGTTGCCGACCTACCCTTCACGGACCGGTTCTGGTAGTGGCTGGTCTTGTGCCGGCCAATCGATACGGGCGGAGCAAGCTCCGCAACCGTACAGAGACTTTTCTGGCATTGGCCGGGATTGTGCGGACTAACATGAACGGGCGGATATACGCAGGTCGGATTCGATTGGGCAAGGTGTCGTTCATGGCCTGCCAATTCGCCCCTACAAATTCCCGTAATGCACTTAACGTCGCAAGGGCTGGAGATGTGTTATCTATCCGGCCCTTGCGCATTCCGTATTCATTTTGCTCCTGGCAGATTCCGCGTGTCTCCACAGAATCCTGATGTGCCTCGATACCCCTGATCGGCTCGTCCGAAGCTCACCTGCCATTCGTTTGAGTCGATATCAGTTGCCTCCTGGCATCATCCATCTTGCCTGCACAATACGATCGATTGTGTATCCGTCCCCTCGATCGCTCCGGTTTTCACTGATGAGATCATGGCAGTTCGTTGATCTGCTTCCTCATCGACGAGCCGTGCATAGACCGAATCACCGCAATCGTTGGCCCCGGAAATCAACCGGTATTCCAGCCGTAGCGGCTTGCGACGGTGGCATTGCGCGACATCAGATGGTGCGCACTCAGGCTCGAAGAGCCTTCCAGGGTCTGTGCGTCACTGTAGGTTTGCGATGTGATCGAGGACAACCGTGGAGCGTTTCCAGACTCGTTCGCACATTCCGACCTTGTCGTCGTCCAAAAGTTTTGAGCCTTATCTCCGGCTCCCGCGTTCATACAAGATCACGGGATCTTCTGGATGCATGGTGTGCCACCGAATGACGGTATGCGCAAACTCGGTGGACCCGTGCTCCTGTTAGGGAGTCATGGTACGGAAACGAAATCGAGGCGATGTCCAATCTCCTGTCGCAAGCCGGGCAGATGGCACGGCAGACCGTTCGTCAGAATCACCGTATACGCGGAGGCAGAGCTGGAAACCGTTTCGTGAGCGGTTCCGCTCGATATAGCGGCACTGCGCAGCCGGTTGCGATTCTGGGTGTTTCCCGCAGATACAGGAAACCGATGGTTATTCTCTTCAACCACACCTGGCCCGGGTGCCAAGGATTATGGCGGGATAGCTCCGCCTGTAGCTCGGTCGGTTGATGGTTGAACAGTGAGTAAATGCTAAGGATTCCATCCGCAAAAGTCAATAACCCGAAAGGCCCATGCAACCGATTCGAGAATTCACGGATAGACACTCAGGGCCATCCCATCCATCACGTCCCACATCGACAGGAAGGTTCCCAAGTCGTATGCCCAGTACGTCGCCGGCCCTGGAAAGGTTCGAACCGACACCGCCTTGCCAACCTGCTGCCGGTTTTCCGGAAATGGTTCATTCCGCATGCGTCCTGCGGATTGCCGTGAGTCAGGCGCAGGTGTATTCTGGCAGACACCTTCCCGTTCGTTCCCATCCTGCTGGCAGCACTTCTCCCCGCGCCGGCATCCGCTCCGGGCCTGTCCGCAGGATCCCGAATCGCTCATCAGACGTTCGTCAGGACGAAAGGATCTGCGATGGAACGCACCACTTCACCCGATGGAATCGCGATTGCATGCTGGCGTTCCGGCGAGGGGCCGCCCCTCCTACTGGTTCATGGCGGCGTGTCGGACCACACCCGATGGAAACCCGTGCTGCATGGATTCGAGCGTAAGTTCACGGTGTATGCGATGGACCGCCGGGGTCGAGGCGGGAGTGGCGACGCCTGGTCGTACGCGATCGAACGCGAGTTCGAGGACGTTGCGGCAGTTGTCGATGGCATCGGCGAACCGGTCAACCTGCTTGGCCACTCGTTCGGCGCGGTTTGCGCGCTGGGGGCCGCGCACCTGACCCCGAACATTCGCGCACTCGTGCTGTACGAGCCTCCCCCTGTAGGAGGCGAGGGATTGCTGTCGCCGAAGATGGTTACCAGGCTGCAAACGCTGCTGGATCACGGCGATCGAGAAAGCGTTGTCACCCTGTTCATGAGCGAGGTGGCGGCAGTTCCTCCGCAGGAACTGGCGATGCTGAGAGCGCAGCCGGCCTGGAAAGGCCGGGTTGCCGCCGCCCACACGATCCTCCGCGAGCTGCACGCACTCAAGACGCTCGCCCCGTACGATGCGGCGCACCTGGGCTCGCTGGCGCTTCCGGTATTGCTGCTGGTGGGTGGTGTAAGCGATCCGATGTATGCCGACAATGTCGGCTTGCTCCACACCTTGCTGTCCACCAGCCAGGTCGTGGCCCTCCCGGGTCAACAGCACATGGCAATGAACACCAACCCGGAGCTGTTCGAGCAGGAAATCCTGTCATTTCTCACCAATGCGGGGACGGATGACGGCGACTCTGTTATCAACGCTGCGTGACGTGTAACGTCAGTCGCCAGCGGCCTGATCGATGAACGCCTTGATCCGGTCGCGATAGGCCTGGGGAAGCTCCCAGTAATTGGCTTCGGCGATGATTTCTGCAGGCGCTCCGATTGCCGATGGTTCGCTGGCGAGCATCGCGGTCGCCGACGAACCATCGGGGAGCGTCAGCGGCACCGGCATGCCCCGGAGCGGCTCACCAACCTCGACGATGATGCCCCACACCTCGGGTCCGAACGCGTTCGCACCCAGACCGGCGCCCTGGGTGAGCACCCCGTCGGCACGGGCGATGCCAACGAACCGCGATGCCGGCCAGCGGTCGCGAATCAAGGAGGGATTCATGTCGGCGCCGCAAAGAAAGGCGCGGCTCTTGAAGGCGGGGTTGGCTGGATCCTGGCTTGTCACGGGTGTGTTTTCTCCTGGCGATCGTGAAGACCATCAAAACCGTTGGCCGGCACAAGACCGGCCACTACGAGAGCAAAAGGGTCTCCGGCAGGTCGGGGCCGGCAAATCCATGCAAGGGTGGGTTGACCGGCGCGCTCCGGGCGAGGCCCAGCACCCGGAATCGTCCCATACCTGCCGGATCGATCAAGCGAAAAACCGCCGCCTGGGCCCGATAGTAATCCTCAATGACGATTCCCGGTTCCTGCTGGAGGTTTACGAGGAGTTCGCCAAGACCAGTGTTGGCCAGAAAATCGGCCTGGGTCGTCAATCCGGCACTGATCATTCCATTCTGTTGCGCGACATCGATGATCAGCGAGAAGTCGACGTGGGCAGTCATGTCACGCTCGCCAACGGCTTCATACGGTCTGTCCGTAACCTGGTGATTGCCGTAGATACGGAGGGTGCTTTCCAGGCGATGATCGGCATAGAGTTCGGCAGCGGGATATCCGTAATCGACGATCAGCGCATAGCCGCGTGCCAGCCGCCGGGCAATGTCGCGGGTCCACTCCGCCGTGGCCGGTGAGATTTCCAAACGAGCGTCGATGGGTAGCGCACCGGTGTCGAGGTCAGCACGAGTGAGGTACGCGACGGGATCGAAGGCGACGACCTCAGGCGAGAGGGTTCCGGCCCGCTCGACGAACCCGGTGAGGTCGTCCCAGGTCACCCACAGTTCCTCGAATCCGGTTCCGGTCCAACGCAGCCGATGCACGGGCATTGCATCGGCGACCTCATTGGCGAGGATGATGCCGGTGAAGGAGTCGGCGTTGTCCGGCGAATCGATCTCGACCACGTCCGCGAGGCCGATCTCGGCCATTGCCGCGTACGCCTGGTCGGTGCGATGTGGGTTGATGTCGTTCAACCGGTAATGCAGGGCGGATCGCATTTCGGGTCGCGCGTCGAGCATGCCGACGATCACGTCGTAGGCGAGACCGCCGATTCCGGAACCGTATTCGAGCACGGTGAACGGATTCGGATTGCCGAGGCGATCCCAGCACTCGACGATCTGGCGGGCAATCGTGAGCCCGAAGAACGGGTGCATCTCGGGGGCGGTGAGGAAATCGCCGCTGCGACCGGGGCGCCGGATCGGCGACATATAGTACCCAAAAGCCGGGTGGTAGAGTGAGAGGTCCATAAAGCGGGCGAAGGTGATCCTGCCTGTGGCGTCGATCTCCTCCCGGATGAGCGCGATCAGCGCCGGGTTGCCTCCTGTACCGGATGCGTTGTCTGTTTCTGGTGCCACCGCGCGTCGCTCATCCCTTCCGAGAGGTATTGTATCGGTTGGCGCGGTTCCCGGGGGGTCGGCGGGACGTCCTGGCGCCGAATCCCATGCGCCCATCGCCTGCGGCTCTTTGCAGAATGACAATTAACTGGCTCTGCCAGGTATTTCCCCGACAAGAACCCTCAGAACGGCGGCGATCCTCCTGATCCAGGCGATCGTCGGAGTATAGTTAAGCTATGGTGAAACGCACGGTGTGAGCCAGGCTGCCTGGGCAGCGATGCGTACATGAGCGATAGCCCGGCAGGCAAGAAGGAGCACTTCCATGGCGAAAAGCGGCCACAACGGCGCATTCATCGTTGGATCGATTCTGGGGGGAGCAGTTGGCGCAGTCACCGCACTCTGGAAAACCCCGCAATCGGGAGCCGAGTTGCGGGCCCGGCTCGGCATCGAGCGGGAGGTGAGCCATGCAGCCTCAACCGCGAAACATGCGGCAAACACCGCGAGCGAGCTGGTCTCCGGCGCAGTCGCCGCCAGCAAACCGCTTTCCAGCAAGGCGCTCCGGTTGGTCGAGACCGCATCGGCTCCGTTGGTTGGGGTGAAACTGGGGCAGACCGCGAACAACAGCCAACCAGCACCTCCGGACATAGCGGCGGGATCGATCAACGATGGTTCACCGGAGACCGGGACACAGCCCGAAGTCGCACCCATTACGCCTCCGTGGGCAAAATGACCTGATACCACGGGGTCTCCGGGGATTCCGTGCTTCATCTGCACCAGAATCAGGAAAGGACTGAAGATGCTCGGCAACGCACGCACCGCAATGAAGTTCCTTGTTTATGGACTCGTGCTCGGTCTTCTGTTTGCCCCTCGCAGTGGCAAGGAAACCCGCAAGGAATTGATGAGCTGGGTTTCGGAAACCGTCCAGGAAACTGTCAAGACGGTGACCGGCGGCGGCACGAACCAGAGCGCCGACGAAACCCAGCCAATGACCAACTAGGCTGGCGCTCCTCGACCGCGCTTAAACCTGCATACAACAACAAACGGGGATGGCGACTGATCGCCATCCCCGTTTGTTTGTGGGTGACACTGGCGGCAAACGAGCCAATCTCCCGTTTTGCTCGTTACACGTGATGACCAGATGACGCAATGTAACGAGTCCACGCCATTTGGCTCCAACATTGGGCTCATCACTATTCGCGGCATGTTTGCGTAGGGCGGTACCCCCGGTCGCTAGAGTCACCTGGCCAACCACATTGCAGAGGTGTCCGTCCGTTCCCGGTGAAATTTTCAGGTCGACACCCTACGCCCTGTCGCGCAACACGCACATTGCGACCGGAGTCGGACCCTACGAAATCCGGTGCACATGCCTCTTCAATGCCCATTCAGCCACGGGCGGATATACGCGGGGCGGGTGTCCCACACGGAAATCCACTTTTTGGCCCGCTAACTCGCTACGCTGCCGCCCCTACGAAACCCGCGTGATGCATGCGAGTGCGCCCGGGTGGACGATCCCCGTACACTTGGGGGCAGCGTTCGCTCCGGCATTCGTCTCCAGGAGATGTGTCCATGACCAGCTTCTTTCGCCTCCAGGTCGATCTCGATGAACTCACTGATGCGATGTACGATTTCGTGACCGATCCCCAACCCAGCCGCAACGATCGTCCAGTCGTGCAGGAACTGAATGATCTCAATCACGATCTGGTCGATGTCCTCGAATGCATGGTGCTCGATGGCACCGAGGAACGGCAGGATGTCGCCGATTTCGTGTATACCGTGTTTGGTTCCCAGGGTTTAGGGCTGCGCAAGGTTGAATCCTGACCTCAACAACGTCTCACCTCCTATCAATGGAAAGCAGTACTTAACGTGATCAGGCAAACGCAGCGAACCCCAGGCACGAACGGCAGGTGGGTATGAGCGGATCGCGACTGATCTTTTCTGCTGCCGAAGATTATCTGGAACCGGCGAGCGAGGAGCTGCGGGAACGATTTCCGGATGCAACGTTCGGGGAGATCGGGCCCGATCTTGGCTGGATTGCCGCCGATGGGCTGTCGATCAGCCTGCTCGCCCAGACATGCCGGGAAACGCCGACGATTTTCGTGCGGCACCTGATGCGCGAAGTCGGCACGATTCCGGCGAATCTCGCCAACCAGATCGACGAGGTGGTCGCGATCGCGATCGGCGCCTGGACCCAATTGCCGGTCAAACCCGACGTTTCGCTCCAGGTTTGGTCCTCCGGTGAGATCCCGGTCGACTATCGAACCGACGAATTACGCCACGCCCTGGCCGATGCCCTGGCTGAGCGCAACATCACGGTCGCCCGGTCTGGGCGGGACCAGATTCTCGGGGCAATCGTGACTCCGGAAGGAATCATCCTTGGCCTGAACGGTCTCGACAGCGCGCTCAGCGATTGGCCGGGGGGCCGGGTTCGGCTGGCCAAACCGAAGGGGCAGGTTTCACGCTCCGAATTCAAGCTGGAAGAACTCTTCCGCGTTCATACCGATCTCGACCTTCCCGATGGTGGGGTGGCGATTGATCTCGGCGCCAGCCCGGGTGGCTGGGCGAGGATCTTGCGACAACGAGGATTCACGGTGTGGGCGATCGATCCAGGCCGGCTCGATCCGCGCATCGCGGCCGATACCGGGGTGTTGCATGTGCGAACCACAGCAGGGCCGTTCCTCGCCACGACCCAGGTTATTGCGGACCTGATCGTGAACGACATGCGGATGGATCCTGACCTCTCAACATCGGTAATGCTCGATGCCGCACGCTGCCTCAAACCGGCAGGGATGATGATCCAGACCCTGAAGGTGACTCCCCACAACACGCTTCGCAATGTGCGCCGGGTACTTGGCACATTACAGGAGGCGTACGAAATCGTTTGGGCAGGGCAGCTTCACCACAACCGCAACGAAGTGACCGTCGTCGCTCGGAAATCAGGCTGATGACATTTACTCCCGATATGGATGCTGTCGGGCAGATTCTGCGAGAAGCGGCGGCAACCACAGTCGTTCCCCGGTTCCGGATGCTGGCCGATCACGAGATCGAGGAGAAATCGCCGGGCGAAGTCGTCACGATTGCCGACCGTGAGGCCGAGGCGATGATCACGACCCGGTTGCAGGCAATGCTGCCGGGTGTGCCGGTGGTCGGCGAAGAAGCGGTCGCGGCCGATCCGTCATTGATCGAGGCAATCACCACGGGGCCATGCGTGTGGCTCGTCGATCCGCTCGACGGCACTGCCAATTTCGCGGCTAGGCGATCCGCATTGGGCGGTAATGGTGGCTTTTGTGCGTGACAGCGAGACCGTAGCTTCGTGGATCTACCGCCATGCCGACGATCGCCTCTACCAAGCGGAGCGAGGCAGTGGCTCGTGCTGTGACGGGGTGAGAATTGCCTGCACGGAACCCACGTCTGGGGTCGACTCCCTTCGTGGAGCCGTGCTCGAGAAATTCCTGACCGGTGACGAGCGGGCGCGGATGATTCCGCGATTCCACGATTTCGCGGAGATCAACGGCGGGTTCACCTGCGCAGGCTACGAGTACCCAGCGATCATTGCTGGAGTCGAAGACTTCGCGGTATTCCAGCGGCAACTCCCCTGGGACCATGCGCCTGGCGCGCTCTTGCTGACTGAGGCTGGCGGTGTGGCGCGACGACCGGACGGAATTGATTTCCGTCCCGACCGGATTGCGCGCGGCCTGATCGTGGCCGCTGGCGAAGGCACCTGGCAAAAGGTGCGAGACGTCTTCTACGGCGCTTGAGCCGATTCGGGGCGGTCTACAGGCCGCGACAGCCTTACCCTCCCCAAGCCGTCATTCTGAACTTGTGCAGCGGAGCGATAGAATCCCCCGGCGCAGCGAAGCGATAGCTGGTCCGCGTCAGCGGACGTGGGTGAAACCGTCACCAAGCGCCGGCTATCGCTTCGCTGCGCCGTCGAGTGCTTCGCAAGTGCAGTCCACCGAGGCAAAGTCGGCTGTCCTGGACGGGACACGCTTCAATTGGGAAATCAGATTGGACTGCGGTCCAGGAGTTATCGCTGCGCGGCGGGCGGAGCAAGCATCGCTGCGCTGCCGCAACCCTACGCCAATCGGGAACGGTGCCGAGCCGATACACCCTGTGCCGCACGGCAAGATACCAGGAATGAACGATCAGGCATGACGTCACGATGCCCTGATGAAACCGTTTCGGCGATCGCAACGTCTGATAGGGGTGCGGCGGGAATCCCGCCACCGGTTTTCACCTCCTGAAAGGCGTTCTGGCGCGATGACAACCTGGCTCACCGAACGCTTGCGCTCACATGTCGCGCTGGCGGCCATCCTCCTTGCAATCTGCACCATGATTTCAACACCGCTTTCCGGCGCGGCGCAGGATATTCACGACTTTTCATTCACGATCGATCCTCTCCCTGCCTGCACGGCGAATGCGACCATCTCGGGCACGGTCACGTTGACCGGCCTGACGACGGGATATGGTTTTTATGTACAGCTACGAGGTGATGGCGTCGTTCTCGACGGTCAGGCCTTCGAAGGTCACGACGGCTACTCCGATGGCGACTACGACTGGTCGGTGACGGGTGACCTTACCGGGGCGTACGAGGTGCTCGATCTTCACTTCGCGATCTACGACGGTGAACTCGACCTGATCCGGGATGAAACGGTGTTGCTCTCGCCGGATTGTGGACCGACACCGACAGAGGTTCCCCCGACTGAGCTGCCAGTTACGGTCATATCGGCAACACCGGAATCGACCGAACCCACCCATTCGTCGTCTGTGACATCATTGCCGACGACAGGTGCCGGCGGCACGTCCACGGCAGACGTATGGCTGGTGCTGGCGTTCACCTCGGCCACGGTACTCGGGTTGGTTGCGCTCGCGGTGCTCGACCGCCGACCGCAGATCTAGCGAATACATCGTCAGGGAGCACTAATGGCGGGAAGCGACAGGGTAGACGACACCCTGCAGGACCGAGACACGCGATCGGCAACCCTACGAGGACAGTCGTGCGCAACTGCGCTAGTTGACGCGGTTGCGGACAGGCTCTCCCGCAAAGTGGGCGGCGAGGTTTTTGGCAGCGAGGTCGACCATCGCCGCGATTGCCTCGGGCGTGCGACCCGCCATATGCGGGGTGAGCAACAGGTTGTCGATCGTCAGGAGCTGTGGCGGGATATCCGGCTCGCCTTCCACGACATCGAGCGCAGCGCCGGCGATCCGGCGGGTCGTCAGCGCCGCGATCAGGGCATCGGTATCGACGACGGTACCCCGGCCGATATTGACGAGGTAGCCGTCCGGTCCGAGATGATCGAGCACATCGGCATTGACGATGTGTTTGGTCTCCTTGCCACCCGGGGCGGCAAGGATCAGGAAATCCGACCAGCGTGCCAGTTCGTTCAGCGAATCGATATAGAAGTACGGCGCGTTCTCGACCGCCTGCCGATTGTGATAGGCAACCTCCATGTCGAAGCCATCGGCGGCGCGGTGGGCGATCAGGCGTCCTATCGTGCCGAGTCCCAGGATGCCGAGCTTCTTGCTCGATATGCCCACACGCTTGAACGGAAAGTCGGTGCGCTCGCTGCTGTTGGCGACATCGCGCTGGGGCGACGAGAAGTTGGACCATTCGCCACGGAGCACGGCGGCGTTGGATGGTACGATCGTCCCGGCAATCGCGAGCAGCAGGGTCATGGCGTGATCGGCGACAGCATTCGCATTTGTTCCCGCGCCATTGGTGACGACGATTCCACGCTCGGTGGCGAGATCGAGATCGATCTGTTCGTAACCGGCGCCGATGGCGCAGATGATCTCCACGTTGGGAAGCTGGCGGATCTCCTCGCCGCTGAGACCCAGCGAGCCATTGGTGAGCACGGCCCGGACGTGCGCCATGCGCGGAATGGCCGCCTGTCGGCCGCCAAGCTCGCCCGCGAGGTGAGGATCGAATCCGAGCGATTCGAGTGTGTGCCGGGCTTCCGGAGAGATGTCGATGATCACCAGCAGGGGTATTGGCATGCCTTCGCTCCTCTGACTCCAAACATTCCATGCCTGGCACTGTACCCCGGAAGGCTGCCCGATCCCAAACTGGCGACACCTATTGCCAGGCAGCGCGGCTTCGCCGGTGTACGGCGGACATTGCTGCAATCCGGCGCGAAGCGCTTGATTGTTATGCCACAACGAGCCGCAGGCGAGTGGAGGCAGCGAAGCGGTATGACAAATGAGTCGCTGCGCTCCTTGGCCGGTACAGACCGGCCACTACAAAGTGTGATCAGAGGTGCAATGATATGGTGTGTACGTTCATCTTTGATTGCGTGATACTGGAGGTCTCCATTCAATTGCTGATGATTGTGTACGTCGAAGATATGGCACGGTCGGTTGGGTTCTACGAGGCGATCGGTTTGCAATGTGAGAACCCGGCGGAAATCGACGGATGGTGGACCGCTTTTGCGATCGGTGACGCAAAGATCGCGCTTCATCACAATGGAGGCGAGCCGTTGCCGCCTGTATCCGACCGCATGCATCTCAACGTCGATCTCCCCGCCGACGGAACGCTCGAACGGCTCGTCGCCGGGTGCCAGGCGGCCGGAATCGAGATCGACTCCGGGATTGCCGATGTGGGTTTCGGGCGATTCTTCCGGGTAAGGGATCCGGATGGCTTGCCGGTCCAGTTCAACGAACGCATCCAGTCTTGAGGAAAGGACCAGTGCCAGAAACAGCCATTGACCTTCGGATTGTCGGCCATTCCCTGCCCGGAACAACGTGCCTTGGTCGCCAGGGTGTCCAACTCGGCGTGCAGTGCAACGCGGGTATCGTCGACCTCGTCCCGGGAGATTCGGCGTCCGCGACGTTCTCCGTCCGGGTTGTGCGGGTTTCCAGAGAGTCCGGCACTGATTTCAAGGGTCCGTGCGTGCATGGCAAGCGTGGCGACCGATTTCTGTACCTGTGCTGGGTGGAGCGATCCGAACCGAACCACCACGAAATGTTCGCTCGGGCCAAGCTGCTGCTAAACGACATCGACGCGTCACTGATCGATGCGGCATCGTCCAGCGACCGCAAGTTGACGGCCACGTTGCCCTCACGGACCGCAGGGGGAACCCGGCGAGCGGATCGATTCGCCCGCCGGAGGTGCAGTGGGCGGTGGAAGAGTGAGCCGCGATGGAACGAGGCGAAGCGATCCCGTGTTTGGGCCGCCTCGGTGTGACCATGCGAGTTAGCGAGACCAATGGCCGCCACAAGGGACGGCCACTACCAGATGAGCTTCATGTGGGATTACCGACCTGCCCCGCTGCGCTACGGTCGACATGACAATAACGGGCCGACACATCCAGCGGGGCAGGTCGGCAGCCCTACGAGTATGTCGTCGGTGGTCAGGCTGCCGGGGAGGCGGATGGTGTCGCATCGGTCGCGGGCTGAATGAGCAGCCCCGTGATCAGGCCGCTGTCGCGGTCGATCTGGACGCTGACTTCGGTCCGTGAGCCGTCGCTGCCGATCAGCACGAAGCGACCGTTGGTGGCTGGCAGATCCATCGTGGTAGTAATTGCGTTGGGATCGATCTCATAGTCAATGCCAGCAGACTGAAGGGCTGTCAATGCCGCGATGGTCTCTTCCATGGTTGCCCCGGCGAAGAACTCCGGGCTGAATTGCGCCTTGATCAGCGGAATCTCGATTTGGTCGGCCTCGCCGTTCGCGACATCGAGCAGCCACTGGATCTGCTCGCCAATCGGGCCATCCGGCAGGAGCATGGCGACAGGTGAGGCTTCCGGGGAGGCGGCCGGTGTCTGCGCCGAGAGCGCCTGTGAACCGACCAATGCGGAGAACAGCGCAGCAACCAACGCGATCGGATTGGACGGCCGAATGCTTGTCACAAATGACTTCATTAAGGGTCCCTTCGTACGAAACACCTAACGCAGCAGCGATCCTGAATATGTACGACATGTGTGACGAAGGTGTTTCGGTCGGGCCAGTTGTCGGCATTCTGGCCCGGATTGCGGCGTGGCGATTCGGGCGCGTACGTGCAACGAATCCGCCGGGGCCGGCGGACCCTCCCGAGCGAGGTGGGGCGGAAACGCGGGATCCTACATGGGGTTTCCCTGCGAGACGAAACGGGCGAAGGGCAGGTGGGGACGCGGACAAGGCCAGGCCGCACGAAACCTGTGATAGCGGCTATCCGACAGGCGCTAGCGACCGCCTGGATTGGCAAGATCGTGCTCCCCAAGGAACCCTTCGATGGCGGCGACTGCCTCCGGTGAAAACGGGAGTTCCGGATTGGCGTAATCGAGCGCCGCATTCGGATCTCCCTCGACCACCTTCATCAGGTGATTGACGTTTGGAAGCACCACCAACTGCGCCACGTCGTTACCCGCGTCCCCAAACCCGGTCATCAGGTGATCGACCTGCCCTGCCGTCACCTGCTCATCCTTCTCGCCAAGCAGCACCAGCACCGGCAGCGCAGGCGGCAACCCGGCCGCGATCGCTGCGGGATCGACCGCATCGATCTGCGCCAGGAAGGCCGCATTGGCCGTGTTGAAGAGTGTGTCGAGACCAGGTGTGACGATCGTCTCCGGCACCTCGCCCGACGTTCTCAGGCTCTCCACGATTTCGTCAATCTCCTGCTTGCCCGCATCAGCCTCATCCTGCGAGATCTGGCCAGCGACGACGGCGTTGTCGAGTTGCGCATTGAGCTGCTCGACGAGCAGGTCGAGATAGCGAATGCTGATTGGGGAAACAAGGATGACCGCGGCAGGCGGCGTTCCGGCATCCGACAGTTCCTGGGCGAGCGCGAGCGCAAAGATCGCGCCCTCACTATGGCCAACAAGGATGAGCCGGTTCGGGTCGACCATCGGCTGGTCGCGGAGAAACGCCGCGGCATCTCTCGCTTCCTGGAGGAACAGGATGTAGTCGACACCGTCGCCACTAGTCCGCGCACCTGGGCCGGTTTCCCCGGAGCCAAGCTTGTCGTAACGAAGGGAGGTGATGCCCTGCCCGGCAAGGAGGTTCGCAAGATTGAGATTGGTATTCATCGCGGTCAGTTGCCCGCTGTTGCCGTTGCGATCGGTAGGCCCACTGCCGGAAATGATCAGCGCCGACGTACCCGGGGCCGTGATGGAGGCATTCGTCATCAGCGAGCCAACGATGGTGTCTCCACCACTCTCGAAGGTGACCTCGACGTCCGCAATACCGGTCGGGAGCGCGGGTGACGCTTCCGGAGAGGCGTCGGCTGGAGCCTCCGGCGCTGGCTGGAAGACCAAACCGGTAATGAGTCCGGTTTCACGATCGATTGCGATGGCTGTTTCCAGCCGAATCCCATCCGTGCCGACCAGCACGAATCGGGCATTGGTTGGCGGGAGATCCATGGTGGTAGCAATCGCGTCTTCCTCAATCGTGAACGGCCCCATGCTGGATCGAAGCTCCGTCAAGCTCGATGCCAACTGAGTGGAAGGAACCTGGCGCAGGAACTCAGGCGCAAAGTGGACGTCCATTTCCTCAACGGTGATCGCTGCAGGATCACCGTTGAGGATATCCAGAAGCCAGGTCACCTGCTCGCCAAGCGGTCCCTGGGGCAGGAAGGGAAACGCCTCTGGCGTTTGGGCGAAACTGCCTGAGGGGGTGAGGAGCGCTGGAATCAACGCGAACAACACTGCCAGCGTGACACCAGCCCGAATATGTGGATGAAACCAGGACATGAGCATCGAAACCCTCCATACGCGCGATTGCTGGGACAGCAATCAGTCTATATGGAGTGGATGGCGAGGAGGTGTTGCAAATTGGTCATCCTGCCAATTCGCAAGATGGCAGGGCTTCTACCCCTCGGGTTTGATGACGGCGAGGGCCTGGCGGATTTCACCGATGTGGTAGGCGGTATGGGCGACGATGCCGAAGGCGCCGCCAACCATCATTTCATTCCAGTTCTCGTTGGTATCGATGAATTCCTTCAACCCGTCATAGGTCGTGCGCAGGCGCTCGATCAAGTCCTCCCATTCCACCGCGTCTACCTCGCCGATTGCCCAGGAGGACTCCCAGTCGACCGGAATGTAGTCGCCAGCGGCAGCGTTGGCGGCGATCGCATCGAGGTAGAACCGGATGTGGTTCACCTTGGCCGCGATGTTCCCGCTGCGAGGGCCGAGTGACTGCGACGCCTCCGCGGCCGAAATACCGGCGAGCGTTTCGAACAGTGAGTCTCCCTTGTCGAGAAAATAGCCGTGCACGGTATCGAAGGCTTCCTCGAGCGTGGTAAGCAGGGCGGCCCGAAAATCGGCTACGGCAATCGCATTTGTGCTGGTGCTGACCATCGCTGAATCTCCTGTACGTGGACCGGGAACGACCCCGGAATTGGTTCAGGACCCAGCATAGTCACGAATTTGGACAGTTCGTGTCCTCATTCGGACTCTTTTACGGTTCAGTGATTGAGAAAACGCACCATCATCAACTCCCGTACAATCGAGCAAGAGTAACCATAGGAAGCGGTGAGGCGGTTCAGCGGCAAGGAGACACCATGTGGTGGGAGGATTTGTTGTGGGGATTCTGGAACGGGCTGACGGCCTGGATCGTACTGGTCGTCCATGTCTTCGGCGGTTGGGAAGACATGAACATCTTTGACTCGATTCGCAGCGCCAACGGGAACTGGTACGACTTTGGGTTCCTGCTGGGAACCGGATCGCCGCTGCTGGGGTGGTTCCGACGCGGGAAGCGATAACGGAATCGGCGGGTGGGCAGTGACACACGCAGGGCGTAATGGTGCCTCGGCTGCATTCCGCCTCAATCTCAACGTCGCTGCTTGGGACGATCACATTCGACGTCGATGATGTTAGGATGGGGCTGGCGAAATCTCCAACCCGGGACCCCTATTGTTAATGTCGTGGCTTCGACTATTGCGACCGACTGATACGGGCAAGCAATAGATTGTGCGTTACGAGTCCGTTTCTGTTCGTCCATGTTACGCGTATTGCCGTGCTTGATCGTTTCCGGGACTTTCACGCTTTGGCACGTGCAGGGTGTTCGGATCAACGCGTCGCTGAGTGCGTTCCTGCATGGTCAGCATTGTGGAAAATCGCGACAGGCTGGAACGCCGATGACTCTTCTGGAGCGCACAACCGAACTCGACCAACTGGATGTCCACTACCGGCAGGCCGCAACAGGTCAGGGTCGGCTGGTCTTTGTCGCTGGCGAAATGGGCATCGGCAAATCGGCCCTGATCGACGCGTTCGCGGCCCGGCTCGCGCCTGAGGCTCGGCTCACCGTGATCTCGTGCGACGGGGTGGCGATGCCAGCACCGTTGGGGCCGCTCTTCGATGTCGCCCAGCAGCTTGGACCAGAGGTTGAGCGTCTCCTGGCGGAACAGGCACCCCGGGCCACCATTTTCCGAGCTGTCGAATCAGCCGTGAAGGCACTTCCCGGGGTTCCCGTGGTCGTGCTGGAGGATGCGCATTGGGCGGACGAGGCGTCGCTGGAACTCCTGCGCTTCCTGGGGCGACGGATTGGCAGCCTGCACTCCCTGTTCATCGTCACCTATCGCAACGACGAACTCTCGCCGAACCATCCGCTGCGGCGCGTGCTGGGCGACCTGGCCACGGTGTCGACCACGCAACGGATCGTCCTCTCGCCATTGTCGGTGGAGGCAATATCCACACTCGCCATTGAGAGCAGTGTGGACGCGGACGAGCTTCACGCCTATACGGGCGGAAATCCGTTTTTCGTGATCGAGGTCCTGGCTGCTCGCACGAGAGTTCCCATTTCGCTGCAGGATGCGATCCTGGGGCGCGCCTCGCGACTCACCGCCGAGAGCCGCGAGGTCGTCGACGCGGCTGCGGCGCTGGGACCGATTGTCGATCCCGAACTCCTGGCAGAAGTAATGGGACGGCCGATCGAGGCTGCCATTGATGAAGGCCTCGCGGTGGGGCTCTTCCAGCCTGACGAGCGAATGGTCGTCTTTCGCCACGTGGCCGTGCAGTCCGCGATTGTGGATGCGCTTTCCGCAGCGAGAGAACTTGCCCTGCACCGGCGCATTCTCACATGCATCGCGGACCATCCGACTCACGGCCGCGATGTGGCGCGAGTCGCGTTCCACGCTGAGGCTGCGCGGGATCGCGACGCCGTACTGACTTACGCGATGGCGGCGGCCACGGAAGCCGCCGCCTACCAGTCCCACCGGGAAGCCGCCGAGCAATATGCCCGCATCCTACGGTTTGCCGATGAGTTGCCTGCGGAACGGCGGGCCGGGATTCTCGAGGCGAGAGCCTACGAATGTCACCTCACCGGAGACGTTGACACCGCCGTCAAGAACCAATTGGCTGCCACGGTCCTGTGGGAATCCGTTGGCGACATTCTCAAGTTGGGCGACAGCCTTCGCAAACTCTCACGCTATGCCTGGTTTGCCGGCAAGGGGTTAGACGCCAATCGCGATGCCCGGCGCGCGCTCGACCTCCTGGAGGCATTTCCATCTACCCGCGAGCTCGCCATGGCATGCAGTCATCTGGCGACGATGCGAGGACTCGCCGGAGACGCAGAGGAGGCGGTTATTTTCGGCAACCGGGCAATTGCCCTGGCCAGTGACCTTGGAGATGTGCCTACCCTGGTTCATGCGCTGACGACGAACGGTACCATTCGCCTGGAGTGGAACGACGAGGGCGGGCGCCCGCTCGTGGAACAGGCGCTCGCGCTGGCTCGGGAAGCCAACCTCGAGGAAGACATCGGCCGGGCCCTGGAGCATCTCACCTGGATCGCCCTGATCCAGCGGGACCCATTGCGGGCAGAGCGGTATCTGGTGGAAGGGCTGGCATACGCCTCCGACCATGACCTGGCGGCGCGCGAATTCCTGCTCCATGCCGATCGCGCCGCCCTGCGCGTGCAGCAATGCGATTGGGCAGCAGTCCACAGCGATGTGGTCAACCTGCTGCAACAGAAGTCCACACCCGCAGCGGCCCGGATTATCGCGCTTGTTGCCCTTGGGCTCGTGAACATCCGGACAGGGGTCACCAGAGGCAACGAACTCGACGAAGCGCTGGAACTGGCGACGAAGATCGATGAGATGCAGTACCTGGCGCTGGTGAGATCGGCCCGGGCAGAAGCGGCGTGGCTTGCCGGGAATCTCGAACTGGTTGCCGAGGAAGCATCGGCCGCGTTCGATGACAACTTGCGGAACCGCAATCCGTGGATAGCTGGCGAGGTGGCTCTGTGGCTGCATCGATCCGGCCTGACCGAGGTCGATCGCCCCGGGATCGCCGATCAGTATGCACTCGAAATAGCCGGGAATTGGCAAGCCGCCGCTGCCGGTTGGGAAGCCCGCGGGCTTCCGTTGGAGGCCGCCCGGGCGCGCACTGTCGCGACCAATGAGTCCGACTTGCGCCTGGCCCATTCTACCTTCGACATGCTCGGCGCCCGGCCCGATGCCCTGCGAACAGCGCGGCGACTCCGGGCGCTTGGATTCCGTGGCATTCCCCGTGGACCGCATCTGGCGACGCGATCCCACTTCGGCGATCTGACGGCCCGGGAACTTGAGGTGCTTGCCCTGCTGGCCACGGGCAACTCCAACAGCGAGATCGCCCGTCAGCTGTACCTCTCCCCCCGAACCGTCGACCACCATGTCTCGGCCATCCTGGCCAAACTGAATGTCTCCTCACGACTGGGCGCCGTAGACCGGGCCCGCCAGGCTGGCCTGCTCGAAAACTAGGCATCTCCCCCCAGGAAACACTTATTAATTGTGCCTCCCCCTCTGAAAAGTTACGTACTTCCTGCGATGGTACGCCACACCATCCTCAAAGTGCATAACAGGCTCTAGACTAGAGGGAGGGCCGTGAAAGTTCGCAGGTTAGGTAGCTGATACCAGATAAGGAGCGTGCATGTCATCTCCACCATCTTCCTCCAATCTCAGCGGCGTCAAGCAACAACAGCAGGCGGTTTGGATCCAGGGAGACTACAGTGCGGTCGCCACTCCGCTGGTCATCGTGAGTGAAAACCTGTGCGAAGCGGTTGACTTGCACGCTGGCGCGGTGGTGCTCGATGTCGCGTGCGGATCAGGGAACACTGCCATCGCCGCTGCACGGCGAAACTGTGAGGTAACTGGGGTCGACTTCGTCCCTCACTCCTAAGACGCGCCGAGGAGCGCGCCGCCGCCGAGCACCTCTCGATTCGGTTCCAAGTCGGTGACGCCGAGCAGCTGCCGTACCCGGACGCCTCCTTCGACGTCGTGCTCTCGACCTTCGGCGTCATGTTCGCCCACGATCAGGAACAGGCGGCAACTGAAATGCTGCGAGTCTGTCGGCCCGGCGGGACCATCGGTATGGCGAACTGGACGCCAGACAGCTGGTCCGGAACAACTGGCCCGACTTCGTGCGAAGTTCCTCCCGCCACCACCCGGTACGCGGTCGCCGCTACGATGGGGGACCGATAGAAGGCATACACGACCTCGTCAGCGCTCGCGTCGCAAGAGTGCGCACCGTTCGGCGCGAGTTTGTGTACCGGTATCGCTCGCCTGAACACTGGTTGGAGTTCCTGCGCACGAACTTCGGTCCGACAGTGACAACGTTCGCCGCGCTTGACCCGACGAGCCAACAGCGGTTCGCTGCCGAACTGCTCGACTGGATGACCCAAGCGAACACCGCGACCGACGGTACGCTGATCGTTTCCTCAGGGTATCTGGAAGTAGTGGCTCAGCGAGTCTGAACGGCGGCTTGGACTGGAGGTCGCACGTCGGCCTCTGGATTTACAAGCCTCGATTATGAGGTGGGAAGCGATGGCTGAGTGGCAAGCGGAATGGCCCCGCACTTCTGCGAAGGCGAATGCTGCCGGCAGGGCGTGATAGAGTGGTGACGAGGCTCGTCACTGCATGAGCAAACTCGAGGGCACGTGCCCTCCACGGGGCCTGGAATTCAGCTTGAGCGAATCGACGCAGGCAACGGCTTCCAGATTGCTGCCTTGGAAGGTGCCTCCTCCATACCGCGCCGTTATCCTCCATCCACGACGCGGCACTGCGGCCATGTCCCTTAAGGTGTGATCTCCCGTTTCTCGTGCGCGACCGAGGAAAGCATCGGATGAATGTCCTGGAACGGGGTCCCTACATCGAGCGCCTGCATGACTACGCGAGCGAGGCGGCGAAAGGTCATGGCCTGCTGGTGTTCGTGGGCGGGGAAATGGGGATTGGCAAGACCACCCTCGTCGAACAATTCCAGCGCGAGCTCGATGACACGTGCCGGATGGATGACATGTGCCGGATGATGATTGTCTCCTGCGATGGCCTCAGGGTGCACGGCCCGCTTGGCCCACTCATGGACATTGCACATTCGCTCGATGCCGAAGTGGAACACCTCCTGGATACCCAGGCTCCGCGGGACCGAATCTTCCGCGCGGTCGAATCAGCACTTGCCAGGGAGCCCGGGCTCACGATCCTGGTCGGCGAGGATGTGCACTGGAGTGACGAGGCGTCGCTGGACCTGCTGTACTTCCTGGGGCGGCGGATCGGCAACCTGCGGACGCTGTTCATCGCCACCTACCGCGACGACGAGATTCCCGCCAGGCATCCGCTGCGCCGGGTACTCGGTGACCTGGCGACCGCGCCGTCGGTGCGGCGCATGATCCTGCCGGCGCTCTCGATCGAAGCAGTCACCACACTGTCGGCGAACTCCGAAATGGACCCGGTGGAGCTTCGCGCCTATACGGGCGGCAACCCATTCTTCGTCTCCGAGATCCTGGATGCAGGAACCCAGCATCCGATCCGGGTCGAAGACGCCATCCTGGCCCGTACCAGCCGGATTACCACCAGCGCCCGGACCGTGCTCGATGCGGCCGCCATCATCGGAATCTTCGTGGAGCCGGAACTCCTCCGCTCGGTGAGCGGCGGACCGATCGAGGACGCGGTCGACGAATGCCTGGCCACCGGGCTCATCCGGGTCAGCGGGAACGGTCTCGAATTCCGCCATGCCGCGGTGCGGGATGCGATTGCGCGGACCATATCGCCAATCCGCATGGTTGCCCTGCACCGGCGCATCCTTGCCGCCCTGCAGGCAGACCAGCATACCCGGCACGACCATGCTCGCCTGGCGCACCACGCCGAGGCCGCCGCCGACCATGAAGCGGCATACAACCAGGCCCGGGCGGCCGCCCGGGACGCGGTTGCGTACAAGTCGCACCGCGAAGCTGCGGCGCAGTACGCCAGAGCCCTGCGCAATGCTAACGGCAAAGAGCCGGAACTTCGAGCCACGCTGCTCGAAGCCGGGGCCTACGAGTACTACCTCACGGGGCGCATCGACGATGCCTTGAGTTTCCAGAGGCAGGCCGTCGAGATTCGTACGTCGCTCGCACTGGCTCCGATGCTTGGCGAGAGCATTCGCATGCTGTCGCGCTATTGCTGGTTAGCGGGCAACACGGACCAGGCCGAGCATTTCGCGCGGCAGGCGCTCGACGTGCTGAGGGCCCACCCGGAGAGTCGGGCAATGGCGATGGCGTACTCCAACCTCTCCGGATTGCGCAACCTGGCCCAGGATACCGACGAGGCTGTGCACTTGGGCAAGCGTGCGATCGACCTTGCCGAGCGGTTAGGGGACAACGCCACGCTCGTCCTGGCCTTGACCCATGTCGGCTCGGCGCTGGGGTTTCTCGGTGGCACGGAAGGGCACCCGTACCTGCTCCGGGCGATCGAAATCGCCAAGACCGAGAATCTGGACGACGAACTGGCGCGGGCGCTCACGTCCCTCGCGGCAAAGGAATGGTATCGACGCAATCTCGACCAGGCCCTGCAGTACTACGACGAGAGTCTCGCCCACACCGAACCTCGTGAGTTGCTCACGATGAATCTCTACCAGCACGCCATGCGGGCGAATGTCCGGCTCGCCATGGGACATGTCGATCTCGCTGTGGACGAAGCGACCTCGGTCCGCAATCACCCATTGGCTGGGAAGCCGACCGTGTTCGTGGCCCTCGTGGCGCTCGGGCTGGCTCGTGCCAGGCAGGGCGGCGATGGCACTGCCGAGCTGGACGAGGCCCTGGACATCGCGACGGGCATCGGCGAATTGCAACGCCTGGGGCCGGTGCGCGCGGCTCGCGCCGAAGCCGCCTGGCTGGCCAACGACCTCGTCGGCGCCGCACGGGAGGCGGAGGCGGCGATCGACCTCGCCTGCCGGGCTCGGGATCCATGGGTGAGCGGCGAACTGGCGATTTGGCTCTACCGGACGGGAACGCCCTGGCCTGAATTGGATAATTGCGCACTTGCGGAACCGTACCGGCTCGAAATCGAGGGAGACTGGCGGGCGGCAGCGGACATTTGGCGCGAAAAGGGGGTGCCGCTGAATGAGGCCCGCGCCCTGGCGAACTCGACGGACGAAGCGACATTGCGGAGAGCCCTGGCGATGCTCTTCAACCAGGGCGCCCGTCCCGATGCGGTGAAGGTGGCCAATCGCCTCCGCGCCCTGGGCTTCCGCAACATCCGGCGCGGACCACGGCCGGCTACCCGGGCGGCCTTTGCGATGCTCACCCCGCGGGAAATCGAGGTGCTGGCACTCGTCGCCAGCGACTCGACGAACCGGGAGATCGCCGAACAGCTCTATCTGTCCAAGAAGACCGTTGAACACCATGTCTCGGCAATCCTCTCCAAGCTCGAGGTGCCGTCCCGAGAGGCGGCGGTTGCCCGCGCCAGGGAAGCTGGGTTGGTTGTGGACTAGGCTGATACCCATTCAGTGGTCGTCCGGCTTCTCGCGCTCGCCAGGCTCCATGCCGGTCAGGACCGGGTTGCGCTGCCGGACCAGGATGTAGGCGAGCGCGAGCACAACGACGCTCCCGGCGCCTCTCAGCCAGAGTGGCGCGGTATCCGAGCCCCCTGAATGGTCGTGACCACCATGGGCGAGCGCGGAATTTGCAGACAAGACGAGCCAAAGGGCCACCGATAGCGTAGCCCTGACTGCAATGTGAAGGTAATTCACAGGTATCTCCTTTCAACGGACTATCCAGCCATGCTGTTGCGAGTTGGGTGCGTGGAGGAACTGGCGTAAACCTGTTGTAGGGCACGAAGCATGCCGGACACATGGGGAGGGGACACCTATTTTTCGGCCCGGCACCCCTATGCTGTCGAGCAAGGGACATGGCAACCGGGAGTGCTGGAAGTGGGAGGAATCGCTGTCGCGACAGGCTCTTTGGGGAACCAACGTAGGTACTCTCACGTGCAAAATGGGTACGCCACACCGATGTGCCTGTGCCTGGTTAACGCGATGCTGCCTACCAGACCGCAGCGATGAGCGGAATGCTCATCGCTGAGCATTCGACCCCAATCGAAGGGCAGACACGTCCAATGCATCCGATTCTGAGCAAGGAGTTCATCGCCGCCATCGAGCTCGAGGCCCGCGCCAATCGCGAAGCGCTGCAAAAGGCGACCGTGGCCCGTCAGACGGCGCCGCATCGCGAATCGACACTCGGCGCGTTATCCCGGCTTGCCGCGTTGGTGACGAGCACTATTCGTCAACGGGGCGAACCGAGCGGGTACGCACTATCGGAGCTGGCCGCCGACCAGCAGAGAGAGGCAATGCCGGAGATCGCGCGAGAACACGATCGCGCAGGCACAGGTATGGAAGCGGGGAGAGCAGCGCGAGTGGCGGTCACTTCCCGGCGCGCCGTCGCGATCTCAAGGGATGGGAGCAATCCATGAGCCGGACCAGAACCGCGATGGTCGTGGATAACCTCACGGTAATGGTGGATCGACCAAGTTCACGCGCCACAAGCGATGCGACCGCCGCGAACCAGCGGCCACACCTCCGCGTGCTTCGCCCACTAGACCACCAGGCGGAGGATGGCGCCCTCCAGGCGATCGATCTCGGCCGCTTCGATCTTGAGCTCGGTGGCCAGATCGACCACGTGACCCTGGCCTATCGCACCTGGGGCACGCTCAATCCGGCCGGCGACAATGCCGTGATCATCCTCCACGCCCTGACCGGCGACAGCCTCGCCAGCGGTCCCGGCGGCTGGTGGGAACCGGTTGCCGGCGCCTGCCGCCCGATCGACACTGATCGCCTGTTCGTGATCAGCGCCAACGTCCTTGGCGGATGCGCGGGCAGCACCGGCCCGGCCTCGATCAATCCCGCGACCGGCAAGCCCTGGGCGATGACCTTTCCCCTGATCACGATTGGCGACATCGTCGCCAGCCAGCGGCGATTGGTCGAGCGCCTCGGGGTGACCAGGCTGATCGCGGTCGGCGGTTCGATCGGTGGCTTCCAGGCCCTGGAATGGGCCACCCGCCACGGCGATCTCGTGCGGGGCACACTCGTGATCGCCGCCAGCGGCGCCCTCAGCGCGCTCGGGATCGCCACCCACAGCGAGATCGGGCGCCGCGCCATCATGGCCGATCCCGATTGGCAGAACGGCGAATACCAGGAGGCCGGAACCTTCCCCGCCAGGGGGCTCTCGATTGCCCGGATGGCGGCGATGACGACCTACCACAGCCGCGAAAGCCTCGGTCGCCGGTTCGGGCGAGCGACTGCCAGCCGCCCGGTGCTCTATCCGGCCTTTGGACCAACCTTCGATGTCGAGGGCTATCTCCACTACCACGGCGAGGCGCTCGTCCGGCGGTTCGACCCGAATTCGTATCTCTACCTGACCCGGGCCATGGATCTTTACGATGTCGCCCGCGACGGGGGTGCCGACTTCTGGCTCGGCAAGATCGAGGCACCGATCCTGCTGGTCGGGATCAGTAGCGACTGGCTGTTCGCGCCGAGCGAAGTCCGCACCCTCGGCGACCACCTCGCCTACCTCGAACGCGACGTGGAGTATGCCGAAATCGAATCGCCCAATGGGCACGACGCCTTTCTCAAGGACTGGGACCAACTGAATCCGATCGTTGAATCGTTCGTCCGCCGGACCGAAGGCAGAACGTTCGACGACCGCTTGTGTACGAACCACGGCAGCCCACCGTGACACAGAAGACCGGGCCGTGATCCGCACCGTCTACCAGTCGTCACTCATCGACCGCTCATGTCGAAAGGATTCAATTCGTGGCAGAAGACCAGAAGAAGCTCGGATTCGAAACACTCGCCCTGCATGCCGGCCAGACACCGGACCCCACCACAAACTCGCGGGCGGTGCCGATCTACCAAACGACCTCGTACCAGTTCAACAGCACCGAACATGCTGCCAACCTGTTCGGGCTCAAGGAATTCGGGAACATCTACACCCGGATCATGAACCCGACGACCGATGTGCTCGAGCAGCGGATCGCCCAGCTTGAAGGGGGCGTGGCCGCCCTCGCATTCGCCTCCGGGCAGTCTGCGGAAACGCTGGCGATCCTGAACCTGGCCGGCGCCGGTGACGAAATTGTGTCGACGACCAGCCTCTATGGCGGCACCTACAACCTCTTCCACTACACATTGCCGAAGCTGGGGATCACCGTCAGGTTCGTCGATTCCAACGCCGAGGCGATCGCCGCCGCGATCACCGACAAGACCAAGGCCGTCTATTCCGAATCGGTCGGAAACCCGGACCTGCTGACGCTCGACATCCAGGCCGTGGCCGATGCCGCGCACGCGGCGGGCGTGCCCCTGATCATCGACAACACCCTGCCGTCGCCCTACCTGATCAATCCGATTGCCCACGGCGCCGATATCGTGATCCACTCGCTGACCAAGTTCATCGGCGGCCACGGCACCTCGATCGGTGGCATCGTCGTGGATGGCGGCAACTTCGACTGGGGCAACAATCCGCGATTCAAGACCGAATTCGCCGATCCCGATCCCAGCTACCACGGTCTCAGCTTCGCGGAAGCGCTCGGCAACATCGCCTTCATCATCAAGCTCCGCGTGCAAGGATTGCGCGACATCGGTCCCGCGATCAGCCCGTTCAACTCCTTCCTCATCCTGCAAGGCGTGGAAACCCTGCCGTTGCGGATGGAGCGACACAGCCAGAACGCGTTGCAGGTTGCCCGCTTCCTGAACGAGCACCCGAAGGTCTCGTGGGTCAACTACCCGGGCCTGCCGGGTCATCCCGCCTACGACACCGCCACCAGATACTGGCAGCATGGGCTCTACGGCGCGATTCTCGGCTTCGGGGTGAAGGGCGGCGCGGAAGCGGGCCGCACGGTTGTCGAAAGTGTTGAGATCTTCTCCCATCTCGCCAACATTGGCGACGCCAAGTCGCTGATCATCCATCCCGCGACGACCACCCATTCGCAGCTCTCGGAAGCGGAGCAGGCGACGACCGGCACGACCCCCGACTACATCCGGCTCTCGGTTGGCCTCGAAACCGTTGGCGACCTGATCGCCGATCTCGAGCACGCCCTCGACCAGGTCTAGCCGCGATCGTCGATTGCGTATCCCGGTAGTGGCCGGTCTGTACAACGAGTCCGGACACTACCGGGATACGCGCACCGTCCCACCCTCGCCTTGGGTCTCCGGGGAGGGCCAGGATCGGTACATGCGCGACCCACACCATGCAATTTGCGTCGATCCGTATGCCCTCCCGCCCCCCTCTCCCCGCCACCCCACCGCGCACTCCGCGTCACCCGTCATCCTGAGCGGCCCGGCCCCGCGCGCACTGGCCCAGGCGCGAACGCAGCGCAGTCGAGGGACTTCGTCGCTCGAACCATGCCAAGCCAGCCCTTTCCCTGCTCACCCCCGAACGCCGTTGGGAGCGGTCCCCGGCCCACAGACGGCCACGCCATGAATGCACGTAGGGCCGACCGCCTGCCATGCTTACGCTGCGTTTCGGTTGCGAATGGCGTTGCACGGGCTGCGCCTCTCCGGTCGGGACGACGTGGCACAGGGTAGTATTCCAAGTGTTTACTTGGTATATTGGCTGGGCCTGAGGTGTTGCAGACCAGCTCCGGGCCGACACACGGGTCGGCCCCTACGATATCCAGTGGCGCACAGAGGTGTTCAACGGGTGAGACCGCCATCTCGATTGCGAACGGATTCGACATCTTGCAGCGGCCACGACGCCTCTTGCCTTTGCCCCATACGTACACTAGTGTAGGTGGGGTCGCCTTGCCGCCATTGCCATCTCTGGAGTACCTCGTGAATCACAACGAGTCTCGATCAACGCCAAGCGCGATCTCGGTCAGTCATCTCCGCAAGGTCTACGAGGTTCCCGAACGTGAGGGGGGCCTGAAGGCCGCGGTCGGCAGCCTCTTTCATCGGCAGACAAAGGAAATCGCGGCGGTCACGGACATCAGCTTCGAGATTCAGCCGGGTGAGGTCGTGGGTTTCCTTGGCCCGAATGGCGCGGGGAAAACGACTACCCTGAAGATGCTGGCGGGTCTCCTCCACCCAACCTCCGGCACCGCCGATGTGCTTGGCTACACCCCCTGGAGCCGCGATCGCGACTATCTGCGCAAGATGGCGCTGATCATGGGGCAACGCAACCAACTGACATGGGATATCCCGGTGCTCGATTCCTACGAGCTCAACAAAGCGATCTTCCGGATTTCCGACACCGATTATCTGGAGCGACGCGACGAGCTGATCGAGATGCTCGAACTCGGCGAGTTGCTCAAGAAGCCTGTCCGCAACCTGTCCCTCGGTGAGCGCATGAAGTGCGAAATTGCCGGATCGCTGCTGCATCATCCCTCGATCCTGTTCCTCGACGAGCCGACGATCGGGCTCGATGTCGCCATGCAGCGGCGGATCCGGGCGTTCATCGCCGACTACAACCAGCGCACCAATGCCTCGATCCTGCTCACGAGCCACTATATGGCTGATGTCGAGGCGCTGTGCGAGCGGGTGATCGTTATCCACCATGGTTCCCTCCTCTACGACGGTGACCTGCCGGGACTGGTGCGCAATTTCTCGCCGCACAAAACGATCGTCGTCGAGTTCGAGGAAGGGGCAACCATCGAGCACGATGAATCGACGCTGCGGTCATTGATCGGGGAAGATGGTGAGATCGTCGAGAGTTCCACGATTGGCCTGACGATTCGCGTGCCGAAAACGGATACGGCAAGGGTGACCGGTCAGCTTCTGGGTGCCTTGCCGATCGCCGACCTCACGGTCGAGGATCCGCCAATCGAGGACGTTATCGAGCGGGTGTTTTCATCTGGTCAGGCAGCAGTCACCGCTGAAGATGTCGAAACCACCCAGCCAGTCGAGGTGCTGGTCTGATGGCTACGATCCGGAGACCACACAGCGACAGGGAATCGTTCAGCCCACGAGCATTGGCGACGTTCTACGGCGCCAAATTCCGGACCTCTGCCGCATTGATGCTGGCATATCGCGGGGCGATCCTGATCTGGCTGTTCGCGATCATCAGCTCACCGTTGATCTCGATCGTGGTCTGGACCACGGTCGCCAAATCGCAGGGCGGCAGTGCGGGCGGGTTCACCGAGGGCGGGTACGCGGCCTATTTCATCATCCTGATGGTGGTCAACCAGCTCACGTTCTCGTGGCACATGTGGGAAATGGGCTGGAGAGTCCAATCCGGATTGTTCTCCGGCATCCTGCTCAGGCCGATGCATCCGATTCACAACGATATCGTGGAGAACATGGTGTTCAAGGCGTTGACGCTGGTGCCGCTCGTGCCGGTGGCGATAATCTTCAGCTTTATGTTCGATGCCGAGTACAACTGGAAACTGCTGAACGTGGTCGCCCTGGCCCCAGCGATCGTTCTCGCCGCGCTGCTGTTGTTCCTGCTCGAGTGGACGATCGGACTCGCCGCATTCTGGATCACCAAGACAAATGCCTTGTTCCAGCTTTATTCGTCGGTCTACTTCTTCCTGGCCGGCTTCATCGCACCACTGTCGTTGCTGCCGGAACCGGCGCAGGTCGCGGCGAGCATCCTGCCCTTCCGCTGGATCCTCTCATATCCTGTCGAGATGGCGCTCGGCACAAGTGGACCCCAGGAGATCGCGATCGGGTTTGCGATGCAAGTGGTGTGGATCGGACTGCTGCTGGGGATTCTCCGCTTCGCGTGGTCGCACGCGGCGAGCCGCTATTCGGCAGTAGGGGCCTGACGATGCATGCAATGACGGTGATTCGGACCTATCTCAAGCTCGGCATCCTCAATGTGATGCAGTACAGGGCCGATTTCTTTCTGCAGGTGATTTCGATCTGTATCGGGCTGGTCACGGCGCTGCTCGGACTCAGGGTGGTGTTCGGCCAAACCGAGGAAATCGGCGGCTGGACGCACACCGACCTGATCGCGTTGATCGGGATCCAGATGCTGGTGCGGGGTCTGGTCAGCCTGGTCGTGCGGCCAAGCATGCAGCAGTTAATGGAAGGCATCCGGCTGGGAACGCTCGATTTCATGCTGACGAAACCGGCAGATTCGCAACTGCTGGCGAGCGTGGCGCAGGTCAATGTGGCGGCCAGCGCCGACGTGGTGGGCGGCATTATCGTGCTCACCCTCGCGCTCGTCCGGCTCGGTGGATCGATCGGACCCGGCGAGGCAATCTCGTTCGTGATCGTGCTGCTGGCCGGGGTGGTGATCATCTATTCGTTCCTGCTGATTCTCTCCACATTGGCATTCTGGTTCGTGAAGCTCGAAAACATCCTGGTGATTTTCAATTCGATGTTCGATGGGGCCGGGGCCTGGCCAATCACGATCTTTCCGGGGTGGATGCGGGTTTCCCTGACATTCATCATCCCGGTCGCGTTCGCGGTGACGGTTCCGGCACAGAGCCTGACCGGTCGCCTCTCGCCCGGGCTTGGATTGGGCGCGGTGGCGGTGGCGATCGCGTTCACGGTCGCGGCGAGGTGGTTCTGGCGATTCGGGTTGAAGCACTACACGGGAGCATCGGCATAGCGATAGGTGACGGGTGCGCTGGGGCCGCGTATGATGCCGGTTATGCTCCGCGACCACGCCGAAATCGTCCGCTTCGAGGTCATTACGAGCCAACGATTCTGTGGAATGACATTTGCTGGCCAAGCGGCGGCAATCTGGCGGATCTGTTCGCGTACTACTACAACCGCGTGCCCGAAGGTGTCATCACCAACCGCTGGAGGGAGGCGAATCCCGACCGCAGTAGATTGGCGACCCAGGGAATCAGGCTCGCTGGTCAGGCGATCCAACGCCTCTGGCGCGTCATCCCGGCCGGCAGGAAGCAGTTGCTGCCGGTTTCAGCGGCCCACGTGCTGCGGATCGAGCCAGCGGCAGGAGTGGGAAGCCGCACCTAAGCGATCAGCGCAAGATGGCTTGCGCACTGTGGCGGCATGATCCGGGAGGGATGAAGTTGACGAGTGATTCGAGCCCATTTGCGAGTGCAGAGATCGCCTCATTCTGGCGGTTCCTGATCCAGGTTCCCGACAAGTTCGGAAAGATTATGGACGGTCTCTCGCCCGAGGAACTGAACTGGCACCCGGATGCGCCAGGCACGAACAGCATCCATGTCCTGGCAACGCACACGATGGGCAACTTGCGGTGGACGATCCTCGAAATCATCGGCGGGCAGCCCATCAATCGCGATCGTGACGGCGAGTTCCGGAGCGTTGCAACCGAATCGAACGTGCCCATCGAGACCTGGCCATCCGTACGGGCAGAATTGGACCAGGTCATCGCCGGGTTACCCGCCGACGCCATGGACCACATCTATCACCATCCGGTGTTTGGCGATTTAACCGGGCGAGATGTACTTCACGTCATGATTGGACATGCCGCAGAACACCTTGGCCACGCAGGGATGACGCGGGATCTGGTGCTCGCGGCGCGGATGGGCGATGCTGGCAAGCAGGTAGCGCGGTGGAGGCAAAAGCCGATCGATCCGGGAATCCACAGGTCCAGCGGGCGGGCAGGTTCCCCTATACGCGAGCGGATCACCATGCAGTACAACACCCCGGCCTATGGCCGGGGTGTTGCAGGTTTGTCCGTATTGATGCCTGAGTAAAAACTATCAGGCCCCGGTGTGGGACTTGCGCCGTGTCACACCGAATGCAGCAGCGCCAGCCAACACTGCTCCGCCCATGATCAGGAGCGGCAGATACGCGCCTGACTCGGATCCTGAACCCTGGCCCGTGGTGGGGAGGGTCATGACCGCAGCCATGGTCGGTGATGCGCATTCATCGGAGGCCTGGGCGAAGGCACGAATGGTATTGCCAGAGGTCTCCGGCACCTCGGTTGGAGCCACGGTCGGCTCGATTGTTGGTTCTTCGGTCACCACAGTCGTGGCGGCCGGGGTTGTGCAGGGATCGACTGGCGGGCAGTCGTCATCGGATTGGGCGAAGGCGCGAACGTTGGATCGCCCGCCGACTGGTTCTTCGGTCGGAACCTGAGTCGGGGCCTCAGTTGGAACCTCGGTCGGAATTTCCGTTGGGATCTCGGTGGGAACCACTGTTTCCACCGGAGTTTCGGTGACAACCGGTGTCTCGGTCACACAGGGGTCATCCTGGGCCGAGGCCGGGGCGCCGAGCATGGCCATCATGCCAAGCAACATGAAGATCAGAGCAAGCTTGCGCGTCACTCCTCCAAGCGATTGATGCATCGGCAAAAGCTCTCCTTCCCTCTAAATACATAACGTGGGCCAATACGGACATCTCTCGATTATAGGCATTCGTACGATGGATAAGTCGAGCTTCATGATGAATCGTGGCAAGATTCATGTATTGGAATCCGGGATCCTGCCAGACCGGTTGAACGTCGAGGAAGCCCGCATGGCGCAGGGAGCATGGCGGGAGAGGATGACAAGGATGCCGTATGGGTGGGATCAACCTGCATCGTTCATCTTTTGCTACCATGCACGTCGGCCATGCTGCATCGTCACCGCTTCCACACGCGAGCCAAGACCCTCCCGGTGAATCAACGGCTGGCACCACAGGCGACGACCCTACCCGCCTTCACCCGTCAATCACCCGGGTTACTGCCCGGATGTCCGGACGAACCGCAAAGCGAGTGACGAAGGAGAAACTTGCCGCTGGCGCTAGATTTCGTGAGGAGGCATCAGGGATGACACAACCACGGATGCGATTGTCGTTTCCCTTTGGGTTCGGAGCGGACTACATCCCGCCGGTCTGTCCGAGCGCGAAGGGTCGGCGGCAAGTCATGTCGCCCGCGCAGCTAATCCAAACGACAAGATAGTGAATCCGATCGTGGCGACCGACATCGCCCACCGCCTGTCGTGGAAGCAGGCGCTTGCCTGGCGGATGGAGCGACATCACCTCCTCGAGCGGGCTGCGCCGTCTGACCTGGTCCGCGTGGCTGGCGATATATGTGGCTTACACGCACAGGTCATGTCTTCGGCCGAGTTGAGCTTATGGGCCCGGATCGAGGGCCTGGAACGCAATGCCGTTCAGGAAGCGCTGTGGATGAATCGGGCGCTCCTGAAGCTCTGGGCAACGCGTGGCACCCTCTACCTTCTCCCATCCACAGAGCTGGGCGTGTGGCTCCCCGCGTTCAGCACGTACACGAAGTTCGGGAATACCGGACATCCCGAGATCGACATCCTCGCCGACGCTGTCGGTCGTGCCCTCGAAGGTCGCCTCCTCACACGGGAGGAATTGGCGCGCGAGGTCGAGGAGATCACGGGGTCTGAATCGTTCGGCGAGTTCGTCCGCTTCAGTTGGGGGTCGTACCTCAAGGCAGCCTCTTTTCGGGGCCTGATCTGCTTCGCCCCAAGCGATGGGACACAGGTGAGATTTACGAGCCCGACGACATGGGCGCCCAACGAAATCGACAAGCTCGAGCCGTTGGATGCGCTTCGTGACATCACACGCCGTTTCCTGGGCGCCTATGCACCAGCCACGCCCCAAGATCTCGCACGATGGTGGTTGGGACCACCCATGCCCAGGCGAGGGAAACAGATGCTCGCGGGACTGTCTGGGGAGGCGATCGAGTTAGACGTCGAAGGTCAGCGCCGCTGGGCATTGGCGCGGGACGTGCACGACATGCAATCCGCCGCACCGGCCAAGGTGGCACGGCTGCTCCCTGCGTTCGACCCCTGGGTGATCGGCGCTTCCCGTCATACCCCACTACTCGAATCACAGGACCAGGGACGCGTCTTCCGGAAGCAGGGCTGGATCTCCCCGGTGCTGCTCGTGAACGGTCGGATAGTTGGCGTTTGGAGGCATGAGCGAAAGGGCCGCCGACTCGTGGTCGAGATGGAGCCCTTTGGCAGGTTGCCCGCATGGGCCCACACGCAGCTCGAGGCCGAGGCGGAGCGGCTCGCAGCGTTTCTCGGTGGTGAGCTCTCGGTGAGGTGGGAGAGCCAGGACGTATTTGCAAACTCCGGTGGAATGGGAACATAGCCGCGGCCAGGGAGCATGCCAGGCCAGGGAGTTCGGGGCGACACGGAAGTCGCCCCTACGAACGGTCGCCTCGCGCGAATTTCCAGAGACACCCTAGTTGATGCGGTGCGCCCGGGTGATGATCACGTGCGGATCGAGCGACTGTCCGTTCGACGGCTGGGTTTGGATCGTGCGCACCACATCCATCCCGTCGATCACCTGACCGAACGCCGCAAACCCCTGGCCATCGGGGTTCCGCTGGCCACCGAAATCGAGCTGCTGCTGATCGTTGATGCAGATGAAGAAGTCCGATACGGCGCTGTCTGGCGTGAGGCGGGCCATGGAAATCGTGCCGTCGAGATGACGCAATCCCGTGTCGCTCGTGCGTTCCAGCGCGAGTGCCGGCCGCTGCTCGCCGGAGCGGGCCTGGTCGATGCCGCCCTGGATCACTTCGATGGCGATGGTGTCGTTGGGCAGGTTGCTGCGATCTGCACCGGGATCGATGCCGTCGCCGATCGCCTCTTCCTTGAGGTTGGCGTTCGACTGATTGTCGAGCCGCACCGTACGGTGGAATTTGCCGCCATCGTACAAGCCGCCATCGACATAGAACAGGAAGTTATCGGTCGTAGCGGGTGCGTGCAGCGCATCGAGGCGCACGACAATGGTGCCGAAGGCTGTTTCCAGCACGATATCCACATGTTCCGCGTTGTTCTGGTCGGTCACCGATGTTCTCCTGATTTACGTGTCTGTTGCTGCCGCGTTCCTCCAGCGGAACCGTGCCCGGCAACCATCGCACATCCAGGGCTGGGCAGGAAGCTCCAGGCACGCCCGCCACACCCAGGCCGAAGATGCCGCGTGGGCTGCGGGATCGCGAATCCTGGCCAACCGGCGTTCGTGACCGGAACATGGACAGGGAGCGTCAAGCACGACCAGGCGGCGGTCCCGTGATGTCGATACCGTACCGGGCGGCGGACGCGACCAGGCGCTCGATGGCCTCGCTCGAATCGGCGTCCGTGCTGGCCATGGCAGCCTCATGAAGCTCGGTCAGGTAACCTTCCGCCCCGCCTGGCGTCAGAATCACCAGGAGGCGCGCGACCTCGGAGTCAATCGCGTAGCCATGCTCGGTGCCTCTTGGCAGCAGCACGCACGATCCAGGTCCAGCCGGGAAGTGTCGGCCGTCGATCTGGAACCTGAGATGACCGTCCACAATGTAGATCAGCAAATCTTCGTGCCGATGTCGGTGGAGGGGTGGCTCGTGCCCCCGCCGGGCGATTCGCTCGGTTACAGACACCCGGTTGCCGACGTCGATGCTTCCCGAGAGGATTCGAACGTGGTCCCAGCCTGGTCCCGGCGCGGCAAGCGGACCAATGATTCGGGCGTTCATGAGCGTGTCACTCCTCGATTGTACCGTTGGGACCGGGTGCGGCTCCCCACCCAAATCCATTGTGAACGCCCAGCCGGTGTGAAGCGACTGACAACACCGTCACATACCCCTCACAGTTCTGTCGTGCCGGCGATAGACATCCCGGTTGGCTGCTGAGCCGCATGGTATCGTTCAGGCGTTGGGATCGGGGCGTGCGGAAGCGGGGGTAGCAGCAGTGGCACGAGCGGAGCCGTCAGCGTTCGGGGTGTGGTTGCGAAACCATCGGGAGATGGCCGGGCTCACCCAGGAAGAACTTGCTGCCCGCGCCGGATTGACCGCAAACACCATCGCCGCGCTCGAGCGTGGTCGGCGGCGACGCCCCTATCCGCATACGGTGCGGGCGCTCGCCGCGGCACTGGGGCTCGACGAAGACGAGTGGGCTGGCCTGCCGGCCATGGTTGCCGATGCCGCCGCCATGGCCCCTATCGCGGCCTCTGGCCCGGCGCCGGTCATTGGCACCTCGCCAACCCCGCTCATCGGCCGTGACCAGGCGCTCTCCGACATCCTGGAATCGCTCCAAAATCAGCACGCCAGGCTCGTCACCCTCACCGGGCCAGGTGGGGTCGGCAAGACATCGCTGGCCCTGGAGGTAGCGCGAAACGCCGCGGATGCGTTCCCCGACGGTGTGGTCGTCGTTCCACTTGACACGCTGGACGATCCCGCGCTAGCCATCTCGTGGATCACCGCCAGGGTGGGTCTGGGCGGCCTCGCCAGGAATGACGAGATGGCGGCGCTTCACAGGTATTTTCAGGACCAGCGCATCCTCCTCATCCTGGATAACGTCGAGCACCTGCTCCCTGCCGCCCAGGACATCGCCGCACTCGTGGCCGCAAATCCTGGGCTGAAGGTGCTGGTCACGAGCCGTGCGCCACTGCGTGTGCGAGGCGAGCTGGAGTATCCGGTCGGCCCGCTGCCGGTGCCTGACCTCGGCCACATCCCGACACCCGACGAAATCCTCACCTCAGAGGCGGTCCAGCTCTTCATAGAACGGGCCCGGGCGATTACCCCATCGTTCGAGGTCACCCAGGCCAACGCCACCGCCATCGCGGCGATCTGCCGGCGCCTGGACGGATTGCCGCTGGCCCTCGAACTGGCGGCAGCCCGGCTCCGGATCCTCACCCCAACCGAGGTGCTGGCCCGTCTCGACCAGTCCCTTCCCCTGTTGACGGGCGGCGCGCGCGACTTGCCGGAACGGCAGCGCACGATTCGCCAGGCGATCGCCTGGAGCTACCGTATCCTCGGTCCCGGGGAGCAGGCACTTTTCCGGCGACTGTCGGTCTTCCTGGGAAGCTGGGACGCAGCCGCGGCCGAAGCGATCGGGACCGCGGCTGCGCCGGTCGCAACCTCTACCCTGGACGTGTTGTCCGCGCTGGTCGAGCACTCGCTCGTCGTCGCCGATTCCACCGGCGGCATCATGCGCTACCGCATGCTGGAGACGATCCGCGCCTTCGGACGAGAACAACTGGAGGCGAGCGGCGAACTCGACGACGTGGCGCGGGTCCATGCCCATTGGTACCTGAAGCTGGCCGAACAGGCGGCGGCGCACTACTACGGTCCGGATGAAGACGAGTGGCTCGATCGCCTGGAGCGCGACCACCCGAATCTGCGGGCAGCGGTGATCTACGCGCTCCAGGTTGACGACCAGCCCCTGCTGCTCCAGCTCGTCGCGCGGCTGGGCCGGTTATGGCTCATGCGCGAGTATTTCCGTGAAGAGGAGTCCCTGGTGGACCGCTCCCTTCGCATCGTGCGCCAGTCCGCGCCCTCCCCGGACGGGGCAACCGTGCTCTTCGACGTCGGGCGACTGGCCTGGAACCGGGGGGACAGGGCCGCCGGCATCGCGCTACTCCGCGAGAGCCTCGGCATGTGGCGAACGCTCGGCGACGACCGTGGCGCCTGCCGCGCGGCGGTCATCCTCGCCAACATGCTGCGGCTCGATGGCGATACGGCCGCGGCCCAGACCCTGCTCCGCGAGGCCCTGGCGGCGCTGGACCGGCTGGGCGGCGAACCGTACTGGCGTTCCATGGCATTGCGATTGCTCGGCATCATGGCGCTGGAGCAAGCGGATTGGCCGAGGGCGGAGTCGCTCCTGACCCAGGCACTCGACACCGCCCGGGATGGCAGGATCCGGTGGGCGATGGCGTCGGCGCTGCACAACCTGGCCCATTTGGTCTTCCTCCGCGGTGATCACCCGCGGTCGCTTGCCCTGTTCCGGGAAAGCCTCCTCATCGCCTTTGGGCAGCGGGACCGCTGGGCCGTGGTCGTGACGCTCCCGGCGCTGGCGGAGGTACTTGCCGCGTCCGGCAGCACCACGGAGGCGATCCGGCTCTTCGCGGCATCCAGCAGCCTCAACGAGGCGGTCGCCGCGCGGTTCATCGCTGCGGTCCCGGAGGTCGAGAGCCATCAACGGGCGATTGCCGCCGCGCGGGCCACCCTTGGCGACGACGCGTTTGCGGCCGCCTGGGACGCAGGCCGATCGTTGTCCCTCGAAAGCGCCATCGATGAGGCGGTCAGGGCTGTTGAGCAGCGCCTGCACCCTTCCCCCCTGGCCGCCCCGGCGACGCTGCTTCCCGCGGGTCTCACGTTGCGGGAGGTCGAAGTCGTCAGGCTCGTGGCGGCCGGGATGACCAACGCTCAGGTTGCCGATCGGCTCTACCTGAGTCGCCGCACTGTCGATGCCCACCTGCGACGAATCTACGACAAGCTCGACCTGTCCAGCCGAACCCAGATCGTCACCTTCGCCCACGAACACGACCTGCTCTAGGTCGCCCCTCCTCGTTCCGCCCTGCCAATGCTGTTCCTCCTCGTGCAATGCCTGCCCGTTAGGTAAGGCCGTGTCGCGTGGATTAGGTAAGGCGGTTCGGTGCACCTACCGAAGCGGGCAACCGCCACGAAGGGCAGTATTGCAGCAGTGATCACAACCATCGTGGGACCGGTCGCCAGAAAGGCGCACCGGGATTCACGAAACCAGGGTCCACAGCAATTCGTCGGGTTCCCTGCTCCGCGCAGGACTGGCGATTGCCCATACAGTCGAGCGTTTGATCGACCCGATTCACGCACCGCCCACACCCGGGCAGGAGATTCACATGGCCACCATGCACCACCTGATCGAAGGCAACGGCATCGCCGATACCCTTGGCAAACCCATGCACCGGCGCTCGCTCCTCAAGTCCCTGGCCGGGATCGGCGCAGCCGCGATTGCGGTGAAGACCATCGGCCCGGCCGCCGCCAACCATACCGAACAGACCTACACGGTCAGTAGCAATGCCAACTTCCGGTCCGGCCCCGGCGCCAACTACAGCCTCATCGGCGTGGTGACCACGGGCGCCACCTTCCAGATCAACGGCCAGGTCCAGAACGGCTATGCCGGCATCATCTACCAGGGCAAGACCGGCTGGGTGCTGGCGTCCCTCGTCGTGGAGGCCGGCGGTGGCGGGGGCGGCACCCCGACCATCACCGGCCAGGGCTGGACCACCGCTTCGGTCAAGCTCCGCTCGGGACCAGGGACGACCTATACCGTGCTGAAGGTCGTCCCTGGTGGCGTCAAGATCGGCACGAGCACGACCGTGAAGAACGGGTTCCGGTTCGTAACGGACGGTTCGCAAGCAGGTTGGATGTCGGATGCCTACATCAGCGCCATCAACCCTGGTGACCCGGCCGGGGATTACGCCACGACCACCGCGAACGTGAACTTCCGGACCGAGCCGAGCGCGAATTCGCCGATCATCCAGGTGATCCCGGCGGGCTCGAAGGTGCTGCTGCTGCACGTGAACTCGGGCGATTACACCAAAGTAGCCTTCAACGGCAAGCAGGGCTGGGTCCACAGGAATTACATCAAGCTCTAGGCATCACCGGTTGCGATTTTGTCACCTGCGCACGAAAGGCACACTCCGAATGATCCTGACTGACACACTCGTCAACGGCACCACCATCGCCGAGACCCTTGCCAAACCCATGCACCGGCGCTCGCTCCTCAAATCCCTGGCCGGCGCCGGGGCGGCGGTTGCCCTCGCGGCCACGGCCATCGGCCCGGCCGCCGCCAACCATACCGAGCAGACCTACACGGTCAGCGCGAACGCCAATTTCCGCACGGGACCGGGCACCAGCTACGCCAAAATCGGCGTCATCGCGAAAGGCGCCACCTTCAAAATCAACGGCCAGGTCCAGAACGGCTACGCCGGCGTGATCTACGGGGGCAAGACCGGCTGGGTGCTGGCATCCCTCGTCGTGGCGGCTGGCAGCCAACCGGCTCCTCCGACTCAGCCGCCCGTGATCATCGGCAGGTCGGTAACCACCACCGCCAACGTCAACCTCCGCTCCGGGCCGGGCACGACGTACGCGGTACTGAAAGTGGTTCCCGCCGGCTCACAGGTTGGCACCACCACCTACATCCAGAATGGCTTCCGCTACGTGGTGTCCAACGGCGTCCTCGGCTGGATCTCCACCGCCTACCTGAGCTCCTAGGCCGGAACGCGAACGACACCGGTCTCCAGGGCTGGATACACCAGGCATATGTCAAAGAGGCCGGTCAACCGGGCAAGCAAACTCACACCTACGACGGGCCCGGCAGGGTGGAACAATCCTGCCGGGCCCGATTCGTCCTCCCCACCGTCCCGGCGTCCCGATCGGGCCCGGCGCAACCTGTCCCCGCGATTGGTCTCCTGATTTACGTGCCTGTTGCTGACGCGTTCTTCCAGCGGAACCGTGCCCGGCAACCATCGCACACCGGCCACCGATGCGGTATGCCAGAAACCGGGCATGTGTTCCAGTCGCCATTGCCATCCAGGAATCCGGTTTTGGCGCACATCCGAGTCGATGATGCGTTCGCTCAGGCAGGTACAGCACCGGCAATCCGGATTCGGCCAGCGATCACGCAGCGCGGAATACAAGGAGTGAGCATTCCATGACTGGTTTCATCGATCCCCTGGAGGCTAATGGCAGCGAGCCGGAACTCGACGCGGCGGCAGACCTGGCGAGTGTGCGCGACCTCGTGTTGAAGGCGCATCCGGACGTTGTGCCGGAACTTGTGCGCGGAGCATCGATTACCGAGTTGCTGGCAAGCATCGAACCGGCCCACCTGGCGTATGAGCACCTCGCGACCAGGATCCAGGATGGCCTCCCCCCGACGGTCGCCTTGCCGGTGGTTCCAGCAGGTGGCACAGGCCCGGTTCCGCTGGACCTCGACCAGATCCCAACCTCCGAGAAGCTCCGACGCGGAATCGAGAACCGGGCACGGGTAGCGACACCGTAGCCCTGCATAGCCCCGCACCTTCGGGAACCCACAGGGGGTTCCCCTACAAGCTTGGGCCTCTCCCGTTACGAGACCTGGTTGCAAACGAACTGTCCGGATGTCATATCGCTCACAAAAGAGGGGGGATTTTCCATGGCCCTGACCAAAACCGAAGCCGCCCGCCTATCCAACGACTTGCTGATCCGCGGGGTTATCGAAACCATCGTCAAGGATTCTGCAATCCTCCAGTTCCTGCCGTTCATGGAGGTCACCGGCACGTCTGTCCGCTACACCCGGGAAGCCACCATGCCGAGCGCCAGCTTCTACAACGCCGGCGGAACCTGGAACGAGGCCGTGCCGACCTGGACCAATCACACCGCGGAGCTCAAGATCCTCGGTGGCGACGCCGATGTCGACAACTTTCTCCAGGCAACCTACTCGGACACCAACGACATTGAGGCCGAGATTATCGCCAACCGCGCCAAGTCGATCGCCCACAAGTTCAGCGAAACCTTCATCGTTGGCGATTCAACCGTCGACATCAACGCCTTCGACGGCATCCGCAAGTTGATCCCCGTCGGCCAGACCAAAAACGTCGGAGTTAACGGCGGCGCCCTCACCCTGCCCCTGCTCGACGAACTCGTCGACATGGTCAAGCCCGGCAAGCCCGAGCTCCTGCTGATGTCCCGCCGCACCAGGCGCGGACTCAAGCAACTGCGCCGCACGGCCGGCCCGGTGATCGAGACGTCCGTTTCCCAGTTCGGGGAACAAGTCGAAACCTACGAAGGGATCCCGATCGTCGTCGACGATTTCATGCCCGATAACGAGGCGCTCGGGGCCGGAACCAACCTGAGCTCGATCTACGCCCTCAAGTTTGGGCTTTCAACGGGATTGATGGGTCTCGAACACGGCGGTATCACGGTCGAAAACGTTGGGGAGCTGGAAACCAAGGACGCCACGCGAACCCGCCTCAAATGGTATTGCGGTCTTTCACTGATGAGCGAACTTGGGGTCGCTCGCCTCCAGGGCATCACTGCCTGACACCGCTCAACTCGGCAGCGATCACGGCCGGTCAGAACAGGGCTGACATCGACACATTGGCCGCCACAAGGGCAGCCACTACCTGGGTGAAGGCGAGCCATGGCCCGCCCACATCTCACATCCGCAAAACACCATGCCTGTTCGGCATGGTGTTTTGCTGTGCCCGGATACCGGGGAGCACGGGATGGACCATTCCAGAACCGACGAAACGAACAAGGTCCAGCCTGAACCCAACAAAACCAATGGACAACTGAATGGCCTGCGGCAGATACTATCCATTGCGGCAATTATTCATCATAATGCGTTGATGCAGGTGTTGTATCGACGC
Source organism: uncultured Chloroflexia bacterium (assembly GCA_963763125.1). Lineage (GTDB taxonomy): Bacteria > Chloroflexota > Chloroflexia > Thermomicrobiales > UBA6265 > JACCYX01. The sequence goes on from CAVXMV010000005.1 coordinate 1,078,674, forward strand.
TGATGGTAACGTGTTCCAGGTGGCAGATCGCGCTCGCGTAACGGTTGGCAGCGACCAGCCACGGATTTGGTTGTATGCATTCGTCCAAAGGGGGTTCCATGAGCGGTGGCAAGTTGGTTCTGATCTGGATCCTGTGTGTGATCGTTGGGGCGGCTGCCGGGTTTGGCATCGGATGGCTTCTCTGGAAGCTGGGATTTGAATTAATTGGGAGTGCAGTGGCGTTGGTCGGCGCCGGGGTTGGCGGGATTGTCACGTTCTTCTGGTTCATGAACTGGCAGGAGGGGCGATCGAGAACGTAGTGACCCGGCTACACCTACAAGGACACTCTGCGAACGCTGATTCATGGACGATTCGGGGCAGGGTTGGTCGACGCAGTCGCGTCGACCAACCACCGCCTCGCCCCTGCCGGCCGCGATGCCGGGCAGTAGGTGATGCCTTCCGGTTTGACGCCGGAGTCGAGGAAAGACTGCGCTGCCATCGATTCGCACGCCCCATCCAACCATCATCTGGCGAGGCCTGCCGCCTGCGAATGACTACATCAAGTTGCGCATGACTCAATAATCATCCCCGTCCATTCTCCAGGCACAGTCGAAGGTTCCATTCAGGCCAGCGGATCATGTCGCACCCGGCACGACTCCCGCTGGAAGCCCTGCGGCATGGATAAGGGTCCCTGCACGCGAGCGGCGCAACGTGTGATTCACCATCGGGCTGCTCTAGCTTGTACCCTTGCAGGGACACATGAACGGCACAACGATAATGGAGAAACACGATGAGCGACGCCATTTTGGAACATGAACGCTTCGCCGGGATCAAGGGCAAGGACCCACAGCTGGAGGTGCTTGCCGCAGCACCGCTCGTGCTGTCAACTCCGGTCAGTTTGCTCGGCGAACAGCGGATAACGGACAAGAAGGTGTTGTACGTTCGCAACATTCAGGACCTGCCCGAGGGCATGACCATGGAGCCCTTGCCAATAGCTGGCTGGGAGATCGAGCTGGCCGGACTGATCGAACCTTCGCGAGTCGTCATTCGCGCTGAAGATTTGCTCGAGATGGACCAGGTCGAGTACGAGATGGTCCTCCAGTGTTCAGGCAACGGCCGGACTCAATACGCGGACACCAAGGGAACACGCTGGGGACAGGGCGGAGTGGCGAATGTTCGTTTCGCCGGCGTTCCGCTGTCGGCGGTACTCCGGAAGTACAACGTCATGGTCGATCCCGAAGTCAAGTACGTGACTGCCGAGGGCCACGACCTGCCTGTGGGAGCAGAGAAGCCGAAGCTTGAGCACAGTATGCCGGTGGCAGACGTCCTGGAGACAAGCATCATTGCCCTGACGCTCAACGGGGAGGACCTGCCTGGTATCCACGGCGGGCCGGTGCGTCTGGTAACGCCGGGATTCTTCGGCACCATGCAGATCAAATGGCTCACGCGGTTGCGGTTCGAAACGGCCGAATCTCCCAGTTACTACCATGCGGAGGAGTATCGTGTGCCGCTCTCTCCCATTAAGCCGGGAGAAACGTTCACATTCACGATGGAGAACAGCAGACCAACCTGGTTCCTTCGGCTGATGAGTTACATCCTCGACCCGCTGCCCGGTGCGACGTTGAACGCGGGCGCTGTTACCGTCAGTGGCATCGCCTTCAACGATGGCGCGGCCCGGCTGGAGTCGGTGCTGGTGTCGTTTGACCGCGGCCACAGTTGGCAGTCGGCGGAGTTCAAGGCGTCCGACAGCCCGTATGCCTGGTATCCGTGGACGATCCAGAAGGATCTCCAGCCTGGTGTCCATGAGATTTGGGCTCGCGCAATTGACGCGCTTGGCCGCAGCCAGCCGCTCGATGGCGCAATCTTCTGGAATCCGAACGGCTACGAGTGGACGGGTGTGTTCAAGCTGGAGGTGACGGTGAGCTAACAAAGTCACCGGGCGGCGCGTTGCGCCTGCCGAGGCTTGTGGTTCACCCATTCAGCCCATGACTAACGCATTCACCGGCAGGATCGAGAAGATCACGATTCGCCACATGGATTGATCAGAACCGGAGTTCACTCCAGTTCTTGACTTGATCAGCAACCAGACAGGCGGCCTAGCGGGCCGCCTGTTGGCAATTGACGCAACAGGCCTGACCGACTGATCGGTCAGGCCTGTTGGGATGTCAGTCAGCGAAGGATCGATATTGGGCTAGCTGACCGGGGTGGCCACCGGGGTAGCCTCTGGGGTCGCCTCCGACGCGGCGATCGTATCGGTTTGCAGGACCTTGACCTCGACCGGCTTGTCACTCGACGTCGGATCGCCGATGATGACCAGCTCGTACGACTTGCCGGCCTCGACCGTGAAGCCCGTGACCGCGGCGACCGAATCGCCGGTTTCCGCGAGCTGGATGTCAAGATCGTAGCTCCCGGCCGGAATGTCCATCGCTTCCGAAGTCTTGGGGTAGGCGATGGAAACGGGCGTATCCATCCCGCTAATGACCACGTTGACAGCCGGCGTGCTGACCGAGGCCTGGGTAAACTGGACCCGGCCCGTGTCAGCGGGCAGTGCAGCCGTGTCGAATGCGCCGGCCAGGATCAGGGCGTCGCTGATCACCAAATAGAAGTCGTTGCCTGCGGGAGCCGGATAGACGGCATCGAAGAGAATATAATTGAAGCCGGTACGCTCGGCCGTGATGGTGACCTGGACCGCCCCCGCCTCAATGTCGACCCAGTCACTCACGTCGCCATAGCCGAACTCCTCGAGCTCACCTTGGCCGTTGATATGGACCTCGACCTCCCCGATATCTGTTGCTCCGTGCAGGAACTGCACGCGCGTCGCCAGTGCGTCGCTATCCTGGGCCGATGCGCCCGTGGCCGCGACCGGCGCGAAAATGGCTAACAGCAGCAACGCGAGCGCCGCCACAAGATGAAATGGTCCGCCGTCAAACCGAGGTTTCCGATGAATCATGGCCTCATGCTCCTTCCCTAACGACAAGAGACGCAACGTGGTTTGGATACTGGGCAAGTGGGTTATGTGGGCTTGCCTACCTGTCATCGTAACAATTTTTGTTGGGGGAATGCAAGGCACAACAGGGATTGTGTCGTAGCCGAAAAGGTGAACACGCCATAGGATCATTTTCCGGAGACGCTACCCCTTCCAGCGGATAGACCGATCGCCGGTACGCCGCCATCGAACGGAAGCGCGTTGTTTGGGGGTGAAATTCGAATAGAGTGGCAGTATTTGATGGGCACTTCTCGCTTCTCGCTGTGCCTTCCCCAGCCTCCGTGCCTAACGGATATCCGGAAGGTGCATGTAGAATGGTGCTTTTTGGGTCGTGATTCAGCATAATGACATGACGAGAAACCAGATACCTATTCAAGATCTGGTCTTTCATCAGGCTGGTCCGTCCAGAATCTATTGCAGCTTCGGGCGCGGCTGAAGGGGGGGCAGTCCCGTAGCGATCCGAATGGAATCCATGACAAACTGAATCATTTTGGCGAGGCGCGTTGGCCTCGGTTGCGAGATCCGGAGGTGAATTGTCCATGACATTTGGCCCAATTGATTTCATCGTCTTGCGGTTTCCCGGCAACAACTTTTCCGGCGAGATCGTGCCGGCGCTGAAGGCTGTTGTGGATGCGGGAACGATCCGCATCATCGATTTGTTGTTTCTCGCCAAGAACAGTGATGGCGATTCCGCGGTAGTCGAAATCACGGACCTCGACGAAGACGCCTACCTCGGGTGGGACCCGATCGTGAGTGACATCTCCGGCTACCTGACCGAGGATGACGCGATGCTGATCGCGGACTCGCTGGAACCGAACAGCTCGGCGGCGCTGATGCTGTTCGAGAACATGTGGGCGCTCCAGTTGGTGCAGGCGATTGCCAATGCCAACGGCGAGGTCCTGATCAGCGAGCGGATTCCGCGCGCCGTGATTGAAGAATTGGTTGCCGTTCAGGAGGCGTAAGTCACGCCGCACGAGAGAGGATACCGAGATGATGAGACGACGAGCGATGCCGGGACGGCGAGGACGAGGACTGGTGGGGGCGATCGCCACGACGGCGGTCGTCGCAGGCACGGCGACGGTGACCCACAATGCGATCAACCGCCACCAGCAGGGTAAGCAAGACGCGGCGCAGCAGGAAGCCTACGAGGAACAAGGCGGGCAGCAGGAAGCCGACGAGCAACAGCAGTTGGCCGATATGCAGCAGCAGATGGCCGATCTCCAGGCCCAGCAGGTCCAGGCCCAGGTGGCCCCGGCGGCACCAGTTGCCGCCGCTCCGGCTGGGACCGACATGATGGCCCAACTCACCCAGCTTGGGCAATTGCAACAGAGCGGGATACTGTCACCAGAAGAGTTCACTGCGGCCAAGGCAAAACTCCTCGGCATGTAAAACCGATTCCGCCCGGTGTGGACGACACCGGGCGGAATCGGGACGGGTGGTGGGTGGGAACCCATAAGGGGGGAGCGCGGCATGGATATTCTGCTTGGCATTCTGCTGGTGGTGCTCGGTCTGGGGATCACCTTCATGGGGATCCAGGTCTTCTTCGTGACCTTGCCGATCCTCGGCTTCATCTTTGGCTTCTTCTTCGGCGCCGTGGGCTGGGAGGCGCTCTTCGGGGATGGCTTCCTGAGCACCGTCACCGGCTGGATCGTGGGCGGCGTGGTCGGGCTGGTGTTCGCCCTGATCTCCTGGTTCTTTTGGTACGCCGGGGTCCTCCTGGCGGCCGGGGCGTGGGGGGCGGCGCTCGGCAGCGGGCTCGTCGAAGCCTTCGGGGGCGATGCCGAGTGGCTGCTCTTCACGGCCGCGCTGCTGGGCTTCATCGCCCTGATCGCGGTCACCTTCCTGCTCAACCTGCCGATCTACCTGGTGATCGTGAACACCGCCTTTGCGGGGGCAACGATCCTGATCACGGGGATCCTGCTGGTCTTCAACCAGGTCAACTACGAGCAGATCGGGTACGGGACGGCGGTCACGATCATCCAGGAGTCGTGGTGGTGGGTGCTGGTCTGGGCCGTGGTCTCGGCGGCCGGGATGGTGTTCCAGCTGGCGATGAAGGCGGCGGTCCGGTTGCCAGAGGAGCGCTGGGTCAGTGCCGGGTCGGCCTCGACCTACGCCTGACCGGATACGCGCGTGCGGGGGGGTGCGCATTGAGGCGCCCGTCCCCGCAAGAAGGAGGGCGGGAACATGGAAGAACGCGCCAAGGGGTTGATGAACCAGGGAGCACCCTGGAAAAAGGATGTGAAGTGGCCGATCGTCGCCGTCGAGGCGGCCGTGCTGATTGTGGTTGGCGGTTTCATCCTGTTCAATAAGGACACGGCAAGTGACGTGATCCTGCCATTGATCGGGGTCGTGTTGCTGGTCACCAGTGCGGTGGTTGCGCTGGCCAGCTTTCGGGAGGTGGGGACCAGCCTCGGCTTCTACGATGCCTTCCGGGCCGGAATCGGGATCACTGCCGGAGCCATTGCGACCGCCAGCTGGTGGTCGGAGTACATCGCCGATCACGCGGTGCGGATCATCCTCGGCTGGGGGTTGGTCGCCTATGGCGTGCTGCACATCGTGGGCGTGGTCGTGGTCCGGGGACGGGCCGGTCTTCGCCTGAGCGTGATGATCACCGTGGGCCTGACCCTCGTGCTCGGCATTTTGCTGCTCACCGGCGACGATACCGCGTCTGATAGTCGATTGAACCTGCTGGGCACCGTGCTGCTGGTGTTCGGGCTGCTGCTGGCGGCCCTGGCGTATTACATCTACAATGGCGCATCGAAAGGGGCTGCCCCGAATGAGCCGACCACCGCTGCAGCCCCGGAGGTGGCAGTTGAGGGAGAAGGAACCGATACCAAATCAGCGTGACCCGATCGAAGATTGCCCACAATGGCGAAAGGATACCTTCACCAATGATTGAGCAAATTGACTACCTGTTCTTTGCCGTATTCGACGACGAGAAGAGTGCCGGTGTTGCCGCGTCCGCGATCAAGGATGTGGCCAAGGAAGAGGATGTCAACATCGATGGCCTGGCCGCCGTACATCGCGACGAGCATGGTCGCGTCCATCTTCACGAGATCGGCGACATCACCGGATCCCAGGGCGCGGTGCGCGGCGGGATCGTGGGCGGGCTGATTGGATTACTCTTCCCGCCCGCCATTCTCGGATCCGCGGCCCTCGGTGCTGCTATTGGCGGGGTGATCGCCAAGTTCCATGACAAGGGTTTCAAAACCGGCGAGTTGCATAGCCTGGGCGAGGAACTTGGCAAGGGCCAATCCGCCGTGATCTTCGTTGGCGATGAGACCACAAAGGAAGCGGTGAGCGAGCAACTGAAGGGCGCGGAGAGCGTCAAGCAAGAACCGGTGACGCCGGAACTGAAGGACCAGGTCGCCGAGTTCGAGGGCGTGCTGTAGCGTCGAAGGTTGTCACCGGCACAGGTGGCGATGAACCTTGTGGCAAACATGAACGGCCCGACTGGATCGATCCAGCCGGGCCGTTTCGTGTGGCCCAGGATGGCCGCCTCCGGTCAGTCCGCCCCAGCGGTTGACGGTGACGGCATCTCGACCACGGGAGCGTCGGACGTCGCCGGTTCCAGGGCGCTCCCGTGTTTCTGGAGTTCGCGGTAGAGGATGGTGAATCCCAGAATCGAGAAGGGCAGGAACGCGGCGTACACGAGGCTGCTGATCGCGTTGGTGAACTCGACGGTTGATGAGCGGAAGATCAGGAAGAACAGCCCAACCAGTGGGCCCGGCGCGGCGCCAATGATCAGGAGCAACAACCCGATCCCGGCGACCCGCAGCCACTGGCGAACTCCGACCACTGCGTCGGCGCTGCGTCGCAGCGCGGCGCGATTGCGGCGATCGTCGAGCATCACCGCCTGCGGAATGAAGTACCATCGCACCCCAAGCCAGATCGCCACCGGAATCCCGATCACGACCAGGCAGAGCGGCACGAGCACCACCAGCATCAGGAGCACGGCTCGTGCGGTATTTGGCAATTGCCGGAAGGCCTCCTTGTAGACGCCGCCTATCGAGGCCGGCTTGTGGCGCTCGAATTTCCGGAAGGCTTCGATGATGGCCGGACCCGCGACGATGAGGCCCACGAGGTGCTGGAGCGTGCCGGCGAGAATCGCGGCGGCCAGGCTGCCCGAGTCGCTGCCTTCGTCCATCATCTGAAAGAGCTGTTCGCCCGGCGGGAACGAGCGGATCAGGTATTGGAAGCCATTGAAGATCAAGCCGACCGGAATCAGGACCAGCCCGATCACGGCAAATGTCCGCCAGTGACGTCGATACATCGCCCAGGCTTCGCCGATCGTTTGGCGCGCGAGGGCGTAGAGGGCCATGATCGCGGCGACCAGGCCCGCCACGAAGGCGATCACCGCCGCCGGGTTGTTGCCGAGTTCGGTGAAGAGGTTGGAGCCGAAGGTGGACAGTGTACAGAACACTTCGGTCGGGCCTGGCCCAAGGGTTGACGAGGTGGGCACCTCCGTGCTGCTGTCGCGGAGACCTTCCTGCCAGGTAAACGGCGAGAGCCACTGCGTTTTCAGGCGGGGACCGGTCGGGCCGTTGTAATGACCGTGCTCCCGCTCCCCCCAACGGCCCTCGAAGGTCAGCCAGTCGAACTCACTGCCCTGTTCGGGAACCTGGTCGGGCAGGAGCACGGCGGTGAGGGGGACATCGGTGGTTGGGCTGGTGGTCGTATCGCAGCCGAAACCGGTGCCATTTTCACCCCACCCCAGATAGACAGCGTTGCCATACTGGCTGGCATGACTGCCGGCGGCGGCATAGAAAACGACGTGGTCGCCATCCTTCCGGACCTTGCCGTCATCCCAGGCAGCGGTTTCCCCACCTCCATGCTGGGCGAGCGCGATTTCAACCGGATCGGTTTGCAGGGCTTCTTCCACCGTTGGCACATCCCACACCAACTGCATCATTTCCCAGTCGCTCTCGTGCTTGTTGTTGAAATCGTTGTAGACGTAAAAGAACCAGTACTGGACGGCCAGCTGGTTCAGGCCATTGCTCTTGATGTGTGCGTAGGTTGTTGGTACATGCCCAGGCATCCGGGCATCGAACCACTGCTCGTAGCCGCAGCCCGGATCTCGCGGATTGCCGGGAAAGTCGAGGTAATACTCGTCACCGAGCCCGGAGAGGTCGGCGGCGGTCGGTCCCTGCACGATCACCGGATCGGTGCTCGACGAGCCCCCTTCCTCATTCTGCTTGAGCGCGACATCCGGATCGTTGAACCAGACGTCGATCGGCGCGGGCACAAACGGCTCGCCATCTTCATCGCATGGCGCCGTCTGGGTTTTCAGTCCGGCGATCGGCGCGTACCGGTCGATCAGTTGCTGCTCAGCCGATATCGTGGCGCTATCCTGGGCGGTTGCCGAGCCTGGAGTGGCGAGCGGCATCATCGCGATAAGCGTTACGAACAGCAGCACAACGAGAATCGTTGGACCCGGCGCCCAAAGGCGATGCCTGCTCATTTGCAATCACCATTCGTGTCTAGTTCAGGACACGTTGCATGAGCCTGCTCGAATTGAATTGGCTCAGCGCGCTGAGCGCGAAAATGATGACGAAGATGGTCAGCGTCAATTTCTGGGCAAGTGTCTGCGAGGGGTCATCGAGGTCGCCCGCGATGCGTGACGCATACCAGATCTGCAGGCCATCCACGATCAGGAACGCGCCAGCGGCCGAGGTTGCCAGAATCACGATGAGCTGGCCGAGGCGATGGCCGAAAAAGCCGCCACCGGCGATACCGCCAATGACCAGGATCCACATCACGATGTTGTCGGGCGTGGGGCCAAGGATTTCGATGATACCGCCGATGAGGATCGCAATAACGACACCGAGGATCGCTCCAGCGATGTACAGGCCGAATCGCGCCAGCGAATAGAGCACAACCGCCCCGACCGCGCCAGCTACCAACGCGACCAGGATCCGGGTAGTGTCGCTCTGACTATCGAGCAGCCACCATGCGCCGACAAATCCGATCGCGAAGCCGATTGCGGCAAGCGCAAACTTGAAGAGCATGCTGCCGTATACCGCGATGAAGATACCCGCTGCGATAACGATCGCACCCCAGGCAAACTCAGTGAAATCCATGGTCAGCACTCCCCGCAGTATATATGGCCGTTGAGATCGAGACTGACCTGAAGCACGGTTGCTTCGGGAATCTCCCGGCAATCACGTCACCGGCACGATCTGCCGCCCGGACGGCGTCCGGGCACATCATGAGTATTTGTCATCTTGCATTGAAAATCCATCAACCGTCAATCCGGCGATCGGGCCAGTTTGCCTGAGGATGACTGTCCGGCCCGCATCGCCGGATTGACAGGGCGTGTGCAAGAATGGCGAAACGCCGGGTTAGCGCATTGTGGGAGGGGGCGACTGTGCTGGATAGACGACCGAGGCTGCATCGATTCCTGGAAAGTCACACCTGGACGCTGATGGCAATCATCATCCTGATTGCCTTTTTTTCGGCGCTGGGAATGGTCCAGATCGACCAGGCATTGCGGCTCACACCTGATCCCGATCGCATTTGGCTGTATGGCGGCGGAGCCGATTCCGCGACTGCCGTTTTGTCAGCCGTGACGTCATCGGCGATCACTGTGGCCGGGATCATCTTTTCGGCGACCTACGTCACGATGCAACTCGCGTCCAGCCAGTACACGCCTCGCGTGGTGCAGGCGTTGTCACGTCGCTGGAACCTCCAGGTCGTGCTCGGGATTTTCCTCGCGAACTTTGTCTATTCGCTGGTGGTGCTCCGTTCGGTTCGACCCAGCACCACCGCCCGCCCGGAAGAATTCGTGCCCGTGCTCGCTGTCTCAGTGTGCGTGGCACTGTCTATCGCGTGCGTCGGCGTGCTTGTGTACTACATCACGTATGGCATGCACTCGCTCCAGCCGACGTTCCTCATCAATTCAGCCGCCTCGGAAACGGAGCGACTCCTCGAGCGGAGCCGCCTCGCCTCATCTAAAATGCAGCAGGGGGCGTCCATCGAGGGACCCATAGCAGTGCCCGACGATGCCAGGATCCTGACGGCTGCGACATCGGGGTTCATTCAGCGGGTGCGGTTCGAGGAGTTGCTGGCAATCGTGCGCGAGGCCGATGTGGCCGTGAGTCTCGATGGCAATATCGGGCACTTCTACCTTGCGGGCGAACCGGTCATGTCTGTTTGGCCCCCTGAGGGATGCACTCCGGAGATCGAGCAGAAGGTGCGCGCTACCCTCTCGATTGGTGACGAGCGGACTCCGGAACAGGACATTGAGTTCGGATTTCGCCGGGTGGCAGACATCATGCTCAAGGCGATTTCGCCGGCCATCAACGATCCAACGACCGCCGAATATTGCATCAACACGCTCGGTAACCTGGTGCTGCTGCTGGCAACCGAGGATGAGCCCAGGAGATACCTGGCTGACGACGATGGCACCGTGCGGTTGCTCTGGAAGGCTGAGCCATTCAATCGATGCGTGCGCACCGCCTTCGGCCAGCTTCGATTCTACGCGGTGCGCGACGCGTCGCTCGTGTGCTACGTGCTGAACGCCTTCGAGCGCGTGACGTTATTGGTGCCGGAGGGCCGTCGCCCGGTCCTGATCGAGCAGGCAGGCGTCTTGCGGGATGCGGCGCTCGCGGCGACGCCCAGCGCTGCCGACCGGGCGCTGATCAACCATGGGAGTGCCTGGATTGCCACGTACGCCTGACGCTCGACGACGCAGTCGGCGCACGGTGGTTGCCAACGATATGTCCGCTGACGCGGACCGCGGGATCCGCCCATACCTCGAACCGACTTGCGGTGATATCCACCGGCCACATGTTGCATCGCCGATCGGGCTGACACCCTGAATGTTGCCGAGTGAGGAGCCTGCTGGCCCGAGGTCAGCCCCTACGCAAGGGGCGCGTTCCTCGCGGAGCCATGCGTATCAATCGTCCCTGGAAAACTGCCCGTGCAGGAGTGATCAGGCCGGTTGCGCAGCATCCTCGCCCGTTTCAGCGAGCGGGCGGGAGCGGAATGCCTGGACGACCTCATCCAATGTCTGGAAGATGCCGGCCTGACCGATCGTATCTTCGGAAGCAGCACGTTCCAGCATCGAGCGTACGGGGCTGCGGACGTTGGCGAGCCACACCGCAATGCCTTTGTGGGTGAAATCACGGTGGACACTGGCCAGCACATCGAGGCAGGAAATATCAAGTTCGAAGTTCGCTCCCAGGTCGATCACGATCACCGCCGGTTCCGCATCTTCCTGTGACACGAGCTCCTTGAGCGAATCGCGCATCCAGGTCGCGTTAACAAAAATCAGCGGCGCGTCCTGCCGGAAAATGAACAATCCGGGCTCGTGCACGGCGTTTTCATGCCTGGCAGCGGAGACATATGCGGGCGTCCCGGGAACCTGGACGAGTTGGTCGCCGGGGGGCCGGCTGACATGATCCAGCAGGAGCAGGATCGAGAGCGCCACCGTGATCAGCAGGCCGGGCAGGATTCCGAGCGCCAGCACGCCCAGCAGCGCCAGGCTGGCCAACACGAAACTGTCCCGGCGCAGTGCGAAGATCCATAGACAAGGACGAGGAAGCGATCACCGGACCAGCCGACGCCAGCGGGATTCAAGAACGGATCGCCCGATGGCTGCGTCCAGGCCCGCCCGCATTGACGGAATTGATGTGTCCAAAGCCACGCTCGATGTCGCCCTCCTTCCCGACGACACCACCTTCCAGGTCACGAACGACGCCACGGGCTGGCAGCTCCTTCTGGAGCAGGTTGAGCTGCCCACCATTGCGGGGATCGTGCTCGAAGCGACCGACCGTACCGACGATGGCGACACCCTTGTCCGCGAGGTCGAGGACCGTCACGACCATGATCGAGGCAGCGACCATCACCAGCGCCGACGGGATACCGGGCGCCAGCTTCGGCAGGACCAGCAACGCTGCCAGGCTGAGACCGCCAATGGCGAGGGTCCAGCCGCTGGTTTCATCGAGGTGCGTCACCAGGTGCCAGGCCTGCTTGTAAAACGGGCCATCGATCGAGGAGATACCGAACACCTTGAACAACTGGCCGACCATGATCGTGAGCCCGAGGCCGACGAGGAAGCCTGTCTGCACCGCTGTCGAAAGGAACTGGGAGAGGAATCCCATCCTGAACTTGCCGAGGAGCAGAAAGACGATGCCGCAGAGAATCGCCAGGGCCGCCGAAAGTGCGGCGTATTCCCCGGGCTCGTTGGTCACCACCAGTGGGGCGACGAGGGAGGCCGAGGCTGCGTGACGATTGGGCTGGAGTCCGTGAGGTGCCAAACAGGGCGTAGCCGAGGGGCGCCGCGAACGACGCGAACACACCGGCCTGGGGTGGGAGCCCGGCGATTTGTGCGTAGGCGATGGCTTGGGGAACGACCAGCGCCCACATCGTGAGCCCGGCGAGGATGTCCGGTTTCAGCCACGAGCGCTTGTAGTGCGGCAGCCACGACGCGATCGGCAACCAGTGCACGATGCGACCATGATTGAGCAACACCTGGTAGACGCCACTGAAATGTGGGCGGACATGGTGCCGCGCTGGAGGCACCCAACATTCTGCGACTGGATACACCTTTGGGGTGATACAGGTACGCCCGATGCCGGGTTACATTGGAAATCTCAATAGCGCACCTGCGCAGGTGAGTTGTGTACTGGCAAATGTAGGGATTGTGGCAGACAGTACAATGCTCTTCATGAGTCTCCACCAGTCCTGGACCATTCGTGGAATCGGGTGCGGACAGTCGTTCCCGGTCTTGCTGCAAGGGGATGCTGCGACATGGCGACATTAACGGCGATCAGGTTTGCGACTCCCGACGGAGCGCAACAGGCATTTGAGATGCTGGAGAATTTGCAGAAGCAACATCTCATCCAGGTCGAGGACGCGGCTACCGTATCGTGGCCAGTGGGAGCCAAAAAGCCGAAGACCAAACAGGAGTACAGCACGTCCAGGCGTGGCGCGCTGGACGGCGCTTTCTGGGGATTTCTGTTCGGACTGATCTTCTTCATACCGCTGATTGGAGTCGCCATCGGCGCGCTCACGGGCGCTCTGACCGGGGCCATGATGGATGTCGGGATCGACGATGATTTCATCAAGAAATCGCGGGCCAACATCACCGAAGGCTCCTCAGCGTTGTTCCTGCTGAGCGAGAACGCCGTGATCGATCGCGTTGTCGATGCCTTCAAGACGCTTCCGGCGCATGAGCTGATCGCCAGTAATCTCTCCGCAGATCAGGAAGCCAAACTCAAGGAAGCGTTCGCCTAGGATTCCCCAATGCCCCGTGATGCGTCACGGGGCATTGCACACCCTCATTCAGTCCCATCCTCGCCACCGTACCGCCCCAGACTGTTCCCATGTTCGGCATCGGCGCATATGCTTTGGAACCTCGGGTTAGCATGATTGGAATGGGATGATGGACGAGGATCTTTCCCCACCAGAAGAACCAACCAGCGCCGTTGAGCGACGTATCGAGCGCGCTCGCGGGTTGCAGAACGCGGCCCGCTTCACCGCCATCGCCGGGATCGCCTACGCGGTGCTCTTCATTGCATCGTTCTGGCTGCTGACCGACGTCCCGAAACCCGGGTCGACCGAGCAGGAAATCATCGCCTATTACGGATCCGACGAGAGCAATGCGGTCACATTGGTAGCGCTCTACCTGATGCCATTTTCCGGCATCGCCTTCCTCTGGTTCATCGTCTCGCTCCGGATGTGGATCTCGACCCGCGTCGAACGTCGCGTCAGCATCCTCTTCTCCAACATCCAACTGGTCAGCGGCGTCATTTTTCTCGCGCTCTTTTTTGCCGCCGCCGCCGCGCTCTCCGTCGCCGCGCTCGCCATCAATGTTGGCGACAACAAGCTGAGCCCAATCGCTTCCGCTGAGTTTCCCCAGTATGGAAGTTCGCTCTTCTTCGTATTCGCAATCCGGATGGGCGCCATGTTCGTGTTCACGACCACCAACATCGGCAGGGCGACCAAGATCCTGCCCACCTGGTTCGTGCTCGTTGGAGTCGTGGTTGGTCTCACCATGCTGCTTACCGCATCGTTCAACCGTGCGCTGATCCTGGTGTTCCCGGTCTGGGTCCTGGTGCTGTGCCTGCTGATTCTGCTGCATGCACGGAGGGCGGCCAAACACTTCATCGAACACGGAGCGACCGAAGCGGACCTGAACGCGGCGATGCGGCCGGATGCGGCCCGGTTGATCGACCACGAATGATGGTGGTTCCGAGCCGGGGAGACGGGTCGAGAGTTCGAGCAACGCCTCCATGAAAGCGCTCAAGACCCTGGGGTCCCGGTTCTCGGGGTTTCGGCTGCGTCGCCCGAAGCCCACGAAGAGCGATCTCATCTCCGGGCTGACCAACGGCATCGCCAGCATTCCCGACGGGATGACGTCGGGCGTGCTGGCCGGGATCAATCCGGTCTATGGCCTGTACACGCTCATGATCGGCACGCCCATTGCGGCGCTGACTGTGTCGACGCAGTTGATGGTGTTCAACACTACCAGTGCAATGATCCTGGTCGCGTCAGATGGTCTGGGTGACTTGCAGGGCGACGAGCGCGTGCAGGCGATGATCGGGATTGCGTTGATTGCCGGTGCGTTCCAACTCATGCTCGGGATCCTTGGACTTGGCACACTCACCAAGTTCGTTTCCAACGCGGTGATGACCGGGTTACTCACCGGGGTCTCGGTGCTGATCATCCTTGGGCAGCTCTGGGATTTCTTCGGGTACAGCGGCTCGGGCGATGGGAAGTTGGAGAAAACGGCCAACCTGCTCGCCAACTTCAACGAGATCGATATCGCCACCACCCTGATTGCGTTGCTGAGCATTGGCCTGATGATCGGCCTGGGATTCACCAGGCTCGGGCAATTCAACCTGCTGATCGCGCTGGCGATCGCCACCGCTGTGGCGTATTTCACGAACAAGGATTCGGTCGCGCTGGTCAGTAGCCTTGGCGAGATTCCTCGCGGATTGCCTGGTTTCGATGTCCCCAACATCCGGCAGACGCTCACCATGGGCATCACCGGGGTGGCGGTCGGGGTGGTCGGGCTCCTGCAAGCCGCCGGTGTTGCGCAACGCTATCCGAATCGAGACGGGACCGAACCGGACGATTCCCAGGATTTCATGGCCCAGGGTGTCGCCAATGTAGCCAGCAGTTTCTTCCAGGGGATGCCGGGTGGCGGGTCGCTCAGCGGCACCGCGCTGGGTGTCAGTGCCGGAGCCCAAACGCGTTGGGCGTCGTTTTCCATTTCGGTCGTCGTCATCGTGTCCGTGCTCATTTTTGCGGGCTTGCTCGAGCTGATCCCGATGGCGGCGCTGGCCGCTCTCCTGATTTACAGCGCAGCGCTCTCCATCAAGTTTCCGCTGATCATCTCCGTGCAGAAGACGAACTGGCGCTCCCGGCTCGCGATGGTCCTGACATTTCTCCTTGCGCTGGTCATGCCCCTGCAACAGGCGATCGTGCTCGGGGTCGTGGTCGCTGCCGTCCTCTTCGTCTATCGATCGAGCACCGATATCAGGGTCACACGCCTCCAGCGCGAGGAGCATCACTGGGTCGAATCCGATCCACCGGACACGGTCCAGAGCGGACAGACGCTGCTGCTCGATGTCTTTGGCAGCCTCTTCTATGCGGGCGCCCGAACCCTGGCGAGCATGCTGCCCAAGGTCCAGGGGGCCGAGGATGCGGTGGTGATCTTGCGGATCCGGGGCCAGGGCGATGTGGGGAGTACGCTGCTCAATGTCCTCAACAAATACGCCGGCCAACTGCAGGACGGCGGTGGGATGCTGATGTTGACCGGCGTCGATCCTGCCGTGAAGAAACGCATGGACGAGTCGAAGCAACTCGAAACGATTGGCCCGGAGCACGTCTTTGCGGCCACGCATATCCGCCACCAATCGATCGAGGAAGCCGAAGCGGCGGCCGACGAGTGGCGCAAGGCGCATGTGGCTGGCAGCCCCTCGGGCGGGTGACGATTGGGTGCACGGGAATGTTGTGCGGGAAAGCGGGGAGGACGGATGGCGGCAGCGGCGAGCGAACAAGGCTCATCGATCATGGAACGCGTGGCGAGATTTATCCCGATCCTGACCTGGGGGCGGGCATACGACAAGAAGTGGCTCCAGCCGGACCTGCTGGCCGGGGTCACGGTGGCGGCATTCTCGGTACCGGAGAACATGGCCTATGCCTCGCTCGCCGGACTCGCGCCGCAGTACGGCATGTATGCCAGCCTTCTGGCGCTGATCGCCTACGCCGTGTTCGGGACCTCCAGACAGCTTTCGGTCGGGGTTACTTCGGCACTCTCGATCATGGTTGCCGGGACCCTTGGCGGGATGGCTTTCGCCAATCCCGATGACTATGCGGCAGCGGCCGGTTTCGTGGCGATCGCCGCCGGTGGGATTGCGCTGCTGGCTGGCATCTTCCGTCTCGGATTCGTGGTCAATTTCATTTCCGAATCGGTCCTGGTCGGTTTTTCCGCCGGCGCTGCGCTGTTCATTGGATCGAGCCAGATCGCAAAGCTCTTTGGCATTGAAGGGGTGCAGGGGAATTTTTTCGAGCGGATGTGGAACGTACTCAAGAACCTGGGCGATACCAACTACTGGAATCTCGCGCTCGGCCTGGTCTCGATCGCTGCGCTTCTCTTCTTTGAAATCAAGCTCCCGCGGTTGCCGGGCGCCCTGATCGTGGTGCTCGCGGCGATTGCCGTGATGTGGCTCTCGAATCTCGAGGACCGGGGCCTGAAGGTGGCGGGGGCCATCCCGCGAGGCTTGCCGGGACCGGAGATCCCGACGATTGATGCATCGGATTTGTCGACGCTCCTGGGGCTTGCATTCGGTCTCTTCCTGCTCTCCTACATCGAGGGGATCGGCGCGGCGCGGACGTTCGCCACGGCCCACAAATACAAGATCGACGCCAACCAGGAGCTGATCGCCAACGGCGCGGCAAACATCTCGGCTGGCCTGTTCCAGGGCTACAACGTTGGCGGCAGCATGTCGCGCTCCGCCGTCAACGATTCCGGGGGAGCCAAATCGCCAGCGGCGAGCCTGTTTGCGGCGATCATCCTCGCGATCGTCCTGCTCTTCCTGACCAAGCCGTTCAGCTACCTGCCGGAGGCGACGCTGGCGGCAGTCGTGCTCGTTGCCGTGAAGAGCCTGGTCAAGGTGCCGGCGATCCGGCGGTTGTGGGCGGTCAGCAGGCCCGACTTCCTGGCGGCGCTGCTCACATTCCTCGGGGTGCTGACCTTCGGCATGCTCGAAGGCATCATCATCGGCGTGCTGTTCACGTTCCTCACCCTGCTCAAGCGGGTCTCGATGCCACAAACCTCGCTGCTGGGGCGGAAGCCGAACACATCAGAGTTCGTGGACGTGACGCGGAATCCCGATGCCGAAGTCGTGCCGGGATACCCTCCTCTTCCGGGCTGACTCGGGCTTGTTCTACGCCAATGCTCCGCTGATCAAGGACGATCTGCTGCAAGACATCGATGCCCGCGAGACGCCGCCGAAACTGGTCGTGATCGATATGGCGTCGGCGCCGCTGGTTGATCTTGGAGCGGTCGATACGCTGGGCGAGATCCAGGAAGAACTGGACGATCGGGGGATATCCCTGCGGTTGGCGGGCGTCTACGGCGAGGTGCGCGATTTCCTTACGAAGGCGGGGTATGCAGACCAGTTTGAACCTATCGTACCGGACGAGCCCATCGGCGAAGTACTCAGAAGCTGGCAAGAGGCGTCTCCGGAGCCTCCCAGCACCAATCGGACCGCTGCCACGACTCCGTCGAAGGCCGGGTGACATGTCGATCCGGAAGGTGATATGCGATGTCCAGTAACGCTCCGTCCCCATCGACGGAGGCCGCAGAACCGCGCCTGACAAGGGGAGCCAAGGTCTTCTCGATCTTCGTCCTTGGAACCCTGCTGCTGATCGTTTGGCTGGCGCGCAATGGGCTTGGCCCATATCTCATCGCGGTCCTCTTCATCTATTTGCTGCTGCCGGTGGTCCATTTCATTGAGCGGTTGCTGCCCGATCATGGCTGGATCGGGAAAGCCAGTCGTCCCATTGCCGCCATTGGCTCCTCGGTGCTGGCACTGACGTTTGTGCTGATCCTGATTGGCACGTTGCTGGGCCCGATCATCGACGAGACTCAGGAGATGCTGCTGGACTTCTCGACGTACTGGCAAACGATCA
The DNA here is from genome assembly GCA_963763125.1 of uncultured Chloroflexia bacterium. Classification (GTDB taxonomy): domain Bacteria; phylum Chloroflexota; class Chloroflexia; order Thermomicrobiales; family UBA6265; genus JACCYX01. The sequence continues at coordinate 1,096,786 of CAVXMV010000005.1, forward strand.
AGGCCGACAATCCCGATTTCCTCTCGACCTATGAAGACGTGGTGCCCGAACAAGCCCAGGCCTGGATCGAAACCCACATCCAGGAAATCGGCGCCAATCTCATCGCTGGCATCGTATCGGTTACGGAATGGCTCCTGAACTCAACCGGCAGCGCCGTGTCGACAATCGTCTCCCTCGTCACGATTCCGCTGTTCATCGTCTATTACCTGATTGACCAGAAATCGACGGCGCGCACCCTGCGGCGGCAGTTCCCGCAGGCGTGGTCGGAGGATGTGATCTCGATGTTCCGGATCGTCGATCGCGTGTTCGGCGCCTACACCCGGGGCGTGATCCTGGAGGCATTGATCGTCGGTGTCATTACCGGGTTCGGCTACTGGGCGATCGGCGTCGAGGCGTTCCTGCCCCTTGGCGTGGTCGCGCTCATGGGCGAGATCGTGCCGATGATCGGGCCGTGGATCGCCTTTATCATCTCCTTCCCGGTGGTGCTGGCGACCCAACCCGAGCTGGCGATTCCGGCCGTGATCCTGTTCGGGTGATCCAGATGCTGGAAGGCTGGTTCCTGGCGCCGCAGATCCAGGGCAACTCCAATGATTTCACCAACTCGGGCACACTGATCATTCTCGCGATCGGTGGCGCCCTGGCGGGCGGGCTGGGGGTCGTTTTCGCCTTGCCGGCCGCCGGTCTGGTCCGGGCGCTGACGGTCTACACCTTTCTCCGCCTCCAGGGGCACGATCCGGAAGGCGCAATCAATGGATTGAGGATCTTCCGCGAGGAGGCACATAAACTCAGGCGCAACAACAGACCTGACGACGACCCCGGCACGGCGTTGCCACCGGCCTGATCGCCGCTTTGGTCCTGGGCAGTGTTTGACAACCCCACCGGCGACGCACATCATGAGTCATCGGCGCCGGCCTGGCCGACCTGCATTGACCCTGGACGTGCTGCCATGACCTCACCTTCCTCCAGTCCAACCGACGTCTTGCCGGGAGATCCAGCCATTGACCTGGATCTCCGGCGGAACCTTTACGATGGGGTCCGACAGCCACTATCGTGAAGAGAAACCGGCCCATCGCGTTGCGGTGGACGGGTTCTGGATCGACCCGCACCTGGTCACAAACCAGCAGTTCGCCCGGTTTGCGACCGCCACCGATTACATAACCATTGCCGAGCGGGCACCCGATCCCGCCCTCTACCCGGGTGCGCCACCGGAAAACCTCGTGCCTGGTTCGATGGTCTTTGTCCCGACGGCGGGGCCGGTTGACCTGCGCAACAGCGCCCAATGGTGGCGCTGGGTGCCGGGCGCCGATTGGCGACACCCGACGGGGCCGGGCAGTTCGATCGACGGGCTGGAGCAGCATCCGGTTGTCCAGGTCGCATGGGAGGACGTGGAGGCGTATGCCACCTGGGCCGGCAAGGACCTCCCGACCGAAGCGGAATGGGAGTTCGCAGCCCGTGGCGGTCTCGATGGCGCCGTCTTCACCTGGGGAGACGAAGACACCCAGCACACCGCGCCCATGGCGAACACCTGGCGGGGCCAGTTTCCCTGGGAAAGCACCAAGGCTCCGGGATTTGAGCGTACCTCGCCAGTTGGCACGTTTCCGGCGAACGGCTACGGCCTGTTCGACATGGCCGGCAATGTCTGGGAATGGACAGCGGACTGGTTCGTGGATCGACGAGATCGACCCACAACGGCGGCGTGCTGCGTGCCGCACAACCCGCGAGGAGGGATGCTGGAGGAGAGTTTCGACCGCCAGTTCCCGATTCCGCGCAAGGTGGTGAAGGGTGGTTCGCACCTGTGCGAACGCGACGCCTGTTTTCGCTACCGGCCAGCCGCCCGCCAACCGCAAATGATCGACACCGGCATGAGCCATGTTGGCTTCCGCTGTATTGTTCGCACGCCGGTACAAACTCCGGAGGGATAACCGCGCCGGATGCAGTCGCGGCCTTCGGGTGAATGGCGGCGATTCCGGGATACACGCCAACAACGGGCGGACACCCTATGTCTCGTTGCGGACGGTGTCGACGTCGACCGGGGTACCGCCCCTACGCAAGTCGGCGGCAATCGAGCCCTGCGCAGTAGCTGATACGAGATCAGGTGAACGCTGTGTCCTGCGTGATTTCGTAGGGGCTGACCTGGATCGACCGTGAAGGACTTCTCGCCAACCGGGGTGTGGTCGATCCTGTGTCAGCCCGAACGGTGGCTATTGCGCAGTCCGCCCGTATCGATGGCCGGCACAAGACCGGCCACTACCAGAGAAATGTCGTATCAGTCTGAGAAGACCTTTGACCAGTCGTTTTTGACGCTGATTACGGTCCATCCCTTGTCGCCGGCCCGTTCGAGCGCTTTTTCGGCCCCGGCCGTGTAGTCGAATTCGCGCTCGGCGTCGTCGTGGAGCACGAGCAGGCGCAACGATGCACGCCCCGGCACCTTGGCGAAGCGCAACATTTCGATGTCGCCGTTGGAGTTGCCCCCGGCAACGAGCGGGCGCCGCCCGGTGCGGCTCCAGATCCGGAGCGGTTTCTCCGGACCGTCGTCGAAGACTTCCATTGTCGATGTATAGGAGACCTCCACGCCATCCTCGACATCGGTGAACGCCATCTTCAACGCGCTGCCAACGACGCGTTCCGGCGGGATGCTGTACACCTGCCAGGCGATGCCGCGCATGAAATCGCGATCGCCACCGGAGGCGATATAGGTGGTGAAGCCGTTCGCTTCGAGATATCGCAGCAACTCCACCATGGGCGTGTAGGCGCAAGCGAGATAAGGGCGTTTCAGGACAGGATGCGTGGCATCGGCGAAGAACTCGGTCACGCTCGATGCATAACCGTCGAGACTGATCCCATCGAAGGCCGACTGCATGGCCTTCATCAGCAATTTCATGTCGTGATCGTCGCCTCGGTAGTACTTGACCATTGCGGCGCCCAGCCAATGGAGATCGCCTTCGTACGATGCCTTGTACGGTTGCTGATCGCGCAGCGATGGATCTGCCTTGGCAAGCTCAGCGAGCCGCCGGACCATGAAATCGAGCTGGATCGGCATTGGCTTCTCGGGCCACAGCGTGCCGTCGTTGTCGAAGAAGGCGACGCGCTCTTCCGGAGCAACGAAATCGGAGCCACCCTCGGTGGTGACCGATTCCACGAAATCCACGATCGCTTTTCGGGTAGCCGTATCGTTCCATGAAGCCAGCAACTGGACGGACTTGGTCATCTCGACTCCTTACTGTCACGTATTCCGCGGCCGGGCCATTGTGAAACCTGGGCATCCCTACCATACGTTGGGGCCAGGATTACGTCTGTATCAGACCAAAGGTGTATTCGATTGTGTGCGAGTCGCTGTCCGCATGCCGAACGACCTATTGAGTATGTACCTCCTTGCGGGTACGATGGCTACAAAATTGTCTCATGTGCAGATTTCGGCGACTGGCTCCCGCTGTATCGACATTCCGGGACCATGGCTGGTGGCGCGAATCAGAAATGATCGGAGGGATGTCTTTCCGGGTTGATGGGTTCGTGAGCGGTCACGAACGAGGTCGTCAGATATTCTGGAAGAGGAGGAAAAACATGGCGGATCAGAAGCAGCCGAACATCCTGGTGATCTGGGGTGACGATATCGGGCAGTCCAATCTCAGCTGCTATTCCCGTGGGCTGATGGGATACCAGACTCCCAACATCGACCGCATCGCTAACGAAGGTATGCTCTTCACCGACTCCTATGGCGAGCAATCCTGCACCGCCGGCCGTGCCGCGTTCATCACCGGCCAGAGCGTCTACCGCTCCGGGCTGTCGAAGGTCGGCGTTCCGGCCGCTCCCGTGGGGCTCGAACCGGAAACTGTCACGATCGCGGACCTCCTGAAGGAACAGGGATACACGACCGGGCAATTCGGCAAGAACCACCTCGGCGATCTCAACAAGTACCTGCCGACGGTCCACGGGTTCGACGAGTTCTACGGCAATCTCTACCACCTCGATGCCGAGGAAGAGCCGGAAATGGCCGACTACCCGCCCGAAGCGGATTTCCCAAACTTCCGGTCCATATTCGGCCCGCGTGGCGTCCTCCACTCCTGGGCGACCGAGGAAGACGACGACACTGAAGAACCGCGCTGGGGCCGCGTCGGCAAGCAGCGGATCGAGGATACCGGACCGCTCACGGCAAAGCGGATGGAGACCTGCGATGACGACTTCGTGGGTGCCGCCAAGGATTTCATTGGGCGCGCGAACGAGGCAGACAAGCCGTTCTTCGTCTGGCTCAACACCACCCACATGCATCTCTTCACCCACACGAAGCCCGAGAGTCTCGGCCAGTCGGGGCGGTGGCAATCGCCCTACCACGACACGATGATCGACCACGACAAGAATGTCGGCGAGATGCTGGATTACCTCGACGAACTGGGGATCGCCGACGACACCTTCGTCATGTACAGCACCGACAATGGCCCCCATATGAACAGTTGGCCGGATGGCGGGATGACCCCGTTCCGCAGCGAGAAGAACACCAACTGGGAGGGAGCATTCCGTGTGCCCATGCTCGTGCGCTGGCCGGGCAAGATCGAGGCCGGGTCGGTCGCCAACGGCATAGTCCAGCACCACGACTGGTTGCCAACCTTCCTGGCGATGGCCGGCGCACCCGACGTTCCGGAGCAACTGAAGTCGGGCTACGAGGCGAACGGCAAGCCCTTCAAGAACCACATCGACGGCTACAACCTGGTGCCCTACCTCACGGGTGAAGAAGACAAGAGCCCGCGTAACCTCTTCTTTTACTTCAGCGATGACGGCGACGTGCTGGGGCTTCGCTTCGACAACTGGAAGGTCGTGTTCATGGAGCAGCGGGTGGCGGGGACGATGCAGGTCTGGGCCGAGCCGTTCGTCGCCCTCCGCCTGCCGAAACTCTTCAATCTTCGCACCGATCCATACGAACGGGCCGATATCACCTCGAACACCTATTACGACTGGTTCATCCACCACCCATATCTCATCTTCGCCGCTCAGACGGTTGCCATGAAGTTCGCCGAAACGTTCGTAGAGTTCCCGCCGGCACAGCTTGCGCCCAGCTTCACGATCGACGCGGCGATGGCGAAGATGCACGAAGCCGCGAGCGGCGCCCTGCACTGATCTGTGGACACAATGTCCCGGGTGACAAGCGCCCCGCCCAGCCGGTCCGGGAGGCGACGCCCGCAGGCCGGTCGCCAGGGCTCGGCTTCGACCAAGCAAGGAGGAGAAGCCTCGATCCAATGACAGATGTGGAGATCCAGGGGGTCTCGTTGTCCAGGTGCTGAAAGATCTCGCTGCGCCGCCCGAGAATGGACGGCTGCTCAAGGAGGAACTGGGTGATCGCGTAACCTTGGTGGACCTCCCCGCGGGCGGACACCTGGCGCCAGTCGAGATTGCCCAGGAGATGGCGAGCGCCATGATCTCGTTCCTGCAGAGTGGCCGTGCCAGATGATGCGACTCTTCGGTCCCCAAGGGCATAGTTTCCAAACGGTGACCCCGTTTCGAGGAGAACACCCATGGTCGCGACAACCGATCCCAAACCCACCAATCGAGTAGACGCCCTACGGGAAGCTGCGCGATCGCGCGCCACCGTCGCCGAGCGGATGGCGGCGGGCAAAGCCCTGCGGCAGCACGTCCCACGCGCATCCCACGCCGCCTGGTCGCCACCCTCCGACCGGCCGGATCCGGTCGCTCTCCTGCAGGCCGAGGATGTGACCCGCATACCGGAGCTCCTGCCGATCCGCTACGGGCGGGTGAGTGCCTCGCCGTTCACGTTCCTGCGCGGCTCGGCGACGGTGATGGCCCACGACCTGGCAGCGACGCCGGCGACCGGACTGACCGTCCAGGCCTGCGGCGATGCCCATCTCTCCAATTTCGGCGGCTACGCCACCCCGGAGCGCAACCTCGTCTTCGGTCTCAACGATTTCGACGAGACCCTGCCGGCGCCCTGGGAATGGGACGTCAAGCGGCTGGCCGCCAGCGTCGTCGTCGCCAGCCGGGACAATGGGTTTCGGGCGACTGACGCCGCCAGCGCGGCGCGAGCCGCGGTCCGCTCCTATCGCGAGCGGATGGCGTTGTTCGCGCCGATGAGCTACCTCGACGTCTGGTACACCCGGATCAGCGCGGCGGACGTCGAGGCCATCCTGCCCAAGGCGGCAAAGAAGAACGTCGAGCGTATAGCCAAGAAAGCGGTCCATCGCGACAACCTCCAGGCACTGGCCAAGCTGACGGCTGTCGTCGACGGACACGTCCGGATCGTCGACGACCCGCCACTGATCATCCATCAGAGCGATCAGCTGGTCGGTGATCACCTGCCGGAGATGGGCAAGGCCTACCGGTCCACGCTGAGCATCGATCGGCGCGTGCTGCTGGAACGCTACGCCTTCGTCGACTTTGCGCAGAAGGCGGTCGGGGTGGGGAGCGTCGGCACCCGCTGCTACGTCGTGTTGATGCAGGGCAACCACAACCAGGATCCGCTCTTCCTGCAAATCAAGGAAGCGGGGCCATCAGTGCTGGAGCCGTTCGCCGCCAAGAGCACATACAGCAACCACGGGGAACGGGTGGTCCACGGGCAACAGCTGATCCAGGCGGCGAGCGACATCTTCCTCGGCTGGGGACGTCTCAAGGGAGTGGATTTCTACGTTCGCCAGTTGCGGGACATGAAAGTCTCGGCCGAGGTGTCCCTGATGCCGCCGGACCGGATGAGCCTGTACGCCGAGCTCTGCGGCTGGGCGTTGGCCCGGGCGCACGCCCGCTCCGGTGACCCGGCCACAATCGCGGGCTACCTTGGAACCGGAGATACGTTCGACGAAGCGATCGTGGCCTTCGCCACTGCCTACGCGGACCAGACCGAGCGCGACTACGCGGCGCTCATGGCCGCGATCAAGAGCGGCAAGGTGGTGGCCGAAACCGGCCTGTAGCTGGCGACATCGCGCTCGGGATACAAAGCGCCCTGAAACGACTTGTCATCGGACCTCTTGCGCTTCGAACGGATCGCCACCCCAAGGTCGCGGACAACGAGGTGCTCATATGCGTGCACGAAGCGGGTCTCAATCGGGGAACGTGCCACCTCATGACGGGCCAGCCGTATCTGCTCCGCATCACGGGTATTGGGTTCCGCAAATCAAAAAACCCAGTGCCGGGGCTGGATGTCGCCGGCACGATGGTTGCGGTCGGTTCGGCAGTGACGAAATTCTCCCATAGTATTTGCGTATAAGCTATTTTGGCGGCTGGATCACGCGCTGCTGGTAGGCGTCGACGACGTCCTGGATGGAATCGAAGAACGCATCTTCGCCGACCAGGTGGCTGGCGCCATCTTGATTGAGCTCCGAACGGACCGAGTGCGGGAGATCGGCGAACACAAGACGCACGCCGTGCTCTTTCATTTCTGCAATCAGACCGGCGAGGACCTCACCCCCGGTGAAGTCCACATCGCCGATCTCAGCCGCGTCGAGGCAGAGCCAGGTCGGCGGTGGATCGCTCGTGATGATGTTGCGAACTTCCTCCTGGAAAAGGTTCGCGTTCGCGTAGTAGAGACTTGCCCCGAAGCGGTAGATCACCAGGCCGGGGATTGCCGCCACGGGAGGCTCAGACCCCGACACCGGCACGGCTCGCCAACGACCGGCCGGATTGATCGTCTGGTACGTATCGTGGGGGTGATAGCTCAGCCGTAGGTGGTCGATGATCGACAGGACCATCGCGAGGATGATCCCTTGCTCGACACCCAAGATAACGACGACCGCGGCGGTGATCGCGGCGATGACGAATTCGTCGCTCCGCCGGTTCAGGATTTTCCGCATGCCGGCCACGTCAACGAGTTCGACCCCGATAATGAACACGATCGTCGCTAGTACGGCGTTCGGCAGGTATGCGAGCGGCTTCGTGAGGAACAGCAGGACGATCAGGACGACGACGCTCGCCGAGATCGACGCCACCTGACTTCGCCCACCTGCGCCGTCGACGATCTGGGTCTTTGTCGGGCTTCCGTTCACGACGAAGGTACCGGTGAGCCCCGCGGCGACGTTTGCGGCCGAAAGTCCAACGAGGTCGACGTTCTCATCGAACCGCTCGTTGTACCGGGCGGCATAGGACCGTGAGGTGGCAGCGCTCTGTGCAAGTATGACGATGAAGATCGCACCCGCGACGGGAATGAGCGTGGTCAACTCGTCCCATCCGACGTCCGGAATGCCAACCGACGGCAAGCCACTTGGAACCGTACCGAGCACCGCCACACCGTGGCTCTCAAGATCGAACGCCCAACTTGCCGCGATCGTTAAGATCAGGGCGACGAGGCCTCCCGGAATCTTCTTGTTGACCTGTTTGAGCCCGAAAATGATCACGAACACCGATGCCGTGACCGCAAACGTTGCCCAACTGGCATCGGGGATCTCTCCCAGGGTTCTGATGAATTTTGTCACCGGGCCTCGACCGGATCCTTCGGAGACACCGAGCATTCCCGCGATCTGGCCGATCGCCACCTGGATACCAACGCCTGTCAGGAAGCCGATGAGGACGCTTCGAGAAAGGAAGTTGGCCAGAAACCCGAGCCGGAGAAAACGCGCAAGAAGCAGGAAACCACCGGTGATGATTGCCAGCACGCCGGCCAACTCGACGTACTGCGGAGATGCGATCGGCGCCAGGCCGGCGAGTCCCGCCGCCATGATCGCCGCGGTCGCGGAGTCAGCGCCGACAACCAGATGTCGAGATGACCCAAGCAGCGCGAAAATCAGGATCGGGATCAGGATCGTGTAGAGGCCGGTGATCACCGGCATACCGGCGATCTTCGTATAGCCCATGACTTCGGGGATGCCGAGCGCGGCGAGCGTGATCCCGGCGATAACGTCCGCAGGGAGCCGCGACCGGTCAAGTGGCAGGATTCCTTGGAGTACCGGAAGTTTTCCAAGCTTCGAGGAAGCCGACACCGTTCCCATAACTTTAGCTCCGTCGCTACGACATCGTCGTCATCTGAATGCCGATGGGTATCCGCATCGCCGAGCCGCCAGCGGGCGGTCCGATTGCCAGGTCGCCCGCTCACCTAGGGGCCATCTCATCGCCGCGATCGCCGATTGCACCAATTCACACTTGCGAAAGAGACCAGCGAGAGTGGGCGGCCAATCGCCTCGATGAATTGGGTGCGGGCCGCGGATCGACCTGAACGGTGCCTTCGAGCGCCTTGGCCGCCTAGCTGAGGTCGGATGCGGCGATGACCAGGTCATCGATTTCAATGAAGACGTCGCGCGGCGTCTTCTTTATTTGGGGAATTCTCAGGCGCCCGCGGTGGTACGAATGGATCCCAATCCTCGACCGAATCCCGGATGTCAACTTAGATCTTGCCAGCAAATGGTCTTCCCATGCCTTCCTCCTCAATTGACTCACGGAATGCAATCGTGATCCCGATCGAGCTCTGCGCTTCGCGACTTGGCGGCCGTTGGCATTTGACCGGAGCGCCCAGACTCAATTCTGAGCATTGCTCCCGGGGAGCTTCTTCAGGCCGTGCGTCAACCACTTAGGTGAAAACATGGACCGTGAATGGTTGTAAATGGTTGTAGAGGTAATGTCCTAAAGAAGTATTCCGTGACTGAGCTGTTTGGGCGATCTCGGACTGCGTTAGAACATCCAGGAGTCAGTCGACGAGCGCAGCTTCACACTGGACTAGTGGACAATTCCCGGAATGTAGTGCAAGACGACGAGAGTCCCTGACGAATGGTGAGACCCGGTTCCACACGCGGGAAACGGATCTATTCGACGAGTCTGAACATTGTGCAAAGTATATGTTAGGAATCGGTGGGAGTGAATAGCCGGATATCAAGAGGATTGACGTTAGTAAACATGCCGGTAATGATCGGTGCCGACTCGGATGGCGTGTCACTGTGTTCTTCAGGCGGGCGTCTGGCTAAATCGTGGGAGTCGTAGGGATAAATACCGTTCGGTCACGCTGATATGGGAATGACCAAGGATGCGCTTTACGGCATGCAGGTCCGCATTGGCACGAACCATCATCGTGGCCGATTGATGCCGAAGTTGGTGGGGGTGAAACACGGGTAGCCCGACATCATCTTTGATGCACTTGAAGAGCATCCGAAGACCGGCTGGTTTGAGCCAAAAGACGGAACCGGGCGCCTCACCTCGCTCTGCCAGCCAATCCCGGAGCAGCAGGGCGCGCCGGTGGAAAATGGCACGCGGCACTCTTTATTGCCCTTGCCCATCACCCGCAGTAACTGATTTTCAAGATCGATTTCGGGGAGTTCAAGTCCAGTGACTTCTGACCGCCGCAGTCCCACCGATGGAAGCTGACGCGGCGTAGGTTCAATGCTCCCTACCATCACTGGGTCCAATACTCAGCTTGAAGTGGCGAAACGGAATGTTTCCTGTCCTCCCAGAATTCTTGGGATGGGACCCACCACACAATCACGACCACCCCGTAATCTCAATCCCAGTGACTGTGGACGAGATGGCAGGTGGTCATTGGATAGCGTGCTGGTTCGGGCAGAGTCCGAACCAATCGGTTCGCAAGTCCAGCGCTCGGTCAACAGGGGGGACATGAGCGAATCCCAGGAAAGGTTGGAGCGGTTACTTTAGCTCAGGATCGAGTAAGTAACGTGAGGCTGATTTTGGCGTAAGTCATGTAATACCTATGGGGCGGTGTCAGCGGCCCGGAGCGGTGAGGAGAGCAGTGTCAAAAACGGAGGTTTGTGGCGTACCACAAACCCTCGTTTGTGAGACAACGTAATCTGAATGTCGAACGGACCACGTTGATTCGCTGGGTCCTGGAGGGTGGGTAGGCTATCCTAACTTGCGATTGGCTAATCTATTCCTGTCGACAAAATCGAACTGGCCATCACTGTCTGCATCGACCAGATGGCCAGCGACGTGCGGTCGGCGGACGGTCACCGTCAAGGGAGCGTAGTGTGGGCAGGAATCGACGCGCCGCGTGCATCGAAGTTGGGCATCCTCGGGATCTTCCTTCCCTTCCTGTGGCTGATCGGCGCGTTCCTGCCGGCCAAGCCGGGGTCGCGGTGGGAGCTCAGATAGCAGATGGCGACCCAGTCGCAGGTCCAGCAATACAGCCAGTGACACAAAAGAGAGGTCTGCCGCACCGTCCTGACCGAAGGGGAACCCGATGAGCATGGACGACATCCCGCTTTGGCTCATTTTCGTGCTCACGACGCTACTCATCGTGGCGGCGATCGAGGGCGGATACCTCCTCGGGAAGAAAGCCCGGAGCAAGTCCGAGGACGAGAAGGAATCCCCGGTAGGCGCGATTTCGGGAACCGTGCTCGCCCTCCTGGCGTTCATACTGGCCTTCACGTTCAGCATCGTCTCGGACCGGTACGACACGCGCAAAGCCCTCGTCCGGGAGCAAGCCGCGACGATCCGCACGGCGTATGAGCGCGCCGATTTCCTCCCGGAGCCGCAGCGTGACCAGGCCAAGGTGCTCTACAACGAGTACATCGACCTCCTCGTCCAGGCGGGCAGCGAAGGTCATCTCGCCTCGACCCAAGCGCTGATCATCGACATGGAAGCGATCCAGGTCCAGCTCTGGGACATGGCCGTCGCAAATGTGTGGGCGGGCGATAACTCGGACATTTCCGCGTTGTATGTCGAATCGATCAACGAGGTGTCCAACGTGTTGGCCACGCGGATCGCGGTCTCGGTCCAAGCACGGATGCCAAGCGGCATCTGGCTGGTGCTCTATGCGCTGATCATCCTGGCCATGGCGTCCGTGGGGTATCAAACGGCCATTGCCGCCTCGCGCCGGACCTGGGCGATGGTGCTCTTGGCCATGGCGTTTTCCATCGTGATCGTCGTGATTGCGGCGCTGGATGATCCCGCGCGTGGCTATCTCCCCGTGTCGCAAAAACCGCTGACCGATCTGCAAGCCCAGATGGCCGCCGACGGGCAGACCCTACGGCCAGTGTCGCTCGCGTGGGCGACTTCGACCTGCCACGCACATTTCGTCGTATGTACTCCATTTCGACCAGCCACCGCCCGTAAGCGCATTCTGGTCGCTTACCATGTACAACCTGCCGAAATATTACCTTGTGGACAATGCCATCGACCGCTATTCAATCGGTGATCGCACACCAGGGGTTCAATACAACGAGGATGGCTCGCTGGATATCTACATCCAGTACGAGTCTCCGGGCCCGGACAAGGAATCGAACTGGCTGCCAACGCCACCGGACGATTTCCGGCCGATCCTGCGCATGTACCAGCCGCAATCGGCGGTGATGGACGGCACCTATATCTTGCCGCCGATCAAACGAGCTGGCTAATTTGGACAACCAACATCAGGAGACACCCATGTCAGGTACCTCGCTTCCCGGACGACTCGGCACGATCGAGGAGATGGACAGTGAATTGCCGTCTCGCGCGAGCATCGCCACGGTTTTCGACGAACTCGACTACCACTCGGCGACTCAGGCGTACCTCTGGTCGCTGCCGCTGGTGTCCTACGCCCAGTGGCAAACCCAGCACCGCGACGTATTCGGCGCGACGAACTTCGACATCGTCCACTACGTGACCTACCGCGACCGCCTTGGCCTGATCACCGCCAACGCGACCACGCCGTACATCCTGAACTTCATCAGCCTCGGCGAAACCGGGCCGCTGGTGATCGAACTTCCCGCCGGTCCGACGGCAGGTGGCGTCTCCGACTTCTGGCAGCGCGAAGTTGCCGTGATGGGCGAAATGGGTCCCGACAAGGGGCAGGGCGGAAAATACCTGATCGTGCCGCCGGGCCAGGATGCTCCGGCAGACACCGACGGATTCTTCGTGGTCCGTTCCACCGGCATGAACGTCATGTTCGGCTTCCGCACCCTGGATCCCGACCCGGTGCGCTCCCAGGCCCTGGTCGATGGCGTCAAGATCTATCCCTTCGACCAGCGCGACAATCCCCCTGCAACCCGTATCGTTTCGCCTGAAGAACGACCGTGGACCGGTGATCAGCCGCGCGGGATCGACTACTGGGTGCGGCTCCACGACATCTACCAGTCGGAAATCGTTGATGAGCGGGATCGCTTCTTCCTCGCGATCCTGAAGAACCTCGGCATCGAGAAGGACAAGCCATTCACTCCCGACGATCGGCTGACGACGATCCTCACTCAGGCCACCGCCGCCGGCGAGATGATGGCCCAGGCCAACACGTTCGCCAAGCGCTTCGACAACACCCAATACTGGCCGGATCGCCAGTGGGAACTCATCCTCGTCCTCGACAATTCACAGCAGACCGGATCGTATTACGACGAGTTCTTCGAGCGCGCTTCATGGTTCTATGAAGCCGTCAGCTTCTCCGAAGCGATGAAGAGCCAGACGCCAGGTTTGGGCCAGGCCTATCTCGGCACCTACACCGATGCCAATGGCGAGTGGCTCGACGGCGGCAAGAGCTACACCTTGCACGTTCCCGCCAATCCTCCCGCAAAGCTCTTCTGGTCGGCCACGGTCTATGACGTGTGGACGCGATGCCTGATCGACAACGAGCAGCAACGCGGCGACCGTGGATCGCGCAACACTGATCTCGTGACCAATGACGACGGTTCAGTCGATCTCTACTTCGGCCCAACCGCGCCGGAAGGCAAGGAATCGAACTGGGTGCAGACCATCCCCGGCAAGCACTGGTTCTCGTACTTCCGATTCTACGGCCCGCTCGAAGCCTATTTCGACAAGAGCTGGAAACTCGGCGATATCACGGCGATGTGATCTCACTGACCGTGGCAACACAATGGGCTGGCTGGTGATCCAGCCAGCCCATTGTGTTGTGCTTCGCCATGTGGGTTCGGCTACGAGCCGAAGCCGGAAATCGCCTTGCCGATCTGGTCGACGCCAAGGAGGAGGAACAGGACGGCCATGATCACAGCATTATTGTGGATCAACCAAACCCGCAACTGATCGAGTTTCACCGAGGCCGAGGCTGGCGCCACCAGGTACCAGATTACCGGTCCCGCCACGCTCACGCTCGCGATCAGGATGTAGACGATCATGGCGACGATCTCGCCGCTGGTGGACGCACCAGCACTGACGATCGACGTGCCGGCCGCGATGTTGAAGATCAGGTTCTTGGGGTTCACACCGGAAAACAGCGCCCCCAAACCGACCGCAATCAGTGGTGTGGTCTTGTCGATCGTCGCCATCCATTTCGGCATCGGCGGTTCTGCCCCACCCTTGGGGCGGGCCGCCCAGTCCTTGACGCCGAGCAGGATCAGGCCGATGCCCAGCACGAGATGAACCACGGATGCCGCCGTCGAAGGGCCGTCGTCCGTAGCGCTTAGGTCGGCGGGTTCCGCAAAGATGAGTACGAGACCAACCACGATGACCAGACCAGCGACCCAGCCCGCGACGAACGCCGGTCCGTTCGTCTTTGCCTTGGCCGAGAACAACATCAGGATCACGGCCACGATCGGGAATGGGCTAAGCGCCACTCCAAGAGCCGGTGTCAGAATCTCGCCGATAGCCTGTCCCATCGTTCTCCCCCGCGATCGATGACCGCGACCCATGTTCGTATGCCATGATCGCTGGCGTTGCGTGTTGTTTCGATTGCCAAATGATTATGGAACACGCCCTGAAGAATGGGTACCCTCCATTCATCGAGAGCCAACGAGTTTTGGTCTGCGATTAGCCCCTTCACGTCCCGAGCAACCATCCACGTACAGGGTATCCCTTACCAGCGACGAGCGAGGGAATGCTTGCGGGGATTGTCGCCTGCTCGCGGCACGAAGATGGGGATCGGCACAAGTGCCGATCCCCATCTTCGTGTCCGGTTGGAGATTACCTTTCGTGATTGTGGCTATTCCAACGCGCACTTCATGCTAGGCCGAGGCCGGGGAGGCGGTGACCCAGCGCTCCTCTGGCAACCGGACCGCCGCCTTCATCGCCAGCTGGAACACCATCCCGGCCGCCGAGACCACGGCCCAGACCAGCACCCACCACCACGACTCCTGGATGATCGTGACCGCCGTCCCGTACCCGATCTCCTCGTAGTTGACCTGGTTGAAGACCAGCAGGATCCCCGTGATCAGGATCGTCGCCCCCGCAAAGGCGGTGTTCACGATCACCAGGTAGATCGGCAGGTTGAGCAGGAAGGTGACCGCGATCAGGGCGATGAAGCCCAGCAGCGCGAAGGTGAAGAGCAGCCACTCGGCATCGCCCCCGAAGGCTTCGACGAGCCCGCTGCCGAGCGCCGCCCCCCACGCCCCGGCCGCCAGCAGGACCCCGGCGTACCAAAAGAACCAGGAGATCAGGGCGAACACCAGCCCGACCACGCCGCCCACGATCCAGCCGGTGACGGTGCTCAGGAAGCCATCATTGAAGAGGGCCTGCCAGCCCACGGCGCCGAAGAAGAAGCCAAAGATGAAGCCGAGGATCGGCAAGGTCACGAAGAAGACCTGGATCCCGAAGAAGGTGATCCCCAGCCCGAGCACCACCAGCAAAATGCCGAGCAGAATATCCATGCCACACGCCCCCGTGGGTTGCCACCCACCACTCGTCCCATGTCCGCACGGTGTGGACGCCACACCGGCACTGTGACTCACCTCCCCAGGACGACCTGATCGAGATCGTGTCGTCCTTCATTCGATGCGGGCTGCTTATTATGGTCATACATTTTTATTCTGCGGGTTCTCTTAAGTTAACATATTATGGCCAGTTGTCAATGGGATGCGACATGGCCATCCAGCCTATGGCGATCTCGATTTTCAAGCACCGGCCCTGGCCCCGCCTGGCGGCAAGGCTCAGGTCGACCTCGCGACGCGAAAGCCGATGTTGCCGGTCGAGCTGTCGGGGGTCGTGGCGCTCCGGGAATCGACCCGGTAGCGATTGCAGTACGACTTGTGGCAGAGGTACGATCCGCCGCGCATCACGCGGTGCGTTCCGGATTCGGCGCCCGGCGGATTGGCGGCCGGGCTCCTGCCGTAGTAACCGGCATCGAACCAGTCGGCGCACCACTCCCAGACATTGCCGGTCAGGTTGTACAGGCCGTAGCCGTTCGGCCGGAAGGCATTCACCGGGGCCGTTCCGCGATGCCCATCGGCAGCGCTGTTCTTTTCGGGAAACGCTCCCTGCCAGACATTCATGCGGTGCTTGCCATCAGGCGTGAGATCGTCGCCCCACCAGAAGTGCGATTGTCCGCTCCCACCTCGCGCCGCAAACTCCCACTCCGCTTCGGTGGGGAGGCGGGTTTCGCTCCAGGCGCAATAGGCCATCGCATCGTTCCATGAAACGTGGATTGCCGGGTGATTTCCGCGGTCGCGCAAATCGGAATGCGGCCCTTCAGGGTGATCCCAGGTGGCACCGTAGATCTGCCGCCACCACGGCGCATCGGCGACGCCGCGGGTGGCTTCGAAATCGTCGGGCAGGAATCCGGCGAACACGAAGGACCAGCCGAACAGCTCGGCTTCGGTGCGATACCCGGTGGCGGCGATAAATTCGGCGAACTGGGCATTCGTGACCGTCTCCGGCGCGATCAGAAATGGGTCGAGGGTGACCGCGTGGACCGGTGTTTCCCCATCGTCGGGATAGCCATCATCGCGGTGGTTGCCCATCTGGAACGTGCCGCCGTCGAGCTGGATCAGGCGCGGGGCCGCCCCCGGAGATCGAGTCCCGGCAGGAATCGTCAAGGGGGCTGCATCGGTTCGATCCGTTCGCGGGATCGAGGCGGGAGCACAACAAGCCATTGGGGTGTCGCTGGTCACGCCAGTACGTTTGACCATCATCCTGTCCGCATTGCCTTTCGTGGCTTGAGATCGCTGAAACCACAGACCTGAATCCAGGATCATTCTCTCACGCTCACGACCTTGCAGAACCAATCGGGAGCGACAGGGCCGGGGCGGTCGCCCGGTCAGGCTTGCGGGGCGGTGAAATTCAACGCAAGGTCGATCAGCAGGCGAGTCCCAAATCCGGTGCCGCCCTTCGTGCGCCAGGCGTTGTCGACAGTGCTGTGGGCAGTGCCGGCGATATCCAGATGCGCCCACGGCACATCGCCAACGAACTCGGCCAGGAACAGGGCTGCCGTGATCGCACCGGCAAACTCGCCGCCCATGTTCTTGAGGTCGGCCGTGTCGGATTCGAGCTGGCTACGGTAACGGCGATCCAGTGGAAGTTGCCACACCGTCTCGTCGGTCTGCGCCGAGGCGGTCTTGACCTGGTCGACGAATGCCTGATTATTGCCGAACACGGCTGCGCTCATCGTACCGAGCGCCATCAGAGCGGCGCCGGTGAGGGTGCTGATGTCGACAATCGCGTCGACCTTGTCCTCGGTGGCCAGCACCAGGGCATCGGCCATCACGATCCGCCCTTCGGCATCGGTGTTCATGACCTCAACGGTTTTTCCACCGTAGATGGTCAGCACGTCGCCCAGCGCCGTGGCCGAACCGGATGGCATGTTGTCGGTGCACATCAGCCAGGCCGTAACCGTCACCGGGCACGCAAGGGCATTAAGGGCGGTCATCGCGGCGAGCGTGGCGGCAGCGCCCGACATGTCTGTTTTCATCGTGGCGTGCGAGGCGTTCGATGGCTTGAGACTGATTCCGCCCGAGTCGTACATCACGCCCTTGCCGACAATCGCAAGATGACCGGCCCTGTCTCCATCGTTCGCCGGTCGGTACGTCAGCTTGATCATCCGTGGCGGCTCGACGCTGCCGGCGTTGACGCCGAGCAGTCCGCCGCAGCCCAACAGTTGCAAGGCTTCCTTGTCGAAGACCTCGACCTCGAGGTTGCACTCGGCGGCGAGGCTCTCCGCAATCTCGGCGATCCGGGTCGCGGTCAGGTAGGCGTGCGGGGTGTTCGCGAGGTCACGGCCAAGCGCGGCGGCGTTGGCCTCGATCCGGCCCCGTTCCGCCCCGGTCGTGACGTCCCCGGCACGATCCGATCCGGCCACGAGGGCGAGGTCAACCAGGTCCACCTGCGACGTATCGGCCTTGAGCTGGGTGTAACGGTAGCGGGCCAGCACGACGCCTTCGACTACCGCCTGACCGGCATCTGCCGCCGGAACGCTCACCAGGCCGGCAAGATCGGTCGCGACCCGGGTGTACTTGTCCGTCGCGCGGGCAAACGCCGCCGCCGCATCGCGCAGCTTCGTGGCATCGAGCTCCTGTGTGTTGCCCACGCCGACAGCGACAAGGTGAGGGCCATCGGGACGCGGGAGCTTGAGGGTTTGGCCGACCTTGGCATCGAAGCCCAGCGCGACAAGTTGCTCGCGGCTGAACCCGATCTCGCCCGGGATATCTCCCTCCTGGGATACGGCAATCCCAACAGCGTCCACGTCTGACGGTGCGGTATCGACGACCCGGACCGCAAGGCTGCCGGATCGCTCGCGGGAGGGGATGGGATTGAATTCGACCGTACTCATCTTCGTTTCGAGCCTTTCATGAATCGACACTACCGCAACACGCTACGACCAGGCATCACAACAGCCAGGATACCGGCGCCAGGAGGACCCCGGCCACGGGACTCACCTCCATGACGGGGAGTCCGGCTGCGACCACCCCAGGTCCCGGATTTACGTCTCCGGTCTTGACACGAACAAGTCCAATCCCAGCCCTTGGGAGAGGTATTTGGCCACAAGCTGTCCCTTGACACTGTTCCCTGCACCGTCGAGGGGCGGGGCAAAGGTGCCCATGCCGCCCTTGCCGGGGGAAACCGTGACAATTCCACCGCCGATGCCGCTCTTGCCCGGCAGGCCAATGTCGTAGAGCCAGTCGCCGGATGTTTCGTACAAGCCGGCCGTGGCCATCACCGCCAGGGCGTAATGACATACCGAAGGATCCACCACCCGTTCCCCGGTGATTGGGTTGACACCCCCATCCGCCAGCGTCGCGCCCATCACGGCCAAATCCCTGGCGCTGACGTTGAGCGAGCATTGACGCGTGTAGAGATCGGTCGCTTCAACCGGATCGCCATACATTCGGTTCAGGCTGTGCAGCATGTTGGCGATGCCACGATTCCGGAAATTCGTCTCCGAGGCCGACGCGTAAACCTCTTCATTCAGCGGAAGGTCCCGCCCCGCAAATCTCGCCAGGCCACCGTGAATGAACGACCACTTCTGGTCAGCGTTGTCGCCCGGAACCAGGCTGGTGGTCATGATCGCGCCTGGATTGACCATCGGATTCGTGCGTCCGTCCAGACTCTGTTCAATGGCTGCCAGCGAATTGAACGGCATCCCGGTGCTGTTCGCGCCGAGCCTGGCCCGTGCTGCCTCATGTCCAATCTCCTGGCACACGAGCGCGAAAACGAACGGTTTGGAGACGCTCATGATCGTGAATTCGTACTCGATGTCCCCAGCGGAATAGGTTTTGCCATTGGTCCCAACCAGGCAGATGCCGAAGAGGTCGACCGGAACCCTGGCGAGGGCCGGGTAGACATCCGAATTAGTGCCTTCCGCGTTCGATGCGTAGCGCGTGTGGGCGTCATCTACCAGTCGCTGAACGAAATCGGACTCCGGTAGTCGACCGGTGGAGACGTACCCGGACTCGAGTTCGTCGTCATCCTGATGGGTACGCACTCATTGCTCCTTCCCGATACTCACCCAGAATCCTGCCTGCACGGCATTCACGACTCGTCCGTATTCCGTGAGGCGCCTGCCTACAGCGGCCAGAAAACGGGCACCAGGAAAACCCCGACCACGAGGTAGACCATCAACACAGCCAGGCCGAGCTTCCAGTAATCACTGAAGCGATATCCGGCCGGGCCCATCACGATCACATTGGCCGGGGTCGCCACCGGGGTCAGCAAGGCGGCCGAGGCGGCGACCGCGATACACATCAACAAGGCAGTCACCGAGATATCCGACTCGCTCGCCACCGACACTGCGATCGGGATCAGGATCAGCGCGGTTGCCGTGTTGCTGATCAATTGGCCAAGAACGGCAGTGACCAGGAACAGGCCCAGCATCAGCAGGTATGGACTGCCACCACCAATGGCATCGACGATCCCTTCGGCCAGGAACTCCGCGGCGCCACTGTCCGTGATCGCAGTTGAGAGCGGGATCATCCCGGCGACGAGGATCAGGGTGGTCCATTGCATGGACCGGTGCGCCTGGTCGACGGTGACAACCTGGAGCAGGACCATCGCAATCGCCGCCAGCAAGCAGGCAACCATGGCCGGCACGATGCCGCTGGTGAGCAGCACCACCATTCCCGCCAGCACCACGAGCGCAGGAACCGCCTTCGGGCCCAGTGGCACGGTCTGCCGCCGGATCGAATCCGGTGTGTCGACGAGGATCACATTGGGATCGACGGTGTGCTGATCGAGGGCATCCCAGCTACCCTGCAGCAATAGGGAATCCCCCGCCTTAAGCGTGACCTCGTTCACTCCGAGGTCGTCGCCATGCCGCTGAACAGCCAGCACGACCAGGCTCCCGCTATCGGTCACCATGCCGGGAAAGACGCGATCACCGATGTAGTCCGAGCGCGGGGCCACGATCACCTCGGCCACCCCGAATCCCCGGTTCACCAGGCCACAGGCAATTGGCTTGCCGCCGGTGCCTGGAACAATGTCGAGACCGTGCTCCGACGCGAACTGCTCGATACCTTCCAGACTGCCGCGAACCACCAGCACACTGTCCGCCTGAATCTCATCGTCGAGCCGTGGCTTCGCCCGCCTGTCCTGGACGCTGAGGATGTGGGCGTCGATGGATGCCGGGATCTCGATCTTGCTGGCGATCTTCCCGACCAGGGGTGAGCCGGGAAGAACCTGCAAGCGAGCCAGTTCTTCCTCATGGATATATTCGCTGCGAAGGGTATCCGGGAGGCGACTTAAGTCCCTGACAAATGACTTTGCTTGCCGGTCCGGGAGCAACCGGTCCCCAAGCAGCACCACAACCAGGATGGTGCCGACAAGCAGGGGAACCCCGACCAGGGCGAGCTCGAAAAACCCGAATCGCTCCCCACCGGCATCGTATGACGCCTCGGAGATGAGAATGGTGACTGCCGAGCCCGTGAGCACGAGCATCGATCCGGCATGACCGGCGAAGGCCACGGGCATCAGGTACTTCGATGGTGCGCGTCCCATACGTACGGCCAGCACAACTACCATCGGGTACAGGGCAGCCACGGCGCCCGTGGTTGTGATCACCGCGGCGAGCACGGCAACCACGACCATGATGAGGACCATGAAGCGGGACTGGCTGTCGCCGGCATGATTGACGACCTGTTGCCCTGCCCAGGTTGTGATCCCCGCCGCATCCAGCGCCTCGGCAACCACGAAGAGCGCCGCGATGAGGATCACCGTCTGGTTGCCGAAACCGGCGATTGCCTGATCGAGGGTCAGGACATCGGTTGCCCACAGCGACAGGGCCACGCCAAGGGCGACGATCCCGACCGGGAGCCGGTTCCAAACGAAGACTACGACCGAAATACTGAGGATCAGGAGGGTGATCGTCTGGTCGCTCACGAAGATCGACCTCCTGCCGCGTTAAGAAAAGCAGTCACTAGACCGAGTATCCCGGTCCTAATGGAATGCCCAGGAGATACCAGACAACGAAGAGCAGGATCCAGACGATTGCCATGATTCCCGCATAGGGGATCATCAGTGAAATGACCGTGCCGATCCCGGAATCCTTCTTGTAACGCTGGGCGATGGTCACGATGAAGGGCAGGTAGACCATCAATGGGGTCAGGGTGTTGACCGGCGAATCACCGATCCTGTAGGACGCGAGCACGGTCTGCGGCTCGATGCCGAGCCGGGCAAAGATCGGGATGAAGACCGGGGCAAAGATCGCCCATTTCGGGATCACGCCCGGAATGATGAAGTCGAGCAGCAGGATGACGACGATGAACCCGATCAACAGTGGCAGCGCTGCGATATCTGCCCGCTCGAGCAGATCGGCCATCGCCACGGCCGCGACCCGAGGCATGTTCGTGTAATTGAAGTAGGCGATGAACTGGGCGATCATCAACAACATGAAGATGAGGCCGCCAAGGCCGTTGAATGTCTTCGTGATCGCCCCGATCACATCGTTGCTGCTCTTGACCGTGCCGGCGCCAATCCCGTAGCAAATGCCGGAGACCAGGAAGAAGAGCGCGATGATGAAAAGCAGGCTGTCCATGAACGGGGTGGTGCCGATGATCGCGCCGGAATCCGGATCGCGCAGGGGAGCGCCCGACGGTATCGTGGCCAGCAGGACAAGGGCGAGCACACCCAGGAACCCGAACAGTGCGAACCGCAACCCCTTTGCTTCGGCGGCGGCATCGGCGTCGCTGGCGGGTTCATCGGCCAAGTCTTCCGGTGACGACGCCAGTGAGGCATCGAACTGGTCCAAGCCGGGGTTCGATCATCCGCTCCGTGATGACGGTGGCGACGATACACATGAGGAACATCGAAACGACACTGAAGTAGTAGTTGCTGACCACGCTGATCGGCTCGCCACCGGAGAGCGCGATCGCCTCGTTGGCAACTTCCACCATCATCGCGTCAATCGGCTGGGGAATGATGTTGACCGCGAACGTAGCCGCGACTCCGGCGAACCCGGCTGCCATTCCGGCGATCGGATGCCGCCCCAGCGCCAGGAAGGCCGCCGCCGCCAGCGGGATGAGGATGAGGTAGCCGGCATCGGAAGCCACACTGGACAACGCGCCAACAAGGATGATGAGGAAGGTGATCAACCCCTTCGGGGATGACTTGACGAGCTTGCGGATCAGGGCGCCCATCAGTCCGGCGCCTTCGGCGGCTCCAGCGCCCAGCATCGCGATGAAGGTGACGCCAACGACGCCAAAGTTCTGGAAGTTGGTGACGAACGAGGCAAAGATGAACCGGATGCCCTCGACCGTCAGCATTCCCTTGATCTCGATCGTTTCCTCGACAATCTCGAAGTCGGGATCCTCGAATCCGGTAGCTGTCGGATCGACGTCCAACTGAATCTGGGTGGTGTCCTCGTAATAGCTCTCCTGCACCTCCACCGGCACGGGTTCCGCGATCAGCTCGGTGACGCTGACACCCACCCACGCAAGGACCTGAGAGGCCACGATCACGATCATGATCAGGTACAGAAACATGAGGACAGGATGCGGGACCTTGTTCCCAATGCGCTCGACGCCATCCAGCATCCGTTCCGAAAACGATGGCCCTTCAGGAACATCGCCAGCCGGCGCAACATGATCAGTCATCGCAATTCCCTCCCACTCTCGACCAACCGCACAGCCGCATTGGTTCCTGGTACCACACTGGTTTGCAGCGGATTCGCAACAAGCGCCAATCCGGAGTATCGCGTTGCGACTGCTGGGCAGAGGATCGCTAAAGATGAAGCATCGACACCCATGCGTCAAAATTCGGGGTGTAGGTCAATCTGTGATCGTATTCTCGCGTGGCCACTCGTTGGACTCCATGGTACAAACGGACCAATTTCCCCATGTATCATTGGACATGGCGGCCCGGCGATCACGAAATGACGGAAACGGTCGGTGGATATGCCGCCGGGAGACGTGCGGAGCCGCAACCGTGGAGGGCATTCAATGATGGTGTCCGCCCGGCGCGCAGCGCCTTAATCGTCATTCCGCCGGGAGGCGCAGCCGACCAGAGGAATCTCTTGGCCCACAGGCCAACCCGAGAATCGCAACGTGCCCTGACTACTGGATTTTTCGGGCGGACGGCCCCGGCGAAGCCGGTGAAATGTCATTCCGTCGGGACGGTTCCACTCCCCGGGACGGGGAGGGGTCAGGGGTGGGGAATCAGCGACCAGAGGAATCTCTTCACCGCAGCGAATAAGACTCCCCTCCCCTCACCACTCCGCGCTCAAATCTCGCCAATCTGGATTCTCCACCTCGATCAGGTCGTGCTTCCGCTGCTGATTCCAGTCTTTCAGTTCCTTTTCGCGCTCAATTGCCGACCACGGGTCAGGGTATTCCTCAATGTGGACGGGCATCACCTCGTTGTATTTGCGGGTGTGGGCTGTGGGCGATGCCTTGCCTTAGTGTTCCCAGACACGGCGTTCGAGATTGGAGGTGAAGCCGATGTAGGTCGACCGCGAGGGGGACGACATGATGGAGACAGTAAATACTGCTTGCATCGATAGATCTCCTGTTCCCATTGTCAATGCCGCGACGACCAAGAACGTTCGCTGCGGCGAAGAGATACCGCTGTCGCTGCCTCCACTCGCCTGCGGCTCGTTGCGGAATGACAATTAATCGCTGCGCGCCACGCGCCCATGCAGATCACGTTGGACTGGCACAATCCAGCGGGGCAGCTCCGCAGCCTTACCGATTACCCGGTGAAGTGACGCAAGCTAGTCCAGGATGCCAAATTGACGGGCATGCGCCACTGCCTGGGAGCGCGAGCTGGCATCGAGGCGGCGGCAAATCCGAACCAGGTGATTCCGGACCGTGTTCACCGAAATGAACATGCTGTCGGCGATCTGCTGATTGCTCATCCCATGAGACACGAGGCGGATGACCTCGAGTTCTCTCGGGGTCAACGCGGTTGGTTCTACGACAAGCGATTGCTGCAAGCGCCGCAGGTTCCCCTTTACTTCGAGGACCTCCCTGCTTTCGCCCCACAGATCCTTGAACATGGCAATAATGTCGAATCCCCGGACATCGAACGCTCGCACGAAACCGCCCTTCGTTCCGCTCCGGATCGCCGGGCGAAGGATCTCGATGCCGCGCCTCACATTGCCGAGTTCGTGCTGGGCGATCGCCGAGCGGACTGACAACCCGATGTGTTCGAACCAGCGATTCGCCGCCGCCGCTTCGTCCGCCAGGGCCTGTGCGGTCCGGGCGGCCCGCTCGTAGTCGCCCTGGGCGAGATCGAGATCGATCGCGAGGACCTGCGGGTTGATGTCGCCAAACTCTTTCACCCACGGGTAAGCGGGCGTCCCCATGTCTGCCAACCAGCTCCGGACCATCGCCAGCTCGCCTCGTTCGAGCCAGATTTGGGCAAGCTGGAGGACCATCTGGTCCTTTTCGGGCAAGCGCCGGAGCTCCTTGACGTAGTTGCTCCCCCAGCGCTCCGCCTCGTCCCGTTGACCGCTTGCCACCAGAAGCCGGACCTTGGCGATTGCGGCATCGTGATGCCATATCCGGCGCTCACCGTCCATCAGTCGCACAACGGTCTCGAACTCCTGGTTCGCGGTTTCCAGATCGTCGCGCTCGATCGCGAGATTGACGAGGCGGCAGCGGAGGAATCCATCGAGTCGCTGAAGATACACCGGGAGCTCGGCAAGCATGAACCGGTACTTGGTAATCGCCGAAAAAAGATCGCCTCTCAGGGCGTAGGCATTGGCGCGGTCGGCGGCTGTCACTCGCCAGCTCCACTGTTCGTCGAGGGGCAGCCGGGCGGCATAGGAGATGGCCTTATCCAGCACGACGGTGGCAGCATCGTCCCTGCCTTCCCGGAATGCCAGCTTCCCCAGGAACGTCGCCGCATAGAGCCGTTCGACACGCGCGTCCTCCGGCAACCGGTCGAGGGCTTCGATCAGCTGTCGCTCCGCCTCGCGGCTGTCGCCAGTGAAAAACGCCAGCATTCCCCGGCACAGGAACGCCCGGCCCACAGCAAGCGATTCCCCGGACGACAGCCACCGGGGTTCCGCCGCGTCGATCAGGTCGCCCACCCAAACTGTTCGCCCAAGCCCAAGCCTTGCCATGATTCTCCAGTACGGCAAGCTCAAACTGGTTTCGAACACCTCCTCGGGAACACGGTCGAGCCACCCACCCAACGTCTCCAGGTCACTTCGATCGGCCAGGTACCGGCCAAGCTCCTCGAACACCCGGGCAATCAATTCACCATCGTCGGAGCGGAGCGCCAACTCGGCTGCGGCGATCAATTCCCCATTCGCCAGCAGCCACCTGGCTGCCCGGTTCCGGCGGGGCCGCGCGACTGCCTCAGGGATCGCGTTGCTCGCGAGCCGGCGCAGGCTCCCGGCAAAAAACTGCTCAAGACCAGAGCGGGGCATCGAGGCATCAACCGGAGCGATGAACGGCATTTCCTGAAGCAGGGTGGCGATGATGCCGGCGCTGCCGTCAATCTCGAGCGCCTCGTCGCACAGCTCTGGCGACAGAAAGGGGAGTTCGGCTGTTTGCGACAGAAAATCCCGCAACTCGGCCGGGAGCGTTTCGAGAATCTCTTCCTTAATATACTCGTCCAGAAAGCGTTCCCATATCGCGGTCTGGCTCACCGGATCCGAGCCGGCACGGGTGACGTGGTTTATCGACAGGCTGGCGAGTTTCATCCCCGTGATCCAGCCATTTGAGGGTGCCCACATCAGAAGTGTCTGATCCCGGATGATATTCGTTGGAGCCTGCTGCTCAAGCAGGCTGGTGGCTTCTTGCCCGGTGAATCGGAGATCGGCTGCGGAAAAGTCCCGAACCCGCCCCTCGGAGCGAAGACGTCCCAACCGGAGTGGCAGGGACTGCCGGCTGACCAGTACCAGATAGAGGTTCGATGGCATCCCGGCAGTGAGCCGATTCAGGAGCTCAAGGCACTCCGGGTTGACCAGCACGTGGCAATCGTCGAGCACCAGGCACACGTCATGATCGGCGCCGGCGACCGCCATGAGGGCAGGTTCCAGGTGGCGCTCGCTCCTGGCGCCGGGGAACCACGCATCTTCCGGTTCCGGGATATCCCCGGATGCCGCCCGCAGTGCCTTCAGAAGGTGAGTCAGGAACTGCGGGGCGTCATTGTCACCAGACGCGCAGGTGAGCCAGCAAACGCGTTTTGACGACTGTTCGGACCACTGCCGGGCGAAGGTTGATTTCCCAAAACCTGCCCCGGCAATGATCGTGGTGATCGACGCTTGGCCGGGAACTTCGACGAGCGCGAGCAATCGCTCCCTGGTCAGCATGTGCTGTGGGTATTCACTGGATGGTTCGTCATTTATCAGGGATGTCGAATGCACCAGAATACCAAGCCATTCCATACGCGCCAGACGCTGTGCGGCGTCACACCGGCACCCCCTCTGACCCCCGTCCGGCTCATTGCCATCCCATCATTCCCGAGCCCTGTGGCAGTTGCCAGCCGATGGATATCCGGAATTGGCCGTGTCATGCCATCGTAGGCAGCCCGTACCCCCGGTGTCAATCGTCATAGCCGTGGGATATGGCCCAGTTCCGCGAACAATTGGTACGAATTACTCTATTGTCCATGGATACTCTTCGGTCACAATGGTGCAGATTGCCGCAGGATCTTACCGGGTCGCCATCTAGTACCATACGCAAAGGCTGCCGATACTCCTAAATATTCACTCGCCAAGGAAGCCACTCTCGAATGAGATTTGTGAATCGTCTGCTGCCGCTGGTAGTTGTGTTGTGCCTGCTCTACCCGTTGGCGGCCACCCCGGCGTCGGCCCAACAAACGGCTACCTCATCGCCCGAGCAACAACTCGCCGATCGCTACGTTCCCATCGCCTACCTGCGCGAACAGGAACACGATTGCGCTGCCCCGCCACATGGTGGCGAGCCATACTTGCCGCTTCCGATCGACATCGTGCTCGACAATCCGCTGGTCCTGCTGCGCGACGCCGCCAACAACGACCAGGTCCTGGCGACCGGGCCGGGCACAAGCGACCTTCTCGCCTATGGTGAGGACACTTATCTGGATTATCCGGGCGATCCCCGGCGTCCCGGCTGCACCTACGAAACCAGCGAGCGGCAGCGGATCGACGAGCTTGGCCTCGAGCCCACCACCTACGTGCATATCGTGTTCGACGAGGAGAGCCAGCGGCTGGCGTTGCAGTACTGGTTCTTCTACTACTTCAACCACTGGAACAACACCCACGAATCTGACTGGGAAATGATCCAGCTCATGTGGGACGACGTTTCCGGCATCGAGCAGGCGCTCGCGCGCGAACCGGACCGGACCGGGTTTTCCCAGCATGGCAACGGCGAGCTCGCAACCTGGGGCGATTCCAAGATCCAACTGGAGAATGGCACCCATCCGCTCGTCTACCCGGCCGCCGGCTCGCACGCCACGTTCTACAGCAACGACACCTTTCTGGCCTGGGGCGAACGCAGCTCCGGGTTTGGCTGCGACGTGTCCACGGGGCCATCCGTGCGC
Organism: uncultured Chloroflexia bacterium; assembly: GCA_963763125.1. GTDB lineage: Bacteria > Chloroflexota > Chloroflexia > Thermomicrobiales > UBA6265 > JACCYX01. The sequence continues at coordinate 1,124,746 of CAVXMV010000005.1, forward strand.
ACGCCGCTCACGCCGGTGATCGTTCCAGACGAGATCGACCCCAACGGCGACTTTGCCTGGCTGCTGTATGAAGGGCGCTGGGGCGAGCGCCAGCCAGGCCCGTTCAACGGTGTGGTCGGGCCATCCTTCAACAGCCGGTGGATCGATCCCTGGGAAACCACGGACAACTGGCGCAACTTCAGCATTGCGGTGCCGGAGCCGAACAACACGCTCGGCCCGACCATGACCGAGACCTTCTGCACGCTCGTCGAGTCCGGTTCGCAGCTGCTCATTTTCACCAAGGTCTACCCGTGGACGGCTATCCCCGCCATTGCCATCGTCGTTGCCGCATTCGCGTTCTTCTACGGGCGATCGCGTGTCTTCTTTCGCCAGGCAATCCGGTTGTACCGGGCGAACTGGAAGGTGTTCATTGGCATCGGGCTGATGGCGATCCCGATCGGGATCGCGTTCAACGTGATCCAGGCTTTCCTGGTCAATCGCGATCCGCTCCGGTATGTGGTGCGGTGGTTCGACGATAGCACCGGCGCCCGTCTCTCGGCGATTACGGCTTTCGGGACACTGCAGCAGCTCGCGATGCTCCTGATCATCGGCCCTGCTGTCATCCAGGCCGTGGCCGATATCCACGGGGGCCATAGTCCTGGCGTCGTGCGCTCCTACCGGTTGGCGGCGAGCCGAGCCGTACCGATCGGCATTGCCGTGCTCATCATGGTGGTGCTGGCTGGAATCCCGCTCCTGTTGGTGTTTGGGCTTCCGGTGGCGATCTGGCTCCTCGTGAAATGGCAGTTCTTCGCCCAGGTGTTGATCTTCGAGAGGGACAAGACGAGTACCGAGGCAATGGTCACCAGTTCCAAACTGGTGAAAGGCCGCTGGTGGAAAACGTTGTTCGCGGTGTTCATCTTCGACCTGATGGCGACCCTTCCCGGCATTGTGGTCGGCTTCGGGTTGTTGACGCTGGGCCGCACGGCAGTCGGGTTTGCCAATGGCATCAGCAGCCTGCTCTACTCGCTGACGATCCCGCTGGCCGTGATCGCGGTGACCCTGATGTTCCTCGACCGCCTCCAGGACCCGATGCCCGAGCCAATCGGTGCGCCGGTAGGCGAGACCCCAATGGTTGCCGATTGAGGTGCCTGTTCGGCGGTCACCGCCCTGGTAGTGGCCGGTACTTGACCGGCCACTGACCCATCGCATGCTTCACATATCCAAATCTTTTGCCTGTAGCGAGCACCGGTGTGCGATGTGAGCGATTCACCAGAACACTTCCGCCGCAAGCAACTCCGTTCACCCGGCTTCGACTACGCCTCATCCGGAATGTACTGGGTTACGATTTGTGCTCACCATATGGAATGCCGATTTGGCAAGGTTGTTGACGGGCTTATGGTACTCAACGATGCAGGGCAGATCGCTGATCGGAATTGGCGCATATTGCCAGATCGATATCCGGGATTGATGCTCGACGATCATATCGTTATGCCGAATCACCTGCACGCCATCGTCTTCCTGGGAAACGATGATCAATCTCGTCCAGTATCACTGAGCGCGATTGTCGGAGCGTACAAATCGATCACGACAATGGAATACAGTCGTGGCGTTCACGATGGACGACTCCCGCGATATGACAAATCGCTTTGGCAGCGGAGCTTTCAGGACCGGATCGTGCAGTCCGATCGTCGGCTGGAAGAACTTCGACGTTACGTTGAGGGCAATCCCGGTCGATGGCAGGCAAAGCAGGATGCACGTCGCCAGTAACCACGTTGGCCGCCACAAGGGCGGCCACTACCAGATGGGGGAGTGCGGGAGGCACACGGTGAGTTGGGGGAGCGACCGATTGGCGGCCACTACCTGCTGGGCTGCTGCGTCCGGACTGGCGGCGGGGCGATCGTCGCAAACAAAAAAGGCGGGCGTGGTGACGATTGTCACCACGCCCGCCCGTTGCCAGGAAATCGAGACTAGGCCTCGAACACTTCCTTGAGCTTGGCTTCTTCTTCCTTGGACAGGTTGCTCGCGATCAACTCGTATGGCGGCAGCGTCTTGAACGCCTCAGCCACACGATCGACCACGGCATCGCTGGTCAGGAGGAACACGGCGGACGTTCCCTCGGTGACGGCAGCCCGCGTTTTCTTGATGAAGTCATCGTTGATGCCGACATCAACCAGCGAGCCGGACAGGGCGCCAACGGCGGCCCCGACCGCCATGCCCAGCAATGGCACGAAGAAGATCAATCCGAAAAGGAGACCCCAGAACGAGCCACCGAGCGCTCCGGCAGCGGCCGTGTGGGACTGCTGCTGGGTCTTCGGCTTTTTGGCGCCTACCGGCCAGGAAACCACGGCGGCATCCTGAATCCTGATGAGGCTTTGCTTCTGCAAACCGTCGAGAACGGCGAGCGCATCATACGCGCCATCAGGTGTCGAGAATTTCACAGCTGTGAGTGTTGCCACTAAAACCTCCTGGGTACATGCTTCCAACCGAAATACATGTACATCCTACGCTCCGACGGCAGTACTTCGCCATAGTAGGAATGGACGTATTACCCTCTCGGCCGGCACTAGCTCCCATCCCCTGCCTGTCGAATCAGGAACACTGGCACGGAGGATCGCTTCAGGATGTCCTCCGCCACGCTCCCCACGAACCACCGCTTCGGCCCGGTTCGCCCATGCGAGCTCATGACCAGCAGATCCGTATCGTTGAGCGTACTCGCCACAGCCGAGGCAGCATTGCCCCAAATCACGATGCCACTCGCCTTGAAGCCGTCAGCCGTGAGGGAATCCACCTGGCGATCGATATATTCGTGGGCGGCCCTGCTTTCCTGATCATGAGCCTCCTCCGTCACGCCAAAGGTTGGCCGCATGCCCATCGAGCTCACGGTATTGACGAGAGGCGGGTCTATGGCACGAATGAGGAACAGGGGAGTTCCGTCCGACTTGGCCAGGTTCTTCGCGTGCGACAGCGCCGTTTCCGCGAGTATCGATCCATCGAGTGGAACAACGATTCGATCGTACATGCCCCGAGACCTTTCTGTTCGCAACTGCATCTGGACGTATTGCCGTTCATCCTACATCCGGTCATTGACGCTTCGCCATAGTCAGAATGGGCCCTTTTCACACTGATCCTGCTTGCTCGCAAACAAACGAGCATTTGTACGGCTGCGGCAGCGGAGCGATGTTTGCTCCGCCCGCCTTGATTGGCCGGTACAAGACCGGCCACTACCGGGATGGAGGGGTGCAGACGGTGAGGTCCGGTCGTTTCAATCCAATGCGCCATTCGCGGCCTGGGCGAATGCAGCGGCCGCGCGGCGTGAGTTGATGCCTAGCTTGTCGAAAATGTGGGCGACGTGGGTGGTCACCGTCCGGTAGCTGATGCAGAGCGCATCGGCGATTTCCTGGTCGGTCCAGCGGGCGGCGAGGAGCGGGAGGATTTCCCGTTCGCGGCGAGACAGTTGCGAGAGCGCCGCCTTGGCCCAGACCGGGTTGAGGGCTGCCGGCGGCACACCGGCTCCTGGGCGGAGAAGGGGTGGAACGGGCGAAAACTCAGTGCTCGTCGTCATCTGCTCGGTCATCAAACGCTCCTGTAACGTGGTCTCACGGTCCGCTGTGGAGAGAGGTTTTCGATCTCTTTCCAGCATGCCGATGCAGCCATTTCGACAACACGAGCGTTTTCCACACGATACCCACACGTTTCGGGCGGGGCGGGTTGATGCGGCCGTCGCCGTTGCGTACGATGGCTGGAGCCAGGGCACCGATGGCATGTAACGCCAACCACAACAAGGACAGACCGAAATGGCATTGCAGCATCAGCAGGAAGCTCCCGGCTTTGGGCCATTGCTGCGCCGGCATCGAACCACGGCGGGGCTGTCGCAGGAGGCGCTGGCTGAGCGGGCCGGGTTGAGCACCCGGGCCGTCAGTGACCTGGAGCGGGGGGTCAAGACCCGCCCCCACCCCGCCACGATGCGACTCCTCGCCGATGCCCTCGACCTGGGACCGGAGGATCGCGCGGCGCTGGCCGCGGCGTCCCGGCCGGTTGCCGGGATAGCAGTCGGATCACCACCGGCACTCCCTGGGCTGCCAATTCCGCTGTCGCCAATCGTTGGACGCTCGAACGAGGTGGCCACCGCTGTCGACCTGCTTCGCAGCGGTTCGACCCGGTTGCTGACCCTGACCGGACCGGGTGGGGTCGGGAAGACACGTCTTTCGCTCGAAATTGCCCGATCTGTCGCGCCCGAATACGCGGGCGCGGTCGTATTCGTCGAACTTGCCCCGGTCGGCGATCCCTCACTCGTCCTCTCCGCTGTCGCGGAGGTGCTCAACCTGCGCGAGGAAGGCGGACGCTCGCTCGTCGAGGCGGTTCGCGAGCGGGTGCGAGCGAAGCGGATGCTGCTGGTGCTGGACAACTGCGAACACGTGCTCAACGAGGTACGCCCGCTCGTTGCCGACCTGATCTCCGCGGCGCCCGATCTCGCAATCCTGGCCACAAGCCGCTCCCCGCTCCGCTTGCGCGGGGAGCGATTGCTGCCCGTGTCGCCCCTCATCCTCCCCGATCCGGTCCGGCTCCCAGGCATCGAGGAGGTGGCGTCGATGCCCGCCGTCGACCTCTTCGTGCAACGAGCTCAGGCCGTGCGTCCGGATTTCGCCCTCACCGAAGGGAACGTCCAGGATGTCGCTGAAATTTGCTCCCGGCTGGACGGTCTGCCGCTGGCGATCGAGCTCGCCGCCGTCCGCATTCGGACCCTCTCCCCCGCTGCCCTGACGGGATTGCTGAGCGCGCGCCTGAGATTGCTGACGACGGGTCCCCACGATGCACCGGCACGGCAACGGACGCTCCGCGCTGCCATTGCATGGAGTCACGACCTGCTCTCCAGCGAACACCAGGCGCTTATGCGGCGACTCGCGGTCTTCGCTGGTGGGTTCACGCTGGAGTCCGTCACGGCATCTGCCGGTGCTGACGACCCGTTCGCGGCGCTCGATGGCCTGGAAGCGCTGGCCGATCAGGGTCTCATCGTGCAAACGGAGGGCGTCGATGGCGATCTCCGCTACAGGATGCTGGAGACTGTTCGCGAGTTTGCGCTGGAGCAACTGGAGGCAAGCAACGAGGCGAACGCCGTCCGCCTCGCCCACGCCACCCACATGATCTCCGTTGCCGATCGCGCCACGCCCAATCTGGGCGGACCGGAACCACGTGTATGGCTGGATCTGCTCGCGGCCGAGCAGGACAATTTCCGAGCAGCCCTGGCATGGTCGCTGGGAGACACCGGATCAGCGGGCGATCCTGCCATCGCGCTGCGGCTGGCGGCGGCGATCTGGCCCTTCTGGCATATGCGCGGGCACCTCCAGGAAGGCCATGGCTGGCTGGAGCGGGCGATCGCCCAGGGAAGCCGGGTCGATTTGAACGCACGGGCGTCCGCCTACCTCAACCTGGCCAACATCGCCAACAACCTCGAAGACCACCGCCGGGCCGGGATGCTCTACCGGGAGGGCCTCGATCTCTTCGGAGAACTCGGCAATAAGCGTGGCGTCGCGAGCGCCCTGGTTGGTCTTGGAATGGTCAGCACAAGCCAGGGCGATTACGATCGCGCCAATGACTATCTGAGCCAGGGCCTCACTGCCTACCGGGAAGCAGGGCCAGAGGCCAATGTCCTGCCCTGCGTCTACGCCCTTGGGCGATTGGCCGTCGCTCGGGGTGACTACGATGAAGCCGAATCGCGCTTCGGAGAGGCACGCAGGATCTGCCACCCGGACGATATCGGGTCATTGGCCTATCTCTCTCTCGAACTTGCCCAACTCGAACGCTACCGGGGTAATGTCGCGGAGGCCATCCAGATCTCCAGCGAATGCGTAGTCCAGTTCCGTGCTTTCGGTGAACGCCGGGCCGAAGCTACGTCCCTTGCCGAACTTGGACATCTCGCCTTGATCGAAAGGAATTATCGGCAAGCAGGTGAGCATTTTCGCGTTGCTGCCGCCCTGCACATGGAGTTGCGCGATGAGTTCGGCGTGGTCAATTGCCTCGAAGGAATCGCGAACCTGGCCGCCTTGCGCGATCATCCCGAGCTTGCTGGCCGCCTGGTCGGCGCAGCGGACGCCTGGCGCAAGCGTACGGGAACATTGCGAAACATCTCGGAGCAGGATGCCATGGAACAGCTACGTGGCTCGATCAGGCACGTGCTCGGCCCGACCGGGTTCCAGGATACCCTGCGCGCCGGCTACATCCTGAATCTCGACCAGGCAGTGGAGAGCGCCGAAGCGGTGCTCAAACCGGTGGTTCCGGCATAACCCATGGGCAAATCCAGCAACGCCCGTCGTCCATATCCAGGGACGAGAGCAGGACACTCACCTGAATCTGCGCAGTCCGTCTCCCAACCGCCTGCAACTTTACCGTTCCCTCCATCAACGAAAACCCATTACCCGGCCCCAGCAGTGCCTCCTGTCCACCGGCCAATTCGACAGTGTCTCCTGCGGAAAGCACCGGACCGCGCCCCTGTTGACCGATCGGCTTGCCTGTCCCAACCGTGACGCTCGCCACTCCCCTTTCAGTCACGACCTTCATCTGTCCCTTTTGCACACGGATCAGGAGCGACGAATAGGGGAAGTCCTCCGGCAAGCTTGCGCCCGGCTCGAGCGTGATATCGAAGAGTGCATGAGCAGGTTGGGCAATGCCGGTGCCCAACCTGCTCCCTTGCTCGGGCCGGCCCCGGACAACGCCGAGTGGCGTTACCTGAACGCCATCCGGAAGGTCCTGCCTTCCGGTGAAATGGCCGCGATCGAGTCGAAGACCGGGGATCAGCCCGACAATGGTAGCGGCCAACAATGGAGTTCGCATATTCGAATGACGCATGGTGGCATCCTTTGCAAATGACACTTTCAGTTGGGGAGCATCAAAACGTTCTCAAGCCATCCGTGTACCCGGACCGGTCGCATTGTGACGCTCGAGCAGGCACATCTCGCTACCAGGTCGTTCCTTGCTTCTACGTAGTAGGACAGATCCAGCACAGCACATTGCCATCGGATGAGAAAACGACGCTCATCTGGAAGACAGCCGGTTCATTCCCCACCGTGTCGACCTGGATGACATCCTGGGCCATGGTGAACCCATTGCCCGGACCAAGGACAACCGTCTGCCCGGCGGCCACGTCGCACAATCCCTGTTCGCATAGGACAGCGCCATCCTCGGCCATGATCGGCTCGCCGTTGGCGACGTTCACCACTGCCGGATTGTTCGTGGTCGAAACCACGATGCTGCCGCTCTCGACCGCGATCAGCGCCGACTCGATCGATGCCCCGGTCAGGAAACCCAGTTCCGGTTGCATGGTGATCCGGACCAACCGGTGCGATGCCTGAACCGGCGTCGGCGTGCCGTCTACCGAAAGGGGCGGCAGGTCGCCAGTGTCGGCGAGGATGGTGACCTGGATTCCGGGCCCCGGTTGCGGGGTGGCGACGATCGGGGTCGCGGCAGCTGGCGTTTGGGCGATCCCCGATGCGGGGGCAAACCCGGCCAGGGCAATCGCGAGCAATCCGATAGACATCGCGCGGGTGGCAAAACAGCGCATCCTGGCATCCTTCGTTGTGGGCGCTTCCGGACGGAAGCTCCGAAACAATCTCAAGTCCATCGTAACAAGCCGCGTAGGGTTGCGGCAGCTGATGTTGTCCGCGGCGGAACACGGTCCACAATCCTGGGTCATTCGTCGACACCCCCCTTAGCTCGCCAGGGCCAGTTCCTCGCGCGTGACCTCTGGCGCAATCGGCGTCACCTGCTGCTGGTGAACCAGCGCCGCGTAGCGCCCGCCCTGCACCATTAACTCGTCGTGGGTGCCGCGTTCGACGATCGTCCCGTTCTCGAGGAACAGGATCTGGTCTGCGTCGCGGACGGTGCTCAGGCGATGGGCGATCACGATCCTTGTGCAGGCCAACTCACGCAGGTTGCGTTCGACCAGCGCCTCGGTCGCGACATCGAGGCTACTCGTGGCCTCGTCAAGCAAGAGCACTGTTGGTCGGTGGGCCAGGGCACGTGCGAGCGCGAGGCGCTGCCGCTGACCACCGGAGAGTCCGCCGCCGCCTTCGGACAGCCAGGTGTCGTAGCCCATCGGGAAGGCCGCGATTTCGTCATGGATCCCGGCCAGTTTCGCCGCCGCCATCACCTGATCCGGAGTCAGCTCGGGATCGTTGAAGGCGATGTTCTGGCGAATCGATCCACTGAAAAGCACCGGCTCCTGGAGCACGACACCGAGCTGGCGGCGCAGGGCTCGCTGGTCGAGATCCGCGAGCGAGATGCCGTCGTAGCGAAGTTCGCCATCAGTCGGCGTGTACAGGCCAAGCAGGAGCTTGGCGAGCGTGCTCTTGCCGGAGCCAGTGCGCCCGACCAAGGCAACCTTCTGGCCCGGTTCGATCGTCACCGAGACATTGTCCAGCACACGCGGGGCGTGCGCATCGTAGCGGAACCCGACGCGGTCCAGCTCGATCTCGCCGGTCAGCTGTGGCGTTGCGCCACCGGTCGGTTCGGGATCGGCTTCGAGCACATCGGAGAGGCGATCAAGATGGGCGCCCACCAGTTGCAGCCGCTGGCCATTGGCGACCAGCGAGGAGAGCGGGCCCAGAACGCCAGCGGCCAGCGCCTGGAGCGCCAACATCGTGCCAAGACTCATCCCGCCGTCGATCACCTGGTGGGCGCCGACCCAGAGCAGGGCGAGGGGAGCCAGCACGCGCAGGACCGAGAGGGTGGTGTCGATCGCGGCCGCGAGATGACCGCGCCGGACCGAGGCGTTGATCTGGTCGGCGAACAGGCCGGACCAATGAGCGAGGGTGCGATCCTCGGCTCCGGACGCTTTCAGGGTCGCGATTCCCTGAAGCGCTTCCACGAGATATGCCTGGGATCCCGACTGGGCCACGAGATCGCGTTGGGTCAGCTCGTGCATCAGGCGGCGCGACCCGATCAGGAGGGCGACTTGCAGGACCGCCACGGCGAGCACGATGCCCCCGAACGATGGCTCGCGAACCAGGAGAAATCCGAGGTAGACGAAGATCAGGGAGCCATCGATCGCGACCGAAAGTGTCTGGCTGGTCAGCATCTCCCGGACCTGGGCGTTGCTGCCAAGCCGCATCATCAGGTCACCAGTCGTGCGCTGCTCGAAGAAACGATAGGGCAGCGACAACAGGTGTCCGAAAAATCCGCGCATCAGGTGCTGGTCGACGCGTGCCTGCAGGGACAGCAGCAAGGTGGAGCGGAGATAGGCTGTCACCAGTTGGGAGGCGACGATGATCGCCAGCCCGATGCCGATGATTGGCAGCAGGCCGGTGACGTTGGCGGCCAATACCTGATCGACGACAACTTTGGTCAGGATCGGGACCGCCAATCCCAGCAATTGCAGGACAAGCGATGCAGCCAGCACCTGGCCCAGCACACCGGGAGCCTGGACCAGCAGCGCGCGCAGGTAAACGCGCCATTGAGGCACGCCTTCGCTGCCCTGCCGTGAAAAATCCGGTCCCGGTTCGGAGGCGAGCACCACCCCCGTGTAGCGTTCAGAGAATTCCCGGTGCGAAATCCGCCGCCGGCCGGTTCCCGGATCGACGATCGTGATCCCCCTGGACGACCAACGTTCGACGACCACGAAGTGCTCGAAATCCCAGTGGACGATCGCCGGGAGCGGCACCTTGTCGAAATCGGATGGCTGGAGGGCGAAGGCTTTCATCCGCAGGCCGTACCGGCCGGCGGCCTGGACAATCGTCCCGGCGCTGAGGCCGTCGCGGCCCACCCCGGTCAGCTCGCGGATTTCGGCGACGCGGGTCGCCCGCCCGTGAAAGCCGAGGATCATCGCCAGGCAGGCCGCGCCGCATTCAACCGCGTTCAATTGGAGCAGGACAGGCACGCGGCGGTGTCGTTTCAGTGACATGCGGGCCGCCAACCAGCCGCCAAGTGCCTGGATCATGGCGCACAATGTCGCCAATCGTAAAAAAGCTTTCATCGATCAATCCTCGAAAAATCTGCCGACAAGGGGCAGGAATGTGCCGGCCTGTCGTGAGCCAATGGGAAGGTCCGCCCGGCCAACAGTGCCTGCCCCGTCCGGTGGGCCATCAATACTTACCCACACCACCACGACCGGGCCGTCGAGCATCGCCTGGACCGGACCTGGAAGCCCGAGTCGCTGTCCCGCCGCAAGCGGGTCGAGGGCGTCCTGCTCGATCGCCGCGACGGTTCCAGATATCCCCGAGTCGCTGGCATTGGGATTGAGGAACACCTTTGCGTCCTGGCCCGGGCGCAGGCGATGCTCGAATTCCTGCGGTATCAGCACGGCAACCGAGGTCGCCGCTTCAGATTGCGCGGCACTCGTCATCACGATCGCCAGGCCTGATTCGGAGACTGGCACGGATGCGAAGCAGGCAGCGCCGCCACCGGCTCCCAGAAGGACCAGCACGAGCCACAGGGCCATGAGCACTGGCCGCGTCATCAGCCGGGGGAGACTCAGGTCCGGGCGACGACGCCCCTGGTGCTGGATGCGGTATTGGAGCGCCTCGGTACGGAAGATCGTGGGATTCGGTGTGGTCATGATGATCTCCTCGCGCAAGACCCGCCGGTGTACGACGGGTCTTGCGGGCAATTCATCCGGCTCCCTGGTAGTGACCAGCCTTGTATCGGCCAATTGATCGGCCAGATCCTCACATCAATGCACTAGACGAGGATCCGGTAGACGGGGTACCACCAGAAATCAAACGGAAGGTCGAAGAAAACGCCACCAGTGACCTGGATCAACTGTCCGGCGAAGAGCTCGCTGCCAATTGCGGTGAGCGTGTCGAGTGATGCGTGCATGGATAGCTCCTTTGCGTCGTTCAGGTCGCGAGCGCAAGCTGGCTGCGCGAACCGCTTACTGGAAGAAAACGTCGTATTCGAAGGGCGGTGGGAAGCAGGGTCCGGAGACGATGACATCGTAGAGTCGGCCACCGGCAACCTCTTCAAGTTGCTCTTTGGAGATCTCTGCGCCAATCGTCGTGAAGATATCGAGTGTCGAGTGCATGCGTTGTTCCTTTCGAATCGTTGGGTCGCCAGAATCATTTCCGGCGGGGTCAGGAGCTCTAGCTCAGCGCGTAACCGATGCCGATGCCGATCAGGATGCCGACGCCGATGCCCACAGCGAACAGCAAGCCGCCGTCAACCTCGTTCAGTTGCTCGCCAGTGAGCTCAGCGCCGGTCATGGACAGTGAGTCGAGTGATGTAGCCATGTGGAAATCCTTTCCAGGTGGGATGGGGAGGCGACGAGAGATTCTGGCCGCCCCCAACGATCTACTGGGCCAGAATGTAGCCCACGCCAACGCCCATTCCGGCACAGAAAACCCCGTAGCCAAGGAAGACCAGGAGGGGGATAACGCCACCGGTCGTCTGATTGAGTTGCTCGGTCGAGAGTTCCGTGCCAACCGTCGTGAAGATGTCGAATGATGAGGTCATGGGTTGCTCCTGTGGCTTGCGAACGAAGGTGAGTCAGCCACGCAAGCGTCGTCACATGGCCGGTATGGATGGCCTAGACGTGGCTCCAGATGTAGATGTCCAGGACGACAAGTCCGGCAATGACAAACCAGACCAAACCGCCATCGACCTCTTCCAGCTGGTCGCTGGACAGCTCGGCGCCGATCGTTGAGAACCTGTCGAGTGAAGAAGTCATGAGGTGTTCCTTTCGTATCGATGGGGGTGGGCGGCCAAAGTGGCCGCCCACCTGGCTCGATCGGTTAGGCGAGGATGTAGCCCCAAAGCGCGGCGTCGAAGACGGCGAGGGCGATGATCAGGGGGAGAAGTCCACCGTCAACGTCGTTCAGCTGCTCGCCGGTGAGTTCGGTGCCGACCATCGAAAGGGTGTCGAGAGAAGTCATGTGTTGCTCCTTGAGATTTCAGTTGATTCGTCAGGTCGTTGAATGCGTTTCCAGGTCGTTGCCGTGACTCTCCGCGGTTGAGCCGTGTGCGTTGCCCTGGTTCCGCCTCCATTTCGGTGTGTCGCCGTCGTTCGGTGATCACACTCAGATAATGCGCCGCCGGGGTCTGCCGAACATCGGCAGAATCTACGTATTTGCGGGGCATCGTTTTGGCGGATCGCGGCCTCACCCGAACGCCCCTGCCAGGCGTTCCTGTGCGTTCGGATCGAGCGCTGGTAGGATCAGCATCGAGGTGATCGCAACATCGCTGATGGAGCCATGGGGACGTCCCCTCCGGAACGGGTGCACGGGAGCGGGTTGGGAGGTATCTGCCTGGAACTTAACGTGACAAGTGAACGCGATGGAGCCGTCCAGGATCTTCAGGGCGAAGCTGGGACATGGCGCCACTCCAGCCTGATGCTGCGGTCCGGCTATTTCTGGTACTTTGCCGCCGTCGGGGCCTTCATGCCGTTTGCCGCGCTGTATTACCGGGAGCTGGGTTTTAGCGGGCTCCAGGTCGGGGTGCTCACAGCGCTCCCCTCGCTGGGTGTGGCGATCTGCGGTCCGCTGTGGGGGGCGGCGTCGGATTCGCTGGCAATCCACAGGCCTGTCCTGCGGTATGCACTGGCGATCGCCGCATTGCTGGCGCTACTCACCTCCCTGGTATCGGGATTCGCGCCGGTGCTTGTGCTGGTGGCCCTGCTTTCCTTGACGCTGGTTCCGGTGGCCCCGTTGCTCGACAGTTACGGAATGACCATCAGCGAGCGTTTCGGGAAGTCGTACGGCAGCCTGCGGGTGTGGGGATCGGTCGGCTACATGGCGCTCACCCTCGTTCTCGGGTGGCTGATGGGGGATCGCGTGTCGTCCCTCCTGTTCGTCGCTTACGCGGTGTGCCTCGGGTGCACGATGGTGGCCGTGTTCGGGCTTCCCCACCTGGCCGAGCGACGTCCACGGCCACTGCTCAGCGGGCTGAGCGAGGTTCGCCACAACCAGCCATTGATCCTGCTCCTGATCGTCGCCTACCTGCTTTCGAGCGGGGCCGCGATCATGGGCGTCTTTCTCGGGATCCACGTGCAGGAGCTGGGCGGCTCGGCGAACCTCGTGGGAATCGCCTTCGCGATCAGCGCGGCCAGCGAGTTGCCAATCGTCGCTTTTGGCGGCTGGTTCCTCAGCCGGTTTGGCGCGCTCCGTCTGATCGCGCTCGCGCTCGTGGTCTATGCCGTGCGGCTTGTCGCACTCAGCCTGATTTCAGACCCGGACTGGATCCTGCCGATCCAGGCGCTGCACGGCCTCTCGTATGGCGCCTTCCTGATGGCCTCGGTCACGCTGGCCCACCGCAGCGCGGGGCGGGAGCAGGCGGCGACCGCCCAGGCACTGCTGACGACCGTGTCGTTCGGGTTTGGGAGCATTACCGGATCGCTGATCGGGGGCGCCTTGCTGGACAGCGTCGGCACCGTCGGGCTTTTCCAGGGCGCGGCGGTGCTGATGGTAATCACACTGGGAATCCTGCTCGCCGGGAACAGGATCGTCGGTCTCGACCAGTCGCCTCAGGGGCAGTGAGAGCCAAATTCGCGGTACCGGGGCGGTTCTTCTGCATGGTACTCGCGACAGAGTGCGGCCAGGCGCTCGACGAGGACATTGAAGAGGCGTCCGCCCTTTTCCGCCGAAGCCACGAAGGGATCGCCCATCACGCCGTGCTCCATTTCGCGGCGGCGTTCCGGGAACACGGCGTAACGCTGGACAGCCGGGCTGAAGTTCCGGCGCAATTCATCCTTCACTGCCAGGTTCATGTCGACGAGATGATCCCGCAGGTGGAGCTGGAGACTCGTTTCCCACTCACCGCCGTGGCCGATGCTGCCTTCGTCATCTTCCTCACCCCAGGCCCTGAGTTCGGCAGGAGCCATGTTCCAGTAGGTCAGGGCGAGCGCCCAGATGTCCTCCTCGGCCAGCTTGACCGAGGAAGTCCAGACCGGGGCCTCGTTCCCGCCATGCCCATTGAGGAGGATGATCCGGTGGAACCCGTTGGCCCACAGGCTCCGGGAAACATCGCAGACGAGATCGATGAAGTGCTCGAGCGAGAGGGTGAGAGTTCCGACCTCGCCCATGTTGTAGTGCGTGAATCCGTAAAGGATCGGCGGCGCGACGATCACCGGGAACTCATCGACCGCATCCGCCGCATTGATCGCAAGGTGGTACGGAATGGAGATGTCGACATCCATCGGGCAATGGGGCCCATGCTGCTCGACCGATCCAATCGGCACAATCACGACCGGGCGCTGGTCGAGGGCCGCCAGCAGCTCGTGTCGAAGCATTTCCTGCCAAAGCACTTTTTTGCCGGATGAGGGTCTGACGAGCATCACTCATTCTTTCTACATTTCCCAATCGTGGGCCCGTTCATCGTTCGTCCCGTTGGCCGGCACAACACCGGCCACTACCCCGTGCGCGGCATTCTCATCTCACTCCCGCAGGAACGCGCGAAGCGCCGGGAGGACACAAGGTCCTCCCCTACTAAAAACGTTGAGGTGGGCGCGCAAAGCCGGTCATCCTGCAACCGGCCACCTCTTGATCTAAAGCCTGTATACCCGGAGAATGCCCCTGTCGCAGGTGACAACATGAAACCTCTCGACAGTTTCGCCACGATTGGCCGATCGGACAAGAGGATATGCAGTGGGATTCTATGAAGAACTCGGTGTCCGCCGCGTCATCAATGCCGCCGGGCCGCTAACCCGGTTGGGCGGTCATCGCATCTCGCCCGAGGTATTGGCGGCAATGGCCGATGCGGCAGCCTCGAATGTGCAGATGGACGAGTTGCAGGCTCGCGCCGGTGGCGGTGATCGCCGGGATCACCGGCGCCGAAGCGGGCTACGTCGTTTCAGGCGCCGCCGCCGGGTTGACCCTGGCCGCCGCGGCGTGCGTCGCCGGTTCCGACCCGGCCGCAATGGACCAACTCCCCGACACGCGGGGACTCAGGAACGAGATCATCGTTCAGCGTGGGCATCGCAACGCTTACGACCACGCGCTGCGCGCAGCCGGGATCACCTTTGTCGAGGTTGGGTACCTCGGGTATCCCGGAGCAGGCGGCACCTACGGCTGGCAGGTGGAGGCGGCGATCACCGAGCGAACGGCGGCGATCGCTTGCCCGATCCTCAACACTCCCGGCACGCTCTCCCTGCCGGAAATTGTGGAAATCGCCCGGCGCCGTCACCTGCCGGTGATTGTCGATGCCTCGGCCTCATTGCCGCCGCGCCGCAATCTCCAACGCTTCATCGCGGAAGGGGCCGATCTCGTGGTCTATTCCGGCGGCAAGGCGATTGGCGGTCCGCAGGCGAGCGGAATCCTCGCGGGCCGATCAGACCTGATCGCCTCGGCGGCCTTGCAGCACCTGGACATGGATGTGCGGCAGCCAACCTGGTCCCATCGCGAACAGCTGGCGGCAGGCACGCTGCGCGGAATACCGCATCAGGGTCTGGGCCGGGCAATGAAAGTCGGGCGCGAGGAAATCGCCGGCCTCATTACGGCGCTACGGATATTCGTATCCGGCAGCGACGAGGTCGATTCCCAGCGATGGCAATGTCTGCTGGACCATATCTCCGGGGGCTTGCACGATCGCAAGGGACTCGTCGTGCGCGACACGACGAAGGCGAAGCAGCCGGTTCCCCAGCTCATGCTCGATCTCGATCCGGATCAGCTCGGGTTTACCGCCTACGATGCGATCAACGCATTGCTCGACGGGGAACCATCCGTGGCAGTCGGTGAGTCGTACGCCGAATTCGGGACGATCACGATCAACCCGATGGTGCTCAACGAGGCCGAAGCTGATCTGGTGCGAAAGCGCCTGGCGGACCTTTTCGCGTAGGTATGTTTCCCAAGGGTTGAAACGACCTTCTCCGACGCGGGCGGAGGTGTTGGCATCGATCAACCGGGGTTGCGGTGCAACCGGAGCGGTTGCGGACGGGCCGCCAACCGGCAAAGCAGCACGCCAGGAGAAAATCGGACATGGGCTTCCGGTCCCTGGATCACGACCGGTTCCGGGACCTCTGCGTGTTCGATCTCCCCGATCACATCGTCGACAGCCAGACGCTGCCCCGTTCCTTGCACAAGCACCGGCACGGGACCGTAGACCTGCCTCACCGCGTGAATGAAGCGGGCTGCGCGGGATGCGGACCAGGTGGTAGGCACGAGCAGATCGTCCGGGCGAGGCAACCGGGCATACCGCGACGGCTCGCCTGCCTGCGCGGAGGCGACCGCCGATCCATCGAGCACGCCCGGCAACCGCTCGATCAGCAATCTGGCGCCGAGTTCGGCCAGCGCCTTCTCCAGTGACCCGAGGGTTGCGTCCGCGGGAATGACAACCCGTTGCTGGGCCACGATCGGTCCGGTGTCGAATCCGGCATCCATCACATGAACGGTGACGCCGGTTTCCACCAGTCCCCAGCGGTAGGCCCAGAACACCGGTTCGGGTCCACGCCCATCGGGCAGCAGGGATGGGTGGATATTGAGGCAGCCACGGACTGGCAACGCCAGCAGCCACTCCGGCAATCGCCACGGGAAACAGGCAACCACGATCAGGTCGGGCGCGATCGCTTCCAGGGCAGCGCGGAACTCCGGGGCGGCGATACCGGAGCGGTCGGCCACTCCGATCATCGGGATCTGGCCCGCTCGCAAGGTTGCGAACATCGAATCGGCAACCGATGCCGTATCGATGCGCTCCGGAAGCACCACGGCGCGGAGGTCGACGTTGTCCACGTTCACCAACGCGATCAAGGCTGGTTCGGTGAACGCGCAGCGCATCCCGAAGAGGATGACCCGTGCCCGTGAGTGCATGAGTTCAAGACCCTCCCCTCCAAGACTGACCGTTGTTGCCGCTGATGGTACACTCGCGTGGTCCCGTCGAGGTTCCGCTGACTACCCGCTACATCGTTCCGGAGAACACCGAAAAATGGTCCGCATGGTTAATTGTGTAAAGCTGGGCCGATTGCTTCCCGGTCTGGAACGACCGCCGTTCCCCGGCGAGTTGGGTCAGCGCATACTCGACAACGTCTCGGCCGAAGGCTACGCCCTGTGGCAGCCGCACATGACGATCCTCATCAATCACTATGCCCTCAATCCAGCCGATCCGGAAACCCGCAAGATGCTCAGGAACGAGATGGAGGAGTTCTTCTTCGGGGAGAATGCCCGCCTTCCCGAGGGCTGGGCGCCGCCGGGCACGGCCCCGAGCAAGGGTGGCGCACCCGCACCGCGCAAGTAGGTCTTCCGGGGAGCTTCGTCGCAAATCTTGCCACTTCGATAGGGTTGCGGCAGCGAATCGGTATGACATTCAAGGCGCTGCGCGCCGGGCGGAGCAAGCTCCGCAACCCTACGCGAACGGCGATGTGTGTAGGGGTCGACCTCCGTGTCGACCCGGATTCCGCCAATTGCTGACTCCATCGGCCGAGACAAGCCCGGCACCCCTACGATATGACGTTGAGGGATAGGAGAGGGTCGATCCGGAAGGTGAGCCGCTCGTGCGCCTCGCGCAGCGCCGCCTCGGTCGCTTCTGGTGTGTCCAGGCGTGCGAAGATGAATCCCAGGTAACTCTCGCCCTCGGGCAACGGCACGATCGGCTGGTTGAGCGGCGCCGTGATTTCGATCCCGGTCACGCCCGGTACTGTCGAGGCGGCATCCACGCCATCGACGCCACGGAGCATGCCCTTCTTCGGGATCGGGATCATCATCACGCCCGCCGCGCCGCCGCTCCGCTCGATCGATCCCAGCGGCAGGTCGGCGGCGTGGCGCAGGATCAGCTCTTCCAGGCACATCCCGGCCCCGAACTCCAGCACGCTCGAACACAAGCCTCCGATCGAGCGCCCGGCCAACTCGATTAGCCAGATGTCACCGCGTTCGAGATCGATCCGCAACTCCGCATGTACCGGTCCCTCGCGCAAGCCGATCGCGGCGGCGGCTTCGGACGTGCGCTTCGAGATGGCCTCCTGCACCGCTCCCGGCAGGCGGGAAGGTGTGACGTAGATCGTTTCCTCGAAAAACGGTCCATCGAGCGGATCCGGCTTGTCGAACAGGGCCAGAGTCCGGAGCTCGCCGCCGGTGAGCAGCCCCTCCAGCGCGACCTCGACTCCGGGGACGAATTGCTCGATGAGGATGAAGTGCTCGTCGGCTGCCATCCCGGCCGCTTCGAGGATCGCCCGCGTGCGCCGGAAGGCGGCGAGGCATTCGGCCGGGGTGTCGGCGCGAATCACGCCCCGGCTGCCGGAAAGCAACAATGGCTTGACGACACAGGGAAAGGCGATGTTCCCGGCGATCGTGGCCGGGTCGATGTTGGCAGGGAATCGCTGGTAGGTCGGGACCGGCACACCACCAGCGGCGAGCCGCTCGCGCATCACGAACTTGTCGCGGGCGGCTAGTGCCGAGTCCGGGTCGTTGTGGGCGAGACCGAGCATGACGCTGGCCCGGGCGGCGATCAGGGCGCCCCGATCGTCGACCGCCAGGATGGCGGTAACCGGGGAAGTACCGGCCTCGCGGCTCCGCGCAAAGGCGACGATCCGCTCCACCGCCGCGTCGGGATCGGCGAAATCGAGCGCCAGATCGACCTGCCGTCGCTCGGACAGGGCATCCGGCAGATCGATCGCGCGGACGAGGTCGACCCCGATCGATTTGGCGGCCTCGCTGAATGCTCCGCCCCGGTAGGTGGCTGGACTCATCACCGTCACGACACTTGGCTGATGATCCTGATTCTCCGACATGATTGCCACATCATCCATCTGAACTGTTCCCCGGCTCCCCACGAAGCGTGGAGATCTTCCACTCCAATGATTGCACACCGGCGTGTACGAGGCTGGCCAGGTAGCCAGTTGTGCCGCCTGCGGTGGGCAACCAGAATGGGGAGAGCGTTTGGCGCCGGTGCGATTGCCAGACAACTGAACACGGTCGCTCACGTCACCTTCCCCATCACCAAGCACCCGGAGATACCCACTACCCATGGAATCCACTGCGTGGAGCTCGCTCCACAGAGTCATGACCGCCCGGGAGGAACAACGCCCCTTCTCCAAAGCCACGCTGCGACGGATCGGCGGCTTCGCGCGTCCCCACCGGAAACAATTGATCCTGTTCCTCCTCCTCAGTGTGGTGACGGCGGTCCTGACGGTTGCGACACCGGTGCTCGCCGGCCGCGTGGTCGACGCCATCATCGAGGGCGCGGCACAGCGCGAGGTGATTGGGCTCGCCTTGCTGATCGCCCTCATCGCCGTGGCGGAGGCCGGGATCGGGATCCTGACCCGCTGGCTGT
Source organism: uncultured Chloroflexia bacterium (assembly GCA_963763125.1). GTDB lineage: Bacteria > Chloroflexota > Chloroflexia > Thermomicrobiales > UBA6265 > JACCYX01. Next base: position 1,143,901 of record CAVXMV010000005.1, read on the forward strand.
CGGCGAACATCGGGGAAGGGCTCATCCTCGACCTGCGGACTGCCGTGTTCGACCACGTCCAGAAGATGCCGATCGCCTTCTTTACCCGGACCCGTACCGGCGCCCTCGTCAGCCGTCTCAACAACGATGTGATCGGCGCCCAACGGGCGTTCAGCGACACGCTCTCCGGCGTCGCCAGCAACCTTGTCACGCTGGTGCTCACCCTGATCGTGATGATTGGGATTTCCTGGCAGATCACCCTGCTGGCGCTGGTCTTGCTGCCCGTGTTCGTGCTGCCCGCCCGGCGGATGGGCACGCGGTTGGCCCAGCTCAGGCGGGAGGCGGCGAACCATAACGCCGAGATGAGCACCCAGATGACCGAGCGGTTCTCCGCTCCCGGAGCGACGCTCGTCAAGCTCTATGGCCGGCCGGACGAGGAATCGGCCGAGTTTGCGTCGCGGGTCCGGCGGGTGCGCGATATCGGGGTCCGGATGGCGATGCTGCAGTGGGTGTTCGTCACCGCGCTGATGCTGGTCTCGGCCCTGGCGTTGGCGCTCGTTTACGGGCTTGGCGGATTCTACGCCCTGCGCGGCCAGCTCGATCCCGGAGCCGTCGTGGCCCTCGCCCTGTTGCTGACCCGCCTCTACGCGCCGCTGACGGCCCTCGCCAACGCGCGGGTGGAAGTGATGGGCGCCCTGGTGAGCTTCGAGCGGGTGTTCGAAGTGCTGGACCTCAAGCCCCTGATCGCCGAGAAGCCCGACGCTCGCGATGTTCCCGAGGGACCAGTGTCGGTGGAGTTCGATGCCGTGAGCTTTGCCTACCCATCGGCCGACAAGGTGTCACTCGCCTCGCTGGAGGAAGTCGCCGACCTCGATACGCGCGGTGGGATCGAGGTGCTGCATGACGTCTCGTTCCGGGTCGAGCCGGGGGAAATGGTGGCCCTGGTTGGGTCATCGGGAGCCGGCAAGTCGACCATTGCCCAGCTGATTCCGAGGCTCTACGACGTGGACAGCGGCGCCATTCGACTGGGTGGCGTGGATGTCCGGGACCTTACCGCCGAGTCGATCCGAAAGACGCTGGGCATGGTGACCCAGGACGGGCATTTGTTCCACGAGTCGATCCGCTCGAACCTCGTCCTGGCCCGGCCCGATGCCTCCGATGACGAATTGTGGGAGGTGCTGCGCCGGGCCCGGCTGACCGAGGTGATAGCGGCCCTGCCGGATGGGCTGGACACGGTGGTTGGCGAGCGTGGATACCGGCTTTCCGGCGGCGAGCGCCAACGACTAACGATCGCCAGGTTGCTGCTGGCGCGGCCACGGGTGGTGATCCTCGACGAGGCCACTGCGCATCTCGATTCCACTTCGGAAGCGGCCGTTTCCGATGCCCTGGCGGAAGTCCTCCAAGGGCGGACCGTGATTGTGATTGCGCACCGGCTCTCCACGATCCGTGCGGCCGACCTGATTCTGGTGATCGAGGATGGGCGAGTCGTGGAACGCGGCAGGCACATCGACCTGCTCGCGGCGGGAGGCCGGTACGAGGAACTGTACCAGACCCAATTCGACCAGAAACCCAGCCCGGCAGTGGTCCCGTAACCGCACTATCTGGTAGTGGCAGGTCTTGTGCCGGCCAATCGCGAATCGAATGCCCCCTCGTAGCGCAGCGATAGCACTCGACAACGAAGTTGGCGCTGGTGGTGTCCAATCGATCGTCCGCTGACGCGGACCGGCTTCGCCTTCAGGATGACGGCAGGGGATGGGCTAGCGGACGGATGAAAGCGACCTCATCCCCGCGTTGTTTCGTCGACGTGCAGGTAGTCGTCGCGGCGGCGGAAGATGAGCGTGTGCATGAGGTGATAGAAGGCGTAGACCTCCAGTGCGAACGGGAAGTAGCCGCCGTAACCCAGCAATGGCATCTCGAAGAGCTTCGGCCGGCCAACAATCGGCACATCGTAGACCCACTTCGGCAATGACCAGTAGTTCCACATCTCCCAGAAGAATCCACAGGTGATCCCGGCCAGGAAGAGCACGATGACGGTATCCCAGCGTCCCTCGGCGACTTGCGCCGCGATGCTCTTGCCGCCGGTGATGGCGTTGATCACATCGACCAGCAGGAACAGTCCGACCCAGACGAGCGGGAATGCGAAATCCGGTGACACCAGCGCCGCCACGAACATCGCCAGCCCCAATCCGGCGATCGCGATCAGTCCACCATTGGATGGCGCGATCCTGATCCAGCGCCGGGTGTGGTCCAGGGCGCCGAAGGTCCGGAAGAACTCAGCGGTGACGAAGATCGCCGGCATCACGGTCGAGAATGCCAGCGAGGCGAGGGCGGTGTAGGCATCGGGACGGTTGTCGCGGGCCCTTTGGTAGTTCCAGTTTTCCAGGAACTGATTCGCGAATTCGAACAACCACCAGAGGGGTATCGAGAATGCAAAGAGCAGGACGAAGCGTCCCGCATCACGCGATAGCAGCGACGTCCCGGACCGCCGGAAGGTGATGCCATCGACGGTCAGGATGTAGCCGAGCCAGAGTGGGAAGAATGTGTGCTCAGAGTATGGGGCAGGCCCGAACCAGGCAAGCGGCCAGGCGACCGCGATGAGCACAGCGCCGACAACGAGTTGCCACGGCCGGAATCCTGAAATCACTCCGGCCTGGCTCTGGGTAGTCCCCTCCATCCAGCTCCCTCACAACGAATAGCTCCACCGGCCGATTAGGTACGGGCGGACACATCCAGCGAAATCAGGTCTCTCCCTCGGCGGGTGCGAAGGTTTCCAGCGCCGCTTCGAGATCGGCCATTGTTTCCAGCGCCGCGTCACTGCGGCTCCATGCGTCCCATTCCTCGATCGAGGTCGCCCGCTCCCACGCCGACAGCACGTCTGCGGCGACCTGCAGGAGCAGCCCGACATTGCCTGCCGGAACACCGTGGCGCTCAAGTGCCCGGTCAAGGTCGTTGGGATGTTGGTCCATCAATTGGTCTTCCCCATTGTGCGGTCAGGTCATGTTTCGGAACGATACACCACCGGCCAGCCTTCCGAAAGTTACGCAAACGATGTGCTGTCGCCACGCCAGGAGGTGCCGCGCAGCCGATCGATCACAATCAGGGGCCGCCGTTCGATCGCCATCGCCTCATATTGCAGGTACTTCGCCCGCAAAGCGGCGACAGCCTCAGGATGACCTTCGGAACCGGCCGGCAGCAGCGTTGCCCGGCCCCGCACCTGCACGAAGGCCAGTTGCGCCCAGTCTTCATCGTAGCGATCCACGACGAAACAGACCTCGGGGTTTTGCTCGATGTTCCGGACACGGCCAAGGTGCTCGTCCGCGACCCGCTTCGGCTTCTCATCGAGAGCGCTGACGACAACCGGTTCATCATCGCCGAGCACGGCAAAGCAAAAGGGGATGACCGATGGCCTGTGCCAGGAATCGACTGTCGCCAGCCGCCCGACTCGCGCCTCACGCAGGAATGCGAGCTCCGGCGCGCGCAACGGTCGCCCGGGGCGGGGAGTTTCGGTATTGCCGCCAGATGGCATCATCGAACACATCCTTTTGTTTGGTCTGATCAGTTTCCAGGTTCAAGCCATCCGCCGGGTTGGGAACCCATTGGCCAGCCACTACCAGGCGAGATGTGGGCTATTGCGGAAAATGCGGCTCGTACCCACGCGGAAGCCGGCCGATGTCCCAGCTGGCCATAACCCGGATCATCAATGCGGCGGCACACAATGAGGTAGCCACCCCAACCGAGGCGTAGAAAATCGGGTGAGCGTCGATCGCCTCGGCGAACAGGGCGACAATGACACCAGCCAGCACTGAATTGACGACCCCGACGAGCACGGGAGTGCTCACCAGGATCCGGAAGTGCCGGTACTGGCTACCCGAGTTGTAGGTTTGCATTACACCGCGCAAGTCGTCGTGGTGACCGGCAATGAAGTATTTCTCCAGGTCCGGGGCCAGATCAATGTAGGCGTGGCGCAGCCGATTCATCCCCATCACCATCCACATATCCTCGCTCCACGCGTCGAGCAGGCGGACGAAGGTTCCGATTCCGAGGAGGAGCACAACAGGCAGGACGAGGAGGGCAAAGATGCTGAAGGTGTCCCCGAAGTCTGCGATCTGGGCAACGAGGGCGAGGGCGACGACGGCCGCCGACAGTGAAGTGAGGAACATGCCCGCGCGGCTGAAGGTCTCGTTCCAGATCAGGCCGCGGCTCGCCAGCAGGCTCCAGTGCTCGGTTGCCAGCATCTGGACCTTGACGGCATCGGGAACAGGGGTGTGAACGGGCGCCTCGAGCCCCGGTGATGAATCCTGCATCGTGATCTCCGCAATCCTGATGAGCAAGGGCAGCGTGAGGGACGGTCAACGCCCTCCCCCAAACCGCCATTGTCGCATCGATTGCGCGAAATGCAGGGAGAGATTCGACTCAGATGCAGGTCCGGCGTCAATGCTCTGGCAGCATCGGAAACAGGCGCCGGATTTTCGCGTGGTCGGGTCGTTGGCCTCGTCCGGAGAACTGAAAGGTCTCGGTAAACTGGACCGTGGCCGCATGTTCCTCTCCATACCATTCGGCCAGCCCCGGAACCGTCTCCGGCTGGATATACATGAATTGCGGCCAATGCCGGAGGAGATAGGCGCGCTTCGCCTCCCAGCCCTCGGGCACGTCGTCGAGGAAGCCCCTGCCAAAGGGCGCAAATTCGTAGAACTGAGTGGCGTGGGCGTCGCATGCCCGCAGTTTCTGCTCGATCGTGTCATCGACATCGATCACCAGATCGTGCCGATGCACCGCCAGCGATCCGTAATCCGGCATCAGGAGATGGATCGGTTGCCGGGAGAGGGCCGGGGTTTCCGGCATCACGTTGCGGAGCGTCGAGAACTGCACGGCATCTGCCGTCGCGCGGCCAGCCGCCCGGTGATCGGGATGACCATCGGGTTCGTAGTGGAGCCCGATCACGACATCCGCGTTCCAGTCGCGCAGCGACCGCATCACGCGATAGCGGGTTTCGAGCGACGGCATCAATTCGCCATCGTGGGTATCCAGCACCTGGTACTCGACAACGCCGAGGCGCCGCGCCGCCTCATCGGCCTCGCCCTTGCGCCGGGCTGCAAGTGCGAAGCGCTCCATTTCGTGATGCCCGGCATCGCCGCAGGTGAGCGAGAGAAACCTGACCTCGTGCCCCATCCGGGCGAAAAGGGCGGCGGTGCCTCCCGCATACATATCCGCCTCGTCCGGATGGGCGCCAACGACGAGCACGCGCAGGGGCGAGGATTCGGGAGTGGTCATGCCTGGTTCAATTCTCCTTCAGTGACTGATGGTGGCAGTGTATCCAGCACCTCCCGCAAGTGGGCGAGGCAGCGCTTCATGAAATCGACCTGCCCAGCAGCATCCAAACCACCCTCCGGGTAATAGGCATCGCGAGCCGGGATCTCGCCGCGTTCCATCCGACATCCTGTCTCATGGGCCATGCGCACAAGATCCATCACCTCGCGGACATCGAGATCGGGATGGGCGGATTGCCAGGTGGCATCGAATATCTCGACTCGGTTGCGGACTGGTCCGCTCACCGACTCGACCGAGAAATTCAGGGCCGGTTGATGCTGAGTCAGCACACTGACGACCTCGATCCAGTCGATCACGCCATCCCCGCAGGCGCGGATATCGCGCTCCAGTCCGTAGGGTCGAAAGGTGAGGACCACGTCGCGCATGTGCGTCAGATGCACGTATGGCGCCGCGCGGCGCGCGGCGTCCATCGGGTTCTCGCCACGAACGACGACGTTGGCGAGATCGAGCGTGATTCCCAGCACGTCTGGTCCGACGGCCTCGATCATCCGCACCAGCTCGTGGGTGGTGATTTCCTCGTGCGTTTCGAGATTGATCCGACAGCCGCACTCGCGCAGCACCGGCGCGAGGCGTTCGAGGAATTTTTGAGTGGCAGCCAGCTGGTCTTCCCAGCTCACATCGGTCCGGAAGCGATCGTTGGCATGGATCCCCCACTCGTAACGCTGGTAATTGGCGGTGTCGGCCCACAACTCGGTGCAGCCAATTTCGCGACAGGCGCGGATCATCCGTGCCATGCCGAGCAGGTAGTCGCCATCGCCCGCCGCCCGCACTTCCGGCGCCTCAGCCGTGTTGAACGGATTGACCTTGCCCAACCCGACTTCCAGGTAGAGCCCATGGCGGTCGACCGACTCACGGACCGCCGCCAGCTCGCCGGGATCCAGCGACGGGCTGAGATCGAACACAGTCCGAAAGAAGATCCCCTCGAACCCATGCCCGGCCGCCTCGTCGATCACCCCGAGCGGTCCCAGCATCGTCGCCCCCGGGTATTTGCGGGCATCCACTCCAAATCGATACATGCTTGTGCTCACTCCTGTTTGCCTGGGGGCACCGCTTCGCTCTCGCCATAGACGTGACACCGAACCCATCGCGCATCTGTGAGCCGGGTGACTCCCGGCATGATTTCCCGGCACTGCGGCATCACCAGCGGGCAACCGGGCGCGAATGGACAACCCGGAGGAGGGTTGACCAGTTGCGGCGGTTCCGACCGGCGGCGGGAGTCGTCCGCCTGCCGCGACATCGAAAGGTTGGGCACCGCCGCGATCAGGCGGCGCGTGTAAGGGTGCGCCGGTTCACGGAGCAGCTCTTCGCTCGGTCCGCTTTCGACCGCGTACCCGGCGTACATCACCGTAATCGACTGCGCGATATAGCGGGCGCTGGCGAGATCGTGGGTGATGTACAGGTAACTGAGATCGCGTTGGTGCTTGAGCCGCTCCATCAGGTTCAGGATATCGATCCGGATCGAGACATCGAGCATCGAGACCGGTTCGTCGGCCAGCACGATCTCCGGCTGCACGGCCAGGGCGCGGGCGAGGGCGACTCGTTGACGTTGGCCCCCGGACAGCTCGTGCGGATGCTTTTCCGCCACCTCCGCCGGTGGGTTCAGGCCAACGGTGGCGAGCAGGTCGTACACCTGGTCCTGGACTTCCCGGTCCGATCGCGCGTGGCCGTGCAGCTGGAGCGGCCGCGACAGGTGGTGGCCGATGGTGTGCACGGGATTGAGCGAGCTGAACGGATCCTGGAAGACCATTTGCACCATACGCCGGTAGGAGTCGGAGACCCGGTGCGGCTCAAGCTCGATCTGGTCGACCCCGGAGAGCAGGATCCGGCCAGATGTGGGCTTGATCAGGCGGGCCACCATCCGCGCGGTGGTGCTCTTGCCGCTCCCAGACTCACCGACGAGAGCAACCACGCTGCCCTTCTCGAGGGTGAACGAGACATCGCGGACGGCCTGGAGCTGACCCGACGAGATGACGCCGCCGACCCGGAATTGCTTGTGGAGCGATTGCACTTCGAGCAGCGATGGGCTGCCTGGCGGTATGCCGGATCGGGATACGCTCACAGGGCCGCTTCTCCCGTTCCCGAGCGAAGAAGCTCGTCATAGAGATGGCAACGCGTCGTGTGGTTGGAGCCGACCGTGATCGTAGCGGGAGCTTCAACCTTGCAGATTGGCATCGCGTGAGGGCAGCGATCGTGAAACCGGCAACCGGAAGGCAGGTGCAACAGGCTGGGCGGGGTTCCCGCGATCCCGGTCAATCGCTCATTCGCCCCATCGAGCGAGGGAAATGAGCTCATCAGGCCCTTGGTGTAGGGATGGGATGGGTGCTGGTACAGCTCGCGGGCCGGGGCATCCTCGATGATCTCCCCCGCGTACATGATCGCGATCCGGTCGGAAATCTCGACCAGCAACGACATGTCGTGGGTGATGAAGAGAATCGAGAAGCCCAATGCCTGCTGGAGTTCCCGGATCTCGTCCATGATCTCGCGCTGGACAATCACGTCGAGCGCGGTGGTCGGCTCATCCATGATGATCAGGCTCGGACGCAACGCAAGGGCGATCGCGATCACCACCCGTTGCCGCATCCCGCCCGACAGCTCGTGGGGATAGGCCGATGCCCGGGACGGGTCGATTCCGACCGTTCGCAGCAAGTCGTGGGTGCGTTCCCGCGCTTCCCGCTTCGTCACACGTTCGTCCCGCATGATCGCGTCGTTGAGTTGCTTGCCGATCTTCATCACCGGATTGAGCGCATTCATCGCGCTCTGGAACACCATCGAGATGTCCCGCCAGCGCAGGCGACGCAATTCCGCGTCGTTGAGGGTAAGGATATCTGTCCCCCGGTAGAGGATTTGGCCACCCCGGATCACGGCAGGCGCCCCCAGCAGGCGCAGGATCGCCAGCGCGGCGGTCGACTTGCCGCTGCCCGATTCCCCGGCCAGCCCGAACACCTCACCGGCGTGGATGCTGAACGAAACACCGTTCACGGCCTGGGCCGGACCACGCTCGGTGATGTAGTCGACCCGCAAATCGCGCACCTCGAGGATCACGTCGCGCTCAGTCATTGCGGGCCACCACCGTCGCGCGTCCTGCCCGATACGATCCGCGCGGCAGTCGCTTGAGGAACCCCCTCAGGCTCCTGGTCGCTCGCAACCGGGGGTTGGCAGCTTCGTCGACGACATAGTTCATCAGGGTCAGCGAGGCGGAAACGATCGCGATCGCCAATCCGGGGAACACGAACGTCCACCAGGTTCCCTGGAGCAGGCTCATGTTGTTGGCCGCCCAGTAGAGCATGGTGCCCCAGGTCACCTGGTTCGGTGCGCCCAGCCCGAGGAACTCGAGCGCTGCCTGGGCGCCGATCGCGTAAACGACCTGGTTGATGAGGTAGGCAGTCAGGACGCCGAGCATGTTCGGCAATATCTCGATGAACATGATCCGCCACGGTCGCTCGCCACTCACGATCTGGGCCGACACGAAATCGCGCTCCCGCACGCTGAGCGCCTGCGAGCGCAGGTAGCGAGCGCCGAACGCCCATCCCGCGATACTGAGGACGAGCGCAATCGTAACCGTGCCACTGGGGAGGAAGACAGCGAGGACCACCATCAGCGGAAATCCCGGCAGGATCAGGAAGACGTTGGTGAGCAGCGAGAGCACTTCATCGACGATCCCGCCGAAAAACGCGGACACCATCGCCACCACCGCCGCAATCAACGAGGTCAGGAGCCCGACCACGACAGCCACGGCAAGGGTGGTCCTGGTGCCGACCACCAGCTGGTGAAAGACATCCTGCCCCAACCCGGTGGTGCCGAGGAGGTGATCGCGCGATGGCGGCAAGTTCGGGGCGGCCACGAATGCGTTTGGGTCGCCGGGCATCAGGATCGGCCCGAAGACGGCCACAAAGGCAGCGATCAGGATGATCACGAACCCGGCCGTGCCCAGCCGATTGCGCAGGATTGCCGTCAGCCAGGCCGGGCGACGGACACTCAGCAGCGAGGATCGTCGCGATTCCGGCAAACCCAGGGATGCGGTCACTCGTTCCTCCTCACGCGGTTTGCATCTGCGCACCCCGGGTGCGCGGATCAAGGAGGACATAGACGAAATCGACGAGGAGATTGGCCAGCAGCACCCCCAGTGTGATCATCAGGAACAACGCCTGCATTAGGGGATAATCCAGGTTGGAAACCGCCTGGAACAGGAGGTAGCCGAGACCGGGATAGGCAAACACGATCTCGGTCAGCACCTGTCCGCTGAAAATGAAGCCGACCCCCATTCCGAGCGCGGTCACGCTCGGCAGCACGGCATTGCGGGATGCGTAGAGCATCAGGATCCGGGTTTGCGTGAGTCCTTTGGCCTCGGCCATCGTCAGGTAATCCTCCGAGAGCACGGAGATCATCGCGTTGCGCATGCCGACCAGCCAATGGCCGGTGGAGACGAGCACGATGCTGCCCACGGGGAGGATCATGTGGTAGATCACGCTGCGCACATACTCCTCGTTCCAGCCCTGGGTGAGCCCGAATTCGTAGGCGTAGCCCTGCGGGAACCAGCCAGTCTGGACGCCGAGGACATAGACGGCGAGCAGGGCCAGGAAGAAATACGGGAACGACCCAATGAACATGAAAAAGGTGGGGAGCACCGAATCGAGCACCCCGCCCCGGCGCCAGGCGCAGATCGCGCCCAGCGTCGTGCCGATCGCGAATCCGAGGAACAGACTGACCAACCCGAGCAGCAAGGTCCACATCAACCCCTGACCGATCACGTCGATCACGGGCACCGGGAACTGCGAGAGCGAAACGCCGAACTTGCCCCGGGAGATGTTCTCCAGATAGGTCACGTACTGCGACCACAGGGAACCGCCGGTGAGGCCATAGGCTTTCTTGAGCGATTCCAGTTGCTCGGGCTGGAGCATTCCCTGCTGCCGGGCGAACAGCGAGGTGGCGGGGTCGCCCGGCATCGAGCGCGGCAGGAAGAAATTGATCGTGATCGCTGCCCACGCCGCGACGATGTAGAAGAGCAATCTTCTCAGCAGGAATGACACCGCATGCGCTCCTCCCCTAGGTCGCTGGAGCCAGCTTCCGGAATACGATCAGCGGTGTTGGCCAGGTGCCTCCCAGACCGAGCGGCGCGTACGGATCGTCCTCGTTCGGGAATCCGGTGATCCGCGTCGTCGTGTAGAGCCCCCAATCCGGCGCACCGTAGAGGGGAACGAGCGGCGCTTCCGCAGCGAAGATCGCCTCCAGCTGATGGGTGATCGTTTTCTGTGCCTCGACATCCCCGGTCGCGGCAAACTCGAGCAGTAATTCGTCGGCCTCGGCATTCTCGTAGCGATGGTAGTTCTGGGTCGCGACTTCGCCGACCGGCTTGTTGGTGGCGGCCGACATTGTGCCGCGATAGAACTCGAACGGGGTCGCACCCCGGGCTCCGGTGCCGAGCGACAGGTCGTACTCACCGGTGAAGGCCGCAGTGGACCAGGCATCGGGGCTGGAGGTTTCCAGCTCGACGTTGATCCCGGCATCCTTCAGGTTGGTGATCGCGATCTGGAGCACGGCGACCCAGTCCGAATAGCCACCGGGCACGATCGCCGAGAACTTCATTTCCGAGCCGTCGAGATTGGTTCGCCAGTCGCCATCCATCACGTAACCGGCCTCGTCGAGCCATTGGTTGGCGAGATCGACGTTGTGCGATACCCAATCCGCGCCAGCCTCGACGGCCGCCGGATCGATCCATTCCGCAAAGGCTGCCTCGGCAAGACCGGTCGCGTTGGCCGGGGTGCTCTTGCCCCAGAGCGCCGTTTCCACCATCTGCTCGCGGTTCAGGGCCGCGCCGACCGCCTTGCGGAAGATGGGATCATCGAACGGCGGGCGGGTGGTGTTCAGGAAGAGGCAGACATTCGTGGTCGTCGGCCACCAGTAGTGATTGTGTTCCGGGTCCTTGGCGACGAACGTCTCGTCCGGATTGGCGACGAGTCCACCCCAATCGACCTCCCCGCTGACCGTGGCGGCCGCGATCTGGTCGTTGTTGGTGTATGCCTTGAAACGGAGGCCGTCGATTGCGATCGGGGCCCAGTAGGAGGGATTCTTGTGCATCTCGTAGCCCTGGGGCTGGAAGATCGCGATTTCGGTGAACGGGCCTGTCCCGACCGGTGTCTCGTTGGTCGTGGTCAGCGGATCGGCGATCGCCTCCCAAATGTGCTTGGCCACGATCGTCTGGTTGCTGAGCAGGTAGATCGCCGGGGTGTAGACCCGCTTGAAGGTGAACGAGACAGTGGCGTCGTCATCGGCGACGACGGCGTCGAGATAGTCGTCCCACGCCCCGGAGGCGCTCCCGATCAGGGCCGGAAACTGCTGCATGAGCTCGAAGGTGAACACCACATCGGCGGCAGTGAATGGCTCGCCATCCGACCAGGTGACGTCGGTGCGCAGCGGCATGGTGAGGGTCAGGTTGTCGGCCGACCAGGAATATTCGGTGGCCAGCCACGGTTCGAGCGTGCTCTGGGCGTAGTTGTAGAGCATGAGCGGTTCGTAGATGGTGTGGTTGGAGGCCCAGCGGGTGTTGGGCACGAACGGGTTGAAGTTCTTCGCGAACGAGGCGCCCCCTTCGCAGACCAGGTTGGCAATGACGAGATCGTCCTGGGCAGCTGCCAGGGCCCCTGGCTGGAGAACCGGGATGCTCCCGAGCGCCACCCCGGCGCCCGTGGCACCAGCCACCCGGAGGACGTCACGGCGGTTGAACTGCGGCTGATCGCTGATTGGTGAAGGCTTGTTCATGGCTTCCTCAACCTTTTCTCACGCGCGCCCGCGGTTTTCCCGCAGGACGATAGAATCATTCGAACAATGTCCCAATCCGCACCTCAGGAACGTCGTCCTGGTCTGCTCCTTCCTGGCAGTGATTGCTTGCGCCTGACCAGCCATATACCTCATCACAGATGATGAGGTATATGTTCGACGGTGAGCCGTGGTTTGTCCAGTGCCCAGGGGGAGCAAAAATCGGCGGCGCCGGGAGGCGCGCCGGCACGAGGGTGGTCGTGACCAAACTTCGCAGCCTGCCTTTGTGCGACACGCCGTATCTCAGGGAGTTTTGGTTCGGGTTTGTGATGAGGTTCAGGGAAGTGTTTGCAGTTACGCAACGCGCAGGGGTAGGGCTGCGGACCTTGTGTCCGCCCGCACCGATTGGCCGATGCAATCCGCATATCCAGCACCCATTGGGGCAGGTCGGCAACCGGCAATTACCGGATAGGTTTTGTACGGCTGCGGCAGCGTAGCGATGCTTGCTCCGCCCGCTTTAAGTCGTTCCACCGGGACAAACCATCATCCGCAATGCAGCACACCTTGGCCGGCACAAGACCGGCCACTACCTTGTGTCGTCCGGGATTGACAGGAGCTTCATTGGATGCCCCCCTAGTCCCCCAGCTTGCGGCCGGTTGGGCCGAAGATCGCCTTGAGGCGGGAGCGATCGGCATCGGGCAGGGGAGGGCCCAGGATCGCGTCGACGTTCTGGCGCAGGTGCCCAACATCTGCCGTGCCAGTCAGCACGCTGTGGACCTGCGGATTGTTCGCCACGTACTTGTAGGCCGCATCGGTCACACGATCGATCCCGTCGTGCCGCAACCAGTCGAGCGGGGCCTGGTCGGGCAACGCCTCCGCCGCGATCAATCCCTCACTCTTGAGCCCGGCGATCACTGCCTCGAGGTCCGCCTGGCGAGCGATCTTCCGCCGCACGGCGCACATCACCAGCACCCCGACATCGTTGGCCTCCGCCAGTGGCAGCACATCGTCTTCCGGTCCCGGAGTCAGCAGGTTGTAGCCGACCAACATGGTGTCGAACAGATTGTCGGCGAGGGCGCTGGTCAGGGCTGCCCGTTCGTGGTCCGAAGCGAACTTCTCGGTGATTCCGATGAACCGGATCTTGCCCATGTCTTGCTGCCGTCGCAATTCGGGAACCAGCACGTCGCGGGTGTGGACATAGGATTCCGGGGTCACGGCGTGGATCTGGAAGATATCGATCACCTCGGTCTGCAACCGTTGCAGGCTCTTGTCCAGCGACTCGACCAGTTCCTGCGCTGTCCGGGGGCGCGATGTGCCTCCATCCCCAACCTCTCCGCTGCTCTTGGTGGCGAGCACGTAGGCATCGCGTGGTTTCCCCTTGAGCGCGCGGCCGAGGATCGCCTCGCTTTCGCCGTACGCGGCTGCCGTATCGATCAGGTTGATCCCGAGTCCGAGTGCGGTGTCGATCATCGCATGGACGTCCGATTCGGGAACGCCGCTCTTCTGGCCGAGCTGGCTTGGTCCGCCGGTGCCGAGTCCGACGACGGAGACGTCGAGATTGGTGCGGCCAAGACGTCGATACTCCATGGGTGTGTTCCCTCCGTGCGCGTTCCTGCGTGTGAGGAGGCCATCGTATGTCGCATTGGCCAGATTGTCGCCCTTGGCGTGGGCGTTGATGCGGCGATTGGTGACTCGCGAGCACCTACCCTGGCCAGATCCTCCTGTGACGTAGGTCCGCATTCCGAACGCGACGGAAGGATATACGCGGTCCAGACTTCGTTAGGCTGCATTCGATCAACGGACCGCTTAATCCTCCCCTACGAGTCGGGCGAGGCGCATCAGGGCTCGATACGCCGAGCTATGCTCCGTTTCCGCTACGGCATCCCTGCCAGCACGTTGGCAGGTGAGCGGCGATAATTCCTCATATGGAAAGCCAATTGTGGCAACGTACAGGGAGTTTTTCGATGAGCACGACCCACCAATCGGCTGACGCGCCCACGTTCCGGATTCTCGTTCCCCTCGACGGTACCGCCAGGGCGGAGCGCGCGCTGGAGTTCGCCCGGCAATTGCCGTGGCAGCACCTCGTCCTCCTGCACGTCGAACCGGACGACCTGATGCTGATCCCGGGATGGCCCAAGCTCGACCATGAGGAGCAAATCGGCGAGATCAAGGTCGAGCTCGAAGAGCTGGCGGCGCCACTCCGAACCCGCGGTCGTGAGGTGGAGGTGGTGGTCCGCTTTGGCGACGTGGCGGAGAACATCATCGACGCCGCTGAACCCTGTAACCTGATCGTGATGGCCACCCACGGGCGAAACGCGGCCGGGCGCATGCTGTTCGGGAGCGTGGCCGACCGGGTCAGCCGCTACAGCACCACGCCGGCGCTCATGATCCGGATCGGGAAGGAGGGGGAGGCAATCCCGTCCATGAACCGGATCGTGGTGCCGCTCGACGGTTCGGAAACCGCCGAACGTGCGCTGCCGCTGGCGACAGCAATCGCCGAGGCACTGCCATTGCCCCTGCGCCTGGTCCGCGCGGTCGGTCTCGACGATGTGCGAGGCGCGATCCATGACATGCGCAAATCCGGGATTGCCGGGACGGCGCAGGACGACACCTACGACCTCGCACGGCAGAAAACCGAGGACCATGCAAGCCAGTATCTCGAGGGTCTGGCCGAGCAAATCCGGGCCTGCGGACTGGTCGTCGAAACCGAAATTCTGCGCGGTACCGCGTCGTTCGAGCTGCTCCGCAATCTCCAGGCTGACGACCTGGTCGTGATGACCACCCACGGTCGACGCGGGTATCGCCGGTGGCTGCTCGGGAGCGTCGCCGAGAAGCTCGTGCGGGAGGCGAAGGCACCGATCCTGCTCGTGCCGACGAGAGATTCCGATTCACCCGAAAAAGCGCCATAATAGGGAAAGAGCGTCGGCGTGGATCATAAGAAATAGCATTGTTGGTTTTTCATTCGTGTCGTCGTGCCGCGATCGGTGCGGCCGCCCGGTGATTCCACAGGCGACCGCGCTGGCGAGACCGATTCGACTGGAGGCACCGCCATGGAGAACAAACGCGATTCCGCGCCATTCATCGAGGGTCTCTCGGAGCTGATGCATCACGATGAATACACCACCGAGGACATCTCGACGTTGCTGCATCAGGATCACTACACCGTCGACGAGGCCGCGTTCCTTCTCGGAATGGATCCGAATGTGATCAGTCAGGCCGCGCACCGGCACGAACTCATGGCAACCTTCGTCGAGCATCGTGTGGTTTCCCTGCACCGGGATGACCTGATCCGTTGGCTCGAAACACGCTAATCCGGTTCACGGCGGATTTTCGCAGCCAATCATGGATCGTTGTTCGTGTGTACAGGAATCCGTCTCGCCGCGTGGCGATGAGAACGGTCAGCCTGCACGCGGTAGTGGTTACCGAGAACGTGACCACCCTCTTCGCTTGATCGCATGAGGCAGTGGTCTGGAATCCGCTACCAGGAATGTCCTGAACGTCCATAAGGATTCTCGGCGGCCAACGGTGGAGAACGGAGTTCGAAATTCGTGTTTTCGTTGCGCTGGCCCAGGCTCAACTGCCAATACGCTGGGCAGCCAGGATATAGCCGCATTGAACGTGCGCGCGAGGGCATGTACAGTCTCGATACACAGTTTCCACACGTTGATGCGGGTACCAACATCGTAGACGATGCACAGACCTGGCTGGAGGGCCACCCTTGAACCAACCGCAGAATTCATCTATGCCGCCGAGTCATATCTCGACACTGCTCGGGCAGGACCATTACACCCCGGAGGAAGCAGCCGAACTTCTCGGGATGGATATCGACGTGATCTACCAGGCGGCGCACCGGGGCCATCTCCCCGCCCTCAAGGTGGGCAACGACATCATTTCGATAAAGCGCGCCGATCTGGTGGGCTGGCTCGAATCCCGCTAGCGAGCGCGCCGTGGCGCTCAACCGTGCCATCCTCGGTTGCCGCCGATAGAAACCGGAGGTCGACGATGCGTGTCTCCGTGGCCCTGGCCCAGGTTCAGCCAGCAACCCTGGACAAGGGCGCGAATCTGCGGGCATTCGATGGCGCGATCGAGCGGGCAGCGGCGATGAACGCCCAGCTGGTGGTGTTTCCCGAACTGGCGCTGACCGGTTATGCCTGCGGCGACGCCTTCTTCGATGTCGCGGAGGAGATTCCCGGTCCCGCCACCGACCACATCGTAGCCACTGCCCGGAAACATGGCGTGCACGTGATCTGGGGAATGCCGGAGCGAGGGTTGCCCGGTGTCCTTTACAACTCGGCGGTGCTTGTCGGGCCGGACGGGTACATCGGCACCTGGCGCAAGCACACCTTGCCCGGGCATGCCACCGACCATGGCGGGGCCGGGGCCTTCCCCGACCGCCGATTCTTCCGCAGTGGAACCCGCAGCCCGGTGTTCGACACCCCGATCGGCCGGATCGGGATGATGGTCTGCTACGACATCTTCTTCCCGGAGATCGCCCGCCTGCTGACCCTGAAGGGGGCAGACCTGCTGGTTGGTATCTCCGGCTCACCAGCGTTTGAGAAGGACATCTTCGAGCCGCTGGTGCTGGCCCGGGCGATGGAAAACACGATTCCGTTCGCCTACTGCAACCTCGCTGGCTCCGAAGGAGACGTCGCCTACTGGGGCGGCAGTCGCCTGATTGGCCCCGGCGATCCTGTTACGAAGGTGCCCGGGTCACCGATCGTCTGTCAGGCCGCCTACGATGTCGAGGATCTGGTCTGCGGCGAGATCGATTACGACACCACGCACCGCTTCCGGCCGCACTTTCCGGTGCTGCGCGACCTCCACGCCGGGATGTACCGCCAACTTCTCGAGGCCATCGACGACAACATCGACTGAACCAACTGTCGCGCCGGGCCGAGATGATCCTTCGTTCCTCAGGACGGCACCCTGCGTAACCTCCTGCGCCTCGCGCATATCGTCAATCACAGGGGAGGTATCGCGGGCACCTACAACGTGCCAACCAAACACAGTGGCTGCCCGCAGGCGCCTGTCCGGGCGGGGTCATCCCATAGTGTGTTCCGGCCAATCCATACCGACATGCGGATCCCCTCTCCGAAGACCCTGGTTTCGGGTATATCGACGCCGGACACAGGAGCGGGCTCCGGGATTGCGGGACAAGAGATCGGGACGCGCAGCTAACGATAATTGATTCGCGGATTGCTACAGTCGAGAGGAACATGCACTGGACAGGAACGCCACCCAGGCGCATCTGGAAACCGGTGATTCGTGGGCCTCGTTCCCGTCATCGTTGGGCCGGCAACCTGTCGACCTCTACCAGAACGGCTCCCTCATGACTCCTTCCCTTGCAGATAACCGTGCCCGGATTCTGGCTGACAGGTTTTCGCGCCGCGATATCCTGCACACCGGCGGCGCCGCGCTCGCCGTCACCGCCGCGGCAACGCTGCCACACCTGGCGGGCGCGGCCCAAACCGGCGAGGCCACTCCGGAAGCCGGTTCGACGCTCGATGCGGATGCGATCGACGCGTTCGTTTCCGAATATCTGGAGAGCTACGGCATTCCCGGCGCGGCCGTCGCGGTGATCCAGGGCGGCCAGCACGTGTTGGTCAAGGGCTACGGCGTGCGCGAACTGGGCAGCGATGCTCCTGTCGATGCCGACACGGTGTTCCAGCTCGCCTCGAATACCAAGCCGATGACGGCCTTCACGCTTGGCACCCTTGTCGACGAGGGGTTGATCGGCTGGGACACGCCGATCACCGACGTATTGCCGGAGCTTCAACTATGGGATCCGTACCCGACCCGATTTCTCACCTCGCGCGATGTGTTGGCCCACCGTTCCGGCTTTCCCGCTTTCGGCGGCGATTTGCTGGGGCACATCGGGTATGACCGCGCCGAGATGCTTCGTCGCCTTCGCTTCGTTCCTCCTGCTGGCTCGTTCCGGGAGGTCGCGGCCTACTCCAATCTCGGCTTTTTCATCGCCGGTGAAGTCATCACCCGGCTGACGGGATCGCCTTGGGAAGACGCGATGCGCGAACGCCTGTTCGGCCCCGCAGGCATGAGCCGGAGCGGCCCGGCGCTCGCCGATGGGCCGGCGGACGGCAACATGTCGGCCAATCACGCGATGGTTGATGGTCGCCTCCAGACGGTCCCGGCAGACGATCATGGCGTCTACGGATCGGCCGGGTCGGCGATTTCCTCCGCCAACGACCTCGCCCGGTGGATGCAGATGCTCCTCGATGAGGGCCTGGCGGATGGCGAGCAACTCATACAGGCGACGACCGTGCAGGAGATGCTGGCGCCGAGCATGGTGTCGGAGATCTCGTTCTCTGAAATGGCGCCAATCGATGCGCACTCGGGGTTCAGTTACGGTCTGGGCTGGGCCAACTACCACTACCATGGGTACGAGGTCATTGAAAAGGGAGGCGCACTGGCTGGCATCCGGACGGTTGTCTGTTTCGTGCCTCAACTCAACGCGGGGGTGGCGGTAACGGCGAACCTCAACCTGACCGCCCTGCCAGAGGCGGTACGTGGCTTCGTGCTCGAGCAATTGCTGGGCAGCGCCGATACGGACGTGCAACAGGAGATCCGTGAGGCGGGGGCGATGGTCGATGCCCTGTTCTCAACGGCTCCCGAGTTGCCCGAGAACCCTGTCCCACCCAGTGTGCCGCTGGAGGCGTTCGCAGGTGTGTACGAGAATCAGCTCTACGCGGGGTTCCGGGTCATTGTGGAAGGCGAAGCAATGCGCCTGGAGGCGGGACCAGCCAACAAGCCGGGAGCCTTCGAGCACTTCAATCACAACACGTTCCTGCTCGACTGGAGCGATGTAACCTCGATCCCGGGTCAGACGACATTCGTCGTGGGCCCCGAAGGCATCGCAATCGGGTTCGAGGACGAGGTTCTGGGACACTTCGATCGGGTGGCCGGCGAGTAGACCGACAGACACGCACAACCATCGGTGGCGTTCCCTGCGCATGCCGCATAGTTGCCGTCAAGGGCGGATTAGCGGACGCTGGAAGGTGTCTTTTGCGGCCCGCTCATCCTCCCCTACGAGTTCCGAGCAGGGTAGCTTGCGTCAATCGCGGAGACCGGAAATGCCACCGTCGATCGCAAAGTTGGCGCCGGTCACATAGGACGACTCGTCACTCGCCAGGAAGAGCAGGGCATAGGCCATCTCACGCGGTTCCGCCTGCCGTCCCAGCAGGGTGTGCGGAGCGCCCGCCGCTCGCATCGCCGCTTCGGCTTCGTCCATGGTCTCCCCGGTCCGTTTGACCCGGTTCCGCATGTGGTAGGGCGTCAGCGTCGGGCCAGGTGAAATGGCATTGACCCGGATCCCCTGCTCGGCATGGTCACACGCCATCGACCGCGTCAGCGCCAGCACCGCGTTCTTGGTCGCGTCGTACTGGCCCATTCCCTTGCGTCCGACCGTCGCATTCGCCGAGGACACGGTAACAATGCTGCCGCCACCGTTGCGGGCCATCACCGGAATCGCGTACTTGCAGCCATAGGCCACTGCCAGGAGGTTGACCTTGATCACGAAGTCCCACGATTCAACGGTCGCCTCGGTGACCGGGCCGTGGACGCGGACGGCGGCAATGTTGGCCAGCACATCGAGCGTGCCAAACCGCGCCACCGTCTCGTTCACCGCGCGCTCGGCTTCAGCTTCCTGCGGTCAGGTCGGCGGCGATCGCCACGATCCGCTCCCCGCTGGGATCGATGCCATTGGCCGCCGTTTCGGCAGCGGCGCCATCGAGATCGACGACGGCGACCGACGCCCCTTCTTCCCAGAAGAGGCGGGCGGTCGCTTCGCCAATCCCGCCACCGCCGCCAGTGACCAATGCCACCTTGCCTGCCAGTCGACCCGCCATGTGTTCCTCCTCGATGTGTTGACAAACGCCCTGCCAACCTGTGCCGCCCATCGTAGGCGAGGATGAATGGACCGCCAAGACGCCTGGCGAATGCCCCCGATCACCTGGCGGGCGGATCAGTCCCTGTGAATGCCGGGACCGCGACGGGTATTGACATGCCCTGAGGGGGTATGCAACCATCACATCCTAATCGCATGGTACGTGCAAATTGAATACCGGAGGAGGCGCAATGCGCATCGCTACGTTCGACGATGGACGAGTAGGTGTCGTTGGCAACGACGACTCCGTTCTGGATATCACGGATCTCCTGGAGCAGTACGAACCGCTCGGGCCCGGTGATTTCCTGCCCGATTTGATCACTCATTTCGACGAACTCCGGGCCGGCCTGGAAGACAGGATTGCCGCCGGTGGCGGCGTCCCGATCGCTAAAGTGCGGCTCCACTCTCCCCTCACCCGGCCATCCAAGATCATCTGCCTGATGGGGAACTATCGCGAAGGAACGGATCGGCCGCTCCAGATCCTCGATCTCTTCTTCAAGTCGCCGGAAGGCATTTCCGGTGATGGCGACACGGTCATCCTGCCGCCCCACCAGGCAGACATTTTTCACCATGAAGCGGAAATTGCGGTTGTGATCGGGCGCGAGGCCAAGGATCTGGACGCCGCCGGGGCGATGGATGCGGTGTTCGGCTACGTCGGCTTCAACGATGTGTCGGCCCGCGGTCTCGGTCGTTCCGGGATCAACAGCTTCCTCGGCAAGTCGTTCGACACATTCGCCGCCTTCGGGCCGTGGATCGTGACGAAGGACGAGATTCCCGATCCCCAAACGCTCCACATCACGGTCGATGTCAATGGCGAGCGCCGCCAGGATTATTCGACCAGCGACATGGAACGACCGGTCCGGGAGCTGCTCACCTACATCTCGTCGGTGACGACGCTTCATCCGGGGGACGTGATCTGCTGCGGCACAAACCACCAGGGGCTGGGCTCGATGCAGGATGGCGACGCCGTGACGACGACCGTGTCGGGGATCGGCTCGTTCACGATTCATGTACAGGACGACCACGCGCGAACCTGGAAACGTGGCGTCGACAAGGAAGCGGGTGAGCGCGTCAAGGCGTCGGCCGTGCACCCGGTGGCGGCGCAGAGTGGAGGATCGGATTCATGAGACTGGTGTTAACCGTCGACGATCGGCTGGGCGTGCTGCGGGATGACGGGATGGTCGATGTCTCCAGCGCGTTCCACGACATTCGCTTCCGGACATCGGCCGACCGCATGCCGCGGGTGCTGGCGGAGTTCGGCGAGCGACGCGCCACCATCGAGGCGCTCGCCGCCTCGGGCGCCGTGGAGCCACTGCCGGCCCTGCAGGCGCCGGTGCCACGCCCGCCCAAGCTGATCGCGGCCTTCGGCAATTACCGCGAAGGGGGCGATCGCGAACGCCAGAATCAGGACATGTTCCTCGAGAGCCCGGATTCGGTCCTCGCTCCCGGGGGGACCGTGGTGCTCCCCGGGATCAAGGCCGACATCTTTCATCATGAGGCGGAACTTGCCCTCGTGATCGGCACCCGGGCCAAGGATTTGCCGGCCGACGAGCGAGCGCTCGCGGCCCTGGCGGGCTACACCTGCGCGATGGATGTCTCGGGGCGCGGCCTGGGCCGTGTCGGTCCAAGCCGGATCGGAAAATCGTTCGATACATTCACGCCGGTTGGTCCGGCGATCGTGACCAGCGACGAGGTGCCCGATCCGCAAAACCTGCGCGTGACCCTCACCGTCAATGGAGAGCCGCGGCAGGACTACACGACACGCGACATGGAGTACAGCGTCGTCGAGGTGCTGGCCTTCATCAGCTCGTACATGACGCTCGTTCCCGGCGACCTCATCCTCTGCGGCACCCAGCACCAGGGTCTTGGGGCATTGCAGGATGGCGACCAGGCAACGATGACGATCGAGGGGGTCGGCACGCTGGCCGTCTCGGTCAGCGATCCCCTGCACCGCGAGTGGCCGCGCGGTGTCGATCAGGATATGGCGGCGCGGCAACGTGCTGTGGGGACCTCATAGTTCGGCTTGGGCAAACCCCGGGTGGTATCTCCGCCCGCGGGAATGGTTGAACAGGAAGAGGACAGATGAGCAAGCAGGATTCCGGGCGACATTCATTGCCCACGAAACAGATGCTTCAGCAGCAAGTCGACCGCCGCCGCGTGATGCGGGCCGGTGTGGGCGGGGCGGCCATGATTGCGGCGGCGCCACTGGCGGGAGCGGCAGCCAGCTCGGGCCGGCAATCCCTGGCTCCGGCAGCGATGCGGCAGGATGCCCAACGGGGCGGAAAGATGATCATCGCCTCCACCGGACAACCGGCCGGACTCGATACGCACTTCTCCAACCAACGTACCGTCACCATGATCACCTGGCAAATGTACGAGGCGCTCTTTACCTTCGATGCCGACTACGAGACGGTGCCGATGCTGGCCGCGAGTCATGAAGTCAGCGCCGACGGTCTCACGACGACGATTACCTTGCGTGAGGGCGTGAACTTTCACAACGGGGAAACAATGACGGCCGCCGACGTCGTGGCCTCCTACAATCGGTGGGCCGCGGTCAGCGCGCTTGGCCTGGCGATCGCCCCGTTCCTGGAATCGATCACCGAGGTCGATCCCGCCACCGTGGAAATCAAGCTCACCAGCCCCCTGACCGCCCTCCCCAGCATGCTGGCGCGGCAAGCCCAGGGTCTCTCGATTCACCCCAAATCGGTGATCGACGCGGCGGGCAGCGATCCGCTCGGCGATGCCGGGTACATCGGCACCGGTCCCTACCAGTTTGTGGAGCGCCAGGCAGACCGCTTTACCCTGCTCAAACGCTTCGAGGAGTACTCCGCGCTGGATACTCCGGCGAGCGGGTACAGCGGGAACAAGGCCGCCAACCTCGACGAACTCGAGTTCATACCCGTACCGGATGAAGCAGCCCGCGTCGCTGGTTTGCAGGCGGGCGATTATCACTATCTCGAGGAAATCATTCCGGACCAGATCGAGGCGATTGGCGATAACCCGGATGTCAACATCCAGATCCTGCCGCCCCGCAGTTATGGCGTGATCATCATGAACACCGTCGCCGGGCTGTTCGAGAATATGACGCTACGCCAGGCTGTGTCGGCGGCGATCGCCGTCGAGCCGAGTGGCCAGGCCACCCACGGCGAGGGCTACTTCGAGCTCGGGCCGGGGATCATGATGCCGCAAACCGCGTGGGTATCGGACGTATCGGCTGAGCTTTACAACCAGAACAACCCCGACAAGTGCAAGCAATTACTGGAGGAGGCTGGCTACGATGGCACCCCGATCCGGCTTCTCTGCACGCAGGAAGACCTTGGCGATTACAACGCAGCGGTGGTCGCCCAGCAGCAACTCGAGCAGGGCGGGTTCACCGTCGAGCTGGAAGTGAGCGACGAAGCCACGCTCGACGAGAACCTGGAGGACGACGAGCGGTGGGACATGACCACCAACGCCTATGTGTTCCGGCCCGATCCGGTGCTGATTGCGGCTTTCGCGAGCTGCGCGGCCGATGGCAAGTGGTGCTCCACAGCCAAGGTCGACGCCGTCAACCGGCTCCAGACCGGGGCTGATTTCGAAACGCGCTTCGCGGCCTTCGAGGATCTCCAGACGATCTGGTACGAGGAAGCCCCGGCGATCAAGCTGGTCAACAACTATGGGGTGGCTGCGCTTTCATCGAAGGTGAAGAACATCATCGAGAGCACGCATTTCGAGCTCGAACCGGAGTTCACCAACTGCTGGCTCGAGCAGTAGCTGGTGCGCATCGGTGAGGCGGGAGATTTCGGGCCGCCTCGCCTGGTAGTGGCCGGTCTTGTGCCGGCCTACGAATGCGCCGGCCCGAAATCACCGCAATCGTACTCCGGTCCAGAATGCCGGGTTGCGCAACGAGGCGCAGGGTGTCCGCCTGGCTTCCCGGCACCACGCCACCGGGAACCGCCATCCGGATTCGGCGCGATTTCGCAGGGGCGGCAGCGAAGCGCGTTAGCGGGCAGGCAATGCATGAAATGGCTCGCTGACGATGGTCGCCTGCGTATATCCGCCCGTCATGGTCAGGCCGGGTTTCCCGACGCCGTGCCGAACGGGCAGACACCCCTGCGGGGCAAGGGGCCGCCACTACCAGGTGAGGTGGTGGCCGAATGTGGGAACTGAGAGAGGGCGGCCAGTGACCGGCGGTTGCGTAGCGGGAGGATAATTGATGAACGAGGCCGATATCGGAGATCGCGCATGACTGCATATATCCTCCGCCGATTGTTGCTCCTGATTCCCGTGCTCTTCATCGTGGGCCTGATCGTGTTCACCCTCATCCACCTGACCCCCGGCGACCCCGCCTCGGTCATGCTCGGCCGCGACGCCACGAACGAGCAGAAGGTCGCCCTGCGCGAGCAACTCGGCCTGAATGAACCCTTCCTGGTCCAGCTCGGGGACTGGTTCTGGAACGCCCTGCACCTCGATTTCGGCGAGTCGTTGTTCATCGGCAAACCGGTTACCGCAGCGCTGATGGATCGGGTCCAGCCGACCGCCCTGCTCGCGATCTACTCTCTCATGCTGGCCGTGGTGATCGCAGTGCCGTCCGGGGTGCTGGCGGCGACGCGGCCGAACTCGGTGCTGGATCGCCTCCTGATGATGCTCTCGATCAGCGGGGTGGCCATTCCCAGTTTCTTCTTCGGAATCCTGCTGATCCTGCTCTTCGCCGTCAATCTTGGCTGGCTGCCGGCCGGTGGGTACGTCAATATCGGCGAGAATCCGATCGACCATCTCAAACACATGATCCTGCCCGTACTGGCATTGGGATTCTCTGCCGCCGGGCTCATGGCGCGGTTGGTGCGATCGACGATGCTCGATGTGCTCAACCAGGATTTCGTGCGCACCGCCTACGCCAAGGGTTTGCCGCAGCGGCATGTCGTGATGCTCCATGCCTTGCGCAACGCGCTGATTCCGGTGATGACGATTGTGGGGATTACGTTTGCCCACATGCTCGGAGGAGCGATCGTTATTGAAACCGTCTTCAACCTGCCGGGGATGGGGCGATTGCTTGTGCAAAGCGTTACCCGCCGCGATTTCCCGGTTGTTCAGGGTGCGGTGATGACGGTAGCGGCGATCCAGGTGCTGGTGATGCTTCTCCTAGACGTGCTGTACGTTTATGTCGATCCGAGGGTGCGGTATGGGGCTCGCTGAGGTCCGGGGGCTCGATCGTAGCCCCGTGATAACCAAAGGCACGCCGTGGCGCCTGTCGTCGATCACGCCTTCGTCGAAGTACTACTGGGTCCGGCTGTTGCTGGAGAAGCCAGCCGCCGTGATTAGCCTGCTGTTCGTGATCGGGCTGGTCTTTGTCGGAGTGCTGGCGCCGTGGATCGCGCCCGTGGCACCCAACTTCGTGAATCCCGCGGATCGCCTTGCCGAGCCGTCTTCGGACTACTGGTTCGGCACCGACGATCTCGGTCGCGATGTCTTCAGCCGTGTCGTCTACGGTACCCGGATTTCGCTGCTGGTTGGCATCACCGTCATGTTCGGGGCCACAATCATGGGCTCGATCGTCGGCCTCTGCGCCGGTTTCTACCGACGCTTCGATACGCCGGTGATGCGCGTGATGGATGGCCTGGAGGCGTTCCCGAGCATCCTCCTCGCGATCGCGATCATGGCCACATTCGGCACCTCGACCCGGAATGTAATCATCGCCCTTTCCATTGTGTACGTGCCCAACATCGCGCGGTTGGTGCGGAGCACGACACTGATGAACCGGGACCAGCCGTATGTGGAATCTGCGAGGGCAATCGGGATGGGCAACATCCCGATCATGTGGCGCTACATCTTCATGAACTCGCTGTCGCCACTGATCGTGCAGGGCACGTTCGTGGTCGCCTTCGGGATCCTGGCCGAGGCTTCGCTCTCGTTCCTGGGAGCAGGTGTTCCGCCCGAAACGCCGACGTGGGGCAGCATGGTGAGCGCCGGGCAGCCCCGGCTCCAGCAGGCGTGGTGGATTTGCGTCTTCCCCGGGGCGTTCCTGTTCGCGACCGTGCTGGCAATCAACCTGATCGGCGATGGTCTACGGGATGCATTCGATCCACGATCGCGCAAACGTTAGGAAAGTAGCCCGCAAACGTGCCCGCACGACTCCCGGGATGCTGTCGTATGATTGATGCACATGTTGCCAATACCCAATCAATTGCCAAGGAGTGCATCTCGTGGTCGACAATCTTCCGGAACACGTGCAACGCAACCGCACCGAATGGGACATCAAGTCCACCGAGTACGGGGCCTGGGCGCCACGTGCCTGGGCCCAGGATGCGATTACCTGGGGCGAGCTCCGCGTTCCCGAGGCCGAGGTCGCGGCCCTGCCGGAGTCTGTCGAGGGCATGGATGTGATCGAGCTTGGCTGCGGCACCGGCTATTTCTCGGCCTGGCTGGCGAAGCTGGGCGCGCGTCCCGTCGGGATCGACAACTCCCCAAAGCAATTGGAGACGGCGCGGCGGATGCAGGCCGAGTTCGGAATCGACTTCCCGCTCCACCTTGGGAATGCCGAGGAGCTGCCGTTCCCGGATGCCAGCTTCGATCTCGCGATCAGCGAGTACGGGGCCTCGATCTGGTGCGACCCGTACAAGTGGATCCCCGAGGCCGCGCGCGTGCTGCGCCCGGGCGGGCGGCTGGTCTTCCTGGTCAATGGCGTGCTCGTGATGCTTGGCACCGGTCCGGATGACACCGTTGATATGCCGGTCAGCGAGTGTTTCCAGCGCCCGTATTTCGGAATGCACCGCTTCGAGTGGCCGGACGACGATTCGGTCGAGTTCCACCTGCCGCACGGCGAGATGATCCGGGTCTTGCGAACCAACGGCTTCGAGGTCGAGAACCTGATCGAGCTCCAGGCGCCAATCGGCTCGCCGGGAATGACCAGTCCGCTCATTTCCGCCGACTGGGCCCGCCAGTGGCCAGCCGAAGAAATCTGGTGCGCCCGCAAGCGATAGCCGATCCGGACATGCCCGGCGCGTTCCTGTTCGCGACGGTGCTGGCGATCAACCTGATCGGCGACGGACTGCAGGTTCCGCTCGATCCGTGAGCGCGCCAGCGATAGATTCACTCCTGCCAATGCCAGGTTGCCCAAGGTCGTATCCGGGTCTCACATGATTCATCGACAAGTCGGCGCGACACATTTTCTGAAGGGTTCTGCGATCCCGGTGTGCCCTAAATCGGAATGGTCCGTGAATGAACGGCGGTCGTATCGAGCACTGCCTCGGACAGGCGTTCTGCCGCCGCCGCCGCGCCTGCTTCGTCGACGCCACTTATGCTCATGCGCAACACATCGTTCCGGCCCGGTCGGATGTAGAACGGCTCTCCCGGAGCGCACAGCACGCCGAGCGCCGCCGCTCGCTCGATGACTCCGCTCGCGTCGGTCCCGGCGCGAAACCGAATCCAGAGGTTCAGTCCGTCGCCGCCGTTGACGATTCCTCCAACATCACCAAGTTGGTCCGAGAGGATCGTGCGGGCCACGAGGCGCCGCTGATCATACAGATGCCGGGCGTGATCGAGCGCGTCGTCCAACCCTGGGTCCGAGAGCAACAGCGCCAGTGCCCGCTGGGACAGCCTCGGACTCCAGCCATCGGTGAAACTCTTGGCTTCCGCCAGCAAGTGGAGAAGCCGGGGATGGGCCACCGCCACTGCAATCCTGATGTCTGGCGCAATGGCCTTCGCGAACGAGCGGATGTAGACCACTCGCTCCGCCAGTCGTTTGTCGTTCAGGAGCGAACCCGGGCGTTCGTGGGCCAGGTCCGCGAACTGGTCGTCCTCAATGGCGATCACCTGTGGATGCGCGACAAGTACGTTGGCCAGTTCCATTCGCCGGCTTGTGCTCCACGACGCCCCGTACGGGTTCTGCGCCCGGGGTGTGAACAAGACCGCCTGGGCATTGGCCGCAAGCGCGGCGGAAAGGGCATCGGGCGTGACACCCTCGTCATCCACCTCCATCCCCACCAGCCGATACCCCATGTGCTCGAACGCATCGAAGACTGTCTGATATCCCGGCTCTTCAACCGCAACGATCCGTGGCGCCGATTTCGACAGTTTGGACAGCACGGAAAGGGAGAGCACCATCAATTGCTGGGCAGAAGAACCGATGACCATGCCGGCGCCAGCTGTCGTGATTGAATCCCGTGACATGCGCAGCGTCAGCGCCTGGGCGAGCGAAGGCACCGGTTCGGGACTGGCGTATTGCAGGTCCAGCACATCCGTTTGGGCGATTGCCTGCTGCCAGGACCGGAGAAAGATATCCGCGAGGAACAGGGTAGGATCCGGTTTTCCCGATGTGCAATCAAGCGCATCCGGGTAGGCAGACCTGAGACGTGCTGCGGACGTGAGCATGGTCCGTCGCCGCCAGGGTGCTCGTGTCGCGGCGAATGGGTCGGCCCCACCATTTGACTGTGGTGGATGAGACGTATCGTCAACGGCAGGTGAGGGTGGGCCGACAACGAACGTTCCCCGGCCTACCTGGCCCTGGGTCCAGCCACGCTGGCTGAGCAACTGGTAAGCGGCAGCGACGGTGGTCCCGCTTACACCCAGTTCCGACGAAAGGCTCCGGACGGTGGGCAAACGGGTGCCTGTCGACAACCGCCCCTCGGCGATGCTGCGCTCGAATACCGCACTGATCGCCTCATGCCGGCTCATGCCCTCGGCGGCCAATTGATGGTAATCGCGTTCAATCGGCACACCCATGGTGAGCTCCCTCATCCCTGTTCGACGATGCCTGTGGGATGAGCGCCCCATACCGCTGCCATCCGTCCCATCAGTATACGGGAGCCAGGAACGTCAGCGGTACGGGGACGATATCGACATGCGGATGCATGCTTTACAGCGATTGCCGATCGCTGTCCCTTGGCGACGAGGCTATCGGGCGATGTCGTCACGATGCCGAGAATGCCTGCCATCGCGCATCGATTGCATCGGAATCAAGCTCTCCGCAGAAGGCGTGGAGACGATAGCGATAGCGGTCGGCCGTACCAGCCGCGATGGACCAGGATTCCGCGATACAGCGACTTGGCGAGAGACCGAGTTCGTTGTCCACGCGCCAGGTAACCGGGAATGCAGGATTGGCTGGATGGTCCATTATCACGAATCCTGCCCAATCGGTGCGTCCAGCGATCGGCATATGGACAGCAACCCAATGCGCGCGCTGCTTTTCGGCTTCGCCGTTGCGTTGTCCCGCGCTATTGACTGCCATACCTCCGGTCGCCGCGTCGTAGGGCATTCTCAGGAAAAGACCACCGGCCATGAACTGGCCGATCTCGACGTCGACCTCGGCATTGAGGGTCCAGTTCAGGTCCAGGTCGAAGGTTTCTCCGTCGTCGACGAGCGTCCACTCCTGCGCCTCGTCGATAAGTGGGGAACCAGCCGGATCTCTCCACGATGTCTGGAGCGACCACCTGGCGGTCGCTCCGATCACGGCCGGTCCTGCTGCGAGCAATGGATGGAACGAGCCATCTTCTGGCTGCTCCCTCCAGAATCCGATACCGTTGACGAGATTGAATCCCGTGTACAGCCCATGCTGCCATGGATGATGGGAGGGAGAGTCCTGGGTCAGCACACCAGCGCCATCGGGCGCGATGATCGGGTGGATGGATGGGCGTGAACCGGGATGGAAGCGATGGGTCAGTAGCAGGCTGCCGTCACCTCGCCGAATCTCGATCTCCTTGTCCGTCGTGCTCACCAGTGCCTGCAACCGTGACGTCGTCATCTTCGGAATCTCCCCTCGCGTCAATCGCGGAGACCGGAAATGCCACCGTCGATCGCAAAGTTGGCGCCGGTCACATAGGACGACTCGTCACTCGCCAGGAAGAGCAGGGCATAGGCCATCTCACGCGGTTCCGCCTGCCGTCCCAGCAGGGTGTGCGGAGCGCCCGCCGCTCGCATCGCGGCCTCTGCTTCGGCCATGGTCTCCCCGGTCCGTTTGACCCGGTTCCGCATGTGGTAGGGCGTCAGCGTCGGGCCAGGTGAAATGGCATTGACCCGGATCCCCTGCTCGGCATGGTCACACGCCATCGACCGCGTCAGCGCCAGCACCGCATTCTTGGTCGCGTCGTACTGGCCCATTCCCTTGCGTCCGACCGTCGCATTCGCCGAGGACACGGTGACAATGCTGCCGCCACCGTTGCGGGCCATCACCGGAATCGCGTACTTGCAGCCATAGGCCACTGCCAGGAGGTTGACCTTGATCACGAAGTCCCACGATTCAACGGTCGCCTCGGTGACCGGACCGTGGACGCGGACGGCGGCAATGTTGGCCAGCACATCGAGCGTGCCAAACCGCGCCACCGTCTCGTTCACCGCACGCTTGGCTTCCGCTTCCTGGGTCAGGTCGGCGGCGATCGCCACGATCCGCTCCCCGCTGGGATCAATGCCATTGGCAGCCGTTTCGGCAGCGGCGCCATCGAGATCGACGACGGCGACCGATGCCCCTTCTTCCCAGAAGAGGCGGGCGGTCGCTTCGCCAATCCCACCCCCGCCGCCAGTGACCAATGCCACCTTGCCTGCCAGTCGACCCGCCATGTGTTCCTCCCGATCGATGTCCAATGCCGTAGGAGCCCAGGCGCTCTACGGAAGCAGATTACGTGAGGTCCGGATTGCGTGCAGGATCACCGCGAACCACGGCTGAGGCACCGTTGCGCCGCGGGCATTCTCGCATGGGAACCGGCAGAATCTGGCCCACCACCAACAACACAAGACCAGTACAATGCTGATACATATCGCGAAATCCTTGTACCATCCCGCAGAAATGCGGTCAACCCCCTCGTTGGAATTCGCCACCCGGGATCGCGATTCGCCGCGAGCCTTCGCATGAATGCGCGACGAGATTGAACCGATTCAGGCATGAATCCCTGGCGTTGCCGTGTTGAGGACGCCCGCTCATGCCCCTTGGCGGCGAATACGATCCATCCTCTTGACAGACCAAAATCAATGGAATAGGGTGACCCTAGTCTTGGTACATTCAACGCAACTTGTTCTGCTCATTGCTCGTAGCGGTCGGCCCGTCGGGGCTATCGAAAACTGGCTTGCCTCCTGCTGATCGGGCAGGCCGCCATTGTCGACCGAGGCTGCGAAACGCTTCGCCAGAGGATTAGCGCGAGACGCCCTGCCAGCTGGCAGGTGCGAACGACAGCGCGGGGCCAGGATCGTGCTGGCCCCATCGGACTGGGTGCAATCCTGTGCCGGCACCCGTGGGATTCAGCGAAAGAGACGGTGAACCGGCTGCAAATGAGGGTCCCTGATGCGTAAGCGGAGCATTTTCCAAACTCAACTGTAGGAGGCCACATGACTTCTCAGGATAATGGACGTGCAGAGCGAAGCAGGGCAATCACGCGCAGGCGATTCGCCTCGATAGCGCCAGCCGCGGCAGTTGTCGGCGCGGGATTCCCTCTCGCGGGTCTCGCCGCGCAAACCCCGGCGGCGCTGCCAGCGACGTTCAACGAAGCACCCATGCTGGCCGACCTGGTAGCGGCTGGCTCGCTTCCACCCCTTACCGAGCGACTTCCAGCCGAACCGCTCGTCGTGACGCCCACGAATGCCGTTGGCACGTATGGCGGCACATTCTTTGGCGCGTCGATGGCCCCGGAAACAACGAGTGACTTCCAGCTTGGGATGGTGACCGGGCTCTTCCGATTCGCGAACGATCTCTCGGAAAACTACCCGGAGGTGGCTACCGGGTACGAGTTCAACGACGACTACACGAGTGCACGATCACCCTGCGGCAGGGCATCAGATGGTCGGATGGAGAGCCGTTCACGGCCAACGACATCATGTTCTTCTTCGAGGATTGGCAATTCGACACGGATGTGCAGCCGACAGTGGCTGCCCAGTGGGTGGTAAGTGGCGAACGTATCGGCGTCACCATGGTCGATGACTATACGGTCGAATTCACATTCTCGGTATCGAACCCGGCATTCAGCCTCGTCAACTTCTCCGGCGGACCGTCCGAACCGTGGCGGCCACGGCACTACGCGGAGCAATTCCACGTCAAGTACAACCCGGACGCCGAGGCCGCCGCCACAGACGCGGGCTTCGACAGCTGGCAGCTCTACTTTCTCGAGCGGATTTCCGCCACGACCTGGAACTACGGCGCCCAGAATCCGGAGATGCCGGTGCTCGCGCCGTGGCGACCCGTCAGCAACGACACGCAGCGCCAGCAGTACGAGCGCAATCCCTACTATTTCAAGGTCGATACCCAAGGCAACCAGCTCCCGTACGTCGATTACGTGACGATCGACTATGCGGGCGATCCCGAAATCATGAACCTGCGCGCATTTCGGGTGAGTTGAGCGTGGCCGGGCTCGACCTGCAATTGATCAACTATCCCGTCATCAGGGATGGAGAAGAGGGCGGCGACTATACCCCTACCCTGGTCTAGAGTGAGCGGGGCTCCGATGTTGCCCTGGCCTTCAACCAGGAACATACCGATCCTGTTCTCTACGAGCTGTTCCGGGATGTCCGGTTCCGCCAGGCGATGTCGCTGGCAATCAACCGCGAAGAGATCAACGAAATCGTTTTCCTGGGGCAGGGCACCATCCGCCAGGCAACGATCAACGAGACGGCCAGCTTCTTCAAGCAGGAATGGGCGGACCATTACGTCGCGCTCGATCTGGAACAGGCCAACAGCCTGCTCGATGAGCTGGGGCTGGAACGGGACGGCAGTGGGAATCGCCTGCGCTCCGATGGCCAGCCGCTCACTTTCCAGCTGGAATACCTGCCACAGGAAGGCCCGAAGACCGAAGTCTGCAACCTCGTGGTGCGTCACTGGGCCGAGCTGGGAATTCAGGTCCAGGCATCGCCCCGCGAGCGCAATTTCCTGCTGGAGCGAATCAATGCCGAGGCGCAGGACTGCACAGGCTGGCATGTCGATCGCCAGCTGGAACGTGCGGCCTGGACATACCGCTCGGGATCGAAGCTCAGCCCAGGCGGCAATTCCATCATTACCTACGCCTACAACTGGATCCAGTGGTTCTCCAGTGGCGGGGAGACTGGCACCGAGCCGCCGGAGGAGGCACAGGCGTTGGCGGCAGTGTTCAACGAGTGGAACCGACGCTGATGGGTACACCGGAGTTCACCGAACTCGGCATCCAGGTTCACGACATGGTTGCCGAGTTGCTCTACGTCATCGGCGTGATCGGCCAGGCGCCGCAGCCGGTGATCGTGAAGAACAACGTCGAGAATGTCTTCACCGGAAGTGAAGAACGCATCTGGTGGGGGGCGGCCAACTGGTTCTGGCACACCCACAACCCGGAGCAGTGGTTCCTGACCTCCTGATCAATCGAGGCATCGACAGTCACCAGGGTGACCGCGGACGCGACTCCTTCCAGGTGGAACTCACCCCGGGCGGACGAAAGGAAAGCCGCTAGTGGGAGAGTACATCATTCGGCGCATCATCCTGATGGTTCCCACGATCTTCGTCATTTCGGTGATCGCCTTCATCATCATCCAGTTGCCGCCTGGCGATTACCTGACGTCCTATGTGGCATCGCTGGAGAGCACCGGCCAGATCGTGGACCAGGCCGAGATCGATGCCCTGCGCGACCGCTATGGTCTCGGGGACCCACTGTATGTGCAGTACTACAAATGGATCAGCGGGGTGGTCCAGGGCGACTTCGGCCAGTCGCTGCAATGGAACCGGCCGGTGTCCGAGCTGATCGGCGAGCGCCTGGTGCTCACGCTCGTGCTCTCGATCTCATCACTCCTGCTGATCTGGGCGATCTCGTTCCCGATCGGCATCTACTCCGCGGTGCGCCAGTACTCGCCGGGAGACTATTTTTTCACGTTTCTCAGTTTCGTCGGACTCGGCATTCCCAACTTCCTGCTGGCATTGGTGCTCATGTGGTACGCCTATTCGCAATTCGGCACCACTGTCGGCGGCCTCTTCTCCAATGAATACGCCGCCGCGCCGTGGAGCTGGGCTAAGTTCCTCGACCTCCTCGAACACCTCTGGATTCCGACGCTGGTGCTGAGCATCGGGGGCGTGGCCGGCCTGATCCGGATCATGCGGGCCAACCTGCTCGACGAGCTGCACCGGCCATACGTGGTCACTGCGCGCGCCAAGGGTGCTTCCGAGCGAAGCTGATCCTGAAATACCCGGTGCGGGTGGCGCTCAACCCATTCGTCAGCACGGTCGGCTGGATCCTGCCCGGCATCGTCTCCGGGTCGATCATCGTCTCCGTCGTACTCAACCTGCCCACAACCGGTCCGCTGCTGCTCACATCCCTTCAATCGCAGGACATGTATCTCGCCGGGGCGATCATTTTGCTGCTGAGCATCCTGACCGTGCTCGGGACCTTCATTTCGGACCTGTTGCTGGCTTGGCTCGATCCACGCATCCGGCTCTCGTAGCGCAAGGAGTCGACGATGCAGTGGTTGAAGAACAGCGAGAGCCCGGGACGAAACGATCTCGTCGACGGCAACGGCACGGACGCTGCCGAAGCGGGTATACCCGTACCCGTCGTGGAAGTTGCGAGGACCGGAAGACCAGGAGTATCGGTGGCCTCCCAGTGGCAGCTGATGTGGTGGAAGTTCCGGCGGCACAAGATGGCAATGATCTGTGGCGTGGTGGTGATCCTTTTCTATGTCGTCGCACTGCTGGTCGAGTTCATCGCGCCCTATAACCCGTCGACCAGGACGCGACGCAGGTGTACCATCCACCTTCCTCGATCCATTTCCGGGATGCGGAGGGGGATTTCCACGTTCGCCCGTTCATTTACGATACGACCAGCGCGCGCGATCTGGATACGCTGGAGCTGGTGTTCGAGGAGGACACCAGTCAGCCGCTTCCGATCCGGTTCTTCGTGAAGGGTGAGCCGTACGAGCTCTTTGGATTCATCCCATGGGACCGGCACCTGTTCGGGGTTGGACGATCCCGAGGCACGGATCTTCCTGCTCGGAGCTGACAGCCAGGGACAGGACGTGTTCAGCCGTCTCGTCTACGGAACCAGGATCTCGATGTCGATCGGGCTGGTCGGTGTGGCCATGAGTTTCGCCCTGGGCATCGTGATCGGCGGCATCTCCGGATACTACGGTGGCGGCATTGATACGTTCATCCAGCGCGTGATCGAGTTCGTGCGGTCGATGCCTACCATTCCGTTGTGGCTGGGCCTGGCCGCGGCGTTGCCGCCGACCTGGTCGATCCTCCAGGTCTACCTGGCGATCACGATCATCCTCTCGCTGATCGGATGGACCGGGCTGGCCCGGGTGGTGCGGGGCCGATGCCTGGCCCTGCGGGAAGAGGACTTCGTGATGGCAGCCAGGCTCAGCGGCACCAGCCAACCGCGCATCATGTTCCGCCACCTGGTGCCGTCGTTCATGAGCCACATCATCGCTGCCCTGACGCTGGCCGTGCCGGAGATAATCATTGCTGAAACAGCGCTCAGTTTCCTGGGGCTTGGCCTGCGCGATCCGGCGATCAGCTGGGGGGTGTTGTTGCAGGACGCGCAGAACATCCGCTCCGTCGCCCTGGCGCCATGGCTGCTGGCGCCAGGGCTGGTTGTCGTGGTAGCGGTGCTCGCGCTCAATTTCTTGGGTGACGGCTTGCGCGACGCCGCCGATCCCTACACCCGGTAGCCACGCCGGACCACCATTCGAGAGGAGCGTTTGTGCAACCGACGACCAGTTCAAAGCCATTGCTCGAAATCAGGGATCTCAAGACCGCGTTCGATCTCGCGGATGGTCGCGTGGTGGCGGTGGATGGGGCCAGTTTCACCGTAAACCAGGGCGAAACGGTTGGAGTGGTCGGAGAGAGCGGGTGCGGGAAGAGCATCACGGCCAGGTCGATCCTGAGGATCACCGGAGCTGAGGACAGGAACATCAGCGGCCAGATTCTCTATCATCGGCAGACCGGGGAGGGCGAAAACGCTCACGCGGACGTGGTGGACCTGCTTTCGCTGAACGCGGATGGCAAGCAGATTCGCGCGATTCGGGGCGCGGAAATAGCAATGATCTTCCAGGAGCCGATGACGGCGTTCAGCCCCGTGCATACCGTGGGAAACCAGATCATTGAAGGGGTCAGGCTCCACGAGACGATCTCGGCAAAGGCGGCACGGATGCGGGCGATCGAGATGTTGCGGCTGGTGGAGATGCCGAACGCCGAACGTCGGATCGATGAGTACCCGCACCAGCTCAGCGGCGGTATGCGCCAGCGGGCGATGATCGCGATGGCCCTCATTTGCCAGCCACGCGTGCTGCTTGCGGACGAGCCCACCACGGCCCTCGACGTCACGACACAGGCCCAGATCCTTGCCTTGATGCGCAGGCTCAAGGAGGAACTTGGGATGAGCGTGGTGATGATCACCCACGATCTGGGGGTGGTTGCCGAAACCGCGGAAAGGGTGGCAGTGATGTACCTTGGGCGCGTGGTCGAAACCTCCGACGTGCGAAGCCTCTTCCGCGATCCGAAGCATCCCTATACGCAAGCCATGCTCAACTCCATTCCGAGGATGGGCAAACACGCACGCGAGCGCTTGAATCCCGTCAAGGGGATGGTGCCTAGCCCCTACAACAGACCGCGAGGTTGCCCGTTCCACACACGCTGTCCGCACATGATGCCGGGCATCTGCAATCGCTACGAACCCAAACTCACGCCGCTTGGCGATGGACGCGAGGTCAGCTGCTTCCTGTACGGCATGCCAGACGAGAGTGAAGGCGCATGATCCAGATCGACCACCTGGGCAGGCTGAACGCTCAGCGAAAAACCGCCCCCGCTCATGGATGTGCGGAACCTGAAAAAGCACTATCCGATAACCCGTGGGTTACTGCGTCGTGTCGTCGGCCACGTGAAGGCAGTCGACGATGTCAGCTTCACGATCGAGGAAGGCGAGACTCTCGGCCTGGTTGGGGAAAGTGGCTGCGGCAAGACAACCACCGGACGCTGCTTGCTGCGAGCGGTGGATCCGACCGCTGGCGAGATGCTCTTCCGACGTGGCGAGGGCGACATTGTCGATGTCGCCTCGACGGAAGGTGGCGCCTTGAAAGCCCTGCGCAGGGACATGCAGATGATCTTCCAGGATCCCTATTCTTCGTTGAACCCGCGCTGGACCCTGCTCGACATCGTCGGCGAACCGCTCGTCGCATTTGGCGTCGCCAGGGGGCATGCGCTCGAAGAGCGAGTCGCCGAACTGCTGCGGCGTGTCGGACTGCGACCGGAATACATGCGGCGCTATCCGCACGCATTCAGTGGCGGTGAGCGCCAGCGTATCGGCATTGCCCGGGCACTGGCCCTGAACCCCAAACTCGTTGTCGCCGACGAGCCTGTATCGGCGCTGGATGTATCGGTCCGCGCCCAGACGCTCAACCTGTTGACCGACCTGCAGGAGGAATTCCAGCTCACCTATCTCTTCATTTCTCACGACTTGAGCGTGGTGCAGCATATTTGTGATCGCGTGATCGTCATGTATGTAGGCAAGATCGTGGAGATGGCCGACACGGACGATCTCTACTTCACACCATTGCATCCCTATACCGAGGCCCTGTTATCCGCAGTGCCCAAACCCGACCCGGAGGCACTCTCGAGTCGGATCGTTCTGGAAGGCGAGGTCGCTGACCCCGGCAATCCCCCGCCAGGGTGCCATTTCCATCCACGCTGCCCGTACGCAATCGATCGCTGTCGCACCGAGACACCCGAGTTGCGAGAGCTGCGGCCGAATCATTTGGTCAGTTGTCATCGCGCATCGGAGCTTCACCTGCGTGGCATCGAATAGGCAGGAAATTCACGCGAACCAGAGCCATCATCTGCAAGGCGGCTTCAGCAGTTGGCATAGTGAACATCGAGGGAAGTACAAATGGGGCGAGCTGAAATCCTGGCAACTTTGCAGGAGCAAGTGGCCGCTGGAACACCCATCATTGGGGCGGGAGCGGGCACCGGGCTGTCCGCCAAATCCGTCGAAGCGGGCGGGGTGGACCTGATCGTAATTTACAACTCCGGCCGGTTCCGGATGGCCGGGCGTGGGTCGCTGGCGGGCATGATGCCGTATGGCGATGCAAACGCGATCGTCGTGGAGATGGCGAGCGAGGTGCTTCCAGTCGTCAGGCACACCCCGGTTCTGGCGGGCGTGTGCGGTACCGATCCGTTCCGCCAGATGCCAGTATTCCTCAGGCAGATCAAGAGCCTGGGATTCGCAGGTGTCCAGAACTTCCCGTCCGTTGGCCTCATCGACGGTGTATTCCGGCAAAATCTCGAAGAAACGGGAATGGGCTACGATCTGGAAGTGGAGATGATCCGGATAGCGCGTGAGCTCGATTTGTTGACGACCCCGTATGTCTTTACGCCAGACGAGGCCCGCAAAATGGCAGCGGCAGGTGCAGATGTGCTCGTACCGCACATGGGACTCACGACGAATGGCACGATTGGGGCGCAAACCGCGATCACCCTGGATGTCGCGGTCGAGCGGATCCAGGCGATGCACGACGCCGCGAAAGCGGTCAACCCCGACATCATCGTGCTGTGCCACGGCGGTCCGATCGCCGAGCCGGACGATGCCGCCTACGTGCTTGAGCACACCCGGGGCGTCGCCGGTTTCTTCGGCGCCTCCAGCATGGAACGCCTGCCGACGGAGATGGCTATTCGCGAGAACATGCTGAGATTCAAGCAGATCGCGGTGTCGAGCCGCCAGACCGACGACTCCCTGCGGGTGCAATGATCGCCGTGGTTTGGGCAGGCATGCGGGTTGCGCGCTCCGCGCCCGAAGGGCCGTCCCCGACGAACACGCAGTCCGGAGCGACGGCGTTGGAGCCGGGCCCATCCGCCACCGGTGAGGCCGATGCTATGATCGATCCAGACGTGCCAATCGTTGCGTGGAAAGCGAGGGTTCAGTTGGACAAACTGGTCGTACGCATCCTGTTGCCGGTACTCATCATGACCCTGGTTTTGCCCTTGTCATCCTTCGCGCAGAACGCTTCTCCGGAAGTCGCCACGCCAGCAGCGGCGAGTGGTGATTTCGCTGGTCTCGTCGACATTGGCGGCGGTCGGCGGCTGTATCTCGAATGCCGTGGATCGGGTGGTCCGACGGTGGTGCTCGAGGCTGGTTACCGGAGCCTGGCGAGTGTCTGGTCCGAAGACCTGGTCTCGCCCGATGCGCCACGAACGATGGTCCTCGAAGGCGTCGCGGCGACCACCCGTGTCTGCATGTACGAGCGGCCCGGTGTGGCGGCGGTGCTCGACGATGAACTCATTCCGAGCCGCAGCGATGCCGTGCCGATGCCGCGTTCGGCGCAGGATGTGGTGGAAGACTTGCACACGCTGCTCGAAGTCGCCGGTGTCCCGGGCCCGTACGTGCTTGTTGGGCACTCGCTTGGTGGTCTCTTTGTGCGGCTCTATGCCAGCACCTATCCGGAGGAAGTGGCAGGGTTGGTCCTTGTCGATGCGTGGTACGAAGGACTCAGGGAAGCGCTGTCGCCGGAAAATTGGGAAGCCTACGTTCGCCTCAATTCGGCTGTCCCCTCGCAACTCGCAGACTATCCCGACCTCGAAACGGTGGATTTCGCAGCCGCCTCCGACATCATGGCCCAGGCGGCGCTCGATCACCCGCTGACGGGGATTCCGCTGTACGTGGTCACGGCGGGGCTTCCGTTCGGTATCCCGGAGGAAGATCTGGGGTTCTCGCCCGATGCGTTGCAGGAAGCGTGGACGACCGCCCAGGACCAGCTTGGCGCGTTGCTGTCCGATGCCCGGCACGTCATCGCCACCGAAAGCGCGCACTACGTGCAGCTCCAGCAACCGGATCTTGTGATCGCCGCGATCGACGCTGTGGTGGAAGCCGTTCGCGATCCCGCATCGTGGATCGAAGAGCAACCTTCAGCCGCCACGCCGGCGACGTAACCGGCTGAACGGAGCGTATCCCCTGCCTGCCGGTGAAATGGGTACGGCCCGAAGCGCGGGTGCTATTGACAGGCTAACATCGTTAGCTTATCATCAGGCTAACGATGTTAGCCAACCTCTTGCGCGATAGAGATGCCCAATGCCTTCCCACCTGCACACCGAGATCGAGATCCATGCCACTCCGGAGCGGGTCTGGAATATCCTGACTGACTTTGCCGCCTACCCTGAGTGGAACCCGTTCATCCCCCGGATCGAAGGATCGGCCACGGTCGGATCCCGTCTCGATGTCCGCCTGCAACCACCCGGCGGTCGCGCCATGAGTTTTCGACCCAGGGTCGTCGCCGTTGAGCCAGCTCACGAACTGCGTTGGCTGGGTCACCTCGCCGTGCCCGGTCTCTTCGACGGCGAGCACGGCTTTCGCATCGAAGCGATGGGTCCGGATCGTGTGCGTTTCACTCAGGAGGAGCGCTTTTCCGGGTTTCTCGTTCCGGTCCTCCTGCGAATGGTCAGGGCCGGCACGATAAAGGGATTCGAAGCCATGAACCAGGCCCTCAAGGCACGGGCCGAATCCCCGCCATCGACCAGCTCCAGCACGTCTTCCAGAAACTCCTGTGACAAAACCGGATACGACCAGATGAGCGTGAACACCACTCCCGTGCCAGCTCCAGTTTCACGATTTTCCAGGCGGCTTGCCTTCGGGTTGCTGACCATCATCCTGATCGGCGCCCTCGTCGCGGCGCTGATCGCCCCCGGCAGCGGAGGCTGGCAGGCGCTCGGCTTCGCACTCGCGCCCGACATCGCCCTGTTCGCCGGTATCGCGCCCGGTCTTGCTCCCGGCCAGCTCCATCCGCGAGCGGTGCCGCTCTATAACGCCTTGCACCACTGGGCCGGACCGGTTGCGCTCGGCGTGGCGGCGGTGTTGTGGCTGGGGGTGCCATGGCTGGCCGGAGCCCTGGCCTGGGCCAGCCATATCGCCATCGATCGCACTGTGGGTTATGGGCCGCGAACCCCGGAAGGCTGGCAGCGTGACTGAGCACACTCTCGCACCAACTCGCGCCAGCACCATCGTAGAGGCCGCTCACCAGATTCTGGAGCGCGAGGGGCGCGAAGCCCTGACCATGCGGCACCTTGGAGAGGCGGTCGGCATCCGCGCACCTTCCCTGTACAAGCACTTCACGGACAAGGCCGCCGTGGAGATTGCGTTGATCAACGATGGTTTCGAACGCATGGCGATCTCGCTCGAAACAGCTTTGGCCGAACGCGGGGAGTCATTGGCGACGCTCGCGATGGCATACCGGGCGTTCGCTACCGCGAACGCCCACCTTTACCGCCTGGTGACCTCCGGACCACTCCCCCGCGAACAGCTCCGGCCGGGTGTCGAGCAGCGCGCCGCAGCCCCGGTCCTGCGCCTGGCAGGCGACCCGGATCTGGCGCGCGCGATTTGGGCCTTTGCTCACGGCATGGTCATTCTCGAACTCGATGGCAGGTTCCCTGCCGATGCCGATCTCGACGCCGCCTGGGCGGCTGGCATCGATGCCTTTGCCGGAGAACGTGCCAACAAGAGTCGGCGTGAACCACGCAGTGCCCGCCGCTACCGTGTGGATGGTGCGTGGCGCTCACGATCCAGGCTGGGCGGTAATTGACGACGACCAATCCCGCTGTTATGTTCAATCCACGTTTCATTCATAGACGGAGGGACCCGGATGGGCAACCGGCCATGCACATCCGGGATTCATTTCCTCACCCTCGCGCTGGCCTTGCCGGTGGCGTACCTCGCACAAAACGCCTCTCCGGAAGCCGCCACGCCGGCTGCCTGATGCAATCGATGGTGATCTCGCGTTTGGGCAAAGGAGTCCACGATGTCCGCCGATCTTCCGGAACATGTGCAGCGCAACCGCGCCGAGTGGGACAACTGGGCGACCGATTACGCCGAATGGGCGCCACGGGCATGGGCCCAGGATGCGATTTCCTGGGGCACCTACTCGATCCCGGAATCGGAGATCCGGGCCCTGCCCGAATCGGTCGATGGCCTCGATGTGATCGAGCTTGGCTGCGGTACGGCGTAATTCTCGGCCTGGCTGGCGAAGCTGGGCGCGCGTCCCGTCGGGATCGACAACTCCCCAAAGCAGTTGAGACGGCGCGGCGGATGCAGGCGGAGTTCGGGATCGACTTCCCGCTGCACCTCGGGAATGCCGAGGAGTTGCCGTTCCCGGATGCCAGCTTCGATCTCGCGATCAGCGAGTACGGGGCCTCGATCTGGTGCGACCCGTACAAATGGATTCCCGAGGCCGCGCGCGTGCTGCGACCGGGCGGGCGACTAGTGTTCCTGGTCAATGGCGTGCTGGTGCCGCTCTGCTCGGCGCCGGACGACACCATTGATATGCCGAGTTCAGCGAGTGTTTCCAGCGCCCGTACTTTGGGATGCATCGCTTCGAGTGGCCGGACGACGATTCGGTCGAGTTCCACCTGCCGCACGGCGAGATGATCCGGGTCTTGCGAACCAACGGTTTCGAGATCGAGCAGTTGATCGAACCCCAGCCCGCGGCAGATGCGACCGCCACCGTGGAAACCGTTCCCCTTGCGTGGGCCCGGCAATGGCCATCCGAAGAAATCTGGTGCGTACGCAAGCGGAACTGACGACGGCTCAAGCGACCTGGCAGGCAGCGATCCCCTCCGGGGTGTCGATCGAGCAACCGTCGATCATCGTCGCGCCTTCGGGAACGATTTCCGGCTGCAACGTGACGTGATTGATCCCGAACTCATCCCGGGCACAGTCGCGCAGCGCGGCGAGGGCATCCGGCCAGTCATCGAGTTCGGCAACCTCGACGTGGGCGCTCATCGCGATCAGGCCGGATGTCACGGTCCAGACATGCAGATCGTGAACGCCCATAACCCCGCCAACCTGTCCCATGGCCTCCCGCAGGCGAACCGTATCGATATTCTTCGGGGTTGCCTCAAGCAGCACTTCGACGGATTCCCGCATCAATTTCCAGGAACTCCAGAGGATGAGGACGCCGATTCCGGCCGAGAGGATAGGGTCGGCGAGGTACCAACCGGTCGCCAGCATGATCAGGGCGGCGATGATCGCGCCGACCGAGCCGAGCATGTCGCCAATGACATGGAGAAACGCGCCCCGGATGTTCAGGTTGTCCTGGTGTCCACCGCCGCGCATCAACACCCAGGCCGACACCGCGTTGGCGACCAGGCCGGCGATCGCGACGATCAGCATCGGCCCGCTGTCGACCTCGGGTGGTTCCCCAATCCGGTTGAACGCTTCCCAGAAGATGTACCCCGAGATCACGATCAGTGAACTCGCGTTCAGGAGCGCGGCGAGGATTTCGGCGCGGTAGAACCCGAACGAACGCTCCGGGGTCGCCGGCCGCATGGCGAGCCAGATCGCCAGCAGCGATAGCCCAAGGGCCGCGGCATCGGTCGCCATGTGTCCGGCGTCGGCAAGCAGGGCCAGCGAATTGGTGAGGATACCGCCGACCACCTCGATCACCAGGAAGGTGGTGGTGATGGCAAAGGCGATCGCCAGCGGCCGACGGTTCACCCGGCTGTGCGCGTGTTCAGCATTTTCGGAATCCTGACCGGAATGGCTGTGCAAACCCGCCTGCCTGTTCATCGAAATATAGGATCGTGCATCGTTGTTACGTTATACGGCGTCGCCCCAACCCGCAATGGTCCGCAGTTTTCTCCGAAATTTAGTCATAGCTATATTGTGTATTCATGAACCTGCCATTACAATCATCTTCATGGCTAATCTTCGTTCCCAGGAGTAATCGCTTGTGAATCAACCTCGTTTGAATCGACGTTTTCTACTTGGGGCGGGCGCTGCCGGAAGCGCAATTGCCGGCGTGTCCACGCTGCCGTTCGTGATGGCCCAGGGCACTCCCGAATCGACACCCGGCCCCACCGATCACGACATGGGGGACATGGAAGGACATTCCCAAAGCTCGACCGTGGGCGACGTCGATATCGAGCGCCTCGGCTGGGATCCGTCCGTATTCGTGTCAACCTTCGACTATGGCGAAACAAGCACCATGCGGGACGGCACGGTGGTTCGCGAGTGGCGGATTGGCGCCAGCGAGCAGGAGATCGAAATCGCGCCCGGTGTGTTTTTCCCGGCCTGGTCCTACAACGGTCAGGTTCCCGGTCCCACCTTGCGCGCCAACGAGGGCGACCTGCTCCGCGTGCATTTCGTCAACGGCAGCACACATCCACACACGATGCATTTCCACGGGATCCACAGCGCCTATCACGACGGCGTAACCGGGATCGGGCGAGGGGATATCGATCCCGGCGAATCCCACACCTATGAATTCAGGGCCGCGCCGTTTGGCTGCCACCTCTATCACTGCCACGCGACTCCCCTCAAGCGTCACAT
Source organism: uncultured Chloroflexia bacterium (assembly GCA_963763125.1). Classification (GTDB taxonomy): domain Bacteria; phylum Chloroflexota; class Chloroflexia; order Thermomicrobiales; family UBA6265; genus JACCYX01. The sequence goes on from CAVXMV010000005.1 coordinate 1,188,076, forward strand.
CCACAAGGGGCTCTACGGCGCGTACATCGTCAACCCCGATCCCGCCAAACGGGGCGACCTGGCGAAAGCGCGGCACCCGGAATATGACGAGTCGGCGGAGTGGCAGGAATTCATCATGGTGATGAATGCGTTCGATACCACCTTCGACAGCGCCAACGAGGTCTACGCGATCAACACGGTGGCCTTCCATTACATGAAGCATCCGATTCCGATCGATCGCACGCGACCAGTCCGGATCTACCTGATCAACATCACGGAGTTCGATCCGGTCAACTCACTCCATCTGCACGCCAATTTCTTCAACTATTACGACACCGGCACAACGCTGGAACCAACGCTGCGGATGGTCGATACGGTGATGCTGGCGCAGGCCCAGCGGGGAATCCTGGAGTTCAGCTTCGCCGAGCACGAACCGGGTCTGTACATGTTCCACGCCCATGTCTCGGAATTCGCCGAGCTTGGCTGGATGAGCGCGTTCGACGTTCGTTAGGCGCAGCATCACTGCCTTGTAGATGAAGGAAGCTCGTATGGAAAACACCTCGTCGGCAACCGATTCGACCACACGTGAGCGGGAACGCGGCCTGCCCTCGTTGAAAACGATCCTGCTGGCGGTGCTTCCCCTGGTGCTGCTGGCAGGAGTGCTGGCCGTGATCGTGGCGACCGATGCCGGGCTCGGCGACCGGGAAGCGCCACCGATCGAGACCCTCAATGTCCAGCGGGTCACCCTGCCGGAACCGGGCACGATCGAGATCGAGGTCATCAACGATGGACCGGACCCGATCACGATCTCCCAGGTCTTCGTGGACGATGCGTTCTGGCAATTCACGATGGAGCCGGACAATGTGCTCGGTCGCCTGGAATCGGCGACGATCACGATTCCCTATCCGTGGGTGCAGGATGAAGCTGTCGCGATCGGGATGCTCTCGGAAACGGGGGTCATCTTCGATGCCGAGGTCCCGGTCGCGATCGAGAGTCCTGAAGCTGACTCGGAAAGTTTCCTCCGCTTTGCGCTGATTGGCCTGTATGTCGGCATTGTGCCGGTCTCCCTCGGCCTGTTGTGGTATCCCTCGATGCAGAGGCTCGGCCGCCAGGGCATGAATTTCGTGCTGGCGCTGACGATTGGCCTGCTGGCGTTCCTGGCGATCGACATGTGGGTCGAAGCGCAGGAAGTCGCGCTCGGGGTCGCCGGTTCGTTTGATGCACCGGTCCTGATCCCGATCGTGGTGCTGCTGACGATCGCGTTCCTGATGATGGTGGGACGCGCAATCCGCCAGAAGCGGGGCGATTCGGACGGACTCTCGCTGGCCTACCAGATCGCGACCGGAATCGGTCTCCACAACCTTGGCGAAGGGTTGGCGATCGGGGCCGCCTTCGCCCTCGGTGAGGCTGCCCTCGGGGTGTTCCTGATCATCGGCTTCACGCTGCACAATGTGACCGAGGGCGTCGGGATCGCTGCCCCGATGGTGAAGAAGCGGCCACCGCTGGTGCACTTCGCGTTGCTGGCGGCGGTCGCGGGCGGACCCGCAATCGTGGGAACCTGGATCGGCGCCTTCGTTTACTCGCCGCTGTGGACCACGCTCTTCCTGGCGATCGGAATTGGCGCCATCGTCCAGGTCATCATCGAGGTGAGCCGCCTGATCCTGCGCGACCAGAAGAAGGCGCAGGAGCCAGCCCTGACCTGGCCGACGTTCGGCGGCTTCACAGTCGGCATTGCGGTGATGTACGTGACCGCCCTGCTTGTGGCGTAGCATCGCGCCGATGGTCACGGTGGCCTCGAAGACCGATACCTCGTGGCTTGCAGCACACCTGATCCCGGCAGACATGGTTACCATGCCAGCGCACGCGCTGATCCCGGTTGGTATAAACACCTTGCCTACGGCACATAGGGTGTCAGCCCGGTGATGGTGGCGCCAGTCGAGGATGTGTCGCCCCTGCGTGAGTCGGGGCGGGCAGGCACTCTCTTTGCGATGCCGGCAAAGGAGGCAGCTCTAGATCATGTCGATCGTCAGCGGGTCGGGTATTTCCTCCCGCCAGACCCGCTCGAGTACGGGAATGGCGGCTGTGAGCGGGAGCGCAATAATGACGCCGACGATTCCGAGCAACTGCCCACCAACGAGAACACCCACCAGGATACTGAGTGATGTCACCTGCAAGGTGCTGCCATACACTCGTGGCACGAGAATGTAGTTTTCGAACGACTGATAGGCCGCGTACGCAATCAGCACAACGACGGCTGTTTGCCACGAAACGGTTGCCGCCAGGAGAAGCGCCGGAACGGTTGCCACCGGTACACCGATGATTGGGACTGCGTCCAGCAAGGCTGCCAGCACGGCCAGCAGCAGGGGCTCCGGCACCCCCGCGATCAAGAGCGTGACATAGGCGTAGACCCCAAACATGGTCGAGGTGATGAGTTGCCCGATGACGAATCCGCTGACGACTCGGGTGAGCTCGGGGAAGGCGCGCCGTATCCGGTACCGCAGGCGGGGAGTGCAATAGCGGGCAAGGAAGCGATACGATCGCTCACCTTCGAGGAGCAGGTAAAAGGTCAGCACGAGCACGAAGAAAAAGTTCGCGATCCGGCCTGCGACGTCAACGCCGAGGGACACCAGGCTCGACCATGGGAACTGGACATCCTCTCCCAAACCGTTTTCCTTGATATCGAGATATCGCTCGTTGAGCGAGGGATAGCGTTCGATGAAACGCTCCAGATTCGCCGTGTATTCCGGAAAGTTGTCGATGACGCTCTGGCCCTGTTGCACGAGCGGCGGCACGACGATGCCGAAGAATCCGGCGATGAGTCCGATCAGGACAAGAAAGGTCACACCCGCCGCGGCTGCCCGCGGCAATCCCCGGTTCTCCAGATAGCGCACGGGCGGCACCAATGCCAGGGCCAATAAAATCGAGATGAACACCATCAGGAGAATCTGGCTGACCTGGATGATGACCCAGATCCCGAAGATCGTCGCCACGATCTTGAGGATCGTGCGGAACGGCACCTCGATCCGGATGACGCTTTTCTCATCGTCCGAGACCGGATCCGTTCTGCCCAGGATTGGTTTGACTGGTGGCAGATCGTCTTCCGGATCGTCGTTGACCGGTCCTTCGGCATCGATTACCGGGAATATGTCGATGTCCTCATCGCCCCTGGCTCCGATAGCCGGATCATCCGCTGGCGCGCCCGGATGATTCCCACGCTCGCCAGTCGCCAGGAAACTGCGTATCCTACGCCACATCCGCGTCCTCACCCTCTCTGCGCGCTGGCACACACTAGTTTCTATTTATCATTCTCACACACGGAGTCGCCGCCGATAGTGCAGTATCGGCGGCGGCTCAAAAAAGGAGATGGGGGTTGGGAGGCAAAGGTACTGTGCAGGTCCAGACCATTCGGACCAGATTGTGCTCGGGCGCTAACTGGCCTGGGTGGTCGACCATACGCGATCGATCGTGGCGCGGACATCGTCAACGACGTTGTTGTCGATGACCGGCGCGTGATCGCCGGCTTTGAGATCGGCAATGACCGCTGCCGGGATCACCTGATTGAGTTCCTGGACCAGACCCGCGTAGGTCTTGAGGCCCTGCTCGGCGAATGCCTGCGTAGCCGCGTCACTCATCGCGGTGGCTGTGGTGTAGAGCATGGTGTAGGCAATTGCCAAATGGTTGTATGCGGTGTAATCGTCACGCAATGCCTTGGACACGGAATCGTTGCGCATCTTGTCGATCACGCCGGCGGCTTTGCCGAGGAGGGTGGTTCCGGCCTTGATCACCGGGTTCCCCGCCGTCGAACCGTATTCCTTCTGGAAGTTCACGGCGCGCTGCTTGCTATCTCGGATGGAATCGTGGAAATGCCTGATCGCGTTGGCGAGAGAGGTATCATCAGACTCCAGCTTCAGTTGCGCATCCATCGCTTCCTCAACGTGGGACTCGAGCGCGACGATGTCGCCAAGCCAGTCCGAGATTTCCTGATGGATCACGTCATTCGTGTTGTTCATGTGTTCTCCAATGACTCATACGATGGGCTGGTCCGCGATGTGCGGCGGATTCCGGGGGTAAATGCCGGGGTAATCGATACAATGCGTTCCGCCCAGCGAAAACAGGGAGGCGGGATAACGGTTGCGCCAGCTCTAGACCTGATCTGCATCCTGGCCGAAGAGCCGGGCGAGGAGCGAAAGCTGGTAGATACCCGACAGCCCTACGAGGATGTAGATGATCCGGGAGAGGGCGTTGACCTCGCCGAAATCTTCTCCGACGATTGTGGCCACAAGGTCGAACTCGAAGAGACCAACGAGTCCCCAGTTGACTGCGCCCACGATCACGAGAAGCAAGGTGACGATATCGAGAGACTTGCGCATGTGCTTTCCTCCAGAGTGTAAACTTGCATTAGCATTTCTAAACTTATACTATAGGTTTAGTATTGTCAAGAACGACATCAGGTCTGCCCAGTGATCGTCCGTCTCGTCCCGACAAGGCACGCCTCGCGGTAACGCACGGTTCCTGATGCTTCAGTTGCAGCGTATCTTTGGTGAACAGAAGCCGTTGATGGCGCCGCCGGGATGAACAGGGGCAGTCAATGACGTCACACGATGAATCCAGGTTGTTCACGATTGGCGAAGCCGTTGCCGAGCTTCGGCATGTCTATCCTGATATTTCGCACTCCAGCCTGCGCTTCCTGCAGAGAGAAGGGCTGGTTCAACCGGTGCGGACGGCAGGGGGACACCGCAAGTTTTCGACGAGCGATCTCGAACGTATCCGGCTGATCAAGCAATGGCAAACGCACCGGCTTTCGCTGTCGGAGATCCGGAGACGGCTGGAGGGCCTGGATACCCACGCCGCGCCGGCACAACTCGCGCAACGATTCCTCGAGCAAGCGATATTGGGAAACGGCCCGGCCGCCACCCAACTGGTGCTTCAGGCTGACGATCTCGGGATGCCGTTCGGGCGCATGTTCGACGAGGTTCTGCGGCCTTCCCTCCAGGACGTGGGGCGGCTGTGGGCCCAGGGGGTCATTAACGTTGCCCAGGAGCACGAGATCACAGAGTTGACGCGCGACCTGATCGCGGAGTTGACGCTACGCCACGCACGAATCGTTCCGCAGCAGCCCCGGGTGATTGCGGCCTGTATCTCGGAAGAGCTTCATGATCTTGGCCTCCGCATGGTCTGCGGATTCCTGCGGCACCGGGGTGTCGGTGTCCACTATCTGGGCGCCAACGTATCGTCCCAATTCCTGGTCGAGTCCATTCGTTTGCGTCGACCGGAACTCGTGCTGCTGTCGATCTCGCTCGAGGCTCACCTGCCCTCCCTTCACGAAACCGTGAATGCACTACGCGATGCACCATTGGAGGACGGGGGGGCCCCCAGGATCGTCGTTGGCGGCCAGGGGTGCACCAATCATGACGAACTGCTGGCGGACGATGTGCTTGTGTTGGCCGACGAGCGCATGGAAATCATCGCGGACAAGATCATGTCCGCCTGGCAGCCGATGCGATAGGGAGGAATGAGAACGAACGCTCCCGATTCAGACTGCCTATTCAAAAAGCAAGCCGGCAATGTTGCAGGTGGAAATACCAGCCGATCACTTCAACATGGTTACTCGACACGCATGCGTTGACTTGCGCGACAGCCCATCAAAACGAGCCAGTCAACGGCGCAGCATCCAGGATATCCGTGTATCCAGCAGGCCAACCGATGGCTTTGCAACCCCACCAGGTTCACAGTGGTTGGAGTCGATCGAGTCATCGACCTAAAGTTGATTGGAAGTTGGTTAGACGTTGGTTAGTTGGTTAATCGAAAAGACCCCCGAGCTATTAGCCGTGAGTCTTTACAAGTCTCGATGGTCTTTTTGTGATGATGCTTTTCCTGCTTTGGACAATTCCGCACGCAATACTTCAACCTTAAGTACCTTCGAGTGCTTGCATCCTACGCCTGGTTCGGCCATAACGCAAGGGGTTGTACAGCACTCATTTGCCGCCTCAATCGAAAATGTTATGTCCACACAGCGATCGGCCATTGGGTCACCGTGATCCACAGGTTGCCTTTTCGCCGCGTCACAGGCAAGATACGAACGAACGTTCTATTCTCCGGATGATGCATTGATGGGAATCGCAATGTCCAATCGAGACGGTTTGCTCCGAATTCTTCACGACCTGTGCATGGCGTACCCCGCTGCCGAGGAAATCTTCGAGGGAAGCGTCGGCGACCCGGTCTACAAGGTAAGCGGCAAGATCTTCGCGATGCAGCATCAGGTCGAGGGCAATCCTTCCGTGTGGATGAAGGCGCCGCCGGGTGTACAGGAGGCGCTGATTGGCTCCGACCCCACTCGCTACTTTCGCCCACCCTATGTTGGCCACAACGGCTGGGTCGGCGCCTGGCTCAACAACGAGGTCGTCTGGCCGGAGTTCGAGGACATGATTGACGAGAGCTACCGGATGACGGCGACGAAGACGCTGATCAGGGAACTGGACGCCCTGAACCAGGAGGACGACGTGTGAGCACTCACCCCCAGATCGCGATCGACGACGCGATCCTGGCCCCCTTGCGAGAGATTTGCATGGATTACCCGGAAGCGGTTGAGGCCGAGGCGTTCGGATCGCCGACGTTCCAGATTCGAGCGAAGAACTTCGCCATGGTCCACAAACCGGATCACCGCGTCTCAGTCTGGTGCAAGGCCCCACCGGGAGCGCAGGAAGCCTATATCGCCTCGGAACCGGACCGTTACTTCGCGCCGCCCTATCTTGGCCCAAAGGGGTGGATTGCGGCCTGGATTTCGCCGGAGTGCAATCCGGATTGGGGAGCGATCGAGGAGATCATCGACGAAAGCTACCGGCTCGTCGCCCCGAAGCGGCTGGCCGCGCAGCTGGACGGCGATTAATTGTCATTCCGAGGAAAGATCCAGCGGGGCGGGATCTCCTGCCGCAGCAGTTAAATGTCATTCCGTCGGGACGGTTCCACTCCCCGGGACGGGGAGGGGTCAGGGGTGGGGAATCAGCGACCAGAGGAATCTCCCGCCGCAGCGGCATTGAGATGATGAGGGGAGCTTTCGATGCTAAAGATTTACTATGTCTACGTCATGTCGTCCCCATCGCGAACGACCTACGTCGGCTTCACCTCCAATCTCGAACGTCGTGTCTGGGAACACAAGGGCAAGGCATCGCCCACAGCCCACACCCGCAAGTACAACGAGGTGATGCTGGTCCACATTGAGGAATACCCTGATCCCTGGTCCGCGATTGAGCGTGAAAAGGAACTCAAGGACTGGAGTCAGCAGCGGAAGCACGACCTGATCGAGGCACAGAATCCGGATTGGCGGGACCTGAGCGCGGGGTGGTGAGTTTTCGGCGATAGTCAGGATCGGCATGCGGGCCAAGAGAGATTCCTCTGGTCGCTGATTCCCCACCCCTGACCCCTCCCCGTCCCGGGGAGTGGAACCGTCCCGACGGAATGACACTTCAGGCGCTCCGCGCCGGGCGGGCTCATTCATCATTCGTTGGCCGGCACAATCCAGCGGGGCGATCGGCCACTACCTGATTGGGTTTGTGGTAACCCAGCCGTCACGCGTTCTCCAGGACGTTCCGCAGCAGGTCGTGCCGGATGCGATCCTGCTCCTCGGCCTCCAGCTCCCGCAGCATCCTGATCAGCGATTCATCGCGGCCGGCCACGATCTGGGCCACGATCAGCGCGTACAGATCCATCAGGCGGGTGGTCCGCAGGAAACGTTCGATCACGCTTTGCCACTGGGCGCGCGCCGGATGCGCCAGCAGCAGGTCGTACAGCCCAAGCAGGATTTGCTCGTCGTCACTTTCCTGGTATTCCTTGATCAGCAACGGCACCAGCGAGGCTGGCAGATCGACCAGGTTCCGGAGCGCCTCGCCCATGATTTCGGATTTTGCCATTTGCCACCCAAACCCTTCCGGCAAGCCCGTGGACCACGTCGCCATCCCGAACAAGGGTTCCAGTTGCTGTTGCGCGGCAAGGAGTCGAACCGAACTCAGGGCTGGCTCGCCGGACATGGAGTTCAGCGGATCGCGAAGAAATCGAGCAGCGTAGAATGTGGCCAGCTCGGGGTCGAGATCAGCCAGCGCGTTCAGGGCAGCAGCTCGCAGCTCGGCGCAAACTTCATACAGCCCCACCATCTCATAGGAAACCAGTGCCCGTTGCAGAATCGGCAGGTCATCGAAGTGAATGATCGGTTGCAGCGCGCGGATGATCGAAGCCCGCACGAATCCCCCGGAATCGTCTTTCGACGGCGCCCCTTCGAACGACTCGTACTTTTCGTGCAGGAGGGTCGCAAGGCGGGATCGAGCTGGTCCTGGAGCACACGCAGGGCCGGACGCAGCAGCTCCATGTTCTTCGATTTCCGGACGTATGAAACGGCCAGGTCCCGCTGTGCATCCGGGTCATCGGCGAGCGTGTTCAAGGCATTGATCTGGGCCTTGAGACCGGCATGGGGTGATCGTTTGCCCCTGGAATCTCGTGCGGTCATTCCTTCTCCTTCATGGCTGGCCGGTGTAGGCTGGCACGATCAGGATAGACGAGAAACCGCCGAATCCCGCACGAGAGCACGACAATGTCCAATCATCCCAATCCCGAACTGACCCGCGTCGAAACAATCTATGACGAGATCGCCCCGGACTGGGATCAAACGCCAGGGAATGGTCGAACGCGTGCTGATGGGACAACCGATGCGGGTTGCGCTCGCCAGTCAGTTGCGCGGCGATGTGCTCGAAATCGGTACGGGGACAGGCGCGACCCTCAAACTCATTGGCGACAACCGGGAGATCACCTCGTTCATTGGGGTCGATCTCTCGAATGGCATGCTCGATCAGGCGCGACAGGTGATTCCTGGCGTGACGTTTCCAATCGAGCTGCGCCAGATGAACGCCGAAAGCCTCGATTTTCCGGATGCCATGTTCGATACAGTGACGACCAGCCTGATGCTGTGTACGGTGCCCGACCCGGCCCAGGCGTTGCGGGAAATGTCCCGGGTCTGCAAACCGGGCGGCACGATCGTGCTGCTGGAGCACGTCCGCGCCTCGAACGCGTTAATCGCCGGATTGCTAAAGCTGATGAGTCCCATGCAACAACGGATGCTCGGCTGCCACCTCGATCGCCCGACCGATCGCCTGGTACGCGAGCTTGGCTTCCGCGTCAACCACGACGAGTCACGATTCTTCGGTGTCTTCCACCTGATTGTCGCGAGACCGCTCAACGCGCCGGAAACCCCTGTCCGTCGGTCATTGTAGGGGAACCCCTGTGGGGATCATGGGCATCGCTGCCAGCCTCGCCAACCGCAAATCGAGAGAAGCCAAACCAGCCACAATGGTCCAGAATGCAACCTGTACACATGCCGCCGTGAGATCGGCCAGAAACTGAATGGAGACCCTGGAATGCAGAAAATCACCCCATCCCTGTGGTTCGACGACAACGCCGAAGAGGCAATGGCCTTTTACGTGTCGATCTTCAGGGATTCCGAAGTGCTGAACGTCAGTCGTTATGGCGAGGCCGGTCCCGGAGTCGAGGGGACGGTCGTGACCACCAGGTTTGCGCTCGCCGGGCTGGAGTTCATTGCAATCAACGGCGGTCCGGAATTCACGATCAACCCGGCAGTCTCGTTTTGGGTGGGCTGCGAGAACAAGCAGGAGATCGACGAATTGTGGGCAAGCCTCACCGATGGCGGGACCGTCCTGATGGAGATGGACGCCTACCCGTTCAGCGAGCGGTATGGCTGGGTGCAGGATCGATTTGGCGTGTCCTGGCAGTTGAGCCTCGGCACGGAACCCCAATCGATCACGCCGTTCCTGATGTTCGTCGGGGAGCAGCACGGACGAGCGGAGGAAGCGATTACGCGCTATATCTCCCTGTTCGAGGATTCCGGTATTGGCCATATCATGCGCTACGGCAGCGGTGAAGCCGAGCCCGAAGGAACCGTGATGCACGCCATCTTCACACTGGCCGGCCAGCCATTCATGGCGATAGACAGCAGCTTCGCCCATCAGTTCACCTTCACCGAGGCCACATCGTTCCTCATCACCTGCGCCGATCAGGACGAGGTGGACCATTTCTGGGAAAAGCTCGCCGACGGCGGAGAGCACAGTCAGTGCGGATGGCTCAAGGATGCGTTCGGCGTCTCCTGGCAAGTTGTCCCGGCAGTATTGTTCGAGATGGTCCAGGATCCCGATCCGGCGCGGGCCAACCGCGTCACAAAGGCCATGTTGCAGATGACCAGGATCGACATCGCCGGGCTCCAGCGCGCATACGAAGGTGAAGCGGCATGACGTCGACTCCCTTGACGAACCAATCGGCGGAGGTCGACCGGTTCCTGCAAACGCTCGATCACCCGATGAAGGCCGAGATCGAGGAATTGCGGGAGGCGATCCTCGAATCCAATGCCCGGATCACGGAGCGCATCAAGTGGAAGGCGCCGAGCTTTTGCATTGGCGGCAATGACCGCGTGACCTTCCGGCTACCCCCGAAAGGTGGACTTCAACTCATCTTTCACCGGGGCGTCCGGGTCAAGGACGCGAGCGGCTTCGTATTCGAGGACAGCACCGGCCTGATGCAATGGGCGGCCGCCGACCGCGCCATCGTCACCCTTGGCGACAAGGACGAGGCGGCGGCCAACAGCGCCGCGGTCGTTGCGCTCGTGAACCGATGGATGGACGCCACGGCCGACTAACGGGTTTCGGATGATCAGTGGCGATACTCGGGGCACGTTGAAGAAGGGCGGACAACAGGATCGACCAGATCGGGGGTGGGCCAGGTATCCTTCGCCGTCGACTCGCTACGCTGCCAGGTCCGCCCGTACGCGATTCGGTCCGCCAGATGTTTACCCGAAGTTCGTATCAGGTGATCAGTGGCGATCCATGTTTCGTGTCACGTTGGAGGCGGTCAGGTCCAGTCAATCACCACGCCAAGGTAGTCATTTGGGTGATTCTGGAGTCCGGCGTAGGCGGCTGGGACATCGTCTGGCTTGATCCGATGCGTGATCAGCGGCAGGGCGTTGAGCTTCTTTCGTGCGAGCCAATCGAGGGCGGTAACCGAGTTCTGGTGATTGGATCCACTAATCAGGTCAGTTGGTTGGCGAGGAATCTCCCATTCTGACCCGCTGCGCAATCGGAGGAAGCGGTAAAAGAGGAGTCGCGTGATCTGGCTGGATGGAACGCTGTTCGCATCCCCGCCCCATGGGGCCCCGATCATCACGATCTCTCCACCGGGAGCGGCCATGTCCATTGCGCCCGCAAGCGCCCTGGCCGACCCGGTTGCCTCGATGATCAGGCGGTGCTGCTGGCTGAATGAAGGCGTCTTGTCGCCATCGTGGACGGATTCGATCCCTGCCTGGGTTGCGATTTCCCGTCGGTTTCGGGAAAGGTCAAATGCGTTCACGCGCATCCCACTCGCCTGGAAAACCTGGGCCGCGAGGTTTCCAACAAGCCCCAACCCGACAACCGCCACCGAGTCACCCGGGCGGGCGAAGGTGGTGACGAGGGTCGTCATCGATACCGTGGCAAGGCGGGCAAACACCGCCTCCTCGTCCGGGAGCCCCACCGGCACCGGGACGCACAGCATCTGACGCATATCGACCCGGGCAACGGTCGCGTGGTTGCCCATGGTGTAGACCCGATCACCGGCGCTTACCCCTGTTTCGTCCCCCGCGGCGATGACGGTGCCGATGTTGGCATAGCCCACCGTCGTCATCGGAAACGAGGGGGGAACGTCGCTATCGAACATGAGCTTGCCCTGAAGCCGGGCGAGTTCCGTGCCAGGGCTGATCAGCGTCCGGTGCGATCGCACCACTACCTCATGGGGGCCTGGAGCCGACTCGTCCAGGGTGAATGTTTCGAGCTCGACCACATTTGGCGCCGAAAAAACGATCCGGGTATTGTTCATCTTCCGCCTTCCGGGGACACGAAAAGGTCATGCGTACCAGGCAATGCGCGCATCTGGCCTGGACACGTTGTCGAGGCGTGCTCACCGAGTACGTTACCGATGGCCGTGATCCTACCCGTTCATCAATGTGAAACGCAATACTCCCTGTTGAACTGTTTCCATACCCCTGATACGATGCCGCCCAATGCACCATTCGACGAGTGAGATTGAAGCGCCGCTCGACGGCAGGAGTTCCGCTCCGTGTTCGCTGAGGCGAGTTCAGGCTCCAGCGTTTGCCCGAATCCACGCATCCCGGAAAGGACCAGGTTTTCGTGAAGATCACCGGAATCGAGGCCATGCGGCTGAATGCGCCGCATCATGAACTCAAGACCAAACCGAGGCGAGATGGATGGGCCACCACGGCTGAAGTCGCCAATCCGATGTCTCGCTATCCGGAGGTCAAGAGTCATCGCAGCAAGTGGCTTCCCAAGTGGGAAGGCGTCTGGTGCAAGGTCACGCTTGAGGATGGCACCATCGGCTACGGCTCAACCGGCAATGGCCGCGTCTCCGCCGCAGTGATCGAGGATCATCTCGGGCCCAACCTTGTCGGCGAAAATATCATGGCCAACGATCGGCTCGCGGACAAACTGTTCCGGCTCACCACGCCGTTTGGGGCGTCGGGCCTCGCATCGTACGCCGTCAGCGCGGTGGATCTCGCCTTCTGGGATGCGCGCGCAAAGATGCTTGGCATGCCGGTGTATGAATTGGCTGGCGGTCCCCAGAAGGACAAGCTCTTCTGTTACGCGACTGGCAATGATGTCGACTGGTACCAGGAGCTCGGGTTCAGGGCGTTCAAGCTCGCATGCCCGTACGGTCCCGCCGACGGCCTGGATGGACTTGCGAAAGAACGAGGAGTTCGTTGCGAAAACGCGCGAGCAGATTGGCGACGACTGCGAGTTGATGCTCGATTGCTGGATGGCGTTCGACATCGAGTACACCGTGCGGCTGGCGGAAGCCCTTCGCCCCTACCGGTTGAAGTGGATTGAAGAGTATCTGCTCCCGGAGGATTACGATGCCCATGAGGCGGTTCGTGATCGCTTGCCATGGCAGACACTTGCCACAGGTGAGCACTGGTACACCTCGCTGCCCTTCCAGTGGGCAGTCAACCATCATGTCGCCGATATCCTGCAGCCGGATATCAACTGGGTTGGCGGATTCTCGACCTGCCAGAAGATCGCGGCATCGGCCAGTTCGGCCAACATCAACGTCATCCTGCACGGCGGAGGCAACACGGTGCATGGCCAGCACTTCTCCTACGCATCCTCCGCCGTGCCGTGGCTCGAGTGCTTCGTCGGCACCCCGCCGGGTGTGCCGCTGGAGGAGGGCTGGCGCCTGCCCGGCCAGGCGATCCCGAAGGATGGGTATCTTGTCCCGAACGACGCCCCGGGCTTCGGGCTCGAGATTCCGGACGACTGGTTCGAACCGTTCTTTTAGTGCGAGTCAGAGACGCATCCTCCGCGACGATCTCGTCAGCAGGCCGGATCGATCTGCCCGTCACTCGTCCAGCAGTTTCGTCATGAACACGCTGTTGGGATCGTCGACATACTGGCCGAAAGGGTCACATGCCTCGAACCCGTGCTTGCGATAGAGATTGCGGGCGGGTTCGAAGAACGGCATCGAGCCAGTTTCCAGGCTAATCTGGCGATACCCTCGTTTCCGGGCTTCGCCGATGATATGCCGCAGGAGCATGGAGGCGAGGCCCCGCCGGGTGTAGGGAGACGATATCCGCATGGATTTCAGCTCGGCGTGACCGCCGCCGAGATCCTGGATCGCGCCACAGCCAACCAACGACTCATCGTCCCACATCGTCCAGAACGTGATCTCGGGCCTGCGCAATCCCTCGAGGTCGAGGGCGTGCTTGCTCTCGGGCGGGGAGATGCCTCGCAGCTCGGCCGTGTGCGCTTCCAGCAACGCCGCGATCTCCGGTCCCAGGAGATCGTCGATTACGATTCGCATCTACCCCGATCCTCGCTCGTCGTCTAAAGGTCAGACGTGTCCCGGCCCTGGGCACGCCGCTGAGGGAACCTGCGCGCCATTCCGCTCACTCATACAGGTGGCAGGCGACTCGCGTTCCGCCCTCGACCGCGCGCAACACCGGAGTCTCCACGCGGCAGCGATCGAACACATACGGGCAGCGATTGGCGAACCGGCATCCCGGTTTCACATCGACCGGCGTCGGCACTTCGCCGCCAATCTCGATCGGCGCGCCGCCCGGACGCCCCTCGTCCCCCACCGGCAGCGTGTTCGATAGCAGCGCTCGTGAATAGGGATGCTTCGGCTCGGCGATGATCTGCTCCGCCGGCCCAACCTCCACGAACATCCCCAGGTACATCACGGCAATCCGGTCCGCGATATACCGCGCCACCGAAAGATCGTGCGTGATGAACACGATCGACATCCCCTCGTTGTCCCGCAGGTCGAGCAGCTGGTTCAGGATGTCGGCCCGCACCGACACATCGAGCATCGAAACCGGCTCATCCGCAACCAGGAACTCTGGCGAAAGTAACATCGCCCGCACGGTTGCGATCCGCTGCGATTGCCCACCTGAAACCTCGTGCGGATATCGCGCCAGGAAATCTCGCGCCGGGGACAACCCCGATCGCTCCATCACCTCGATGATTCGTGTCTCGCGATCCGCATTTGTCCCAATGTTGTGAATCCGTAGCGCCTGCATCAGCGAGGCCCCGATCGGCAATCGCGGATCGAACGCCTCGAACGGGTTCTGGAACACGATCTGCGCCCGTTGCCGGAACGCCTTCAGCGTGTCACCGCTGATGGTGGACACATCCTCGCCATCGAACACCATTCGGCCGCCGGTGGCATCCTGCAGCCGCACCAGCATCCGGCCCAGCGTGGACTTGCCGCATCCACTCTCCCCCACCAGCGCCAGGATCTCCCCCCGCTGCATCGAGAACGAGACCGAATCCACCGCGTGAATGTTGTGCTTCTGCCCCCGCACAAAGTCCGTTACACTCCGGCGCACCGGAAACAGGCATTGCAGGTCTTCCAGTTCGAGCAGTGGCGTCTCACTCATTGGCCGACCTCATCCTTCAGCGCGAACTCGGTGCACCGCACCATGTGCCCGGGTTGCACCTCCACCATGGGTGGCGTCGATGTCATGCACCCCGCCGTCGCATGGGGACACCTCGGCGCGAACCGGCATCCCAGCGGCGGATTCGTCAGGTCCGGCAACGATCCCGGTATCCCCTGGATTCGCTCGCGCTTCCCGCTCAGGCGGGGAATCGACCCGATCAATGCCCGCGAGTACGGATGCAGCGCCTCGCGGAAGAACACCTCTCGCGGCGCCACCTCCATCAGTTGCCCGGCATAGAGCACCGCCACGATGTCGGTAATCGCATTGATCACCCCGACATCGTGCGAAATCACCATCGTCGTCAGGTCGAACTCCTGTTTCAACCGCTGGATCTCCGTCAGGATTTGCGACTGGGTAATGACGTCCAGCGCTGTGGTGGCCTCGTCGAAAATCACGAACGGCGGGTCGCAAAGCAACCCCAGCGAGATCATGGTGCGCTGCATCATCCCGCCCGAAAGCTCGAACGGGTACATCCGCAACACCCGCTTCGGCAGGTGCACCGCCGAAAGCACCCGGTCGATCCGCTCATTGCGGTCGCGCTCCGAGAGTGTCGGCTCGTTTGTCTGCAGCACGTCATGCATCTGAACCCCGATGCGATGCACCGGGCTCAGGGCCGAAAGCGATTTCTGGAACACCATCGAGAGCTTGCTCCAGCGCCAGCGGCGATTGAGCTCTGCTTCCGATTGCTGCACCAGATCGGTGCCATTCACGATGATCTCGCCACTCACCCGCGCATTGGCTGGCAGCAATCGCAGCAGCGCCATCGCAATGGTCGATTTGCCCGAGCCACTCTCCCCAACCAGGCCGATGCTGGCGCCCATCGGAACCTTCAATGAAACATCGTCCACCGCCGAGACCACGCCACGATCGGTGCGATAGGTAACACTCAGATTGCGCAGTTCCAGGAGTGGGGGCTGCTCGTTCATGCCTTCACCTTCCGGCTGCGAGGACTCAGGACGTAGGAGATACCGTCACCAACGAGATAGAACCCGAGGACGGTGATGACGATGGCGATACCAGGGAGGACCGAAACCCACCAGGCCGTGGTGATACTGGTCCGCCCCTCGAAGATCATCCGACCCCACGTCGCCTTGTTCGGATCGCCAAGACCGATGAACGACAGTCCGGCCTCAATCAGAATGGCTCCGGCAATATCCAGCGAGGCGTTGGCAATCAGCGGCTGAATCCCGTTTGGCACCACATGCCTGAACAGGATGCGCGGCTTCGATTCGCCCAGCGCGGTCAACCCTTGCACAAACGTACGTTCGCGCAACGACAACGCCTGGGCCCGCATCAACCGGGCACTGGTCGGCCAGGCCGTGAGCCCAATCACGATCATCACGTAGAAGATTCCGCTGCCAAACGTGGCCACGATCACGATAATCAGGAAGAATGCCGGAATAATCAGGAACATATCGGTCAGCCGACTGAGCACGATATCGACCCAGCCACCATAAAACCCGGCCAGCGACCCAATCACCACGCCAACCACCATCGAGATCGCCGCTGCAACCAGACCGATGGAGAGGGAAACCCGGGCACCATAGGCAAGCTGGGACAGAATCGACCGCCCCAGGTGATCGGTGCCGAGGGGATATCCTTCGGTGCCGATCGGGGCCAGTCGCGGCCCACCCAGTTTGAACGGGCCATCGGGCGCGATCACCGGCGCGAAGATCGCAACCAGCGCAATCGCGATCAGGATCGCCAGGCCCACAAGTCCGACCTTGCTTGCCACAAAGGCTCGCCAGAAATGCCGAACCTTGCCGCCGCGCTCGATGGGAGTCACAACGAGTTCGTCTATCAAAAGGGGTGATTCCGCCATTATCGCAGCCTGATCCTGGGGTCGAGCACGGCATACACAATATCGGTGATCAGCACCGCCAGGGAGATGGTGATCGCCAGGATGAGGTAGATCCCAAGCAGGAGCGGATAGTCTCGCCGCAACACGGCATCCAGCGTCAGCCGGCCAATACCCGGCCAGGCAAACACAATCTCCACCAGTGCGGCTCCGGTGAAGAGGAAGCCCAGGCTAAGGCCGAATACCGTAACGGTTGGCAGCAGCCCATTCCGCAGCGCGTACTTCCGAAACACCTTGCGCTCCGACATCGACGCCGCCCGGAAGGTGGTGACATAGTCCTCACGCTGTTGCTGCACCACACTCGCCCGCGTAATCCGGAAGTACACCGGTATCTGCACCAGTGCCAATGTCGCCACGGGCAGCACCATGTGCTTGGCCACATCAAGAACATCGTGCCAACCGGTGTAGTCGGCCCGCACGGTGCGCATGCCGGAGGTGGGCAGCCATCCCAGGTGAGACGAGAAGATCACGATCAGCACCAGCCCCAGCCAGAAGGAAGGCACGGCAAACAGCGTGTAGTTCCCAAACGACAGCACCGTATCGGTGGGGGTACCCGACTTCTGAGCGGCTATCGCTCCGAGGATGGTTCCAACCATCAGCGCAATGATGGCGGCCGTCACAGTGAGGAGCAGGGTCGCGGGCAACCTGCTCATGATGACGTCGAGCACGGGCTGCTTCAGGGTGATCGATTCACCGAGATTCCCCTGCAGCAATTGCTCGAGGTAGCGCCAGAACTGCACAGGAAGCGACTGATCCAGCCCGTACCGGACCTGAATCGCGGCAATCTGCTCGTCGGTAGGGTTGTCCCTGCCGGCCATGACGCGCGCCGGATCACCCGGTGCCGCGTGCAGCAGCAGAAAGTTCAGCACTACTGACAGCATAATCGTCGGGATAATGGAAGCAAATTGGCGAGCGATGTAACGACCCATGAGGCCTCGTTGCGATGATGTCCGAAGTGGCCAATCGTGTCACGCTGGAGCATCGGAGGTCAGCAGTGACGATACGTGCTGACCTCCGAGGACGATTACTCTGCCAACTTCGTGAGGGTGAGGCGGTTCATGCCGACCAGGCTCGATGCCGGATCGTTCGAGTCCAGCCAGAAGCCAGAGAGGCGGCTGGTCCAGGCAGTGTAAAAGCTCTGCAATGCCAGCAGCACACCCGGCACGTTGTCGGCCAGGATCTGCTGCGCATCGAAGTAGAATGGAGCCCGCTCTTCGGTCGTTGGGGCAGAATCGCCCTGCACCAGAAGTTCGTCGAACTCCGCGTTCGAGAAGCCCCAGTGGTTGAGCGTTCCCGCCGAGCCCCAACGCAGCGCCAGATTGGCCGGATCTGGTCCCTGGAACCCGCCAATCGAGCCCATGTCGAAGTCGCCAGAGGCGAGCTGCTCATCCCATGCCGCGAACTCAAGGACGACGATTTCCATCGCAATGCCAATCGCCGCCAGCTGCTCCTTGATCACGGTTGCCGTGTCGGAAAGCTCCTGCCAACCTGTGAAGATGTAGTACTTGAGGCTGAAGCGAGTGTCGCCGTCAAGAGGGAAGCCCGCCTCATCGAGCAAGGCGTTGGCACCCTCAACGTCGTAGGCCGGTGGGGTCGCGTCCGGATTGCTCGCCCACTGAATCACGGTCGGGTAGTAGACATTCTGCGGCTCGCCGTAGCCAGCCAGCGCGGTGGCGACGATCTGCTCGCGATCGATCGCCATCCCGATGGCCTTGCGCACATCAAGGTTGTCAAACGGCGCTCGGGCGGTGTTGAAGCCAAAGTAGAGCGGGCTTGGGTACATCTTCGGGGCCATGGTGAAGTCCGGATTGGCCTCAAGCGTCGGAACCTGGGCGCTGGGGATGTTGGCCACATCGATTTCGCCGTTGAGCAGCGCCTGCACTTCCGTGTTGGGATCCGGGATGATCTGATAGATCGCCTTCTCGAGGTACGGACCTTCACCGAAGTAGGTCGGGTTGGCTTCCAGTTCCACGGTGGAACCCGGCTCGTACGAAACGAACTTGAAGGGACCAGAACCAATCGGTGCCATGTTGGCCGGGTTCTCCAGCCAGCTGGTGCCATCATCGTAGATATGGGCTGGGAGAATCATTACGCCGTACCACGACAGGAAGCCAATGATGGATGACGACGCCCGGGAGAGGTTGAGCACGGCGGTGTGATCATCCGGTGTGTCAACGGATTCGAGGGCGCTGATTAGGGCAGCAGCCGTTGCCGACGGCTCGCCAACAATGGCTTCCAGGCTGAACTTCACGTCGGCCGACGTCACCGGAGTGCCGTCGTGCCAGGTCGCCAGCGGATTCAGGGGAACCGTGATCGAGAGCCCGTCCTCAGCCACTTCGTAGCCGGTGGCGAGTTCCATGATCACGTTGAAGTCATTGTCCAGCGAGAAGAGCGAGTTGTAGATGTTGCAGGCAATCGGCCACAGGTTGTCATCGGCCGTTGCGTTGAGGTTGAACGAAAGTGGTTCGCCGGGAATGCTGAGAATCGCGGTACCACTCAGCTCCTTGGGTGCGATCTCCTCGGCCGGGGCGGCTTCCGGGGTCTGGGCCGCCATCGATCGCGGGAAAGTCATCCCGCTGATCATCGCCGCGGTGAGTCCTGCTCCCGCACTGGCCTTCATCATTGCCCGGCGACTCAATGAACGCTCGGGAAGGTTGGGTCGGCGACGCACTGAATCGTTGTTCAACTGGATAGTCCTCTCTTGTAAGCCGTTCGGGAAGCGATCGAATGGCCCGGATGGGCCCTTACTTCTTTCTCTCATGGCATTGTATGCACGGCTTGCGCTCGCTGCGTACCCGTCTCTTGCGCCAGATGCCCTGCCGCCGCGAGCACTGCTCCCAGCTGCACGGAAACCAGCTTCCGGATCGGGACCGCTCGCACATTCAAGTCCGCCTCCAGCTCGCTGGCCCATTGTTCGAAGGTGGCGGATGCCTCCTTCAGGTGCTTGCGGATCGTTGGGGTCCCGTTGCCGACGTTCACCTCCCCTTCAAGCATGCGCACGAGCATGCCCATCGTCAGGAGCCGGTAGAAGCGGATCTCCTGGTCGTTGCTGAACACTTCCGCAACCGTTGCCGGCCGGTCTGTGGAGGGGTCGGTCTCGGCCCAACGGCGCTGCGCGCCCCTGGACTCCTTGATCGCCTTCATGAACCAGCCGACTGCCGTTTCGAACGATGATCCGGTCCGAAGATCCGCTTTCACTGCCTCGAAATGGTCATCCATGAGCGCATACGACGCATCGGAGATATCGAGTCCGGCAAGGATCGCATCCCGCCGGTTCGTATCTGTCACCGTCTGGTCGTTGACGCGGTCGTCGTCGTAGTAGGCCATCTCGATCACGAGCGTCAGTGTTCCGTAGGGGTCGGCATATTCGACGCTCGATCCGCCGTGGCTGTAGTTGGAGACATCGCCCCCGTTGGCCTCCATATAGTCGTAGCTCTCCGCGCGTGGAGGTCATCTTGAAGATGGCCGGGGCGAACTGAACGGCGTATGGCACTTCCGGTTCGCCCAGTTGCAGCGGCAGCTCTTCCCATTTCGGCAAGTCGTAGAACGTTGGGTAGAGTGCCGGCTCGTCGCGGGAGAGGTAGTAGTACACGCCGCCGAACCCGGCGTTGTGCAGCGATCCCATCAGGGTTGGCTTGAGGCGGTCGATCACGCGCATCAGCATCTGCGATTCGGGAAGCGACTTGTCGAAATAGTTCTGCTTGTAGAAATTCGGGAAGGTCCACTCGACCTGCTGGTGACCGGCCGGCCGGTAGAAGTTTCGCGCGTAGTTGCTGACGGTGAACGGTCCGCCAAACCATCCCTCGTTGAGCCGCGTGCCGTCCGGATCGACGCAGTTGATCAGGTTCCAGGTGAAGCCCTGGCCATCGCGCAGCTCGGCATCATCGCACAGCATCCGGGCGAGGTGATGCACCATCATCGCGCCAATCGGCTCATTGGGGTGCGGACAGGCGAAGAGCAGGATGTTTTGCTCCCCGGAGCCGAGCGAAAGCATCCGGATCGGATCGCCCAGTTTCGACGAGCCCACCCGCTCGAGGGTCGCGATATCGGGATACTCGCGGGCCAGCCGCTCGAAATCCTCATTCATCTCGTCAACCGTCAGGAACCGGTCAATCTCCGGAACCGCATCCATGTATTGCCGGATATCCAAGCCCAAACTCCATTCGATGGTCATTAGCCGTCCGTAGCTCAACGCATTTCATGTGAGCATATCACTGACAGGCACATGGTCAACACTTCTCCAATAGTTTACTCCTGTAATATGTCAGACTATCTGTTTCCTGGGTTTGTGATATGTTAGTGCCAATGAGATGCCTGAAAATTTGTACTGGAACAACACATCCGCTTGGCGGGAGAGCGTCGTTGATGAACAGTGACGACAAGAAGCGGGCAGTTTCCCGATCAGATGAAGCCTACGACGTCATCCGGACGGCGATCATCAATTGGGAGCTCCCTCCGGGTGAGCAGGTCACCGAAGTGCACCTGTCGACACGGACCGGTTTCGGGCGAGCCTCGGTGCGGGCAGCCCTCGCCCGGCTCAGTCACGAACAATTGGTCACCACGATTCCCCGGCGCGGGTATCAGGTGGCGCCCATCACGTTCAAGTACGTCACCGATGTCTTCGGAGTGCGCATGGTCCTCGAACCGGCCGCGGCAAAGCTGGTTGCTGCCCGCGGCGATGGCTCGATTGTTGACCAGCTGGACGAAATCAACGAGCGATGCCGCTACGTGACAGACCCGTACGATGCCGGAAAGCTTCGGCTTGCCAACAAGGAATTTCATGTCGCGATGGCCCGTGCTACGGGCAACGATCGATTGGCCGACATTACCAGTGCGGCGCTGGACGACCTGCAACGCATCCTGTACCTCCCGCAGGTGGCCCGGGAGACGGACAGGGTGGCGGCGACCTTCGATGAGCACCAGCGCATCATCGATGCCATTCGCCGGCGCGATCCGAACGCTGCGGAACAGGCCACGCTCGAGCACGTCGAACTCAACAAGCTGATGCTGATCGACCTCCTCATCGGGACATCTGAAATCGGCTCGATCAACCTCTTCCACCACTGATAAGTGGATCACCCGTAAGCCATCCCCAGTACACCGTCCACGGCTGATTGACGCCTTCCCAGCCGTCATGTTTCGCTGCGCTCAATAGTATGTCCACGGCACATCGTCCTTATTTGAGGCCGTCATTCTGAGCGTCAGCGAAGGAGCGGTGAATCCCCGTGCGCAGCGCCAGCGTTAGCACTTGGCGGCGCAGCGCAGCGATAGCCGGCAGATCGTGACGGGGCACCACCGTCCACTGAAGGGGGCCGGCGTCGCCGGGGATTCATTCAGGGTGTTCCAACCATGCCAGGCGTTCGGGCACGCCGCGTCCCGCCTCCCTCGATGTTCACATGTCCTGAACTGCCCACCCTATGGTCGCTTCCCGTGACGCCGGGTACGATGCACGCACCGGATCGACCGGTATTGCCGCGATACCTGCGAGGAACAATTCCATGGCCACACACACATTCCAGCCAGATCACTACTTCAACACCTTGGGCGCCCACCCTCCAGTGCTGTCGATCGCCCCCGGCGACACCGTCGTCACCACCACCGTCGACGCCTTAGGGCATAACGAACGCAATGAGCAAGTGGCAACCCGGGGCAATCCGCAAACCGGTCCCTTCTTCATCGAAGGGGCCGAACCGGGGGACACGCTCGTTGTCCACATCGAGCGCCTGACCCCGAATCGCGACACCGGGTTGTCCGGCTCGGTGCTTGCCGAAAATGTGGTTGATCCGGAATTCGTCCGCGAATTGCCATCGAGCTCCCACTTCGACTGGCGAATCGACCACGAACGCCGGACCGCGACCCCGGAAATCCCGATCCCGGGACTCGAGCGCCTCGTCCTCCCCCTCGCGCCGATGCTGGGTTGCTTCGGCGTCGCGGCGAAGGGTGGCCAGGCGATTTCGACCGCAACCTCTGCCGAACATGGCGGCAACATGGACTACCGGGGCTTCGCCGAAGGCACCACCGTCTATTTCCCGGTGTTCGAACCTGGCGCCCTTTTCCATCTCGGCGACGGCCACGCTACCCAAGGGGATGGAGAAATCGTCGGGACAGGGATCGAGATCTCGATGGATGTGCAATTCACGGTGGAATTGCGCAAGGGGCAGACGATTGGTTGGCCACGTGGCGAGCACGAGCAGGCCATCTTCACCGCCGGCAACGCGCGCCCGCTCGATCAGGCGCTCCAGCACGCCACCACCGAGATGGTGCGCTGGCTGCAGCAGGATTACGGTCTCGACCTGGTCGCCGCCAGCGCAATCCTCGGGCAGTGCGTGGAATACGATGTAGGCAACGTCTATGACCCCGCCTACACCATGATCTGCAAGATGCCGAAGTCCATTCTCGCGATGCTCGGCAACCAGCCCCTGTAGAAGAGTGACACCGGCAAGGCATCCAGCAAGCTGGGAGAAGTGCCAGTGATCCGGTTCCTCGATGCTGGACTCGATGATTCGCCTGCTATGTCCGTCGAGCAGGTCGACGCCCTTACCGGTTGTGATTCCTGAGGGGAAGTGCTGGACAGGACGGTACGCCAGAAATGGAAGGGACATTGGGGTGGCCGCAAAGCCGAAAATCGAAATGGAAAACGTCACATCGCCGGGGCATGTGGTTCGGGTTGATGCGGACAAGTACGAGGCCATGAAACAGGCTCTCCTCACGATCCTCCCGGAAACATCGCCAGGTCTGACGGCGGCGGAAATGCTGGAAGACGTGATTCCGTTGCTCCCTGAAGATCTGTTTCCGCAGGGCGCCAAGGCGGGCTGGTGGATGAAGGGTGTCCAGCTCGACCTCGAGGCGAAGCGCGTCATTGCGCGGGAGCCCTCCAAGCCACTCCGGTGGCACAAGCTTTGACCTTCACTGGTCCGGCAAATCAACTGTCCGCTATGAAGAGGGCCGGTACGGTCTCGAATTGGGCGAACCTGCACAGACACGTTGGCACAAGCCAGCCGGCCCGTGAATGACGGTCGACCACTTGGCCGATGATCGACATGCTGTACGGGCCGTCAGGCATGGACAGGAAGCCGATTGGTACCCGGAGAGGCGTGGCCCCGGAGTGCTCCGCGGTCTCCCGGGATACTTTCCGGTTGGCTTCGGCCCACCGATTCAGCGCAAGAGGGGCAGAACCGCCATGGACGTCGAACGAGAAAGAGCGGCAATCCTCCGACTGTACGAGACCACACGCCGGGGCCACCGCGAAGGGGACGCGGCCAAGCTCCTCGCCCAATATGCGCCACGATGGGACGACCTCCGCGACGGCACGGTCGTCGTCCGCACGATCGACGAAGAACTCAGGCGGATCGCCGACCATCTCGTCGGCACACACTACGTCGCGTGGAACGACGTCAACCCGCCGCGGGTCGAGGTCTCTCCCGACGGCACGATGGCCTGGCTCCTCGGTGAGGTCCGGGCCAGGTCGATCCAGAAGCAGCCGGACGGGTCCGAGCGCGAAATCGCCTATCGATGCGCCTGGCTCCAGGTTTACGCGCGGCGCGACGGCCGGTGGGCGGCCATCGTCAACGCTCCCTCCGTCCAGATCGAATCGGAGTAGCATCGAAGGAGTATCGACCCAATGCGTCGCCTTCGTCGCCGAGTGCTATCGTTGCACTGCGCCGAGGGGCCTTCGCCCACGTTCGGAATGACGAGCGCGCGTTGCCTACGCACCGGGCATGGATGTGTCAATGATCGACTTCGATATCGCACCGACCTTCACTACCGCACGCGCGCAAGGCGGAAACCGACCGGGAAGGCGATGTGGATCGTGGTCATAATATTGCCCTTGTTGACGTAGCAAAGCACCGATAAAGGATCCGAGTTCCGGGTGCCGCCTGGCGATGACCGGCAGGTCCCGGCGTATCGTGGTTACCATGGAGAGGGCGGCATCGCCCTCCCCGGAACACGTTCCGTCATTCGGGACCAACGGGCCAGCCCGCAGGGTTGCCGATCGCCTGGCTCGGGCCGTGCCGAAGCGAACGACAGGATCTTTCAGCAAGTCCCACGGTCCCACGCCTCCTCGCCCCAGCACGCTTGTATCGAAATCCGGATGAACGGTACGTATATCCGATCGTGACCGGCCTGCCCTTCCCTACGTAGTCGCCTGGAGGCGGTGGCGATCACGTAGTTGTTCGGCAGTTGCCAGAACCGGCCGCACCCCCCAAATCTCGGTAACATCACCGATGGAATCACCCCAACAGCCGGGCAGAATGGCTTCTGGGGCCACCCGGCGAACCCTGCATCCCATCCCGCCTAATGGCGACTCTACCGTTCACCGTTCACCAAGAGGTACGTTCATGTCTTTCGTTCCTTCATACCCGCGGCGCCGACGGCGCGCCCGATCGTTCTCGCTGCTGGTGATCCTTGCCCTGGCGACGATGCTGCTCAACCCGGTTGCCGAGCAACTGGCGATGGCCCAGGCCGACGACCAGCAGGAGCAGCAGGAGCAGCCCGCGGCCCCGCCGCCAACAGAGCCACCAGTCGACTACTGAAGAGCCGGTGGTCACCGAGATCCCACCGGTGACCACCGAAACACCGATTGAAACCGAGATTCCGACCGAGGCGATGGCGACTGAAGCCGCCGCACCGTCCGAGCTCATCATTGAGAAGCACACCTGTCCGCCCGGCTACGACCCCGAAGCAGCCGGCGCCAACCCGGACACCGATTGCCCGGCCGGCCCCAATGGCCTGACCTTCAAAATCAGCGATACCGACCCCAACACCAGCGACCAGCAAAGCATGACCGGCGACTCCATCGCCAACGCGGTCCGGTTCGGCGGCGTGGTTCCCGGTGACTACACGATCACGGAACAGGTGCCGGCGGACACGAAGTCCATCTTCGTGCTCGGCTGCGGTGGGGGCGGGATCGACCCGATCCCGCAATTCATCGACGGCGCCCTCGACGTCAGCATTCCCCAGGGCGTGATCCTGACCTGCCCGTGGTTCAATGTGCCGGCCGGCGAGGCCGGGCCGAGCACCCCGGCGACCGATACCGACAGCGGGATCTTGATCCAGACCTCCGTTTGCCCGGATGCCAACATCGATCCCGCCCAGGGCTACCAGGCAGTCCAGGACTATTGTGGCCAGCGGGTGGAAGGGGTCACCTTCCAGGCCAGTGGCCGAAGGCGGCTTCGACGAGACCAAAAGCAGCTCCAATAGCGGCACGGTGAAATTCGAGCCCGTCCCGGTTGGCGAGGCGACGATCACGGAAACGATCCCGGCCGGCTACGGCGAGCCAATCGTCTTCTGCCAGGCGATCTCGCATTCCAACGCGACCTTCGCCGCGGAAGCAAATGAGTTGGCGCCGGCTCAGGAAGGCCGCATCACCCGCGAGGTCGAAGCCGGCCACGACCTCACCTGCCTGTGGTTCAATGTGCCGTCCACGATGCCGGCCACCCCGGATGCCTCGCCCGCCGCCTCCCCGGCCGCCGAAGGGGCAGGCAGCATCACGATTGCCGCGTACAACTGCCCGGCCGGGTTCGATGTCGCCACCGTCGATGCCAACCCGCAGGCGTCATGCACACCGGCCCCTTATACCGAGTTCGACATCGACGACACGGTCGATGACGACTATTCCTATCCCCTGCAAACCGACGCCGCCGGCCTGGGCGCCGTTTCCAACCTGCCGGCCGACACCTACACCATGTACGAATTCGTCCGCAACGGCGCCACCGCCACCTTCGTCTGGGATTGCTACGACGCGGCTGGCGGCTCGAACCGCACCGACCCGCTCGGGATGGGCAACACCCTGTCGTACGAGCTGGCCGAGGGAGCGGCGATCCGCTGCGACTGGTTCAACGTTGTTGGCGGCGCCGCCCGCGTGGTGGTCGCCAAGCACGGCTGCGCGACGTCCGTACCCGCCTACACCCTGACCCTCGAACAACTACGATCGCAGTGCATCATCGACACCGGCAGGATCGACTTCACGGTCGTCTCGGGCACGCATGAGCAAACCCTGCCAGCCTCGAACAACCCGTTGACCCTCGCCTCGTTCGCCAACGTGCCGTCCGGCTCCATGTCGGTCGTCGAGAAGCTGCCCGGCGGCTGGGGAACTCCAATCGTCTCCTGCCAGGTGTTGGGCGCGGACGGCGTGCCCATCGGCGATGCCCGGTTTATGGAGATTGTGGTCGGAAGGCAGATCGACTTCGCGCTCGAGCCCGGCGAAGTGATGGGCTGCGACTGGTTCAACGTGACCCAGGGCCCCCTGGAAGTGCGGATGATTGCCTACACCTGCCCGGCCGACTTCGACGCCTACGCCTACGCCGACACTCCTGTGACGCTCTACTCCTACTGCAAGGGCGATCCCGGCGCGGTCAAATTCGACACGTATGACGGCGGGCAGTACTACGAGTCGCGGACGGCCACCGCCGGCGCGCCGGCGACGTGGCTGGACGTGCCCTCCGGCGAGCTTCAAGTCTTCGAGTGGGTGCCGGAGGGGTACGGCCGCCCCCTCGTGCACTGCGAGATCCTCATTACGGACGCGAACAACAATCGGCACGTCGTACAGCAAATGGTGGAGGTGAGCAATGGCGCCGCCAGGATCCGGCAAAACGCCCCGGCCGGCCAGCTGCTCCAGTGCGTCTGGTTCAATGTGACCGGCGCCTCCGGCCTCGTCACGATCGACGTGCAAGCCTGCCCAGAGACGATCGATCTCGCCACCGCATCCCGGATCCAGCTGGAAACCGGCTGCACCGCCGGCATCAACAGCGTGGACTTCGCCGTCGCCAGCGGCAGCTTCGCCACGACCGCCGCCGCCACCGACCGCTTCCCCTCCGTCGACTTCCCGGCGGTGCCCACCGGCGACGTGACCGTGACGCAACCCTCGGCCAGGAACTACGACACCGCCATCGTCTACTGCTACTCGAAGGTACAGGGCAATCCGGTGACCCCGAAGGAACGGGTCACGGTCAGCGCCGACCTCACGATCGCCCGGCCCCTGGCGGCCAACGAGTGGCTGCAGTGCGAGTGGTACATGGCGAACACGCCGGACGGCACGATAACCGTCACCAAGTGGGTCTGCCCGGAATCGGTGACCGCCGGCAAGGAGCGCGCCTACTACCAGGCTGAGTGCACCCAAACGCGTGACGGCGTCGATTTCACCGTCACCGGCACCGCCAGCTCCTCGACGCAAACCACGGCCAACGGCGGCAAGGCGCAATGGACCGCCGTGCAGCCCGGCCTCGTCACGATTGCCGAGCACATCCCGGACGGGTACGGCCAGCCGTTCGTCTTCTGCACGGCGCCGAAGGTAAACCGGGACTACCCAGTCACCAATGGCACGATCGAGCATCCGTTCTACGAGAACAGCACCAACTACCTGCACTGCCAATGGTTCAACATCCCGTCGGTCAAGGGCACGGTGGTGGTCAACAAGTGGATCTGCCCGGAAGGGACGGCCATCGACCACGACGCCGCCTGGTACGCAACCAACTGCGCGCAACCGCACCAGGGGGTCGACTTCACGCTCACGCACGGCACGGGCAGCGTGCCGGGAACAACCGATGCCAGCGGCCAGGTGAATTGGGCCGGCCTGCCGCTCGGCCCGTTCAGCATCCAGGAGCACATCCCTACAGGCTATGACGAACCGGTCGTCTTCTGCGCTTCCGTGGGAGAAACCATGCTCACCCTTGCCGGGCGCGTGGAAACGCATGGCGGCTATCTCGAAGCCAGTCTGACTGCCGACGCGAAGACCTACTCCTGCTCCTGGTACAACATCCCGGCCGGACCGAACAGCATCACCATTTACAAGTACACGTGTCCCGCGGGCTACGATCCCTCGACATGGGGTGTCAACCCGGAGGTGGACTGCGAGGAGGGACCGAACGGGATCACCTTCTCGGTGGCCGGCGCGGCTACCGGCATCCAGTCGGATACCGGCGACGCGATCCCCTATGCCGTGCAGTTCGGCGAATTGCCAAACGGGACCTACACGGTAACGGAGGAGGTGCCGGAGGGAATCGCCTCGACCTTCGTCTGGGATTGCACCGGGCAGCGGATGGGCGAGTTGCGCCCCACACCGCTCGCCACCGGCCCCACCCTGCAGCTCACGCTGGACGGCAGCGAAGACGCTGTGTGCCGTTGGTACAACGTACCCGAGGATGAGCAGGGCCGGCTGACCATCTACAAGTACGTCTGCTCGACCGCAACGTACATCTCCGACGCCGATTGCGAGATCGAGGAGAAGGGCCAAGGCTTCGACTTGGTGATCTGGAATGGCGATGCCTGGGAATTCGCCGACACGCAGACCACCGATGGCGGTGGCACGATCAGCTGGGAGGGGATCGTGCCTGGCCAGTACTGGCTGGACGAGCACGACACCGACTGGTGCCAGATGACTTCGGAGCAAATCTCCGACGATGGCAACTGGCTGAACGTCGACGCCGGCCAGGAGACCGTGGTAAAGGTGTACAACTGCGGTGGCGAGCCCGGCAAACCGGGCAAGACACCGATGAAGTACCCGAACACCGGGGTTCCGCCCGCCCGCGACGACTGGCGCGTCCTGCCCTGACGGGGCACGGGGAGAATGTCCGGTTTGGACCGGCATTCTCCCCGCTCGCGCATCAGTCGGCAGCCTCCGCGCCGGTATCGTGCAAACGCGATGAGTCCCCGTTCTCGACGCCGATGATCAGGCGGGAGCTGCGGCTGCGCGTGACGTAGGCCCAGAACCATTGCCACATCACGCTAAACCGGCTGCGGAAGCCGACCAGGAAGGCGATGTGGATCGTGGCCCAGATGAACCAGGCAGGGAACCCGCTCAGGTGCAGCGGGCCAATATCGGCGACGGCCCGGTTCCAGCCAATCGTCGCCATCGTTCCCTTGTCGAAATAGTGGAAATCCCGAGGCGGCTCGCCCTCGATCGAGCGCACGATGTTCTTCGCCGCGCACGATCCGCCCTGCATCGCGACCTGGGCGACACCCGGCAGGTACTCGCCCTTGCCGTTCTCGACCGCCGCCAGATCGCCGACGACGTAGACATTGGGATGGTCCGCCAGGGCGAGCGTGGGAGTTACGGGGACCCGGTTGCCTGAGACAAGCGGCACGCCAAGACTGGCCCCGATCGACTGCCCGGTGACCCCGGCGCCCCAGAGCACGGTTTCAGTCGCGATTCGCTCGCCGCTGAGAGTGGCCGCTCCGTCCACGATCTCGGTGACGCGCGTATCGGTGCGGATCTCGACTCCCAGATTCTCGAGTGATTTCCGGGCCGCCTTCGTCAGGCTCAGTGGATACCCGCCGAGGACCGTGTCGCCACCTTCGACCAGCAGGATGCGGGCATCGGCGGGGTCGATATTGCGAAAGTTGTTGCGCAGGGTCTGCCGCGAAATTTCGGCCAGGGCGCCGGCCAGTTCCACACCGGTCGGCCCACCACCGACCACCACGAAGGTGAGCCAGGCGGCGCGCCGGTCAGGATCGGGTTCGCGCTCGGCTTCCTCGAACGCGGTGAGCACTCGCTGTCGTATTTCGAGTGCCTCTTCCATCGTCTTCAGGCCGGGTGCCAGTGGCTCCCAGTCGTCGTGACCGAAATAGGTTGCCTGCGATCCTGCCGCGACGATCAGGTAGTCGTAGCTGAGTTCGCGATCGGTCAGGGTGACGACCTGGCGCGCGAGGTCGATACCGGTAACTTCGTCGAGGAGAACGGTGGTGTTCTCCTGCTTCTTGAGGATCGATCGAATGGGATAGGCAATGTCGGACGGGGCAAGCGCGGCGGTCGCAACCTGGTAGAGCAGCGGCTGGAAGAGGTGGAAATTGCGCTTGTCGATCAGGGTGACGCGGACCGGCGCCTTGGCGAGCCGTTTCGCGGCATTCAGGCCGCCGAAGCCGCCGCCGAGGATAACGACGTGGGGCCGGTTGTCGTGATTGATTGCCGATTGCGGGAGAGGAACTGGGGTTTCGGGTGACACAGTCGCCATGAGGCGCACCTTTCGGGTGGTCGCCGTTCGGCTGTCGTCTGGAAACCAGACCGGGGAGCCGAACGGCTCATGGGCAGACCTCATTGTCTGCATTGCCCTTACCCTATCATCTTGTGATTGTTTTCACAATACCCTATTCGAGGTGTGCCGCGTTGCCCGCGCAGCACCCGCAAGATTCGAGAAGCACGGCCTCCGCCCTTCCCGTAGGCTGGGGTCCTGACATCCCGCCGCCTGCAACGGCGCCGGCGGCGGAGTCAGGTTCCATTCCCTTTCCGGGCGCAGGCGCCTACCATGAAACTCGCGCGACCGGCGTCGCTGCGTCGCCGGCAGGAGGACAATTTCGTGGGACGATTCGTGGCTTCACTGTTGATGTCGGTGGACGGCTTCGATGCCAACACTCACTTCACTCCGACCAGCGAAGATCACCAGGTCTTCAACGATCTCCTTGCACGCACGAACGGCGTGATCTGCGATCGCGAAGACTACGAGATCCTGGTCCCGTTCTGGGACGAGGTGGACCTCGACGACCCGACCCTACCAGAGGCGGAGCGGCAGTTTGCCGAAATCTTCCGCACCCGCCGCCGGATCGTCGTGTCCGATACCCTCGGTCAGGTGGATTCCCGTGCAGTGCTGATCCGGCACGACCCGGTACCGCGTTTGCAGGAGATCAAGGCAGAAATGAGCGACGACCTGATGGTGGCCGCCGGTCCCGATCTGTGCGCCATCCTGCTCGATCATGGCCTCATCGACGAGCTGGAGATCCTGATGCTGCCTGTGGTCCTTGGGAAAGGCACCCGACAGATCGGGGACCTGGCCCGGACGCAGCAACTCGCCCTGATCCAGGCCCGGGCACTGCCCTCGGGCGCGGTCGCCCTGCACTATCAGGTGAAGACGTAGCGGCAACCGGCACACGCGCCGATCGCCGGAAAGCGATACGGGCGGAGCACGCATCGCTTTCCGGCCGCAGCCGTGCAAGTATCCCCCAGTATTGGCCACCTGAGCACGGCAGTCCAAGACTGCGGGAAAGTCGATGATGGCAGGCGGTCGTTCTGGTGTTCCGGCACAGGTCCGGCCGCTGCCGATTGGGCGGAGGACTCGAGGATCGGCGCCTGGGTCGTCGGTCGTTGCCCAATCGCAAATTCCTCAACCAGGCACAGCAGGTACAATCGCGTTGGAAGCATCAGGTGGTCGCATCGAAGCACCTTGAGGATCACGCGCCGACGCCGTCTGCGGAACTCCGAACCTGCAATCCATGAATGGCGAGATCCTCGGACTTCACCCAGATCGAATCCTGGGTGTTTCCCGCAGCATCTGTACACCGGGAGAACAGTTTTGGCCGGAGTGGCCTCGGAAAACCTGCGCCCTGTCCTTGCCGACGGCGCCGTTGAGCGTTCTTCCCTTTCACAGGAACGCCGAACCAGCACGCTCGTGCTCGTGCTGATGAGCCTGGCGATTCTCGGCCCCCTTTCCATAGATATGTACCTTCCGGCGTTGCCCGCCCTGCAGCGCGATCTGGGGGCGAGCGCCTCGCTGGCCCAGCTCACCCTCAGCGCCTGCCTCCTCGGTCTCGCAAGCGGTCAGTTGATCGCGGGGCCACTGAGCGATGTAGTCGGACGCCGTCCCCCGGTTATGTTCGGCATCGCGGGGTTCATCGTCACCTCCTTCCTGTGCAGCATCGCCCCCAACATCGAGTTGCTGATCCTCTTCCGATTCCTGCAAGGGGTGTCCGGTTCCGCCGGTGTGGTGGTGTCGCGTGCCGTGATTCGCGATCTGTACAGTGGAATCCGCTCGTCGCAAATGTTCTCGCTGCTGGTGCTCGCCAACGGCATCGGACCGATTCTCGCCCCCTCGCTGGGGGGAGTCATCCTGCTCGCGACCGATTGGCGGGGCGTGTTCAGTGTGCTCGTCGGGCTCGGGTTGGTGATCGCGGCTGTTGCCTGGTTCTTCCTGCCGGAAACCAACCGCGTCGAGCAACGCTCGACGGCCGGCGTGGGCGCCACGTTGTCCGCCTTCGGCGTGCTGCTCCGAGACCGGACCTTCGTGGCGTATGCCCTCATCATGGCGATGGGGATGAGCACGATGTTCGCGCATGTGGCGGGATCCTCGTTCGTGCTCCAGAACATCTATGGCGTGTCGGAGCAGGTGTTCGCGGTCCTCTTCGGGGTGATTGCGATTGGATACATCGGGATGAGCCAGATCAACGCGCGCCTGATCAACACAGTGCCGATGAACACGATGCTCTCGATCGGGGTTGGGTTCAATTTGCTGGGTGCCGTGATCGTGTTCGTGGTCGTCAACGTGCTCGATGTCGGGCTCTGGGGGTTGGTCGCCGGGTTGTTCCTGGTCGCGATGTCCAACGGATTCATCGGCCCGAACGTGACGGCCCTCGCGCTGAACGGATATCCGAAGGTGGCCGGAAGCGCCTCGGCGATACTGGGGCTGCTGACGTTCGCGAGCGGCGCGATCGTGGCCCCGCTGGTCGGCATCGCGGGTGACGAAACAGCCGTCCCGCAGACCATGGTCATTCTCGGATGCAGCCTGATTGGCGTTGCGGCGTTTGTGGGATTGAGGCGACGCCGCTCGATCCAGGCAGAGACAACGTGATCCGGCTATCGGGTAACCCTGCTAGAATGCGACGAGCAAGCGAGCGTCGATTCGCGCCGCGCGATTCCTGAGTAACCGGAGATCACCCGATGGCATTCGTTCTCAAAAAGGCCGCAAAACCCGGCGATCCAATCGACCCCCGGCGGACCAATGCGCCACTGGCGCCTGGCGCCAACCGCTCGCCGCAGGTTCCGGGCCAGGTTCCGGACCGTTCGTCGGTGCCGGGGCATGGCCAGCTCCCGGTCGATCTCCCCACCGCCGAGGTGGTGCGCCCACTCAGCGAGTACGGCACCTCCCAGCGGATCATGGGTGTCTACTCCGTGCGCGACGGCAACGAAACCGATCCGGCGCGATTCGAGCAGGCCACGGTCAGTTACGAGGAAATCCGCAAGGCCAACCCCGCCCTCCGCACCCCGGTGCGCCCGGCTGCCGGTTACGCCCTGTCGGATGGGACGAGGATCGCCAATCCGGAACTGGCGGCGCTCAGCGCCCAATCGGTGACCACCACTCCGGACGACTAGCCGGAAGCGGGCCATCCCAATCTTGACCGCCAGCACGTTGCGAACGCACATCTCATGACAGCGGCAACCCGCAACGTTCCCGTGTCCTGGTTTGCCTTTCGGAACTCAAGCGTGCTCAAATAAGGCTTGGGTAGAGCAGTAAGCCAGGTACCTGATTTCATGAGCAAAAGAGGCGTCGTAGAATCTCCCAGATCTGGAGACTGGTAAAAGGCCCCGGAGTTGGCAGTGGGCTGCTGACTCCGGGGCCTCGTTGCTGGTTCTTTAGTGCATCCCACTCGTACCGAGTGATGCGGTAATGATTCTGCTCCCGCCAATTACCATCGATGTCAGGGCTGCGATTGGAGTGTGTGTAGCGCATGCCCGCCTTTTCCATAACTCTCGACGATCCAATATTCGAGGGATAGCAGTTCGCAGTGAGTTGTGGGACGCTCAGCGTGTCGAACTCATAGGCGAAGATGTTTCGCAATACTTCGGTCAAATAACCTTGGTTCCAGTGGGGACGCGCCAAGGCGTATTCAAAGCTGACGTCATGGGCGTGGGCTGGATCGGCCGGGTTGCTGATCCCAAACCATCCGATCGTTTCACCAGTATCCTTCCGCTCGATCACCCACGCGATGCCATCCGGCTCGGATTGGCCGGCGATCTCGAGAGCGGTGTCGACCCATCCCTGACGTTGCTCGGCATCCCATGTCTTGTAGTGCATATGCTCCATCGCCACCTTGTCAGACAGAATGGCGACGATCGCATCTCGATCATTAGGGATGATGGTCCGTAGGATCAGCCGCGGTGTATGGAATGTAGGTGACGCCATGGTGTAACTCCTTCTTTTATCGATCTTGTATTACCCCTCGCGTCCTGGCAACCACGCCCAAAGCTCCCTGCGGGTAGGCGGATCGGCCGGCGATCTATGACTTTCCCCACAAATGATGCGCCCCTCGCCAGATACCTGCGGTACAATGCCGGGCAACTGTGGGTATCAGGTTGCGCCGGCATTGGTTGGCGTGAAATCGCTCATGGCTATCAGGTGGAAGGTTCGATTCACGGCTGCGTACGGAAACATGCGCGCTTCGAACGAACCGGAAGCGGCGCCGGGCGAACTGCGCATACGAACGTGATGCGCCTGACCCCCGTTGATTGAATCGGCAGAGCGCCGTAGTGGCGCTTCACAGCATTCCGAGAGGCCAGCACATGGCGACCACCCAAAGCCAGGGGAAACGGCGAAAATCGGCAACGACGCCGACCAAAAACGGGAGCAGTGTTTCTCCCAACGCGCAAAACCCATCGCAGCTAGATGCGGATGCGCTTGTCGCGCTCTACCAGAAGATGGTGAGGATTCGCCTGTTCGAGGATGCCGCCCAGCGTGGTTTCCGACAGGGCAAGGTCGGCGGCTACATGCACGTCTACAGCGGGCAGGAAGCGGTGGCCACCGGTTTCCTGGACACGTTCCAGGAAGGTGATTATGTCATTACCGCCTACCGCGACCATGCCCATGTACTACTCCTGGGAGCCGATCCCAGGGGCGTGATGGCCGAGCTCTACGGCAAGGGCACCGGCATGGTGAAGGGCAAGGGCGGCTCGATGCACCTCTTCGATGTCCAGAATGGCTTCTTCGGAGGCTATGGCATCGTCGGTGGGCATATCCCGCTCGGGGTCGGGATGGCCTTCGGGCAGGCCTACCAGAAATCTGGCGGCATCACCCAGCTCTATCTCGGTGACGGCGCGATCCACAACGGCGCCTTCCACGAAGCGGCCAACCTGTCCGGTCTCTGGGGCAATGACGGGTTGAATCCGTGCCTCTTCATGCTCGAGAACAACCAGTACGGAATGGGCACCAGCGTCGAACGGGCAACCGCCCAAACCGATCTCGGCAGGAAGTTCGACTCCTATGGGATCGAGCACGTCAAGGTCGATGGGATGGATGTCGAAGCGGTGCTGCAAGTGGCCCACGAAGCCGCTGACCGGGTTCGTGAGACCGGCAAGCCGTTCGCGGTTGAGGCCCTCACCTACCGGATCATGCCCCACGGCGCGGCCGATTTCCTGGAGAAGTACCGGACCAAGGAAGAGGTCAAGAAGTGGCGCGAGCGCGACCCGATCGGGTTGCTCGAGAAGCGTCTCGAAGAGGTCGGTGTCGAGGACAGCCGGATCGCGGAGATCCGGGCCGCCGCCAAGGCCGAGATCGATGAAGTCGTGAAGTTCGCCGAGGAGAGCCCTGAGCCCGAGATCGCCGAGCTGCTTACGGATGTCTACACAACCGATGTGGTTGTCCAAACCGCAGGGTAATCGGTGCCGGTGAACGTTATGTCCTATCGTGTAACAACGAACAGCACAACACTCCAGCCAGGAAAGGAAACCGGCGCATGCCAGTCATAACCTATCGCGATGCCCTGCGCTCCGCGATGGCGGAAGAAATGGAACGGGATGAGCGGGTAGTCCTGCTCGGTGAGGACATTGGAGTCTATGGTGGCACGCACCTCGTCACGAATGGCCTGATCGATCAGTTCGGCCCCGGTCGCGTGATCGATACCCCGATCGCCGAAAACGGGTTTACCGGCGCGGCGATCGGGATGGCGATGGCCGGTATGCGTCCGATCGTCGAAATGATGACCTGGAACTTCTCGTTCCAGGCCGCCGACCAGATCATCCAGAACGCCGCCAAGCTCCGCTATTTTTCCGGTGGCCAGGTATCGGTGCCGCTGGTGATTCGCGGCCCGAACGGCGGTGGTGTCCAGCTCTCGGCCCAGCACACCCACAGCCTCGAAGGGTTTTACGGTCACTTTCCGGGCCTCAAGGTCGTATCACCCTCCACCCCTGAAGATGTCAAAGGCATGATGTTGGCCGCGATCCGGGACCCGGATCCGGTCATCTTTCTTGGAAGCCGGCGCCCTCTACGGCACCAAGGGCGAGGTGCCCGAAGGCGAGTACACCGTCGAATTCGGCAAGGCCCGGGTGGCGAGGG
The DNA here is from genome assembly GCA_963763125.1 of uncultured Chloroflexia bacterium. Taxonomy (GTDB): domain Bacteria; phylum Chloroflexota; class Chloroflexia; order Thermomicrobiales; family UBA6265; genus JACCYX01. The sequence continues at coordinate 1,224,977 of CAVXMV010000005.1, forward strand.
AAGGCACGGACGTCACGCTGATCGGCTACGGCCGCCAGGTACCGATGTTGCTCCGGGTTGCCGAAAAGCTGGCGGCCGACAACATCGACGCGGAGGTCGTCGACCTCCGCTCGATCCGCCCGTTCGATGCCGACACGATCGTCGAATCGGTCAGGAAGACACACCGCGCCGTGGTGGTCCAGGAGCAGTGGCGCTGGTTCAGCGTCGCCAGCGAAGTGGCCGCGATCATCCAGGAGCGCGCCTTCGATGAGCTCGACGCTCCGGTGGCGCGTGTCAGCGGCGCCGAAGTGCCCGCCCCTTACGCCCGGAATCTCGAAGTAGCCGCCTTCCCGAGCGAGCAGCATGTCATCGATGCTACTCGCCGGGTTCTGTATCTCGAGGGTTAACGCATGGGAACGGTGATCATGCCCAAAATGGGCGACGCCATGGAAGAAGGAACCCTTCTCAAATGGTTGAAGGCCGCCGGTGACGAGGTCGCCGAAGGCGATCCAATCGCGGAGATCGAAACCGACAAGGTAACCCTCGAGATCGAGGCCCAGGAAGACGGCTTCCTCACCAATGTCCTGATCGAGGAAGGCACGACGGCCGCGATTGGCACCGTGATCGCCACGATCGGCACGGAGGACGAGATTGGCCAATGCACCAGCTGCGGCTCCCGCCGCCGAACCAGCCGGGTGGAAGCTGCCCCGGAACCCGCGCCAGAGCCGGCTGCCGCTGCGGCAGCCCCGGTCGACAGAACCTGCCCCGGCAGCCAGCTGCCACCCCTGCCCCGGCGGCCGCAGGTGGTGGATCGCGCCCCGGGCGAGCGCCTTCGCGCCTCCCCGCTCGTCAAGCGCCTGGCCGAAGAGCACGGCATCGACCTCGGGCAGGTTGCGGGCACGGGCCTGGCGGTCGCATCATCAAGAACGACATCGCCGATTTCGTCTCCGGCGCCAAGCCTGCCCCCAGGGCCGCGACCGTTACGGCCGCCGGCGCCATCGGCCAATGGCCAGGTAGCCCCTGCCGCCCCGGCTCCGGCAGCTGCCAGCGGCAAGGGCACGCTGGTCGAGCTCTCGCGCATGCGCCGCACCACCGGCAAGCGGATGACCGAGTCCAAGCTGGGGATCCCTCACTATTATGTCACGATCCAATGTGGACATGGGGGCGGCGCTCGATTTCCGGGCAACAATCAATGCCTCACTGGAGGACATGCCGGCAGCAAGGTTTCGGTCAACGATTTGATCGTAAAGGCCGCTGCCCTCGCCCTTCGCGATCACCCCGAGGTCAATACCTCGTTCGAAAATGGCGATCTCTACCAGCACGATGCGATCGATATCAACATCGCGATCGCACTTGATGGTGGGTTGATCGCCCCGTTCGTGCCGGCTGCCGACACCAAGAGCCTGGGCGCGATCGCCCGGCTCACCAGGGATCTCGGCAAGCGAGCCCGCGAAGGCGGTCTCACCCCGGAGGAATATCAGGGTGGCACCTTCACGATCAGCAACCTCGGGATGTTCGACGTCGACGAGTTCATTGCCGTGATCAATCCGCCACAGGCCGCGATCCTCGCCGTCGGCTCGGTCGCCGAGGTCCCGGTAGTCAAGGATGGCAAGGTCGAGGTTGGCCAGGTGATGAAGATCACGCTCTCGGCCGATCACCGGGCGCTCGATGGCGCGCAGGTCGCGACCTTCCTGCAGTCGGTGAAGGGCTATCTCGAAAACCCGATGCTGCTGGCGGTTTCGTAGCTAGTACGTAATCGGTGATTGTGAACGGGGATGGCGCATTGCCATCCCCGTTTTTGTTACCCTGAACAGACCCAATCGCCCATGTTTTGCGTAGGGTTGCGGACCTTGTGTCCGCCCGGCGATGTCACGGGCCGGGTGGAGCATGCGTGAAAGTGATGAGATGTCTGGATTTGAATGGTTTCTTCTCATTGTGGTCGTGATCGTGGTGCCGTTAGTGGTAGCTGTGGTCGTCACCCTATGGACGCTGGAGCAGGCACGGCAACGCAATCGAAAGAATCGCGAAGGCGAGGTTTCCCCCGCTGAGCCAGTAAAGCGGCGAGCGACCAGGGATGCCGGCGCCAGCCGCTGGAACTGGTGTGGTGGCTGCGTCGACGCTTGCGACCACCGACTCCTCAAGCGGGCTTGAACGCGGAGTCCCGGGATCAACGGATTCTGGCGATTCGTATGGCAACCCCGCGCCGGACGCAACACCTTCCTCCGATACGTCATCGAGTGACTCAAGCAGCGGTGGCGGGGACTCCGGCGGCGGAGTGAGCGACGGCGGCAGCAGTTCCTGAGCGATGTTTCACGTGAAACAGTACCTGGTTCAAAGCTGACAGCAGATCGCCGAAATCGGTATGCTTGTATGCCGTCGCGTGCTACGGGGCTGAGTGACAGCCTGGCGGGGCGATTCGACGGGAATCATAAGGAGAATCACATTCGTGGCGCAGAACGAACGCTCATTGGTTATCATCAAGCCGGACGCAGTCCAGCGCGGCTTGATCGGCGAAATCCTCGCGCGATACGAAAAGCGCGGTCTCAAAATCGCCGCACTCAAGCTCGAGGTCGTCTCGCGGGAAACCGCCGAGAAGCACTATGGCGAGCACAAGGGCAAGCCGTTCTTCGATGGCCTTGTCGATTTCATCACTTCAGGCCCTTCGGTGCTGCTGGTGGTTGAGGGACCTGAAGCAATCAAAATCCTTCGCGATACGAATGGCGCCACCAAGCCTGTCGATGCTGCTCCTGGCACCATCCGGGCCGATTTCGGCCTCACCATTGCCTTCAACCTTGTCCATGCCTCGGACAGTGTTGAAAGCGCTTCCCGCGAAGTCGAGATCTTCTTTGGCGACGGCGGCATCGTCGATTACACCCGCGCCATCGATGCCTGGCTCGTCGAAGGCTAGGCACTCGGCAAGAGAGCATACGAGAATACGGGCGGTCTCGAATCGAGACCGCCCGTATTCTCGTATGCTGGGTGATGGACGCATGGGTGGTTGTATTCGGGCGAGCGAGGTTCGCAATCCAGCCCGGGTTTCGCATGTACACACGTCAACCCGTATATCCCCAGTACCCACCCGATGTTCGTATAACCCGCAGGTACCCATTGATTCGTATCGTAGGGGTCAACCTCCGTGTTGACCCTGCCCGAGCGACCGGAACCGTCACGGGCGCGCACAAGGTCGCCCCGATGGACGCGGTCCTTCACGGTTTCGTTCATATCGATATGTGGTGCTTTCCGGCGGATACATTCGGCAAGTCAGGTCAGCACCCCTACATGGACTCGGCCTGTTAGTGGCCACCATTCGTCCCTGCTGGAAACGCAGGATGGGGCGGCCCCTCGGCACGAGCCCGGAAACCCTGTGCATACAAATGACCTGACTTGAGCTCGAATGTTTCACGTGAAACATTCGAGGCGAATGGCGCTCAGCAAAGTCCCTCGAAGCGATCGTTTGCCCAGGCCAGCTTGGCTGCCGCATCCCTATCGGACTCCAGGTACCGCACCCACGCGTTGCGCTCGTGCCACGCTGGCCCCAGTTCCCAAATACACATGACGGGGCGATGACCGGCATTCTCCCTGTTCAGCCGCTCCCAGGGAGTGCCAGCGTCCAGATCCTTGATGAATACCGTCTGCCACAGCTCATTGTTGTTGTTCCACGTGCAAACGATCAGGAACGCGACGTAGTTACAATGATGAACTTCCAGGAACCCCAGTTGATTCTCGAGCCGTAGACGGCCAGCGGCCGATTCCGCCTCAAGCAAAGCGCGGCTCTCCTGGGCCAGCTCGCTGAGATCGACGCCTTCGAGACCGATCTCGTACCACTTCAGGTAGGCATCTGGAAGGACGAGGTCAGTTCCAGCCCGCACCAGCTTAAGGTACACCCGGGAATCCGGCTCGACGGTGCCAAGATGGTCCGGGATCACTCGTGCATTGGTAGTGTGTGAAGAAGCAGTATGGGACATCTGGCATCTCCGGGAATACGCAAGCCGATCAAGCAGGAGGAGCCATTCCGCCTGCAATCAGTTTCCCTCAGGGAGAAGTCAGAACACGTCCGCATTTGATTCGGGGAATCGGCGGACATGGAAAAGGGCCAGATCGCGAAATTCGCGATCTGGCCCTTTTCCATGCTGTGGTGATTCAATCGTCGGTGATGTGAATCAGGTTCGGTTGCGAGTTGAAGTAGGACATCAGGTCAGCAATCAGGTTGCGCAGATCCTGGTCGGTGATATCGGCACTCAGGACCCGTCGATCGTTGAACGGCACACCGGCTGGTTTCTGCCGCCCGGCGCCCGCCCGGCTGTCGGTCCGTGGACTGCGCCGGTAGATCTCAGCAAACAGCCCTTCGCCATCGCTGGTCACGAACAAGGCATGGCTGGGGTCGATCTCCAGACCAATCACCCCCTGATCCGGGGTGTTGATCACATGGGGATACCCTCGGGGCACGCGGGTCCGGTATTGATCGGCGGCCACCTCAAGCATGGGGAGCATGCGATCACGAATGGTGCTCAAGGAATCGACTGACACAGCGGGTTCTCCTCCTGATGGTGATGGTCACGGGGAACGGTCTCGAACTGGATCGTGCTCCGCCGGTGATGCTCGGGCATCCGTCAATACGATTATTGTCCGTAGCCTCTGCTGGTGTCCATGCCGGGTTCGGCCACTCGCGATGTTTCACGTGAAACATCGGACCGGTTCAGGCATCGTCCGCGATCTCGCTGGCCAGACGGTTTTCTTCGCTGAGCTGGCTTGCGCGTGGCGTGACCTGACCGGCGTACTTGTTGTTCCGCTTGTCGCGGTACGGCGTCATCACCGGCGACGAGACTCGCTCGAACGAGAACGCGCAAATCCGCATTCCCGGATAGAGCGCCACCGCCATCCGGCCCAGGTTGCTCAATTCCATGGTCGCCGTGCCGATCCACCCCGGCTCGAACACGGCGGCGGTGGAGTGAACGGTGATCCCGAGCCGGGCGATGCTGGACCGTCCCTCAAGCCTCCCGAGCAGGTCGTTCGCCAGTTCCAGGCTCTCCATCGTCGAGGCCAGGGCAAAATCACCCGGTTGCATGATGAACGGCTCGTCCGGCGGCACCTCGATCGTTCGCATCGCATCGGCGATCGACTGGGTGTTTCGCGGATCGATAAAGCTGAATCGACTGTGCTCGAACACCATGAAGGTGGTTCCAAGGCGAAAATCGACCGACACCGATCCCAGTTGCTTTTCCAGATCAGGGTAGGGATCGATCCTGATCTCGCCCGATTCCAGGGCCCCGATGATGTCTCGATCGGACAGCACCATGCTGTTCAACTCTCCCCGGCGCGCACCAGCGCGACATAACGTGTATTCGTCATCGTGCATCCCGACAGCGCAAGAATCGCGGCGCATACGCGGTTGATAGTACCATCCGGACAAACTCCTGCACGCCGCGCGTTGTTTGGCTCCTTGCTCTCAAAAACTAATGGGTAGGGTTGCGGAGCTTGCTCCGCCCGTGTTCAGGGGCGAGGTGCAACCTTGGTGCAAATCGACGTGACGAACTCAATTCGACGCGATAGGGGTTACAGTCGAAGGTTGACTACCTGCGGGATCGGGCGGAGCAAGCTCCGCAACCCTACCAAGACCTAAGGGACGTCCTATCCGCAACACGCTCTAAAATCATGGAAGTAAAGGCGCAATACCTCCCCAAAGAGAGATATCTGCATGACGTCAGCAATCGCTTCCGAGCAAGCCAGTTCCATACCGGTAGTCGGCTATCTTGCCCCGGACATCACCATCCAGACGCTCGATGGCCGATCCGTCGCCCTCTCCAACCTGTGGTCAGGCGCAGAGCGGGGACTTGCCCTCGTTTTCCTGCGCCACTTCGGTTGCCCATTCTGCAAGGAACACGCCCGGGCGATCGAGTCGCTGGAAAAACCGAATTCGCCAACGCCGGTATCTCCGTGGCCTACATCGGGTGCGGCACGGCGGAGGAAGCCCAGGCATTCCGGAGCGAGCTCGACCTGACCAGCCCGGTCTATCACCGATCCCGCGCGCCTCGCCTACCAGGCCTACGGAATCGGCGAAGCAACTGCCGGCTCGATGTTCAATCCACGGGTGCTCGTCGGGGGAATCAGGGCTGCCGGAAGGGGATACCTGCCGAAGCGATCGAGCGGAAATCCGCTTCAGCTTCAGGGACAGTTCCTGATCGACCGCGATGGCATAATTCGTTCTGTTACCAGACCCGAGCTGATGAGCGACATCCCCTCGGCCGACGACCTGCTTGAAGCGGCAAGGCTGTTGCCAGGCAGCCAGAGGAGCACGCCATGACCACCCCCGATCTGCCGGATCAACGTAATCTCTGGTCACGCATCTACGGCGAGGGACTGGGCACCCACGAGCACGGCAGCGGATTTGCCCGCGAATGCCTCGCCCGGTTGCCGGTGCCCTCCCACATCCTCGAGCTGGGCTGCGGCACCGGCAGCGATGCCGAGAGCTTTGCGCGGGCTGGACACACCGTCGTCGCTACCGACTTCGTCGAGGCAACCATTGCTCGGAACCAGGCGCGCCTGAGGGACCTCCCGAACCTCCGCTTCCAGGTCATGCGCAACGACGACCCATACCCATTCGCGGATGGCGCCTTCGATGCCGTGTATGCCCACCTCACGCTGCACTATTTCCTGCATGACATAACTGTCAGCATCTTTGCCGAGATCCGGCGGGTCCTGAAGCCGGGCGGCTTCTTGATGTTCGCCTGCAAGTCACCCCACGATCCGCTCTACGGCAAGGGCAAGCCGATCGAAACCGACATGTTCGTCTATCCCAACGGCCAGGTTCGCCACTTCTTCAGCGAAGCGTATGCCCGCAGGCTCCTCGCCGGCGAGTTCACTGATGTCGAGGTCACGGCGCAACGGGGAACGTTGTTTGGCGACAACTCGGCCTGGATCACCGTCATCGCCCGGGCGTCCTGATCGCCGGGCGTCTATACTGAAGCCAGCATCTTTCGCGGTGAAACGCAGATATGGACCACATCACCATGCACACATGGAATACTCCGCGCAGGAACTCGCACATCGGCTGCGATGACACGTTCACTGCCGACCGGCTGGCCGCCGGGGTAGCACAGCAACAGGGATAGGGCAACAAACCCTTCCTCTCCAGGCGGCCAACCTGACCAAACGAGATCACGAGCACGGACCATCGCCAAGCCAACCGGCAAGGTGGTGATGACTTTTGTCGAGCCCACACGCAGTTCCTGAACCGCAAACGGATTCGGCCAACCAACCGCTCTCGATCCGCTCACGGCCGATCCCCAGTCCTGCTACCCCAAATGCACCCGCCTGATCCCAGGCGTCCAACGGCGTGCATCCACACCTGCGACGACATCAATAACTCAATCGGCAACTGGAGCTCTTAATGAACCAGCTTCTGTTGAATCGCGCGTTTGCCAGGTTCTGGTTCGCGGGATTCTTCTTTCTCCTGGCAACGTGGGCGCTGCACGCCACGATGCTGATCTACGTCTTCGAACTCACGGGTTCGCCATTCGCAACCGGACTAATCCCCGTGTTCGCCTCGATTCCCGGTATCGTCCTCGGACCGATCGCCGGTGTCCTCGTCGACCGCTGGAACCGCAAGCGGATCATGACCGGTTGTGCCCTGATCCTCGCTGTGCTCCTGATCCTGGCAATGCCATTCGGATCTCACCTGGGCGTTTCTGCGCTCTTCGCGATCATCTTCATCGAGGCGATCGTGCGAACCTTCTTTTCGCCCGCCGAAAACGCGTTACTGCCAACGCTCGTCGACCACAACGACCTCGCAGCCGCCAACGCGCGGAACTCGCTGAACGACAGCCTCGCCCGGATCGCCGGGCCCGCGATTGGAGCCGGGATCTTCGTCGCCTACGGGTTCACGGCCACGCTGGGTGTTTGCGCCGTGCTGTATCTCGCAGGGTGGGCCGTACTGACGGGTTTGCGCTACCTCGAACCGGATGCGGAGCGAGGGGCAACATCAATGGCCCCGGGAATCGGGCCCATGCTGCGATCCATGTGGCGGCAACTGATCGAAGGGATTCAGGCTGTCCGGAGTCACCGTCCGTTGCTGGTCGCCGTCTCGGTCTTCGGGTTGTTCATGATGGCCGATGTCCCGCTCTCGGCGGTCCTCCCGGCCTTCATGATCGATTCGGTTGGCGTGAGCCCCGACCTCTTCGGCACCCTGATGTCGGTACGCGGTGTGACCGGGCTGCTGGGAAGCCTGCTGGTGGTGATGCTTAGCCGCCGCGTCAACGAGTCGCAACTGCTGGTGTGGGGATTGCTGGTCCACGGCGCCAGCGTCCTTGCCTTTGGGCTGTCCAACAATCTCCTTGGCTCGGTGCTCATCCTGATCCCGATCGGGCCGGCCGCCGCCGCGATCCAGACCGGGCTGTTCACGATGCTCCAGAAGGGCTCCGCTCCTGCCATGCGAGGGCGCGTGTTCGCCCTCGTGGGCACGCTCAACGGAATCATCACGATCCTGGTCAGCCTGGCCGCGGGCGGCCTCGGTGAAGCCACCAGCACCAGGTTGGTCGTTATCCTCTCAGGTTGCCTGTATATCCTGCCCCTGATGGTGTTGTTCGCGTGGTTCCGGACCCAACGTCATCCACTTCGCGAAAGCACACCGGCGCCGGACAACGCCATATCCTGACCGGACACGTGAATTGCGTGTCCGGTCAGACTGCCGTGCCGGTCGATTGGTTCCGGTCGAGCTATCTGGCGCGCGTGCTGAATGGTGAAGAGCAAGGGTATGGAAGGCGAACGGGGCGACGATCTCACACGCGGTCTGGTAGCCGGCGTACCCCGCCGGAAATTCCTGGGTGGATTGCTCGGGGTGCATACACCTGTTGCCGCTGCTGGCCCTCCTGCGGCGGGAGGACTTCACATGGCCGGGAACCGTTGAGTGAGAAATTGTCAGGACAGGCGATCCTCCCCGAGCCTCAGCTCCTTGTCTACACGCCTGGATGGGAATCCATTCTGAATGGCGTGGGAAACTTTGCGGAGCGTCCACTGGGCCCAATACAGGCGGAGCAGCATGGGATCGATCGTCGTGTTCACTATCTCGTCAAGACGGTTACATGCATCCGGTTGAACTCCGTATTGCTCACCTTCCGCTGCGATGTTGATACCAAGCTTCAGCAAGGCGAATCGGCAGTCACCGCACGTGGCGCCTCCATTCCAGTCGACGATACCCGTGACTTTTCCCGACTCGTCAAACAGCACATTTCCGAGACCGTAGTCGGGGTGCACAAGGTCGTGCGCAATCATTTCAGGACGATCGATGCGTTCAATCTCCCTGATCCTCTGTAGCAGGAGCCGGCTGCGGTCGCTGTACTCCTCGAGCGTTTGACGCCGCGTTTGGTCGTCGAACCCATCCGGCTGCAGGAAAAACGGCAGGCCCAAGGCATCCTTACGGTCTGCAAAGAACCCGGCAAACTGCTCGTTGGCCAAAACTATCGCCTCTAACATGCTCGCGTCGACCCGGCTCGGCGGCCGTCCAGGCAGCCGTTCCTGTACCACGGCCAGGCGACCATCAGATAGTTCAATGACCAAGTCATGGCGAGGCACGGGAAATCCCTCGGCCCGGGCCATGGACAGCACTTCGGCAGTGCGGCGCATCCAGTCAAGCGATATATCGGTGCGGGTAAGAGCGCATTCGCGACCATCTGGCCATCGTACGTACGCCGCGCTGCTGGTGCCACCGGCCTGGTCGGCCAAACCGATGAGCACCAGGCCACTACCAATACGATCGTTGATCTCTGCCACCGCCGCGGTCGGCGCCCATGGGTTCTCAGATGCCGTGAACTCCACTCGATGCTCGGTCATATCGACTCCACGAGCATGTCTGGGGACTACCGGCACGTCCGAAAGTCACCTCAAAGGCACGCTTCTGCAATTTCGGAAACAGTGAGCGCGATGCGAACATCCGTCAACCTCCGCCCCCTGAGCGCCCCAACCGGGGGCCAGGCGGCTATCGCACGTTAGTTGGCAACCATGGCGCGTTCAGCCTTGCTCGACGCGTTCGTAAGGCAGGAGTGCGCCCATCGGCTACAAAGTCGACGGCGAGACATTCCTGATCCCGCAGGAATACAGGAAATCCGCAGTAAATAAACCACGTCGTTCCGGGGGTTTTGGAATTTATGAATTTCTGCGGACGAAAAAACCACCTGCCGTTTTCCAGTGTCACAGCACAGGTAAAATGGACGGCAACACGACCGTTTTGCACGCCTGAACCGAAGGACATGATCTTGACCGCACCTTTCACGATCGAGGAACTCCCGATACCTGCCGCAATCGACGATGCCCTGTGGCCCGATTTCGCCGAAATGGTCGACCTCCGCAACGCCGTCGAAGCCGCAACGCTCGGCAGCACCGCACTGGAAGTTACAGCCCAGGAACTCCTCCCCGTCTACCAGAAGCAGGAGTACGAGCCGCGACGCCTGTTCGTGGTGCGTGTTGATGGCCGGATCGCCGGGCGTGGCGTGCTCCAGTGGTCGATTGCCGAAGAGACCAACGTGTCGTGGGTGTTCGCCGAGGTCGCCGAGGGATTTCGGAACCAGGGTATTGGAACGGCGCTGTTCGACCAGCTGGAGACGCTCGCGCTCGAAAGCGGCCGGACAGTGCTGCAATCCGATGCCATTCACACCAGCGCGGAAGGGGGGGAACGCGTGCATCCTCCCACCGGGTTCGGCGATGTGCCAGCCACCGATCCTGGTGTGCGATTCCTGCGCAAGCGTGGCTACAACCTCGAGCAAATCGCCCGGATCAGCTTTCTCGATCTGCCGATCGCCCCGGAAAAGTTGGCCGCGCACCGCGCCGAGGCCGAAGCTAAGGCCGGTCCCGACTACCGTGTGCTGTCGTGGAGGGGGCGCACACCCGCCCAGTGGCTCACCGATGTGGCCTGGCTGGCAACCCGGATGAGCACCGATGAGCCCGCTGCCGGGCTGGAAATCGACGAGGAACCGTGGGACGAGGCTCGCGTGATCAGCCACGACGAGGCCGAGATCGCCGGGGGCCGCGACATGCTCACCGCTACCATCCTCCACGTGCCCACCGGCCAACTCGTCGGCATCAACGAGCTCTCAGTCGCGAAGGACCGCACGAGGCCGGTGGGACAGGAAGACACGCTCGTTCTCGCCGAGCATCGCGGCCATCGCCTCGGGATGCTGCTCAAGATCGCCAACCTGCAGGAACTCGCCAAATTCAGTCCCGAGTCGCCCCTGATCTTTACGTTCAACGCCGAGGAAAACCGCCACATGCTGAACGTCAACGAGGCGGTCGGTTTCCGGGCCGTCGGTTACGACGGAGCATGGAAGAAAACGACAGTCTGAACACGTCTCGTAGTGGCCGGTCTGCCCCGCTGGATGTGCCGGCCATCGATGCCGCCCAAAGGTGATCCCATGAATCCATCCATCACCATCGAGGAACTAACAATCCCCGAAACCCTGGACAGCCCGGACGCCGCCGACTTCCTGATTGCCAACGATCTGCGCAACCTGATGGCCGCGGAAGGGCTCGGCCCAGCGGCCGGCAACAATGCACCGGCGGAAACGTTGGTGTCCATGCGGGACCAAAAGTACGAGCGCAAGCAGTGGTTCGTGGCCCGTCATGACGGTGAGATCGTGGCCTACACCCTTTCCCACTGGTCGGTCGAGCCCACCACCCAGATCACCTGGCTCGACGTTGCCGTCCACCCCTCGTGGCGGGGTCAGGGCATTGGGGCCACCATGCTCGAATTCGCCGAGGCGCTCGCCCGCGACGCCGGTCGGCCGATTGTGCAGGGAGGCGCCATGCACCTGCCGGTGGAGGGACCGCGCCTGGAGTCGCCCACCGGGTTCGGGTCGATCCCACGGGAAGAGTCGACTACGCGCTTCCTGCTTCGGCATGGCTACACGCTGGAGCAGGTCTATCGCTACAGCAAGCTCGACCTGCCGGTTGCGCCGGATGTTCTTGCCGCCCACCGGCGGGAAGCCGAAGCGAAGGCCGGGCCGGATTACCGCTCCCATGTTTGGACCGGGCGCACCCCGGAGCGGTGGCTGGACGACATCGCCGTGCTGAGTGCGCGGATGGCCACCGATGCCCCATCCGCCGGGCTCGACATTGACGAAGAGGCGTGGGATGCCGAGCGCGTTCGCGCCCAGGAGGCGCGTGCCGCCCAGGCCGATCGCCAGCATGTTGTGGCGGCGGTTGAGCACATCCCGACCGGACGCCTCGTCGCCTTCAACGGGGTCTCGGTGCCGGGGGACCGAAGCCGTCCCGTGCAGCAGGGACCGACCCTTGTCCTGAAGGAGCACCGTGGCCATCGGCTTGGCATGCTCGTGAAGATCGCCAATATCCAGCAACTCGCCGCCCTTAGCCCGGAATCACCATTCATCGTGACCGACAACGCCGAGGAAAACCGCCACATGCTGAACGTCAACGAAGCCGTTGGCTTCCGCGCCATTGGCTACGAAGGTGCCTGGAAGAAGACGCTCTCGTAGGAGGGGAAGGAGCAGCTGGTGTCCTCCCGTGGCAATTGTCGCTAGCTCCCGACGGCAGCGGAAGACAGCAGTATGACATCAGGTCCTGCGCTCCACGCAATCTCTATCCGGCTCGTAGTTGCGCCTCGACCCTTTCCTGACGATGATGGCACGGTCGGTTGTTCGATACATCAGGAAGGACCATTTTCTTGCCGCAACTCAGACTTGATGATGCAGAGTATTTCGCGCGACGGTCCCGAATTCTCGAAACCCTGGAATCCCGTGGGGCAACTGCCCTGATCACGTTCTCGCCCAACAACGTCAACTACTTCAGCCGGTTCACCTTCATCCCCACCGAACGGCCGATCGGGCATCTCCTGACCGCGACCCAGTCGTTCCTCTTCATTCCCAATCTCGAACTGGAGCACGCCGGCGCCGTGGGCCTGGTCGATGACCTGATCGTCTACCCGGAATACCCGGGATTGCGACCGCCCCTGGAGTACCTGAAAGACAAACTTGAGGAGCTGGGGCTCGCCAACGCGACGATTGGCGTGGATGGCGATGGCTACGGCCAGATCTATGGCTATCGCGGCCCGAAGCTGAGCGATCTCCTGCCAGATGCCACGATCGTCAGCGCGGTCGATGAGATCGAGTACATGCAGATGATCAACTCGCCGGCCGAGCTTGCCCTGATCAACGAAAGCGCGAAATGGGGCAACCTGGCGCACGCCCTGCTGCAGGAATACACCACGGTCGGCGCGACCGAAGCCGAAATCTCGCAGCGCGCCACCAGCGACGCCAGCAGCGCGATGCTCCGAACCCTCGGCCCGGGGTTCCGTCCCCGCACGATGGAAGGCGCGGCCGCCTTCGCCACCTTCGGGGGAGCAGTGGGCAAGGCATCGTCGTTCCCGCACGCCCTGAGCAACAATGCCAAACTCAAGCCGGGCGACGTGCTCGTGACCTATGCCGGATCATCGGTGTGGGGCTATGGGAGCGAACTCGAGCGAACCATGATCCTCGGCGAACCGAGTCCAGAGCAGGAAACGTATTTCGCGCACATGCTGGAGGCGCAGACGATTGCCCTGAACACGCTGAAAGCGGGTGTTCCCTGCTCGGAGGTCGATCTGGCGACGATCGCCTACTACGAAGCGAACGACCTGATGCGCTACCGCCGCCATCACAGTGGCCACGCGAAATCGCAGTTGATCCACGAGGCGCCGTTCCTGGACGAAGGCGATCACCGGATCATGGAAGCCGGCATGGTGTTCACGGTTGAGCCGGGCCTGTACATCCCGGATTTCGCGGGTTTCCGGCACTCGGACACGGTGGTGGTCACCGACGACGGATTCGAGTGGATCACCTACTACCCGCGCGACCTCGAAAGCCTGGTTGTTCCGGCCTGATTCACACAGGAGCCAATGTTCCGGAAACCGAATCGTGTTGGGACGGACAACCCTATATCCCGGCTTGCCAGATGCGATATGCGACCGTCCAGCGGGGCGGGTCCGCCTGTACGACACGAAGCCGATTTCCGTACGGGCGGACCTGAATCGACCCGTCACAGGCACCACGGCATACCCCGATCTGGTCGATTCTGTTGTCCGCCCTGGCTCTACTGCGCATCGGGCTGACACCCTGCATGTTGGTGAGCCAGATCCGGAATGCGACCGGGGTACAGCCCCTACACAATCCGGGTACCATTCCCGCCGGGTCCGCCGTACGAAACCATGGGCATCGACCCGCTTCTGCGGCCTTCCTACAGCGTGCCGCGCATGAACCGTTCCCACAGCGCCCGCGCCACCCGGCCCGGATCGGCGGCGATCCCGTACGGGTCGAAGTAGGTAGACACGTTTCGGATGTCCCGCTCCAGCAGGAAGAGGCTGTCCGGGTTATCCCACGGATTCACCGCCTGCGGGAAATCGATCACCGTCGCCTTCCCTTCCCAATAAAGCACGTTGAACGGCGAAAGGTCGCCGTGGATCCGGTCGCTGGCGAGCCAGAGCGCGATCTCGTCCATGAGACCCTCGTACACCGCCCGTGCCTCGTCGCGTGACAGGGTGACGTGCTTGAGCTTCGGGGCCGGGCCTTCGGCGTCGCCCAGGAATTCCATCAGCATCGCGTGCCCGGACATCGCCACCGGTTGCGGCACACTTGCCCCGGCCCGGTGCAGCACCTGCATCGTGCTGTACTCATAGGTGATCCAGGATTGCTCGATCGCGGCAATTCCGGTGCGCGACCGCTTCGCCACCGCCCGCGCCAGGCGACGGTCGACCTTCCCGCTCGCTTTCATCCCGGCCGAGCCGGTGAGGGACACCCCCGCCACACGGCCGCTGAGGTAGATGGCGTCGTTCTTGAACGATCGTTGGGTTCGCCCGCGGTGGATTTTCACCGCCAGGCGTTCGTGACCGGTGTGTGGTGCGGCGCGGCAACAGAAGACGGTGCCTTCCTTGCCGCTGCTGACCATGTAGTCGACGGCGGTTATCCAGCCATCGTTGAAAAACACCTCGGGGATATCGGATTGAGTGACAGGCATGGGTTTCCTTCGCTGCAATGTCTGGGGAGCGAAATCTCCAGGAGACCGCTCTGATCAAGGATGTTATTCATGCGGCACCTCCTGGTGTTCCATGCCATCGACCCGAAAGAGGCCTGCAAACGCAGGCCGGGGACAGCGTGTTTGCTGCCCGACATGCTCGGGCAGTGCTTCGATACTATCGTATTTTTCGCGAAATGGGGCATTTCGGCGATGAGCAATTTCCCGACCGCTGCGTTGGCTTCGTCAGCCGTTCTGCTCCCAGGCGAGGAGAATCAGCGGGATCAGGTCGTCAGAAACATCGTCCAGCGATTCCAACGCGATCCGGTGCGTCGATTGCCCGAGGTTCTTTACCGGGATCAGGCGCCCGTGCTCCGGTTCGAGCCGGAACCGGAGCCCCAGGTCGACGCGGGTCCGGGTGGAGGGCGAAATCAGCACGAACTGCCGGCCATGCACGAACGGGATGTAGTTTGCCCGGGCCTCGGCGTTCACGTTGTCGCCGATGTCGAGGATCATCTGCTCCAGGGCATCGTAAATCGGGCGCAAATGCGCCTTCGGGCCCGCGTACTGCATGGCGACGTACTCGGAAACTGTCGGCTGCGACCATCCTTCCGCCCGGGCCGCGGCGTCGGCGATCGCCCACTGGCTGTTCTGGAGCACGCCATGCTCGTCTCTCAGCCAGCGACGCACCGCACGCTGGTCGAGTGGGCCGATCCCCGATTCGAGGACCACAGCAACCCACTCGTCGAGGTCGCGCCCGGTCCGTTCCTTCATGTTGTCAATCACGCCATCCATCGCGGCGTTGATGCGATCGTCGGGCATTGGCTCTTCCTCCATCAGTGGCTGGCACAAGACCAACCACTACCAGCACCACAATGTCAGATCCCGGCAATCGCCTCGTCGTCCGCGCCGGTGGCCCACTGCGCCTCGCGCTGGAGCAGGCGAATACGTTCCGGGGAGTCGTAGGCCCGGAGGCCATGGCCGAGCGCGTCGTAGACCACGCGACCTGCACCAACTTCCCGCGCCCAGGCGAGCGGATGATCGATCTCCTCGTAGCGGTGGGTGGCGAGAGTCACATTCCCCGGCTGAAGTTCGAGGTAGCTGTACATCTCGTCGTGGATCTCGAAATCCGCGAATCCGGCGACGATCGGATGGGTATCGGTCCGAACCTCGACGCTAGCGTCCGAGATCGGCGGGTGCATCGATTTCCCCTGAACCCAGGCGCCGCCAAGCCACTCCGTCCATTCCGGGACTTCGCGGAACGAGCTGCTGGAAAGATGCAAGGCCAGCAATGGTCCCCCACGACCGGCGTATTCCCGCAATAGGGAGTACGCCGTGGCCCATTCTTCGTCGCTCGCATCGTCGGCCCCGGGAGCCCCGCTGGCGGCATTGACGATTACCAGCTCAGCCCCGGCCAGTTCGCCGAACGCGCGTGGATGGCTGCCCCTGATCCGGGCATCGAATCCGACCTCGCGCAGAATTTCCGACACCCGCTGCGAGGTCGCGGCGTGATCGTGCCAGCGGCCGTCGTAGCGATCCGCGCCGCTGAGAATGATCGCGTTCTTCATCGTGCTTCTCCGATCTCGTCGCTGCCTGGGGTTGGCGTATCTGCTTCCAGCAATCCTTCGCGTTTCAACTCATCCCAGACTGATGACGGGACACCCGTCCCTAGCCAGGCCAGGTTCTGGCGGAGTTGACCCAGATTCGCGGGGCCAGTCAGCAACCCGGTCACGGCTGGATGCGCCAGCGGAAACTGGATCGCGGCCGCCGCAGTCGGGATGCCGTAGGCATGGCAAATCGCGGCGATCCGGTCGACTTTCTCCCGCGTTGCGGCGTCGATCGGCTGGTAGTAGAGCTGCGGGTCCGGTGCCCCATCGATCAAGCCGCCATGCAGGGCCTGGGCCACGAGAACGCCGATTCCCTTGTCCACACAGAGCGGGAACAATTCGACCAGGGCATCGCGATCGAGCAACGAATAGCGACCGGCGAGCAGGAAGATGTCCATGCTCGTTTCGCGGGCGAAGCGGGCCAGCATCGGAGCCTGGGTCATCCCGGCCCCGATTGCGCGGACCGCACCCTGGCGGCGAAGATCGTCCAGCACCGGCCACGCTTCGTTGATGGCGGTCTCCCAGTTCTGATCGGGATCGTGAATGAGCAGGATGTCGATCCGATCGACATTGAGCCGGGCGAGACTGGCCTCGATCGAGCGCTTGATGCCATCGCGGGTGAAATCGAAATGAAACGTTGTGCCCACGCCGTTCGCGTTGGGATCGTCCACGAGCCGGCCGACCTTCGATGAAATTACGAAAGCGTTGCGTGGTTGCCCGGCCAGCGCCTTGCCAAGCCGGTGTTCGGAGAGACCAGCGCCGTACATCGGGGCGGTGTCGAAAAAGCGGATGCCTCGCTCCCATGCTTCCTGGATACAGGCTTCGGCATCCGCTGCGGTGCATTCCGGGGTGGCATACCCAGTGCCGCCCAGTCCCACCCGGTTGACGTCCGCCTTGTTTCGTTCAAATGGATTCACTGGTTCCTGCCTTCGATAATAATGATTGTCTGCCTCAGTGCGGTCAGTATTCCAGACGGGACCCCGCTGTCAACGCGGACGTGGGCGAGGATTGGCCCTGGCTAACCCGCTCGCCGCGATGATGGCATGGATTTCCGGATTGACCATATGCATGACTTGCATGATTGACGCCCTCACGTCGCGGGTGTAGCATCGGGCTAATCCTCGCCTCGGCATGAGGCAAATTCCGGGTCCCTGATTGTCGGGTCTTCGATCTCCGCAGCGATCTCACAAAGCATCCCTTGCAGGGAGTTGCCCCCTGCGCGTCCATACCACGCCGGATCGCTTTCCGCTTGGGAACGCAATCTCGGGCCATGGCTCAGGACACCACGCCCACCGCCGGAGATGCCAGCCCTGTTGGTCTTGCTGAACCCGGCGCCAATGCCTTCGAGTTCGTGGGCGTGATTCAACAACTCGGAATGCATTTCACCTTCACCAGATGCGTCATCAACGCCCGGGCCCCCAAACAGGGATCACGACCGGGTTCGGAACCGTCGTCGTCGAATCCGCAGACTCATTCACGTTGGCAAACCAAACCCTTGTGTTTGGGGAGCCGGGCCTGCGCTATTGCCTCTTGCTCATCGGCCAGGGTGCGCTGCACAACCCGGAAACGCTGGAAGCAACGATCCTCGTCGTTGGCAACGGGGTGGTCGCCGGATAGCTCAGTCAGGCATATCGCCATGGACCAGGACGACCGGGAGCGAGTACTCGCCGGGTTCGACCGGCTCAGCAAGCAATTCGTCGCGCAGGCGGCGCCGGTGCGTTTCACGCTGGCCACCACACCCGAAGCGGTAGAGGCAACTCGTCGTCTTCGGGCCAGGATCGTGATCGAGCGGGGAGGGGCCCTGCCCGGAGAGCTTCCCAATGGCATCGAACGAGATCACCACGACGAGCGGGCAGTTCACATTGCGGGCTGGAGCGGCGACATCCTTGTCGCCACCGCCCGCATCGTCTTCCCTTTTGCTGGCGAGCGCTTGCCAACCGAGGACTATTTCGAACTGACTGATCCTCCTGCCTGGAAGGTTGCAAATCTCGACTGGATGATCGTCGATCGCGGGCTCAGCGATCCCGCGCATCAGGTACTGGTGGCGCTAATTTGCCGGAGTTGGCTGGAATTGCGGGCACACGGATACCACAGATGGATCGGCGTCGTCACGCCTGCCATGCTCCGGCTCTACCGCCGGCTTTCCGTGCATGTGACGCCGATTGGGCCGGCGCAGGTCTATTGGGGCGAGCACCGCATCCCATGCTTCTTCGATCCGTTCGACGATTTCGTCGCGAACCCGGTCGCCGGAGACCCCCGAACCATCGAGCAATGGGAACAACGGCAGATCGAAGCGATCACCGGAGACCAAGATATGTCCCAACCGGGGTGAGGGCCCTGATCCTGCGATGAAAGTGATCGCGCAGGCTCGATCAATCGATGGCCCCGGCAAGTCCCCGGAACGCATCCGATTGACGCACGGACACAGGAATGGCTATACTCCCCTGTCTCATGTGCACCGTTGCGCTGTGGCTGTAATTGGCCTCAGTTGGGCAGCGGGCTTTGTGTGCGTGACTCGCAATCCTGATTTCGGTCCCCTTGAGTGGGTGTCCCGGTTCCAGAAACGCCAACATCGCGGTGGCCCGGATTGTTGATCCCACCCTCGAGCAGGCATTCACGCGCCAGACCCTGATCCGGCGCCTCTCTCTCGCGTCGCCTGGGCGACGCGGCATACTATCAGATCCGAGATGGATCAAGGAGTTTTTGGCGTGTCAACCAAGCGCACCTATCAACCAAAGCGCATCCCCCGGAAGCGCCGCCTCGGTTTCATGGCCCGGATGTCCACCAAGGGCGGACGCCGGGTACTCGCCTCTCGTCGCCTCAAGGGCCGACACGCGCTGACGGTGTCGGACGAGAAGAAGTTCACACAGAACAAGTAGGGGTCACGAGGCGACCTGCTCGCCTCGATCCATACTCCAGGGCGAGGAGCCTGTCACCCCGGCGCTGCATGAGCCGGACCTGACTCGCGACCTCGCCCTTTGATTTATGAGGAAGCGGCTCCTCGCGGGTGGACCCGCATGGCCGCCCTGCGCAATTTCGATACCGGCACTGCCATGAGCACCACCCTCACCCACAACCCAACCCGGATCGACGCCCGATGGTAGCCCGCGTCTATCGCCTTCGCGAGGAAGCCGATGTGCGCCGCGTGCGCGCTCGCGGCAAGGCCTATGCGCAGGGGCCGCTGGTGGCGCGAGTTCTTCCCAACGCTGGAACCGGCCCAAAACCGCTACACCGTGATTGCCGGGAAGAAGTGCGGCAAGGCCGTCGACCGCAATCGACTCAAGCGTCTCACCCGTGAAGCCTTGCGGGGATTCCACCCGCACCTCAAACGAGGGTACGATGTGGCGATCATCGTCCGTGGCGACCTCACGGAATTGCCGAGCCTGATCGTGGCCCAAACCGTGCTCGAGCGCATCTTCGGCAAAGCATCGCTGATCGATGCGCGACCCCGCTACATCCTCCACCGGCGACCCGGGGATCCGATCGTCAGCGGCTGGTATCTGCCGCGAACGAACCGAAACCCCGGAGGAGGCGGATGAACCATCGTGAGCCGGCCGATCCTTGCCATCATCCGGTTTTACAGAAAGCGGGTCTCGCCCGGATTGCCGCCCGCCTGCCGATTTCAGCCGACCTGTTCCGAATATGCCTACGAGGCGATCGAGAAGTACGGTATTATCAAGGGTGGCCGGTTGGCGACGTGGCGCATACTTCGCTGCAATCCGCTGTGCAAGGGTGGCTGGGATCCGGTTCCATGAGCAGAAGGTACTGGCCGCGCACTTCCGCACGCTACCCATCAATCACCACGTCCAGCGGCTTTGGGAGTTCGAACGTTGCTGAAGCCTGTACGCTCGTTGCGGTCATCCGTGTTCCACCGGGAACCAGCCGCTAATCTTCCCGCTCACCAGCATCCCGCCCTCGCGGGAGGAGGCCTTTTTTCGTGCTTCTGGATCTCCTCGGACCGGTCACGTTGCTTTCCACGTTCCTGACCCAGTCCCTACACAGCATGGTCCCTGCGATCAGCATTCCCATTTGGGATCAGTACGTCGATTTCATGGAGTGGGCGCTCAACAGCCTCGCCAATATCTTCAACAATGGCGGGTTGGCGATCATCGCCTTCACGATCATCATCAAGACACTGCTCCTGCCATTTACGATCAAGTCGATCCGCTCCAGCAAGGCGATGCAGGAGCTGGCGCCCAAGATCAAGGAATTGCAGAAGAAGCACGGCTCCGATCGCCAAAAGGTATCCCAGGAAACCTTCGCGCTGTACCAGACGCACGGCGTGAACCCGATGTCCGGCTGTTTGCCGATGCTTATCCAGATCCCGATCTTCTTCGGGCTCTACCAGGCAATCTCGCACCTCTCCAACTCCGGGATTGGGCACTGGACCGATGGCTTCCTGTGGCTGCCCGATCTCAGCGAGCCGGATCCGTGGAAGATCCTGCCGATAATGGCCGGTTTGTTCCAGTTCGTGCAGTCGCGGATGATGCGGCCAGCCGACCAGAAAATCACCGACCCGCAGCAGAAGATCATGAACCAGATGATGAACTTCATGCCGCTGATGGTGGTTGTCTTCGGCTGGAACTTCGCCTCCGGTCCCGTTCTTTACTGGGCGACCCAAAGCGTCTACTCCGTGGTCCAGCAGTGGTTCATCACCGGCTGGGGCAGCCTGGGAGCATGGTTCCCGTGGCTGCCGGAGCTTCCTGAGCATCGCCGGCTTGGATACCGCGAACCTCGGCCGATCAGCGATGTGATGGTCGTCAGCGGCGAGGCGCCGCAACAAACTGGCTTCTCCGGCTGGCTGAACAAGCGGATGCAGGAAGCCCAGAAGAACGCTGAGGCCCGCCAGGAAACGCTCAAGCAGCAGAAATCCGGCAAGGGCGGCGCTTCCGGCAGCAAGGCGAGCGACAAGGTTGCCGTTTCGAGCGACGACGTGATCGATGTCGAGCCCACGGCGGCGCCAGCCAAACCGAACCGGGGTGGCACGAGTTATCAGGATCGGGTCAACGCGGCGACCAAATTTGGGGCGAAACCAGCACCGGCGACCAATGGGGCAACGCCTGGGACCGATCCGAACCCCAACTCGAAGGCGGCCAAGAAAGCCCGGCGCAATACTCCTTCGACCTGATTGGCTCCTGGTGAAGTATTATCAGGCAACGCAGATGCGAGAATGCCTAACCGCCCAGGAGCGATCCTGACCGTCTCGCGACGCGTTTGAACGAGCGCAACGTGCGATCCGACACAGCAGAGGGCCGGCCGAGCATGCAGCAACGAACGAGTGTGGAAATTCAGGCGTATTCGGTCGAGGAAGCGACGCGACTGGCCCTGGAAGAACTGGGCCTGACGACCGCCGACGTTGACATCGAGATTCTTTCCGACGCCGGTCCGGATGAGGACGCCGAGGCGCTGGTCCGCGTCACCGCCAAGGGCATGGCCTCGCAGCCGGTGCCCAAGGCCCAGCAGGCCGCGAGTTCGGCGCCGTCTGGCTACCAGCAACGCGACCGCGACCGTGGTTCACGGCCGCGACAACGCGGCCAGGGCGACAACGGAGGCGGCAACAACCGCGACTGGCTGGGGGGCCGATCGGGGCCTGGCGACCGGCCATCCCATCGGGGTGCGCCTCCCCAGCGACCGGCCAGCGATCATGTCGATACCGAGGATGAGATCGTTGCCAAACAGGTCGTGAAGGAATTGCTCGATCGGATGGGGGTCGTGGCCGAGGCGGTCGCGGTCGATAATCCGTCGACCGTGCCGCTGGACGAAGAAGAACCACCAACGATCTTCATCGATGTTTCCGGACGTGACCTGGGCAACCTGATTGGTCGCCGTGGCGATCATCTCTCGCACATCCAGTACCTGGTCAGCATGCTGGTAAACCGCAAGATCGAGACGTACACGCGGGTGATCGTGGATGTCGAAGGGTATCGCTCCCGACGCGAGGAATCGCTCGTTGGCCTGGCCGAACGGGTGGCCCGGCAGGTGGCGCGGAGTCAGCGCCCGATCGTGCTGGAACCGATGCCGCCCAACGAGCGCCGCATCATCCATATCGCCCTGCGCTCGAATCCGGAAGTGGCGACCCAGAGCACCGGCGAGGGCAACCAGCGCCGGATCACCGTGGAACCACGGACGTAGGACTTCCGGCAATTCGGGCGAGCACGCCGTTTCGCCCAACACACAGCAACTTGTAGGGCGGACATTGTGTCCGCCCATTCATGTCAAAGTGGGACACGGCGTTGTGTCCTGCCGGGCGCATGGTCGTCGGCACCATTAACAATCAGCTGGTAGTGGCCGATCACCTGTCGGCCAATCCTTGAGAAAGCAGGACCCATGACCCCTGGTGATCGTGATCCACAACCAAACACACCCGCCGGGGGGTCCCCTGCATCCACCGATGCCCCCACTCCGCCCGCATCAGGAACCGGCAAGAAGGCCCAAAAGCGGGAGCCCTTTCGCAACACCAGGCGAAGCGGACTGCAACTCTCCAGGACACCGGACTACCTGCTGATCGGTCATGTCTGTGCCGACCTCACGCCAGACGGCAGCGTCGTGCTTGGCGGCACCGCACTCTATTCGGCGCTGACCGCTTCCCGGCTCGGTGCGCGGGTCGCCGTGCTCACTCGCGGTGTCTACGGTCGCGAAGTCCAGGGCATGAAGGTCCCGAACCTCGACATCCTCTCCGACGAGAACATCCAGATCGTAGTCCAGGACGCCGACGTACCAACCACCTTCATCAATGAGTACCAGGCGGATCGACGCGTGCAGACGATGCCGCACTGGGCTGGCGAAATCGACCTGCGCGGCCTGCCCCGCACTGGCGCAACGCAAAGGTCGTACATCTCGGACCGATCGCCGACGAGCTCGATCCACGCCAATGCACCGGGCTCACCAGCCAGTTCCTCGGGGTAACCCCGCAAGGCTGGATGCGTGATTGGCCACGGCAAACAGGCGGAAAGGTGAAGCACATCACGCTCAAGCTGCCAGGCGAACTCCTCGGCCTGATCGATTGCGCGATCGTCAGCATCGAAGAGATCGCATATGCCCGTGATGTCGTGCAGCGCGTTGGCGATCGCCGGCTTGGGGTGATCACCCAGGGGGCGGACGGGGCGCGGATTATCGCCGGTGGCCAGAAGTTCGAGCTACCGGGATTCCGGGCACCGGTTGCCGATCTCACCGGGGCGGGCGATGTGTTCGCCGCCGCCTTCTTCATGAAGGCCTCCGATCGCACGGTGTCCGCAGAGAAGGCCGGGACGTTCGCGAATGCCGTCGCCGCGCTCAGCCTGAGCGAAGTCGGCGCCCAATCGGTGCCGCACATGAAGGAAGTCGACGCCCTGCTGGCGAAGGGTGAAAAAGGCCTGCGTCCGGTTACGTAGCCCAGGGTACCAACCCATCGACAACCTATTTGGTAGGGTTGCGGAGCTTGCTCCGCCCGTTCCAACTCCAGCTGCCAAACGCATTCCCCTGTACATTGCGCCCATGACCCTTGACTATTTGGCACATTCAGGCGCATCATCTGCGTACGTACAGCGCACCGCATTGGGATCGCCAATCATTGGCTACCAACTCTCAGTGGCATTTCATCGCACAGGATACGGAATGCCCAAGGATGGTTGATACCGTGAAGGATTTCACTCCTGCTGACGTCACGTTCGAGTACGAAGTCATTGGCGAACATCTCTTCGATCCAATGCGACTGCTCACCGTCGATTCGGAAGGTCGTCTATTCGAACTGAACCTGGTGAATGGGAGTGCGTCTCCCACCGAGCTGACCGAATACTGGGTGGTCGACACCGTGGATGCCTACCAGCATCTGCGGAGCCCACGCACCGTCAGCACGCCACCTACCCTGGTTGTCGGGTAAGCCGCCTCCTCGAATGGCCGGCATGGTCTTTCGGCTGCGCTCAAGAGGCCACTACCAGAACCGATCTGCGTACGGCCGCGAAGCTGCCCCGCCCGTGTTGACGTCCCAATCGATCCCCTCCTCGATTGGCCAGCATGTCTTGCCCGCTGGATCGACTGCGCTCAGGTATCGCTCAGGCCGATAAATACCGCGTCCATGAACAGGGGTCAGATCGCAGCCGACGTGGGAGCTCACTTCGCCGCCGTTGGCTCGCGCCAGATCACGTGCCGTGGCCACAGCGGTGAGATGCGCGATCGCCTCCTTCCCCGTCGCACCGATCAGTCGCGGCTGACCCCACCCGCACAGCCCCACATTTATGGCGAACCCGGTGGCCGTAGTCAGCGGTGATCCGCTCAACCATTCAATCAATGCTGCCTCATCGCCGGATTACCGTGAGCCGCAGCAAGGTTTACCGTGCGTTGAACGCCCTTGCGAACACGTAGTCTGCGTACGACGGTCGAGATCCATGGTGAAGCGCGTTTCCGGGGAGAATGTCACCGAGCGGGTACAAAAGTGCGACCAGATCACCAGTTCCGATCGAAGCCCGGCATTGGATATCTCACGACGAGGCCATCTCCAATGTCGATTTGGTGGAATGCCGTTTGTATAGAAGGCAGGACCACCTCGATTCGACATAGGAGAAGGAGTTTCACATGGGCAGGATCACTGTCCTCAATCACCTCACGCTCGACGGTGTGATGCAGGCGCCGGGTCGACCGGACGAAGATCGCCGCGGCGGTTTCGAGCTCGGCGGCTGGGCACGGCCCCGCGGTGACGCGATTGGCGAGGTTACCGGCGGCATTTTCGACGCTGGCGCCCTGTTGCTCGGACGGCGGACCTATGAGGACTTCGCCGCCTACTGGCCCAATCAGCCGGAACCCAATCCCTTCACGGAGCTTCTTAACGCCTCCCGGAAATACGTTGCGTCAAACACCCTGGAGGAACCGCTTGCGTGGCGTAACTCCACCCTTCTCAAGGGGGACGCGGCGGAGGCCGTGACACGGCTCAAGGAGCAACCAGGCAACGACCTGCTGGTGATGGGCAGCGGCGAGTTGGTCCAGTCGCTGATGCGGCACAACCTGATTGACGAATTTGTGCTGATGATCCACCCGCTGGTGCTGGGTACGGGGCGTCGTCTCTTCACCGACGGCGGCGCCTCCGCTTCCCTCTCGCTCGCCGACGCGAAGGCGACCGGATCGGGCGTGGTGGTTGCAACCTACCGGCCGGCATAACCTGCGCCCGCGTCGTATGCTCACCGGTAATCTCAAGGAGGAATTCACAATGACACACTACCTGCTCAGCATCTACCAACCCGATGGAGATCCTCCCCCGCCCGAAGTCCTGGAGGCGGTCATGCAGGATCTCGATACCTTCAATGCGGAGCTTCGGGCGGCCGGCGCGTGGGTCTTCACCGGCGGACTTCATCCTCCAAGCACAGCCACCGTCGTCCGCACCCGGAGCGGTGAGCCCCTCATCACGGATGGCCCATTCGCTGAGGCCAGGGAGCACATCGGCGGGTTCTACGTCATCACGGCGCCCGATCTCGATGCCGCGCTGGAGTGGGGCCGCAAGGCTTCGGAGGCTACCACCCTCCCGATCGAGGTACGCCCCTTCCAGGGCGTGATCATGGATTGACCTTCGACGCCCCCGATTCACCGGTCCTCGCCACCGCAGGGATTGCCCGCGTGTTCCGCGAAGAGTATGGCCGCGCGGTTGCCGTCCTGGTCCGCGCCTTCGGTGACATCGATCTCGCCGAGGATGCGGTTCAGGACGCGTTCACGATCGCGATTCAACGGTGGCCCTCAACCGGGGCGCCACCGAGCCCGGCTGGATGGATCATCACGACTGCTCGCAATCGGGCGATCAACCGCCTTCGCCGGGAGGCGTCCCGCCCGGATCGGCACACCCAGGCCGCGTTGCTTCACGCCCCCGGTGAACCGGCCGAGGAGGGTCCCGTGCGCGACGATCGGCTCCGCCTGATCTTCACCTGCTGTCATCCCTCGCTCGCCACCGCATCCCAGGTTGCGCTGACGCTCAGGCTCCTGGGCGGGCTCTCGACCACGGAAATTGCGCGCGCATTCCTGGTCCCCGAACCAACCGTGGCACAGCGAATTGTCCGGGCCAAGGGCAAGATCCGCGATGCCCGGATCCCCTACCGGATTCCGGACGAGGCCGATCTCCCGGATCGCCTGCCGGGGGTGCTGGCGGTCGTCTATCTCATCTTCAACGAGGGCTACGCGGCGAGTTCGGGTGACTGCCTTGTCCGCGAGGACCTCTGCGCGGAGGCGATCCGCCTCGGACGGCTCCTGGCCGAGCTCATGCCCGACGAGCCGGAGGTGATGGGTTTACTGGCGCTGTTGCTCCTCGTCGAGTCGCGCCGGGCCACCCGCACCAACCCGAACGGCGATCTCGTGCTGCTTGCCGACCAGGATCGCAGCTTGTGGGATCGCGACCTGATCGGTGAAGGTCAGGCGATCGTCCGTCGATGCCTCCGCATCAACCAGCCCGGTCCCTACCAGATCCAGGCCGCGATCAACGCCGTCCATTGCGACGCGCCAACCGCGCCCGCTACCGACTGGGGCCAGATCCTGCAGTTGTATAGCCAGCTCCTGGCAATGAACCCGACCCCTGTCGTGGCCCTCAACCGGGCGGTCGCGTTGGCCGAAGTCGAGGGACCGGCCGCAGGACTGGCGATCGTCGACGGCCTCGACCTCGATGACTACCACCTGTTCCATGCCATCCGGGCCGACTTCTTGCGACGCCTGGGCCGAAACGCCGACGCAGCCCAGGCCTACGACGAGGCGATCGCCCGCGTCGAGAACACGTCCGAGCGCGACTTCCTGATGCGCAAACGTCAGGAACTCACCCTGGGTTGATACGCAACATTGGAGAAGCCAGAAGCGGCAGGGGATGGGAAAATCGCAGGTATGCATCGATCGCAGAAGTGATCAAAACGATTGAAAGCGACCTGGCAACCCTTCAGGACCCCGGATACCGACCAGATGGATACATCCAAACCTCAATTCAACTCTATTGATGAATACATCGATACCTTCCCGGAAGAGGTAAGGCATGCATTGCGAAAACTCAGGCAGGTCATCAGGGAGGAAGCGCCGGACGCCGAAGAGGCCATCAAGTACCACATGCCCACGTTCGTCTTCCATGGCAACCTGGTCTACTTCGCAGCGTGGAAAAAACACATATCGATGTATCCCATAACCTCTGAAATGGAAACGTCCATTGAAGAACTGTCCGAATACAACACGTCCGGGAAGGGAACGATCCAGTTCCCGCTAGATCAGCCGCTGCCATTGCCGCTCATCCGCAAGATAGTGGCATGTCGGGTGCGGGAGAACCTGAGAAATAGCGGATAGCTGATCCAATGCGTCTGCCAGGGGGTTCCACGCTCACGCCCGGACACCAACTGATCTCAACGGGCCTCATCGATCGCCAATGCGATGTCCGCCGCCACATCGTCGGCACTGAGATGCGTGTTATCGATCACCAGGCTCGACCGATTAGGGGAATGGTTCGGCAAGCATCAGCCGGGTGAGCATGTCCTGCGCGACACAACATCGCGGAGCTTCCCAAATCTCGACCTCGATTCCTCGGTGACGCGCTGCAACAACACCTTGGCGTCGCACGTCAACAGCACAAGCGTGACGCGCCCCCCGTGTCGCTCCACCGAATCGATGACCTCCTGCATGAATTCATCATCCTCCCCTGCCGCATAGACGAAGGTGAAGATTACGCCGGGAATATTGGCCTTCGCCGCCTCTTCGAGCATGTCCAGCCTGTACTTGCCGGAGAGTCGGAACGCCTGTTCGGTTCCAAACGGAAACAGCGAGGTCACCAGATCGAGCGAGAGGTGATTGTGGAAGACCTTGTAACCGGTTCGCCTGGCAAGTGCCTCCGCGACGGTGAGCTTCCCGACACCGGGTGCCCCGTAGAGGATAACCAACTCCATCGATACTCCCATTAGAACAGCGAGTTCTGGACGATCCGTTCCGAGTGTTTCTCTGGCTCCGGCCACGCGAACAGGGCGTCGATATCGATGTTTTCCCGCGAGGGCAACCAGCCGGCGCCCTGCTCGACGAGAGCCGGGTTTCCCGAGGCGGGGTCATCGGTCTCCGCCACCCACAACGGCACCCATCCTCCCCGCAGGTTATTCGTCGCGCCGCCGAACGTGCCGCCGGTTCCATTCGCCGAACTCACCGCCACGGCAGCATCGGCCAGGCAGTATATGAGACGGTTGCGCCCCATCGCGTTTCCGGCGCTGAACCCGGATTCGGGAGAGTACGGCGTCATCAGGACCAGGTCGCCCTGGATCAGGCGATCCCGATAATGCTTCTTGCTCGCATTCCTGAGCAGCGAATCGGCGACAACCGCGATCACCGTGCCGTCAGCGCTGAAGGCGCCGTTGGCCGCCCGGTCATCCACCCCGCGCGCGCCGCCGCTGACGACGTTGTACCCCGCAAGGCTCGTGGCGCGGCCCAGCTCTTCGGCAAGCGACAGGTCAGGTTCCGGGGCATCCCGGGAGCCGACGATCGCCACCCCCTTGTTTCGAAAATGCCGTACATCCCCGTAACCGAAGATCAGGGGCGGCGCCGAGTCCTTCAGGTGCTGCCTGAGGCGACGCGGATACTCGTCATCCGAGCGACCAAGCATCCACATTCCGGTGCCCAGCCAGCGCTCGACGACCAGCGCCAGCGAATGCCCTCGGTCGAGCAGGGCAAGCAGCCGATCCTTTTCGATCCGGCGATCGTCCCAATCCTCGAGGATGGCGTCGATCTCGCCCTGCACCAAATCTTCGGGAGCAAGGTCTTTCGCCGCCAGCCAGCGAGCCAGGCGATTCCATTCCGCCACATCCAATGGACGCGACTCATCGGTCGACGAGACGGCGATCCGCGCCGTCAGCAGGAGTGTGGCCTGTGTTCTCGGGGAAACCATCACGTGTCTCTCGGTCGGGTTGTCGCCAAAGCAAAGGGAAGAACCGGGCCGCTCCCCGCGCGTCGCAGGAGCATCGACAGGATCGTGAACGTCCAGCCCGAATCGACCACGTCGTCGATCAGCAGGACCGGCCCGGATTCCGGTTCCGCGATCAGGTCGAACGCTCCATCCAGATTACGACACTGATGGACGCTGTTCTCCTGCAGTTTCTGCTCCTCCGTGTCGCGCACCTTGGCGACGACGTCGATGTAGGGCAAGCCAAGGCGATTGGCCATCGCGCGGGCGAACTCGGGCACCAGCAGCGGATTCCGCCGCGAGGGGATGGATGTGACCCACGTTGGGGAGGGCGATGGTTTCCATTGCTCCCGCACAAACGCGAAGGCAGCATCAACCAGGCTGTCGTCGAACTGACCGATTTCCTTGCCCAGCACGACTCTGTCCCCCCAGGCATCGTCTCCCCAACGACCGAGCGTGCGACCGGCTTCGGCCCGCAACTCGGGCTTGATCCGCGTAGGGAAACCATAGATGGGCAGGGAGTCCTTGGGGATCTGCTGCCGGGGAGTGATCACATCGGCGGCAACGCGACCAACGAAGCGCTGAGCTTCGTGCAGGAAGTCGGGATCGAGATCGACTGGCAAGACCGGGTTCCCACGGCAGTTCTCACAGCGACCGCAACGCTCGGGTGCGTTGGGGTCGTCGAGCGCCTGGAGCAGGAAGCGCATCTGGCAGCCGGTGGCCTGTCGCCGGTAGCGCTGGACTTCTTCCCACTCGGATTCGCGCAACGCGATCAGGTCATCGCGATGCTGGACATAATCCGTTCGCCACGGTACGGGTGTGCGCTGCCACAGGCGATCCTCGCGAATCACCGGCGCCGGTCTTTGCACCGAGAGGTACTTCAATGCCTTGTCCAGCCGATTCCGCGGGATGTTGACCTTTCCTGTCAACTGGGCCACAGTCGCGCCATCGACCTCGCCGAGGGCGTTCAGGATCGACAGCACATCGGCGCCGGTCGGCAGCGAGTTGGTCCGGAAACTCTCGTGAATGTCGGCGTCCTCGGGACCGTTCATCAGCACCCCGACCGCGCCATCGCGGCCACGACCGGCGCGCCCCACCTGCTGGTAGTAGCCAATGATTGAGCCGGGGCTCTGATAGTGGATCACGAACCGGATATCAGGGTTGTCGTAGCCCATCCCGAGCGCGGTGGTCGAAACCAGCACGTTCAGCTCGCCGTTGGTGAATTCATCCTCGAGGTGCTGCCGCGCCTCGCCCGAATCGGGGTACTCGGCGGTCACGACATCGGCGTGATAGGCGCGGGCGTTGATGCCACGCGATTTCAGCCAATCCGCGACGCGTTCGGCATCGTGCTTGGTCAGGGTATAGATGATGCCCTTGCCCGGCAGCGTCGGCACAGTCTGGGCCAGCCAGGCCAAGCGCTCGGTTGCGCTCCACGTCTGCATCGTTTGCAGGGAGAGATTCTCGCGGATCAGGGCTCCGCGCGAGATCCGGACGTTCCCCAACTGGCGCTGCACATCCTCGCACGACCCGGTTGTTGGCGGTGGCGGTGGTTGCCAGCAGCGGGCTGTTCGGCGGCAACTGGCGAATCAGGTTGGAGAGCCGCTGGTAATCGGGCCGGAAATCGTGTCCCCAATCGGAGATGCAATGCGCTTCGTCGACCACCAGCAGGCCGGTCCGTTCAAGGACCAGCGGCAACATCCGATCGAGGAAGAGGGCGTTCGCGAACCGTTCGGGCGAAACGAGCAGGACATCGACCGCGTCGGCCTCGATCAACTGGACGAAGGTCTCGAAGCGATCGTTGGTCCCGGCGTGGAGGGCGCCGATCCTGAGTCCCATCCGCTTGCCGGCCATCACCTGGTTCCGCATCAGGGCTACCAGCGGCGACACGATCAAGGTCGGGCCGCGCCCCTGGTCGCGCAGCAGCCTGGCGGCGATGAAGTAGACGGCCGACTTGCCCCACCCCGTTCGCTGAACGAGGAGCACCTTCTCGCGCCGGTTGACGACAGCATCGATCACATCCCATTGGTCGCCGCGAAAGTCGGCTTCGGGATCGCCGACCATGGCGCGAAGCAGCTCGAGGGCGCGCTCGCGCTGCGCGAGTGGCCGGCATGAGCGGCACGGCCGGTTCGGTTTGCTGGGTGTTTGGTTTGGTGTTGGAAGTCAGGCTCATGCAACCATCATAGTTGGCCGCCGCGAAAACGGCGAAACTGGTTCCCCGAATGTGGCTGCATCGCCATCATATCCCGATCCCTGAACCGCACGACAGTTATCCGGGTCTCCCGGTTCCTCCCCTCCAACCGGCTCAAAGGCCGGGACTTGCCATGGCGACTCCCCGCAGCCGTTCCACATCGCGCATCGGCGGCGCACCGAACAGCCGCTTGTACTCGCGGTTGAAATGCGAGGCGTCGCCATACCCCACGCGGAAACCGGCGCTTGCGGCGTCAACGTCCTCGCCGAGCATGAGACGACGCGCCTCCTGCAGCCGAAGCTGCTTCTGGAACTGCAGCGGGCTCATCGCGGTCACGGCCTTGAAGTGGTGGTGGAAGCCCGAGACGCTCATCCCGAGCTCCCGGGCAAGTTCCTCGATTCGTAGCGGCTAGCGATCATTCGCATCTTCCATGACGCAGCGACGCAGAGCATCCGTCTCGTCTGATTCTCCCGATCATGGAAGGGTGAACACGCCAACGGTCGAACCGAGTGCCCAATGTCGCCAGCGAAGGTGCTATCACTCCTCTCCTGACCATTCGGCCTCACGCACACGACGAAGGAGACGAACAGATGACGATCTGGACGACCAACGAGCTCACCAGGATCGAGGAAGTGGACGAGCTGGAACTCGCGTCCTGGCATGCACAGAGGCTACGCCAGATCCTTGTCGTCACCGCTAATTGCGGGGCTCGTGCGTGGCCGCCTGACGTGAACTTGGAGGTCATCTCACAGCTTCCATGACACTGGACCTCGCGTATTGGGCAGGTAGGCGCACCAGGTACCGGTGCGGATTGCACGATCCAGATGCTCTCCCAGCGCGGGGTCGTACTCGCTGATACGGGCCATCGCCTTGCGCAGGGCGCGGGTGACGCTGGCCCGCGCGCGTTCCGAGGCAGAGCCCACCCGCCGATCGCGGCCGCCGAGTCCGACTGCCCGGGCCAGCTCGCGAATCAGGAAGTCACGTTCAGCCTCAGCCTGTGAGGCACGCTCGGCGTCCCCGAGCATCCCCGCCTCGTCGATGTCATCGTCGATCTCGGCGAGCCGCCGACGGTACGCCTGCTTGGCCTGAGCGTCGAGCACCACGCCGGCATCCAGACCAGACGAGAATGCAAGGCCAGGCTCTGCGCCGCGGCGTCCATCTCCGGACCAGCCTCTCTCGACGGTCACCAGGTCGAGCACGTGGAACTCGCGCCCTGGGTCAGCGAGCAGGCGCGCCAGATACCTCAACCCCTTGAGGTCCCGCATCCGCATCGTGTGCCCTTCGAACACCAGTGACCAGTAATCACCCTCGCGCCGAAACACATGCTCATCGGCGCTGCGAGCGACCGCCGCAGGCGCGTCACGCGGCAATCCCTCGCGGTGGCTCGGATCGCCTCGTCCCACGGCGTCGCGGGCGCGGACTGCCTCGGCCGCCTGCCCCATGGCCCCAATGCGCTCGAAGCCCAGCCGGGCGACCTCGAACTCCAGCCCCGCACGCTCCGCGTTTCCCTCGTCGCGATACGCGCGGGCCAGCCCCATGCGAGCGAGCGCCGTCTCATAGGGCGCGCCAATCTGGTTCCAAAGGTGCGCGGCGTCTTCGAAGCCACGCCGTGCCCGCACCGTGTCGCCTTCGGCCAGCGTTACCCGTGCGCGAGCGAGCGCCGCACTGGCGGCGAGCGCCTGGCTTTGGAACACCTCGGCGATACCGGAGAGTTCGTCTGCCGCGTCGCGCGCGGCTTCAAGGTTGCCGGCGGCGATCTCGATTTCGACCCTCGCCTCGAGCAAGGGCGCCCGGCGTAGATCCGTGTTCGGTGGCAGCTCCTTGGACGGGACTCCCAACGGGTGATCCAGCGCAGCTCGGATGGACCGTGCAGCGGCGCCCATCTCACCCCGGGCCAGGATGCACCAGGGCCAGGCCGGGCTGTGGGTCCCACCCGACCTCGTGCGCCGCGAGGAATGCCTCTTCCGCGCCCTGAATGTCTCCCCGGCGCAGCCGGATGCGGCCGAGCTCGGTCAATGGCCAGCCGAATTCCCGGCGCAGATACGGGCGAAGCTCCTCACATGCCATGAGGGCTTCCTGCTCCGCCTCGAGGTAGGACCCGCGCAGCCGGAGAATCTCGGCGCGATGGACGCGGCAACGACCGTGGACGCTCCCGACCGGCTGCCCATGGCGCCACCGTTCCATGGCCACTGTCCATTCCTCGGCCATGTCGTATTGCGCCAGCGCCTGCAGCGAACACACGAGCTCGCAGTAGACGATCCCCGTGAACAGGGGATCGAGCTCGCCGGAAACCACCGCCACGGCAGATTCATTCAGGAGCTCCAGGCCCTGCGATACCTCACCGGCCAGGATCAGGCTGCGAGCCTCAGCGACCCGACCAATGGCGGCGGCGGCCAGATCGCATCGCTGACCGATCTCGATGGCCTGCCGGGCCCATTGCCGAGCACGCTCGAAGTCGCCGGAGAGCATCCGCTCGTAGTTGTGCACCACCGCCAGCCAGGCGTGGACCGGGGTCTCGTCCTGCCCCTCCAGCAGCCGTTCCGCCCGCTTGATCCACCCCCGCACGGGCGC
Organism: uncultured Chloroflexia bacterium; assembly: GCA_963763125.1. Taxonomy (GTDB): domain Bacteria; phylum Chloroflexota; class Chloroflexia; order Thermomicrobiales; family UBA6265; genus JACCYX01. The sequence continues at coordinate 1,259,172 of CAVXMV010000005.1, forward strand.
CATCAGGGCGGCGTCGAAGAGCAAGTGCATCGCGACCCGAACGGCCGCCTCTGCCGCCAACACATGATCACCGGTGCGTACGCACTCCGCGTGCGCCCGCTCCCACGTGCCAATCGTCAGGTCCAGTCGACCCGCGGCGTACGCCACGCCGGCGAGCAGGGCGAGGTCTGGCCCACTCAGGGGCGCACTCGTGTCCACCTCGATCAGCAGGTCGAGGGCCTGTTGCCACTCGCCTTGCCCCGCGGCTTCGTGCGCCCGTTCCAATGGAGGTCGTTCGGGTGGGTTCACTCATCCCTCACCCCTACGGATGCATGCCGGAATGCGGCCATTGTAACAGCGGAAGTTCCCACCGTAACCGCCGGAGTCACGCCTAAGGGGTAGGTGGCCCGGAGCAGAGCCAGGACCTGGCAATGGCGAAATCCAGGCAGCACCAGCAGCGACAATGCCCGAGAGGAGGAACCATGGACACGGTGAAGGTTTTATCAGGCGGACTTAGCGTACAAGGCAAAGGGTACGGGGGAGCCGGTGCTGCTCATCAGCACCGGCCCCATCGCAGACAGCTTCCTGCCGTTCTTCTCAGAGACCGGTGCTGGTCGAGCGCTTCCAGTTGATCAGGTACCGACAGCGGCAGATGAGCACCAACGGGCACGGCTCGGTGCCAGTGAGCTTCGCGGAGCATGCGGCCGACGCCGCGGCGCTGCTCGAGCATCTCGGCATTCGTCGCGCGCATGTCGCCGGTCACTCAACGGGCGCGATCATCGCCCTCCAGCTGGCGCATCGACCGTCCCGACATTGTTCACAGCCTGGCCCTTCTGGAGCCGCTCCAGCTGTTCACGCCGAGTGCCGCGGTCCTCGGCGAGGCGATCGAGCCTGCGCTTGCGGCGTACGGCACGGGTGACACCGAGGACGCGATGGCGAGCTTCCTGAGCGTCGCGTGCAGCCTCGACTGGGAGACCTGCCGCACGGTGATCGAAAGACACGTCCCGGGCGGTGTGGCTCGGGCGATGGAGGACGCCCCCAACGTCTTCGACAGTTACCTGCCAGCCCTGAGCGCGTGGCAGTTTGGTCCCGGGCAGGCTGCGACCATCTCCCAACCGGTGCTTTCGGTTCTGGGCACGGAAACCGAGCGGCTGTTCGTCGAGGGCAATGACCTGCTCCATACGTGGTTCCCCCAGGTCGAGGACTGCACGATCGAGGGGGTCGCCCACCTGCTGCACATGCAGCATCCGGAGCCGGTGGCGCGCGGCGTGGCCGAGTTCTTCGCCCGGCATCCCATCACTCGCGATTGAACCACGAGGACCGCGAGTCGGCCTTCGCCCTCGACGTGGAAGGTAGCGGCCGTCGACGCCTCGATCGCGGTGGTCGGGGTGCAAGAACTGGGGCACGTCCAGGGTCCCGTGTCGGTAAATCCGGCGCGGTGGGTGCTCGATCCCGGCGAGGCGTTCATGCCCGTGGGCGGTCCGTGGCCGGAGCTGACCTGGGCGGATGCTCCGATCGACCCGACCAGCGGCAGCAACCTGGGCGCCCAGCCGATCGAGGTGCTGGAGGCGTTATTTGGCTCTGTGGACTTATGCCGGGACGAAGGCGCCGCCGGACGGGTGGACGGGCCAGCCGTCTACCTGGGCGGGATGCCCGTCCACGGCCGGATTGGGCAGAGACGCCCGTGGCGCAGCCAGGACGGGACGACGCGCCCGTCGATGGCCCCTGCGATCACCAGCGGGGCCGTGATCCCGTTGCTGTCGGGGCGGCCAGGCAACTGAGGTTGGGGCCATGGTTGCGCGGCACCCGCCCCACCACCCAGGTCCCCTTGGACGCGCGAGGCATCGCCAACCTCAGCAGACTGGCGCCAAACGGTCAATCTTTTCGCGATCCACGCTAGGGTTCGGCTCGTGCCGGCTGTGCCCTATCTCTTCGCGAAGGTGCTCGCCGCCACCCAAGACCGTCGCTCATGCCGCCATGACCTTGATCTCCGACGCCGTCCACCTCCTCAGCTGTCGTGCTCCGGAGCGGTAGTCCTTGACGCACCTCACATGTACCCGCCGGACACGCCCAATCGTTGCCTCGGAGGCGGTTCAAGGCCAGCCGGGGCGACGATTGGGGGCAGTCAGTAATCGAGCCAGGCGTGGGTCAGCAGAGCGGGGTCACATCGAGCAGGTTACTCCAGGTTGCTATCTGCTGATCATAGGCGCGGACCATCAGGTCGCGGCCACAAGTGAAGCCGATAATCGGCTGGTCCACGCCCGGCATGAAGTCCTGGTCCGGGTCCTGGCTCTCGTTCGGTCCGTAGACCGCAATCGGGATGAGGGTGAACACTTCATCGACTGCGCCGGCCGGGGCATCGCCAAGGTTGGAATTCTGGTTGCCGGTGACCCCTTCAGTCCCATCGGTAGCGGTTGTCCAGACGTTCTCGTAGACATCGACGCCCCAGCGGTCGTAGACGGCGATATAGACGCGGCCACCGGGCGTAAAGCCCTCGCCGGCCACCCTGACCATGGTGGCGGGCGGGCCCACGGCCGCTGCGATCGAGAGAACGGGCATGGAGCGGATCACCTGCTGAGTTGCAGTCGAGACCCGACTCTGTGGCAGAAACACGGTGAGGACCAACAGGAAGACCAAGGTACGGTTGCGCCACGAGTTGAATGGCATGGTGACGATCCTTCCGGTGCTGAATCAATCTGCGCCCCGTGCTCACGGGAGCGATGTATCCAGCATCGGCGACGGGTCGATACGCAGCATCGGAGAGATCACGCATTTCATGTATGGACGAACAATGGGCACAACTACCTATTAGGAAGGGGCAAGCAAGACCGCCTCGTTACGCACGGCCCAGACAGCGGCGGCGGTGCGTGATTCAAGCCCCAGTTTCGTGAGAATGTGCAGGACATGATGGTCGACGGTGCGCTCGCTGATGGAGAGCCGCTCCGCAATCTGCCGGTTCGTGGCTCCTTCGGCCAGGAGCCGCAGGACTTCCACTTCACGGGGACTCAGGGGATGCGACGAATCGGGCGATGGCAGTGCGTCGAGTTGCACCGCGAGTGCTTCCGCGACCGCTTGCTCGAGGGAGAGCCGCCGGCCCTCCTCCCAGTGCCCAGTGATAGAGGCCAAATCGCGGATCGGCGGCAGGGGATGGTTGCCGGCCAGCGTTCGGCAGATGTCCTGGTACGTGGCGCCTAGATCATGGTCGAGTGCCCGTGCCTCGGGCCAGCCAGGGAGCCGTTGAGGGTCGAAGCCCTCCAGTTCGACGAGAACACCCGTGGCGACGGAGAGGGCCTCACATGCGCCAAACAGCCGTGCCGCAGGTTCGTGGCGCGAGAGGGCAGCCAGGGAGCAGGCGACGCCTCCCAGCCCCATGCAGATTGCCTGGACGTTGTGATGGCGCGACCCTAGCCTCAGCGTTTCCCGGTAGTAGCCCAGCGCGGCTGACGGGTCGCCTCGGGCGCGTGCCAGGTCCCCCAGCCCGAGCGGAACGACGAATCCGTAGAGATGACTCTGCCCCAAAGCACATCCGCTCTCCAATTGCTGCGCCAGCGCCAATCGGTACCACTCCTCGGCGGTGGCGATCGACCCGTGCCTTAGGGCGGCCGTCCCCAGGCTGGCGGCAAACGCGAGACGCATGTTCCGCACTACCGCGTGGTGCGACCTCAGGTCGCTCGCGCCCGATGGAGGGAGTGTGGTCATCCCCTCCTCGAAGCGGGCCACCGCCTGGTCGTAGTGCCCGTTGGCATTTGCGACCAAACCCGCAAACAGGAGACAGAAGCAGGTGAGGAGTGGCTCGCCAGCGGAGCGGCTCACGACAAGCCCCTCCTCGGCCAAGGGGAGCGCTCCTTCCAATCCCCGACCGTCCCTGATCCAGCTGAGGGTGGTCAGGGCCCTGGCCCGGACGGCCTCCGAGGCAGTGGAGCCGTGGGCCACGGCCTTCTCCAGCCAGCGCTGCCCTTCATCGGGAGCGCCACTGACTATCCAGAGCGCACCCAGGCTCCCCGCCATCTGCATGATCGACCCGAAGTCCTCCTGAATCTCGAACAGCGCAGAGCGGCGCGCAGGTTGTCTGTCTCAACCTGCAGTCGCGCCAAGACGATTTCTCCTTCGGGCAGTGGCAAGAACCAGCACCACTCGGTCTCTTCCGCCAGTGCCAGGAAATCCGTCGCATGGATGGTCCGGGCCACAGTCTCATCGCCGTTCGCGATCAGTTGCTCCAGCGCATACTCGCGAATTGTCTCCAGCATGGTGAAGCGCGGCTCGCTTTCCACTCCCGCCAGCGACTTCACGAGACTGGCGTCGACCAACGCACTGATTACCCTGACAATGTCATCTCCCGCACCGCCAACCGCCTTGGCGGCCTCCAAGGTGAAGCCGCCCATGAACACCCCGAGGCGACACAAAAGCGCTCGTTGATTCTCCGGAATCAGGTCATAACTCCAGGCGATTGTCGCCCGCATGTCCCGTTGCCGGTCCGGCGCATCGCGCGGTCCATCAGTGAGGAGCGGCAACCGGTGGTCGAGTTGGCGCAGGAGCGCGGGCGGCGGGAAGGCCGGGAGCCGAGCGGCAGCAAGTTCGATCGCGAGCGGGAGGCGGTCCAGCCGGGAGCAAATCTCATCGATGATCGGGACGCTCTCCGGCGTGAGGACAAAGGCCGGGACGAGTGCCCCAGCCCGCACGGCAAAGAGCTGGCGAGCATCGGACAGCTTGAGGGAATTCAGGGGAAAGACCTGCTCGGCGGAAATCCCGAGCCGGGACCGGCTCGTGCAGAGAACGGTCAGTCCCGGACAGCGGGCGACGAGATCAGCGACGATGGACGCGACCATGTCCCGCAGGTGCTCGGCGTTGTCGAGCACGAGGTATGCGACCTGATCCGCCAGGAACCGTTCGACCCGGGTCAGCAGCGCCTGGCGGGCGGCATCCGGCACATTCAAGGCTTGGGCTATGGTCGGGAGCACCAGGTCCGGATCGCGGACCGGGGCGAGGGAGACCCAGGCCCACGCAGCGCCAGTGGTCTCGCGCACGGTCTCCATGACGCGCAGCGCCAGACGCGTCTTGCCACTGCCACCGGGTCCGGTCAGTGTGAGCATACGGATGTCTGCCCGGCGCAAGAGGGTGATGACAGCCGCCATCTCCTCGTCCCGGCCGATGAACGAGGTCAGCGTGACAGGCGGCGGAGTGAGCCCCTCGGCTGGTGGAGGAATGCCGGACATGGTATCCGCTCTTGGTGATGGCAACACTTCACGGTTCACCCCATCATGCGCCTCGTGGGGCACGTGGTCAAATCCGCCTGTGCTTCGGGAAATGGACTGCTCATGACCCCACTGCGCCACGAAAGCACGGGCAGGGATTCCGTACCACGGTCACTGCGCAGCACTGGGCAGCCCTGAACACGGCGATCATCCTGCAGGACGGTGGCCCGGTTTCTCCCTCCAGCGGCTCAAAGGCCGGGACTTGCCATGGCGACTCCCCGCAGCCGTTCGACATCGCGCATCGGCGGCGCACCGAACAGCCGCTTGTACTCGCGGTTGAAATGCGAGGCGTCGCCATACCCCACGCGGAAACCGGCGCTTGCGGCGTCAACGTCCTCGCCGAGCATGAGACGACGCGCCTCCTGGAGCCGAAACTGCTTCTGGAACTGCAGCGGGCTCATCGCGGTCACTGCCTTGAAGTGGTGGTGGAAGCCCGAGACGCTCATCCCGAGCTCCCGGGCAAGTTCCTCGATTCGCAGCGGCCGGTCGAAGTCCCTTCGAAGTCGAGCGATGGCCTCGGCGATGCGGTTCGTCTCGCCGCCCAGGGACGCGATGTGTCGGACCCGGTCGCCCTGCACGCCCGACAAGAGCCGATAGATGATCTCCCGCTTGATGAGCGGCGCGAGGACGCGTGCGTCGGCCGGGGCGTCGAGGAGCCGAACCAGCCGCACGACGGCGTCCAGCAGGTCGACGTCCAGTGGGCTCACGTCGATGGCTGTGATGGCGGCATCGCTCCGTGGTGTGGGGTTGCCAGTCTCGACCATGACCGAACCAACGAGGGCAGGGTCGAGCCGGAGCACGAAGCCCAGGTAGGGGCGCGCGGCCGATGCCTCGATAACCCGGGTGGCAATCGGCAGCGCGCTGGAGGCGACGAGATAGTGGGCGGGATCGTACCGGTAATGACGGTCGCCGAGCCGGATTTCCTTGCTGCCCTGGGCAATCACGCAAAACGACGGGGAGGAGGTGCCGTGTCCCATCTCCGTGGGCGAGCTTGCGCGGCGGAGCAGGAGACCGTGCAGCGGATCGGCGGTCCCGTCGCCGGGGACGATGCGTGCGATTCGCTCGGCCAACTCGTTACGACTGACCCGGTTCCTGTCATCCTCGCGCGTTGCCTGGTGAGAAGTCACTGAATCCTTGTGCGCTTCGTTCATCGGTCATCCGATCCTAGTTGATTCATGCAGAAAAATACAACGATTCTGGACAATCGTTCTATGGAACAAGCCCGACCAGTTCCTAGAATAAGCACATTGCAACGGAAGTCAACCTCAGACATTGCTCCAGCACTGGAGTTTTGTCTGATAGGAGAAAACTCATGGTCAAGGAACAATCCCGAGCCCAGCAACTCGTTGGTGACATCGCCCCAAAGCTCGCCGAGCTGACGGATGACGTGCTGTTCGGGGACATCTGGGAGCGACCCGGCCTCTCGAAGCGGGATCGCAGCCTGGTTACCGTGGCCGCACTGATCGCCAACGGCAACACCGAGCAGCTTTCGGGTCACTTCGCCCGGGCCCTGGAGAATGGCCTTACCGAAACCGAACTGGCCGAGGTGATCACGCACCTGGCCTTCTACACAGGGTGGCCTCGCGCAATGTCCGCCGCGCCGATAGCGCGAAAGGCATTCGCCGCCGCAAAGGATGGAATCGCCTGATGCGCGTACCGACCATGCTCGAACGACGCTCGTTCGTACGAAATGCCCTCGTGGGAGTTTCGGGCGCAATGGGTGGAGTCCTGGTATCTGGCCGTGCCTCATCTGCCCAGAGTCCCACGGACAGCGATACCGAACCTGGCTCAGCCACGCCTGGCGCCGCCGGGAGCAACGTCCTGCTGGTCTTCTTCTCGCGGGCTGGCGAGAACTACTACTACGGCGATCGCATCGATCTCGAGGTCGGCAACACCAAGGTGCTGGCGGGCATGATCAGCGACCTCATCGGTTGCGACGTCTACGAGATCGATGCCGCCGAGCCCTATTCCGACAGCTACGATGAGACGCGCGAGCGCAACGTCCAGGAACAGGACGCCGATGCCCGACCCGCCATCGCGAATCCCCTGCCCTCGATCGACGACTATGACATCGTGCTCCTGGGCAGCCCGATCTGGAACGTCCGACCACCCATGATCATGTCGACCTTCGCGGAAAGCTTCGACTTCACCGGCCAGACCGTTCTTCCACTCGTGACGTACGCAGTAAGCGGAATGGGCAATGCGGAACGCGTGTACCAGGAGGCGTTCCGCGGTGCGACCTTCGGTGAAGGTCTCGCGGTGCGCGGCGAGGAGGTACAGGAGGCTGGCGCAGCGGTCGAATCGTGGCTGCAGCGCGTCGGCCTGCTCGAAGCGTGAAATCCTTGGCTGATCGAATACCGTCATACTCACCGCTCGCTGAAGATCCGTCGCACCATCCATCATCACCGGGCGATCAACACCCTACTCAAAGGAGATTTCCCGATGCCATCCACCCCTTTCGTTACCCTGAACAACGACGTGCAGATGCCCATCCTCGGGTTCGGCGTTTTCCAGACTCCTCCGGACGTGACGGAGGAGGTGGTCGCTGAAGCACTCCGGGCCGGCTACCGCCAGATCGATACGGCAGCCGCCTATCTCAACGAGCGCGAGGTCGGCGAGGGTATCCGCCGCTCGGGGCTGGATCGCTCCGAAGTGTTCATCGAGACCAAGATCTGGATCAGCGACTACGGGTACGAGGAGACCCTGCACGCGTTCAACAAGAGCGCGGACAAGCTTGGCGTCGACCAGATCGACCTCCTGTTGCTGCACCAACCCCTCTCTACCCAGTTCGACAAAACCCTCGGCGCCTATCGGGCTCTCGAGCAGCTCCTTGCAGACGGCAAGGTCCGTGCGATCGGTGTGAGTAACTTCATGCCCGAGTACCTGGAGCGACTGCTGGGCGAGTCGTCCATCGTGCCGACCGTGAACCAGATCGAGGTTCACCCGTACTTCCAACAAAAGAATCTGCAGGCGCTGCACGCCCAGTACGGCATCTTGACGCAAGCGTGGTCGCCAATGGGCGGCATCACCTCGTATGGGGGCGGGGAGAGAAGCACGTTCGAGGACCCGACGCTACTGGAGATCGCGTCTCGGCACGGCAAGTCGGTCGCCCAGGTGATGCTGCGCTGGCACCTGCAGGAGGGTCGCTCCGCAATTCCGAAGTCCGTCAAGTCCGCTCGTATCGCGGAGAACTTCGACATTCTTGACTTCGCACTCAACGAAGAGCAGGTTGCTGCCATCGACGCCCTCGATACCGGCGTGCGCAGCGGCCCGGAACCGGAGAACATCACCCTCGAGAACTACGGAATGCCGATCCCCGAGGCCTGATCCGGAATGTTGCTCGCTACCATAATGCATGTGACATGCTGTAGCTGCTAAAGGGAGTTTGACGTATGCGCGCGACCATACTGTTTGGCGCCGGCGATGTCCGGATCGAATCGGTTCCCGATGCCCATCTCATCGAACCCACTGACGCCCTGGTGGTAGTGACCCGGGCCGCGATTTGCGGGAGTGACCTCTGGCCCTACCAGTCGATGGAACAGAGCGACACCGGTCGCCGCATGGGTCACGAGTTCATCGGCATCGTCGAGGCTGTCGGCCGCGAGGTCCGCACCATCAAGCCGGGTGATGTTGTCCTTGCGCCGTTCCTCTACTCCGATGGCAACTGTGTGTTCTGCCAGGAAGGACTGCACAGTTCCTGCCTTCACGGCGGCCGCTATGGCTGGGGTGATGTCGATGGCGGACAAGGGGAGGCCGTGCGCGTGCCCCAGGCCGATGGCACCCTCGTGGTGCTGCCAGTTGGCCGTGACGATGCCCTGATGCCCTCGCTGCTGACGCTCACCGACGTGATGGGAACCGGGCACCATGCGGCGGTCAGCGCCCGGGTAGCCCCTGGCAAGACTGCCGCCGTGGTCGGCGATGGCGCGGTTGGCCTGTGCGGGGTGATCGCCGCGAAGCGCCTTGGGGCCGAGCGGATCATCATCCTCGGGCGGCATCCCGGGAGGATCGCCCTCGCCAGGGAGTTCGGCGCCACTGACGTGGTCAGTGAACGCGGCGAGGAAGCGGTGGCGCATGTTCTCGAGCTCACCAATGGCCAGGGCGCCCACGCCGTACTCGAGTGCGTGGGGCATGGGGAGTCCACGCGCACGGCGATCGGCATTGCCCGGCCCGGCGGCACGGTTGGTCGTGTTGGCGTGCCGCAGGAAGCATCGATTCCGGATGCCGCATCCAGCCTCTTCCGGAACGTCACGATCAGCGGCGGTGTCGCCCCGGTCCGGGCCTACATCGAAGACCTGCTTCCGGATGTGCTCGAGGGCCGAATCAAGCCGGGACGCGTGTTCGATCGTGTCAGCAGGCTCGATGACGTGCCCAGTGGATATCAGGCGATGAACGACCGCGAGGCGATCAAGGTCCTGGTCGAATTCTAGAGCGGGTCGCAGGTTGGTTAACGTCAAGGATCTTGTACGGTTGCGGCAGCGCAGCGATGCTGCCCCGCTGGATGCTCCGCCCGTCCGTCGCAATCGCGATCAACCTTCATGAACACCGCTCCAAGTGCGAACCGGGCAGGGTATGACTGGCGTCTGCCACCTGACTACGTTCGTATACACACTTCACAAGGAGACACCCTGATGACGACATGGACGACCGACGAACTTGACAGGATCGGAGACGGGGACGAGTTGCGGATCGCCGCGCTACGGAAGGACGGAACCTTGCGGACACCGCGCATCATCTGGGTCGTCCGCGTTGGCGACGATCTCTACGTGCGCTCTGCACACGGCCAGCGCGCTGCCTGGTACCAGGGAACGCAACGCACCTTCGAGGGGCATATCTCGGCCGCCGGCATCGAGAAGGACGTCACCTTCGAGGATGCCGCGGGCCAGCTGGATGCGGAGATCGACGCCGCCTACTGGTCCAAGTACAAGAAGTATCCAGCGCAGTACATCGAGCCGGTCACCAACGACGAATCCCACGCCACTACGATCCGCCTCGTCCCACGCGATATCCTGACACCCACACCATCGGCAAGAAAGACAGGTATGTACATGAACACACGATTTCTCGGTCAAGACCGCCTCGAAGTCTCGGCGATCGGCCTCGGCTGCATGGGGCTGAGTGTCTCCTACCCGCCATTCATGGAGCGGCAGGAATCGATCGCGCTGATCCGGAACGCGGTCGAACGTGGCGTCACCTTCTTCGATACGGCCGAGGTCTATGGGCCGTTCGCGAACGAAGATCTCGTTGGTGAGGCGTTGGAACCATTTCGCGATCAGGTGGTGATCGCCACCAAGTTCGCGAATGAATTCGATGCCGATGGCAAGGTGATTGGGCTCAACAGCCGTCCGGAAATCATCCGCAAAGCCGTCGAAGGCTCATTGAAGCGACTCAGGACCGAAACCATCGATCTTCTCTACCAGCACCGCGTCGACCCCAACGTTCCGATCGAAGACGTTGCGGGCACGGTCAGGGACCTGATTGCCGAAGGCAAGGTGAAGCACTTTGGACTCTCCGAGGCGAGTGCGCAGACGATCCGGCGGGCCCACGCCGTGCAGCCGGTGACGGCATTGCAGAGCGAGTACTCACTGTGGACGCGCACCATCGAGGCGGAGATCCTGCCCACGCTGGAGGAGCTCGGGATCGGGCTGGTACCGTTCAGCCCGCTCGGCAAGGGATTCCTGACCGGCAAGGTCGACACGACCGCGACGTTTGCCAACAACGACATCCGGGCCATCATTCCGCGCTTCACCCCGGAGGCGATGGCGGCCAATCAGGCCCTGGTCGACCTGCTGGGCGAGATCGCCCAACGCAGGGGCGTGACTCCGGCCCAGATTGCACTGGCGTGGCTGCTTGCGCAAAAGCCGTGGATCGTGCCGATTCCGGGCACGAAGCGACTCGACCGCCTGGATGAGAACATCGGCGCGGCAGCCGTGGAGCTGACGGCGGACGATCTCGGGGAGATCGAGGTCGCGGCCGCGAAGATCACCGTCGTGGGCGAGCGCTACCCGGAACACCTCTTGCGCCAGACCAACCGCTAGTGAGCACGGCCCGTTCCCAGGAGGAGCACATGCATAAAGATTGCGCAACTGCCTCAGATGCTGTCAATCGAGGGCATGCCAGCCAGTGACGGCTCGCTCTCCGCCGAAATCGGCTACTTCCACGGAATCATGAGGATCGGCCACGTGGACGCTGCCGACGACGTGATCACGCGTCCGACCAGCGCCTTCGCGGCGCGCGCATCGAGTTGGCGCAGTGATCGTTGGCACACAGGATGTACGATCGACAGGAAGCGAGAACATTTCACGAAGGGAGTCAAGTATGGTGCTGCCCAACCAGTTCGTACGCCGCCTGATGCGAGTGACCGCGTATCCTGGCGCTTGTCATGGCCGGAATCGCTCCGTTCGCGCCCGATCAATCGGGGGCCTCATCGCAGGACCAGCCGGTCCTGCTTGTTGACGATGCGGCGACCGCAAATCCTGATCTGGTCGACGTCGAGGTCGCCGACCCGGCTGGCTTTGGAGTCGCCGGGCAGACCTTGCAGGCCCCTCCCGGCTACGCCGTTTCGGTCGTCGGGTCCGGGATCGGTGGGCCCCGGTTCATGGCATTCGATGACGCCGGGAATCTCCTCGTCGGCGCGGCGAGCGATGGCGTCGTCTACCGCTTCCCCTTTGCCGACGGCCAATTAGGGGACGCGGAAGTGCTCATCGAGGGGCTCAACCAGCCGGCGAGCGTAGCCCTCTTCACGGCGGATGACGGCGAGTACCTCTATGTCGGAGAGGAGAGCCAGGTTAGTCGCTTCCGCTACGACGCGGCGGGTCCGGTCGAGGATCAGGAGGTGGTGATTCCGGATCTGCCGACCGGTGGCCACGGCACGCGCACCGTTGCCTTTGGGCCGGACGGGATGCTTTACCTGGCAGTTGGTTCGAGCTGCAATATATGCGTCGAAGATGAGCCACTCCGGGCCACGGTCTCCCGGGCCAACCCCGATGGGAGCGGGCTCGAAGTCATTGCCACCGGGTTGCGCAACCCGGTTGGCCTCGCCTTCGAGCCGGAGACCGGTTCCCTTTGGGCGACGGTGAACGAGCGCGACAACCAGGGCAACGAGATCCCGCCCGACCTCGTGACGATCGTCACCGAAGGCGCGAACTTTGGCTGGCCGGAATGCCTCCCGCCGGATGCGGCCCCGCAAGAGGCTGGCGCCGAGTGCTCGGGCGTCACCCCACCGACGATCGGTATCCAGCCCCACTCGGCGCCGCTGGGACTTGCCTTCCTCGAAGGCGAAGGGATTCCTGGCGATGTGAACGGCGATCTCATCGTGGTGCAGCACGGGTCCTGGAACCGGGAGCCACCGGCCGCGCCGAAGCTGCTGCTGATCGAATTCGAGGATGGCATGCCAGTCGCGGCGCGCGATTTCGTCACCGGTTGGCAGGATGCCAGTGGCGAGCGCTGGGGCCGGCCAGCCGGTGTGGTGGTTGCTCCAGACGGCAGCCTCATCGTCTCCGATGACACCAACGGACTGCTCTACCGGATCGCCCCGGTGGGGTAACCAGTCCGGCACGCACGCAGAATCCTTGCGTCGGCTTCGAGCCAGCGCTCCACCACACAGCGAGGGAGGACAACATGCAGATCACCTGGAATTCCATCGAAACCAGGATCGGACCGGGCGAGTGGTTCACGGGTTCCGTTTACGTCGACGCGGTCGCCGTCCCGTCCGCTTCATCGCGGGTGAGCGCGAGCAGCGTCCACTTCACGCCGGGCGCCCGCACCGCGTGGCATACCCACCCCAACGGCCAGACCATCTACGTCACCGAGGGCGTTGGCTGCTGCCAGCGGCGCGGAGGGCCGGTCGAGGTCATCCGTCCCGGTGACCGCGTCTTCTTCGAACCCGGTGAGGAACACTGGCACGGCGCCGCCCCCAACCGCTTTATGACCCACCTCGCGACGCTCGAGGTCGACGACCAGGGCAACAGCGCAACCTGGGGCGAGCACGTCAACGACCTTGAGTACGGCCAGCAACCCGGGTAACCGTGCGTGCAATGAACACAGGGTCTTTCCTGCCAGGTTCGTGGTGACTCAGGTTCTGACCGTCGCAGGCAGGCCATTCGGACTGCGTCTGCCCCGCGCGGGTATTCCATCGGGACCGAGTGTCGCTTTGCGCGGGTTTTCGACCGGGATCCGGCACAGGCACTACCCCAGCTGGTCGCGGCGACGGGTGAGGTAGGCGGTCTCGGCGGTGTTGCCTGCCAGCTCGATCGCTTTGTCGTACGCCGCGCGCGACTCCTGATTGCGTTCGAGCCGGCGCAGCAGGTCGGCCCGGGTCGCGTGGTAGGCGTGATAGCCGGCCAACCTGTCCTCAAGCCGGTCGACGGTCGCCAGGGCCACCATCGGGCCGTCGAGCTCGCCGACCGCGATCGCTCGGTTGAGGGCGACGATCGGCGAGGGGTCGAGGCGGACGAGCAGGTCGTAGAGGGCGACGACCTGCCACCAGTCGGTGTCGCGTACGTCGCGGGCGGAGGTGTGCACGGCATTGATCGCGGCGAGGATCTGGTAGCGACCCGGAGCCACCCCGGAATCCAGGCGCTCGCGCACCAGTCGATGCCCCTCGGCGATCAGCGCTGCGTCCCAGGTCCTGCGATCTTGCTCGGCGAGGGGGACCAGTTCGCCGCTCGCCGAAACCCTGGCTGTGCGGCGGGCCTCGGTGAGAAGCATCAGCGCCAGCAGCCCGGCCACCTCACCGTCCTCCGGCATGAGGGCACGGATCAGGCGCGTGAGCCGGATCGCCTCAGCGGTCAGGTCGGGACGTACGGGATCGGTGTCGGGGCCGGTTGCCAGGTAGCCCTCGTTGAAGACGAGGAAGAGGACGGCGAGGACGCCGGAGACACGTGACGGTAGATCACCCGCGGACGGCACCCGGTACGGGATGCGAGCCGCCTTGATCTTGGCCTTCGCGCGGGTGATCCGCTGTCCCATGGTGGTCTCCGGCACCAGGAAGGCACGGGCGATCTCGGGCATGGTGAGACCGCCGACCATGCGCAGCGTCAGCGCCACGCGGGTCTCCATCGCGAGGGCAGGATGACAGCAGGTGAAGATCAGCCGGAGCCGGTCGTCATCGATGGCCCCGAGGGGCTCGGGCGGGTCGTCGTCGAACACCATCTGAGCCTCCTCGTGCTTGACGCCGCGCTTGTTCTCGCGCCGGAACCGGTCGATGGCCTTGCGGTTGGCGGTGGTGGTCAGCCAGGCTCCCGGGTTGGGGGGTACGCCATCGGCCGGCCACCGCTCGACGGCGGCCGCGAACGCTTCGGCGGCCGCCTCCTCGGCGATGTCGAGGTCACCGAAACGTCTGGCCAGGGAGGCGACCACCCGCGCCCACTCCTCGTGGTGGGCCTGGGTGATCGCCACCTGGATGTCGGTCACGCTTCCTCGCCCGCGAACGGTCGCACCTCGACCCTCCGGTTGCAGCTCTTCGACCCGTCGGCGGCGAGCTTGAGGGCCACATCGAGGTTGGCTGCCTCGATGATCCAGAAACCGGCAAGGAACTCCTTCGATTCCACGAAGGGTCCGTCGGTGAACATGGCCTCCTCACCCCGGTTGTCGATCACGGTGGCCGTCTCGGGTGCGGCGAGGCCGTTGGCGTAGACCCAGTGGCCTTCGGCCCTGAGCCGGTCGTTGAACGCGTCGATGGCGGCCATCTCGCTTGCGGTTGCAGAGGAGGTGTTGTCGGCGGCGAGCGCCTGCCCATCGTCGATCACGGAAACCAGGTACTGCATCTCGGATCATCTCCTGTGGTTTGGGCTGCCCTCGTGAGCGGCCCCTTACCTATACAACGAACAGATCTGCCCCAATCCGACACCATCTCCTGGATTCCTTTCAAGGGCTGGCCGTTCGCCCGTCCCCACCTCCGCGCTCACGCCGTGAAGGCATCCTGCCCCAGCTCCGCCATCGATGCGATGGCTGCAGGCGGAAAATCACGCCAGCCAGGTTGCACGTCGCCCGGCCCGAACCGGTGCAGGTGGGTGTCAAGGAATCGTTGCCATCGCCGCAGGCCGTCCATCGCTTCCGCGAGGGTGAATTCGCCGTCCTCTATTGCGTCGGCCAACTCGTCGAGATCCAGCATGCGGTACGGCCGACCGTCGGTCGGCACGAAGACATCGATATCGAGATCCACGACGCGATAGAGTTCATCCTCACGCGTCACGATCGCGAGATCGACGTACCAGATCGGGTCGCCGCGTTGAATCCAGATCGGCGGGATCGTCAGCTTCACTCCGAGATCGAGCAGCACGTAGCTGCGCCCGATCGTGCCCGTATCGGGCGCCAGGTAATCCCAGCCGAGCACATCTCCATCCCGCAATGCCGGGACGATCTCGCCTTCCCGGCGCCATTGCACTCGCACGCGTTCCATGATTACCTCCTGTGAAAGTGACTCATCCTACACGATGGACTCGCGAACGCTCGATCGCGGTCGTTATGCGGCACGCCAATGCCAGAGTGTCCATGACCAATTGACAAGGCCCCGGCTCGGTGTAGAGTGAAATGGAAAGTGCCTTGCATCCAGGGCTCTGGCAGGGGCCGCTTCCACCAAGAACGGGGATCGTTCGTCCGTCTCGGAACGCGCCATGGCCTTGGCAGGACAGGGACCTTGCAAACCATTCTTGCCTGACCGGCGTCATCGACGAGTCTGTGTCCTGGATTCGACGCAGACCCGCTCTGAAATGTCGCCAATTCGTTGCGCGCGTCTGCATATCAGGGCAAAGTGCATCATGTCCGTTTTCCAGCCTCAGAACTCTCCCGCGCCCACGCCGCAGATCATGTCATCTGGCCGCTCTCTCGCAGCCGGCGGCGGCACTCCTCTCCCGCGTCCGTTAACGTCGTTGATTGCCAGGGAGCAGGAGATGGCCGCCGTTGTCTCGCTGTTGCGTGATCCCGCCGTCCGCCTCCTGACCCTGACCGGTCCCGGCGGTGTCGGCAAGACACGCCTGGCTATCGTGGCCGCCTCCGAGGTCACGAACGACTTTCCCGATGGGGTTGTCTTCGTCGATCTTTCACCGGTTAGAAGCCCCAGCCTCGTCCTGAACACCATCGCGGGTTGCCTTGGGCTGCGAGACATAGGCGCCGAGTCATTAAATGATCGATTGTCGATGGCTATCGCAGATCAGTGCCTGCTCCTGGTGCTGGACAACTTCGAGCAGGTGGTCACTGCGGCCCCAGGGGTGCGCAATCTCCTGGACGCCTGCCCCGAGGTAACGCTGCTCATCACCAGCCGGATCAGACTCCGGGTCTCCGGAGAACACGAGTTTCCCGTCGCTCCGCTTCCGCTCGACGTACCGACGAGGGATGAGGATGTCGAGGCGTCCGGCGCGGTCCGGCTCTTCGTCGAGCGCGCGCGGGACATCCAGCCAGATTTCCGTCTGAGCGCCGAGACAACTCCGGCGGTTGCCGAGATCGTGCGCCGTGTTGATGGCCTCCCGCTCGCGATCGAGCTGGCCGCGGCGCGCATCAAGGCCCTCCCTCCAGCGGCGCTCCTGCAGCGCCTGGAGAAGCGGCTGCCGCTGCTCAGCGGCGGGGCGCGGGATCTGCCCTTGCGGCAGCAAACCATGCGCGACACGATCGGGTGGAGCTACGACCTGCTCAACGACGCCGAGCAGGCCTTGTTCCGCCGCCTCGGGGTCTTCGTCGGCGGCTTCACCCTGGAGGCCGCCGAGGCGGTTGGCGCTGGCCCGGCGGACGCCCCCGACGGGCTGCTGCCGTCTGCCCCAATCGACGTGCTGGACGGGATCACGGCCCTGATCGATCACAGCCTGCTCCGCCAGCGCGCGGGGTCGGATGGCGAACCGCGCTACCGGATGCTGGAGACTGTCCGCGAGCACGCGCGCGATCGCCTCGACGCGTCGGATGAGGCCGACATGGTCCACGACCGGCACGCCGCGTTCTTCCTGGCATTCGCCGGGACGAGTGAACCGGGGATCACCGGTCTTGTTCAGGCGGAGTGGCTCGAACAGCTGGATCGCGAAAAAGACAACTTTCGCGCTGCGTTGCACTGGACCTTGGATCGGTCCGAGATCGACACCGCAACGAAGCTAGGCGACTCCATGTGGCGGTTCTGGAAGCGCAAGGGGTATCTGGGCGAGGGGCGATCGCAGCTTGCGCGTATCCTCGCCCTCCCGCCCATCAGGGCGTCCCTCGCGGCACGGTGCAGCGCGCTCACCGGCGCGGGCGTGCTCGCGGCCCTCCAGGGAGATTACGACCAGGCAATACGGCACAGTGAGGAAGCGCTTACGGGCTGGCAACAGCTTGGCAACCACCGGGGTATCGCCCGAACACGCCTGTGCCTGGCGACCGTCGCGCGCTACCGGGACGACTTCGCCCGGGCTGACTCCTTGGGGCAAGAAAGCCTCGCCGCCTTCGGGGCCATCGGCGATCGATGGGGCGCCGGCCACGTGCTTACGCACCTCGGGATGGTCGCCTGGGTGCAGGGCGATCACGCAACCGGCACCGCCTGCTACGAAGAAGCCCTGGTCCATCTCCGCGCCGTCGGGGATCAGTCTGGCATCTTCGAGGTGCTCCTCGAATTGGGGAGGGGCGCCTGCGATGCGGGCGATCTGGCGCGGGCGACGACGCTGTTCGAGGAGTGCCTGGCGTTGTGCGAGACGATGGGCGACAGGGCCAGCCGCGGCGCGACCTTGAACGAGCTCGGCGTCGTGGCACAGCGAGAGGGTGACCACGCCCGCGCAACAGACCTGCTCTTGGAGGCCACCGCACTGGCCCAGGAACATGGCGATCGCCGCCAGCTCGCCTGGCTTGCGGCGCACCTGGGGGATGTCGATGTCGACACCGGCGACATCGGCAGCGCCGCTGCCCGGTACGCCGAGGCGCTCGGTCTGTTTCTTCCGATGGGCAATCGCGTGGGCATCGCGCAGTGCCTCGAGAAAATTGCACGGTGCGCCGAGATTTGGGGACACGTCCCCGCCGCGATCCGCCTCCTCGGGAGTAGCGCCTCGTTGTTCAGCGCGATCGGGGTCTCCCCACCGCCCGATCGCAATCCCGCAATCGATGCCGCATCCCTCGAAGCGAAGGCAGTTCCGGCAGATTTCGCCCGTGCATGGGATGGGGGCTGGGCGCTGAGCCCTGCCGATGCCGCCGCCGAGGCCCTCGTGTTGGCCGCCGACCTCGCGGCAGAGGTCCACCTCGAGACGCCATCGGATGCGTTGACTGAGGCGATCGACGGCGCATCACCAGCGCCCGCGGTCGAATCATCGTCACCCGCGGCAGCGCTGGGTTTGACCCCGCGCGAAGTCGAGGTCCTGCACCTCCTGGCCCAGGGCATGAGCGACCGCGAGATCGCTGACGCGTTGTCGATCAGCGAGCGCACGGCCGGCAATCACGTCCAGCATGCCATGCAGAAAATCGGCGTCGACTCTCGCACGGCGGCAGCGGTCTTCGCGGTTCGCCACGACCTCGACTGACACCCATCTCCGGCCGCCTGAGGAGTTCTCCTCAGTACCCCCTCCCCCAACCCGTTCCCCTTATCGGGGAGTTCCCCCGATGTGCCGCGCGGCAGGCAGGCGCATGATCGAAGCATCCCAGCGGGAATCGGCCCGCACCGGTAACGCCTCGTAGAAAGGGAACACCATGAGTCATACCGTGTCCGGAATCATCCCGGATGAACGTCTGTCGCGCCGAGCCGCCGTCGGCCATCTCGCCGGCGCTGGCGCAGCTGCCGCGCTCGCGGCAACGCACCTCGGAAAGTTCCCACCCGCGGCGGAGGCAGCTACGCCGCGTACCCGATCGTCCCTGATCAGCTCACAGGAAGGAACTCCCATGACCGATGCCACCCCCACCGCCGAAAATGCTCCGCTGACCGTCGCGTTGGTGCACGGTGCATTCGCCGATTCCTCGAGTTGGAACGGCGTGATCGAACTGCTGCAGGCGGCCGGGGTCGCGACCACCGCTCCCCCCAATCCGCTCCGTGGCATCGCCCACGATGCCGCCTACGTCGCCAGCTTCCTCAACCAGATTCCCGGCCCGGTGCTCCTCGTCGGCCACTCCTACGGCGGCGCGGTCATCACGAACGCCGGTTCGCAGGCTGAGAACGTCGTCGGCCTCGTCTACGTCGCGGCATTTGTCCCGGACGAAGGCGAAACCCTGCTGGAGATCGCACAGAGTTCGCGGGACAGCATCGTGCTCGCCGCCATTGTCCCGCTCCAGTACCCCACGGGCAACGGGACGGAGACGGCGACCGAGTTCGTGATCGACCCCGCGAAAATCCAGGAAGCGTTCGCCGCCGACCTGTCACCGGAACAGAACGCTTTGCTGGCCGCCACCCAGCGTCCGCTCGCAGAAGTGACGTTTGCCGAGCCGACCACGGCGCCCGCCTGGAAGGCGCTGCCGACGTGGGCAGTGGTGCCCACGGGCGACAAGACCGTCGGCAGCGACGTCGAGCGTTCCATGGCCGAACGCGCCGGCGCCACGATCACCGAGATCGACGCGTCGCACGTGGTCATGATCTCCCAGCCCCAGGCCGTCACCGACGTGATCATGACCGCCATCGCCGCGGTATCAACCGCCGCCGTCGGGGCCTAACCGCCCGACCCGAGAAGCGCCGCGTGGTCATCGGCATCAGGAAGCGCGACGACCACCTGCGCTCCGCGGGACTTCCAGAGCATCAGATCGTAAACCGACAGGTTCCAGGGCGAACCAACATCCAGAAGGGGGAACTCATGAAGATCGTCGTCATCGGCGGCACCGGACTCATCGGATCAAACGTTGTCACCAACCTTCGCACGCACGGTCACGAGGTAGTGCCGGCGTCGCCCCGGTTGGGTATCAACAGCATCACCGGCGAAGGGCTCGCCGAAGCCATGGAAGGCACGATCGGTGGTCGTGGACGTGTCCAACTCGCCGTCCTTCGAGCCCGCGGCGGTGCTGGAATTCTTCGAAACCTCGACCAGCAACCTTCTCGCGGCGGAAGTTGCCGCCGGCGTGGGCCATCACGTCGCGCTGTCGATCGTCGGGATCGACCGGTCGCCCGATAACGGCTACTTCAAGGCCAAGATCGCGCAGGAGAAGCTGATCGAATCGGGACCAGTCCCGTACTCGATCGTGCGGGCGACGCAGTTCTTCGAGTTCGTCGATGGAATCGCGGACTCCGCCACGACCGGCAACGAGGTCCACATGGCGCCCGTGGCGTTCCAACCGATCGCCGCCGCCGACGTCGCGGCCGCAGTCGCCGAGGTGGCAATGAACGCCCCGCTGAACGACCGCCTGGAGATCGCTGGCCCCGAGCGGCTCCGCTTCGACGGCGTCATCCGCCGCCGCCTGAGCGCGCGCAACGATCCGCGTCAGGTGGTTGTCGATCCGCAGGCGTCGTACTTCGGCTCGGTCCCGAGCGAGCAGTCGCTCGTCCCGCTCAACGGGGCACAACTCGGCAAGATCCGGTTCGAGGATTGGCTCAACACGCCCGCAACGCGGTAGTAGCCGCCCACCGGACACCGCTCACCATGCGGTGTCCCATGGCGACGTTTCAGGACAAGGAGTTTCCGGATGAATACAACAAGTGCACGTCCCGTATCGATTCCCGCCGTGGTGTTGGAGCCGGCCGCCCAGGCGCTGGCAGATGCCCTGGCAGCAGGAGGCGGTCCTCCCTTGTACACCCTCTCCCCCGGCGATGCCCGGGCCGTGCTCGACGGGGCGCAGTCCGGTAGCGTCGCGATGGCACCGGCCGAGATCAAGGAGCACACCATCCCGGGCGGTCCGGACGGCACGGTCTCGGTCACCGTCGTCAAACCTGTCGCCAGAAATGGCAGCCTGCCTGCGGTCGTGTACACGCACGGCGGTGGCTGGGTCCTCGGCAACTTCGCCACGCATGAACGCCTGGTCCGGGAGTTGGCAGTTCAAACGGGTGCCGCATTCGTCTTCGTCAACTACCCGCGCTCACCGGAAGCCCGGTACCCAGTCGCAATCGAGCAGGTGTACGCCACATTGAAGTGGGTCGCCAGGCACGGAGCGGAGCTGGGGCTCGACGGGAGTCGGCTGGCCGTCGCCGGTGAGAGCGTCGGCGGCAACATGACGGCTGCGGTGACGTTGCTGGCCAAAGAGCGCGGAGGGCCTGCAATTCGGTTCCAGGCCCTCCTGTATCCGGTCACCGATTCCGTTTTCGACACCGACACCTACAAGCAATTTGCCGAAGGGCCGTGGTTGACCCGCAAGGCGATGCAATGGTTCTGGGATGCCTACCTCCCCGACGCCTCGATGCGGTCCGAGATTACGGCCTCCCCATTGCAGGCATCCATCGACCAGCTACGCGATTTGCCGCCAGCACTGGTCATCACCGACGAGGCGGACGTGCTGCGCGACGAGGGGGAAGCCTACGGGCGCAAGCTGCGCCAGGCGGGAGTCGATGTCACTGCCGTTCGCTACGAAGGCGTCTTCCACGATTTCATGATGCTCAACGCCCTGGCGGAGACGAATGCCAATCGTGACGCCACCGCCCAAACCGCCCGAGCCTTGAAAGCCGCACTGAATCGGTAGGTTGCACATCATGCATGCACAGCAATGACGCCACGAGTACACCAGCCCCGCCAGGTAGCGGCGGCGGGGCCACAGTCTACCGGCGATGAATGGCCAACCTGAAACACCAACAGCCAGTGTTTCGCCACGTTTCGAGGAGAAACCAGATGACAGACACCGCCACCCGGACCACCGTCTGGACAATCGATCCAGATCACTCAGACGTCGAGTTCTCGGTCAAGCATATGAGGATCGCGACGGTCAAGGGCCGCTTCTCCGACGTCACTGGCCAGATCACGATCGATTACGAGAACATCGAAAACTCCCGTGTCGAGGTCGAGATCGGCGCCGCCAGCATTGACACCCGCAACGAGAAGCGAGACGCCCATCTCAGGTCGGCCGACTTCTTCGACGTCGAGTCCTTCCCAACCCTCAAGTTCAGGAGTTCCCGGATCGAGCAGAGCGGCGGCAACCTCGTGATTACCGGGGACCTCACCATGCATGGCGTCACCCGCCAAATTACGCTCGACGCCGAGTTCAACGGACAGGCAGGAAACCCGACGGGCCACCAGATCATCAGCTACACGGCGAAGACTGAACTCAATCGCAAGGACTTCGGCCTCAACTGGAACGCAACACTCGAAACGGGAGGCGTCCTCGTCGGTGACGATATCAGGATCAACATCGAAATTGAAGCCTACGACGACGTGTAGTTGCAATCCAGCGATCGGCAATAACCTCCCGCGAATCGTGCCGGGAGGTCAGGCCTTCCAGTATGGACTCGCCGGGCATCGCGAATCAGATCGAACCACTCAATCACCTCGTGCGCATTAGAGGGATTTGACTACCGAGTCCCCTTACGCATCGAATCTCGGAGGCACCCATGGAACTCCAATCCATCGATCATCTACACAACACTTCGTCTCCGCCCGGGCCAGCGTACCCACTCCACGAGATCGTGGCCGCCGTAGCCCAGTCCGACGCCAACAGGGTTGTCGCCTTGCTGCGCGATGCTGGCTTCGCGGGCGACCGGGTCGAGGTCATCACCGCCGAGGAGATCCCAAGGCTGGAAGAGTCCCTTGGTGGGACAGGCCTTCACCGATTCCTGGTCGGGCTACAGTTGAGTATGGGGGACGATCTCGACCAACTGGAGCAAGCGCGACGGGAGTTGATGAACGGCCATGCACTGATCCAGATCCTTGTCTACGGACAACAGGAACAGGACCGTGTGGGTGCAATCTTGAGCCAGCACGGTGGCCACGCCATGCACTACTTTGGGCGGTGGACGATAACACCGATCGGGGCGCCCTGAGTTTGGGGGCTGATTGGCTTCAGGCATCCCCATTTTGGTTAAGCCAGGTCATTGGACTCGGACAGCAGGACGAGGTTGACATGCACCTATGGTACCGGCGTGCCCAGGAAGTTGGTCAGCGGCATTCCGATCTCCCGCAGCTGGGCCTCAAGGAGGACGGCGGGCTCACCGGTCGGGTTGCGGGCAGTATGGACCGTCTGCGCATTGAACATCAACGCATCGCCGGGGGCGATGTCGTACTCCGTGTTCAGGTCCATCGCCTCGCCCGCAGGACCGGCTTCGGGGGTCCCCGACCCTGCCCGCAGCAGATGGGCCTCGCCGTCGAGCAGGGTGAAGGCGTGGGAGCCCGACTTCTTCCGCCGCCGGAACGACCGGCTGGAACTTGCCCTTGAGCATCTCCGACGACCACACCTCAATGAATGGCAAGGCTATCGCCTCTTCAAGTTCTTCCCAGCCAACCTTCGGCTGAATGAACGCCGATTTGCTCAGCCAGCGGCCAGGGAACGAGGAGAGAAAACCAACCAGCTGTAGGCGGCCGCCTTCTTCGCCTCATCGGTTGTCTGCGAATTGACGGCCCGTTAGTAGGCATAGAGCGGCGTGACCGGTCCCGCATCGGCTTCCGGCGTGGCGGAAGCGTCGCCGCTGCCGGGATTCATCTGCACATCGGCTGCGGGCGCCCTCGCGTCCGGCGATGGCCTCCTCGATGACATCCCCCTGGGTGGCGACGAGTCGGTCATCGAGGTAGTCGAGGACACCGTCAACGAGGTCGTCGAGGACACGAGCGTCAGCGACGTGGTGAACGACACGACCATCGAAGACACCGTGAACGTCGTCACCGATGACACCAACGTGGTCACTGACACGGTTGACGTGGTGGTGGACGAACGCCGGTTGGCACGCCATGATACGGTGCATCCCCTGTCTACGAGAAGGTGTCGTTACGCAGCAAACTGGCCAATCTGATCCACCGTGATCCGGTGCGGACACGTGGCGTGAAGACCATGTCCAAAGGCCGCCTGGGATACCACCTACCTCCTCAGACACCAGGGAGCAGACTTAGATACAATTGGTATGCGCCGCCCAGCAATTGACAGAACCTGGCATAACCCTAATGATGGTGATGGGACTGCTTCACAACAGCACAGCGAATCTGCGAGCCCGTCCATGCCGATCTCACCTGCCTACCCCCCGCAACGGGAACCGGTACCACTTCGTCCGGCGAAGCGGGTTAGGCAGGTGTCCCCGTTGCCACGGCCCCTGACTCCGCTGATCGGGAAAGAACAGGAGATCGACTCGATCGTCTCCTTGCTCATGCGAGACGATGTGCGGCTCCTGAAACCTCACTGGTCCAGGCGGTGTTGGCAAAACGCGGCTTGCGATTGCCGTCGTTGAGGCGCTGGTTGGGCACGTCCCTGATGACATTATTTTCGTCGAACTTGCCCCACTCCGCGATCCATCTCTCCTCTTCTCGACCATTGCCCGTGCACTCGCTGTCCCCGACATGGGTGGTGAACAGGTTCAGGTTAAGGAGGCGATCAAGAGTCGTTTGTCAGAGCGGCCTCTTCTCTTGGTACTCGACAACTTTGAACATCTCATCGAATCGGCGCCATTGGTGACGAAACCTGCTCGCCGCCTGTCCGATGCTCAAGGTCCTCACAACGAGCCGCGAGGCGTTGCGGGTTTCAGCGGAGCATCGTCTGTCCGTGCTACCGCTGGCGCTCTCCTCTCTCCCCCTCCGCAGCCGACATCGCGGGGGCGGCGGCGGTTCGACTCTTCTGCTCGCGGGCTGAGTTCGTCGATTCGGCATTCACTCTCACACCCAAGAATGCCGCTACCGTGGTCGAGATATTGCCGCCAGCTCGACGGCCTGCCACTGGCCGTCGAGCTGGCCGCTGCCACATTGCCCACATCTCACCGACGGCGTTGCTGGCCATGCTCGATCAGCGCCTCGCCGTGCTCAAGCATGGGCCTCGTGACGTTCCCCCCAGACTTCAGGATATGCATACTTCGATTGCCTGGAGCTTTGACCTGCTCACCGCGGAAGAGAAGGCTATCTTCCGCGACGT
Organism: uncultured Chloroflexia bacterium; assembly: GCA_963763125.1. Classification (GTDB taxonomy): domain Bacteria; phylum Chloroflexota; class Chloroflexia; order Thermomicrobiales; family UBA6265; genus JACCYX01. Next base: position 1,284,284 of record CAVXMV010000005.1, read on the forward strand.
CGCCGTCTTCGTCGCTGGCTTCACCCTCACTGCCGCCAATGCTGTTATCAGGTATGACGATTCACTGGTCAACTCCGCGATGCCAACGAGCAATGGCACGTCCGTTCCAGAAGCCGACGTTCTTTATGAATTGACGGCCCTCATCGACAAGAGCTTGCTGAACCAGATGGGGTCACCGGATGCAGAGCCACGCTTCACCATGCTTGAAACGATCCGCGAGTACGCATTGGAGGAACTCATTGCCTCCGGTGGAGAAGCGACGAAAGAGATGCCCACGCCTACTACTTCGTCCAGTTGGCCGAGAAAGTGGAGCCGGAATTGTCGGGACCTGAACACCGGCGATGGCTCTGTTTCTTGGAATCCGACCACGACAACTTCCGGGCGGCGCTTGCCTGGTTAGAGGCGTCACGACAGCCAGAGATGCTCCTCCGACTGGCTGGCGCACTCGGCTCGTTCTGGCCGAGCCTGGGGTATCAGAGTGAGGGCCGCGTCTGGTTGGCGCGGGCGTTGGCATGTGCGGAGAAGACATCGCTCAATGTCCGGGCGAAAGCGTTGCACGCAGCGGGATGGCTCTCGGTCATCCAGGGCGACTATCCGCAAGCCAGGAGATTGACCGAGGAGGCGCTTGACCACTTTCGCGAAACCGACAATCGGGAGGGAATTGGAAGGGCATTGCAACGTCTCGGTGAGGTGGATCGGCGCGAGGGCAAATTCGGTGAGGCCCGGTTGCACCTTGAGCCGGCCCTCGACCTGTATCGGAACATCGAAAACAGGTTCAGGCTTGCTGGCCTTCTGCACGATCTCGGGCTTGTCGCTTCTGACCAGGGCGACTACGAGCGCGCCATCACCATGTTTGACGAAGCGCTGGCCATGTGGAGGGCATTGGGAAACCAGTGGGGTATCGCCTGCTGCACGCTGACCCATCTCGGAGACGTAGCCCGCGCGCAACACAACAACGAGCGGGCGACCTCCTATTACCTGGAAAGTCTACCCAAAGCTATGACCAGGCTGACATGTGGCAGATCAACCTGAACCTCATGGGCCTAGCCCGGATCGCCATCGTCTGGCAACAACCGGAACTTGCTGCGTGTCTGTTGGGAGCCGCTGGAGTGCTCCGGGAAAAGGTGGACGCGCCCGTTGCACCCGACGAGCAAGATGCCTATAACCATGTCGCACAAGCTGCACGGCAGCGCATCAGTGATGCATCCTTCGCTCAGGCGATGGCCTCGGGCCAAGAAATGACATTGGAGGCAGTGATCGCGGAGGCGGGCACCATCACTCCGACCACGCATCAGCCGGCAGCCAGGAAAATCAACCTTACCAAACGCGAGTTGGAAGTGTTGCAGTTGCTCGCCGCCGGTCAGACCGACCGTGAAATTGCCAACACCTTAGGCATAAGCCACCGCACTGTAAACGCGCATGTCACCCAAATCCTCACCAAGCTTGGAGTCCACTCCCGCGTCGAGGCAGCCACAGTGGCGGTTTCCTACGATCTCGTCAAGGTGGCGCTACCTAGGCAGCTCTTTCCAGGAAGCACTTGAGAAATAGGTAGTCCTACTCCGTGATGTTGCGGATGCGAATGTAGTTCGAGCATCGTACGGTTGGTGCATGGCCATCACCGGTAGATGTCATCATTTCACCTCCAAGCCCACAGCTCACATGAAAGAAGCAAAATCATGCGACCGAGAACACGCATCCGTGGCATTCTGGCATTGCTCATCCTCACCACCAGCGTGATGGTTGGGTCAAGCCAGGCACTCAGTCATTCGCAGTCCGATCCGGCGACGCCAGTCTCTGACATTACCACCGAGGTGCTTGGTGGAGGCCAGCCAGACGCGACGACCGGGTTGGCCCTGGCGCTGGTCCGCATCACCTTCGCACCTGGAGCCGTGGCCCCTCCTCACACCCATCCGGGCGCAACCATCTTCTACATCGAATCTGGCGAGCTTACCTTTGGGCTGCTCGACGGGGTCGCGACGCTGACGCCTGCTGGAGGCACGCCGGACGCCCCGAGCGAGCCCGAGGAATTGACCGCAGGGTCGGAGGTTGTCCTCACTGCGGGCGACTCGGTGTTCTATCAAGGGGACGCGGTGCTGGACGAACGCAACGACGGCGGCGAACCGGTTGTCATCCTGGTTTCCAACCTTCGCGGCATCGATGAGCCGGCCCGAGAACCGGCGGCGACGCCAGCGGCGTAGGGTGCAGCCCTTTGTCTTCCGGAGCAAGCGGGGCGGGGAATGAATCCCTCCCCGCCCCACTTGCCGCCACCTGGATGCATCACCGTTTTGGTGAGCAAGGCCATCAACGTGTAGGGATCGGCAGATTCAAATTGCGCTGCCGTTAGCCGTTAATCGAGGCAGGGATCTTTTCTCCTTGAGCCGCACGCGACTGGTACACAGCATCGTCAGATCGGGGCACATGGTGAGCAGGTCAGCCACCAGGGGGGCGACCGCGTCCAGCAGGTGTTCCTGATTATCGAGCACCAGGAGCAGATGTCTGTCAGCCACATGGGCTCGCAGGCTCACAGCCAGGAGTTGGCCGGCGACGTCCGGCACGTTCAAAGCTTGCGCCACCGTGGGCAGGACCAACTCGGGATCGCGCACCGGCGCGAGCGGGACGAAGCAGACCCCGCCGGCATAGGCGTCGCGCACCGTCTCCAAAATGCGCAGCGCCAGACGCGTCTTCCCGATCCCCCCGGGACCGGTGAGCGTCAACAGGCGCACCTCGGGACGGAGGAGGAATGTGGTCACTGCCGCGACCTCCTGGTCCCGGCCGATGAACGAGGTCAGTGGTACCGGAGCAGGAACGGGAACTGCATAGAGGATGTCGGACATCGTCCGCTCCTGGCGATTGCCTTGCTGTGCGGTTCGTGCCCCATGATGCGCCTTGTCAGGGTGAGCGTCAACCGATACCGCGACGGTCTTCGCCGATATGACTCCCGCTGCCAAATCCTGGCAGTACCGGCCAACATACTCCAGGCGTCGATCGACCATCTCGAACGCCGGAGCCCAAGGGAGCAGGTCGACCTCCGCCCGCAAGAACGAGCACACCGGCACGGAAAACCGTTCCGCGATACGCGGCTGTCTATTTCCCGATGCAGAAGCGGCTGAAGATCTCCTGGATCACCGACTCGTCGACATCCTCGCCGGTGACCTCGCCAACGGCATGCAGGGCGGCCCGGACCGAGGTCGCCAGCAGGTCCTGCGGGATACCCGCCGCGCGCGCCTCCTGCGCATCGTGAATGTGGCGCAGGGCCCGATCGACGGCCGCCCGTTGCCGGGCCGAGATCAGGGCCGGTCGGGCCTCGCTCGATGTCCCCCCGCGCAGGACGTCCGCCAGCGCCGATTCCAGCTCGGTCAGACCCGATCCGTCGGTGGCCGAGACGGCGACCACCGGCGCCTCCGGCAACAGACCGGTGATCGCCGCCTGATCGACCTGATCCGGCAGATCACGCTTGTTGCGCACGATCACGACGGGCGTCCGCTGATCGATCGGGCGTTTCGCAAGCAACCGCGGCGATCGCCAGGTCCTGCCCGCTGACGGCGCAACCGACCCATCGACCACGAAGGCAATCGCCGCGGCCGTCGCGAGCGCCTTGCGGCTGCGCTCGACGCCGATTCGCTCGACCAGATCGTCAGTCTCCACGATGCCGGCCGTATCGAGCAACGTGACCGGGATCCCCTGGAGGTTCACCGTTTCGGCGATCACGTCGCGCGTGGTCCCGGCAATCGGGGTCACGATCGCGCGGTCGGCCCGCAGCAGGGCATTGAGCAGGCTGCTCTTGCCGACATTCGGCCGACCGACCAGCGCAATCTGGGCCCCATCGCGAAGAAGCATCCCGGCTTTCGAACCGGCGACGACATCGGCCAGCGCCTCCTCGGCAGCGGCCAGGCCGTGATCGATATCCGAGGTGTCGATTTCGTCATCGGGAAAGTCGGCCGAGGCATCGAGATAGGCGAGCAGGCTGATCAGGGCGGCGTTCGCCGGCGCGAGGCGGCGGGTCAGGTCGCCGGCGAGATCGGAGACGGCCAGGCGCAGGCTTTCCGCGGTGCGGGCGCCGATCACGTTGAGCACGGCTTCGGCCTGGGTGAGATCGAGCCGCCCGTTGAGAAAGGCGCGGAGCGTGAACTCGCCCGGCTCGGCCTGCCGGGCCCCCGCCTCGAGCACGACCCGCAAGGTCTCCTGCAGCGGAACCGGGCCGCCGTGACAGGAAAGCTCGACCGTGTCTTCCTTGGTATAGGTATGCGGCGCGGCCATCCAGCCGAGCAGCACCTCATCGATCAGGTTGTCAGTGGCGGGGTCGACGATCTTGCCGTAGATCAGGCGATGACTCTCGACCGTCGCGAGGTTGACGGCCGAGGATCTCCGGCCCATCTTCCGGAACACGCGACCGGCGATCTCGGCGGCATCCGTGCCGCTGATCCGGACGACGCCAATCCCGCCTTCACCGGCGGGGGTCGCAATTGCTGCTATCGTTGCGTTATCGACCATATATGCTTTTCTAGGATAGATTCGTGCCTAATCTTCTGCATTTCACCCTCTTTGGACCACTGAATGTAGCCAAGAGATTTAGCTTGACGCATTATTGACCTCGTAAAGATCGCTCATCAAGTCGATCGATGACCGCACACTGTCGGCATCCAGGTGAGCGTAAATCTGCATCGTGACAGCGATCGTCGAATGCCCGGCGATGCCCATCAGGGTTCGGGGCGGTACGCCCCGGGTTGCGAGAATGGTAAGGGCGCTGTGCCGCAGATCGTGGAAGCGAACGTGGTCCGGGATTCCCGCCTTGATCTTGACGCCTTTCCAGTGCACGAGGATCTCGGTAGGGCGATAGGGTCGACCATCCACGGCACTGAACACCAAGTCAAGATCCCGCCACATCCCACCGGATAGCAGGCGCCGCTCAATCTGCCGGGTATAGTGTCGGCGCACGATCTCAAGGACAGGCGGCGGGAGCGAAATGGTTCGTCGGCTGCTCTTGGTCTTGAGCTCCACAAATATCAGATCCGGTTCGTTGACGGCGTACTGGTGTCGTACATTGATCGTGCCTGTCTCCCGATTGATATCGCGCCAACGCAGCCCGAGCAGTTCACCTTGCCGCATCCCCCTACCGACGTCGCAATGGCGTACAGCGCCTCCAGGTCATCGCCAGTGACCGCGATCATCACTGCGCGAACCTCATCAGGTGACAACGCATAGCCCTCGAATCGCTCTCCCTTCGGCGGTTTCGTGAGCGCGGCCACGTTGCGGCCCACTTGGCCCCATGCCATCGCCTGGTGGAGGGCAGCCCGCAGGATCGATCGAATGAGCCGCGCTGTCTCAGCCGACACATCGATCCGGTTCAGCATGGCCTGGACGTGCTGGTGGTCGAGCTTCGCAAGATGGTGCTTGCCCAGGGCTGGCTTGATATGGTCCTGGATCATCGAGTTGTAGGTGCGGTAGGTCGACGCGCTCCTCGTTTGCTTTACGATCTGCTCGAGCCATTCGTCGAGAAACGTGGAGTATGCAAAGCATCAACAATGATGCGGTAGGATACACGATCCCCTGGAGGCCGCTGGTGGAATATAATCCCGGCCCGCACGCGCTGTTCGGCGTCGTTCGTGGCCATGCTGCCTCCTGTAAACTGGTCATACCCTCCGCCAGGTACGAACTGGTGTCAGGCGTCTCAGCAAGCGGCCTCCTAGTCAGGCCGCTTGCTTTTTTTGGAAGTCCACCTGCACCGGTTGCTTCAAGACGGCCAAATCATCTTTGCGAATGAACGTTTTGCGCTCTCCCATGAACCGGAACGTTGCCAGATCGTGGCGCTTGATCCACTTCCATATGGTCGCGCGACTGACAGTCATCTCTTCAGCGGCTTGATCAACACTGATGTACGCTTTCTCAGGCAAATGATCACCTCCTGATTGACCTCATTCATCTAATAACCAGTGCACATGAACTGTCCACTGTTGTGATCATAACTGTCTAGCTTTATGATACCATTGTCTTGACGTTCCTGCGGCGTATGGGATCTACATCATCGGTCTGCCGGGATTCATACTTCCACCGGTAAGTCGTTGGAGGACATCACCAATACGTCGTGAAAACTGTCGATCACGCACAACAACGCATCGGGGATTGGCTTTCGGAGCCTGACCGAGCAGATCGACACCACGACCTCTGGGGGAAGCTAGTGTTCTACGTCTTCGGGCATTGGCTGAATTCGAGCGGGACCTCATACGTGAACGCACGAATGCAGGGTTGGCGGCGGCCCGGGCACGCGGACGAACCGGTGACCGACCGAAAACACTGGCCGATCCCAAGAAACTGGCGCTGACTCAGGCACTTTACGACGGTGGTCAGACCGACATTGCCACGATCTTTCAGACGCTCGGTATCTCGCGTGCCACGCTCTATCGCTATTTGAAGACCGAGTAGTTACGAGAAGACCGCATCTTAAACGGGCGATCACCATGTCGAGAGACAGGAGATGATCGATGGGCGACTCGATTCATGAAACCGGAATGATCGCCCTGCTCGATGGGACTATGCTTCCCTATCGACCGATCCGTTCATCCGACCGGGAAGCACTCCAGCGCTTCCACAGTCGGCACAGTGATGTGTCGATCTACCTTCGCTTCTTTTCCCTACAGCGCACGCTGGGTGACGAACAGGCAAGGTATTTTACCGAGATCGATGGCGTGAATCGATTTGCCCTCGTTGCGCATGACCCCACCGATCCGAATGAGATCATTGGCGTGGCGCGATTCGATCGAGAGCCAGGGACCGACCGCGCTGAATACGCGGCCATCGTCGCGGACGCCTGGCAGGGACACGGACTCGGTCTGCAATTGACCAGACGACTCATCGAGGCCGCCCAGCGGCGGGGCGTGACCGTGTTCCGCGCGTTTGTCCTGCCGCACAACGTCCATATGCTCCATCTCCTGCGCGAGCTTGGCCTTCCGGAGACCATGCATTACGAGGATGGCGTCGAACGTGTCGACATCGATCTTCTCGGCGACGAGCATCACGCGCAGGCCGCCCAAGAGCACGATGGGGACGAGGGGAATCCGCCGGTTCCGGCAGCTTTTCGCTAAGCCGCTGGCGGCCGCCCCGTTAGCATCTCCGGCCATGGACTCTCCGCTTTCTGCAACACGGCGAATACCGGATCCAGGCGATTGCCGGCCCCGGCACTCATGTCGACGCGGACGGCAATCGCACCGCGAAGGACCCGGGTCCCAATCGATGTGACGTATCCGACCGTTGACGTAATCAGGGCCGTCGCGGATTGAGCATGGTCGTTTTGGAGGCAAACGGTCCTGAAAGCAGGTCAGAGAGGATTTGGGAAGACTCACCTCAAACACTCGTTTGTGAGACAGCGTCAGGCCCTGATTCGCCATCCGCTATGCACCGCGAGCACCTATCCATAGCAAATATTCAGCCGAAACTGAGCGATCGGCTTTCGTCATGCCTCGACTTGCCGAAACAACGCATACAGGGCGAGATAGAACCGACCGAGTTCACGCAGTAACGGCAGCAGATGCAGCCGCACTTTGGTCGGATCCAGGTGCTTGAACATCACGAATTCGGTGTAATGCACCCCGGCCCGGCCGACGAGTGCATCTCGCAGCCGCACCGATTCACTCATCGGGATCACCGAATCGTCGTGATCGTGCATCAGCACGACGAGCGGCGCACGGAGTTCTGGGAGGTAATCGAGCGGCGACATGGCTTCCAGGACCCGATGCTGCAACTCCGCGGGTAACTGCCCCAAGGCCGCCTCCACCTGATCAGCGGTTAGGGCCGTGAGGAGCGGGCAAATCGCCTGGCCTGCCACCGACAGATCGGTCGCGTCCAGCTGCCCGTCCGGCTCGGCGAGCGCGTTGCGAAGACGTGCGGCCTCATCCGCCTCAAGAACTGCCGTCAAGGAGTGCACGTAGACTTTGCGGGTCAGGGGATCGACCGCCCAGCGCTCACGAACGCCATCCTGAGCGCGCGTGGCCGTAGCGATATCGTGCGTGAGCGTCCGCATTGAGGCGTAGGGAGCGAATGCCCCAACGAAGTCGACGCGGTCGCGGATTTACTGAAAGCCGTGCGCCGCAGCATCACGTTCGCTATTCCTCGACGATTAGGACGGTCACCATGCCGAACATCCCATGTTCCGATGCCTGCAGTTTGTCATGGGCGGTGTTGCAAGTCGGTGCATTTTTCCACTCCGGCATCAAAATTCCGTGTCAAACCACCTTTTCCGTCGCCTGTTGGCACTGCTCGAAATTCCGTGCCCACAATATCCGCAGGTGCCCGGTGTCCTTCGTTGTCCGGAGCAAACGAGAACATCACCTTCAATCGCCACATTCTTACCGAAGTGTCAGTTCGCCACCTGTCGCTGATCCCACATCCCACCAGGCGGCTCCATCGATACATGAGTCTTCCCACTCATGACACATCAACCATGGGAGACGTCGCCCATAGCGTGAACGATCGAATCACGATACGTTTCCACGATTTCCGTTTTGTAACGATATTGTCACAGCCCCCTGCGTACCTGCGACATGTTCTGCACGCCCTGTACGACATCATCATCACTACAGAAAGCACCGGTCCGTAGCGATGGTACCGGAAGCTGGATGGGGAAACGATGATACGGGAAGCGCGTTCGACAGGACGCAGGAAAGGTAAACGTCATGACGACCATGACACGGCAAAAGGGGTACCTGCTCACGGCAATCGCAGCAGCGCTCTATGTGGGGTTGGGGATTGCCTTCGCCGATGCCTATTTCACGAGCAAGTTCTGGAACAGTGAAGCCTACTTCGATTCGTCATTGCTCAGCTGGGCCATGTTGGCGGCGATTATTGGTGGTGGACTGCTCCAGGCGAGCAAGATCCCGGTGGAAGGCGTCCAGATCGGTGCCGCGCCAGCGTCCGGGATCGGCCAGGTCGATGACCCGGCAGGTTGGAAGCTGCTTCTCGGCAACACGTACCTCGCAGTGATCTGGATGCCAATCCGCTTCTTCGTCGGTCACGAGTGGGTAGCAGCTGGTGAGCACAAGATTCGCGACGAGGCCTGGATGAACGGCGGCACGGCCCTCCAAGGCTACTGGGAACGCGCGGTAGTGATTCCCGAATCCCCGGCACGCCCTGCCATTACCTACGACTGGTTCCGCGACACCATCACCTACATGCTCAACAACGAGTGGTACACCTGGTTCGCCAAGGTCGTGGCAATTGGCGAATTCCTGATCGGGATCGGCCTGATCGTGGGAGCGCTGGTTGGGATCGCCGCCTTCTTCGGCACCGTGCTCAACTTCAACTTCATGATGGCAGGCACAGTCAGCAGCAACCCGGTGTTGTTCGGACTCGCAGTCTTCCTGGTCCTCGGCTGGAAGGTCGCTGGTTACATCGGCCTCGACCGGGTGCTGCTGCCGGCGCTAGGCACTCCCTGGGGAACCGGCAAGCTGACCGCCCTCCGGCATGGCAAGGGGCAGGGCAAGGGCGCGATCACCCCGACACAACCGCGAGCAATCTGAACGCTCCCTGATTCACAGGATGGAGACCGGTGGACGGCATGTTCACCGGTCTCCCTGTGGACATACCGACGGTCTGTATCCGAATGCCTATCCCTGCTAGCAATGAGAAAAGGACTGGATAGCACTATGATCAAGACCCCTGTGGCCACTCTCGACAGCATGCTCGTCGCATTCGATGGCTCTTCATCGTCTGCGAGGACGGTGAGCCTCGCGCTCGCGATGAGCAGCGCAGCACAAAACCTGACGCTGATGCTCTTTACCCGGGAACCCGAACACGCGGCTGGCGAGGCCGTTTCGTCCCTGCCTCCACCCCTCTCCGAGCACGGCGATAAACATCCGACAATCGAGATCGCTCGGCTGGCGCCCGGCGAAGATCTGGCGAAATCGATTGTCACGACCGCGCACGACCTGCACTCCAACATGATTGTGATAGCGTTCGAGGACCACGAACCGCAGCCCAACGGGCGCCTTGCCAGTGAAGCGAGGTCCGTTGGCGAAGAGGTGACGCTGAACGCCAACATCCCGGTGATGGTGCTTCGTCCCGACATGGTCAGGAAGACAGGTGTTCCCACAGGCACACGACGGATTCTCGTTCCGCTGGATGGCTCGGCGATTTCGCGCGAGTCATTGCCCGTGGCGGTGACGCTCGCCCGGCAATTCGATGCGCCAGTTCATCTGGTGACCGTGGTCGATCCGGTGAGCGCGCTTCCACCAGCCTATGCCTACCTGTCCAGCAACGATCCCGATCGCCAGGACGCCGTGGCCGGATTGCAGCGTGAAGCCAATGATGCGCTGAACCGGGCGGAGGCGGTGTTCCGGCACGAGGACATTCAGGTGACGTCCGATCTCATTTACGGAACAACCGGCCGCTGCCTGATATCCGCCATCCAGGATGGGGATCTGTTGGTGATGACCACACACGGCATTGGCAACGCTTCGCGATCCCGATTCGGCAGCATGGCGCTCCACACGATCCGCGAATCGCCGGTGCCGGTTGTAGTCGTCCACCCGCCCGTCACGAGGGCCGCTGATGGCTGATGAGCGTATCCGGGGCTCGTGGCAGACGGGAGACACGTCCAGACAATCTCCAAGATAGTGCCTGCAACGCGAATGCCGCATTCCGCAAACCGGTTCATGCAGGAGGCGATGAACCAATGGGAAGAGACGAGACAGGCTCCAATCGGTACCCGACCGATCCGTTCCAGGCAACGGATCCGGACGCGGACACAACCTTCCGGCGATGCTCCTGGTCGCTGAGTTATTCATGGGTTTCCTGGCGCTGACCTGTGGCAGTCTGCTCGCGTTCAATGGCCTGGGGCTACCACGATCGATGCTCGATCGCTCCCCGTTCGACAGCTTCCTGGTCCCGGGTCTTATCCTGGCCGGGGTCGTCGGTGGCAGCATGCTGCTGGCTGCCCGCCTGACCTGGTTCCGGCATCCGATGGCGCCGATCGTGTCGCTGCTTGCGGGAGGCATTCTTCTCGGCTGGATCCCCGTCGAAGCGGTGATGATCCAGGATGGCCGCTCGTTGCAGATCGCGGTTGCAATCTACGCTATGGTCGTGACCAGGCTCAGCTGGAGCGTCCTGCATCGCCAACTGGCGGAGGAAGTGAGAACGGGCGAGGACATGCCTCTGCCGTAAGCTGATCGTGGCAGCGATGCGCGACTGCCGGTCCAAACGTCGGACATTTCAGGCTGGACCCATTGGCACGATTTTGTATCGCCCGAGAAGGAATCCCGATCAGTTCTGTGATGTGAATCCGCGTACGCTGTCGTGAGCGGAATGCGCACTCCTGTCGATCTTTCATCGCGATTGCGATACTGTGCAAACCAATTGGAGGCCCGTATGTACCACCGACTTGTTGTTCCCCTGGATGGATCCGATACCGCTGAATGTGCACTGGTCGAGGCCGAAAACATGGCTCTCCTCACCAACGCGCCGATTCATCTGGTCCGCGTGATCGAATTCGCCGGCCAGGACACGTACGCCGTGTACGGGATGTTGGCGGATCCTGCGGCCGTCTCCTACTTGCTCACAGACGAAGCCGCGTCGGCTTCACAGTACCTCGAGTCCGTTGCTCGGTGTTTAGCGGGACAGGGACACCGTGTGACGAGCGAGGTTCGTCACGGCTCAGCCGCCGATGAGTTGATCGCTGCCTCCAGGCCCGGAGACCTGTACGTGATCGCCTCCCATGGCCGCAGTGGCATCGCTCGCTGGTTCATGGGCAGCGTCGCCGAGGAGGTCGTTCGTCGCTCCTCCGTGCCCGTGCTCCTGATCAGGGCGGTGTCCAACACTGGCAGGCGCCCGCCAATGGAAGCGGCAGTCTCCCGGTAGTCGGTGCGAGCACGCGAACACCATGTATTGGCACGATCTTGTATCACCAAAAGGACGATCCCAATCAGTTCTGTGATGGCTCTACGCGTACGGTGTGCACACGTTCCTCGTGCGATCACGTTCACCACACTTTCATTGCGTGACGTGACGTGTGAAAGTACACGGCCGACCTCTCATGTATATGGCAGTAGGCGTCACAGCGACGCCAACAACTCCTGGACGGCTGGATCGGTCGCTACTTCTCGACGACGGCCTTGTGGAGATCGCACCGGGCATCCATGATGATCGACAGAGCCGAGTGCAGGACCAGTCCGGAAGTGACCAGGGCGATTACAACGTCGGACCAGGCTGTTGCTGACCAGGCCGGTCGCGATCACCACGGCCAAGTTGCCGATCGCGTCATTTCGCGAGAAGAGCCAGACCCGCACGTTGGTATCCCCCATCCGGTGTGGGATGAGCACCAAGGTGGCTGCGACGATTACGCCTAGGGCGATGCACGCAAAGGTACCCATGAGTTCCGCCTCCGGCTCGTAGCCGGACTGGAAGCGCACCAGCCTGTTCCCCAGAACGCTCACACCCAGCACCCTAAGAAACAGCCCTTGCACTATCGCCTCTCGCGCACGCCATAGGAAATCGAGGGCATCGGCTTTCAAGGCTTCGACCACGCCATTAATGGCGACGGGCGCAGGTTTGGTACAGCGCATCCCAGCCGCGATCGGGGATCCATCTGCTGGGCCCGAGATACTGGTTGCTCTAGTGCCAGCCACGGTGGGTCTGGCCGTGGTGACGGGGCGACTCCTGCGATCGTATCTGCCAGGTACGGGCAACCCACGCGCGTACCACCGGCCACGCTCGCAATCGAGCGATGCGGACGAGTTCAATGTAGAAGATTGTCATGAGGCCAGCAGTAGCGAGCCAAGACCAGGTTACGAAAAGGAGGCCATCTCCTTTTTGGAGGATGGGCGACCTCAGTCCCTGGCAAGAGGGCCGCACGGCAACGAGCCTACAAGGTACGGATATTCACTCGCAGGATCGTCTTGAGCAACTCGGGAGCCACTCGGCATGATTCCTCATCCGTTTCACCTCAAACGCATCACCTCTCTCTTGACGACCTGGACCACACCCAATCCCGGATCTCCGGTGGATCTTCCAAATGCTCTCGGGAGTAGGCGATCGCCTGCTGGATTAGGTGCTCCAACTCTGCAATCAGGGGCTGAGACTGTGGATGGATTCGGGGCACTCGCTGTAATGCTTGAATCGCCAGGTGGTAGCGGCTCATGCCGTTGAGCACCACCATGTCGAATGGTGTGGTGGTCGTGCCCTGCTCGTTGAAGCCGTGGACATGGAAACGCTCGGCGTTAACCCGTCCGTGCACGATCTCGTGGACTGCCCGCTGGTAGCCATGAAAGGCAAAGACGACCGGCTTGTCTGCGGTGAATAACTCAACGAACCGCGTCTCGTTCATTCCATGTGGATGGTGCTCAGAAGGGAACAAGGCCATCAAGTCAACCACATTGACCACCCGCACCTTCAATTCTGGCGCGCGCTGATGTAGCCACTCGGTCGCCGCGAGCGTTTCCATGGTCGGCACGTCACCAGCCGAGGCAAGCACCACATCCGGCTCGACTCCCTGATCATTGCTTGCCCAGGACCAGACCGATGCCCCACGAGCGCAATGCTCAATGGCGTCATCGATCGGCAGATACTGCAGGTGCGGCTGCTTGTCGATCACGATCAGGTTGACGTAGTTGCGGCTCCGCAGGCAATGGTCGGCAACGGAAAGCAGGCAGTTGGCGTCTGGCGGCAGATAGATTCTCGCGACGGTGCCGCGCTTGGAGAGCATGACGTCGATCAGGCCAGGTCCCTGGTGGCTGAAGCCGTTATGGTCGTTTCGCCAGCAGGTAGAAGTGAGCAGGATGTTGAGTGAACCGACGGGCTCACGCCAGGGAAGCTCGATCGCCTCCTGCAGCCACTTGGTGTGCTGCACGGTCATGGACGCCTGGACCATGGCGAACGCCTCGTAGGTGACAAAGAGGCCGTGCCGACCGGTGAGGAGGTAGCCCTCCAACCACCCTTCGCAGTTGTGTTCGCTCAGCACCTCCATCACCCGGCCGGCCGGTGAGATGTGGTCGTCAATATCGAGGATCGGGCCCACGAAGCAGCGATTCTCGACCTCGAGAACGTCACCGAGGCGATTCGAGGTGAGCTCATCAGGGGAGAAGACCCGGAAGTTGGCGTGCGCCGCATTGCGGACGAAGACATCCCGCAGGAGCGTACCGAGTAACCGGGTGTTCTCGTGTCGGCTGGCGCCACGGTGCTCGACAGGCAAGGCGTAGTCCTGAAAGTCGGGCAGGTCAAGGTTCACCAGGAGCTTGCCACCGTTGGCATGTGGGTTCGTACCCATGCGTCGATCACCACGCGGAGCGAGCGATGCAAGCTCCGGCAAGAGCCGCCCATCCTCATCGAAGAGCCGCTCCGGCTCGTAACTCCGCATCCACTGCTCGAGCATGGCCAAATGCTGGTCGTTTGATACCACCCCTGCCAACGGCACCTGGTGGGACCGGAACGTCCCCTCAACCGGGACACCGTCGACCATGTCTGGCCCGGTCCACCCCTTTGGGGTGCGAAGAACAATCGCTGGCCAACGGGGTCTATCTGTGACACCACGCTCACGCGCCTCCCGCTGGATCGACCGAATCTGGTCATGACACGTGTCAAGGATCCCGGCGAACGCCTGATGCACGGTGAGCGGGTCATCGCCCTCGACGAAATGGGGCTCATAGCCGTGGCCCTTCAACAGTGAGCGCACGTCGTCGTCACTCGATCGCGCCAGTACGGTTGGATTGGCAATCTTGTAGCCATTGAGGTGCAGAATCGGCAGCACCGCCCCATCACGGACCGGGTTGAGGAAGTGCGTTCCCTTCCAGGAACCCTCCAGCGGCGCGGTTTCGGCCTCGCCATCGCCGACCACGGCGGCGACGATCAGGTCGGGATTGTCGAAGGCGGCACCGAAGGCGTGCATCAAGACGTAGCCGAGTTCCCCACCTTCATGGATTGAACCCGGGGTTTGCACGCTGACATGACTTGGGATACCGCCGGGCGTGGAAAACTGACGAAAGAGGCGGCGAAGGCCATCGGCGTCCTGGCGGATGTCGGGGTAGACCTCGGAATAAGTGCCTTCGAGATACACGTTCGCAACGATCGCCGGACCACCGTGGCCGGGTCCAGCCAGGTAGATCACGTTGGCATCACGCTCAGTGATGAGCCGGTTGAGGTGGACGTAGACGAGATTGAGGCCAGGGGAGGTACCCCAGTGCCCGAGCAGACGTGGTTTGATGTGCTCCGGTCGGAGCGGCTCACGCAACAGTGGATTCGCCTGGAGGTAGATCTGCCCAATGGTTAGGTAATTTGATGCTTGCCAGTAGCGATGTATCCGTTCGAGCAGATCCGGCGAAATTGGTTGCTGATCGGCTGGCTTGGTTGTTGTCACAGCCTGGGGCACCTGACCGTCGTCGCTGACCGCGCTTGAGACGGCCGCTTCAAACCTGAACATGGGTTCCTCCTCGCTGCTGCTCCCTCAACTGGTATGGGCTCTGCAATCTTCAGCGATATAGCCGGGTGAACTTCCGTATGGGCAGCTTGCCTGGGTCCCAGAAGCGAATCTACCGCTACTTTCTCTCCGCGACGGGCCCGATCTCCTAACCGATGACTCTTCACCCGCACCCGCGTATTCGTGGACGGGCTTCGCATTCTCCTCCAATCCCATTCAACTCATGAATACAAAGTCGCGGCTGCAAGCGTGTACCAGCAATTGGATCATACGCGAGCGCATCAATCATCGAGAACTGGCACGATCTTGTCATGGACCTCACGCGCAATCGACGCGCCAGTCATACATGCTCACTACACTGAGACCAAAGGACATTGGTGGGTGTTCCTAGGAAAGGCTGGACGTCATGGAAACTTTGACGGCAACGATGGTTGTGACGACGACGCCAAGGCGAGACCAGTCGGCCCCGCGCCTACTACCAAGATGTCTGCTGGCGGACTCACGCAGCCTCGGCCGACCGCCACCAAGCCTTTGCATCGTATGGGGCCGTGGCATCGATCAGGTGCGGTGCATCGAGGTATACGTCGCGGCGGAGTCTGGGTAGAACCTGGTAATGAATCGAATCTGGAAGGCATACCAGCTCCAGCACGCGCCAGAGGCAGCGGGCGTAGTGCTCGGCGCGCTCCGGACCGTCCCACTGGTAGATACCACGGTAGGTGCCGAGGTCATCGTGGGCCACCCACAGCTTGGACACGAAACCGGGGTAGCCGACAAAGAGAGGAGTGTTGAGCAGGCTTTCGCGTCGGAACAGTGCGTGCCCTCGGCCACGTACACCGCGCAGCCGAAACGCGACCAGGAGAACGCAGGGATTCGCTGGCGCACGTCCGTCGACAACGGTTTCCCGGTAGACGCGCGCCGAGGTTCCATCCGCGAACCGCAGGATCATGCCGACATGCTCTGACGACAAGCGTATTCGCCTCCGTGCCAGCAGCGCGACCGCACTGGCAACGCAGCGGGCTGTCGCACGTGCCGCTACCCCGTGTGATAGTGGAACCTGTTCGTTCATCGGAAAATCCCTTGTCTTGTATTGAAGTTCTCGGCAGTGACACCTAGAGCTTTCGATTAAGCTGCAGCCTACCCGCGGACGCATCCAAGAAGCATCATACGGTCGCAGGATACGCAACAATTTCGTGTCAAATATGGGGTGACTTGGTTTTCGGTGGACGGACTGTCACTCCGGTAACGAAGCAAGGAATTCTCCTCTCTACTCTTGCCTCTCACAAAACATGCACTAGCAATTAAGCCTCAAGCCGGTCCTCCGGAATTGGGTCAGGTGGCGCTTTGCGGTCAAGGTAAGTCGACATCCGTACCGGTCGAAGTGCCGTACTACACACGCACGTCTGACCACGACGACATGCCCGAGGAGAATCTGTAACACCTATGTAATGCGTCGAGTGACTACCATGATGTGTTTGCCACGGGTGCCGAGCGAGAATTGCCACACACGGGTGGCAGGAAGTTCACCGATGCCCGGTGCGAGTATGGCGGCGTCACAGTCGATGCACCGTCAGGCCTGTTACCAAATGCCATCCCGGGCATCGACCCGTGAGATGGTTTCTCGTTGATCAGGCCATGCGGAGTTGTAGTACCAGATAGAGGTCAGCAGCTTCACGGCGGTGGTCCTTCAAAGGACCAGGCTGATTGGTTGCAACGAGGCGAGTTTGGATAACTCCTGTACTGGAGGAGCTGCGATGACCGGTCAGAATACGACCCATCATGGGTTATTCCCCGGCCCTCAGGTGCGCCAGCCCAGCCCCCCTGAACCAGCAGCGGCAGCAATTCCTGTTGTTCGAACATTTTGATTTGCTCACGGAGGATGAGGATACGATCACCGCGACTCAGGATCGGGTTGCGGAGACCTGCTCAAGTGGAGGTACCAGGTGATGATTGGTTCCACTCAGTCACCTCTGGACCGGCTGAGGCCTGCCACGATTGCAACGAGCAGGACCGGCGAAGATCGCCAAGCGGAGCACCCCATCGGGCCGGCACGCGGGGAGCGCGAACGCGTCGGCCGATACCTGGGGCCTGCAGTTTACGGCGGACTGGACGGTATCATCACTACCTTCGCCGTGGTGAGTGGTGTCGCAGGGGCAAGTCTGAGCCCAGCTGTGATCATCATTCTGGGCGCTGCCAACCTCTTCGCTGACGGGTTTTCGATGGCCACCGGAGCCTACCTCTCCGCCAAGAGTGACCGTGAGTACTACCAACGGGAGTGGCAGCATCAGACATGGAAGCTCGATCACTTCCCCGAAGAGGAACGTGCCAACCTCACGGAACTTTACCGCGCGGCGGATTACTCTGCCGAAGAGGCCAGTCACCTGGTGGAGATCCAGACACGTGAGCGACGCCGATGGGTGAGTGCGCTGATGATCAATTAAATGGGCATGCTGCCGGAACGTACGCGCCCGTTGTTGAGGGGACTGGTTACATTTGTTGCCTTTGTTGTAGCCGGCACAATACCGCTACTATCATATCTTTTGGGCCTGGTCATCTCAGTCTCAGCGGCCGCGTCGTTTCCTCTGGCAATGGTATTGTCGGCATTAGCGCTCTTCGGTCTGGGTACGGCCAAGGTTTGGATTACTGGGCGCAACCCATGGCGGAGCGGCCTGGAGATGCTGATGGTGGGCGGCTTGGCGGCAATCGTCGCGTATGCCATAGGCACGTTGCTCGGTGGAATCAGCGTCTGACTTGCACGACAAGTCCATACCCATCAACCCCCAAAACCCCGCATCTCTGTATTCGACCGATAGGAACCTAATACGGTGAGCCAGATGGCGAGACGCACGTCTCGCCATCTGGCTGTAGCACTGTTGCCTGACTACCCTTCAGACCATCCCACTCCAATAGGGTCACCTCAGTGGAGCAGGACAGCTCCAAATGCGCCTAATCCTCTGGGATCATGGGGTGTTCGGAACTCATCGGACATGATCCCCGCATGTGCATCATATGCTGACCGACGCTGTAAGCAGCACCATGCATACTGTTGTGGTGATCCGTCGCGTTACTCATCCCATGATGATCCCGCGCCATTTCGCTAACATGGTGGCCAAAGCAGGATTCTGTCGGCATCACGTGCTCAGGAAAGGCCTCAACTGTCCCACCGCCGCCGACCAGGAGCGCAGTTGAGACCACCGCGCCTGCCAGCCATTTGCCTAAGATCATTGCCAAATTCCTTTCTCCATGGGGTTACGGACTTCCTCAGTTGCGATAGTCCTCGAGCCCGGGCCAGTATTGTGCCGGCCAAGAGACGATAGCTGCATGATAGGTAGGTTGCGTAGCAGAAACGTCACCTTTTCAACGTCGACGTCACATTGTCACAACAGCTTTATGGTGATTGGGTTGCGCACAGTGCACTGCCTGACCTAATCACCAGCGGCGCGGTCTTGGGCGGCCGGGGCTCAATGAGATTGACAACGTTGCGGATCCCGGGAAGGCATCGGACGTCCTCCTCCCTGCATCGCACTTGGACGATCAGAGGATGTTCCCGGCCGATGTAACGACTCAGTTCTTGCGCTAGATCCGCATTTGTTGAGCCGCACTTCGATGTCCGCTTCGCGATCCCGGCATCCGGCAGGATTCTCCGAACCCGACGGAGAAGGTATTGACCACTGCCCGAACGTCCTCGCCGCGAAGCGCAGCACCGACTTTCTTGATAGGCCAATCGACCATGCCAATGAGGGTCGCGACACCGTTGTCGGCCTCATTCAGCTCGAGTTGTGGAACTCAACAAACTGTTGCGTTTTTGTGGCGTTATCGTGAGCGATCGCGACACGAGTGTGATGGCACCCCGATTATTCTGCTATCGATGTTGCCCATCCCTACTAATAGGGGCCGGCCATCCTGATCGCGTCATATTCGCGTTCTTCAAGTTGGCTAAGGAGTGATCACGATGGTGATTCCGCAGGCGAATTCAGTCCTTCCTGGGCTCTTTGATCTATCCGGCCGTGTGGCGATCGTCACCGGCGCCGGTTCAGGTCTCGGTCGCGTCTTCAGTGAGGCGCTGGCCGAGGCAGGAGCCGAGATTGTTTGCGTTGGGCGCACGATGGCGCGTCTAGAGGACACAGTGAGTGGCCTGGAGCACATTGGAGCCAAAGCAGTAGCCGTGACGGCGGATGTCAGCGACGAGTCGGCTGTCCAGCAACTGGTGACGACTGCGATCGAACAGTTTGGCCGCCTCGACATCATGGTGAACAACGCCGGTATAGCCACCGTCGGTCCTCCGGAGGAAGCAGCAGTCGCGGACTGGAAACAGGTCATAGATATCAACCTGACTGGTGTCTTTCTTGGCGCGCGCGCTGCCGCTCAAGCAATGATTGCTGCAGGTCAAGGGGGGCGCATTGTCAATGTCGCTTCGATTCTTGGTGCAGTCGCGTCCATGCCCATGCCGGCAACGGGCTATGCGGCGAGCAAAGGTGGAGTGATCAATCTGACGCGAGATTTGGCGGTCAGGTGGGCACCCCATGGAATCCAGGTGAACGCGATCGCGCCCGCATACTTTCCCTCGGAAATGACGCGTGAGGCATTAGCGATACCCGAAGTTCTAAGCGAGATCGAGCGGCGGACACCGATGGGACGTGTTGGCCGCTTGGATGAACTCAAGGGTCCCATTCTCTTTCTTGCCTCGAACGCTTGCTCCTACGTGACTGGTCAGACTATCTTCGTCGATGGTGGCTGGACTGCCTGGTGAGCCCTCATAGAGTTTCACACGTGACGAAGGATAACGTTCCGCAACTCCCGGTGACCGGATCCTATGTCCCGGGTCGCGAGGTATGATGTCGTGGAAGCGGAACACATAGTGCGATTCTGACTGGAACCCCGCTACTTCAGCTCTAACCCCTTTGTCATGATGTCTCACCTCTCCAGGAAGCACGATGATTCTGATCGTCAATGCTGGCTCATCGAGTCTCAAAGTCGCCTTGTATCACCGTTATCCCCGACTCGAACTTGAGGTGACGGCGACGATCGATCGCCTCGATGGCCGAGGCAGTAGTTGGATCATTCACCGGTCCAACGGTGACGAGTCGGCCGCGGACGTCCCTGGCCTTGCGAGTCATCGCGACGCTCTCCTGGGATTGCTGGCATGGATGGATGAACACAACTATTGCCAATGGATCCAAGCAGTTGGTCACCGTGTTGTCCATGGTGGGTCCGTCTATTCGAAGCCCGTCGCCATCGATGATGGCGTTGTCCAAGACCTTCACCGACTGATCCCATTGGATCCGGAACATCTCCCGCAGGCACTTGCCTGCATCGCTGCGGTGCGCGAGTGGGCACCGAACCTACCACAGATCGCCTGCTTTGATACTGCCTTCCACCATTCAATGCCGCGTGTGGCCAAACTGCTGCCGTTACCGCGCTACCTCCGAGAGCACGGCACAGTCCGCTACGGGTTCCACGGCCTGTCATATGAATACATCCAGCAAGAACTCGAGATGCGCGACCCGCGCGCACGGGAGAAACGGACGATAATCGCCCATCTTGGCAATGGCGCCAGTATGGTCGCGGTGCGTGATGGACAATCAATCGATACCACCATGGGTATGACGCCGACCGGCGGCCTGATGATGGGCACGCGGATCGGAGATACCGATCCAGGCACCCTCGTCTACCTGATGAGGACATTGAACCTGGATGCGACCGCGCTCGAAACGCTGGTCAACAAGGAATCTGGCCTCCGTGGTGTGTCCGGCATCTCTGGTGACATGCGGGACATTCTGGCTGCCTCCGGAAATAACGAGGATGCCCGGGACGCGATTGACCTGTTTTGCTATCAGGCGAAGAAACACCTTGGCGCCTTGGTCGCGGTGCTCGGTGGACTGGATCGCCTGGTTTTCACCGGCGGGATTGGAGAACATGCCGCCAACGTTCGCAGCAGTATCTGCGGACGATTGGAGTTTCTTGGCATCCAGATCGATGCCGCACGAAATGCATCGCACCAGTCCATCATTTCTCCTGATTGTGGCAGGGTAGAGGTCCGGGTCATTCCTACCGATGAAGACCTGATGATTGCGCGACACGCCGAGCAGATGCTCTCCACCAGCATGTCTGCAAGACAATCCTGAATGAGATCACCAGATCCGGCACGCTCGTGTCTGTCCCATCGATCCCCGGAGACGTCATTTCCAACCCGAAGGTGACGGATCAGATCCTTCTATCGAAACAAGGTCGGAGATGGATTCGTCACAGAACATTGTCGAGCCGCTCCAGTTCTTTATGGGGACGGCACGCCTTGTGCCGTCCCCTCCTTGCGACTGGTGCCACGTCTGTAACGAGATTGACACGGTATCCCTTCCTCTGTCATGCCTTCTCTACGCTCCGACCGGCACTATCAGTGCAACACAACTCACCGGTCTGGCGGTTTCCCAGAGGATGAGGATCGGGACGCTCGCTGGGAGACAGATGGCGTGGATAGGTCGTCCGGCAGGACGCAGAAAGGTTCAACATCATGATGCTCATGACGCGCTCGAAAATGTACGCTCTCACGGCCATCGCCGCCGCTCTCTACGTGGGGTTGGGGATTGCCTTTGGCAACGGCTGGGGTGATGACGGCATCTTTAGCTTCGACAAGTTCTTCGAAGGTGACAATGCCGAAATCGGCTACGCCGGTTCTTCCTGGCTGAGCTACGTCCTCTTTGCCGCCATCATCACTGCTGGCGTCATGTTCGCGAATCGGATTCCCGAGGATGGTGTCCAGATCAGCGCCGGTGAGACAAGTGGCGAAGGCCAGATCCATGATCCACGAGGTTGGCGGCTGCTGCTCGGCAACACCTATCTCTCGGTCATCTGGCTGCCAATCCGCTTCTTCGTTGGCCAGGAATGGCTCGCTGCCGGTGAGCACAAGCTTCGTGACTCGGGCTGGATGGACGGTGGCGCCTCGCTCCAAGGATATTG
This sequence comes from uncultured Chloroflexia bacterium, assembly GCA_963763125.1. Lineage (GTDB taxonomy): Bacteria > Chloroflexota > Chloroflexia > Thermomicrobiales > UBA6265 > JACCYX01. Next base: position 1,306,629 of record CAVXMV010000005.1, read on the forward strand.
GGAGCGAGCAGTCGCAATTCCGGAAGCGCCGGCGCGACCCGCGATCACCTACGATTGGTACCGCGACGTCATCACCTACATGCTCAACAACGAGTGGTACACCTGGTTTGCCAAGGTGGTCGCCATTGGGGAGCTTCTGGTCGGTCTTGGGCTCCTCGTGGGTGCGCTCGTCGGGATTGCGGCCTTCTTCGGTACCACCCTCAACTTCAGCTTCATGATGGCTGGCACTGTCAGCAGCAACCCGGTGTTGTTCGGACTCGCAGTCTTCCTGGTCCTCGGCTGGAAGGTCGCGGGTTGGATCGGACTCGACCGGTTCCTGCTCCCGGCCTTGGGAACGCCTTGGGAACCAGGCAAAGTCACCCACCTTCGCCACACGAAGGTAGATGGCACAGCCACACCGCATCACCCGCGAACCGTCTGACCGAGACGATGCGATAACAAAGAGAGACCGGCGAACAGTGGGTTCGCCGGTCTCTCTTTGTGACCAGTTCCTGTTCACGTTCATTGTCAGCTTACAGAGCCGCCACCGCAGGATTGCTACGCGTTTGCCACGCTGAGCTCACAATCCTCACACTACTGCAATGCTCCCTGTCGCATCCTCTAGGCATCAGATTTCGGACCTGAATCCGGAAACATACCAACACAGGAGCACACCATGACCATTTCCGCTTCGACCGCCATCGATCGTATCCTGGTGCCCTTTGACGGCGAACCTGCATCCCTCGGCATGTTGGAATACGCGCTTTCAATGAGCAATTCATTCAAGCACGTGACCGTGTTGCTTTTGGATCGGGTGATCGAACCGGGTATGGACCAGATTGAGGCGAATATTTGCCAGATTCTGGCCAGGTATAGCTCGATGCATCCGACGGTCAGTGTGGTCCATGCAACGCCTGGCGAGGATCTTACGGAGTCGATTCTCACCAAAGCGCGCAGATTGCGCTCGAATTTCATTGTCCTGGCCATGCAAGACCAGGACACAGGTGGCCATGCCCTCGGTAGGGCCAGGATGGTGAGTGAAGCCGTCGCGCTGGCTGCCGATATTCCGGTAATGGCGCTCCGCCCAGAGGTGGTAGAAGGCGAAAGGTCATGCGCAGCTCTCCGCCGCATCCTCGTGCCGCTCGATGCGTCGGCAGCATCGAGGCAGGCGCTGCCTGTCGCCACGGCGCTTGCCAGGGAATTCGGAGTGCCCCTCCAACTGGTAACGGTCATTGATCCCGCACGTGTCCTCCCCGCCGCATATGCCTATATGCCCGAGAGCGATCCGGACCGGTGCGATGCCATTGCATCGCTCGAGTATCAGGCAAATCAATTGTTGAACCGTGTTGAGTCTGCGCTTCGAACGACAGGAATCGATGCTTCGTCGGCCCTGCTGTACGGATCGACACAACAATGCCTGCTTTCCGCCATCCAGCAAGGAGATCTCGTGGTGATGACGACGCATGGTGAAGGGAAAGGTGTGCAGTCACGGTTTGGCAGTGTGGCGTTTGGGATTGTTCGTCAATCTCCGCAACCAGTGGTCGTGCTTCATTCGCCAGCGTCGAAGCTGGCGGAGGAATATGGACGCGCTTCGTGGGAGTTCGATTCTGGTGCGCATCCATCCTTGTGCCGACCGTATACCGATCTCCCAGCCGCAGCACATTAGCCCGCGTTGGCCTGAAAAGGAGCGTCCAATGCTTGCTCATGGCGTTCCAGACCGGAACATTGGGCTCCATGAAGATCGTCACTGGCGCCTTCGGCATGGCCGCTCAGGGCCGCTGATAACGCTGGAACTCATCATGGGTATTGTCGCCCTCGGCTGTGGTGGCCTCCTGATCATCGATGGCCTGGGCATGCCGCAATCGACGCTCGATCGTTCACCGTTCGACAGCTTTCTTGTACCCGGCCTGGTGCTTGGCGGGGTGGTCGGTGGCAGCATGCTGCTGGCTGCACGCCAGATCTGGTTCCGCCATCGCCTGGCGCCTCTGGCCTCGCTGGTCGCTGGAATCATCCTGCTTGGCTGGATCGTCACCGAAGCAGTCATGGTTCATGCTGGAAGACCACTTCAACTCGGTGTGCTGACCTATGCCCTCATCATCATCTGGCTCTCGTGGCCGACCCATCATCGTTAATGGGAAGCGGTTGATCTCAGACGCCAGGCGGTGCTCGATAGCGGCGGCCGAAGTCCACCTCGATCTCATGGAAACGACGATGCATGCCAAACACGCCACTGTCCGTCTCAATGCGCCGTGCGCCATCCACCTTGAGTTGACACGACATTGCAATGCACTCGCTCGCACTTGACGCAGCTCTGAGATGGGGATCCCGGTAAGCTGACGTCATTGGAGTTTGCTCGCTGAATCGATCGCCTTGAAAGCAACTTGTAGGTGAATAGGAGAACAAAATGTACCAGCGAGTTGTCGTTCCCCTGGATGGTTCAGACATAGCCGAGATCGCCCTGGTCGAAGCAGAAGAAATGGCCAGCATACTCGATGTACCGATTCACCTGGTGCGCGTGGTCAACGTTGCCGACCAAGCTTTATATGTCGATTACGGCAAGGTTTCGGATTCCTCAGATGCCTCCACCGTGCTTGCAGATGAGGTTGAGACCGTCCGTCAGTATCTCGACTCGGTCGCCTCAAGGATGTTAGATCAGGGGTATCGCGTCAGTCACGAATTGCGATGTGGCTCGGTTGTTTCAGAACTCATATCGGCATCCAAACCCGGTGACCTGTACGTCATGGGGTCGCATGGGCGAAGCGGCATCAGTAGGTGGTTTCTGGGCAGCGTCGCCGAAGACGTTGTTCGGCGATCACAGGTTCCTGTGCTGCTAATCAGGTCAACACAGTCCCCTGGCAATAGTCTCGTCTCTTCCCGGGCTGGCGTCAGGGAAGTCACAGCCCTGGCGGTGGCCGACCCGCACATTGGTCGCCCTGGATAATCATGGAGCCTGACCGAGTCCTCCACCACGTACCTGGTCTGGCAGCGAGTTTGCTATTCAGACTCTGATACCCCAAGTCAGAAGGAAGACACGAGATGTACGACACCATCATCGTTCCCCTCGAAGGATCAGTCCACTGTGAGCAGGCGGTGCCCATAGCTCGCGATGAGGCATGTCGACACCAATCCGGCATCGTCCTCCTGTATGTAATCCCACGCCCGGAACTTCCTGTGCCCGATCCCCGAGTGACATGCAGCGGCCCGCGAATCCAGGCCCCTGACTGTTCCAGGAGCAAAATCGCCGGAGCGACGCGCTTGGGCCAGGAGTACCTTGAAGAGGTCCGCGGGCGCTATGGGCTTCCCGATGGAACCACCATGCGCGTGGTGGTTGGAGAGCCCGTCAAGCGGATCCTGGCCGAGGCCGAACGTTGGCCACAGTCGCTGATTGTCATGACCACCGGTGAGGTCGAGGGATCCGTTCAGTCAAAGCTGAGTGACGTGACGCGGCGAGTGCTAATTCACGCGACCGTGCCCGTGATGGCCGTTCATGCCATGACACCGGTCAACATGCTGCACGCCCCCGTCTTCACCGGAGCCAGCATTCAGTCCCGAGAGTTCGCAATGGTTTAGGGAATGGATCTTGCTTGTTGTCCGAATCAGGCACTGTCAATCGCGTATGTTTCGTTCGTCCAGGGGAAATGATCATGAATGCACTCCAATCCATCCTTGTTCCAATCGACGGGTCCTCCTTCTCGATGCAGGCCCTTCCGTATGCCCGGGCGCTCGCTGGGCAAGACTCCAGCGTGGTGCTCCTGCAGGTAATACCGGAGGATGAGGAGTCCTCGGCGGTATTCATGGAAAGCGAGTTTGGCTGGGCAGAAGGAGAGGAACTGGTAACAGCATCCCATGCGCGTGAGTGTCTGCAACAACTTGCTACCCAATGGGCAAGCTCCGGAACATTGCCGATGTGTCCCGAGGTGTTGGTAAAGATCGGCGAGCCGGCCGAAACCATCCTGGATGTGGCGCAAATGCATCAATCGAACCTGATCGTCATGACGACCCACGGATACGGCGCCCTCAAACGCATCATGTTCGGAAGTGTGGCGGATCGGGTCGTGCGCCACTCCCTGGTGCCCGTCCTCGTCGTTCGGCCCCAGGGCGACACGGATCTTGGGGCGGCCGCGGCAATCCAGCGGATTGTCGTGCCGTTGGATGGATCAGAGCGGGCCGAAAATGCGCTGTCCACGGCGAAGACATTGGCGCAGCAACTGCATGTTCCCATGCTGCTGGTGCGGGCTCTTCACATCGACTACGTTGTTCCCGGATTTGAAGGTGCCTTCGCCGTGACGCAGGAATCCATGGATGACATGAGTCAATTGGCTGATGCGTACCTATCGACCATTCGCGAACCTCTGGTTGCAGAGGGTCTGGATGTATCGATCACCGTCAGGTGGGGATCGCCGATCGACGTTATCGACATGACCACGCAACAGGACGATCTGATTGTATTGACAAGCCATGGCAGGGGTGGGGCCAGGCGGTGGCTACTTGGCAGCGTCGCCGAAAAGCTGATCCGTACGTCTCATTCACCAGTGCTGCTCGTCCCGAACCGAAACGAACCATAAGCACCTCGTCGGCCAAGTACAGCAAGAATGGCTCATGGCTTGGTAATTGCCGCACAATTGCAAAACAGTGCCATAGAGCCATAAAAAGATATGGTAATCTGCCTTTATATATGGTTTGCCAATTTGTCGCGTCATGCATTGTGGGGGTAACTCAGCGAAGATGGGTAATGATCCACCCGCAGCGGGACGCCCCTCCGGTGAGGCATTATCGGATCAGACAAGCTCGGTGCCAGGCAACTCAGCCCTTTCCCTTGCCGCCTACATCGCCGCCCTGGATGTCGCCTCTGAAGTGCAATTGGCTGCGGTGCTGCAGCGCCTGGTCGATCTGGCACGAGATGTCATCCCATCCAAATACGCGGCACTTGGCGTTTCCGATCACGTTGGGCGGATCACCGAATTCATCACGTCCGGCATAACACCGCTGGAGCGGGCCCGGATCGGGCCAATCCCGCAAGGGCACGGCATGCTTGGCGCCCTGATTCGCGACCGCACCCCCATGATGACTCCTTCTATTGTCGATGACCCACGATCAGTTGGCTTTCCGCCAAACCATCCGCCGATGCGCTCGTTGCTTGGCGTGCCGCTCCTGCTGGGCGATCGGGTGGTCGGCAATCTCTACCTGACCGAACGGTTGGGAGACCGGGAGTATGACGCGTCGGACCTGGAAGCAATCCAGATCCTTGCCGCGCATGCCGCGACGGCGATCGATCGAGCGCAGCTCCTCGCGCTGGCCGAGGAGACTCGGCGCAGTGCTGAGGAACAGCGGGATCAATTGCGGGTAATCCTCGACAGCCTGCCCTCTGGCGTGATCATTCGAAGCGCTCCCGATGGCAACGTCGAATTTACCAATGCGACCGCGCGGGAGATGATAGGACAGCGTTCTGGCACCCATCACATTGCGGACTTTTCCTTCCTGCGGGCGGATGGCAGCCGGTTGCCGCGCCATCAATGGCCGGCCATGCGCGCACTTCGCGGCGAAGTTATGCGGAACCGGCAGTTGCGGCTCCGGATCAGCGATGAGCAGACGCTGCCAGTCCTCGTCCAGTCGGCACCGCTACGAAACCGGTCCGGGCAAGTGGAGCGCGCAGTGGTGGTGTTTCAAGACATCACCCGGCTTCACGAGGCAGAGCAACTCAAGGACGACTTTCTGTCGTTGATTTCGCACGAGTTGCGCACCCCCCTGACGGCGATCCACGGTGGAGCTCACCTACTGAAGCAACGGGCCGACACTCTGGACGTCGAAACGCGTCAGAGCCTGTTGGCCGATATCATCACCGAAAGCACAAAACTTGAGCAGATGCTTGCCAACATGCTGACGCTGACCGCCATCCAGGCAGGGCGGTTGGAGCCCGAAACAGAACCAATCCTCGTACCATTACTGGTTCGGGAGGCCGTTGCAGCAGCTCAAGCCAAGTCCCGCGCTCACCGGTTCGTGTACGAGGTCGGGAGTAAGATCCCGCCGGCAGAAGGGGATGCCGAACTCCTGCTCCAGGTGTTGCGGAACCTGCATGAAAACGCAGCGAAGTATTCTCCGCCGGAGAGCACGGTCACGACATCCGCCAGTTCCGATGGTCAAGGCGTCACGATTCACGTCACGGATGAAGGATCCGGAATCGCTCCCGAGCATCTGGGATCGGTGTTCGAGCGCTTTCGCCGACCTGGTGCCGACCCCGGCGTGCGTGGAATGGGATTGGGACTCTATCTGAGTCGCCATCTGATCGAGGCCCAAGGCGGTCACATCAGCGTGACATCTCCAGGTCGAGGCAAAGGCGCCACATTTTCCGTGATGTTGCCCATCTCGGCCGGTTGGTCGATCGAGGAATAGCATTGTCAGGGAGGTATCTTGGATGCGGAAGCAACTCGTGCTCGTGGTCGATGACGAAGCGCCAATCGTGCGTCTCCTCCGCGCAACGCTGGAAGCCGACGATTTCGCGGTCATCACCGCCGATCGAGGGACCGTGGCCCTTGAGCTTCTCAACGTCGAACGTCCCGACCTGATTGTGCTCGACGTGATGATGCCGGACATGAACGGGTTTGAAACCTTGCGCCGCATTCGAAGCGAGAGCCAAGTGCCCAAGGTTCCCGTCATCATGCTGACCGCCCGGACGGGTGATGTCGACAAGCTCCAGGGGTTCCAGAGTGGTGCGGACGATTACGTGACGAAGCCGTTCAACCCGGATGAGCTCCTGGCCCGAATCACCGCCGTCCTGCGCCGCAGCAGCGGCGACCCATCGGCGACGACACGTCAGGTGCTTCGGTATCCCGATCTCGAAATCGACCTCGAGCAGCGGCGGGTCCTCGTCAAGGGCGAGGAGGTGCGCTTCAGCCGCACGGAATGGGCGCTGCTCAGCCAGCTGGCGGACAATCCGGGGCGGACGATGCTGCACAGTGAACTGCTCAGTCGGATCTGGGGGCCGGAGTTTCGTGATGAGGCCCAGTATTTGCGGACCTGGGTCAGCCGGTTGCGGGCCAAACTCGAACCCGACGCGGAAGAAGGGTCGATCATATCAACCTTTCCGGGAGTGGGATACCGTCTTGAGGCCCCCCCTATCCTCGACGACTAGGCAACCCGGTCCTCTCGCCGAGTCCTCGCTACAATCCCGGCACGACAGTTGGACCATTGATACAACATTGCAACACCGGTGGTGCCGGTGTATCGCGGATGTCACCTCCGCTTCGCTATGGTAGGCCTGCGTGGCTCGGTAACGTGCTGCTGCCACAGGTCTATCGTACCGGAGCGTGTTGCATGACTCATCTCAACTCCAAGGTCATCATTGCTTCCGTTGTTGCAGCGGTCGCTACGGCCCACACCGTTGTCCGACAGGTCGGCCGAACGTGGGGAGCCACCTACGCCGAGGCTCAGCAGGCACTACCCGGTGATGAACTTGTCCCCGACATCGATTCCCAGGTCACGATGGGCATTGACATCGAGGCCCCATCGGAGGCCGTCTGGCCCTGGCTCCTCCAGATGGGGGTCGACCGAGCCGGGCTCTACACCCATACCTGGGTTGAGAACGGGCTGCTACACCTCAAGGTCAAGAATGCCGAGAACATCGTCCCAGGGTGGCAAAACCTCACGGTCGGTGATCACATCTGGTTCGTGCCAGAGAGGTACCCCACTCCACGATACGGACCCCGCGTCGCACAGATCGAGCCGAATCGGTCGCTTGTCTGTACCCTCGGCGACGACCCCACACGATGCCTCGGCACCTGGCAGTTCATCCTCCAGCCACACGGCTCCACGATGACCCGGTTGCTCTTCCGCAGCCGGGCATCGACCAATCGCCCAGTCGGGACAAAACTCTTCGATCTGGTCTTCGAGCCGGGTTATCTCTACATGGACATCGGGATGCTTCAAGGCATCAAGTCGCGTGCCGAACACGCAGTGTTGACGCAAACCGCGGCTCTCCTCCCTATGGAGAAGCCGACATTGAAAGTCCTCGTCGCTGTCGCCAGCCGACAAGGCGGTACCCGGCAAATTGCGAGGGCAATCGCCACCGAGCTGAATGCCCAGCGCATCGTCACCGAAGTACGAAATATCGAGGACGTGGTTGACGTCACCGGGTATGACGCTGTGGTCCTCGGCAGCGCCATTCACACCCACCACTGGCTGAAGGAAGCTGAGCGATTCGTCGAGCTCCATGGTGCCGAACTCAGGGCACGACCGGTCTGGCTGTTCAGCAGCGGCATGCTTGCCGCCGATACCGACGCGCCGTGGGCGGCCGATTACCCAAGGGATATTGCGCACCTCATGACGGCCACGGGCGCGCAGGACCATCAGATCTTCACGGGACGACGCGTGATGGGAGAACCGAAGTTTTTCTGGAGTCTCATCGCCAAACCCTTCACGCTGATGGATCACTTCCACCTGACATTGGGAGACTTTCGGGATTGGGAAGCAATTGGTGCCTGGGGCCGCGAGATCGCTGGAGCCCTCCTGTCCAGGACCTCCTGCGTGGCAGCCTGATGAACGGAAAGTATGCGATCCCGTTCCGGTGTCAAGTTGAGACGTACGATTTGGTCCTTTCGGTCTAAAGGAGACACGTCCATGTCCATCCTCCTCACCGTCGCCAGCAAACACGGCAGCACTCGTGAGATCGGTGAAGTCCTTGCTGACGAGCTACGAAGCCAGGGCATCCACGTTGACGTGCGGAACATCGCTGAGGTCAGGGGCCTTGAACCCTACGACGGCGTGGTCATCGGGAGCGCGATCTACATGGGTAGCTGGCTTCCCGAGGCACAGCAGTTCGTGGCCGACCATGCAGGAGCATTACGTGACCGGACGACTTGGCTTTTCAGCAGCGGACCGCTCGGACATGACGATCCGCAACCGTCCGGTGATCCCTCCGGAATCGCGGACTACATGACGGCAACTGGAGCACGCGAACATCGCATCTTTGTCGGTAAGCTCGACAAGCAGCAACTCGGACTTGGAGAGCGCCTCGCGGTCAAGATAGTCAAGGCACCAGACGGAGATTTCCGGGACTGGGTCGCCATTCGCGCGTGGGCTGGCGAGATCGGCACCACTATCCACGCGGCACCATTCGCTGCAGCGCGGTAGAGGTGGAAGGAGTCCAGACGTGAAGAGCCAACTAGTTCTCACTGTATTCGCCGCATTGCTCCTCACTGGGCCCTTCCTCTCCCCATTCAACGTGTCGTCCCAGGGGACGTCTGAGACCCGTAGCGCCACCTTCGCCGAAATCGACGAACGTCGAGGACCAGATGGAGGCCTCGCGCATTCCAGGGGCGGCGCTCGTATCGAGATCGGTCTACGGAGGAGTTCGCCGCACCCCAGCCCGCATAGGCTCGCAACGAACGTGAAGCGTTGAGCTCGGCAAAGGAATCCCACGGAAAGGAAACACGATGAGAACGCGGAACATTACTGCTCAGGCCCTGATGATCTGGACGGGCGGGGTGGTCGCCATCGTCATGTATCTCAAGGTTCTTCGCCATGTCTTCCTGACATGGGGCGCGACCGCTGACGAGGCAGCCCGTACTCTGCCCGGCGACGATCTCATCCCCCACTCCGGTTCACCGACCACGAACGCCGTGACAATCAACGCGCCACCGTCGCTCGTCTGGCCGTGGTTGGTGCAGATGGGTCCCGACCGTGCCGGAGCGTACACCTATGATTGGGTCGAGAACCTGCTTGGGCTTAACATGCATAGCGCCGATCGGATCGTGCCGGAGTGGCAGACGATGAACGTCGGCGATGCCTTCCCGCTTGGCAAGAATGGCCCATCGCTGCAGGTGGAAGCGCTCGAGTCCGAGCGAACACTCGTCCTCGCCTACCCCGATGGAACCTGGAGTTGGGTTTTCGTCCTCGAACCCCTCGTCGGCCACCGGACGCGACTCATTACCCGCAATCGAGCACCTGCGGATCGACTGTCAGACCGCCTCCGCTTGGAGGTGATGCTGCCGGGAGCGTTCCTGATGATGCGCAAGATGCTGCTGGGGATCAAGGAGCGAGCGGAACGGCTGGCTTCGGAACAGCAGTCGCCCCTGTTAGTGGAAGGCGATGAACAATCAGTCAATGTCCCGACGTCGTCGCGTACCGCTTTCGGAGCATATGAGGGGATACAAAGGACCGAGTGAGTGTCAGCGTGAAGCTTGCCTTCGTTGACTGCCAAGCCGGGCCAAACGAATGGGGCAACCCACGTTGGCACGTTCCTATGATGCTCTGACACGACGTTGTTGTGTGATTGTCACGCACCGAACTCTATGGTGCTAGCAACTTCGTTACCTGTCATCGCTTCATCAAGTGCCCAAGGAGAGTACTCATGACCGAACTCTCTCTCACCCATCGTATCCTGGTGCCGCTGGACGGTTCCGCGCTGACCACGGCGAGTCTCCCGTACGCACGGGCGCTGACGACCTCGGAAAGCGAGATCCTCCTGCTACGCGTCATCCCCGATCCAACACCGATGAACGAGTTGGCCGGATCGCTTGCCTTTCCTATCGAGAAGATTCGCACACAGCGCCTCCAGGCTGCCCGTGCGTACCTTGAGGCGGTTGCTGAGACCCTGCGGGACGCAACACCGAAGATTCGCTTCCATACTGTTATTGGCTCCCCCCCTGACGAAATCCTTCGTCTGGCAGAGCAGCAGGCAGTCGAGATGATCATCATGGCCAGCCATGGCCGGGGAGGCTTGGGTCGCCTTGCCATGGGCAGTGTCACCGATCATGTCGCGCGCGCGTCGCTCGTGCCCGTCATGGTCATTCACCCCCGTGGCGGCGACATCCCTGCCGCGGTCGACGCGAGGGCCGAGATAAGGAGCGTGATCGTCCCGCTGGATGGATCGATGCTGGCGCGCCAGGCACTGCCCGCGGCAACAATACTGGCCCGGCGGCAAGGGGTGCCGATGCGCCTGGTACGCGTTGTAGCCACCCCAGATGATGACCTGCCCGCCGCGATGGGGATGGGCCTACCCAACACTCAGTTGGCCGAGGAGTACTACGAGGGCCTGTGGACAGCGGCAATGCACGAGCTGATGCAGGAAGTCACGACGCAACAGGCAGCAGGCATCACCACACATGGGACGGTACACACCGGACCAGTTGTGGAACGGATTCTCGAAGATTTGGACGTCGGCGACGTCATTGTGATGGCCAGTCACGGCGAGGGAGGAGTCCGACGTTGGCTAACGGGCAGCATCGCGGAGAAGTTGATCCATATCGGGGTGGTGCCGGTGATTCTCGTTCCAACCACTGCCCGTCAAACAGTCGTGACAGAAGCCTCCCGGTTTGGCAAGCAGGTCCACGCAGGGATAGACGCCGTGGCAACGCCGGCGGGTGTTGGTTAACCAGCCTCAGCTTGGACCCGGCAGCGTCCTCGACGATACATGATAAGTGTGCCGCCTCTTGAGAAGGGCGTCACCTCATCGTTGGGCTGCGGGTATCGAGTAGTGGCGTTCGGCGACAGCCGCCTGAAGCTCGGTGCGAACGTCGGGATGGGCAATCGACATCAGCAATTCGGCGCGGCGGCGCAACGGCTCTCCCGCCAGATTGACGATCCCGTATTCGGTGGCTATGTATTGGACATGTCCACGGGTCGTCACGACTCCCGATCCTGGCCGGAGCGTTGGGACGATGCGCGAGTTCGCGCCATCCCGCGACATCGATGGCATGGCAATGATCGCTTTGCCGCCTGCTGATAGCCTTGCGCCGCGGACGAAGTCCATTTGCCCGCCGATCCCGCTGTAAATCCGATCACCGATCGAGTCCGACACGACCTGCCCGGTAAGGTCGATTTCGATCGCCGAGTTGATCGCGACCATTTGGTCGTGGCGGCGAACTTCGCGCGTATCGTTGACGATGTCGGAGGCGTGGAATTCGACAAACGGGTTGCCGTCGATGAAGTCATACAGGCGCTGACTCCCAAAGGCAAACGACGTGACCGCTCGGCCATGCCACCGGGTTTTGTGACGGTTCGTGATCACTCCAGCCTCGGCCAGATCAAGCAAGCCGTCGGAAAACATCTCGGTGTGTACACCAAGGTCCTCATGGTTGCCTAGCGCGGCGAGCACGGCATCGGGAACGGCCCCGATTCCTACCTGAAGCGTGGCACGGTTGGGGACGAGGGCCGCGACATGAGCGCCAATCCGGTGCTCGAGTGGTCCAATCGACGCTGGGTCATGCGTGGGGAGCGGACGATCGGTCTCGACGACCGCGGCAAACTGGCTGATATGCACGGCCGAATTCCCAAGGCTGAGGGGAACCTGAGAATTGATGAGGCCGATCACGGTCCTGGCGTGGTCGACTGCCGCGCGAGCACAGGCGATCGAGGTGCCGAGTCGGCAAAAGCCATGACGGTCCGGAGGGCTGACCTGGATCAGGGCCACGTCGAGGGACAATTCCCCGCTGGCGAAGAGTGCCGGGACATCGGAGAGGAAGACCGGCGTGTAGTCGGCTCGCCCCGCATTGACGGCCTCCCGCACATTCGCGCCGACGAACAGCGCATTGTGGCGAATGCGCCCAATCAGGTCCGGTGCCACGTAGGGCGCGGGTCCCTCGGTGTGGAGGGAGACCGTTTCGACTGCTTCGACGTCCCCGGACCTTGCCCGTCGCACCAGCGCGTCAACCAGCTCGTGTGGCGTCATTGCCACCTCGTGGAGGTAGACCCGGTCTCCGGACCTGATCAGCTCGACCGCGTCGTCTGGCGTTACCGTCCTGGGCACTGCCCCTGCTTGGCGGAGACCTCGGCTTGCGTTGGACTCCAACATCGCGTACCCACCCCCTTGACCAATCGATTCGTTGCGAAGCTGCAACATCTCACCGCGGAAAAAGGATGAACTTGTGACGCGACTCACCCTATGCTCCCGGTGTCGCGAGGATACCACCCGCTGACGAAGCATCTGAACTGCCGGGTGTTGCGCTCGAGGACAAGGATGATCTGGCAACAGTCCCCCGTTCTTCCTGCAGCGAACATCACACAGTGTGATCGGCGGGGCAAAGGTCGTGGCACGGAGAGTTTCCATGACGATGTCTGACGCCGGAATCAACCAGGTACAATCGGTAGCTGGCTTCAAACTGAGCCAGCGATTTCGAAACTGGCTCCTCCTCGCAGAGTTCAGATGGGTGCTTGGCGCGGCCGGACTCGGTTTTGGCGTCACCGCCATCGGTACTGATCTGCTTCACCTGAACCGGCCGTGGTTGGTGCTGGCGCTCCTGGTCACCGTCGGCATGCTGACGGCTTGGTATGCCCGGGCACACCGCCTTGACCTCGGCAGCATCCTCACCAACCTATGGGTCTGAGCGAGTGTACGCGGCCTTCTTCTGGGATTGGTCCTGATTACGCTCACACTGCCAGCTGACTCCTCATCGCCCGTGGAGGTGATGCTCGATTACCGTCGGGATACTACCCGACAGTAATCGTCACGAGGCCCAATCCCCCATCGACGGTGATCCGCTGGCCCGTCGAAATCATCCGGGTCGCGCCGTGCGCCCCGACGACGGCCGGGATTCCGTATTCGCGAGCGACGATCGCACAATGACTGAGTGGGCCACCGGTTTCGGTCACCACGGCGGCGGCAATCCCGAACAAGGGTGTCCACGCCGGCATCGTGGTCACCGCGACCAGGATTTCGCCGGGGCGCACTGCCGTCGCCTCGTCAAGCGTGCTCGCCACGCGGGCAACTCCCGATACGATGCCGCGTGAACCGGCATTGCCCCTGACCTCATTGATGCTGTCCGTCTCGCCGGGTCGTCCGCCAAACAGACGTAACCGGGCTCGTGTCATCACATCGCTTGCCACTGGCAAGTCCCGCGGAGGCGGACCGATAAAGGGTGGGGGTGCAAGCGTGTGAGCGAGGTGCATCTGGTCCTGTCGGGATTGGACAAGCAAGCGGGTCTGCTCGACGTGGTTCGGGGCAGGCGGAACGAGATCATCGAAAAGATCGGGCAGTTCCTCAACGCGGAGCATGAAGATGTCGTCGGCGATGGCCAGCACGCCCATCTCGGCAAGACGACGACCCGCCTGGAGATAGACCAGCCGAACAAGGGAAAGTGCTTGCTGATCGATGTAGAAATTGTGCTCCTCCTTCAGGAAGGCCGCCGCCCTTCCGGCGCTGAGAACCTCCTCGAACTGCGTGCGGACGGCTTCCGGGTACGCCGCCAGGTCGGCTCGGGCAGCGGCGATCGCCTCCTCGGCGGACCGCTGGTTTGCCACATATTCTGCCCGGGCGTCGTGCCCCGACCGCAGGTAGTTACCGACGATTGAGAGCGCAAACGTCGGATCTTCTTGCCATGTTGGTGTGAGGAAGTCGATCAGGTCCTGCCGTAGGCCATAGGTGTCCAGGTAGGTGCGAAGTTCGGATCCGAACCTGTGCCCTGTCGCTGTTTCCTCCAATGCTGCCAGCACATCGGGGGACGCCGTGTCCAACAGGAGAGGCTCCAGCTCCAGCTCCTTGGCCAGAACGGCGAGATCGTAAAGTCCCAGTCCAGCCTTGACGCTCTCCGACGCCACGCCGACGAGGAGCGCGTGCCCGTCCCCGACGACGCCCCCGAAGACGTCCTCGTAGAATTCGTCAAAGACCTGGATGCCCACACTCAACGGCATCACGATCCGGAAGTGAATCGTCCACAAGTCGCGATGGATCGCGTTCAGTTCATCAAGCAATCCATCAACTGTGGCCGCTGTGAAGGATTCGGCACGTAGGCGCTGCAGCCGCGTGATGTGCCGTCGGAGTGCCGGCAAATGCTCGCCATGCCAACGCTCCAACAGCCGGCCGCACTCGGTCCTGAGCGCAGCTTCAGCGGCCTCGCAGAGGTGGCGCGCCTCTTCTTCGCTCGCTGGGTGCGCCATATCGAACCTCCAGAAGCGATACATGTTGCAACTCATGACCACCACTTCCTTGATCAGGGAATGGTATTCCTCGGCGGCCTGCGTAAATCCGGCAGCAGAGGCCGGGTTGAGCGATGTATCGGTCAGCGGACTCATGGGAAACGGATGATGCATGGGGTCGAACACGAACGTGGCATTGCCCTCAACCGGGTCGTCCCACGCCTGGGGAAAGCTTACGGGCTCATGGGTTATCGACTCGGCCATGGATTCCTGCTCCCTATCCGGGCAAAGCCCGGTCTGTCCACGTTCTATCCCGACAACAGTTGCCCCGCCTCATAGTGGACCTCCAGGCCGATCGTCTACATCCGCAATAACACGTAGTTTTTGCCAGCTTCGAATGCAACAGGGCAGTTATTCGGTTCTGCGGTCGTCGATCGAGATTGCACGCACGCTGGGCAGGCACGTTTATCGTTTCCCGCAAAGAGAGCAGGCTCGCATGCAGGGAGCCCCAGGGTGGTCACGGGCGGATATACGCTGCGCTGTGAACATCCAGTGTCGCAGTCCAGTGGCGGGGCCGGTACAGCCCCGACGAAACTCACGCCAAACGACATCCAGTTACCACAACGGCCAGCACCGGGCCCATTACCTGTGGCTTACGCGTTGGCGAATGGCTGCACGATATGGCGGGCAATCAACTCCAACTGCGAAAAGTCATCGGTGAGCGTGTGGAGCATCATGCAAACACGCTTGTGACCGTCACCCATGAGGAACAGGCGGACGCTGGCGAAGCGGGGCAATTCCACACCCTTTGGTGGTTGGCGGCCCAGCCGCGATCGAAGACGTGCTCCAGGGAGAGTCGTTCTGCGGCCATGGTGACTCCCGGATGAGCAGGGTCATATGTCGTGGTATTCCAGCCTCCACGGTTGCCAATGGTGCTGTTCTGGACAAGACCTTTTCCCGGTGCCCGGGAATCGATAGACTGGCAGTGGTCGGCGATGGTGGAGTACTTGTTCTTCCTCCGCAATCTCTGACCAAAGAATCAAGATGCCGCGGTGTTTCCTGCCAAGGTCACCGCGGCGTTTCTTCATTCAGCGTCCAGTTGAGTGCGAGTCCGGGATCAATCAATTCCACCTTCGGGCCAGTGTTCTGACTGGGATCTCTCCAGAATATCGTCTTCACGAAGACTTCATGTTTCTCCGATAAGGTGACGTCCAAACGATAGTTGGACATTCCCACGTGCGATGCGCGACCGGGAGGACAGGAAGCCATGAAGAATCACCGCATTGAGTTCGTCATGGTGGTGGGCATGGTTCTTCTGCTCGGTGGCATGATCGTCAGCTACCCACCTGTCGTGGGATTAGGCAGTCTTCCGCTCCCGGATTCACCGATCGACCTGGATCAGGCCCAGGATGCCGCGCTCAAGGGACGCCCTGGTGCAGTTGTGGTCGATGTGGAGATGGATCGCGACGATGGCGCCTGGGGCTATGAGTTCGAACTGGAAAGCGGGATCGAGGTCATGATCGACGCGTCCACCGGGGATGTGCTGAAGGTCGAAACGTATGATAGCCCCGTTGGGAATGAGGAGGACCGCTCAGGGATGGACCAGGAAAGCAACGATTAGCTGTCCAAAGCCAGATCAAAAATGAATACTGCGAATGGCCTGTCGGTTTCGACAGGCCATTCGCGCTGGTTCCGGCAGCTGGGGGATGCCAGAACCAGGATAGGGGCGATGCGCCACGTTCCCAGCAGCGTAGCCCCAAGCGGCATCGCCCCACAGATCACCATAACCATGTCGACGACTGGGTTCTATAGCATTTGACTCATATGCAGGAAACACCATGAATGAATGGAATTCACAGCAATGGCCTGGCGACGTCCCGAGGTTCGTACATCAGATCTTCAAGTACCGCCGCCCTGTCAGTGAAGGTAGCAAAGGCAGGAGCGGACCAGAATCAATGTTGTCCATGGACACCGACTTCATCGTGGAGGCAAGACACGCGGCGCGGTAGAAGCTCGCCACATTACCCCGGGACGAACGAAATCAGGGAACAACGGTGCCCAAATCTGTGCGAGCGTGGGCACTGTGCCGGCAGGCATCCCGGTTTCGTCGTACATGCGAGACACAACACAACGGCCGGACATCGATGTCCGGCCGTTGGCGTTGGGTCCCCACCCATGGAATAGTCTGATTGTGACGCATGATGCACCGGGTTGATCACGACATCAGCGCCAATGGCCCGGAACTCCCACCGGGCCATTGGCCTGAGTTACGCCGCAAGTGCTGTGCCGACGCCCTCGTCACAGGGAAGTACGTCGAGGGCTTGAAATGAGGGATGACACAGCGTTTGGCTGATACGGCACCAAATCATTGTATCCGGCAAGGGCACATCTTCCTATCGCGATTCATGCATATGGGTGAGAGTCATACGGAACGACCGTATCGCCTTGGCAAGACCGCACACCACCGAACAGTCCGCCGCCCTCAAGGCGGCCATCGGTGATGAGCTCGGCTGCACGTACGTCTGGTTGGAGGCCGATGGTCCGCCCTACCTGCTCAACGAGGTGATGATCCGCTATGGCCGGGCGCGGGACGTGGACTATGGCGACCGGCTCTACGCAGACCAGTTCCCGCCTGCAGTCCAGTTTGCCGAACAATGGAACCTTGGCCAGTGGGCCGAGTGTGGTGGCATTGGTGCCGGAAGCGCTGCTGTGTCGGGGTTGGCTATCAGCGATTCCGCGTCGTGCCTCCGAATCCGCTTCCTGTAGCTTACGCGCTGGCGAATGGCTGCACGATATGACGGGCAATCAACTCCAGTTGGGAAAGGTCATCGGTGAGCGTGTGGAGCATCATGTACTCAATGCCAACCTTTCGCCGATCCTCGACCATTGCCTGGATGTGGTCAATCGTGCCATTGAGGTAGACGGCTTCGATGTAGTCCCATGGGCGGGCACTACCGGTCAGGCGGAAGTACTTCTCCTGTTGCTCACGTTCGATTTCCTCCGGGCTGCCCTCTTCGACGATGTAGACGAAGTTCTCGTGCGCCATGGTGAATGGCTCACCGTCCAGGCCAGCCTCATGGCGGGCGGTGCGGATCTCGGCCATATCGACCGCGATCAGGTCGGGTGGACAGGTCGGCCGTGCAATCCAGGCATCGGACCGCGCGATCCGCTGGAGCACCCGGGGGTGCATCGCGGATTGTTCCGGTGAAGCAGGGTGAACGAGTTGACGACCGCCGGCGACCCAAACGGGCGGTACCGTCGAGAGGGGCTCCACGGTCACGTCGTTGAGGTGATAGTAGCGACCGGAGAAGGTCACGTTCGGTTCGCGCAGCAGCAGGTTGACGGCGTCGAGCACCTCATCGGTCCGAACGCCGCGTTCAGACTTATGGACCCCGGCCGCCTCGAACTCCGGGCCGTACCAGCCAGTACCAATTCCGAAATCGTAGCGGCCGCCTGACAGGTGTTGGAGGGTGGCGATCTCCTTGGCCAGGACGACCGGCTCGCGCACGGGCAGGATAAGGACGGAGGTTCCCAGCCGAACCCGCTCCGTGATGGCCGAGACATGGGCGAGCGTTGTCAGGGAGTCGAGCCAACTCACCCCGTAAAGACCGTGAGCGGTCACGATATGGTCGGTGATCCAGAGCGAGTCGAAGCCGAGTTCCTCCGCTTTGCGGGCGAACCTCCTGAGCCGTTCGGCCTGCTCGGCGCCCGTACCCGGGAACAGAAACGTCGGAAGAAAAACCCCGAACTTCATACTCTTGCCACTCCCCTATGATGCGATGACGCAACCATGCGTAGCCACGTTAGCACGAAGAACCTTCGGATCGCTACGGGCCGGAGCCGCTTGTCCACTCCTCGATATCGCACGACAGGCGTCTCAACCGGGAGGTATTGCCGCGTCCTGCCGTGTCGTCGGGTTGTCGTGTCGTGACCACCATGGGCCCACGTGCCTGCAAAGGTGTTCTCGCGTCTCGTACTGGACCGAGTTGCTGGGACGTGTTCTTCCACACGAGAACCCGTTCAAGGTGCAGCAGGAGATGCTCCCGCGCCACATTGTGTTCGAAGATTTCCACCAGTATGATCCGTTTGAATGGGCCCGGGGCATTCAGCTTCCTGATTTGAGACGACAACCGCGAGAGGAACGCGACGGCTGAATGCCCCGGATCTTTCTGGCCAATTGAGAGGATATGCTTGTGCCACTGGCGTCTACCCTGCTGAACCTGCCGACTGTTTCAGGGGAAGTTGAAGCATTCTCCGCGCGTCCCGGTGCGGATTACGGCATCGGTTTTGTCGAGCCAACGGCACGAGTCGCGTTTGCTGCCGCCCACGTGGTGCCGGACCCTTTGGCTGACCTCAGCCCAACGATCGATGTAGCGCTCGATTGGGAGGCCACGCTCGCGTACCGTCGCTATCTCTGGTCGATGGGGCTTCGGGTGGCCGAGGGGATGGATACCGCGCAGCGCGGCATGGGGCTCGATTGGGAGACGAGCAAGGAGCTCATTCGACGCTCGGTGGCCGAAGCCAAGGCTGTCGGCGGGCAATTGGCGTCCGGTGCCGGTACCGATCATCTGGTATCCGGCCCGAACCACGGGCTTGATGACGTGATCGCGGCCTACGAGGAGCAATTTGCCTATGTTGAGGGAGTCGGAGGACGCATCATCATGATGGCGAGCAGGGCACTGGCCGCCTGTGCCAGGAGTCCGGATGATTACGCGTCGGTCTACGGGCGCATCCTCCGGCAGGCCAGCGAGCCGGTGATCATCCACTGGTTGGGCGACATGTTCGACCCCGCACTCGGCGGCTACTGGGGGAGCGACGATCTGGACCAGGCAACGGACACCGCCGTTGCGATCATCAGGGAGCACGCTGACAAGGTCGATGGAATCAAGGTTTCGCTGCTCGACGGTCAGCGGGAGGTCAACATGCGGCGCCGTCTGCCCAAGGGAGTGCGGATGTACACCGGTGACGATTTCAACTACCCCGATCTCATCAAGGGTGACGAGCAAGGCTACTCGGACGCCCTCCTGGGCATCCTCGATGCGATTGCGCCAGTGGCGGGGGCTGCCTTTGCGGCGCTGGATGCCGGAGATATCGATCGATATGACGAGCTGTTTGCGCCGACCGTGCCACTGTCCCGCCAGATCTTCAAAGCGCCCACTCGATTCTACAAGACTGGTGTGGTCTTTCTTGCATGGCTGAACGGGCATCAGGATCATTTCCGCATGGTCAATGCGCAGGAGAGTTGTCGCTCCGTCGTCCATCTTGCCGAGCTGTTCCGGCTGGCGGATGCGGCGCGGTTGTTCACGGATCCGGAGCAGTCGACTCGGCGGATGCGCTCCTTCCTCGAGGTAGCAGGAGTGGCCCAGTGAGTACTTCTACGTATCATAACGGGGTTGATTCGTTACAGATTGACTTCTTGACACAGATGTAACGGACTATCACAAGAAAGGGTGTAGCATGTCCACGAAGATGACTCCTGAGGAGATTCTGGCATACATCGACGAGGCGCCTCGCACCGGTCATCTTGCCACCGTACGCGAGGATGGTCGCCCCCATGTCGCCACGATCTGGGTGACTCGCGATGGCGACGAGATCGTGTTCACCACCTGGGTGACATCGGTCAAGGGCAGGAACCTGGCCCGAACCGGTCAGGCAGCGCTCTCGGTCGATGATACCGCCGATGGCTCATCGTACGTCGCGATCGAAGGGACCGTCACGGTGGATCACGATCCGGCGCAGAGCCGGATTTGGGCAACGACGGATGGGTGGGAAGTACATGGGTGAGGATCGCGCCGAGGAGTTCGGCGAGCGAAACGGCGTTCCCGGCGAACTCGTTTGGCGCCTGCGCCCGACCCGGATGAGCGGCATGCGCGGCGTGACGGACTGATCAGCGAGCGTCATCCGCAAGGTAGTCGTTGTCAATCGCCCTCCCATACGGTCGTTATGTACACGCCAGGAACTGACGGCTGCGCGATGCGTGACAGCAGAAACACCATCCACACCATGAACGGCCATCGCCAGCGCCCCGGAGACCTCCTCCGGACATCGTCATGGTTGCAGTTCGTGGATCGGGTTCTGATCGGTATCAGCGTTGCCATGGCTCGGTACTGCTCCAGGCCCTGGCCCCACCCCGGGCCATTCCCCGACGGCCCTCACCTTGGGGTCGAGGGCGTGCACCGCCTCCACGAACTCCCTGGCATTCCAAAAGAACGGGACCGTGATATCACCCTGCCTGTAGCGGACGCGCATTTCCCATCGGACGTTGCTCGAATACTCGTCGAGGATCCTGCGTCCCTCGATATCGTGGATCTCGCGCACCGGGACCCGGGTCACGCCGATCAGGCGGACGAACTCGATGGTCCCGTCATCCACCACCTCAATCCTGAGCACCTTCCGTCCGAACAGGAAGCCACCGAGGATGAGGATCAACACACCTGCCACGATCCCACTCACCCTGCCGGTGAATAGTCCAACCATTGACATGAGGAAAGCAACACCTGCTACTGCTGCCACACTATCGGAAAAGGCTTCCCACCGTTCCCGCACGACAAACGTCGTCACCATGCAATATCCCGGTTCGTACGATGTCGACTGTTCCTTGACATCTGGAATGGGACTGTCTCCTTGGCCAGGGACGGGCATCGCAGCCCCTGGCGGAGGTGGTTGATGCGGCTCGTTCGTGGAGTGCCCGGCAACCGCGGGCAAGACTGATTCCGGGTTGTTGCCGGCTGATGGTTCCGTCGGCAATCGGTCCAACGTATTGCCGACTGGCCTCTGCGTAGTCGGCTGGTTGATGGGAAACGGCTGGTCGATTCGGATTGACTGGGGCCCGGCCAGCACATGCTCGTCAGCATTAGCCGAGCCCGGAGGGGATTGGTAGGCGGCCAGGAGACATCCACACGCCGGGCAACTGACGTCCTCCGGTGCGACGGCTGCGTGGCAGTGTCCGCAATGGGGTGCGTTTCCCGTTTCGTGCCGGATGGTGTCACCAGACATGTCCATCGAACCGCGCCTTGGGTTGGGCGAAGACGAACACATTGACTACCGGGGTCCCGGTAGGTGAACTGGAGGTCCTGAGCAGGATTATACATAACGCTCCGAGCGTTGGATAGACCCAACGCCGGCAACGGGCTAACGACGCTTGGGGCCCTTCCAGCTGGTGTCGCGCGGCATCGATGTGGTCTTCCGGCTGGTGGCCTTTGTGGCTTTCATGATCAAGAAAACAACGAAGATTGCAATCGCGATCGCGATGACCACGCCAGATCCCGAGAACGACCGGGCGAATCCAAGGAACACGCAGCCGAAAATGATGTAGGGGAGCCAGCGACCAATGCGTGCCGGATCCGGGGCCGATCCTTGCGTCTGCATGTCGAGATAGCCTGGATCCGGTGGCGAACGCACCTCGGCAGTCCTGACCGGCTGGGCACGGGCGGGCGTTGGTTTTGGCGGCGCCGGTTTCTCCACGACTACCGATGGCTCATTTTCGGGCGTCTGCGTGATATCGACCTGATCGGCCTCGATCACGGTCCGGCCATGATCGAAGGTGACCTTCGCCCCGGCCAGCTCGGCGTCGACTTCCTTCGCGAAGTCGGAGGTGTTGGTCGCCATCCGTTCGAGTTCATCCGCTGTAGCCGCGCTTTGGCGACGTTCTTCTCCGGCCGATGCCTGCGAGAGTGAGCCGCGATCGCGCCGCAACGCATCGCCGATCGGGCTCTGCGACACTGGCCGCTCGGTCCGGTTCGCAGGCGCCGCCTGGACGGGCGAAGCAGGCGTAGGTTCGATCTGGTCCGGCATCATGGAGGGCGACGGAATTTCGTGCGTGGCCGAGCTATCGATGGCGCTGGACCCGGCAGGAGCCTGATAGGCCGCCAGCAACACTCCGCAAGCCGGGCAGGTGATGTCGGATGAATGCACCGCCACGCCACAGTTGCCACATCGAAGATCGAGGGGCTGGTCCATATCAGCGGAATTGTCGGAATCTGGCATCGATCCGGACCTTAAGACGAGCATTGCCGGACAGTCTGGCGGTCGGAAGCAATGCGGCAAGCGAGTTCGCTGGCTATGATATACAACGGTTCAGGTGAAACGCCGCGGTACGTCCCATCCGGATCGAGTCAGTTGGCGTCCCACGTTTCCATAGTATGAAGATGTCGACCATCACGTGGCCAGGTGCCCGGTGGTGGACGCGGAGGTCCCGATTCACGTGAGCACCCCACCCGGCGCCCCACAACCAGACGATCGAGACCAGCCGGACCAGAATAGTGGCCGTCCCCTGATCTTTTGCGGTATGTGCGGCGCCCTGAATCCCGCCACCAGTCATTATTGCGCCGCCTGCGGAACCACCCTGGTCGATGCGTTTCACGCCACCGAAGGACTGCGCGTCTACGAACGGCCCGATTCGGCCTCGCGCCTGATCGAAATCGTGGCATCCGGCACCGAACTCGACATCGTCCAGGAAAGCACCGCCGACGAAGACTTCATTCGCGTGCGGCTGGAATCGGGCAAACTCGGCTACATCCGGATGCAGGAGGTCGATGCGCTGGCATCGACACCGGGCACCCCCCGTGGCTACAGCGCACCGGACATCAACACCAATGCGCGGGGATGCGTATCGCAAACGGGCGCCCTGGGCGCCCTGGCCCTGGTGCTGGTGCTGGGCGTTCTGCTGCTCGTGGTGATGATCAACTCGAACACCTACGATCAGGGTACGATGCTGATCCTCGGCTGCTTCGGGCTCGGGCCACTGCTGATCGTAACCGTGGCAATCTATCTCTACGCCCGCAGCCGCGATGATCGGCTGGATATCGAGGACGAGGAGCGGGCCGAGGCTGAAGCGGCCGACTCCATGCCACCGCCTTCGTAGGGCGGCAACGTGAATGATGGATCAGGGAGCATCGTCTCGTACTGGCCGGTCTTGTGCCGGCCACTGATGCGAGAGGACACTAGACCCCTCCCGTACGAGACGACGCATTGGGAGACCACATTTGGAAATCCAGGGACGACTCGAAGGCAAGCAGATCTTCCTCCTGCATGGTGTGCCGTATTCGCGGGTGTTCTATTCCCATCGCGACGATCCGGAAACCGTACATCAGTGCCAGCTCTCGGAAACCGAATTCGACGGCGACCTCGAGGTAGGCGATCCGATCCTGATCACCTACCTGTTGCGCACGGTGCTCGAAATCCGGCGCGATACCAGCGCCACATAACTACGCTCAACATATCTCCGTAGGCTCACTCTTCGCCGATCAGGCTGGAGGCGAAGCCATCGGGGAAGTTGCGGCGCCACTCCTCGCGACCTAGTGCGTAGCCGAGCCCATCGAATCGCCGCCCAACCACAACCTGTGACTTGCGATAGCGAGCCACTTCGCTGAACCCCAGCTTATGGGCAAGACGTATCATGCCCTTGTTGCCGGACCACGTGCGAAACGCAAGTTGCGTCACATCCGGAAGTGCATCGAACAGATAGTCAACCCATAGTCCCAGCGCCTCGTAGCCAAGACCGTACCCCCACAAATCCGGATTGTAGATCACGATGTTGAGCCCGGATTCGCTGGGGTTATCGCGATCGATGCCACAGGTCACCTGGCCAAGGATGACATCGGTGTCGAGCGCGGCAATGCTGAGGTTCGTTCGCGGAATCGGCCGGTGATCGCTGGCGATCAGCTCGCGACGTTCGCTGATTAGCCGGGCGACCTCATCTGGTGTGAGTGGGTCGTAATACGGCCCGTCCAGTTCCTGCCAGCGCTGCTCGGGTTGAAGCCAATAGGCCAGCACCTCGAGATCCTGGGCCTGGATGTCGCGAAGGGCGATCCGTGCCCCGTCGATCCGGATTGCGGTATCAGTCATGTGATGTTTCCCCGGCGTTCGTTCGGCCCACCTTGATTCCAGGGGTGGACAACGTAAGATTGCGATGCAGATCGGTAAACGCGACACCCTGCGACCTACGCACGCATACTCTGTGGAAACCAGGTCTCCACCTGCTCGATAAAGGATACCCAGACCATGCCCGATACACCTGATTCCGCCGCAAATGTGACGGCGGAAGAGTTCCGCGCCTTGCTCAAGGTGGCAGGACTGACGATTTCCGAAGATCGCGCCCCGCTCGTGATGGACGAGCTCAATTCCCAGCTCGCGCTTTCCCGCACCCTCGATGACGCGCTTGCCGGGGCGAAGGAATCCGATTTCGCCCCCTTCGATCCCACATTTCCCAAAATTGACCTGGAGGATGAGGCGGAATGACCCTCGATCTCGCAACGATCACCCTTCGCGAGGCCATCACCGGTCTCGACAATCGTGAGTTCAGCGTCTTCGAGCTGATCCGGGAAACCCTCCTCCGCACGCGCGCGACCGAGCCGGACCTCCATGCCTATGTCGAGGTTTACGAGGAAGATGCGCTCAAGACCTCGCTCTATCACGACCGCGCCCGCGAATCGCACAAGGCACGACGTCCCCTGATGGGTCTCCCGATTGGGATCAAGGATATTTTCGACATAGCCGGGAAGAAAACGATCTGCGGCTCGAAGATCCGCGAGGATGTCGACGTCGCGATCTACGATTCCGAAATGGTTCACCGGTTGCGCCGCGACGGTTCGATTTTTGTCGGCAAAACGACCACCCAGGAATTCGCGGCTGGCGTCATCAGCGCGCCGTGCCGGAACCCATGGGATCTCGACCGCGTGCCGGGCGGCAGCTCCGGCGGATCGGCGGCCGCGGTCGCGATCGGCACCTGTCTCGGCGCGATGGGCTCCGACACCGGAGGCAGCATCCGGATTCCGGCGTCCGTGACCGGCACCGTCGGCCTGAAGCCGACCTATGGGAGATTGCCGATCAAGGGTGTGTACCCGCTTTCGCCATCGCTCGATACGGCAGGACCGATCGCGCGGTCGGTGGCCGATGCCGTGGTGCTCTACCTCGTGCTCGCGAACCGCGCGGCCGAGGTCGCCAATGTCGATGCGATGCTTGAGCCATACGGCCCCAGGGGCCTGAACGGCGTACGGATCGGCGTGCTGACCTCTTTCTTCAACGAGAATCTCCAGCCGGATGTAGCAGCCTCGTTCGCGACGGCAATCGATATGCTGAAATCGCTCGGGGCCGAGGTGATCGAGATCGACTGGCGCGATGCGGCGTCGGCACGGGCAGCGGCGGCGCTAATCTCGCGCGTGGAATCGGGCACGATCCACCACGCTCACCTGCGGACCGGGGAAGCCGACCTGATCGGCCCCGACATTCGCTTGCGGTTCGAGGTTGGCAACCTGTTGCCGGGCGATATCTACCTGCGCGCCAGGATGGCCCGGGAGGCGGTGCGCAACAGCATCGCCCGGGTTTATGCCATTCACGAGCTCGATGTGATCGCGGCGCCTTCGCTGGCGGCAACCGCGCCACGCGCCGATCACCCGTTCGTCGATTTCCCGAACGGCACCGAAGGGATCGGCCCCGCCCTGACCCGGCTCACGATGCCGTGGAACGCGACCGGTCAGCCGGTGATTTCAGTTCCGAGCGGGTTCGATGCCGACGAGTTGCCGATCGGGCTCTCGATCATCGGCAGGCCGGATGACGAAATCGGGATCAGCCGGGTCGCGCATCAGTACGAGCAGGCCACCAACTGGTTCCAGACTCACGCGAAGGCGGATAGCACCTCGTAGTGGCCGGTCGCCGGCCCTGTTGGATTGTGTTGGCCAGGTGTGATTGCAGCCGGGACATGGATCGGGCCGACCCGTGTGTCGGCCCGGACTGTCCCATGGCGAGGCAAAAAGGCCCGCTTTGGTCGTCCCAACGGCGCGGGAGATGATACCCAGTCCCTGTGATCTACAGTACGATGGTCTGCGAACCAGGGTCGCGGTATGCAGTGTCTTGATGCGCGCTCGTCGCAAGGATGACGAACGAGGCGCGACGCGGCCGGTTCTCCCTGACCATTTCACGCGTCCTCGATGGGCGGATCGCCCATCTGCAATAGGAAGAAGACTGGACTCGTGGTTGTCGCAGAGCAGATCGGGATAGACACATCGCCAGCCTGGCAACCTGCGGAAATCGCCGCTGTCCAGCGCCGCACGGTTGGTGTGCTGGCCGCCGCCCAGATCCTCGGTGGGGTAGGCACGGGAGCCGTCGCGGCAGTGGGCGCGTTGCTGGCTGCCGATCTCGCCACCGAGTCGCTCAGCGGGTTGTCGTCGGCGGGGTCGGTCGTGGGCTCGGCGTTGATGGCCTTGCCGGTCTCGCGACTGATGCAACGGAAAGGCCGGCGCGCTGGTCTGCAACTCGCCTACCTGTGCGGCGTGATCGGCACGATGATCGTCGTCTTCGGTGCGATGCTTGATTCCTTCCCGCTGGCCCTGATTGGCGTGATATTCACCGGTGGGGGAATGGCGGCTGGACTCCAGTCTCGTTACGCGGCAACCGATCTCTCGACTCCCCAGCGACGTGGCCGATCGCTTTCGACGGTCGTCTGGGCGACCACGATCGGCTCTGTGCTTGGACCAAACCTCGCCTCGCCAATGGGCACGTTTGCCGAGACAATCGGCGTGCCCGAACTGGCCGGCCCCTACCTGCTGACCGGTGCCGTGTTCGTAGTCGCCGGTGTCTTGATCACGCTGCTGTTGCGGCCAGATCCACTGCTGATAGCCCGTGAGATAAGTGTCGCGGCCGGTGACGTGGCGGCGGGCCAGGTCGGGCGGCAGCACTCGGTGCTGGAGACTTTTCGCCAGATTCGCTCGATTCCGCCAGCCTTGCTGGGGCTCGGTTCGGTGGTGATCGGGCACGCCGTGATGGTCTCGATCATGTCGATGACACCAGTTCATTTGCAGCACGACGGTGCATCGATCGAGGTCGTGGGGGTGATTATCAGCGCCCATATCACCGGGATGTACGTGGCCTCGCCATTGGTGGGGATCGGGGTCGACCGATATGGGCGGCGACCGATGATGCTGGTCGGCGCACTGACCCTCCTGGCGGCATGCGCATTTGCGGGCACTGCTACCGGCCACGAGACCGTGCAGTTGGGGATTGGCCTGGGCCTGCTCGGGCTGGGCTGGTCATGCACGCTGATCTCGGGGTCGACCTTGCTGACGGAATCGATCCCGATCGAGGATCGCCCGGAAGCGCAGGGGACGACCGACTTGCTGATGGGCATCTTCGGGGCCTCGGCGGCGCTGCTTTCCGGACTCGTGGTGGGGTTGGGATCGTATGGCTTGCTGGCAATCCTGTCCACGCTGCTAATCATCCCGCTGGTAATCGGCGCGATGCGGCCATCGAGCCTTCGCTACGCCGCTCCGTAATTCCCGTTGGTTCCAATGTGGACAGTTTGACCCCTATTGCCCCAGGCACTGGCGGAACATCGCCATGCGTTCAGATGCAACGTATTCTCCTGGCAATCCTGGTCCACCAGATGGGTGCTTGAGTAATTGGAATCTGGAGTTAGCAAAGAACTCCAGGAGGAGTCTCAGGGCACTATCTGCCTGTAATCGAGACAACTTCCCTTCCTCAAACGAACTTCGGGTGAACACTGGCGATTCCGGGGAGACGCCGCATCCGGGCGGACACATGATCGACGACACCCTGGCTGGCGAGACGTCCTAAACGGTCGATCACGGTCCGCCCCTACGAGATCTTGGTTGTGCAGCACCTACCCGACGTCAGTATCACTCGGATATCAGCACACAGAAAAGCCCACCAGCCTCGTGGCTGATGGGCTCTCCGTCGTCCTTGCAGAAGGGGACCAGCAACGCTCCCTCGCTTCCGCCTGATCGGAACCGGCTCATCGGGGACGATCGCAGCGCATCGAAGCAGCGCTCAGTCTTCGACGCTTCCCGGGTGATTGGTGACCACGAGGTAGTCTGTGGCCCTGCACTGTCGCCAAGTGTTCCGATATCAGGTAGGTGACTGCCTATCTGTACGTACACTCTATGCGAAGTATGCCCTGCTGTCAAGACCCAGGATCGAGATCACGAAGGCAAGTGGATGTAGCCTTCCGGTCACGATGCCGAGCGTTCCGCTTCCCACAATTGGCGCTGGACTTGCAGGTGTCCGACGTGCAGAGCAGTGTGATCCAGCGCGTGGAGGAGGATTTCGGCGGCCTTCCAGTTCCGCTCGGTGTAGCGCTCACTGAATGACGCGCGGTCGAGATCGGCATCGGTGAAATCGGCCATGAGGTCATGGAC
This sequence comes from uncultured Chloroflexia bacterium, assembly GCA_963763125.1. Taxonomy (GTDB): domain Bacteria; phylum Chloroflexota; class Chloroflexia; order Thermomicrobiales; family UBA6265; genus JACCYX01. The sequence continues at coordinate 1,335,605 of CAVXMV010000005.1, forward strand.
GCCATCCAGCCAGCGCTCGTACCGGGCCTCGATCTCAGTCAAGCGGCCGGTCGCCTCGAATTCCGCCTCGCGAATGCGTTGCGATGGCTGTCCGCCCACGGCATGGAGGGTCATGAACTCGCCAGCCGAAACCACATGGATCGCGAGTGCGGCGAACGTGTTCATCTCATGTCCACCATCCCGGGCGGCAGCGGGTTTCCAGGTATTGAAATCACCGTCCGGGATATCGCGAAGGGTGGCGAAGAGGTCATTCACGACGTTGCGCAGTTGATGTTCGTAGGCACGGCCGAATGCGGGCATGAATACCTCCAGGGAGCAGGGCATCAATGGCCGGCACAAGACCGGCCAGTATGAAAAACGCGTTTAGTTGGCAGCCAGGCGGGTCATCCACGGGCGCTCGACGCCGATCGTGGTGTGGACGCCGTGGCCGGGATAGACGACGACATCGTCCGGCAAGTCGAGCAGGCGCCCGATGGTCTTCGCCATCGTCGACTGGTCCGATCCGGGAATATCGGTGCGGCCATGACCGCCGGGAAATAACACATCTCCCCCAAAGAACACCTGGTCCTCGGCGCCATAGAGCGCGATGTGTCCCTCGTCGTGACCAGGCAGGTACATCACCACGAAGCTATGGCTGCCGACCATCACGATGTCACCCTCGTCGAGCTCGCTATCCACCGTGGCGGGCGGGATCGGGACTGGCACATCGATACCAGGCCGCACCATCCGCTCCACCGCGCCGCCGTGGGCATAGACCGGCACGTTGAACGCCTTCGCCAATGGGGCAGTGTCCGCTATGTGATCCCAGTGGCCATGAGTGACGATCAGCGAGCGGACGGTAACACCCTGCTCCGCCACCGCAGCCGTGACCATCTCGACGCTCTCCGGTGGGGCGTCGATCACGATCGCGTCATTGGTGGCGGTGTCGGCCACGAGGTAGGCATTGGTTTCGATGGGACCGGCGTTGAACCGGGTGATGGTGAGTGCCATGCGCTGTGTGCTCCTTGTCGATGAGGCGACGTCAAGTTCGCCGTACTGCATTATCCCCAATCCGGGCGATTGTGCGGAGTGGTCCCTAGCGAAGCCAGTGAATTGTCATTCCGCAACGAGCCGCAGGCGAGTGCAGGAATCTCTTGACGAGGCCCGCAGGCCGAGGAACCCATTCGGCTTTGATACTACCTCCCCAATCGGAGAAGGATTTCGGTCAACCACGCTGGACTGCGGTCCAGGAGATTCCTCCAGTCGCTGGCGCTCCCTACGGAATGACAATTTACCGACTGCGTCGGTCCCCTTCGAGCAGGCGGCGGGACATGTGGATTACTATCCGGTGGAAAGTGGCATCATCTGGAAGCACTGGTTGGAGATCGCCAAGGACAATACTCCATAAAGATCAACGATCAGTTCCGACTCTGATTCGAGTGGCCCGACGACAGAACGGGTGCCCAGGAGATCGAGGTCGCTGATTACCATTGATCGTTGAACAGGAGGCAAGCACATGACGTATCGCGAACGCAAGCCGATTCATCCAGGCGAGATCCTTGCTGAGGACATACTTCCCGAATTGGGAATGAATGCAAACCAGGTCGGCGAAGCCCTGGGTGTGCCAGCGAACAGAATTTCAGAGATTCTGCGTGGTCGACGAAGCATTACCGCCGATACTGCCTTGAGGTTGGGAAGGTGGTTAGGTTCTTCTCCGCAGTTCTGGATGAACCTTCAACGATCGTATGACCTTGAAGTTGCGGAACGAGACCATGGTGAGGCGATCGCCATTCAGGTGAAGCCTCTCGACAAAGGGATCGCGGCCTGAGGGAACCTCGGCGGCATGGCATTCAGAACGGGCGGACTCGCTTCGCTGCCCACGCTGCGCTCTGGACAGGCGCCAGGTCGCCCCGCTGGACGCAACCCTACACGGATGGATCCTTTCAGGTAGTGGCCTCCTGAGCGCAGCGTAGCGGTAGTCGATCCAGCGGGGCAGGACCATGCCGGCCATTCGTGGCAGCCCTGCGACGATTTTCGCGGGCGGACTCATCCAGTTCCGTCGAGCAACCCGGCTTCCTCGAACTTGATCCGGTCGCCCGGGCGAAGCTGACCCAGGCGGTCGAGGTCGGCGGAGATGACCGTCGCGATTTTCGGGTAGCCGCCGATCGTGGCCCGCGCCGGCAGCATTACGATCGGCTGGCCTTCGCCGGTGATCTGGATCGCCCCGGTCACCATACCCTCGGAGATGATGTCCGCGCCGCCGACTGGCACGATTGCCGGTCCCTCCAGCCGGATTCCCAGGCGATTCGATTTCGAGGAAACCGTAAACTCCCGTGAAATGAACGTGTTCCATGTCGCCTCATCGAAGCGATCTACCTGTGGTCCCCGGGCAACGCGAAACGTGGTGCCCGATGTGGTTCGCATGGGAAGACCGGGATCGTGACTGGCGCGGCGCTCACCCCCGACACGAAGGCGATCCCCGGAAATCAGCGCGCGGCCCTCGAAGCCGCCGAATCCGGCGGTGAGATCCGTTGCCCGGCTCCCGAGCCGAACCGGCACGTCGATCCCGCCAGCCAGGCAGAGATAGCTCCGCAATCCCCGGCCTCGACCGTGATGGAATGCAATCTCATCGTCCGGCCCAACCACCCGCACGGCTCCGACCGGCAGCGGCAGCCCATTGAGCTGGGCTCCCAGATCGGCTCCGGTCACGACAATCCGGCCTGGCCGCAGGAACCGCAAGTGGGGACCGACCATCGTGATTTCGAGCGCAGCGGCATCGTCAAGGTTTCCGAGCAACCTGTTCCCCGCAATCAGGGAAGCGCGATCGATTGCGCCGCCCGGAGAAACCCCCAGGCGTCCATATCCGGTCCGGCCCAAATCCTGGACAGAAGTTTGCAATCCTGGCGCCAACACCTCTACGGCGTCCAAGTGCCGAACCATCTCCTGATTCAGTACTGGCCGCCCTTGTGGAAGCCCTTCGCACCCCGGCGAAACCACACCAACAGCGGTCGGCTCGAAGCGAACGGCGTCGCCCGCTTGCAGGAGCGAGGGCGGATCACGTTCCGGATCGAACATCGTCAGCGCGGTACGCCCGATCAATGACCAGCCGCCGGGAGTCGATTGCGCGTAGATCCCGGTTTGGGCGCCGCCAATGCCGACCGACCCGGCCGGCACGGCAGTACGTGGCGACGAACGGCGCGGTGTCGCCAGCTCCGGCGGCAGACCGATCAGGAAGGCGAACCCGGGAGAGAATCCGATCGCCCCGACCTGGTAGCGGGCTGCCGCGTGTCGACGAATCACCTCATCCGGGGGCAGACCGGTGATCCGGGCGACATCGAGCAAATCGGGCCCGGCATGATGCCCGTACTCAACCGGAATCACCACCTCGCGTTGCGGTTGTCGAGTGTATACCTGGGTGGCGACCTGCCGCCAGTGATGATTGACGCGGCTGCCGATTTCCGCAGGATCGGCCACGCCAGGTTCGATCAGCACCATCAGCGTTGTGTAAGAGGGAACCAGATCGATAATCCCAGGCAGCGATTCCGCCGTCAGGGCATCGGTGAGGGCACCGATCCGCCGGCTCAGGGCGGCATCGATCCGGTCGCCGAAAGTGAACAGCAGCCCGTGATCGGCCATCGGCTGCACCAGCACGGTCAGTGTGGATTGCCTCAATCGCCTGAATATCACTGGCGATTACCGAAATGCCGTATCGCAACCCCGGCTTCGCCAAACCGGTTCGTGACCGCCAGGGCGAGCGTCTCGGCGGTGGTTGTGTCGGAGTGGATGCAGATCGTGTCGGCTTGGAGATGCAGGGTTTCGCCATCGATCGTCTCGATCGTGCCCTCGGTCACGAGCCGGATCATCCGATTGGCGACGAGTTCGAAATCCTCGATCACGGCACCTGGCCGCGATCGGGGCACCAACGAGCCATCGGCCAGATAGGCGCGGTCGGCAAACGCCTCGCGGATCACGGTCAATCCGGCGGCGGTGCCCGCCTCTTCGAGGGCGCTGCCCGGAATTGCGAAAAAGAGAAGCTGCGGGTCGAACGAACGGACCGCATGGGCAATCGCCGTCGCAATCCGGATGTCCCCGACGGCCAGGTTATAGAGTGCGCCATGCGCCTTGACGTGTTGCATCTCGACGCCCCCGGCCCGGCAGAATGCAGAAAAGGCCCCGAGCTGATAGAGCACGTCGGTCCGGATTTCGTCGGGTGTGGCGGCGATTGCTCGTCGTCCGAAGCCGATCAGATCAGGGAACCCGGGATGGGCTCCGAGCGCCACGTCGTGCGCCTTCGCGCGGGCCACGGTGAGTTCCATCATCAGTGGATCGCCACCGTGGAATCCGCAGGCCACGTTTGCGCTCGATATCAGGGGAAAGAGCGCCTCGTCGGCCCCGACCCGGAATGGTCCGAAGCCTTCGCCGAGGTCGCTGTTCAGATCGATGACAGGTGTCGCAGGTTTGGGTGATGGCACGGGTTGTTGTCTCCTCAGATGTCGTCAGTTACCGACCTGCGACGTGGGAGGACACATCCATCGGGGCAGGTCCTTCCCTACGAAATAACGGAATTACGGATTTATGGGATATACGTCAGCTCTTCGAGGCGCGGTAGCCGGCGGCCTCGGCTGCTTCGACCGTACGAAAGCAGATCGTGGCAATCGTACGATCATAGGCGAAGCCTCCCGGCACGTGGTAAATCCCCGAGCGCTCATTGCCCTTGATCGGGTAGCCGGGTGGGGTGTTTGCCGTGCCATCGCCGGGCACTGAATCCGCTACTCCGGGAGGATTTGGCGATTCGGAATCAGCAGCAAGGCGGCGTTCCTCATCGGAGCCTTGCGAGCGGCCCGGCGCCAGCGCGACCCGTGGCGACGGGAGGAAGTGCTTCGGGAACTTCGCGGCGAGCGCACCGAACACGGCGCCGAGCCCGAAGGCCACGAACAAGGCCGTCACCACCAGCGCATGGGATCCTCGCTGACTGTTCATCTCCTGGCGTCCTTTCCGGATGCGTCGTGCCTGCGATGTGCGCGAAACGCGTAGCTGAAAGTAAAACAGGGGCACATATCGTAGGCAGTATGGCGCACATGATAAACTTCCTCGAACCACTCGTCTGCCTTTGCGGACGCCCCGTATCCTCGTTCTTCCATACTGCCGGTCGATTCCGCCCGCGTCTCCCTGCTCCAGAAAGCCCTGAAACCACGCCCATGACACACCTGACCCAGGATCCATCGCCGCACGTCCACATCGACGACAACATCACCCCGAAACCGGCCTCGCGGCGGAATCGTCCGGTGTCGCTCTACGATCTCACGCTCGAACAGCTCCAGGAGCGGCTGGCGGCCCTTGGAGCTCCTGCCTACCGGGGAGACCAGATCTACGACTGGACCTACGGCAAGAAGGTCACGTCCTGGGATGCGATGGCCAACGTGCCCGGTGGCTTGCGTGCGTCACTCGGTGAATCGTTGCCATTCGCGACGATGAAACCGGTTCGCGAACTGGTCACCGATAACGGCGACACCTACAAGATCCTCTACGAGACGTTCGACGGTCAGTTCGTGGAAACCGTTTTGATGCTCTACCGGGAGCGGGCCACCGTTTGCGTTTCCTGCCAGGTTGGCTGTGCGGTCGGCTGCGCGTTTTGCGCGACCGGGATTGGTGGGTTGATGCGGAACCTGACCGCGGGCGAAATGGTGCAGCAAACAGTCGATGCCGCGCGACGCGCCTCGGAGCTGGGGCGCTCGCTGACCAACCTGGTGATGATGGGGATGGGCGAGCCGCTCCAGAACTACGTCGACACAATGCGCTTCATCGGCATTATCCACGATCCGCGCGGTCTCAACTTCGGGGCCCGGCGGATCACGATTTCGACCTCCGGGGTCGTGCCCCGGATCGACGCGCTGGCCGCCGAACCGTTGCAGGTCAATCTCGCCGTCTCACTGCATGCGCCCAACGATGAACTGCGCTCGAAGCTGGTGCCGATCAACAAGCGCTATCCGATATCGGAGTTGATGGCGGCCTGCGATCGTTACATCGCCGCCACCGGGCGGCGAATCTCGTTCGAGTACGCACTGATGAACGGGGTCAACAGCAGCGATGAAATCGCCCGTGATCTCGGCCAGTTGCTGCGCGGCCGCCTCTGCCATGTCAACGTGATTCCGTTCAACCCGGTCGAGATGCTGGAGTTCGAGCGCCCTGATCCGGAAGGGATCGAGCGATTCGCCGAGGTGTTGCGCTCGACCGGGATCCCGACCACCGTCCGCTACTCGCGGGGTGTCGAAATCGCTGCCGCCTGCGGTCAGTTGCGGGCCCAGCACGAACGCTCCGACACGGGCGTGATCCCCCTCCAGCAGGTGTCATAATCCACACCGGAACATGTCTGCACTAGCCTGAACGGGCCAGTATGAAATAGCCCCACTGCATGCTATCGTGGGCGTGAATCTGCTGTGTCCAGGGTGGGGTGTGCTGGCTGCCTGTTGGCGGTGAGCGCAGCTTTTTCGTCCCAAATGAACAGGTAGCGGGGTTCCCCGGCAGTGGTCCCGTTGCGACGGTGCGTCGACCGCGATGTGCGGTAGGCGTGGGTTCGTTTCCCACGGTGATCCCGACGTTCGTCGGGATCGGAAGGGTGCGCCGATGACCAATCGCGACGGGCAACCCGGGAATCCCGCATCCGCTCGACCGGCGCGAGGTCCCGCGATTGTGTCGCCCATATTGCCCAGGGGCGGCGGCGCGATCCGCAACATCGGCGAGACGTTCACCGCCAATCCCTCCAACGGCACCGCTTCCCTGGGCATTCCGCTCCCGGTCTCCCCCGGTCGAGCCGGATTCTCGCCACAACTTTCGATTGCCTACGACAGCGGTTCCGGCAACGGTCCGTTCGGCCTTGGCTGGAGCCTGGCGCTTCCCGCAATCTCGCGAAAAACCGAGCAGCAACTCCCGCGATACGACGACGCAATCGAATCGGACGTGTTCGTGCTGTCCGGGTCGGAGGATCTTGTTCCCTACCTCGCGAAGGACGCCCAGGGCAACTGGCAGCCCGGGACTCGCCAGCGCGACGGTTTTACGGTCCACCGCTACCGGCCACGGATCGAGGGGCTGTTCGCCCGGATCGAGCGCTGGGTGCGCCAGAGCGATGGCGATACGCATTGGCGATCGATTACCCGCGACAACATCACCGTGTTCTACGGCAGAACTCCCGAAAGCAGGATCGCCGATCCCGCCGATCCCACGCGCGTGTTCAGTTGGCTGGTGTGCTCGAGTTACGACGACAAGGGCAACGCGATTCTCTACGAATACGTGCCGGAAGATTCCGATCGGATCTTCGAGAACAATCAGGGTCAATCGTCGGCGCTGGCACATGAGCGGAACCGCACCGACACTAGCCGGAGCGCAAATCGCTACCTCAAACGCGTCCGTTACGGAAATGCCGTACCGAATCGTGACGGTACGGGCAAGGTGATCGATCCGGCGACGCTGACGGACTGGCTGTTCGACCTGGTGTTCGATTACGACGATGGGCACGTCACCCCCTCCCCGAGCGCCGGTGGGCTGGACTTCGTCAACGTCACCGAGGATCGCGCACCTGGCGTTTCGTGGCCGGTGCGGCAGGATCCGTTTTCCACCTGGCGTGCGGGCTTCGAGATCCGTACCTACCGGCTCTGCCATCGCGTGCTGATGTTCCATCGCTTCCCGGAGGAACTCGGCCGCGATGCCTATCTCGCGCGCTCGATGAGCTTTGCCTATGAGCAGGGTCCGGTCGTAAGTTACCTGACCGCCGTAACTGAAGCGGGTCATGTGCTGCGGGACACGCTTCAACAACCGAACCGGTACCTGACACGATCGTTTCCATCGATCGACCTTGAGTACAGCCGCATCCCGACGCCCGCCGAGTTGGCGATGCTGCCAGTGGAAACGGTGGAAGGCGGCGGGTTCGACGATATCGCGTCGGGTGCGGCCGGCGGCACGGCACAATGGGTCGATCTTGATGGCGAGGGTGCTGCCGGCCTCCTGACCGAGCATGATGGCGCCTGGCTCTACCGCCGCAACAGCAGCGCGACGAATAGGCCGGAGGGCGATGAGCAACGCATCGTCGCCCGCTTCGACGCCGTCCAGGAAGTGGCCGAACGACCGTCTGGCGGGTTCCAGCAGGGCATCGCGACCCTGATGGATCTGGCTGGCGATGGTCAGGTCGATCTCGTGACGCTCGGCGGCGGCATGAGCGGGTTTCACGAGCGCACCGACGCATATGGATGGTCGCCGTTCCGGTCGTTCTCGTCGTTCCCCACCACTGCGACAGACGATCCCAACGTCCGGATGCTCGATCTCAACGGCGATGGCCTGGCCGAAATCGTGGTCACTGATGACGATGCCATTACCTGGTATCCCGCGCTCGGCGAGGAAGGCTTCGGACCGGGTCTGCGCGTGGCGACGGCGATCGATGAGGAACGCGGCCCGAAACTGGTCTTCAGCGATGCGTCGGCATCGTTCTACATCGCCGACCTGAGCGGCGACGGGACAACCGACCTGGTGCGCATTCGCAATGGCAGCGTCTGCTATTGGCCGAATCTTGGATATGGGCGATTTGGCGCCAAGGTCACGATGGACAACGCACCGGTCTTCGACAGCCCGGATCTCTTTACCCAGTCGCGGATCGAGCTGGCCGATCTCGATGGCTCCGGCGTGGCCGACATTGTCTATCTCGGCAGTGATGGCGTCCGGCTCTTCCTCAACCACGCTGGCAATGGCTGGAGCGAGGCAATCGCCGTGCCTCAGTTCCCCGCAATCGATTCGGGAACCGATGTGCGGGTGGTCGACCTGCTGGGGAGCGGCACGGCTTGTCTCGTCTGGTCGACGCCCAATCCCACCCTGGCCGGTCGTTCGATGCGGTACGTGGATCTCATGGGAGGCCAGAAGCCGCACTTGCTGGTGGGCAAGCGGAACAACCTCGGGGCCGAAATCCGGCTCCGCTACGTATCGTCCACCACGTTCTACCAGGCCGACGCATTGGCTGGGCAACCGTGGATCACGCGGCTGTCGTTTCCGGTCCATGTGCTGGAACACGTCGAAACGCTCGATCACCTCTCGGGGAACCGGTTCGTGACTCGTTACGCCTATCACCACGGCTATTTCGATGGACACGAACGCGAGTTTCGTGGATTCGGGATGGTCGAGCAGTGGGATACAGAAGCGTTTGCGGTTTTGCCGGGCGCTGGTGCGGCAACCATCTCGAGCAACGAGGAGCCAGCCTCCCATGTGCCACCGGTGCTGACCCGGACGTGGTACCACACCGGAATCGTGATAGGGCGCGGGCACGTCTCGGACTATTTCGCGGGGTTCCGCGACGCCGGGGACCGTGGCGAGTACTATCGCGAACCGGCCTCGCTGAATGACAACACCGAGGCACGGCGATACCTCCTCGATGACACGGTGCTGCCTGGTGGGCTGACCCCGGAGGAGGAGCAGGAAGCCTGCCGCGCCCTGAAGGGCACGATGCTCCATCAGGAAATCTACGCGCTCGATGGCACTGGGAGCGCCGATTATCCCCATGGGTATCCCTTTATCGTCAGCGAACGGAATTTTGCGATCGAGATCCTGCAACCGCAACTCGGTCAACGACACGCGGTGATCCTCTCGCATCCTCACGAGACCCTCGAATACCAGTACGACCGAATTCCCCACGACCCACGGATCAAGCATGCGCTTGTGCTGGAGGTCGATCCGGCGTCCGGAAACGTGCTGAAAGAACTCGCGATCGGGTACGGTCGCCGCGAGACCATCCACGAGGTCGATGCCCAGGGCGTGGTGAGCGAAATCCCCAACCCGGGGTTGAACGCGCTCGATCCCCGGGATCGCGCCCGGCAGACGCGCACGCTGATCACGTTCACCGAGAACGGCTATACCAACGCGATCGACGATCCGGCCCAGTTTCCGGATGATTACCGCACCCCACTCCAGGCCGAAACGCGTACCTGGGAGCTGACCGGGTTCCAGCCGGAAAATGGCAATCTCCGGTTCAGTTTCGACGAGTGGGTCCGCGACGGTTTCGCCTTGGCCGCCTCGGCAATCGAGATTCCCTACGAACAGATCGCAACCACGACATCAAGGGAGCGCCGCCTGGTCGAGTCGGTTCGCGCCCGCTATCGCCGGGACGACCTGACCGCCTTCCTGGGGTCAGGGCAGCTTGAGCCAATGGCGCTTCCCGGCGAGAGCTACCGGCTGGCTCTGACCCCCGGCCTCGTCGCTGATGTGTACAAGCGCCGGCGCAACGCCCAGCCGGACGAGGATTTGTTACCGAACCCTGCTCCCCTGATCGAAGGCACGGGACCAGATGAGGGAGGGTTCGTGGCGATCGACGGCAACTGGTGGATACCCGCTGGCAGGGTGTTCTTCGATCCCGCCGCCAACGCGCAGAATCCCACCGCCACAGCCGCCCAGGAACTCGCCAGCGCCCGCCAGCATTTCTTCCTGCCCCGCAAGGCCGTCGATCCATTTGGGCAATCAACCGTGGTTGCGTACGACGGCCCCTCGAATGCGGCGTTCCCGAGGTACGATCTGTTCGTCATACGCTCGACCGATGCACTGGCGAACACGATCGAGGCCCTCAACGACTATCGCGTCCTCTTGCCAAAACTGGTCACCGATCCCAACGGGAACCGGACGGAAGTGGCGTTCGATGCCTTGGGTCTCGTCGTCGCGACGGCCCTGATGGGGAAAGCCGGTGAATCCCTCGGCGATCTGGTGGATGGTCTTGACCTGGATCCCAACCTCGCCACTCGCCAGGCAGTCATCGGAAACCCCCAGGCGCAGGCAGCGGCGCTCCTCGGCAAGGCGACAACCCGGATCGTCTACGATCTCGATCTCTTCCGGCGCAGTGGCCAACCGCCGATGGCCGCGACACTGTCCCGGGAAACCCACCTTCACGATCCGGGCGGCGCCCAAACCAGGATCCAGGTCAAGTTCGGCTACACCGACGGATTTGGCCGGAAGCTCCAGGACAAGATGCAGGCCGAACCAGGATCTGCCCCGCAACGCCAGCCTCCGATCGCCCTGCCGGGGGGCGATCTCCAGCCAGGTCCGCTCGTTCTCGATCCACAGGGCGCAGTTGTGCCGGCGAACACCACGAGCCGCTGGGTTGGCTCGGGCCGCACGGTCTACAACAACAAGGGCAAGCCGGTCCGGCGCTACGAACCGTTCTTCAGCGCCACGCACCTGTACGAGCCCGAACCGGAGATGACAGACACGGGTGTGAGCCCGATTCTCTTCTATGACCCGATCGAGCGCGTGGTGGCAACCCTGCATCCGCATCACACCTACGAGAAGGTGGTCTTCGCGCCCTGGCGGCAAGCGACCTTCGACCAGAGCGACACGGTTGCGCCCAACGGGACGGAAACCGGCGATCCCCGCACCGATCCCGACATAGCGGGTCTTGTGCGGGCGTATTTCGAATCCCAACCGGTCACCTGGCAAACGTGGTTCGCGCAACGCAGCGGCAACCAGCTCGGAGCCGCCGAGGCCGACGCCGCGCAAAAGGCGTCCGCCCATGCCAACACTCCTGCCATCGCCCATCTCGATGCCCTGGCCCGGCCATTCCTGACGATTGGCCGCAATCGCTTCGAGCGGGCTGGGGCGACCGTGGAGGAGGAGTCTGCCACGCGCGTTGTCTGGGATATCGAAGGTAACCAGCGTGCCGTCGAAGACGCCCTGAATCGCGTGGTGATGCGATATGACTACGACATGCTCGGGCGCAGGATTCACCAGGCGAGTATGGACGCTGGCGAACGCTGGCTCCTGAACGATATCGCCGGAAATCCGATCCGCCTGTGGGACAGTCGCGGCTTCCTGCGGCGCATGGCCTTCGATGCATTGCGCCGGCCAGCCGACCTGTTCGTCACCGAGAATGGCGCCGAGCGCCTGGCCGAGCGCAATGTCTACGGCGAGGCGCAGGGCGGCGCGGCGAATCACCGGACGCGGGTCTTCCAGATTTTCGATGGCGCCGGTGTCGTGACCCACACGGCATATGACTTCAAGGGCAATCTCACCGCCAGTCGCCGCGATCTGCTGCCGACCTGGGATCAGGTGATCGACTGGTCCCAAAACCCGGTCGCGAATGACGGGAGCTTCACGAGCCAGGCATCGTTCGACGCCTTGAATCGCCCGGTGGAAGCGATCGCCCCCGATGGCAGCGCCTATCGCCATGGCTTCAACGAGGCGAACCTGCTCGACAGCGTGGAGGTGACGTTCACCGGCGCGGCAGCCGCAACGCCCGTCGTCACCAACCTCGATTACGACGCCAGGGGGCAACGGGAGCGGATCGCCTATGGCAACGGCGCGGCCACAACCTGTACCTACGATCCGCTGACCTACCGCCTCGTCCAGATGCGTAGCACGCGCCCCGCAACTGCTGACACCACGGCCTCGCAACTCTTCCAGGTTCCAGGTGTGGTCCAGGACCTGACCTACACCTACGACCCGGCAGGCAACATCACGCGGATCGTGGACGCCGCGCAGAAAACAGTGACCCACAACGGTCAGCAGGTCGATTCGAAATCTGCCTTTACGTACGATGCGCTCTATCGCCTGGTCGAGGCGACTGGCCGCGAGCACATTGGCCAAACTGCCTTCGATTTCAATCCACTCGCTGGCGAGCGCCGCGATTATCCCCATGCTGGCGCCCACGCAAACCCCAATGACATGCAGACGCTCCGGAACTACACCGAGCGCTACCAGTACGACATCGCGGGCAACATCGATGAGCTGCGGCATATCGCGACCGGCGGCGGCTGGACCCGGAGCTACGTCCATGACGAAGACAGCCTGCTCGAAGCCGGGCAGAAGAACAACCGGCTGACGAGGACCACTGTCGGCAACGGCAATGCGGTCGCCGAGACCTATGCATATCTCGATCCCGTGGGTCACGATGTCCACGGTTGCATGACCGCGCTCAACGGGATGGCGATGTCGTGGGACTTCAAGGATCAGTTGCATCAGGTCGATCTGGGTGGCGGTGGTGGCGCGTTCTACGTCTACGATGCCGGTGGCCGGCGCACACGCAAGGTGATCGCTTCGCCGGGCGGGACGCGCCGCAAGGAGCGCATCTCCCTTGGGTTCTTCGAGGTCTATCGCGAATTCGGCGGCAACGGGACGACGGTCAGCCTGGAGCGCGAGTCGCTGCATGTAATGGACGGTCAGCAGCGGATTGCGCTGGTTGAAACGCTCACTATCGAGAACGGCGCCCCGGTCAATGCACCCGCGCCGCTCCATCGCTACCAGCTCGCCAACCACCTCGGCACGGTCTCGGTCGAGCTCGATGGCACGGGCAGCCTGATTTCGTTCGAGGAGTGCACCCCGTTCGGCGCAACCTCGTTCCAGGCTGGCCGGAGCGCGACCGAGGTAAACCTCAAGCGCTACCGCTACACCGGCAAAGAGCGCGACGACGAAACCGGATTCTGCTATTTCGGCGCCCGGTACTATGCACCGTGGCTCGGCGTCTGGTCGGCGCCCGATCCACAGCAGCTGATCGACGGTCCCAATCCCTACCGCTACGCGCGGAACAACCCGGTCCGGTTCTACGATCCACAAGGAACCGACCCGGACGATGCGGTGAAACCCGAGGCGGAACCGCCAAACCCGCGAGGCTTCAAGACGTTCGACGAATACAAAGCGGCCACCCCGAAACAGACCGAGGAAATGGCCCGCAAGCTCTGGGACGAGGCCCACAAGAAGAAGTACCTCATTCTCTACGACAAGGGGAACGACGAGTTCAAGCGGCAAGCCGAGCAGGCCGCCAAGGATCATGGGGTCAAGGCCCAATCCGTTGCCGCCAGGAAAATCAGCGACGTCATCACCAAGGAAAAACCGGATGTCGTGATGACGTTTGGCCACGGCATCTCCAGTGAAATGTCCGTCGGCGACGGGGAGTGGATTGGCGCGCCTACCCTCAAGCGTGAGCTCAAGGAAGCCAAGCAGACGCAGCAGATCACCTTCGTGATCCAGGCCTGTTCCTGCGGAAAGAAGAACGGCCTGGCGGATACGTTGCAGGCGGATCCCGATCTCTCGAATTACACCTTCGTTTCGCATGTCGATATCGGGCATGTCACCCGAAATCACGACATCCGGATCGCCAATGGAACCTCGTTGCCTGCATTCCTCGCTTCGAAGATCGAATATCAATACACCTTCGACAAGAAGACCGCGGCCAAGGTTGTCGCAGATGTGTTGGCGGTGAAGAAGGATAAGGAAACGCTCCCCGCGGACAAGATCAACACCGTCATCCGCGAAGTAGCAGTGCTGGGCTTCGATACCTTCTGGGATTTGCTCAAGAGCAGCAGCGACGTCACGAAGAATCCCGAGGTTCAGGCGCTCAACCTGACCCCGGATGCCTTGAAACGATTCTCCGAAGGGATCGACGAGTTGCGTTCACGATTGAACACCTCGGCGGCGAAGTACGTGAAACCGCCGCCGCTCAAGCACCATGTGACCGAAATCAGGTAGTCCAGCCGGGTCTATCGTTCGTTGCCTCAATCGCCAACTCTCACCGGGGCAGCGACGCACGGGAAATCGTTCCATCGAGCAGGTTGTCACCAGGGAGCGTGTGCCATGCCTCCAATCCCGATCTCCTCAACCCGGCCGCAGGGCCGTGAAGTTGCCGGTCTCCACACCGGGCTGACCAAACTCCGCCTGACCGTCGATCCCACCGAGCGCGCCCCCGGTGAACTGGGGGTGACGACCGGAAAACTGGGAGGTGGGTGATGAACGATGCCCTCAATGACTACATGCACCTGCTGAAGCAGTTCGTGGACGATGAGATGTCGCCAGCCGCGTTTCAGCGCGAGTTCCTGCGGATGTTCAAAACCGAGATGCGACAACTGGATCCGGCGGTGTTCGACATTCTCGACAACCTCTTCGGGCAGGTGGATTCCTTCCAGCCCGATCCCGTCCTCTTCGCGGAGCTGGAGAAGGAGTATCCCGGCTTCTATCTCGATGAGCGCGGGGTGCGGGAGGCCGTTGCCGGCGCCTACGGGCAACTGCGTGGCCTCAAGATCCAGTTGCAGGATGCGGACGAGGGGGATTCCAACTCCGCGAACCAGGACACTCCGGGGCCGAATGGGTAAACGCCGGACGCCTTCCGACAGGCGAGTCCATCAATCGAATCCGTGTCATTGTCATCAGGGAGCGTGTGCCATGCCTCCAATCCGGATCACCTCAACCAGACCGCAGGGCCGGGAGATTGCCGACCTCCACACCGGGCTGACCAAACTCCGCCTGACCGTCGACCCCACCGAACGCACATCCGGCGAGATCGGAGCGACGACCCGGAGCGCAATCCAGGAGTTCCAGCGGACGGCGGGCCTGCCCGATACCGGCCGCCTGAACGCGCCAACGATCGCCAGGCTCAACATGGAACTCGGGCATCGCTACTTCACGGACAACAAGACCCGGGCCGCGAAGATCCAGGATTTGCTCGCCCGCACCGGTCACCCGGTCGACCCGGCGGAGGTCAAAAACCGCTCCTTCGGTGACAGCACGCGAGAGGCCTACGCCAAATACCTCGACGAGGCTGGCCTGGCCGGAGACACCCTGCTCGACCCGGATCTGGTCGGCCGGCTCGAACGCGATGCCCTGACCGCCCGCCTCGGGACGAAAACCCAGGTCGGGAACGTGCAGCGGACGATGCTCCGCGCGCTCCGGATCGCGAAGCTGGAGACTCCGATCGACGTGGCCGAGCTAAAGGAAAAGCGCCTCGGCGACAGCAGCAAGGCGGCGATCAGCGCCTTCCAGCAGAAATACAGGCTCGATGTCACCGGCGAGCTGAACCCGCTCACGCTCGCCCGCATGGAAACGGTCGCCACCAGTCGCCCGCGACCGGTCAAGCTGCTCAAGGTCGAGGACGCCAGGGCGTTGGCTCCCGTAACCCGCAACCTGCGCCTGAACATGACCAACAAGCATGTCGGCAAGATGCAGGAATCGCTGGCCTTCCTTGGCTTCCCGATCGACGAGAAGGAGTTCAAGACCAGCGCCTTCGGGGCGACCACCCGCAACGCGGTAATCGCCTTCCAGAAGCGCAACCAGCTGCCGATCACGGGGCACGTCGATGGCAAAACCACAACCGCGCTCAACGCACAGATCGCCAACGCCAACCCCGACGCGGCCAAAACCGCCTACTCCCATCGCCTCCGGGGGTCGGTCCGCGACGACCTCTGGAAAGGACGCACGGGGGTCAAGGTCCAGATCCGGGAGAAGCTGATTCGGGGCGAAGGCACCTTGCTGGCCGAGCGCCCGACCTTCGCCAACGGGTTCTACGATATTCCGTACAACCCGCCAATCGATCCCAACACCGGGCAACCCCAGACGCCATACCACCTGCACGTCAAGGTCCTCGACGGCGCGAACGCCGTACTCGACAGCAAGGTCCTGTTCAACCCGACGCCGATCGCCTGGGTCAACTTCATCCAGGGCGACCAGCCGTATCGCGGCAATTCCGAATTCGACAAGCGGATGCAGATGGTCCGCAAGGTGACCGGCTCGCTGACGCTCCTCGATCTCGAGGAAACCGATGCCTCGCAGGAAATCACCCACGTTAGCGTCAACACCGGGCTCAGCACCGACGACGTGATGCGTCTGGTCGTTGCCGCCCGGGTCGCCCAGGAGATCAACACGCTCCCGATCGACGCGGCGGCGATGTATGCCTTCATCCGCCAGAACCTGCCAGCCTCGCTGCCCAGCGACCTGCTCGGCAGCACCGTGAAGTGGACGATGATCGACCAGCTCACCGATCTCGCCGCCAATGGGGTGGTTTTCCTCGATCCCGCCCTGCAGGAGCAGGCCTTCGCCAACGCCGTCACCGAAAACTACATCCCGATCGAAACCGGGCTGAACAAGACCGCGATCCTGGCCGCCCTGGCAGCGGTCCGCGAGACCTTCGTGCTCGAAAAGCCGATCCTGATCGGGAACGGCAGTTTGCTGGCGCTGCTCGACACATCGGCGATCACCGCCGCCAACTACCCCGCCGTGGCCACCGCGTTCCTCGAGCACAAGACGCTCGGCAGCGATTTCTGGGACGACGCCCGGAGCCGTCCAGCCGACTTTGGCGGGACCGCCGCAATCGACGATTTCGAAACGACCGTGAATCTCGGCGAGATCACCAAGAACTTCCTGCCGGTCGCCACCCACATGAAGGCGATCGTCGACGATACCGCCAACACGGCGATCAACGCACCGCGCGACTTCGCCAAATTCGATCACGCGGCCTGGGAGCAACTGATTGGCGACAGTGGCGGGGCCGTTCCGCCCGGCACCGATGGCGCGACGGCGGCGGACCAGGTCGCGAACTACGCGGCGACCCTCGCCGCCCAAAGCGAGCGATTGTTCCCGACCGTCGCCTTCGTGGCCGAGGTCCAGCGCGGCAGCCAGACCCAGATGACGCAACTGGCGGCGATCGAGCAATTCGTCGATGCCCAGCCCACGTTCGATCTCCGCTCCAGCAACATCGATGCCTACGCGAGCACCAACAACCTGACCGTGACCGACGATGTGCGGTCCGAGGTGAAGGTCTTGCAGCGCGTGCAGCGAATCGCGCCGAACGCGGCCACCGGACGGGCCCTGATCGAGGGCGGCATCCACAGCGCGTTCCAGGTGCTGAACATGGGCGCGGAAACGCTCGTCAAGACACTGCAACCGGCCGGGGTCGACCAGAAGAATGCGCTGACGATCTTCGGGATCGCCGAGTTCCAGTACGGCCAGGCCCTGCATCGCCTTGCCGATTACCGGTCCGAGTTGACCAAAACAACCCCGAAGGCGATCGTGCCCTACACCTACACACCCGCCGAACTCAACGCCTTCTCGGGCGGGGTCCCGAACCTGGAAGCGCTCTTCGGGGCGATGGACGTCTGCGATTGCGCGGATTGCGATTCGATCCTCGGCCCACCGGCCTATCTCGCCGATGTGCTGCGCTTCCTCCAGGCCCAGCCCTCGGAAATCGCCGGGGAATCGGTGCGCGACCAGTTGTTCGACCGCCGTCCCGATATCGGCAACCTGAAACTGAACTGCGACAACACCAACGTGGCGCTGCCGTATATCGATCTCGTCAACGAGGTCCTGGAATCGCTGTTGCCGGTCGCCAACCCGAACACCAGCTTCCAGACCACGCTGCCCCAGGCCGAGTTGCGGGCGTTCCCGGAGAATGTGCGGAAGGAGGCCTATGACCTGCTCAAGGTGGCGGACTTCCCGATAAACACCTCGTTCAATCTCTGGCAGGAAGAGGCCCGGGTCCTGCTCGATCACCTCGGGTTACCGCGCCACGAGTTGATGGAACTGTTCCAGGCCAAACAGGGTACGCCGGCCGCCGCGCCGGGCGATCTCAGCATCGCCGGTGAATACCTCGGCATCTCCACGCACGAAACGGACCTGATCGTCACCGCCAACGCGACCGCCGCCGCCCAGCAGGTGTTCTGGGGACTCACGGCCGTGACGGCGACTATGCCCGTCGCGGAATTCCTCGAGCGCGCGAAGCTCACCTATGGCGAGCTGTTGCGATTGCTCTACGTGGAGTGGCTGAATCCGCTGGCTACCGCCAACCGGATGATCATCCAGCGACCGGTCGACACATGCAGTCTCGCCGAGCAGACCGTGATCAACATCACCGCCGCCCGGCTCGACCAGATGCACCGGTTCCTGCGCCTGTGGCGGCACACCCCATGGCAGATGTGGGAACTCGACCTCCTGGTCCGGGCAGCCAGGATCGGCGCGGGCAAGATCGACGGCGAAACCCTGATTCGCCTGATGCAGGTTCGCAAGCTCCAGCAGCGCCTCGGGCTCAATGTGGAAACGGTACTCGCACTCTATGGCGAGCTGCCCACCAACGATCGTGAAGTGCCCGAGAACCCGCAGAATACGACCCGATCCTTCTACCAGACGCTGTTCCAGAACAAACTGATCACCAATCCGGTCGACCCCGCGTTCGCCCTGCCGATCGCAGGCAGTCCGCTGCTGGCCGATCACCGTCCCGCCCTGGTGGCGGTGCTGGCGGTAAGCGACGCCGAGCTCACCTCCTTGCTGACGCGCACCGACGGCAAGCTAACGGTCGCGAATCTCTCGACCCTCGTTGGCTACAGTGCGCTGGCCAGTGGACTTGGCCTGCGGCCACCGGACCTGATCGCGCTACTCGAGCTCGCCGGGATCGCCGATCCGTTTGCCTCCATTGCCCAGACCCTGGCCGTGATCGGCCACCACGAGGCGATCGCGGCGAGCAGGCTCACGATTCGCGAGCTCGACTTCTTGCTCAATGTGCGGCCCGATTCGCCGTACGGTCTGCGCGACGAGGTGATCCGGCAAGGGCTGGAGGCCATTCGCGAGAGTCTTCGCAGCAATCCGGCGGCAGCTCGCGAGGGCCAGGTGATCGCCGGGGTGGCCTCCGCCTTCGCGATCACCGACGAACAGTCCTCGGTGCTGTTGACGACACTGACCAATGGCGGTCCGCTGATGGCGCGCTTCCTCGATCCGGCGCTGACCGCGACCGACGCCAGCGGCGCCTACGTAAATGCCGTAACTCCCGTCAATTTCGGGCCTCTGTTCGAGAGTTACCGCTTGCTGCACAAGGCGGCGATCCTCGTCAATCGCCACGGCCTGAGCGACAGGAACGAGCTGAGCTGGTTCCTCGCCAACAATGCCGCAGTGGGAGCACTTTCGCTGAACGACCTGCCGGTGGCGACGGCGCCCGCCGCGCCACTCTATCCGCAGTGGTTAGCGCTCCAGCAATTGATGGAGTTCCGCAACGCGTTCCCGGCGCCGGAGGGAAGCTCGCTGACCGGAGTGCTCGATCTCGCCCGCAACGCGGCCTCGGCCGGCGACGCTGTGCTGACCGCGCTCAGCGTGCTCACCGGCTGGAACTTCGACGATCTCAAGGCGCTACACACGGGGCTGGGGCTCCAGCACGGCGTCAATTCGGACTACCGCAAGGTCGGCACCTACCAGAGATTGCAACGATGCTTCCGGGCGATGCATCGCCTCGGGGTTGGCGCTGCCCAGCCGCTGGCATGGGCCGATCGCGACCGCGATGTCTCCGGCGCCCAGTTCGCGACCGCCCAGCAGATCCGCCAGGCTGCCAAGGCCCACTACAGCGCCGCCGCCTGGCTGGCCATCGCGACGCCGCTGATGGACGACCTCCGCGAGAAGAAACGCGATGCCCTCACCGCCTGGCTGGTCGAGAACTCGCTCCAGAACGAGTCGCCCGACGTCACTGTCAACGGCAAGCAATGGGCGAACCCGAAGCGCTGGAAGGATGCCAACGATCTCCTCGGCTGGGTCCTGATCGATGTCGAGATGAGTTCCTGCCAGTTGACTTCGCGGACCAAACAGGCGATCAGCTCGACCCAGATGTTCGTCCAGCGCTGTTTCCTGAACCTCGAGCAGGCGTATGTCCAGGTTTCGCGGGCGGCGCTCGCCGACACCGTCTCGCTCAACAGCTGGAAGCAGTGGCGGTGGATGAAGAACTACCGAGTCTGGGAGGCCAACCGGAAAGTTTTCCTCTATCCCGAGAACTGGATCGAGCCCGAGTTGCGCGACGACAAGTCGCCCTTCTTCGAGGAGCTCGAAAGCGAACTCTTGCAGGACGAGATCACGGACAGCAGCGCCGAAAGGTCGTTCCGGCACTACCTTGAGAAAGTCCACGAAGTCGCCCGGCTCGACATCACCGGCATCTACTACGAGGTCGACGACGACAATCCGTACGACACCCTGCCGCCCAACATCAATCGCCTGCATGTGATCGGGCGCACCAAATCCGACCCCGCGGTGTACTTCTACCGCCAGTTCGACATGAACTACGGGACGTGGACCGCCTGGGAGCGGATCGACCTCGACATCGGCGGCGACCAGGTGATCCCGGTCATCTACAACCGCACGCTCTACCTGTTCTGGCTGGTGTTTGCGGAAAAACCGCAAAAGGTCCGCAAGCAACCGGCGGCCAAGGCCACCGAAACCCCGGTCAACTCACCGGATCCCTCGAACCAGCTCGAAATCCAGCTGGCGTGGAGTGTGCGCCAGGATGACGGCTGGACCGCGAAGAAACTCTCCCGCCAGCGGATCGTCCATCCCTGGCAACGACCGCTCCACTCGTACAACCTGAAGCCGCGCTACCGCTCGCGCGAGAACCTGCTGTGGCTCGATATCTACATCTCGACCTCGGTCGAGTTCAACAACTCGTGGTTCACCGATCCCTACACCGGCAAGCCCGAATACATGACCGCGACCCGCTACGACGAGGCCGCCCGCCCGTGGCACGCCTCGTCGTTCGTGTTCGATGGGGCGGTGGTGGATGTCAGGATGAAGGGGCTCTCCGGCACCTATCACCTGCGCGACCATTTGGGCCGCGTTTCCGACACCGCGTCGCTGACCGATTCCCACACCTGGATCAACACCACCTTCGGGACCAATGGGTCGGCGATCAACCGCGCGGTCGGCGGCAAGGAGACCATGCCTCGGTTGGCGTTGCCGGCCGGGATGCACTTCGAGAACACCCGCCTGCGCAACAACACCCGCACGCCCAACCCGAGCACCCTCAACGTGCTCGAATCCGGCAACAGCGTGACCCTCCTCAGCGGGGCCCAGGCACCCTTCGACCTGGTCTTTTCGCAGCACAACCTGCAATTCGACGAAGCAGTCACCTTCCCGGCCCCGATGATCTACCAGGATCCTCAGCGGTCGTTCTTCATCAAGCCGCATTGGCGAACCGTGCTGATGGGCTACAACACGACATTGCAGCGGCTGCAATACGATTTCGCGCCGTTCTACCATCCCTATACCGCGCAGTTCCTGCGTGAGCTGAAGCGATCCGGACTCGACGGTTTGCTGAACCGCACGATCCAGATTTCGCCCCAGGCATACTATCCTGAAAACAAATACAAGTTCCTCGATTACCTGCCCACCGGACCGGCAGAATCGGTCGTCAGCGCGAAGACCGATGTCGTCGATTTCGATCTCGGCGGCGCCTACAGCATCTACAACTGGGAGATTTTCTTCCACGCGCCGCTGATGGTCGCCACCAAACTGACCCAGAACCAGCGCTTCGAGGAAGCGATGCGCTGGTTCCATTTCATCTTCGATCCGACCAACACCGACGCGATCAATTCGCCCCAGCGGTTCTGGGTGACGAGACCGTTCTACGAGCAGAACAGCGAAGGCTACCGGAAGCAGCGGATCGAGAACCTGCTGGCCGACATCGGGTCCAATCTCGACCAGCTCCGGGCCTGGAAGAACAACCCGTTCAAGCCGCACCTGATCGCCCGTTACCGCCCGGTCGCCTACCAGAAGACCGTGGTGATGAAGTACATCGACAACCTGATCGCATGGGGCGACCAGCTTTTCCGCCGGGACACGATCGAGTCGATCAACGAGGCAACCACGCTCTACCTGCTGGCCTGGGAAATCCTCGGTCGGCGACCGCTCAGCGTTCCCAACATCGCCCGCGCCGACAGGTCGTACAACGACCTGATCGCCGCAGGGGCGCTCGATCCCTTCGGCAACACGAAGGTCGAAGTGCTGATGGAAAACCTCAGCGACTCCCCGGTCCAGGTGATCCGGACCAATGAGGGCGCGGAGCCGATGCCGGTGCTCGAAGTCTCGTATTTCGGGATTCCGCAAAACGCCGACCTGCTCGGCTACTGGGATCTGGTGGCCGATCGCCTGTTCAAGATCCGCAATTGCATGAACATCCGTGGCATCGTCCGCCAACTCCCCCTGTTCGAGCCGCCGATCGATCCCGCCCTGCTGGTCCAGGCCGCCGCCGCCGGCATCGACATTGGCACGGTGCTGAGCGGGATGGGCGCGCCCACGGGCCAGTACCGCTCGCGGGTGCTGATCCAGAAGGCGGCCGAGTTCACCGCCGATGTCCGCGCGCTCGGCGACAAGCTGCTCTCGGCGGTCGAAAAGGCCGATGCCGAGGCACTGGCCCTGATCCATTCCTCCAATGAAATCCAGTTGCTCGATGCCGCGAGCGACATCAAGCAACTCCAGGTCGACGAGGCCGAGTTCAACCAGCTCGCGCTCGAACGCTCGCAGGCTTCGGCCCAGGCCAAAATCGAATACTATGGCAGCCGGGATTACATCAACGTCTGGGAAGGCACCGCGCTGACCCTGAGTGGCGTCTCCGCCCTGGCCCAAACGGCGATTGCACTCGGCTACATCCTGGCCGGTGGCCTGACCTTCATTCCACGGTTCACGGTCGGCGCATCCGGCTTCGGCGGCTCGCCCGTAGCGGCGGCTGACCCCATCGATGGGGCGAAGGTCTCGAAGGCGGCCGAGTACGCGGTGTCCACGCTGGGCGCGATTTCGACGGCGGCGGACAAGCTGGCCGGGATGGCCTCGACGATGGGCGGCTACCAGCGGCGCTCGGAAGAGTGGGACTACCAGAGGAACCTCGGCGAGCTGGAGGTTTCCCAGATCCAGGCCCAGATCGAGGCCGCCAAGATCCGGCTCGCGATTGCCGAAACCGAGCTCGCGAACCAGGCGCGCCAGATCGAGCGGGCCAGTGGGGTGGACGACTACCTGCGCTCCAAATACACCAACACCCAGCTCTATGACTGGATGCTGAAACAGGTCTCGACCGTGTACTTCCAGTGCTACCAGCTTGCCTTCGACATGGCGAAGCGGGCCGAGAGCGTGATGCGATACGAACTCGGCGATGACAAGCTCTCGTTCATCCAGTTTGGTTACTGGGATGGCCTGAAGAAGGGGCTGCTGGCCGGGGAACGCCTCACCAACGACCTGCGGCGGATGGAAACGGCCTGGTACGAGCAGAACACGCGGACCTTCGAGATCACCAAAAACATCTCGCTGGCCCAGATCGATCCGCTCGCGCTGGTCACCCTGAAGACGACCGGAACCTGCATGGTGACCCTCCCGGAATGGCTCTTCGATCTCGATTACCCCGGTCACTACAGGAGGCGGATCACCTCGGTTTCGCTGAGCATCCCCTGCGTGGTCGGCCCCTACACCAGCGTCAATTGCACCCTCTCACTGACCAACAACGGTGTCCGCGTCAAGGACGGCGTTGCCGGAGGCTACGGCGATCCGCTGCTGGCCCCGGATGACCGCTTCGTGAAGGAACAGGCCCCGATCCAGTCGATCGCGACCAGCCACGCCCAGAACGACAGCGGAATGTTCGAGCTCAGCTTCGCGGACGAGCGGTTCCTGCCCTTCGAGGGGGCGGGGGCGGTCAGCCAGTGGACGATCGACTTGCCGATCGCGCACAACCAGTTCGACTTCGCGACGATCTCCGATCTCGTGCTCCATGTGCGCTACTGCGCGGAACCGGGCAGCAGCGCCCTGGTTACGGCGGCAAAGGCGAATCTCGCGACGGTAGCGCCGAAGGCCGGTGTGAGGATGTTCGTGCTCAACCACGAATTCGGCACCGAATGGCAGCGATTCCTCTCGCCGCAACCGAATACAGACCAGACGTTGACCTTCGCCCTGGAGCGGAAACACCTGCCGTTCGCGGCGCGGACCGCCACGAACATAAAGGTCACCCAGATCGACCTGATCGTCGGGGACGATCATCCGGGCGCCTTCGATGTCAGCGTGCAGACACCCGGCGCAGCCGCCCCGGCGGTCGAACCGATGACGAGGATCGGCGGTGCAGACAAGCCGCATCACCTGATCAAGGGACCGATCGCCCCGCCGGTCAACCTGCTCGGCTCATGGTCGGTGAAGATGAAGAAGGACAGCGCCGCCGACTTCCGCTCGCTGGCGGCAGACGACGTGACGGAGGCGTACCTGATCGTCGCCTTCACGACCTCATGAGCGAGATCGAACCGCTGCTGGCGGCGATCACCGGGATCATCGTCCGCGATTGCGATCCCGACCGGGTCGTGCTCTTCGGCTCGTGGGCCAAGGGCACGGCCGATCGACACAGCGACCTCGATGTGCTGGTAATCGGACCGTTCGCGGCCTCAGGATGGCTGCGCGACCGGGAACTGCGGGACGCCCTGCGCGAGTTCCCGATCGCGATCGACCTGCACCTGCTGACACCGGGGGAGTTCGCGATCGAATCGGCCAAACCGCACGGGTATCTCAACACCCTCCAGGCCACCAGCCGCCTGCTCTACGAGCGGTCCGCACCATCATGTTCGTAGGGCTGCCGAGCTTGTCTCGGCCCGTCTGGGTACCTTTCCGTGTACGTCCTGGAGCAGCCACGATTTGTCATTTCGACCGAAGCGCAGCGGAGTGGAGAAATCTCAGACGCCCATGGGTGAAGCGGCTGCTGTCGTTTTGGTCTGCGCGAACCGGGAGTGGGGTTGACGCCACGCATGAGGTTCGCGAAGATTTGGGTGGACTTAATCGCCTGAAAGAGTGCTGGGAGTGGTCGAACTGGCAGTTCACATGGCCAGTAACGACAGCAAATCAGAGATTTCGAGCGAAAAAGCGCCGTTGCACCCTGCTTCACGGCAGGGTGAGGATTGAAACCCACGTCATGTCAGTTGGCCCCCTCGGTCCCACGAGTTGCACCCTGCTTCACGGCAGGGTGAGGATTGAAACGCCATCAGGGGCAGCCGACACCACCGTCGAACGTTGCACCCTGCTTCACGGCAGGGTGAGGATTGAAACTGGCCTCCACCATACGCCATCTCGACACCCCAAGACGTTCACGGAGTATAGTGGCCAGTCGCAGAGTGCCTCATTTCGGAGAACATTGGTGCCTCAAAGCGGTTGGCTTCAGGTCGGCTAACGCTCCGCTCCATTCGGTCGCACCGCCCGTCTCCTGGACGAGGCTACAATTGGGAAGTACCGACGGGCTCATAGCATTAGCCTTTTCCCCGAATCTCGGTGTGCAGGAGGCAGCTTCCGTGGATCTCGCGATGAACACGGCGGTCATCCGTCGCTGGATTGAAGCATGGCATGGGGACAACCTCGATGTGCTCGACGAACTCTTCGCTCCCACCTACGCGGTCAATGGGCGGCCGATCGGTCTTGAGGGCGTTAAGCAGGGTGTGAGGCATCTCCGGACTGTTTTCGGCGATCCTTCCTTGACCATCGAAGATCTGGTGGCAGAAAGGGATCGGGTGGTGCTGCGCTGGACTCTGCGGGGAATCCACAGTGACACGTTCATGGACATTCCCCCGACT
Organism: uncultured Chloroflexia bacterium; assembly: GCA_963763125.1. GTDB lineage: Bacteria > Chloroflexota > Chloroflexia > Thermomicrobiales > UBA6265 > JACCYX01. The sequence continues at coordinate 1,361,689 of CAVXMV010000005.1, forward strand.
GGAAATCCGGTGACGCTCACAGGAACCAACATCTACCGCCTCGCTGACAGCAAAGTCGCGGAGAATTGGGAAAATGTCGATGTGTATGGCCTGCTCCGGCAACTCGGGGCCGTCGTAACTGTGGCGCATACCGAAGAGTAATTACTGATTACTACACTTTCGTGAACAATTCTCTCCCGCACCCTCTGCTTTGGTGTCAAGTCGCAGATTGCCTCATTGTTGGGAACATCCCGCCGCATCGCCCAATCATTCGCTTGGACGTAAGGGGATCGAATCAGTCGATGTCGATTTGGCATGCAACACTTGGTCCATGTTCCCGAAACGGAAACGCTAATGCTGTACTGGACTGATCTCCGTCTTGAACACGACGTACACGACCAACGCATCGCCAAGGCGATCGCGGCGGTGCTTGGTGTACCGGTCGACACCGTCGCTGTGGTCGAGGTGAGTGACGAAGGAGCGGCCGCCTGGGATCGTCCAGGGCTACGCGTATTTGTCCAGCGAGAGAACCTCGACCGGGATGGACAGGAATTCCCGGTGACCCTGATGGTTACCCTTCGCCATGATGCCGCTGTTGACAAGCCAATCGAAAAGGTTCGAGCCTTGGGCATGGCACTCGGTGTTGCGTTTATCACCGATGTCGAGACTGAAGGCGATGCCCGATGGTCAGGACCTGCTGATTTTCAATGATCCGGTTGGCGATGAGCGTGACGAATTCGTGCTGACGCCCGGTGATCGTGGAGTCCTTGAGCACCATCGACCGATTGCCGTCTAAACCAATTCTGATCGCATCCCGTTTCACGGCAGGGTGAGGATTGAAGCGACCGTCGGATAACCCGTGCGTGTGCGGGTTGATACGGGCCGACACAGAATCGACCACTCCGTGGTTCGTGAGGCGTCGTTCCGGGTCGAGCCAGGTCAGCCCTACGCGATACGGTTGACGAAGCGTTTACTTGAAGTCCGTATCAGGCGTAGCGAAGAGCGGGCCAAGCGCGACGGCGTACCGTTTGTTCTGCCGGTCAAATCGGGTGCGCGTCCTGGTTTCCAACCATGCGGTCAGGGGGAAGGCGGCGAGCTCCGGCGTCGCCAGAGGTCGAGCCGGCCACGGCACGAGACAGCCCAGATCACGATTGCCACACCGACCAGGTTGATCCCGATTCGGCTGAAATCGGTGATCTCGCCATTGAAGGAGGTTTGGCTCGATGCACCGACAAAGACGTCGATATTCTGCTTGGTGAAATTGCCGTCCGGTTCTGTGGCGATGTAGGGAATCTGGAGCGCTCCCCAGGCGATGATCGCGTAGAGACCGTCCTTCCCGAAATTGCGCCCGCTCCAGAACAAGGCGCCCGCCCCTAATCCGAAGAGTCCGAGGAGAACCCGGACAAGGGCAGGCCCTTCGCCATCGATTGCATTGCCCAGGTTCAAGGCGATGCTGCTCGCGCTGGCGATCACGACCCAGCCGCCAAGCAGCACGGCTGACTTCCCCATATCCTCGATTCGCTCACCAATAACGTTCATTCCATTTCCCTCATGCCAGCCACAGTCGCTGGATTCCAAACCCTGCTTTCCGGGGTGCTTCATTATCGAAACTCTCACATGCGTTAACTTACGCAAGGATAGTCCGAATGGTTCCTGCGGGTTAGAGCAAGGCGAGTTTCCCGCGTCGGCGATCGTTTCCGGGGGAATGGTTCGACAGGAAGCAAACGCGATCCGGGACTGCCGGGAGTACGCAGGGGCACAGCCCCGATCTGGCCGTCTGGCATGAGCCTGATGAAGGCACTGTCGATCCATCGATCCCGGCAATCGTGGTTCCTCGGACTTGTCTGGGATACTGGCACCATGTTGGACTGCGGGGACTCCACGAACAATCCTGTCCACATCTTCCCTCCAGAGGTAGAAGGATTACGATGGGCGGTGATTTGCGGGGTGGCTCGCTCCTGAAGAATAATCGGCCGTTTCGGCTGCTCTGGAGTGCGCGCACCATTTCCTTCGTCGGGAGCTCGGCGGGAATGGTGGGGGTGCTGCTGCATCTCGCCGATACGAACCAGGCAGTGGCGGCTGTTACCTTGCTGATGCTTTGCGGCGATTTCGGCCCGGCGCTCCTGGCCCCGCTGATCGGTGTGTTGGCCGATCGTGTCGAACTCAGGCGACTGATGATCGCCTGCGCAATCGGGCAGGCCGTGGCAACGGCGGCGATTGCGATCTGGCTTCCCGCATTGCCCATTCTGTTGGCGCTGTTCACCGTGCGGTCGGTTCTGGAGCAAATCTTTCAACCCGCCTCGCGGACTGCGGTGCCGTCGCTGGTGCGGGATGCTGACCTGGAGTCGGCAAACGCCCATCTCGGTTTCGGGGAGCACGGGCTATCCGTGGCGGGTCCCATGCTGGCGGCAGGCCTGGTGGCGCTCGTCGGTGTCCAGGGGTTGCTGTTGTTCGATGCGGCGACATTTGCGGTGTCCGCGCTCCTGCTGGTTGGGGTGCCGTCGATCGCCGCCCAACCACTGGAACTCGAGCAGCAAGGGTCGTTCCTGCGGCACGCGGTGGATGGTCTCCACTTCCTGTGGCAACGCGGCAACGTGCGGCTGGTGGTGTTCAGTTTCGTGGTCGGCGTTGCCTTCACGGGGGTCGACGATCTTGCCCTGGTCTTCCTGGCCAAGGAATCGCTCGACAGCGGTGACGCCGGGGTGAGCTTGCTCTATGCCGGATCTGCCGTCGGGTTGTTGGCTGGCTTTGCCGTGGTCAATCGCTGGGGGGCCCTGCTCGCGGCGCCTTCCCTCCTTGTCGTGGGGTACGCCGTGAGCAGCATGGGGAACTTCCTGACCGGGATCGCCTGGGCATTGGCGGCCGCGTTTACATTGCAGACGATTCGTGGGCTGGGTATCGCGGCGACGGATGTTGCATCGGCGACACTCATCCAGCGCGGAGTGCCGCGAGAGATGCAAGGCCGGGCGTTCGCAAACTTTTATGGCGCGATCGGCCTGGCTGCCGGAGTGTCCTACCTCCTCGGCGGGCTGCTGGTCGCCGCCGCTGGACCCAGGGCCACGTTTTTGGTGGCGGGCGGGGGTGGACTCGCGGTTGCTGCATTTACGGCCGCCCGGTTCCGGGCTCGCAAGCCAGCCACGATCGATCAGTGAACCTCGGGTGATCGGTGCGTCATCTGGGCGGAGACATGATCGACGGCACCCTGGTTGGCAAGATGTTGTTCACCGTCGATCAAGGTCAGCCTCTACCAGATTCAGGTAACGTCGCGTTCACCCGAACCTTGTATCAGTCGAGCCACTGCGACCAGGCGGGGGCGATCTCCATCGACGCCGCCTGCTTGCGGAATGCCTCGCGCAGTTTCCGGGCCTGCCTGTCGAAGGCGGCGGGATCGTCCCACGCCTGGCGGGGATGCAACGACCTCGATCCGGGATGTCGTCGACATGGTCGGGTACGGCCAGGCCAAAGACCGGGTCGTCGACGAACGAGGCATGGTTCAGGGAGCCGTCGGCGATCGCCTGCACGATCGAGCGCGTGTGGTCGATGCTGATCCGGGTTCCTGAATCGGCCGATCCCCCGATCCAGCCGGTGTTGACCAGCCACAGCGACGGCTGGTGCGTATCGATCCGGTGCGCCAACAGGTCGGCGTAGCGTTGTGGCGGCAGCGGCAGGAAGGGCGATCCAAAGGCGGCCGAAAAAGTCATCTCCGGTTCGGTCAGGCCGCGTTCGGTGCCGGCGATCTTGGAGGTGAAGCCGAGCAGGAACAAGCCGATCGCCTGCTCCCGGGTGAGCCGGGCGACCGGCGGCAAGACTCCCGATGCGTCGGCGGTCAGGAGCACGATCCGGGTGGGATGCGGCGCGAGCCCGGAGACTACGGCGCCGGGAATTGCCTCGATCGAGAATGCGGAGCGTGTATTTTCGGTGAGCGAAGTGTCGTCGAAGTCGGGTTCGTCTGAAGCATCGAGCACAACATTCTCGAGCACGGTGCCCGCCCGGTTCGTGGCGGCGAAGATGCCGGGCTCAGCCGCTGCCGAGAGGTGGATCGTTTTCGCGTAGCAGCCGCCCTCGAGGTTGAAGACACCGTCATCCGACCAGCCGTGCTCGTCGTCACCAACGAGACGGAAGCGGGGATCGTTCGAGAGGGTGGTTTTGCCGGTTCCCGAGAGACCGAAGAAGAGCGTCGTCGCGCCCGTCTCGTCGATGTTGGCCGAGCAATGCATGGTTGCCACGTCGCGTTCCGGCAACAGGTATTGCATCAGCGTGAAAACGGATTTCTTGACCTCGCCGGCGTAGGCCGTGCCGGCAATCACGATGATCCGGCGGGTGGGATGAATCGCAATCACGGTCGATGTCCGCGTGCCGTGCCGTGCCGGATCGGCCTCGAAGCTCGGGGCGTGAAGCACGGTGATCGGATTGGCGGCGGCATCGCCCGCTTCCGGCACGATGAAGAGGTGCCGGGCGAAGAGCGCGACCCAGGCCCGTTCCGTGGTCAGGTGTACGGCATGGCGATAACGACGATCGGCGCCGATCGCCAGCTCCTGGCGCCAGACATGGCGTTCGCCAAGATGCGCTTCGACATCGTCGAGAAGCAGATCGAAGGACGCTTCCGGCATCGGAGGATTGACCGATCCCCACCAGATCGCATCGCGCGAACCGGCCTCATCGACGATGAACTTGTCGTTTGGGGAGCGCCCGGTGAAGACACCAGTGTTCACGGCGAGGGCGCCACTGGCGCTGAGTTGGCCTTCGCCAGCCTCGATAGCGGCGTTGAGGAGCGCCCTATCGTCCAGATTCGTGAGGGAGGTTCCATTTGGCCAGTTCGCCAGCGGGCGAGTAGTTTGATCGTCATGCAACGCAATCACCATATGACCTCCTGGTTAGGAAAGGCAGGGGAAGCATCGTTGCTGATCGGGGAATGGCCGGCACGCCGTTGTGCCAGCGGGTTGAGGAATGGCCGACACGGCTTTGTGCCCGATAACCAAGGGCAATTGTACTACAAGCCTAAAGCCCGATGTGGCGAAACCTTGCCTCGAAGCGCGTCAACTGCGTCCCGGTACCCAATCCAACGGTGTGCCGCAGGCGCCGCCGGGATCGGAAGCAGGAGATGGTTACTTTCGCGTGCAGAAATTCAGAAAATGGGAACGCCGTCGAAAACGTTGATCTGGCCAGCGTTTCGGGGTCTCATTTTCTGCGGATTCCCTGCATTTCCGGCGGACCAAGCACTCGCGCTCGACGCGAACGACCTAGGGATACACTCGTCATTCCGTGGAAGGGAGCAACGCGCCAGAAGGGGGTGTGCATGCTACGAGATTGTGCTCGACATGACGGATGATGCCGCATCATTGGCCGACCACGGGTGGAGTGATTCGCTTCGCTGCTTTCGGCAGGCTCAGGACCGCGTTCAAAACCGCAACCGAACACGGTCATGTGAATGGTCATGCTGCACACCGGGGTTTGGTGGCGCGCAGCCGAACAGGTTGCACCCGGACAGGTTGACGCCGGATCCGGGCGGAACCGTGCAATCGGTGAGCCCGCCCACAATTTATGTAGATGACGGACTCGTGCCGACAGTAGTACCGGGATGGTGCAGAGTCAATTACTCCGGTGCATACCGTCGGTCCGCCCGGGCATTGTGGGGTAGCGGCTGGCTTTCCCTGGCCGGCACGGGGACGTGGGCGAGGCGCTGCCGGAAATTGGGATGCCGATGTTGATGTTATGGAAGCAAGGTCGGCCGGGAATCGTGACCATATCGGAAGGCGAGCACGGCGAGGACGATCAGGGCAGCGATGACGATGATGGCTTCCATGGGTGAATCTCCTGATAGGGCAGCGAACGGATTCGCGTATCGACGGAAGTTCAATGTCCCAGAAGTTCAATGTCCCAAACGAAGGAAGAAATCCGGATCGAAGTATCAACTCCGGTCCTGCGTCCATCTTGCGTCTCGATCCTGAGCCACGCCACACACAGGGATCACATGCTTGCCCACACACTTTCCAGGGGACGAAATGTGTGGGCCCAGCATCTTCTGTTACCAGGAATTCTCATTCGCGGACTCATCGCCGGCCCACAACTCGCCGTGATGGAGACGATCGCGACCGGAACCGATCAGCCAACAGGGTCAGCATCTCTATCTTGTGCTGGATGCGGAGTTCGCTCCACCCGTAGCCAGGAACGATACGCTCCGGCATCACGAGCAGGCAGACCAGCATCACGAACGACCGGCGCGTGAACAGAAACATGGAAAGGCCCCTCCCCGACGTGCGCCGGACACGATCGGTCCCGGCCCACGGTACGAAACGCACGCCAGCCAGGTGCTGGCACTTACTCAACCGCTGTCCCTGTCCGTGCTTTCGTAGTCCTGGACTCGGTTCGACCGCAACATCGAACCGTTTGCGGTCGACGAGCGGGGGCGTTCGCGTTTCGGCCCGCAATCGGCTCAGGCGGGGTTGCCGGTTTCCTTCGGGGTTTCGGGGTGGCTTTCCCATTCCTTCCAGGAGCCGGTGTAGAGGGAAACAGCGGGATACCCAATCAGGCGCAGGCTGAAGAAGGTCACCGCCGAGCGCACGCCGGTTGTGCAGTAAGGAATGACCAGCCTGTCCGGGGTGACGCCGTGTTCCTCATACAACGCCATCAATTCACTGGCTGGTTTCCAGAATTTGGGGGCATCCGGCAGCGCGTTGAGCGGGTAGTTGATGTTGACGGCGCCCGGGATGTGCCCGGCGGCATACTCATCGGCGGTCCGGGTATCGACGAACACGACTTCCGGGTCGTCGATCCGCGCCCTCACTTCGACGAGCTGGGCGAGGGCGTCGGGGCGAGGTTCTCCCCGGTAAGGCTCAGCGGCGGGCGCGGCTGGTTCGCCATCTCCTGCCTCGATCTCGTTGCCCTGCTCCTGCCAGGCGGCGAAGCCACCGTTGAGGACGCGGACTTGCCCGTGGCCGAGATAGTGCAGCACCCACCAGAAGCGGGCCGCGAACAACGTTCCCGCATCGTAGGCGACGACCGTATGATTTCGCGAAATGCCGAGACTGGTGAGCAGTTGTTCGACTGTTTCCCGCCAGGCCGCGATTGACTCGTCGGAGGTGTCGATCACTTCGAGGACTGGCCAGTCGAGCTGGACCGACCCCGGGATGTGCTCCTTCGCGAAGTCTTCCACCGGCATGAACGCGACCAGCGCCACCGAGGGATCGTCCCGATTGGCAGCAAGCCAGGCGGCATCGACCAGCATGTCTCCGGCATCCGTTGCCGGGGTTGCCTCGGGTGTGGCCTGCGCCTGCGTCGTGTGAGCAAGGCTCACTCTGGCGAGCCATCCCGCTCCCAATCCGACGCCGAGCCGGAGAGTGTCGCGGCGCGTCATTGCTGGCTGGTCCGGTTGGCGTGTGTGGCGCATCGGTTTGCCTCCTTTAGGTCAAAAGAATCGTGTTCGCCGAAACACTCCGCACGCACCCAACACGCCGTATTGTGACGGCCAGTCTTGTCCCTGCCATGGAGCGCAGCGACTGGAGGCAGCGCAGCGATATCTCCTTCGCAGCGGCCTAAAACGTTCGCTGCCGCGAATCCAGCGGCGCGAGATTCCTCCACTCGCCTGCGGCTCGTTGCGGAATGACAAATTAGGCGCTACGCGCCGGGCGGACACAAGGTCGCCCCGCTGGACGCAGCCCTACACGGATGCCACAGGGTGATTATCGCAGTGGTCCAGAACGGGCGGAGAAAGCTCCGCGGTGCTTCACTTCAGAACAACCTGTGTCGATTAACGAACGACCGCGTCTGCACGGTTTCATTGTCGAGATCGAGCCAATCATGGGTACCGGCGCATTGATTGTCACGGTCCGGAAAATCGCGCGGCGAGGACAAGAACAGCAAGGAATTGTGGTAAAATCGACATAATACATTCAACCTGAGAGGTGCGGTCATGTATTGGTCAGCCTCGTCGTCCTCGTCGTATCGCACGCAGCGGCGATCGAGCCGGTGCGTATGTACCGTGCTCGGGCTACTGCTCCTGTCGTTCGCGCTGTTCGCGCATGGTGTCCTCGCCGTTGGGATCGATCCGGCACAATCAGCGTCCGCGCAGGATTCTGCTGCCCCGCAGGTGTTCGTGGTGCCGATCAACGGCACGATCGAACCCGGTATCGGCCACTTCCTTGATCGCTCGCTCGATGAGGCTGCCGATGCTGGCGCGACCGTCGCCATTCTCGACATCAGCACACCGGGAGGACGACTCGACACCGTGCTCGAGATGCGCGATTCCCTGCTCGGTAGCCCGGTCCGGACGGTGGCCTTCGTCAACCGCGAGGCATTTTCGGCGGGCGCCCTGATCACGATCGCCGCCAACGAGATCTGGATGGCGCCCGGCGCGGTCTTCGGGGCGGCCACTCCGGTGATTGGCGCAACCGGCGAAGCGGCCGACGAGAAGACGATTTCGGCCGTGCGCTCCGTGTTCCGGGCCACCGCTGAGCAGCGCGGTCTCGATCCCATCATCGCCGAGGCGATGGTCGATCCCGCCGTCGAAATCGATGGCCTGGACAGCTCGACATCGCTGCTCACGCTCACCACCGATCAGGCGCTGCAATGGGGATACACCGAGGGAGTGGTGGATGATCTCCCCGCCTTGCTTGCGACACTGGGGTTGAGCGATGCCACGATCACCGAGATGAAGGTCAGCCCGATCGAGCACCTGGTGCGCTGGATCACGGATCCGCTCGTGGCATCCCTGCTGATCACCCTCGGCTTGTTCCTGATCATCGCCGATGCCTTGTTTGCCGGTTTCGGGATTGCGGCGGTGGCGGGTGTGTTCTGTTTCGGGCTCTTCTTCTGGGGTCACCTGCTGGCCGGGTTCGCAGGCTGGGAGGATCTGCTGCTGATCGGGATTGGCCTGGCCCTGATCGCGCTCGAGGTCTTCGTGATTCCGGGATTCGGGTGGGCCGGGGTGAGTGGGGCGATCGCCTTGGCGGCCGGGTTGTTCATGACCATGATTGGCCGGAATCCGGGCGATTCGCAATGGATCGACGATGCGGTCCGCGCCGGGTGGGTGATCGTTGGCGCCCTGGCGCTAACGGTACTCGGGCTCGTCGGGTTGTCGCTCGTCGTCAGCCGGGCCACGACCGGTCGCCAGCGGACAGCACGTGGGATAGGTCGCCTCGCGCTGTCGGCCACCGTCGATACCGGCAACACTCGCCCGGGTTCCTCTCAACCCGGTTGGTTGACCCGGCGATTTGGAGGTCACGGGGTCGTCGAGCGCGACGATCTGCGCCTGCCCCGTCCACACCCAAACGACACGATCGAGGGCGATTCGACGCGTACTCAGGAAGCGCCTGACAGAAAGCAGATCGACGTGTAAACGCGGAACGGCTCGTGCGTGAAAGGTTGAACGATCATGTCAGGCGGAGCGATTCCTCTCATCATTGCCCTGGTCATTGTTTTGTTGGCCATCGGCTTCTTCTTCTATTTCGTGCCTGTTGGCTTGTGGATCACGTCGATCTTTTCCGGAGCTCGGGTCGGTCTTGGCACCCTGATCGGGATGCGCCTGCGCAAGGTGAACCCTGGGGACATCGTTCGCCCATACATCAGCGCGATCAAGGCCGGGCTCGATCTCGACGTGAGCCAGATGGAAGCCCATTACCTGGCCGGGGGCAACGTCGGGCGGGTGGTGCAGGCCCTGATCTCGGCCGACCGGGCGAATATCGTTCTGCCGTGGAAACGGGCGACCGCGATCGATCTCGCGGGCCGCGACGTGCTGGAGGCGGTTCAGGTTAGTGTCAACCCCAAGGTGATCCAAACTCCACGGGTATCGGCGGTCGCCAAGGATGGAATCCAGCTCGTCGCCGTGGCCCGGGTTACGGTGCGCGCGAACATCGACCGCCTGGTGGGTGGCGCTGGGGAGGAAACGATCATCGCGCGGGTGGGCGAAGGCACCGTTTCCTCGATCGGTTCGGCAGACTCGCACAAAACTGTGCTCGAAAATCCGGACCAAATCTCGCGGCATGTGCTGGAGCGCGGTCTCGATGCCGGGACCGCCTTCGAGATTCTCTCAATCGACATCGCGGACGTCGATGTGGGTCGCAACATCGGCGCCGAACTGCAAACGGACCAGGCCGAAGCGGACAAGAAGATCGCCCAGGCCAAGGCGGAAGAGCGGCGCTCGATGGCGCTGGCGGCCGAGCAGGAGATGCGCGCCAAGGTAGTTGAGGCCGAATCGGAAGTACCGTTGGCGATGGCCGAGGCGTTCCGCTCCGGTCACCTGGGGATCATGGACTATTACAGAATGGCGAATGTGCAGGCGGACACCGCGATGCGCGCCAAGATCGCGGGCGACAACACATCCGACTCCGAAACGGGGCATTCCTAACCTTGCGACGGAGTTCCATTTGGTAGTGGCCGCCCCGCGGCCCCGCTGGATGTGGCAGCCAATGGGCCCGTATCTGGTAGTGGCCGCTCTTGTGGCGGCCAATTGCTCCAACGATCAGCGGGGCCGCTAGCAGTCCGCTTCACCGGAAAAAGAGGATCGCGCATGAACCGGATTCACATTCCCGATCAGGTCTCGAGGAAGCTGCGTCGTCGATCGACCATGGTCCCGGATCCACTCTCGGCCAACCCGAACTCGCTGTACGCGGCGGGTTCGGTCGGCGGGATCACTGAACGAAAACAACTGCCGATGACCAATGCCGAGCAAGCCGCGTTGCGGGATCAGGCAGTCGGGGACAGCCTGGAGCGGGAACCGGACGTCGACATTCGCCCCCCACGAACGCGGATTCCGGCAACATCGATTCCGCGTCCACCCACCGGGATCACCGCCGCTGCACTCGCGGTGGCGCTCAGGTCACCTTCGGCCCTGCGCATGGCGGTGCTGGTGAAGGAAGTGCTGGATCCACCGGTGGCCCTCCGCGACGAGGGGCGGTAGTCGCACTCCCGGCAGACGTGCCTCGATCTACGGAGCACACGCCCCCAGGCCGTTGGTGTCAGTGTTCGATCCGTCGGGGCACGTCGTGTTGATCCACATCACGCTAGTCAGGTTGACGTCAACGAGGACGGTGCCGCGTGCACGTGGTACCGGCACGACGCGTGACAAGCACGCCAACCAGCCGCTGGCGTTCAGTTGACTGGTGTCCCGTCCATATGGCAGCGCGCGCCGCCTCCCGGCGGCGAAGCGGTATGACGATTGACCCGGCGCGCTCGTTGACGGTTCATTGACGGTACGCTGGTAACGTCGCAATCGGTGATGTATCGGACTTCGTGCCGATCACCCACATCGCCGGCCAGGTGGTGAGCCTCGTCGAATGCCCAGGGAACCGTATGACGCCAGCCGACGTTCTCTTCCCGGGACAGCCTTCGAGGCTCGCTCACCACCGGGTCACAATCGATCATTTGGTCACACCAGCGCATCTGGAGAGCAGGAACTCGTCCACCCAAACGCACGCGGCGGTTCAGGTCACGCGAACTCAGCATCTACGGCTGATTCGGGTACTTGCCTGATCTCCACAGGTCTTGGGGACTGCACAACGAGGAATGTCTTCCTTATGATACGTAGGTGGGCCACTACACAACTGCGTCATACGCACTACATGCGAAACTCTTCGCGGCGTTTGGCGCGCAATATACTGCGGGAGAAACACCCATGGAACAGGTTCGACTGGATTCGTTGTTCGGTACCCAGCTGACACGCCGCGCTGCCCTGCGGGGCGCCGTTGCGGCGGGCATCGCCGGCGCCCTGGTCACCCGAGGTGGGGTCGGCGCGTTCGCACAGGAGGCCACGCCTGATGGCGACTATCCAGAGGTCGTCATCACCAGCACGGAGTTCGCCTTCGACATGCCAGCCACCGTTGAAAGCGGCTGGACGAAGGTTACGCTCGATAACCAGGGTGCGATGGATCACCACGCGATGCTGATGCGCGTGAACGATGGCTCCACTCCCGAGGATCTCGGGGCCGCCCTGCAAACAGGGGATTTCGGTGCGATCTTCGCCGTTTCCACGAGTGTCGGTGGCCCGATGACTGGCCCTGGTGGCCGATCCTCGGTGATTGCGGACCTCGCGGCGGGACAGTACATGGCGATCTGCGTCATTCCCGATGAGAACGGCGTGCCCCACGTTGCGCTTGGCATGCTTGCGGCGTTTGAAGTAACCGAGGCAGCGGCAACCGCTGAGGCGCCAGCCGCCGATGTAACCGTCGAGCTCGTGGAGATGATGTTCCATGGGGCACCGGCCGAGGCCGTCGCCGGACCGGCCGTTTGGGAGGTCACCAACATCGGGGCCCAGATCCACGAAATGTTCGTTGCCCGGCTCTCGCCCGGTGTTACCTTCGAGCAAGTCAGCGGCATGCTGTTGGCCCCGCCCGAGGCAACGCCGATGGGTGACATGGACCACGCCTCGCCGGAAGCCGCGGCGGGGCCACCGTTCACGAATGTGGGTGGTGTGGCGCCGATGAGTCCTGGCAACACCAATTACATGGAACTCGAGCTTGTCGCAGGGGACCATTTCGCGATCTGCTTCGTGCCGGACACGGAAACCGGTGCCCCGCATGCGGCCCTCGGCATGATCATGCCGTTCACCGTGGCGTAGGACGCGGCGCACAAGTTCGCAAGGGAGAACCGGTCCGGGCAGGATCGGTTCTCCTCCGGCAACGCACACGTTATTCATAACTCTGTGACATCCTTGTGACACTTTTTGCCCGCCCGACCGGCAGACTGCGTGCAGCGCTTGCGAGATGCAACGAGGCGCAGGCGCCCCGGAGACGGACACATCCAGAGTTCAGCGGGGAGGGCAGGTCCGCAGCCCTCCATCCCCTCCCGGCCAGCCAGGCGTTCGATTTCACTCATCACGACGAACATCCGCCAGCAACCCTTACCTGAACACTGTTCAGAATGTCTATTGACAGTCGGCACTTCGACTGATAGGGTGTTACGGTGAGGAACTAAACGTCGTTCAGGAGTTCGATGAGTGTTAAGCAGACATCTTTTAACTGGCGCCAGTGCCCGCCGCGAGCGCAGTCGCCAGGAAATGCGGGCAGCAGTGCTCGAGGCGGCCGGAAACATTGTCGAAGCCGACGGTATCGATGGCTTGACGATCCGTGCCGTCGCCCAGGCGATCGGGTACTCGCCCGGCGCCCTCTATGAGTACTTCGACTCCAAGGAGGCGATCCTCACCGCTCTCTATTTCGGCGGCGCCGATGGACTTGGCGCCCATTGCGAACGATCTGTCGCTGTGCTCCCACCGGAAGCCACTTCGATCGACGCGATTGCCGCCCTTGGCCATGCCTACCGGGCGTACGCCCTGAATCACCCCGATCTCTACCGGCTTGTCTTCGGCGGTTTCAAGACGCCCCCGCAAGCTCCCCCGGTCGAGTGCGAGGAAGAGGATGACGCGGACGGGTTCGGCACATTGGCCGAAGTGGCGCGTCAGGGTATTGAAGCGGGTCTGCTGGTCGACTTGCCGCCAGGCGTGATCGCCTGTACCGCCTGGGCCGCCGTCCATGGATTCGTCTCACTGGAACTCTCTGGCCATCTCACTGGCGGCACAGGCCCAGCCGTTCCGCCACCGTCGCCGGAGGTGGGCCAACAACGACGTGACGACCTGTTCGCCGCGCACCTGCGGATGGTGCTGTTTGGCTATGTAAAGGAGGAGCACCGGTCACCTTCCGGTTCTGCCTGATCTGCGTTCGACGCGGATTGCAGATCAGCTCGCAGCAACGACGGCGTTGTCCAGGCTGCATCCCGGCTTGCGACCGACTGGCATGAATCGTTCGTCTCCACATCCTGTAGAACAAAGAGAAAGACAACGCGATGAAGAGCTTCTTTTCCACATCTGGTCTGGCGCAGGCCAGTGCCCGGCGTCCCTGGTGGACGATTGGCGCCTGGGTCGCCGTGCTTGTCCTCGCGGTGGTGATCATGATCACCCCTGGGCTCAAGACGACCACCGAGTTCACGTTCACCAATGACCCCGAATCCCAGGCCGGAGCCAATGTCCTTGAAGAGGCCGGCCTGATCGATGAAAACCCGACCGACGAAACGATCGTCGTCCGCGCCGAGAGCGGCAATGTCGACGATCCCGCCTTCCAGGCCCGGGTCGAGGAAATCACCGCCACCTTGCGCGGGATGGACGGCGTGGTGGACCCTGAGACGGTGGTTAACTACTACGAGCTGAGCGCCAACCCGGAAACGGAGGCGGCGGCCAATGGCCTGGTCAACGCCGACCGCAACATCACCCTGATTCCATTGACGCTGGTCGGCACCCTCGATGAGGCCATGGCAAACGCCCCGGGCTACATCGAGGAACTGGAAACCTTCTCCAATGACGGCTTCGAGGTGACCTCGGTCGGCTACGTCAGCATCGGCGAGGAGAACAACGCGATCGCCGAAGAAGATATCGCCCAGGGCGAAACGATCGGCATCATTGCCGCGCTGATCATCCTCGTGGTCGTCTTCGGGGCCCTCGTTGCGGCCGGGATCCCGATCATCCTCGCGGTGGTCTCGATCACGATCGCGATGGGCATCACGGCCTTGATTGGCCAGGTTTGGGATCTCTCCTTCTTCGTCACGAACATGATTGCCATGATCGGGCTTGCGGTTGGCATCGACTACGCCCTGTTCGTGATCGAGCGCTATCGCGAAGAGCGGCGTCATGGCCGCACCAAGGACCAGGCGATTGGTATCGCCGGTGGCACCGCCAGCAAGGCTGTAGCCTTTTCCGGCGCCACGGTGGTGCTCGCCCTGATGGGCATGTTCCTGATGCCCGCATCGATCTTCCGGGCGCTGGCGATCGGAGCCATCGTTGTGGTGGTGGTTGCCGTAATTGCGGCCCTGACCCTGATCCCGGCTGTGCTTCATCTTCTGGGTGACAGGATCGACTGGCCGCGGAAGCGTCATTACGACGAATACGCGAAGGCCCATGCTGGCGACAGCCCATACAACATCGACGAAGTCTACAAGGGCTTCTGGGGCCGGATCACCCGCGTGGTGATGGCTCGCCCCGTGATTGGCGTGGTGGCCGCCGTGGGCCTGCTGCTGCTCGCCGCGATTCCGTACCTCGATATAAACACCGGGTTCGCCGGTGTCGAATCGATGCCGGAAGACAGCAATGCGCGCCAGGGCTTCGAGATCCTGAACGACGAATTCTCCGCCGGCCGCCTCGCTCCGATACAGTTCGCGATCGAAGGCGACCAGGCATCGACCCAGGAGGGTATCGACAACTTCCGGACCGCGCTCGCGGCCGAAACGGTGACCACCGACGGCGTCACCGAGCCAACCTACCTGCCGATCCCGGAAGAAGGCTGGGCACGCTGGAACGAGGCGGGCGATGTTGCCCTGCTCGAAGTCACGCTCAACATCCCGAGCAATGATGAACGCTCCTACGCGGAAATCGAGAACCTGCGGAACGAGGTCGTTCCGGCAGCGTTCGACGGCACTGATGCCACCGTGTACGTGACCGGCGAAACCGCCTTCAACGAGGACTTCTTCAATATCGCCAATGATTACGCACCGTTCGTGATCGCGTTCGTCCTCGGCCTGAGCTTCCTGCTCCTGCTCCTCGCCTTCCGATCAATCGTGGTTTCGGCCAAGGCGATCGTGATGAACCTGCTCTCGGTGGGGGCCGCCTATGGCCTGCTCGTGCTGGTCTTCCAGAAGGGCGTCGGCAACGAGTTCTTCGGGTTCCAGCAGACCCCGACGATCGAGGCCTGGATCCCGATCTTCCTGTTCTGCGTGCTCTTCGGCCTCAGCATGGACTACCACGTCTTCCTGCTCAGCCGGATCCGCGAGCACTATGACATCACCGGCCGTAACCGCGAGTCGGTGGCGGTGGGCCTGCATTCGACGGCCAAGATCATCACCGGCGCGGCCCTGATCATGGTCGCCGTGTTCGGCGGGTTCGCCTCCGGCCGCCTGGTGATGCTCCAGCAGATGGGCTTCGGTCTGGGCGTGGCGGTGCTGCTCGATGCAACCGTCGTCCGCTCGATCCTGGTGCCATCGGCGATGGCGTTGCTGGGAGACCGCAACTGGTACATGCCGAGGTGGCTGCACTGGCTGCCGGACCTGCGCGTCGAGGGGGCGCCGGTTGTGGTGCACGAATCGCCCGCTCCCGCGGACATGCCGGTTGGCTCCCCGGCCGGCGAATAACCCCGGAACGATCATCATCCAAAACGCTCCGGCGTTTCAACTATATGGAAGAAGAGGGACGGCGACGACGCCGTCCCTCTTCCGCGTTCCCGCCACTCGGCTGCCCCTGGTAGTGTCCCGAGCTTGCGAGGGGTCTGTCTTTGCCCTTGATGACGGGTTGGACATCGACCACATCTTGTAGGGGAAGGCCTTGTGCCTTCCCGCCGTCCCTCGGCCAGACGTCGGCATGCACTCAACCATCGTGCAAACGGCTGTAACCGGCGCGTTTACGGCACGCACTTCCCGAGGCCGTTGGTATCGCTGTTCGAGAAGTCCGGGCAGGTGGTGTTGCTCCAGATTATGCGAGACAGATTGGCGCCGGTCAGAATCGAGTTGGGCATGAACGTATGCGAGAGGTCGGCACGAGACAGGTTGGCGCCAGAAAAGTCGACGCTCTCGAGGTTCATGCCAGACAAGTTTGCGCCAGACAGGTTGGCGTTGGTGAACGTTGCGACCAACAGGTTGGCGCCGGTTCTAGGCGTCGGCCCGACGACGCCGCAGGTTGCGCCGAAGTTGGCGCAGCGACGGCCCGAACAGGTTGGCGCTCCGTTGCACCGCTGAGGTTGGTGCATCGTTCAGGTCGGCAAGTCGCAGCCGGCAGATGAGCCGGTCGGGTGTGGCAATTGCCGGCCCAGGGCAGCTGCGACCGCGAGCAGGATGATGGTGACGAGGATGACGACACGACGGGCAAGCGGGGGAGCCATGAAAGGTCCTTTCACGCAACCAGACAATCAGGGTGGACAGGGCTCCCTGCCATCCAGAGCCGGCGGGGCGGCCGGCGGCCCGTGACGATATGTCTCGTGTCGTTCCACTTTAGGGCCTGGCGTGGGAATCCACAACACACACTCACCACCGCTGCCAGCCGGGAGCAGCGCGCTCACGAACGAACCTGTACCCTGTGGGAAGGGCCGATCCGTGTGCCGGCCCCGGGTGTTTGTCGCCGAAGGAGGTCACCGTGCCGGAGTTGCCCGTGGAATCCGTATCGTCAGATCACGGCAATGCAGCGTGACTATCGGCCCCGGTTTCCCCGGCCCGATACGGATGTAGAGATAGACACCCGGCCCGCCGTCGCGTGAGGTTCGGTTATGGACCGTCCAGCGGGGCGGGTCGACCGCAACAAGACATCCATCATTGTGTTTGTATTGGCAGCGCGGTTTGATGGGGTTATCGGCGTAGCGGGCTTTCCGTTGAGCTCACCAGGATGTCCGGCCGACTGTTCTGGTGACCCCTGCTACACGATCATGACCAGTGCGGTGAAGACCGCTGCCCCACCGATAAGCCACGGCAACCGCACCGCATCGACGTCCGGCAATTCCTCGCGGAACACCCCCTGCAGGATCACCCCCGCCAGGACCGCAATGAACACGTCGAGCACCTCCTCCGACGGATCGATCACATGGTGCGCGACCCATCCGGCAAGCGGCGCGATTGCCAGCAGGTAGCGGCCCGAGGTCTGGAACGTCTCATCGTGGTTCGAGCGGATCACGTAATCCTTGTACACCAGGTGCAGGCCGATTGTGAGGCTTCCGAACACCGCGAACAACAAGGTGTCCGCCGTGCTGTCGGGCAACGTGTAGAGCACCATCCAGATATAGACCCACATGATGGCGAGGTGAAACCAGAATGCCCGTGCCGAAGGGGATGACATCCGCTGGCTGGGCTTGACACCCAGCACGGCTGAGCGGCGGACATGAGCGATCAGCAGCATCTCGATCGAGTAAAACGCAAGGAAGCTGACCAGCGTCACGAGATGGACGTGCTCGCCCAGCCACTTGTGGGCGACATCGATTTCCGGAAACAGTGTCAGGCAGATGTAGGCGATCGCCACCCCGCCGCCGAACGAGCTGACCTGCTTCGCGTGCGGATGCATCCACGCCCGGATATTGGGGCCAAGGTAGAGCGATAGTGCGATTACGATGGCCACTACCGCCGACAATTCGAAGTAGCCTATGGGAATTCCCTTCCCTGATTGCACTGCTTACGAACATGGCCCTTCATTGGTATGACAAGTATGCCAGCACGAGTCAGGGAACGCATCCGGCACGACGAGCGGCATAGCCGGACGGGTGGACGTGTGGCACGACGAAATTCCGTGACCGGGGATCGGGTTGGACGCTTCCGATTCGTCCCATGACCGGTTCCCGGAGCCGCAGGGTCGAATCGGACGATAATCGTGGCGAGACAGAATCGCGCATGGTAGTCTTCGCTTCAAATAAGCGCTGATGGAAGGGATCCACCCTTGGCCCGCGACCTGTTCGTAGGTCGTTCGGCGTGTGCTGGCAAGATACAAGGAACGTCATGACAGAAGAGGTTGCCGCATCCCCTGGGCCAGTCATTGGCGCGGTCGATATTGGATCGAACACGATCAAGTTGACGATCGCCCGTCCCGGTACGCAGGGCGGCATTGAGGAGTTCGTCTTCGCCGCCGAAACAGTCCGGCTTGGCGCTGGACTGCGCACGTCCGGACGCCTCGCCGAGGATCGGATCGAAGCCGCACTGGGTATCCTGCACGAGTACGCCGCTCTGGCACGCGATCATGATGCAACCCACCTTGTCGGTGTCGCGACCGAGGCGACACGCCATGCTGCCAACGGACCTGCGTTCCTTAAGCGCGTCCGGGACGAAACGGGCTGGGACGTCAAGGTCATCAGCGGCGATGAGGAGGCCGAACTGACCTTTCGCGGCCTCATGCACCATGGTGACCTGAACGGCCTGGTCGTGGTCGCCGACATCGGCGGTGCCAGCACCGAGCTGATCGTGGCCGATTCCGGTGTCATCGCATCGGCCAGGTCGGTGGCGATCGGGTCCGGAATCCTGACCGATACCATCATCAGGGCCGACCCCCCCACCAGCGCCGAACTGGATGCCTGCTCACGCGAGGCAGCGGAGCGTTTGGCCGTGGTTACCATGCCAACGGAGCCGACCCGCCTCATCGCGGTGGGTGGCACAGCCGAGTACCTGGCCCGGATCGTGAATCGCCAATTTGCCGTCGGTCGCAACGAGATCGAGCAAGCGCTGGATATCTGCCGCACCCAACCGTCAGCGCTGCTGGTGACGACCCTCGCGATCCCGCCCGCGCGGGCGCGGGTGCTCCCGGCCGGCATTGCGCTGATCCGGGCGCTGATGGACCTGCTCGGCTCCGCAGAGGTTGAGGTCGCCGCGAGTGGCATCCGTACTGGACTATTGCTCGAAACCTTCGCGGCGATTGCCGCCAACGACGCGGCAACGGAAACCCCATTAATTCAACCTGCGCCACCTGAGGACATGTCATGACCGCAACGCCCTCCGCTTCCGGGCTCGATCCGGACCAGGAATACCGCGCCGCAATGCGCGACACGATTGCGGCAAACTGGGCGGAGGTCTGGAAAGCCATGCCCGAAGCGGTCGCGGGAAAGACCCCCGAGGGCGTCCACAAGGTGCGGGTAGCGTCCCGACGGTTGCGGGCGGCGATGGATGTCGCCACGGATTGCTTCCCCAGGAAGTGGTATCGCCCGTTGCACAAGACTGCCAAGGCCATAACCAAGTCGCTCGGAGAAGTCCGGGATCGCGACGTTCTCATCGAGGCACTGTCCAAAGAGCGCGAGCAGGCCAGCGACGAGGAGCAGCCAGGCATCGATTACCTTATTTCCCGAATCAAGCGTGATCGCAGGAAGGCTCGCAAGGCGATGCTTCGCTTCGTGGACGAGCTTGATTCCGAAGGCGTTCGCAAGGAAACCAAGCGTCGATTTTCCAATCCAAAGGGATCCAAAAGGGATCAAAAGGGTCGCAAACCTGCCGCGCGGCAAATCGCAAACAATGGATGGCATCAGGAAGATTTGCCCCCGGGCAGTGATGTTCCCCCTCTGCATCTCGCCCTGCCCCCGCTCGATCCCAAGGCGTCGCTGGAAAGCAATGCACGTCGTGTGCTGGCCGTGCGCGTCGACGACCTGTTCAGCTATGCGCCGATCATTCCGGACGCGAACGCAATCGAGGCGCTTCACGACGCACGCATCGCGGCGAAGCGCCTCCGCTACACGCTGGAGATCTTCAGCCCGGTATATGGGGATGAGGGAGCACACGCCACCGAGCAGATGAAGGGTCTGCAGGAAGAACTCGGTCAGGTCCACGACCACGATGTGCGGATTGCCTTGATCGAGGACGAACTTGCCACCCTCGAGGTTCATGCCGGGGACGACGCGGCCGCGGTACGCCCCGGTCTCGAAGCGCTTGTGAAGCGCGAGCGGAACGCACGGGCAGCGCACCATGCCGATGTCGTCAAACGCTGGCGATGCTTCGAGCACGAGGGAGTACAGGCGCGCCTGACCGAGATCTCTCACCAGCATGCATAAGGCAGGTGCGGGGATTTCACCGTGACCACAGCCCCACTCCTCCATGCTCGGGAGAACCACACCGGATCATGACAACTGAAGCGGGTAGGCCTGGATCGAAAGCAAGGGCCAGGCCCATCATCCTTCGAGCGCGGTAGGCGCAAGTTGGCCCTGCTCGATCCGAATCTTGCCATGGCTCCTCACCCGGGCCAATCAGGAGTGGCTCGGCAGGTGGATATCCACGGTGGTGCCGGCCCCCACGGCGCTGGTGAGGCCAATCGTGCCGCGATGGGCCTCGACGATCGCCTTGCTGATCGCGAGACCCAGACCGGCCCCGCCGCGTGCGCGCGAGCGTCCTGAATCCGGCCGGTAGAATCGATCGAACACCTTGTCCAGGTCGCTGGCGGGAATCCCGGCGCCGGTGTCGATGACCCAGATATGGATCCCCCGTTCCTCTGGCGCGCAGCCAACCGTGATCTGTCCCCCGGATGCGGTGTACGCCAGCGCATTGTCCAGCAGGTTCACGAGCACCTGGATCACCATGTCTTCATCGGCGACAACCTCGCTGGGCCGGGTGTCTCCCGTGAGGGTGATCCCGGTATCGTCCGTCTTGCCCCGGTAGAGGATGAGCACGGCTGCGATAGCGTCGGCCATATCGAAACTCGACCAATCCGGAGTCACCTCGGGGTTGTCGAGCCTGGCGATTGAGAGCAAGGTCTCGGTGAGTCCGGTGACGCGCCTGAGATCGGCGTCCAGCCCTTCGAGCGCGCGCCGGTAGGCGTCGGCCGAACGGGACCGCGAGAGGGCGACATCGACCTGGCTGCGCATCAGGCTGAGGGGCGTCCGCAGTTCATGGGCGGCGTCGCCGGTGAACTTCCGCTGGCGCTCGAATGCCCCCTCGATCCGGGCCAGCATCGCATCGAAGGTCGCGGCCAGCTTGCCGAGCTCGTCATTGGCTCCCTGATAGTTGAGGCGCGTGTGCAAATCGCGCTCGCCGATGCTGTTGGCGAGATTCGTAATCTCCGTTACCGGGCGCAGCGCCGGGCGTGACAGGAGATAGCCACCCCCGACCGTGATCACAACCATCAGCGGAACGAGGATGACCAGGCCCAGCGCGAGCCGGGAGAGTGTCTCATCCAGATCTCCACGGTCCAACCCAACCTGCAAGACGCCGATGATGTTGCCGCCCTGCTCGGTTCGAACCGGCAGGGTAAGGATCCGCAATTGCTCGCCATCGCTGTCCTCAATCATGCGGAAGCTGGAATCGCCGTCAAGCGCATCCTCGATACTGTCCCGATCCTCCCCACTTTCCGCCGCCGCCAGGCCGCGTTCGCTCACCACGGCGCCCTGGCTGTCGAGGAGACGGACGACGTACTCCTCCTCGTCCAACCCTGCCGAACCCATATCGAGCGCGAGTGCGTGGTTGGCCGTATCGATCGTCGAGAGAATGATGTTGGCCTGACCGTGGAGCTGGTCGTCAAACGAGCTGTGCAGCTGCCAGCGCAGACCTGTGTAGAGGAGCACACCGAGCACGACGAGCATCACCCCGAACAGCACGCCATACCAGATCGTGAGGCGGATCCGGAAGGGTATCCGTTTCGTCACCGGGTGGAACCCAGCCGGTATCCGGCGCCACGCACGGTCTCAATGACGCTCGGGCCGTCCGGTCTGTCCAGCTTTCTCCTTAACTGGCCGATGTGGACATCGATCACGTTCGTCATGTTTGGAAAATCGTAATCCCATACATGTTCGGCAATCATCGAGCGGGTCAGGACCCGCCCTGGATAGCGGAGCAGGTATTCGAGGATCCTGAATTCCTTGTTCGGGAGTGGAACCAGCTCGTCGCCCTTCCAAACCTGGCGTGTCGCCGGATCAAGCCGGAGGTGGGCCCATGTCAGGAGCGGGGTGTGCGCATCGGCCGGGCGGCGGCCAAGCGCGCGGAGCCGGGCGGTGAGCTCGGCGAAGTCGAACGGTTTAACCAGGTAGTCGTCCGCCCCGGCATCGAGTCCCTCGACGCGGTCGGCGATCGCGTCCCGTGCCGTCAGCAGCAGGATCGGCGTGAACAACCGGTTGCGACGCAGCCGCCGGCAGACGTCTATGCCACTGATGTCGGGCAGCATGATGTCGAGCACGATCACATCGAAGGTGGCGATCGTGGTCCAGTAGAGGGCGTCTTCGCCGGTCGCCGCCAGATCGACGGCGTGACCTTCTTCTACGAGGCCCTGACGGACCAGCTCGGCGAGTCGTTCTTCATCTTCCACCACAAGGATGCGCATGGTTCGCCTCCCCACGGATTCAACTCACCTGATAGTGACGGGCCTTGTGCCGGATAATTGTCATATCGCTTCGCTGCCGCAACGAGTCGCAGGCGAGTGGAGGCAGCGAAACAATATCTCTTCGTCGTCGAGTACTCGCGCAGCGCAAGCTCAGGAGTAGGACCAGCATATCGTGTCCTGCTCGATAAGGGGAAGACCAGGGGCAGACGCGCGCATCCTCGATCGTGAACGATCACCGGTTCAAGGTTGGGATTCACCTGGGCCGGAAGGCACCAGCGCTTGATTACCCACGGCTGGAGATCGTTTTCTTGAGGATGGTACGAACGGTTTCGGGAGAGATCGCGGGCACAATCTCCAGGTTCACCACCTCGTCGGCCAACAGGCGCACCGTCCACCGGGCATGACCCGGTGGTGGCTCGGAACAGGCGACCTCAACGATCCGGGCCTGGGTCGCGGGGTCGAACCGGGTGCGGCCCTTGGTCCCTCGCGGGCGGGACGCGAGGGCGGCCGCGACCCCGCCCGCGGCCCAGCGTTCCCGGACCCGGACGACGGTCCGGGGACTGACTTCCACGGCGGCGGCGATCGCCTCATCGGTGGGCGCAGGGCAGTCAGGCGGATGATCGGCAGCCAGCAGAATGGCGGCACGGCGATGGGTGAAAACCGTTGAGGCCGGTTGGTGCAGGATACGGCCAAGCCGATTTCGTTCTTCGCGGCTGAGGCGGACCCGGTAGCGCATCGCGGTCACGGGGAACTCCTTGAGGAATGACCACTGTTCGGCTTTATCGCACGATGCCACAACCAGATGAAGCCAACATGAAGCCGCTGCATTGGCCCTCCGAACGCACTCCCCAGGCCGGTTTCGGGCTTCATTGTGACTTCACGTCTCCCCGCTACCGTGATGGCGTCGATGGGACCTTCCCATCGTCCCTCCCAACGAAATCACGAAAGGCGGTTCGCATGACATTTCGACGTCTGACCCGGCTATTGGCGAGCATTGCCTGCGGGATGCTGCTTGCGCTTCCCGCCAGTGGCCTCACTCAGGAGGCGACTCCTGGCAACCGTGAGTGTGTGCCCAACGAACTGGATGGCTCCTGCCTGCCACTCGCGCCGGATGGTGATCGCGTCGACCGCGACACCCCGGTCTTCAGCAATCCCACCTCAATCACCAATCCCCTCTTTCCGATCAGCAAGCGCGAATCGGCGCTCCTGATGGGAACGGTTGACGACCTGCCGTTCCGGGTTGAAGTCACCCTGCTCCCGTACACCAAAATCATCGAGTGGAATGGCCAGCAGGTCGAGACACTGATTTCCCAATATGCCGCCTATCTCGACGGGCGCATTGTCGAGGTCGCGCTTGATTGGTATGCCCAGGCGGACGACGGATCGGTCTGGTATTTCGGGGAGGATGTCTTCAACTATGAGGATGGCGTGGTCGCCGACACCCACGGCACCTGGCTCACGGAGAGGGATGGTCCTGCGGGCATGATCATGCCCGGCAATCCGCAGGTGGGAGATGTCTACCGGCCTGAAAACATCCCCGGCCTGGTGTTCGAGGAAGTCACCGTCAAGGCCACCGGCGTGACCGTCGACGGTCCCAGCGGACCGGTCCACGATGCGATCCTGGTGACCGAGCTTCATCAGGATGGCACCTACGAGGACAAGGCGTTCGCCCCGGGCTACGGCGAGTTCCTGACCGGCGGCGGTGGCGACCTCGAAGCAATCGCCCTCGCAGTGCCCCACGACGCCGTTGCGGGCCCACCTGCCACGGAACTGGAAACGCTGGTTATGGGCGCAACAGCGATTGACGAGGCCGTGCAGGCCGGAGCCTGGGAGGATGTGGCCGCCACCCTCGCAACGATGAACGCGGCGTGGGAAACACTCGGGTCGACCGATGTTCCCCCGCGCCTCGCGGACCAGATGGGCCAAGCCCTCGCTAGGCTGAACGCGTCAGTTGAGGCTATGGACGACCACCGGACCCGGCAGGCGACGATCGACGTTGCCCAGGCCGCCCTCGATCTCGAACTTCGGCACCTGCCGGTCATCCGGATCGATCTCGCCCGCTTCGATCTGTGGGCGCGGCAGGTCGCGGTCGATGCAGTGGCCGACGACGAACCGGCGCTCGCGGGCGATGTGGCGACGATGGAGTGGGTGTGGGACCGGGTTGTCCACCTCGCGGACGAGTCGACTGCGGAGGGCATCGAGGAGCGCCTGGCCGCACTGCGGACCGCGATCGAGACCGGGAATCTCGCCGTTGCCACATCCGTCGCCGAAGATCTGCATGCGCTCGTTCAGCAGATCGGTACTCGCTGAACGAAACCGACGAATGCGCGAAGGAATGCGTCCAGCGGGGCGACCCGGTCGACGCCGCTCATGGCTGGCTTTAGTGCCTGTCCCGGAAGGGGCCTCTGTACGTCTACCCTGCCCTGGTAGTGGCCGGTCTTGTGCCGGCCATGGAGCGCCAGCAACCTGAGGCAGCGAAGCGAGTCCGCCCGGCGCGAATGCCGTGCCGCCGCGGTTCTGTGCAGGACTGAACATTGCACAATCGCCGAAGGATTAATTCCCCGAGCTCTGGTAGCCACGGCTCGCTCGCTGCCAGATGCGGAGCGCGATCAGGAACAATCCGAGACCGATCAGCGGCGCGATCCACGCCACCCACGGCGACACAATCAGCTCGTTGGTGCGATCGAGCAGGGCCGATGCCGGAAAATAGGCCACGAAGGCGACCGGCAGGGCGAATGTCAACAGGTACTGGAGCAGCGTCGGGAAGATGCGCTGCGGATAGTTGCCGTACTGGTTGAACACCTCGTTGACCGTCGTGCGAATCGCCATCGTGCTCAGGAACCGGAACGACAGCGACCCCATCGTGATCTGCACGGCGCCTTCCACCAGCGCGCCGCCGACGACCGCCAGCAGCAGGAATCCGACCGCCTGGGGAGACCAGTCGATCGCGACGCCACCAGCGGCAAAGGCGAGTAACGCCCCGCCGCCGATCAGGTCGCCGAAGCAGTTGACGCGCAGTTTTCTCGTAAACAGCTGCAACAGCGGCGAAATCGGGCGGACCAGGAAGCGATCGAACTCGCCGGTGATCAACACGCGGTCCAGTTCGAAGAGCTGGCTGAAGCACAGGTAGAAGATGCCGTGCGAAGTCAGTCGCATGCCATACAGGAAGGTAATTTCGGACAGCGACCAACCACCGATCTCGTTGAAGCGGTTGACGATGATCCAGACCACGAGGAATCCCGTGAGCTGGTAGATCATGCCGCCGATTACGCTGCTGATCGCGTTGGCCCGGTATTGAAACTCGGAGCGCAACGACGCCGAGGCGAGGGCCAGGGTTATCGAGAGTCGTTCCACGTCAGCCTCCCTGGATCACGGTGTGCTTGAAGGCCTGGCCCCAGATCCAGCGAATGACCACGATCAGGATACCGATCCACATCGCCTGCAACAGCAGGGCCGACCAGATCGCCCCGGTCGCCGGTTCGCCGATATAGATCGAGACCGGCACGAAGGCGATCGCCTGGAACGGCAGCAATTGAATGAACGACCGTAGCAGGTCAGGCATGAACCAGAGCGGCACCAGGGCGCCGGTCGCGAAGTTCCCCACCAGCATATAGATCATCCGGAACCCGTTCATCTCCAGCGTCCAGAAGCTGATCAGCCCAATCAGCAGGTTGAGCAAGGCGGCCACGATCCACGCCAGCAGGAGGCCGGCGGCATAGCCAAAACCGGCGCCAACCGAGGCGGGAGCGCTCAACTCTCCGGCAATGAGCGCAACCGGGAAGGCGATTGCCAAAAAGGGGAGCAGTCCGACCATCTCGCCAAGCGCGCCGGCCAGCAATTGCCCCGGGTAGCTGACCGGGCGGCTGAGATCGAACCCGATCTGACCCTGCCGGATCCGCTCCTGGATTTGCTCATCCATTTCCGGTCTCAGGAAGCGCAACTGGAGGTTGGCAAGGGTGAGATAGACCAGGAGCTGGCCGACCGCGATGCCATCGACCTCGGTGCGATCGCCATAGGCCGCTGTCCAGACTACGGTCAGCAAATAGATCTGGATCCCGGTCATCAGGGTCGCCATGACGACATTGACGCGATAGGTGTAGGCAACGAGAAGACGGGTCCGGGCGATCGCGATCCAGGCCGGAAGGTTACGGGAGAGGGTCATGCCAGCCCCCTGCCCAAGCCGTACGCCCAACACAACCGTCATCCTGGGCGCCAGCGACGAATCCCCGTGAGGAGCACTCGACGACGAAGTCGGCGCTATCGGCAATCCCCGGAACACGTTCGCCCTGCACCTTCCACATCCGCTTGCGCGGATCGGCTTCGCCGGGGGATCCTTCACTTCGTTCAGGATGACGGGCATGGGGCGATAGGGCCGGGAGCGCAGCGCCTGGATTACCGCACCGTATTGCTGCCGTCGGGAGCGCAGCGCCTTGAATACTCACGATGTCATCCCGCCGTTCTCGACGATTTGCCGCACCACGCCTTCGAGATCGGGCTCGACAATCGAGATATCCGATACCGGATGCCTCGCGATTACCGCCGAGATCAGGTCCGGCACCGCCACCACCTGCGGATCGAACTGGATCACCAGCCGCGCTTCGCCCTGCTCGATGACGGTCGCGCCGGGAATGTTGAGATGAACCGTCGCCGTGTAATCGACCCCGTCAGCCGGATCGAGCGTGATCTCAAGTTGGCGGTGGGGAGCGTAGCGTCGCTTTAACTCCGTTACGGAACCATCGTAAAGAACCGTTCCGTGGTCGATAAAGATGATCCGCTTGCACAATCGCTCGACATCGGCAAGGTCGTGGGTGGTGAGGATGATCGTTGTACCAGTATCGCGATTGGTTTCCTCGACGAACTGGCGGGTGCGCTCCCTGGCGACCACATCGAGCCCGACGGTCGGTTCATCGAGGTAGAGGATGCGCGGCTCGTAGAGCATTGCCGCCGCCAGATCGCCCCGCATCCGCTGACCGAGGCTGAGCTGGCGGACAGGGCGATCGAGGAACTCCTCGAGACCGAGCAGGTCCACCAGGCGGTCGAAATTGCGCGTGTAGCGGGTCGCGTCGACCCGATACAGCTTGCCGATCAGCTTCAGTGAGTCATTTAGCGGAAGATCCCACCAGAGTTGCGTGCGCTGCCCGAAGACGACGCCGATCTTGAGCGCGTTTTGCTCGCGCTCTTCCCACGGCACGATGCCGTCAACACTCACAGTGCCAGAGGTGGGAACGAGAATGCCCGAGAGCATCTTGATCGTGGTCGACTTCCCGGCGCCATTCGAACCGAGATAGCCGATCAGCTCGCCTTCGTCGATCGAGAACGAGACGCCGTCGACGGCGCGTGTGGTGACATGCTCACGGGTGACGAGTGTGCGCAACCCGCCGAGGGGACCATCGAACCGTTTGGGCCGCTGGAACTCCTTGACGAGCGAATCGACTTCGATAATGGGCACCAGCGGGGTCCTTGAGATGAGCGATTTGTCACGGCACGGACGTCGCCTCCGACGCCGTGCCTATGCTCACACGGACTGCCTTTCCCGGCAACCTGACGATCGTGATGATCCCGACTTCACATTTGGAATACGGCGTCTATTCACCATTGAAACCAGAATCGCGGTCGTGACGTTATGTACCCTGGGAGAGAAACCCACAGGAAAGGATCGCGCTCAGACGTTGGCCGGGTAGTTCCTTTCGTTGTCATGGAAAGGATCACCCTGCTCATGAATCGTCGTCGCCTCGTTTCGCTCATTTCCAATTGGCTCGTGGTGTGGCCCGCGTCGACCCCGGCGCCTACTGCCCTGCTCGTGGACGCCGCCGGAAGGGCGTTCGCCGGAGAGCCGGATCGAACGCGAACACTGAGTACCTCACCGTGATGGTCCACGCCTACGCCAACGATCAGGCCGCCCTGATCGCCGCCCAGCTGATGCTCGATGACGCGGGCATGATCGGCATCTCCGGGCATCTTGCTGCCACGGATCGCCGGGAATCGCCGTTGCCGGCGACCTTCACGCCGGTTGGCGGCGGTCTCGTTTCCTGGCGAACGGCAATCGGTGGCGGCGCCTCCGAAACCACCTGGGTGACGGGCGTGTTCCATCGGGGCAACCTGGTCTGGGAGATTTCGGCGAACGCTGCCGGAGGGATAGACCTCAGCGACAGGGTGCTTGAGCTGGCGAGAAACCTTACTTACCGGCGGGTTCAGGAAATCCCGGCTCCTGACCTGTGGAGCCTGCTTCCCGTAGCGAGCGAGCTGCCGGCCCCAATGCGACTCGACGCCGTGTACAGCCACTCGCCAGACGACACGGACGTTGGTTCAATCGCAGCCTGACGAAAGACGCGCAACGGTTGTGGGTCGGAGTTCGTTCATGTATGCACAGGAAAGGACTCTCATCCATGAACCGTCGTCATTTCTTGGCCGTCATTGCCGCACTCATCGCAACCCCTCAGGTCGGCCTGGCCAGGTTCATCCAGCCAGTCGAAAACGAGGCCGAGGACTTCGCCGAGGTCAAATTCATCGCCACGTCCGACGACGTGATTCGGTCGCTCGGCGTCCGGGTTAGCCAGTGGGTCGATGACGAGGCGGCCGAGGAACACCGCCAATTCGCGCTCGCCAACGCCGGTTCGAACCTGCCCGAGGGCGAGTTCTATCAAACCGAACCGGTGGAACTCAATCTCCCGCTCGATCTCGTACTCTACCCGGTGACGGCGATGGGGTGGCACACCACCGTCGGTGTCGCGGCCTACCGCACCGAATGGGTGCTGCTCGCGGTGCGCCGGGATACGCTGGTCTGGGAGGTGCGGGTAAGCGGGGCCGAGGTGGAACCGGTTCTCGAGCTGGCCGGATCGGTCGTTGCCCCACTGACCTGGCGGGAAATCGAACTCGACCTGTTCAGCCTGCTTCCGAGTGAAGATGACGTACCGGAGAACCTCGCCCTCGAATACCGGATGTCGCCGGAAGGGACATTCGATCCCCAGGGCACGCCAGTTCCCGAACCGACACCCGAATAGCAAAACCTGCGTGCTAAGATGGGGGCCTGACCTGATCAGAACGGTACCAGCGGGAGGGTGACACCCCATGGGCTGGAAGGTCGAGCGCGCCCGGCTCCGCAACGGGCTCAGTCTCCCGTATCTGGAACAAGGAAATCCTTCTGGTACCCCAACGGTGCTGATTCACAGCTACGCGGGTACCGGGCGCGAGTTCGAACCCCTGCTGCCGTATCTCTCCCCATCCATACACGCGTATGCTCTCACCTTTCGAGGCCACGGCGATGCCGATCGCCCCGAAACCGGGTATGCGGTGCCCGACCTCAGCGACGAAATCGCCGCGTTCATGGATGCGGTTGGGCTCGAGTCTGCCGTCATCGTAGGCTCCTCAAGCGGCGGCTACATCGCCCAATGGTTCGCCGGCAATCATCCGGACCGAACGCGGGGCCTGGTGCTCGTCGGTTCTCCCGGCAGGTTTCGGGACAAGCCCGCCGTCGTCGATTTGAGGGACACCATCCTGGCGCTCAGTGACCCCATCGATCCCGAGTTCGCCCGGCAGTTCGGTGGAGATTCCACTTTCCCCCATCTTCGCCCCGGATACATCGATGAGATGGTAGAGGAGAGTTGCCGGATTCCGGCCGCAATCTGGAAGGCGACCTTCCTTGGGCTGTGGGATTCTCCCCCTCCCAGTACGACATTCCGGATTTCGATACCTTCGCTGCTTCTTTGGGGCGATCGCGATCATTTTCTGCCCCGCCACGAGCAGGAGGCGTTACGCGACGCGATCCCGGGATCGAAACTCGTCGTCTACGAGGGCGTCGGTCACATCGTGCTCTGGGAGGAACCGGAGCGGGTGGCGCGAGATATCGTTTCCTTCGGCGACACGCTCCCCACCGGCGCCTAACGAGCCAATCGGCGAGGCGCAATCAAGCCGACGTTCCTCTGATGCGGATCCCCATCGTTCCTGGTGGCATGGAGGGAACCTTTCGGCGATAAATGGGGTTCAACCTGCATTGCCGAGCGGGCACCACCGCCTTGCCCGACTGTGCCCAGCGAAAGGACCCTCGCCAAATCATGACCTTTTCTTCTTCCCTCCCGCGACTTGTGGCTACGTGCGCCCTGATAGGGGCGATTGCCACGTCGTTCTCCCTGGAACCCGCGATCGCCCAGAGCGGTTCCGCCTCGTGGCAGGTGGTCGATTCCGTCATCATTGAGGCTGATGGCTTCGCGCCGGCCATCTCTCCCGATGGTCGCTGGGTAGCGGGCCTGAAGGATATCGAGAGCCGGCAGCTGTGCGTCTGGAAGGTGAGCACCGGGGAAGAACGCTGCAACGAGGAATCGGAGCGAGTCGCCGACGCCTCGATCGCCTGGTCGCCCGACAGCCGGCAGATCGCCTTTTCCCAGAACGGAGCCGAGTTCGATAGCGACGTGTTCGTGCTTGATGTGCGGAGCAACTCGCTCACCAACCTGACCGAGGACGATGTCGACGACCTCAAGGCAGCGAGCACGGCCAGCCAGTTCGTGATCTACGACGAGTGGCCTGTTTGGTCTCCCGATGGCTCGGAATTGCTGTTCATCCGGATCCTCAATCCCCGGGACGAGCAGGGGCAGCGCCAGATCGCGGTTTCGCGGGTGATCATGGAAACCGGGCAGGTCGTACGGGGCCAGGATATGGTCACCGATGAGCCATTGGCCTTCGTCGCCGAAACCGTGGGTATGATCACGCCGCTCCTCTGGCTGGAGGACGGCACAGTGATCTTTTCGATCCGAGGCGGCAGCGATATCGCGGGCGTCTATACCGCCGATGTGAACTCCGGTCCGCCGGTGAAGATCGTTTCGACTCCCTCGATTCCGGCTTCGATCACCCCGGTACTGACCGGCGCCACGGCAAGCGGGGACCGGCTGACGATGTACTGGCTGTGGGAGGATATCGCGATAAGTGGCGAGTTCTACAGTCACACGTCGCTCGACCTGGAAACAGGCGAGCTTTCGCCAATCATGGTGGACGTTCCGCGCCGCATGTTCCTGGCCGCGCCGCCGCGCTTTTCGCCCGATGGCACGTCCGTTGTCTATGGCATCACCGGGGACGAGGCGACGCACCAGGACTCGACGATCGTGATCCAGGATCTGGCAACCGGCGAAACGACCGAGATTATCGACGGCGTGGACTTGCAACTCTGGGAAAGCATCACGGGTATCGAGTGGTCGGCGAACAACCAGCTGGTGGTGCCGCTAAGTGACGGGACAATCCAGGTCGTGACGGTGGAGCAATCGTGAGCGGAACATTGAAGGCGATCACCGTGGCGGTGGGAGTTATTGGCGCCGTGATTATCGCCGTGGCGATGTTGCTGGGTCCGCTAATCGCAGACCCGCCACCTGGCGCCATCGAGCGGTTTACGATATTTGCGTATCCCATCTGCATGCTGCTCGGCGGCATCTTCGCCGCACTCAGGATCAGGATCGCTTTGATCTACAGCGTGCTGGCGTTGGGCTTCGCGATCGCCTTCGTTATCATCCACCTCTCTGGCGAGCAGGATTGGGACACCGTCGGAGCCAAGGCGGTGTTTGCGTTGCTGGTGGCCGGCCCCGCGTTGATCATGATCAGCCTGAGCTGGAGCGTGATGCGCGCCGGGTCGCAACCGGCGATTCCGACGCGCCTGGAATGAAGGGGCCAGCCAGTGCGGCCAACACCTCCCCTGGTAGTGGCCGGTCGCGCCGGCCATGGACGCGGACCCTACACTGGGGCGCATTTCTTGGCGCATCCACTCGATATCCCTCTGTCGTCACTCTGAGCGCAGAGAAGACATCCTGCGCGAAGGCGCATCCGACGCAGTCGGACACCAGGGGACATGTCCGATCGTAGGTACGATCACCATGCAGCTGAGCGGATGCCGCTCTCGCTGCGGGATTGGCGGCGAATCGATGACGGCGGACAAGCGGCCAATCGATTCGGGCAGACACGAGGTTGCCCCAATGGACGCAACCGTACAGGATCCTCCCCTGGTAGTGGCCTCCTGAGCGAAGCCGAAGGACCATGCCGGCCAGCCATGCGGCCAACACAGAAAGGCCAGGCGACTAGTCGCCTGGCCTTTCTGCTGTGTGGTGCCTCCGAAATAATCGTTATGCGATGGTGTTTCGCTTGATTGCGGATTGCGCCGCGTCATAGACCTCCTGATGGGCCGTTATGAACTGACCAAGACCCATCGATTCCAGGGTGGCCATGTAGTTCTCCCATTCGGCTTCGATGTCGACCTGGCCAGTCACCGCGCGAGCAAAGGTCTCGTCGACATACGCCTCGATTGTTGGCGTCAACTCTGCCACAAACTGGGCCTGATCCTCGCTGAAGTACAACGGCGGCAGGGTCATTTCGTCCGGCTGCTTGTATGGCTCGTAGTTGTTCGTGGTCTCGTTGTAGAGGATCACCTCGATATCGAACTCGGCAATGTCCGCCGGCACGTACTGCCCCAGCCGGTAGTCGTTCGAGCGGTACGACGGGCCCGCCTGCGACCAGTGGGCGTTCTGCGATGGCACGTTGGCGATATCGGTGATGCTACGCCAGATCGCCTGCTTGCCGTTGATCCCGAGATCGCCTTCGTTTGCCCAGGCCCAGTCGCGGTCCTTCACACCATGGATCGATCGGGTTGTGGCTTCGATGTGCCCAAGCGCATCGCCCCACTTGAAGGCCAGTTCCGGATTCTCGCAGCGGTCAGTGATGATAAAGGCGCCGTTGGATGATGACCCGTACGGATTGAACCCGGCATAGCGAACGCCGCCCGGCCCCTCAAGCGGCGGCTGCGTCTTGTATTGCGCCCAGAGCCCCACGCCCTCCGGATCGTACGAGGTGAACTCCCCGAACCAGCCGGCCGGAACGCTCCCAATGCGGGCAGTGTTGTCACCACCGCCATCGCCGATTTGGCGAAGTTGGTCACGGTCACGGGTGAACACTTCCGCATCGATCAGGCCCTCGGCATACAGGCTGGCGAGGAACTTGGTCCCTTCCTTCCAGGCATCCTGGGTGTAGATCGGGGTGACCTGTCCATCCTGTACGATCAAACGGGGCTTGTTTGCCGAATCCCTGTGCCCCGGATGGTAGATGAACGAGTTCATGAAAAATTCATCGATCGAACCGTGCCAGACTAATGGCGATCCGCTCAGCGGTAGCTCATCGGCCTCCCCATTGCCGTTCGGGTCGCCCGCCTTGAACTGGCGCAAGACTTCCGCGTACTCTTCGGTTGTGGTTGGCAATTCCAGGCCCAGGGTATCGAGGAACTCCTGGTTGATCCAGAGCTTCTGGGACATCGAGCAGTGGAAGCAGTCGTTCACCTGGGGCAGGGCATAGATGTTGCCATCGGAGGCGGTTGCCGCAATCCTCGCCGAGGGGTAGACCTCGAACGCCCGGTTGGTGAACGTGCCGTGCTGGTCGATCAGGTCGTTGAGCCGCTGGAACACCCCCTGCTGGCCGTAGATCTGGAGCACCGACGGCGTCGGGTAAAAGTCCATCAGCACATCGGGATAGTCACCGCTGGCGAGGCGCAGGTTGAGCGACGGCATCGCGCTCGGCCGGGGTCGCTGCGGGCACTACTTCCCACTCAACCGTGACCCCGGTGAATTCCTCGAACCAGGCGGTGAATTCGTTGGTCGCGAAATCCTCGACCGTTGGGTTGGAGGGGATCAGTACCCGGAGAGTGGTTGGCTCGGTCACGATCGGCAGGGTTGCCTGGGGCTCGGTGAGGGTTGGATCAACCTGGGCACCGGCCGGAGATGCTTCCGGGGATGCATCCTGGGCGCCTGCCACACCTGCGCCAAGCCCAAGCGCTGCCCCTGCAACCGCCGCGCCCTGCACCACCTTGCGGCGCGTCAATCGTGCGCGTGAAGCTGCGGCAATACGAGAGACGTCGTCACAATCTGAACAACCAAACAGGTCATTATCATGTTCTGTCGACATTCCTGAACAACTCCTGTGTGAGAATCGAGCCAATCAGTCCCTCGAACACATCCGACCGTGGCCTCCGGCCTCCATCAGCCGAGGCTGAGTCGCGGATCGGATACTGTATACAGTTAGGTTCGTTGGCAGAAAGTTAGTGCTTCGCACCCACCGTGTCAATAGCTGGCCACCAGTAACCTGCATCATTTGGAAGGAGGCCCTCGTGTCGACCAGACATCTTCTCGATCAGGAAGCAATCGAACGGGCCGGACCCGATCCGCTTGGCGTGCTCTCGTCGTGCACAGCGGTCGTCAACGCCATGACCGCCGTCACCATCGATCCCGAGGCCATCGCCGCGCTCGCCGGGGAGCTGGTGGCGAACCAGGTATCGCCACCAGCCTGGGATACAGACATCCATTTCGAGGGTACCGGCGACCATGCCACAGAGCAGACGATCGGCTGGATCTTCGCGCTCGATGCCCTCAATTTCTGCTTCTGGGGGCAGGACCCGGATCCATCATGGCGCTGGCGAATTGTGTCCAACGGTGACATCCACGACGGATACATGGCACTGGCGATCGCACTCCGCGACGCCGCGCGCAACGGCGTCCCGATCTGGGATCCCGCCTGGCTGGCGGCCGTCGATCACGAGATCGTGGTGGATCTGTTGCGGCCAGTTCCGGGTTCCGCGCCGATTCCACTCCTGGCGGAGCGAGTCGCCAACCTCCGTGAGCTCGGGGAGCAGATACAGGCGAGAGTGGCCGGAGATCGGCCGTTCACCACGTTCGCTGAAGGCGCCCACGGGTCAGCCCCAGCGTTGGTGCGTGCCGTCGTCGAGGCATTCCCCTCGTTCAACGATGTCGCCGTGTGGACGCCCCCTGACGGCTCCGGAAGCGCGATCGAGGTCCGCCTCTACAAACGCGCCCAAATCCTCGTCTCCGACCTCGCTGGCGCCCTTGAGGTTGGCCAGGAGCATCGTAGGGCTGCCCGACCTGCCCCGCTGGATGTGTCGGCCCCAAGCGCAGCCCAGCACGATGACGTTTCACCCTTGGCAGATCGGGATCAATTGACCGCCTTCGCCGATTACAAGGTTCCCCAGGTACTGCGCCACCTCGGGCTCATTCGCTATCGCGACGATCTTGCGGCAGCGATCCATCGCCGGGAGCTGATTTCACCAGGAAGCCGGGCGGAGGTCGAAATCCGGGCGGCCACGATCTGGACCTGCGAACTCCTCCGTCAGCAGCTGGCCAATTCTGGCGGGAGCTTCACCGCGGCCGATGTCGATTGGCTGCTCTGGAATCTTGGGCAATCGTTGCCCGCCACCTGCGAGCCCTATCATCGAACAGTCACCGTATTCTATTGAGTGTGCCCATGGATTTCCGCCTGGTAATGGCCACCCGCACACTTGGCCGGCACAATCCAGCGGGGCGACCAGCCACTACCAGAATCGGTATTCTGGACAACCGGTCTTGCTTCGACAATAGTCACAGGTGTGTCCCGGGTTCTTGACTGTGCCCGTTTTAATGTATTTGTAATGTAGAGAATCCCGTAATAATAGTAGTGGTGTGGATAGTGTGGAAAACGCCCGATTTCGTGAATCACAGGCACGAAACATCGCTCGCCCAATGTGGGGACAAATCACTGGATTGTCCCGATTCCCAAATCGCCGCAAAAACGCCATCTGTGCCAATCCACCATGATGCCTGTGCCGGATCCTCGATCACCGGTAGTTCCAGAGGGCGATGTTCACGGAAAAACCGGGGGTTGTCCACAATCCCCAAAAGTTATCCCCAATGGGATACGGGTTATCCACAGGTGTCCGTATACCTGTGTCACCCAGTCACCTGGTTGTCGTGATGACTGTCAAAACCAGCTCCACCAGGGGCCGATGACGTTCCTGACGTATTTCGCGCTGGACAGACGATGGGCACCCTGATCGAATGGATGATGCGAACCATGGCCTAACCCGTCATAATGGATCGTAGAAGTGCAGGCCGGGTCGTTGCCCGACCCCATGCCACGTTTTTGCCAGGAGCCCAACCATGAGTCAACCGATCCCCATCTCCGATACCGTTGCATCCCGGATCGTTGCCGAACCATCTCTCTCGTCCGCTATCGAAGCGCAGGAGGGTGATGCCCGGGGGCATTCCTACGACGCGGACAAGGCCAGGATTCAGGCCCGGCTGAAGCGGATCGAAGGGCAGGTTCGCGGGATCTCGCGGATGATCGACGAGGACAAGTACTGTATCGATATCCTGACCCAGATTTCGGCCGTGATGGCATCGACCCGTTCGGTCGGGTTGCTGGTGCTTGAGGATCACATCAAGGGCTGCGTGATGGGAGCTGATCCCAATGAGCGCGAAGCCACCCTCGACGAACTCAACCTCGCGATCGAACGATTTGTGCGAAGCGTCGGCAACTAGGGCGTGTCTGCAGATATATCCAATGCGGGTTTCGTAGGGGCGGCCAATGAGGACGGGCGGTGCAAAGTCCGCAGCCGTGCAATATCCTCACTACCCCGGTAGTGGCCGGTCTTTTGCCGGCCAATGGTTCGGGCGGAGCACGTCAGCCAATGAACACGGGCGGACCCCACGCTGCGCTCTGAGCAGTCGCCAAGTCGCCCCGCTGGACGCAACCCTATACGCGTGTTATTTCGTACTTCACGAGCAGGTTCCCCGAGTCATCCCACGTGCGTGTATCGATCAGCCGAATTGTTGTCTGGTCCCGTGTAATAACCATCCAGCGACATGATGTTGATGACGATGAGTTTTCGCACTCCAGACCTCCTTGCCTATATTTGGTGAGGTTCATGTATCCATTCGGGCCCCGACTGTATCGGCATTGTGTGTGTCATTCACATGAAACGAATGAAACGAATTCAAACGTGTGTCGTGAGACACGCAGATGCCCGGTCATCGTCGAACCAGGGATCCGGTAAAGGACATGACCGGCCAGGTCCGGCGGATCATCCGGGCGGATCGACCAAACGTTGGCCAGTTCAGCGAGGTACCGTTCCCGGCCCGCTCCTGCCCAACCCGGTTCGTGGCGCGTTCATCCGCAACCCTGCACGGCCCCCGTGGTGTACGGACGTCGATGCCGGGTGGTTGATTAAATGGCCGGTGCAGCGTAGGGTAGGCAGCAACAGCAAGAGTCTCGGCGGTTGCTGTCCATGAGTTCGATGTTTCCTTGGGGGGAAACGCCGAGGCTCAGGTGATTCCGGATCAGGCATGGAGAGGTAAGGTGCCTGGATCGGGATCGGTCGGACAGCCCGGCGCTGATGTTCGCTGACAGATCGCGTTTGTTGGAATGTGCAGCGGTTGCTGCTCCACGATGCCCTGGCTGTTCTTAGGAAAGGCATACGAGGAGCAAATGCGACGATCAACGATAACGGTTGGTTGCTGCCATGCTGGGGATGTGCAGTTGTGATCGGCGAGTAGGCACAGCTCGATGATCCTTTCCAATCGAATACGCTTCATTCGGGAAGGGATCAGGCACCACCATGTATCCTGCAACGTATTTGCGGCCGGTGGCGTATCATCGGTTCGCGACAGATCGATTACTTCTCAAGGATGAATCGGAGAGCTGGTATCTCTGGATGGGCGACTCTGCCGGGTTGGTCGAGATCGAACACACCCTGGCGCAGTGGATCTACCGGCGACCGGAAATTTTCCCCGTATCAGGACCAGCGATGTGGTTCGATATAGCCTCCCTTCCGGCAG
This sequence comes from uncultured Chloroflexia bacterium, assembly GCA_963763125.1. GTDB lineage: Bacteria > Chloroflexota > Chloroflexia > Thermomicrobiales > UBA6265 > JACCYX01. The sequence goes on from CAVXMV010000005.1 coordinate 1,400,011, forward strand.
GCACTGCCTCGTCAACCCCGATCTTCGATTGATGCGTTCGGTAGGGTTGCCGAGCTTGTCTCGGCCCGTATAACCATCCGGCATCACCGCGATGCCGTTTCACCACGAATTTGCCGGCACAAGTCCGGTCACTACCGGGCATCGAGATAGGCATGAGCAAACCGGCCTGGAGATTATCTCCAGGCCGGTTTGCTGGTGTCCGCGGTATGGACGCCGGGCCGGTGCGATTGCATCGATCAGACTTCGTGCCAGGCGCCGATCTTGCGGAATTTCGCGTACCGCTGGTTGAGCATGGATTCAACCGATTCCGTGTCGCTCATGTCGAATTCGGTGAGCAGGAGATCGAGATGCGCCGCGATCCGATTGCCGACCGCGACGATCGTGTCGCGCGGGGCTTCGTGGGCCGGTGTCGGTTCGGCGATCAACTCGTCGATGATCCCGAAGCGCTGGAGGTCGGACGCGGTCACCCGCATCGTTTCGGCAGCCTCGCCGGCAAAGCTGGAGTCCTTCCAGAGAATTGCGGCGCATGCTTCTGGCGAGGCGACCGCATATACAGCGTTCTCCAGCATCAGCAGACGGTCACCGAGACTGATCGCCAGGGCGCCGCCGCTTCCGCCTTCGCCAATCACGACACAAATAATCGGTACCTTGATCCCCACCATCTCAAGCAGGCTCTCGGCGATCGCGGTGCCCTGACCCCGTTCCTCGGAACTGATGCCGGGGTCGGCGCCGGATGTGTCGATGAAGGTGACGATTGGCAGGCTGAACTTTTCGGCGTGCCGCATCAGGCGTCGAGCCTTGCGGAATCCCTCCGGTTTCGGCATCCCGAAATTGCGGGCGAGGTTCTCGCGCGTATTCGTCCCGCCCTGGTGACCGAGCACCAGCACGCTTTGGCCCCGGAATGACGCCAGGCCTCCGATCAGCGCCTGGTCGTCGCCGTAGGTCCGGTCTCCGTGGAGCTCGACAAAGTTGGAAAACAGTTCGGCGATGTAGTCCAGGGTGCCGGGCCGGGCCGGGTCGCGCGCCAGCCGCACGCGGTCGATTGCGCGAAGAACCGGCGGGGTCTCGGTAACAGGGTCGTTAGGCACGATTTCGGATATTGTCATGGGAAGCTCGGATCCTTCGCGCGATCAGGAATCGGTGGGCCGGATGGGCTCGGAGCTGGCGTTGGCAATCGGCTCGGTCAGGTCGAGCGCGGCCTCCGGCTGGTGTCCGTTATCCCCTTCGGCCGGGGTCACGTCTTCTACCCACGGCGAGCTCAAACCCACGCTGTGGTGATCGACAAGCGTCGCCACGGTCGTCCGCAGGAGGGCACGCTCAACAATCAGGTCGATCATCCCGTGATCGAGCAGGAACTCGGCAGTCTGGAAGTCGGCTGGCAGTTTCTGCTTGGTCACTTGTTCGATCACCCGCTGGCCGGCAAAGCCGATCAGGGCTCCCGGTTCGGCCAGGATCACGTCGGCTACCGTGGCATAGCTGGCGGTGACTCCGCCGTAGCAGGGATCGACGAGCAGCGAGAAATGGGGAAGCTGCGAGCGCCCGAGGCGCTCGAAGGCAGCCACGGTTTTGGCCATTTGCATGAGCGAGAAGAGCCCCTCGTGCATCCGCGCCCCGCCCGAGGCATTGACCGTGAGTACCGGCAAGCCATCCTCGATTGCGCGTTCGACGGCGCGCGCGAGCTTCTCGCCCCACACCGACCCCATGCTGGCGCCCATGAAATCGAAATCGGTGACGATCATCACGATCGGCCGACCTTCGATGGCGGCAAGCCCGGTGATCAGCGAATCGGTTTCGCCGGTTTTGGCCTGGGTCTGCGTCAACTTGTCGGCGTAGGAGCCCTTGGGATCGACAAATTCAAGCGGATCTTCCGGCTGAATGCCGCTATCCCACTCCACGAAGGTGCCGGAATCGGCAAGCAGCACGATTCGATCCCGGGCATTGAGCCGGAAATGGTGGCCGCATTTGGGGCAGACCCGTGCATTGTCGACGAGCTCCTTCGAATAGAGCAGCTCACCGCACTTGGGGCATTTGACCCAAAGGTCCTCTGGAATGGGAGCGTCGCCCTCCGCCTCGTCTGAGGAGCGCGGGCGAAACTTCCCTTGTCTGTGGAAAAAGCTGCGCATGCCCCTGCCCTGATGTCGCTTGTTCTGCAACGAGCGCACACCGTATCCCGTGCGAACGACGCACGTGCCGTTCGACGCCTGGCCGCGACCTGCGCGCCGGTCTGGTCCGGTCGCAGCGACCTGCGGTGCATCCCTCATTCCCGACATCCGGGATGAGATCGCCTGATCCAGCCACCAGGCTCAGCGAGGTGTAGTCCGCGGCAACCGCAAATCCCCGCTACAGGTGCGGGAAGGGTTGCGTCAGCATACGGCAGCGGCGGCCCTCCATTCAAGCGAACACGTATTGGCCGCACCCACACCCGACCTCGAATGCCGGCGCCTCCCGGTGTGCTCTCCCAAACAACGGGCAACAAACCGATGCGAGATCTGGCATCGGTGGTCACGCGAGCGGACCATCGCTACCCATCGGGTCACACAGCGCGCATGGTCAGTTGGTACTTGTGGGCTATCCGGTTGGCGTGAGCGTGGTCATTTGTGTGGGAGAAAGTCCCGATCAGGGTTGACGATCGCCTGATTCAGGCGATTCCTGGCGTTTCATCCCGTCGTCCACACCAAAGGTGCTAGTTCACATATAGGTGCACTTGATATTGGTATTTACCACTAGTACTGTATCAATACAGAACCACTGACCCAAAGGTCATGGTTCTTCCGGGTCCCATACCTTCTCCTCGTTGATTCGCATGCCGCTGGGCTGCCACGAGGGCTTCAGCGTGGTTGACGCTCGACGGTGCTGTCCGTTTCACGAAAGGCTCTGGTCCCATGAAGCATGGACCTCGATCATTACCCCGTCAGTTTGCGGTATTTCTTGTCATGCTGGCGATGGTGACGTTGACGGGCAGTACCGCTGTCCTCGCGACGTCCCAGATCGCCGGTGCGCAGGAAGTCGCCGACCCGACGGATGTCCCTGACGTCGACCCGACGGACGTTCCCGACGTTGACCCGACGGATGTTCCGGACGTCGATCCGACCGAAGAACCAGTTGTGCCCACTGAGGAACCGGTCGTCCCAACCGATGAGTCCTCGGAATCATTGAGTGCCTTGGGCGCAGCGAACGTCGACGTCTCGCTCGGGGGGATCCTGAGGAAGAATGCGCGGCATTTGGCATGGTGTACGTCGACAAGCTGGACAGCATTCCAGATATGGACGATGACCCGAATCCACTGGAATTCACGGGAGAAACCGACGAAGGCCGGACCGTGACGGTGACCTGGAACAAGATCCAGGGTCAACCCGGCGAGATTCTGAGCATCTCTCCGGATGACTTCTACGACCTTGCTCTGGGGAAATGGGGTAATGGAGGCGGTCTCAGCCACATAACCTTCTGCGTCGATCCAAGCCCGACCCCAACCCCGAGTCCGACGCCATCACCAACACCGAGTCCGACGCCATCACCAACCCCGAGTCCGACGCCAACACCAACACCGCTACGCCATCACCGACACCGACGGCCACACCAGTCACGCCACACCAACGCCGACACCAGTCGACGCCAACGGCGACACCAGTCACGCCAACCGCAACTCCGGTGACCCCGACGGCCACTCCAGTCACGCCAACCGCAACTCCGGTGACCCCAACGGCCACACCAGTCACGCCAACCGCAACTCCGGTGACGCCAACAGCGACACCAGTCACGCCAACCGCAACTCCGGTGACGCCGACAGCGACACCAACGGCACCAGTGAATGTGCTGCCGAGTACAGGGAACACGCCTGGTGGATCAGGAGGATCGGGAGCCCTGTTGTTGGCGGCGATGGCAACCCTGTTGCTCGCGGCAGCTGCCACGGTCTCCAGACGTTCCACCGGACGACCGCGCTAGTTCACCGGCTTCGCTGAGTACTCAGCGAACCGTCAAGGCCTGAAACATCAATGCCGACCGGTCAGATGACCGGTCGGCATTGATGCGTTTAACTGCCCAGGAGTGGCGCTCCTCGGCTCGTTGCCCTTTTGGCCGGCAAAGGACCGCCACTCCTGGGACTCGCAACGGTTGGGATATCGTCCTAACCAGCGATGAACTGGATTGTGGGGATGGTAGAGCGGTCGAATCGGGTGATGCCGTCCGGGCCGAGCTCGAGGATGCGGTCGAGGCAGACCTGCGCCTCGCCGACCAGCTTGCCAGTGTCGATCCCCAGCGCCTGCGGCTGGAATTCCGAGGTCTTGGCGATGCCCTCCGTCAGCAGCGCAACCGCTCCCCGGTAGTTGCCATTCAGGGTGTGGTGAAACCCGATCCCGATCTGGAGCAGCCCCTGGTAGAGCCGTCGAATCGGCCCTCGCTCGGCGTGCCATTCCGCTTCGATTTCCTCGTGCTGCTCGTAGAACTCGCGCCGGTTGAAGAGATCGATTCCCTTCCGCACCCCGGCGGGTGGCCCTGTCAGCGTGGTTGCTTCCTCGGCAGCCGGTTCGTGGCGGCGGGCGTCCGGCTCGAACGAGAACACGGAACGGATCAACGGTTCGAGCGAGTGGCGGACACGGTCGATGCCCTGGGCATCGCTTCCGAGTGCCCCCTCGATCATCATCGGCCCGCTGTAGCCACTGCCGGCAATCGCCCGGATGAGGGCCGACCACGGAAGGTCGCCGTCGCCGGGAAGCAGGTGGCGAACGGAGGGATCGTGTTCGAGATAGTCGCTGATGTGGACATTGACGACGCGATTGCCCATTGCGGCCAGCATCATGAACGGGTTGGCTCCCGCCTCGGCGGCCTGGAACGGGTCGAACACGAACCCGATTTGCCGCTGCGTGCCGATCTCCTCGAGGCGGGTCGCGAAGTTCACGACGTGGCGGACGAGCGCCAGCGCGCCATGGGAGACGTTTTCAATGCCGAGCGTGATCCCGGCATCTCCGCAGGCACGGGCGAGCTCGCCCGCAAGCTCAATGAATCGCTCCCAGTCGTCATCGCTCCGGATCTCCTTGCGGTTCGGTCCATGCCAGACAAGGACGCGGGCGCCGAGCATTGCGGTAGTCTCGATTGCCTGCTGGAAGAGGGCGCGGGATTCTTCGACTCGACGCCGATACGGGGACATCATTGGATGAAGATGGCTCATCGAATGCACGGAGGTGATCGAGACACCGGCCGCCCGCGCATTGGCGGCGACCAGCTCCGCGAACCGTGGATCGTATTCCCCGGGTGTCTGGAGCATGATCTCGATCGTGGAAATGCCAAGCCGTCTCGCCGCCTGGGGCGCCAGCTCGGTGGGTGTGTGCGGATAGAACGCCCCGCTCGAAGCGCCGAGTTGCACCGCCCGCAGGTGATGGACACCCTCATGCTCGCCCGGGAGCGGATCGGCGATCGTGCTGATTTCCAGCAGGCGATCGACGCCATCCCGATCGTGGTGGGTACCGGGAGCATCAATTGGCGCCGCCGGGGTTACTCCGGTTTGGGCACCAGGAGACCGTTTGCTTCGCCGTTGCCGGAATGGAACGATGCGGGGTTCGGATGATTCCTGCGGGGTTGTCACAAGCTGAACGATCTCCCTGTGCCCACCCATCGGCCTGGACAAGCCGACCTCCGGGAGCGATGCGTGACCCTGATCGTACCACCAACCAATGCCGCTGCATCAGATGTTCCCAAAGGTCACACGGTCAGGTCGACATAGTGCATGTCAAGATGCAGACCGGACGTCCGCAATCCAACTCGCCAGCCGTCACTCTGAGTGGACTGTCCAGGCCGGATTGTCCCCATCCGAGCCCCCACAAGCCGCATTGTAGGGCTTGCGAAGAATCCCTCCGCGAAGCGGATGTGCGTCAGCACATGTGGGAGTTGCCCGCACCACGCCGACTGCGACGTCGAGTGCTGCACACGGGGATCCTGCCCCGCTGAGCGCTTGCGCCAGGATGACGGTGTCGGGGAATGGGCTCAATCGGGATACGCAGCCCTGCACGGCCTGAGGGAATACGGAGGAACCGGATGCATCCGCTCGCTTGTGCCTGACGCCGCGTTTATGCCAAGCCGGGTACAATAACGATCGGCAATTGCCATATTGCCGATCCGTGGCTGGCATTTCGGATGATCGAAAACCCGAATCCCGGCAGGAACGTATACGTTATCGAAACCATTCCCGCGCCACAAACGCTGGAGAACATGGCAACCACGTTGCTGGCTGCTTGTTTTGATTGTGCCTTGCACGCCAACCCTTTCATTTCATGTCAGAGAGGACATCGACCACATGGCCGTTTCTCCGAAGCCGGCATCCCGCCTGCTTGCTCCGAAGTCCGGAATCACCCGACGTCGCGCCCTTGCCCTCGGGGGCGCCGCCGCGATCGCGCCATTTGGCCTGCATCGGATGACTACCGTTGCCCAGGACGAGTCCGCTTCCGGCGCAATCTTCCCGGAAAACCGCGTTCTGCTGTATTACGGATTTCCGGAAAATCCGAACATGGGAATCCTTGGCCAGTACGAGCCGGCCGAATTGCTTGAGCTGCTCGAGGCCGAGGCGGAGAACTATCGCGCAGCCGATCCCGACCGACCAGTGAAAATTGGCTTTGAGCTGATTGCCTCGGTGGCCCAGGGCGATCCTGGCCCCGATGGCCTGTATATCGCGGATACGAGCGGGGATTTCCTGGACCAGTACACCGAGTTCACGGCCGAGAACGACATGCTGCTCTTTCTCGATGTCCAGATGGGATTCAAGACCCCGAAGGAAGACTACGAGGGACTCGAGCGCTGGCTCGAGAAACCGCATGTCCATCTCGGCATCGACCCCGAGTTCCGGATGTACGAGGGCGAGCTTCCCGGCCAGGACATCGGACAGGTCACCGGCGCCGAAGTGACCGAAGCCCAGAATTGGCTGGTCGACCTCTCGAAGAAGTACAACGTGCCACCGAAAGTGCTGATCGTCCACCAGTTCCACTACACGATGATCGAGGAAAAGGACCAGATCCAGCCGGTGGACGGTGTTGATCTCGTGATCGACATGGATGGCTTCGGCCCACCGGAGATGAAGGCCGATACGTATGAGGTCGTGATCACCGAAGAGCCGATCGAATACAACGGGATCAAGATCTTCTACGATCAGGACATTCCGTTGATGACGGCCGAAGAGGTGATCGCCTTCGATCCGTCGCCGGACCTGATCGTCTACCACTGAGTCGATCCGGAATCCAGAACCGCGCGGTGTCGTACGGCACCGCGCGGTTTTTCGTTGCTGTGGACCTCCCACGACGCCACGCCAGCCAAACGTTTCGTACTGGCCGGTCTTGTGCCGGCCAATCGGTTGACCGCTAGCCCGGATAATCACGAAGGCCGACTTCCTGGTAGTGGCCGCCCTTGTGGCGACCAATGTTTCTCCCCGACCATGCGTTCCCGACTTGCCGTCGCCTGAACAGGACGTTGATGAATACTCCGGGCTAGGTGGCTCCCTCGACAATCGCGATTTCCTCGGCGGTCAGTCCGTACAGCTCGTAGACCAGAAGGTCGATCTGCCGATCCGTCGCGTCGATCTGGCGTTGCAGGACTGTGCGGTCGTGACTGGTCTGCGCCTCATTGAGCAAGATGTGTAAGCTCAGGTTTCGCTCAACGAGCAGTACGAGGCCGTTATGATAGTTGCGGTCTGCATCAATCATAAAGTCGATAGTTCGAAATGGCATCGATTCCAGTTCGTTTGTACCGACGTTATTGTTGGTACTAGTGAGCTTGAAGCGCCACTGATACATCTTCGAATTCAGAAGTCCCAGGAGATACTCCAACCGATATTCGGAATCCATTCGAAGCGTGATTGAATTGGTTGAATCGGCAAAATATGTAGGTGGATTGATCAACGTCGCGACAACTCGTAGGCGCTCATCGACGCCAGTAATTCGTTGGGTTGCAATCCGCCTTCGGTGAATCACTGGCCTTGCCGCGTTGTGACGCAGGAACAATTCCTCGTCAAACCATTCTCGATGTCCTTGGCTGAGTTCCCTGTTGATGTGGAATCGCCCAACCTCAACACCCTTTAGCAAGCGGCTGTGGCGTGAATCGCGTGTGATGAACTTGCGATAGATAGTTTGGTTGATCTCACCACGAGTTACGGCAAAGTCGGAACAATCTCCTAGTCGGATTACTTGCGGGGCAGAATGGATGGTTCGGCACACGTCCCACGCGTCGGCGTTTGCGAGAGGAATAGGGGTGTTCTTGGGATCAAGTAATTCAGTGTCGGCGAGGCGAATGGCGCTCCCATGGTATGGATCTTCAAAGCTGTTTCCTGGATAAATACGGGTGCGGATCTCTGCCGTGTTGCTGCTTGAATTGCGATGCTTCTCGCACGTCAAGATTGTTGTAGACAGCTTGGCATCAGAGAAATATCCGTCGTTTGGGATTGTCCTTTTGTGGAAAGCAGTCGGCCTCAAGTTTGCGCGTTGCTAACATGAAGGCACGTCGGGTTTTTGCACAGCTGATATCTGCAAGTATTGCTAGCGGCACGATCATTCCGAAACGTGCACCTTCGCTTAGCAGGGCAAGCGACCGAATCAAAAAGAAACGAAAGAGATTGAGTTTGCCGCCAAGGGCGTTCGCGTATTCCACTTTACTTCGCGCATAGTCAGACAGAGCCATATGGGGCCACGATGCGGTACCCCGCTCCTTTTCCATCACATCGTATGGCGGATTGCCGATCACCGCATCAAATCCCGGATTTCCTCCCCCAAACACGTCGGGGAAAGCGGCCTTCCAGTCAAACACGTTGATTCGGTAGTGCTCTTCGGGATCGAGGAAGCTCATCTGGCCGGTGTCGTAGAAATCCGGGCCGATGAGCGAGTTGCCGCACTTGATGTTGTCGCTCAGGTCGGGCAGGACGCGCTCCGCAGAACAGCGACGAGCTGCCTGATCAGCGCCTCGGCCGACTCGCCTTCCAGCACCTTCAGCAGCAGCGAGAGCTTGGTGACCTCGACGGCCTGGGGGTCGATGTCCACGCCGTAGATGTTGTTGAGCAGGATGCGCTTCTTCTCGGCGGTCGTCAGCAGCCACTGCCCGCCCGGCCCCTGGTACAGTTCCTTGCGGTGCTTCTCCGGCCCATCCTCGATGTACCGGTCGCGGTGCCAGTCGAGCAGGAAGCCGTAGGCCCCGATCAGGAACGAGCCGGAGCCGCAGGCCGGGTCGAGGATCCTCAGCTTGCTGCGGCGCCGCGGGGCCGGGCTTGTTGCCTTCCAGCAACTTGCCGACCGTTTGCGCGACGATGTAGTCGACGATGTAGTTGGGCGTGTAGTAGACGCCGCCCGCCTTGCGGACTTCCGGCTTTTCCTCGATCGTCGACGCTGCGGTCCCGGCGAGGTCGATGACCTTGCCCAGGAACTGCTCGTAGACCTGGCCCAGGACGTCGACCGGGAAGACGGAGAACTCGTAGGGGCTGTCCGGATAGTAGAGGTTGCGGAAGATGGCCTCGAGCGTCTTGTCGTCGATGTCGAGGCGCGGCGTGAGCGTGTCGGGGTCCTCCTCGCCGGTCCTCGCTCCTGGCGAAGTGGAAGAGGCCCGAGTTGTAGCGCGCGTCGGCCTGGCGGTAGAGGTCGCGCAAGCGGGTGTAGATTCGCTCGCCGTTCGAGCAGGCCTGCGAGCCGCCCGTAGTCCTCGATGCCGCGGTCTTCGGCGATCCGCAGGAAGATGATGCGGTCGATGGTCATCTGCACGGCGAAGTTGAGGTCGCGGCGGCCAGGGCGGGGTTGCGCAGGGCGAGATCGCGGGCCAGCGACTCCGCCACGACTCGATCTCTTTCAGGAACGCGGCGTCGACGGTGGCGTGCCGCGTCTGTGCTGCCATCGCCTCGGCGTAGGGTCGAGCGAGCCGCCCAGCACGGCGTCCCTGGCGAAGAGCGCCGGCGATCTCGTCCCAGGGGTCGGGATACTCGTTGTAGTCAGAAGCTCAGCCGGGCGGTCGGGACTGTCGCCCTGGTCCGGCCGCACGCGGCAGTCGTAGACGGCGAACTCCTCGAAGTCGGTGAGGATGCTGAGCGGCAGCTTGGCCGTCCAGGCGTAGCGGCGCAGCTGGAAGGCGGGTAGCGGATCGCTCATCAGGTTGACCGAGGGCTTTTTGGCCTCGACGAAGAAGATGCGGCTGCCGCCGAGGCAGAAGCCGTAGTCGGGGGCCTTGTGGGCGCCGCCGACCTTGATCGCGTCCTCGTGAACGACATCCTTGTAGGCCTCGGGGGCGCCGCTCCTGTTGTCGATGTCCCAGCCAAGCAGACCGAAAAGCGGATCGATCAATTCCCGCCGCGCTGGCGGTTTCGTTGTAGCGGCCTGAGCGGTAGGCGTCCTGGTTTTGATCGAATCGCTCGACAAGATCGATGAGGCCGTCCGGTGTCGTCATGCGCAGCTCAATCCCGGGATTGTCGCGGGCATCGATGGCGAGCATCGGCCCCGCTTCTCGTTGGTACGTGTTCTCCGTGCCTATGGTAACGGAGATTGATGCTGACAGGAGAACTCTACACGCCGATGATTGACTTGCACAACAGGAAATCGGCGGTGTAGTCTAAAGCATGGTTGGATGAATCCCCGGCAGGAAGTCTCGTCTCTGTGACGCGTTTCCCCCTGCTCGGTGCGTTCGCGATATCAGGACGGTCCGCTGGGCCAGCGCGGGCTTGCCAGTGGAATTCATGCGCATTTAGTGCGGAATTTCTGCGGACCGGGAAACGCCCGAAAATCCCGGAACGACGCGGGTTTTGGATTTTATGAATTTCTGCGGCCGAAAAAACCACCCGGCCGTTTCACCGGTGTTCATCACCGCCTCGCCAGCGCGCCACGTTCGACCGTATCGCCCCGCTCTTCAAGCGATTTCAGGCCGCCATTCATGCCCCGCCGCCTACGCGGCAACTTCCGCCTTCGATTGGCGGCCTGTCGCCCGGGAACCGATAGCGGTTCTTCGCGATCACCCGGTAACCCACATCGAGAACCTGCCTGATCACCGGCAGTTTCCCTACCGTCACCGGCCATTGCCTGTCCAGCAGCACCGAGGCGATCAGGGTGAACGCTTGCGCCCCGCCCGCCCGGCGCCCATCCTCCGCGATCGCCCACGCCATCGCTCCGCAATCCGCATCCTGCAATCCGTATTTGGGATCGTGCTGCACGAACTGGCACGGCTCGGAAACAACGCGTTGCTGCTTGTCCAGCTTGTGGATGTAGCGAACCTGTCGCGTGCAGAACCCGCATGTGCCGTCGAAGATCAAGGTGACGAGTGGCGACGATGCCTGGGCAACCATATGGCGAACCTCGTTTGGCGCCTCACGGCGCCCCCGATACATGGGAAAGGCGCGATCCAGGAAACCGGACGTTCCTTCCATGCCGTGATGCCGGGCGAACGTGATCAACCGGCACCTCCCTGCTCGTTCCAGCCTAGCACGTGCGTCGCAGCAGGCGAATAGGCCATTCGACCATGCGCCATTCTCGGTTCTCACATTGATCCGTGCGGCGCGTTATTTCGCCAGGCGCCGCCGCTCCAGGAGGACCTGATGGACGTTCACCTTCGCCTCGCCGAACCCACACCCACCGACGCCACTGCATTTGCGCAACTGGCCAACATGGCCTCGCACGATGTCCTGACCGACCTGGTTGGGGACGATGTCGAGCAGGCGCTGATCTCGATGTTCCTTCGCGATGACAACCTGTATGGCTACCGCCACGTCTGGTTTCTGGGAGATGAACATGGGATCGCAGGGATGCTCTGCGCCTTTTCAGGCCAACAGAAGGCGGACCTGAACACCGAAACGGATCGACAGCTCCTGGCCTTTCCCGGGGCTGTCGACGAATCACTCATGGCGGCCCGGAACCAGTTGCAGCCAATCTCGGACTTCATCGACACCGTGCCGATCGACGCCTACTACATCCAGTTCCTGGCCGTCTACCCGCAAGCGCGAGGCAAGGGCTACGCCAGGCAACTCCTGGCCCTCGCCAATGAGCTGGCCCTGGACCATGGCGCCAGCACGCTCGAGCTGGATGTTGAGACCGGCAACGAACCTGCGCTCAATGCCTACCGTGGGAACGGTTTGCAGATCATCCGCACGTCGCCCGAGGTCACCTACGACAGGCAAAACCGGGGTCTCGCGCTACACCGTATGGTGAAAACGATCGCCTGAGGCACGGGTCCATCGCAGTCGATCCGTGCGGGATTCGTATCCTGCGGGACCATCTTCTGTCTGCCTGTTTTGACCGTAGAAGCGTCCTCCGGCGAAGCCGGTTATTTGTCATATCGCTTTGCTGCCGCCGGGAGCGCAGCGACCAGAGGCAGCGTAGCGGTATCTCCTGCCGCAGCAGATAAATGGTCATTCTGAAGAACGAGGCAGCGAAGCGGTAGCTCTTCGCCGCAGCGAACTGATATCGCCCCGACCGCTGAATGCCTTGCCGCCTTCACGATCCCATCGAACCGTGTAGGGCTGCGAACCTGGAGCCTGTCCAGAGCGCAACGTGGGCAGCGAAGCGAGTCCGCCCGTTCAAGCCAACTGTGCCTTTCATCCTGGCGCATCTCACTCCGCCCGATGCGTTCGCTTGGTCAGGACTGCATCCCGGTCGTGCCTTGGCGTCTGCATCTGGCGGGAATTGATCTGTCGATCCGCAAAAACGCAGAAAGTCCGCAACAAAGTATCCCCGGAACGACGGGGTGGACTGTATCATGGACGTGAGACACCTGATTGGTCTAGAATGACCGTCAGGAGGAGGTGTTGACGCACGGGACGACAGTACGCCGAGGAGATTCAAGCAGCGAGGCGGTGGCTGCTGGTGACCGGGATGCCCATAAGGTCAAGACGGTCGCAAGTCGAGCTGGGCATGCCGCAGCAGACGGTCTGGGGCTGGGTACTACGGGCCAAGACCGAAGGGCTGCGGCAGGCGGGGACCACGGTCCCGCCTCCAGCGAGGCACAGGAGCCGGAGTTGACGGCCGCCACCTACCAAGCGGCCCTGAAGCTGGATCAGGGCTGGAGCTGGAGCGGGAGAAGGAGTTCCTGGGAAAAGCGTCGGCCTTCTTCGCCAAAAAGCGTCATCCCTAGACGGGGTCTACGGGTTGGTGGCGGAGGAGGCATGACGGTCTATCCGGTGACCCGGATGTGTCGGGTGCTGGATCTGAACCGGGAGTGGCTATTACCGCTGGCGGGAGCGGCAGGATGGGCCACCCACCGCTCGGCAGCAGGACCAGCAGGAGTTGGCCCGCGTCCTGGCGCTCCGGTTTCAGGCCGCCCATGAACGCGTTGGGCGGCGGCCGATGCAGGTGTAACTGCTGGACGCGGGGGCTATCCCTGCTCCCTGGGGCGGGTCGACCGGATGATGGGGGAGCAGGGACTGCAGGCGCGACGGCGCCGCGGAAACGTGCCACTACCCGAGCCGGGACCCGGGCGCTCCGGACCGCGCACATCACCAACCGGTGTCGGGACGCGGACGGCCAGCGGTCCTTCCACAGCGATCGTCCCGGGGCCGGGACAGTCGGGGACATCACCTGCCTGCCGACGGGGGACGGGCTGGCTGTACCTGGCGGTCGTGCTCGATCTGGCGACCCGGGCGGGATCGGGCTGGGCGATGCGGCCCACCCCAGACAGCGAGGTGGCGCAGGCAGGCCCTGGCGATGGGCCCGGGACGGCCAGCTGCTGGCGGGGGCGATCTTCCACAGTGACCGGGGCACGCAATACACGAGCCACGACTTCCAGGCGCACTGCGCCGACGTTGAGCGTCACGCAATCGATGGGGGCGACCGGCGTCTGTTGGGATAATGCGGTGGCCGAGGCCTTCTTCGCCACGCTCAAGGCGGACCTGTGGCAGCGAAGGGAACGACTTCGCAACCGTCGAGGAGGCGCGGGCCTGGATCGTGCGGTACATCGAGGGCTGGTACAACCGGCGGCGTCCCACACCTGGTTCAACGAGGGGGTGCCGCCACTGGTTGCCTGGGATCGGCTCGTCACCACAAAACTGCTGTCTCAGTTTCTTGACACACACCAGGAACGACGGGGCAAATGACCTTTTTGTGTTTTTGCACCCCGAAAAAACCACGTGCCGTTTTCCATCCTCCGCACCGTGGGATCTGAAAATCATCGCCACCCCGAATCACGATCGATCGGCCATTGTCGGCGTCACAGGGTGTACGTTCCGTTGTACCCTTAGCGGTCTGTTGACGTGATTTGGATCGCGTCATTCGTCATGCCTCTTCGCTCCCGGGATCCCCGATGTCATCAGTGGCCGATCGAGCCGAACAACCAGCGCCACGGCTTGCCCGGCTCGATGTGCATGGCTTCAAAAGCTTTGCCAACCGCACCGTCTTCGTGTTCGAACCCGGAATCACCGCAATTGTTGGACCCAACGGCTCCGGCAAGTCCAACATTTCCGATGCCGTGCGCTGGGTGCTCGGCGAAACGAGCTACAGCACGCTCCGCTCGAAAAAAACCGAGGATGTGATCTTCGCCGGTGGCCGTGGCAAATCGCCGGCCGGGATGGCCGAAGTCACCGTCACCTTCAATAACGAAGAGCATTGGCTGCCGAGCGATTTTACCGAGGTCACCGTCACCCGCCGGGCGTTCCGGGGCGGCGAGAACCAGTACTTCATCAACGGACGGCGGGTCCGGCTCAAGGATGTCACCCAGCTCACGGCCTCGCTCGGCCAGAGCTACACCGTGGTCGGGCAGGGATTGGTCGATGTTGCGTTGAGCCAGAGGGCGGACGAGCGGCGCGGCTTGTTCGAGCATGCCGCCGACCTGGCCGGACTTCGCCTGAAGGTCGCCGAGGCCGAACGCAACCTGAACGAGGCCGATTCCAACACCGACCGCCTGCGCGATCTCCTGACCGAACTCGAACCGCGCCTGAAATCGCTCGAACGGTCTGCCAAACAGGCGCGCGAGTGGCAGGGGCTTCGCGATCGCCAGACCTTCCTCCAGCGGGGCCACTATCGCCGCCTGCTGCTCGCCAGCCGGGGCCGCCTCGACGAGGCCGAGCGGCTGATCGCCGGTGACGAAGCCGCTCTCTCCGAATTGCGTCTGGCACTCGATACCCTCGTCGCCGACCGGTTGCAGGCCCAGGAACAGAGCGCCGCCTCCCGCGATGCTCTCGCCAACCACGACGCTCGCCTCACCACGATCCGCGAGCAGGCGCGCCAGGTCAGCCACGAGCGGGACCTCGTCCAGGAACGGCAGGCCGCGCTCAATCGCCGCCGCGGGGACATGCAGGACACCCAATCCGGTCTCGATGAGCAGGTCGTGAAGGTTGAGCGCGAGCTGGAGCTCGTCAATGCCGGGTTGCTGCGGATGATCTCGGACGTGGAAGCCGCCCGCGAGTCGGTCGCCGATTTGCAGGCCGCCTCGCTCGCCGATCGCCGCGCGCGTGGCGATCTCGAACAGGAAGCAACCAACCTCGCGCGCGCCATCGGCCAGCAGGAACGAACCGCCAGCGATCTCGCCCAGCGCCGGGCCCTGATCGAGCAAAGACGGGAAAGCGCATCGACCGAACAGGAGCAATTCGCCCGAGAGGCGAAGGACCGCACCGATCGGATCGATCAGCTTGGCGACGGAACTGACCGCCTTCGAAGCCGCCGACGACAACATCGCGAGCGGGATCGCCGAGCTCGATAGTCGCCTGGCCGATCTTGCCGGCGCGGCCCCCGCCCAACGGGAGGCGACCAGGGTTGCAGCCGACAATCTCGCCGATGCCGAACGGCGACTCGGCCAGGCCAGCAACCGGCTGGCTGTGCTGCAACGCGTCCAGGACGAGGGCACCGGTCTCCACGCTGGCGTGCGCCAGGTGATGCAGGGGCACCGCGATGGCTCGCTGACCGGTATCAAGGGGACCGTCGCCGAGCTGATCAGCGTCGAGGCTACCTACGACACCGCAATCGAGGTCGCCCTTGGCGGCCACCTCCAGGATGTCGTGGTCGAGCGCTGGCGCGATGCCGAAATCGCGATCGAGGCGCTCAAGAAATTGCGCTCCGGCCGCGCGACGTTCCAGCCGCTGGACAATCTCGCGCGTCGTGGCGATCGCCCCGCCCCGCGAGAGCTGGACCGCATCGTGGGTGTCCACGGCGTCGCCGCCGATCTCGTCCAGAGCGATACCGACATCACGGTCGTCGTCCAGGCCCTGCTGGGGCGGATCGTGGTCGTCGAGGATCTGGCGACCGCACGGCAGGTGATCCGCGACCTGCAATCCGGCTGGAGCGCGGTGACCCTCGCCGGCGAGATCGCCCGCTCGGGCGGCTCCGTCACCGGTGGAGCGGCTGTTCGCGAAAGTGGTGTGCTCGGTCGCGAGCGCGACTTGCGGGAGCTGCCAGCCGAGATCACGCAACTGGAGCAGCGCCGCGATCATGCGCGCAAGCAGCAGTCCGACATCGCCGCCCGGAGCCAGGAGATCGTCGACGAGCGCGGCCGCATCGAGGCCGAGCGAGCCGGATTGCTCGCCCAGCGCCGCGAGCGAACCGGTCAGCGGGAGCGCCTGGCCTCGTGGCTGCGGGATCTTCGTTCCCGGCAGGAAGCGGCCGATCGCCGCACTGCTGCCGCCCTCGAGCATCGTGAGGCCCAGGACATCGAACTCCAGGATGTCGAGGCCCGCCGGGTGACGGTTGCCGCTGCCCTCCACGATCTGCGTGAGCAGCACGAGGCGAAACTGGCCCAACTCAGTACCACCAGGGAGAGCGCCAGCGAAGGCGACGCCGTGCTCACCACAGCCCAGCAGGAACTTGCGGCGCTTGAGGAACGTCTCCGCGCCGAGCAGCGCCGGGTCACCTCGCTGACCTCGCAGCGCGCCGGGCTGGCCGAGGAAATGACGTTGCGGGCGAAGCGGGTGGCCGAGCTCGATGGCGAGCGCGAGGCCCTTGTGGGCCAACTGGAGCGCCTGGAGCGGGAAGTTGCCAGTCTCGCAATTGCCCAGACCGCCGCGACCGACGGGCGATTCCCTCTGGCCGAAGCCCTGACCGAAGCCGAACGGGCTGTCAACGACCTCGAAGGCCGGATCGAACATTCTCGCAATCAGCTTCTTGAGCGCGAGCGTGGGATGAACCAGGGCAGTCTCGCCGTGGAGCGGGCCCGCTCCGAGCTGGCGACGATCCATCAACGGATCATCGACGATCTTGCGCTCGAGGATCCGGACGACCTGATCGACCTGCCCGATCGCGATCTCGCGGAAGGCGAGGTCGCTGGCGAGTGGATCCTGAGCGACGATTTCGAGGCGGTCGAGAAGGAAATCAGCCGCTTGCGCGATCGCCTGCGACGCGTCGGCTACATCGGTGACGACGTGGTCGAGGAATTCGACCGCGAATCGAAGCACTTCGTCCATCTCAAGACCCAGCTTGAGGACGTGATGCAGGCGGCAGTCTCGATCCGGGTGATGCTTGCCGAGCTGACCGATACGATGCAGGCCCGCTTCGAGGAAACCTTCGAGAAGGTCTCCGTGGCCTTCACCGAAGTGTTCACCATCCTGTTCGGGGGCGGTACGGCGCGTCTCGTGCTCACCAGCGACGACGAATCAGGTGCCCCGGGCGGGATCGACATCGTCGCCCAGCCGCCGGGCAAGCGCTTGCAGAGCCTCGGCCTGCTCTCCGGTGGGGAGCGCTCGCTGACGGCGGTTGCGCTGCTGTTCGCGATCCTGCGGGTGAACCCGACCCCGTTCGTGCTGCTCGACGAGGTCGATGCCGCGCTCGACGAGGCGAATGTCGTCCGCTTCCGGGACGAGCTTCGCACGCTGGCCGCCCAAACCCAGGCGATCGTGATCACCCACAACCGGGGCACCGTCGAGATCGCCGACACCCTCTATGGCATCACGATGGGCGGCGACGGCGTTTCCCAGGTCCTCAGCCTCCGCCTCGGAGACCTCCCGCTGGACGAGGAGATCGATGTCCGCGACCTCGTCGCCGTCCAGGCCGGCGTTCCCACGCGGTAGCGAAACTTTTTCCTTCAAGTCGGCAGGACGGGCATGGGCTTGACCGATGACCAGATCCAGTATATAGTCAAATGGCTATATAGATGAAGGGTAATGATCGGTGACTGAATCCAGGGACCAATTGAATCTCGTGTTCGGTGCGCTGACCGACCCGACGCGGCGCGCGATCCTTGCACGGCTCGCCAAAGGTGACGCCACGGTGAACGAGCTCGTTGCGCCATTCGGTCTCAGCCAGCCCACTATCTCGAAGCATCTCAAGGTCCTCGAGCGCGCGGGTCTCGTCTCGCGAGGCCGCGAGGCCCAGTTTCGCCCAGTTCACCTGAACCCGGCGCCGCTGGCGGCTGCAACCCGGTGGCTCGGCGACTACCGCCGCTTCTGGGACGAGAGCCTCGATCAGTTGGACGATTACGTTCAGGAACTCAAGCGCATGGAGGAAACCAATGACCCAGACCTGACCTCAGGTCAGAGTCGATTGCCGACCGCGAGCTCGTCATCACCCGCGAGTACGACGCCCCGGCGCGGCTGCTGTTCGAGGCCTGGAGCAAGCCCGAGCACCTCATGAAGTGGTTCGGTCCCAAGGGCTGGCCGCTCACGATGTGCGAGGTGGATTTCCGGGTAGGCGGGCGATTCCGCTTCGCAATGACTGGTTCCTCCGGTGTGCAGAACACGCCTTTCGGAGGCGAGTACTTCGAAATTGTGCCCAATCGGAGGATCGTGTTCGACAACGGGTTCGAAGCATCCAGGCGCCGAGAACATGATCGTCACCGTGACCTTCGACGAGAACGATGGACGCACCACCGTCACCGTCCACACGTTGTTCCGCACGGCGGCAGTGAAGGATGAGCATGTGGCCGTGGGCTTCGCGCAAGGCTTCAACTCGTCTCTCGATCAGCTCGGAGATGTCGTGGCGGCGATGCCGAGCTAGGCCCCTATTTTGAAGGAGTTCTCCCATGCGCAAGGTTGTTTTCCAGATGATGACCACGCTCAACGGCCGGGTGGACGATCCGGATGCCTGGATGTCCGGTGTGAGCGATGACCTCTATACCGATATTGAGCAGAGATACGACACCTTCGACACCGTGCTGGTGGGCAGCACCACCTACAAGGAGATGTTTGCCTACTGGCCGGGCGCCGAGGACGAGGAAGGCTCCACGGAAATCAACAAGCGGATGGCGCGCCGGATGAACACCTACCGGAAGTACGTCATTTCCCGCGAAGGGGAGCCAGGTGCGCTCGAGTGGACCAATTCCCAGCGGGTAGTTGCCCGCGATGACGAGGAATTGGTGGCATTCGTGACAGACCTGAAGGCGCAACAGGGCGGCGATATCCACCTCTCCGGTGGGGCTAGCCTGGCGCAGTCCATGGTTCGCCTGGGCCTGGTCGACGAGTTTCACGTCTACGTCTATCCCGTCGTCTCGCCTGGCGCCGCCTGGTTCGGCCAGATCGATGACCAGCGCGGGCTGGAGCTGGTGAGCGCCACGACCTACGACAACGGCATTCTCGGGCTTTCCTACCGCCCCGGAACCAACCCTGTTCCCGAACGACGCGAGAGCTTCACCGAGATGCTGACGTAATCCACTCGCGAAGCCCACAACGCCCCTGACTGCCAACCGGCAACCAGAGGCGTTGTGTTTCACCGGGATTCATGTGGAATACCCAGTGGCTATCCCGCTACTGGCAGGTCCATTCGTTGCGGCGCCCGTTATCCCACATCCAGGCAGCGGCTTCGGCATTCGCCACCGGGTCGAAGATATCCTGCTCGGCATACGGAGTGGTGGCCCAGGTGCTCGGCAGGAACTGGAACAGGCCGCTGGCGTTGCTCGACGCATTCACCGCGCTGGGGTCGAGCACGGATTCACACCGGGCCACCCGCAGCATGTCCTCCCTGGACTGGCCGTACTGGTCGGCCGCGGCGTAGATGATCTCGATGATCTCATCCTCGGTATAGCCATCGCTTCCGTCCACCGGGGGCTCAGCCGGGGCAGGCTCCTCGGTTGGGGCCGGTTCTTCCGGAGCTGGTTCCTCTGGTGCCGGCTCGGCGGGTTCCTCACCGCCAGCCTGGAGCCAGTCTGCCGATGCCCAACCGGTTGTGCCGTCGAAACTCACCGGTTGGAAATTGCCCTGCGCATCGCCCCGCAACTCGACCGTCGCGCCATCTGGCATCACGGTCACCACGCTGTAATCCGTGCCTGGGCCCGATCGAAGGTTCAGGCTGCCGTCGAACACCGTGGCAGATCCGGTGGCCGTGTCTCCCACTGGAACGGCATCGGACGTGGCCGGTTCCTCGGGCTCTTCCGTCTCGGTGGGAGGAGCTGGTTCTTCAACCGGTGCTTCCGCATCCTCACCCGGCGTGCCCAGCACGGATGCCGCATCTGCCCAGCCGCTACGATCGGTGTAGCGTGAGACTGACGAACCCGTTGGCGCTGTCGCCGGTGAGGGCGACCAGGGCGCCGTCCGGGATCACGGAGATCACGGTATCCGACGTGCTTGGACCGGACCGGAAGTTGACCGGTCCGTCAGCGACGTTCACTTCGCCTTGTTGCCCACCGGGAGTTACCGGCCCTTCGCCGAAATCGACGCCACTCAGGTAATGCCCATAGGCGAACCCGGCCTGGCCCTGATACGACACCGGGTAAAAGCCGTCTTCCGGTTCGCCGGTGATCTCCACTGCCACGCCGGGAGGCATCACGTTGATGATTTCGGCATTGAGCGTGGGGCCAGATCGAAGATTGAGTTCGTCCGTTGTCTCGGTGACCGCCCCCGCATCGGCGGACGCGGCGGATGGAACGAGCGCGATCCCTCCGGCCACGAATGCGACGAGCGTTACGAGGGTCAGGAACCAATGGGCGCTGCGCCAGCGACTGTTCGGGGATGATGATTGGTATTCGGACGTAATTGCTCCTGCGTGCCACTTAATCACGATAACGTGCTCCTGCCAACCGGTTTCGGGAATGTCGCCGGGCAAGCCCTGAACGTACGTTGCGGGGAGCGACGGGAAAGGTCTGTCAGCAGCCATTCCCGCGCCACGCGTTCGGCTTGAACCGGATGCGGCACGCGCCGCAACCAGTCGCGTCAGTGGCGCCGATGGCGTCGAACGCCGACCCGAAATCCGGAAGGGTTGTATTTGCTGATGGTCGTCATGTCACCTGGAAGGTCCCTCAAACACCTCCAGGGCTTCGACGCAGCTCACGCAACTGATCGCAATCAGGGCGAGCGCGCGGGCGCGAGCAGAAGATCTGCGGGGCGAGATGTGCGAGCCAATCCTCCAGCCACGGATGTCCGGCACGCGATCTCTTGGGGACTAACCTATGACATGCACCGGTGATGTGTCAAATAGTCATTGGAGATTGGCGTGTTCAGGTTGGAACAATTACTCGCTGACCGCGGCGTCCCATTGGGGCGTTGTACGGCTGCGGACCTGCGCCGCTCAGAGCGCAGGTGAGTCCGCCCGGTTCGGTCCATTGGAAAAACGTGTTTCATAGGGGAGGATTGGCGAGCCATGATCCGTTACTCTCGCGACGACATATGGCTCGCGTGTGTCCTCCCGAGTCTCAACGATCCCCAAGCAACGATCACTTGTCGGTCAGGTCGATACCAAGCTTCTCCGCCAGTGCCTGAAGACTGATCGTTTTCCCCTGACGGTAGTCCTCGATGGCGTGCTCCGCCTGACCATCGAACGGGTTTTGTGCCTTGGCAAGATGGATCACCGAATGCTCGGCGTCGGATTCCAGGAACAGCACATCGCCAGCGAGGAGCTCCTCGTCCAGGAAAAGGCGCTCACCCGGCTGACAGATAGCGTCAGCGCCCAGCGGCGACGGATGCCGATGGTCGAAATCACCACGGACTATTTCTTCGAGGGCGAACAGGGGCCGGTTTCGCTGCTGGACCTCTTCGACGGGCGCCAGCAATTCATCCTTCAGCATTTCATGTTCGGCACGGATTGGGAACAGGGATGCGAAGGCTGCTCGTTGATGGCCGATCACGTGGGGCCGCTGGATCATCTCCACGCGCGAGGAACATCGTTCGTGATGGTGTCGCGGGCGCCGCTGGAGAAACTGCTCGCCTTCCGCGAGCGGATGGGCTGGGATCTCCCGTGGTACTCCTCGGCGGGCACGAGCTTCAACGAGGATTTTCACGCCACCGTCGATGGCGAGGAGGATGGGAGAATCAGCGCGTTCCTGCGCGTGGGGGACAGGGTTCACCACACCTGGCAGACGACCAACCGCGGCGTGGAGCCGATCGTGGGTACCCTCAAGTATCTCGACTTCACGCCGTACGGTCGTCAGGAAGCGTGGGAAGACTCCCCTGAAGGCTGGCCGCGAACCGAGCCGGACGGCTGGTGGCGTCACCACGATCGGTACGAAACCGATGGCCGTACGGAGCCGGCGACAGGCTCGTGCTGCCACTGACCGGCTGTCGCGTTTTACGGTAATCCGTACTACGATCCCCGGCCCGCGCCGTGAAGCACAAGCTGGCGGTGTGCCAACAGCGCTTGAAGATGGGCCATCTGCTGCATCGCATGCAGGAAGAAGCCGAGCCACGGTTGCCAGTTTGGGGAATTGCTTCGGATGGTGCCCTGCGTTTGGCGCTGCGCGAGATAGTACCGATCCTTGCTTTGCTCGATCACGCTCTCCAGCGAGCTGTAGGGCACATAGGCGTACCCGGCCTGGAGCAGCAGGAGCGTCGTCAGGATTCTGCTGAGACGACCGTTGCCATCCTGAAAGGGGTGAATCTCCAGGAACACGACAACGAACACACCGATAACCAAAAGCGGATGAAGACGTCGCGACTCCATCTCCAGGTTGACCCAGGCAATGAGTTCACCCATCAGGCGCGGGGTATCGAGTGGTGTGGCCGTGTCGAATACCACGCCCACCTGTCGACCACCTCCGTCGAAGTCCGCCACGCTGTTGGAGGATGTCTTGTACGCCCCGCGGTGCCAATCGTCTTTCTCGCTGTGGGCGAGCAGTTCCCTGTGCAGTTGACGGACATGGTTCTCCGTCAACGTGATTTCCCGCCACGAACTGAAGACGAGGTCCATGGTTTCGGCATACCCGATGACTTCCTGTTCGTCACTGCTTGCGAGATGCTGGATATGCAGATTGGTGAGCAGGTGCGCGATCTCCTGATCGGAGAGCCGGCTGCCCTCTATCCGTGTCGAGGAGCCGGCACTTTCGATGGTGGCGACGTGACGCAACGCGGAAAGACGCTCCGGCGCCAGGTTGCCCAAGGCGCGCCAGGCACCCTTGAACTCATCGATTTCCGAGACGAGATTGAGCATATCGGAGGTGATGACGATGGTGGCAACGTTCAGCATTGGCAATCTCCATAGCCAATGCTGTATCCACAAATATCCAATTAAGCCATACAACTATCCACTGGTAGCCAATTGTGGCTACCGGCTCCAAATCTCCACCGAATTGCGGGCTCCAGGAAACGGTTCCGTGTAGGCTTACGGTATGTCGAACGACGCCACTTCTTCCAAACCGGCCACGATATACCTCGATGCCGACGCCTGCCCGGTCAAGGACCAGGTCTACAAGGTCGCCGCCCGTTACGGGATCCCGCTAAAGGTCGTGGCCAACGCCTGGATGCGGGTGCCGGAGATGGCGGGTCTGGAGGCGGAGACGATCGTCGTTCCCGGTTCGCCGGATGCCGCCGACGACTGGATCGCCGAGCGCGCCGCGAAGGGCGATCTGGTCCTCACTTCGGACATTCCGCTCGCAGCCCGGGCGATCGGCAACAACGTCCGCGTGCTCGACTTCCGGGGTGGCGAGTACAACCCGAACCGGATCGGCGACGCCCTCGCCGCCCGCGAGTTCAACGCCACATTGCGCCAGATGGGCGTCGATTACCGGCGGCCCCTCGGCCTATTCCCCGAAGGACCGCTCGAAGTTCGCCTCCGCCCTCGATGCCGCCGTCAACCGGCTCGCTCGGGAAGCGGCGAGGCGAAACGCATAGCGGCACCCATCTGGAATCTGGATCATTGGTAGGGTTGCGTATCCAGCGGGGCCACCTTGTGTCCGCCCATTAGGGGTGCCAGCGAAGCAGTGGATCCGCATGTATACGCACCGGCTTGCCAGTTGCAGGGACGCAATGCTTGCGGTTGCGGAGAGCCTCCACCTTCATTCATTCGGACTTAGAGCTTCACTTGCTGGGTGTGCCAAGTGACTCCAAATCGGAACGTCTATGGGTGGGCCGATACGCTAAATCATTTCAAGCGTAGCCGTATGGGTCTCTTTGTAATCTCAATTGAACCCTTGAAGCCGATTGAAGCTCGATCCCGTTTTTCTGCCGACACGCCTATTAGCCACCCAAATTGTAAAGATTTGCTGCGTCGTGATATTGCTCAACCACCCCTGACAAAAAGTTCAAGTGCATCAGTAGGTCAGCATCCTTTTGGGCGTCAATTACACCTGATTCAAGTAGTTTCGGAAGGGATCGCAGGATTAGAGCGGTTCTCATGTTGGTTGCTCGTGCAGAGGCGGCAGGGGGGAGCCGCAATGGTGGGAGTAGCCAGCGATATCGGCTGGCGTGATGCGCGTCAGGCCGGGGGCCACCAGGCGAGGATCCCGGCTCCAGCGAGGCGCCGGTCGCCTGGGTGCGTTTCCAGCGCCGCACACTGCGTGGACTGACGCCGGTTCGACGTGTGCCACCTCAACCACTGACAGGCCCGACGCCACAGCCTGCAGCAATCGCTCACGGAGATCGCGGGAGTACCCAGGTGCCATCGTCCCACTGTGCCAGTGAGCCAATCAACATGCAACCCGCTCTAAGACAAAGGCTCAGCCACCGACGACATAGGATGATAATGAGTGCGGCGGCCAAACGCGCAATCATCGCAATTGGTCAGGAGGGTGGTGTTTGTTGATGGGGCTGCTTCGGGAAACTTGCGGGCGTTTTCGCTGGTTTATTGCGGCCATAGTCATTGGCGTGCTGGTGCGTGGTATCCTCGCCCCACTTGGTTGGCATGCCTACGACATGTTCACCTATGCTGACTGGGCCTGGCAGCTTCTTGAAGAACCCCGAAGTCGATTTTACGCGGCGCCACTTGAGGTCCCCGGCGATCATCTCCCCGGTGACCTCAGCATCATGTGGGTGATGGCGCATGTCACCCATTTGATCGCTCCCAACCTCGACTATTTCGACAATAGATACGTTCTGGTAATGAAGTCGGTCCCAATCCTGTGCGATATGGTCCTGGCGATCGGCGTGTTAGTGATAGGGCGAATGTGCACGACGGAGCGCCGTGCGATCATGATTGCTAGTGCCATGGCGCTTAATCCCGCCTCGATCGTTATTTCTGCGGTGTGGGGGCAGTGGGACTCCGCATCGATGTCCCTGGTGGTCTTTGCCGTGTATGCGGCGCTGCGGCGGAAAGTCTGGATGGCGTATCCACTGCTGGCGTGCGCGTGCTTGTTCAAGCCTCAACTTGGCGTACTCATCCCGCTGTTCGTGATCGCTGATCTCCGCATGCGGATACCGCCGATGCCATCTACCATCCGGCTTTCTGCGTGGCATGTGGCGGCTCGACAGGCATGTCCTGGATGGGTGCTCGGTGGAGCTACATCAATCGGGCTTGTGCTCGCGATCTGTCTCCCGTTCGGTGTTGGCTTCCCTGGCATGGCCACCCGGTACTCCCTCAGCGAACGTATTCACTATGCACTCGACCGCTATGAAAGCTCGTCTCACGGCGCCTACAATCTCTGGTACCTGCTGTTTCCGGAAGCCCGATGGGATGGTGAGGTCGTCGCGTTTGGTCTGACCTATCACGACGTTGGCATGGTGCACGTTGGAATTGCAGTGGTACTGGCTGTGGTTGGAGCGTTGGTGATCGACCCGTGGCCCATTGCCGTGGTCTGGGGTGGGGTCATCGCCACCCTGGCGATCTACATGCTCCCAACCCGCGTGCACGAGCGGTATCTCTTTCCGGCTGTGGTGCTCTCGTTCCTGCTTTGGATCGTGGTGCCACGCATGAAATGGCTGGCGATTGGGTTGAGTGCGACGACCTTTATCGGTGTATATCTCTCGTATTCCTGGTACAAGCCGAGCATCGATATAGCCCTGTTGCAACATTCTGCGGCGTTGCGCACGATCGCTATTTCTAACCTCGTCCTGTTTGGAACAGCGCTCACCTGGGGACTCAGAGAGGCTCTCAGGTCCCATCGTCGTGCCGTCAACGGACAGCGCCTCGAACCTGCAGATCTTCACGGAGCCGAATCGTGGTCGTGACAAAGTCCCGTTAGCCCATGGCCGCCATCATCCCCCTAGAATTGCTCCTCGAATCCGTGGAGCGAGTGGAGCATCTAGGGAGACTGGAGCAGTATGAACCAATATGGGAGCCTGGAGATTGGCGAATGACCGAGCGATCCCATGACGATAGGCTGGCTCTACAGTCTGCCATTCTGCGTGTTCTGAACGTTTCCAATGGGCAACCTGTGTGGATGGTGACGGAGTAACCTGTCCGACGGAAATCCAGCAAATGTCTGGCGTCCAGCCAAACCTGACGCCAGATGAAATGTTTGAGGGTGTCTGGTCCCTGATTATTCAAGGCCTGGTCTTTGTCCACACTCAATCCGATAAATCTCGGGAGTGGAGATATCAACTGACCGAGAATGGGCGGAGGGCGATTGGAGATGTGGACTCCACTCCTGATGATAGCGGAGAGTACATGTCTAGACTTCGGACGGGAGTACCAGAAGCCAATCCGGAAGTGATCCAGTACATGACCGAAGCAATCACCTCGTACGCCAGTCGGTGCTACCTCGCCTGTGCGGTGATGACCGGTTGTGCCTCAGAAGCAGCGTTCATTGATCTTTCACAGTCGTTTGGCGCATGGCTTGGCGGAACCGAGGGGCGAAATTCCTCGACATTGTTGCCAGGAGAGGCGCAAATTGTAGTCAGTCGTTTGAGGAATTTCGAAAGCGAATAGAGGCGAAGAAACCTTACCTTCCCAAAGAGTTGTCCGAAGGGCTTGGCATTCATCTTTCAAGCATCACCGAGTTGCTGCGCATCTACAGAAATGATGCTGGGCATCCATCCGGTGCTGTATTTGACCGTGAAACGATGTTCGTCCACCTTCAACTCTTTCGCGTGATGCTGCGGAAGATCTACGACCTAAAGACGTACTTTGATTCCACCAAATTCTCGCCATGACAATGGCCCGGTGGATGTTCCGGGCCATTGTCGCTGATTCTGTTCGTGGTGGGCGATTGTGGCGCGTCTCTCAGACTGACGATCAAGCTGCATCCGGGCTGGCATAGTCGATCGTGCTTCCGATGAGTGACGGGACTTGAGTGAAAAGCACCAGACGCCTCGTCTGGATCATTCAGGATCCTTGCGCATCCCGCCAGGCAATGAGCTTGCGGAGCGGCGCGAGATCGTAGTCCGGTCCGGTCGCATCGCAAATGAAATGGGTGATCCCTTCGGCCAGGTACTCGTCGAGCCGGTCGAGCTGCGGACCAGAGATTTGCGCTGAGCGCTCGATCTCCTGTGGATCGCGTCCCACCTTGGTGCACCACTCGTCGAGGATCCGGTTCTTTCGCCCGACCATATCTGGCTCTCCTTGTCCGTTCCAGATCGTGGCGTACTGCGCAACGATCCGGAGGGTGACCTTTTCGCCGCCACCACCAATCAGGATCGGGAGGGTGCCGTGAACCGGACCCGGATTCAGTTTGGCGAGACGATTCACGATCACCGGCATCTCGCGATCCAGGTCGCGGAGCCGCGAGGCCGCCGTCCCGAACTCGTAGCCGTATTCCTCGTAGTCTCGCTGGTTCCACCCGCTGCCCAGGCCAAGGATGAAGCGGCCGTCGGAGATGTGGTCAAGCGTCCTGGCCATGTCTGCCAGCAAGTTGGGATTGCGATAGCCGATGGCTGCCACCAGGCAGCCGATCTGTACGCGTTCCGTGACGTCCGCCATTGCCCCGAGTGCGGTCCAGTTGTCAAGATGGGCACCGTTGGGATCGCCCGATAGCGGGAAAAAGTGGTCCCAGTTGAAGAGGGTGTCAGCGCCGCTGGCGTCCACCGCCTGCCAGGCTTTGCGAATCTGCTGATAGGTGGCGTGCTGTTGGGTAATTTGGATTCCGACGCGGATGGCTGCCAAGGGATGCTCCTGTTCTGTGGGCGAAGAGTCAGTAAAGGGATTGTAGCGGTCATCTGGCCGCTGATGACCGGAATGACAAAGGGGATGGGGACGTGTCCTGCGGATCGTGGAGGTGCCCTGGATGTCATCCAGGGCAGTATCCAGCGCCGGATCGATCGCGTCCAGCAGCGGCGGCCCCGGCCGCAGGAGCACGCATGGCTGCAGGCGGTTGAGAATCGGATCGGGATCGAGCTGGCGACCAGTGGGAGGGCTGATGATGCCAGCGGTCACCTGCATGTCCGGCTTGCGCCAGCAGCGGAGCTGGGCCGGATCGTGGTGCTCTTCCCGGAAACCTGGTCCTCGGAAGCACAGGTCGCCTACGACGCCCTCGAGCTGCGTTGATTCCACCATATGCCGATTGATGGTTCTCCGGTGTTCCTGAATTCGATACGTGAAGTAGCTCGATGGCCAGACTGAGGAGGACATGCTGTGGATCCGAGCGGCGTTTATCAAGTCGGATTGGGACTTCAATGGCAAGCGGGTGGTATTCGGTCATACCCCATTTCATGAGCCCGTAGTGCTGCCCAACAAGATCAGTATCGACACCATGTTCCACGACTACGGCAAGTTGACGGCCGCGGAACTGGGTACCACCAACAACCAGGCCGAGCCGAGGTTGTAGTTCTCGCCGGCGGTGACGGGAGGGCGATGACCAAGACCGAACCTCTGGCTCTTCGAGCAGCCATTCCCACGACCGGGTGCGCTATCAAGGTCCATGCCGATGAGGCTTGCTCTGCACACATCACGTTTGACATTTATCCTGAAGATCTCGACCAGCACAAGGAGCTGTTCAAATTCCGTGGGGCTGAGTTGCTACTGGTTAATCAGGAAGCATCACCATTTACCTATCAGTGCCGAGAACAGTGGCATCATTCACTGGCTCTGGAGCGTCCTCAGCTGTTGCGCGATGTGAATACAGTGTTGGAGTAATCCCTCCGGTGCCGCATCGCTCGTGGACCAGCACGCATTGAGGGTCGCACCGACAAATGCCCAGGCAGCCAACTCGGCTTCCGGCATTCCCCAGGCAGCAGCACAGATGGCTATCCGCCGAGTCGCCAGCTCAAGGTAGTTCTGTCGCTCTGACACACCTGGGGGATTGTACATCCAGGCTGCAATATCGAATCCCGGGTCACCGTATAGCCCTTTGGGATCGATAATCACCCATTCGCCGGACGCGCGTTGCAGCAGATTGTGATGCTGAAAATCGCCGTGCAACAGACAGGTTCGTGATGATCTGCCCAGCAGCGATGCCCCAACCTCCTGCGCCTGCTCGACCAAATCGGAGTCGATCAACTCGGGACGCGGCGTCCAGTCGAAGAGAGCACGCATCCAGTTGCGCAGTGGGTGAAGCCCTGCCGGATCAGACACTGGGCGCCAGAAGGTGCGCACCGTTTCCGCTGCCAGCCGGGTGGCATCCTCGTCGGACATGTCCACATACCGAAGCGGCGTTCCCGGCACGATTCGTTCAACAACCATGGCATTGCGCTCGAAATCGACATCGTACAGCCGCGAGACGTTTTCACCTGCCGCCAGACCTAGTGCGGTTGCCTCCGCGCGGAACTCGTCCGCCAGTGGTGACGACTTGATGACCACCGGACCGAGTTCCGCCGAGTGCCCGAGCAGTACCAGCGTGATATAGGTGTCAGGAATGATGGGATCGAGCTCAATGCCCCATTTCGTGCAAAGATGGTTCACGGTTTCCGGCAGCGAATCCAGCCACCCTGGGGTGAGCTCGTGCTGAACCCAGTTACTGACGTTCGTGATCAGGGACTGTGACACCGGCATGCCGGTGTGGAGCGTGATGGCCTGTTCAGGCAATTGGTTCTCCTCGCGCGATCGTCATGACTAACCCGCCTCCGCCCTCGACGCCGCCGTCAACCGGCTGGCGCGGAATTCGGTGTGTAATACGGAATTCGGATACCCACTGGGCAAGTGCGACCGTGCGTAGGGGGCAACCTGCCCCGCTGGACCGTGGTGACCCGAGCCCCGCACTCCCACTGCCCCGGGCGATCCTCCGTGATCGCCCCCATGACTAAGGGGTTCGGCGGCGCCAGCGGGTCACACGCTGATCATCCGAAATCCGTCTGGTCACTTCAAGTACTTCACTTGCGGGATTGACGGATTTCCAGCAATCCCGGTTGCGGCTCTGCCATGTTTTGCCTGCTCTATCGCCTTAAGCAATGACTCCGGCTTGTCCGCGCCGACTCGAAGTGTCGAAACAGGTTCGGAGTTGCCCGTCACCGCCAGTTTCCGCAGCGTCGCCAATCGCTCGGGGTGCGTCCGGTGGCATGGGGCGCTATGAGCCGGTTCCTCCAATAGCTGGAATGGGCGCGAGGGGGAACCTCCCTTGCGCATCCCACGGCGCTGGAGACGGCCGAACTCGCTGCAGGAGCACGACATCGCGCGCCGCACATCGTATCGGCAAGTGCGCCGACACCGTACGCCCGATGGCGTCCAGGCGCTCAGCCGAGTCGACCAGTGCCTCGTCTGCAATCGTGATATGTGGAACGATCTGGTCGAGCTTGTCCCAGTAGGGAGATGCCTCGGGGAACGCCTTCCGGAAGCGCTCGATGAGATCGATGAACGGGCCCGGCTGATCGGGAGCCAGGAACATCACGCTAGACGTAAAGCGATCCACCCGTGAAACCGTGAAGTCGAAGCCCGGAACAGCGGCAGTCACATCACCGATCCGCTCCAGCACACATGGTGTAACCTCGGCCGGGGCCAGAAACGGGAACATGAGCGTGAAGTGGGGCGGCACGCTGGCGCCATCCGCCGTGTACTGCCTTCGGAAGCCATCAATGAGACTCACCACCTCGGGTACCACGAGGATCAGTGCACTCTTCGCCCTGCGTTCCTCAACGGACAATGCATCCAGCGCCACCATTTCACCTCCTGACTCAATTCGCGAGTACGATCCGGGTATGGCATGGGCGCAGGTGGTTCGCCTCCGTCAAATGCATCGTCCGTAATCGCATGATGTGCGAAGCGACGTAGCCACCCTCCGACGCAGTCATTCGCTCGACCGCGCAGATGGCGGCTTGACGACGAACTCCTGAACGACCCGGCCGGATTCCTGTCTCCACGTACTCAGTGAACTCGCCTTTCACCAGTCGCCCCAGGATTTCGCGCCAAAACTGCTGGGCACCGACGTTGGAGGCGCGCTCCGTCAACACCCAGGGCCCGGGAAAGCGCGCGAACACCTGGCGGGCAACGTCCTGCCCAACTCCGCGGCGCCGGTACTTCCGCACGATGAAGAATTCGGAGAACCTCGTCTCCCTGTACTCACCTCGATCGAACTTCGAGACCAGCGCGAACCCTGCAAGTTCGTTATTGACCCGCACGATGAATGGAAAACGATCAGGATCGGTCCAGTAGTGGTCGAGATACCGATACCCGTACAACCCATGCTGGTTGAGATCGAATCCTTCGAACTCGCTGAAGTCGTGGATGTACAACTGAAGCAAGTTGCGGATGATCGATTTTTCCTCTATCGGCGCCTCCTCCACGCAGATGATCATGGCGGTCTCCTTTCCAGGCATTTCCGCGAGCGCACCGCCATCACGATGCTCTTCGCCCTCAGTGGGCGACGGAGCCGTCGGCCCGGAGGGCGGAGAGCGAGAAGTGGGGGCGGTAGGGATAATTTGCAAGCACCTCCTCCCGGAGCTCGATGCCGATGCCCGGTCGATCGGGAACGGTCTACATAGCCGTTCTCGACCGTCAGCGGGATGTCGACAATGTCGTTGAGCACGGTGGCCTGGCCTTCCATCAGCGCGTAGTTGGGGATCGCCGCGCCGAACTGGACGAATGCGGCGAGGTTGACTGCGCTGCCCATTAGGTGTGGAAAGACGTTCACGAACGAGGCTTCGGCAAGCGCGGCGATTTTCCGGCACTGCGTGAAACCTCCCGCCAGCGAGAGGTCGGGCCGGATCATCGCCACCGGCACGGTGTCCAGCAGGTCCTTGAACTGGAAGAGGCTGTAGCAGCGTTCCCCGGCGGCGATCGGAATATCAACTCGATCCGCGACGTATTTCAGGGCGGAGAGGCTTTCGGGCGCGACCGGGTCCTCGTAGTAGAGGATCCGGAGCGGCGCAATTTCGCGGGCGAGGATCACTGACTCATCCGGTCCGAAATTCCGGTGCAGCTCCACCCCGAGGTCGACGTCATATCCGACCTCCTCTCGGATCGCATGAACGATCTCCGATGCGGCTCCAATGTAGTGCGTCGGCGTTTGCGCTTCCCAGCCCGGGAGAAACGGCATCGCCCTCAGGGAGGTAGTAGCCCTGATCGACGGCCAGGCGAGCACATTCGACATGCTCCTCGACCGTATCTCCGGAGATGCTGGCGAAGACGCGGACCCGTTCCCGGCATTTGCCTCCAAGCAATTGATGCACGGGCTTGTTGACCGACTTGCCGAGAATGTCCCACAAGGCGATGTCGATACTGCTCAACGCGGCGCTAAGTACCGGGCCGGTGAAGTGCGCGTTGCGGGTGACCGCCTGGTAGTGGTGATCGATACGGGTCGGATCCTGACCGACGAAGTACTCGGCGAGGTCGTTGATGGCTTCATACACGATCCGGTGGTGCGCCCACAATCCGGCCTCGCCGGTGCCAATGATTCCCTGGTCGGTATGGACCTGAACCAGCAGGCAACGATCCACCAGGTATGGAGTGATTTTGACGATTTTCATGTGCTTCCTCCATCCGTATCTCACCGCGCGTCTTGAGGATGTGCTTGCCATGCATCAACGAAGTGGGGAAGAATGCCCCGGCGCAGCGAAGCGATAGCCGGTCCACGCTAGCGGTCGCTTTTATGGACCTGTATGTTCGCTGCGGCGAAGAGATTCCTCTGGTCGCTGATTCCCCACCCCTGACCCCTCCCCGTCCCGGAGTGGAACCGTCCCTGACGGAATGACAATCAATCGCAGCGACTCAGCAGCGCCATATGCGTGCGGACAGGACACCGGCAGCCTACGCTACCTCCTTCGCAAGCAGCCCGAGGTGCTCGTCGATTTCTCGCTGGTAGGCGTCGACCGCGCCGGATTCGACCTCGTCGATCGTCACTGGTCGTCCCGCCACGCCCGACTCGAAGAGGGCGTAGACAAGGGCAACGGCACGTTTCGCGACCGCGCCATCGACCTCGGGCCGGGCGCCGGAACGGATGCATTCCGCAAATTCGTAATATTCGAGGGCAACGATCTTGCGATCGGTGGTGACGAAGTCGAAATCGTACGTCCAGACTCGATCCCCACCGAACAGCTCCGCCGCGACCGGCGAAAGTCGATAGCTCGGGGCGTATTCCAGCACGCGCTCGTCACTCAGGTCGGTGCCATCGTCGAGTACGAGACGAATCGGGCGCCCGTTGCGGTCACCCGGCGCCGCAATCGATCCTTGCGTTCCGAACACCATGCGGTGATTGAACGGCATGCCATGGCCCGCGTAGTGAAATACCCATTGACCGATAGCGCCGTTCGCGAAATTGACCGTCCCGAACATCGCGTCCTCGCCTGTCGGGTTGATCGTCTCCGGAACGTCATCCGCCCAGGCTTCCCAGAATCCACCCGGGCCAGCAGCGTTGTCCTTGACCCGGGTCTTTTCGAACAGGCGGGTCTGCCCGTAGGCGGAGGCCGGGTCGCCGAAGTAGTACTGGAGGATGTCGGCGTTGTGCACGCCGGCGTCGAGCGTCAGTGCTCCGGAGAGTTTCATGTGGCGCCAGGGCGTGATGAACAGGCTGTTTCGGCCAGCGACGGTCGTCTCCATGATGAACTGCCGGTCGCCAATCGCGCCGTCGTCGAGCAGCGCGCGGACCAGGCGATTGATCGGGTCACGCCGGAAGTTCTCGGCCACGGAGAACACCTTGCCGCTCCGCTCAGCGGCCTCCATCACGAGGTCACAGCCACGGATGGTCAGGGCCAGCGGCTTTTCGCACATCGTGTGCAGCCCGAGATCGAGCAGGGCGGTGGCAACCCGATGGTGAACGCCGGTATCGACGGTGCAATCGGCGGCTTCGAGTCCTTCGACCTCAGCCGCCATCCGCGCCGCATCGGTGAACACCTGGGGCCGCGTGCCGAGCAGGCCATCGGCTTCGTCCGCCAGCGCCTCGGCCTTGCGGGCATCGAGGTCGCAGACTGCTGCCAGCAGCACATTGTTGTGATCGGTCTTCGCGAGTTCTGCAATACCGGCCAGGTGCCGGCGCCCCATCCCTCCGCAACCGACGATCGCCAGCTTTACCTTCTCCATCCGGACTCCTTCCTGTTCCGATGAGCGTATCGGTCAGTCCTCGAACGCAATATCGATCCGCTGACCGGACCGCGCCGACTCCGCAATCGCCTCGGCGATCACCGCCGCGCGATACCCGTCCTCGAAGGTGGCCCCAAACGGCCCAACCGGCGTGCCAGTGGCGATCGCCTCAATGAAATGATGAAGTTCGTTGATGTGCGCATGTTCCCAGCCGAGGATGTGCCCGTTGGGCCACCAGACTTTGGAATAGGGGTGACCGGGAGCGGTCACGAACACATTCTGGAACCCCACGACGTCTGATACCGCGGTATCGGACAGGTAGACCTGGAGTTCGTTCAGACGCTCGAGGTCGAAGGCGATCGTTCCCTTCGAGCCGTTGATCTCCCAGCGGAGCGCGTTCGCCCGTCCGGTGGCCAGCCGCGTCGCCTCGACCGTGCCGACGGCCCCGCCAGCGAACTCGACCAGGGAGATCGATGCATCGTCCCACGCAATGTCGATCACCTGATTATCCGGACCGGGGCGGCGGTCCCGGAAGCGCGGAGTCAAGGCGCTGATCGTGCCGAACTCGCCGACCAGGAAGCGAGCCATGTCGACAGCATGACTGCCGAGAATGGCTTGGGACCCTGCCGTTGCCGAGGCGGGGTCCGGGACCTTCGATGAGCGGGCGGTCGGGATCGTGCAAGCTCTGCTGGAGGTACTGGATCCGGAAGTGGTAGATCTCTCCCAGAACTCCGCGATCGATCAGATCCCTGGCGAGGCGGATCGCCGGGATGAACCGGTAATTGAACCCGCACATGTGCTGCTTGCCGGAACTCCGCGCCGCTTGCAGCATCCGCCAGCGCATCGCCGGCGGCGAGCGCCATCGGCTTCTCGCAGACGACATGCTTGCCGTTCCTGAGCGCCGCGATCGACGGCTCGACATGCATGTGATGGGACGAGCAATTGTCGAAGACCTCGATCTCCGGATCTTCGACCAATTCCTCCCAGCTGGTGTAGTAGCCGTCGTACCCGTAGCGACGGGCGGCGTCCGCCACGCGCTCCTCGGTCCGGCCGGCGATGGCCCGAAGGTGTGGCCGGGCCGGCGGGGGCCAGAAGATGTAGGGCATCGTCTTGTAGGCATTGCTGTGGGCCTTGGCCATGAACCCATACCCGAGGAGACCCACATTGATGGTCCGTTCATCGGGATTGGCGGTGATCCGGGTGAAACCACTTTGGCTCATCGTGTGCTTGGCCCTTCGACAAGGGTTTGGCTTTCGACCATCGGCAACGACACCGGCAGCCCCGTTCGCGATGACTCGTAAATGGCCAGGATGATCTCCAGCGAGCGCCGCGCATCTGCCCCCGTGACCGCTGGCGCCCGGTCGTCACGGACTGCCTGGAGGAAGTCCTGGATTTGCAGGACGTGGAACTCGGGGAAGCCCGGGCGTCCCTGTTCATCACGCTCCCACACAGCCCGCAAGCCCGTTTCTTCCGGGATATCCCAAACGTCGTTGATCCCTTGCCGGCCCTCGGGGTATTCCCAGACGCTGACGGCCGCGCCCGAATCGCCATGGACCGCGACCCGAAAACCGAGGTTGGTATCGAAGGTCGAGGCTGCCTGGATCACGCCGAGTGCGCCATTCTCGAAAACGACCGTGGCAACCGCAGTGTCCTCGACATCGATGTACGAACCGTGGCGCAGGGTCGCGTACCGTCCAACAACCTCGACTGCCCGGCCCATGAACCACTGGAACTGGTCGATCGCGTGGACCGCCTGGTTCATGAGAACGCCACCCCCCTCGTTCGCCCATGTGCCGCGCCAGGGATCGGAGGCGAAGTACTCGCGCGAGCGCCCGATCCGGACCGAGCACTCGCCGAAGGTAAGCTGGCCGAGGCGGCCGTCATCGATAGCCTCCCGGATGCGGCGGGCGGCGGGCCAGAAGCGGCGCTGGAAGATGACGCCAAACTTCACCCCGGCCTGGTCGGCGGCGGCGATCATCCGGTCCGCATCGGCGAGACTGATCGAGATCGGCTTCTCGCACAGGACGTGCACGCCGGCTTCGGCCGCGGCGACGACGAGCGTTGCGTGCACGGGATGGGGGGCGCAGACGAGGACGGCTTCGATATCGCCGCTGCCCAGCATCTCGTGCACATCGGTGTAGATCTTCGGGACACCGTGCTTGGCGGCAAGGGCTTTGGCACGACCCTCGTCGGTGTCGCAACAGGCGACGAATTCCGCTTCCGGGATGTCGTGGAGCGCCTGCGCGTGGATCTCCGCAATTTTGCCGCAACCAATGAGGCCAGTTCGAACGGTGCGTGTCATGCCATACCCTTCTTCCTTGTCAATTCGAGATTCGGAGCAACAACCGGTTTCGAGGGCGTGACCGGCAGGAGTTGGTCGCGCAGGTAGCCTGCCGACCACGCAACGCCATTCAGCCCGGGGCAGAGCGGATCTTCGTTCTCGATGGCGATGATGTCGTCGTAGCCAATGTCGCGGAGCGCGGAGAAAATCGCCCGCCAGTCGAGCTCGCCCAAACCTGGCAGCCGATAGCGCCACCAGCCGCTGCCGAGGATGCCCTGGCGCGCAAGCCGCGCCGGCAATATTTCGATGTCCTTGCCGTCAACATGGTAGATACGCGATCCGTAGGCACGGATCAGGTCGGGAATATGCGGAATGTGCAACCAGACCAGGTGGGACGGGTCGAAGCTGAGCCCAAGCGCGTTCGAGGGAACCGCCTCGAACATGCGATCCCAGAGTTCCGGGCTGTGCGCCAGGTTGCCCTCGGGTCCGCCCCGGCCGGCCGTTTCGAACGCGATCCGGATCCCGCGCTCCTCGGCGTAGCTCGCCAGCGGGCCGTAGACATCGCGAAAGTGCTGGAGGTTGTCGGCAACCCGATTCGAGGAGTGATTGTCGCCGACGCCGGGCATGCCCCAGAAGTGCATGCCATAGGCCGATCCGGTGAAGGTGACGACGGTTTTGACGCCCAGCGTGACGCAGGCATCGATGGTCAGGCGGAGGTAGGCAATGCGTTCCGCCCGCTTGGCCGGGTCGGCGGTGAGCAGGTTGATCATCGGCGCGAGGGAGGCAATTGTTATCCCGCTGTCGCCCAGCATCTCCTCGACCGGTCCGGGACCGTGTTCGACGATCGCGGCGAGGTCGAGGTGACCGGGGAACGATGCTCCATCGATATGCGGGAAGTTTGGCCCGACGTTGACTTCGAGTGCCGCCAGGCCGCGCGTGCTCGCCTCGGAGACCAAATCGGCAAATGGCATTGGCTCAACGCCGATGAGCGATGCGAATCCAATTTTCATGAGCCCGGGCCTCCAACTGTGGACAGCCAGGTGATCCGTTGAACGTGCATGAATTGATTACCCTCTCCTTGCCATGGGCCAAATCGACGAGACGTGAACCAGCAGCTTCCCCTGCAATATGTGCATTCCCCGTTACGAATCCACCTCCTCGCTGCCTTCGCCGGGCACGAGGCAGAATTCGTTTTGCTCGATGTCCTGCATGATGTAGTGGTGGTTGCCGCCACCGTTGTCGACGAAGCGCTGGGTGGTCGCGCCGAGGCTTTCCAGGCGTTGCCGGGCGGCTTCCAGCGATTCCCCGGTGACGAGGATGTCGAGGTGGACGCGGTTCTTGACGACCTTCTTCTCGGGTACCGGCCCAAACCCGAGCCCGACGCCCTTGCCCTCCGGATCGACGAGGATCACCCAGTCCTCGCGTCGCACGCGATGTTCGTACCCGAGCGCCCCGGCCCAGAAATCGGAGAGGGCGAGCGCGTCCTCGCAATCGAATGTGGTGAGCAGGATGCCGAGCATGGGTTCCTCCGTCAGGTTTCCCGGAATGTGCGCGTTTCCGGTGCACGGTACCACTACATTCGCGAAAACGGGTAGATGTCGGGGACTAATTTCAGGCGCGGTTGGTACTGGCTCAGATCACGGGAATTCGTTGGCGCCTAGTACTGCGTCTATGGCTGATTGACCTCACCCCACAACCGTCATTCTGATGCGAAGCGGCAGCGGAGCGATAGCCGGTCCATGTTCGTGGACGCTCGTGTCGCCACCACCGCCGCCGACTTCGTCGTCGAGTGCTCTCGCTACGCTGCGCACGGGGATGTTGAGCGAAGCGAAACATGACGAGGTGTGGGCTGGCCCCTGTCCAATTGGCGGCGTCACGGGGATACTGCCGGGACTGTCATTCCCCGGATCGTCGTGAGGAGATGTTCGTTTCATGCCTCGAGAACTGATTGCCGTTGCGCCCCGCACACCCGAACTCCGCAACTACGAAGAATCGCCGCTGGAGCCGGCCCAGATCCGGATCAAAACCGAGCTTGCCTCTCCCAAACACGGTACCGAACTCGTTGGCTACCGCAACGACCCGGTCGCCAGCCGTCCCTACGATCCGGCCTGGGGCGCGGTGATCCCGAAACCTGCCGGGGATGCGCTGGCGGGTTTCCCCCGGCGGCTCGGGAACATGGCGGTTGGAGTCGTCTCGGAGATCGGGTCTGGCGTTACCCAGTTCCAGGCCGGGGATCGTGTGTTCGGGCATTTCCCGATTCGCGAAACGCACACCGTCGATCAGGCCGAGGCCGATCTTTTGCCCGAGGGGCTCTCCGCCGAGGCGGCGCTCTGCCTCGATCCGGTCGTGATGGCGCTGGCGATTCGCGATGCCGGGATCAAGCTGGGCGACACCGTGGCGGTGTTTGGACTGGGGGCGATCGGGCTGATCGCGCTCCAGCTGGCGAAACTGGCCGGGGCCCACACGGTGATCGCCCTCGATCCGCTCGCCAACCGGCGGGAACTTGCGCTCACGCTGGGGGCCGACATCGCGCTCGATCCGACCGCCAATGGTGGCGATGCCGGGTTGGCGGTGCGCAGGCTGACCGGGGAGCCGGAAGATGCGCCGCGTCCGGCCACGCGCCTCGTCGGTGGCTACCGCGAGCAGGACACCCAGGCGGGTCAGCTCGGGGTCGATGTGGCGATCGAAACCTCGGGCAGCACCCAGGCCCTGCACCAGGCGATCCGATCGACTCGTTTCGGGGGCACGGTCTGCGTCGTTTCCTTCTATGGAAGGGAGGCGACCGGGCTGCTGCTCGGCGAGGAGTTCCACATCAACCGGCTGAACCTGATCTCGGTGCGGGCCGAAAGCCTGCCGATGCGCGATGCTCCCGGCTGGACGCTCGACCGGATGGTCCGGCTTGGGCTCGACTGGCTGGCGAGTGGCAGGATCAGGACCGAGGGGATCATCTTCCCGATCGTTCCCTTCGAGGAAAGCGCGGACGCCTACCGGATGATCGACGAGCGCCCGGCGGAATCGATCAAGCTGGGGATCCGATTCTCGTAGAAGGCTGGTTTCGCCAGCGTGATTAGCCCTCGCGTACCTTGCGGTCTCACCGGCAGCCCGCACAATGGACGGAGACGACCTGTTGTCTCGATCATCGCTTGAGTTCGAGAGGAATGCACGATGAGCACCATCTCGCGTCGCAAGGTATCGCTGGCATTGGCTGGTGGATTCGCCGTCGGACGGTTCGCCGCTGTTGCGGCACAGGATGCAACGCCGGAAACCGGGGAGGCGACCCCGATCGTGGATGTCCAGCCACTGGGCTACGCCAGCCTGCGCCTTCGCCAGCTCGCGGATGCCGCATTCCGTCCGGAAATCAACGAGATCGTGACCACTGATTTCGTGCCGCAGGTCCTGGAGCTGCCTGGCTACGCCGGATACCTGCTTGGCGACGTCATCGAAGACGAGCGGCAAAGCCTGTCGATCGTGGCCTTCGAGGAGGCGGCCCAGATCGACGCCTTCAACGCGACGGCCCAGGCGTTCGTGGGCGGTCTCGATTCCAAATTCGCCGTCGAAACGCCAACTACGGCCGAGGGCGACGTGTACATCGCTGCTGCGGCGCCATCGAATTCGGCCACTCCCGAGGCGACCCCGGTCGTGGATGAGGCGGCATCCGCCACCGGCTACGTGGCGGTGCGCATTTACAGGAGCTTGCCGGACACCAATCCGATCGAATTCGTGCAGCGTGCGATCACTGGCTTCCTTCCGATCGTCCAGGGGCTGCCAGGTTTCCAGGGGTATCTCTTTTTCACGTCCGAAGGCGGATTCACGTCCGTCAGCATCTATGACACCGAGCGGGCCGCCGAGGAATCGACGGCCGCCGCTGCCAACTGGGCGACCGCGAACCTGGCCGACTACACGGATGGCAATCCCAAGGTGATCAACGCCGCGATCGTCTACGCGGACCTGCCGATTCTCTCCAGCCAGGCGTGAGGCCGGTGTCCGGCAATCGGGGATCAGAGCACAAGCGGGGACCAGGGGCCACGGCACGCAGGGTGTTACCCGGTGCAGGGATTGGCCGGCACAAGGCCGGCCACTACGAGTGAGTCGTGGGTTCTCCCCGCTGGGCACCCGGCGCAGCCGTAAATTGTCATTCCGCAGCGAGCCGCAGGCGAGTGGAGGAATCTCTTCGCCGCAGCGAACGTTACACCATTGCCGCTGCGGCGGAGAGATATCGCTGCGCTGCCTCCAGTCGCGCTGGGTTCGCTGCGTAACCTTCGAACTGCCCCGCAAGGCCCGGAAACCGTATCGGCGGACACATTCGCGGCCTGGGCGACATCCTGGAGCGTGGGTCGCTTCGGCGACGATTGTGCTGGGGTAGACCCCTTCGATGGCATCGACGAACCTTTCAGGAATAGAGCATCGGCGAAACGCAATGAGGAATGCGGCAAGGAATGCCTACGCCGTCTCGCCGTTTTGGGTAAGCGAATCCACGCCGACCAAATGTAGCCGTTCCGAGAAATGGCAGGCGGCAAAGCGACCCGGCAGCACCTCACGGAGCGGTGGCGACTCCACCGAGCATCGCTCTTCGGCGTACCGGCACCGTGGGTGGAAATAGCAGCCGGAAGGCGGGTTGACCGGGTCGGCCACCTCGCCCTGCGGCTTGATCCGCTGGCGACGATTTCGCAATCGCGGATCGGGCACCGGCACCGCGGACATCAGTGTTTCGGTATAGGGATGCAGCGGGCGATGGAACAGGTCCGCGGTCGGCGCCAGTTCGATGATCTGTCCCACGTACATCACGGCCACTCGATCGCAGATGTGCTCGATCACGCTCAGGTCGTGCGAAATGAAGAGGTACGTCAGGTCCAGCTCCTGCTGCAGGCTCTGGAGCAGGTTCAGGATCTGGGCCCGCACCGATACGTCGAGCGCCGAGACCGCCTCGTCGAGCACCACCAGCCGGGGATCGAGCGCCAGCGCCCTGGCGATGCTGATGCGCTGCCGCTCGCCACCGGAGAAGGCGTGGGGATAGCGGCGCATGTACTCCGGGCGCAACCCCACCTTGGCCAGCAATTCGGCGATCCGCTTCTCGCGCTCCTTGCCGGAACTCATCCCGAAAGCCTTCAGCGGCTCGCCCACGGTTTGCATCACCGTCATCCGCGGGTTGAGCGATGAGAACGGGTCCTGGAAAACGATCCGGATTTCCTTGCGGTACGGTTTCAGGTCGCGATTGTCCATTGTGGCCAGGTCGACCGTCGTGCCATCCTCGCGGGCATACGCAATCGAGCCCGCCGTCGGGTCGATTGCACGCACGATCGAGCGGCCCGTGGTGGTCTTG
The DNA here is from genome assembly GCA_963763125.1 of uncultured Chloroflexia bacterium. GTDB lineage: Bacteria > Chloroflexota > Chloroflexia > Thermomicrobiales > UBA6265 > JACCYX01. The sequence goes on from CAVXMV010000005.1 coordinate 1,441,916, forward strand.
CCGCAGCCGCTCTCGCCCACCAGGCCGAGCGTTTCGCCCTTGCGAATCGAGAACGACACACCGTCCACCGCCTTCACCGTGGCCGTGGAGCGCTTGAACATCCCCTTGCCGATCGGGAAATGCACCTTGAGGTTTTTCACCTCAACCAGCGTCGTGGGCGAATCGGCGTCCGGTGCCGGACGGCTGGAGGGGTCAATCTGCTGGGCCATTGGGGGCTCCCTGGGTCATTGCCACCGGATCGGTGACGGCATGAATGCGTTGCGATTGCAGCGTGTCGCGGTACTCGGGTTCGTAGAGCAGGCAGCGCACGTCGCGCCGGTCGCCCAGCACCGTGGTCGGCGGCGGCACCTTGTCGCAGACACCCGGTATCGCGAGGTCGCATCGGGTGTTGAACGAGCAGCCGGTTGGCCGGTGATACGAATCGGGCACCATGCCCCGGATCGAGTCGAGCGGTCCCCGGTTGGCCTGGCCGAGGCGCGGGATCGAGCGCAACAGGGCGCGGGTGTACGGGATGCTTCGGCTCGTGGAAGATTTCGTCCACCGTGCCGCGCTCCACCACCTGGCCGAGGTACATCACGGCCACCTCGTCGGCGATTTCGGCCACCACCCCGAGGTCGTGGGTGATGAAGATCATCGCCATCCCGAACTCGTCCTGCAGCCCTTGCATCAGCTCGATGATCTGGGCCTGGGTGGTGACATCGAGGGCCGTGGTCGGCTCGTCGGCGATCAGCAGCGACGGGTTGTTCGCCAGGGCCATCGCGATCATCGCCCGCTGCCGCAAGCCGCCGCTCAACTGGAACGGATAGGCGTCGAAGCGCTCTTCGGCCCGCGGGATGCCGACTTTCTTGAGCATGTCGATCGTGTGCAGCCGGGCCTCGGACTTGGACATCTTCGTGTGGAGCAGCACGTTCTCGGCGATCTGGTCGCCGATGGTGTGGATTGGGCTGAGCGAGGTCATCGGCTCCTGGAAGATCATCGAGATCTCCTTGCCGCGGATGCTCCGGATCTCCTTGCCCTTCGGATCCAGTTTCGCCAGGTCAATCGGGGTCGTCGTGCCGGTCTTGCGATCCTGCCGATGGAAGACCATTTCGCCGCCTTCGACCTTGCCAGGCGATTGCACGATCTGCAGGATCGAGCGGGCGGTCATGCTCTTGCCGCAGCCGCTTTCGCCCACGATGCAGAGTGTTTCGCCGCGCCGCACGTCGAAGGTCGCGCCATTCAGGGCCTTGATCGTGCCTTCGTCGAGATGGAACCAGGTCTTGAGATCGCGAATTTCCAGCAGCGGCGATGCGGCTGCCGGGGTTGGGGTCGACATGTCGGTGCTCCCGTTAGTTTGCATAGGGATCCGCCGCATCGCGCAGGCCATCGCCAAGGAAGTTGAACGAGAGCACGGCCAGAATCACGAACAGGCCGGGCAGCAGCAGCCACGGTGCGGTGGCGATCGCGCGGATGTTCTGGGCCTCCTGCATCAGCACGCCCCAGCTGTTGATCGGCGAGCGCAGCCCGATGCCGAGGAAGCTGAGCGAGGTTTCGGCCAGGATCGTGGCCGGGATCGCCAGCGTGAGCGAGGCGATGATGTGGCTGGAGAACGACGGCACCATGTGGCGGCCGATGATCCGCATCTGGCCCACGCCATCGAGCTTGGCGGCGGTGATGAACTCTTCCTCCCGCAACGAGAGGAAGCGGCCACGCACCACCCGGGCGAGGCCGGTCCAGCCGATCACCGAGAGGATGAGCGTGATCCCGAAATACACCCGCAGGGGCGACCATGTCAGCGGCAGCGCCGCCGCCAGGCCCATCCAGAGCGGAATCGTTGGCAGCGAGCGAATGAACTCGATGATGCGCTGGATGACCGTGTCGGTGGTTCCGCCGTAGAAGCCGGAGATGCCGCCGAGCACGATCCCCAGCACCAGGCTGATCAGCACGCCGATCAGGCCGATCGACATCGAGATCCGGGTCCCGAAGATGATCCGGCTCAGCAGGTCCTGGCCAAGGCGGTCGGCCCCCATCAGGTACATCGGCTGGCCGGGCTCCGTCGGACCGATCAGGTGCCGGTTGGTCGTGAATAAGCCCGAGCATCGAGTACTCCGGCCCTTCGGCGAACAGCCGGACCGGAATCGTCACCTCATCGTCGATCGTGAAGGTGCGGGCCATCGTCTCCTGGTCGATCTCCGATTTGAAGCCGTACACGAACAGGCCCCAATCGAGCCCGTCATCCGTGCGCTGCACCACATGCAGCCGCTGCGGCGGCGCGTAGGTGTACGACGCCGCCACTTCGTTGGGATCGGCCGGGGAAAGGAACTCGGCGAACAACCCCACCAGGTAGAGCAGGATCACGATCACGCCGCCGATCATCGCCAGCTTGTGTCGCTTGAACTTCCACCACATCAGGCGCCACTGCGAGGCCACGAACACGGTCGTTTCCGGCTCGGTACCCTCGCCCGGCATATCGGGCAATGGGGGAGGTGGCTCTGAGGGCAGGTCTACTTGTTGATATTCCGCTTGACTTGACATAGAACGATTTGCTCCCAAATGGGTGTCATCCCGGTGGCCGGGCACCGGCGAACCTAGCTGTGTCGGATCCGGGGATCGCTGATGGCCAGCAGCACATCGGAGATCAGGGTTCCCAGCACGGTGAGGGCACTGATGATGAGGATGATTCCGCCCGCCAGGTACATATCCTGCGATTGGAGGGAGCGCAGCAGCAGCGGCCCGAGGGTGGGCAGGTTGAGCACGATCGCCACGATCGCCTCGCCCGAGATGATCGCTGGGAGCGTCCATCCGATGGTGCTGATGAACGGGTTGAGCGCCATCCGTACCGGATACTTCACGATTAGCCGGCTCTCGGGCAGACCCTTGGCCCGGGCGGTGGTCACATACGGCTGGTTCAGCTCGTCCAGCAGGTTGGCCCGCATCGTCCGCACCAGCCCGGCGGTCGAGGCCACACCCACGATGATCACCGGGATCCAGAGGTGCGAGAGGAGATCCCCGGCTTTGGCCAGGCTCCACGGGGCATCGAGGTATTCCGGCGAGAAGAGACCACCCACGCTCAGGCCCATGTATTCACTGGAAACGTAGAGCAGCACGAGTGCCAGCAGGAACTCCGGGATCGCCAGGCCCAGGAAGCTGAAGAACGTCAGGACATAGTCGCCAACGGTGTACTTCCGCACGGCCGAATAGATGCCCAGCGGGAACGCCACGATCCAGGTCACGATCAGCGCGCCGACCGAGATCGCGATCGTCCACCCGAGGCGGCTGCCGATCATGTCGGTCACCGGACGGTTGTATTCGAACGAATCACCAAAATCACCATGCAGCAGAATGTTCTTCATCCATATCGTGTACTGCTCCCACATCGGCTTGCCCACGCCGTACTGTCGCTCCAGGGCCATAATCGCCTCGGAGTCGACCGTTTCGCCGCGTGACTGCATCTGCGAGACGAGCGTATTGAGATAGTCACCCGGTGGAAGCTGGATGATGATGAACGACACGATGGAAATCGCGAACAGTGTCGGAATCATCAGCAACAACCGGTACAAAATGAATCGAACCATGATGAATACGCTCCAACCAGACAGGTATCAGGAGTCCGGGGAATGCTTCGCCGGAGGCACCGGTTCCCTGGCCTCGGCCGCAGCCGGGAGGCACGATGACCTCCCGGTTGCGGTATTGGCGAAGGGTTACTCGGCCTCGAAGTAGTACTGGGCCGGATTGGCCGGACCCGGGGACGGGTACACGGCCGCTTCCCACATCGAATCCGGAATGTTCTTCAGGTTGTTCTTGCGCACGCCGTACACGATCGCCGGCGTCCCGATCCCCATCACCCAGAAGTTTTCCTGGGCAATGGCCAGGATCTCGCCCAGCAACCGTGTGTGCTCATCCGGATCAGCTGTTGCCGTCAGCTCGTCGTACAGCGCGAACTGCTGCTTGATCGGTTCGGGTGGTTCTTCGGCCTCGGCACCCGCATTTGGGACCGGTCGCCACCAGTACAACCAGGGCTTACCGAAGGAGAGACCCGGCATCGGCATGTAGTTGTACGGGTTCAGCAGCGCATCCTGGGCACCAGAGCCACCCGGCCACACGTGGATATCATCATCGTTGGCATTGATGTGCTGATCGAACAGCGCGCGGTCAACCACCTTCACCTGGCAGTCCACACCAACTTCACGCCAGTAGCTGATGACCAGGTTGGCGGCGTCCGGCATTTCCACGAACTCGGCGCCGTTCACTTCCAGCACAAAGGTGAGGCGTTCGCCATCCGGGCGCAATCGCCAGCCGTCGCCATCCTTCTCCGGCAGCACCTTGTCCAGGAACTCGTTGGCGAGGTCGACGTCATACTCGGTGTACTGCTTGGCCAGCGTTTCGTTGAAGTAAATGCTGTCAGCCAACGGCCCGGCCTGCCACGGCTCGCCCTGGCTCACGTACACCGTGTCGATCACTTCCTGCCGGTTGATCGCGTGCGACATGCCGATCCGGAAATCCTTGTTGGCAAAGATTTCGCGCTTCACCGGGTCCTTGTGGGTCATGTTGAACTTGTAGATGTTGGTGTTCATGATCGAGGGCACGGCTTCGAAGAAGTTGTAGCCGCCCGACTCGCGCGATTCAGCCAGCACCGGCTTGTTGGCCACGGTGCAGACGCTGCGGTGAACCAGGTCCATCTCGCCGGCCGTGGTCTTCAGCAACAGCACCTCGGCGTCCTGGAGTTCCTCGAAATCGAGGCCGTCGATGTACGGAAGCTGGTTGCCCTCGGGATCGACCTTGAAGTAGTACGGATTCCGCTCCATCGTCACCCGCGTGCTTTCGCCGTACGGCTGCACGATGCTCCAAACGTGGTGGCGCGGCAGCTCCGGGTTCTGCCACAGCGCGTTGTATGGCGTGCCCGAGATCACGCCACCCTTCATCCGGAACAGGTGGCCCCAGTCGTCGGCCTCGTTCTCGGCGATCAGCTCGTCGAGATTGGTGGTGTTGTAGGTCTCGTGGAACTGGCTCAGGTAGTGCTTGGGGTAGATGGTCCACGCCTCGCCGCTATGCTGGCACATGTTCTTCAGGAACAGGCCATCCGGGCGCTCTAGCGTAATTGCTACGGTCGTCTCGTCCAGGGCCTCGGCAGTGAACGGGTTGCCCGGGTTCACCGGCGCGATGCCCGTGCCCGGGTTGAACGCCACGTCAGAGGCATAGAACACCACGTCGTCGGCCGTGAACGGTGCGCCGTCCGACCACTTCATACCTTCGCGCAGCGAGAAGGTGTACACCGTGCTGTCGGCGTTCACTTCGTAGGCGGTCGCGATGTTCGGGATCACCTCGTTCCAGTCGAACGACCAGCGCACCAGGTTCTCGTACCCGCTCAGCCGGTGCAGCATGAAGAGGTAGCTGCCGCCCAGCAGGGCCGAACGCAGCGTGCCACCGTACTGGCCGATCGCGGCCGTCGGCTCCACCACCAGCGGCTCCAGTGGGAGTCGCTCGTTGACCGGCGGCAGGCTGCCGCCGGCCACGAGGTCAGCCAGGGCTGGGGCTTCCTGGTAACTGGCGGTGGCTACCGGGGTGCTCGATTGGGCCACGATCTTGTGGCCGTTGGCCAGGTACAACACGGTGAAGCTGCTGGCGCCGGCGGCTGCCTGCAGGAACCTTCGCCGGGTAATCGTGCGATTGCTCACGACATTCCCTCCTGGGAGAGTAAAACAACCAGGCAAATCAGCCTGGCGCTATTCGTGCCCGAACGCACAGTGCATTCGGGCTGACTATGGGACCCCGACATTGTACCGAATGCGTGCACACATCCCTGATAACGGGTGATGCACATCGGTCCGGAAAACATCACCATATCGTATCGGCCGACCTGTGTGTCGGCCCGTCAGGCGCTGTTACGGCTGCAGCAGCGGAGCGATGCGTGCTCCGCCCGTCGCTCGCCACCCCACAACGTACCCCATGTGCCACACCACGACGCCTCGCAGGGCTGCCGACCTTGTGTCGACCCGTGGTGAGACATCGGTAGAATGTGCGCACTTCCCTGGAAGGTCAAGCGGAACCAGGGGACATGGTTCACGATCCGAAGTACTGCGATGGATTCGTGGGGTCTGGACCAGTCTGCTGATGGCGAACTCATCCACGCGGTACTGGATCGAGGCCCGTACGACTGACGGCGATGCACTACGCCCACCTGCGCCGGGTACCGCTATGTCCGGAACGCGGGCCAGGCCGTCTCCAACTGGGGCCTGCCCGACGGCGAACCGGAAGGACCCTAGCCCGGCGGAGGGCGGAGGGCAAGACCAAGGCTGAAGCCCTCCGCTGCCTCAAGCGGTAGATCGCCCGCGCCGTGTTCCGGTTGTGGTGTCACTGTTTCCCGGTTTCGCCACCAGCCTTGACATAGGAGCGTCAATTAACGCTTCGCGAGCTGTCGACCGGTATGGGCGGATACAAGGTCCGCAATCCTACACGCTGCTGGCGGAATGACCGCTAACGGCTGCGCCGATTTTCCGATGAACTCGGTTTTGCACCGCCAGTTCCGGAGTCCCTACCTGCCTTTCCTCCATCCACATGCCTGCAAACACAAAAGCGCCGATGCAGGAATCAGGTGTTGACAACGGTGTGCGGCAGTTCTACAGTGTGTACGCATACCGGTATTACCAGTTTGGCCAGAGTACTTGACAGTGCCTGCCTCCACCTCGGTCGTTGTCGTGTCGACATCGTGACAAGGAGTACAAGATGCGTCGGTTTACTGGTTCCCGATCGTCCCTCTCCCGCCGCCGCCTCGTGCAGGGCAGTGCAGGTGCGCTCGGCGCAGCCGGCCTCATCCGGTTTGCCGACTCCGCCGTCATGGCATCCCCGCACAGCGCCAGCCGTTCGCCGGGTGCATGGCAGGATGACGTCATCCAGGTTCCCGATTTCCAGTCGGAGGTCGAGGCCCAACCGGTCAAGCTGACCCTCTGGACTTTCGTCGAGACCCACGCCCGCTGGTTCGAGGCGATGGGCGAGGCCTACAAGGCGCAGGTCAATCCCGATTTCGAGCTCGAAGTCGTGCAGACCGCCTACGAGGATCACCACAGCAAGCTACTGGTCTCGTTTCAGTCGGGTGGTGTTGGCGCGCCAGACATGGCCGATATCGAGCAGGGCCGCTTCGGCGCCTTCATGAAGCTGCAATCCGGGATGGAGGATCTCACCGAGAAGCTCCAGTCGGGCGGCTATACCGATCAGTTGGTCGCCACCCGCCAATCGCTGTATACGATCGATGGCAAGATCTACGGTGTCGAACACGCCTTGTGCCCGGTGGTGCTCTATTTCCGGAGCGACCTCTACCCCGAACTCACCCCGGAAGCCCCGGCCGCAACCTGGGACGATTTCATCGCCGCCACCAAGGAACTGGTGACCGACGATGTAAAAGGGCTCAGCCTGTCCTGGGATTTCTACGACCAGATTCTTCGTCAACGTGGCTTCGATCTCTTCGATGCCGAGGGCAACGTGACCGCCGATTCGCCGGAAGCGATCGAAACCCTGGAGTGGCTCTTCGCCTTGCGCGATGAGCACGGTGTCGCCGCCGAGCCGCCGTCCGGAGCCCAGGCCACGGGCACAGCAGCCGACCAGTCGTGGTACGGCGCAGTGAACGAAGGCAAGTACACGGCGATCTCCGGGGCCGACTGGTACGCCGGATTCCTCCGCGACAACGTCGCCGACCTCTCTGGCAAGTGGTCCGCGCAGTACCTTCCGACATTCGAGGCGGGCAGTGCCCGGACGAGCGTCAACGGCGGCACCGGCCTGACGATCATCAGCACCAGCGACAACAAGGACGCGTCGTGGGATTTCATGCGCTACGCCCAGCTCACCACAGAAGGCGCGGTCCAGAAGTACCTGGAAATCAAGCTCTGGCCGTGTTTCAAGCCAGCCTGGGAGGATGAGCGTCTCTATTCGGCAGACGAGTACTTCGGTGGCCAGGAACTGGGTCGGCTCTTCACGGAAGTCGGCGCCGAGGCACCAGCCCAGTACCAGAGCCCATACCGCTCCGATTTCATCCTGCTTCGGCGCGACAAGTACACGCGCTCCATTTTCGATGGCGAAAAGTCTCCGGCCGACGGCCTCAAGGAACTCTCCGACGAAATCCGGGACACCATGTCGTAGCGGGACGTGCGTGGCCCACCGGTAGGGTGGGCCACGCGTTCCCATGGCGACCCAAGGAAATGGTTTTCATGTCGTGGATCAAACTCCAGCGCAAGCTGGCGCCGTATGTCTTCATCGCGCCCTTCTTCATTGGCTATGCCATCTTCTGGGGCTACCCGGTGGTCAACGGGTTCTGGACCAGTCTCCACAGTGAGCCGTTCGGTCCCGGTGGCCGGCAATGGATCGGGTTCCAGAATTACCGCGACCTGCTCTCCGACGACCGTTACCTGCATGCCTTGCGGAACACGTTCGTCTATGCCCTCGGCAGCATCTTCATCATCCTGCCCGTGGCATTGGTGATCGCGCTGGCGCTCAATGTGGAATGGCTGAAGCTGCGGGGCGTCTTTCGGTTCGCCTTCCTGATGCCCAACGTGGTGAGCGCGGCGGTGATCGCGATCATGTTCGTGCTGCTGCTGGACATGAACTACGGCGTGATCAACGCGTACATCGTGAAACCGCTCGGGTTCGAGCCGATCAACTGGCTGGGCAGCCCGAACTGGGCGATGCCGTCGCTGATCCTCCTCGGGCTCTGGCGCTATGCCGGGATCAACAGCCTCTACTTCCTGGTCGGCCTCAACAACATTCCTCGCGAATTGTTGGAGGCAGCCGCCCTCGATGGGGCCGGAAGGTGGAAGACATTCAAGGATGTCGTCTGGCCGCAGTTGCGCCCGGTCACGATGTTCGTCGTGATCGTGGCCATCATCGGCTCGTTCCGGCTCTTCGCCGAGCCCCAGATCCTGTTCCGGGGACCGGGACCGAACGATGCCGCGCTGACGGTGATGACCTATCTCTACCTCACCGCCTTCCAGTCGGTGCGATTCGGGTATGCCTCCGCGATCGGGTATTCGCTGGTGGTGATCATTGCGGTGCTGGCAATCGTGCAGTTGCGGTTCTTCCGCGCGTTCAGCGAGGATTAGGAAGGGGCAACTGATGGCAATGACCCAGGTGCGCACCGCAGAACAGGTGAAAACACCCACGCGTGAGCGTGTGGCGTGGGGCCGAATCGCCCTCTATGCAGTGTTGGCGGTATGCCTGATCTCTACTGTCACGCCATTCGTGTGGACTGCATTGGCCTCGTTCAAGCTGAACAACGACATCTTCAAGGCGCCAGTCACCTTCTGGCCCCGGGTCTGGACCGAGGACAATTACACCAACCTGGTTTCGGGCGACTACGTGCCGTTCGTCCGCCAGTTCATCAACAGTTGCATCATCACGATCGGCCAAACCGTGCTGGCGGTCACGATTGCGGCACTCGCGGGGTTCGGCTTCGCCAAATACGACTTCGTGGGCAAGAAACTGCTGTTCATCCTGACCCTGCTGACCCTGATGATTCCGTTCGAGGTGACTGTCGTCCCGTTGTTCAACCTGATGGTGAAGATCGGCTGGCTGGACACCTACTGGTCGGTGATCGTACCCGGCGCCCTGAACGCGTTCGGCGTGTTCCTGATGCGGCAGGTCATGATCGCGGTGCCGGACGAGCTGCTCGACGCGGCCCGGATCGATGGCGCCACCGAGTTCCGGATTCTCTTCCAGATCGTGTTGCCGCTGACCAGGGGCGGTCTCGCGGTGCTGGCCCTACTCTCGTTCCTCAACGCATGGAACGACTACCTGTGGCCGTTGATCGCCCTTCGCAGCCCGGACATGTTCACCCTGCCGATTGGCCTGGCGACCCTGAGCGGGCTGTATCGCATCGAGTGGGGAATGATCATGGCGGGCGCCGTGCTCACCACCCTGCCGGTGCTCGTGGTTTTCTATTTCACGCGACATCACCTCATCTCGGGGCTTGCTGCCGGGGCCGTCAAAGGCTGATCGTCGCGGCCCGATTGCGTATCGCAGTGCATTGAAAGGATCTTCTCGTGACCGATGCCGGCCAGATCGTCGTTTCGGCAGGAACGTCGCCACGCGTGCGGCGGGCGGCGGCCGACCTGCAACGCTACCTCGCCGCCGCCGCCGGCGTGTACCTCCCGATCATCGAGTCGGAAACGTTCTCCGGGAGCGGCGTGCAGTTCGCCCTCGGCCATGCCGGTGACGGTGGGATTGGCGACGGCCTCCTCACCAGCGGAGGGATATCGACAACGGATGAGCCGGAAGGCTTCGCGCTCAGGCGGTCGGGGGACACGATCCTGATCGTGGGCGCCGATGAGGCCGGGGCGGTCTACGGCGTCTATGCCCTGCTCGAGGAGGCTTACGGCTGCGGATTCTTCCTCGGCAGCGAGGTTGTTCCGGCTGGAACGGCGAACCTGCTCCCGGACGCACTCGACCTGCAACGGGCGCCGCAATTCGCGACCCGCGGTCTCCTCCCCTGGTACGACTTCCTCTCGGGACCGACCGCCTGGAACCTCCCTGAGTACAAGCTCTACATCGATCGCATGGTGCGGATGGGGCTCAACTTCCTCGGGCTGCATGTCTATTCCACCGGTTCCGTGAACCGCTCCGGTGGTGCCGAGCCATTCCTCTCCTTCACCTGGCGTGGAATCGGGCACGACGGCTATCTCGATACGACCCAAACCGCGCGCTGGGGCTACCAGCCGATGCGGACTTCCGAGTTCGTGTACGGCACGGACCAGGTCTTTGCCGGTGAGGTGTTTGGCGCCGATGTCGCGATCGAGGCGAGCGGTCCGCTCGACGCCGCCGACCGGGCCAAGGCAATGCTGGGCGAGGCCCTGGACTACGCGAAGGAGCGGGGACTGCGGATTTGCCTCGGCTTCGAGCCGGCTGCCGTACCCCAGGAAATCCTGGATGCGGTCCCGGACAATGCCAAAAAGCGCCTGCGCGGCTGGGATGGCTCGGTCAAGGAATCGCTCGATCTCACGTCGGTCGTGGCCCACGATATCCTGAAGGTCCGGCTCGACGATCTGCTCGACACTTATCCTCAGGTCGATGCGATCTGGCTCTGGCAGAACGAGGATGCCGCCTGGACGACCCAGCATGCGGAATCGGAGACGCTCCCGTTCGATGCCTCCTATCTCCAGGCGGCCCGCGACTACCTCATCGAGCGGGCTCCCGATGTGGGGCTGGTCGTCAGCGGCTGGGGCGCGGTGCACAGCCTGTTCGACCAGTTGCACGGCGAACTCTCACCCGATATCGCCTTCAGCGCACTGAATCACAATCTCGGCACGACCGAAACCGACGAGGTCTACGGACGGCTCGAAGGCCGTAGCCGCTGGCCGATCCCGTGGCTCGAGGATGACGCCACGCTCTGGGAACCGCAGTACCACGTCGAGCGCTTCCGCAACGACATCGAGCGCGCCAGCCGCTTCGGGGCCGATGGCATGATCGGCATCCACTGGCGAACCCGCGTGATCGATCACATTGCCTCGTACTTCGCCCGTGCCTTGTGGCAACCGGGCCTCGATACCGGCACCTTCTATCAGTGGTACAGCGATCGCATCGCGGGCCCGGAGCGATCCGGGGAACTGGCGTCGCGCCTGGCTGCCGTCGACCGCTCGCACGCCTGGCCGGGGTACATCGACGATGCCCATGTGGGATCGACCGATTGGGCGCATGGCCATTCCAACGAAGCCGTCTTCGCCTTCAACCCGCTCACGACGCCCGATGAGGTGGTCGAGTCGTTCGGGGCATTCACCGACTCCCTGCACGAACTGGCCTCGGATCTGGAACCTGCCGCCGCCGAACGCGTTCGTTATCACGCATCGCAGGCCGGATTCGCGCGGCACTACGTGACATCGCAACACGCGGCGGCAATCGTCGATGCCCTTGTGGCGGTGGCCGGTGCGGAAGGCCGCACGCTGACCAACGAGGAAACCGCCAGGGCCAGCGAACACCTGGTCGTGATCTACGACACCGTGCGGGCCGCGATCGAGACATACGCCGCCGAACTCTCGACGACAGCCGATCTCGGGGTGCTCGCCTCTCTGAGCCTCAAATATGCCCAGCGGGCGATCTGGCAGCGGCTCGATGCCGTCCGCCAGGTTGTCGACGATCCCTCCGTTCTGCCCCTGCCCGATCTCGCCCAACACCAGGGAGTGAACCGCGTCTTCGTGCCGGTGCCGCCCGAACTCGCCTCGCCCTAGGGCGTGCCAATCGAGGCGATCGTGCAGGGCCCGGATGTCACTGCCGTCACGGTCAAGGTGCAACCGATCGACGGGGCCGGATGTTCCGAGATTGCCCTGTCGCGGAAGGGACGAGGGGTTTGGACCGGTCTGCTGATGGCGAACGCATCGTCACGGTACTGGATCGAGGCCCGCACGACTGAAGGCGATGCACTACGCTCACCTGAAGCGCACGATTTGGCTTACAGCGCTGTCGTTTTGAAGAATGGGTGAACGGTGATGTCTGCTCAGGGGCCACCAATCGAACGCACGCGGTTCATCACGCGGGATGAGCTCGCCCGCGATCTCGAAAACGAGATCGTCTCCGGAAGCCAGCCTGTGGGATCGAAACTGCCATCGGAGCGTCAGTTGGCGGACCGCTATGGCGTCAGCCGCCCCGTGGTGCGGGAGGCTCTGCGGACCCTTGTCGAACGCCGCCTGGTGGAAATCCATCCCGGGCGCGGCGCCTTCGTGCGGGGAGCACAAAGTTCGGATGCGGCCTCCCAGATGGGGATGTTCTTCCGTCGCAAGCAGGTCACCGCACGCGACCTCGTGGAAGCACGGTCGATGCTGGAGTGCACTGCCGCCGAGCTGGCCGCCGAGCGGGCAGTGCCCGAGGACCTCGACCTGATGCAGCAGGCCCTGGACCACCTGGAGGGGGCGGTCGATGTCGTGGACCAGGCTCACTACGACCTGGCCTTCCACTACGCAGTGACGCGCGCCGCGCGCAACCCGGTCGTGGAATCGATGTTCGCGGCCGTCGCCCAGCCAATGGTCGAGCTCATGTTGCGCAGCCTGATCGATCCCGACGTGCGAAACGAGGCGCTTGGATTGCATCATGACATCGTGGCCGCAATCGTCGCCGGGGATGGCCAGGCTGCCCGATCGGCGATGGCCCAGCATCTCAAGGTTGCCGAGCGATTCTACGGCGACGATCTCGACCGGAGCGTCGAAACGGTCGCGCGGCGGGAGCTGGCCCGTCGCCTGGCCCCGAGCGTCACGCTCGAGGATGTGCTCGATCGCGCCTTCTCCGGCACTGGCCTGATGTCGAAACAGAATGGCGAGATGGACGACGATCCATTAACGGATACGGGAACATAGATGAAGATTACCGCCGTCGAAACCCTCCGCTTGCAGGAGTTCTCAAACATCATCTTCGTACGGATTCACACCGATGAGGGCATCGTCGGTCTCGGCGAAACGTGGTTCGGGGCGCAGGCGGTCGAGGGCTACATCCACGAAACGGTTGCCCCCTATCTGCTGGGCAAGAATCCGTTGCACATCGACCGCCATGCCCGCGCCCTCTACGGGTATCTCGGCTACCGCAGCTCCGGCGCCGAAACGCGCGGCAACTCGGCAGTCGACATCGCCCTCTGGGACATTTTCGGCAAGGTCACCGGCCAACCGGTCTACCAGTTGCTCGGCGGGCCGTCGCGCGAGTCGATCCGGATCTACAACACCTGCGCCGGGTATCGCTATGTGCGCAATGCGAGTCAGGCCGTCTCCAACTGGGGCTTGCCCGATGGCGAACCGGAAGGACCGTACGAGGATCTCGACGCGTTCATCCACCGGGCCGACGAGCTGGCTGAAAGCCTGCTCGACCAGGGCATCACCGGCATGAAGATCTGGCCGTTCGACCCCTACGCCGAGGCCACCGATGGCACGTATATCTCCGACATCGATCTCGATCGTGCCCTGGAGCCGTTCCGCAAGATCCGGGCCGCGGTCGGCAACCGGATCGATATCATGGTTGAGCTCCACTCGCTGTGGAACCTGCCGTCGGCCATGAAAATCGCCCGTGCCCTGGTCCCCTTCGATCCGATGTGGATCGAAGATCCGGTCAAGGCCGACAACATCGATGCGCTGGCGACCTTTGCGGCGAGTACCCACATTCCGACGGTGGCCAGTGAGACACTCTCTGGCCGCTCGTCGTTCCGGGAGGTGCTCGAGAAGCAGGCGGCGCGGATCATCATGCTCGACCTCAGTTGGGTCGGTGGTCTCACCGAGGCCAAGAAGATCGCCTCGATGGCGGAAACCTGGAACCTGCCGGTGGCGCCGCACGATTGCACCGGTCCCGTGGTGCTCACGGCCAGCACGCATCTTTCGATCAACCTGCCGAATGCCCTGATCCAGGAAACCGTGCGCGCCTTCTATACCGGCTGGTACCGGGAACTCGTGACCAATCTTCCCATGATCGAGAACGGAACGATCAGGCCGCCCGATGGACCCGGCCTCGGGCTCGAACTGCTCCCGGGCCTGGAGACCCGCGCCGACGCGCAGCGACGAGTCAGCGATCTGGTGCTGGCCTGACGGAAGGTGGATATGGACAGTATTTCCCCGATGGAAGTTGCGCCAGGCGTGCATCGGATCGGCTTTGCGATCGATACCAAACCGATGGCGATGTATATCGTCGAAGGCGACCGGCTGATGCTGATCGATACCGGGTTGCCCAACACCCCGGAGGATATCTACCTGCCGGCGATCCAGGCGATCGGGCGTCGTCCGGAGGAGGTCTCGCTGGTCGTGATCACCCACGCCGATGCCGACCACATCGGCGGCAACAGCGCCGCCCGCACGCTCTTCCCGAATGCCCTGATCGCCTGTCATGCCCATGACGGGCGTCTGGGTCAGCGATCCGGCCACGATCACCGCCGAGCGCTACGATGGATTCCGGAATTACGGACTTCGCTACGACGAGGCAGTGTTCGGGATGCTGGCAAGCTGGATGGGACCGCCCGGAACCGGTCGATCTGCTCCTGCGTGGTGGGGAGAGGATCCGGCGTACGGGCGACGACTGGCTTACGGTCTATCACGTTCCCGGCCACACGCCGGGGCATATCTGCCTCCACAACCCGACGCACCGATACGCGATCATCGGTGACGCCATATTCGGGCGGTCGCAACTGGACACCGCGGGAGGATGGTCGGCCCCGCCCCCGTACACTTCGGTCGAGAGCTACCGGACCACGATCCAGACGATCGCGGCGCTCGACCTCGACTTGCTGCTGACCTGCCATTATCCGGTGATGCGCGGCGAAGAAATCCGCCGCTTCATCGATGCGAGCTACCAGTTCGTCGACCTCGCGACCCGGGTAACGGAACGCCTGTTGCAGGAGGCGTCCGGACCGCTGACGCTGGCGGAGGCGATCGATGCGGCCGATCCGGTGCTCGGCCCATTCGGGTTCGCCCGCGACCTGCAATTCGCGCTGCTCGCGCATCTCGATCACGAAGTCGCCTAGGGACAGGCCCGGCGCGTCGACCTGGATGGCATCGTGGCCTGGGAGGCAGTGAAGCGATGAGTGACAACGCACACACCGGGAGCAGGATCGCCGGGAAAACGGCGATCGTCACCGGCGCCGGGCACGGCATCGGCCTTGGCATCGCCGACCTTTTCGCGGCCCACGGCGCGAATGTCGTGCTGGTCAGCCTCAACGAGGAGGCGTTGGGCGAAGCGACCCGGGCAATCAATGAGCGGGGCGGAAGCGCCGAGTACGTCGTGGCGGATGTCGCCGATGCCGAGGCCGTGCGGCGAGTCGTCCGTCGCACCCTCGACCGGTTCGGGACGATCGACATCCTCGTCAACAACGCGGGGATCATGCCCGAGGGAACGGCGCTGACCACAACGGATGACACCTGGCAGCGGGTGCTGGACGTGAATCTCTCCTCGATCTTCCTGTTCGCGCGCGAGGTGATTCCCGTGATGCAGCGGAGCGGTGGCGGCAGCATCGTCAACGTCGCCTCGGTCCAGGGGTTGCGCGGACATCCCAACCGGCTTGCCTATGCCACCTCGAAGCACGGGGTGATCGGCGTGACCCGGGCACTCGCGGCGGATCATGCCGGGGACAGGATCCGGGTCAACGCCTTGTGCCCCGGCACGATCGACACTCCGATGCTTCACCGGGAGCTGGAGAAGGTTCCAGCCGACCAGCGAGAGGCGACCCTGGAGGGGTATCGCCTGCTGCACCCGATCGGGGCGATTGGCACACCACTCGATGTCGCCTACGCGGCGCTATTCCTGGCCTCCGACGAATCGGCATTCATAACCGGTACCGACCTCGCAATCGATGGCGGCTACACCTCGCTGATCGTTCACCAGTAATCGACGACGCGGTTGGCCCTTAGGACCCGCGCGAGTAGGCGCTACTGCTGGCGAGGTTGACCATCCACCGGTCGTTGGGCTGGCCCGGTTTTTTGTGCAGGGTGGACCCAGCGCACGCCACTGCGCTCGGTCGACCCCGGGGCCGGCGGTCGTCCGACCGATCCTTGGCCGGCGTTTTCAGATCGCTTCGGAACGGCATATATGGCCGAGGTCGATGCGTTCGTCCGCCTCGTTCGCGATGGCGGGCCCAATCGGAGCCCGGGACGCGGCGCTCTCGATGCGATGCGGGTCGCCGCAGCTGCGGACCGAGAGTTCGCCGAGCACCGGCCAGTCGCAGTCACCGAAATCAAGTCGTAGCGGAGGCATCGGCGGGCCACGCTTTGGCCGAGATGGTCAATCGTGCCTTACCATTCGAAGACGACGTGATCGGACTCGTCGTACGGGCTGTCGGTTATGGCGCCGAACGGGAGCACTTCGGCCACGGGGAGATGCTGTCCCAGCCAGGCGGACAGCAGGTCGGGGCGGTCCACCATCGGCGCCAGTGTGTTGAGGCACTGGATTTGTGAGGACAGCATGAACCAGGGCACCCATCCCGAAGAGCTGCCGGCCGAGGTCCTGGACGACGTGGCCAGCGTGGTCGGGGCAGAGGTCACGCTTCTCGGTCGTCTACCCGGAGGCTTCGATGTGGGGGCCATACGCGTCCAGTTGGACGGCGGGGCGAACGCCGTGCTCAAAGCATGGCCCCGGGCACGCCCCAACCAGCTGGACGAGGTGTTGCGAACCCAAAGAGTCGTCGAGCACATGCGTGGGCGCGGCTATCCCACCCCGGCCTGCCTCGGAGTGGGGGCCACAGCCACGCATGTATGGCAGTGTGGTGGAGTTCGTTGACGCGGCTCCCGTGCAGGAGCTGACCCCGTCCCTCGTTGAGCAGCTGATGGAGATCGCCGAACTCCAGGTTGGCCAGGCCATCCATGCCCCGAGCACCACGACCACTGGTCGTACTCCTGGCGGCTCGCCACCGGTCAGGACTTCGGTCAAGACCTGGCTCCGAGTTTGTCGAGGGCGGTCGCCGGGCTTTCGGGGTATTCCTCCGAGGTGGCGGCGCTGGTCGAGCGCCTGCGGCTCATGTGTGCCGATGTCCCACCACCACGAGCGGCACGGGACATGGTCCATGCCGATTTCAAGCCCGACAATGTCCTGGTCCGTGACGGAACGGTGGTGGCGGTCGTGGATATCGGGAACGCCGGGAGCGGCACGCGGGCGACTGATCTCACCACCCTCCAGTGGTATACCTTCGAGGATCCGCTGGACGGTGCCCGAAGGCGGCTGTGGACGAGAATCCTCGACCTGGTCGGCTGGGAGGGGGCGGCGGTGCTCACAGCGACACAGATCCTCGTGATGCTCGAGTTCCCCATCCGTCAGGGACGCCACGATGACGTTCCAGGGGTGATCGAGCGCGGCCATCGCGCCCTCGACGAGCTGAACGCGCTTCGCTAACTGCCGCCGGTGGAGATGGTGTGCTGGCAAGACCATCGGCTGCCAGCAACAGCGCCTTGGCCCGGGTCACCTCCCGATGAGCTGCCGTCTGGGACTTCGCCAGGCTTTCCCGCTGAGCATCAGACATGACCAGAGCGGGGCTCGGAGCGCGGACGATGTCGTCGACGGTCCTGGTCCACACGAAGGGTGTCGGGTCATTGTTCCAGTGTGATGCCCACACGGCGATCGCGTCTCCGGCCTGCGCAAACGCAGCCGGATGTGTCACCGTTCGCAGTGGACTCCTTCGTGTACCCGCCCAGATCGGTCAACGGCGCACCCGGTAGCGCAGGTGGAGCACCCGGTTACCCTGAATCACCACCTCCGGATCCTCCAGGAGGTGGTGCACCTGGACCGACCCGAAAAAGCGCTTGCCGGACCCGAACACGACGGGTATGACGTCCATGCGTACCTCGTCGACCAGGCCCGCGGCAAGTACCTGGCCACCGACGTCGCCGGCGGCGACCTCGACCAGGCGGTCACCCGCAAGCTCCTGCGCCTTGGCCACGGCTGCCTCGACGCCGTCGACGAAGTAGAACGGCGCCTTGGGGTCCCAGCCCTCAGGCCTGCCCCGGTGAGTCACGATGACGGCGTGGTCGACCCCGCCCGGAGGTGTCCCGTCCCAGCCGTCTGTCAAATCGAAGACGTGGCGTCCGCGATGGTCGCGCCGATCTGGTCCCAGTACGGCCGGGTGTAATCGTAGGACGACTGCGACACCATCAACACGCCGCTCTCGTCCAACGGCACGTCACCGCTGAGCAACCAGTCGAACAGCGGTCCGGGCTGGTCGTTCTCGTCCGCGATGAAGCCGTCAACTGACACCGAGCTGTACATGACTACCTTGCCCACGGGCGCCCTCCTCTGCGTTGGAAAGCCCTCAGTTTAGGGATTCGTGAGCTGTCGATCTTGTAAAAAATCAATCCGCCGGTAGCGGCCAGCCGTCAAACGCGTGGCCGGGATGCTCGCGCAGGAACCGCTGCCGGACTTCGATATATCGTGTCGGCGTGAGCCCGGTGAACTCCCGAAACTCGTGGCCGAAGTGGGCCTGGTCGAAGTAGCCGGCGCTACCGGCGAGGTCGGCCCAGTCGATCGGTTCGGCGAGGTTGATCGAGAAAACGGCGGCTGTGAAGCGCCAGGTGCGGGCTAACCGCTTCGGCGTGACGCCGATGATCTCCTTGAACCGCTGTGCCAAATGAGTGCTGCTGACACCCGCCGCCACGCCCACGTCACCGATAGCGACCGCCCCGCTGGTCGCCGCGATGATGCTGCTCGTGTGGCGGACCAGCCCCAGGCCGGCCGGCTCGCTCAGTCGTCGCAGTAGCTCGTCCTCGAGCAGCGTCAGCATCTCGTACGGTCCGTCCGCCGTGGCCAGCCGGTCTCGCAGCTCAGCAACGGCGGGCCGCCCCCAAACCTGCTCTACCGTCACCGGCCGGTCACACAGCACGGCCGCGGGCATCGGCAGGAACGGCGCCAGCCCCCAAGGTTTGAAGTGGACACCGACGGACCGGGTCTGGAGTGGGTAACCGAACTCAAACGCGCGGGTAGGTGTGGTGATCACGCAGCCGTCGGCGTACGCGGCCGTCTCGATGTCGCTGCCGGCGCGAATGAGGAACGGCGCCCCGAGGTTGACGATCAGCAACGCCGCCGGCATCGGCGGCAGCGTCAGCCGGGCGTACGGCGACACGCCCTCCAGGTAGTAAAGGTCGTCGATCAGGCCGTCCAGCGGCGGTCGCGGCACTCTGGACACGTACTCCATACGTACAGTATAGCCGAGCCCCGCCGGCACCTCCATGACACTGAACCCTACTACCAATCACCCAATTATTTAAGAGACGGACTACTAGGACGGTCTAGTGAACCGATGTGGTGGGAGACTTGGCACGTGTGCGACATTTTGTGCGATCAATCAACACCGTTCGTCGACGAGCCGGCTACCGATCCGGCGCTGCTGAGGACGCTGGCGGCCGCTGGTCTGCCAGCAACCGGGCGCTTTCTTCCAAAGGCCGGCTGGGTTAGCCGCGCGTGGGTCGGCGACGAATACGTCGTACGACTGAGCAACGGACAGTTCCGCGACTCGTTTCGCCACGAGGCTACAGTCGTCAACCTGCTCGCCGGCAGCGAGGTCCCACACGCCCGGCACCTCGCCCACGGCGACGGCCCGGACGGGCCGTGGTACGTCTCCGAACGCCTGCCCGGCCGAACCCTGTACGAGGTATGGCCGGCGGCGGACTCGCACACGCGCCAAGCAATGATCGAAAGCCTCGGCTCTGCGTTGCGCGCACTTCACCGCGTTCCTGTCCCGGCCGACCTGCTGCCGCCCTGGCTGGCCGACGCGCTCGCCGGCAAGCCGCGGGCTGCGTTCCACCCACCCGTAGTGAGTGCGGCGCTCCAGCAGGTCGAGGCTGCCCGGCGACTGCCCGGTCATGACTCGCGCCTGCTCGCGGACGTCGCCGATTGGATCCAGGAGCGGCTGGCGTTGTTCGCCGCCGACGAACCCGTCCTCGTCCATGGTGATCTCCATGGATCCAACGTGATCGTCGACCAAGGACGCGTCACCGGTCTTATCGACTTCGCGGAGGCGTTGGCTCAGCCAGCGGATGTCGAGCTCGATACCATCCTGCGCTGGTGCGCGAAGGCGCGAGAGTACCCACCCACACCCGACGAACGAGGGCTCGACGAGACCACACTCACAGAGGTCCCCGGATGGCTGCACGGCGCGTATCCGGAGCTGTTCGAGCGCGAGCATCTGCGCGAGCGGTTGCTCTTCTATGACATGCAGGGGGAGCTCGCGCTATACGCACACCACCCCCAGCCTGACATACGCGAAGCGGCGCAGGACCGCATCGCTCGCCTGCTTTCCGGCCATAACCATCTAGATGGACTCGTCTGGTAGGTCGTCGTCTTCGCGCACACTGCACCTCGACCGCAGCTACGACTACCCGGTCATCGAACGGCAGCTTCGCGCCCTCGGCCTCGACGACTTCGACATCCAACGGCGAGGCACCAAGGTTCCCGGCGTGAAGAAGCAGCCACTACGGCTCGGCATGCGATGGATCGTCGAGACCACCAACACGTGGTGGTCGAACTACGGCCAACTCCGCCGCAACACCGACCGCCGAGCACGGCACCGACACGCCGCCCTCTGCCTCGCCACCACCATCCTCATCATCGGCAAGCTCCTCACCCACCGAGACCGCTGGAGCCCGAAGTCGGCACCTATCCGCTGAAGTCCTTATGGTGACTCCACCCGCTGACACGGACCGGCTATCGCTGCGCTGCGCCTCAGAACGACGGTTGTGGGAGAGATCGGAATCGGCACGATCTCCGGACCGCCGACATCCATCTCAATCAAACTGCGCAATCGCCTCCCGGAGTTCGCGGACGAGAAAGTCCACCTCGGCTTCATAGAGCCCGACGGGATCCGGCAGACCCATGCCGAAATGCCCTTCCAGTTCCAGCGAAAGCACCCCGTGCAGTCGCGTCCAGCCGGTGAAGATCTGGCGAATGAATTCTCCCGGCATCGGATCGAGCCCAGACGCGACCGCCCACCGTTCCAGTTCGATTTCCCAGGGGCTGGATGGCGCGGGCCAGCTCGCGGGGGCGACCTCCGCGATCAGCACGACCGAGGCCGCCATCACCCGTTGGGCGACCGGGAGTGTCTGCTCAACTGGAGCGTGATAGCCGGGAACGGGTGTCCCGAATATCAGCAGGAAGCGGTGCGGGTTCGCAATCGCCCAGGTTCGATATGCGGCGGCCTGATTTCGCAGCCGCCGTTCAGGGTCCTGCCCGGTTGTCGCCTCGACTGACTCCCACAGTGCATCGCCCAGGTCCTCATACGCCCGCACCACGAGCTCCGTGAGCAGGGCCTCGCGGTTGGGGAAATAGCGGTACAGGGCGGGGCCGGTCATGCCCAGCTCCCGGGCGATCGCGTTCAGCGAGATCGCGCCAGCCCCGCCCTCGACCAACTGCCGAAGCGCGATATCCAGCGCATCTCCGATTGTCTGGCGCCGCACCCGATCGCGGCGTGGAATTGAGGTGTTTTCCAAGGTGACCTCCGGGACGCGGGTTGACAGACGACAATAATAGCATAGTATTATAGTTATAGGGTATTACAAAACCTTGAACGACTCGTCGGCTTAGCGCACACGTTGGGATGAAATCGATGAAAACACACACGGCAATCGACGCCACGCGACCAGCGGGGTCGCAATCCATCACGAATCCGCGTTGGTGGCGCATCTTCCGGAGTCGGAGCGTGCAGGCCGTGATCGCTGCCTGGGTGCTCGCGAACCTGCTGGTGATGCTGATCGCGGACGGTCGCCTGCCGCTGGATCGTCCACTCCTCGAGGGAACGTCGTTCCGGGAGCAGTTGGTCACGGTCAACGTGGCCATGCTCGAGGTGCTGCTCCTGATCGGGCTGGTGGTGTGGATCACGCGGCATCGCGCGAGCCGGGCAATCGTGGCCCACGCGACCGCTGGAATCGATGCCCGGCGTGAGACCACCGTCATCGTCGCCTACGGGGCGCTGGCCCTCCTCGGAGGCATCGCCCTTGGCCAGGCGCTTCGGATGGATCCGATCAGCTTCCATCTCTCCGGCACGCTGTTCGGAAGTCACGATCACGATCTGGTCACCCGTCGGGCGGCGACTGTGTGGGCGGGATACAACCTGCTTGCCTACGTGGCCGTGCCCCTGGTCTGGCTTGGTCGTCGTGTCTCTCGCGATACCCTATTGCTGCGGTCGCACGATCGGCGCAACGATGCCCTGCTGATCGTCGTTGTCCTGGCCGTCGAATCCATTGTCCAGGTTGCGGCGCTGAGCGATGCGATTTTCGGGCTCGGATTCCGGCAAGTCGCGCTCGGGGCGCCACTGACATTCGTGCTCTACCTGATCGGCACCGTGCTGCCGACGATGATCTTCGTCCAGGCCCTGCTCGTGCCACGTTTCCTGGCCCTCACCAACTCGGTCCCGGCGACGGTGATCCTGGGAGGCGTGGCCTACGCCGTGATGCACTTTCCGGAGACATGGATGGTGATGACCTCGCCGGGAAACACGGTCCTCTCGATTATCTTCCTCGGTTTCACCTATTTCGGTCCGGGCATGGTCAAGGCCACCCTCACCGTGCGCACCGGCAATGCCTGGGTCCACGCCTGGGCCTACCACGCCATCGCCCCGCACACCTTGCTCGACACCCCACTGATCGTGCGCATCTTCGGAATTCGCTAGACAGTGACGCAGGGTGTCAGCCTTACGAGCCGGTGCCCGGCACGAAGAAGATGGTGCCCCGCCCTTCGCCGGGGACGGTGCTCGGTACCTCGATCCATGCGTCGGTCGCGCCGTCGAGCGGCAGGAGCCAGCGGGTGCGCGTTTCGTCGCCGTTCAGGGTCAGCGAAAGCATCGAGCCATCGGGCGACAGGAAGAGATCGACCGATCCGCTGATCGCCTCGGCCAGACCCGGCGGCGAGGTCAGTTGCCGGAGCTCCGGTTCGCCCTCGACCTCCCGCAGCAGCCAGAGCTGGGCCGCGCTGAACCCGATCACCATCGTGTCGCCATCCTCCGATATCGCGAGGGCATTGCGGCCGAGCGAAACGTGCCCCTCCAGCTCCGCCAGGCTGATGTCGGGCAGCGTGTCGACAGCCTCGCCAGTCACGGCATCGACCACCCGGTAGGTCACCGGATCGGTGGTGTCGACAAACTCGTCGGAGAGCACCAGGAAGCGTGACGGTGGCAACTCCTGACCTTAAATATTCCGCACATCGTCCCCGTTGATCTCGATCGTTTTGCCGGTGACGGTGTTGACCGAGTACGTCAGGAAACCTACGGTGACCGGTATCTCGGTGGCCACCTCCTCGAACTGGAGGGCGCTCACCGTCACCACATCGGGATCGTACGTTGTGCGTAGTGCCGCGAGACTGTCGTTGACGTCCAACAGTGGTACCAGAGTGCCGTCGCCCTCTACGGTCAGCAGCATCAGCGAGGTCCCCTGGAGGTAGGCGAGGGCTGTGCCATCCTGCACCCAAGCCATCGTCAGCATGGGGTTTTGGACCGGGTCGGCGGCCGATCGTCCTACCTCGTGCCCATCGGCGGTGCGGACGACACTGTAGACGGTGGCGCCGTCGGGCGGGGCTTCGTTCTCACTCGCATTGTGGTCGACCAGGGTGGCGGCGACGGGTTCGAGGCCGTACATCGGGCGATGCCGCCGCCAGCTATCGGTGATCGTGTTCCGGGCAATCGTGAACAGCCAGCTGCGGAAGGTGGCTGTTCACGCGGCCGGTAGCGGTCGAGCCGCTCGATCGCCTTCACGAAAATCTGGGCGGTGAGGTCATTGGCAAGCTCCGGATCACCGACCTTGCGGTAGCAAAAGCGGTAGATGGGAACGAAGTAGCGATCGTAGAGGTGAGCGACGGCACGGAGATCGTGCCGTGCGGCCTCGATCCAGGCGGCTTCGACGTCGTGATGGTCGTCGTGCCACCGCGTGGATACGGCAGCCGTGCGTGGTGCTCCCGGTTCTGGGCGTGGCCATGCTGCGGGTGCGGTCATGGTTCAGGCAACATCACGGGAGGATATACGCGGGCAGGATGGGGGAGGCGACGGTGTCTATCGCGGCCCGCTAACTCGCTTCGCTGCCTCCCCTACGATTCGATTCGAAGGCGTCACATTGGCCGACGCGCTACGGACGTCTTGGCTGGTAGCCGGGGTGATCGTGCAGCCACAGGTGGGCGTGCGCGACGGCATCGGCGATCGCTTCCGCTTCGGTGGCGCCGCTGCCCTCCACGGAGTGGATCGAGATTTCGCTGCGGTAAAAGGTGAATGTCAGCGCGAATGGCGCATCGTCAGAGGCCCTCGGCATCCAGTGCACGAACCAACCATTCGTCAACAGGGTCTCGTATGTCCACCTGGCATCCGTCATGCAGTCTCCCCGACCAAGTTCCATCGCGTGTCGATACCTGATCCGGACTGTACCGTCAGTTCGTGGCGAGCACAAGAAGTGGCATGGCATCGTTGATGCGCACCGTCAGGCGTTCTCGCCTTCACGCCGGATCGTTACCCATGTCGACGCCAGCAAGGTGCATGACAGCGGTACGCCTTGGGCGAGCAGGTCCGCGCCGGAGTGCCGGGATGGTGCCCCGTCATCGGCAGTCACCTCGTACCAGGAGTCGGCTTCGATGTTCGCCGGAGGAACCGTCATCACCCCGTTCGGGCAGACGTTGCGGAAGCCAAGGATGATGTGCCGGGAGCCGTCGACCGCCGAGATTTGATATGCCTCCCAGGTATCGGGCGTCGGGAGCGTTGCGGAAGGCAACTCCGGCTGCGGAAGGAGGTGATGGAACGAGCCGGACTTCAGGATCGGCCGCAGCTCCTGCCGGTAGCGGTCGATTTCCTCGCGGGCGATCGCCTTGATGTGGTCGCTCCACGTCACCAGGCGGCACGAGAACCCGATCGCTCCCAGCATCCGGCTCCTGATCACCATCCGCCAGACATCGTCGGGCAAATCCTGGCGATTGACGTTCTCGTGTTCGGATTCGGTGACCCAGGCATTGAGCATCTCCGGCGGAAAGAGGTAACTCGCGCCAGCATTGTGGAAGCGGGAGCGATGCGCGGGCTCGCTGGCGTCGTTGAGCCACGCCACCGGGGTTTGCCGGGCCAGCGTAAAGTCCATCCGGGTCGCGCCGCCGGCACAGTTCTCGATCACGAGGTCGGGAAACCGGGCGCGGAGACCCTCCATCACCTGTTGAACCCCGTCCAGCTGGGCGGCTTCGGCATCTCCCACTCCGTGTCCGTGGTCGGGACTGGTGCAGACGCCCCAGTAGTTGCTGTCCCACTTCAACCAGCGGATGCCGAGATCCTCGACGAGCGCACCGATCCATTGCGTGGCCCACGCCTGTGTTTCGGGGTGACCGAAACAGAGCCAGGCCGTTTCGGTATCGGACGGCCAGTCGCACCGGATGTAGCGCCCCTCGTGTTCCCGGGCGATCCATTCCGGGTTCCAGCTTCCGGTCGTCGCCGTCCGCAGGTCGACCCGTTCCGGTTCCACCCAGAGTCCGAAATGCATCCCCTTCGCCCGGATCCCATCGGCGAACGCCTTCAACCCATCGGGGAACTTCTCTCGGTTCTCGACCCAATTGCCGAGCCCGGTCGAAAACCGGTCGCGGCGGCGGGGATTGCCGATCCACCACCCGGCGTCAACGTAGAAGACTTCGACCCCGAGCGCGGCTGCCACATCGGCTTCGGCGAGCAACGTTTCCGCATCGAGATCGCAGTAGTACGAGAACCAGGTGTTGTATTGCACCCAGGGAAAGGCGTCGTCGGTTTTCGGCACCACCACGTCGCGCAGGTACTTGTGCATGACAGCGGCGGCAGCATCGAAGTCGCCCGCGAAGGCGCCGATCCACGTCGAAGGTGAGATCCAGGTCTGACCCGCCTCTACCTCCGGGATGATCCCGACCGGCGCGAAGGCCGCCGCGGTCGAGGTTCCTGCCGCATCCTGCGCGGCGTCGAGCTCCCAGCGGCCACCGTATTCGAGGGCGATCAGAATGCCACCGGCGGATTCGTTGTCGCCCGTCAGCGCCGCCCACGGGGTTTCGTCCCACGTTGAGCGGAGCCCGGATTCGCGGCGCACGGGCGACGCGAGGGATTCATGTTCCAGCCGGAACGAGCGGTACGGTCCGAGATCCGGCCGCCAGCCGCCCTGCCGCTGCACACCGGACACGGTGTGCAGCGTGGTCAGGTTGGGTATGCCCACATCGAGGTGGAATGGCTCGACCCGGTGGATCGCGATGTCGGTGGCGGCAGTGATCTCCAGCCATTGGCGGATTATCGATTGGTGCTCGTGGCACTCGAGATGCACGGTCACGGTCGTTCCCGCATCGTTGCGGAGGAGGATTGTCAGATGCACCGTGTCGCCGTCGATCGATGGCGCGCGTTCCACCACCCGGAATTCTCCGGACCGGTTCGGGCCTCCGGGCGCCAGCACCAGGGAGAACACGGGGGCGTTGCCGGGGGAAGTCCACCGGTGGTCAGGTCCCAGCGCGAGGTGCGCAAGCCGCAGCGGCCGCCCGGTTTCGCTGTGAAGGGCGAGGGAACATTGCTCGTTCCCGATTTCGCAGAGAGCGTCGCTTGTGGCGGCATAGGCACTGCCCATGTTCACGGAGTTGCCGTCGTTCATTGATACGTTGCTCGATTCTCTTCCAAAGGTTTGCATAAAGGGTGATTCAAAGTTCCGACCCCGGGCGGACAACAGAATCGACCAAATCCGGTCTGTCCACACGTTGCCCCCGGTCGATTCAGGCCCGCCCGTACGACCAGCGGGTCTCCGGATGTCACGAGATCGGGTCGAGATGGATAACCTCGGAGGCGCGGACGAAGCCGAGGCCGTCGACGATCCGTGGTTGTCCGTTCCCCGGCAAGGCAAGCTCGATTGCCGCTTCCATGATCTCGGCCCCGGAGCGCTCGAACTGGTCCGGGCGGTCCTCGAACGTGATCCGATAGCTGGATGCCGGGTTGAGCCCGTGGACAGGGATCACCCGCTCGTCCAGATCGCCGCCGAGCCGGAAGGCGAGGATCACCGCTGTGTCGCTCGCCGATGATACGAGCCGATCGCGTCCCAGCCATCCCAGCCGTCGCCGACCCGCTCGACCGGTTGCGGCTCGAGCAGGTGCAGCACCTTGCCCTCGATCACGCGTCGCCGGATCCGCTTCACGAGATCGATCGCCCGCACCAGCGCGTTCCAGTCGTCCAGATCCTTCCTCCAGGGCCATGATGTCGGTCATCAGGATCATCGGGCCACCGAAGATCTGGCTCCGGTACTCGTAGTCGCCGAATGGTTCCTTGAACGGGATACCCGGGGCCAGTCGCTCGCAGACGTAGTGGTCGAGATAGCGCGGCGGCAGCACCCGCGAGATCCGATACGTGCTGACCCGCTCGTACTGGGAGCCGACCGCGTCGGGACCGATCGAGGTCACGTGCTGGGCGACCATCTTGAAGCTGGGGAAGCCCATCCCGTTGTCGCAGTGCTCGAACAGCACGTCCGGGCGGCGCCTCGTGGAGACGCTGGAGGATGAGGTCGAATCCTTCGGCGATCGTCAGGTAGTCGTCGGTCGCGGTCATCTCCTGGGCGTCCGGGTTGACCTGTCCCCAGAGGAAGTGGTCGGTCAGGAAGTGATCGATCTTCGTCTCATCGATGATCTCGACCAGCTTGTCGACCATCCAGTCCCGCGCGTCCGGGTTGCCGAGGACGAGGCGGTAGACCTCGCCCTCGCTGAGGTAGGCCCATTGGCCGAGGCCGTTCGCCCACTCCGGATGGTCGCGGAACATTGGCGAAAGGGACGAGACATTACCGAAGCTGAGGTGGATCCCGAACTGCATACCGGCATCGTGGGCGGCATCGGCGAGCGGCGCGAGCCCGTGCGGGAAGAGGTCGGTCCGCGGGTGCCAGTCCGCGTCTTCCCAGCCGAAATCGACCACGAACAGTTCGATCCCGAGCTTTCTGCACTGCTCGAAGCAGATCCGCATCGAGGCGTCGTCGATCTTGTCGCCATATCCCCAGCTGTTGAATGTCGACGTAGGGAAACCGCTCGTCCGTCGACCTGGCAGCGCGATCACGTCCTCGACGAAGCGCTGGGTGCGGATAGCTCATCTCGTCGAGGTCGCCATCGGCCGCGCCGAGGAATGCGGCCGGTCCGGTCAGGGTCTGGCCCGGGGCTAGCCGGTATTCCGGCTCGAGCCAGAGATCGAGCCCGCAGGCGCCCGTGCCGTGCAGGTCGCCGTAGTCGCAGGTCGCCCGGGTGTTCGTTTCCCAGCCGAGGAAGAGGCCCGGTCCGTCGTCGGTCGTCAAGCCCAGCCAGGTTGCCGCCTGCCGGTGACCCGGTTTCGATCGTGTCCGACCACGCCGGGGGCGAGCGGCAGGGTGCGCCAGGTGAACCAGTCCGCGCCCTCCTGCTTGCGGAAGCGGTGCTTGCGGTCGAGCCCGGAATGGGCGGTCAGGCGATTCGCGTTGCCCGCAAGCGTGGCCAGCAGCACCGGCAGCCGGGTGATCGTGAGGGTTTCCTGCCGGTGTTCGTGACTTCGAACCATTGGCGCAGCACGGCGTGATCAGGGTGCGCCTGGACGTGCCAGGTGACGGACACCGGGAGGCTGGCGGATACCCGTGTGGAGTCTCGGGTTCGCTCCGGCGATTCGGCGAGGTCGATCCTGAGCCGACGCTCCGATGCATCCCGCGGTCGGCCGGGATATTCACCTGCACATCCTCGATCGCGCCGAGGAACACGCTCCCGATGATCGTCGAAGGTGTGGAAGCGGTCGCCGTATCCGGCGACGCCGAGCAGGAAGAGCGGGTCGTGCTGGATCCTCGGCCAGCCACGACGTTCCGCTCGGAGCGATGATCGAAGCGCGGAATTCGATCCGGCCCTGGTCGTTCCAGGACCAGGCCGCGTCGATCAGCGGGTGATCGAGCGCCAGCGTGTGCGCGGCCTCGTCGTACGCGAATGAAACGGGAATATCGAGTTCCGTGGAACCATCATTCATGGAATACCTCTTGATGTGTACGGGCGCATTCCCACATCGTCATCCTGACGCACAAGGGAAGGATCCCTGTGCGAAGCACTGCGACGACGAAGTCGGCGCTGGACCGATGGTGACACGAGCGTCCGCTCGACGCGGACCGGCTTCGCCGCGGGAGATTCTTCGGCTGGCGCCTCAGAATGACGGCTGTGGAGCGGACACTAGCATGACCATCGTGGCAGTCGCGTGGCTGCCGCATGACCAACCGGAGAGGCGCGCCGCATCTCCGGTTGCGCATCGTGGACGGATGCCGATGACCTATCCGGCGAGCAACTCGTTCGCCTTCTCGTCCATTTCGGCGGCGACCTCGGCCGGATCGCGATTTTCTTCGAGCAGCTCGGTGATCCCGGCTCGAAGACCTCGACCCAGATCTGCTGCGTGTTCTCGGAGTAGACATCGCCGATCCGGGCATCGGCGAGGGCGTCGATCACGGCCCGGTAGCCTTCCGGCATGCCCTCGGTGGTGGCGTCCGAGTCGCGGGCGCTGGTCTTGACGGGAATCCAGTCTTGCTCGGCGGCCATCTGGTCCTGGTACTCGTCTCCGGACCAGCGGGCCCACTCGAATGCCGCCTCGGCCACCTCGGAATCCTTGGCGATCACCCAGCCACCGATCCAGTAGGGCACCACGCGCTTGTCGACCACCAGCGGGCTCGGGGCGATGCCCCAGTTGAACGGCAGCTCGGCGAAACCCGGAGATGCTCCAGGATCCGTCGATCACGAGCCCAACGCGGCCGGAGGCGAAGCCGGTGATGTCGCGACTGCTGCGCGGCCACACTTGGCTTCGGCGCGACCTGGTGGTCGTTGACCAGCGATCGCACGAAATCCAGCGTCTCGACATTGGCCGGGTTGCTGAACTGGAATTTGGTCGGCTCCAGCTGCTTGTCGAAGAAGGCGTCGCCCTTGGCCCACGAGACGGTCTGCAGGCCCCACCAGATGGCGAGGTTGCCGAGGTTCGTGCCCCACTGGTTGACGCGGTCGCCATCGCGCTTGGTCAGGGTGGTGGCCAGCCGCGATCGACTCGTCGTAGGTCCAGGCGTCGGTCGGGTATTCGAGGCCGTCGGCATCGAACAGGTCCTTGTTGTAATAGAGGGCAAAGGTCTGGAAGTTCTCCGGCATCGCGTACATGTTCTCGCCGTCGAGCTTCCACGGCGCGAAGAGCTCGACCGGGTACTCGGCCGGATCGAGCGCGCCGGCGGCGTCGATCATCGGCTGCAGGTTCAGGAGCAGGTCGTTCTTGAAGTGCCCGTAGGCCTGGACATCCCAGAAATAGACGTCGTAGATGTCGCCCGAGGCATAGGCCAGCTGCAGCTTCTGCCAGTACTGGTCGTAGGGCAGGAACTCGAGGTTGACCTGGATCTCGCCGGCGTGCGCCTCGTTGAAGGCGGCGACGCGGTCCTCGAAGTGGCCGTCGATGATCGGGCCGTTCGACCACATCAGGGCGCGGACCTCGGTCGCATCCTGGGCGGCGGCTACGCGCGGCTCGCGGCAGGTGCGCGCCACTGGCGAGCGCGGAGTGGGCCGCAGCGCGGCACTGCCGGCGAGTGCGGCGGTGGCGGCCGTGGCCTGGATCAGGCGACGGCGATTGAGCGACGTGATCGGACATGGACATGGCTGAGCGTGATGCTCCTTCAATGACCGAACGTGCTTCGATGAAGATCCTGCCAATCGATCGCGCCTGGTCTCGCAGGCGCCGTGTACCGTGGTAGCGCGGTCCTGCCTCCACACAGGACCTGGATCTCGAAAACGGCATCTATCCCTTGATTCCCGTGGTAACGATGCTTTGCACGAAGTACCGCTGCGCGAAGATGAAGACGATCAGGGACGGGATCGTCGCCATCAGGGTCATGGCCATCAGGAGGTGCATCTGCGGACCGACATTGCGGGAGCCGGTGAAGTACGACAGGCCGACCGCGATGGTTTGCTTCGATTCGTCGTTGAGGTAGATCAGCGGCCCGAAGAAATCGTTGTAGGTGGCGAAGAAGGTGAACACGGCCACGGTGGCCAGGGCGGGTTTGGTCAGCGGCAGCATCAGGTCCCACCAGATCCGGAACGAGCTGGCGCCATCGATCCGGCCCGATTCCTCGATCTCTTTGGGGATCGAGAGGTAGAACTGGCGGAGCAGGAAGATGTAGAACGGCGCGCCGAAGAACGACGGCACCACCAGCGGCAGGATGCTGTTGATCCAGCCCAGCTTGTTGAAGGCGATGTAGGTCGGAACCAGGGTGACGGCGCTCGGGCAGCATCATCGTGGCGAGCACGAGCATGAAGATCAGGTCGCGGCCAGGAGCCCGCAGGCGGGCGAAGCCGTAGGCGCTGAACGAGCACGAGAGCAGCGTGCCGATCATCACCAGGCCACGATCACGGCCGTGTTCTTCGTGAACGTGGCGAACGGCACCGCATCCCACACTTCCCGGAAGTTGCTCCACACGCACCGGATTCGGGAATCCACTGGGGCGGGTAGAGGTAGAGGTTGCCCTGGGCCTTGAGCGAGGTCGAGATCATCCAGAAGAACGGGACCATGATCACGATGCGCGCCGAGCGTCAGGATCGTCAGCGATCGATCCACTTGGCGCGGGTCTTCGCGCCGCAGGCGCACGTCCCGGGAGCGGCACTGCACGGTGGTTGCCTGGCGGCTAGGGTCAGCTGCGGTCATGCCTTGTCCTCCTTGCGTTTCCTGGTAGTGCACCCACATCGGCGCCGACCGGAAGACCACCAGCGTGAGCGCCAGCACGATCAGGAACATCACCCAGGCGAGGGCCGAGGCGTAGCCCATCTTGAGGATACTCGAAGGCGTTGCGGTAGAGGTAGACCGAGAGCAGCATGGTCGAGTTGTTCGGGCCGCCCCTCGGTCAGCACGAACGCTTCGGTGAAGACCTGGAGCGCCCCGATGATGCCGAGCACGAGGTTGAAGAACGTGACGTGCGAGAGGAGGGGCACGGTGATGTTGCGGAACCTGTTCCAGGCTCCGGCGCCATCGATTTCGGCCGCTTCGTAGAGATCGGCGGGAATGCTCTGGAGCCCGGCGAGGAAGATCAGCATGCTGCCGCCCGCCGTCCACAGGCTGGTCATGATCAGCGCCCAGATCGCCCATTGCTCATCGGTGAGCCAGGCAGGGCCGCGAATCCCGATCTTGTCCAGCAGCAGGTTGAGGATGCCGTAATCGGTATTGAATATCCACTTCCAGAGGGTGGCGATGGCCACGCCGGACATCACGGTGGGCAGGTAGTAGATGGTGCGGAAGACGGTGACGCCCCTGAATTTCTGGTTCAGCGAGCAGGGCCAGGGCCAAGCGCCAGGATCAGCACCAGGGGCACGCTGATCGCGGAGTACATCACTGTCACGCGGAGCGATTTCCAGAAGATGTCGTCGTCTACCAGGTCGCGATAGTTCTCCAGCCCCACCCATTCCGCCGCGCTCAGCATGTCGTAGTCGGTGAAGCTGAAATAGAGCGAGGCGATCATCGGGCCGAGGTAGAAGAGCAGCAGCCCGAGGATCACCGGTGACATGAAGATGTAGCACTCGATCGCTTCGCGGGTGCGGCTGCCGATTCTGCGTCGCTTCGCGATAGTCAGCGTGCCGAATCTGGATTCGGATTCAACGGACGCCACTGGGCACCTCATTCGCTTTGGTCAAAGGGATATCTGGCAGGCGTTCGGGCGGGCAGCCCATCCGGAGCGAGAGCTGGCGCGCCCCGTCCATCAGGATCGAGAACAGCACCGGGATGCGGTCTTCCGTGAACCGGGGCTCGGGCACCGAGACACTCATCGCGGCGATGACCTGGGCCATCGAAATCCAGGACAGGGGCCGCCAGGCATTGCACGCCAACCGTCGATTCACCGCTATCGGTCGCGTACCCCAACTCGCGAACCTGCTCCAGCAGCTGCACAAACGTCGCCCGGTCGGTCAGCGTGCGGTTGGTCAACCGCGGGAGATCGCATGCCGGGCGGATACAGCCGGTCGAACGCGTCTGCCGGCAACGATGCCAGCAGCATCTTGCCGACGCCGGTTCCATGGGCCGGGATCATTCTCCCCACCATTGAAACCATCCGCATGTGGCCGCCACCTTCCTCCTTGGCCACGTACAGCACGTCGCGTTCCACGCAGGACCGCGAGATGAACGGTTTCGTCGCAGGCCCTGTGACATCTCGCGCACGATGTCGGCGCCTTCCCGGGCGAGGCTGAGCCTGCCCAGATAGGCCGATCCAAGCGTCACGACTCGTGGACCAAGCCGGTACTTGCCGGTCTGGCTGGAAATCTCGATGTAATCCCGCTGCTGCAGCGTGCGCAGGAGCGCCAGCGAGCTGCTTTTCGGCCAGCCGGTGTAGCCGCACACATCGGCAAGGGAGAGCCCATCGAGATGTTCGGCAAACACCTCAAGCAGGTTGAGCGCCCGATCGGCGGACTTGACAGTGCCGGGTTGATTCACGGCTGTACCTCTGTGCACATGTGTGAATGCTGATTTTATTTATGAACTTCCCAGAGTGTAGTAATGGCCCTGAATCGTGTCAAGTCGGCCGGGAACGTGCCTTCCGGCCAGCATGTCACCGTGACCGCTCTCCTGGGCGCAGCGATCCAGTGGAGCAACCTCCCCATTTGGCGCTTGCTTCATCTGATAGTGGCCTCCTGAGCGGAGGAGTCGAAGGACCATGCCGCCCAGGTTCGGCAACAGGGATGATGGGCAGAACGGGCGGACTCGCTTCGCTGCCCACGCCGCGCTCCGGACAGGCGCCAGGTCGCCTCGCTAGACGCAGCCCTGTACGGCACGGATGCCATGGGACGATTGTGGCCGACTGCGTCGGATGCGCGGTGCCGCCAATGCCACCGCGAGAGTTGACATAGTGTCGATTTGGGTTACGATGAGAGACATCTAGCCAATCTAGACAGGAAGGTGGTGGGCATGGTTTGGCAACTTGCGGAAGCGAAGAACAAGTTCAGCGAGGTCTTCACCAAGGCGATCGAGGACGGCCCGCAATTCGTGACGAGGAGAAACGAAGAGGTTGTGGTCCTCTCGAAACAGGAGTATCAGCGCCTGACCGGTGACAAACCGACCTTCGTTGAATATCTGATGAGCGCCCCGAAGTTCGATGACCTGAACCTTGATCGGGTCGACCTCGAGGTTCGAGATGTCGAGTTATGAGAACCGTGCTGGATACCTGCGTCATCAGTGAAATCAACCGGAGTGACGCCAATCCGCTGGTCAAGGAAGCTGTCGCTCAACTCGGATTGGAGAATTCATTTATTTCAGCGATTACGATGGGCGAGATTCATAAGGGTATTTGCATGCTCCCGGTTGGTCGACGGCGAATGGAGTTCGAGCAGTGGTTTGGAGGAATGGTGGAACAGTATGCAGAGCGCATACTCGACATCGACCTGAATACATCGCTCATTTGGGGAGATCTTTCAGCCCGCCCACAGTTTCGTGGGCGTCACACGCTTTCGATTGATTTACTGATTGCCGCTACTGCACTGAGTCATGGCATGAGAGTAATGACGAGAAACACGAAAGACTTTATTGACACCGGTGTGATGTTGATCGATCCCTGGCAGGGAAGTTCGTGAGGCCAGCCAGGCAAGCGCAAGGGAAGTGGTGCGAATGGCATGGATGTTGAAGGAGCAGGAAGAAAACCAACTAGCCAGACTCTTTGATCTCGCATTGACGAGATGCCCACAGATGGTACGGCGCGGTGACGATCAAGTCGTCGTCGTGTCCATCACGGAATATGAGCGTCTCGGAGGAAGAAAGCCCGGCTTCATCGAACACTTAATGAGCGTTCCGATCCTGGAAGAACTGGATCTGTCCCGCGACCGTTCCCCGATGAGAGACATCGATTGGGGAGAATGACTTCGCCAATCCCGCCTCGGCAGGGGAGCGACTGATTGCCACCGATAGAAGCTCCCGCACGCGCCGTCCAGGCGCTCGTCGAGCGCTGGCTTCCTGGCCAGACGGTTGTTATCGAGCGGATGGGCGCCGGGGTCTCGACACCCGTCTACCGGGTGACCGTCGCCAATGAGGTGAGCTACCTCCGGCTCGGCGAGGAACCGGGCGAACGGCGCGATGCCGAAGTCCGCGTCCACGAGCTTGTCCGCCACCTCGGCGTCAGCGTCCCGAAGATCCTGCGTTGGGAACGCGAACCACTGGAAATCGACCGCTCGGCAGCCCTGACCTCCGGGATGCCGGGCATCCCGCTCGCCGAATTCTCGGGCGACGCGTCAGAAGCCCTGCACCAGGCAGGTCGAGACCTGGCCCGGATCAACGCGATTCCGGTGGTTGGCTACGGCTGGGTCGATGTCGTCGCGGGCAAGGATCGTCATCTCGTCGCCAAACACCCAACTCGCGCGGCTTGGGCGACCGAATACCTGGCCGCGGTTGACACGGTTATTGCGGCGAACGTGCTTTCGGACACACGAGCCGGGATAATCTCGGCAACCCTACGACGTACCGTTCGGGAATGGGCCGATCTTCCCGAGCAGGGAACGAGTCGCCTGGCGCACGGCGATTTCGACCACAGCCACATCTACGTCGATCCCGTAACCGGGGCCTATCAGGGACTGATCGATTTCGGGGAAATCCGGGGAACCGATCCGCTCTACGATCTCGGTCAGGCGCTGGTCAATGCGGGGGATGAGCGCGAATGGCTGGCGTTCAGCGAGATCGTGGCCGGCTATGCGACGATATCACCGGTCGACCCGGCATGTGATTCGGCTCCAGGCGATCGCGATCGCCACCCGCGCCCTCGCGATCCAGCTCGGCCGAGCTCCGAACGCCTACCGCGCATTCCTCAGGAGCGGTTGGCCGAGCTGCTTGGTCCCGAGATTGACAATATGTACCATACTGGTGTCTATACAGGTCAGGAAGTGATTCGTGTCCCAATGAACAGTCCCGAACGTAAAGTCGCGAAGCTCTTCCAGAATGGCGGCAGCCAGGCAGTCCGGTTGCCAGCCGAATTCCGTTTCGAGGGCGACGAGGTGTATGTGCGTCGCGAAGAGGAATCCGGCGATGTCGTTCTCTCGATCCGCCCAGAAAGGACCGAGTGGCAGCGTGTGTTCGAGGAAATGGATTCCTGGGTTGTCTCCCCTGAAGACTGGGAGGCATTCGACGCAGCCCTCCGGGAGGCGAGGGAAGGTGCTGTGCCGAAAGACGACCAGCGTATCCTGGATATCCTTCCGGAAGATGAATGAGCAAGCCGTCGTACATGTTGGATACGGACACACTGAGCTACATCATCAAGGGGAAACCTGCCTCAACGAGATTGCGGTTCGTCGAGGTCGAACCTTCCCAGGTAGCGATCTCCAGCATCGTGCGATATGAAATGCAGTTCGGTCTCAAGAAGCTCCCCGATTTCATTCGCTGCATCCCCGCACGGAGACTTTCCTTGCTCACATCACTGTGCTGGCCTGGGATGCCGATGCAGCGGATCTCGGCGCCGAGATCCGCTATCGCATGCGTATCCAGGGCACACCTTTGCCAGAAATGGACATCATGATCGCCGCACATGCCATGTCGCTCAATGCCACGCTCGTCACGAACAACGTTCGTTATTTTCGCCGCTTTCAACCGGATTTGGAGATCGAGAACTGGGTGACTGACGTGGCCGGGTAAGGGCCGCAAACAGGTGATGCCGCCAGCCGGATTCTTCGCGCCGGAAGGGGACCGATCCGGCAGGTCACTCCCGGAGGCAGCAATTGTTCACAGGCACCAACGGAAACACCCCGGCGCAAGCGCGCCGGGGTGTTTCTGTTCAATCCTTGCCTACTGGTCGGCCTGCGCCTCGTATTGGTCATGGCGCTTCCACCACGAATATAGCTCCGTCTGCGGCCAACCTGCCGGTGAATCTTCCCAGTATTCCTGGCGACCGTACGGCGTCAGGTCGAGGTATTTGAAGGTGCTGACGAAGGTCTCGGCGCCACGCGCTTCGACCTGGTTCGTCCGGAAGATGCGATCACCATCACGCAAGAGCACGCTGATCAAGTGATGCTCGCCATCGTCCTGGGTCGAGCCAAAGTCTTCGTTGAACGTCGACCCAAACGACGAGACCCAGCGCTCGCTCCACCCCATGCGCTCCTTATAGTGAAGAAGCTCTTCCAGGGGGGCGCGCGAGACCAGCACCCGGGACGTGTCGCGCGCGTTGAGATGCTGGACCGGTCCCATGTGATCGGTCACCATCGAACAGCCGGGACAGCCTTCGCCGTCGCCTGGCGCAAACATGAAGTGGTAGATGATCAGCTGTGATCGGTCCTGAAACAGGTCGAGCAGCGTGACCTTGCCCTCGGTCGAATCGAATTCGTATGGCGTGGTGATTTCGAACATCGGCAACCGCCGGCGTTCTGCGGCGAGCGAATCGCCTTCTTTCATGTACGCCTTCTCCTTGACGAGCAGGGCGGCCCGGGCGGCTTTCCACTCGTCGGCGGAAACGATCCGGGGAAGTGCAGTTTTGGTGTCCTGTGAGATCAATGAGCACCTCTATCTCAAGCAGTGGTTGAACCATGCCCGTTGCATGGCAACCTCACTTGCAGATCCCACAGTAGTCCGGGTCAATCTGCTTCGCTTCTTCCACATTGCGCACCGAATCCAAGAACCAACGGGTCTCCCCATTCGGAATTACCGGCCTGGTGCCGACTCTTGCAAATGTGATCAGCACTAACTGCGAGGCTGGATTTGCTGCAACGCCCAACTATTGCCATCGGGATCGCTGAAATAGACGAAGGATCCCCACGGCATGTCCTCAACCTTGCTCACTTCGACACCCCGGGCGGCAAGCTCATCGCGAATCGCCTCGATATCCTTTACCACCATCTGCAAGCCCTTGACCGATCCCGGTGGCATCTCGGTGATCCCGGTTCCGATCACGATCGAGCAAGCGGACCCGGGAGGTGTGAGCTGCACGAACCTCAGGTTCTCGTTGACATGATGATCGTGATCGGCGTTGAAGCCGGCCTTCTCGGTATAGAAGGTCTTGGCGCGGTCGACATCGGTTACGGGCACCGGGACAAGTTCGAGCTTCATTTCCATGGTGTCGTTCCTCCTCATTGCGCGTCAATACGTGGTTAAGAGGATAGCACTGGCCCTGGCGTGCGCTGGCTGGGGAGCGATATCTCCGATTCCTGCACCTTGGCAAGCCAATACAGAGGCAAGTGTTTTCGTGCGGAGTCGAACGGGACTTCCCGCGATGGAGATGTATGCTCGGGAAGCCACGGGCGAACATACGCGGGCCACATGTCGCTAGCGAAGGCCTCCTTCATTGCTCGCTAGTTCGCCCCTACGAAGGTGGCCGGAGAGCCTCCGCAGCATGTACTACGACAACGTCATGGCTGCATATAGGTGGTGGTGGCACCCGGTTCCTGCGGGGCGCGATACGTTACCGCCAGCCCGGCGATCAGCAGGGCAAGCATAATGAGGTGAACCACCACGTCGAAGGTCTCGCGCGGTCCAACGGTGATAACCAGCGTGACCCCGACCAGCGTGCCCAGGAGCGCGAACCCCTGAGCGGCGAGCGCGATCGTGCGGGCATCGTCAGGCCGCATCAGGGTCAACACCAAACCGGCCAGCAGGACGATCGCGATCACGGACTCGGCGGTGCCAGCGCCGGGGTCGTCGCGATCCCCAAACAGGCTGAAATGCGCACTTGCCGCGAAAACAAAGATGGCGAACTGAACGATCAGGAACAACTGGATGAGGGCTTTCATGGCACACCTTCCAGGTAACGTGGGGATCAGCGAATCTGGGTGACGACGTGCATCTTGCGGTGCGACTGTCAATTTCCAGCGATGGTAGCGGTATGAGTGGGAGGGCACATGGGCCCTCCCGTACCATTGTGTCGCGTTCCCTACGCCAGGTCGCGGCGGCGGAGCAGCCACAACGAGCCGCCAAGGAACACCATCAGGTACAGCACCAGCACCAATGTTGCCTGCATGCCGCTCACGTACGGTCCGGCGAACCGGCCCGGACCATCGGCGCCGCCTGCCTCGCTTGCTCCGGAAATTGCCCGCACCAGCGAGTAGCCGTTGGCGCGGAGCAGGAGATCGACCAGCCATTCGAGCCAGCTGACACTTGTCGCGAAAGCGCTGAGCAGCCCTTCGAACGCCAGGCCCCAGAGAATGCCGACCCCGATCGCGAGCGAGGTGCCACGAGAGGCAGTGGCCAGCAACACACCAACCGCCGCCCAAACGGCAAGGATCAACCAGCCCGCAAGCATCGATTCAATGATCGCCTGGACACCCGGCCAGGTGATCGCGGCGTCTTCCACCGTCGCGATCGTTGCGCTGGCTACGGCTCCGATCGCGTAGGCGAGGACGACGAAGGGAATCAGGATGATCCCGAGCGCGGCCATCTTCGCGCCGAAGATCTCGGTACGGCCCGGGCGCTGGGTGAAGAGCGTTTTCCACGTCCCCCAGCCGAACTCGCTGCCGATGCTCAACACGCCCAGAATCAACACGAGCGAGCCACCGTAGAAGGGTATCCCTTCGCTGATGTTCTGCGCGAAGGCTGCGGGAAGCAGAGCGTCGAGTGAGTCGGCGAACTCGCTGCTGCCGCTTCGATACGAGATGTACTCAAAGGCGTAGGCGAAGATTGTCGTGACGGCCAGCCAGATCCCCAGAATCGTCCAGGTGCTGGTTCGCTTGCGCAAGAGAAAGATTTCTGCTCCAACGAGGTTTCGAAAGCTAGATCGCATGACGTGCCTCCCCACCGGTAAGTGTCAGGAAAATCGATTCGAGTGTTGGTCGGTCGGTCCGCAGCTCGCGAACCCCGACCCCGGCATTGACGAGCTGCAGGTTCAATTGCGCCTCGTCGATATCGACGCCTCGATAGGTGACGACGCGGAGTTTCCCTGTGTCTATCTCGACGCTGGCGACACCTGGAAAACTCATCAGGATCTCCCGCGCCTGGATCTGGTGGTCCACCCGGAGCAGCAGCGCATCCTCACCCCGCAGCTCGTCGACGGTGCCTTCGGCGACGATCTTGCCACGGGCGATGACGCCGACCCGATCGCAGACCTGTTCGACCTCGTTCATCAGATGGCTGGAGAGCATCACCGTGCGGCCTTCATTGCCGAGGCGGCGAATCAACTGCCGCATGTCGGCCATGCCGGCCGGATCGAGACCGTTGGTCGGCTCGTCGAGCATGAGCAGGGGCGGATCCTTAAGCAGGGCGGCCGCCACACCAAGCCGTTGCTTCATGCCCAGCGAATATGTTTTGAACGCATCTCCGGCCCGCTCGAGGAGATCGACCTGGTCGAGCACAACGTCGATCCGGGCCGCCCCGGTGCCGGTGTAGGCGGCGAGCATCCTGAGGTTCTCGCGACCCGAGAGAAACGGGTAGAAGGCGGGAGTCTCGACCATCGAACCGATCCGGGCCAGCGATTCCGAGGAACCGGCCGCTGAACCCATCAGTGAGATCGATCCACTCGTGGGCTGGATCAGGCCCAGGAGCATCCGCAGGGTCGTTGTCTTCCCGGCTCCGTTGGGACCGAGGAATCCATAAACCTCGCCCTGGCGCACGCGCAGGTCGATTCCATCGACGGCGGTGACCTGATCGTAGCGCTTGGTGAGCCCGTTTGTTTCGATCGCCAGGGCCCGCGATGGGGTGGCAGGTTGAGCATCGAGCGTCACCAGGCCCGGCTCGCGGTGGACGTGATCGACGGCGGTTTGCACTGATGTCGCCATGAGGTCTCCTTCCGAAGGTGTCATCGTGGGGCGCATCCACGCCCCTCATTCATTCAATGAAACCAGTCCGGTATGCAGTCTCGGTGTGCGTGATGTGAAGATGCTGTGAATGTGGCTGGTGGCGCAGATACGTGCCCGACACAGTCGGTTAACTGTCATTCCGCAAGGAGCGCCCCGCGTGACTGGAGGAATCTCTTCGCCGCAGCGAACTCTGGTGAATTACCGCTGTGGCGGGAGATATCGCTGCGCTGCCTCCGTTTCCTTGCGGAATAACAATCAAGTCCCAGCCCTCCCGTTATGCCCCGATCCATGCTCCCGGGGAGAAAGACCGCATAATGGGCGTGTCAATTCGCACAATCAAACGATGGAGGTCACATGTGGGCGGCGTGCTCGTTATCGTTCCTTGTGGCAAGAGCAAGATTTGGGGCAGTGACCCAACCCACGGTTCTGCCAAAGCAAAAGACGCCTATGTTGGCACGCCATTTCGCCTCAATCGTGCCTATGCGGAGAAATATGGTGACGACTGGCTGGTGCTAAGCGCCAAATATGGATTTGTCCCGCCTGATTTTGTGATCCCCGGCCCCTACGAAGTCACATTCAAGAGTAAGAAGACCGGTCCAATCGACAGCTCTCAGCTTTTGGTACAAGTGGAGCAACTCGATCTCCAAAGGATTCGCACGGTCGTGGGGCTCGGCGGCGCGGAGTATCGGGAGGCGATCAGGCAGGCATTTGCCGATCAACCCGTTGCTCTCGAGTTTCCCTTTGCCGGGCAGCCGCTGGGAATCATGATGCAATCAACGAAACGCGCGATCGACAGCGGTAAGTCTGGAATCTCCAATGATCGAGAGGCTGGTTCGAGATGATCATGTCTTCCATAGAGTGGTCACCGTATATCGGCTTCGCGAACGTGGTCCGGGCAGAGGCGAAGGAATGCGGCGGGCGACTCATCGATATCGATGGCTCCCAATCGCTACCGGAGGTACTCCGGCAGGTGGTGGAGCACTTCCGACTCACTCCCGAGGTGTCCGGAGAGAGGTCCCAAAAGTGATGCTATGATGGTTGGCAGTCACCACACAGGATCACAGGATCGTTCGGCGGGGCCCTTTCAGCAGCAGACAGGGAGACCTATTCATGGACGATCAACCGATTTCGCAGCGAACCAACACCATCGCGAATGCCACGCCGTTCCAGATGCTCTTCGACTTCTTTCGCCTTTCCGGCTACCAGGAACGACGGAACGAGCCCGGCGTGCTCGACTTCACCTTCGGCGATCCGCACGATCCCCCTTCCGCCGCCTACGTCGAAATCCTGCAGAACAGTACAATCCCGCAGCACGAACTCTGGTTTGCCTACAACATGGGGGATTCGAAGGCCCGGGATGCGGCAGCGGCCTCGCTACGGCGCCACATCGATATCCCCTTCGAGGCCACTGACATCCACCTCACGACTGGAGGCTTCGCGGCGATCTCGTCTGCCCTGAAGGTCGTCGGTGACCCGGGCGACGAGGTGATCTACAGCCTTCCGCCATGGTTTCTCTACGAAGGGCTCGTGCTCGAAGCGGGCCTCGTGCCGGTCAAGGTGCAGATCAACCGCGAGACCTTCGACCTCGATCTCGATGCGATCGCTGCCGCAATCACGCCGCGCACGCGAATCGTGATCGTCAACACTCCGAACAACCCCACCGGCAGGATCTATCCAGTCGAGATCCTCCAACGACTCGCGACCATTCTCGATGAGGCATCGCAGCGGATCGGGCGGCGGATTTACCTGATTTCGGATGAACCCTACAACCGGATCGTGTTCGACGGCGCGACGTTCCACAGCCCGGTCGAGTTCTACCCGTACACGTTCCTTGCCTACAGCTACGGCAAGACCCTGCTCTCGCCAGGGCAGCGGATCGGCTACCTGGCGATCCCGCCGACGATGCCGAACGGCGAGGCCATGAGCAATGCGGTCGAAACCTTGCAGGTCTCCGGCGGTTGGCTTTTCCCCAATGCGGTGTTGCAGTTCGCGCTGCCGCGCCTGGAGGAACTAGCGTTCGACATCCCTCTTTTCCAGCGCAAGCGGGATGCGATGGTGGATGCCCTGAGCCAGATCGGCTATCGCGTCCATCGCCCGGAAGGCACCTTCTACCTCTTCCCCGAGTCGCCGATACCGGATGACCAGGCGTTCGCCGACCTGCTGGCGGAG
Organism: uncultured Chloroflexia bacterium; assembly: GCA_963763125.1. Classification (GTDB taxonomy): domain Bacteria; phylum Chloroflexota; class Chloroflexia; order Thermomicrobiales; family UBA6265; genus JACCYX01. Next base: position 1,485,155 of record CAVXMV010000005.1, read on the forward strand.
CAGGGGGTGCTGGTCCTTCCGGGGCGGATGTTCGAGACGCCCGGATTCTTCCGGATATCGCTGACGGCGACGATGGAGACGATCGAGGCGAGCCTGCCCCGGTTCGCCACCGCGTTTGCCCAGGCAACCAGCCTGAAAGCCGCCGACTAGAGGGGCCGTAACCTGGCAGGAGCTGCCCGTCATTCACATCTGGTAGTGGCCGGTCTTGTACCGGCCAATTGGGTTAGCAGCTGGAATGTCGCGCGATCGGCAATCAGTTCGACGCACTTGACTCGATCGCGCACGGGAACGCGGAGAACGATCGATGAGCAACAAGGCGAACCATGTCCGGTGGAGTGGAATCGCCGCCATCGCCGGCGGCGTGATGTACGCGGTGAAAGCGGCAGTCATCCTGGCCGGGGGAAGCCAACCTCCCCTGCTCTTCGAAGCCGCGCCGCTTGCTTTCGGGATCAGCTTGTGGCTGCTGGGTGAATCCCTCGCTGGCCGTCTCGCCCGGGCCGGACGGATCCTGGCACTGGTAATCATCGTCGCCACCGTTGCCAACGTCCTCGAGGAAACCCTGTTCGACCGGGAGCTCATCCCAACGGTATCCAGCATCATCGATTTCGTGACGGGATTCGGGCCGTTCGTGGCCCTGATCCTGCTCGGGTGGGCAAGCCGACGTCAATGGTCCTCGTCAACCTCCTGGCAAGTCGGGCCATTGGCCGTGGCAGGTCTCTACCCACTGTCGGTCCTTGCCATGGTGCCCGTCGCATTCTTCGTCGATCTCGACGGGGCGACCGGCGAGCGGTTGATCGAACTGCCAATCCTCCTGATCGGCGGTGGCTGGATCGCCTTCGGCTGGAGCCTCGTGACCGCTCCCCGATGGCAACCTGCGCCGGGGAGCCTGTGATGACATCCGGGCACCATCCCTATCGAGGGGTGCGCTCGAGTTCCCGTTTCAATCCGGGCAGGTCGATGGCGTCGACCTTCGATCTCACCGGCGCCGAGAAAGTCCGCGAAGCGCCGGAGGCCACGCGCGAGGGCGACGATGAAGGCCGGATCGTTGCCGGTTGCCTCGTCCTCGAGCCAGAAGCCGTTGACTACCAGTACGTTTCGATCGCGATCCAGCTTCGGATCGAGCCGGGCGACGAGGCGATCGCCCCACAGGATCGGCAACGTGTAGTAGCCCCAGCGCCGTTTGGAGGCCGGTTTGTACACCTCCCAGAGGTACTCGAACCCGAACAACTCCTTCGCCCGGCCGGCCGAACTGACAACATCGAGGGGCGCCAGGAACACCGCCTCGTCGGACGTTGAGATGGCGACCGGTTCCCATTGCCCGGGAATTCCGCCAGCAGCCACGAGTTCGAGATCGGGCACATCCCCGGCGAGGATGTAGTAGGCGCCGCGCGTGCCCTCAAGCTCGACCGGCGTCGCGACACCGAGATCGACGAGGGCTGCCAGACGCCGCCGTGCTTCGGCCAGGTCCAGCGTCTCCCGCAGGCGATAGCCAAGCTGATTCTTCCACGTACGCTCGGAGACGATCCCCCGTTTGCCAATCGTCGTGCGGGCGAAATGATCCTCGGTGTCCACCAGCGAGGCGACATGGTTCACTTCCGCCGGGGCGATCCGATCGCGCAGGTCGTAGACCCGGTCGAACCCCCGCCGGTGGTGAATCATCAGGTCGCCGGTGAGCCAGAGGTAATAGAGGGCGACCGTGCTGTCCTTGCCGCCACGGTAATTGGTGACCCGCGCGGTGCCGGCGAGGTCCCGATTGCCGAGCGGACCACGTGCTTCGACCTCGGTCAGCACATCCCGGATCAGCGCCTCGTTCTCCCGACGGAACGTCGCCCACCGTGGCTCGTCATTGCAGCGCTCCATGTGGATGCGCCAGAACGGCAAATCATCCATCGAGTGGATGCAGAGCAACCCGCCGTAATCGAAGAACTTCCGCTCCTCGTACATCAGGGCAGCGAGATCTTCCGTGGCGTACCCGGCGACACGCCCCCAAAGCGCGAGATGATGACTGCGTGCAGTCACGTTGAGTGGGTCCATCTGGACCGACCCGATCGATCGCAGGGCCTGCTCCAACCCGTTGCGCCCCATCCATCGGCGTCCCGGCCAGAGTCCCTGCTTGCCGAGCACGAATCGTCGTGCCGTCTCGTTCGAAATAACGGTTGGTTTCATGCGCCCTGAGCCAAGTCCTTCAGGAGCGCATCCTCGCATGACTCCACCGCTGCATCCAGCGATCGGAACTCCTGCAGGCCGGGTATCACCCCTCGCTGATTGGCATCGGCCACGACGACCATCACCCCTGCCTCGCCCAATTCACTCGCCATCGCCCCGAGCAGTGCCCCGGCCGCAGGGTGCACGCGACCGACACGACTGAAATCGAGCACGAGCCACCTGCCGGTTGTGCCTGGCGCCTTCAGGCCCTCGAACGACCACATCGCCCGTTCCGCAGCCGCAAAACCAATCTCGCCCTGCAACCCACAGATGGTGAAGCTCGAACCGTTCCGCCAGTTCGCGGCAGGTCGCCACCGCTCGCACACTGTTGCCTCGCTCATCGAGCGGCGGACTGAACAAGCCAACCCCGAACTGGGCCAGCTTGGCGGCGATCAGCGCGCCCGAGACACCGCTCTTGGCCGGTAACCCGACCCGGAGCAGCCACTCGCCCGAATAGTCGTACATTCCGCAGGTGCCCACGATCGCCAGCGCTGTAAATCCGTCCTTCGAGACTGGCAAGCGAGATGCCGAACAGGTTGGGATCGACCGCCGACAGCTCGGGAATATAATCGGGCAGCGCCCCGCTAGTGTCTGCGGCGAACATCTGCCGCACATCCTCGAGGGCACGGGGAATCGGATCCAATGCAACCATGGGTTCCCTTTCGATCGATCCAGTCACCAGCATTCCCATGATGATACCCCCGGGAAGGTGAGGACAGTCGAGCCGCCCAGCCAGATACCTGCTTCCGAAAAACGCTTCCTTCAGCCCTACCCTGTTCGATCCAGAACCGGGCGATTTTGCCAAAGGGGTATGCCTGGTTCCGCAACGAGCAGCATCGAAACAGCTGCCGCCAGGACGCCGACCATGACGAGCCACGGCGCGAACGGCGCCAGCGCATAGGTGACACCGAATGCGGCGGGAGTGATGGTGGCGGCGAGTCCCCACGACAGTTCGTAGGTGGCGATGTAGCGTCCCTGCGCTTCGGGTGGACCAATGCCGGCGGCCAGGGCGCGGGAGGCCGGGGCGTAGAACAGCTGGGCCACCGTAAACGTAATGCCTGCCACGAAGAGATACGGGACGACGAGGGCGGACGGGATGAGCACGCCTGCCGCAAATCCGAGGCAGGCCAGGATCCAGATCGCGCCCGCCAACCCCATCGTGCGGGTCCGGCGCACGTGACTCATCCGGCCGGTGACACGGTTCTGCATGCCGATCGTCAGCACCGTTTGTGCGGCCCCAATCACCCCGACCGACCAGAGCGGAGCTCCCAGCGCTTCCGTGGCATAGACCGCGAACCCGATGCCGTTTAGCATCGAGCAGAGCACGAAGAGGAGATTGCTGCCGACCACGGTCAGGAAGACCCTGTCCCGGAGGATGGTTCGGTATCCCCCGGTTGCATCGGCCTCCACCCGCTTGTGCGGCCGTAATGACTGGCTCATCCCGATCAGGAAAGCGGTTACGAGCAGGCACCCAATGTTCACGACGATGATGATGCGGAATCCGCCGGCGCCGGTAGCGCCAATCAGCAGGCTCGCCAGCGCACCGCTCAAGCTGGCGCCAATGGTTTGCGTAATCCCGACCAACCCATACCAGCGGTCGCGCTCGCTGCCGGCGACCGATTCGGCGATCAGCGCCGAGGACGATGCGAAGAACATGCGCGTTCCGGCCGTTGCCAACAGCGCGGCGGCAAAGAGCGTCCCGGCCGAGGACACCGCCAGGTACGCCGCGAACCCCGCGGCCTCGAGGCAATTGCCGGCAACGACGAGGCGGCGTGCGCCAAGACGATCGACAAGAACCCCCGTGACCGGGTTGACCGCCAGGGTGATGAACGTGGCGCTCGTCAGGGCCAGGCCGATCGATGCGACAGAGAGCGATGTCACCGCCTGGTAGTAGAGAATCGCGAAGGGAAAGAACATGCCGGCGCCGAAGGCATTGATCCCGAGGGCCAGGAACAGCGGGGCCGAAGCCGAGTGGCAGGCGTGATGCAACCTGCCCCGTAGATCGAGGGTCATGAGGTGATTGCCGTTTCTACCGGCGCGGCGATGCCGAACCGGCTGAACACAAACAAAAGGCACAGATCGAACGATCTGTACCCACCTCAATCCCGGACAAACGATCATTGCCTGTCGGCCCCGGGCATCGGAAGCGCTGAAAAGCGCCGCGTTTGTCATCTATCCCGGAGCATGTTGTATCAGGAGACTAACCACCTGGGTGTGGATGTCAACCCCTTCCTGAACTGATGGAAACAGGATGCGACCTTGCTCGCCTTCGCCGGCAAGGAGGACATCATCCAGGCACGCGTCGAGATCACACGCCGCGGCCTGTTCTTGACGCGCGACAAATCGTCACTACTGTTGAATCACACACCCGCCTGCTGGAACGTTCTGTGCTGGATACCCCGACCTGGCAGGATTGCCTGATTCACGCGCGAGGACTCATCGACTCCATGGGGAATGACTTTATCAGGGATGGATATGACCGAATTGCGCACACCTATGCAGCGCAAAGGGATCAATTCAAAAGTGCAAGCTATCTGGAGGCATTCATCGAGCTCATCCCAACGGGAAGCATGATCCTCGATGTTGGATGCGGGGCTGGAAAGCCCGTGGATGAGTTCCTTGTCGAGCATGGATATGCTGTGCATGGTCTGGATATTTCGGAACGAATGATCGACCTTGCACGACAGAACGTTCCTCACGCGTCCTATGAGGTGAGGGACATGTCGAACCTGGCAATGGGAGATTATTGCGTAAACGGAATCGTTGCATTCTATTCCATATTCCATACTCCGCGCGAACAGCATCAGGAACTGCTCGACAGGTTTGCCTCCTTTATGCCGAATGGCGGAGCCATCCTGATAACGATGGGTTCAGGGGAGTGGGAAGGGTTCGACGACTTTCACGGCATCAGGATGCACTGGAGTCATTTTGGGGCGAACAGGAATGTAAAGATGGTAGAGAATGCTGGTTTTCGCGTGCATCTCAATGAAATCGATCGTTCCGGAAACGAAGCCCATCAAATCATCATCGCCCAGCCGGACTGACCCGGTTTTCTCCATCCCGCGTATTTGGGTTGGATATCTTCACGCACCATCCCCTGGACAATCCAACAGGCTCCAGAGCCTGGAAGTCAAACATCGGTTGACGAAGACATGCTGTTGCTCCTATGATGACAATAGGTGTATATGCACGTATTGGAAACGAGTCACCGTGTCCCGATCGCCAGGCAAGACAATCGACACTCCCGAACAGGACGACGGGTGGAAGGCCACGAAGTGTTTCAGCACCTCCGTTCGCCGCGCCGACCGCATCCTGACCCGTGTTTACGACGAGGCCCTTCGGCCCAGCAACCTGAGCACAACCCAGTACTCCCTGCTCTCGGTCATCACCCGCGCGCCCAAACGCATGTCGATCACCGAGCTTGCCGATGTGCAGGTGATGGATCGAACGACCCTCACCCGCGATCTCGCCCCTCTCGTCCGCGACGGGCTGGTCCGGATCGAACCGGGAAAGGATCGCCGGGTGCGCATGGTGTCGATCACGCCAACGGGACACGCCACGATCGGGATTGCCCGCCCGCTCTGGAAATCCGCCCAGGATCGCATCGCGAACGAACAGGGACTGGACCGGATGCAACAGCTTCTCGACGAACTCGGCGACCTGGTGTCCCGTGTTCGGTAGGGTGTTTGCCGGAAATACACGTCTTGCGGACCTGATGTCTGTCCGCATCGATTGGTCGCCACTGGGAGAGCGTTTGTACGGCTGCGGAGCTTGCTCCGCCCGTGTGGTTCGCGGGTACGGTCTTTCGGATCCAGTGCGTCGAACGGAGCGCACCCGACCAGATAGAGGGCCTGCGGTTCGATGACCGAGACTCCCGCCCCACAATCCGGGCGCATTCACTACGCTTGGGTCATGGCGGCCGTCACCTTCATCGTCCTGATCGGGGCGTCCGGTTTCCGCTCGGCCCCCGGGATCCTGATCGTGCCCCTGCAGGAGGCCTTCGGCTGGAGCCGGGCCACGATTTCGCTGGCGGTCTCGATCAACCTGATCCTGTTCGGGTTCATGGGACCGTTCGCGGCCGCCATGATGGAACGGTTCGGGATCCGCAAGGTGCTCACCGGTCGCCCTCATCACCGTCGCATCCGGCGCCTTCCTGACCACCTTCATGACCCAGCCGTGGCAGCTCTACCTGCTCTGGGGTGTCGCGGTCGGCCTCGGCACCGGCTCGATGGCGACGGTGCTGGCGGCAACGGTCGCGAACCGCTGGTTCGTGAAGCGACGCGGCCTCGTGATCGGCGTGCTGACCGCCGCCAGCGCCACCGGGCAACTCGTGTTCCTGCCGCTGCTGGCGTGGCTGGTATCGAACCACGGCTGGCAATCGGTGTCGATCGCGGTCGCGATCGCCACGGTCTCGGTGATCCCGATCGTGCTGGTGTTCGCCCGCAACCGGCCCGAGGACATCGGCCTGCTGCGCTACGGCGCAACCGGGGACGAGCCGCCCTGCTGTCCGGCAGAACCCGATCGCGGCCGCCTTCGGGAGCCTGAAGGTCGCCGGTTGGACTCGCGCGATTTCTGGCTGCTGGCGGGCAGTTTCTTCATCTGCGGGGCGACCACCAACGGCCTGATCGGCACCCACTTCATCCCGGCCAGCATGGATCACGGGATGACCGAGATCGCAGCCGCCAACCTGCTTGCCCTGATCGGGATCTTCGACATCATCGGCACCACCGCCTCCGGCTGGCTGACCGATCGCTTCGACCCGCGCCGCCTGCTGTTCGCCTACTACGGGTTCCGCGGGCTCTCGCTGATCCTGCTGCCGTGGGCATTCGACCTGCCGAATTTCGCGCTGATCGCGTTCATCGTCTTCTACGGGCTCGACTGGGTCGCGACCGTGCCGCCGACGATCGCGCTGGCCACGAAGGGATTCGGGGTCGGACTGGCCGCACTGGTCTACGGCTGGATCTTCGCCGCCCATCAACTGGGCGCGGCGTTCGCGGCGTATGTGGCCGGGGTGCTGCGGACCGAACACGGCGACTACTTCCTGGCCTTCACCGGGGCCGGATACCTGAGCCTGGTCGCCGCCGGCCTGGTGCTGGGGATCGGCCGCGGCAAGCGACGACGCCCGGTGGATACCGTCGCCCTCGCCCCAGCGGGAAGCGACTGACTCAATGACTGCCGGCATCCCTATATAATGGGAGACCAATGGAGGTGCCAGTCGTGATCACCCGGAACAATTCCCAGGCAATTCCCAAAGAGATCACCCCTGAGTTTCTCGATGCGCTTCGCGCTCATGGGATCACGAAGGCCTGCGTGTTTGGCAGCATGACGCGGGGTGAGGAACGACCGGATAGTGACCTCGACCTGCTCGTGACCTTCGATCCTCCCGTGTCCTTGTTGGATCAGGTTGGCGTAGCGAATGAGCTGTCCGCACTCTGCGGCCGCCAGGTCGATCTCCTGACTGATCTTCATCCTGCATTCGCGCCCTTTATTGAGCCAACACTCATCCCGCTACCACTTGAATGAAATCGTTCAAGCCACACGTCGAAATCATTCGCGAAGCGATTGTCCACATCCGGACCTATCAGCCGGCGGACAAGGCCGCATTCCTTGATCAGCCCATGGTTCAGGATGCAATCCTGATGCGCCTGCAAGTGATTGGCGAACACCTGGCCAACATGCGGCAGATCGACGAAGAGAAATTCCGGGCGGTTGGAAACACGTCGTGGAATGAGATAATTGGACTGAGAAATGTGATTTCTCATGGATATATGACCATTACGGTTGAGCGAGTCTGGGATTTCTTGATCGAGGATTTACCCGGTTTCGCTGAAAGCATTGAATCGGCATCTACGCAACTCGACTGACAGTCGTCGACTACCTTGAGCTCGTCCGGGAGCGTCCGGAGTGTCATGGGTATCCCAAAACTCTGCCTCTTCCTCGATGGGGGCGAACGACGGATCGACGTACAGGAAATGCGCTGGAACAGGGGAGAGACCGGAACAGTTTGTCCCCAGGTCGTGGACGCCCCGACTCATCACGATCGTAGCGTATGATGCCGATGTGCCCAAATGGTCTGATCGCCATTTATGACGCGCAGTGCACCGCGAGAGGGATGCCCGATGCCAACGACCAACCACCTCGAACTTCCGACGGACCTGGCGCGCTGGGGTTGGGCGATGTCGCAAATGAAGCTCGGCCCCCGGAAACACCCCGGCGGCTGGTGCCAGTTCATCTTCCATCGCCACCGTGGGCTCGCCGGCGGCGATGAGTATCTGGAACCGGACGACCCAATGCTGCGTGTCAAGATCCGCCGCTCCACCTGCGAGGAGGCATTGTTCGAAACCCTCAGCGAAATGCACCGCATCTCCGCCACCCTTACTCCCGGTGACGACTACGCGGAGCGGTTCGCTGGATTCGGCGTGAGCTACACTCCGGTGATCTGGACGACTGGATACCCACCAGGCCTGACTGATGACCTTGATCGTGTTGATGCTCAGACCACGGAGAACGCATGACGCTGGAAACGATCTTCTCGATGGATGCGTCGAGCATCGTCTACGGACCGGGAGCGACGCGCGAGGTCGGCTCGCACATGAAGCGTCTCGGCGCGACCCGGGTGATGGTCGTCACCGATCCCGCGGTGGCGCAACTCCCGCCCGTCGCGGTGGCGCTGGCGTCGCTGCGGAGCCAGGGATCGAGACCGTGCTCTTCGACCGGGTGCGGGTCGAGCCAACCGACGCCTCGTTCCTGGAGGCGATCGAGGCGGCCCGTGACGGCGAGGTTCGATGGCTACGTCGCGATCGGCGGCGGGTCCAGCATCGACACCGCCAAGGCCGCCAACCTCTACGCCACCTGGCCCGCCGACCTGCTGGCCTACGTCAACGCGCCGATCGGCCGGGCCGAACCGGTGCCGGGTCCGCTCAAGCCGCTGATCGCGATCCCCACCACGGCCGGCACCGGCAGCGAAACGACCGGCGTCGCCATCTTCGACCTGACGAGCCGCTGCACGCCAAAACCGGGATCGCCCACCGCGCCCTGCGCCCGGCGATGGGCATCCTCGATCCGGACAACACCCGCACCATGCCGCCGATGGTCGCCGCCTGCGCCGGCTTCGATGTCCTCTCCCACGCCGTCGAATCGCTGACCGCGCTGCCCTTCGACCAGCGGCCCGCCCCGGACGATCCCCAACTGCGACCCGCCTACCAGGGCGCGAACCCGATCAGCGACATCTGGGCGGCCCGGGCGATCGAGATGATGAGCCGGGCGATGGTCCGCGCGGTCGAGGACCCGGACGACGACGAGGCTCGCGGCGAGATGCTGCTGGCCGCCGCCTACGCCGGGATCGGCTTCGGCAACGCCGGGGTCCACCTGCCGCACGGGATGTCCTACCCGGTCTCGGGCATGGTGCGCGACTACCGGCCCGAGGGCTACGCGGTCGATCACCCGATCATCCCGCACGGCATGTCGGTGATCCTCAACGCGCCGAGCGTGTTCCGCTGGACCGCGGCAGGCGAACCCGGAGCGCCACCTGCTGGCCGCCCGCCTGATGGGTGCCGATATCGCCGATGCCCGGCCGGAGGATGCCGGGGAGGTCCTGGCGGGGGCGATCATCGCCCTGATGCGGCGGACCGGAATGCCGAACGGTCTGGCCGCCGTCGGCTACGGCCCGAACGATATCCCGGCCCTGGTGCGAGGGCACGCTGCCCCAGCACCGCGTCACGAAACTCTCGCCCCGCCCGGCCAGCGCCGACGACCTCGCGCAGCTGTTCGAGGGCGCGATGCGGTATTGGTAGGGCGAGGCCGGGATAGGTTCACACGCGGCCTACGAAAACCGGACCGACAACGTGCCGAACTGGCCGTAATCGGCCCGCACTTCGTCCCCTTCGACCATCGCGATCGGGGTGACGCAGGTTCCGGTCGTCACGACCTGGCCGGACTCGGCGGGATGCCCAGCCCGGAGAGTTCATTCACGAGCCAGGCCAGGGCGATACGGGGATCACCAAGCACGTTCGATCCCACTCCATCGATGCTCGCCCTTGCCGGTGACCGTTGCCGAGACCTCGTACGCGGCGAGATCGATGCCGCGCCAGTCCGCAGTCCACGGCGGGACCGAGCATGAACAGGTGCGGCGCAGGCATTGTCCGCAATGAGTTGCGGGGCGCCGACCGCACAGAAATCGACGATAGCGCGAATCCGGAAGCTCGATCGCCGGATGCAGGGCCGCCACCGCTGCCATCACCTCGTCAACGGCGTATGGCTCCGCCCGGGGCGGCAGGTCGGCGCCGAAGCGGAAGGCGAACTCCACCTCGGCCACGCGCATCAGGTTGGTCGCCAGCGAAACCGTGGCGCCTTCCTCGATCACCCGTTCGGCCAGCAGGCGTCCGGCGAGAGGGCCATCGACATTGATGTGGCGCTGCCCGGCCTCGCTGGTGGCGGCGATCTTCCAGCCGAAGAGGGGTGCCGGGGTGGTTTCCATCAGTGCGGCCTGGATGGCGTAACCCTCCTCACGGGTGGCGGGCCGAACCGCTTCCGGAAGGGCGTCAAGGCGCGTTCCCTCGTTCCAGTGACGAACCAGCAGGGCCGATGCGGCCCTGGACTTTTCCTGATCAGGCATCTTCTTCTCCGGGAATCAGCAGCAGGGGACCGCTGGCGGTGCGGGATTCGAGCATCTGCGTGCGCCGTGCCGGCCTCCGCGAGCGGCAATGCCTCACCTGCCCTGGCCGTCAGGATTCCGGCAGCGAATGCGTCGAACAACGATTGCGCCATTTCCTTCAGCCGTGCCGTATCGGCAGTGTAATGAAAGATGATGGGCCGGGTAACGGATGCCGATTTCGCCGCCAGGCGGGGCATTGCCAGTGGCTCGACCGCCCCGGACGACTGGCCGAAGTTCACCAGATGGCCGAACGTGGCGAGCGCATCCAGCGATCCGTAGAACGTGTCCCGGCCGACACCGTCATACGCCACATCCACGCCCCGGTTCCCGGTGATCCGGCGAACTTCGGCGACGAAGTCGACCTCGCGATAGGGGATGACATGCGCGCAGCCGGACTCCAGGGCCACGTCGCGCTTCTCCTCGGTGCCCGCCGTGCCGATCACCGTTGCGCCGAGGGCTGTTGCCCACTGGCAAAGCAGGCGTCCTACCCCGCCGCCGGCGGCATGGACAAGCACAGTCATGCCCGGCTCGATCCGGTGTACTTGCCGCACCAGCATCCCGGCCGTCAGCCCCTTCAGCAGCACCGTGGCCGCGAGCCGGTCGTCGATCGTCCGGGGCAGGGACAACGCCAGGCGAGCAGGAAGAATCCGCTCGGACGCGTACGCGCCATAGCTGTCGGTGATGTAGCCAATCCGGTCGCCAACCGCGAACCCATCCACATCGGGGCCGACCTCCGTGACGACTCCAGCCGCCTCGATGCCGGGAATGCCAGGCGGGACCAGCGTGTTGTAGAGCCCCGAGCGGACATAGACATCGTGGAAGTTGACGCCGATCGCTGTCTGGCGGATCCGGAGCTCCCCTGGGCCCGGATCGCCAACCTCGACTGGTTCGTAGCCGAGCGTTTCCGGTCCGCCGTATGATCGCAACACGATTGCCTGTGCCATGTTCCTGTTGATCCTTGCCGGTCCACCTGCCCTGACATAGGGTAGCTGGCGCAAACTCAATGGGCTTCGGAAAGGCCGAATATCTCGTGCACCGGGATGCCGCTGGCCAGGCTCGCTATCCATTCCGCCTCGAGCGCGATCTTGGCCTCGGCCCCGGCGATGCCGTCCCGGATCGCGGCCGGCGACAGCGCGACAAGGCCATCGTCATCGCCGATGAGCAGGTCTCCGGGGCTGACAATAACCCCACCCACCACGACCGGCACGTTGACCGAACCGCGCGCCACGCCCGAAGGGCCTCGCGGCGTGACGTGACGGGCGAAGACGGAGAAGTCATCCCAGCCGGCCAGGGTCGCCACATCGCGCACGGCGCCGTCGCACACCACGCCGGCCCCGCCCTGGCTGCGAAGATGGCCGCAGAGGATTTCCCCGATCATGGCCGTTTCGGCGTTGCCGCCAGCCGCCAGCACGAGCACGTCGCCTGGCTGGATCAGGGCAATCGCATGCAGACACCGCCCCGAAATCGGGTGGCTGGCAGAGCACGGTCAGGGCGCGGCCGAACAGCCGCGGCTGCTGCCCCGGTGGCAGGAGCGGGCGGATCGCAGGGTCGATCTGCCCGGGATCCAGGTTGCGGTCGACCGCGATCGAGACCGGAACCGGCTTCCACCGTTCAATCATCGCCGGGGAGACAACCGGCCGGGGAACGATCCGCTCGACATGTACCATTCCATGCTCCTACGGTATCGCCCGGAAAGCAATGGCACGGCTCGAGCCTGCACATGCCCTCATCCGGAAACCATCAGCGTCAGATCGAAGGCCTTCCGGGCAACTCTACCGCAATCCGGGTCACGTGATCGCTCGTCCATGGGCGCATTCCCGCACTGGAGTACACGTTGCGGCATCCTGAAGGAGCGCGCAGGGAGCCAACCACCTTGGCCTGATCGCCGCCGGCATCGAAATGCGCCGATCCGGACATTCGCTCCTGCAGGCACCGTGCGAGATCGATGAGTCATTCCTTTCCCATCGTCGCGCCATTCTCATTTGCCCCGAACCAGCACAATCCCTTGACTGGGTGAAAGCACCTCCCTATGATGAGTCCATTCACTGGTTGGACCAGTAGGACCATGTGTTCTGCTGAAGTTGAATATTCCGGATGCGGCAAGTGATTCCATGCACGTAGTGGCGCTGAACCGCTCCGTTCACGCGTGTGGGTGACGATCGGCTCGCTTCTGACAGCGCCGGTCGCCAAGGTTGCGTGATTGCGGAAGGGAGTGTGGTTAACGGAGAGGTTCGGTGGGATTCGTTGCTCGCTCATTATGTCGCCCATCTGAGGAGTTCATCATGATCCAGCGAAGTCATTCCGGTTTCAACCCACTTTCTGCAAGAGTCAACCGGCGCAAGCTTGTGGGGGCGTCGGCGCTCACCATGGCATCGCTCGGCGCGCTGCGCGTTCCACTCGTAGGCGCCCAGGATGCGGTGGAGGTCACCTGGTCGTCCTGGGGCAACACCGGTGAGGTCGCCAACCTGCAGGAGTTCACCGATGCCTACAATGCCTCGCAGTCCGCAGTCGTGGCAAAGTACATTCCAGTGCCCACCGATGGCTACGACACCAAGCTGCTGACCCAGTTGAATGGCGGCACAGCGCCGGACCTGTTCTACGTCATGGATGGAGACGCTTCGACGCTGATCAAGAATGCCGTGGTCGCCGATCTCACGGAGCTGCTGTCCAGCCCCGCCAGCAAGTCGACACCCGAAGAGTTTGCCGGCGACCTGTGGGGTCCCACCAGAACAGCCGATGGCCGCTTGTTCGGCGTGCCGGTGGATTGCAACCCGCTGGTGATCTGGTACAACAAGACCCTCCTTCAGGAAGCCGGGATTACCGAAATGCCCGCTGACGTCTACGAGGCGGGGAACTGGAACTGGGAGACGTTCCAGTCGATGCTCGACGCGGTTACGGAATCCGGCAAGCGGGGTCTGGTGCTGGCCGACTGGTGGGGGCTTCGCTACAGTTGGGTCACGAACAATGGCGGCACGATCTACGCGGATGGCCAGTTCGTGGCCAACGAAGATCCGAAATCGATGGAGGCCTTCCAGTGGCTCGCCGACAACATCGCGGCCGAGAAGATCCTGTTCTCCGGAAGCCTTCCCGAAGGGCAGGGCGATGACGCGATGTTCATGTCCGCTCAGTTGGGTTTCGTCTCCCTGGGCCGCTGGGGACTCCCGCTCTTCCGCGAGAACGAGAGCCTGGATTGTGACATCGTCCCCTATCCGACGAATACCGGGAACAAGATCGAACCTTCGGGTGTGGCGGTGGCGTACTGGATGATGAATGCCACGACCGAGCATCCGGACCAGGCCTTCGAGTTCTATACGCACTTCGTTTCCCCGGAAGGGCAGGAAGGACGGCTCGACACTGGCGGCAACGCCGTCCCCTCGATTGTGGGCGTGGAAGACGTCGTACTCTCCGATGACCAGCCCGAACACCGGCAGTATTTCCTGGATGCCCGCGATGTCGGGTATGGTCCGCTGGCCGAGGAAGCCGGCACCCCGGGACTGTCGACCGAGATCAACGACCTGTTCTCGGAGCTTTGGCTGGACGGTGGTGACGTGCAGGAAGCCTTGAACACCATCGCCGAAACGGCGAATGCCATGATTGCGGAAAACGCCGGGTAATCCTGTGCCCGGGACCTGATCGCATGGGTCCGGGCTGGTTGGGGGAGACAAGCGGTCTCCCCCGGGGGCAGTGGCTATGGCAATTCCGGTCGTCCAGCCAAACATTGGCGAGGTTGTCGAACGCAAGGCGAGGGGTGGTCTGCTTGGCTCGCGCCGGCAACGGAACGATACCCTGTGGGGGCTGTTTTTCATCGCCCCCCAGGTTCTTGGCCTGCTCGCGTTCTCGCTCATACCCGTGGTCTATGCATTCGTCCTGAGTGTGATGGAATGGGATGGTCTTGGTACGCGCGAGTTCGTTGGGCTGGACAACTTCCGGGACCAGTTCGCCGATCCCGATTTCCGGGAAGCGCTGATCCACACGGTGATCTACACCGCGATCGCGGTTCCCGGCGGCGTCACGCTGTCGTTGCTGCTGGCGCTCGCGGTCAACCATGTCCAGGGCAAGGCGTTCTACCGCACGATCTTCTTCCTGCCCACGATCACCAGTTCGGTGGCGGTTTCGATGGTGTGGCTGTGGATGCTCAACGGCGACTTCGGCCTGATCAATGTCTTTTTGCGGGAGCAGTTTTCGCTCGATCCGCCCAATTGGCTGGTGGATACGACCTGGGTCATCCCGGCGGTCGCGCTCGTCGCGATCTGGGCGGGGCTTGGCTTCAATATGGTGATTTTCCTGGCCGGGCTCCAGGGCATTCCCGCGACCTACCTCGAGGCCGCCCAGATCGACGGGGCATCGAAGTGGCGCCAGTTCTGGAATATCACCCTCCCGCTGCTTTCGCCGACGACCTTCTTCGTCACCATCATTTCCATCATCGCGTCGTTCCAGGTATTCGACATGATCTATGTGATGACCGACGGCGGGCCCGGCAACGCCAGCTCGACGATGGTGTTCCACATCTACGAGCTGGCGTTCGTCAATTTCACCTTCGGCCTGAGCGCGGCGGCGGCTGTCGTGCTCTTTGCAATCATCATGGTGGCGACATTGTTCCAGTTCTGGGGCCAGCGCCGCTGGGTGAACTACGACATCTAGCGAAGGGCTCACGAAAGGGCTGTCCGGGTAGGGGAGGACCGAAGGTCCTCCGCCCTGCGATATCAAGGATCGAGCCATGGCCCCAAGCATCTTCCTCCGAGGACAGGCGCCAGCAACGGCGAACAGGGTATAACGCATGGCCATGACACCATCAACAATCGACCAGCAGCCAACCAGCGCATCGGGCGGCGTGCGGATTCGCAAGCACCTGGGCACATCCCTCCTTCACCTGGTGTTGATTCTCGGCGCGATGACGATGATCTTGCCGTTCCTGTGGCTGGTCAGCACCTCGCTCAAGGACTATTCCCAGGTCTTCAACCTCCCCCCAAACTGGATCCCGGATCCCATCGTATGGTCGAACTATCCGGATTCGTTCAATGCGCTCCCATTCGCGCGGGCCTACTGGAACAGTTTCTACATCGCCGCAATCGTGGTAGCCAGCCAGCTCCTGACCTGCTCGATGGCTGGCTATGCCTTCGCCCGCATCAATTTCCCGTTCCGCGATATCGTGTTCATCCTGTTCCTGGCCACGCTGATGATCCCCCACCAGATCACGATCATCCCGACGTACCTCATCATGCGCGATCTCGGCTGGCTCGACACCCATCTTGCCCTGATCGTGCCGCCCGCCTTGTTCAGCGCCTTCGGGGTGTTCCTGATGCGCCAATTCATCAAGAGCCTGCCCGAGGAGCTTGAGGAATCCGCCATCCTCGATGGCGCCAACCGGTGGCGCATCTACTGGCAGATCATCATTCCCCTGATCAAGGCTCCGCTGGCGGCGCTGGCGATTTTCAGCTTCCTGGCGCAATGGAACAACTTCTTCAACCCCAACATCTTCCTGAGCACGCCGGAAAAATTCACCATTCCGGTGCTGCTCAACCAGTTTCGTGGACTGTATGTGACTGATTGGACACTCCTGATGGCAGCCGCGACGATCGCCGTGATTCCGCTGCTCGTCATCTACCTCATCGGACAGCGGTACATCATCGAAGGTGTGGCGCTTACCGGTCTTAAGCGATAGCGGATGCGTACCCTTGTACCTGAGGACCGCGAATCATTCCGGTCGAATACGGACACAGTGTCGCTCTCGCCAGGAGGCCCTGCTCTTGTCCGGACGCGCAGCGATCTGGTCTCGATCCTGGTCGACCAGATTGGCCGCGGAACGTTCCCGGCCGACACCTTGCTGCCGTCCGAACGCGTGCTCGCCGACACGTATGGATTGAGCCGTTCGATGGTGCGCGAGGCATTGCGCACCCTGTCCGAGCGCCGTCTCATCGACATCATTCCCGGACGCGGCTCGGTTGTGCGCCACGCCACGGTATCAGACGCAGTTGAGCATATGATCAAGATCTTCGATCACGGCCGGGTCACGCCCCGTTCCCTCATCGAGGCGCGCGCGATGATCGAAACGACGGCAGCGGGTCTGGCCGCGACTCGTGGGACCGGCGACGAAATCGCGATCATCCAACGCGCCAAGATTGCCTGCGATGAGGCGAACTCGCTCCTGGAACAGGTTTCCTGGGATCTCGCATTCCATCTCGCGATCGTTCGCGCGGCTGGAAATCCCCTGGTGGAGGTCATGTTCCGGGGGATCCAGCCCTACATCGTGGAAATTCTCTTGAGAAGCCTGACCGATGCCGAGGTGACGCGTAAAGGTCTCGCGTTTCACGAGAGCATCGCCAAAGCGATTGGCGGATGGTGACAGTGACGCCGCAACGCTGGAAATGCAACGCCATCTCACCCTCGGTCTGACGCTTTTTGGCCCGGACATCGACCGCAACCTGAACTTCGTTGCGCGTGATGCGCTGGCAAGCATGGTCACCAGCACGGTGACTTTCGAAGACCTCATGCGACTCTCACACGAAGGTTGAGTGGATACGGCACGCCGCAAGGCCGACGCGCCAAATCAACGGTCGTGCACTGGTAAATCGCCCAGTCCGCGGTATCCACACGTTCAATTGGCCGATTCACCGCACGTTTGACAGGAGGAGCTTGATGACAATCAAGACACCGGCACATGAACTGCGGGGCGAGATTGAGGACGACTCGCCACCGTGGGTAGTGAGCGAACGAACGGGCCGGATCGGCATCGAGCTGGACCAGCAAACCGGCCTGGCGGTCGCCATAGTGGCCGAGATTGCTCCTGGCCGGCGAGAACGCATCGCACTTCATGTTTCGGCAACACTGGTGACCGAAGGCGACGAGGTCGATGGGCAGCCATTTGGCCTGGCCTATGCGAATACGATTGAACTGTCCGATTTTTCCCTGAGATCACACTCCGTTCGCCACGAATACGCGGGCTACGACGAGATCTTCATCGTCGAAACGCGTGCCGGGACCTGGGATATCGACTGGGAGTACCGATTCCGCGGCAGCGCGCCACGCCTCGAAATCCAGATTGTGCTGTCACCGCACGGTGATCACGGGAAAGCCACCCTGCGCAACCTGCATCTTGGCCTGGATTTCCGTCCGTCGCACATCGGCGACTGGAAGGTATACGCCCCAGGCTCGCCGATCCGGCCAGGCATCGCCGCCGATTCGATTGTCGAAGGACGAACGTGAGCGAAGCGTGTTTCAGTGGCTCCGGCATGATCGTTTTCGAGCAACCGGAAGAGCGAATCTCCCTGCTCGTCTGGCCATTTTCCCGGACCGAGCATTCCATCAACCAGCTCCAGTCCGTCGATGGTAGCGGTGCGCGTGTCGGTCGCGACAGGATTGGCCGGGCGGATCGAGGCGGGCGAGCATCTCCGCTATGGCGGGATCGAGCTCGATGCGTTCGCGGCAACGTGGGATGAGCTGCGGCCAGTGGCGCACGCGTGGTTTGGCGACGATCGGCGCCTCGACACCAGCCGATACCGCGCCCTGGATACCGGGGACAAGCATTTTCGAGGTCCAGATCGGGTCCTCGGTGTTCTGGAACGGCTACACCTACAGCCCGTATCCGGCGATGCGCGACCTGCTCGACGATCTGGGTCGCATCGCCGGCCTGGGCTTCGACTGCGTGCAGATCATGCCACGGCAGCCGTTCCCCAGTTACAACGTCTACGACTACGCCGACATCACCGTATCCTACGGCGATGAAACCGACCTCAAGGCAGTGGTCGAGGCGGCGCATGCCCTCGGCATGAAGGTAATCCTCGATATCCTGATGCACGGCGTGATCGATGCCGAAATCATCAGCCGCGCGGCAGACCGCGTTCGCAACGGACCGTATTTCACTCGCCTGAACGAGGGGGTGGAGATCGTTCCCGATCCCGAGTTCACCGCCTACCAGGGCCAGGATTACCTCGTGTCGTGGAGTCGCCACATCCTCGATTTCGAGACCCACTGGGCAGGCGGTTCGCCGGGAGCCCACCCGCTCATCGCCGAGCACCCGGAGTGGTTCGTCCGTCGCTCCGACGGGGAGATCATCGGGGTTTACACGAAAGCTTTCGATGTCTCCAACCTGGCCTGGCAGGAGTACTTCACGGACTCGGCGCTGGACCTCGTGCGCAGGCTCGACATCGACGGCTTCCGGTTCGATGCACCAACCTACAACGAGTTCCCGAACTGGTCTCCGGCAACCGAAAACGCGCGAGCGCCCAGCAGCTCGGCAGCGTCGAGCATTTCGCCCGGTTACGGCCGCAATTGAAGACCCTCAAGCCGGACGCCATGCTTTACACCGAGCCATCCGGCACGCTCTTCCGGCAGACGATGGACATCACCTACAACTATGACGAGCATTGGTTGATCCATGCGGTGCTGCGCCCCGAATCGGCGCTCGGGAAGAACCCGCTCGGCATTCGCCACGCGCGCGACCTCGCGGCCTGGTTCCGGGACAAGGAGGCTGCGCTTCCGACCGGGGCGATGACTGCCCGCCACATCGACTCCCACGACACGTTCTGGTGGCCGTTGCCGGGCTTCAAGTGGCGTCGCGAGCAGTACGGATTGCCTGCGACCCGGGCGCTGCTGGCGATCTGGTCACTGATCGGCGGCGTGTACATGACCTTCGTGGGTGGAGAAATCGGCATCGAGCCCGATGTTCGCCGCGTGAACCGGCTGCGCCATGAGAACCCGAGATTCGCCTGGGAAGGGCCGACTACGATGCAGTCCGTGCGAGCGACGACCGGATTTTCGCGGTCACGCGGCTGCTCGAGGATCAGGTTGCGCTGGTGCTGGTGAATCTCTCGAATCACCTGGTTGCCACCAACGTAACCCTTGAGAGGGAGGCGATCCGACCCGCCGTCGGCCAGTTCCAGATGATCGATGCCTGGGACGATTGCGCCGTCAGTCACGCTTCCGGGTACGCCTGGAATATCGATGACCTCGCTTCCTTTGACCTGCCGTTCGAGCCATACCAGGTACGCGTATTGCTGCTTCGTCCCGCGAATTGAGCGCCGTGTGTCACTGGCGACAAGGCTGTCGCCGATGGGCGGACCCCGCCGGGAATCTTACGGGCGGACCCGCCCCGTGGCGGCCGCATACGAGATCTGGCAGGCGCGAATGCAGGGTCGTCCGCCCTGCTGGCGCACACGAAGGGCGGACAACAGGCTCGACAAGCGCAAGGATTGCCAGATTCGATTCGCGGTCGAGCCAGGTCCGCCCGTACGAAAGTTCCTTGCATGTGCGTACAACCGAAGCGCCCCGTTTCGTATTTCCATAAAGGAAGGACCCTGGATGCAGCCTCAACCGGGAAGCGCGGATTCCACCTCTCTCGAGCGTGAAGGATCCTGGGCCATCGAAATGGACACGCTTGGCCTGACATTGGGCATCCAGGATACCGGTGAGGTGCGGCTTGCATCGCTTCGCAGTCCCGGCAAGGAGTGGATTGCTGCACCGCTCCCGCTGTTCAGTGGCGGTGGACCAGCATCCACCTTCCAGAATGTCGATGGCCATCGCGACAACCACACGTTGCGCCTGACCGGGACGCTGGCGCCATTGGGGTTGACGATCGCCTGGACCTGGACGAGCTTTCCCCAACACTCGATCGTGGTCGCCGAGATCGAGGTGACCAATGACACCGATGCCGCCATCGAGATCGATAGCCTGCCCTCGCTGACCCTGGCCGTGCCTCGTGACACTGGAGACCAGATGTCGTTGCTCAACGGCGGCCGGTGGGATGAGGCGCTGCCGCCGCACGCCTACCGCCTCGAAACGCGGAACCTGGACGAGATCCACCAGCACACGATTGGCGCGGCGGCGGATGGCCGATCGACCGCCGACCATGTGCCCTGGCTCGCATTGACCACCCCTTCCGGTGGAGGAGTGATCGCGAGTCTCATCTGGTCGGGACGCTGGCGGCTCGATGTCCGGCGCTCCGGGGACGAAATGACGATCTCCTTCGGTATTTCGGACTTCTCGCATCGCCTCGCACCGGGCGAGCGCATTAGCCTGCCCGGTATCGTGCTGGCGGGGTTCGCTGGTGACCTGGACGATGCCGCCAACACTTGGCGGGACTGGATCGTTGCTCACTGGATGCCATCGATGCCAGCGAACTGGCCATGGGTGCAGTACAACCACTGGTACGCCTACGGCGGCGACATCGATGAGACGCGGCTGTTCGAGGAGGCGTGCTTCGCCGCCGCTGCCGGCGCCGAAGTCTTCGTGATCGATGACGGCTGGTTCCGCGGGCGGCGTCCCGATTCGTACGTCAAGGGATGGGGTGACTGGCGAGAGGATCCCGCCAAATTCCCCAATGGCTTGAAGGCGTTCGGCGATCGGGTGCGATCACTCGGCATGAAGTTCGGTCTCTGGGTCGAGCCGGAACGCGCCGACGATACGGGCGAGCTTGTGCAGGCGCACCCTGGCTGGATCGCGATGCGCGACGGGGCGTTCATCTACCGGCCAAGCGACGGGCATCATACCGACGGAGCGACCCAGGGCGTCCATCTCTGCCTCGGCAATCCCGATGTTCAGCGATGGATGAGCGACGACGTCATTCGCGTGGTGCGGGACTATGGCGTCGACTGGCTCAAATGGGACTACAACCTCGGCTATGGGCTCGGTTGCGATGCGGCCGATCATGGGCATCAGGCGACCGATGGCCACCACGCCCACACGCTCGGGCTCTACCGGGTGTTTGGGGAGATCCGTGCGGCATGCCCGAACCTGGTGATCGAGAACTGCGCGAGCGGTGGGCATCGCATGGATCTGGGGACGCTGCGGCATACCCACACGAACTGGGTATCCGATTACACCCACCGGGCGGCCAGCTGCCGCCAGCACGTGCAGGGCGCCGGGCTGTTTCTTCCCCTGCAGCACCTGAATACGTGGGTGCTGGACGATCGGGATACGTTCGAGTTCCGCAGCCGGATGGGTGGAGCCTTCGGATTCTCGTCGTTCATGGGTGAGTGGTCGCCTGAAGACCGCGAGGCGCTGGCGGCGGCGGTCGCCAAGTACAAACTCCTGCGGCCATTTCTTTCGGGAAGGCGGTATCTGCTGACTGGCCCACTTCATCAGGACTGGGAGGTGTGGCAGTTCGTGCATCCAGATGAAGACCGAATGGCGATCCTGGCGTTCCGGGAAGGTGGTCAGGTCACCGAAATCCGGGTTTATCCACGCATGGTATCCCCGGACCGGATATACGCAGTGCATGGGGCGAGCGAACAAGGGCCGGGCGAGCAACTTGCTGGCAACGACCTGTCGATCGCGCTTGAGCCACGATCGAGCGCGTTGCTCTGGGTCAATGCGGAATAAAGTCGAACGTCGCGATCGCATTGCCCACCGAAATCGGCGACGCCCTGATCCTCACCGGGGCAGGATACCTGAGCTTGAGTGCGCCTGCTCAGGGAGTCGTCTCATCACGTGCTTTCAGGCATGGAGCCGGCCTGGATGTGGTGGCGATCCGCCATCGGACGCAAGCTCTTCCCACTCGATGCCGGTCAGGCGTCCCTCGTCGAACTGCTGCACGATCTCGTCATGCAGGCTATGGAGGCGGGGATCGTCCTTGTCGATATCGATCCCGAGGTGTTGCCTGATCAGGAACACCAATCCCGCGACGCCGGAATCCTTGGTCAGCGAGACTTCAAGCGGTCGTCCCAGCAATCGCGGCACATCGAACGGGGCATACATCCACCAGAACTTGTTGAGCCCATCGGCATGGATACCAGCACGGGTGCGGTGGGCATCGCGCCCATAGAGCGGATACTTTGGCGGGATCGCTTCTCCCATCCCGGCATAAAGGTCGGCAAGATCGTTCAATGCCGAAAAATCGGGGCGATCCTCCTGGAAATATCCCATGCCGATGAGATGAAGCAGGACGCCTTCGAGCGGGGCATTGCCTGTCCTCTCCCCCTTGCCAAGCGACGTGCCATTGATCACCGAGCACCCCTCGCGAACCGCGGACAGGCAATTGGCCACGATCAGCCAGGTATCGTTATGAGGATGGAACTCAAGGTCCTCAGGGCGAAGCCCCAGCGCCTTGAGGCGCCGGAACAGCAGGGGGATGCTCCGTGGCAGGGCGACGTCATCGTACGGGAGCCCCAATCCCATCGTGTCGCAGACGCGGAATTTCGGGCGCAGCGCGTCACCGTAGGGTTCAGCGAGTTCCAGCGCGGTCTCCACGAACGCGAGCAGGAAGTCGATTGGCGCCCGCGTGGCGTCCTCGAGGTGCAGCCGGGGCCGGATTCCGGCTTCGAGCGCGAGCCGTGTCGCATCCAGATACGTCTCGGCCGCCTGGACGCGTCCACCCGGGGTGAACTTGTGGAAAGTGTGATAGTCGGAGATCGAGGCGAGCATGCCCGTTTCGCGAATACCCAGGGACTGGATCAACTGGACATCCCGGGCTGCGGCCCGGATCCAGGTGGTCGGCTCGACCGGGGCGCCGCCCTGGTAGCGCTCCAGTGCACCTTCGAGCGCGGCGCGATCCGATGGGCGGTAGACGAAGAACTCGGCCTGCCGAATTGCTCCGGAGGTGCCGGTGAAGCGGCACAGCAAGTCATAGATCGCGAGACTCTGGTCGGTCGTCAGGGGCAACCCACCCTGTTGGCCGTCGCGGTGGGTGGTCTCGGTCGTCCAGGCTTCGGGCGGCAGCCCGGCTGGGCGATCGATCCAGTCGTACCTGGGGAAATCGTCTCTCGGAAAGCTGTCAGGAAAATAGTCGGGCTGCTCCGGATCGGAAATGGTCACGTGTGGTGGCCTCCTTCCAGCTCATGCTGCATACGAATGGCTACGAATCTCCATCATACAGGACTGACCTCGCGTGGAATTCGCCGGGCGTGGTCGAATTCGAGATGTTGCGCGGCATTGGTGAGGAACTGCTCGGTCACATTCACGAGAACGGAGCTCTGTGGGATTAGTCACGGGCGCAGCACGATCCGCAGTCCAACCCAAGGCATTGAGAGATCGGCCGGTCCATAAACCAGTCACACTCCCTTATCGCCCGGTATCCAGCGGAGAAAGCCGGGCAAATACCAGTTCCGGCGCCCGAGCACGATCATGACGGCCGGAACGAGTACCAGTCTCACCAGCAGGGCATCGATCGCCACCGCTACCGCCAACCCAAAGCCCACCTGCTGGAGCATCAGGAGGCGGCCCGTGGCGAAGCAGCCGAAGACCACCACCATGATCAGGGCCGCGCCGCAGACCACGCTTGCGGTCGACCGCAGCCCGAACGCGATCGACGCCGTCGAATCCTGCGTCAACTGGTAGCGCTCCCTGATCCGGCTGACCAGGAACACGTGATAATCCATGCCCAGGCCAAAGACGATGCAAAAGAGCACGATTGGCACCCATGTCTCGATCGCGGGCGCCTGTTCCAACCCGAGCCATGATGCCCCGTGCCCCTGCTGCACAACGAGCACGAGCAGTCCCAGCCCGGCGCCAACCGACAGCATCGTGGTCAGGGCGGCGACGATCGGGACGACGACGGTACGGAACATCAGGGCGAGGAAGATGACGCTCGTAGCGAGAACGAGCAGGGCGATCCGGATTTGCCAGATCCAGATCGAATCGAGCACATCAGATTGCATGGCAAGTGGTCCCGACACCAGCGCCGCTGCTGAACCATCGTCGAATGCCTGGGGAATGAAGTCGCCCCGCAGACGTTCGAGGGCCGCGGCCGCGGCCGGGGAATCGGCCGGCCGCACGACCAGGACCGTCAGGACGGAGAGATCGCCAGTATCGTTCGTTTCCAGCGTCAGCACCGGTGCGAAATCCCGATCGTTCCCCAACTCCGCGATCAGGCGCCCAATGGCCGCATCCGCGCCATCGGACGACGTGCTGCTGACCACGATTTCCACAACCGACAGCAGCGTGGCGCTGAGTTCCTCCTCCAGGTAATCGGGCTGCGCACGGTTCGATGAGTCAGGCTGGAGGAACGCCTGCGGCGCCGAAAGACCGCCTTCAAACTCCAGCGCCTGAACCGAGAGCAGCACGAGCGGGATCAGCACCGCCAGGCCGCAGAGAACGGGACGGGCTGCCACAGCGCCGGCCAGCCGCCCCCATCCCACTCCTCGCGATTGCCGCTCGCTGGCCTCAATTCGGCGTGGCCAAACAATGCGACGACCGAGCAGCGACGCCAGGGCCGGAAACAGCGTGAGCACTGCAAACACACAGAGCGCGACAACGAGCATCGCGCCGAAGGCGATATCCCGGAACACGCTGATCGGGACCAGCAGCAGCCCGGCCATGGCGACGATGACCGTCGTTCCCGACGTCACCACCGCACGCCCGGCTGTCGAGATCGTCGTCGCAATGGCTTCCGTGGGAGAGGTGGGCTCGCTCAGGATTTCCCGGTAACGGGCAAGGCAGAGCAGCGTGTAGTCGATTCCAACCGCCAGCCCGATCATCACGATCATGTTGAGGGCATAGATGGACATTGGCATCGTGTCGCCAATGAGGACCGTCGCGCCGGCAGCGAGCACCACTCCCGCCACGCCAACCACAATCGGGATCACCGACGATACGATGCCGCGCGTCACGATCAGCAGGATGAGGAACGCCAGCGGCAATCCGACTCGTTCGGCGCGGACGATGTCGTCCTGCGCGATGGCCCGGATATCCTCGACGACTTTCCCGTTCGATGGCTCCAGCAACGAGGAATCGGCCACGAGTGGCGGCAACAGGAGGGAGAGGCCACGCCTCGTTTCGTCGCTGCCAGCTTCCCGGTCCGAGGGGGAGACGATGCCGATGATCCCGAATGCGCGTTCGGGATCGGGCAGCGTGGACGGCGACACGTTGTCGCCCACGGCTTGCCAGCGCGATTCATAGCAGCGACCGATGCTGGAGACAATCCCGGCGGTTGATGGGGTGTTGGCTCCGCCAACCTCAACCGGGATTTGCCCATCCTGCGCCGACCTGGAGTCGAATCCCTCGCTCGCGCAGATGACCTGGGTCGTCGAGGTGTCGACTCCAAGTCGAGCCTCGATGAGGCGACCCCCATGGATCGCCTCCGACTCGCCAAGCAGGGAAATGTGCGGTGTCAGGGAATGATCGGCGCCACGCCAGAAAATGATCCCGGCCAGCACCGCGATGGACCACAGGAAGACCACCGGGCGCGGATGCCCGGCGCTCCATCCCGCGAAGCGCTCCGTCACGCTCACGCTGATCCCATGTTCATGCTCGCATCCGGTCCTTTACCTGCCCCTGAGCGAGCAACACCTCCGAGTCAGGATTGCCGTCTACTCTTCGATAAACTGGATGTCATCGATAACCCAGTTGGTGACGCTGTACACATACGTCACGAGGAAACGTGGCTGCTGCTCGGCGTCCTGAACCGCTGGCTCCACGATCGCGTAGATCACCTTGTTGGTGATGGGGTCGTACCACGCGTCGGCGATCGGAATCGCTGCGATTCCTTCAGACTCGGATGTTTGGCTCGCCAGCATGGGCAGTTGCTCGATCACCGTATCGACGCCGCCATCGTCCATCACGTTCACGATCAGGCGCGCCTGGAACTGTTCGGTGAGCAAGGGAATGACCTGGAACGGGTTGCCCCCATTGGCGCACGCCACCAATTGCCGCGTCGTCCACTCGATCCCGGCCGCATCCTCTGCGGTGAGGGCGCGGCCCTCTTCAATCAAGCTTGCATCTACGCTGCCAATCGACGGCGCAAACTGCGCGTCCTCGACCTCGTTGAGCATCGCCAGCAGCGACAGGAAGCTGACCGCGCTCACCGCGCACTCGCTGGCAGACGGGATGTCTTGCGGAGACGCCGGCGTGGCCTTCTGGGCCTGTGCCGATGCGCCAAGCGTAGCCAACACAATGCCTGTTGCGAGCAGGCTAACACGCATGAAACGGAACATTGGTACGCCTCCAGCGGGATATCGACTATTTATTGTGGCCCTGTAGATGCAGGGTATGGCCCGGCCCGGGTAAAGTCAATTCGCCCGTCTCCTAAACGAGTCAGGAATTATGCCATCACCGCTCCAGGCATTGTCGAGGGTATTTGCCGGCTGGCGTCAACGCCCCTCGTGCCTGAACGCGGCCGGCTCCCGTGGCATCTCCATGCACCAGGAACCTGTCGTCGATTCCTCCGCCACGGCCTCCAGTTGCTTGCGCAGGCGGTGCCAGCGATTGGCCGGGAGTTCCGGCACCGGCAGGCCAAGACCGATCGTGACCTTGCTCATCGACCGTGGGCGATGCCCATTCCTCCACAGGACGCGATCGAAAGATGAGGCACGCGATCGGGACCGGTCTGGACCGGATCACCCCGACCGACATCGGAAGCTGCTGCCAGCATTGCGGTCAGCAGCTTCCGGTCCCTGACGAGCACCCATCTTGAGAACTGCTCTAGCCCAGAACGTCGCGCGCCTCCAGATTCGCCTCGATCTCTTCCCGGGTCCGCCAGGCCGTGCGCATCTCTCCGTTGGCCGACAGCACCAACTGATCACCTATATGTGGCGAGCCGGGCTGGGACGCGTTGCCGTAGGTCATCAATACCTGGGCCCGCACCGTCTCGCCGAACTCAACGGCCGCCACGTACGAATCACCTCCATTGGCGGTGCGCGGCCCGTTCGACTCCCCCGACCGGAGGTCGAACTCGATCCAGAGCACGCGAAAGACGCCAAACTCTCCCTCACAGCCGTTCGCCGGAACATCCACGTTTCCCAGCCGCATCCGGGCAACCTCACCCCATGGCACGTCCAGTCGACCGAACTGTGCCTGAATCTGGTCGGCCGCCTCGGTCAAGTCCCGTACCGCCCGGTCCAGGTTTGCCAGCCCGCCCGGCGTCGCCAGCGGATCGGCCGGATCCCACGGTGTGCTGAACAGATTGGCTCCTTCTCCCCCAGTCGCCTGAATCCAGTAATGAAAGAGGAGCGTTCCGGTGCTCGCGGCCTCCGCCTGCCGGTCCCACTCGGCCAGCACGTCGGCCGCCGCCGTGGCTGACGCATCGCCGGACTGCCGCGCGGCGGCGAGCAGATCATCCAGCACGCGATCGGCAAGCTCCGAACGCGTCGAATATTTCAGCTCGACCAGTCGATCCAGCGACAGGCTCGGATTCTCCTCCAGCATCCTGATCCCCCGCTGCTCGCGCAAAGTGAGGTACTGCGGCGCCATGTATGGTGGGAAGTTGGCCGGGTCGAGCGTGGGAGGAACGGTCGCATACCAGGGCGGGCTGTTGGAATTCTGGACCCAGCCGCCGGGCGGATCGAGAACCCGGGGCAGGTCGTCATACGGGTGGATTTCGGTCCAGAGGGTGGCCGAGGTGTCGCCGGGAATGGGGTTGGACCAGTCAAACTCGCCGGCCGGACGGACCGGCACCTGCCCGTTGAACAGGTTCAGGATGTGGCCATCGCGGTCAGCATAGATGACGGTGAAGAACGGAATCTGCAAGCGCCGCACAGCCGCTTCGAACTCATTGAGGTTGGTGGCCCGCCCCATGTCCCAGAACTGCTCAAAAACCCCGGCGGCCGACGACCAGTCGTCGATGGCCGCCATTCGGATTGCGAGTGGGCCACCGGCATCGACGACCGGGCCATGGACCGAGCGCCGGACTTCCAGCGTGTCCTCCCGCATCGTTCCGTTAGCCTGGCGAACCTGAATCGTTTCGGTCCGCGTCTCGAAGGGCAGGACCTCGTCGTCGTATCGGTACCCGTCGCCTTCGAAAGTCAACTCGTAGAGGTCGCCCGCATCGAGGGTGTTGGCCGTATGGGTCCAGCCGAGGTGGTCGTTGAACGCGATCGCCAGGGTGGGGAAGCCGACGAGCGTAGCGCCATAGGCATCGTAGATACCGGGGGCCTGGAGGTGGGCCTCGAAGAACGTCTGTTCCCCACCCCACTCGAGGTGCGGATTGGCAAGGAGGAGCGCGTGACCGCCTGCGGTACGGGACGGGGCGATCGCCCAGCCATTGGACGCCGGCCCCCTGCCGCTCAGCAGCCCCTCTATCTCGCTGCTCTCGCTGACGAAGAAAAAGAAGAAGATCCGCGCCGCGTGACTCAGCACGTCGGTGGCATCGACCGGGAGCACCGACTGCGCCAACGGCGTCCAGGCGGTCGGGATGCTGCTTGGCGTAGGCGTTGATCCCGGCTGCGAAGGCATCGAGGTTGACGCGGAAGTCGGCGGTCTGCTCCCCGTACCAGATCGCCCCTCGCTCGTGCAGCCCCATCGTCCGCGTGATCCGGTCCCAGTCCAGGAACTCTTCGCCGTAGACCTCGGCTCCCCGGCCGCGGGCCTGGGCGTAGAGCTGCAACACCAGATTGCCGTGGTTGTGGGCCTGTGCCCAGCCGAAGGCGTAGAAAAGACCGGGTGCTGTCTCGGCGTAGATGTGCGGCGTGCCCCAGGTGTCCCACAGGATCTCGGTCCCGGCCGGCGCGGGGCCGAGCGCGTCGGGGGTCGCAACCGGCGCGGCGTGGCCTCTGGCGCCTCGCGTGGTACCGACACCGGCGAGCGTCAGCGCCGCCGCCCCTCCGGCTAGAGCGGCTCGACGCGAAAACGTCTTGGCCAAGGGCTTCCTGGAGCGAGTCAACGTGCGGTTTGTCCATGATAACCTCCAACTAGATTGTCAACGTGCAAAGGACTGTAGGCGCCAGCTTCCAGCGACATCGCATGCCAGGTGACCGTCGCGAGCTTGACCGCCGCCTGGCCACATCACATCACCTCTCCCCGGCCAACCATTGGCTCTGCCACGGCCATCAGGTGAGTTCGCAGGCGATGCCAGCGATTGGCGGGGAGGTCTGGCGCCAGCAGGCCAAGACCAACCGTGAACTTGCTCATCGAAAGCGGCCGATACCCCTTCCTCCAGAGGACGCGATCGAATGCGGTGGCCTTGCCTGCTCCCTTCGTCTCGATAATGGCAATCGTGGGCAGCGCCAGCACGTGTCCTTCCGGCAGCGCGAACATCAGCTCGCGATCGATCGTGACGCGGCCACTGCCACCGGGAAGCACCAGTGTGCTGCGCCGGTAGAACGTGGTGACGCGATGGCGAAGACAGGCAGCGTGGTGTTCGACTTGCGGAAAGGAGTGCAGCCAGGCGCGATCGCCATCCGCAAGCTGCTCGAGCACGGCTGTCTCAGGGGCACTGCGGTGCTTCACGGTCCGGCCTCGCCCATCCCGGATCTTCACCTCGAGCTGTTCCAGCCCACTCTCGATATAGAGCCGGGTACGCACCTTGAACCGGTTCGGCCGCCGCCGCAGGACGCCGAAATATGAGGTGAGATCGTCATCGTCGAAGTAGGGTGTCTTGTAGCCGAAGCTCCGATGGCCATCGATCTCCAGAACCCGCGTGGTCCCATCAATGCCAGCGAGCACATCCTCGAGGGCGGAGATCGGAACAACGTACTTGCGATCCTGGCGGGTGAGGAAGGCAGCCTCGGCCTGCACGTCATCAAGCGAGATATCCGGCAGCGTCTCCAGCCTTTGGGAAAAACGCTCGATGGTCATCATGACGACACCAGCCGTGTCGCGAGCCTTGTTCCCTCCAACTCGCGAATCGTGCGGCTCGCATCGGGCGGAACCTCGAACCTGACCTCGACCATCGTGGTGTCGTTGACGAGATCGACCCGCCGAACGGCAACGCGGTGGATTTTGGCCCCGAGCAGGTCGGCAAGGTGCGCGACGAGTTGTCGCTCGTCCATGAAGGCGCGGTCCAGCGTGATCTGCTGGACCCGGTACCGGCCAAGCAGGCGCGGATGGTCACCGAACCAGATCGCCCCCAGCAGCGCGCCCATCAGGGCCAGGCTGATGGCGTAGCTGTCGACCCTGGTGCCGCCGAGCAGGCCCAGCGCGAGCGACGCGAAGTAATAGGCAACCTCCCGCTGGTCGAGTTCGTCCGAGCGGAGCCGAATGATCGAGAGCACGCCAAACAACCCGATCCCGAGCCCGACCGAGGCATCGACCGACGACAGGACCCCGCAAATCGCGAGCACGCCCACGTTGATCACGAGATAGGCAACCACCATGTCTCGCCGACGGTGCCGCGGGAAATACATGCCGAAGACAAGGACGACGATGGCGACGAGATCTGCGCCAAAGAGCACCTGTTGGGACACGGTCAACTCCTCTGTGAATGAACCTCATTAACGAATCTCATTGATGAGGTTGTACCGCCCGTTCTTGTGAGTTTCCTGATACCGGGCGATCGGCAGGGCAACGGTGGGGCTCACAGAAAGTTCCCAAAGAGAGCCCGGACAATCAGGGTAGTGGCGACACTTGTCGTCCCGTTTCCCCACATGGAGGTCCCTATGTCTGCCGTTGATGCTCGTCCCAACTCGCTCTACAGTCGCCGCCACGTCCTGTCCTGGGCGGCGGTGGCCACAGTGGCTGCCGCAACCAGCAGGCTCGCTGGAGTGTCGGCCGCCAGCAACCAGGCAACCCCGGAGGCGACCACCTCGGGGTTCCTGGATGCCAATCTCGTTCATGACATTTCGGTCACCTTCGACCAGAACGTGTACGATGCCATGATCGAAACCCTCGCCGACACCGGCGACAAGGAGTGGATCGAAGCGGAGGTTACGATCGACGGTTCTTCCTATGAAACCGTGGGCATGCGCCTGAAGGGCAACTCGTCGCTCGGCGGCTTTGGTCGCCCGCCTGCGGACGGCATTCCGGATGGTGAGGAACCGGCTGACGGGGAAGACGGCCCAACATTCCATACCGAGGGGGATGGCGGGGAATTGAAGACCGCGGAGCACCTGCCGTGGCTGATCCGATTGGACAAGTTTGTGGACAACCAGCAGCACGAAGGAATCACGGATCTGGTCATCCGGTCGAACCGCTCGGCAACGTCATTGAATGAAGCCGTGGCGCTGGAATTGCTCACGCTCGCCGGCCTGGATTCCCAGCGCGCGGCAGCAACCCGGTTCGCCGTCAACGACTCTGCAACCGTGCTGCGGCTCGCCATCGAACTGCCGAACGATGCCTGGATGGCGGCTCACTTCCCGGCTGGAGGGTTCCTCTACAAGGCCGAGGCCGGAGGCGACTTCAGTTACCGTGGCGACGATCCGGAATCCTACAAGGACATCTTCGATCTGGAGGCCGGCGGCACGGGCGATGACGCTACCGACATGCAACCGCTGTTCGATTTCCTGTCCTTCCTGAACGACAGTGACGATGAGGCCTTCGCCGCCGAAATTCCGGACCGGCTCGATCTCGATGCCTTCGCGACGTACCTGGCGATGATGGACCTGATCGGCAACCATGACGACATCAGCGGTCCCGGCAACAATGCCTACCTCCATGTTGGCCCCGACGCGACGAAGTTCAAGGTCGTGCCGTGGGACATGAACCTTGCCTTCGATAGCCCCGGCAAACCCGGCGAGATGGACCCGGCTGTGGTTATCGAAGGGACTCCGCAAGCGCCGGATGAAAACGCCGACGATGAATCGGGGGATATTGAGATCTTCGGCATCCCGATCGCTATACCCGGCATCCCGGAAAACGAAGAGAGGAGGCTCGGCCCGGGGCCATCCAACAAACTGGTTGAACGCTGCGATGCGACGCCCGGCTTCACCGATCTCGTCGACGAAACTCGAACACGCTTGCGGGACGACCTGTACGAAAGTGGAGACGCCGCCAACGTGCTTGCCCGGTGGGTTGGCGTGCTTAAGGACCAGGCTTCCGATATGGTTGACGAAGAAACCCTTGCGACCGAATCGGACGCGATCGCGGAGTACTTCACCAAGCAGCCATGAGCGAACGATCCCGTGTCCTCGTGGTCGATGACGAGGAGAACATCAGGTTTCTCGTTGCCAGCGCCCTCGAGCTGGCCGGGCTGGAGGCCGACACCGCCGCTACGGGCCGCAGCGCGCTCGAACGGATCGCCAGCTGGCGGCCGGATGCGGTCGTACTCGACGTGATGCTGCCGGACCTGGACGGGTTCGCCATCCTCCAGCGCCTGCGGGACCAGGGCAACAAGGTGCCGATCGTTTTCCTCACGGCACGCAACACAACGGAGGATCGCGTGCGAGGGCTGAGCGACGGCGGGGATGACTACCTGGTCAAACCGTTCGAAGTGGCGGAACTCGTGGCCCGGGTCCAACTTCGGCTGCGGCGAACCGATGAACCGGCCACGAGCCGCCGCCTTCGCTGCGCCGATCTCGAGATGGATACTGACCGCCATGAAGTGGTGCGTGCGGGCAGGGTTGTCCATCTCTCGCCCACGGAGTACAACCTCCTGCACTACCTCATGGTCAACATGGGCCGGGTGCTGACCCGGGCCCAGATTCTCGACCGGGTCTGGTCGTACGATTTCGATGGCGATCCGGCGGTCGTCGATACGTATGTGAGCTACCTGCGCCGCAAGGTGGACGATGGATCGCCGAAGTTGATTCACACGGTGCGCGGAATCGGGTTTAGCCTGCGGTTGGGCCAGTGAGCCTTCGATCCCGGCTGTTGATCGTGCTCGGCCTGCTACTGGCGACGTACGTGATCGCCGCGGTCATCATCGTGTCCACCCAGCGCTCGTTGCTGTTCGATCAGGTGGATGCCAGTCTTGCCTCAATTGCCCAAAGTGAGATCTCCGGGGTGATCCAACCTCCTCCGGAAGGTGCTGGTAATGGTCCCCCATCCGTGGTCACCGAGATCCAGCAATCCTCCTTTTCGGATGTCTATATCGGGATCGTCGAAGCCAATGGCGTCGTCTCAACCCTGCGTACCGGCGTACGGATTGGTGGCACACCCGATATCCGGGCCGCCGTCCAGGCGACCAACGGCGGCCCGGATATCGTCACGATCGGCGCCCTGGACGGCCCTGCCCGGTTCCGGGCGCGCGTCGTACCCGAGCCAACCGGTGACTGGCTGGTCGCGGCCCAACCCCTCGCCGAAGTAGACGCTGCACTGGACAGGCTGGTGCGGACGCTGTGGATCGCGGGGGGAATCATTGCCGCCGTGCTGGGCATGGCGTTCTTCTGGGTGCAGCGCCTCGGCTTGCGCCCGATCGCGCGCGTCACCGCCATTGCCGAAGCGATCGCGGCCGGCGACCGGTCCAGGCGTGTTGACGTGGCCGACGAACACACCGAGGCGGGCAAGCTTGGTGTTGCGTTCAATGTCATGCTCGACGAACGGGATGCCGATGAGACCCGTCTCCGGCAGTTCGTCGCCGATGCATCCCACGAGTTGCGCACGCCGCTGACATCCGTGCGAGGCTATCTCGAGTTGTACCGGCAAGGTGCGTTCCGGGAACCGGGGCAACTCGACGACGTTGTGAGGCGGCTATCGGCCGAGTCTGCCCGCATGCACGGGCTCGTCGAAGACCTCCTGGCGCTGGCCAGCCTCGATGAAGGTCGCCCCCACCGGGTCGGTCTCGTGGATGTGGGCCAACTCCTGAGGGACGCCGCGCAAGACGCGCAAGCGGTTCAGCCCGCCCGTCGCATCGAGGCGAATGCGGATCAGGAAAGCTCGACGGTCCCCGGTGATGAGGCGCTCCTGACGCAGCTCGTGGGGATCCTCGTCGCCAACGCGCTCGCACACACACCGGTCACCGCGCCGGTCACGTTGTCCGCATTCCGCGAAGACACGATGATGGTGATCACCGTTGCCGATCGCGGCCCGGGTCTTGACCCGGCTGCGGCGGCGCGGGTTTTCGATCGCTTCTGGCGCGGCCAGGCTTCCCGGACTCGAACGACTGGCTCCGCCCGGCTCGGAAGCACGGGATTGGGTCTCGCGATCGCCCGTTCGATCACGGATGCCCATGGCGGGTCGATCGCGCTCGAAACCGCCCCTGGCGAAGGATGCACATTCACCATCCGCCTGCCATTGGTCCATGGTGACTGATGAGGCGACATTGGCAGGCACCCCTATGCGATCCGTACGAACCCGGCGTTTCACCCTCGGCCCGCCCGATGGAAGTATTGCCCGGATTGACGGCCGGAGCGGATACTACGGCATCGTTTCCCGCACGCCATCCGGAGGTGCCACGTTGACCACCGCCCCCGATTTCCTCACCGAGCAACACGCACGTAACCTCGACGCGATCGACCCATTGCGCGGGTTTCGGGATCGCTTCTACGTGCCTTCCGAAATGACCTATCTCGATGGCAACTCGCTCGGGTTACTCTCCCAAAATGCCGAGAGGTCCGTGCTCGACGCCCTCCAGGCCTGGAAGGTGCAGGGCATCAACGGCTGGCTGGCGGCCGAACCGCCGTGGTTCACGCTCGGCGAGCAGCTCGGGGCGCGGATGGCGGCCCTGGTCGGCGCCGCGCCGGAATCGGTGATCGTGACGGGCGGCACCACCATCAACCTGCACCAGATGGTCGGCACCTTCTACCGGCCCCAGGGCAACCGGCGTCAGGATCGTCGCCACCGGGCTCGACTTTCCGTCGGACGTCTACGCCCTGCAAAGCCAGATCCGGTTGCACAGCGGCGATCCGGACCACGACCTGGTACTCGTGCCGAGCCGGGATGGACGCACGATCGAGGAAGACGATCTGATTGCGGCGATCACCGGCGATGTCGCGCTGGTGGTGCTGCCTTCGGTGCTTTACCGCTCGGGACAGGCGCTCGACATTCCGCGACTGACCGAAGCGGCGCATGCCCAGGGCGCCTTGATCGGCTGGGACTGCGCGCACTCGGTGGGTGCGATGCCACATGCGTTCGATGAGTGGGGAATCGACTTCGCGATCTGGTGTTCGTACAAGTACCTGAATGCCGGGCCGGGCGCGGTCGGCGCGCTGTACGTGAACCCGAAGCATTTCGGCACCTCTCCCGCCCTCGCTGGCTGGTGGGGATATCGCAAGGATCGCCAGTTCGAGATGGCATTCGAGTGGGAAGGGGCAGCGAATGCGGGCGCCTTCCAGATCAGCACCGTTCCATTGCTCTCGACGGCGGCCCTCTTGGGTTCGCTGGCAATCTTCGAGGAAGCGGGGATCGAGGCGATCCGCACGAAATCGCTGGCCCAAACGGATTACCTGATCGCGCTGGTCGAGGCCTCGGGTCTCGATGAGGAGCCGTATCGCTACCGGGTCGGGACGCCCCGCGAGCATCCGCGGCGGGGAGGCCATGTCGCAATCGAGCACGACGAGGGGATGCGGATTTCGCTGGCCCTGAAGGCACGCGGCTACATCGTGGATTTCCGGCCACCGGATGTCGTGCGCCTCGCCCCGATCGCCCTCTACACGACGTATCAGGAACTGTGGCAAACGGTGCAGGTGCTGCGGGAGATCATCGACACCGGCGAGTACCGCGAGATCGAGGCATCCGGCCTGGTCACGTAGGCGCACGCGGTTTCGTTGGGTGTTGGGTTCCACGGTCGGGCGGGGTATCCAATGGGTCGACACAAGGTCGGCAACCCTACGAACAGGCCTCATGGTAGTGGAGGGCCTTGTGCCCTCCAATGATCTGCCGCGATACGAACGAACGCATGGCCGACACATCCGGCGTTCAGCGGGGCGGGCAAACCGGCCACTACCAGTGGGGCGGCAACTGGCTCAGGATGGCTGGTCCTCGCGCTCCATTTCGGCGAAGGCGTGGCAGGCGATACCGTTGTACGGGCAATAGTTGCAAAAACTCGATGGCTGGGCCGGCCACTCCCGCTCAGCCATCAGGCGCTCGATGTTGAGGGTTACCCTGGACCAGGCAGTCATCGAGTACTCGAGGCTGAGTTCAGTAACGTCGATTTCACTGCACTCAAGCCACAGCCAGGTGAATTGCATCGGGAGCGACTTCGTGTCCGGCACAATCGTCTTGAAAAAATCCGTAAAGGCGTAGCGCATGATGACCGGAACCATGTCATCGGGCCGTTGACTGCCGGTCTTGTAATCGATGAACTCGATGAACGGGGTACCTTCGGCGCCGGTTCGCAACAGCACCAGGTCGGGGCGCGTCATGACGGTGAGATTCGTGCCATCTGGACGCCAGGGCATCTCGCGATGGTCGCCCTTCTCGATTCGAAGAAACGCGGCGCTTCGATCCAGATAGCGCAACCCCCAGCAAATCCACTCCGCGATGTCGCGGGCATGGCCAATTCGCGCGTCGTCGGAAGGAAACTCCCCACGGGGGAGACGACGGTAGGCCGCCTCGAAGAACCACTCTTCCCCCAGATCCGGGAGACCGCTGACGATCCGCTTTGCAGAGACCGCGAGCAGGTCGTGCGTGATCCGTCCCTTGCTCAGGTTCACGCTGAACGATTTTGGCTCCGGAACCTTCTCCAGGTGATAGAGGCGTACCCGGTGCGGGCAACTGTTGTAGTTCTTGAGCGCGGTTGGTGAAATCCAGCGATCTGGCGGCCACGACGGTCCGGGTTGCGGCGGGTCGTCATCCGGGGATTCCGGGCGGTCACCCATTTCAGAGACCCACGAGCCGCCGGATATCGTCGAACAGGTCACCGTACATGCCGTACACCCCCGGGATGAGCAGGAATCCGCCGAGCTGGGACGCGATGGCGGGCACGCTCACGATCGACTCGCCGTCCGGCTTTGGCCATGACGACATCGTAATCGCGATCAGCATGAGTGGGAAGGCCATCAGCGCGCCGACGCTGAAGATGCCGATCACGAACATCGCGCAGGCGATTCCCAATCCGTTCCACACCAGCAACAAGGCGCCGGTGCGCGTCAACGGGCTGAGGATGAGACATCCGGCGAGGAAGAGCACGATTGCGCCAGCCGCCATTCCAACCCCGTTGCCGCCAAGGTACCAGGTGACTGCCCCCACCCCGCCAAATGCCAGGGCAGCGCCGAATGTCGCGATCGTTGCCAGGAACGGAAACGCCGCGCGGTTGCTCGTTTCGCGATGTTCGCCTGTCGCCTGATGCGTCACTGCCATGCCACGGCTTTCCGGATGATCGAAGGAGCAGATACCTGCTCCCATTGTCGTCGAATCGTCAAATGGCGAAACTGGGGTTGACAATAAAGCAAGGAGGGGTCAGGATGATGGCAGGCCCCGACCTGCACATTACCTGGACACACGAAAAGAGGTTCCCATGGATTCCCGGCCCCCGGATCTCGTCGCTGTCAGCCAGCGCATGCAACAAACCTGGGCCACCGGTGATTTCGCGGTCATCGGCATACCGCAGGTGATCGTGGGCGAAATCCTGTGCGAAGCCGTCGACCTTCGCTCCGGGAGTATCGTGCTCGATATCGCCTGCGGCGCCGGCAACACCGCAATTGCCGCCGCGCGGCGCTACTGCGAGGTAACCGGGATCGACTTCGTGCCCGCGTTGCTGGAGCGGGGACGTGAGCGGGCCCAGGTCGAGCGGCTCGACGTGGAGTTCATCGAGGGCGACGCTGCTGCGCTCCCGTTCGATGATGCCAGCTTCGATGTGGTGCTCTCGACGTTTGGCGTGATGTTCGCTCCCGATCAGGCGCAAGCCGCCGCCGAGTTGCTCCGGGTCTGCCGTCCCGGCGGCGCGATCGGGCTCGCGAACTGGACGCCCGAAGGGTTCGTCGGACAGCACCTCGCGCTCACTGCAGGGTACCTGCCTCCTCCTCCGGGACTCATGCCCCCGACGCGCTGGGGTACGGAGGAGGGTTTGCGCACGCTGTTCGGCGATGCGGTCAGCGAGATCAGGATCGAGCGGCAGAACTTCAACTTCCGGCATCCCTCTCCGGAGCACTGGATCGCGATCTTCCAGGAGTATTTCGGACCGGTCGTGCGGGCCTTCAATGCCCTTGATGCGGCCGGAAAGGACCAGTACACCGCCGACCTGATCGATCTTCTCCATGGCTTCAACCGCTCTGGCAATGACACGCTGGTAGCGCCTTCCGAGTACCTCGAGGTCGTTGCGATCCGCCGCTGATCGGCACAGGAGTTCCCCACCGCGGATCGACCGGGTATGGTTGTCTGGCGACAGGGTGGGCATGGAGCGGGGAGTGTAGCGGACGCATGGCCCAGATCAGGATTTACGGATTGCACAACCACCTGAACATGCACCGGCAAGCCCTCTCCGACGCGATCCACGCCTCGGCGATGGAGGTGCTCGGATTGCCGGAGAACAAGCGATTCCACCGCTTCATCGGTCTCGCCAGCGAAGACTTCGTCTACCCGGCCGACCGCGGCAAGCAGTACACGATCATCGAAATCTCGATGTTCGAAGGACGCACGGTGGAAACGAAGAAAGCGCTGATCCGGATGCTCTTCGATCGCCTCGAAGCCGATTGCGGAATCAGCCCCCAGGATCTCGAAATCACGATCACCGAAACACCGCCGCACAACTGGGGCATTCGTGGTCTCCCCGCCGACGAGCTGACGCTCACCTACAAGGTAGAGGTGTAGCGCCGACGAATGCCCTCGTTGTCCTGGCAATTGAGGAACCCCCAACCGATCCGGGCGCTGTTGTGGGTAGGGGCGAACCTGGATCGACCGTGACGGACACCTCGCCAACCAGGGTCTGGTCGATCCTGTGTCCGCCCGGATCTGGCCTCCAGGCGCGGTGTCGTATGCGAGGAACCGGGCGAACACCCTATGCCTCGTTGCGGACGGTGTCGACGTCGACCGGGGTACCGCCCCTACAAGATGCCTGATGCATTGTGGTGAATTGGGCGCGGCAATCTTGCCCAACACTATGCATCACGCGTTACCGGATGGCCGTCCATTCTGTCTCTTCATTGGTCAGGAGTGACCTTGCAAGGGCGAGGTGTAGTGGCGACGTTCCTGATTTACAATGATCGGGGACAGCCGTCGACATCCGAACGACCCGTTCCGGCATGGCCGGGCAATTAGTGGGTAGCCGCAGACGCAGTCCTCTGCGTCAGTGAGTCGTTCTCAACCGCGAACCAGCCAGGAGCAACTACGTGATTCCCGACATTCCCGCGCTGGCCACCAACACACCGGGACAAACGCTCTCGATTTCGCCGACCGATGTCTCCCAGTTCATCCGTCTCGACCAGTGCCAGCGCTACCTGCGGCTTCAGTTGCACGCCCGGAGAAACACGCAGCGCTTCCTGACCGACTACGATGTGGCTCCGCAATCGATTCCGCCGATCCTGACCAAATCCGGGGCCGATTTCGAAACCACGATCGAGAAGGATGTCGGCGACCATTTCCCTTCCGTGCATTTTTCGGAGAAGACCCCGGATTCCGACGACAACGCCGCCGTGGCCGACCTGGCGCGGGCGTTGGCTCCGGGCCAGGTACAGGTCCTGTTCCAGCCTCGGTTGCAGGCCGATCTGGGCCAATGGCGAATCCGCGGCGATGTCGACATCATCCGCCTCGAGCGAACCGCTGGCGGCGATCTCCAGATCCTGATCGCGGACATGAAAAGCTCCACCGCATCGAAGGTCGAACATCGCCTGCAAGTCGCCTTCTATCACGAAATGCTGGCCAGCATCTTCGCCGGGGCCGGGATCGCCTGCGACCCGATCGAGCTGGCGATCCTCTATCGCGGGCCCGCCGAGGAGATCGAGATCGCCCCCGAGGCGGAACGGACCGCGTTGCTGGATGCCCAGCGCGCCGAGGCGTTCCGCACCTTCGGGTCGTCGGTCGGTCTGCTCGAACGGATCGAGGATGCCAACGCCTATATCAATTCGGTGCACGATCTCGTGATTGGACCAACCTCAACGGCCCAGCGGGTGCTTTCCACCCCGTTCGAGCAGATCCCGTTTCATCTCACCTACAAGTGCGACGGTTGTCTCTACAACGAGTTCTGCATGAAACGCAGCGCCGAAACGGACGATCTTTCCCTGCTGCCGCACCTCTCCGAACAGGACAAGGGCTCGCTGATCCGGAACCGGAT
This sequence comes from uncultured Chloroflexia bacterium, assembly GCA_963763125.1. GTDB lineage: Bacteria > Chloroflexota > Chloroflexia > Thermomicrobiales > UBA6265 > JACCYX01. Next base: position 1,525,678 of record CAVXMV010000005.1, read on the forward strand.
CGCGACGATCAGCGACCTGGCTTCATTGAAAGAGCTGCGCAGGAAGGGCCAGGTCTCGGTCAATGGCGATGTGCAGGAGAACTCGATGCTGGTTCCGGCCGCCGGGAAGGAACGGATCGCCGGCACCCTCGCGGCCACCTGGCCGGTCGGACCACGGCTGGATGAGCTGATCCACCGGGCAAAACGCTACCGGAACTGGAAGGGCGATGAGGGCGAGTACCTGAGCTGGATTCCCGGCAAGGGATACGGAACGCTGCCGTACAGCGATGCGACCCACAATCCGAACCTGGTCCGCATCTACATCGATGTCCAGCACGATTACCTGAACGACCGTATCTACATGCTCGGCGCCTTGCTGGTCGGCAACGAGGGCGGAATCGCGCGTGCCGGGCGACGGCGCAGCTGTCGTTTGCCTGGCGGAAGGATCGCCCGAGTCGCATGAGATCGAGGAACGCCTCGTCGTCCAGTGGGTCGAGGAGACCTTGCAGGCACTGGTCGAGATCGCCGCGCCGGACGCCGAAGGGAATCTCCGGGCGCCGATCCATCTCGTCTTCATCAACAATTTCGCCCAGCGCGTGCTGCTCGATGCGCTCGGGCGCCACGCCACGACGATCCTCGGCGCGACCGCGCTCTACGATTTCGTGACCCAGATGGCCGCCTTCGATTCCCCGCTCTCGACCTTTCTCGATACGCAGATCAGGGAACAGAAGAATTACCCGATGGTCTGCCAATCGCTGCAATCTGTCGCCGCCTTCCTGCGCTTCGACTGGAACAAGGGAACCCCCTACCGGGATCTGTTCAAGGCACGGTTGTTCGACTACCTGGGCAAGCTCGACGACCCCGACCGGCCCGACGACGATCCGCGAACGCTGGAGTGGTACACCAGCCGCTCGCGCTTCAACAGCCAGATTCCGCTCGAATTCGCCTACGCCGCCTGGGGCGAACTGCCACCGCCCGCGATCGGCAAGGCGGACGAGATGGCAGACTACCGGGTCGCCACGCCCGATCTCGTCCGCGGCTTCCACGCCCGCCGGCTCGAAGCGATGGAGCATGTCGCCGCCGATTTTCGGGGCAACGGCCAGACGGAGCTGTCCTCGTTCGATCTCCCGGATCTCGCCAGTTTCCGGGAAAAGGCATCGACCTTCGCGCAGGCGCTGGACGAGTTCGTCACCATCGAGCGCCACGTCGAACTGGCCGGCTGGAAGAACGAGCGTCTGGCCGCCCCCGAGCAGCGCCTGCTCTCCGGCCAAACCCTGATCGTTCGCTACGTCGAGGACGACCAGGAACCGGGGATTGCCGAGCAGAATCGCGACAACGAGGAGCGCCGCCGCCTGCGTGAGCGGTACCGGGAGGACTATCGCGCGGCTCATCCCGAAGCGAAGCGGATTACCATTCCGAAGGAGCAGCGCGAAGAAACCGAATGGAAGCAGGAGGGAATGGTCTTCCGCCTCCGGATCGAAACCGAAGGCTCCCCAATCGGGCTCGACGAAGCGTTGAGCCTCACGACACTGCGCCCCGGTGGCCGCTTCATCATTTCGCCCCGGCTCACGATCGACGGGCGCCGTCCGGCCGAGGGACAGGTCCCGTTTACGCCGACCGCGAAGCAAATGCTCTACAGCATGCGCGCCGATGTGATCCGGCTGGATGTGCGCAGGGTCGATGGCAAGGCGATCGAAGCGTGGGCCGAGCTGACCCTCAGTCCGACGCGCGGCGGATCCGGCGGATACGTCTTCAACACGATCGACGAGCGCCCGTTGGAGCCTGGTGAGCTTTATACCCTCGACACCGATCCCAACAACTGGATCGCGCTCTGGACCTCCAACATCACGGCAGGGTCTCGTCTCCGGTGGCCAGAACCGGCTGTACGATCTGCTCACGAACCCGGCTCCATCACTGATCGACCTGCCCGCTCCGTGCATCGCGGGTCAGCAACGGTTCCTGGCCGGGCTCGATGCGTTGCGGGAAGTTGGGGCGCTCCACGGTTTCGAGCCGAGCAAGCGCGAGTTCATCGGCGATCACGGCGCGACACCGCTGCTGCTGGTGCAGGGGCCACCCGGCACCGGCAAGAGCTACTCGACCGCCTTCGCGCTGTTCGCCCGGATCCAGGGCGCGATGGCCGGAGGCCGGAAGTTCCGGGTCGTCCTTTCCTGCAAGACCCATGCCGCGACTGATGTTCTGCTCGAGAACATGCTGAAGGTGCGGGACGATCTCGAGCGGTTCGCCCACAGCCACCCTGTCCTGTTCGAACTGTACTTCGATCGTCGCCTGCTCGATGTGCCGCTGTTCCGGCTGCGCCCGCGCGGGAGCGTCTATGCCGGTATCATTCCGGTTCCCAGGGACTCCGAACGCGTCCCGGATGCCCCGAAGGCGGTCGACCTGATCGAGGCCGCGCCATGGTGCGTCATTGCCTCGACGCCGGGCGGCATCCACGGACTGATCAAGGATCAATGGAAGAAGGAGCTGTTCGGCCACCACCTGGCACATTGCCTCGTGCTCGATGAAGCATCGCAGATGAACATTCCGGAAGCTGTGATGGCGGCCCTCCCGCTGGCGCCGGATGGAACCCTGATCGTGGTCGGCGATCATCGCCAGATGCCGCCGATCGTGAAGAACGACTGGAACAACGAACCGCGCCGCACCTTCCAGGAGTTCCGCTCCTACGAATCGCTGTTCCTCTCGCTGCTGGCGTTGAAACCGGCGATGATCAAGTTCGAGGAAAGCTTCCGGCTCCACGCCGACATGGCCGAGTTCCTGCGCAAGGAGATCTATCATCAGGACGGCATCAACTATCACTCCAACCTCCACAACGTCATCGCCGATCTCGAAATCGCCGATCCGTTCGTGGCCGCCGTGCTCTCGCCGCACCATCCGCTGACGATCGTGATCCACGACGAGGCCGAGAGCCAGGTGAGGAACTCCTTCGAGCAGGAGTTGATGACGCCGATCCTCTCCGAACTGGCCGATCCCGATGGCTACGACCTCAAACCTTACGAAGGGCTCGGGGTGGTGGTGCCGCACCGCGCACAACGCGCTGCCTTGCAGGAAGGCGTGCGTGACCTCAATGTCTACGACGATGCGACAGGCGAAGTGCTGGTCTCGGCCGTCGATACGGTCGAGCGGTTCCAGGGCGGCGAGCGCACGGTGATCCTGATCGGGGCCACCGAGAGCGATCGCGAGTACCTGCTGGTTTCCGGCAAGTTCCTGCTCGATCCCCGGAGGCTGACCGTGGCCCTGAGCCGGGCCAAGCGGAAACTTGTGCTGGTGGCGGCACGGTCGGTGTTCGAGGTCTTCAGCGCCGATGAGGAGACGTTCGCCAACGCCCAGCTCTGGAAGAACCTGCTCCGCAACACCTGCACCGTCCCGCTATGGAGCGGCGAGCGCGGCGGCGTCCACGTCGAAGTCTGGGGCAACCCGTCGACTCGCCACGATCACCCGTAGGGTTGCCGAGCTTGTCTCGGCCCCGTTGGCAACATTGGACGAGTTCATCCGATTCGTCCGGGCGGACCGGGATCGACCGCGGGCGACGCCTTGCCAGCCATCGATCGTCGATCCGCCCCGCTGGATGTTGTCCGCCCAGATGGGGCAAGCCGCCGCCAGCGTGTCTGCAAACTCGATATTCCCGCGAATGTAGCCACGGGCGGACATACGCGGGCCAGGTCGGTGTAGCGTCGATGTCGTTCATGGCCCGCTAACTCGCTGCGCTGCCGCCCCTACGAATCCCCGGATTAGGGTTGTTTGGAGTCGCGCTCCAGCCACCCTGCGGTTTGCCACCGCCGTAATCACGCGCCGTAGCGGATGCCGTGCCAGGTATCCGGGTGCTGGGCGTTGATGTCGCCGAACCCGGCCCGCTCCCAGGTCGCCATCAGGGCGTCGTGCGCCCCGGCCAGGATCGCGTCCTGATCGACACCGGGGATCACCCGATCGCGCATCAGTACCTTGCCGTCGACGATCAAGGTGGTCACATCGTGACCGGAGGCGTGCCCGACTACCCGTAGCGGGGCGAGGATTTCCGGAGCCAGGTGCGCCTGGTGCGCATCGATCAGGATGATGTCGGCGCGCTTGCCGGGTTCGAGGCTGCCGATCTCGGCCTCCATCCGCAACGCCCGGGCCGCGTCGATCGTGATCATTCCCAGCGTTTTGCCGACCGGCAACAGGCGGGTATCGCCGAAAAAGGCGCGTTGCAACTGGACGCCGACCCGCGCCTGGTCTATCAGGTCGAATGATCGGTCGGGAGCCGATCCATCCGTGGAGAAGACGACGTTGACCCCGGCATCGAGCGCCTCGATTACCGGGAACCGGGCCGTTGCGAAGGCATGAGTCAACGGACCGCTGCTGGCCGCGGCGCCGGTTTTCGCCAGGATCGCAATTTCATCGGCCCCGATCCCGGCGCAGTGGGCGAGACAGGCGTGCGGACCGAGGATATCGGGGTCGATCGCGTACGCCGCCGCAATCTGCCCCTTGAAGGCATGGGTGTGGAGACCGGCATTGTAGCGCTCGACGAGGTTCCGGACGCCCTGAACCTGTTGCCGCGAGAAGGCGTCATCGGGATCGGCTGTCGGGCAAATTGCCGAGGGGCCGACATAAAACTGGATCAGATCGTTGCCGAGATCGCGGAACGCCTGGATCGCCTCCTCGGTCACTGCCAGCGCCCGATCGAGATCAATCGCGTGCTCCTGCGTTGTGCCATCGGTCCGCCGTTCGGTGTACTGCTGTGGCCATGGCCGCCCGCTGGGAGGACCTGCGGCGACGATGTGTCGCAAGCCGAGTTCCCGGTACCCGGTGCTGGCCGCCATCGCGTAGCCGGCATCGTCGACCCTGGGCGACGATCCAGTCATTGAGACGGAGGTTGTCACCCCGAAGCGGAGGCGTTCGAGCGCCGCGAGGCGGCTTTCCGCCTCCCAGAACCGGATATCGGAGGCGTGGAAGTAGATCGTCTCCACGATATCCGACCAGCCGCCTTCGTCGAGCCCTTCGCCCAATCCCCGGGTCAGGCTGTGCCCGGCGTGGCCGTGGCTATCGACGATCCCCGGCATCACGATCGATCCGCTCGCGTCGATCACCTCACGCGCCTCGTCGAGCGCGGCAGGATCGGCCTCGACCTGCACGATCGCGTCCATCGCGGACCCCAACGGCCCCGCCAGGCAGCACCCGGCGCCCCTCGTCCATCGTGATCACGGTACCGCCGGTAATTGCCAGATCAAGCACGTTATTCCCTTCGATACGAAACGGACTGGGTCATTCCCCGGTCGTCGTCCAGTTCGCGATGTTCCAGTACACCGTCTCGAACGAGCCCGCCGCGATGTTCTCCACCACCAGCCGGGAGCCAACCGCCAGCTTCTCGGCTGCGCGCTGGACCAGCGGGACCACGACCTGCTCGTTAACCAGCAGGTCGTTCATCTGGATGAAGAGCGCGGCCGACGCCTCCGGATCGGTTTCCACCTCCACCTGATCGTACAACGCATCATAGTCCGGACTTACGTAACGCTGGAGGTTCTGCCCACTCCAGTTATTGGCTCGTTGCGCGACATTGGCGTTGTCGGGGCCAGCATACCAGCGACTCATGTACTTGAGCGGGAAGGGCGAATCGATGTTCGCGGTCGACATCCCGAGATCGTCGTAAAACTGGATGTACCCCTGGGTGTTGCCGGGTGAGGTGTCGAAATAGGCCCCGGCATCGACCTGCTCGAGTTGGACGCTGACGCCAATCGCCTCGAGTCCCTGCTTCACGATCGCCTGCGTTTTCTGCCTCACCGAGTTGATCGTCGTCGCGTAGGTGACGCTCATTTCCTTGCCATCCCGGGCGCGGACATCCCCGTCGCGCGTCCAGCCCGCCTCGTCGAGCATGCGGTTTGCTTCCTCCACATTGAAGGTAAAGGAGGTATTGGGCGATGCCAGCCTGGGGATACCGACCAGCACATTGGCGGCGGCGGGTTCTCCCTCGCCGTAGAGCACGGTCGAAATCGTCTCGCGGTCGATCGCCATCGCGAATGCCTGCCGCACCGGGAGTTCGGTAAGGAACGGATGCGGCACGGTGAGCGATGCGAACTCGCCATCGACCTCGACGGTGGGATCGCTGAAGTTGAGGTAGATCTGCTCGAGTGAGGCGCCGGGGATGGCGACGATCGACCCACTGCCGGACTCCGCCAGCTGGGCGAGGATTTCCGGTTCGACCTGGAGGTTCCAGGCGAAATCGAAATCCCCCGTTTGGAGCACGGCACGTGCGGCCGATGCCGCATCGCCGCCGCCCTTGAGGATCACCGTGTTGAAGAATGGCCGGTCCGGATCGCGGTAGTTCTCGTTCACCGCGTAGACAGCCTGGTCGTTGGGGGTGAACGATTCGATCACGTAGGGACCAGTTCCTACCGGATTCAGCAGGAACTGAGCGTAGCCGTCCGCACCCGATTCCTCGAGGATGTGCTTCGGGTAGACCGCACCCCACCACGATCCGCTGAACGGCACGTACCAGGAGGGTTGGGGGGCGCCGAAGGTGATGGTTGCCGTCAGCTCGTCGACGACCGCGACATCCGTGATCACGTTGTATATGTCGAAACTGGAAGCGCCGTTCTGGCTATCCGTGACCCACGCCCAGGTGAAACGGATGTCCTCGGCTGTCAGGGGCGTGCCGTCGCTCCAGGTGATCCCGGATTTGAGGGTATAGGTGACGGACGTGTTGTCGGCGGCGAGCATCCCGTTCTCGACGGTTGGCACCGCGTCGACGAGGTTGGGGATCATCGTGCCATCGGGCAGGTAATGAGTGAGCGGCTCGAGGATGAAGGTCGCCGCCAGGTTGTCCTTGCCGCCGAGGGAAGAATGCTGGGCGAGGATGGTCGGCGCCTGCCATTGCAGGATCCGAAGTTCGCCGCCCTCGCCACGCTGCTTGCCTTCCATGCCAAGCGCAGGTGGTCCCGCTTCCGGAGTTTGCGCGGAAACGCTGTGCAGGGCGTGGAGCGCCACCGGCAAGGCCATCCCCGTTGCAAGAGCCTGTTGCAGGAAGGCGCGACGGGTCAGCTCACCCTGTCGCAATCGATTGTAGAGGGAAGTCAACGAGGCTGTTTGGCTGGATCGTGTTGACATCGTGATCTCTCCTGGCCGCTCGCAGGCTGGTGAACGCCTGGTTCACCGTGCCGTGGAGCGAATGGTTCGTGCGATCATCTTACGCTACCCGGATTGGGTCGATTTTGGGAAAATCCATCACGCGTCCAGCCCGCTTCATCGAGCGGGCGGTTCGCTTCCTCCACATCGAAGGTAAAGAGGAGGTGTTGGGCAATGCCAGTCTGGGGATGCCCACACAACCAACGCGGCTACCGGGAACGACCCCGGTTGCCGCGTTGGTTGTGTGGGCGTCGTCCGCTACGGCGCTGGCGTCGCGGCCGGCAGCAACGGCAGGGTGCCGGGCGCGGCGATCGTGACTTCGCCGGCCACGAGTTCGCCGGTGAAAGTCGGATTCGGGCCGAAGATGCCGTGGTTGACCGGCGCCCGCTCAGGGTCGAAGAAGACGGTGAACACGAAACTGTCCCCGGCCGCTCCGCCTCCGTGGCCGCCGTCGGTCGCCTCGATCTCGAAGAATGCCGGCTCGCTGGCGGTGCGCGACCCCACCCGCCCGGTCGCGGTGCCGACCTCGGTCAGGCAACCCAGCTCGCCGGTCAACCTGGCCACTCGCTTGCCGCCGCCAGCCTCCGTGATACTGACCAGACTCATCTCGTGGGCGTACATCGCCATGAAGAAGGTGTGGGCGTCGACAACCACCCGCCCCATCTCGTGCGTCTCCATGGCGAAGGCGGCCGGGTTGTCCTCGATCACGCACTGGGCGTAGTGGGAGTCGAAGCTGAACAGCTCCCGCAGCGGGACCGGATCGCCGTCGCCCGGGTTGGGCATCAGCTTGAGATTGACGCCGCCGCCGGAGGCGGTCAACCGCTCCGCCTGGGCCTCGCCGGTCCGGACCTTGAGCAGCCCGGACCCCGCCGCGAGCCCGCCGAACGCGGCCAACCCCCGCCTGAATGCCAGCCGGCGGGATATCGGCAGTGGTGATGAGTGATGCACCGGTCCCCTCCTAGGTGCCGACGTTCGGCAGGATGAGGTCGAGCGTCGCCATGAACACAGACTGGACCGGCGTTGGCGTTCCTGCAACCGGCGTCGCGGCCGAGCCTTCAGTGGGCGCTGGCGCCGGGTCCTGCCTGAACGTCCCCAGGGCGCCGATGTACTTCCCCGTCCCGCCCTGCACCGCGCCGACAGACATGCTCGGTGCCGAACTCATTGATGAGGCCCATGATCGAGCCGTCGTCGAGGCGGAACTGAACGGTGGTGAGGCGCAGGGTCGGCGCCTCGGTGTCATCGGACGCAGCCGTCCAGGCCCCGAAGCACTGGTAGGTCCCGATCTGGGCGCCGTTGACGTCGTCGGCCGCGTAGATGGGCCCGTCGATGTAGAACGAGTCCCCCCGCTGCGGCGGTCCGCTCCCGGCGAGAGTGATGGAAACGGGATCGTGGGGGGCGAAGTCGACCTCCAGGTGTTCAGTCCGCCAGGCCCCATCCTGGGCGGCCACCCGGTTGGGACCGGCGGCGCTGATCGCCAGACCAACCCCCGCCGCTCCAACCACGGCTCCGGCTCTGCATTGCCGCCCGCCGGCTCACGCGGGTCTTCCCTGCGGTTGATCGCTCCTGTGACATTGAGGGCCTCCTTGCCTACGAGTGTGCTGTCTCGGACCACGTCGCGGCGATTTTCATACGACCCAGGTCCGACATTTCAGAGCGTCATCGCGAGTCCTTTCCTCACCGGCATCGCCTCCTTTGCTGCGCAAGGCGCTTCGGTACGGTCCACGGGCGCGTCCCGGACCTACTCGGCGCCGTCGGCCCTGGCCCGCACCAGGACGAGGCGGCCGACCAGCCCGCCGCCGACCACGCCCATCTCGCAGTCGATCGGGAAATGGATCCCGGCCCATAGCCGCGAGTTCGTGGCTTCGGCGGCCTTGCCGAGAAGGTCGGCTTCATGCTCTGGAAAGAGGTAGCCCAGGATTGTGGCCGCCGCCGTCGAAGCCGAGGCGTGACCTGACGTGTACGAGGGAAACGGCGGGGTGGGGATCAGCACATCGAGCGCCGGATCGGCCGTGATCGGGCGCGCGTACCAGTAGGTGTACTTGGCATCCCAGCAGCAGACGAAGGCATCCGCGATCGCCACGCTCGTCAGGGCCAGCGCGCGAGCGGCATGCTGGGTGTCCAGCCCCTCTTGCACGATGAGTGCGCGGGCAATCTCGATCCAGAGGCCGGCGGGTGTCGATGTGCCGGGACCGCCTGCCCAAAACTGAACCGCCGCCTCCTGCTCGGCAGTGCGCCGGGCCACCGCCTCCTGGACCGCCGCCAATTCCGCGAGCCATGCCGGGGATCCGGTAGCCGGCGGCGGGGGCGGACGGTAGACATCGCCGCTGGGGATGACCCAGGTTCGCCAGGTTCCCGCGAGTGGGTCGAGCGGCTTCTGGATGAAACCGGGTGGGGTGGGTTGCCACGCATCGTCATCCGTTGGCCGCCCGCTGCCATCCCAGTCGACATTGGCGCCGTCAGTCTCGGACCGGTCGATGGCGCGGAGTCCCACTTCCTGGCCGATTGCAAACCCGACGTCGATATCGGACCGGTAATTGGCGCCCGCCCACAACCGTGACTCGGCCGCCTCTTCGGCAAGGGCGGAAAGGCCCTCGGGCGGCTCCCTGGGGAACAGGTGAATGAGGATCGCGGAAGCCGCCGCGGCCACAGCGGCGTGTTCCGAGGGAAATGCGGAATCTGTCGAATCCGGACGCCCGAGCAGCGTCACCTGGCTATCCAGCTGCCACGGCGCCTGTCGTGGATGCGACAGCCTGGCATCCCAGATCGCGACGACCGTGTCATGGAGGGCCGCGTGGAGCAGGGCCAGGGCCCGCCCGGCCCGGACCGGTGTGAGCCGGTGGACCCGAATCAGGTCAAGCGCCAGGTCGGTCCAGGGCAGGACCGCCGGTTCACCCGCCCATTTCGCGATGGTTGCGGCGGAGGTGGCGGTGCGCGCGGCCTGCAAGTCAAGCACCTCCGCCTGTTCGTCAGTGGTCGGCATCCCGGGCGCAGGAGGACGAAGTTCGTCAGGCGTGTCGAGCAACCAGGTCCGCGATGCCCGAGGATCTTCGTCTGGAGCGGCGGTTGCCGGGGAAGCGCCGGATCCTGCGGCGCGGAACGCGACGGCGGCGAGGCTGGAGGCGATGATCGCCCTCCTGGAGTGCGTGCGTTGTCCCCACCTGAATGCGGAAGCATGGTCGGTCACGGTCTGCCTCCCCCGGGGCGCGAAGCCCCCTTCTCGCTACGATGACGGTGTCGCTGACGATCCTTCGGTGATCTCTTCGAGTGCGGGTGCCCCAATCGAGACGTTGCCGGCGATCATCTCCCCGGTGAAGGGGGCTTCCGGGCCGAATATCGCATGATTGACCGGAGCCTCAGCCGGGTCGAAGAAGACCGTGAAAACGAAACCGTCGGGTGGGGCGTTGGGGCCGAATCCGCCATCCGTGGCCTCGATCCGAAAGCGGGCGTGTTCGGCAGCCTCGCGCGATCCCACCTCGACAGACGCTGTCCCCGCGTACGTGGAGCAGGAGAGGCGACCGCCCAGGGTCGCCATCAGCGATCCATCGGCTTGCCGCTGGACCGATTCCAGCGCGATCGAGTCGGCGTACATCGCCATGAAGAACGCGTGCGGTTCGATCACCACACGGCCCATTTCGAACGTGTCCATCGCGAATCGAGCCAGATTGTCCTCCACCACGCACTGCGCATAGTGAGCGTCGAAGGCGAACGGCTCGCGCAGCGGAACGGTCATCTTGCCGTTCTCGTCCGGCATGAGCTTAAGGTTGACCCCGGCCCCGGACGCCGTTACCAGCTCGCCCTGGGCAACCCCCCGGGAAGAACTCGCCGCGCCAAGGATGGCGACCCCACTCGCGGCAACCCCGGCACGAAGCAACGTGCGCCGACGCACTCGGACATCTGGCATGGTGTGCTCCTGACCTTAGGCGGGCGGCGTTCCGTCCGGAGCCTCGGCAGGGAAGATCGAGAGATCCAGCTCGACAACCGGATCGGGGCCGGGATTGATGAACGAATCCTGCGTGTTGGCCGGGACGTAAAGGCCCTCCCCTGGACCGAGTATGATGTCGGTCGGGATCAGTGGGGCCTCTTCGTTGGTGCCGTCGGCATGCAGGTGCAGGCAGGGGGCTCCCTCGCTGCCGCACCGGCACGTCATGGTGCCGGATTCGATGATGAAGGCTAAGGGGCCGGGGAAGGTGAAGTAGTCTTCCAGGTCTCCAACTCCCGGCTCGGTGACGGCGCGGGTAAGCGCGATCTCAACGGGCGCCGGCGGCAGATCGGCAGTGACGACACTCATCAGCGTACCGACCGTTCCCGGAATGTCGGTAACCAGGACTGGAGTCGCATCCTGGGCGAGGATCGGACGAGCGGCGAGACCGCCAAGCAGGGCGGTCGCGATCGCGCCCCGGCGCATCGCGGCGCGGCGAGTCAACCCGTTAACGTTGGTCGAACCAGGCGATTCATGTGAGGGACCCATCATGGCAGTTACTCCTTCTCCAAGGAAACATACATAACGGACATTGGAAGCTTGGGTCCCATTCATGGCAGCCGTCACCAGTTGCCATCGTGATATTCGGTTTTCCTGTGAATCATGCCCGCCAGCATATACCCTTTGACCGATATGTCAATGCGGTGGTCGTTGTCGTGCGAGGGAGGTCAACTGGTCCATGGCAACCGGCAAGGAAACGGTGGCCTACATTCTCGATCAGCTCTCGCCGCTGCCGGTCCGGGCGCGGGCGATGTTCGGCGAGTACGGGCTCTATTGCGACGAGAAGATCGTGGCCCTGATCTGCGACGACACGCTGTTCGTGAAACCGACCGCGATTTCCGGCGAGTTCCTGGGCGACGATCTGCTGGCTCCGCCATATCCCGGCGCCAAGGACTATTTCGCGGTGCCCGGCGATCGGCTGGACGACCGCGACTGGCTACAAGAGGTGATCGAGCGCACGGCGGCGGAACTCCCGGTTCCGAAAAAGAAGAAGAAAGCGTGACATCCCTCGCACAGGGAATGACCTCCAACCTCACTACGCGGTAGGAGGTCATTCCCTGTGCATACCCGGGATCGAAGCGCCCGATCCCGGGTCGCCGTTCGCTAACTGGCGGCCTCGACTGTGAACACGGCGTACATCCCCATCATCGCGTGCGGCATCCCGGATTCCGGATCCGGAATAAAACAGAGACCAACGTACGTTCCCGGATCGAGCGTGACGGACATCCACATTGTGGTGTTGGTCGACAGATCGCTGGAGGTCGACACCGGGATGATGTCCGCGAAGTCGACTGCGCCGTCGACCGGTGTGCCGGTCATTTCACCCTGCAATGTGGCCTCGATGTTTTCCGCCGTCGTGCCGTCCGGAACCTGCTGGACGCGACGAAGTGTGGCTGCACGCCAGTGTTCTCAAGCTCGATCAGGTTCTCGCCTGCCTGGAGGCCCCCGCTGGTGATCTCGATCGCGAAGTCGCTCATCGTGATCGTGAGATTGCTCGCTGGCTCCGGCAGGTCGGCCGGCATCTCCCCGGTAACGGTGAATTGAACCGGCGGTCGAGAGAGTTGGGCTCCGGCGGCAATCCATTCGCCCGGCACCAGGTCGATCACGGTCGTGTTGGAGCTTCCGCCTTCACCCGGAGGCAGAATGGTTCCGCCTGGCAACAATGCATCGTAGTACCAGCTGGGTGGGCCATCCGTCGCCTCGCTGCCCATCGCCTCATCGAACGTCATGCCTTCGGGAAGCTGCACGAACATTACGCCGCCGTCATGCTCGAGGGCGACATTGGCATCACCGGTCACCGTGACCAGGTAGCGACTGGCGACGAGGGATTCGGGCATGCCTTCGATCGCCTCGGCCCCGTAGGTGAGATTGAGCCCGGGGAGACCGAGATCCGCCCACGCCGCGCCTGCGGGTGGCGTCGCCGCATCCTGGGCTGTGGCGGTGGTGAGCAAGCCGGGTATGAACAGCATGGTGGAAAGCAGGGCGGCGAGGACCCCCGTGAACCGTGTCCGGAAACGCATCTGTAGACTCCTTTGCATCGGTGAGGACTGCGTTCACCAGACATGCTGATCGGCGCCGACCAGTGCGCCTGATGTGCTTCCATGATGGATGCCGGGCCAGGGGCCGCCATCAGTCTCTTGACGGAATTTTCGGAAGGATGCCCTCGCCCGGTCTACGGCATTTGACGTGGTTGGGTGGTAGAACGGGGTTACACCAGCCCGGTTCGCATTGCATGGGCCACAGCAGCCGTGCGGCTGGTGACCTCCAGCTTGCCCAGGATATTGGTGACGTGGGTGGCGGTCGTGCGGGGCTGATGAACAGCGCGTCCGAGATCTCCCGCGTCGATTGCCCTTCGGCCAGCAGGCGCAGCAGCTGGGCTAGGGCGGTCAAATTGGGTGGACGGACGGCATTTCTGGTGGGGTGGTTGGAAACGGTGATTGCGGCGAACCAGTGAGCTCGCGCGCGACGATTGCTACCCGCCTGGCCAGCGCGTCGATGCCCATCTGGCTTCCTGCTGCGTCGCCCGTGTCCTTCACTCACGCTCCAGCAGCGCCCCGAGGCTCGACCGAAGTGCCCCCACCGGTCGATTGGCTAACACGGAAAGCTCCTCCTCCGCATCGGGCATGATCGGCGCAAAGCTGAATAGCTCGTCAGCCCGGCCGGGGAAGATGCCGCCCGTTCGGCCGCCCTGGCGATTCTCAGCGGCATCGTGTTCCTGCTCCTTGGCAAGTTCAAGATGGATTTCCTCTGGCGAGTCACTGGAGGTGATCGCGCAACGGTTCGGCCCTTCTCGGTCACACGTTCGATCGCTTTTGTTGAAGGAGGGCAAGCGAAATTGACCGTTACGTCCAGCCCTCGTTTACCCGAGCATCACCACCATCGGTCCGAGTATTTAATAAAGCCTTACTGCTATGCATGGTGAGACGGGTATCATTCGATGGGCGTGATGCGATGATGCCCTCGCCCCTTTCCAAGGGCCAGTGTCTCATCAAGCTGGCCCTTCATTGTGTCCCGAGTACAGCTTGTCCAAACATTAAACAATTGCAAATCAGACGTTTCCCGATTGGTTGACCGCTACACTCCCGTTATCCTTCATTGGGGTGTCCATTTACAGAGGGCTCGCGGTAGACTCGATCGATGACGCTGGCACGACCTGACCGGCGACAGCGTTCGTAGAGAACCACCGGAGGATGCGCACATGGCCAAACAGCCTGCGGCACGACTCTCACCACAAAGCGCGGCGGCGCCCTCGCCGTTCACGCCGATTGCCGAGTATGCGTTCATTTCCAACTGTCACACGGGCGCGCTTATTGCACCAGATGGAGCGATCGACTGGCTTTGCGTGCCCCGCTTCGATGCACCGAGCATCTTTGGCAGCCTGCTCGACCGCGAAGCCGGATACTGCCGCCTCGGTCCGTACGGCATCAATCACCCTACCGCACGGGCCTATGAACCGGGTACGAACATCCTGGTCACGACCTGGAGAACACCGTCGGGCTGGATTGAGGTTCGGGATGCGCTGACCATGGGTCCATTCGTGAGTGATGATACGGTCACGCCGCACGTTCGGCCGCCCGCCGCCTACGACGCAGATCACATGCTCGTACGTACGATCGTATGTCTGGAGGGCCGAGTTGAAGTTGAGTTGATTTGTGAGCCTGCATTCGACTATGGGCGCTCACCAGCCGAATGGACCTTGGTAGACGGAGGCCGCCACTTGGCTGACGCACGCGGCGCTGGTGTCACGATCCGAGTTGCATCCGATGCCCCTCTCGGCATCGAAGGCAACAGGGTCCGTGCCCGGCTCGTGCTCAATGCCGGAGAGCGGGCCTTCTGTGCGCTTTCGTGGGCAGAGGGCCTGAGCACGCCTCCGGATATCGAGGACGCCGAGGCTCGGATAGCGACTACGACCAGCATATGGCGCGCATGGTTGAGCCGCGCCCGCATTCCTGATCACCGTTTCCGGGAACCAATCCAGCGCTCGGCGCTTGCGATAAAGGGCCTTACCTACATGCCGACCGGCGCCACGGTGGCAGCGCTTACGACCTCGTTGCCCGAGACTCCCGGTGGAGAACGGAACTGGGACTACCGCTACACATGGATGCGAGATACGACGTTCACATTGCAGGCGCTGCATTGGCTGGACCTCGGCTGGGAGGCCGATGAGTTCATGCAGTTCGTGGCGGACGTCGAGCCGCGGGAAGACGGCTCAATACAGATCATGTATGGGATCGACGGCCGCCGGGACCTGACAGAGACTACTCGCGACGATCTGTCTGGATATGCCGGCGCCCGGCCGGTCCGTATAGGGAACGGTGCCTTCGATCAACGCCAGAACGATGTCTACGGGGCTGTGCTCGATTCGATTCTGCTGCACACCCGCCGGTCCGGGCGATTGCCGCGGCGGCTTTGGCCAATCGTTGAAGCGCAGGCAGAATGCGCATCCAGCGTTTGGCGAGAACCTGACCAGGGCATTTGGGAGGCTCGAGGGAAGCCTCGGCACTACGTATCCTCAAAGCTCATGTGCTGGGTTGCACTCGATCGGGCGGCGAAGCTCGCGGAGATTCGTGGCGATCCGCAACTGGCGTCAAAATGGCAATCCACCGCCGGAGAGATACGTGCGGACATTCTTGAGCATGGCGTGAGTGATCGAGGTGTCCTCCGCCAGCATTACGACACGGACGCGCTCGATGCCTCGGCCCTGCTCGCAGGGATATTCGGATTTCTGCCTGGTGACGACCAGCGTCTGCGCGCTACGGTGGATGCCGTGGCCGCTGAGCTCACGGAGAACGGGTTCGTGCTCCGATATCGAACGGAGAATACGGATGATGGTCTTTCAGGTGAGGAGGGGACCTTCCTCATTTGCTCATTCTGGCTCGTCTCGACTCATGCGATCGTTGGCAACCTCCAGGAGGCGCGAGACCTCATGGAGCGATTACTAAGAATTGCGTCGCCGCTCGGCCTTTATGCGGAGGAATTTGACGTCAAGACTGGGCGACATCTCGGCAATTTTCCTCAGGCCTTCTCCCATCTCGCTCTTCTCGAAGCCGCCGCCCGGATCATTATCCCGGAACGGCTCGCGGAACATTGATCGTCGACGCGCTCGAACCGTTGACTCCAAACAAACACAAGATGCGATAACAATCTCCACCAGACGCTCAGGTAGAGTTTTTGAATCGTTTGCCCGTTTCGGCGTCCTCCTCGGACGTTGAATGTCGAAACTACGTGTCGGGCATATTGCCCGACACGTTAGCAGCAATCACGAGACTGGGGGCCGGCGGAGTGCAGATCGGCTCCGACTAATAACTGGCGTCGAGTAGGGACTCCGCAAAGCCGTTATCGCCGTGTTTGATGGTGGCCGCCACCCGGCAGGCGCTCCCGCGCCCTCCGTATCATCGACTTCAGAAGCAACGCCGCCAACAGTCGTTAAATTGACACGAAAGGTTCTCTGATGACGCCACAGGACCAGTTGCCAAGTCAAGCAACCAATATAACGACCGCCAACACCGACGGTTCCGCTAGCCTTCGAGGTCGAGGAACTGTTGCCGCGGTCATGTCCGCCATTGTCTTTCCACTGGCACTGACCCAATTCATTGCGAGCTACGCCGGTTCAAACATGAATGTGGCCATTAGTACCATTGCCGAAGACATCGGGACAACAACTCGCGGAGTTCAGACGGCGATCACGCTATTCACCTTGACGATGGCGGCGCTCATGATCCCGGGGAGCAAGTTGACGGACATTGTGGGCCGCAAGACCTGCTTCATACTGGGTCTGGTGATTTACGGATGTGGCGCCTTACTCGCGTCGTTCGCCCAGGGACTCGGGCTGCTCATAATTGGGTATTCGTTGATGCAGGGTATTGGCTCGGCGCTCATGATTCCCCCCATCTACATCATATTGACGGTCGCGTTTTCAGAAGTGGAGTCTCGAGCCAAAGCGTTCGGCATCGTGAGCGCGGCGGCCGGGTTGGGGGCCGCCGCCGGGCCACTCATTGGCGGAATCATTACAAGCGCGATCAGTTGGCGAGCGTCATTCATCGCTCAGGTCCTGGTGGTGGCGGGCATCATTATTTTGGCGCGAAGCTATTCGGGAGCGAAAGGCACGAAGACCTCCTTTGACATCATGGGGGCAGTGCTATCTGCGGCGGGCCTGGTCTTTGTGGTGTTTGGGATCCTGCAGTCCGGGAACTACGGATGGCTGAGAGCGAACAAGGATGTGAAGATTGGCGACACCGTGGTCATCAGCGAAGGAGGGATCTCGCCGGTGTGGCCGTTAATCGGCATTGGCGCGCTTGTTTTGGCCTGGTTCTTCCTTCACATTCGTTCAATGGAGAGAGCGGGCAAGGAACCGTTGCTGTCCACCAAGCTGTTCCGGAACCGCACATCCAATCTCGGTTTGGTCACCCAGAATGTCCAGTGGCTGATTCTGCAAGGCAGCTTTTTCGTCGTCTCCGTGTTCTTGCAAACAGTCCGCGGTTACAACGCCATTGAGACAGGATTGATACTCACCGCCTCAACTGTTGGCATCCTGGTGTCATCGGCTGCAGCGGTCAGGCTGGCTCGGCGGCGTCCGCAAGTCGTTTTGATTCGCGCGGGATTCGCTACTACGGTGGTCGGTATCGTCGTTCTGCTCCTGATTGCCGACGCCACGTCGGGAATCGTGACGTTTTTGCCCGGCCTCTTCTTGATGGGACTCGGCATCGGCGTGATGTTGACGTCATCAGTCAATGTCGTTCAGTCAAGCTTTCCGGAGGAAGACCAGGGAGAAATTTCGGGGTTGTCGCGTAGTGTCTCCAATTTGGGCTCCTCACTAGGGACCGCGCTGGTTGGCTCGGTGCTGGTCTCGCAAGCGATTCCTGACGACCAGATCTATGGTGCGGCGTTGATCGTCATGGCAATTATTGCACTCATTGGCCTTGGTGCCGCTCTCCTCATTTCGGTTGATAAGGTCAAGGCCCAGGGCCAATCGGCTTAACCTTACGCGGCTGACCGCACGTCCTTAGGGGAAACGCTGGAATGCCATCCCACACCGCCCCGACCAGCAGCGCCGTATCGGGGCGTCCGACGGGACGAACACCGCGACGGGGGACGGCACCATCCCGGCGTGTTCCTAACGACGTGACCTCGGAGGAGACAGGATCGGCTCCCAGGACGGGAGCCGATCCTGTTGATGCGGTGCGGGCGATCGCCTTGGTGGCGGCGATCCTGCTTGCAAACACATTCCGTTTTCTGAGCAGACCGCTGCATCACGAGCCGTCGTCCGAGGAGCTCGCGCTCCGACCCGCGGTCGAAAACTCCTCGTGAGCCCTTACCGCCCGATCGACGTCGAGAAAGATGTTCTCTGGTCCGATCGTTGCGAGCTGACCGTCCCGCTCGAGGACATCCATCACAGGCGGTTTGACCCGCGCAACTCGGAACGCAATACCTTTGGCGTGTAAGTACTTCGCGATCTCTCCGAGTTTGCCAGCTCCCTGTGCATCGATGAAGTTCACGCTCTGGCAATCCAGGACCACGACCTTCGGTGGAGGATCAGCCGCATGGACGATCTCGCGAATGCGATCTTCGAGCGAATCGGCCGTGACGAAAAAGAGCGCTCCTTCGACGCGCAATGCGGCAACCTGTGGCGCTTCCTCATCGGCAAGCTGATCTTCGATCTCTCGAAACACGTGCGTGTCCGGAACTCGCGCCAAACGGGGAATGTGTGGCGACGTGACCACGCGGAGCAACCAGACGAGTGACAGGATCACGCCGACGATGACTCCGGCAAGGACGCCTGCGAAGACGACGCCCGCAATTGCCGCGATCGCAATCCAGAAATCGGACCGCTTGACGGCGAAGAGACGGCGCAACTCGGGCACGTCCATCATGCCCATGGTCACCGCTTCGATGATCACTGCTCCGAGAACCGCCTTGGGCAGATCCGAGAAGAGCGGCGCCAGGAAGATCAGTGTCAGAATGACCGCGGCGCCGGTCGTCAACGAGGCAACCTGCGTCTTTGCGCCCGCACTGTCATTGAGGGAGCTGGCGGAGAGGCTCGTCGAAACCGGAATTCCCTGGAAGAGGCCCGCGCCGACGTTGGCAGCGCCCTGGGCAAGAGCCTCCTGGTTGATGTCGACCCGATAGTCGTTCTTGGTGGCGAAGAAACGAGCATCACCGGCAGTTTGAGAAAACCCGATCATGACGATCGCAAATGATGCCACCGCGAGGGTCACGAAATTGTCCGAGACCAATTGGAAATCTGGAAGCACGACTGACGGTAATCCGCGTGGCACGTCGCCTACGAGTGCCACGCCGTGGTCCCCAAGATTGAAGAGTGCGGAGGCGATGAGCCCCCCAACGACGACGACGAGGGCACCTGGCGCCTTAGGTGCAACGGCGCGAAGGCCAATCAAGGTTGCAAGGGACAGGGCCCCGACCAGGAGCGTGGTTCCGTCAATCGCATCGAGCCCCTTGATCCACGACCAGAATTTCTGCCAGGCGTT
The DNA here is from genome assembly GCA_963763125.1 of uncultured Chloroflexia bacterium. Classification (GTDB taxonomy): domain Bacteria; phylum Chloroflexota; class Chloroflexia; order Thermomicrobiales; family UBA6265; genus JACCYX01. The sequence goes on from CAVXMV010000005.1 coordinate 1,545,235, forward strand.
GTCTCCGCTTCCGTCGCTACCCGTCATCTTCGGAAGTTCACCCGTGATGACGTCGATCGCTGCGCCAAAGAGGAAGCCCGTGACGACCGCCTTCGAGATGAATTGAGAGATCCACCCCATTCGCAGTAGGGACATCAGGAAAAAGACCAGGCCAGCGCCAACTGCAATCGCCGCAACGAGCGCCTCCGCATCCTCGCCCGAGATGCTGGCGGCAATCACGGCGCTTCCCGCAACCGCGGCCAGCGCGGAGCTCGGCCCCGTCGAGATCTGGCGAGAGGTGCCGAAGATCGCGTAGAGTATCGCGCCAGCCGCCGCCGCGTACAGACCATGTTCGATCGGTACCCCGGCAATTTCGGCGTAGCCGAGGTTTTTCGGAACGATCATCGCGGTTACCGTTACTCCGGCGATCAGATCCGGCCGGAGGAAGGCCCGATTGTAGTGTTTGGCCCAGTCGAGAATAGGCAAGAAGCGAGCGACTCCCGTGGGGGCATTCGTTTGAGCAGACTCACGCATTTGGCTTGGTCTCCATCAAAGCTCTCCAAATCCACCGGTCAAACCGGGGATGCAACTGCGGACACGGGACTCCGGCCGCCAGTGTCGTCACTGATTCGAGGACCATCACTCGCACAATGGCACAAACCACAATCTACCCGCAATGCCGTCTGGCTGCGAGCCGACGGCGCTGGGAGCGGTGAGTGTCTCGTGGACACAGAAGATTGTCCGCAGCGCAGAAGTCTTAGTCGAAGTAAATCGATTGGATCTTTTGAAGTGCGCATCGAACGCGGGTAATCAAGGTGCTGAGACCGATACACTGCTGCTCACTCTCTGTGGCGACGTTGAGGGATCGCTTCGGGATCGTCATCGAGCGCACGAACTCCGCGCCCAGATCGTCGCGCAATCCAACGAGCGCCTCGTTGAATTGCGCGGCATAGACAGCGGGAATGACCGCGTTCTCGTTCGGCTGATTCCGTTGAAGGGTGCCGAGATAGTCCCGCAGGTAGATCAATGTCGAAACACACCTGGCTCTGGAGTAGACAGCGTGCTCCGATGCACCCGGGCCTCGTTCACTTTGATATGGGTCCTGTTGGGCCATTCGGGCGCACATCCTCGATCTCCTTCAGACGGGCTGGTTGATCCATAGCGCCGGCGGTCGAGTCCCTGCATCGGCGCGAAAGTGTCCCGGTACGCCAGTGGCCAACTCGCATCCCAGTGAGATGCGTATGACCCACCCATGGGCGCCACAAATCCGTGCACTGGCTGCCTGGTGATCGGCTCCAGGCTGGAATGTCCTGGTGTGCTACAGGAGGTTCCGGGCCACCGGCATACCTCTGTCGGCTCATATGGACCTGGGCCGCAACGTTCGGGTGGCCTTCACTTCCAGATCCGTCCGTCGCTGGATTCAGCCGCATGCGCGGTCGGCACGAATGCTGCACTGATGTCTTCGGGTTCCTGGACGATTGCGGGCTCGGTCATGATCTACTTTCCATTCTTTCTGTCGACGTGACAGGTCGTGCCACATCGCTCTCGATTCGTCGGTTGCGCTGTCCGCACCTGGACCCTGGCAATGACCGTGAGTTGCTCCTTCACGGCGATCAGGTCATCATGACCATTCACTCCCCTCACCAGCACTGCTGCGACAATGACCGTGCGCACTATCGAGTGGCTTAAATGGTTGAGCGACCCGGGCCCGGTTCTCCAGCTCGTAGAGTGCCGCAACCGTCATGCCCGACAGCCGATCCCTTCCATCCAGTCGATGAGCGAGGTCCACCATGCTTGACCATGAGTAAACTTCTGTGACGGATGTAGCGTGATCCTCACAAAGGTGTATTCGATTGCCCCTACCGGCTATGCATCAAACGAATGGCGCGAAACGGGACGACAGGTTCAGTTAAGACGTAGCATCAACGGTCTCGCTTACGAAGATCACACTGAGGAGCGATGATGGGTGGAGTAATTGGATGGATTACTGGTGGTCTTGCTTCAGGCTGGTTTGCTGGGGTCATCACCCGGACCGGTCAACGTAACCAGGCGGATCGACGGTTGCGCGATCAAGCTCAGGACATGGTCCAGCTCGACGGTCCGCCCCAACACCGGGGTCAGGATGCTTGGAATCAAGGTGGGGTGCTTCAGGGCTTCGGATGACGCACTCATGGCGTGCGGAACTTCCTTGGGAAGTGTGTCTGTATATCGCGTGTCTACTCCCGTAGGGTACGGTGTCTGGTCGAATGCAGCAAGGCGAACGTCTTGTCTGGAGCAATCCGATCCCCCACAATGCACCCATGGACACAATCGATCGCCCCGTTCCTGAACCGGTGATCTGCCCACTCCGGCCCATTGACCGGAACGAGAGGTGGGTGCGCGCCGTTTCCGGCGCCCAGCGTGCGATGCTCGCGCCTGCGGAATGGATCGTCTACGAGTGGACGCCGTACGTCCATGAATGCCCCGGCGCGACCCACCTGATGGTCGGGTCCCGGATGCTGGAACCGTTGGTCGCAGGGGTGTTCCAGGTTCAGTTCGAGAACCAGCTTGGGTTGACATCGATTACCCCGTATCGAGATGGCGTCCGGCTCGCGTCACCGGTGTACGTCGAGGTGATCGCCAGCAAGTTCACCTCGCCGGACCAGTCGGTGACATTCCTGCAAGCGACGCTGGCGGACCTGTTCTCGCGACACTCGACGATCCCGTTCATCGTCAGCGCGATGACCGAGCGGATGGTTCGCGAATCGCTGGCCCCGCCCAACCTGCTCTTCGCGTTCCACTTCCTGCGGCATCACCACCGGGAGTTCATCGAAGCCGTGCAGGCGATCCTCGGTCGCCCGCACCAGCGGCTCAGCGAGATCGAGGAGCAGGTTCGCCCGCACGAGGTCCGCCACATCGACCGCGAGTCGATTATCAGGATGCTTCAGGGCGGTCGCTCGTCGCCGACCGACACGACCCGGAACGTGCAGACTCTGACACCGCTCGAACGGTTGCGCCCCGAACGGATCTGGCAGCGCCGCCCCGAGGAGACGTTCGACACGCCGGAAAACCGCTACATGCTCCACATCTGTCGCCGGATGCTGGACACGATCCGCGACATCGAGCGGACCGGCTGGTACCGCGATAACGTGCCGCCGCGTGACAAGCACCACATCGATGCCGTGTCCGAGGAACTGACGATGCTCACGGTCGACCGCCGTTTCGTGGCACTCGGTCCGATGGTGGTGATTCCGACCCAGTCGCGGGTGTTGCAGCGCAAGGACGGCTACCGGGAACTGGGTGTGCTGTGGCAGCAGTTGCTGCGCTCGCGCCAGCCGATCTTCGAGCGGATGGAGAGCGCGATCGACCTCCGGAACGTGGCCGATCTCTACGAATTCTGGGTGCTCTTCGAGCTGGTCGACCGGATCCGGGACATCACCGGAGTCGAACCGACCGTCTCCAACACGCACGGCCCCTTCGGAGAGCCGGGGCAGGGCCAGACATTCACCTTCGCCGGACACGGCGTGCTGTTCTACAACCAGGGACGTCGCGGGTACTCGAAGATTGGATTGCGCCCGGATTACCTGTGGGAGCCTGTCGACGGCGAGTGGGTCGCCTTCGATGCCAAGTTCCGGATGCGCAAGCCAGCCGAGGAAATGGACGAGGAAACCGGCGAATCCTCGTCTATTAGTGTCGCAAAATCGAAGGATGATGACTGGCAGAAGATGCACACCTACCGCGACGGCCTCACACGCGTCCGCGCCGCCGTGGTGCTCTACCCCGGCCAGGAACGACGGTTCCGTGACACCACCGGCACCCATCGCGACGTGGACGTCGCCGACCTGCTTTCCGGCGACCTCAACGGCATCGGCGCGATCCCGCTGCAGCCAGTTGCCGGCACGACCGCACCACTCGTAGGGGAGGATTAGCGAGCCATGAACGACACCTTCGCAATCGACACGCGGCTTGCGTATATCCTCCCGCCGGTTGCGGTGGACGAGATGACGTCGCCGGGATGGTCGACGTGACGAGTCGATCAGGCAGATTAGAGGCTGAGCGATATCCAAGAAAGGAGGACTAGGATCATAAGCGGACAATCGACCAATCGAGATCGCGAACTTTAAGGTACTTCGCCTTAGATATTGACGCTGCTATGCAAAATACATCCGCGATCATGGGCGCTCGAAGCCGACAGCAAGAGCCTGACTCTGACCATTCATCAGTGGAAGATCTGAAGCTTGGAGCAAAGAACACGCGAATGTTGGCTTCATGGAGATTCCGATGAGAACGACTATATGTGCCCGTAGGCATGCCTGAGCATATAAGATCGATCAGGAAAGGGAGGCTGGGTTCTCGAAATGACCCAAGCGAACTCAGATGCTTGACACAGCCCATGACGACCAGACTAGGACATCCCAAGAATTGCATCACAAGTACAAATCCGACACTGTCCGTGGTTGGGATTCACACTTGCAGCGAGGTTCGACGAGCTAGTCCGATAGTTTGAATCGACTTGCACGCCCCGCGATCTAAGATGATGCTTCTCGCCAAAGTGATAAGTGAATCAGCGATGGAATTATGGTATGAAGAATGACCTCCGAGTATCACTCAAGAAGTATTTGGACTGGTGATCCCAGAGCCGGCTACACGGAGGAACTGCCGTAAATTGAGCATGATCGGAAAGCCCGGATCCTCGAATCCCCGACACTCAAACGATATTGGAGGGTTTGACCGGGCAAGCGAGGAAACGACTGGCAAAGAATTTCCGGACCAATCAACTCATTGCTGCGTCACACTGGGTCGACCAACTGATTGATTTGTCAATCTTCGCCCCATAATACAGTCGCAGATTTCGTTGCGCAAGCAAAGACCCAGTTCGGGGTATCAGATAACGGAGCAAAGACGACTTTGGGATCGTCCAAAGACGTATGCAGACAGGTGATGACGTGCTCGCGTATGCGAATCAGGCGGTCGACAGGGTACGGGACAGTATCAGGAAACTATGAACTCGTTGACGACAATTCGAAGTACATGCTCGTCGTCCTGGTTATTTCGGGCATCAGTTGACTCCCAGCCCATCAAACGGCGCTGTGAGGCTATCAGCCTCGTCCAGGATCAATATGTCTCAAGAATGAAAGATGCAACAGCTCTGCGATCTCAGACGGAACTCACGCCAGCCCAGTTTGCGGAGGCCGATGGAGCCAACATGCTTGGAATAGCGCAAATTGATAAGCAGATCAACGGCAAGGGGGCGAACAAATCCACTTTCGCTCGTCCGAAACCAATTCGCGGCATCTGGCCTCCACTACACCGACGCGCAGATCGCGACGTTCTACACCTCGCTCCAGACGAAGGGGTTCGTTGTCCTGAGCGGGATCAGCGGGACGGGCAAGTCCAAGATCGCGACTGGCTTCGTGGAAATGCTGCCGGATCAGCCGAAAAGACCGCACTTCTCGCGGATACGGACGGGTTGATTCCCATCACCGTGAAGCCATACATGCGGACATACAAGCGGGTCATTCTACCAACTCGTCAGGTTGACTTGCTTCCACCGATGGACATTGGCAGCCAGGTCGAGATCGATATTCTCCTCGATGACATTAAAGGCAATGGACGAATTGAACACCGAGCGCATACGGGTGGCTCAAGCATTACCGTGCTGTACTTCCGAGGGGAAATCGGCAAGGCCATTGCCGGTCTCGATCTGGAAACAAAGCTCTATTTGCGGCCCGTGCTTGGAGAGGATGGCGACTCTATCCAACAGATGGATTTGCTTCGAACTGAAGATCTGAGCAGTTCCAGTACCATCTGATGTCGACAGGTCAGGATCAAGGAACCACTCTTCCTTTCGGTTCGTCCCGACTGGCGGGACAGCACCAGCCTGCTCGGCTACTACAACCCGCTGACGCAGACCTACGAGTGGACCGATTTCCTCCGGTTCGTCATCAGTGCAGGAAAGAATTTCCTCTCCGCCAACCCGATCGCCTGGTTCGTGATCCTCGACGAGATGAATCTCGCCCACGTCGAGTACTACTTCGCCGACCTGCTCAGCGTGGTCGAATCCGGCCGCGACGACAACGGCCTGACAAAGGAGCCGCTGCGGATCACCTATGGTGATGAGATCCAGAACGATCCGCCGCCAACCGAAATCCACCTGCCGCCAAACCTCTACATCATCGGCACCGTCAACATGGACGAGACAACCCACGCCTTCAGCCCCAAGGTGCTGGACCGCGCCTTCACGATCGAGCTCACGGACGTCGATTTCCTGAACTATCAGATCGCTGGCGCTTCGACCGATGCGACGCTCCCGGACGAACAGAAGGAAGCGTTGCTTCGCGAGTTCGCGCGGCTCGATCCGGAAACAGACAGGTTCCGGTTTGCCCAAATCCGTAAGGATGAAATCGCCCGGATCGATGCCGACGAGCCGGATATCCGGCAATACTTGCACAGGTTGAACGCGTTGTTGCGGCTGGACCGGTTTCATTTCGGCTATCGAATCTTCGATGAGATCGCACAGTACCTGTTCAACAACCGCGAGAACGGGATGATGGACTTCGCGGATGCCTTCGACCAGGCCGTCTTCATGAAGGTGCTGCCCAAGTTCAACGGCTCGAAATCCCGGCTGCGGCACCCGCTATTGTCTTTGCTGACCTGGGCGATCGATCCCGAGGTGGCAACGGAGACACGGGTCAAGGAAGTCTCGGATCGCTTCGCCACCTATCTGGACGGCAAGCGTTCAATCGACGAGTTGTTCGGACAAGAGCCGGTATTCAGCGTCGTGGCCGAACGGGCGCGGCAAATGCTGGTAACGCTGGAGAACGAGGGGTTCGTGTCGTTCGGGTGAGCCAAGCCAGCCATGTGGGATGTACGTCACGGCGGCAGTGGGAATGGCGTCTACAGGTGGACTTCGGGGCTGTCTATCGGTTGCCAGAACGAGTGGCTTTCCCAGTCCACAGGAAAGCCCATGTCAGAAAGGCCCACGATTGGTATTGCATCAAGTGTAAATAGAAGCTCTTGCAAGCGCGTGGTCCAGGTGGTATTGGGGCAAATATGTTTGAGAAAATGTACAACTATGCAAAGAGCGGAGTACATGCGAGACGTGATGTGTGGCTGATTGATGAGCGGATTAAATTGAGGCATCGCATTTCGTTTGGGCATGCTCGGTTGGTCGACGAGATTCTTGTTCCACAGGCGACTATGATGTGCCGCTATATTTCTCACATAGTTCAAAGTGCGAAGCCAGGTGCCCATGATCTTTCCGTTTGCAATTCCATACTTTATCGCGATCGCTTGCCTGTCTTGAAGCGTCATGCCAACAAAGAAATGAGATAAGAGCCCGAAGTCCCACAGTTCTATCGATACCCAAATTGGAAGTGGAAGTCCGTATTTGGACTTGAAGTGGTCCACAAATGATTCTCGCGATCGATTTACGAGAACATCGTGCATCCTGATCCAGGCTTGATACTGAGTTTCGCCAGTCGAAGGGTCAGGCTTTGTTGTGAAGTTTGGATGAAAGAGTTGCGGATTCTCCAAGGCGAATGGATTTTTTGCGCCCAAGAGATAGGCAATGTCTGCCCGCACAGCCACTTCGATGCGTTCTATAGCGTCCAGCAACATCATGCGAAGTTTCTTGTCAAAGACGTATAGATCCACTGCGTGTTCGAAAGTGGTACCAAGCATGAACTCATCAACCAAGCCGCCACCTGGCGCACTGCTTCGCTGTCGATATACGTAAGAATACGCACTGAGACGGTAGTAACCAACTCTACCCAAATAATCTAGTGCTCGTGAGGGATTGCTTACTTCCATCCCTCGACTGATCAAGAGTTCCAACTGCTGTTGATGAGTGAGAAAAGGCTTCGTGTAAGTGGACATTTAGGAGTTCAATAGAAAACCCACCCTTGCATCTTTCGATACAGAGGGGTGGGCCGTGTTACCTTGAATTGTACTGAAATAGCCTAGGCAATACAAGTGTTTTGGACTTGCCATTTCGACTGAGTTTCGATTGCGATCAGGTAGAAATCTTTCATATGACCGTCAAACTAGAATCGTTGCTCATCGATAATGTGCCCTTCTTTTCCATTCTAGGGAATCGTGATTTCAGGATACGTTGCTTGGAAAGCAAGTACCACATAGCAGGCAGGCAACCATTATCACATTGAACGGGCGAGTATAGGTGTTTTGAACAACTTTCACTCATGAGCAGAACGCAGCCACGGTGCCGGTGAGGATCGTGGTCAGCTGGCGGACGGATTCGAGCGTCACCCATTCCTCGGCTGCGTGTGCCCCGCCGCCATCGGCGCCGAACAGCACGCACGGGATCCCCGCATCCTGCAGCAGGGCACAGTCGGTCCAGAACGGCTCGCCGCGAATGGCAGGAGGGTGACCAAGGATCGAGGTCGCCTGGGCGGCGAGCGTGGTGACGATCGGGTCGTCCGGCTTCGGCCTCGAAGGCGCTGCGCTCGAGACCGCGTTCCACCCGGTACGAAAAATCGGGAACGCGGATGGCGAGATCGTCGAGGATCGCGGTCAGTTCCCGCTCGACGGTGGTCGCCGTTTCGCCCGGCAGGGTCCGCCGCTCGATCGTGACGCGGCATTCGGCCGGATAGCTGGATGCCTCCTCGCCGCCCCGGATGATCGAGGCGTGAACGGTGCCGTGGCCGAGAACGGGATGCGGTGCAGCCCCGCCCAGCCGTTGGCCCCACTCGTCGATCGCGACCAGGAAGTACCCGGCCTTCGCAATCGCGTCGATCCCGAGATCCGGTCGCGAGCCGTGGGCGGCACGCCCGAGGATGGTGACGTCGAACCAGACGAATCCCTTGTGGGCGAGCGTGAGTTCGAGGTGACTCGGCTCGGTCACGATTCCGGCATCGGCCGTGAAGTGGCGCGAGCACTTCCTGGGTGCCCCAACTCGAATGCTCCTCGTCGGCGACGCATGCCACCAGCACGTCGCCGCGCAGGGGTTGGCGTGCGGCCTGGACGGTGGCAACCATCGCCGCCGCGAGTCCACTCTTCATGTCGAACGAGCCGCGTCCGTAGAGCTTGCCATCCGCCACTCGTGGCGCGAGCGGATCGCCGTCGTAACCAGCCAGCGAAACGGTGTCGTAGTGCCCGTTGAGCATCAGCGACCGGCCACCGCCGCTGCCCCTGGCGATCCCAACCACCGATGGCCGACCCGGGCGCGATTCGAGCCGGTGCACCTCGAGACCGTGTGCCGTCAGCCATACGGCGCAGTAATCGGCGATCGCCGATTCGCCACTGGCGCCGGGAACGAGATCCGGGTTGACCGATTCGATCGCCACGAGTTCGGCAAGCAGGGTAATCGTTTCGTCGTCCATCGGGGCGGCCTCGTTTGCCGGGGTAGGGTTCTCAGTCATGCGCGCTCCTTCGATGCGGAATCGGCGTCGTCGCTGCCGCCATCATCCGGGAAATCGCACCTGTTGGACAGGCCGAGGAGTTGGTGTGCCTTGCCGGGCGCTCTTCTCCCTGGCGGCCGCTGGCGTGACGCGCAGCGCCTTGATTGTCATATCGCTTCGCTGCCGCAAGGAGGCGCAGCTGACTGGAGGCAGCGTCAGCGGTATCTCGGCCAGCCCCGCTGGATATGCTGGCAATGCCGCAGCAGATTAGCTGACATTCCTTTGAGCGAGCTGGGCGGACATACGAATCGACAAGATTCGAAATGGTTTGATGTCGTTGGCGGTCGATTCTAATCCGCCCCTACACACTACGGTTGGCAAATGGTTGACGCCAGCACACCCTCGGTGTTGATCAGGAGCACGGTCGATTCGGCGGTGAGCCCGAAGGCGTCCCGGCGAGCGATGCCGCACTCCCCGGTCAGCGCCACGCGCACACCCGCCAGCGAGGCGGCCCCGCTTGGCCCGGCGGCGATGCCGAAGGCAGCCAGGTCGGCGACCGCCCGGAGCGCCTCGGCATCGGGAATCGCGATCGCGGCATCGAGACCGTGGGCGATGAATGGCCAGGCATTGAACGACGGGGTTCCGCAGTTGAGACCCGCCATTACGGTGTCGCCGGTCGGGATCGAACCCAGTTTCCCGCGTTGCAGGCTTGCCAGCACGCAGGCGGCCGTTTCGGGTTCGACGCTGAGCACCGAGGGCGCAGTTCGTCAGCGAATCCCGCCGGTAATGCGTGATCGCAGCCTGCAACAGCGAACCCACACCCACCGGAACCGCGACCAGCGAAGGCGCCGCGATCCCCGCATCCCGCAATTGGCGGTCGGCTTCCGCGAACAGCGTCGAGTAGCCCTCGACGGTCCACTGCGGAACCTGTTCGTAGCCCGGCCAGGCGGTGTCCTGGATCAGGACGCAGTATGGAGATTCAGCGGCGGTGTGGGCAGCGAGCCGCACCGTGTCGTCGTAGGTTCCGGCCACCACCGTGACCCGCGCCCCTTCGGCCTCGATTGCAGCAATAGTGGCCGGCGGCAGGTTGTCGGGAACGAGGATGTGCGCGGTCAGGCCGAACAGGTCGCGCCATCCGGGCCACGGCGCGGCCATGGTTGCCGTCGGTGGCGGTCACGAGTTCGAGCGGGAGCAGTGCGGCGACCCGCTCACGAATACGATCGACCTGTGCCGGTTCGATGAGGCCACCAGCCCGCTCCGAAAGCGCCCGGTAGACCGCCCACGAGACACCCAGCACCTTGAACGCCGGGAGTTCGAACCGGGACGATTCGTCCTTCACGAACACGCGGCCCACACCGAGTTCCCGGGCCAGCGAGGGAGTCTCGATCAGCGCGGTCGGGGCGTATCCCGGGAATCCGGAGTGGAATGGCAACACATCGGCTGACGGCGGTGGGCATCGCCACTGGCGAGCATCCGGGTTTGACCACCATGCATCGCGCTGTCGACGAGCGGGCATTTCCTGTGCATCCTTCACATTTCACGTCGCGAAGGGCGAGCGAATCTGCGCACCCGCGGTAGTTCTTGCTGGCGGGAACTCGTCAACCCAGTGTACGCGGGAGTACACCGGTCGGCATGACGTGGTGTGTTGGTTAGACCGTGTAAGACTGCGGCCAGCGGGGCGACCTTGTGTCCGCCCGGGCTCAGCAGAAAGAGTATTCGCTGCGGCGAAGAGATTTCGCCCCGCTGGATCGACTACGCTCGAAATGACGTGAGGGGATGGCACGCTTGATGGTTGGGACACACCGCAAGACCCGCGTCCATACATGGACGCGGGTCTTGCGGTTTGCTCAGGGATGCTCCCCGTAACGCTGGCGAATGCCTACGTTACGACGATCGTGCCAGTCATATTGGGATGGTACGCACATTTGTACGTGTAGGTGCCCGGGGTGTCGAACGTGACGCTGCCGCTCGCTCCGGGATCGAGATTGCCGGTGTCGAACGAGCCATCGTCGGCCGTCGCGGTGTGCGCGGCAGTGTCGTTATTCGTCCACGTCACGGTCGTTCCGGCGGTGATCTCCAGGGACGGCGCCACGAAGGCGAAGTTCTCGATCGAGACAGCCTGTTCTGCCGCAACCGGTTCCTCGGGTTCCTCGGCTGCAGCCGGTGTGGCCTCGGGGGTGCCGGCGGGTTCCGGGGCAGGAAGCGATGCCGCGAGTGTTTCGGGGATTGGGGCGCAGAAGGCGTTGCCGCCGGCCACCGGTGTTGCCACGTCTCCTCCGGCGCCGAGCCGGACGATCGTACCCTGGCCGCCATTGGCGCCAACTGACGGCATCGCAATGTAGAATGCGCCGTCTGGTCCGATCTCGAGCGCGACTGGCAACATCAAGCCTTCGGCCACTACTTCGAGTGTATCCGGTCCGGTCTGGTGCACCAGGCGGCCACTGCCGGGTACCAGGAATGGCGGCTCGGCGAGGTTGCCGGTCGACATCTCGATTGCGTAGAGCGAGCCATCGGCGCCGACGGCCACATCGGTCACTGCGGTCAACCCGGTCCAGACATCGGTCACTGTGCCATCAGCCGCGACATGCATCACCTTGGCCGCACCGTCCGGGAAGGGAGCAGCCGTCAGCGTGCCGACAAAGACGCCACCTGCAGGATCGGCCACCATCTTGGTTGGCACCGGGTGTCCCACCGAAAGGTCGGCGATCCGCGTTACCGTGCCGTCCGGCGTCACGGAAAGGATTTGCCCGCTGTTGGGATCGCTGACCCACAGCAGCCCGGCTGCTTCGTCGGCGACCATTGAATACCCGGCGGCATCCGGATCGGAATCGCCCGGAATCTCGGCTACCGGATTGGCCCGGACCCAAGCCGAGAGATCGGCAATCAGTTCGTTGGTGCCATCGGCCAGGAGCCGGTAGACGCCGCTTGGCGCATCAGCATTGCCGTGGACCGGTCCGCCACCATCGGCCGACGCATAGAGCTGGTCGCCAAGAATCGCGACATCTTCCACACCGAGGACACTGCCGATCCCGTCAGCGGTCGACGGAAGTCCGGTCGCAACCGCCACCGGGCAGCCATCGGCGCCGATCTGGGCGACTGCCCCTGTCGGTCCACCGAGGAAGGGACCGATCGCTTGCGTCGTCGGAGCGTCTTCGGTGGCGGCGTTTGGACCGCCGCTGCCAGCCAGGGCGACGAACAGGGTGCCATCGGCGCCCCATATGAAGCCGCGTGGATTGGTAAGACCACTAGCGACGATGACGGGACTCGCCTGGGCATCGGCGACCGGGGTCGCCTCCTGTGCCTGGAGAGTGAAGGGGGCGAAGCCGATCGCAACAAGCAGTGCGATCAGCAGGAACCGGACGTTGCGGGGAACGGACATAGGATTCTCCTTGAGTGGATTAAGGAAATGAATCACACGTACCGGGGAACCAGACTGATAAATGCCTTGGTGACCTTGACTTCTGTTATGTTACTACTGTAGTCAATCCGTGCAAACCCTTCAATCCATCCGATTTTTCAGCCTTGTCCGTGTGGCTGGCCGCGGTCTGGTTCCTGCCCGGACAGAATGTCTCGTTGTGAATACAGTCCGGCGGCGGCCAATCCGTAAACAATGCCGCCGATCACCCAGCGAGCGGCCTCGGCGATTCCCGGAGATTCGCCGATCGTGAGGCCGGCCAGCGCCAGCAGGACAGTTGCGATCACGATTGCGGCGAGCCCGGCATACCGAATGGGCATCCCCTGGCGCTTGGCGAGCTCGACCAGCGCCGGGATGATCACCACCAGCGGCGCCCCGGCAACGAGTTCGACCGAATCCTGAATGGCCATCGGTGGTTCCTTTCCCTATCAGAATCGGAGGCTTTCGTACGGGCCGGTCTTGTGCCGGCCCGAATGGCTCGAACGGGCTGCCGGCCCTGTGTGTCGTCGCGTGATGTGCCTTCCCAGGGCGAGACCATGCGGGAACCCACAGGTCCAGCGTCCAGCGGGGCGGGCGGGTTCCCCTACAAGGCGGGGTGGATTGTGACCTTGTGAGGTCATCTGCAAGGCGGTGATCACACCGTCGGCAACGCCAGCACCCCGGCTCCCGCGAGGTCGGTTCCTCCTGACCACATCCGCCAGCGCGGCGATTCCCGGCCAGCCGGCCCCACGATCCACCACACCGGGTTGCCCTCCACGTTCTCGCCGATGATCCAGCCGCAAACCGGAAACTCGCTGCCCTCGGTCAGCCGGGCCACAAGTTCCTGGCTCGTTTCGGCGTACTTCCGAATTCGCAGCACCGGCGCCGTCACCATCACCATCCTCGGTTGCGCCAGCTCGCCGGACGTGCCGAATGGCGGAAACGTGGGATCTATGTCCGCACTGAGGACATCCTCAATGCCAGCAACCACGCCATGGGCCACCTGCTGCGCGAACTCCGGTCGCGCGATGATCGTGGCATCGGCGACGAGGTTGCCGCATTCGAGGATCAGCCGCGCCATCCGCTCTCGCGCAGGCGCCGTGTACCCGAACATCGCCAGCCGCCAGCCGAGGTCGGCGCCAACGTGCGTGCGCTGTTCGCTCATCACCCCCGGTTCGAGCACGGTGGTCGCCCGCAGTCGCAGCCCGGTCGTGCGGCAACGCTGGTGGGCAATCGCCCGGCCAAGCTGCCAGGTGCGCGATGTGGGGGTCGCCCGGTCATCGCCGGAAAATGGTGTCAGCGTCTTCAACCCGGTCCCGTCAGGCACGATCGTGAAGACACCTGGGGTGTTCGCGGAATCGCCCTCGATGTGAATGTCCAGCATCAGGTCCACCGGGCGCTGCTGGTGGCGCCGCATCACCTCGCGGCCGACCGCGTCGAGTGTGCCGTCGAACCAGTTATCGCGCGAGCCATCCTCGTTCTGGAGACAGATCGCGTCGTGACCGGCAGCGACAAGGGCGGCGGTGATCGCGTTGGCGATTGCCGGGGTCCGGGCCCGCTCGCCTGCGTTGCCGCCACTGGTGTTGCGGTGTCCCTGGGTGACGACGATCCGGAGTGGTGAAGGCATGGTCGATTGCTCCTTGCGGGTTGAGTTGCGGGGCGTAACGTGGTAAAAAGAACATATGTTCTGACTGCCATGTCACGAAAGGGGACAGCCATGCAGTCGCCCAATTCCGGCGAAGAGCGCGAAACCGAATACGACGATTTCATCGACCATGAACGACTGACGCTGGATCGATTCCGGTGTCCGGAATGCGGGATGCCGCTTGAGTTGATCGAGTTGCGGTTATCGAGTGATGAGCGACGGCGCGATCCCGATCACATCGAGTTGATCGCCGCCTGCCGTCGCTGCGAAATCGGCCTGTCGAAGGAACAATGGGCGCGCCGTCGCGCCGCCTGACGACATCTGGACGACGCCAGGTAGTGACCGCCCGTGCCGGCCACCGATGTGGGAGGGCATAAAACCCTCCCGTATGAGAGGTACGGTCGCTCAGCCTCGTACGGCTGCTGATCACACCTCGACCAGGGTGAGCGATACAGCCGACTGCCCCCAATTCCCGGCTCTGGTGCGGGATCGGCACCGTTTCGCTGATCCCCACGATCCGCACCCGGCGCTCCACGGCGCACATCGTCGTAATCGAGATCGCGGAACGGCACGGTCGTCCCGTCCTGCCAGTGATCCCAGAGTTCGGTGATTTGCTCGCGGCCGCTGCGGGTCAATGGTCCGACCCGTCCCGGTCGATCACCTGGTCCTGTGCCATCACCGTAAATTGCCAGCGACGCCGCCGGGCCGGTGAATCCAGCACCTCGAACTCGGCCCACAGATCCGACCAGGATCGGGGCCCAATCGCCGACCGCGGTCCAGCGCACGCGGAGCATCAGGAACCGGGAGACGGCGACATCCGAGGCGACCGCGGCGTCGAGCGTGCGGTTGTTGCTGGCGAGGGAGTTGCCAACGATCACGGCGCTGGTGGCGTTGGTCCAGATGGCTCCGGCATCGGTGCTGTAATCGAGCCAGAGCTCGACCTGATCGGTTGAGAGCGGATTGCCGGGAACATCAGGCGATGCGAACACGGCCCCGATCTTGCGCCACGCCTTGGCCTTGTCGCGCTCCGAGGCATCGATCAGGGACGTGATGTACTGGCTTTCGCCCAGCGGATAGTTGTGCTGGATCGCGGATCGCCAGACCAGCCGGAAGCGGCGCATCGTCCGCGTGCCCCGCTGGATCACGCCCAGGTCGTAGCCGCCGGTTCCGGCGAGCGGGATCGGCTGGAGCAACTCATCACTGCCGGTCCATTCCTGGCGATGGATGACCCACCAGCCGGAGCCATCCCACGCCCACAGCTCCGAGAAACTGTCCGCCGAAATGATCGACGACCACGAGATACCCGGCACAGACGGCGGCGCCATGGCAACGGACACCGGAGAGACCGGTATCGCGCCATCCGGCGCGGTCGCCTTCGGGATCGTGCTCGAGCACCATGCCGCCGATCCAGGCATAGGTGCGACCGCCGAATCCGAGTGATGAAGCGGAAGTCGTCGGCATAGGTGGCGGTTCCGTGCTGGAAGAAGGGCCGCACATCGCCCGTCCAGCGAAGGACTTCGATGCGGTCGGGCGGGGGCGTGCCGGGGTTGGGGATTTCGACTTCGGCGACGCGCCCGGAGTAGGCGTAGACAGCCGCGCTGGTGGCGATCGTGACTTCTGCCTGGGCGGTCGTGAGGCGCTTGATCGGGGAATCGACCCAGCGAAACTGGATTCCGGAACCGGTCACCATCCGCAACATGTTGGCGTAGCCTCCCGATCCCGCCGCCCGTGCGTCGGACCAGATCGCATAGCCCTGGTAACTCACGATATGGTGACCACGCTCGCCCGCGAAGAGCACGGCGGGGGTAGTTCCAGGGTAGACGAGGTGGGTGACATCGACGGCTCCCCCGCAGCAAACGAGGATGTTGCCGCCGTAGTAGCAGAGGCTGGTGATCGTATTGCCGGCCCCGGCATCCCACACCTGCGTCGGGCGTGGCCCAGCTTCCGCCAGCGATCGAGGCGGCACGGTAGAGGTATTGCCCGACCGCGAAAAAGACGTGATCGCGAATCACGGCGCTCGGATATTCCCAGGCGAAGTCGGCGAGCGGGGTTCCGGCATCGAGGACGACAGTATCGGAGAATGGCCAGGGACTGACGCCCTGGCCGCCGTGGGCAGGGCCGACGGTGGCGCCGTTCCAGCCGCGATCGCGTTCGAGCTGGAATGGTCGGATCAGGCCGCCGAAGAAATCGGATTGCTGGATCCGGCCGGTCCGGCCCTCGTCGATCCCATCCTGCGATCGCGTGTACCCGTCCCGGCCCTTGGCCCCGACCAGCATGTAGGGATCGCCATTGAGCACGATGTCAGCCGACTGCGCCATGGATTGCTCCTTGTTCAGGTGGATGAATTTGAGGGGATACGGCTCCACCCGTATCGATGGCCGCTTCACCCAGCGTATCCAGCGGGGCCGGCAGTTCGGGCACTATCAAAGAAACGGGTCGGTAGGGTTGCGGAGCTTGCTCCGCCCGTGTTCAGGAAGACGGGTCAACCCTTGCGTGCTCCACCCGTCGCCCGGTGGCGCATCATGCCCATCCCGTGCGCGTCCATTCCCACTCGCGGCGCGTGAACCAGCGTAGCCGCCAGCTCGGCACGTAGCGCACCCGCCACTCTGTCCACGCATGGGTGACCCGGCAGCGACAGTTGACGTGCAACGGAGGCGCGGGAATCGCCTGCTGTTCGTGCCAGGTGCGGCCCTGCATCGATCCGCATTCGGGACACGTTCGCTCGTCGTTGGCGGTTTGCCACTGGTACCACCGAATCGGGTAGATCACGGCAACCCGCTCCAATACCCACCTCGCGATGCGCACAACACGGGAAACGAACGTGAACACCGGTTCGAGGATCTCGACCGCGCGATCGCGAAACCGGTCCCAGGCATCTTCGGCGGTCTCCCGGGCCCGTGTCGGCTGCGGTTTCCAGTTGCCAACACGGCCCGATGCGGCACGACCAATCATGGAGTCTCCTTTTGCGGCGTGAAGCTTTATCTGTCATTCCGTCGGGACGGTTCCACTCCCCGGGACGGGGAGGGGTCAGGGGTGGGGAATCAGCGACCAGCGGAATCTCTCTCTGCCGCAGCAGCCTGAAACGTTCGCTGCGGCGAGGAGATTTCTCCGCTTCGCTACGGCAGCGAAGCGATATGACATTCAAGGCGCTTCGCGGCCTTGGCCGGCACAAGACCGGCCACTACCAGAGAAAAGTCGTGTCGGGTTGCAGACCTGGTGCCCACCCCATCATTGCCTGATCGTGTTGGTCAGCGACCCGCTCCGAACGTGCCGGAACCGGTGCCACAGCAGGCGATCGGCATCGGCCTGGGCGATCCGTGCCGCCGCCGCGATCGGATGCACCCCGGACGCGCCCGTTGTAGCGCTTGCCCTCGGCCACCGCCCGCCGGTGCAGCGCCACCGCCACCGCCAGCGCCAGGATCAGGTCGTCATCGCCCGGCGAAACATCGAGATCGGTGACGTCGTCGAGCGGGTCGGCCCGGTTGGCGTAGTGCTCGATTCGCCACAAACCGGTGCGCGGGGCCGGCGTGCCGAGGATGATCGTGGTTCCCCAGGCCCGCCAGATCGCAGGACGACTCCGGAAAGCCGGTCGGGGCCGGTGGCGGATCGCTGCTCTGTTCCCAGCGTCGCCACGGCACGCCCTGGTCATCGAACACATGCACCACCCGCATCGCGTTCACCTGCTGCCGGCAAGTCGATCTCGCGATCCCCGCTGGCCACCGGAATCGCCGCCACCGCCTGGCGTGGCACGGGCGTGCTGTAGCGGCGGACCGCCTCGGTGATCGCATCGTTCAGAAACTCCTCTTCCCACAGCGGATTGGTTCCCGTGTCGGAGAGCCGGCGTCGCAGGATCACCCGGATGTCCAGCCGGTTCGGCATGGCGTGTTTCTCCTTTCGTGATGCATCGATGCGTGCCAAAACCGGAGCGGGATTGCGCAACGAGCCGTGTATGGGTCGAGGCCTGCTCGTCCTTTCACCATCGTCATTCTGACGCGAAGCGGCAGCAGAATGACGAATCCCTGTGCGGAGCGCTCGACGACGCAGTCGGCGTTTGGCGATGTGGCTGACACGTCCGCTGACGCATGACGGCTATCGCGGGGTGTATCGCTGCACCGCGCAGGCTCAGAATGACGGTATGAGGGCGTGTGCTTCACTGAGCGCCACGCACGCACGGGCAGGCATTTGCGCGGGCAAGTTTGGGTATGCGAAGGTGCCACTGATGCCCGCCAACCCTCCCCTACGAAGGCGACGCATGCATCCGGCGGGCCAGCAGCCCTACACGTTCCCGCCGGAATGTCGTTGCCCGGTTAGATCCCGCTCTTCCCGGATCTGGGCCAGCTCGGCGTCGGGATCGTTGCTCCCCAGCGTCACGATCGCCGACCGCCGGCTCTGGATCCCGCTCTCCACCAGCGAAACCGCGTTCCGCACCGCCCCGTCGCGGTCGCTCGGCAGGATCGGCGGCCAGATCGTCGGTGGTCTGGCGGATGCCGTGCAGCGTCGTGCCCGCCGAACCGCTCCAGCAGGTCGAGCAGCATCGCGTTGCGCCGTGCGAACACGCCGTCCCACATCCGGCGCATCCGCTCGACCTTCTGCACCAGCGGCTGGATCTCGACCTCCAGCGCCGCCCCGGAGAGATCGCGGCCCGAATCGCCGAACGCCGTCCGCGGGCGTTTCGCTCAGGTCGTGGAGCACCCGGAACAGGTGGTCGACGTAGGCGAGGTGAATCTGGCTGCTGCCGCCCTGCAGCAAATCGAGCAGGTAGGCCCTGGCGCCCTCCGGCAGCTCCCATTTCGCGCCCGGACCGACCGCGATCCCATCCGAGCCGTTCACGTTTTCCAGCACCGCGATCGGCGCCCCGGAGAGTTCCAGGATCCGCGCCAGCACCGTCATCCGCTGGTTGATCTCGCGGCAGACATCGGCCAGGTCGATCAAGGTCCGATTCGCCCCAGAACGCTGAAGGGCCGCGGATTGTTGGCGGCGATCACGTAGGGAATCCAGCCGTACGGATTCGCCGATGTCCTGCACCACCTGCCCGGCGATCGTCAGCGCCCAGCGCTCATCGGACCACTGCTCCACCACCGGATACGCGCGGTCGAGCGCCAGCGCCGCCTGCTGCAGGTCGGGAAACAGTCGCCGGACCTGGCTGCCCGTCAAGCCCGTAGGCATGGACTATCCTGTTCGAGCATCGCCGGGTCGTCCGGCGCCCACTGCGCCACCAGCGACCGCCGGATCGACCGCCGCCACCCGCGGCTGGGCTCGCTCGCGGTCCCAGGTCACCTTGATCGCGGCATCGCCGAGCACGGCGGCATCGATCGCCAGCGCAAGGTCGAGGCGGCCAAGATCGAGCTCGGCGGCCAGCAACCCGCCAGCAGGCGTTCGGCCAGGTTGCCGGCCTCCCGACCGCCCCGGATCGTCGGCGGGCGCCAGCGCCGAGAACGCAACCGGCCCCGGAAAGACGTAGCTGGCGGTCTTCCGGACCAGTGCCCGTGCGTAATTGAGCACCAGTCGCGATTCCCCGCGCCGGGCTCTCTCCTGCCATTGCGCTCCGTGATAGAACGCCAGGGCCGAGCCGTAGGCCGCGACGCGGGCATCGTCTGCCGCGGTGCGCACCCCCGGCGGCCAGAACGAGTGATCGGTCCCGGAAAGTGGCGTGGAAGCGGTATCGGTCCAGGGGCCTGCAAGCAGCATGATGGTCTCCTGAGCGCGGATTGCGAGAGATTCCCGCCAACAATAAGAACATATGTTCTATTTTCTACCACAAGGAACGCATCGAGTGCACGAAAACGCGCCATAATCGACACCAATTGCTGGATCCGGGGAGGAGTCGCCACCGCGTTGCCGCCCCTGTATCCTTTACGCGGAAGCTGCCCAATTGCAGCGCGGTGCCTGACAAGCACCCTCAGGAGTGGGATCAATCGCGCATGTCAAACTCGCCTGCCCGGCTCGGACCGCAGATCCCGCCATCGCTGGCCAAGACTCCCGTTGCGGATGAGACGAGCGCGCAACCCAGGGGAGCGGCGCGACAGTCGGCGCCTGCCCGACCCGGACCACCGGCTCCGCGATCGCAAGTCCGGAAACCCGTCATCGACACGCGGCGCCCGCCAGCGCGACGCCGATCGGCGACCTTGCTCGATCCGGGGCGGTTGGGGGTGATCGCGCTGGTGATCGCCCTCGTGGTCGTTGCGATCTGGCTTGATCGTGATCGCAACGACCCCGTCGCCGGATATGGGATCGTGCCCCAGCCCGGCACGAGCGAGGTCGCTACCCTGCAATCCGCGCTTGCCGTCGGCGATCTGGCGCCGAACTTCCGGCTCCGGACGACGGATGGCGAGGTCGTCGAGTTGGCCGATTTCCGTGGCCAGGCGGTGGTCGTGCAGTTCTGGACCACCTGGTGCATCGAGTGCGCCAGCGAAGTCCCAACCCTTCAGCAACTCTCGGACGGCTATGCCGATCGTGCCCAGGTGCTCGGGGTCGACATCGGTGAAGGGTCCGGGCGGGTCGAACGGGCTGCCGACGAACACGGCGCCCAATACCCGATGCTGCTCGATGCCGACGAGGAGGTATCCCGCCACTACGGTGCGTTCGACCTCCCAACCACGATCGTGATCGACGCCGACGGCGTGATCAGCAGCATCGAATCCGGGGCGATGACCGCCGAGAATCTCCAGAACCGGCTCGACACCGCGCTTGCGAGCTAATGGTCACCTCCCATCCCCCACTCGAACCGCTGCGGCGCGTGGTGGAGGCGCTCGTGCAGGCCTGCAATTGGGACCTGCTGGTCAATGCCGACCCCGCCCAGGTTGACCGAACCGTGAATGAAACTTACTATTCGTAACCTGACATGTAGTCGATGCGTACCGCTGTGGCGATGCGGCACATTACTCTGGAGCAACAGGTTATGGTTTCCATTCCCGAATCACATCTCGACCTCGTCACTACCGGCCAAACAGTGATCCTCGCCACCAACGGCGCCGATGGGTTCCCTCAGGTCACCGCAGTCTGGTTTCTCGCCGATGAGCGGGGCAATGTCCAGATGTCGCTCAACACCGCCCGCCAAAAGGTCCGCAACCTTCAGCGATCCCCCGAGGCAACATTGTTCTTCCTTGATCCGGCCAACCCATATCGCACGCTCGAAATTCGTGCCCGGGTTGATATCCAGTCCGATCCGGATTACGTCCTCGCCGACAAGGTGGGCGCCAAATATGATGCAGACTTTCGCACCATGGATCAGCCTGGACAATCGCGAATTGTCGCGTCGTTCACACCAGTCAAGATCAACACATATGGGTAGCGTCATGCCTCCCATCGAACCGCTGCGACGTGTCGTGGATGCGCTCATGCAGGCCGGTGTCCAGCCCACTCTCGGTGGCAGCGGCTTGCTCCTGGCCCACGGACTCGTCGGGCAGGTCCGCGATTGGGATTTGCTGGTCGATGCCGATCTCGCGCAGGTTGAACGCGCACTTTCCGATGCTCACCTGCCATGGACCGATGCGGCCGACAGCTCCGGTCGCTATGCCACGACCGCCCGCCTCTTGCTGAATATCGACAGCATCGAGATCGACCTGATGGTCGGGTTTGCAATCTGGCCGGATGGCGCATCGCGCAGCGATCTCCCGGTCCGCATCCCGTCCCTGCCCGCCGGGATCTGGCAGGGAATTCCGCTGGGCAGCCTGGAGGCGTGGCTGGTCGCCTACCGCCTGATGAAGCGCCCCGAAAAACCGGACCTGATCGCCAGCTTCCTCAAGTCGAGTGGCGTCAATGCCGGATATCTGGAACGCATGCTCGCCGAACCGCTCCCCGACCCGATTCGCGCCGAATTGACCTGCCTCGATACACGAATCTTGTAGGGGACCACCTGTGGGTTCCCGCCTCGATCAGTTCGCCATTTGCCAACAGGTGCGTCGGGGATGACCTGGATTGACCGGGACAGGCGCCTCGCCAATCAGGGGGGGTCGATCCATTCGCCCGCCTCTCGCGTCTGCAGCGGTGCCGCGCCCCTTGTTATGTGGGATTCGTGTCCTCGGCGACGCGTTTGAGCGCCAGCAGCGTGCGGTCCCAACTGGCGGCGATCGCCTCCAACCCCTGCCCGGTCGCGGCCAGTCGCCCCGCCTGTACGCTGTACCGTACCTCGCGGCCACTGCGACGAGCCTGGACCAGCCGTGCCCGGTCCAGCTGAACCAGGTGCTTGACCACGGCCTGACGGCTGATCGGCAGCCCTTCGGCAATCGTCGTCGCCGTGCCCTCTCCGGCCAGGGCCAGCCGCTCGAGCACGATCCGCCGGTTGGGATCGGCCAGCGCCGTGAACACATCGTCGAACTCGTCGAGCGTTCGCGTCATCATGCGCGAACCCCTTCCGCAACGCGGCGGAGACGATCGAGCTGCGCGGCCCAACCCGCAACGTTGTCTTTCCGCCTGGCTTCGCGGAATGCCGCATCACCCTCAAGCGTGGCGAACCCGCTCTCCCTGAGCCGGAGCATCACCCCACCATCCTGCTCGACCAGCGTGAACTCCACGAGCGTCGAGTTTCCCGCGGTCGGGTCAGCCCCGGGAAACCCGCAGCGGTAAGCCGCGTAGCGCGGCGGCTCCAGGCGCTCCACGTGGACCGGGAAACTCCCGTACGACGGGGTGTCGATCACCACGGTTTCACCCTCCGGGGCCTCCATTTCGAAGTGCAGGTCGTCGCCGATCCAGAATCCGGTCCTCGACACCAGCGACCACACATGGTCGATTCCGGCCCGGATGAAGATCTCGCGTTCAATCGCATCGTCGGTCATCGCGCTTCTCCGGCGATCATCCCTGATGCTCCCCGAGACCCGCCGGAAAACGATCCGCGACAAGATTCAGCTCGATGTTGTGCTCCAGGAACGCCTTGAGCCCTGCCAGCATCAGCGCGAAGCCTTCCGTTGAATCGATCGCCTGCTTGACTACCTCATCCCCGTTGCCGCTGAAACCGGCGTTCGTCACGCTGACGAATGTCGTGTCATCCGTGAGCGGGGTAAACAGCCACTCGACCGTTGTCGGCGTGGCTTCCGACGGCCACTCGATGAGGATTCGCTTGTCCTGCTCGATGTCCTTCACGCTGACATCCACGGAAACGCCATACATCTCCCATTCCCATTGGACATTGGCGCCAGCTTCCAGCTTGCCGCTGCCCTTGGTGAACCAGAACCTCGATGTGATCGCCGGATCGATAAAGGCCTCGAATACCTCGGCAACCGGCTTGCGAATGAGCATCTCCGTCTTCGTAACCGGGGTTTGGGTGAGTTGTTTGCTGTCCGCGGATGTCGTCATGCGTATTTCTCCACCATGCTCTACGTTACACGGTCAGTTCGGATCCATGGAGACTGGCATCCCCATATGTGCAACCTCAGGGTAGCACGTCTCAATATGAGGAGCAACTGAAAGGTTGCGCGTGACTGCGGAATCGGCATTGGCGCTCAGGTCGAGATCGTCAGCGTCGCGTCCGGGAAGTGGGTGTGCAGGCGTTGGATGACCTCGCGCCGCGGGTCTCCGTCCGGCGTGATCCAGACGGTTACCGTTAGCTCGCAGCCGTCCGGTCCGACCTTGGTGAGCACGATCCTTGGCGCTGGTGTCGATACTCCGGGCACGTTCGCCAGCGCGTTCTCGGTGCCAGCGATCGCCTTCTCGTGGTCGTCCTTGACACCGGTGATCTCGACCGTCAGCGTCCGCTTCTGGTAGGCGGACTGGTTGATGACGACGGTACTGAAGACCTGGTAGTTTGGAACCAGCACCTGCTCCGACTTGTCGTTGCGCAGCAAGGTCGTGCGGATGTTGACTTGCTCGACCGTCCCCGCCTGACTGGCGACCTCGAGACGGTCGCCCGGCGCAAAGGGTTGCTCGGCCAGCAGGTAGAGTCCGGCGACGAAGTTTTTCAGGACGTCTTGCAGCGAGAGCGAGATGGCGGCGGTGATGAGCCCGAACGCCTGGACGAACGCGGCGGAATCGGCGCCCAGGGCGGTGAAGGCAACGACGGCGGCGAAGATGTAGACGGCGATCTGGAGGAGGTTGTCGACGAGGGCCGGTAGATTGTTGCGGCCCTGGTTTCGCGCTTCCAGGGTGGTGCGGAGCCGGCGGCGAAGCCGACCAGTGACCAGGACCAGAGCGCCGACGATGAGTCCAGCCCAAACGAGATTGAGGGAGATTCCGCCGAGCCACTTGATGATGTCGACGAGTTGGCCCCAGGCAGCCTCGGCCGTGCTGTAGAACGGACTGTCGTTCTCCCCATTTGATCCGTTCGCCGGCTCGGATGTCGCTTGGCGCAAGAGCAGTCCCGCGATCGGGTGCATCGACGTCTCCAGGGGGAACAGCGCGGCTGCTTCCCCGTGCACGGAATGCGGCACAAGCGCATTCTCACATGTTGGATCGCGGGGTAGCGGGGTAGATTACCGACAGCATACCCGACCGATCCGACCGATGACGAGCGGCGCGATCTGGAGCGTGGGATACGCGGAAGCGGACAGGTTCAGTTCCCGTTAGCCGGGTGTGTTTCCAGAGTGCTCATCCACGCCCTGGCTGCCCAGTGAATCGCGATCATCGCTGACGCGGGAGAGAGTCTGGACCAGCCGCTCCTGCTCTTCGGTTGTCAATCGCTCGGTGAGCATGGTGTGGACGATTTCGGCGTGAAGTCGCACGCTTCGGTCGAGCAGGTCGCGCCCTTGATCGGTGAGCGCCAGCAGTACCACCCGCTTGTCGGTTGCCGACTCGTTGCGGCAGATCAGTCCGGTTTGCTCCAGTCGCACCACTAGCCGGCTGAGCGCGGGCTGGCTCAGGGACACCGCCCCTTGCAGGTCGCCGAGTCTCGCCTGGTCCGGCTCGATCCCGCGCAGGTAGACCATCGCCTCGAACTCGTTGGTGGTAATACCGCATTGGCGGGAGAGTTCCGACTCAAGCATGCCGTTGACGAGCGTGTAGATCGAGCGCAGCATCGTCCACGCCCGCGCACACACGTAGCTATCGTGGGGGGCCGGTATGTTGGGTATCGTGGGGAGCGTGTTCGCGGACATCGAGCCTGCCTGATCGTTAGTGCACGTGCGGCCAAGTATGCCACTGCCGGAGGGTCGGCGAAATCGCCGCTTCCTCGTAATCGAGATGCGCGATCAGGTGCTGGGAGAGCGCCCCCAGTGCGGCCACGACCTCTTCCCGCGACCCCGTGGTGTCGTCCTTCACCAGCACATCGGCTGCCGCTTCGATCCGGTCGAGGATATCCGAGACGAGTCGGTGATCGGCCTCGAGTCGATCGACGACCGATTCCAGCTCCGGATCGAAGGCCCGCAACGCCGGAAAGAGACTGATATCCTCGACGGTATGATGCATGTGCGTAAACCGGCAATACGAAAGGCAATTCACGCGAAGTTTCCACAGTGGGCTCGTGGTTTGCAGCGTCGCAATCTCGTCGCGGATCGTTTCCGGTGTCGCGCCCTGGGTGACCCGTTCACTCAGGTCCCGCAGCACGCGGAGATCGTGGCGGAGCATGCCATGAACCCATTGCAATTCCTGCACGAGGTGGTCGCCGGGAGCATCGGCGGTCAGTTCGGGTGTGGTGGTGGTCACAGGCATTTCCTTGGGCACGAAGCATCGAGTGGATGCCGATTGAATATGTATGCGCATGAATATATCATGATGATGTCGGATTGAACACCTCGCCCACCAACATCGAGGGCAGGGGTATCGCAACAAGGAGGATCGGCATGGCCGATTACGGACACGACCTGGAGTTTGGCTATTTTCTCGTACCCGACGCCCGCGAGCCGGAGCGCACCCTCGATATCGCCCAGCGACTCGATGACCTCGGCTACGATCTGATCGGGATCCAGGACCATCCCTACCAGCCAGCCCACGTCGATGCCTTCGCGCTGGCGGGCTTCATCCTCGGCCAGACGAAGCAGATTCGCATCTTCCCCGATGTCGCCAACCTGCCAATGCGACATCCCGTGATCATCGCCAAAACGGCGGCCACGCTCGATCAGCTCAGTGGGGGACGATTCGATCTCGGTCTCGGAGCCGGGGCGTTCTGGGATGCGATCCGCGGCATTGGCGGACCAGTCCGCAAGCCGAAGGCCGCCCTCGACGCGCTCGAGGAGGCCGTGATCGTGATTCGCGGGATGTGGAGCGGCGAGCGCGGCATGCGCTTCGGGGGCGAACACTATCAGCTCAACGGGGCCCACTCCGGTCCGCTTCCCGCGCACGAGATGGGCATCTGGCTCGGCGTGATTGGCCCGAAAGCACTCGCCCTGACCGGCAGGATCGGCGATGGCTGGATCCCCTCGATGGCCTACGTGCCACCGATCAAGGCAATCGAGAGCAACGCAATCATTGACGCGGCGGCTGTCGCGGCCGACCGTGACCCATCGGCGATTCGCCGCATCTACAACATCGGCGGCACCTTTGCGCCAACCGTCACGAAGGCGAATGACATCGATCGCGAGATCGTCGGTCCCCCCGAGCACTGGGTCGAGGTGCTCACCCATCTTGCCGCCGACATCGGTTTCGGCACCTTTGTCCTGACCTCATCCACCGATCAGGAAACGCTGCGCACCTTCATCGAGGATGTCGGCCCTGCCGTGAAGGAGCGCGTCGCCGACCTGCGGAAGGGGAGATAGATCGGTTGCTTCCCCACCTGCGTCCGCGGAGGGTTGGGCCGATTGGCCGGCACAAGACCGGCCACTACCGGAAAGGATCCGTGTAGGGCTGCGTCCAGCGGGGCGACCTTGTGTCCGCCCGTTCCCTCCGCTGTATATCCTCCCGTATCTCCCCCTGCACAGTATGACCATGCGAGGGCGAATACGCAACCTAGCGAAAGACGCGTTGTGTTCGGGATGGCCCTGACCGTATGGCGCTTTCGGCGAGTCTCGCCAGCGCAGCGACCTCCCTGGCCAATTCGCGAGGAGGAAGAACCCCAAGCCCTTCCAGCGACGGATGAAGCCGTTCCACTTCGGAGCACAGCGTGCGGATAACGTCGAGTGCGGCGGCGGGAGTGATCTCCCATTCCAGGCGCGGAAGAACCGCGTCCAGCTCGGGTTCGGTTGCCCGGTTCTGGAAGGGCGCGGTTGGGTCGGGCCCGTCCGGGAGTTCGACCAGGCGCCAAAGCTGGATGAACGCTCCGGTCAGGAGGTCGATCTGTGAGCTCGCGCGGCGAGAGTCGCCGCGGCCCACGAACTTGACGGCGATCGGCGCCATCGCCCAGAAGAACGTCAGCACATCACCTGCCACGGCCCGCCGTTGATCTGCTGGCAGTGGTGGAGGAATCTCGATCGGGATCGCCCTCCGCGAATGGATGATCCTCGTTTCCGGAGGCCGAGAGGCCTGACTCTCCGGGCCGATGGTCCAGTCGACCTCGATCGGCCCCGGATAGATCACCAATTGAAACCTGCTCGTTGCCATGGCATTCGAGGCCATCTCGCGCTGAACGAGAATGGGGTCACCGATGCTCCGGTAGAGCGCAACGCGTTCATCCAGAAACGCCGGCAGCGATTCGTCCTCAATCGCGACGTGAAGATCGAGGTCGCTCCAGGCATCTTCGACCCCACGTCCGAATGAACCCGACAACCAGGCCGCCACAACACGCCGATCGGCCTGGAGCACACCGACGATTCGCTCCAGGAGGTCGTCTCGAATACGAGCGTAGTCTGCAAGGCTCATCGATGGGGTGCCCCCGGAGTGTCATTGCAATGTCAAAGGAACGCAGATCGCGTCAGCTTCGATTCTACCAATCGAGTGAACTCCGCCCCCGCAACAAGGAAATCGCCCCGGCGGATCCTGAACGCATTGCCGACCGGCGAAAAGCGGCCAAACCAATTGACGTGAAGTGCATCATGCCATAGCGTTCTGGTACGAGGAATCTTTGAATTGTTCCGCAATATCGCTTGACATACTACTGCTTAGCAGTAGTGTTCGGTGAAGGTGGATTGATGCAGTTTGAGTGGGATCCAGAGAAGAACGACAGTAATGAATCGAAGCACGGCATTAGCTTTCTGGATGCATTGCCGTATTTGACGATCCTTGGCATCTTGTCGAAGACACTACCAAACCTGAGTATGGTGAGTCTCGGATTAAAGGCTGTCGGCAAGATCGGGACGCGATTCTTTACGGTTATCTTTATCAATCGGGGCGACGTTCGCCGGATCATCTCGGTGAGGAGGTCAAGAACCAATGAGCGACGAAAATATGATCAGGGTAAGAAAAGACGACAACGGTAACTTCGTGCAGATTTTGCCAGATGGTTCAACCCAACCCATTGAAGGTCGTACGGATTGGGCCCGCCTCGACGCGATGACCGAGGAAGAGATCGAGGCCAACGCCCTGAGCGACCCGGACAACCCCCCGTTGACCGACGAGGAACTGTCGCGAATGCGGCGCGTTCCCAATTCGAAGGAAATCCGGACGCACCTGAACCTGACCCAGGAACAGTTTGCCGAGCGATTCCATCTGCGCCTCGGAACCATTCGCGATTGGGAACAGGGCAAGAAGATGCCCGATAGCGCCGCCCGGGTCCTCCTGCGCGTGATCGAACAGAATCCCGACGCAGTCGTTCGAGCCCTCGAACAATAGCCCCTGCACACTCCGCGACCTGGCGCTTGTCCAGCTCCGCATTTACCCACCCCTGGTAGTGGCCGGTCTTGTGCCGGCCAATCCGGCCTGGCCATTGAACACGCGTCTCGCGGGCACCTGCCCAGAGCGCAGCGTGGGGGCCCCCGTCGACTCCCCTGCGCGGCATGATCGCATTGCCGCCGGGGGAGGACATTGGCGGACACCCGCCCACACCGAATAGCCGGCCCAAGATCCGCCACTACCACGAAGGGGACCGCGTGGGGCTGTCCGCCCTACTGGAAGTGGGGGAGCACCTCGTCGATCAGCCGGGCCAGTTGCGCCCGCTGGTTCCACGAGGTAATCCGCAGGGTCACCCCGTCGAAACCCAGCCGCTCGTACATCTTCAACCGCTCGACCACGTCAGCGGCAGCGCCCTGCGCCACCCAGCCGCGAACGTGCTCCTGCGAATAGTCGGTCGTGTAGTACAGGTCGAGGAACTTCTTCGACTCGGCCGTCGCCACCTCAAGATCATCGGTCAGGTTCACGTTGTGGTAGAGATGCGTGGAGATCGAGCCTGGATCGCGACCTGCCTCGACAGCTTTTTCGCGCAGGTCCGTGATTCGCCAGCCCAGATCGTCCGGATTCCATTTCGATGTCTGCCAGCCGTCGGTGTATTTCACTATCCGGCGATGCGAATTCTCAACCGCCTTTGCGTTGTCCCGTGGGGCGTGGACGGCGAGCCACAGGGGCGGGCCTTCCTTGTGGAACGGCTTCGGCTCGATCGTCACCCCGGAGAACGAGAAGTGCTTGCCCTCGAACGACACCTCGTCCTCGGTCCACAGCTTCCGGAGAATCTGCAGCCCCTCGGTCACGCGCTCAACCCGATCTCGGGTCGTCACGTTGTACGTCCGGGTTTCGACATGAACTCCCGCCTGGTCGACGTTGCCGTTGCAGGCAACCAGGATCGTGCGCCCTTCGGCGAGCTGGTCGAGACTGGCCCACTGGTCGGCGAGCTGGATCGGGTCGCGCAGCGGGAAGCTGGCGAGACAGGCCGGACCCAGCTTCACGTTCTTCGTCCGCGCCGAGATCGCCGCCAGCAGGGTAATCGCCTCCAGGCGCGGCTTCGCCAGCAGGCTATCCCCAACCCAGACGCTGTCGAAGCCACCCGACTGGTCGGCGATCTCGGCAAGCTCCACGAGCTCGCGCGGCGTGGTCGCGTTGAACAGCACGCCACGATTCGGCAGGGTCAATCCAATCTTCAATCCCACGGTGTTTTCCTCATTTCCTTGGTTTACGCAAAGTTGCCGACCTTGTGTCGGCCTATTCCGACCACTGGAACTGACACGCCCCCCATGCCGTCATCCTGAGCGCCAGCGAAGGATCCCCCGGCGAAGCCGGTTCGCGTTAGCGGACGTGGGTGCACCCGTCATCACCGGGCGCCGACTGCGTCGTCGAGTGCTTCGCACGGGGATTCTTCCGCTTCGCGTCAGAATGACGATTTTGCAAGGGTGTCAATCTCCATCAATCCGCGCTACGCGACGACAAACCGTGCGGCGTGCGTCAATTCAGGGTCAAGCGTGGCGGGCTGCCCGCCGCGCAGGGTGACCTGAAACGGTCCACTACCGCGCCTGAACACGAATTCGGCAACGTCCGGAGGGGAGGAGTCGGCTTCGACGAGGTCGACGAACTGGTCTCCCACCGTGAACCGGGCCGTCTCCCCGCGCGCTTCCGGCTCACCAAGCAGGCCACGGTAAAGCGGGTTGGCGATCGCCAGCGACGATACGGCCACCATGACTCCCGCGATGCCGGTGACGCCGTTGGCATGGACCGCATCAGATCCGCGCGGCACGCGCAGGTCGTGGGCGGTGATGTCGTCGATCAGGAACGGGAGCCGCTCGGTACTGGCGATGTTCAGCCGGGCCACGCGCCACGCGATGCGGATCCCGTCAGTCCGCAGTCGTCCCCCTTCCATGGGCCCGGTGATCTCGAAGTGGTGGGTCTTCAGCAGTTCCAGTTCGGCAAGCAAATCGTCCGAGACGAGCGCGAAGTCAACCAGGCCCTCGCCGATCTGGAGCAGGTCCCACCAGGTGTTGTCCTTCACCGGTGGTTCGTGCTTGAAGGCGATCAGCTCGATGTAGCTGCCATCGTCAAAGGTGATCAGGGCATTGTGCGAACCCCGATGCGCGTGGTCCCCGCCAATCGTGACGGTGAATCCCAGCCGCTGATAATCCGCGATGGTTTGCGTCAGGTCATGGACCGCGACGACGACATGGTCAATTGCTTTCGGCACGTGAAGAAGTTCTCCCCTTGATTAATGTGAATGGGCCGAGACACGCGGTTGGCCGCCCTGCGAAATCACATGGAATGTGTCCTACCGCCCGCGCCGCCGTGGATCGAGTTCGTCCCGCAGGCCGTCGCCGAGCAGGTTGTAGGCGAGCACGGTGATCACGATCAGGATGCCCGGAAATGTGGTGATCCACCATGCCTTTTCGAGGAACAGCCGTCCTTCGGAGGCCATGTTGCCCCAGGTTGGCGTTGGTGGCGTCACCCCCAGCCCGAAATAGCTGAGCCCCGACTCGATCAGGATCACGGTGGCCACCCGCAGCGTCGCCGCGACCACGATCACCGAGATCACGCCCGGCAGCACGTGGAACCACAGGATCCGCACGGTTGACGCTCCGTTGATCCAGGCCGCGTCGATGTAGTCCCGGTGTTTGAGTGACAGCACCTCGGCCCGGATCGTCCTCGCCGTCAGTGGCCATGCCGTGAGTCCCAGGAAGAGGATCATCAGCGACAGGCTGGACCCGTAGATCGCGACAATCGTGATCAGCAGGATGAAGATCGGGAACGCCATCAGCATGTCGGTCAGCCGCATCAGCACCATGTCCACCGCCCCGCCCAGGAATCCGGCCACGAGACCGAGGGAGACGCCCAGGCAGATCGTGATCAGCATCGCCACCAGGCTCACCGAGAGCGAGATCCGGGTTGCCCAGATTGCCCGCGACAGGATGTCGCGCCCGAGGCTGTCCGTTCCCAGCGGGTGCGCCATGCTCGGTGGCTTGAGGCGATCGAGCAGGACCTGGGCATTCGGGTCTGCCGGGGAAATCCATGGTGCCAGCAGCCCGATCAGGTACATCGTGACCAGCACCGCGACCCCGATCGCGATTCGCCGATTGCCCAGCAGGCGACGCCAGGTCGGCACGGTCGTGCGTACGCGCAGCATCTCGTCGCCGGCCTTCGCCGAGACGGGTACCCGTGCCGTCTTCGCTGTATGTGCGGTCAGGTCTGTCATTCGCCCAGCCTGACGCGAGGATCGGCCAAACCATAGGCGATGTCGGCGAGCAGATTGCCGACCAGCACGAGCACGGCCACGAAGACGTTGATCGTCAGGATCACCGGGTAGTCCCGGGAAATCACCGATTCCAGGGCCAGGCGGCCGACGCCCGGCAGGGCGAAGATCGTTTCGATCGCCACAGTGCCACCGAGCAGGTACGGAATCTGGACACCCAGCAACGTGATCACCGGGAGCAGCGAGTTGCGCAGGGCGTGACCGACTGTGACGGTCCGTTCGCTCAAGCCCTTGGCCCTGGCCGTGCGCAGGTAATCCTGGTTCAGCGTTTCCAGCATCGATGAGCGCGTGTAGCGGGCGACACTTGCGAGGAGGTTCGTCGCCAGCACGATGGTTGGCAAGACAAGGTAAGGCGCCATCGCCAGGGGATCCCAACCCGACGTGTTCGTGGGTCGTATGCCGCTGGCGGGCAGCCAGTCCAGCCGGACCGAGAAGACCAGGATCAGCATGAGCGCCAGCCAGAACGACGGTACCGCGAAGCCGAACAGCGAGAGAAAGGTCAGGATGTCGTCGAGGCGGCTGTTGGGACGGAGCGCCTGCAGCACTCCGACCGTGATCCCGAGACCGAATCCGACCACCAGCACGCAGGCGGCAAGGCCGATCGTGGTCGGCAGGCGTTCGACGATCATGTCCACAACGGGTTGGCGTGTCTTGAACGAGAGCAGTTCGCCAGTCACCAACGATTGCATCGTGCGCAGGTACTGTACCGGAATCGATTGGTCCAGCCCAAGTTGAACGCGAAGTGCCTCCATTTGTTCCGTGGTGAGCATTTCGGGATCGGCGAGCACTCGCGTGGGATCACCCGGCGCGAGCCGGATGATCCCATAGGAAATGATCGAGATTCCGATGAGCATTGGGATGAGCAGGATGATGCGTCGGAGAATGTGTCGGCTCACAGCGGGTTCCTACCGGTTGCATGGTGCGGGCCATGTGATGGCCACGTACGAGCGTTCGTGCGTGGCCGCTGATCAGGAATTGATCTGCCACTCCGGGATCCGGTCATAGAGTTCCGAGAGGGTCTCGGTTTCAGGAACTGTCAGTCGCGGCCCCACAACCAGCAAGTCTTGCTGGCGCCAGAGGTAGGCGAGTGGCGCATCGGTTTCGACGAGTTCCTGGATCTGGAAATAGAGCGCCTTCTCTTCTTCCGGATCTAGCGAGGCCCGGGCCTCAACGAAGAGGGCATCTACCTCTTCGTTCGCGTAACCTGTCGAATCGACCGGGCGCGGGTTCTGGAATGTCCGCTGCAGGTCAGCCCGGGGATCGATGATGAAGTTGTTCCAACCATTGACCGTAGCCTGATACTCGCCAATCTTCAGCGGCCCCGTCACTTGGCCGGCCCCCTGTTCCTCGATCGTGACCTCGATACCGGCCTCCTCGAGGAACGGCTGAACCGCCAGGCCATCCTGGCGCCAGACGGTCGGCACGGTGAGCGTGAAGGCCAGCCGATCGCCGTTGGCGTTCGCGCGTACGCCGTCGTCGCCGAGCGTCCATCCGGCCTCATCCAGCAGGCTCGCCGTCTTGTCGGTGTCGTAGCCGTATTGCGGCGCATCCGGATTGAAGATCCACGAGAGTGGAGTGATGAAACTCCGTGCGACTTCGCCCTTGCCAAGCAGCAGTGCGTCGATCACGGTCTGCTTGTCGACGGCGTGGCTGATCGCCTGGCGAACGCGCGGATCGCTGAAGATCGGTAGCGTCAGGTCGAACTGAAGGTAGATGACGCGGAGTCCCGGGAGTTCCCGCACCGTAAAGGAAGAGTCGCTCGTAAATGTCTCCAGCAGGTCGGGCGTCACCGTGCCCACATCGAGACCGCCGCTCGAGAGTTCGGCGTAGGCGGTCGCCGGGTCGGGGATGAACCGGGAGATCACCGTCTCGATCGCGGGCGCGCCGCCGAAATAATCCGGGTTCGCGCGGAAGGTGATGCTTTCGCCCTGGCGCCATTCCTCGACGATGTAGGCGCCGGTGTAGATCGGTTTTCGCGCGAAATCGCTCTTCTCGATTTCGGCGACGGGGATCGATTCCAGCACATGTTTCGGCAGGATCCGTTGGCGGCTGGCGGCCGAAGCGAGGAAAAGTGCGTCGGGCTGGAGCAGGGTGATCTGCACATGGGTATCGTCGATCACTTCGACGCCCGTCACCTCGTCGGCCTCTCCGGCCTTGTGCTCGGTGGCCCCGGCGATTTGCGCGAAGTAGGAGTCGAGACCGCCTGGCCATTCCGCGTGGGTGACCAGGTCGTACGTGAACTTCACGTCCTCGGCGGTGAACGGCTCCCCGTCGTGCCAGGTCACGCCCGAGCGCAGCGTGAAGATGTGGACCAGGCTGTCCTCGGATACTTCCCACGTTTCGGCAAGATCGGGCTCGACCTCAAACGACGGATAGCCGAGCTTGACCAGGCCGTTCGCGATGATCCGCTGGATTTGCTGGTACGAGGCGCCGGTCACCGGTGCCCCCGAGAGGAGGGTCGCCGGCTCGGCCCAGGCGCCGATCACGACCTGCGAGCCGCCGTCCTGGTGGGTCGATGAAATCGACGATGCGGAGGAGGAGCTGCCGGCCGCGTCGGTCCCGATCCGGGCGACCGACAGCGTGGAACCGGCGACTCCGGCGGCGCCGGCGGCCTGGAGCAGGCGCCGTCGATTCAAGGATGCTGGTTGCCTGGAGGATATTCGGTGATTGCTCATGTTTGATGTTCCTTATCTGCGGGCTATTCCATCTGGTAGTGGCCGGTCTTGTGCCGGCCAATGATCTCGCCGACATAAAGCGCAACGTTGGACCATCGGGTTATCCCCCCACCGATGACACCTCGTTCGAAACGAATCGTTGCGATGCCGTGTGCTGGGTAACGAACGCGAGCACGCGCGGCCACGATTCGGCCCGCGCCTTCGCCAACCCTTCCGGGGTGCCGCCGAGGTCGATCGTTGCCTTGCGAATCGGGTGATATCCCTGGTTGACGGTGGTTGGGGCGAATCCGGCGCCGATCGAGTGGCCCGCGCCACCGTAACTGAGATGCTCGACCGAGAAGTCGAAACCGTTCAGTCGAGCCCGTTCGGCAATCAGCTCGCCGAAATGGGCCGACGGCCAGAGCGCGTCTTCCTTGCCGGAAATCAGCAGCACGGGACCCTCGATCCGCTCAACCTGGATCACGGCCGGGTCGGCGCGTTTCGCATCTGCCGCGTACTCGAGATAGGCCGGGGCCAGCCTGATCACGCCGTGCTCATCGGGCGCGACCGCGTCGTTGCGCACGCGTCCGGCATACGGAATCGTGCGGTCGTTGTATGTCCAGGCGGCGAAATAGTCGTCAGTTTCCTCGTCCTCGATCCGCGATATCGCGCCCCAGACGTGACTGCTCGGGACATAGGCGACGACGGATCGAATCTGCGGATAGCGGGAAGCCAGGAGCAGGGCCAACTCGCCGCCGCGCGAGGTGCCGCTCACGGCCAGCCGATCGGATTGCAGCAACGGATGGTCGCCGATCCATTGCAGGGTCGATTCGAAATACTCCAGGGGAATTCGCCGCAGTTCCTCCGGAAGTCCCTCAACCCCGAAGTACGCCAGCGAAACGGCGGCGATCCCGTGCGATGCGAAGAGCGCCGCCGGGCGATCGGAAAAACCGCCACCCGATCCTCCGAGCACGAGCACCGTCGGAAACGGCCCCGGTCCATCGGGCAGGAACAGGTTGGCCTGGATCGACGGCTCCCGGACCTCGACGACCTTCACGTCCTCGGCAATTGCCCGGCGCACGATTCGACTGTTCGAGGATGGTTCCGCTCGTCTCCGCCGTGATCCGCAACTCGTACGGGTTGAGTCCATCGGAAAGCGAGCGGGCATTGGTGGCCGGGTCATCCGGCCGTAGCGACCAGATCAGGGCGTTCGCGTCTGCCACGGCAAAATCACCCGAAGTCGGTGACTGCGTGTTCAGGTCGAGTTCACCGTTGGGGTCCGCTTCGTACACGGCTGAGGTCGACCACGTTCCCGCTTGCCCGGAAAAGGTGGCCCGGGACCGGATGGTGACGCGTTCGTTCGGCTTCAAGCCGCCAAGGCGAATATCGAGAGGATCGTCAATCAGACCGTCGGTCGGCAAGACCTCGATCCAGGGATTCGTGATGCTCATGATTGGTGTCAGCCCACACCACCCACCGATCCTGGAACCAGGAATTGCTGGGTAGCGATCTTGTGCTTGCCGTGTCCGGGGACGGAAGCATGCGTATGGTTTTGGCAGAGCCACGCGGAATCAGCATCGATTATCTATCTGGCCTGGGGAATGATCCCTTCTATCCTCAACAAGCGGCTTGCGCGGAACGACGTTCGACGCAGAGCCATCGACATTCATGGGGGCATGGTATCAGATAGTTACTTGCTTTAGGAAACCAAGCCGCTTCGCTATCGGGAAGGAGGGGTATCATCGTCCCCTCTGGAACTTCGCCATCTTGTACGGTTGCGACAGCAAAGCGATGCGTGCTCCGCCCGCCTGGCCTGCCGAACGTTCTCGCCCCGTGTCAAGCGCACGGTCATCCCGTTCGGTCCCGCATCATGCGACAATCGCGCAATCTCTACCTGTCAGGAAAGGTGGCTCCATGCCAAAACTGATCACCACCCTCGGTCCCATGGCCGCTGATGAACTGGGCCTCATCCTTCCCCACGAGCACGTCTTCGTCGACTTGCGGACATGGGATCAACCCGGCTATGGCGAAGCGGACACAGCCGACGTGGTTCGTTTGATGACCCCCGAAATCGACCGAGCACGCCTCGCCGGAGTGACCGCCATCATCGAACCCGGTCCGATCGGTGTCGGACGCCGCGCCGACATCCTGCTCGCCGTCTCGCAGGAGGCGGAGTTCCCGCTTGTCATTCCCACCGGCGTCTATCGCGAACCGTGGCTGCCGCCATGGGTGCGCGACGCGAGCGAAGCGGAACTCCGGGACTGGATGATCGCGGAATTGACGGACGGGATCGAGGACACCGGTGTCCGCGCAGGCTGGATCAAGGTCGGCGCCACCGACGACGGCATCACAGAGGCCGAAGCGAAGGTGCTCCGCGCCGCCGCCGGAGCCTCGATCGCGACCGGCGCCACGATCGGCAGCCATACCGTGCGCGGCCACGTTGCCCGGGCCCAACTCGACCTGATCGAGCAAACCGGCGCGTCAGCAGATTCGTTCGTCTGGATCCATGCCCATGTCGAACCGGACATCGCGATTCACCACGAATTGGCGCAACGGGGAGCCTGGATCGAGTACGACGGGATCGGCGAACCCGAACAGGATGCCATGTTCATCGACCTCATCCAGCGCGGACTCGACGCGGGACTCGGCGACCGCATCCTGCTCAGCCAGGATCGTGGCTGGTACGATCCTGCCCAGCCCGGCGGCGGCACCCCGAAGCCATTCACGTACCTCCCCGAGCAGTTCCTGCCCCGACTCGCCGAAGCCGGCGTGGACGAGGGGCACGATCGATCGGCTGACGCGCCACAACCCGTTCGTTGCCTTCGCCCGCTAGAATGACCCCTCTCGATGACGAGTCATGAGGGTTCGGACGAACGCTGCGTTAGTTAACTGAATCGCGTAGGGGCGAACCTTGATCGACCGCGAACGGCGTCTTGCCAATCCACATGTTGTCGATCATGTGTCCGCCCGGTTTGAGTTACGAAAGGATCACCGCCACATGGCACAACAGCGAAAGCGCGTCCTGCTGACCGGGGCCACCGGCTACATTGCCGGGCAGTTGCTACCGGCGCTTCGGGACGCCTATGACCTGCGCCTGATCGACGTGCGCGACACGAACCGGGAGGGAGAACAGGTGCCCGGTGTCGAGATCGTCGATCTGCTCACTGCCGACCGCAGTACCCTGGAAGCGCTGTTCACCGGCATCGACACCATTGTCCACACTGGCTACATTCATCCACGGCCCGAGGCTGTCTACGAGGACGAGCGCAAGAACGTCGACATGATGCAAAGGGTGTTCGATGTCGCCCTCGCCACCGGCGTTCGGCGCGTCGTTGCCGCCAGCACGAACCAGGCCGCGAAATGGTACGAACAACCGTATTACGCCGGGCTTCGTGACCGGGTCGATCCGGAGGACTATCCTCGCCCTGTCAGCTTCTATGGCTGGGCGAAGGCCGCCTACGAATCACTCGGATTCCTTTACGCCTGCGGCTCGCTCGGTCGCAAGCTGGAGGTCATCCTGATCCGGATCGTCGCCCCTCGCGAGATCGATGCAAGCGAGTTCGAGGGCAAGACGCCAGCGCTCTACATCCGCGATATCACCGGCTACATCAGCGAGCGCGACCTGCAACAACTCTTCTGTAAATCTGTCGACACCCCGGATATCGAGGACGCGTACGGCGTCCCATTCCACATCTTCTACGGCGTCTCGAACAATGCGCGCACCTTCTGGAGCATCACGAACGCTCGCCAGGTGATCGACTACCAACCCGAGGACGACTCCGAAATCCGCTTCGCCACCGACATCGCCCGCATGCTGGGATAGGGCGTAGGTTTGCCAGAGTTCGCGATCTCGTAGTGGAGGGTCTTGTGCCCTCCAATGGTGTTTCGCTGCCCCGGTACGTCGGCACATACCGGTGAACATGGCCGGCACAAGACCGGCCACTACCGGACGAACGTGGTTGCAGACCGGGAACATCTGCTTCCGGAACCTCGTGCGCTATTCCCCGGTACATGCGGCGATGCTACCCTGACCCGAGGAAACCAGGGAACGATCTCGGAAACGGCGGAGGCCAGGTGGCACAGGTTAAAGCGGCAGAACACCCGGCGGCATCCGATCCGAACCCGTCGAACCGCTGGAGGGCGAGGAGCGGGGGATGGGTCAGGTACTGCGCGCCTATCCCGCCTTTCGAATGCTCCTGCTCGGAACGCTCGCCACTAATTCTGCCTTCTGGATGTACCAGGTCGCCGTCGGCTGGCTCGCGCTCCAGATGACCGACTCGCCGCTGTTCGTTGGGCTCGCCGGGTTCGCCGGTGGCATCCCGATGCTCCTCTTCTCGCTCCCGGCCGGGGTCGTGATCGATCGCTTCGATCGCCGCCTCGTCCTGCTCGCCGCCCAGTTCGGGGTAATGATGGTCTCCGCGCTGTTTGCCGTGATGGTCGGCGCCGATGTCATAGAACCATGGTCGATGCTCGTGCTGGTGGCGGTTTACGGCACGATCATGACCTTCATCTTCCCGGTCCGCACCGCGATGGTGCCCTCCCTCGTCGATCGCAGGGATCTCGCGATTGGCGTGGCCCTCAACTCGGCGGGACAGAATGCGACCCGCGTGGTCGGGCCGTCGATTGCCGGGGTCCTGATCGCCACGATCGGCGTGCCGGAAACGTTCGCCGTGGCCGCCTTGCTGCAATCGCTGGCGTTGATCGCAACCTGGCAGTTGCCGTCGCGGGCATCGCAGGCGAAGAGGCGAGTCGAAAGCGTTTGGGAGAGCCTTACCCTCGGATTCCGGATCGTCGCCCGGAGCCAGTACCTGAAGGCGCTGATCATCCTCGCCCTGGCGCCCAATGTGCTCGTGATGCCCTACATCAACCTGATGCCGGTATTCGCCCGCGATGAGCTGGACCTGGGCTCGACCGGGCTGGGCGTGCTGCTGGCGAGCACCGGATTTGGAACCGTGGCCGGTTCGCTCTCGGTGGCCCACTCGGGCCGGTTGCGGAACTCGCGCGGGATGCAGGTGATCACCGCCATGGGGTTCGCGATCGGCGTGCTGGCGTTCGCGATC
Source organism: uncultured Chloroflexia bacterium (assembly GCA_963763125.1). Lineage (GTDB taxonomy): Bacteria > Chloroflexota > Chloroflexia > Thermomicrobiales > UBA6265 > JACCYX01. The sequence continues at coordinate 1,585,201 of CAVXMV010000005.1, forward strand.
ACGCCCAACGTGCCGCTCGCTGTGCTGCTGCTGTTCGTTACCGGCTGGATGAGTGCGTCCTTCCTCGCGATCAACCAGACGGCGATCCAGCTCAGCGTCGACGACGAGGTTCGCGGCCGGGTGATGTCGATCTCGCTCCTCACCTGGGGCGTGTTGCCGGTCGGCCAGCTCGCTGTCGGCGCCCTGGCGAACCAGATCGGCACCCCACTGGCGATGGTCGTCTCCTGCATCCTGGCGATTGGCTGCATCGCCGCCATTGCCCACCACTTTCCGTCGCTTCGCAAATAGGATGGGGCAAGGCGTTTTTGGCAGGGCTGCGGCAGCGGAGCGATGCTTGCTCCGCCCGATTCGAAGCGACCGATCCGCTGGTCCCGTCGTATGGAACAGGCTGTCGTTTGATCAGTTCGGCTTGAGTGAGTCCCTGCCGATCTGGTCGGCAATTTCCGCACCGTCGAATTCCGCGAGAATCGGTGTTCCAATCAGCAACACGAACTCCAGGGAATCCCACTCCTCGACGAAGTCTGCTTCGGGAGCGACGAACTCGATGCTCAGGAGGAAGTTGGTTTCCCAGACCTGCACGAACTGGAAGCTGTAGATCGTATCGCCGTCCCGGTTTTCCCAGACGCGGCCCGAAGATGCGTCCGTTTCCGTCTCATCCGTCCAGGTCTCTTCAAGGTTCGCGATGTTGTTGCCCGCCTCCAGGATCTCCGAGCGATCCTGGATCATCCCGGCGAGCGTGCCATCGTCGATCAGGATCTCCTGGATGAGGAGCACGGCCCCACCATTCGCGAGCACGACCGTATCGAGTGACTTATCCTCGTCGAAGACCCCGGCGCCTTCCCACGGTTCATCCCACCAGACCGGACACGAGCACTGGAGGATGTACTCGCCATCGAAATCGAACTGGGCGAGGGCACTGCCCGGACCGCCCGCTCCCATGATCAGGGAGGCGATGATCGCGAGCAGGCCCGTGCGGGTCAGGATGAGTGCGGAGATCGAACGGCCCGATGATGATTGCCAATGCGACGTTGGAAGCCATGTTTTCATTGGTTCCTCCCCCACCAGGTTGTAGTTCAAGGCACGATGCGAAGACCAGGGGTTGGTAATTCGCATCGTAGGGAGCGGCATGCCAAAGGTCAAGTGGGACGCAAACAGCAGCGTTCCGCACGCAACCACGCTTGCACCTATCCCTGGTAGTGGCCGCCCTTGTGGCGGCCAACGTTTTAGGTCACCCGTAGGCCAGCCACTACCAGATGACACCCTTACCAATCCGTGACGGAACCGTCCTCGCGGTGCAGGATCATCAGGTCGGTCGGCTGGAACGGTTGGGCAAGGGCCGCCTCGTCGTCGAGCTCCACCCCGAGTCCGGGCGACTCACCGCTGAACAGCTTGCCGCCTTCGAGACGCATGTCGGTGCTGACGATGTTCGGGATCACATCCGGTCGCCAAACCAGTTCCTGCACCGCGAAGAGCGGCGTCGAGAGGTCGAAATGGAGGCAGGCGGCGGTCGAAACCGGACCGAGCGGATTGTGCGGAACCTGCTCGATGTAGTGGGTCTCGCACCACCCGGCCACCTTCTTCGCCTCGGTCAAGCCACCGCTGATGCAGAGATCGATACGGCAGTAATCGAGCAGGTCCTTCTCGATCAACACCTGCCAATCCCACTTGCTGGAGAGTTGCTCGCCGGTCGCGATCGGGGCCGAAATGTGCTGCCGCAGGTATGCGAACTCGGAGGCATTCTCGGCCCGCAGCGGATCCTCGATGAAGTACGGGCGCATCGGCTCCAGGGCCCGGGCCAGCTGGATCGCATAGGTCGGCGTCGTCCGCTGGTGGAAGTCGACCGCGATCTCGATCTCGGGACCCAGCGCCTCACGGAGCGCGGCGAATGCGTCCACAGTCCACCTGAGCGCCTTTGACTGATTGTAGATGCCGTCGTGTTCGGGACCGCTGCCCTCACCGACCCCGTAGCGCACGAACTCCCAGCCCTCGGCGACCCGTTCCTTCGCGAGCTCCACCATCGATTCGATCCCGGCGTCGCCGTGACCGCGCTGCTGGACATGGCAATAGCAGTGGGCGTAGTCGCGGGTCTTGCCACCGAGCAGGTCGTAGGTCGGCACGCCGAGCACCTTGCCCCGGAGATCCCAGAGCGCGATGTCGATCGCTGCCAGCGTCGCGCCGTGGATGTGGCCGCCCCGGAAGAACTGGCCCCGCCACAGGGTCTGCCAGATGTGCTCGATCCTGGACGGGTCCATCCCGATCAGGTAGGGCGTCCAGGTTTCGACCAGACCCTGGACCGCCAGCTCCTTGCCGGTGACCCCGGCTTCGCCGAGCCCGGTCAAACCCTCGTCGGTGTAGATCTTCACGAAGGTGAAGTTACGCCCGCGTTCGGGAACATAGACAACGAACGTCTTCACATCGGTGATCTTCATTGGGATGGCTGCTCCTGGCGGTTTCGGCTGTCGGTATCTCCCGGGATCATCCGCGCATCGATGGTAGTCGTCAACCGGGGATGGGAGTTGGATTCAGCCGAAATGGCCGGCTGACGTGGTGCGCCATTCAGCCATTCGCGGTACCCTGACGACAATGTGAGGCCCGCAGAATCAGGGTTGAACGGTGGCGATCGTGCGAAGGAAGGGATATGACGACGATGCTGAGCTTTGGGATCAAGACATCACCGCAGCACACGACCTACGACGCGATGCTGAAGGTCTGGCAGGAAGCCGACGACATTGCGAGCATCGAGCACGCCTGGCTCTTCGATCACTTCGCCCCGATCCAGGGCGAAGTCGATGGACCATGCCTCGAAGGCTGGACGGTCCTCGCTGCCTTCGCCGCCGTCACGGAACGGCTGCGTCTTGGGCTGATGGTGACCGGGAACACCTACCGGCATCCGGCCGTGCTGGCCAAGATTGCGGCCACGGTTGACGTCATTTCCAACGGTCGGCTCGACTTTGGGATCGGTGCCGGCTGGAATGTCTACGAGCACGAGAGCATGGGCATCCCGCTCTACCAGCCCGGCGAGCGCATTCGCCGCCTGGGCGAGGCCTGCGAGATCATCCAGCAGCTGTTTACGCAGCCGACCGTCGATTTCGATGGTCGCTACTATCAATTGAAGGATGCTCGCTCCGAGCCGAAGCCGGTCCAGAAGCCGTATCCGCCATTCGTGATTGGCGGGAGCGGAGAGCAGCTGACCCTGCGGGTGGTCGCGAAGTACGCCGATATCTGGAACTACACCGGTGGATCGGTCGACGAGTTCAGGCACAAGATTGCCGTCCTGCATGAGCACTGCGCGGCGGTCGGCCGCGATCCGAAGGAAATCACGCTTTCCTATCAGTACCGGCTGAATGCCGACGACTTCTCCCCGGCAGCTGGCGAGCTGGAGCCATTCATCGAGGCCGGGGCTACCCATATCGTGCTCATCATCCCGGCTCCATATCCCGACGGCATTGTGACCCGGGTCGCCGAAGAGGTCGTCGCGAAGTTCACAGCCTGATACGGCATCCAGGGCACATCGAATTGCGAACGGGCGGACCCGGGTCGACCACAATCTTGTATCCGGTAGTGTCCGGTGAGCGTCGCGGCCAACACCGCCTCACAGCGTGCTCGGGTTCGCTGAGCGGTCATGCGGACTAACGGAACCCACACCGTGCTTGGCCTGCATATGGATTGCATCCCGGCATTGCAGCGATTCTCACGATGGTTGACTTCCGTCCTGGAGCGATTCCTGGCGTGCGGCGTTTGTCCATCTCCGAATGCGGGTAAGGTAGGCTTCGTTCAACCAGGGGGCGGATCGGGTGCTGACTTTCGGCGCCAAATCCTGCTCCATTGCGGCCCCCGCCCACCAGCGGAGCAGGGGCGGGATGTCGAATGCACCGGCGGTCATGGCATACCCCTCCCGCCATCCGGCCTCGAAGGTTCGCAGGATATCGATCGCCGTGGGATCAGGCAGCGGCGCCAACTGGAGGATCGCAAGAGTCCGGGCCAGATCGATGCGCGGATCGCCGATGTGGACGTTGGCCCAGTCGAGCACAGCGCTGATGCCGTCAGCGGCGGTTAGCACGTTGAGGGGGTGGTAGTCGAGGTGAAGCAGGGCGGTCGACACATTTGGGAATCGTTCGAGGCGGGAAGCGAGTTCGGCGTCGAGTTGTTCCCACGTTCGCCAGTCACGGTCGACGATCGACGGATCGGTCGGCGGAGTGAGCAGGTGGATGCGTGCCTGGATGATGCCGAACTCCTGACCGAGGCGTGGGGCCGCTTCCATCCCGGACGATGAGTTAAGGAGCGTCGCCGCCAGCGTCTGCCCTTCCGCCCACTCCATCAGGTAGGCAGGGCGATCTTGCCAAAACCCGGATGCCACAATGCCAGGCACCGGCAGCCCGTGAGCGTGCGCCCAACGACTGGCCGCGAGTTCCCGTGTGGCTTGCGATCGCTGATTCGCACCGAGCAGGCGCAAGGCGTACCGTGCGCCAGTCGTCTCGACTCGCCATATCATTGCATCGAGGCCTCCGGTCAACGGCGTGCACACCGAGTCCGGGAAGTCTCCCAGAACGGCAAGAACCAACTGCGGATCAATGACATTGCCGTGTGGAGGGGTCATGCGTGGGACATCCTTGCCTGGTCCAGTCAGCGCGAACTCTGGTCACCCATTGGAAGTTTCCGGCTTCAATCACGGCCTGTACCAACCCGGTCGGATTTGATTATCGTTGGTCCGTGTCGGCGCGCCCATGGTGGCGTATTTGTGTGTCGTGAGCAACGCGGCATCGGACACTAGGTCGCGTTGCTGACATTGATGAGCCGCACTTCCAGGGCCGAAACTCGCGCGTCTGGCCAGCTCGCCGCGATCTCGACCGCACGCTCTTCATTGACGACATCGATCATCAGGAAGCCGACAATCTGCTCCTTCGATTCGGCGAAGGGGCCATCGGTGACCACCGGGACACCGTTCCGCACACGAACGATCCTGGAATCACGCGGAGCAGCCAAAGGCTCTCCCATGATGCCCTCACCCGATGCCACGAGTTCTTGCCAGCGTCTTCCGCCCTCGCTCATCACTGCCTGCTGCTCCTGCTCGGAAAGCGCGGCCCAGGCGTCGGCGTTGTGATAGATCATCAGCATGTATTTCACGTTGTTGCTCCTTGTGATTCCTGCATCCACCCTGGATGCCCTTCACCTGATAGTCGGACCCAAATCCGCGTTCTCGACATCCACGTATTCGGGCTCGTTATCGCTGGCGAGCCTGGACGCCTGCGCCTCGAGGTATCGCCGCTCGGGGAGGCTGGTCGTGCGCTGCGCCGCCATCTGGTATCGCTCGATGGCCGCCGCCGCGTCGCCGCTGATCTCGAGCAGGTGCGCCATTACCGCATCGAGCCGGTGATTCCCGGCCAGTTGGCCACCGCTCTCCAGGCGCTCGATCATCTCGATGCCAGCCTGCGGGCCGTGGACCATCGCGACCGCCACCGCATGATTGAGGGTGATCATCGGATTGTCCGAGATCCGCTCGAGCACCTCGTAGAGCGCGAGAATCTGGGGCCAGTCCGTATCCGCCGCGTCACGCGCTTCATCGTGAACCGCGGCGATCGCCGCCTGGATCTGGTACGGACCGATCGGCGACCGGGCAAGCGTTCGCGAAACGAGCGCCACGCCTTCCTCGATGAACGCCTCGTTCCACAGCCGCCGATCCTGCTCGGCGAGCGGCACGAGGTCGCCGTGGCGCGTGGTCCTCGCCGGACGCCGGGCATCGGTGAGCAACATCAGCGCCAGCAGACCGGCGACCTCGCCATCGTCCGGCAACAGGTGGTGGACTTCGCGGGCGAGCCGGATCGCTTCCGCCGTGAGATCCGGGAGGTGCAGGTCCGGTCCGGAAGCGGTCGTATACCCCTCGTTGAAAATGAGGTAGAGCACATGCAGCACAACCTGCAGCCGTTCCTCGCGCTCCTCCGCCTCCGGCATCCTGAACGGGATACCGGTTGCCTTGATTCGTTGCTTGGCCCGGCTGATCCGCTGCGCCATCGTCGCTTCGGGGGCGAAGAAGGCACGGGCGATCTGGTCCGTGGTCAGGCCACCGACCGCGCGCAGGGTCAGCGCAACCTGTGAGGCGGCGGTCAGGGAGGGATGGCAACACATGAACATCAGCGCCAGGGTGTCATCTGCGGCCGTTGCCATATCCTCGTCGGCCGCGGGAGCGACCAGCTCAGTCGCTGGGACATGCGTCGTCGCCGCCAGCTCCCGGGTCCGGCGCGCGTGCCCGCTCCGCCACTGATCGGTCATCCGGCGTGAGGCGACCGTGATCAGCCATCCCCTCGGATTGTCCGGGATACCGGCCTCCGGCCATTGGGCGATTGCCGCCAGCAGCGCCTCCTGAACCGCGTCTTCGGCATCATCGAACGCATTGCCGCGCCGCAGGAGCGCGGCGAGCACCTGGGGCGCGAGTTCGCGCAGCAGGCCCTCGACCTGCGCATCGATCATCACATCTCCAACCCACCGGGACTCATCACCGGACGCACTTCAACCGGACTGAACCGGATATCCGGGAACCTGCCCGCGATCTCCGTCGCCCGCTCCAGGCTCTCGCATTCGAGCAGGAAGTAGCCGGCCAATTGCTCCTTCGCCTCGGCAAAGGGGCCATCTGTCGCCACCGGGACACCGTTGCGCAACTGGACGATTCTCGATGTCGCCGGGTGGGCCAGCGGTTCCGAGCTGAGCAACTCGCCCGATTCAGCGATCTCCGCCATCAGCGCATCGAACTGGTCGCCCATTCGCGTCCGCTCCTCGGCGGTGAGCGATTCGTGCTGGTGCAGGAACATCGGGTGAGCCCAATTGGACGGGTTGCTGTAGATCAGGAGCAGGTATTTCACGGTGATCCCTTCACGGTACGGGCTCCCATCGTGGGTGCCTTCTACTGTACCTGTCGAGACTGGCGAGTGACGCTCGACATCATGCCGTAATCCCCGCAAATCACCATGCGCTCAAATCCAAATCATGTAGGGGCGAACCTGGATCGACCGCGAACGACGCCTCGCAACCCATGGTGTGGTCGATCCTGTGTCCGCCCGCGCTGGCTGGGTTCCCGCGGTTGAGTCGGCCCCGGTGGAACCCGCCCGCCCCGCTGTCCAACTGACGTTCGTACGGCGCTGCACGTGCTCAAACATCGCCAATCCAGTCCGCATGTCGAGAAATTGTCGGCCGCCTCGACTGTGTGGTGAAGGGGCCCGAGCGGCAGGCCCCTGGATACGAAGGGACACACGTCATGCTGCCACACATGCCAGTTTCCACGATCACCGATCTTGCCCACGAACATTTTGGAACCAAACGACGACCTGAATGTCCCGCACCTCCCCACCGCCCCGATGGATTTCTGGCCGAGGAAGAAATGCTCCGGCCGGACCCGGTGTTCCTTGCCCTTCGGACCCTGGCGCACTGGGGCCCGCTCGGCGCCCTCCACCGCTGGATCGATCGCAAGATCGAGGCGCACGAAGAACGCCGCCCCATCATCTGGCATCCCCCAGGACTTCACCGCCATCTCCAACGACCGCTCCGACGACGACCTCGCCGCCTGATTGCTGAACTCTCCGCTCAACGATGCTTCATCTGGGCGTAGGGTTGCGGCAGCGTAGTGAGCCTTGTGTCCGCCCGCGATCTAGCCTATCCCGCAGGACGATGCTGCCCAACTCCTGTCATTCGATTCGGCCTATGGACAGGCCCGCCGTTCGGCAGTACCATGGCGCCCACCGGGACTCACTGGAAAAACGAATGTTGTCGATTAATCGATATAGTGTAGTGGTCTGATCTACAGTACGATTTCGGAGAATCTGGATGGACGCAGACGGTCAATCCCCAACCGGGACCGCAGATGACGCGCCACTGACGCCGGACGAGATCGAGCCCCTTCTCGACAACCTTGACGGGCCGGACGCCTCGCTCCGGACCGCCTCGCTGTCTGCGTTCGGCACCCTGCCGCTCTCCACCGATGCATGGCTAGCCATCTCCAACCGGCTGGAGCCGCTCCTGCGGGCGGTGACGAATCCTGATCCCGCCCTGCTCGAAGCGGCGGTGCTCGTGCCCACCCGTCGCATCCGGGGAATCCTCCACACCCTTGTGGGAAAGGTCACCGATCCGGCAGGACGCAGGGATCTCGTCCGTGCCCTGGCCCGCGCCCGCGACCGCGCCGCGATCCCCCCGCTCCTGGAAGCCTTCCGCGGCGACGATGACGCTGCCCGAAGATGGGCGGCCGAATACCTTTCCTTCTTCGATGTACCCGAAGCGAGGGACGAATTCGCCCGCGTGACGGCCAGCGATCCGTATGTCGAAACGCAATTCTGGTCGGCGATATGTCTTGCCCAGCTTGACGAACCGGCAGCCCTGGCGCGATTTCTCGCACCGGTCGAGCCGGAATCCCTGGCCCCCGAACCGGCATCGTCCGACTTCGATTCATCGCTCACGTTCATGTGGGGCGATCCCATGGTTGCGTTCGCCCGGATCCAGGGGCGAGGACCGTGGCCAGCGGTCACCCAATCCATGCTCGAGCACCTCGCCGAACTGGACGACAGATCCAGGATTCGCGTGATGATCGAGGCACTCCTGTCGGGATACGGCGAACCTGACGCCGTAGTTGTTCCGCCGGAGCCCGAGCCACCGGAACCGGCCCAGGATCCCGTCCTGGTCGAGCAGGCCCACCAGGTCCGCGACCACCTGGAGCGCACATTCCCCCAAGAGCCTCCGGGCGACCTGGAGATCCTGGCCTATCTCCCGAAGGAGGAACGTGTCTCGCTTGTTTCCACCCTGTGGACGAACCTGGCGGATCTCTCCAGCGCACAGCAGGCAGCTCTGGAGCCAGTGGCGTCGGCAGTGGACCCGTGGACATTGGTGATGGGCGGCAATGCGCTGGTCGAGATGGTCACACAATGGGATCCAGTTTCACCCCCGAGATCGAGCCGCTGTTCAGGTGCTTTGCCCGGGCGCAGGACAACTGGCAACTGTCGGACCAGATTGGCTGGACGGCCAGCCGGGCCGGTGTCCACACCGTGGCCCACGCGCTCCACGACGAGTTGGGCAGTGGTGACGAGGCAATGCGGCTGGCGGCGACGCAAATGATCGGGATGACCGGCGTCCACCTGGGCGATGCGTGGCCACCGATCTACGGCGGCGCTCCCGCACCGCCTGCACCGAGGCAGATCAGCTTCTTCGTCGATGACTTGGCGTCCATGGCCCACGGTTTTTACCCGATCCCGGGTACCGGGGAACGGGACACGGCCGCGAAAAAACCCGACATGGACAAGAGCAGTTACAGTGAAAAAATGCTCGACGAGTCAGGACTCTGGAGGGACTCCACTGCGTTTCCAGTGTTTGGAGCCGGCACGTCCCGGAGCGAGCCACCGGCCGAAACGGCCGGGGCAGGCGCGGAATTGGCCGATGTGGAAAGCAGTGGCCATCGGGCCGACATGGCAACCGAAAACGGTGGCGATCCTGCCGAAGCGGTCGCGGATGCCCCCACGACGGACCCGCCTCGCAAGGCCCACGCGCACCTCAAGTGCCCCCAGGTTGTGACGGCCGGGGTGGAATTCGCGCTCGAGGTTGGAATCGCCGCAGTGCAGGACCCGAGCATCTCCGGTCCCGAGCTCGAGCGGCCGAGCTGGAGTCAGGGACCCTATGTGTTGACGGTCCAGGTCGTTGCCGAGGGGTTCACAGTGAAGGCGGGGGAAGTGTCACGCCACGAGCTTCCCGTCACGGTCGAGAAGCCGTATCCATTCGTCGTGGTGCATCTTGCCGCTGATATGCAATCCGAGGAAGTCGTTCCCCGTATCATCCAGGTAACCTATTTTGTCGGGAGCCAGCCCATCGGGATTGCCTATCGCGCGGTAGCGGTCAGGAAGGATGCGGGGGTCGCCGTGACGCTGCCCGAGCCGGTGCCACTTGGGGCAGTTGTCAGCGTGCCGGGCGAGGGGTTCACCGAGCCGGACCTGACTGTCCAGATTTCGGAGGGTCAGGCAGACGGTGACCTTCTCTGGACATTCGAAACGCCCCGTTACTCCGGAGTCGCGGTTCCAACTGAGCCGATCAGGACGAACATTGGCGAGAATCCTGCGGAATTCGCCAGGCAACTGATTAGCCGGATGAACCAATCCGCCGGCAGGGCGCTCTCGCTGCAGATGCGTGGCATCGGGCGGACTGTGGCGCAAGCGACACCGAAAGAGCTTTGGGAGGTGCTCGGCAGTGTTGCGGCAGATGTCGAGAACCGGGCGCCGACGTTGCTCATCATTTCGCAAGATCCGTACGTGCCCTGGGAGTTGGCTTTGCTCAAGACCCCAATCGATACCGGGAGCGCACCCTTCCTGGGAGCGCAAACCGTTCTCGGACGGTGGATATTGCCGCCTGTCGGCAACGATACCCCCAATCCCCCGGTTCAGGAGCCTCGCTCCATTGGATCGATGCGCATTTTGAGTGGGGTCTACCTCAAGGAACGGGGACGTTGGAGACGCCTCGAGCATGCCGAGCAGGAAGCGGCAGACTTGGCGTCGCGCTATCACGGCGTCCCGGTTGTCGCCGAGATGCCGTCAGTCGTGGATTTCCTTGAGAACCCCCCGGCTGCCGAAGTGTTTCACTTCGCCGGCCACGCGATTTACGATCCCTCGAGCCTGGAGAACGGATTGGTGCTCAGCGATGAAACGTATCTTGATTCGACACTGATCTCAGGCGCCCAATTTTTCCCCAAGCCTCGCCCGTTTGTTTTCCTCAACGCGTGCCAGGCCGGAAGTGGTTACGAGGTGCTCGGCGGGTACTCGGGGCTTGTTGGCGCCTTGCTCACCGCCGGTGCATCTGCGGTCGTGGCTCCTCTCTGGTCGGTCAATGACGAGGCGGCGCGAGAGCTCTCGCTCGATTTCTATGCACGTGCGGTCGATGACGATGTGCCCCCGGCAGAGATTCTCCGGCGATGGCGTGCGCGATTCGGCAAGGACGAGCACGGCAACAATGTTGTCCCCGACTCTCCTGTTCATCTTGCGTACCAGTTCTTCGGTCATCCCAGCATGCGGCTGGTTCGCGAGCGTTCCTGAATCGGAGGTATCACGTGCCAGATCTCAATCCGAGTGGTGCACCAGTAATTGTGGGAGGGCTCAGGCTGAGAACGCCGGGTCTCCGGGGTGTGGCTTCATCATACCGGTCTGCCAATCCGGAGCTGCGCGGCCCCGAAGAGTTGACCGCGGAGTTGGATGAGGCAATCCAGAACGAGGGTTTGGAAGAGGAATACACCGTCGAGCTTAGGGACACCCGCGAGGTGCCGGCTCCAACGGGCGCGACGAGGAGCACCGCGTACGATGAGCCCGCCATCGAGCTCGAGGCTCCCGCGCCCGGTGGCGATTGGGGTCAGGTGGTGCTGGCCGTGGATGAGGCCGGAGTCATCACCTGGAACTTTCCCGTGGAGAGGACCGGGGCGACCGAAGCGACGAGGGGCGGCCCAAGCGGCACGAATACCTACGTGATTCGCCGATACGTGCCGGAGGGCGCCGCGGAGCCGGGCAGTCGTGGGATCGTTGGCGCTGTCGGCAAGAAGATCCTCAAGGTGCTGGTGTTTCCGCTTGTGGAGGATGTGGCGGGCAAGGTGGGGGACTACTTCGCCAATCGCTGGGAGAAGGCGAAGCGGCCATACCGGGTGCGCGCGTTCGGGCCGGACGATTACCAACAAGCCGAAGCTGCGCCAATCGAGGGAGCTGCCTGGGAGCGTCTCGCTTCAGGCAGGGCACTCTTGTTGCTTCATGGCACCTTCAGTCGTGCCCATTCCGGGTTTGGCAAATTCGCTGCGGAGGATCTCGCTGAGCTGTACCGTCGCTATGAGGGACGGGTGTTCGCGTTCGACCACTTCACGGTCTCGGAGGATCCACGGCAGAACGTGGAGTGGTTCCTTCGGACAATACCCGACGGCACGAATCTTGACTTGGACGTGCTGTGCCACTCCCGAGGGGGACTGGTGGCTCGTGTTCTTGCCGAACGGCAGGGCGAGCTGAGTCTCGGGACTCGTTCGCTTCAGGTGCGCAAGGTGGTGTTCGCGGCGACGCCGAACGGAGGGACAATCCTCGCCAACCCGGATCACCATGGCGCCCTGATCGACTCCGTGACCAACTTGCTCCAGTTCGTGCCCGACAACGGCGTGACTGAAGTCCTGGAAACGGTGATTACGGTAGCCAAGCATATCGCGGTCGGCGCCGTCAACGGCCTGGAAGGACTCCAGTCGATGCGGCCGGATGGGAAGTTCATTACGGAACTCAACGAAGGTCCGAAAGGCGACACCGCATACTACGCCCTTGCCGCGAACTTCGAGCCGACCAATCACGGGTGGCGACAGTTTGCCAAGGATCGGCTTATGGATGCCATCTTCCAACAGGACAACGACCTCGTCGTGCCGACCGGTGGCGTCTATGAGTCGAACAATTCCGGGTGGTTCCCGATTGCTGATCCGCTCGTCTTTGCCGAAACCGACGGGATTGCCCACAGTGACTTCTTTCGCCAGAGAAAAGCCGTAGATCAGATTTTCACCTGGCTCACGCCATAGCTGACGTTCACCGTACCTCTGCTTACGTCGCGGTGTTCGAGCAGTTTGGTCAGCAGGCGCTTCAGTTGGTCGCGCTCGTCCGCCGAGAATGGGCCATGGGTTCGTTGGCGACGCTCCACATGATGGAGTTAGGGTGGTGCTTGTCCCGGTAACCAGTCCCCGAAGCTGGAGCGTGCATTGGGCAGGGCGCGCTGCGGTCAGCTCTGCGCCTTCGAGGGGATTTCGTTGACGACCAGCACGCCAAGCCGGTCGGCGAATCGCATCGCTTCTTCGGCGCAGGAGTCGTGCGGCGTGCGGTAGGAATTCTTGCCAAACCATTTCAGTGATTCGTAGTCTCGGATCCACATCGGCAGGTTGAGGTCGCGCCCACTCAGCGGGAAATCCTCGTGCTTGCCGAAGCCAGGAGATTCTCTGTCGCTGCATCCTCGCGTGAATCGGACTTCACGGTTGGTTCTCGTCGGTCAGTCGTGCGAGGCGTTGCCGAATGCTCGCTGCCGACCGTGAGTCGGGAGCGGGATGCGAGATCAGGAGCGCCCGCGGATCGGCGCGAATCATCCGCGTCGCCACGTCCACAACATCCGCGATCAGGATCAGTCGAACGCGACTTGATCCGATTCGAACCTCTCGGGTAACCGGGGCCAGTGCCGGCTCGATGGCATCGAATCCATCGCTCTCGCCCGGAATATTTGGCAGCTCCATCCAGACACCTTCGGCCACCTTGGCGTAGCGCCAAAAGCAACCCCGCCCCAACCGTTGTTCCGCGAGATGGATGGCTGTGTTGGCGATGTGGGAAACCCCGATCAGCAACACATACCCGCCCCCCTGCTCAAGGAGGGCGAGCGGCGCCAATGGATTGTCGAGTGTTTGGGATCCTATCAACTGGCCGGCTCGTTCGCCCACCGCCAGATACGAGAACAGCGGGTGCTCACTCCGGATTGGATTGCACCTCCGGCGCATCGTCTCCGGAATGCAGCCCAGTTCGCGATCGATCGGCAGGTCCACGGTAAATGGCAGCGCCCTGGCCAGGGCGTCATCGAAATCCCGCCAGGACGAAGCCATCGGCGCGGCGTTGTGCGGACGCTCAAGCCCGGGCGGCGCCGGAATCCCGGTCAGGTCCCAACTGCTCGCAGGCATCAGCACCGTTCCACACACCTCATCCAATGCGTTGCACACCGATGCGGCTCCGCCTACGACGTGGCCAAAGGACTTGAGCGAAGAATGGACGATCACGGACGAGGATATATCCAGCCCAAGTTGCTGAAGCCCACAGGCAATATCCGATTGGGTGACGTCTTCCACCGTTGTCCTCCGGCTTCGGGATGCTCCCTGAACGCTTCTCCGAGAGTGTATCGCCTTCGCTTCAAGTCCAGCGCGACAACCCGCCGTCGTGGCGCAGTTCTTCGCACACGGTGCGTTCGCTTGACCAGTGGTGACTTGCCCCTTCGCAGTCGCAATTCGCCCAATTCTTGCGGAGCGATCGTCCTTCTCCCGCAAGAATTCCGCAGGAAATAAACTCCGGAACGACGCGGGTTTTTGAATTTATGAATTTGTGCGGAGCAAAAAACCACATCGCGTTTTTCGACCCCAATCGCCTCGCTTGATCGACAGCGCGTCGCTGATTCCCCTCAACCGGGTTTGGGAGTGCTGATCGGGGCCCACCGACAAGGTCCTTCGACGCGGCAGCTTTCCCGGCGGTCCCGACCTGATCGCCAGACAACCTGGTCATGGCCATGCGGTTTCCGGCCACTCCAGAACGGAGATCGTTCGGCAGAGCCCGGAAGATCAGGCGTGATTGCCTCGGGGCGACCGTCAGGCCCCTATCGTCAGCGCATTACCTGCACGCAAGGCAACCGTTGACGCGAAGATGGGCGCCGACCCTTCATGGGCGGACAGATTAGGCAGTCGGTGTGATCGCCGGCCAGTTATCCCTTGACCGAGCCGGCGGAGAGACCGGCGATCATGAAGCGCTGCGCCAGCATGTAGACGATCACGACCGGCACGGTGGTCATGATGCTGGCCGCGAACATCTGGCCCCAGGGGAAGATATCGCCGTGGACCATGTTGCGCAGGCCGACCGACAAGGTGAAGAGCGATTCCGAGTTGATGAAGACGAAGGCGAACAGGAACTCGTCCCAGGCCGCCGTGATCGCGAAGAGGGCGACCGCCATCAGCGCCGGCTTCATCAGCGGCAGGATGACCCCGATGAAGGCCTGGAAGTAGTTGGCGCCGTCGATCAGGGCGGCTTCCTCCAGCTCCCGTGGCAGCGAGCGATAGTAGCCCATCAGCAACCAGGTGGCGAACGGCAGCCCGAAGGTCGGGTACGCGATCATCAACGCGCCGAGTGAGTTGACCAGGTGCAGCTCGGTGAAGATCCGGTAGAGGGGGATGAAGAGCATCACGGTCGGCATCAGGTAGGTGAAGAGGACGGCGGTTGACAGGATGCTCGCTCCCCGCCAGCGCAGCCGGACCAGCGCGTAGGCGCCCAGTGCGCCGACCACCACCGAGATGAAGCAGGAGACGAGTGCAACCTGCAGGGTATTCATGAACCAGCGCGTGAAGTCGGTCTCGGTCAGCATGTACGTGAAGTGGTTAAACGTCCACGGCGACGGCCAGAAGACGGACTCGGAGGTTCGCATCTGCTCGTTGGTCTTGAAGGCCGTGATGATCACCCAGTAGAAGGGGAAGAGCATGAACAGGAGGAGCACGACGAGCGCGGCGTAGGCGCCGATGTTGCCCAACCGCCGCGTCAGGTGCTGCCACGACCGCTCACGCTCCGGATTTCCGCGCGTGTAGGCACGGGAGAGGACTCCTGCGCCACCGCCCAGAACGTATTCGACCGCGTCGCCAATGGCGGTCAGCACCATGAGGAAACCCCTGAGGACAATCGCGAACGGCCAGCTCAGGAGGGCGCCCAGGCGGGCCAGCGGGTTGCCGCGCTCATCCGTCTCATCCGGGTCGCCCTGCATGTAGCGCCCGAGGATGATGATCAGCAGCAGCAGCGCCGGGGTGACCGACATCGCCACCGCCACGCCCGCGCTGTAGCGCAAGCCAGAAATCGCGAACTCGTAGGCCAGGATCGAGAAGAGACGGGTCGCGCCGCCCGGTCCGCCGCCAGTGAGGAGGAAGACCTGGCCGAAGCCGTTGAGCGTAAAAATCAGGGAGAGGAGGCAGGCGACGATGATCACGTAGCGCAGGCCTGGCAGGATGATGTCGACGAAGCGCCGCCAGGCGCTGGCGCCGTCGACCGCGGCGGCGTCGAGGAGCTCTGAATCCAGCGATTTCATCCCGGCCAGGAGGATGATCGTGAAGAAAGGAATGCCCTTCCAGACGTTGACCGCGATCACGGAGGGCAGGGCGAGGTCGAAGTCTCCCAGCCAGGCGATTCCCTTGTCGATCAGCCCGAGCTTGAGCAGCAACTGGTTCAGGCCGCCGAAGATCGGGTCGTAGATGCCGCGCCAGGTCAGGGCCGCGACGATGTCCGGGATGACCCAGGGCAGCAGGACCAGCCCCGTGAAGACGCTGCGGAAGCGCAGGTTCTTGCGATGGAGCAGCAGCGCGGCGATCAGCCCGATCCAGAACTTGAAGAAGACCGCGATCGTGGCGTACTGGACGGTGATCCAGACCGAGGAGCGGAACTGCCGGTTGTCCCACAGGCGCTCGTAATTCTGGAGTCCGACCCAGCCGCGGTTCGTGATGCCGGTGTAGTTGTAGAAGCTGAGGATCACCCCGCGGATGAGCGGATAGGCGATCAGGCCGAACAGGAGGAGGACGAGCGGCGCGATGAAGATATACGCCACCGGCCAGTCGCGGCCCAGGACACGCTTCGAGCGCTTCACAAAGCCGGCTGTTCGAGTCGGGGTGACGACCGGCGGTACGCGTTGGACGGTTTCGATAGCCATTCGTCCCTCCACAGAGCCCGGGTGTCGAGGCGTCAGGTTGTCGCTCCCGGCGCCTGACGCCCAACTCCTCATGCCCGCGAGGCTACTCGCCTGAGAAGCCGAAGTCCTGGTAGATCTGGACGAACTGGTCGTGGTATTCGGAAACGACCTCCTCGGCCGACCGTCCCTGGATGATCTCCGACATCATGTCGGTATAGAAGACCCCCTCGCCGATCGAGCCGACTGCCTCGTTCACGGGGCCGGGCCAGGCCAGGCCATAGAAGCCGGTGTCGGTGAGCGCGATCTCCATGCCCCGCGCCCCGTTCGGATTGCCGGTGATGATCGGGCTTTCCGCGCCGGAGGCGTAGGACGGCAGCGCGTAGCCCGCCGAGATGCTCCAAACCCGCTCCTGCACTGGCGTTGTCAGGAAGTGGCGGATCACGTCGGCCGTAGCCTCCGGGTTCTTCGCGTCGGTGATGAGGTAGAACCTCATCCCGTCGCTCATGAAGTCGAGGCGGGCATCATCGGAAATGCGCTTCGGGTACGGGATGAACGCGATCTGGTCGGCGAACGGCACCTGGTCGAGACGGCCTTCGCATACATCGTTCCCGCGTTCTGGGTAATGGCGATCTGGCCGGCGAGGAAGGCCTCGTTGTTGCTTGGGTCGGTCCAGGCGAGGACGCCGGGTGGCAGCATCGGGGCCCACTTTTCTTCCGTGTAGGTTGCCGCCAGCCACGTCAGGGCCTCAATCGTTTCCGGTGAGTTGAAGGTGACGATGTCGCCCGTCTCGTCCTGCAAGGGACCGCCATAGCGGAAGATCACGTTCTGGACGACGGAGTTGCCATCGCCCGAGCGGTTCACCGTCACCCCCCAACCCCACAGGTTCTCGTCGGGCCTGGAAATGGCGAGCGCCGTCTCGCGCAGGGTCTCGTAGTACTCCGTGTCGGCGATGATGTCCAGGCCGTTCTCCTCGAAGATGTCCTGGCGGACGTAGTAGCCGCCCGTGCGGGTGAAGAAGGGAACGGAGTACCACACGTCGTCGACCGTCGAGCTGAAGACCGCGCCCGGGATTACGTCACCGTAGGCCGCGGTGGCTTCGGCGACAAGTTCGTCGACGGGTTGGACCAGACCGAGCGTAACGAAGTTCCGCACAGCCGGCGTGTGGATCAGCAGGTCGGGCGAGTCGCCGGCTTCGACACTGGCGAGGAGTTTCTGGAACAGGTCCCCGCCGCCCGTGTAGCCGGCAACGTCGGTGATCTCGATACTCCAGCCGCTGGCGGTGGCGTAGGCCTCGAGCTCCGACCGCATGAACGCATTGTGGTCTGGGTGGAAGTCGTCTGCCAACAGCACGCGGAGCGTGCCATCCACCGTCGCGGTCGATGGTGTGCGCGGGATTTCGCCCTGGGTGGCAGATGGGGTTTGCGCGGCGGCTCCTGTCACGCCCCCAAGGATGTACGGCGCCGCGACTGCGCCAGCGCCGGCACCGGCGGTGCGTTGGAGGAATTGCCGCCGGCTCGAGGACCCGTGACTGCTAGACCTTCGCATGGTTCGCTCCTCACCGTTGCGCAAGCTTGCGCTAGACCCTCCAACTACTGGAGGGCAAAGACCACGCCTGTAGGTGCCATCAGCGCCGGGGAAATTCACTACTGTCGAACGCTAACGGCGTACATCCGTGAGTGGCCACGAAAAGTGACCCATCGACGAGCCGGGAAGTCGGTCTCGACTCAGTCGTCGTACCGTGGCGCCGAGCTGCGAACCGTATCAATGTGGACAGTTTGCGGATGACTATACCGACGTATGGCTCACAAAGTCAAGAGGAAGTGCTCGTTCGACGCAAGAATTCCGTCCAGGAGGCGGTCGCATGCGATGGGAAAGATGGGAAGTTTCTTGCTCGATGCTGAACAGGTCGGTACCTGAGCCAGAAAGGGATCCCGTGGAATCGATGGTGGCGGTGGCGTTGGTCATTCAGGATGCGGCGGTGTCGGACAACACCACAACCCGACGACAGGATCCGTCCGGTAGTCCGGTAGGGAAGGCCTTTCCGGCGCGCCAAACCGGGATTCCGGCTGACAGTGATCGCGCTGGATAATGGCCCACCGGGCAGGTGAGACTGTCGGGAACGCTGCCGTCGAGCTACTTCGCGGTGTGGTGTTCGAGGAGTTTGGTCAGGAGGCGGACCAACTCGTCGCGTTCTTCCGCCGAGAAGGGCGCGGCAACCACGTCCTGGATTTCGGCGATCACGGCATCGAGCCGGTGCAGCCGCTCCACGCCGGCCGGGGTGATCGTGATCGTGTTCCGCCGCCGGTCCGACGCGTCCACCGCACGTTCGACGAATCCCTGCTCGGCAAGCTCGTTGATCGTCGCCACCACATCGCTGCGGTCGATTCCGCAGGTGCGGCTCAACGCCGCCTGGCTCGACGGCCCGTACTGGTCGAGGGCGGCGAGCGTCGCGTACTGATAGCGATCCGCATCCACCGCGCCCAGCCCTTCCGTGACCATCCGGTGGGCAATCGTCGCATTCCTGTTCAGGAGCCAACCGAAGCTGGTTCTGACTCTGTTTGGGACGGTGGTGAGGTCGAGCGTGTCCATGCCGGCATTCTATCAGGAAAATCGTTGACATTGCCAATGATCGGATATATCGTGGGCTTCACCAACGTTGGACTTGCCAATATTGGCTGTACCTATGATACGCGATGTTGCCGCGCAGCTCTATCGATTGAGGAATTCCATGTCGACACACAACGACGCGCGTCCCGCCCAGATCTCTCCCGCGTTGCCGGATCCCCGGCGCTGGCTGATCCTGGCGGTCCTCGCCCTCGCCCAGATGATGGTTGTCGTCGATACCACGATCATGAACATCGCCCTCCCCTCCGCCCAGCGCGGGCTGGAGATGTCCGATCCCGCTCGCCAGTGGGTTATCACCATCTTTGCCCTCGCCTTCGGTGGGTTGCTGCTGCTCGGCGGCAGGCTTTCCGACCTGATCGGCCGCAAGCAAAGCCTGCTCATTGGGCTCGCCGGGTTCGCCGCCGCCTCGGCGCTTGGGGGCGCGGCCGTGAACCCGGCCATGCTGCTGATATCGCGGGCGCTCCAGGGCGCATTCGGCGCGTTGCTGGTGCCGTCGGTGCTCGCGCTGCTGGCGGCGACGTTCCCGGCGCCGGCCGAGCGGGGCAAGGCGTTCGGCATCTTCGCCACCGTGATGGGGAGTGGAACTGGCATCGGCGTCATGCTCGGGGGCATCCTCACCGATTACCTCGACTGGCGCTGGTGCATGTACGTCAACGTCCCGATCGCGATCGTCGCCGGCATCGGTGTCGCACTGGCGGCCCACCCAACCCCTCGGGTTCGCGGCGTCCATCTCGACATCACCGGCGCGGTCCTTTCCACGAGCGGGCTTGTCGCCCTCGTCTTCGGGTTTGCCCGGGCCCAGGTGAATGGCTGGACGGCTGGAATCACGCTCGGTTCGCTGGCTGCCGGGGTCGTTCTGCTGGTGGCCTTCGTCTGGAGCCAAACCCGGGTGGCCAGTCCCCTCCTGCCCCTCCGCGTGGTCCTCGATCGCCGCCGCGGCGGATCTTACCTGGCGGTCTTCGCCTGGGGCGTCGGGACCATTGGCAGCTTCTTCTTCCTCAGCTTCTACCTGCAGAACGTGCTTGGGTTTTCACCCGTCAAAACGGGATTCGCCTTCCTGCCATTCACGATCGCGATCATGATCGGCGTCCGCCTCGTCAGTCGCTTCGTGATGCGGGCGCCGGTCCGCTCGATGCTCGTTCCCGGAATCATCCTCGTCGCGATCGGCATGGCCCTGCTTGGCCAGCTCGGTGTCGATAGCCGGTACGCCACCGAGGTGCTTCCCATCTTCCTCGTAATCGGGCTGGGCACTTCCCTGATCCTGGTTCCCGCCAACAGCACCGCGACGCTCAATACCGGCCCCGATACGGCCGTCGCCGGAGCGATGGTGAGCACTTCGCAGCAGATCGGGGCGTCACTCGGGATTGCCGTGTTGAGTACGATTGCCGGTTCGGCGACCGCTGATTTCGCCCGATCGCACGCCCTGGACGCGGACATTGCCGCGAGGGCCGCAGTCCATGGCTACAGCGTCGCCAGCCTCACCGGTGCGCTCCTGCTCTGCCTGGCGGCGCTCGCCGTCTTCGTTATCACAGGTCCCACCTCCGCCAGCAGTGCGACCAATGCCGCGCCCCAGCCCGCGCCGCCCGTCGTCCGCAGCCCGGAGCGACCGGCGATTAGCGTCGGGAGCAACGCGGGAGAGTAGGCGCTATTGCGGAGCGGGCGATCGCTGGTCGCCCGCTGCGATGGTTACGACCCGCGGAACCATCATCCATTACCAGTAACCATTTACCAGTCGGCGATTGCCGGGATCACTTCGCGAGCCATGATCTCCAGCGGCGTGATCTGGTCCACATCAACCACCCAGCCATAGACGGTTTCGGAACCCATCCCCGACAGCCACCGGAGCTGGCCAAGGAGTTCATCGACCTTCGAGCCATCGGCGCCGACATCGAACCCGAAGGGAACCGTCTTCTCGATCGCGTCGTAGTCGCGCCCCTCCCGCTCGCAGAGGCGGCGCAGCAGATCCAGCTTCTGCGGCCATTCGGGCGATGTGGGTTTGAGGACGGCGCTCAGCCAACGACGGCGGGAATGATCTCACTCCCGAACATCGCGAGCACTGCGGGGTCGTGGGCGTCGGGCAGGTTGACGATGACGTGCTGGACTCCTTCCGCCTCCTGCTCGCGGCAGAGCGTGACGATTTCGCTGCTCGTCATCCGGCCGGGCGCGTTGCGGACCTCGATCAGCGTCGTCCGCTCGATCTCCGCATAGTTCCGCCCCGCATCGTCGCAGTGGCGCTTGAGGACCTCGAACTTGTGCCGCGATTCGCCCGGATCCGGAACGAGCAGGTTGCAGGCATCGCCGTACCGGGCGACGAGCTTGAGCGTGATCCGCTCGCCGTTGCCGCCGATCATGATCGGGGGATGGGGCCGGGCGAGTGGAAGCGGATTGTTGAGTGGCTCGTCCAGGAGGTAGTGAGCGCCATGGTATGGGGCGACGTCCCCCGACCACATCTGGTGAGCGATCTGGAGCGTTTCCTCGAGCTGCTCGAAGCGCTCGGCTTGCGTCGGGTAGGTAACACCCAGCCCGAGCGCCTCGCGTTCGTACCAGGACGCTCCGATCCCCCAATAGGCGCGGCCACCGCACAGCACATCCAGCGTCGTCATCGTCTTCAGCAGGATTCCCGGATGCCGGTAGATGACACCTCCGACGAGCGCGCCGAGACGGATACGATTGGTCCTGGCTGCCAGGTAGCCGAGTGTGGAGTATGCCTCCAGCATCGGCTGGTCCGGTCCCCGCCACGGCGGGACCTGGAAGAAATGATCCATCACCCACAGGCTCGTGAACCCGGCTTCTTCGGCTCCGTGGGCGATCTCGCCAAGGCGCGGCGCGATCGCCTCCGTGCCACCTGGCCAGGAAAACGAGGGAAGCTGCAACCCGATGCGCATGACGACTCCTTTGGAATTGACTTGCTGCAGATGGCGGGACGTTTCCGTCGCCGATTCGCCCGCGATGCCGCGAATACGGGTACTCGGGACGCCCGCCCGTACCCGTGCACCGTAATCCCTCCCATCGTGGGAGAGTCAACCGGGGATTGACGGTTTGCGGTTCGAGCGGGACATGCGCTGCCAGTGAAGGAACCCCGTTCTCCCTTCCTATAATGGAAAATGGAACGGAATGGGGAGACGTGGTTTTCGTGGTCGACTCAGGGAGACGCTCACCATGTTGCAGATCGGCGAGTTCGCCCAATTGGGGCGAGTGTCCATTAAGATGCTTCGACACTATGATGCGATCGGTCTGCTGGAGCCGGCTCATATCGACCATGCCAGCGGTTACCGCCGGTACGAACTGGGTCAGCTCGACCGGTTGCACCGGATCGTCGCCCTCAAGGACCTCGGCTTCACCCTGGCCCAGATTGGGCGCATCCTCGACAGCGATCTGTCTCCCGAACAGGTGCGCGGCATGCTGGAATCACTCCACGTGGATGTCGAACGCAGGCTGGCCGATGATCGGGCGCGACTTGCCGCGATCGAAGCGAGCCTTTGCGTGGTCGCGGCTCCCCGAATGGCGGCGACCCGCCAGCCGATGATCCGGCGCGCCCACCCGCAGATCGTGGCCAGCATGCGTGCGGCGGCTGCCGACTCGGAAATCCTCTTCGAGGAACTCGAGGTCCGGGTGGCCCGGTACGGGGCGCGGGCCACCCGCCCGCCGATGCTCATCTGCCACGACAGCGGCGATGTCGACGTGGCTATACCGGTTACCGCGTCGATCCCCGAAGGCAACGGCATCGTGGTCCACGAGATACCGGGGGCGGAGGTGGCAATCAGCGTCATGCATCTCGGTGGATACGAGGGCCTCACGTCCGCGGGCAGGGTGCTGTTCGGCGGCATGGCGGAGCGGGGGATACGCCGCTCTGGGCCGCTGCACATCCTCTACCATCGCTTCGGCGCCAGCTGTTCCGGGTATCAGCTCGACAGGGCGAACCTCGCCGCGCATCCGGGTGAATACGTGACGGAGCTGCTCGTGCCGGTCGAGCCCCGAGGTATGGCTTCGATTCACGCCGATACCGGCCACAACCCGATAAGGGCTGCACAGGGTTGCAGAGTTGCCCCGCTGGATGCCCTGCCCGCCTAGATGTCATTTCGACCAGAGCGCAACGGATTGGAGAAATCTCGCCCCGCGGGATTCGCCACTGCAAACAAACGCCCGCGCCGCTCGCTTTCTCGTGCCGCCGCCATTAACAACAGAACAGTGATGGGGGTGGAGGCCTTGACTCCATGCCAGCACGGGCTATGATTCGGTATCGCTTGAAATGAATGGAGCCGCGAGCAGTGCGAGTGCTGTAACCGCGGGTCTTCATACCATCTGGCAGGGAGCGCTTCATGGCGATCACGAGACTCGGGTTGGCGAATGACGGAGAGGCCCTTGAAACCCGCGATTCTTGAAGTTCGCGATTTATCGGTTCACTACCACACTCCCGGGGGCCGGTGCAGGCGGTCAATGCCGTCAGTTTCGATATCCGCGAACACGAGCGTCTCGGTCTCGTCGGCGAATCAGGATCGGGCAAGTCGACGATTGCCCTCGCCTTGCTCCGCCTGATCCGGCCACCTGGCCGTATCGAAAGCGGTCAGGTGCTGCTGGATGGCGTCGACCTCGTCGATCTTCCGGTCGAGGGAATGCGCAGGATGCGCCTGGCTGGGATCGCCCTCGTCGCCCAGGGCGCGATGAATTCGCTCAATCCCGTGGCCCGGATCAAGTCGCAACTCCGGGATGGCCTGAAGGATCATGATATCCAGCTCTCGTCGCGCGCCCTCGATGACCGCATCAGGGAATTGCTCGACAGCGTTGGCCTCCGCCCTGAGGTAGCCAACATGTATCCCCACGAGCTCAGCGGCGGCATGAAGCAACGGGTCTGCATCGCGATTGCGATTAGCCTCCGGCCACGGCTGATCATCGCCGACGAGCCGACCAGCGCCCTGGATGTCGTCGTGCAGCGCCAGGTAATGGATACCCTGCTCAGGGTCAGCGAGGATCTTGGAGCCTCGATGCTCCTCATTGGCCACGACATGGGATTGATGGCCCAGGTCGCCGATCGCGTCGGCATCATGTATGCCGGCAATTTCGTGGAGGTCTCCCCCTCCGCCGAGCTGTTCCGCGATCCGCTCCACCCCTACAGCCAAGCTCCTGATCAACAGCCTGCCATCGCTGGAGGTCAAGGGCACCCTCAAGGGAATCCCAGGATTGCCTCCCTCACTGCTGGACCGGCCAACGGGCTGTGCCTTCCGCGCGCGCTGCCCGCGGGCCTTCGACCGTTGCGTCACCGAGGAACCGCTCCTGCGCGAGGTCCAATCGGATCATTTGGTAGTCATGCCACCTCTATTGAGGAGATCGAATGTCTGCTGAATTGCTGGAGATACGCCACGCCACGAAGATATTCGGTGGCGGACGGTTGCTTCGCAAACGGGCCGGCATGGTCGCGCTCGACGACTTCTCGCTGGCGGTCAGTACCGAGCCGCCCACGATCACCGCCATCGTCGGCGAAAGCGGCAGCGGCAAGACCACGATCGCCCGATTGCTGCTCGGATTGACGTCGCCCACTACGGGGGAGGTGCTGTACCGGGGAACCAACATCAAGGATCTTGCCCGGGAACAGCGCATGCAATATCTCAGGGATGTCCAGGTGATCCTTCAGGATCCCTACGAGGTCTATAACCCGTTCTACAAGGTCGACCACGTCCTGAAAACGCCGATCAAGGAATTCGGCCTCGCCACCTCGCCCCGCCAAACCCAGACGTTGATGGAGGAAACACTCAATGCGGTCGGATTGCGTCCCGAGGAAACCCTCGGCCGGCACCCGCACCAACTCAGTGGCGGGCAACGCCAGCGCATCATGGTGGCACGCGCGTTACTCATCCAGCCACGCTTGATCATTGCCGACGAGCCAGTCTCAATGGTCGATGCGTCGTTGCGGGCGACGATTCTGGAGAGCCTGCGGCTGCTGCACCATAAATTCGGCATCTCGATGCTCTACATCACCCACGACCTGACCACGGCGTACCAGATTAGCCAGAACATCATCGTCCTCTACCGGGGTGAAGTCGCCGAAGTGGGTGATGTGGACTTGGTCGTCAAGCGGCCGCTCCACCCTATACCCAATTGCTCATCGAGTCGATTCCCGCGATCGACACGAGCAAGACCTGGAAACAGGAAAAGCTGACCGGCGACCCGTCGGCGAAGCTGTCGCCATCGACCCACGGGCTGCAAGTTCGCCGACCGCTGTCCCTTCGTCATGGATATCTGCCGCCAGCAGGTTCCGCCCCTGTTCCGCACCGAAGAGGGGCGCGCCGCGGCGTGTTTCCTCTATCGCGACAACCCGAACTCGGTGAATCGGGACTCGACGAGGTGCTCGCCACCTCCGCCGTCGCCCACGCCTGATAGTGCCAATACAACCTTCGGGTGTACGCTCTTTCATTGGGCTGCGTACGGGCGGCAGCGTTAGCGAGCCTGATTCGACCGTACGCGGCACCTGGACAATCGTGGTCTGGTCGAATCTGTTGTCCGCCCCGCTGGATGCTTGATACGCGGACGTGCCGCCCGTGGGCGATGACGCGCTGTAGATCTGGTCAAACGCGGTTTCTGAGCCGTGGATTTGCGAGTTCGTCCAGTCCCACCGCCGTCAGGAAGAGTCCAGTAAACAGAACGGAGATGATGACGATTGGAGGCGACCACCACCACCACCATCCATTGATGATCGCAGCGTTGTAATTCACCCAGTACAACGTCATCCCCAGGGTTGGTGCTTCAAAGGGACCCAACCCCAGCATTTCGAGGCCAATTGCGGCAAGTACGGCAGCAGATACCGAGGCAACCAGTGCCGCTACCAGGTAGGGGAAAAGATTCGGGAGCAGCTCTCTCACGATCACCTTCCGGCCGCTCATCCCGGACAGTCGCGCAATTTGTACGTAGCCCCGTTCTTTAAGGGTCAACACCTGCGATCGCACGATCCGCGCCGGATACAGCCAGGCGAGCACGGCGATTGAGAATGTCATTTGATTGACGGTCAGCCCGGCCTTCGTATTCATGGCAATGATGATCAGGATGAGCAGGCCCGGAATGGTCAATCCCACGTCGATCAGAACCTTCAGAATGTCATCGACAATCCCGCCGTAGTAGCCGGCCACGAATCCGACGATGGCGCCAACCGTCAGCCCGATCACCCCCGCGATCAGCCCCAGCCGGAAGGTGAGCGGTGTGCCCACCACCATCACCGCGAACAGGTTGCGGCCCTGCTTGTCGCTCCCGAATGGAAGCTCGCGCGAGGGCGGATCGAGGCTTCCGACCGACAGGGGATTAGCCTCGCCCGTATCGACAATTATCCGGCCAATGACCACGAACAGCAGCAGAGTGAGCAGCAATCCCAAGCCAACCAGCAATGAGCGATTGCGCCCAAGATAGCGCACAACACTCACGGCCCCTCCGGCAAACGCGCCCTTGCGCCGCGCCTTGGCCGTTGTTCCTTCTTGTACGGCAACGTTCATCGTCAGGCCTTCTGGTACGTGATGCGGGGATCGAGCAATGGGTAAATGAGATCGAGAATCAGCGTCGCCAGCGCGATCGACAGGATCAGGAAGAACACGATTCCCTGGACGAGATAGAAATCGGAGCCGCGAATGCCGTTGTACAGCGTCGTCCCGATTCCCGGATAGGAAAAGATCACTTCGACGAGCACGGTGCCGGTGATCAACTGACCAAGGACCAGCGCCAGCGCGGTCGTTTGGGGGAGCAGCACGTTCCGGATCGAATAGTGAACGAAAATGGTTCGGTCCTTGAGCCCCTTGGCATCGGCGTAGGTCACATAATCCTCACCATACGTGGTGACCATCATCGATCTCATGGTCAATGCCCAGCCACCAATTGACACCAGGATGATCGCCAACGCCGGCAGGATGGAGTGATGCAACACGTTCCAGGTGAACGACCAACTATATTCGGGGAAGGTCCCGATCGAGAATCCTCCGGACAATGGAAACCAGCGCAGCGAAAACGCAAAGACGTAGATCAAGACAAGTCCGAGCAGGAAGAACGGAATCGCATTGAGCGAGAGGAGGGGCGGCATCAGGTATTTCAGGGACTTCGGCGATCGGGGCCAGCCCATGAATGCGCCGAGCAGCCCGCCCAGGAGCCATGAGATCAATGTGGTGGTGAACAACAAGCCGAGCGTCCAGGGCAACGCGTCACCGATGATGTCAATCACTTTTGCTGGGTAATTGGCGATCGAATAGTTGAAGTCGAAGCGCAACATGTCTCCTACATAATTGACATATTGCTTCCAGATTGGTGTATCGAGACCGAATTTCGCGTTATATTCGGCGATCATGTCATCCATTCCGGATTGGACATTGCCGCCCAGCGCTGCTTGTTGAAGCAGCTTTTGGCGAACGGGATCGCCATGGCCGAGCCGGGGCAGGAAGAAATTCACGGTGCCCGCCAGCCAGACAACGAGAAGGAACATGCCGATTCGTTTTGCAAGGTAAGAAAGTGGCATCGTCACTACCTGCCGGGAAGTGGGAATCCGGGACGGCGGCTCTGCCACCGGCCCGGATTCCGTCTTGCCCAGGCCCTACGCGGTTGCGGCGGAGAGCCTGTGCATTACCAGCGCAAATGTCAAATGGAAATGGGCCGGGTTGATATAGGGATCCTCTGCCGTCGGCCATCCCGTCCAGTAGGTCTCGTTCATGGGCAGTCGGTGAAGCCCCTGCGAGATCTGGATGTCCGGGTATTCCGGTAGCCAGATCGCCATCGCCTTGGTCCAGATATCCATCACCTGGTCGGTCTCGGTGGGACTGATCCGATAGAGTTCATCGACCAGCGCATCGAACTCCGCATTGTTCCATTGCGAGAAGTTGGCAAGGTGGCCGCCGGGAATCTCCGTGGAGGAGGTTTGATACAGGCGGAGCGAGTAATAGACATCTCCGCTGTAGCTGCCGCCGTGGCCAAACAGGCAGCCGGTGTAGTCGCCTTCACGGAAACGGTCGAAAATATCGGGCGGTTCTGAGTATGTTGCGGCGATCCCGTTGCGACTGAGCTGTTCGACCACCACCGGACCGACGCCGGTGAAGTCGAAGAAGCTGATGATCTCGAGTTCGACCTGCAAGCCGGTTTCGTCCTGCCACATCCCGTCGCCGTTCTTGGACCACCCCTTTGCCTCGAGCAGGGCATCACCCTTTTCCGGGTTGTATTCCAGGTAGGGATATTCCTCGAACATGGGAGCGACTGCTTCGACGAACGGCCTGAGACCCGGATAGTCGGGCACGAACAGCGTCGATGGGCTGTTCGCGCCGGTCCACCCGAACTCGATGATCTGGTCGCGATCGAGGTAGTAGCTCATAGCCCAGCGCACATTGGGATCGTCGTATGGGGCAACCTTGTTGTTCAGGTACAGCGAGTGTGGCCACCAGTCGACATTTCCAAACGGGGATTCGCGGCCTGTCCAGGTCGTCGTCTTTTCGTTTCCGTCGAAGACGGTCGGGAAAGTGGCCGGTTGCAAACCGGTGGCGATATCGTACTGATTCGAAATGACGCCGGCCGCCAGGCCCTGCTCTCCCGGATCCGGCAGGAAGATATAGCGCAATGGCTCAGGCAGCTTGCCGACCCCGGCCGCCTCACCCCACCACGTGTCGAGCCGATCAAGAACCTTCTGTTCGGGAGCGGAGTACACAACTTTCCATGGGGCTGTCGTGACCGGCCAGTTCTGGGCTGGATCGTAGTGCGAGAAGGTGGCCCAGTCCTGCCCGTCGAAGACGTGCTTCGGGACGATGAAGACACCGATGTCAAACTTGTAGGAAATGAACTCGAAGAACCGCGGCGCCGGTTCCAGGAATGTAAACACTGTGGTGACATCGTCAGTCGCTTCCGCCACCTCCAGAAAGAGTTGGACATCGGCGCCGAACTTCACCATCGAGCCAACTTCGACCAGCTTGTTGAATGTGTAGGCAACATCTTCCGCCGTGAACGGGGTGCCGTCGCTCCAGGTAATACCGGGTCGGGTCTTGACGGTCAGCTGCATGTAGTCCGTGCTGTACTCGTAGCTCTCGGCCAACCACATCGAGAACTCATCGGTAAAGGCGCTGTAAAACGCGAGTGGCTCGTACACGAGCTGCACCGCGAGTTGATGGTTGGCAAGGGGCAGGAACGGATTCCAGAGCAGATCGCCTTCAGTGAACTTGCCTTGCGTTCCGCCGCGTACCGCAATAAGTGTCTGCTCGCGCGGGAGCTCCGTGAGATCCTGCGCCAGGGCAGGCACGACATTCGTGGCCATGATGCCAGCCAGGGCCGACGCCGAGATGCCAAGCGCCATGGCGCGCTTGAATAAATCGCGACGGTTGAGTTGTCCCGATGACAACTCCCACGCGAGCCTGTGCACTGCCTGCGGATCGGACATAACGTACATCCTCCTCTACGCAATCTGCGTCGCTGATCAAATTGGCCCCAACTGGATAACTCATGCAATCGTAGGGGGCAGCCTCAAGCACGTCAAGCTTTACAGAAAAACCATGCAAAATCGTTGGATGTGTCCACCGATTCTGTTGTTCATTACCACGTTCGTGTAGGGCTGCGGACCTCCCTCCGGCCCTGCTGGAAACGCGGACGCTGGATGTGTCCGCCCGTTTAATAGTCATTCCGTCAGGAGGCGCAGCCGACTAGAGGCAGCGAAGCGATATCTCGCCCCGCTGGATTCGCCGCAGCGAACGATGCTCGACTTCCGTACGGGCGGATAACGGACCTGCGGCCATCAATTGTCATTCGTGTAGGCTTGCGGCAGCGCAGCGATGCGTGCTCCGCCCGTTTCGGCCAAAGGGAGCCCTGTCGAATCAAGGACCCTGGCTCACATACCCTCGCCCAACGCGTTCGCCTGATCAGGACTGCGTCACCAGTCCCACCCGAATCGCGTCCGGGCGGCAGCGCCAGCGAGCCTGAATCGACCGGGAAGGACACCGCACCAACCCCCATCTGGTCGATCCTGTTGTCCACCCTTGAGATCGCCCCGCAACAACGCAAGAAGTCCGCAACAAGTTTCCCCGCAACGACGCGGGAAAATGACTTTTTGTGTTTTTGCACCCGAAAAAAACCACGTCCCGTTTTCCTCCCTCAATGATCCCCTCCAACCGCACCGCGCAATTCGCTCCGCCATGTAGACCGCAGCCCCGGGCCGGGCGACAATGCTCGCCAATGTCCAGCCATGTGATTCAGCAGCAATGCAGGGGAGTGGTCGATGAAGGCAAAATCCGAGTACCGGTACAACCGGCTGACCTGGGCCGAGATGAACGACGCGATTGCCGATAATCAGGTCGTCATCCTCCCGACCGGCTCGACCGAGCAGCATGGCCGTCACCTGCCGCTCGATGTCGATGTTTTCCTCGCCGAATCGGTCTGTCTCGGGGTCGGCCAGCGGGCGGCCGACCGGGTGCTTGTGCTGCCGCCCATCTCGTATGGCCTCAACATGCACCACATCGACTTTCCGGGCACGATTCACATCGAGCCGGACGTCTTCATCGAGTTCTGCGTCAACATCACCAAGAGCGTCGCTTACCACGGGTTCAAGAAGATCCTGATCGTGAACGGGCATGGTTCGAACGCTCCGCTGATCGATCTTGTCGCCCGTCGCACCGTGCTGGAGACGAATGCGCTGTGCGTTGCGGTCACCTACATCCAGCTTGCGCTCGAGGCATTCAACAAGGTCAAGGACACCCCGGTCGTGGCTCACGCCGATGAGTTCGAGACGTCGCTCTACCTGCACCTGGCGGCGGACCGCGTCCAGATGGACAAGGCTGGGGCCGACGACGATGTGATGGGCACCTACTTCAGCTCGGACAGCACCGGCGTCGCCCGCTTCAATGATTTCTGGGGGCGCTGGACGCAGCTTGGCGTCCACGGCGATGCGACCACGGCCACGGCCGAGAAGGGCGCGGTGATCTTCGACGCCGCTGTCTCGCACCTGGTGACGATGGTTGACGAGTTGCGCGACTGGCCAATCGCCGACCGCTCCGACATGCACGAGCTGCCGGTGGACAAGAGCATCCGATGGTGAGGATGGGCCTGCTGGAGAGCGCAGATCCGAACCAATCCGCAGGATGGGAGAAGCCACCAACCGGCGTTGCGGGCTAGACTCGGGTCGTTACCCAATAGCAGTGGGTCCGACTTTGATTCATGGGAGGACTGGCATGACCGATCAACACGTGCTCGATGTCATCAATGATCCCTTGTCGCAGCGATTGATCAACTCGATCATCCCGGCGCGACTCGCCTACAACGGCGCCGATGGCTTTCCGCGCGTGATTCCGGTGGGATTTCACTGGGATGGCGCGCAATTCCTGGTCGGCTCCCCAGACAATGCCCCGAAGGTGAAGGCGTTGCAGGAGCGACCGCAGGTGGCGTTGACGATCGACACCGAAGGCATGCCACCCAACGTCCTCCTGGTGCGAGGGGTCGCAACCGTGGAGGTGGTCGACGGCGTGCACGATGCGTTCCTCGATGCATCGCGGAAGCGGGTTTCGCCCGAAGGATTGGCCCGAATTCGAGGCAGGCACTCGCGGTCTGTACAAGAAGATGGCGCTGATCGCGATCACGCCGCAGTGGGCGAAAGTGATGGACTTCGAAACGCGCTTCCCGCAGCCGGTGGAGCAGCTGGTCAGGGAAGCGATGACTCCGGCGGATCTTTAGCAGCCGGGGAGACCTCGGAGGGCGGGCCGACATGCACGAGTTCCCCGTGGACAAGAGCATCCGCTGGTAGGGGGACGTGTTCTTGAGGGCGCGAACGTATCCTGATTTGCAACACACTCCATATCGTCATCGTCATTCTTAGGCTTAGCCGCAGAATGACGGATCATTTGGGGCGGACAGGTCGGCGTCAAAAGGGTGCCGACCTGTCCGCGAATCCTGTCTCTATCGCTCAGGCGTGGCTCGCGCGGATGTCGTCGATCTGCCGTTGGCTGCGTGCCTTGTAGTCGCGGAGCTCTTCCAGGCCGTATTGCCTGGCAAGGTCTCGTGCACTCACGCCCTCACGATTCGACTTCATGACGAACCAGTGCTCACGCGGGTAAAAGGTCTCTTCCACAACGTCGCCGCCATGCTCGCGCAGCAGCAGGTCCCGCTTGTCGAGATTGAAATTGTGATGGTACACCGCGCGATCCAGATCCAGCGTCGCCCGGCTGACGCTGACGCCGTCGGCGCGTTCATCAAGCAGGCGCTCACCGGTAATGTCAAAAACCTGGCAGTCGCCGGTCTGGGTTGAGGTCACGACATAATAGTGATGCATCAGGGCGTGCGCCTGAAGCGCGCTGCCCGCGGAATAGGCGCTTGGCCAGACGACCAGCTCGGCGCCCTGATCCGCCATCGATTGCCACATCCCGGGGAAATTGACATCGAAACAGATCGCAAGCCCAACCTTGCCGAAGTCGGTTTCCACCACGGTTGGATCGGTTCCAGGCTCGACAACCGGATCGAGATTGAACTCTCCCCAATACGGATAGATCTTGTCGTAGATACCGGCGATCTCACCGTTCCGGTCGAACAGCACGGCTGAATTGAGCCGTCGATCGCCATCCATCCGGTCAATTGGGCAAACAATGTACGTGCTGTGTTTCCGGGCCAGGGCCGCCATCGCTGTTAGCGTCGGGCCATCGAGCGATTCCTCGGTTCCGACCGATTGGCCGAGCCACGTTTCCGGAAGCGCGATCAGATCGGTTCCCTTCGCGCCCTCCTGATCTACGTGCGCCAGGATCTCTTCGCGTGTCTTGCCAACCGGAAAACTGATGCTCACAATCCGAACGGGTCGGCCTGCAACGGTCATGATGGTTCTCCTCCTGCATCGGCGAGCGTCATCGCGTCGCCAAAAGATCGTTCGCGTGGATCAACTCAGCGATTTCCATGGTCTTGACCGCATCGGAGAAGTTCGATCCTGGCAACGTACCCGATTTCACACTGTCGATAAACTCCCTGGATTTGGCCTGAAACCCTCCATAGATGAAGAACTCGTCGCTGCCGGCGACGTCGGACGCGTTGTACTCCACACCCGCCGTATCACCCTCGGCATACAATTTGGCATCCCCTTCGAGGTCGGCTTCAACCGCGATCCCGGGAGCATGCATCTCTATGGAGAAGATGCGTCGTCCGCTCGACCAGCTGTTGAGCAGCATTCCTGTCGAGCCGTTGTCGAACTGGAGCATCGCGGAAACGAAATTGGTATCGGGTACGCCAATCGACTTCACGCTGCTCTGGACATCAACCACCTCACCGCCGCACATCCAGCGCAAGGTGTCAATAGCGTGGACGCTGTCGTCCAGGATGTGGTCGAGGGCGCCCAGGAATGGCGTGATTTCGTATTTGTAGAAGCGACAGACCGCGTGCACGATTGGTCCTCGCTCAAGGCAGGCATCCCGGAGCTGAACGCCCAGCGGTGACGATCGCCGCTGGAACCCAACCTGCGTGATGCAACCATGTTGCTCCGCCAGGTAGGCCAGGGCGCGCGCCTGGTGAATGGTGACCCCAAGCGGCTTCTCGACGAAGAGATTCAGGCCGCGCTCCAGGCACCAAACCCAAATGTCGTACATGTAATGAGGTGGCCCAATCGCGTAAACGACATCGGGATGAGTCTCCTCAACCATTTGCCGGTAATTGGTGTAGCGCCCCGTCACGCCGTACTTGACTGCCGTGTCTTCGAGCCGGGTGAGATCCAGATCGCAGATCGCGACAATGTCGACATCCGCGAACGAGGCCAGCGACGGGTAGTGCACCCTGTTCGACATTCCGCCGGCGCCAATCATGGCGACCCGAACGGTGCGATCGCCTGTTCCCTGCCGTTGTTGCTGACCCTGCTGACCAACCTTTTGCACAGTATCTTCCTTCTAAATGTTGCTGGGATAGAGCAGCAATTCGGGGACGTGCGCGCGAGCTGGCAGCGACATCACGAACATGATCGCGGCGGCAACATCCTCGGGTTGCAGCGCCCGGGCCAGGACATCCGGCGGGGTCGGCACAGGCCGCTTCAAAATCATCGGTGTATCGGTCATCCCCGGAAAAATCACCGTGGTCCGGATCCCATGCTGCCGCTCTTCCACCATCGTGCCGTGGGCGAGCGCAACCACCCCAGCCTTGGTTGCCTGGTAGGCTACCCCGGACCCATCGGCTGCCCTGGCCGCGGAAGACGACACATGGATGATGAGGCCACCCTGTTGCTGTCGCAGGACCGGAACAACTGCCTGGGTGATGTTGAACGCCGCGGTCAGGTTGACATCCAGCATCATCGACCAGCTCTCACCGGTCAGCTCACTGAGCGTTCGACGCGGGATATTTGTGCCAACCGTGTTCACCACGATATCGATCCGACCGTACTCAGCCACGACTCGCTCAACAAGTTGTCGCGACCGATGCCCGATCCGTGGCATCGGTCGCGACACTCATGGCCGAACCCCCATTGCCCTCGATATCCGCCTGAATCGATGTCAACTCCGCTTCGTTCCGGGCGGCAAGGACGACTGTTGCGCCGGCATCCGCTGCCGCTTTCGCGGTCGCCTTGCCCATTCCACTGCTGGCGCCAACGAGAAGCACCACGCAATCCTTCAGGTGACGTTCGCCAGCCATTAGTAGACACCCTGCCCGCCGTTGACTTCGATTGTTTCGCCGGTGATGAATGACGCGTAGGGGGAGGCCAGGAACATGACCGCTCCGGCAACGTCATCGGGTACTCCTTCCCGGCGGAGCGGAGTCCGTCCTACCGTCGCCTCCCGGCCTTCAGGCGTACTGAATCGATCGTGGAACTGCGTGCCGATCAATCCGGGAGCGACGCTGTTCACACGGATGCCTTCCGGCCCGACCTCCTTCGCAAGCGCCCGGGTGAAGGTCAATACCCCACCCTTGGATGTCGCGTAGTGTGCCGATCCAGCGCCTCCGCCATCGTGACCGGCGAGCGAGCTGATCGTGATGATGGAACCGCCGGGGCGGGAAATGACCGGAAGCACCGCCCGGCAGCACAGGAACATGCTGGTCAGGTTGATCGCCAGTGCCTCTTGCCACAGGGCCAGCGAACAATTCGCGATGGTGCTTCGCTGCAGCAGACCACCGGAATTCGTGACGAGCGTGTCCACGCGCCCGAACTGGGAGATCGCGGTCTCGATCATCCGGGCGGCGTCGGCTTCCTGGGTGAGGTCTGCCCGGATCGCCAGCGCCTGCCCCCCATCGCGTTCGATTAGCTGAACTGCTTCGGTTGCGCCCTGCTCACTCTGCCAATAGGCGATCAGGACATTTGCCCCCGCCCTCCCAAAGGCCTCGGCGATGCCGCGTCCGATGCCGGACGCGCCGCCGGTAACGATGACTGTTTTTCCGCGTTGTCCAAAATCCATGTCGATTGCCTCAGTTCACCGCTAACGCGGAGCGTTCCAGTTCGGCAGACTCGTTGGCGGCGATCTGGCGTCGAATGAAGTTCAGGTCCAGGCCAGTTTGCTCGAGCACCTGGGGGAGTGGCACTTCATAGTGACTATGGAAGGTGAGTGGTCCGGCATACCCGGTGCTGACGAGATACGCCACGATGTCATCCCACGGGACCATGCCATCGGCCAGTCCGAACCAGTCCGATCGCCAGTGGCGTTGGCCGCTCGGCGCAAGTTCGCCGGGGAACCAGCCTCCATTCTTGACTCCGACGCAGCAGAGCCACGGGCGAAGTACGTCGAAGGTCAGGCGCCAGTCCTCACGGCCGTCCTGAACAACCTGGTTGCCGGGATCGGGATAAGCGCCGACGAGGGCCGGATTGACCCCCTGCAACAGGGCAGCTGTCTGCACCCCGGAACCGTGGATCGTGTCACCATGCAGCTGGATTGCGAGTTTGACGCCAGTCTTTTCGGCCAGCGCCGCGAGTCCATCGAGATCGCGCCGGGCGGCATCGAGACAGGCGACGTAGCCGATGACGGGGTCATATCCCCAATAGCCGAGGCGGAGGATCCCGATACCCAGTTCCGCGCAGGTCGCAAACAGCCGCTCGGGCTGGTCACGCTGCGGGCTGGTCACATCGGTCGTGGCCATCGGAACGCTCAGGCCTTCCGCCTTCAACCGCTGGACGGCCCCGGAAATCAGCTCCGGGGAGGCCGGCTCCACTTGGTGTCCGGAGCGGATCAGCAGGTCGATGCCGTCGAATCCGAGGTCCCGCGCAGTGGTCGCGATGAATTCAAGAGACTGTCCCAGATAGAGCTTGGTAAACAAAACGGATTGCATTCCTGTGTCCCTCACTTGGCGATGGTTCTCCACAAACCTCAACTCATTTTTGGCGCGCCGGGTCAATTTTCATAGACCCAGCGCTTGCGAATGCCCCAGTTGATCACCGTCACGGTGAAGATCATCAGGAAGAGCATCCACGCGACTGCGGATGCATACCCCATATTGAGGAACTGGAATCCCTGGACATAGAGGAACATCGCCGTGCTGATAGTCGAATCTTGCGGACCTCCCTTGGTCATGACCCACATCTGCGTTGTGCTTTTCACGACCCGAATCAATAGAATCAGAGCAGTGCACAATCCCCCACTGAGTCAAAGCGACCTTGACTGTTTAAGCTTGACGTCAGCGCCTGAAAAGGTTGGACAAGGATGTGGAACGATGGTATGTGGATAGATCATTTGGGTTAGGGCTTCGGACCAAGCCTGCCCTATCTTCCCATGGGAACAGGATGCACTGGTGAAAATCGATAACGTACATGCCATCGGGTTGGTTGGCGGAACGCCCGAAGGCGGCTGGAGTAACGAGCTTAGCGCGGACATTTGCGTCCACACCCTGGTCGCGGTGATTACCGAGGACGGTCTGACCGGTTGGGGCAGCGTGTTCACCAGCGGCGATCTGGTCCGGGCCTCGCTGGAGGTGCTGAGGCCGCTCCTGATCGGCGAAAACGCCCTCGAACCGGAACGTGTCAGCGAGAAACTCCATCAACACACCTTCTGGCAGGGACGTGGCGGCGCGATCACGCACACGATCAGCGGCATCGATATCGCGCTGTGGGACATTCTCGGGCAAGCGACGGGCCAGCCGGTTGGCCGGTTGCTGGGCGGTCGCTACCGGGAGCGCGTGCAGCCCTATGCCTCGATCCTGATGGACGAACCGGAGCGCCTGGTCGAGCATTTGGATGAGGTGATTGGACAGGGGTTCCGCGCGATCAAGATGGGCTGGGGACCGTTCGGTCGCGTCAGTCATGCGATGGACGAGACAATCGTGCGTGCCGCACGGGATGCCGTGGGACCGGACGTGCGGTTGATGGTCGATGCTGGCGGCAGCGATGCGTACTGGACCAACGGCCTGAAATGGGCGAAGCGCACGGCTGCGATGCTCGCCACCTACGAAATCGCCTGGTTCGAGGAACCGCTCGCGCCGGATGCCCTGGATGACTACGTCGCCCTCCGCCGGGACGCTGCGCTGCCGATTTCCGGGGGCGAAACGCTGACCCGCCGTCAGGCTTTCCAGCCATGGCTGGAGGCCGGGGCGTTCGATATCGTCCAACCGGACGTGACGAAGGTGGGCGGTATCAGCGAGGAGCGGCGAATCGGCTGGGTGGCGCAGGATCATGGTATCCGCTTCATACCGCACGGCTGGAACACGGCGCTCGGTCTCGCGGCCGATCTCCACCTGGCTTCCGCATTTGTGGACACCGATCTCGTCGAGTACCTTGTCGGCGCACCGTACATCGATGAGATCGTCATTGGTGGCTGGTCGCTCGATGCGGACGGCATGCTCGCGATTCCCGATCGGCCGGGGCTTGGCGTCACGATCGATCTCGATGCCGTGGCGCGGTACGCCGACAGGGCGATACCTGGCGGCGTACCTTCATAAGCCATAAGCAAGGGCGAACGGCACGCTGATGCCTTCCGTGCCCATGCTCCCCTTCAACCGTCACTCTGAGTAGCGAGTCCAACCCTGATTGACCTTCCCCAAGCCGTCATGGTGAGCGCAGCGATCCAGCGGGGCAACATCCCCCGGCGACGCCGGTCCGCGTCCGCGGACGTTGGTGTACCCGGTACCAGGCGCCGGCTTCGCCGTCGAGTGCTCTCGCTGCGCTGCGCACGGGGATTCTCTCGCTCCGCTGCCGCTTCGCGTCAGGATGACGGTTGGGGAACAAGTCGTCGGGCCTGTGCCAAAGACATGAATGCACCATCAGTTACCGACTGTCTCATTTCTGCCGCCCGTGCAAAATTGGCCGCCACAAGGGACGGCCACTACCGAATGAGATCTGAGGGCAGCCGATCACTGAACTGCGCGCCATTCGGCGTGTCGCGGTTGGCTCGATTATCTGCGGGTCCAGTCCCGGAAGCGGTGAAGCATGTCGGCCTTCACCTCCGGCCCAAGCGATGCTTCGGAGAGCTGGCCGACCATTCGAATCGTCTGTCGCATCTGCTCCAGGTATGTGGTGCAGTACGGACAATCCTCCAGGTGAGCTTCGAACCTGCGTTGCTCAGCCTCGGGAAGCTCACCTTCAAGGTAGGCAGTCACAAGCTCGATGAACGATTTGCAGGTGAGGTTGTTGGTCATGATGCCTGTTCGGTCCCTCGCAGGTACTGCTCCAGTCCCAGGCGCACACGCGATCGCGCACGGTGAAGCAGCACCCGTTCTGTACTGTCGGTAAGAGCCAGTATCTCGCAACTCTCGGCCGCGCTCAGTCCCTCTATGTCCCGCAAGACAATAACGGTTCGCTGACGAGGTGACAGCTGCGCGATCAGCGACTCGACGAGCGCACGTGTCTCGCGGGAAAGAAGCTGCTCCTCGGGGGTGTCATCCCAGGCCGGCAGCCCCTCGGCCCAGTGACCGTCCGCGCGAAATCGCTCCGCGGCGACAACCGGCGATTCCATATCCGAAAACGAGACGATCCGATCTTCATGCGCTGCCCGGCGCCGCGCCTGATAGGTCAGCACCCGGAAAAGCCAGGTCTTGAGCGATGATCGACCCTCGAACCGATCGATGCCCCGTACCAGCGCCAGCCAGGTTTCCTGCACCACCTCCTCGGCAACCATCCTGTCGGAGACATAGGCCGTCGCCAACCGCAGGAGGGACAGGTGGAAGCGCTCGACGAGCGATTCGAAGGCCGCCTCATCACCGCGCTGGAGCGCAGCGACGAGCCGCAGCTCTTCGGTGCGTTCTGGTCCCGATGCGACCTGGCTCACGGATGGCGAACTGTCGGTCATCGCCGTTCATTTCACGATGGATTGAATCGCGGTGAAATCTGAAACAAATCGAGTACATGCGACACAGTACTTATAGGTGATGTGATGGTTATCCGGAGCGACGACACCGGCTACGTTCCCCGGCGGTGTCGCGTGTCGAACAAGGAGTGATGAGCCATGGTAACAGACGCAGCGTCGGTATCGATTCTGGATGCCACGCAGATCGACGAATTCATCGCCAGTGAGCGGGGCATGGTCGATCGGCCGGGCGATGCCGGCTACGACGACGCCCGAAAGGTGCGCAACGGGCTGATTGATCGGCGCCCGGCGCTGATCGCCCATTGCGAGGGTGTTGCCGATGTCGTGCATGCGGTCAACTTCGCCCGGGATCACGGGTTGCTGCTGTCGATCCGTGGCGGTGGCCACAATGTGGCCGGCAATGCGGTCAACGATGGTGGGCTGGTGATCGATCTCTCCTCAATGCGGGCGGTGCATGTCGATCCCTCGGCCCGCACCGTGCGGGCCGAGGGCGGGGCGACCTGGGGAGATATGGACCGGGAGACCCAGCTCTTTGGGCTCGCGACTCCCGGTGGCGTTGTCTCCAGCACAGGCATCGGCGGTCTTACCCTGCACGGCGGTCTCGGTCACCTGCGCCGGAAGTATGGACTCAGCCTCGACAACCTGCTTTCTGTAGATGTCGTGACTGCCGATGGCCAGGTGCGACGGGCCAGCGCAGACGAGAACCCGGATCTATTCTGGGCGATCCGTGGCGCCGGCAGCAACTTCGGGGTGGTGACTTCGATGGAGTTCCGGCTTCACCCGGTCGGTCCCGAGTTGGCGCTCTGTGCACCCCTCTATGCACTGGAAGACGGCCCAAAGGTATTGCGGGGCTGGCGCGATTTCACGAAGAATGCGCCCGATGAGGTCAATTCGATTGCCGTGCTGTGGAGTGTGCCCGAGTTCGAACACTTTCCGGAGGAACTCTGGAATCGACCGGTGGTGATTCTGGCCGCTGTCTACGTTGGGCCGGTTGAGGAAGGCGCCAGGGTGACGGAACCCCTCCGGCATCTGGCCGAGCCGGTGATGGACCTCAGTGGCCCGATGCCGTACACCATCCTCCAGACCGCGTTCGATCCCTTCTTTCCGGTGGGCAGGCTCTACTACTGGAAATCGACCTATGTCGACGATCTGAGCGATGCCGCGATCGATACCCTCCTGGAATACGCCGCCAGCCGGCCATCGTCAATGACCGATATGGGGATCTGGCACCTCGGCGGCGCGATCAGCAGGGTTGGCGTAGAGGAAACGTCATTTGGCCGGCGCGATGCCCCCTATCTCTTCGCCTCCGAATCGACGTGGACGGATCCTGCCGACAACGAGCGCAATATCGCCTGGGCTCGCGAATCGCTGGCTGCGATGCAGCCGTTTTCCCGTGGTGGGCTCTACCTCAACTTCCCCGGATTCGGGGA
This sequence comes from uncultured Chloroflexia bacterium, assembly GCA_963763125.1. GTDB lineage: Bacteria > Chloroflexota > Chloroflexia > Thermomicrobiales > UBA6265 > JACCYX01. Next base: position 1,625,840 of record CAVXMV010000005.1, read on the forward strand.
GGAGAAGGAGGCCATGCTGCGAGCAGCCTATGGTCCGAACTACGACCGCCTGGTTGCGCTGAAAACCCAATTCGACCCCGAAAACCTGTTTCGGATGAACCTGAATATCAGGCCAACGGCCTGAGTTTGGACGGTTGTTCGTATAGGTGTTCGCGATAGCGAACGAAATGGAGGAACGGCATGTACGGAACAGTCGCCAAAATGCGGATCAAGCCAGGCAAGGAAGAGGAACTCGCAAAGATGATCGGCGAGCAGGCGCCCGAGATACCGGGTTTCGTTTTCCAGCACACGTACCGGTTGGATAACAACCCCAGGGAGTACATGCTCGTCGTTGGCTTCGAGAGCAAGGAAGCCTACCGCGCGAACGCAGAGAGCCCGGAGCAGAACGCCCGCTACGAGCAGTACGTGGAACTGCTGGACGGCCCACCCGAATGGAACGATGGGGAAATCGTCTTCTCGTTCCCTGAGTAGAGTGCCCAGCGTATCGGGAAACTTCTCCCAAATCGTCATGCTGAGGCGAAGCCGGTCCGCGTCAGCGGACGTGTATTGGGCAACCACCAGCGCCGGTTTCGCCGTCGAGTGCTAACGCCGCGCCGCGCCGGGGACTCTTCGCTGGCGCTCAGAGTGACGACCTGAAAAGGGCTCAAATAGGGACAATGAGTCATAGACAGAGTACTGAGCGCAGCGAAAAAAGTCCGGACAATGCACCAGGGCATGGACAATTCGGTCCATGCCCCGTTGATGCTTCGCCGGAATCCGGCAGACCCGGTCAGTCTTCGATCACGATCGTGGCCTGATCGCTGACGACGCCGTCGATCGAGATCACGACCTCGTAGGTGCCAGGTTCCAGCGGGCCGCGATCCGTGTTGCGCATTCGCGCGGTTTCGGTATCGCTTGCTTCCGAGCCCCACGCCTCAGGATCGGAGGCGAACACAAGATCGCCTTCCAGATACCATTCGGCCTGCCAGATGCTACCCTCGGTCATGTCCGTGAACGCGATGTCTGCATACAGGGTTACGACCTCGCCGGTGATCACATTGTCGTCCGAGGGCAGGAGTTCCGCTCCGTCCGCGTCCTTGCCCCGGAAGCTCACGCTGTCGACATTGGTGGCAAGGGCGACGTCGATGTCCTCGCTGGCAACCATCTTGCCCCCGGTCTCCACTTCCACGCGATAGGTACCCGGATCGAGGAATGGAATTTCCTCATCTTCCTTGATCTCGAGCGTGGCGCAGGCGATCGGGTTCCAGGCATCGTCCCAAACAAACTCAGTGATCAGGTACACCTCGTCGTTGAGGTACCAGGTCGAGGTTCCTTCCTGGCCATCCTGGATCGTGAGGTTCTCGAAGCATGCTTCAAGCAGGTGCACGTTTTCGTACGAATCCAGGGTGTCGCCGGCCTCGTCGTACGCGGTGAAGGTAATCTCTCCAACCGGAGGACCATCCGCGTTGCCCGGATCCGGTGTTTCGTCCGGGGTTTGGGTCGGATCGTCCGGCGTTCCCGAATCCGCAGTCGCCACCACCGGGAATGTTTCGCCGGTTGCCGCTTCCGCGAAGGCGCGGGCGAGATTGCTTGGAATCAGGATGCCGTAGTTGCCACCAAGACCGATGCAGCCCTGGTCGTTGGTGTCGATCACGCCATCGTTATTGGTGTCTCCGGGGCGGCAATCGGAAATGGTGGCCTGGGTCGGGATACCGACGAACAGCCCCTGGCTGTTGACGGCGGTGCCGCCACTGTTGCCGCCGGAAATCGTGGCGTCGGTGTAGATCCAGGGCACGCCGAAGCCGTTGTCTCCCCAGCCACTGAAGATGCCTTCGCTGACGCGGCGGCTGATGCCGGCGTTGGCCGGATACCCGATCAGGATGATCTTTTCCGGTTCCCGGAGCGCGTCCGAATCGCCGAACTCTACGAACGGGAACGGGTTGCGGCGAGTGCTGACGCGGGAACCGTCCAAATGTTCCGTAATCTTGATAACCGCCAAATCCTCCAGCAACGAGGAGTCCTCGATCAGTTCGGAACGGTACGCCTCGCCGGGATTACCCTTTTCGTCCGGCGTCCAGACCGTTTTCGTGAACTCTGCGGTGCCCTTGCCGCGCGGCGCCTGATCCTCGCAATAGTTGCGGAATTCCCTTGGCATTCGGCCATCGTCGACGACATGGTGATTGGTCAGGATATATCCATCCTCGGAGATGATCGTGCCACTGCCAACGGAGACATCGAGCACCGTTTCCTCGTCCAGCATGCAGAGGAACGGTTCAATATCCTCATCATCCGGCGTGACCTGGATATTGGTCATGATCCGGACGGACGCCTGAAGCACGTTCTCCGGCAAACCCGATGTGGCCCCCTGGGCCGCTGCGGACGAACCGAGCAGTGGCTGCAGCAGCGACGCCAGCATCAGGATCGCGATCACACGTGTTGCCAGGGTGCGTCGCCGATCAGGGGCAATTCGAAGGAACGATGTTTGGGCAGTCATCTCTCTCGTCTCGTTAGCGCGATCCCGGCATGAGGCGGTATGCCTCGCGCCAGGGGATTACCAATACAGTGGGCACCGGAGCCCCGGGGTACCGAATGGGTCATGAGCACCAGGGCGGACCGGACAGCTACGCGGCACGTCCGATTCGTCCCGGCCGATCGGTTGCTGCCCAATCGGCGAGCGCCGGATTTGGCCCAAACGAATAAACGGGCTATCCCGGAGTGTCGCGAACCCTGGAACCTGGGATTCCTGTATGAGACGACACTACGCGCCATTTTGTTCCATGTCGAGTACATTCGGCCACCATGACGTTGCGCTCTCGGCGGACGGTGTTGGGCCGGGTGACCATCGCACTCCAAATTGATCGATCACGCTAAATCGAATGTTGTGCAGGTGTCATTCGCCCAGGTTGGCCGTCACAAGCGCGGCCACTACCAGCGGAGATCGGGACTCATGTGGATTCCTGGAGGTGAATGTGATTCATTGACGCTTTCTTGCACAGAAGGTGCAAGGTTGCGGATCTCTCCCGATTTGCTTGTGATGCGATTCGATCTGGCGAGGACGACACTACTTGCCTCAACCCCCTCCTGCTATACAATGTAAAGTCATGAACCAGTCGAGCCGTCCGGACGCAACCGCGCTCCATCGAGCGGGGGCGGACGGTACTGAGCCCAGGAGGGCAACCATGACCTCACGCACCACGTATCCCGAAGCCGTCGAACAGATGAAGAAGGTTCGCCAGGCCCGGAAGTATGAAGACCGGCCAGTTACCGACGACACCCTGAATTCCCTACTCGAGATCGCCCAGTGGACCGGCAGTTCCCGCAATACCCAGCCCTGGCACTTCGTGGTCGTCACGGACAAGGCCCAGCTCAAGGACATCAGTCAGATTCGGACGCCCATCAACTGGGTTGCTGATGCACCGCTCGCCATCGCGATCGTGCTCAATGGCAAGAGCACGGTCAGCGAGGCGTACGATGAAGGCCGGGTCACGGAGCGCCTGCTGGTTGCGGCCCGCCTGCTCGGGCTCGGTGGCGGCACAGCCTGGTTCGGCGACGACGACCAGCAGGCCCGTGGCAAGGAAATCCTCGGCATCCCGGCCGATCGCACGGCGCGCTCGGTGGTTGTGCTCGGTTACCCCAGCCAGTTTAAGGATCACCGCCCGAATCCGGCCCAGGCCGGTCGCCACCCGCTCAGGAAAATCGTCAGCTACGGAAAGCTCGACGGCAACGCCTAGCCTAAGCGGTTTCCCGTAACGTTGGTGTCACCAACCCGTAAGAGGCTGCGTCCAGTGGGGCTGCCTGGCGCCTGTATTTCCGGGCGCCAATTCGCCATTGGGCCACATCGCCGCCGGGTAACGTGGGGAGCCAATGGCCGAGACGGCCATTCACACGAATCAATGTGCAGAGGTATCAGCATCATGGCCAGCGCCACGCCAGCAAACGACTACATCGTCTTTTTGAAAACACTCCGCCAATCGCGAGCCTTTCTCGACACACCGGTTCCCCAGGAGACCATCGACGACCTGCTCGAGGTCGCCCGCTGGACCGGCAGCGCCAAGAACACCCAGCCCTGGGAGTTCATCGTGGTCGATGATCCTGCCATCAAACAGGAACTCTCCGAAGCGGGGATGTTTACCCAGTTCCTCGCGCATGTCGCCGTCGCCATCGTGATCGTGCTCGATGGCAAGGCGCCGCGCAGCGAGGCCTACGACGAGGGACGTGTTTCCGAGCGGATCATGCTCGCCGCTCGTCACCTTGGTCTCGGCAGCGGCACTGGCTGGTTCAGCGGCGATGAATCCCAGGCCAAGGTACGGCAGATGCTGGGCATTCCAGCTGACCGCCATGTGTGGTCGGCGGTTGGCGTCGGCTATGTCGATGAGACGGCCCCGCAGCGGTCCGCATCGCTGCAGGGTGGCCGCAAGCCACTCGATGAGATCGTTAGCTACGGTCGCTACGGCGCGCGAACCCACGAAACGAGGTAGGCTCGAACGATCATGGCCTGGCCCCGTTGTCCGGACGATTGGTGACCAAATGGTGTGCCGCGTCGGGTAAACTTCGGGGCAAGGCTCCAACAATCGGAATGAGGGTTCCACACCACAGTTGAGGGGCCACGAGGCACCACCGTCATGGCCAACACCGGGCACACCAACGATCGCGGCGCGTACCTGCAATCGCTGCGGCAATCTCGTCGATTCCTCGACAAGCCAGTCCCGCAGGAGATCATCGCCGAGCTGGTTGAGGTTGCCCGCTCAACCGGGGACCGCGAGTCTGGATTGTCCCGCCAGTTCATGGTGGTCGACGATCTTGTCACCAAACACGCGCTGTCGGAGGTCGGATCCTTCACCAGTGTGCTGGCCACCGTGGCGGTGGCAATCGTGATCGTGGTCGATGGCGACTCCACCCCCAGCAAGGCGAACGACGAAGGGCGTGTGGCGGACAGAATCATGCTCGCTGCCAGCCGCCATGGATTGGGAAGCGCGACTGGGTGGTTTGGATCGGGCGATGCCCAGAAGCAGGCGCAAGCCATTCTCGGAGTTCCGCCGCATCTCCATGTCTGGGCGGCGGTGGGGATTGGCTATGTCGATGAATCCTCGCCCGGGGAATCATCTTCGCTGCAGCGCGCGCGCCGCTCGCTGGATGCCCTGGCCGGAGATCGCCAGGACGACGAGTAGGGCCGCCGGGCTTCCACGCTGGATACCTGGCACCTTTCCTGAAACCATGTCTTGTGGTGACCGCCCTCGTGGCGGTCAATCGATACGGGCAGACTCCGCGCTGTGCTGCGCGCAGGCGCCAGAGTCTGCCCTGAGCGGAGTCGTCACGCTGGATGCAGCCCTACATGGATCGGTTGCGATAGTAGCCAGGTTTGTGGTGGCCAATCGAGGCGGGCGGAGCACGCATCGCTGCGCTGCCGCAACCGTACAAGTTCCCCGCAAACAATCATTCCGCATTCCGATGTAACTACCGGCTCCTCCCCTTCTCCCGTACAGCGCATGTGTTTTCCTGCCTTCCACTCGGGAATGAGGTCAGGAAAACGGGCCCGGCGCCTTTCCTATCTCGAAAGTTTAGATATAAACTCAATTTTCCGAAAACCCTTGACAGGCACACACTTACTTGTTTATAGTTGCTATCAAGATATTAGTTGATGGCACTCGCCGGGGGTCGGGGAGTAGCCAGCCGAAACGCCGCAGCGCGGCGTTTCGATTCGTATAAAGGAGCCAACACCATGACCGATACCGCTACCAAGACCACCGTTTGGGCAATCGACACTGCCCACAGTTCCGTCGAATTCTCCGTCAAGCACCTGGTGTTCGCGACAGCCAAGGGCCGGTTCTCGGATGTGAAGGGCACGATCACAGTTCGACAACGAGAACATCGAGAACTCGAGCGTCGATATCGAAATCGGCGCCGCCAGTGTCCACACGAGTGAAGAGAAGCGCGATGCGCACCTCCGCTCTGCGGATTTCTTCGATGCGGAGAACTTCCCGACCCTGACCTTCAAGAGCACCAGCGTCGAAGCCAAGGGCGACGATCTCAAGGTGACCGGCGATCTCACGATTCGTGGCGTGACTAACCAGGTTGTGCTGGATGCCGAACTCAATGGCCAGGGCGCCAATCCGTGGGGCCAGCAGGTGCTGAGTTACACCGCTTCCACCAAAATCAACCGCACGGACTTCGGGCTCAACTACAATGCCGCCCTCGAGACCGGTGGAGTGCTCGTTGGCGAGCAGGTCAAGATCGCGATCGAAGTCGAAGCCAACGCCTAGGCGATTTCCACGGATCATGAAACCGATAGCGTATCGGAAGCGTAAATAATGACAAGAGGATCGATTCCCCTGTCGATTCTCGACTCTTCCCATAAAGCGGTGAAGCACCATACTGCTTCCCACTCCCAATCCCGGAACAAGCCCGACCATGTGGTCGGGCTTGTTTTAGTTTGTCGCTTTTCTGATCGGCGTTCCCGGAACTGCTGGCTGGAGTGCCGCCTTACGGCCGCAGTACGATCTTGATCGCCGACGACGGGTCATCGATCAATTGGGCGAACGAGGAATTGGTCTCTTCCAGCGATCGAACATCGACCCATGATGCGCTGTCCGGCAGAAACCCCGATGAGATCAGCCGAATCGAGGCGGTAAAGTTTGCCTGCGTATAGCAGAACGCCCCTTTGATCTCGATTTCGGAGCGAATGATGTAGTTGCCGGGCAGGCGTGTCTCGTCCTCGTGCAGCCCGATGAAGACCACCCGGCCCCCGGGGCGAACTGCCTGGATCGCCGCATTGCGCGTTACCGGCAGGCCGACGGCGTCGATCACGGCATCGCACCCCAACTCGCCGGTGGCTTCCCGGACGACCTTGGCGACATCATCCTGGGCCGGATTGATCGCATGAGTCGCCCCCCATTGCAAGGCGAGGTCAAGCCGGTGCTGGGCAAGGTCGGAGATCATGATCTGGCTCGCTCCGGCCGCCCTGGCGACCAGCAGCGAGAGCAGTCCGATCGGCCCGGCGCCGAGGATGAGGACACTGCTTCCCGGCGAGACCCGCGCCAGCTCAACCGCTCGCAGCGCACAGGCGGTCGGCTCTACGAGCGTGCCGGTGATATCGTCGATCGAATCCGGCAGGTGATAGCAGGCCAGGGCCGGGACGGCGACGAACTCCGCAAACGCCCCCGGCCGATGCGCGCCAATCAACGTGCGGTTGAGGCACAGGTTCTCGAATCCAGACCGGCACATCACGCAGTCGAGATCGGGAATCATCGGATTCACCGTCACACGATCCCCGGGTGCGAAACCCGTGACATCCGCCGCGCAGTCGACGACCGTGGCGCTGAACTCATGGCCCATCACCAGGGGCGGCACCCGAAGACTGTTGTGGCCAAGGTATCCCGACAGCTCCGACCCACAGATCCCCACTGCCTCAACCTTGAGCAGCACCTCGCCGCTGGCGGGGCTGGGGACGGCCTCTTCCGACACCTGGATATCATTCGGGCCAAGCCATACCGCAGATCGCATTGCCGATTTCCTCCATATAACGCTTGACCTGTCGCACATCCGTCGGTACGAACCCGGTCCCAGCGGTATTGAGGGCAGTGTAGAGCACTGAGGCCACGCTGTTGACCCCCATCTGCGGCGCTGATACGATCCGGCGAGCTGGAAAACCGAATGCATCAACCAATTCAGATCTCCCTCACCCCAAACCCCGATCCAGGAACAATCAGGCCCACCCGCCTTGGGGCATGTTTTGAGGTCTTACAGGAGTACCCAATGCCTTCGCCGCCAGGTTCGCTTTTCGGAATTGTCCCCATACTTTTGACACCCTTCGATGAGGAGGGGGTGATCGACGAATCCAGCCTTCGGAACGAGGTCGATTTCGCGATCGACGCCGGTGTCCACGGTCTCGGGATTGCCCTGGGCAGCGAAGTATTCAAGCTCACCGAAGCCGAGCGCGATCAGGTCACGACGATCGTGGTTGACCAGACGCGCGATCGGGTGCCGGTTGTCGTGAACACCGGTGCGGCGGCCACCGACCTCGCGGTGTTCTACAGCAAGCGGGCCCGGGATCTCGGGGCGAACGGCGTGATGTGTACGCCCCCAGGCCCCGGGTTTTCTGCCCGGGAGGTAGTGAGTTATTTCAGGGCGATCTCCGACGCAATAGACATTCCCATCGTGATCCAGGACACCAACGCGACTCCTGTGCCGGCCTCGCTCATCCTCGCCATCGGCGAATCGTGCGCGAATGCTACCTACGCCAAGGTGGAAAGCACGCCTCCCGCCAATCAGGTCTACAACGCGGTGCAGGCGGCTGGCGAAAGGATGCACATCTTCGGTGGCGCCGGTGGCGGGCAATTCCTGCAGGAGCTGCGGCGCGGTTCAGTGGGGACGATGCCGTTCCCAACCAGTTCCAGGGCATTTGTCGAAGTGTGGGATCTGTGGCACGCCGGTGATATCGCCACGGCCAAAACGGTCTTCGATCAACGGATCATGCCACTCCTGAACATCAGCGTTGGCACCCTGGGAGGAGCGCATATCGTTCACAAGCTGGCCCTGCAGCGACAGGGCGTGATCCGGAGCGCCTACGTTCGCCCGCCGATCGACGAGCTGGACCCAATCACCCGTGAGGAACTGGAGGAAGCATTCGCCCAGCTTGGATGGAATGCGTAGCCGATAGCACGACCAACGGAGTCATCACCGCATGAAAATCACGGACATCACGATTACTTCATTCCGGACCCATGTCGATCGCTACCAGAACGCCACACCGTTGCCAAAGACGGAGATCATCCAGACCCTGACCACGATCGAGACCGACGAAGGCGTGGTCGGGCGCTATCTTGGCGGACAGGGGCACGGCGACCAGGACGGCATGGGATCGGCCAGTTGCGAGTTCATCCTGACCAGGATCAGGGATATGCTGGTCGGCCAGAACCCGTTCGACCGCGAGAAATTCTGGCACTGGATGTGGGTTTCCAAAACGCCCGAGAACGTGATGGGCGTGATCGACATGGCGTTGTGGGATCTCGCCGGAAACCATGCCGGGATGCCGGTTTACCAGATGCTCGGAGGCTATCGCGACAAGGTCAAGGCCTATGCGAGCACCTATCCCAACATGGGCTCGATCCAGAACTATGTGGATCACGCAATCGCCTGTCGGGAGCGGGGATACCAGGCGTACAAAATCCACCCGTACTACTTCTGGAACCCGGATACCAATCAGCCAGCCCCGGGCCGGCCCTCCCACATCAAGCACGATATCGAGCTGATCCATGCGGTGGCGGATGCCGTCGGGGACGAGATGGTCCTCATGTACGACCCCTGGGGTACCTATCACACCGTGGAGGAGGCGCTCCGGGTTGGCCGCGAACTCGAAAAGCGGAACTACTACTGGTACGAGCACCCGATGCCGGAAGAGCGGGTCGATGCGTACCAGCGGCTGAGCGACGAGTTGACCATTCCCATCTGCTCACCCGAGATTCTCGCGGGGCATGTCTTCACCCGGGCCGACTGGGTGAAGCGGGGGGCTGCCGACATCAGCCGGATCGATGTGCTGCGGGGTGGGATCACCGCCGTCAAGAAGACGGTCAATGTCTGCGAGGCGTACGGGGTCAAATGCGAAATCCACATGAGTGGAATCGGCAACCTGCACGTCCTCGGCTCGTCCTCGGAAGACACCTGCGAGTACTACGAACGGGGCTTGCTGGCGCCCGGGGTGGACTACGAGGCGAAGCTGCATACCTCGAAGCGGCGCTTGATCCCATGGATGACGAGGGCTTCGTTCACCTGCCGACCACACCGGGGCTCGGCTACAGCTTCGTCTGGGATTACATCACGGACAATCTCATCGCACCTGCGGGACATAATTGAGATGCGGGTGAATGGGAGATCAAGTCGAAAACGCGACGTGGTTATTTTGGGGTGCAAAAATACAAAAAGTCTGGTCGGCCGTGAAAATGGTTGATGCGACGTGGTTTTTGGGGTCGGAGTTTTTGCGGAACGGGACCGCAATAACCCGCAAAAAGTCTGCAAAAACCCTCAACCGAGCGATATGACGCGACAATGGTGGGGTACCCAGCCCACGTTACCGGTTAATCGAACGCAATGGGCGCGGAAATGTGCGCCGCGAGGCGTTCCCGGGATCGGGGAGGACACGCGTGTCCTCCTGTACGGTGACCGATATGAATCCCAATTGGGCGGACGATAGGAATGGCCGCCACATCCAGCGGGGCAGGACGGCCACTACCGGGCGAGGCGTCGTTCCCGGTTGACCCGCTACGCTGCCAGGCCCTCCCCTGCGCCCAGGTGCGCAATGTGTTTCAATTGAGGTGTCAGCCTCTACGCAATCGCGTGTATTCGCCCGATCGCGTCTTCTCAGCATTCGGCATCGCTTGAAACCGATTTCCGTATGCAGCCGTTTATGGAAGTGATGGACGGCCCGCGATCAGGGATGGATCGCTGTGCCCCACTTCCCCGTGCTAGCATGTACGTTCACAATGGCATGGCGTTTCTGCTCTTCCAGGCACCTGACCGAACGCCACGCCCCACCCTCCTCAAGGATGCTCACGCGTGTCCCGTTACGGAAACAGCTACGGTTCCCCATATGCCCAGCCACACACCGCCCGGCCTCGATGGCCATGGGTGTTCGCCGTGATCCTGCTCATCGCGGTTTTCGCCACGAGCGGTCTCCTCGTCGCCGATCGGCTCGACAGCGACCAGTCCGCACTCAGCCAGATCGCCCAACGCGTCACCCCGGACGGCAGCGATGGCGGCCAGGCAGTCGAAGCGCCGACGCCAACAGTGGAACCCACCGCCGAACCGACGGAAGCGCCCACACCAACTGCGGTCGACACACAGGCTCCGCTCCGGATTGCCGAAAACTGGCTGGCACTGTGGGCGACCGGCGATTACAGCGCGATGTACGACCTCTCGACCAAGGAGGTCCAGGCCTCCACCAGCCGCGACGCCTTCGCCACGCGCTACGCGCAGATTGCCGAGGAGGCCGGGTTGACCGCGGTTTCCAGTGAGATCGTGGGTGAGCCCGCCCTCAACGGCCAGGTGACGGTGGACATCACCCTCGAATCGAACCTCGTCGGCGCGATTACCGAGCGCAATGTGATTCCCCTCGTCAAACAGGACGATACCTGGAAGGTCGCCTGGACGCCCTCACTCATTTTTCGCCAGCTCGGGCCGGCAGATTGCATCGACTTCCAGGGCGAGATCCCGCAACGCGGCAGCATCCTCGACCGCGATGGCGAAGTACTGGCCGAGGACACCGAGGTTGCCAGGATCGGGGTTATACCGGCTGAAGTCGTCGATCAGGATGCGATGCTCGCCGCCCTCAGCCCGATCGTCGGGATGTCCGCAGCCGATATTGCCTCGATCATCGACGGCGATTTCGATCCAACATGGTTCATCCCGGTCAAGGACATTCCGGGTGAACCCGAGGCGGACCTGATCAACCAGATCCAGAAAATCCCAGGCGCCGTGGTTCGTCCGGCCGTCACTCGCTATTATCCCCAGGGTGCCCTCACCGCCCATATCACCGGGTGGGTCAGCCCGGCCTCCGCAGAAGACGTGGAAGACGATGAAACCGGGGCCGTCCATCCTAATGAAATGGTCGGGCGCAGCGGTCTCGAATATGGCGCTAACGAAATGCTCGCGGGCAAGCCGGGTGGATCGCTCAACGTCATCGATTGCGAAAGCCGTAGTGTCAGCGAAGAAATCGCCCGGAGCGAAGGCACCCCACCGCAAAATATCTACCTCACGATCGATCTCGACATGCAGCGGCAGGTCGACGCAGCGTTGACGGCCCAGGAGTCACAGGACAAGCGGGATGGGCTGCGCAGTGCCGCCGTTTATATCGATCCGCAAACAGGAGCCGTGCTGGCGATGGTCAGCCACCCGACTTTCGACCCCAACGACGCCTCCCAGAATACCTACACCGAGGAGGAGCGGGAGCTGATCAACGACGAGTTGCTCAGCCCGCAGACCAACCGCGCCACGTTTTCCCAGTACCCAACAGGATCGATCTTCAAGGTGATCACCACGGCCGCCGCGATGCACTATCTGGATTACACCGGCGAGACGCCGATCGATTGCCCCGCCGAGTTCCAGATCGGCGATCAGACGTGGGCTGACTGGGTGGTGGAAAACGGCTTGAGCGCGCAAGGCCAACTTACCTTGCACTCGGGGCTCGTGCGTTCATGCAACACGGTCTTCTATCAGCTCGGCGCCGCGCTCGATGACGAGGACCCGATGGCGTTGCCGGAAATGACGAAGGCGTTTGGGCTTGGCGCTCCAACCGGCATCCCGTATTTCCCCGAGATCTCGGGCACCGTTCCCGATCCCCAGTGGAAGCGGGACGTGATTGGCGACGGCTGGGCGACCGGTGATGCGGTAAACCTGGCGATCGGCCAGGGCTACATGACGGCCACGCCACTGCAAATGGCGAATGCCTACGCCGCAATCGCCAATGGCGGCACCCTGCTTCAGCCGTATATCGTCGATCGCGTGCAATCGCCCGATGGCGTCTTCACCCAGGTCGGGGAACGCAAGGTGATTCGCGAGCTGCCTCTCACAGACCAGCAAATCGTCGATATCCAGAGTGCGCTGGCCGAGCAAACGCACAATGACGAAGGCGTCGGATCGTCCAAGATCTTCAACGATTTCGACTGGCCGATTTCCGGCAAGACAGGAACTGCCCAGAACCTGCTCGACACAAGCGACAAGCCGCACTCCTGGTTCGCGGCCTACGGTGGGGCGGACGGCGAGGCTACGATCGCCTCCGTCGTGCTTGTCGAGAACATCGGCGAGGGTGTCAGCTACGCCGCCCCCGCGACCAAAATGGTCTACCAGTGGTACAGCACAAGCGACCTGGCCGGTGGCGCGGGCTCCGCCGGCGGGCAGGATGGCGATCCGCAATCGACGCCGGAATCCACCCCCGATTAGCAAGGTTCTTCATCTGGCGACCAACAAGGTAGCCGTCATCGTCCGGCGGTGGCGAGGACGGAGGTGTCGGAGGTTCGACCCACGGGCTGACACCCTGCGCCCTTTTGTGGGAGGTGTCGTGTGCGCCGGGGGCCAGCCCCTACGGGGTGCTGCTCGCTGGGAGGACACACGGGTCCTCCCGTACGAAGCATTGGGGTGCGTCCCCACTCACCTTCGCGTGCTTCATTCGGCCCCGGGAGGAGGACCGGTGATTTCCACGCCATATCTGGCTGCGATCGTCACGAGCCGCTCGATGTCGACGTTCGCTGCCGCATTGAGGTCGCGTGTTTCCGCGACATAGTGTTCGAGCCCGGCCGGTATGTATACCGTCAGCAGGCAGGCCATCTCCGACACGACCCGATAGCAGTGCTCGCCGCCTCGGGGCAGGAACACGCAGTCGCCTGCGGACGCCCGGCACACCGTTCCCTCCAGGTAGAACGTGATGTCGCCTTCCAGCACGTAGACTGCGGTGCCGGTGCCTGGGAGGCTCGTTTCCCCTGCGCCCAACGCTGTGGATGAGGGCCAGGCGCTCCCCGGTAGTGATGCCCTCCATCAATGGATTCGCAACATTGCCGAGGCCGCGGACAGGGGTGGTCACTGGAAGAATGAACTCGGGGATCCGGGGCGATGTACCGTCAACGTTGTCCGCGCCGCTCACATTAATTCACCCTCTCTCGTCGCCTGCCAATGTCTCTGCGGCACGTTCACAGGCAGTACCGCGCTTCCAACTCCCGGTCTACACCCTTTTGCTTCGCCCTCCTGGCCAGTTGTGTGTGGTGGCCCTGGCTCGTGTCGTTGGGGTGTGGGTTTGGCGGTATTCCGTCGGCCCGGACAAGGCCATTGTGGGCGAGGCCGTACCCGGCTCTCAGTGCCCGTTCGAACCCTTCGCTGGCGGGTCGAAGCTCGACAAGGAATGTGGTGGGCTCGTCGGCGGGATTGTAAAGATGCAGGGATTTCGTGGGGGCGACGGCTGTTTCCCGGGAAGCAGGGTGCGGGTCTCGCCCTCCACCATTACATCCAGGGTGCCTTGCAGCACCTCGAAGTGTTCGGCGTACGTCCAGTGATAGTGGGAGGTGGTTTTGCCACCGGGGGCAACCTCAATCTCGATCAAGGTGTACTCGCCGTCCGTTTCCTGTTCGTCTTAAGGAAGGTGGCGTAATCCTTCTGGACGGGGTTGTAGATCTTTCGATTATCGCTGACCAGTGTTTCCACGTTGTCCAGGGTGATGGTCATGGAGTTTTCCTCTCGTGTCGTGGATGGCGATGGATGATTCGTGGTGGACGTGTCCGATGCGTTTCCAATGCCTCATCAATCATTGCTGGAGGCCAGGCGGATGCCGATCAGCTTCAACGCGCAGACGAACCCGGCGACTGAGATCAAGGCCAGGTACAGCGTGCTTTCCATCCAGTCGATCGGACCCATATCGCGTACCGTCGCCACGTCCGGGAATGGAGAACGTCGCATCCCAAGGAGCGAGCATGAGGATCGAGGTGCTCCACCACGCCCAGCGCTTGCCGGTCAGGACCAGCGTGGCCAGTCCCGCCATGGCGGCGTAGGACAGGCCGTGTAACGTGAAGGCGTCTTCGGGGATTTCCATCAGCATCGCCCGGTACGCCTGGTAGAGGGCGGAGATTGTGAACGCACATGCCAGGCTGCCGACGCCACCGTGCCCGGCCCCTTTCGAGGCTCATTGTGGGAGATCCAAGAGCCTCCGTCGACTCACCCGCATTGATCGATCTGCTTGTCATGATCTGTCTCCTGCTGCTGCGCCTGCGGTTGCCGAATGGACTTGTTTCACTCCTTCATCCGCTGTTGACTACTGTGCGTTTGGGAGACTTCGGGTGCGACCCAGCGCGTCCACCACGCGACCAGTCAGGCCCCCGGCGCGGTGTGGACCCGGGAGCCGCCGGGGGTGTCCTGCGCAACAGGGGAGCGGGGGTATGGCGGGCGAAGAGGTGCCGACATTTGGGGAGCGGCTGGCGGTTTGCGTGAGGCCGCGGGTTAGACCCGCGATGATCTGGCGGAGCGGGCCGGGCTCTCGGCCAAGGGTATAGCGGCGCTCGAGCGGGGGGAGCGCAGGCGTCCCTATGCTCATCGATGCGCTCCCTTGCCGGGGCATTGGGGTGGAGAGAAGAAGAACGGTCGGCCCTGGTCCGGGCAGGCAGGGGCGGGGAAGGCTCACCGGCTGCCGGTCGGGCGGTTTCGCCGCTGCCTGTCGCGCTGATGCCCATTGTGGGGAGGCGGCGCGAATTGGGAGAACTGCCGAATTCGCCTGCGGGGCGGCGCGCGCCTGGTCACCCTCACCGGGCCGGGAGGAGTGGGGAAGACGCGGATCGCGCTCGAAGTGGCGCCCGCCCTGATCGACGATTTTCCGGATGGCGTTATTTTCCTGGCCCTGGCTCCGCTGGGTGATCCGGACCGTGCTTTCCACGATTGCACGCACACTGGGGCTGGCCTCCCCGACCACACGGACCGATACATGAATCCCTTCTCGAGTACCTGAGTGGCAAATCGCTGCTGCTGGTGCTCGACAATTTCGAACACGTCCTGGCAGCGGCGCCCGATGTGGCAGTGCTGATCGAGTCCTGTCCCCGCTCGTCGTATTGGCCACCAGCCGGGCGCCGTTGAGAGTGCGGGGAGAGCAGGAGTACCCGCTGGGCCCACTCCCGGTGCCCGGCTTGAGCCGCGTGAAATGTGGCCGAGATAGAGGACAACCCGGCGGTGAACTGTTCGTCGAAGCGCCAGGGACATTTGGCCGGAGTTTGGATTGACTCAGTCCAATGCCGCGGCGGTGGTCGCCATGCGTCGCCGGCTCGACGGATTGCCGCTTGCGCTGGAACTTGCCGCCGCCGAGTGAGGTTGCTCGATCCTACCTCGATGCTGGCCCGCCTCGACCAGGCCTTGCCGTTGCTCACCGGCGGGGCTCGCGACCTGCCAGAGTGGCAGCGGACGATGGAGGCGCTGATCAGTGGAGTTACATCTGATCGGGCAGGGGAGCGAATTGTTCCGCGCCTGTCGGTGTTCGCCGGTGAGTGGGATCTCCCGGCGGCGGAGGCAGTGTGCGGCGGGGATGCGAGCTCCACGACCGGCATCCTGGATCTGCTGTCGGGCCTGGTGGAATGGTCGCTGGTCACCGTCGAGCGGGGCACGGGTATGCGCTACCGGATGCTCGAACCCGTGCGCCAGTTCGCCTTCCGGCTGCTCGAGGAGGCTGATGAGGCCGAGGATGCGCGGAACAGCCCTGCACACCTGCGACTGGCTGAACAGGCATGCCGGAGTTACGAGAAGCGCCGACCGGGGAGCGGCTGGACCGTCCGAGGCCGACCGCGATAACCTGCGGGCGACAATTTCGTGGGCCCTGTCGCACGAGCGGGGCGACGTGGCCGCGAGAGTGGCATTTGCCCTTTGGGATTTTTTCTGGGCACGCGGGCAGCATGCCGAGGTGATCCGGTGGATGGAACAGGTTCTTGCCGCCGAAAGCGCGATCACGAGCGGATACGGGGACGGGCACTCTTTGTCGTCGAGTTCATGCGGTTCCGGATGGGTGCACACGACAGCTTGTTGAGAGCGCTGAGTGAAATCGTCGCGATATTCGAAGCGGAAGGAAACCGGGGAGGAACGGCCGATGTCCTGATGATGGCGGCGGGGCTGGCCTCGCTGAGGGCGGGCGATATCGACCAGGCGAGGGAGTACCTGGAGCGAAGCAACAGCCGGTTCGAGGCGCTCGCCGACGAGCGCCGGATCGCAATTACTCTGGTTTTCCTCGGGGTGATTCCACTAACGAGGGCGACTACGGTCGGGCGCAGGACTACTTCGAGCGCGGCCTTGCGCTGGCCCGTGCCAAGGGTGGCGACCCTCGAGTACCTACCCGCCGCTCATCACCTGGCGCTTGCTGCACAGGGAAAGGAAGAATACGGAAAGGCGGCCCGCTACTACACGGAGGTCCTGACGCTTGTAGAGAGTATTGGTGACAAGGCAGGTGTTGCCCTTGCCATGGTGGGGCTCGCGGAGTGCGCGGCGGGCAAGGACGAACCCGAACGGGCCGGCGCGCCTTTATGGCGCCTCCGATGGGGTGTTCGGCAGTGTGGGCATGTCCTCGACCTGTTCAACACGAGTCCTGCCTTTCACGAACACTTCGCGGATCTCATTCGCGTCCGGCTTGGGGATGAAGCGATGACCGCGTTGCGGGCAGAAGGGCAGGCCATGACCTTCGACCAGGCCGTCGAGTATGCGCTCGAGCTGGACTGACAGGTCAGCGTGCTGTCCGGCTGGGGGCTACGTCGGCCCCGTCATCGTTCGTGTTGAGCTGCGTGGCGTTCTCGTTGCATGAAGAGCACGACGAGGACTGCTCCGGCTAGCACGTCGATGAGGTTGAGCGTGGCATAGCCGACGACGATCCCCGAGACCGTTACGCCGGCACCGCGCCGCGGCGGTGGAGGAGCGGCGAGCGCGCAAATGCATACATGCCCGCCACGTGGACGGACATCACGAGACCGACTCTCGAGCGAGTCGCCGTGGTCGCGCAGGTGCAGTGGCGTCATCGTCATACCGCCACCATGGAAGAGGCGAGCTTGGGAGCGGTCGGCAGCATGAGGCGGAGCTGCGCGAGAGCGGATCGTCGCTACGCGGGTACTTCCGGGGTCTCGAGACCTCCGGCGCGGGGAGGTCGGCACCCGCGTATGCCCGCCACGTGGACGGACATCACGAGACCGACTATCTCGAGCGAGTCGCCGTGGTCGCGCACGTGCAGTGGCGTCATCGTCATCACCGCCACCATGGCAAGGAGCCCCGAGCTTGCGGAGCGGTCGCGCAGCACGAGGCGGATCTGCGCGAGAGCGGATCGTCGGGATGCGGGTGCTTCCGGGGTCTCGAGACCTCCGGCGGCGACGAGCGGGTCGGGTCGCAAGAGCAGCTCGATGACCGCGGCCGCCACAACGAACCATACGAATGCCGCCCCGAACGGGCCGGCCAGAGACGGCAATCCGAGCCACTCCCCGAGTCGGCCAGCGAGAGCGAGCGCGTTCGGACCGGCGACTGCACCGATGGTGGTCGCCCACACGACCGTGGAGATGGCCCGCGCCCGATGTTCCGGCGCGGCGAGGTCGGCACCCGCGGAGCGAGCGAGCAAGTTCGCGGCGGTGCCCGATCCGATCAGGACCATCCCGGCGAGCAGCACTGGGAACGACTCGATCTCGGCGGCGACAATGGCGGCCCCGGCACCGGTCGTGGCGGTGATGTAGCCACGGACGGTCCGCTGCTGGAGTCGCTCCGGGTCCGGGGGCTCAGCCTGCTAGGGGGCCATCGCGAAGCACGCCGCGCACTTGGTCCGACGACACCCGCTCCGGGTCGAAACCTCGAAGCAACCACGTGGCACCCGCCTGCTGCCACGGGTGCGGATCGACGCCCACGGGGAGGCTGACGACGAAGTCGTACGATGCGGTTGGATCCGGTCGCAACGCGGTGACCGTGGTGACGACTTCAGCGAGCTGGTCGGGATGCTCGAGATTGACCGGGAAGAACCCGTCGTACCGGGCGGCACGGAGCATCGGCCTGGCGTTGCCGGGAAAGCCCGCGATCCACACCGGGACGCCGGGTCGTTGCACCGGTCGGGGAAGGAATTGGATGTCGTCGACCGTGTAGTGGTCGCCGTGGTGGTGAACCGGCTCACCGCTCCAGGCGGCGGTGAGGATCTCCAGTGCCTCGTCGAGCATCTGGCCCCGGGCCCGGTCGTTGAGCTGCTCGCCGGTCTTCGAGAACTCGCGAGCGAAGCGGTCTTCGCCGATCCCGACGCCAAGGGTGAGACGGCCGCCGCTGAGCACGTCCAGTGTCGCGGTCTCGCGGGCGACCTTGACCGGTCGGCGTCGTGGCAGCGGCGTGACCATGGGGCCGAGCCTCAGCCGCTCGGTCGCAGCCGCGATCGCGGCGAGCATGATCCACGGGTCAGCAACCTGGCGCACCGGCGCCTCCCAGCGCAGGTGGTCCCACACGAAGAACCCATGCCAGCCCGCCGCCTCCGCCTCGGCGGCCAGACCCATTACCGTCAACGGGTCCGACAGCTCATCGAACAGCGGCAGCGAGAGACCCGAGCGGACGGTGGGACCCGGCGATGGCGTGCCGGCTTCCACGTTCGATGCACCATGTCCCGCGGTCATTTCAATGCTCACTCACGCGGTCGAGAGCGACGATCCTGATTGGCTCAATACGGACCAGCGTCCCGAGCCCCTCGCGGGCGAACCGCACGAAGTCCTCCATGCCCTCGCCGGCGTCGTAGCGCTGGCTGATCCGTCGAGCGACCGGCTCGATATCCTGGACGTCGCTTGAGGCGAGGGCAGTGCCCTCGATCATCACGAAGGCGAAGGGCGGCGTCTCATCGTCAACGACGAGGGTCACCCGAGGATCGCGCAGGAGGTTACGGCCCTTCACCGTCTCGGCGTTGGTCAGGAACAGGATGTCGTCGTCATCGAGGACGAAACAGATCGGTACGGCATGAGGCCTGCCGTCCGCACACGTGGTCGCAAGGACGGCGGTGCGAGTACCCTCCATAAGGAAGGCGCGACGCCCGTCGGGGGTCATCTCTGCTGCTGCCACCTTCAGCTCCTTCCGGTGTGGTCGAGGATCGCGCCGCCAATGCTGCGCCACTCGGCGCGAAGTGCCTGCCCGTGCTGGATCGCGTGTTCGAGGTTGGTCCGGTGAAGCATCCGTCGCCTCCTGGACGACCTGCCCACGTGGATCTGCGTCTAAACTTGTAATCTGATGTATTATTAGACTCAAGTCTAGGAGTTGTCAAGTGTCGATGCCTGACCACGTCGTGAGCCCCACCAGGGCGGGCCGCCGTGAACGCAAGAAGCTGGAGACCAGGGAACGCATCCTCGAGAGCGGCGTCGCCCTGTTCGCCACTCACGGATACGACTCGACGACGATGGAGCAGATCGGCGAGCGCGCGGACGTGTCACGGGCGACGGTCTTCAACTACTTCGCCCGGAAGGAAGACATCGTCTTCGAGTGGTTCGGACGACTACGAGCCGAGTTCGCGAAGGCCCTCGCCGAGGACGACCAGCACACGGTCGACTCGACGAGCCGGCTCCGCCGCGCGTTTCGCGTGCTCGCCGACCTCTACGAGGATGACCCCGCGACCGGACGTGCCATGGTGCGCGCCTGGCAGCGCGCTGGAGGCCCACTGCTCGCCGATGAATCCGGCGCACCCCGGCTCGTGGCCGACAGCGTGCGCGCTGGACAACTAGCCGGCGACATCCCCCACGGCGTCGATCCCGATCTTGCCGCCCGTATCCTTTTCGACGCGTACCTCGGAGTCCTCTACCGGTGGGTTCTCGACGAGACCGATCAGCTGGCGCTCGGCGAGCAGCTCACGGCCACGCTCGACTTGATCCTCCCCTCTATCCTTCGCACATGCTCCGTCGACACCAACGGGCCGAGCTACCGGCGCATCGACAAGAACCGCCGCACGTCCTAGCCATATCACCGGTTGCCCGAGGCCGGTCTGCCACACCGTCGGCAAGGGGCCCTTCCACCCGTTCAACACGAGCCCTGCCTTACACGAACACTTCGCGGATCTCATTCGCGTCCGGCTTGGGGATGAGGCGATGACCGCGTTGCGGGCAGAAGGGCAGGCCATGACCTTCGGACAGGCCGTCGAGTATGCGCTCGAGCAGGACTGACAGGTCAGCGCGCTGGTTCGGCAGGATGGCATCCTGCACTCGACCCCGAAATCCATACCCGATTAGCACCGTGCTCGATCCCGGAATCCCCTCGATTGACTGTCATCTCACCGGGAGTGAGGTTCGCAGGCGACGATTAGGGGGCGATGCATGAACGCTGCCCAGGAGGTGCGACCCGCGCATGGTCTCCTGCAGCAGGGAATTGACCGGTCGCCACCGGGGACGACTGGAGATGGTCCTGGATCCGGGGTAGAGAAATGAGTCACCAGCGTATATGATGGGCTCTGACGTTTGATCCTGCATACCTTCGCTGTCGGTTGCGACGATGCAACGTCCTCAACGTAGCGAGCCTCACCGGTCTGGTTTTCACCCGATCTGAGGCACAGCGAACAGGCTCCACGGGCGATCTGCCAGGTCGCATTCCTCCGGGATGCACGTTCGTATTGCAGAAAGGGGGGAAAGCATGATGATGCTTGTCCACACACGTGCGGCCGCAACGGGTTCCGCGCGTATCGGGGCTGTCGCGTAGTATCGCGATCGCTTCGGATACGAATCGATCCACAATATCCACACTGAAATCGGAATCCATGCTCCGCCGTTGACGGCATTGCGGCGTGGTTCTTCCACGGCGTGATTGCCGAGATCGACGACGTGCGGCGACCGCCATCGTGGCGCTCGTCGTCGCCGTCGTGTGTCCGGGGCGAGCTGAGCCCATCGAGGAGTCACCTGAGCCATGGCTGAATTGGCGACAAAAACAGAAGAAACACCAGCACCCGTGCCCGGGACCGGCCATATCGGCCAAACCTTCCTGGTTGGGGAGAATGTCTACATCCGGGCCATTGAACCGAGCGATGCCAAATACGGCCAGTCCTGGACCAATTCCATCCTGCCCCGGGCCACCACCTGGTACGAGAAGTGGATCAAGGAAGAGCTGCCGAAGCAGAAGCGGCATGCCACCTACATCATCCTCCGCAAGCGCGACGATGTGCCGGTCGGCAGCATTCGCACCTGGCGCTGGGATCCGACCACATATACCGATGCCTACGTCGACCCCCTCTACGGCGAGCAGGGCCAGGCCTGGAAGGCCGAGGCGCTGCGGATGGCCATCCCGTGGATGGTGGATGAGCAGCAGCGCCCAAGGATTCAGCTCTCGGTCGCGGGCGACGACCAGGTGACCATCGAGGCGCTCGACGGCGCTCGGTGCGCGCCAGTCCGCGCGCTTCCGCGAGCAGCTCCGGACCTGGGGCGGGCGCATCGACGGCCTGCGCTTCGAGTACCTCAACCGGCAGTGGGTCGAGCGGCTTCGGCGATCCGGCGGACATCCAGCTGGCCCGCACCGGCACCGGCGAGGCGCGCCCGGTGCCCGCCCCGGTCACGCTCGATGGCGACTCCCCGGCCAACGCCGTGCGGGTCGGCGAGCGCGTCTACCTGCGGCCCCTGACCAAGGACGACGCACCCCAGGTGGCCCGCTGGACCCGGCAGGAGACGGAGACGTTCTGGGATGCGGGACGCTTCATGTACAGCGCACCCGGGTTCCAGCACTGGACCGAGGACAACCAGAAGGCAGACCCGGCAACGCATGTCCGGTTCGCCGTTTGCCTGCGGGAGAACGACGAGCTGATCGGCAGCCTGGGCATCGCCGGCATCGACTACGTCCACGGCTTCGCCGAAACGGAGAGCGAAATCAACCGCCCGGAGTACCGCGGCGGCGGATACGGATCGGAAGCGAAGCACCTGCTGTTCGACTACGCCTTCAATACCCTCAACCTGCACTCGCTGCAGTCGATCGTCATCTTCCCCAACACACGGTCCGCGGCTGCCTTGCGCAAGCAGGGATACCGGGAAGCCGGACGGCAGCACTGGGGCTTCTCGTCGTTCGGGAAATTCGAGAACTTCGTCTGTTTCGACCTGCTCGCCAGCGACTGGCGGCAGATGCCGCGCACCAACGGTGCGCTGGCGGAAGGAAAGCGTGCCGTATGAGCACCGCAACGATACCAACAGAACAGGAAACCGCCCCGGCGCCCGGAACAGGCCACGAAGGGCAAACCTTCCTGGTTGGATCCGAAATCTACCTCCGGGGTGTGGAAACCGCCGATGCCAGGGTCGCGATGTCGTGGCGGCCCAATCTCTTCCCGGTCTCGCCCGAGCGCACCGAGGAGTGGATCAAGGATGACCTGGTCAAGGAAGATGACACCCAGTTGCTGATGATCGTCCGCAAGTCGGATGACCGGGTGGTCGGATCGGTCAAAATGCACATGGACGGATTCCACCACTGGCTCGAAGCCAAGGCCGATCCGCTCTTCGGGAGCCAGGGACTGCGCTGGAAAGGCCAGGCGGTCGCCCTCGTGGCGGATTGGATCATCAACGAGCGTGGACAGCCCGTGGTCTACATCGACCTTCCCGGCTGACGAGCAACCGGTGATCGAGGAAATCGAACGGATCGGCATGCGCGAGTCTGCCCGATTCCGCGAGATGCTGGAGCGCGACGGCAAACGCGTCGATCGTGTCTGCCTACGAACTCCTGGGCCCGGAGTGGCTTGCCAATCTGGGCGATCCGAACGAGGCGCCGCTGGAACGCACCGGAACGGGCGAGGCCGCGACCGGTGCCGCCGCCGGTTGTGATCGAGGGCGATCCGCCCCGCAACGCGATGATGGTCGGCAAGCGAGTCTACTTGCGCCCGGAAGAACCGAGCGATGGCGTGCAGGCCGCGATGGCTGCGCGCCAGGAAACGGAAACCTTCTTCGACATCGGCCGGCACCTCACGAGCTCGGTGATGTACGGAAAGTGGGTCGAGGATCACCAGAAGAACGACCTCGCCATCGTGGATCACGTTCTGCGTCTGCCTGCGAGAAACCGACGAGCAGATCGGCTGGGTTGCGCTGCTGGACGTGGATTACCAGAATCGGTTCGCCGAAACCGGCAGCTTTTTCGGAGAGGCGAAATACCGGGGCAGCGGCTATGGCTCGGAGGCCAAGCAGTTATTGCTGGAATATGCCTTCGAGCGGCTCGGCCTGCACATGGTGCAATCCTGGGTCTACTTCCAGAACACCAGGTCGGCGGCGGCGCTGCGCAAGCAGGGCTACACGGAGGCCGGCCGGGTCAACTGGGTCTATTCGAACAACGGCACGCTCGACAACTTCGTGGTGTTCGACCTGCTGGCCGAGGAATGGCGCGCCATGCCCCGCAAGGAATGGGGCGGCAGCGCATAAGGAGCGTGCCGAATGGGCATCGCAACGCTGAAACCCGCCGGGGCGTCGACCCCGGCGGGTTTGGGGCATCTGGGGCAAACCTTCCTCGTCGGCAATGAGGTGTACCTGCGTGGTGTGGAATCCGCCGACGCCAGGGTCGCGATGTCGTGGCGGCCAACCCTCTTCCCCGTTTCACCCGAGTGCACCGAGGAGTGGATCAAGGACGACCTCGTCAAGGAAGACGATTCGCAGCTCCTGATGATTGTCCGTAAGTTGGATGACCGCGTGGTGGGATCGGTGAAGGTCCAGTCTGAAGACATGCACCACTGGCTCGATGCCCGGGTCGATCGCCTCTACGGGGAGCGCGGCCTGCGCTGGAAGGCCGAGGCGATGACGCTGGTGGCGGCCTGGATCGTCGACGAGCGCGGCCAACCCGTGGCGACCGTCGAGGTGGCGGCAGACGAGACCCCGGTGATCGCGGCGGTCGAGGCCATGGGCATGCGCCAGTCGGCCCGGTTCCGGGAGATGTTCGAGCGCGACGGGGGCCGCGTCGATCGCCTGATCTACGAGTATCTCAACCCGGCCTGGCTGGCGAACCTGGGCGACCCCAACGATATGCCTCTGGAGCGAACGGGGTCCGGTAAGGTGCGTCCCGTCCCGCCTCGGGTTGTGTTCCAAGGCGATCCGCCCCGGAACGCGGTGATGGTCGGCAAGCGGGTCTACCTCCGCCCGGAGGAGCCGGGTGAGGGTGTCGGCCGGGCGTTACAGGACCGGCAGGAGACCGAGACCTTCTTCAACATCGGCCGGCACCTGACGAGCTCGGTGACATTTCGGCACTGGATCGAAGGTGACCAGAAACCGGACCTCCCGACCTGGATCAGGATGAGTGTCTGCCTGCGGGAAACCGACGAGCCGATCGGCGATGTCGCCCTGTGCAACGTGAACTACCAGCGTCGTACCGCTGAAACGGCCAGCTACGTCGGGCCGGCGAAGTACCGGGGCAGCGGGTTTGGCTCCGAAGCCAAGCATCTCCTGCTGGAGTACGCGTTCGAGCGCCTTGGCCTGCACATGGTGGAATCGTGGGTGGTGTTCCCCAACACACGCTCAGCTGCCGCGCTGCGCAAGCAGGGCTACACGGAGGCGGGCCGGATCAATTGGCTTTACCCGTACAACGGCAGCCTCGGCGGTTGCGTGGTCTTCGACCTGCTTGCCGAGGAATGGCGCGCCCTGCCCCGCAAGGAATGGCAGGGCGAGGCGGAATCCTGAGCAGCCGCTCGCGTCTGGTAGTGGCCGCCCTGTCCCGCTGGATGTGGCGGCCACTACCAGCCCACTGGGGCAACCGGTGGAGCACCCGCCTGAGAAGGGCTGACACAGAATCGACCAGTTTGGGATATGGCGAGTTGTCATTCCTGGTCGATTCAGGCTCGCTGCCGCTGCCGCCCCTACGACCGGCGATGACGCAAGTCACCCAGCCGGATTCAACGCCAGTTCATCCCTGGCTGCCGTGTCCCGGTAGAGATCGCGCAGCACTGCCACCTCCGCCGCGTGATGCAGGAACTCGCGGTTGATGTGCAGCACCAGGGTGAGGAACGGCTCGTTGGCAAAGGGCCCTTCGGCCGGGCCGCATGGCCGGAACAATCCCTCTTCGCCCAGTGCGCGAACGCCATCGCACCAGCGGGTGTATTCTGCGGTCACGATCCGGAGCGCATCCCGCGCCGACCCGGTCCACGACACTACCATCGGATCGAACGAGCCATCCCCGAAATGATTGCTGGCGCGTTGCCCAAAGATCGTGGCGATATGCGCGAGTCGCCAGGCGATCGTGGTGAATGGGGGCGGGGTAGGCTCGGGCCTTGCCAAATCCTGGCGCCAGGCGCCGTCGCTGGTCGGTCGAACCGACCAGCACCCCGCCACCGGCTCCCAGCGGTACTCCTCGTCGGTCAGTCCCTCCAGGCGCGGCTGGAACTGGTAATCCCAGGCAAAGGTCAGTTGATCGAGGAGGGCACTGTTCCACGAAAACGTCATTAATCGCTCCTGTATCACGGATTGTTCGAGAAGTTGGCCGGGCGTTGGCCTGGTGTTCAGCGTAGCGATCGGTCTGGACATTTCGTGTCCGCTTTTCGGGGAGGGGCTGGCCGGCTGGATGTGTCCTTCCTGACTTGCCTGAGGATTGATCCGGCGTGACTCCGAGCGCCGGGCGCTTCCGAGGCAGCAGCGACGGCGGTGGCGAGAACGAGGTCGTCCTCATCGTCTTCGGCGACCCCGTGAACTCCAGTGATGGGGATCACCAATCTCACCTGTACCCTGAGACTCGAAAGTCGTTGCTCAAGTTCATGGGAGTCGAGTCGCTTTTGCCAATATGGCTTCTTGAGTGCTCTCGAAGCACCTTCGAGGAATATGTTCGGATACGTAGATATCGAACATATCCTCTTCCCAAAGAGAGATGATTTGCGATGGTGTAGAAGAGCCTGTCACGAGTCCAGAAAGCAGCATGTTCGTATCAAGAACGACCTTCATTCTCCGACGCCGTGAGCAAGCATGCGATCAGTCGATGTTTCCCGTGCCAGTCGCTCTCGCCTCCGGTCTTCCTTTACTTCGGCCAACGCCTTTTCGATTTCAGCCTCGAGTTCTTCGTCGGGAATATCCTTGAATGGTTCGCGGAACTCGTTGATAAACTTCTTGCGAGCTTCAATTTCATCGTCCCGGTTTCGCAATCTCCGCACATCTTCCATCGAGACAATCCCTACGGCAGGGGCGCCGTGCTTCTCGACGATGACGCGGCCTTCGCCACGAGCGACGCGATTGACGACCTCACCAAAGTTCTGGCGAACTTCAGAGGCGGACATCACTTCCGGATCGCTGGATTTGGACTTTGGCATCGTGAGCTCCTGAATGCTGGATGCGGCGTAGTTTTGTACAATATTGTACAAAACTGGTGCCATTGGCAGATACAACCGCCCGAACTGCCGGTTCACAGCCGTGAACCCCATCCTGCGTATGGTTGAGGCAAGATCGTCGATCTCCGGGAGCATGATCGATGTCACATGACCGAAGCCTGTCGCCATAGCGAATGAGGTACGCTCAGAATATGCCACTCACAGGTGAATACGAGCCGAGCACATCCGATTGGGCTCGCAAGCAGATGGAGCTCTTCGAGGGATCGGGAGGCACGAAAGGCGCCACCCTGCGCGGGATGCCGATCATCGTGATGACCTCCGTGGGAGCGAAGAGTGGAAAGTTGCGCAAGACTCCATTGATGCGCGTCGAACACGAGGGTGAGTACGCGGTGGTCGCATCGCTGGGTGGCGCCCCCAAGCACCCCGTGTGGTACTACAACCTCAAGAAGAATCCCCACGTCGAACTTCAGGATGGTCCCGTCAAGCGGGATTACCTGGCGAGAGAAGTCACGGGTGACGAGAAGGCCGCGTGGTGGGAGCGGTCCGTTGCCGCATACCCTGACTATGCGGATTATCAAAAGAGGACGGCTCGCGAGATCCCGGTGTTCGTCCTGACGGCGATGGGTAGTGATCAGCACTGATGATCATGTGTGCAGGGATGAGGTATCTCCCTGCACGTTCATCAGCTTCGATGAGCTCGAGGAAGAGAGTTCCTTGATTCACGGTGAGGTCAGTGTGGAAAGCGCGGACTATACGTACCAGCAACTGCGTGACATCGCTGCCACCGTTGGGGACCGAAGTGGCTGGGATTTCTCACGGATGCAGACCGAGCGCGAACCGGTGCCATGGGATTATATGGAGATAGTGCCGCGCTACCTGCAGCGTAGCGATGCCATTCTCGATGTTGGGACAGGTGGCGGCGAAAAGTTGATCGCTTTCTCCCAGTCCTTTGGGACGGGTGTCGGGATTGACCCGGACCCAGAGATGATAGGAGCGGCACGGGAGAATGGGGCAGCCCATCCGAACGTGACGTTCGTCGAAATGGGAGCTGAAACCCTGGCATTTTCCGAGGCAACCTTTGATGTTGTGCTGACCCGGCATGCGCCGGTGTGCGTTCCTGAAGTGGTTCGCGTCCTGAAGCCCGGCGGCTACTTCGTTACCCAGGGGATAGGCGCTCAAAACATGGCCAATATCCGGGAGGCGTTCGGTACCGGAAGTGGCGTTCAATACGACGAGGAATTTCGATCCTCTATCGAAGAATTCACACGGCTTGGATGCCGCATTGTGGCAACTGGTTTCTATAACGTGCGCTACTGGGTGAAGGATATTCCCTCACTCATCTTCTGGTTCAAGGCCATTGCCGGCGCCAATGAAGTGCCCGAAGGGTTCTCCATTGATCGAGATTGGCAAGCGGTTAGCCGAATCATCGCGGAGCACTCCAGTCCGGGCGGCGTCCTCACGAACGAGCACCGAACATTGCTCGTTGCACAGAAGCCGTAGTCA
Source organism: uncultured Chloroflexia bacterium (assembly GCA_963763125.1). Lineage (GTDB taxonomy): Bacteria > Chloroflexota > Chloroflexia > Thermomicrobiales > UBA6265 > JACCYX01. Next base: position 1,654,053 of record CAVXMV010000005.1, read on the forward strand.
GCAGTTGTGACCTTCCATGCCATAATCGATGGTATGCCACCGCTCGTTTCCAGCTTCAATTGCGTCCTGCCGATCGCTTTACCTCGCCTGCCGTGCTCTGGTGGGTTCAGCAACATCCATGTCGTTTGTCGCCTTGCAAATCTCAACGTTCCGGGAGAACACAGACATGCTGGCCAGCGAAGCGCATTCGATCGCCCGCGAATGGGTTCAGGAAAATCGGACGCGGTTTCCAGGATATGCCGGCGCCTACCTTGCCGGGTCTGTCGCGTGGCTGGGAGATGACGATCCTGTCTCGCCAAACTCGGACATCGACATCATGGTCGTGATCGAGGACGACAAGGTTGCGTCGAAACCCGGTAAATTCACCAGCCGGGCCGTCCTGCTTGAAGCGTCAATCGTCCCGTTCAGCGAGATCGCCGATCCCGAAACGGCAGTCGATCGCTATCACCTCGCCGCCAGCATCGCCCGCCAGCACATCCTCGACGATCCCTCGGGCATACTTGCGCCACGCTTCGGGATCATCGCCGCCGAATTTCCACGGCGAGAGCGGGTGATCGCGCGCATGGATAACGCGCAGCAGAGGGTTGTCACGGGGCTGGATAATCTTCCGGCCGGTGCCCCGTTTCACATGCAGGTCATGGCGTGGCTCTTTCCGTCGAGCGTGACGACGCACATCCTGCTTGTGGCCGGGTTGCGGAATCCGACCATTCGGCGACGCTTCGTCGAGGTGCGACACCTGCTCGAATCGTATGGTGAATCCTCCCAGCTCGATCTTCTGCTCTCCCTGATCGGATGCGACGTCGTCACCCGGCACGATGCCGAGCGATACCTGGCCGCGTTGGAGCCGGTGTTCGACACCACTGCTGCCGTCGATTCATCGACGTCGCGCTGGGCGTCCGATATTTCGACCGATGCACGCCGGATCTCGATCGATGGCACCCGCGAACTGATCGAGTCTGGCTACCATCGCGAATCGATGTTCTGGATTGTCGCGACGTTCACCCGGTGCCTGGATGTCCTTGCTGGGGCGGACGAGACGGATCGTTACCAGGAAGCCGACGCCCCGTTCCGGGCGATGATGGCTGATCTCGGAATATGCTCGTTCGCCGATATTCGCGATCGATCCCGCGAGGTGATTGCCATGTTGCCGGCTATTCGCGACACGGCAGATCGCATTTTGGAGCGAACCCCCGCCGTCATCTGAAGCGTTCATCCTGATCTCGTGGCAGGCGATCGAATTCCGCTATGGAACGGACTCCGCGATCGAGAACTGCCCGGTAGATATCGATCCCATGGATGTCCGTTCCATACCGGGACGCTTCGACGAGATCGCGCTTGATGCGCAGGATCGCACCGCGTTCATCGAGCGATGCGTTGAGCAATCGATCGCGGATCACGATCTCGGGGCGTGGGGCAGCTTCCGGAAAGAACCACACGTCGATTTTCCATTCGGCCTCGGACCGGGTTCCTTCCTCGTAATAGCGAATGCCGCAATAAATGCCCTCGTCTTCAGGGCCAGACATAGACTGAAACGACCCTCGCTCATCCACCAGGTTCACACGCTTCACATGCGGATGCTCGAACAGCGATTGTGCGATGGGGAATATGAGTGAGGTGTCCAGGACAGGACAGAGCACACCAATATCGATGTCCCGTACCACCATCATGCCCGCAGCAGAGCTTCCGATTCGAACCGGGCGGCCAACCGATGCGAGGCGGCCCAGCAAGTCGAGATCAGTAAGGATGTGATCTGCCATTACCGCGAACTGGTCGGCGAGAATAACAATCTTGTCCTGACCAGGCATCACGTCGCGGTCGTCTCCATCGTCGATCCCTTGCCGGTCCGCTACGGGAACTCGATTGCGTTCTGGATCTGGCGGCGCGCGCCGCGCTCCGATGCATAGTCCTCGTACGGCACGTCCTGTGAGATGATCAGCACCGATTCGCCCTCGACGATGTACTGGCAGTGCACGAAGTGCGCCCACTTCTCGCCGTCGGCCCCGGTATAGGTGAAGAGCGCGTAGGCGCTTCGATCGTCGGCGCCCTGGAACGGCTCACCGGCGGACGTGGAATCGAGCCGGATATCGGCAAACGCCGGATCCTCGACAAGCAGGTCGCGGGCGAACCCGATGCACCCCGGCAGGTTCCCTGTGTACGCATCGGTCGCATGCACGGAAACGATGCTCAGCCCATTGGTGAGCACCAGCATTTCGTCGCCATCGGTCACGGTGTCGTCTTCCACTGTCCAGTCGGCGGGAACCTCCAGCGTGAACCCGAACGATGGACTCTCGAAGGTGTTCCCGGTGAGACCTGGCTGCCCACCCGGACCCTCTGGCGCCTCTGCCGTGGCTTCTTCGGTCGATTCCTCAGTCGCTTCGGCGGTGGGTTCTTCGGTCGGGTCCGGAGCGGCATCCGGGGTAGGCTCGTCCTGGATTGCCCCTGTGTCGAAATCCGGCTCGGCGAGTTCGATTGGCTCAAGGGGGTCGGTTCCCTCCGGCATCGCGATCGCATTGGTGATGTCGAGAACGGCGGCGATGTGGTCCTCGTACATGTCGGGTGTCGTCGTCGCGAAAATCTCCATCGTCGACAGGCCAGGTTCCAGGGTCCGGCATTCGATGTAATCGACCAGCTCAATGGCATCGTCGCCAAACGTCAGGGTGAAGACGCTGTAGGCGACGCCGTCGCCGCCGCCGCTAATCGGCTCGCCATCGGCGTCGACCGCGGTCTGCCAATCGCTCACCTGTGGGTCGTCGTTGCTGTAATAGTCGTCTTCGCCCTGAAGGCAGGCCTCGGCATCGCCTCCATAAAAGTTTCCGGAGAGGATGGAGAGTGCCCCCTGCTCGCTGGAAAGACGCAGTTCGTTGAAGCCACCTTCGCTGGTTCCACCCGTCGCTTCCCACTCGTCCTCATCCCAGGTCACCGTGAAACCGTGATCGGGGCTGGTATAGGTGTTGCCATCTATTCCGCTGTCGCCGCCCGGTTCTTCAGTCGCTTCTTCGGTCGGGTCTGCCTCGGGGGCTTCGGTTGGGCCAGCGGCTTCCCCCGACAACACCGGTGAGCCGTTGAGCGTGATGCCCCCCTGAGCTGTGGTCAGCGCCGTCTCGTAATCAATTTCGCGAGCGACGAGCGAGACGACGACCACGGCATCCTCAAAGGTTTGGACTTCGAGCAGGATGTGGTCGAGATCGGCCGTCAGCTCGACCGACGGGATCTCGCCCTCGCGGTCCTCCGCGATGATTTCGACCGAATCGGCGCTCTGCGTGAAGAGCTCAATCGTTTCGTCGAGGAACTCGGAGGCCGTCAATTCATTGCCCTGTCCGGCGAATCGCACCCGGCCATCGTTGTTGGACAGGGTCATTTCGTCGAGCCCGCCCTGATCTGAGGTTGCATCCCGCTCGAGGGCCGCCCATTCTTCGTTCCATTCAACGAGATAGCCAAACTGCGGGCTCTCGTAGGAATTGCCTTCGAACTGCCAGCCGGGACTCTCCTGAGCGGACCCCAGGGTGGGCAATATCGCCAGCATCAGGGCAATCAGTCCACCGAGCGACTGTTGGGACCGTATGCGCATCGTCATTCCTTCTTTCCTCATGCCGGGCAGATCGATACGCCAATTGTACGCGGCGCGGCACAAACGCTGGATAGCGATCGCTCCGAGTCTCGGATGATGTTGCTTTGGCACGCGCCTGAATGAGGTTGATTCCATCCAGCCCAAGGCAACGTGGTATACCTGTCGCCCAAACGATGGAAACAGGGGCAAGCAATGGGTAATGATCGTCTCACGGCGGCTGCCATCCACGCTCATGATCGACAGCGAATGCTCCCGGTTCAGGTGCGGCGGACCCTCATCAAGGAGCTTGCCGAGATGATCCGTGGGCATCAGCCGTGCCTCGACGCCGGAGCGGGAACGGGAATGATCGCCATACCACTGGCAGATGCCGGCATCGAGATGGTAGCGATTGACACGTCTTCGGATATGTTGGACGTCTTCCGCTCACGCCTGCCAGATGGGATGCATCTGCCGCTGATTCAGGCAGATATCCAAGCATTGCCATTCCACGACGCCGCATTTGGGTCGGCCCTCGTCGCGAACGTCTTTCATCTCGTTCCGGACTGGAAGCGGGCGATGCGCGAGTTGTCACGCGTGCTTCGCCCGCAGCGTCGCCTTCTGGTCAATCTCGGTGGCGCCGGATCGTACCCGGATGATCTCCTCCGGATCGAGCGGACGTTTCGCGCATTGGCGTCACCTGGGCAGACGGCCGGGACACACGCCAGTGGACCCAGGGACGCGGAAGAATTTGATGACCAAGCTGCGATCCTAGGATTTGAATCGCTTCCGCTCCTGGAAGTGGAATATACAGAGCAACTCACTCCTGAATCAGTTATCCAGAGGTTGGAGCAAAACGTGTTTGCATGGCCGCAAGACGTGACCGGGGATTCAATCCAGCATGCTGCTGAGCGCACGCGAGCATGGACGAGAAAGGAAATCGGCCCGTTGGACCGCCCATATAGTCGGTATCAGCGAATTGTCTATCGCTGTTACAGGTGATCGCCTTGTCGCCGGAATGGGTCCTTGCTGTTCGTCATTCCTATTCGAGGATCGAGCGCAATCGGCTGATCCGGGATCTCGCCGGCCAGCAACGGGGCGAGGAGTTCCGCCAGGCCCTCCGGAAAGAACACGTCACGGGATTCCCGGAGAGCGGCCAGGGACCACCAGCGCTGCTGCTGATAGACGGCGCGTTCGTAGTCGAGCTGATTGTCGTTAGTCATCGTGATCCCATGTGCGCGAACGACATAATATCGCTCGACGCTGCGCCTCGGTTCACCGAACAGCATCCCATCCTTCGTTCGCGACCACACCCACGGGCCGAGTTCGACACCGACGATGCCAGTTTCTTCCCACAGTTCCCGCAACGCGGCGGCCTCCCACGTTTCGCCCGGATCAAGCCCGCCGCCAGGGGTGACCCAGTACTGACGAAGTTCGGGGTTCGCGGGATCGGCCGGAACCTGGTCCTCGTGTTTGAACAGGAACACCTCATCGCGCTCGTTGAGGATGATCAGCCGCGCCGATTTGCGTATGGTTAATTCCGGCAAGGTTCAGGATCTCCGCAGATTCGCAGGCTACCAGCCCTCACTCGCTTACTCGCCTGGTTTCCTGCCGCGATATGCGCTCCATGCCTGCCACAGCATCACTATCCCGATCACCACCGCGATTCCGGTGATCCACCAGTTCCTCTGGTAGATGCCCCAGCCAATCAGGGCGATGTTCAGCACGAATCCGGTGCCGACCATCGCGAACAGCGCGCCGGCACGGTCTTTCAGTGAGGGGTGGTCCTGATTTGGGTCATCGATCATGCTGGCTCACCCTGCTTTCGAGTAACTGGAGCGTTCCTGGGATCCGACACACCATCTACCCTATCATCGCGGCCTCCGTTTCGGCGTGCCAACCAGGCGGAATCGTCGATACTCCGTAAGGGCGAGATATCATACCGGCTGATGTACATGGAACAATCACGGTCCCAACCATTGACGTTGATGCTTGTCCTTCACGGGCAGGAAGAGAGTCGAGATGATCCCCGACACCCAGAATGCCGATGACGTGATCCGTCGCCTTGTCCTCTGGGCCGACCGGCAGGACGACGTGCGCGCGATGCTCCTCACCAGCACACGCGCCATTCCCAACGCCACGCTCGACGCCTTTTCTGACTACGACGTCATTCTCGTGATGCGCGACATTCACCCATTCGTGACAGACCGGAGCTGGACTGGAGACTTCGGCGATGTGCTTGTGGCGTACTGGGATCCCTTCGACATCGATCCCGACACTGGAGTCGAGCAGTCAGGCAATGTCGTCCAGTATGCGGATGGCCTGAAGATCGACTTCACCTTCTGGCCCGTCGCGCAGTTGGAACGAATAGCCCGTGGCGCAGACCTGTCTGCGGAACTCGATGCCGGGTACCGCGTGCTGGCCGACAAGGACGGCCTGACCGCTGACCTTCGCGCGCCGACCTACACCGGGTATATTCCTGACCGGCCCGACGAGGCCACCTATCTCACGAATGTCAACGACTTCTTCGTAGGAGTGCCGTATGTGGCGAAGTGCCTCCTGCGAGACGAGCTTCTGCCCGCCAAATGGTGCCTGGATTACGACATGAGGGACGTCTATCTCCGGCCGATGCTGGAATGGCGGGTGGAGTGCGACCACGACTGGTCGGTCCCCGTGGGAGCCCTGGGCAAAGGGTTGAAGCGGCGCCTGCCGTCCGGAATTTGGGCAGAGGTGGAGTCCTCCTACGCCGGAGCCGGGATCGAGGACAATTGGGAGTCCCTCTTCCGGATGATCGCCCTTTTCCGCCGGGTCGCGCGCGAGGTCGCCGCGAACCTCGGCTACACCTATCCCGAGGAATTTGACAGCCGGGTCACGGAGCACGCTCGCCGCATGCGGGAGACGGATTTGAGGAGCTGACTAACTGGAGGTCAGGACGCGATCCATCGGCGGGTAATCTCGCGCACCGCCGATGTGGGCCACCAGCATCGACATGTCGTTGTTTCGCACCCCGATCAGCGCCCATTCCAGTTCGAGGCAGGCCGCCCGGAACCGTGCACGCTCGTAGAGGTCCGCCGGGAGGGGATAGCTGGTCGAATCTGGTCCACAATACGGCCGCCGTAATGCACCAGCAGCGTGGCGATGTCGGTCGCCGGGTCGCCCATCCCCGCCGTCCCGAAATCGATCACGCCTGTAAGCGACGGAGCATCGGGATCGAGCAGGATGTGATACGGCGCCAGGTCGCCATGGATCAGGACGGGATCGACCTCCACCTCCAGTCGCCCCGAGACGACCGGTGCGAACAGGTCGCGCACCGAATGCCGCTGGTGCTTGAACAGCAGTGGGAAGATGATGTCTTCGATCTGCTCGTAAAACGCCAACCAATCCGCTGTCGCACGCTCCGAATCCGACTTGCCGATCTGGGGCAGGGTATCGCCCGGGATCGCGTGGAGGTCGCGCAGGAAGGATCCAAGCTGGTCGAGCACGATCTGGCGATGTTCGGGCGTCATCCAGAACAGGGATTCGCGGGAAAGCGGCTCGCCCCGGATCATCCGGTAGCTCGACACCGACGCATCGTGCCGCACCTGATAGGGCACGGGTACGGCGACACGGTTCCTGATCGTGTCCAGCAGCGCCACCTCATTCGCCAGCGATTGCCGACCCCAATCGGTCTTGGGGAAGCGAAATACGGTCTCGCCATTGACGATCACCACGTCATTGATCATGCCTTCCTGGTTGACCTCGACGCGGTCGATAGTCAGGTCAGGCGCAACACGCCGGATTGTGTCCAGAAACTCCGCATGGTCATTCATGACGACTCCTCTACGCCAGAGTATTCGCCTGGCAGGCCGGATGGCCGGAATTCTTATGTCGTTCCAGGTGCGAGGTGCGAAAGCGTCCGGCCCCAGCGAGGCACGACCAGCAGATGCCCCACACCGGGCGTCATCTCGACCCGGGCGCGTGGGAGGTTTTTCTGCCACCAGGTAGCGTGACGACTGCTGGCGACCGGGTCCTTCGAACCGTATATCAGGAGCACCGTGGCCTGCACATCAGACAATTCGAATCCCCATGGCTGGAGCGTGAAGCCTAGGATGTCGTCAACCATGCCGATGAACCCTTGAGCGAACGCTTCCTGCATCATTGCATCGAGCCGGTCGCGCACGCCAGGCTGAGTCACTATTTCCTCGTCGGCGTCCCCGACCGCCAGCATCGGAAGCCATTGCTCCGAAGTCAATGGTCCGGGAAACGCCTGCGACATTTGATCCATCATGATCGAGCGGGCCTCGGTTGGCGAGGAGCCGCGCAGTGCGGCAATTGCGCCGCGCTCGTCGTCTAACATCCAGGGAACGTGTTCATCCGGGGCAGGAGTGCCGATCAGCACGACCCGATCGACGAGTTCCGGTGCGCGAGCTGCGAGGGCGAGGGCCACTCGCCCACCCGCGGACCACCCGGCGACACCGACGGACTTCGCATCGACCTTGCCAAGGATTTCGAATATGTCGCTTGCGGCTCCGGACACGGTGGACCATTCGTCAGGATCGACCGGATCGGATACACCGACTCCGGGTCGATCGACCGCGATGAGCCTGATGTCGCGCTTCGCGGTTTGGAGGGGATCGGGATCGAATGCGCCAGACCCCGGCGCAGGGTGGCAAAACACCACCGTTCGTCCGGCCGTTGGGTTACCGGACATGTGAACTCCACCACCCCTGCCCGAATCAAGCTCGATGCGCTCCATTGTCGATGGCATGGCAGTACTCCTCATTCGCATGGCGGCTCACGAAGCACAGTCTATCGATGCACGTGGTCAGGAGTGGTCCGCATTCGCTTATCGGGAAAGCTTGTACATTGGCGGGTTATGCGCCATGTTTGGCCACCTGGCTGTTCGGGCCGGGAATCAGGGCGACCATCGCATCGCCAAATGCCGGGACATGATCGGCGATCGCGGCCTTTACTTTTTCGGAAATAGCCGCCGCATCTTCGATCGACAGTCCCCGATCGACAATCACATTGAGATCGGCGTGCACCTTGTGCCCGAGCCATCGGGCCCGCACGTTGTCGACACCCTGCACCCCATCGACGTGCATTGGAGCATGTTCGATTTCGGACAGGATTTCCGGCTCGATGCCATCCAGCATGCGCCGGAAAATGGACGCGCTCGCGCCCTTCAGGATCACCAGGATCGTGATCGTGATCGCGAGTCCGATGATCGGGTCGAGGATCGGAGCACCGAGCATGGTCCCGAACACCGCGATCAGCACCGCCAGCGAGGTGAAGCCGTCGATCCGCGCGTGCTGGCCATCGGCGATCAGCGCCGCCGACCCGATCTGCCGGCCAGTTCGGATCTGCAGCAGGGCAACCGCTTCGTTGCCAACGAATCCGACGATCGCGGCCGCGGCAACCCATCCGAGATAGTCCATCGGCTGCGGATCGATGAGCTTCCGGATCGACTCATACCCAGCCACCGCCGCCGAGATCGCGATTGAAAGCACGATCACCATCCCGGCCAGGTCCTCACTTCGGCCATAGCCATAGGTGAATCGTCGACTGTTGGCCTTGCGTTGCAACCAGAACGCGAGGAGTAGCGGAATCGAGTTCGCTCCGTCCCCAAGGTTGTGCACGGTATCGGCGAAGAGGGCGGTTGATCCGGAGAACCACACGATCACGATCTGGATCACAGTCGTTATTGCCAGGCTGACCAGTGCCCATTTCGTCGCCCAGAATCCGCGCTCGCTCGATTCCATGACGTCGTCGACCTTGTCATGGACATCGTGACTGTGGGCGAAGGTGTGCCGGAGCCAGCCCAGAACACCTGGCTGGTGTTCATGATCGTGATGGTGCGCAGCGGGGCCATGATGGTGATCGGCGTGATCATGATCGTGGGTGTGAACGTGCTCCTGGGACATCGTGAGCCTGCTCCCTGACGTCAGCGAATGAAGGTGTCGAGCGCCTTTTTCAACCGGACCCATTCCTCATCCGCCACACCGTTGCTCGCCGCCCCGCGCAGGCACGATTCTACGTGATCCTCGAGCACGATCCGGGCCGCGCGATCGATCGCGGCGCGCACGGCCGCGAGCTGGATCAGGACATCGGGGCAGGACCGGCCTTCCTCTACCATCCGCTTGATGGAGGTCACATGACCGGCAGTTCTGGCGAGTTGATCCATCACGACCTTGGTTTGCTTGTGTTCATGCGTCGCGTAGTGATGCTCAGTCATTTGTATCCCCTCCAGGGGGATATGGTAGCTGGATGCGGACCTGTGCGCAATGGGCGCGCGCAACTTCCGATTCATATCGAACGACGTAGGGCTGCCAACCTGGCGCCTGTCCAGAGCGCAGCGTGGGCAGTGAAGCGAGTCGGCCCAGAGGGTCCCTGGTTCCGCCTGAATGCGCAGGCCGGGGTGTTACTCACCCGTCACGTTCCTGGCGGGGATTTGCTACGATAGACGCCACAGGAGAAACCGCCATGGCATTGCAGATCAGTCCCAGAATCCAGGCCCAAATCGTCGAAATGGTCGCCCGGGGCGACTACCCTGACGCCGACTCGATGCTCGAGGAAGCGCTGGAATTGCTCGCCGAACACGAACATCTGGTTCGATTGCGAAATATGATTGCGATTGGTGTTGATCAGGCAAACCGCGGCGAGGTTGTCGAATACAACGAGCAGTTCCGCATAGACGCCAAACGCGAGGCCTTGCGACGCTTCGCAGAGGGTGAGTTTGCGGGCCCTGATGTCCGGCCGTAGATGGCAAATTGCGTTTACCAACGAGGCAAGACAGGATTACCAGGAGATTCTGGTTTACAGCCTGGAGATGTGGGGTGCCGATCAGTTGGATCGGTACGAAGCGACACTCGATTATGCGATACGCCGAATGCGGGAGTTCCCGGATGCGGGCCGCGACTGCACCCAACTCATGATCGGCGGTCGCTGCGTTCGTGCCGGTCATCACATGATCTACTACACCGTCTCCAATGACACGATTACCATCCATCGCATCCTGCACGAACGGCGCCATGTAACGTCCAGCCTGATGGAACCGCTGGAACCGGAAGAATAATCGGGGTGAAGGATGGAGATGCAAGGCGCCCATCGTGACCAGCCAGATTCGGGCGAACACACGAATCGACCAGATCCGGAAGGGGACGTTGTCGTTCGCGGTTGATTCGCCCCGCTGGATGGTCCGCCGCTACACGTTTCGCTGCCCGCGGCGCACATACATATCTACATCACCCGGTGAATGGAAGAGGCGGTCCATTGGACCGCCACTTCCGTAGAGAAAGAGGATAACTACCTCACCCGCCCGTCAGGCGCTGTTCGATCATTCCGGTGGCGGGCCCATCACGAATCCCGGGAACTTCTGGCCAGTCGAATGGTTGGGATCGACGAATTGCAGGCTCTGACGCCAGGCTCTCGCCTGGTCGAATCGCGGATAGATCTCCGAGACGGCCTCCGCCGAGTCGTCGCTGCTTGTCACGCGTTCCTTCATTTCGTAGTTGGCCTGGTCCGCGAACGGCGTGATATCGAGCACCTGCATCATCCCATGGTCCTCGTGGAGCAGGATGTGGCAGTGATTGACGAAGAGCCCAACATAATCCGGGAAGCGTGACCGAAACACGACGCGTCCGCCATTCCGAGGGAGCCAGACGACGTCTTGCCAGCGCGGGTATTCGAGGATATTGACGAGATTCCCATTTTCATCGGGAACCTCGACGCGTGTCACCCAGCATGGATTCTGGTGAATGTGGAACGGGTGGTCCACTCCCTTGGTTTGCAGGCGCCAGGTCTTTGCGTTTTCGGGCTGCGCGGCAAAATTCGCCTGGCCCTGGGCACGGAGCAGGGGTTGCCCCGGATAGTGCCCGCCGCTCTGGCCTGCCGGCTGGGCCGCGGTATCGGCCCAGAGACTGATCGAATAGTTATAAACCGCCCACTCCTCGGCGGTGCTCTGCAACATCTGCGGCCGTCGATGATCGCTCGGGTCGAACTTGCGCGCCATGTCGGCGGTGATGGGGAAAAGGGGGTCCGAGTCGTCGACGACGTCGCTCGAGGCTGACCCGGCGATCGCCATCGTGCGCGAGTCCGGGGCCAGCAGCACGTAGTCGTCCGTGCCGTCGATCTTCGCATAGCGCAGGAGCTCGAGATCGCCGCCGTTGGCCTGATCGCTCTCGACAAACGCCCGGAAGTTGATGGCGGTCTCGCTGTCGCCTTCCGTGGTCACAAGCGGGAAGTCGCCCGCACCCCATCCCGAATACATGATCGTTCGTGTCCGGAACTTTCCGGCCCGATCTGGAAGCCCGGCATCCGGATCGGCCGCCTCCTCGCCGGCGGCAGGCTTGATCCGCACCTCATCGTTGTCGATCGGGAGCAGGTAGTCCGGCACCTCCGGCAGGACATCGACCAGGTCCATCACGTTGTAGTCGACAATCGATGGCAGCGCGGGGTCATGGGTATCTGCCGCTTCGTCGACCACGATGTAGGCCACCACGATGTCCTGCAAACCGCCAGGGAGTGTCTCATTCGTGTAGGAATTCTGGAGCTGGTTCTGGTAATTGTCCGAATGGACCACGACTTCCCGGGCGATCACTGTGTAGATGTCCACACCGGCGCTCGTTCCGGCGGGCGCCGCCAAACGGGGCGCCTGGAACAAGAGGTCGGAGCGGTTGGCTGGCGCCAGATAGACCTCGTTGGGACGGACGAAGGTGTTCCGGATGCCCTCGGCATTCGCGAAACATGCCTCGTAGTTGGCGAGCATCGCCTGGTTAGGGTTTCCTGTGAGTTCCCGGTCGAGCGGGCTCTCGGTGCCCGCGTTCTGCTCGGCAAGATCGCGGATCGTGTAGACGGGTGCCTCGCCGCTGGCATCAATCAGCGTCACGCCGTCGAAGGCAAGATGATACAGATGCTGCTTGTCGGCGGAGACCTCGGCACTCGTCGCCGGGGTGAAATTGCCGGATGCGGCATCGCGCAGCTTGACCAGAGTCGATGTCGTTCCGCCCCCTTGCCCAGTCGTTTCCTCGACGTCGTACTGCCCCTTGAGCACCATGAACCGAATGTAGCCCTGGCCGTCCACGCTTCCGTTGAGGATTCGCCACCGCTCGATGGCGCCGGGGCGCATGGTGATGATCATCGGGGTCTGGTCGCCGTTGACCGCCGGGTTGGCGACGCCGCCGTCCTTGAGTGTCGCGGTGTGGGCATCGGGGTCGGTGGAGGTAACGAAGACGCGCTGGATGAGCATTGCGCGCTCGATGTAGTCGTACGGTCCTGTTTTTTGCTGGGGGTCGGGATGCGGGTCACCGGTCAGTGCCAGGTTGATCGCCTCGTCGACGTCCCCTTCGATGATCAGGAACCCAGCCATGCCGCTGGAGACCTGGTTGTGGGTCGATCCGTGGCAATGCGGGTGATACCAGTGCGTGCCCGGCGGATGCGGTTGGGGGGCCAGCCCCTGCTGTTGCCGTGTTTTCGACTGGACATCGCCGATCCGGAGCTCATAGTCCGCGAAACCGGTCGTCTCGTCGTCGGACAGGAAAGTCGTCTGCTCCGGATCGCGGAGCCATTGGCAATTGGGGCTTTCGGCCTCCGCTTCCCGCATCTCGAGATCGGCCGGATCGATGACACGGAGGATGACATTGTCGGAGTGTGTCCCATCCGGATTGCGGCCTGGTCGCACGTGGAGTCCATGCGAGTGCAGGTTGGTATCGTGTGCGGAGTGAAGACCGTTGGTGTGCTCGCCCAGGCAGAAGTCGTTCCGGGCACTGCCAACCTGCTCCGCCTTGGCGGTGACCTGATCGGCTGTCACCCAGTTGGGCAAGACGCCCAGGTCGGGGAAGGGGCCGACATACGTCATCCCCATGTTCGGGCCAAGCAGGTTACGGAGCCGAACGAGGAGCGTCTCGTCGCCACGCATCCGGACGGTTGGGCCGGGAGTGGCGCCGTTGTAGGAAAAAAGCACGGCGCCCGGATTGCCGAAGCCAACGATTGGTCCGGGATTCTCATTTTCGACGATGTTGAGTTCAAGTTGCTGTCCGGGCCAGTCGGCTGGCCGCCAGACCCACGGTTCCGACCACGTTTCGGTAACAGTGGCCGTGGCGATCGGATCGGGCGGCGCGACCGGCGAGGGAGCTGGTGTGCCCTGGCTCGCCGCTGGCGTCGCTTGCGAAGCTCCCGGTGTGCCCTGCCTCGATCCCCGGCCACCACCACTGCCGTCACCCTGAGCGGCGGCATTTGCGGCGATCGGGATTGTTGCCGCCCCCAATAGTGCCGTCTGCAGGAGCACCCGGCGATTGATCTCTCTCCGTTGCGGCGTGTCATCGACGCGGCGAGTCTCATTGCCCGGATCCCTATTGTCCATGAGCTCTCCTTGGTGAGTGTCTATTCGTTTGTGTCCTGCCTTTTACCCTATCACCGACAGCGAATCTGTCAAACAAGGGAGTACCATCGGGGTCAATCGCTCGCAATCGGAGTAGCCTATCGGAGCATCTATATTTAAAAGAGGCGGCCCATTGGACCGCCCCTTCCTTTTCAATTCAATACGATGAGTGCTGGCCGGGTACGACGATGACACCGCATTGGCCCGGAGTATTCATCAGCCACGCAGGCACGCGCTGGTCCTGGGGGAACGCGTGGATGGGGAGCGATGTGGCCGCCACATCCAGCGTATCCGCGTTTCCAGCAGGGCCGGCTACTCCCAGGACTTCGGCCTTAGTGAATAGTCCAGGCTAGGCGAAGGTGATCACCTGAATGTTGCCGGTAGTCAATTCACTCCCGACATCGTAGTCAAATCCGGTTTCGGCCTCAGTGGGAACCGGCGTTCCGGTCATCTCGGCCGTGGCACTCCCAACGACCAGGCGAATCAGGTCGACCGAGGCGCCAATCTCGCCGCTATCGACCACTCTCAGGCCAAATGGGTATGCACCCTCGCCATTGACCGATGCGGTTCCGGTCATGATCCGGGCAGTCTCAATATCTCCAGGTCCGTAGGATTCGATCGCAACCAGGGCAATGGTCAACGGCGCACCATCCATGCCCGCCGGGTCGTACCAGGCCAGCGTCCCTGGACGACAGGGGCAGGGGCATCGTCGAGCTGCATCCTCGTTCCCAACGCCGAGAACTGGATCGGACCGTTGGGACCGTCCAGCGATCCCCCGGCAACCATCCCGGCCGCGCTGCTGATGGCCGCGATTGCTGCATTGGGAGTCGACAGCGAAAGCAAGGCGAGGCCGGCAAATCCGGCTCCCAGGGAGGTGATCGCGGTGCGACGTGTGGCAGGGGCGTCCATGAGATGTCCTCCGGTCTGTAAAACATTGGATGTGGGGTCGTCAAGGGTTCCCGATGGTCGTCCTCGCGCTTCCCGGTTCGACGTTCAGGTTACTGGGATCAGGGGTCCAGTATACCCTTGTCCCTGGCCCAGTTCGAAAGTTCCGTCCGGTTTCCAGTTTCCGTTTTTTGCAGCATGTTGCGCAGATGGGCATGAACCGTTCGTTCGCTGATATAGAGTTCGTCGGCCACGCGTCGATCGGCGTACCCCTGCGCGACCAGGCGCAGCACCTCCAGCTCCCGACGTGTGATACCGGCGAGATCGGGGTGGTTGCCGGCCGCGGTCGAGGTTGCCGCCATCGCTCGTTCATGCCAGGTCGTCATGCCCAGCGAGTTGAAGAGCTCGATGGCTTCGTTCAACAGGATTTTGCGTTTGGCGAGTGATGTTGTGGGTGCCATCGCCTGCTCGTAGCAGGCAATGCCCAGCAACGGTGCTTGGCCTTGCACCGCGAGCAAGTCCCGTGCCTTTTCGAACATTCGCTGGGCAAGCGGATCACCAAGCAGGGTGAGCATGCGCGCCCGGGTCAGGTACAGGCTGGTTTGCGGATAGTCACGCATCCCCGAGGCGATGATACCGGATGCGAGGCGATCGAACGTTGCGGCACGGTCAGCTGGCGCCGAGTTTGGCGATGGCATCGGCGGCCCAGGCAACAACCCCATTAACCTGCTGAATGCCAGGATAGGTGGCGATCCCGGCCAACTCGTCGACGAGTTGCAATGCGCGGGACACGCCAATACCGGCACTGCTGGCGGCCGACGCCGCCATCGCGGCATAGAGTGGCACCGCAAGTTGTGCCTCCAAACCCTGAGGCGGATCGCCGACAAACTGCAACCAGTACGATGCCTGGTTTGGCCAATCGCCATCGAGATAATGGGTCAGTGCGAAGTCGCGTTCCATCAGCAGGGCTTCGGCATCGCTGGCGGGCCCAAGGGCGGCATTGGCCTCGTCAGCCAGCCGCTTGCTGGCAACCGCCAGGTCGAACTCGCCCAATGTGACATGCAGCAACGTGATCTGGTTGAGCGCATTCGCCTGCCAGGGAATCGCCCCGATGCGCCGTGCGGTGGTCAACACCTCGTTCCAAAGACTCATTGCCTGGCGAAATTCACCGTGGCGATAGGTGAGGTCATTGGCCGCTGCGCTCAATCCTCGCAAGGTTGCCCGCGGATGTTGCCAGGTGCGGGCGTGGGCTATCAGGTTTCGCGTCAGGTTGAGACTTCGTGGATCGAATGACTCGATGGTTTGTACCAGGTCTTCTTCATTGTCGCTTTGCCGGGCGATTCGAAGTGCTTCAGCGTTGTAGCCAATCCACCGTGCGACAAAGAGCATCTCATTCGGGACCGATTCGATCGGATCGCTGAGCAGGCGCAGTCGTGCCCAGTGAATGTCCCGGCGATCGCCGAGCGCACGCAATCCCGCCCGCTGCAGGCGCGTGCGGACCGGCGCGCTTGCGCCGACCGCTTTCAGCGCGTGCGCAAGCTGCCAGCAGACATTTGCCACGGTTTCTGGCGACGCATCGGAATCGCGCAGCATCTGGACCGCGCGTTCGGCCGATTCTACGGCGTCATCGATCCGGAGCGATTCCGTCAATGCCAGGGCACGCCGCCATTCGAGATCGGCGCGCACTGCCAGGGGTTCGGTGATTGCCAGGTCGGTAGCGATCGTCAGCAGGTCCGCGGCCTGCCCGAAGTCGAATGCCTGTGACGCCTGTTCCGCACTGGCGCGTGCGTGAACGATTCCCCGATTCGCGCCCTCAATGCTTCGCGAAGCGAAATAATGCATCGCGAGATCACCGGCCACTGCCTCCTCGCGACCGTCAAAGAGACGTTCCAGGGTTTCTGCCGCCTGACGATGCAAACGGGCCCGGCGACTTGAACTCCAACTGCCGGCAATCGATTCACGGACGATTCCGTGGGTGAAGTCGTACTGTTCCGGCCGCCGATCTGTTGGACGCACGAAGTCACTGGCGAGCGCTTCGTCGATGGAGTCGAGGAGGTCTTGTTCGTCCAGACCGGTCATCGCGCGGAGGATCTGGAAGTCGAATCCGTGGGTGAGAATGGCGGCGACGCTGAGCATGTGCCGGGTTCGTTCGGACAGTCTGGTGAATCGCAGGCGCACGACCTCGCGAATCGACGGTGGAATTCCACGATCCAGCTCATGCAGGGCAGGATCGCCAGCGGGTGAATCATGTTCAAGATAGAGCCGCACGATTTCGGAAATAAAGAAGGGGTTCCCGTTCGTGTCGGCGGTCAACTGACGAATAACCGCTGGAGACGCCGTCCGGCCCAATTGCGTCACCATCGCGGCGACCTCTGGTTCGTCCATGCCGGTTACGTCGAGCCAGTGGATGGCGGGATCCCGGTACAGGTTGGCGACAGAAGCCAAAAAGCTCGAATCACGATCCGAAATCGGCGTGCGCCAGGCACCGAGGATCATGACGGGCGCCGTGCCCAATCCGGATATCAGTTGAAAGAGCACGTCGCGCGAAAGCTGATCCATCCATTGGATATCATCGAATGTGATGACGATTGGGCGTATGGAGGCTGCGTCACGAATCGATTCCAGTATGGCGTGATGAACGCGGTAGCGATGTTCATCAGGCGAGATGTCGGAGTCATTCGCTGCCGACGCCAGAATGGGAGCCAGATCGAGCTGCTCCAGGATCGATGACCAGGTGGCGTAGGGCGGCGACCAGATTCCTTCGTTCGAAACGTGGGATGCGACGGCAAGACCCCGCTGCTCGGCGACATGGCGAAGGTGCGCCAGGAGCGATGTCTTGCCGATTCCTGGTTCCCCGCTGATGAGCAAGGTGCGTGCGCCCCTGGTGTGGATATCGTCCAGGGAATGCACCAGCACTTCGAGTTCGTGCGTTCGGCCGACAAGCATGCAAACCCTCTGCCACAGGGATGGTCTCGCGAAATGTCCGCTATTGACACACTACCAGAAGCGGGCGCGAATGGGACGGAGCAGATTTCGGGGACTGGCGTATGGGAACGTCTGCGAATTGACCGTCCGGAAGCCAACGACGTGTTTTGATGAACAGGAAGAGGCGGCCCATCGGGTCGCCTCTTCCTAATATAGCAGAAATGGAGGAAAGTCAGGGTGCATGTGATCGGTGCTGAATTAAACCGAAACCGCTTCTTCCTCCCGTACGTAGCGGTAGTCGCCGATGAACTCCTCGACCCGGTTGCGGGCGATATCGTCGTGGTACTGCTCGGGCGGTGACTTCATGAAATACGAGCTTGGCGCCAGCAACGCCCCCCCAAGCCCGTTGTTCAGGGCCAGCTTGCAGCAGCGGATGGCGTCGATCACGACCCCCGCGCTGTTCGGGGAATCCCAGACCTCAAGCTTCAGCTCCACATTGAGCGGGACATCGCCGAAGGTCGTGCCCTCCATCCGGATCTGTGCCCACTTCCGGTCCTGCAGCCACGGCACATGATCGCTTGGTCCCACATGGACATTGCCGGCCTCGAGATCGTAGTCCAACTGTGAGGTGACGGCGTTGGTCTTGGAGATCTTCTTCGACTCAAGCCGGTCCCGTTCCAGCATGTTCAGGAAATCGGTGTTGCCGCCGAAATTGAGCTGGTAGGTACGATCGATCCGCACGCCGCGGTCGGCGAACAGGCGGGCCAGCATCCGGTGCGTGATCGTGGCCCCGACCTGGCTCTTGATGTCGTCGCCGACGATCGGCAACCCGGCTTCCTCGAAGCGGGCCCGCCAGTCGTCCTCGCGAGCGATGAAGACCGGTATGCAGTTCACGAAACCGCAGCCTGCTTCCAGGATCTGCCCCACGTACCACCGGGTCGCCAGCTCGGACCCGACCGGCAGGTAGGAGACGACGACATCGGTTTGCGTGTCTTTTAGGACCTGCGCGACATCGACGGTCGGCGCATCGGACTGGGTGATCACCTCGGAGAGGTAGCGACCGATGCCGTCGAGCGTATTGCCGCGCTGGACGGGTACATTCAGATGGGGAACATCGGAGAATTTGATGGTGTTGTTCGGCTCGGCCCAGATCGCTTCGCCCAGATCCTTGCCAACCTTGTTGGCATCGACATCGAAGGCGGCACTGAACTCGATATCACGAATGTGATATCCGCCGAGGTTGACGTGCATCAGACCGGGGACGAATTCATCCTCCGGGGCGTTCTTGTAATACTCCACGCCTTGCACGAGTGACGATGCGCAATTGCCGACACCGATGATGGCAACCCGAATCTTTTCTTTCCGCGGTTCCTGGGTTCCCAGGCTCATCTGCTGATCCTGATTCATGGCTTGAATGCCTCCGGAAATGCTTTCGCATCCCTGGCGAACAGCGCCGTCTCCCGTGACTATGGACATGAAGCACGCACGACACCGAAACCCCTCCTCGAAAGCCCGAAGGCAACGAGTGGGATCGGATCGTACTCCTTGAAGAAGGAGCCGAGCAGCCGGAAGGGATCGTCTGGCGATCCTTGGCTGATCTCTGCGCACGTTCCGTTGTCAAGGTGAGGACGGATCGCTGCAACTGCAACGTTCGATCGTCCACCATCGGTGAATCCGTTATGCCCTGCCCCGCGGTGGCAAATGGGCGCGATGCGCCGATGTGTCCCGGCCATTCTACACAAGATCGAGCCGAGGTGCAGGATTGAGAGCAAGGGACGACGTATTCGCGATCGAGTTCCCTCGTGATCCGATTGTGCTGCTCGAGCTCAAGCCAACCTTCGCCGAACATCTGGGGCTTGCCGCAGAACTGACACGCAGCCTGGCGGAACGAATCGGTTCAGCCTGACTCGACCGTCGCTTTATACGTGGCATTTCCGCAATGGAGTCCCCTGTTGTCGCATCGCCCGCCCCCTACGTAATTTTCATTCCCTTGTTGGCCGGCCCGCCCCGGCAAGGCGGTTTCCTCGCAAAACCCCAATGAAATCAACGAAATCGTCAGTATCCTGGAACGACAGGATTCGGGTCATTACGTAGCACCCGGATTGCTTACTGGCCGGTTGCGTAAGTAGGGCAACAGCATCAACAACCTCAACAGCCCCGGAAAATCGGTAACTTCACCGATGGAGCGGCCTTTTCCCGAGCGCAGACTGCAATCACACCGTCGGTTGGACGGCGATTCGCATGGTTTGGAGATGAGGCGCTCTTGCGCCTCGCGTCACCCGGGAGGTTGTCCGATGTTCCCTTCGAGCGCAAAGCGCCGGGATCCTCATTTTATCCGCCACGTCCTCATGCTTTTCACCTTTGCCGTGATGCTGCTTTCGCCGATCGCGGCCAACGCGTCGGTCGCCGATCAGGTCGACGCCCAGCGTGACCAGATGGACCAGGCAACCGAAACTCCGCCCGAGGAGATCGAAGAGCCTCCTGTCGAGGTGACCGAGGAACCGGTCGTCGAAGTGACCGAAGAGCCTCTCCAGGAAGTCACCGAGGAACCGATCGTCACCGAAGAGGCAGTGGTCACGGAAGCCGCTGCCGCCACCTTCCAGCTCACGATCAACGTCTACCGTTGCGACCATCCCACGTTCGATCCCTACTTCTCCAGCAACGCGCAAATGGTGATCGATCAATGTACCGGCCCCGGTTCTGGCACGTTCGAGATCCTGACCACGATGCCCGTCGCCACCCAGACCGGCAGCCAGCTGGAATTCACGATTGGACCGGACCTCGCGATCCAGGAGCACCTGCAGCCCGGCTACGACAATTCCATCGCCAACTGCTTCATCCTTGACCTCAACGGCAACACCATCGATCAGATCGGTCCAGGTGAGGCGAACGGCGGGTTCTGGAAGGTCGGCGGTGTCCAGAACGTGCATTGCGACTGGTACCAGGTGGATCGCGGCGGCGGCGCTGTCTATGTCGTGAACATGGCCTGCCCATCCACCGCCGCCTTATTCCCGGAACCGTCGATGACCGAGCTGGTCTCGATGTGCACCGAGCCGGCCGGCCAAAAGCAGTTCTTCGTGGTGCATGGCGCTGGGCTCGAACGGATGGGCGTCTCCGGCGGTGAGTTCAACGATGTCCTGTTCGAGGCGATCCAGACCGGCCCCATCGAAATCTGGATGGACGACCCCGCCGCCTTCGACAAGGCTCGCGTCTTCTGCCAGGTGGCCACCCTCGAAGGGGTTGAGGTTTCCCCGTTCGCCGAAGTGTCGGTCGGCAACTTCCGGGCTACCGGCCTCACCCTCGTCAACGGCCAGCGCATCCACTGCAGCTGGTTCAATATCCAGGAAGGCCCTGGCCTCGCCCAGCCGGATGACCCAACGCCGACGCAGGAGCCAGTGCTCGAGCAGCCCGAGGGCGAGCCGGGCTTCGGCTCGGTTGCCGTCAACAAGCATGCGTGCCCCGAGGGCTTCGCGGCGTACGCCGCGGACATGTTCGAAATGGCCGCCAACTGCCACGACGATCCCGGCACGGTGAACTTCACCACCGCCAATGTCAACTTCAATTACAGCCAGGCGGCGGCCGCGACCGGTGGCGGCAACTACGCGTCGTTCAGCGATGTCCCCACTGGGTCCGTGACGATCACAGAGGAGCTCCCGGCTACCTATGGCACGCCGGTCGTGTTCTGCAAGGTCGAGGTCGAACTCGATCTTTCGGATGTCCTGCGCGACCCAGAAAATCCCGGTGGCCGCTGGTGCATCCATCACGATGCCGCTGGGGGATGGCCAACTGATCTGGTGCGACTGGTACAACGTGCCGTCATCAACATCGCCTGGTGGCGCTCCGTCCGATTTCAGGGTAGCGCTGCATACCTGCCCGGCTGGCTACGATCCCGAGGCGGTAGGCGCCAACCCGAATCTCGACTGTCTCTCCGGCCCCAACGGTGTCGACTTTACCCTTGCCAGCGAGGATCCCGACGCGGATGACCAGCAATCAACGACTGGCGATGCGATCGATGGCGCCGCGATGTTCGGGACGGTGCTGCCGGGCAACTACACAGTGACGCAGGACGTCCCAAACGACATCGAGACATCGTTCGTTCTCGGTTGCGGCGGT
The DNA here is from genome assembly GCA_963763125.1 of uncultured Chloroflexia bacterium. Lineage (GTDB taxonomy): Bacteria > Chloroflexota > Chloroflexia > Thermomicrobiales > UBA6265 > JACCYX01. Next base: position 1,675,877 of record CAVXMV010000005.1, read on the forward strand.
GGCGGCGGGGTTGGCCCGATCCCGGTCTTCATCGACGATGAAGTCGAGATCAGCATTCCACCCGGCGTGATCCAGACCTGCCCGTGGTTCAACGTGCCCTCATCCGACGCCGCCGCGCTCGACGCCGGCACGCCGCAGAGCATCGCGGCCCTAACCGGTACCGGCAGCCTGACGATGTATGCCTACAACTGCCCGGCGGGATTCGACGTCAACTCGGTCGATGCCAATCCCCAGGCATCCTGCACCCCGGCCGTTGGCGCAAGGCTTGGAATGTACGACGGGCTCGACGACGACGGCAGGGAGTTCGAAACTGGCGCCGCCGGTTCCGACACCATCGACAAGCTTGCCGCCGGCACCTATGCCATCACCCTCTATGTCGACAATGGCGTCACGGCCACCTTCGCCTGGGATTGCTACGACGTCGCCGGCGCCTCTTCTCGCACCGATCCCCTCGTCATGGGCAGCCGCCTCACCTACAACCTCGCCGATGGCGCCCAGGTGCGCTGCGACTGGTTCAACGTCACCGGTGGCGTTGGCCGCGTGATCGTCAACAACCACGGCTGCGACAACCAGGTTCCGGCATACACCCTCACCTACGAGCAACTGGGCGCGCAGTGCACGCGAGATACCGGCCCGATCGACTTCACCGTGGTTTCGGACGTGCACCAGGAGAAGTTGCCCGCCACCCAGAATCCACTCACCCCGGCCTCGTTCGCCAACGTGCCGTCCGGGTACGTAGCCGTCGTCGAACAGATCCTGACCGACTGGGTGGTGCCGGTTGTCTTCTGCCAGGTCAACATGGAGAACGGTGACCAGGTTTCCCCGCCCACGGCGATGGATGTCGTGGTCGGCCGGCAGATCAGTTTCGATCTGGAACCTGGACAGGTCGTGACCTGCGACTGGTTCAACGTCTTCCGCGGCATCACCGGCCGTCCAGCTCACCTCATACGCCTGCCCGGCCGGAGTCGACCCCTACACCGCCGACCTGACCGCCTGGTCCTCAACTGCACCGCCGATCCGGGCATCGTCGATTTCACGGTCGCTGATGGCAGGCTCTTCCTCGAAACCAAAACGGTCACCGCGACGACCAACCCAACCATCTGGTCGTCCGTGCCCTCGGGAACCCTGAGCATCAGCGAGGAGCTCCCGGGTGGCTACGGCCTCCCGGTGGTCTTCTGCAAGATCGACTACGAAACGACGACGAACGTGACTCCATATCAGCAAGTCATGGTGAACAGCGGCCCCAGGGTCGAGATCGGCGTCTCGCCCGGCCAGCAGCTCACATGCGAATGGTTCAACGCGCCCGGCGGCCTGGGCATGGTCTCCATCTGGAAGCAGGCCTGCCCTGAGGGGGTCGACGTCACCACGGCAACCCGCGTCCAGCTCGATGCGCTGTGCGGCGAGGATATCCCCACTATCGACTTCTCACTCACCAGTGGCAGCTTCAGTGCCACCGCATCGAGCACCAACCTGTTCCGGTACGCGGACTTCAACGCAGTGCCGGCCGGGATCCAGACGATCACCGAATCGGTGCCCGACGGCCATGGCGACCCAGTGGTGTACTGCCAGGTCCAGGAAAACAGCAAGATCGTCGTACGCTACCAGAAAGTGAACGTCTCCAATGGCGATTCGATCGCCTGGGAGCTCAAGGCCAACCAGTGGCTGATCTGCGACTGGTACAACACCTACGACCCGGGCGGCACGGTTGTGGTCAACAAGTACGAGTGCCCGGCAGGGACCACCTACGACCATGACAGCGCCTGGTACGTGGAAAACTGCACGACGCCACAGGACAGCATCGAGTTCCGCCTGACCCACAGTGGCGGACTGGATCCGGAGTTCCCGGCCAATGGCACGGTGGAGTGGAACGACATCCCGCTCGGGCCGGTCAGCATCCAGGAGTTCCTGCCGCCCGAATACGGCGAGCCGGTCGTCTTCTGCGGCGTGGTCTCCTCGTCCGGAGGCCCGATCGACGCCGTCGCCAAGCGCGTCGAGTCGAAGGGCGGGTACGTCGAAACGCGATTCGACTACCCCAACACGCGCTACCTCTGCTACTGGTACAACATCCCCGGCGGCCCCGGCGAGGTCACCATCTACAAGTGGACCTGCCCGCCCGGCTACGATCTGTACGCCGAAGGCGCCGACCCGATGGAGGATTGCACCGAGGCCGCCAACGGCATCCCGTTCACCCTTGGCGGGCCCGCCGCCCAGCTGGAGGACTCCACCAGTAATGGCCAGGTCACCTTCGGCGAGCTCGATCCTGGCCCCTACACCGTCACCGAATCGGTTCCGGACGGCACCGACTACGTCTTCGTGCTCGATTGCTACGGGCAGACCATGGGCGAGCTCCGCCCGTATCCGCTCTCGATGGGTGAGACGCTCAACATCGGTGTCGGCGCCGGCGAGAAGATCGAGTGCTACTGGTACAACGTGCCGGAGTACGACGAGGGTCGACTGACCGTCTACAAGTACGTGTGCTCCACGACGACGTTCACTTCTGATGTCGATTGCGAGATCTTCGAGGGCGGCCAGACCTTCGACCTCGTGATGTGGGATGGCGACTCGTGGGAATACGTCACGGCCGGGACCACCGACGGCGCCGGTCAATACACCTGGGTCGACCTGCCGCCGGGCCCGTACTGGCTCGATGAGGCCGATCGCGAGTGGTGCCACATGACGTCGGACTGGATCTCGGACGATGGCAACTGGCTTGGCGTCAACGATGGGGAAGACACCATCGTCAAGGTCTACAACTGCGGCGGCAATCCCAACGATCCCGGTAATCCGGGCAAGCCAGGCACACCGGGCGAGACCCCGACCAAGTACCCGAACACGGGTGTCGGGCCGAATGAATCCGGGCCGGTTCAGGAGTTGCCTGCGGCGGCGCCGCTGGCCGGCCTGCTCGGATTGCTGGTGCTCCGCCCGTATTGCCTTCGCAAGCGAACGGTCACGGTTCGCTACGACTGCTGACCTTCGGTTGCACCGGCAGTGATCCACGCGCAGAGAGGGGCTCCCAATCGGGAGCCCCTCTGTGTTTTCCCAGGAATGTTTCGGCGCAGTAATTGTCATACCGCTTCGCTGCCGACGGGAGCGTATAGGGTTGCGTCCAGAGGGGCGACCTGGCGCCTGTCCAGAGCGGAGCGTGGGCAGCGAAGCGAGTCCGCCCGATCCGCGAAGCGGTTAATCGTCATTCCGCAACGAGCCGCAGGCGAGTGGAGGAATCTCGCCCCGCAGGGCTATATACATCTTCGCGTCATACCCGTTGTTCTGTTCGCTGCGGCGAAGAGGCTTCAAGACCGCTGCGGCGGGAGATATCGCTTCGCTGCCTCTGGTCGCTGATTCCCCACCCCTGACCCCTCCCCGTCCCGGGGAGTGGAACCGTCCCGACGGAATGACATACAAGGCGCTGAGCGCCCGGGCGGGCATCGCTGCGCTGCCGCAACCGTACGAGGATTCGGGAGGGCGGGCGAGTGGGGATGCGCCTCCAACGCCGCGTACGTAGTCGCCGCAAACACTCCGACCCGGCAATTACGTGAAACCCTGCGAGCATCCGAAAACCCCATCGCATCAACGGTTCTGCCTCGTCTCGCGCCAATGCTCACGGGTTCATTACGTAGCGATTACCCACAATTGCCACGTTGCGTAGGTGATTTTCATCGCCGTGAGTGGTCATGACCCCCGAATATCGGTAACTTCACCGATGGAACTGACCTCCCCGCAATCCAGACTGGTATTACAGCGTCGGTTGGACGGCGGTTGACTTGTGGTTTTGCGCGGCGAGCTTATGCCCCGCAATTTTTGGGAGGTCACACAATGTTCTCTTCTTACGGAGAGCGACGGGGTCGCCGCCGGCAACTCCAAACTCTACGGAACGCCTGTATGCTCATCGCGTTTACCGTGATGTTGTTTTCACCGATTGCGGCCAACGCCTCGGTCGCCGACCAGATCGACGCCCAACGCGACCAGATGGACCAGGCCACAGAAACTCCACCCGAGGTGACTGAAGAGCCACCTGTCGAAGCGACCGAAGAACCGTTCGTTGAGGAAACTGAAGAGCCAGTTGTCGAAGCCACCGAGGAGCCGGTCAACGAGTTGCTCGGCTCGATCGAGATCGACTACTGGGAATGTCCCGCCGCCTACGACATTGCCAACCCTGATCTCGACAATCTCTTCCAGGATTGCACCGGGGTCGATGGCGTACTGTTCGAGGTCGGCGCCAGCGATGGTGTGACTTCTTCCCAGCTGACCGGCGAGTTCGGTGACTCCCATGTGTCGTTCACCGAATTGCCAACCGGGATGACGACGATCAGCAAGCTCGATGGACCGCCGTTGTCGAGCGTGTTCTGCAACGGCATCGTCCAGCACGGTGGCCCGGAAACCGGCATCATGCCGCTTCAGGTCAACAATGGATCGGTGCAGTGGGATCTCCAGGACGACGAGATTGCGTTCTGCTCCTGGTTGACGACCGCCGAACAGCCGGCCGCCGATCTCACCGTCTACAAGTTCACCTGCCCCGAGGGCTACGATGTCCACGAGCAGGGTGCCGATCCGATGGTGGACTGCACGGAAGCCACCAACGGCGTGACTTTCCTGCTCACGGATGACGATCCGAACACGACCGATCCGCAGTCCGACACCGGTGATTCGGTGGAAGGCGCCGTGTACTTCGGCAGCCTGCCTGCCGGTGAATACAACCTTGAGGAAACACTCCCTGATGGCATCGAGAGCGCCTTCCTTTGGGAATGCGAGTCGACACCATCGCAGCCAAACGGGCACGCTACGCCGTGGAACGAGGGCGAAGCCTACGACTTCGCAATGGAAGGACTCAATCTCGAGTGCTACTGGTTCAACGTGCCGATGGCGGGCGAGGGGACCGAAGTTCCTGGCACCGAAACGCCGCTCGATGCCACTGAAACACCTGGCGATGGCAACTCGGTCACGGTCTACAAGTGGGAATGCCCGGCCGGAACCGAGTACGGGATGGCGATCGATGACTACAGCGCTGCCTGCGATACCGAGCACCTGAATATCCCGATCAACCTGACCGATGCAAATGGCGACCACGCGACCACGACCCAGGCCAACGGTACAGAGTGGGACGACGTGGTGCCGGTGGATGGCAACCCGGACGATGCGGTTTTCCTTGCCGAGGAGATTCCGGATGGCTTCGGCGAGCCGGTTGTCTACTGCCAGGCGCTCGACCAGGATGAATGGCGGCTCTATGAGGTAGAGGGCGGAGCGTTCACGCTCGATGATTTCGGGGCCGACACTCCGTGGACCGTGCAGTGCAACTGGTACAACCTGCCGAGCGATGGCAACACGGTCACCGTCTACAAGTGGGATTGCCCATCCGGAACGATGTACGACCAGGAGATGGACTACTACGGGGCCGAGTGCGCCACCGAGCATCTCAACATCCCGATTACGCTCGTCGATGGCAATGGTGCGCACGAAACGACTACCCAGGCCAACGGCACGCAATGGAACGATGTCGTGATCGGTCAGGAAGGGGAACTCCAGATCATCGAAGAGATCCCGTCCGGTTACGGCGACCCCGTGGTCTATTGCTGGTCGAACGACGGCGATCCTGTCCTCTACGAATCGGCAAATGGCTTCGTGATTCCGCAACCGAACGCTGAAGGCGAGCGCTTCGACTTCTACTGCAACTGGTACAACGTGCCGGGTGAGGGCAGCACGATCACCATCTACAAATACGCCTGCCCGGAAGACACCGGTTATGACGAGGAAGCGTCGTACTACGAGGAGAACTGCACCCAGACCCTGGAAGATGTCGATTTCCGGTTGACCCACAGCGAGGGTGAGGAAACGGCCACCACCGACGCCAACGGTGAGATCGTGTGGGGCGACGTGCCGCTCGGATCGTTCAGCATCCAGGAATACATCCCGTCCGAGTATGGCGATCCGGTTGTGGTCTGTGGATTCACCGCATTCGACGATGGCGCCGTGGTCGATGGCTTCCCGCAGCGCGTCGATGCCCCTGGTGGCTACTTCGAATCCTCGCTCGAGTTCCAGAACACCGATTACTTCTGCTGGTGGTACAACATCCCCGGCGAGCCGAGCGAGATTACGATCTACAAGTACACCTGCCCTGAGGGCTACGATCTCTACGTCTGGAACGCCAACCCGCAGGAAGATTGCACAGACGCAACCAACGGCATCACCTTCAATATGGAAGGCGACGGTTACGAATCGCAGTCCGACACCGGCGATTCGGTCGATGGCGCAGTCTACTTCGGCGGCCTCGAGCCCGGCTCGTACACCGCAGTGGAATCGGTGCCGGATGGCACCAGCTACGTGTTCGTGCTCGATTGCTACGGGCAGAAGATGGGCGAGTTGCGCCCGTATCCGCTTTGGTACGGCAACGACCTCCGGATTGACGTCAGCTCCGGCGAATCGATCGAGTGCTACTGGTACAACGTGCCCGACTACGACGAGGGACGGCTGACCGTCTACAAGTACGAGTGCTCGACCAAGACCTACACCTCCGATGTGGACTGCGAAATCTACGAGACAGGCAAGGAATTCGATCTCGTGGTCTGGGATGGCGACTCCTGGGAGTATGTCGACACGAAGACCACCGATGGCGGCGGCATGGCGACCTGGGGAGGTATCGATCCCGGCGAGTACTGGCTCGACGAACAGGATGGCGACTGGTGCCACATCGCCTCCGAGCAAATGTCGGACGATGGCAACTGGCTCAACGTTTCTGACGGCCAGGAAACGATCGTCAATGTCTACAACTGCAGTACCGATCCGAAGGATCCGGGCAAGCCAGGCAAGACTCCAACCAAGTACCCGAACACGGGCATCCCACCAGTGGTTCAACCAGACGATCGGTTGCAGCCGTAGCCATTCGACCGCGAGCGGGAGGGGCAACACCCTCCCGCTCCACCAACCAGTTCGCAAGGGAGGATCCTGTGTCCTCCCGCACACCAGGTGTACAGGAGAACCGTCATGACCCCAACACTCTCGCGACGTAAACTAGCCGCCTTGCTCACCATCCCCCTGGGAGGAACCGCCCTCATTCGGTCCGGTATTCTTGCCCAGGCCGACCAGACGATCGAACCAATCGACGGCACGCCTGCTGGCGGCACTCCCACCAGTCTCTGCCTCCCGGCCACGCCAACCGGCGAGGGCAACGGCCAGGGAGAAGGTGAAGGAACTGGCGAGGGGAGCGGTCAGGGCGATGGGCAGGGCGACCAGGATGAGTCGACCTCGGCCGAGGACGAATGTGTTCGCGGCCCAGTACCCGTCAACCTCCAGATCCCGGTGATCGAGGTTGATGCCCCGGTCGAGATTCTCGAAACGGTCGGCGGCGTGATGCAGCAACCGTCCGACGAGGCTCACGTCGCCTGGTACAAGGAAACCGCCCGACTTGGCGAACGCGGCAATCTCCTGATTGCCGGCCACCTCAACTGGTGGGGATTCCCGGAGGCTGTTTTCTTCAATCTCGGCACTCTCCAGGAAGGGGACAAGGTGATGCTCTTCGATGAGGATGAGAACGCCTTTACCTATGAAATCGAATGGGTCCGCCAGGAAAGCAACCTCGAACCGCCATCGGAAGAGGTGCTGGGGATGACCGCGTACGAAGCGGTGACCCTGATCACCTGTGGCGGCGAATGGGACAACTCGATAAGCGAATACAACGAGCGAACCGTGGCGCGGGCCAAACGCGTTCCCGACGAAGGCACCCCCGAAGCCGCGTAGCGCATCTCGTACGGGAGGGTCTTGTGCCCTCCCACACACCGCCATGTGGTACGGGAGAACCCGTGTGTCCTCCCATGAATGCTTGCACGGCTGCGGACCTTGGTCCGCCCATTGCCACAGACCACTATCGGCTGTCCTTTACCAACCCCGGGACAGCGCAACAATTCGGAAGCGGCGATCTCCCCACCAGGGAGGTCGCCGCTTTCCGTATTTCGCGCGAGCAATCTCTCCCCAGACGACCGTCGTTCCGTGGAATCACGCAAGGTTCGCGGGTTTCACGGGCAGCCCGTATTTTGCGCCGCCAACAAAATCCATATTCATGCCCTGTTTCCGCAACTTTACCGATGAACCGCGGTGTCTCGGGACCCACACTTGGGCCATCGGGACCAAACAGGCTGGGATAGTGATCTACGTTGCGCACCGCGTTTCAGGGCGGTGCATGCTCGGGGAGAGATTGTCATGTTTATCCGTCGTTCACGCCGCCGGCGGAAGAGTCAGCGCCCGTCCACAGCGCACCAATTGATGTTCCTGATCGGGTTGGTCCTGATCCTGTTGTCGTCGATGGGTGGCAGCCTGGCCGGATTGGAAAATGCGCGGGCGGAGGACGATCCCAACGCGACCGATGTTCCCGAACTGGTGGACGACAAGCCCGACGAGGACGACCAGAAACAGGACGAAGGTGAACCGGAGGAACCCAAGGCGACAGAACCGATGGCGGAAAACCCCCAGCCGACGGAGATTCCCAGGACCGAGGCTCCCGAACTGATGGAAAAAACGCCAGTGGAGACGAAGGTCGTTGAGACCGAGGTTGTGGAGACCGAGGTTGTTGCGACGGCAACGCAACCAGCACCTACAGACGAGTCCACCAGTGCCGCGCTCTGGGCAAGCAACCACCTCGATGTGGCTGTCCACGGCTGCCCAGACTACTCTCGTGCCGCATCACCCGCCTATCTCGAAGAGACGTGTGGGGTCAACGTTGGCCCCATCGCGTTTTCGCTCGACAACGGCGGGCTTGGGGATCACTACTTCATCACGAACGGTGGCAGCCCCAGGAATCATGCGGTCTTCAACGGCCTCGACATCGAGGACGACTATTCCGCCGCAAACGCGGGAGATGGCCGCCCTGTCCTGCTCGCGGCGGCGTTCCCGGCCGGGTACCTTTCGGCCGCGATGTCCTGCGCGTACTGGAACGGGGCCGCCGGGGTGATGGACTGGGGGCCAGCGATCATGCCGCTGGCGGGCGATCGCGCGATCGAGATCGCGGTCGATGCCGGAGATACCCTGTATTGCGACTGGTACTTCCTGCCGCCGCTCTACCAGGGCGAGGATTCGGCTAATTTCGAGATTCCCCCCATTGCCCCGACGACCGATCCTCAGGTCACCCCCGAGACCACCCCAGACGATTCCCGTCCGATCGATCCGGATGAGACTGGAAGCGTCCACATCGTCAAGTACACCTGCGACGAAGGCTACGACACCTCGGGCGCCGGGTTCGCGATCCTCGAAGAAGACTGCCGCGCGGACGCGGTGCTGACCGAATTCACAGTCTCCACCGGTGGGATGTACAACGAAACCCGGGCCGCGAGGCTCACCCTCCCGCCGTTCATGCAAGAGGCCAAATTCGAGAATGTACCAGCGACCAGCATCGCCATCTCGGAAACAATTCTCCCTGGCTTCGGCAGGCCGATCGTCTACTGCGCGGTCGGCGCCAGCACGGTGGCGGAGTGGATCCTCCGGCCGGTGATCGGCGGAGACACCGTGTTCTGGACCCTGGAGGTGGACTCGCGCCTGACCTGCTACTTCTTCAACATCCAGGTGGAAGGCGGGGAGAAGGATGACCCGCAATCCATCCAGGGCGAGGATTCGGCCGAGTTCGAGATTCCGCCGATCGCCCCGAAAGCCGATACGGTGGCCGTGATCAAGTACACCTGCGGACCTGACGTGTTGCCGAACGAAGAGTTCATTCGCCTGTACGTTCAGTGTCTCGAGAACCCCGGTCCGGTGGAATTCACCGTGACGGGCAACGGCGGGTATAGTCAGTCGGCATTTTCCGATCGCATCATTCCGCGAGCCGCCGAGTTCACGGGCGTTCCATTTGGTGAGATCGAGATCTCGGAAACCATCCCGGACGGCTACGGCGAGCCGATTGCATTCTGTACCGATACCGAATTCTTCCCTGATGGCACGCGGGAATACACGCCGGTCAAGGTGGTTGGCGGCAACACGATCACCTGGGACCTGCAGACCACGACCTGGCCCGTCCTGCGGTGCATCTTCTTCAACTTCTCCCAGGAGCAGGGCGGCAATGGCGCGCTGTTTGCGTGGTCGCAGGAAGGACTCCAGCTGACGGAGGCGACCGGGACTCCCGGGGCGACGGACGATGCAGCCGTGACAACAGAAACGGCGCCAGGTCTTGTCGGGTCAACCGTGATTTCGCTCGCGCCTGAAATCGACTCCACCGAGGCACCGACCGAAACCCCCGGCGGCCCCGCTCCCACGCAAGTTCCCACTGAGACGCCGATCGAACCGGCCCTGGTCGAAATCAACCCGGATAATCGGGTCTCGCTCAACAAATGGGTGTGTCCGGCCGATGTCGATCCCAACGGTGGGCTCGATGCCTTCCTGGCTACCTGCGCCGAGCCGTACGATGGGGCCGAGTTCTTCTTCGCCGATGGCAATGGCGACAATCCTGACTACCAGTTCCCGGCTGGCGGCCATGTCGAATGGACCAATGTCACCGTTGCTCAGGAAGGCCCGTTGCTCATCTCGGAAGCGCTCCCTGCCGGCTTCGCCAGCCCGGTCGTCTTCTGTGGAGAGAACGGCGGCTACAATCGGGAAACCCTTTCCGGCACTGTCCATGAGCTTTACGACATCGTGAATATCGAAAACTTCGACTACCACTGCCACTGGTTCAACATTCCACTGGCCGATGAAGGCGATGGCGAAAGCGAAGGTGCCGGAACGGTGCGAGTGTCGAAATACACCTGCCCCGAGGGCGTCGAGCGCTCCACCAACGATTACCTGCTGAGCGAGCAGTGCCGCGAAGATGTCGACGCGGTGGAGTTCACGGTGAGTGATGGGGGTTTCTCACCTGACCAAACGCAAACGGCGTCCACCGGCGTACCGCAGGAGGTGACGTTTTCGGATGTGCCATTTGGGCCAATTGCCATCAGCGAAACCGTGCCCGCCGGGTACGGCAGTCCGCAGGTGTTCTGTGCCGATACAATGGCCGATGGCCCCGGCGCCTACGAGCCAGTCGAGGTTGTCTTCGAGTCCGCTGTCGAATGGAACCTCCGGGCTGATGCCGATATTCCGTTGTCCTGCCTCTTCTTCAACTTCCCGGAGGATGGCGCGGGCGATGGCAACCTGCTCACTGTCACCAATTTCAATTGCCCCAGGGGGACGGGGCGGGATATAGGACTTCCCGGTATGGGGACGACCTGCGATGTCGTCAGCGGCGTCGACTTCACCGCCACCCATGGCGGCGTCGATCATCCGGGAACGACCGATGGCAGCGGCAACATCCAGTGGACCGACGTGCCGACCGGCACGTGGTCGATTCAGGAGACGATTCCGGACGGCTACGGTGATCCCACCGTGTTCTGCGGCCCCATCCACACCACCGAGGCTCCTGAGGTTCCCGCACCGGGAGGCGTGTTCGAGGTTGATCTCACAGGCACTGGCGAGCATATGGTCTGCACCGTGTTCAACTTCCTGGAAGGTGAGGGTGTCGACACGGGCAACACCATCACCGTCAACTCCTTCACGTGCCCGATCGATGCCAACATCGAGACAGACATTTTCCTGGACATCTGCGCCCCCGGTGGCGACGGCCTGCAGTTCGACCTGGTTGACGGCAACGGCCGGCATCCGGCGGTGGTGATGGACACCCGGGTCGAATGGACCGATGTCCTGATCGGACCGGTAGGTGAGTTGCAGATCATCCAGACCATCCCGGATGGGTACGGAGATCCGGTTGTCGTCTGTGACGGTATCCGCATGGCCTCCACCAACGGCTTCGTGCTGCCGGTGCCTGGCGACAGGGACCCGTTCCATATTGTGTGCGACTGGTTCAATTTTCCGGCCGAGGATACCGCCAGCCTCACCGTCCACAAATACATCTGCTCCACGAAAACATTCGTCTCAGAGGTCGACTGCGAGGTGCATGAAAGCGGCGCAACCTTCGATCTGCTGGTACGTGAAGGCGAGCTCTGGGACTATGCAGGTACCGTAACTACCGACGGATACGGCACAGCGAGCTTTGGACCGGTCGAACCGGGCCAATACTGGTTGGACGAGCACGACGGCGACTGGTGCCATATCGCATCAGAAGACCTCTCCGGCGACGGTGAATCGATCGAGGTCGAAGCTGGCGGGGAAACCGTGGTCATGATCTACAACTGCGCAGGCATTCCCGGCAAACCAGGCGAGATTCCGACGTCGTTCCCGAATACCGGTGTGCCGCCCGCCCGGAACGATCCGTGAACCCTGCCTGTGTGGTGCGGGAAGACCGATCGGATCTCCCGATTCCACAGGCCATCCGCTGGCTGTTTCTCTCACGCCGATGCGGCGCACAATCAGCCGGAACCGGCGAGCTTCCATTTGGAAGCTCGCCGGTTTCCATTTGTCTCGCAGGGCCTGGCGACAGGGAACGGAAACTACGGACCCTCGGTAATGTTGCGTAGTTCAACGCAAGGCGTCTGCGTAATCGGGTTTCGGCAACTTCACCGATGGAATTCCTTTCCTTCAGGCCCAGAATGGGCGCATCGAACCAGCTGATTCCTTGAACCCGATGCGTACCCATTTCCCATTCCCGGACGTGTTCCGAAGGAGTTCCTCATGTATTCCCGGCCACCGCGTCGCCATCGACGCTCCACGCCCCACCCTTCGTTCCTGTTCGTGATCGCCTTCGCGGTCCTGATGCTGAGCCCGGTGTTGAGTAGCGTTGCCCAGGTCCTCCCGATCCAGGCCCAGCCTACCGCCACCGCCGAGCCAACCGATCTCCCGGTTCGCGCCAATCCCACGCAGACACCCGAGCCAGACCAGATCGACGATATCCAGGCGAACCCGACCAGGGCGCCTGAGACCGAGATCGATGATTTCCAGGCGAACCCCACCAAAGCGCCTGAGACCGAGATCGATGACGTCCAGGCCAATCCCACCGAAGCCCCCGGCATCGATGACGAGGCGATCCCCACCACCGGTACCGTTCGTGTGGTCAAGCGCGATTGCCCGCTGGGCGTGGTCGAGGATGCTACTCCTCGCCGAGTACCTCAGCCTTTGCCCCAGCTCGCACAACGGCGTCGAGTTCGTGATCAACGATGTCAACGGCGCCCAGGCCGGGGTCACCGCGGCCGGTCAGGTGGAATGGACCGGGGTCGATCCGGGCATCTTCAACATCACCGAAACCCTCCCGGCCGGCTACGGCGATCCGATCGTCTTCTGCGGCTACACCGAGTCGCCCGGCGGCGGCGTGCAGCACCCCTCGCTCCAGGCGTCGGCTGGCGGCATCGTGGAGGGCACCTTCCCGAACGAAATGTTCGAGTTCGTCTGCTACTGGATGAACATCAAGAGCACCGGCCAGGTGGGGACCGGCCCGGACGATGTCGCCAACCCCCAGGGCGACGGCCTCGCCGATCTCCTCGTGACCAAGCGTACCTGCCCGAATGATATCCCGCCCGGTCAGGACCTGGACTACTACCAGGAGCAGTGCACCGAATCGGTGGACGGCGTCGAGTTCACCCTGTCCAACGACAACGGGAGCTCAACCAAACCCGTGGACTCCGGATCGGTGAAGTGGATCGGCCTGCCGCTCGGCCCATTCACGATCCAGGAGGATATCCCCGTCCAGTTCGGCGAGCCAATCGTCTTCTGTGGCTGGACCGCGATCTACAACAACCTCGTGTACGACGATTTCCCCCACCTCGTGCCATCGCCCGGCGGGGTGATCGAAGGCGACATCACGGTCCCCAACACGCACTCCTTCTGCTACGTGTTCAACGTGCTGGGTGCTCCCGGCGACCTCGTCAGCCCCGATATGGTGCAGGGCAATCTCGTGGTTCGCGTCTGGGATTGCCCCGAAGGGATCTCCCAAAACCAGGACCGTGACTATTACAACCAGCATTGCCAGCTGACCGCCGAACCGGTCGCATTCACCCTCACGATCGACGCGGCGAACCTCGACGCCTCCACCCAGGGCGGCTGGGTGGAGTGGAACGACCTGCCAATCACGGGCTTCACCCTCGCCGAAACGATCCCCGAGGGCTTCGGCGAGCCGATCGTGTTCTGCGGCTGGTATGCCTACTGGGGCGGCATGGCCTACGACGCCTTCCCCAGCCTCGTCCCCTCGCCGGGCGGGGTTGTTGAAGGCGTCATGTACATTCCCGCCACCGAATACTTCTGCGACTGGTTCAACATCGAGGGCGACATCGACGACATCACCGCCGGCTGGCGCCGCCAGCCCTGACCCCGGGGCAGCGCAACACCGGAACCGGCGACCTCCCCACGGAGATCGCCGGTTCCGTATTACCCCGTGGATTGCCGGGTGGGCGGTGAATACGGACCGTACGTAGCGTTGCGTAGATCGGGCATAACGCATCTGCGTAATGAGGTTCCGCAACTTCACCGATGGAACTTATGCTCTCCCGGAACATAGTGAAAGCATCGAACCAGTTGATGCCCCGGACCCATGCGCATTCCATGCCTGTTTTTTCGATAGGCTACCCGAGGAGTTTTCGATGTTTACCAGGTCATGTCGCCGTCAGCGACGTTCCCGCCACCCTATCCTCATCTCGCTCGCCTTCATGCTGCTCCTGTTGGCGCCCGCGCTGGACTCGGCGGCCCAGGGCATCCGGATCCAGGCCCAACCCACCCCGACCCCGACCGAGGAGTTCCAGCCGAATCTCCAGGCCAGGCCGACCCCAACGCCGACGCCGCGCGTAACCGAGGAGCCCGCGCCTCCCGACGATGTGGTGGCCAATCCCACGGCGGCTCCCACCGAAGAACCGCAACCAGCGGCGCCCAGCTCGCTCACGCTCAACAAGGGCGCTTGCGATGACAGCGCGTTCGACGCCTATTCCGCCACCGGGTTGCAATCCTTCCTCGATGCCTGCCAGGGCCCGGACGGCGAGTTCGAATTCACTGTTTCCAACGGCGGGGGATTCGACACCACCCAATCGACCGAGCTTGGGTCGCTCTTCATGCAGGTGCCCACCGGCGCCATTTCCATCACCGAAACCATCCCCGCCGGCTGGGGCGACCCGGCCGTCTTCTGCTGGTCCAACTTCTTCCCAACCCCGTCCGATACCCCGTTCATCGGTAACTCACCGCAGTGGGATGTCGCCGAGGGCGAGGATATCGAGTGCTGGTGGTTCAACGTCAGCGATTCCGGCAGCGGCCACGACTTCTACCTCGACAAGTACGAGTGCCCGGAGGGGTTCGACCCCACAGGTGATTGGCAAGCGTTTTCGCTCGGCTGCACCACCGCAATGGATGCGGGGTTCAACGTCACCGACGGCCAGGGACCGATGTTCCAGGAGACCACCGGCGGGCATGCCGTGTGGCCCGACATCGACTTCGGGGATGGCGGCGACCTCGTCATCACCGAAACCGTGCCCGAGGGCTACGGCGAGCCGGTGGTGTTCTGCACCATCCTGCCGGCCGGGGCGGCCGATCCCGAGGACTTCGAGACCCAGCAGATGACCGTCGCCGATGGCGAGGTGACCGCTGCGCCGGTGCTCGGCGAGCAGGACCAGTACCACTGTGCCTTCTTCAATATCCCGGAAGACGGCGCCCCTGACGACCTGACCACAACTGATCCCCAGGAAGGTGGCCAGGGCGCTACCGTCACCGTCGTCAAGCACCGCTGCCCCCTCGGTGTCCCCGAAGACGCCACCCTCGATCAGTACATCGTGATCTGCACCGCACTCTTCGATGGGATCCCGTTTACGCTGGAGCACGCGGGCGGCAGCTTCCCCGGCGAAACCGGTGACGACGGCCAGGTCGAGTGGCCAAACGTGCCTGCTGGGGACGTCGAAATCCACGAAGATATCCCCCCAGGCTACAAGGATCCGCTCACCTTCTGCATCTCCTTCGATGGGGAGCAGGAGCTGCAGTCCGGCCAGGTGGATGCCGCCGGTGGCATCGTGCCGCTCACGATCCCGGATGAGGCCACCGCGGTCGTCTGCTACATGTTCAACATCCCGGATGCTGGCGACCAGGAGTCGCGCGTCCTCGTCAACAAGCGGATCTGCCCCGACGACGTTGATTTCGTGCTGTCGGACGAGAACGTGATCAATGACATCATTGTGGCCTGCCCCGAAACCGGCGACGGCATCGAGTTCACGCTGGACAACGCCAACGGATCGTCCACCCAGGCGATTGACGGCGATGGAGCCACGTATTGGGATGACGTGCCGCAAGGTCCGTTCACGCTCACCGAGGATATTCCGGCGGGATATGGCGAGCCGGTCTGGTTCTGCGCGTTCAACTACTACGAGGATGGCGAGGTTGTCCACGTTCCGCCGGTAGCGGTGGATGCGCCCGATGGCGTTCATTCCGCATCGTTCGACGATCCGGAAGGCGGCGTCTACTACTGCTGGGTCTTCAACGTGCCGGACGACGGTAGCTCGGTCACGGTCAACAAGTGGCTCTGCCCGGTGGGGTTCGACGTGGAGGTGGACGACCCGGAGGCGGAATGCACCGAGCCCATGGATAACGTCAACTTCACCCTCAACGACCTGGTGGCCAAAACTGGTGATGACGGCCCCGGCGTTGCCGTATTCGAGGATGTCCCGCCCGGCGATGACTACGAGCTCACCGAGTTCCTGCCTGGCGACATCGCCTCCGCCTTCGTCACCTTCTGCTCCCTGTCTGGCGAACCGGACCTGATTCCGCTTTCGGACGAGATGCCGCCGGTCGTCTTCCTCGATGTCGCCGAGGGCGACCACTGGGAGTGCCACTGGTACAACGTACCCGGGGATCCTGGGGAGGAAAACGTGGTCGAGATCCTCAAGTGGCGCTGCCCGGAAGGCACGAGCCAGGAGGAATCGCTCGACTGGTATACCGACAACTGCACCGAGGAGCACGACGGCGTGGACTTCAAGGTTGCCTCGGATATCGGGATTGCCGTGATGGAGACCGTCGGCGGCCAGGTCCAGTTCGAAGGGCTCCCGGATGGCACCGCCGGCATCCAGGAAACGATTCCCGACGGTTTCGGGCCGCCTGTCGTCTTCTGTGCCCCCGACGACAGCCTCTGGCAGCTCTACGACGCCCCGACCGGGCATTGGGAGTACGACTTCATCGATGATGGCATTTCGGAAACCCTGGTCTGCTACGTCTACAACATTCCCGCTGGCGACGGCGACGTCACGATCCTGAAGTGGACCTGCCCCGAGGGCTATGATCTCTTCGCCGAAGGGGCGGACCCCGCGCTCGATTGCACCGAAGCCACCAACGGAATCGACTTCCAGTTCGGGCTTTCGGGGCTCGAGGAGGAGGCTGAGCTGCAGACCACCGGCGAGCTGATCGACGGCGGCGTCTTCTTCGACGATCTCGACCCCGATATCTACAAGGCAGTCGAACTCGTACCCGAAGGGATCGAGACCGTCTTCGTGCTCGAGTGCACCGGCCACATCATGGGTGTCCTCCAGCCCTACCCATTACAGATGGGCAACGTGCTGGAGATCGAGGTCGGGGCCGGGGAGCACCTGGTGTGCCACTGGTTCAACGTGCCTGGGGTCGATCCCGAACTGGGGCAGATCACCGTCTACAAATACGTTTGCTCCACCGGGACATTCGTCTCCGATGTCGACTGCGAGATCTACGAGGATGGGCAGGCATTCGACCTGTTGCACTGGAACGTCGAGGATGGCGTGTGGGAGGTTGTTGACACGGGGGTCACCGATGGGTTCGGCAACCTCGGCTGGCTCGATCTCCCGCCGGGCGATTATGGCCTCGACGAAGTGGGCGGCGACTGGTGCCACCTGGACCACGATGCCGGTCTTCGGCCCAGGCGACTTCTTCTCCGTCAGCGCCAACGGGGAAACGGTTGTCAACGTCTACAACTGCACGGGCGAACCCGGCAAACCGGGGGACACCCCGACCGAATACCCGAACACCGGCGTTCCGGGTGGGCGGAACGAGCCGTAGCATTCTGTCATTTCGAGCGGACCCCTGGCGAGTCAAGGGGCGGGCGAAATTCGTCAATTCGGAGGATTTCCACCCGCGCGCCCGCGGATGCAATGGGGCAGGCCGGATGCGGGGACGGGCGGACAACAGAATCGACCAGATGGGAGTTGGCAAGGCATCGTTCGTGGTCGATTCAGGCTCGCTACGCTGCCGCCCGTACGAAATGACAATGGGCCGCGCTCACTCGGAGAAGGAGGACGGAGAGCAGGGAGATTGGGGGCGGGAAAACGTAACGTGGTTTTTTCGGGTGCAAAAACACGAAAAGTCATATTTCCGCGTGGTTGCGGGGAAACTTTTTGCGGACTTTCTGCGTTATTGCAGTGAGAGCCGGTAGAGGCGGACTCGCTTCGCTGCCTACGCATCCCGGTGACGCATTTCTGACCATGCGAACGCGCTGGGAGGAGGAAAGTGGGACAACGACGTTGGCGGTGAGGGACATCGGTTCGCTGCGGCGAAGAGATTCCTCGTGCCTCGGAATGACACTTAATCTGCTGCGGCAGGAGATTCCTCCAGTCGCTGCGCTCCCTACGAAATGACAATTAAGGCGTTCCGCGCAGTCCAGATCGCGGTACAATGGCTGTGCGATCCACTTTCAATCCTGCCGGATACCAGTCCGCCCCGCGCGGGGCGAACCATCGAAAGGAACCTTACCGATGCGAGGCAAACTGCTTATTTCCTCCGCCGTCCTTCTCCTCGGAGTCGCCGCCGCCAGCCTGGTTGCCACGGGCGGGGCCGAAGATAACAACGACCAGCGGATCAGCGATCTCGAAACGCGTGTTGCCGCCCTGGAAGCCGAGGTGTTCGGCTCCACGCCGGCCGCGGAGTCGACCTCGGACGATCGGAACGACTCGTCCTCCAACTCATCCAACTCATATTCCGGCTCGTATTCCGGGAGCGGCGATCGGGAAATCGAGATCGAAATCGACAATGCCGGAACCTATCACCTGACCGTTACCTCAAGCTCGGCCCTGGAACTCGTGTTCGAGAATGATGCCGGCGAGCCGATCGAGGCCTTCGCGATCACGATCGATGAAGCCGGCACTGCGACCGGCTCGGCGCCCCTCGAACCGGGCAATTACGTCCTGCGTGTCACGTCCTCGTCAAACTGGAACGCAACCCTCGTTTCGGTCGGATAATTTACATGCCGCTTCGCTGCCTCGATCGAAATGCATTGAGGCAGCGAAGCGGTATCGTCCAGCCGAAATTCGCCGCGGCGAATGCATTAGCTTGCCATAAATCTCCCCTGTTGCCAATAGGTCACAAATTGCCTTGAAAATGGTAGACGGAAGCACCCCTACGTCCGCTATACTGGCCAGCAAGACGCCTGGGACAAATAGTCATCGCAGCCATGCATCAAGGGTAGGGGAGAGTATGCGCAGGGGAATCGCTGCCGCACTTCGCGGCTTCACCATTTTCGCAATCGTTCTTGGCTTCATCAATTTCGCTCCTAATACGGCTGGTGCCCAGACCGGGGAAAGCTGCGTCTATGGTGATGATGCCTTCCTTCTTGGTTTGCTTGATCCCACCAATGATGGCGTGATCACGATCGCCGACCTGCAAGAGATCGCGGCCGGATTGGCGGCCCGGAAGTCCGACGAGGATCCAACTGGAAGAATTGATTGCCCAGGCGATTGCCCAAGGAGTGACCGGCATTCGCTATGACGGCACGGGTGCCTGTGCGCCAGTGACACCGACAGCAACCCCGGTCACGCCGACGGCCACGCCGGTGACGCCGACAGCGACGCCAGTCACCCCGACGGCAACGCCGGTGACGCCGACCGCAACGCCAGTCGACCCCGACCGCGACACTGCCAACCGCGACATCGACAGCGACGGTCACGCCAACGGCAACACCCGTCACGCCGACGGCGACGCCAATCACTCCCATCTACGCCTATGGAATTGTCACGACCGTTGGCACCACACTCAATTGCCGCTCCGCTCCAGTCAGTGGCGCCGTGATCTCGTCATTTGCCTCAGGCGCCCGGATAGCGCTTCTGGGTCCGGCTGTCTCTGGCTGGTACCCGGTCCGCTGCCAGACGACGCCCACGGTCCGGGATGGATTCGCTTCGGCCCAGTTCATCCGACTGGAAACCACACCAACGGCAACGCCGACCGCAACGCCAGTCACACCGACGGCAACGCCAGTCACGCCGACCGCGACATCGATCCGGCGACGGTGACGCCAACCGCAACCGCAACGCCGATTACTCCGACCGCTACTCCGGGAACCTCGTTCGGCACGGTTACGGGCACCAATGGCGATAACCTCAATTGTCGCAACGCGCCAATTTCGGGCGCCGTCATCGCGAAACTGGCGCCCGGTTCGCAAGTCGCCGTTCGTGGCCCGGTTTCCAACGGCTGGTATCCGGTGCGGTGCGCGAACCAGGACGGCTGGGTTTCCGCCCAGTACCTGACCGTGGGCGGCAATCCGACACCGACCGTGACACCCACCAGCTACACCGGGCACCACCTTCGGCACCGTTACAGGCACCGGCGGCGCGACCCTCAATTGCCGCACTGCCCCGGTCTCGGGGGCGGTGATCACCCGGCTCAATCCGGGCGCCCAGGTCGAGCTGCGTGGGCCGGTCTCCAATGGCTGGTACCCGGTGCGCTGCGGCGGACAGAACGGCTTCGTTTCTGCGCAATACCTGACTGTCAGCGGTAATCCGACACCGACCGCGACTCCAGTCACGCCCACTCCCACCGCGACTCCTCCACCGGGCACGACCTTTGGCACGGTGACAGGCACCGGTGGCGATAGCCTCAATTGCCGCAATGCCCCAATCTCGGGCGCCGTCATCGCGAAGCTTGCACCCGGCTCCCAGGTAGAGGTTCGCGGTCCCGTTGCCAGTGGCTGGTATCCGGTGCGCTGCGCCGGACAGAACGGCTTCGTCTCTGCCCAGTACCTGACCGTGGGCGGCACCCCGCCAACGACCGTCGGCTACATCGATACTGCTGGCCAGGTGAACGCGAATTGCCGCAACCAGCCAAACACCACGACCTCAACGGTGATCACCCGCCTTGCATTCGGCACGCAGGTCACCATTCGCGGGGCCGCGTCCAATGGCTGGACACCGGTTCGCTGCGCGAACCAGGACGGCTGGATCCTGTCGCAACTGATCTCCAGCCAGCCGCCAACCGGATTCAGCCCGGTCGACCGCATGGCCAGGGCGGACAATGTCACCTGGATTTCAGGGCACCTTCGGCTTTCGTAGATGTCGCATGGGAGGACCATGTGTCCTCCCCAATCGCTGGCCGGCACAATCCGCGTATCCAGCATCCAGCGGGCGGGCCGGTGACCGGCCAGTACGAATTGGCGCTATCTCGTACGGGAGGGTCTTGTGCCCTCCCGACGCTGCCACGACTCTCGTATGGGAAGGGCTTGTGGCCCTCCCGCAGAAAGATTGGCCGGCACAAGACCGGCCAGTACGAATCCGCCCCGTTGTCTGCGTCGAGCACCTCCCGCAGCGGGCCGGGTTCCGTTGCCGTGCCTTCGGCAATCGGGCCCACTCGCCAAGGAACATCGCAATTTGTCGCCAAAAGCCACACATATTGGATTTCATTCGCTATACTGGCCCGGAGAGAGTATTGAATAGTCGTTCCGGCTTGGGACGGCTGAGGGAGGAAAGACAAGATGCGGATTACTTCACGACGGTTCACACGAGGACTGATGGTCCTTCTTGTCGCGCTTGGTTTTATGGGGATGATGGCAAGTCCGGCTGGTGCCCAGGCCGGGGAAAGCTGTGTCTTCGGAGACGATGCCGTCCTCCTTGGTGTGCATTGATCCCACCAAGGATGGCGTGATCACGATCGCCGATCTGCAGTCGATTGCGGATGGACTGACGCCACGGAAGTCCGATCAAGGGTCCAATTGCAAGAGCTGATTGCCGAGGCGATATGCCCAAGGCGTGACCGGCATTCGCTATGACGGCACGGGTGCTCTGCGCGGACCCGACGGCAACACCGGTGACGCCGACGGCGACCCCGGTCACCCCGACGGCAACCCCGGTCACGCCGACCGCGACACCGGTCACACCAACGGCCACCGTCAATCCCGCGGCGACCCGGTGACGCACGGCCACCGCGACACCGGTGACGCCGACAGCCACATCAGTCCCGGGCACCGTGACACCGACGGCGACCGCAACTCCGGTCACGCCGACCGCGACCTCGACGGCGACAGTTACCGCGACGCCGGTGACGCCGACCGCGACACCGGTCACCCCGGGACCGAGCCAAGGCGCCCGGTTACCCCGGAACCGACCAAGGCGAGCACCGTCAGTGTGCTGCCCGACACCGGTCAGGGACCGGACGGCGGATCGGGAAGCTCGACGTTCGTTATCGTGCTCGGTGCGATGAGCCTGCTCGCCGTCGCCGCGGTCACGATGCGACAGCGACGCCACTCGTAAGGGCGGCACCCAGCGCCGGATCGGTAAAGGGCGAAAGTCCCGATCCGATCGGCGCAGGAACAACATGGTCACGAAGCGCATAGCGCTGAGCAACGACAATACCCCCGGCAGATGCCTGGGGTATTGTCGATAGGCCGCCGGAATCCCTTTGCCTGGACTGCGCCGCAGGAGATCGCACCGGAACGGGCAGGAACCCGTGAACGTTGTATTCGTGTAAGCAGACATGCGGGACACTATGGTGGCAACGACCGGGTCAACAAGTAGTACATCGGCTTGCGAATCCCACGCAGGGGAGGAAAACATGCGAAAGAAATCAGTGATTGCCCGTCGAGGCTTGATAATGTTCCTGATGACACTGGGTCTGATTGGAATTGCGGTGAGTCCGGCAACGGCCCGCGAGCTCTGCAACCCGAACGGTAGCCTGGCACTGGCCGATGGCAACGGCGATGGCGTCGTTTCCCGGGGTGAAATCCAGGCCATCATCAATGCGGCCGGCGATGCGCCGGGCGCTTCCCAGTTGCAAGGGGTGCTCAACGGCTTGCCGGCCGATGTGACCGGGATCCGCTATACCGGCTGCACGGCAGACGGCGGCACAGATCCCGGAACTGGCGAGGATCCGGGCATTGGCACTGGCATCGACACTGACGGCGACGGCGTGATCGATGGGATCGACATCGATGGCGACGGCGTGATCGATGCAGTCGATACCGATGGTGACGGTATCGTCGATATGGGCGAAGCGGTGGGCCTGGGCGAAACCGTGGTCAATGCCGAGGGTACACCCGTGAACAGCATTTCCGGGTTGCCGGACACCGGCCAGGGCGCCACCGGCAGTCAGGGATTCTCGACGACCATCCTGATCCTCGGCGGCGCCAGCATGCTGACCCTGATCGCGGTGTTCGCCTTCCGCAAACGCTGGCTTGCGTAAACTACGGCCAGGTCTATCGACACCCAGGAGAGGACACACGGGTCCCTCCCCTGGGTGTCGTTTCTGTTGAGAGCTGCTGGCGAGTGGTGGCAGGGAAGCGGTAACGGTTCGCCGCGGCGGCATTGCTCGACTGATTGGTCGGTTTGCGGACCTCCTCAAGAGGTTTCGCCCCGCTGGATCCACTCGCTCGCGGCTCGTTGCGGCAGCGAAGCGATATGACATTTAACCGACTGCGTCGGATGACCAGTGCGAGTCACCTCGCCGAACGTACCCGCCCATCACTACCGGCCACATCCGGGCGGACACAAGGTCGCCCCGCTGGACGCAGCCCTACACGGTCACTCTGCGGAATGACGATCATTCAGCGGGGCGTGCTCTTTGTCCCGATCCCCAGTCGCCCGGTAACACCAATACGGCATCTCCGATATAAATGAAGAGCGTGAATCACTGGAGATGAGCACCGCAAAAATGGCCTCTCAACCACGACACTCCGTGCAAATTGTTGACGGGCGTGTGTGAACTTCGTACGTACATGGCTTTTGCCGGTACTGCCCACTTGACACGCAAATTCCGCACTGTTACTGTGAATTAAACCTGCTGAGCCGATTTTCGCGTCGATGGTCGACTTGGTGTCGGGGGGTCCCAGAACAACATTGTCAGGAACGCTTTCCTGACCCATTCCAACATGCCCCTTGCGGGGGAGCGGAGGACATCACATGTCGAAGAGCATTTTGCGACTGTTCGCGATTCTGTTGCTGGCGATTGGTCTTGGCGCAGGGTCGGTAAGCATGGTCGGCGCTCAGGATGTCGAAGTCGACATCGACGCCGATCAGAGCAACGACAACACCAACGACCAGAACAACGACAACGAGAACGACCAGGACCAGGATCAGTCCCAGGACGTCGACCAGAGCAACGAGGGCGAGAACAGCCTCGAAGTGCGCTGGTGGCGATTCCGAGAATGACTGCGGCCAGGGCGGCGGCGGCGAAGGCGAAGTCGGCTGCGAGAACGGTGACACCGACGTTGAGAACGGCGACACCAACCAGGCCAACTCTGGTGAGAACAACAACAGCCAGAGCCAGGACCAGGACAACACCACCGATCAGGGCAACGACAACGACACCGATCAGAGCAACGACGTGGATGTCGAAGCCCAGGGTGGCACCGAGGTTGACACAGATGTCGATGGCAATGACAACACCGTTGCCGTTGGCGACGGTGGCATCATTGGCGCCCTGATCGCCCTGTTGCTGGCGATTCTCGCCGGATAATCTACACCCGGTAGATTTGGCGAAGACAGCTTGAAGAAGACCGGTGGAGGGTGGACGCGACCCCTCTGCCGGTCTTTTTGTGTCCGCCAGCCGGGAATGGGCGAGATGATCCTGCCGGCTCCGCTGAATCGACTGCGCTCAGTCCAGTGTCCATGGCTGATTGGTGCCCTTTTTGTCCGTCATGTTGAGCGCAGCGAAGCATCCCTATGCGCAGCTCAGCGATAGCACGCGACGGCGAAGGCGGCGCCTGGTGACGGGTGCCCTCACGTCCGCTGACGCGGACCGGCTATCGCTTCGCTGCGCGGGGATTCTATCGCTCCGCTGCGCAAGCTCAGAATGACGGTGCGGGGTGGGCTCAAATAGGGACGACGAGCCTTGGACAGACTACTCAGGATGGCAACCCTGCGATGCCTCCCGAAAGCAGTGTCGTACCATTGCCCGACCTGGATATTCGCCGTTGTGAACAATCACCTTCCTCGCAGAACCTCTCGCTCAGCTGCGCCCACCCATCTCCCTCTTTCCCCTCCCCCCGGCACCCTCTCTCCGGGATTTCGCCGCCCGTCGGGATGCAACCGTGGTAATCAGCGGCGCCGAGTCCAGGGACGCGCAGTGGGGCAGGATCAAATGTGACCGGCACCTATGCGCTGGGTCCAGACTGTGGACCGCACTGCCGAACCAGTGGTGATCGTGCTCGACGGCTAGACCGTCCGGAGCTCGGGGGATACGCCCTCCGGTCAACGCCCGCTCCACCTGGCCAGTGCCTGGGCGACGGCGCAGCGGCTGATGCTGGCCCAGGAAGCGCACAGGCCACAACGCCCAGAACCTGGCCGTGCTGCGCAAGCTCTCCGCAGGACCGGTCGCGCAAGGTGGGAGACAAGGCCCCACCGCTGCGGGCGGGTTGGGATACCGGCTACCTCCTCAAGCTTGTGGGCGCGCCCTGAGCGTGCAATTCCCCCGAGCGAGGGCGTGGACTGCTTGACACGCATATTCCACTACTGGTACTGTACGAATCAAACCTTGTCCAACCCAACTATCGCGTCGACATCGGATGGACGAGTGGGGCCCAGGTATCTCGTCAGGAACGCTTCCTGACACATTCCAACATGCCCCTTGCGGGGGAGCGGAGGACATCACATGTCGAAGAGCATTTTGCGACTGTTCGCGATTCTGTTGCTGGCGATTGGTCTTGGCGCAGGGTCGGTAAGCATGGTCGGCGCTCAGGATGTCGATAGTCGACATCGACGCCGATCAGAGCAACGACAACACCAACGACCAGAGCAACGACAACGACAACGATCAGACCCAGGACCAGGACCAGGACGTTACCCAGAGCAACGAGGGCGAGAACAGCCTCGAAGTCGAGGGTGGCGATTCCGAGAATGACTGCGGCCAGGGCGGCGGCGGCGAAGGCGAAGTTGGCTGCGAGAACGGTGACACCGAGGTTAAGAACGGCGACACCAACCAGGCCAACACTGGTGAGAACAACAACAGCCAGAGCCAGGACCAGGACAACAGCACCGATCAGAGCAACGACAACGAGACCGATCAGAGCAACGACGTGGATGTCGAAGCCCAGGGCGGCACTGAGGTTGACACGGAAGTCGATGGCAACGACAACACTGTTGCCGTTGGCGACGGTGGCATCATTGGCGCCCTGATCGCCCTGTTGCTGGCGATTCTCGCCGGGCATAATCTACACCCGTGTAGATTTGGCGAAGACAGCTTGAAGAAGACCGGTGGAGGGTGGACGCGACCCCTCTGCCGGTCTTTTTCATGTCCGATAGCCGCTCATCGTCGTCGGGGCGAACCGCATGCCCTCTCGTGTCTCCAGGACATCCTGTTGCAGGAGAACCCGCCCCGCTGAACGGATGGGTTCCCGAAGCGGCAGCCTTCCCACGGCCGACGATTTTGCACCGGCCTTTGGCCTGCTGTCCGACTCTCTCGATCCATCCAAATCCGAACCCGGCTGGAGCCGCCGGCCCACGCACGGTGGTATGCGGGAACATCCCGGCAAATCCTGCGTACGAACGTACATTCCAGTCACGAATATACCGAGGATTGCTCCCGCAAAACGAGTGACAACGTGACATAGATCGCTATAATGAGTAGACGGACCGGGGGCGGTCTATGCGTAGATTCCCCGCACACGGGATGAGGAGAGAGAAACATGCGCAAGAAATTGAGGCTCACGCTGAGCCTGGTGGTCATGGTTGTCATGTCCTTTGGGCTTGGCGCGATGACGGTATCACCGGCTGCGGCAGCCGTTGGTCAATGTCAAACGATCATTGGCGGAGTGATCGATCAGGATCCCTGCGAGGTCACCGTTACCGGCCCGGGCAGTGCCAGATCAACGTCGGCGGCGAAATCTTCCAGAACATCGATTGCGGCGACGATAGCTGCCCGCAGCAGTTCATAGATCGATGGCAACATCTATCAGTTCCATTGCGATGACGTAAAACCAACACAGGTACCACCGACACAAGTGCCGCCAACACAGGTGCCACCGACACAGGTTCCGCCGACACCAGTGACGCCAACGCGACCCCGGTGACACCGACGGCGACACCAGTGACGCCAGACCGCAACGCCAGTGACGCCGACGGCGACCGTGACCGCCACCACGACGGCAACGGTGACTGCCACCACGACGGCGACCACCACCGCCACCACGACGGCGACCACCACCGCCACGTCGACAGCCAAGGCGACCGCCACTGCCACGCAAGCAGTCAACGTTCTGCCAGCGACCGGCCAGGGACCAGATGATGGCCAGGCAAGCACGACGCTCGTCATCCTGCTTGGCGCGATGAGCCTGTTCGCGATAGCCGCCGTCACCCTTCGCCAGCGCCGCAACAACTAGGTGCGCTTCGCAAATGAGGGTGCCCCGGCCTGCGGGTCACAGTAAATCGGAATGAACGAAACGGGGCCGGTCCAAACAGGACCGGCCCCGTTTCGTTGTAGCAGGGCAGGGCCGCCCGTGCAGACCCTCACGCTTGCTGGCTGCACCGGACTGCGAGCTGCGCCAGAACGCATCGATCGTCCAATCTGACCACACCCTCAGGGGAATCTTCCCGCAGCCTCACAAATGCATCGTACGTACAATCCCCTGTGGACATCTCTTGACAGTCGGACTTCCCGCTGTTATGGTCAAATTGACTTCGCCCAGTGGAATATCGAGTTGACGATCGACTGGGCACGAGAGGGAGCCAAAACAGCCAGGAACGGATGCCTGGCACATGTCGTCATGCCTCATCCGGGGAGGGGGGCCTTATGGTGAATCTTCGAAAGAGCATGCTCAGAACGTTTGCGGCACTTCTGGTCACGTTGCTCCTGGCAGCAGGTGGCGTTCAGATCGCCGGCGCCCAGGACAGCAACGGCAACATCACGATTGACGAAGGCAACGACAAACAGAGTCAGGATCAGGACGCTGACCAGGAAAACGAAGGCGAGAACAACAACGCGCAGAGTCAAAGCCAGGGCAACAGCGACGAGGCGGATAACGACAACGACACCGAGCAGGGCAACAAGGTGGTGCTCGTCGAAGACATCGGTAGCGATGAGACGGAGACGGGAGTAGTGCTCGTCGAAGACATCGGTAGCGATGAGACGGAGACGGGAGTCGAAGACAACAACAACGTTGCCGTTAGTGATGGTGGCATCATCGGTGCCCTGATCGCCCTCTTGCTCAGCATCCTCGCCCCGTGAGCTGCATGCGGCAGATGGTGTGAAGACGCGCGGTGGAGGCGGCCTGGTTCAATCAAAACCTAGACGCCATGCCGGATCCGGATCTGCCGCCCCGACCCGAATGGCCAATTCGGACCGAAGCCACTATCCGCGGTGTCATTCCCAGGAGGAGGGTTTACGGGCACCGATCGACAATCCGGGATGCCCGAACTGGTCCTCCCGGGTGCAGCGGAGTGGTAGTGCCTGATCGTCATTCCGGGGAACGAGGCAGCGGAGCGGTTTCCTGGACCGCAGTCCAACATGACGATGGAGAGACATATCACCAGGATGCTCCGCAAACCCTGCATGTTTGGGGGCTACCGTTACGCGCCCGCCACCTTGACAGGGGGGTATGGCACTGCTAACGTGGGCCATGGCGACAGTTCCGAATTTCGCATCGTCAGTCACCGTGGCGTGAGGGTCCCAGACAATCATGTCAGGAACGCGTCCTGACTCATTCCGGAAGGCCCCTGTGGGGGGGGCGGAGGACATTCTCATGGCTAAGCCAGGCATATTCAGGCTGTTTGCGGTCCTGCTGATTGCGATCAGTATTGGCGCGGGTTCATTCGGTGTGACCATTGCCCAGGACACCCCTGCCAGCGTCACTACCGAAACTACAACTGCCGAAACTCCCGAAGAGGAACAGGGCATTGCCGGGACCGGCGTCGAAGGCGGTGTGGCTGTCGATGTCGACGTCAGCGTCGACGTTGCTGTCGATGTTGACGGCAGCTCCACCAACGTGGTCAGTGAGACCGAGACCGGGGTTGCCGTCGATGTCGGAATTGGCGATGCAACCGAGACCGAGATCGAGGTTGAGCAGGAAGCCGAAAATACCAACGAGCAGAGCAACGAGAACGACAACGACCAGTCCCAGTCCCAGGATCAGGACGCAAGCCAGGCCAACGCAGGTGACAACTCCAACGGCCAGGGCGGCACCACCACCACGAGCCAGAACACCAACGTCCAGAGCCAGGATCAGTCCAACGGCACCAACCAGGCCAATACCAACACCGCCAACCTGAACAACGGCGCCAACGTCAACATTGTCGATGGCGGCGGAACCAACATTATCCATATCGAGATCAAACAGACCACCGAGAACGAAAACGAGCAGAGCAACGAGAACGACAACGACCAATCCCAGGAACAGGATCAGGACACCACCCAGGTCAACGTTGACGTCAATGTCGGGGATGGCGGGACCAGCGTTGGCGTCGACGTCGAAAATGGCGCGAACACCAATGGCCAGAACCAGAACCAGGCCAACAGCACCAACCAGGGCAACGAGAACGTCGCCAATGTGGGCAACACCACAACGGTCAGCGAAGTCGGCGCCAATGGGGACAATGTTGTCCATATCACGATCAAGCAGGTCATCGAGAATCACAACGAGCAGGGCAACGAGAACGCCAACAACCAGTCCCAGGA
The DNA here is from genome assembly GCA_963763125.1 of uncultured Chloroflexia bacterium. Lineage (GTDB taxonomy): Bacteria > Chloroflexota > Chloroflexia > Thermomicrobiales > UBA6265 > JACCYX01. Next base: position 1,705,556 of record CAVXMV010000005.1, read on the forward strand.
TCAGGATCAGGATGTTGACCAGGCCAACGGGGGCGCCGGTGCGAACACCAATGGCCAGAACCAGGGACAAACCAACGCCACCAACCAGGGCAACGCGAACGTTGCCAACCTGGACAATGTCGCCAATGTGACCTATGCCGGTAGCAGTGGGACCAACATTGTCTATATCACCGTCATCCAGATGATCTACAACTACAACAGCCAGAGCAACGAGAACGCCAACGACCAGTCCCAGGATCAGGATCAGGATGTTGACCAGGCCAACGGGGGGGCCGGTGCGAACACCAATGGCCAGAACCAGGGACAAACCAACGCCACCAACCAGGGCAACCAGAACCAGGCCAACCTGAACAACCTCGCCAATATCACCTACATCGGTGGCAGTGGGACCAACATTGTCTATATCACCGTCGTCCAGATGATCTTCAACGTCAACGTCCAGAGCAACGAGAACACCAATGTCCAGTCCCAGGTCCAGGTGCAGGAGGTCGAACAGACCAATGGGGGCGGGGAAACCACCATTCAGGTGGAGCAGACCACCGCTGAGGTCGACACCGGGGATGGCGACACCAACCAGGCCAATGCCGGCGAGAATTCGAACGGCCAGGGCCAGGGCCAGGACAACAGCGCCAACCAGGCCAATGGCAACGACACCGAGCAGAGCAACGATGCGGAAGTCTCCGTCGGCGGTGAGGTCAATGCCGCGACGGCCGAAGGCGATGGCACCAACGGTGCACTTACCGGCAGTGGCATGGTCAGCACTTTGATCGCCCTGTTGATCAACATTCTCGCCGCCGCATAACCTGCACGCGGCAGATGATGTGAAGTCGCAATGAGGAAGACCGGCGGAGGGGATGTGCCCCTCCGCCGGTCTTTTTTTGCAGTAGACACCGCATCGCGCTATTCCGCAAGATTCGTCAAACACTGCCGCCGCCTGACTCGATATAGTCCGTGGAGATGACCACTGCCGTCACTGTCGAGCCAGGTGAGCGGAGGAACGCATGAATCGCGTGGAACAGGACGGAGCCGATTATCATCGCCGGAATCGAGTTGCGGATCTCGAGCGACATTGCAATGGAAACGATCCCGCCATTCCGGGATCGCGTGTTCGGGGAGGGCGTTGTGGCCCAGATGCCGAATCGGGTTTCCGACGATAACTTCGCGGTGTACACCAGGTTCGAGAACGAGGGGGTGAATAACAATGGCCATTATTCGTTGATCAGCGGCCCCCAGGTGGCAGGAGATCTGGGAAATGCATGACCTCCCGAAGACATTCATCGCCGAATACGGGCACGATGCCGTGACCGGTGAGATCGTGATCTCGATCAGTGTCGCACCGGAGAACCGGGTCGATTACGAAGAATGGCTGGGGCTGGTCAGCGCCTACATTCATGACCATCTCGACGATGAACTCGACCTCGCGATGCTTGGGACGACCGTCCTGCCAGTTGCGATTGCCGGTGGAGTCTGCACGGTGCTGCGGTATCGCGGGCCCTACGCCGGAATGCGCGCCGCCTATCATTGGCTCTATGGAACGTGGGTGATGGAAGCCGGGTACGAGGTCGCCGATGCACCACTGGTGGAGGAATACCTGAACAGCCCGGTCGATACTGCTCCCGGCGACCTGCTCATCGATATCCGGACGCCGCTCAGGTGAACTCGCGCCGTGCTTCCCGCTTAACGTGGCTGGAGCAAGGCGCGGGCACTGGCCGTCGGCACGAGAAGTTCCGAGGCTCGCAATAATACTGCGGCCGCCACGCCGAGTGGGGCCGAACTTGTGACAGGCGTGCCGGGCATGATGTTGACCGAGGCAAACAAGGCCGGAAAGGCGGTGCGTGCAGCATTGGATGCCACCATGTCTGCGAAGCGCGGGCTGAGACGCCCGAACGGGCCACCGATGATGATTTCGTCGAGGTTGAGCAGGTTGATCGTGTTTGCGGCTTGCAATCCGATATAGAACGCCGCATATTCCATTGTCGCCAACGGGAGTAGCCGCCCCGGCGCCCGCCCCGGCACGCGGCCGGATCGACCGCCTCCGCTGCCCCGGCAATCGCCTCACGGGGTGCGTCCGCCGGGTCGGTCCGGTACCAGCGCCAACAGGTGCCCTGCGGGATGCCCAGTTCGTCGGCGACCGCCTGCCACCGCCGCGCGCTTGAACTCCGCCGCATACGGTCGGCCGCGGGCCATACGGTCTCCTTTCTGCCACGGACCAATGTCTCAGCAAAGAGTTACACACCACCTGAGCGGAGCGCAGCGGAGTCGAATGGATGTGTTCGTCCGGATCGCCGCCGCGCAGCCCGGGTCAACACGGTCCAGCGGGGCAGGTTGACCCCTACACCCATAGGTTTGGGTGGGCCGCACGGTATGTTGTCGGTGCAGATGGCCCGCCAATCTGCCCTACGAATTACGACGCGTTACGAAACCGGGTTTTGGGCCGTTTGAAGGAACGGGATGGTTGTTCTATCCAAGCTCGATCGTTACCGGGGAGGCGGTGCGGCACCAATCGTTGGGGAGGGGATCGCTACCGTCGGGGTCGAAGTCGTAATACTTGCCGCCGACGACACGGCGGATGCGAGCCTCGAGCACGGGATCATCGACGACTCTTGCCGTTCCGCCAACCCACACGTCACCAACCCGGAACCGTACCTGTGGTGTTTTCTGGATGTTGCGGGTCCAGTCCTTGCCGAGCCCACCACCGGACATCAGGTAGATCATCCCGTTTTCGTAGGCGAACCAGATTTCGATTTCACGCGGATTGCCGCTGACGCGACCGATGGTTTCGAGATATCCAAGTTTCGTCGTTGGGTCGAACGGTGGGGCAACTGGTGCGGTCATTGCTGGTGCTCCTGCGTGAATTCGAAATCGTAAACGCGGGCGGAGCACGCATCGCTTCGCTGCCGCAGCCGTACGAAATTGCTGTGATCTGGTAGTGGCCGGTCTTGGCCGGCCAATTCGGCGCTCAGCGGGCAGCCTCTGAAGATTGGCACCCGCATCTGGTCAGACGGTAACTGGCTGGCGTCCGGCCGGTACGATCGGTTTCTTCGACCAATCGACCACGGCATCCATCAGCTCGAGGCAATTGCCGTCCGGATCGTCGACATAGACTGAGCGATTGCCATCCCCGAACTCAATGCGCAACACGTCGTAGCCCAGCCCTTCCAGGCGCAGTTGCACTTCGTCGATGCTGCCCTGCGGGATGCGCAGCGCGAAGTGGACGTGTGCTCCGCCTCGACCGTTGGCGAGGGCCCCGATGCTGGCCTGCTTCGTCCACAGGCCAAGGGCAGTGGTGTCGCCCATGTCGAACCAGACGGCAGGGCGGTCGTCGCCCCAGCGGTCGACGATCCGGAGGCCGATCACATGCTCATAGAAGCGGGTCGAGATTTCGAGGTCGGCGACCTCGAGCACCATTTCATGCAGGCCGACTGGCCGGAGACGATACGGAATCAATCTGGACTGTGCCATGCGGATTTCCTCCATGGCCTAGCGCTCGGCGGCGCGTTCGACGGCTGAGGCGGTTCGCCCACGAAGCTGGGCGGAGAAGGAGACGAGTTCGGCGATCATCAAATCGAGGCGATGCTCGATTTTCTCGCTGTTGATCCTGACCCGCTCGCGGTCGATCGTGTCTTCGGGTACCGCGATGTGCGTTGGCACCGAGATCCCTTTCAAACCGCGTACGCAATTCGTGAGCGCGTGGAGGACCCCCATCGCGGTCATCCCGCCATATGCCATCAGGCCCACGGGTTTGCCGGCAAGGTAAGGAGGGGTGTCCCGGCCCAGGAAGATCAGCAAGTCAAGAACGTTCTTGATCGCGCCGGAGATCGTGCCGTGATAGGTCGGTGAACAAATGATGATGCCATCCGCCCGGCGAACTTCCTCCAGCAACCAGGCCAGCGTCGGCGGGTAGTCATCGAGTCGCCATTCGGTGTGGAGCAGTGGGAGGTTCATATCGTACACCGTGGCGAGCGTGGTCTCGCAGCCAAGCGCCTCGGCCTTGCGCAATGCCTCATGCAGGGGGACAAGACTCCACGATTTTGCGCTGGTGGTGCCACCGATACCAAGAATGCGGACCGGCTCGGCGCCGCCGCGTGATCCCGTCACGGTCTGGAATGGAATGAGATTGGATTGGTTGGAAGCAGTTGCGTCGGTCATCCCGATCGTGCCTTTCCTGGCCGGGTCCCTGAGACGGACTCGTGACGTGAGGTGTGTCGATGCATCGAACGGAACTGGCCTGTTCCACGCATCATGATAGGTCTTTTGCCTACTGTACGAGTCGGCGCCGGGCTATCGCAATGGCCAACCGTGGGTTCGTCGCAGTGTTGATTCATTCCAAATGCCTGACCGGAGTGCGGAACCAGAGGTAGGGGACGTACATCAGGATCAGCAGGCCATTGATTGCGACTGCCCATTGCACGTTGATTAGCGAGGCCAGGAACCCGGCGAGCAACCCACCGATGGGAGTTAAACCCCACAACATCGACTGCACCGACACGACGCGCCCTCGATATTCTTCGTCGACATTCGTTTGGACGAGGGTGTCGCCCATCGTTGAATAGAGTGCCCAGACGACCCCAATGAAAAAGGCGGCGGGGAATGAGATCCAGGGATTGGACGAGATCCCGAAAATCGCCACGGTGACGCCGAATGCCGCCACTGCCCCGATCACGATCCGGCCGCGATGCCGGGCGCCGGAGAGGAGGGCGACCGCGATCGTTCCGGCCAGCGATCCCGCACCGACCGTTCCCAGCAGCCACCCGAGCCCGCCATCCGGCAATTCCAGGACATCGCGGGCAATTGCGGGGGCCATCGTCGAATAGCTCATGCCAAGGGCAATCGGGATGATGTCGACAGAGAGGAGTCCGCGAATCTTCGGGGTTCGCCAGATGTATCGATATCCCTCCTTGAGCATCGTGAGCGGTTTGGCAGCATCCGAAACGGGGGCGATATGGGGACGGACGATGGTGAGCGTCATTACCACGAGCAACAGGGGAATGATCGCGATTGTGGTAAAGGCGAAGCAGGCGGCAATCCCCAATGCCGCGATAATCCAGCCGGCAATTGTCGGACCTATGATGCGGGCGCCGTTGAAGCCAGCCATGTTGAGCGCGATCGCGCTCTGGAGCTCACGGCGCGGAACGAGCGATGGCACCAGCGCCAGCCGGGCCGGCCAGTCGAATCCGGAGACGAGACCGAGCAAGGCGCCGATCGCAAGCAGGTGCCAGAACTGGACGGTATCGGTGAAGACCAGCATGGTCAGGACCGCAGTGGCGGCCAATGCCAGGAGCTGGGTGGCGACGATCACCTTTCGACGGTCGACGCGATCGAGATAGGCACCAGCGATAGGCCCGGCGATCAACTCGGGGATCGCCTGGGCAAAGCCCATCAATCCCAGCTTGAAGGGATCACCGGTGAGATCGTAGACGAGCACACCCATCGCCGTGATGCGGACCCAGGTCCCGGTCATCGACAGCGAAAAGGTCACCCAGAACCTGGCGAAGTTCGAGTCCTTCAGAGCATCGATCGGTCCGGACCGATCGCGCTCGCCGAATGGTTCGGGTGGGCCGACGACGGTTTCATCGTCCACCACGGATGCTTCGGGTTCGGCAAGCACGGACGAGGTTGTCGCCGCGGTCATTGCCAGTTCCAGTGGTTGGATTGTCCAGAATGATGAACAGGTGTCGATTGCAACACGCGACCGCCCTCAGCTCACGGATACGGAAATCGTCATGAACAGCACGATAGCAGAGGAGGTTCAATAAAACAAGCTTGTCGTTGGTTTATTGGGGCAGGGAGTCGCCTGATGAACGGGCGGAGCACGCGATCCGCAACCGCACAGGATTCCCATCAGCAAGGGGCGCCTGTGCGGGCGGACGACAGGATCGACAGAAGGTTGGTAACCCAGTGTCTTTTGCGGTCGACTCGCTACGCTGCCAGGTCCGCCCGTACCGAGTCGGCGGAGCACGCATCGCTGCACTGCGCAACCATACAAGCGAGGAAAGGCTGACAGGGAGAACCCCGGATACAAGGTCCCCTCTACCTGTTTGGTCTGCTATTCGCCTAGCCAGATGGGATTGGTCCATGCCCGGGTGCCGTCGGCAGCGACCACGGTCACGCGGCAGTAGTGACCGGCCAGGAATGGCTCGACGGGTACGCAGCCCGATTCCACCGGTCCCGGCATGATTCGTCGTGAGCGCGATCCCAATCCGGTGACTGCGATGAACTCGACTGGCGAGCACTCGACGTGGATGTGCCCTTCGGCGATGCGCACGTCGAACAGCTCTGGCCCGGTCGACGAATAGAAGTGCCCCGCCTTGAGCGCGTCGAGCAGGGAATCCTGATCGAGTGATTCCGACTTCACGTGCACCCAACCGCCGAATGCATCCCGCTCAGGGTCACCGGGATAGTTGAAATGGGCATCGTCGGTGGCGATTGCGTTGAGGTGATGTCCCTTTGCCAGCAACAGATCCGCGAAGTGCCAGCTATTGCCGCGATCGACCTCGACCTCGCAGCCATGATTGTAGATCTCCACGGCGTCGGCGAGGTCGAGCACTGTTTCGGCATCCACGATCGAGGTCGCGCTCCAGAACGGATGGGCGATCGACAGGTAGGCGCCAGCGGCCTTTGCCCGGGCGGCGACTTCGGGGCCAGTTTCCTCACGGCCGATCCACTCGAAGTCGAGGGGGAGACCATTGGCCACGATGTGCCAGAGATCGCCGTTTTCCATGCCGGGTCCGTGAATCTCGGCGCCGAGAATCGTGGTGAAGTCATCCGATCGGAGGGCCACGGTATCCGACACGACCGGAGTCACGTCGTTCTTCGGCAGGAAGTGGTCGGTGAGGGACACGAAGTCGTAGCCGCGCTCACGATAAGAGGCCAATGTCTCTTCCGGCGAGCGCCTGCCATCCGAATTGGTGGAGTGCAGGTGGAGATTGCCTCGATAGAACCGACCGGGTTGATCAAACGGCAACGCAGACACAGAACGACCTCTTTCCCAATCCAGCGTAAGTTGCACAACGAACCAGACGAACAAACATGGGGACTATTCCACGGTTGGCGATGGCCCGCAATATGGATTGGATAAATCCGCTATCGTCGGTGTTGGTTGCGGGAGGGGCGGACTACAGGATCGACCAGGTCCGAGTTGGTTCGGAGTGGTTTGGGTCGATGCAGGCTCGCTGGCGCTGCCGCCCGTACGGAATGCAAAAGTCGGGCGGAGTGAGCCTGCGTTACTCGGAAGTGCAACCGCGCACGATTCGAATGTTGGCTTCATCCGGATCTCGTATGAGATGGATTGGCCTGTCTTGTGCTGGCCAACTCTGCGGGAGGGCACAAGACCCTCCCGTACGAGGTGCAGCGGTACGTTATTTTCCGGAAGCAGGGTCACGGGGACGGCTGCCCCGGGAGTGATTTGAGCGGTAGGCAGTGCGTTCCTTGTGAATGTCTTCCCGTAATGGACGCGTGGGAGCCGATGCCAGCTCGGATGAGCGCGCCGATTCTTCCCGCAACTGGATGACCACTTCATCCGGGATGTTGTCGCTATCGACCGACATTACAAATGCACCTGCCTGTGTGAGCCGATTGGCGGACTGGTTGAACATCGCCCGGGATTCGGCATAGCGGCCCTGGCGATCGAGCCGTAGCGCTTCCCGCTGATCGAGCGATGCCTGTTCCAGGGCCCGGGTGACCACCACCAATGGGTCAAGTGGCGCCGATTGCGCTTCTGCTTCCGATCCATACACCAGGCGCGGAATGTCCACCGCGAACGCTTCGCGTTGACCTGTGCGCGGTTCCACCGCCTGGGCTGCGCATCTCAGGGATGTCGAACTGGCATCGATCCGGCCGTGGTGGGTGACGACGAAGATGAGTTGCACTTCGTCCCCCGCAACCAGGTCGCGAAGCTCAACGGTGATCGTCTTGCCCTCCCGGTGGCAGGGAAACGCGTTCAACATTAGCGCACGCAAACCATTGGGCAGGGTGAGGTCGATCTGTGGGCGGACCGCCGCGATGTCGACCAACCCACCGAGCTCATGGTTGAAGATCTCGGCCAGCTCGCCGGGGTGCCCGATGTACTTCGTGTTGCCGCCGCCAGCTTCTGCCATGCCGGCGAGCAGGTTCTCGTCGTAGCCGTGACCGACGCCGAGCGTGGTGGTGGAAATGCCTCGTTGGCGCAGGGCCGCAGCGTGGGTCGCAAGCTCCGAAGGGTCAGTGATCCCGTGGTTCGCCTGGCCGTCGGTGAGCAGGATCGCACGCCGTAGTCGTTTGTCTGGGCTCTCCGAAAATGTCTCCGCTAGTTCCCTACAACCAGTCAACCAGCCATCGGAAAGGTTGGTGCCGCCCCGGGCCTGAACCTGCCTGAGGGAGTGGCGCATCGCCGCGCGCACGGTCGGGCTGGCGGGAGCCAGTGGTTGGAGGACGTCGATTTCGTTGTCGAAGATGACCAGCGCAACCCGGTCATCCGGTCCGAGGTGGTTGATCGCCTGGTCGACAGCCGCCTTGACCAACTCGATCTTGTCGCCCTGCATCGAGCCAGAGCGATCGAGCACGAAGGCGACATCGACAGGAGCCCGGTTGCTTGTCAGCGAAGAACGTGAGCGATGGGCGGTGACGGTCAGCATGAGGGCTGTCTCGTCCCGTGTGGTGTTCAGCGTCGAGCGTTCCCAGGCTGCTCGAATCTGCAGAAATGAGGGTTGGGTGCTCATGGTTGGGATGTCCTTTCCCCTGACGCAGGGTTCGGCAAACCGTGGTCTAGTCGATGGTCGACAGACCTGCCAGTGCGTGAGTTGGTTGACGTCGTTTAGGTCCCGTTGAGAATGCGTTTGGCCCAGGTGACGAGGGATTCGATCTGCTCGCGACGGCGCTGATATGCCTGTTCCTCGATCAGGAATTCGGCCTCATCGGAGATCCTGACCCGTCGCCAGCTTGGATGGTTCCGGGACGGGTGATTGATGGCGGCGTGCGGGTCGCTGGTGACTTCCGCGATCCAGCACATCCGCGATGTAGGATGCTGCATCGGACTCTTCCCGGATTTCCCGCGCCGATGGTGGCGGAACGTTGTAGGCGACGCCTCTGGGGGATGGGGCCGGTGGCGATTGAATGAACAGGCTCCCCTCCTCGTCGGTCCGATTGGGGACACTCGCGTCCGGCTTCGCAGCTTGTGGCTGCTCCTGACGCAGCAGGTCCGCGGTGTCCCGTATTTGACTGGCACTGAGCCTGTCCAGTGATCGGCGGATCTCCCGGAGCGGGAGGAACTGCTCCTTCAGGCTGTCGATGATGCGGAGCCGGTCGAGATGCTCCCGCATGTACCGGGTGCTGGCGCCGTGTCCTGTCGGGGGCGGGAGCAACCCTTCGCTGATGTAATAGCGCACGGTGCGCACGGTGACTCCGGCCTGTTCGCAGAGTTCGTCAAGCGTAAAGGTGACATCCGATCGGGAGTCGCCGCCGGATTGGACGGATCTTCGACGTGGCGATCGACCGTCGGACATGCGGGTGATTTCCCTCCTGAAATGCGGATATGGCGGATGGGTGGAGAGCCCATGAAGGTGTCGACAACAGGATGATAACAGTGTGACGTATCACTGTCAATACATTGTTGGAGACAGTACTTATGATGCGGAAGGGCTGTCTCATTCGGGCGTCGACAGAACCGTTGGCAAATTCAGGATGGACGCCAAAACGGGCGGAGCACGCATCGCTTCGCTGCTGCAGCCCTACAAGACATCGAGGTTGGCAGGGCGGCGGTCCCTACACGAAGCGAACGCTGACCACGCGAGCGGAGATGGCATGCGAGGGGCCGCAAAGCTAGGTGGCAGTCAGTTTGGGGACGATCGCTTCGTCCCAGTTGAGGTGGTCCTCGATTTCGTCGGCGAGTGTCGTTTCGCCGGTACGATCGTGATTGACGCCGCGTTCCCAGTCGCGCAGGGAGATATTCACGAGCAGGGAAATGAGCTCACTGCGGTCGTGGCTGAAGGTGGCCAGATCCTGTTCCGGGGTGGGGGCACCGGTCGCGGGTTGGAGGGCACGGATCTCCGGTTCGTCCTCGATTGCCAACAAGAGGATCGGTTCGTGGCGCATGATCGATTGCGACCGGCGCAGGTTGACGGCTTCGCGTACCCGCAATTCCAGCAGCAGGTTTGCCAATTCCGGGGAAACATCGTCCGGAATTGGGTCACCCAGGGCATCCCGCAGGATGGTAGGGGTTTCCAGGAGTCCATCGATCAGGTCGCGATAGCTGTCGAGCATGGGCGGGTTGATATCCTTGATGAACGCCGGGATACGAAACGGACGGTATGTTGAGAAGTGGCCTGAAGTTGTGCATGTACCTCATCGAGATCATTGGCCGGCATGGTCCTTCGACTCCGCTCAGGAAGCCACTACCAAATGCCGTCGATGGGCAAAACAGGTGCTGTCTAGTGCTGGTGCGGATGGACGTTCCAGGCGACCCCGAATGGATCCCTGAAGGCGAACGATGGACCAGTCGACGAAAGCATGGTGTAACCGCGCATCAGGGCAAGCGCCTTTACCCGCGCGGCAGCGGCTGTTTCCATCGACAACGCGATCTGGTTGTTGACGGTCCCATAATCCAGCCGGGCAGCGCGGCCGGCCCGCACCAGCGCCACGTTCAGTGGCCCATTGTGAAGGAAGGCGACATCGGCTTCGGTGTTGTCCTGCGCGGCGGTCGCGTGGTCATAGCTGGCATCGAGATCTTCCCAGACACCATCTGTGTCCTGCCGCATGCGCTGATTCAGGGTGAGGCCAAGGACATCTGCGTAGAAGCGCTCGGCGGGGGCGAGTTCGAGGACCTGGATCACGGCATAGTTGCGGCCACGCACGGAGAGTTCATCTTCCGCATTGATCAGGTTGACATCGGTGATGGTGGATACGGCGGCTCTATCGATGGTTGCCACGCGGGCGTCAACCTGGGCGATGTTTGCCTCCACCACGAGCGTTGACTCTCGCTCATGATCGCCAATTTTGGGGACGGACCGTTCGACCCACGGTTGATCGCGGCGAATCGCAGCGACCAGGCCAGGACCGTCGGTCTCATGGAGTCCGATCCTTTCCCCGCTGTGGAGCACGACTCCAACCAGGAATCGGCTATCCGTTCGGGTGGCGCCGATCTCATCGGCCCAGCGATAGAGATTGTTGACAACCTGCAACGAGTGCGCGGCAACGGTCAGGTTGACATACGGATCGTCGAATCCGAGTCCGTGCGCGGGGCGATCGACAACGACCTGGGCGTCGCCCGCGGTGCCGACCGCCACGTTCGCATCTGCAGACAATTTTGCCGGTATTTCGAGCAGAAACCGGTACGCCATTCCGCTGTCTCCCTTGGACACTGCAACTCGACCGGAGCGCAGCGTGAGTCTCACATTTCCTGTTGCTGATTGTACCAACGATTCCGATGGCACAACGTTGAGGTATTGCCTGGGCGACACGGGCGGACCGGACTCTTGTTGTGGGGTCCGGCTACGATGCCACGAAATCCGAAGTATCTGTGGAGAAACCAACGCCTACGCCAGAGATGGGGCAGACAACACTCTCTGCCCACTTTCAAGCGGCTGCGGCCGGAGATATCGCTTCGCTGCCTTCAGACGCTGCGCTCCCTACGGAATGACAACTCACCGGCTTCGCCGGAGCGATCAATGGTCGATACAGGATTGCCCGTACGATATCCGGTGCAGCACGCGTTGACCTTGATTCCGTATGAGATGGGCTGCTTCTTCCATTAACAGGAAATCCCAAGGTAATCCCGAGTCTGCTTTGACGCTGTGGCTATAAAGTGAAACCCATGGAGGTCATCCGAACGGCGATGACCTCGTGTCGACTGTCACAGGCCGAGGGAATCGTCTCCGGCTGGGGAGATCGATCCGGCCACTCCATCGGGTGATGGAGAACAGACTACACCTCACAAGAGGGAAGGAAAGCTCTATGGGACATGCGGTCTTGACCAGGTTTCGGGTGCTAGTGTCGGGATTGGCGGCTGCCACCCTGTTGATGATCGCCGTATCGGCGAGCGTGTTCTCGCCAGTGATGGCCCAGGATTCGACATCGGCCGATTCCTCCTCGACATCCGCAGCCGATTGCAACGTCGATGAGGCGGTGGCTGCCGCGCCGACGGTGTACACCATCAATAGCGAGGAATCGACCGCGAACTACGTGGCGCAGGAAGAGCTGGCAACGATCGGCGCCAACGAAGTCGTAGGCACCACGAACGCGATCATCGGCTCGATCCTGTTCGACGAGGACGGGATGCCCCTGGAATGCTCGAATTTCGCGGTCGACATGCGCACCCTGGTCACCGATGAGTCGAAGCGTGACAATTTCCTTCGCTCCAACACGCTTGAGTCGGACACCTTCCCGTTTGCCACGTTTGTGGTGAGCAGCGTCGAGGGCCTGGAAGATGGTTTGGTCGAAGGGGAAGCCGTGACTGCCCAACTGGTGGGCGATCTCACCCTGCACGGGGTGACGCGGACTGCGACCTGGGAGGCGGAATTCACCCTCTCGGACGGCTCGATCACCGGAACCGCGACAACGACCTTCGTAATCGCCGATTATGAGATGGAGAAGCCGATTGTTGGACCCGTCACCTCGATCGACGACGAGATCGAACTGAACGTGGAGATCACCGCGGTCAGCGAAGCCTAGCGAATGATGACGGCGCCCGTGGGCCGATGCGGTATCGGATCGGCCCTCAGACCGGCGAATATTTCGAACCCCGGTTTCGCCGGAAGATGCTGGCCGCCACAAGGGCGGCCACTACCGGAAGGAAGAAGATGCAGCGTCTCCAACGTCATCCGGTACTCACATCGGCCATTGCGCTCGCGTTGGTGCTGACACTGGTGATTGCTGGTTATGGCGTATTCCTGGCCAGCGAAGCGAGCAAACTGCCATGGCAGGTCGATCCGACACGCATTCCCGTTACGCCATTTTCGGATTTCCCCGGATTCGGCAGCCCGTCGACCCCGATTTCAACTCCCAGCGGACCATAATGGACGCAGATAATCACGAAGGAACCAGAAATGGCATCGATCGAGACACACGCCAAGGATCATTCGATACTGGTCGTCGAGGATGAAGATCCGATCCGCGAGCTGGTGTCGACCGCGCTCCGCTTCAAGGGATTCGATGTCAGCTCGGCGGCATCTGGCCGCGAGGCGTTGGCCGAAGCGCGGAATGCGAACTTCGATCTCCTCGTCCTGGATGTGAACCTTCCGGATGTGGATGGATTCGAGATCTGCCGCAAGCTGCGCGCCGATGGCAACGATGTCCCGGTGGTGTTTCTTACCGCCCGCGACGATCCCAGCGATCTTCGGTCCGGGTTCACCGGTGGCGGCGACGACTACATCACCAAGCCCTTCAGCCTTGAGGAGCTCGTGCTCAGGATCGAGGCCGTGCTGCGCCGCACGCAAAACCAGGCTGGCGAGCGGAGCCGGCTCACCTGCGGCGAGCTGACCCTGGACAATGATTCCTACCGAGTTTGGTACGGTGGCGACGAGGTTGCGCTTTCGCCAACCGAGTTTCGCTTGCTGCGCTATTTGATGTTGAATCGCGATCGGGTCGTTTCCCGCAACCAAATCCTGGATCATGTCTGGGATTACGAGTTTGTCGGCGATCCATCGGCGGTCGAAACCTATATTAGCTACTTGCGACGAAAACTTGGCGACAAGCATGGCCAGATCATTCGCACCGTGCGTGGCTTCGGGTACTCGATCCAGTCACCCGAGTCCCGGAGCGAGGCCGGATGAACGCACGTATTCCTGACTGGACGATCGATACGCCATGAGTATTCGCACGCGCCTCACAATCGCCATTGCCGTGGTCCTGCTCCTCACCGTTGCGGTGCTGGGGACCGTTGTTGTGCGGTCGACGAGGGCGACGCTGATCAACCAGGTGGACGACCAGGTCCGGACCTACGCCGACTACACCAAACACAAACCGGACAATGACAAGCCGAAAGACGGGCCTTCTCTTTCGGATGATCCCTATTTCGCCCAGACTCTCCCCGTTGATGGCGACGACGAGAATGACTGGGAGCGCAACGATTTTGCCCGGCTCGTTTATGACGCCAAGGGGACCCTCACCTACAGTCAATACTATGGCTATTCCGACGATCCCAAATCGCCGCCCGATTGCCCGGATATCCCCTCCCAGGAACTGGACGAGATGCTTGGCGAGGTGGTGACGCTGGATTCGACCGACGGCACCATGTCGTACAGGACCTTGATCCAGGAGATCGACGGCGGTCGAATCCAGGCGGTCGGGGCTCCGCTCTCCGGTGTGGACGATGCGGTCGAGCGCCTGCTTCGCGTTGTGCTGATCGCGGGTGGCCTGGCTTTGCTCACTGCCACTGTGGTCTGTTGGTTCGTGATTCGCGGTGGCCTCAAGCCTGTCGACGACATGGTGGAAACCGCCGCCGCAATTGCCAGTGGAAATTTAAGTGCCCGCGTCGCGAACCAGGAACCCACCACGGAACTCGGACGCCTTGGTGCGGCCCTCAACGACATGCTGGGCAAAATCCAGACATCGGACGATGCCCGTGCCGCCGGCGAGCGACGGCTGCGTCGTTTCGTCGCCGATGCCGCCCACGAGCTGCGCACGCCGTTGACGTCACTTCGCGGCTACGCCGAGCTTTACCGGCAAGGGGCACTGAAGGATGACGGTTCCGTCACCAACGCGATGGGCAGGATCGAATCAGAAGGTGCGCGGATGGCCCGGCTGGTTGACGATTTGCTCCTGCTCGCACGCCTCGACCAGGATCGCGGGCTGGAGCGAACACCGATCGACCTCGGCGCCCTGGTGAGCGATGCGGTCGACGATTTCCGTGTCGTGACGCCAGATCGAACGGCAACGCTCACGGTCGAACCGAACACGATGGTTCCGGGTGACAGGATGCGGTTGCGGCAGATCATCGACAACCTGCTTTCCAATGTGCGCACCCATACGCCTGCCGGCACAGCGGTCAACGTCTCGGTTGCGCACACCAGCGGAAACGCCGTGTTGTCCGTATCCGATGCGGGGCCCGGGATCGCGCCGGAGGATCAGGAACGCATTTTCGAGCGGTTCTGGCGGGCCGACCCGGCGCGGACCCGCAGCAAGGGGGGGACAGGGCTTGGCCTGGCGATCGTTGCCTCACTGGTCGAGGCCCACGGCGGATCGATTGCGATCGAAAGCAAGATCGGCGACGGTGCGGCGTTCATCGTGACCTTGCCGCTGGCACCGTAGGCGAAGCGGCAGGATTACGATGCAACGAGGTGGGAAAGCCCGGGAATCCTGACGCGCTTCTGGCCGGGATCAATCACGACTCCGAGAGCGTCATCCAGCGCATTGGGATCAAAGCCAACCTGAAACACGTTCCCAGATGGCTCGATCAGGATGCCCGTGTATGGATCCGGATCGTCGTCGGCCGCAATGATCGATGCATTGAGGTGTGATGCCAATGTCACCAGCATGGCCATTGAGGCAACTGACGACTCGCTGCCTCCCACCCGTTCCTTGAGCGTCGTATCCCACAGGATAATCATCAACCGTTCAGGGAATTCACCGGGTTGCGGGTAATGTTCAGCCACAATCGAGACCTGAGGATCGATCGATTCCACTTCGGCGGCGAAGTCGGATACGACTTCAATTTTGGATGCAGGTATTCCGAACGTGACGCCCAGTGCCCGCTTAAGGTCCGGGGCATCTATATGATGGTCCAGGTCAATTTCGGTCCACATCATTGCTGATGTCCTTTCCGATCTCCCAAAGGGCGCGAACACGACGCTGTTCTGCAATGGTGACGCCCATTTTGGTGATGATCATCTCTACCCGGGGCGTGACCCCCAAATCATTGTATACCCCGAGCGCCTTGAACTCGATTCTGGAGAGTTGATGAACTCCAGGTCCATCAATCGGGTAAAGACGCTTCCCTGTGTTGACCGTTTTGATACGGTAGAGTCGACCATTGATCGTGTATTCGTCGCCATTGCGAGAGGCTTCTCCTCGGGCGATAGCGTCGGTCTCGGCAACCATATCCACCCACGGCTCCACCACTGAATTGACATTCGATCGCGTAGGCGTTCGCTGGCGTACGTGCTGAATCCGATGTCGATCCCGATTAGGAGGGAGCAACCTTCCCTCAAGCGGCACCGGCTTTCGTGTGGGTTTGTCGGACACACAACCTCCATTACATGGCAACACAAGGATGTGGCGATTATGCATTGTCTGCTTGATTTTCGGTGGTCGCTTATCCGGGTCATGTGGTAGCCTGCCCCGGTCCGTTGCCAGCATGGCACGTAGGGTCCGATCAGGCTGTGGGCTGATAGCCGATCGGTGAGCGTGCCTGCTCGAGGCGCGGACATCGCTGCTCAATCGCCGTGGCTGGAGGTATGAGCACCGATCGTTCCCATCCACATCGGCGGTGATCCACCCGATCCCGTCACCCACGAAAAGGAGAAGACAGGCCTGTCCTGTCCCGACTTTTTCGGGACACCACGGTTTCGTGAGTTTTGGCTCGCGCCGGTTGGTGTGAGCAAAAGTCCGTTGCCACAATGAGGGAAGGGCATCCAATGTCCATGGTGCAACCGCTTGCCAGGGTGGCTGGCGGGATGACCGCGCTCGAGTTCGAGCAGGCGGCATCTTCGACGACGCCCCCACAATTCGCTTCACCCAACAATCCAACCGGATTTCCGGTCGTGCGCACGCTGGCTGTGCTCGTTTGCGCGCTCGGATTGTTGGCAACAACCGGTATCGGCGCGCTCGCGGCGCCTGCCACCGAGTCAAGTCCGGTCGACACCATGGAGCAATCGTTGGGCGGTCAGGCAATCGCCGACTTCGCGTTGCAGTTCCAGGGGTACCCGTATATGTGGGCAGGGAACACGTCCGCCGGATTCGATTGCTCGGGGTTCACGCAGTACGTGCTGCTGAACACGCTCGGGATCGACATCGGTCACGGGGTCGCCGAGCAAACGAACTACGGCTCCTGGGTGGATTGGGATGCGTGGCAGCCGGGCGACTTGCTGTACTTCGCCGGGACCTACCGCGATGGCATCTCGCACACTGGGGTGTACATCGGGGACGGACAGTTCATCCACGCCGAGAACGAAGGCACCGGGGTCGTGATTTCGAGTGTGTACTCGGATTACTACGCTGGGCACTATTACGGCGCCTACCGGCACGTGTAGTCGCCACGTTATGTGAAAAGCCAACGAGCGCGTCCCGCAAGGGACGCGCTCGTTGTGATTTGGAGAAGGATGGGGTGGACAAGAGAATCGACCACACCCTTTGGGGGAAGCGTTGTTCACGGTCGATTCAGGCTCGCTTCGCTGCCGCCCGTACCAATTCTGTGGTGAGCGGTGGTTGCGGAAACGGCCGGAGCAAGCACCGCTTCGCTGCCGCAACCGTACAACAACACATTGGCCGTCCCTGCCCCGCTGGATGTGGCGGCACATTCGAGCGGGCGGACATATTCAGCGTCCAGCGGGGCGGGCGGGGCTGCAACCCTTTGCAAGCGTGAGATACGCAGGGTGTTTCGCCAGAAACGACCGCTCCTATGCGATAATCGCGGCCAACAGGGATCGCAACCGGATTCGATTCCCCAGGGGCCTTCGCGCCGGGACTTCCCGCCGAGCGCCCATGACTACTTGCACGCAGGAGCACCCGCACCATGGCCTTCTCCGAAACACTCGAATACGCCTACTTCGAAGGCAACTTCATTCCATTCAAGGATGCAAACGTCAGCGTCGGAACCCACGCCCTCCACTACGGCACGGGCGCATTCGCCGGCATCCGTGGCTATCTCGACCAGGATGGCGAAACCATCAACATCTTCCGCCTTCGCGAACACGCCGCTCGCCTGTTGCGCTCCGCCAAGCTGCTGCGCATGGAGCTGCCGCACGATGTTGACAGTGTGGTGGAAACAGTGCTCGAGCTGACCCGTCGCAACGCCCCGACCGGCGATGTCTACTACCGGCCGATCGTCTACAAGTCCTCGGTCCAGCTCACGCCGCGCCTGAAGGGGATCGACGACGAGCTCGCGATCTACATGATGCCGATGGGCGACTACCTGGACCGGCAGCGGGGCCAGAAGGTGATCGTGTCCTCGTGGACGCGAATCACCGACAACATCATCCCGGCCCGGGGCAAGATCACCGGTGGCTACATCAACTCCGCATTGGCCAAGGACGAGGCCGAGGAGAAGGGCGCCGACGAAGCAATCATGCTCGATGTCAACGGCAAGGCATCCGAGGGCACCGGCTGCAATCTCTTCATCGTTCGTGACGGCGTGCTGACCACGGCCCCGATCACTGGCGATGTTCTTGAGGGCATCACCCGGCGCTCGATCCTGCAGGTGGCCGCCGATCTCGGGATTCCCACCGAGCAACGGTCGATTGACCGCTCCGAGCTGTACCTTGCCGACGAGGCGTTCTTTTGCGGCACGGGCGTCCAGGTCGCCTGGATCGAGACGATCGATGGCCGCACGATCGGCACAGGCACGGAACCGGAGATGACGAAGCAGATCGGCCAGGTCCTGTTCGACACCTTCCGTGGCAAGAACGCAACGTATGCCGACTGGATCACCCCGGTGAAGGTGAAGCAGCCGGTCGCCGCGCGGTAGTTGTCGCCCCGGAAAAAATGAACGCAAAATCAGGGTGGAGACTTGCTCCACCCTGTTTTGCGTGCCTCAGGTCGTTGCTGGAACCTCTTTCTCGTGTACGACGTTTTGACTCTGAGCCGCCAAACAGCGGGTGCATCATCGCAGGAAATCGACTGCCGCAAGGCTTCCCGATGCGATGTGTCACCCGGCTCCAGCGGGACCACCAAACAACCCAACGATGTTCGCCATCGGCACCTGGCAAAACGCCAGCGTGGTGGTCGGGGCGGGCTTTCCTTGAGAGGAACTGAACCAGTGAAGAACCTCCGTACCGTTTGGCGCATCGGCGCGTTGCTGTTGGTCATGCTGGCCGTCCTGTCTCCGATCGGCGTCGGCGCCCGGACTCGCCTGAACTGCGACGAGTTCAACGCACTGGACGCGGCGCAGCTTGTGCTTGACGCCGATCCCTCGCAGGCGAGAACGCTCGACGCCGACGGTGACGGGATCGCCTGCAATGAGGATGAGGGGTCATCGGGCCAGAATGACGCCGGCGAACTGGACGAAGATGCCGCTGAGTATCTGGAATCGGTTCGCGACGAACTGACGGAGCTGGCGAACAGCACCGTTCGGTTCGAGGAACTGATTGCCGATGGCGACATCGATGATGACGAGAAACTTGAGCTGGAAGAGGTCCTGGTGTTTTGGCAGACTGCGTCTATGCGTGCCGGAAAACTGGAGGCACCGGATGGACTGGAAGACATTCAGGAGGCCTATCTTGCCACCGCCGATGCCTTTGCGAACGCGCAGGCGGAGTTGACCGCCTGGATGCAGGCTGAACCCGGGTCCGCTGCTGACGATGCGGGGGTCGAGGCCTTTGGCGCCGCCTATTCCGAAGCCACAGACCTGGCACTTGAACTGGATGCGCTGTTGATTGAGGCAGGCGCCTGACGCGCGGAGCATGCTGGATGGTGGCGACGTTCCAGCCCAAGGTTGGGACGCGTCAATCTCCCCAACTGCGTACGCTCCGGGGAACCGCGCGCGACCATCTGGCGTCTATACATTGAGCCCGGGATGCTTCATGATGCATGTGGGCCGTACAGGGGACTGGTCCGATTCGCGGAAACGGGTGACCTGACAGCCGAATCCATCCCAGGATGGAGATTACGCAAACAGGTAACCTCGCGGGGACGAATGATGGCCAGTTGTCTCGGATTTTCAGTAGGGGAGTCTTTGGTTGAAACCCGCCGGGGATTGAACCATTACTCGATGAAGAGAGGACCGGATTGATGAAAAGACGGCTTCCAGGATTGCGCCTCGGCGTATTCCTGCTATTTATGCTTGGAATTCTGTCGCCTGTTGTCGCGACCAACGCCGGGGCGCAGGATTTTACATGTGACGATTTCAATTCCTCGGCGGCCGCGCAAGCGGTACTCGATGCCGATCCCACACTGGAAGACGTGCTCGATCCTGATGGCGATGGCATCGCCTGCAACGAGGATGCCGAGGAAACCCCGGCCGATGATGAAGAGACTCCGGTCGACGAAGAAGAAACCCCCGTCGATGAGGAAGAGACCCCGGCCGACGACGTTTCAGGCGAAGACGGCGAGGCTTACCTCGCCGACATCCAGGACGAGGTTGATTCCGTCGTCGAGTCGTTGACCGGTACGTCGAAATCGACTCACATGGCGCTGACGCGACAGACTCCGAGCGCAGTCGAACTGGTTCTCGAACTCCAGGACCTCGCTACCCATGGATCGAATACCCGGATGTAGCCGCGGAATTCGAAGCACCGGCAGAACTCGAAGATGTCGAGTGCTGCCTACCTCGACTTTGCCGACAGGTTGGCGAAACGGGCGACCTTTGGCTGGACTGGTGGGCGATTCCCCAGGGCGATCCTGAAGAGGATGCCGCGTTCGACGATTTCACGACGTCAGTTCGATGATACCTATGCCGCCGAACGACGGATGTGACCCGGCAGATGATCGAGGATGCCGGTGGCTCCACGACCCCGACTGACGATCCGACCGAAGAGGCAACCGAGCCGGCTGGCGACGCGGAAGACTATCTGGCCGAAGTTGAGGACAACGCCGCAACGTGGTCCGAGAGCGCCGATCGCGCAATCGAACTCTTCGAACAAGCGACCGGCGAAGGTCTCAGTGACGCCGAAATCGATGAGTTCAGCGAAATCATCGACGCCTGGGCTGCCGCCCCGGACACTGCTGCCGAGCTCGAAGCTCCCGAAGGATACGAGGATGTCCAGGATGCATACCTGGACCTCGCCGACGAGTACGCCGCCGCTGCCGATGCATTCTCCGAATGGTCCCAGACTGATACCGGGAGCCCGGAAGAAGCCGACGCCGAGGAGGTCTTCCTCGACACGATCGACAGTGCTCAGGCTCTTACCGAAGACGTGGAAATCGCGATCGAGGATGCGGGAGGATCAACTACCCCAAGCAGGGACGATCCGACGGAAGAGGCAACCGAGCCGAGCGGCGATGTTGACGCTGAGGAATATCTCGCCACTGTCAGCGAAAACGCCAATGAATGGAACGACAGCGTAGCCCGGTTCTCCGAGATCATCGCCGCTGGCGAGGATGCGACGGAAGCCGAGTTCACCGAGGCGTCGGAAATCGTGACGTCATGGCTTACCGCCCCGGACACGGCTGCCGAACTCGAAGTCCCCGAAGGGATGGAGGATGTCCAGGCTGCCTACGAAGACTACGCGGACGAGCTTGCCAGCGCTTCCGGCTTCTTCGTGGAATGGCTTGGCACCGATGCCGGTTCGCCGGAAGAGGAAGAGGCATTTGATGGCTTCATCGCCGCCATCGACCAGGCCCAAACGCTCTTCGATGAACTTGATGGCCTGTTGAGCGACGCCACACCATAGTTCGCTCCCTGATCGTCATGCACCCAGAAACGCCGCGCTCCCGAAGGAGCGCGGCGTTTCGTGTTGGTTCGGCGGGCTAGCAACCAGCCTGCACGGACGGCACTGTGACGCCAGCATGAATCGTCGTGCAATCGGATTCCGTACTGGCGGCAGCGCCAGCGATCCTGGCAGCGTAGCGAGTCGACCGCGAAGAAGACCTCGCCAACCGGGAACCAGTCGATCCTGTCGTCCGCCCAGAGACAGCCGAAGATTCCATGTCCGGATGAACGTTTCGGCAACCGCTATTGCCTAATAGCCGATCGTGATCGACCAACGTGTGGTCGATCACGTGTCTGCCCGTGTACAGCGGTCTTGCCGAATCACCATGGTTCTGCCGAAGTTCGTATAAACTGCTGGAAGGGTCGGAATATGGGTGACATGTGTGTCGCACCGACAACGAAAGGTATGGTCTTCATGAAGCACCTTCACCGCTTCTTCATTGTGTGTATGGCGTGCATTGTGGGGAGTCTCTGCGTGCCTGGAATGCCTGTTTTTGCGCAGGCCCTGACATGCGCGGATTTCACCTCCCCGGACGCGGCGCAGGTGGCTCTCGACTCCCAGGCGGACTTCGCGGATGGACTCGATCCCGATGGCAATGGCATCGCCTGCGATCATGACGAGGCTGCCCCTTCCGCCGAGGCCTATCTTGCCGGTATCCGGGACGAGCTTGATGCTCTCCAGAACAATGTCAATCGCTATCTTGAAATCGACCGGCTTGGGGCTAACGCCAGCGCTGAAGAACGTAACGAATTGAACCAGATCGCGGCAGACTGGATCGACTATCCGGACGTAGCCGCTGAATTCGTTGCTCCCGAGGGCCTGGAGGAGATCGGACAGTCCTACCTGGACCTTGCGGACAGTTTCCGGGCGGCCGGTGTCCTTTGGGAAGCGTTCTGGTCGCTCCCGTCCGGAGACCCGGGAGAGGAGCCAGTGCTCAACGCCTTCAACCAGGAGTTTCTTTCGGCCCAGAACGATTTGGTTGCACTCGGAACGATGATCGAGGCTGCAGGTGGCCCCGCGACTGACGATTCGGGGACGGAACCGACTGGCAGTCCGGAAGGTCAGATGCCCGCCGAAGTCCTCGCCTATCTGGAAACCGTCAGCAATACCGCCTCCGAATGGGACAGAAGCATCGATCGTTTCTCGGAACTCTATGTGAATAGTATTGCCGCGGGAACGTCGATCCCGGCTGCCGACGCCGAGGAAATGGCTCAAATCGTCGCGGCGTGGATCGAAGCGCCGAACGTTGCCGCCGGGATCGATGTGCCCGCGGGATATGAAAATATTCAGGCGACCCACGAAGCATTTGCCAAAGCGCTCGCAGACGCGGCGACCGCCTTCACCGCAGAGTTGGGGGGAGAGGGGTCAGGGACCGCCCTTGCCTTTTCGATTGCCAATGCCCAGACGCTTTACGATGACCTCGATGCGCTGCTGACAGAGGCTGGTTCTTAGGGCGAATCGCGAGGCCGATCGGAAGCGGCGAGGCTCCGCTAACCCCGTTCGAGGTAGCGTTCGCGCTCCCAGTCGGTGACCACCTGGTCGTAGGCCGCTTGCTCGATCCGGGCGGCGGTCAGGTAATGGGCGTGGACTTCCTCGCCGAAGGCTTCGACGGCCAGTGCGCTCTCTGCCCAGCAATCGATCGCCTCGTACAGCGAACGCGGAATCCTCGGCATGCCGGTTGCCAGGTATCCATTTCCCTTGAACTCGGCGGGGGGCTCGATCTGCTGCTCGATCCCGCGCAACCCGGCCGCCAGCACTGCCGCGAATGCGAGGTACGGGTTGCTGTCGCCACCCGGCAACCGGTTTTCGATTCGCAATGCGTTGCCGGACCCGACCACGCGCACCCCGCATGTCCGGTTGTCGCGCCCCCAGACAATGTTGACCGGCGCCCACGAGGCCGTGGCGAACCGCTTGTAGGCGTTCACGGTCGAGGCGATGAACAGGGCAAGCTCGCGCGATCCGGCCAGCACGCCGCCAAGGAACCAGCGCATGGTGTCCGACATCTCGCGGCAGTCCGGTGTCGGCCGGGAACGCGCTCCCGATGCCGTCCATGTCCCACAGGCTGACGTGGATGTGACCGCTCGACCCGGTCCAGGTATGGTGTGGCTTCGCCATGAACGTGACCGCCACATCTTCCTGGTGGGCGATTTCCTTGGCCCCGTGCTTGAAGAGGGCGGCGCGATCGGCGGATTCGACCGCCGTGTCGTAATGGATATTGACCTCGTGCTGACCCGGCGCCGCCTCTCCCTTGGAGAATTCGATCGGTATCCCGGCCTCAGTCATCTGGTTGCGGAATCGCCGGTATAGCGGCTCACCCTTCGTGGCCTGCAGCAACTGGTAATCCTCGTTGTACCAGCCGAACGGGGTGAGATTGGCAAACCCCTTGGCGTGGGCTTCCTCGTAGCTCTCCTTCAGGACATAAAATTCCAGCTCGGTGGCCATTCGGGGCGAGAACCCGTGTGCTTCGAGCCGCTCGACCTGGTGCTGGAGAATGCTTCGCGGGGCGATCGCAACCTTTTTGCCGGTGACCTCATCGACGGCGTCGCAGAGGACCAGCGCGGTTCGTTCCAGCCACGGAATTGCGCGCAGGGTCGACCAGTCGGGGACCGCGAGGTAGTCGCCATACCCGGATTCCCAGTTCATGTCGCGGAACCCCTCGGGCGTGGTGAGCTCCATGTCGGTGGCGAGCAGGTAGGTGCAGAAATGGGTGCCATGATCGAGACAGTGATCGATGAAGAATGTGCCGGTCACGCGCTTGCCGACGAGCCGCCCCTGCATGTCGCAGACGGCCGTGATCACGGTGTCGATTTCGCCGGACCGGACCCGGGTTTCAAGTTCCTGCACGCTGATCTTGCCGCCCTGCATGGTGTTCTCCCCGATTGCCGCTAATGAGGATTCCGATGGGTGATTGTGGGTGCGCAATGAGCGGGCTGTCAACGGAGTGACGAGGCTGGATGGGATATGGGTTGGGGATATTGCGGGCGGAGCACGCATCGCTGCGCTCCGTACGAGGGCCCTTCCTGGTAGTGGCCGCCCTTGTGGCGGCCAACGAGTGATCGCGACACGGGGCCACGCGGCCATCGGATCACCGCGGGAACCCACAGGTCCAGCGGGGCGGGTTCCCCTACAAGGCGCGGCAGGCAGCGAGTGCTGCCTGATGCCAGAATGCTGCGCAGCGAGTACGATGTGCCGGGTTGAAATGTATTGGCAATCTTCAGGAGTCATTCAGAATGGATCAGTCACGGGAATCGCTGCTCGAGAATCGCCTGGCAGCGGCCCAGGAACACTATTCGGGCCAGTTTTCGCTTGCGGCCCGGAACCTTCAAACCGGCGAGGAAATTCTCGTCGATCCCAATCGCTCCTACCCGACCGCCAGCACCTTCAAGGTGCCGATCATGGTCGAGGTCTTTCGCCAGATAGAGGCGGGCGAGTTCGCCCTCAGCGACCGTATCGCCCTCAAGGCGAGCGACATGGTGGACGGATCAGGCGTGCTTCGCGATTTGCAGGAGGGGATAGCCCCGACTGTTCACGACCTGCTCATGCTGATGATCATCGTGAGCGACAACACCGCTACCAACATGCTGTTGGAGCGGGTTGGCGGCGGCGACGTGGTGACCGCCACGATGGCCGGGATGGGCCTCGACAGCATCGTGGTGTACGACAGGATCGACTTCGAGGCGATCGCGAAGGACAATCGCGCACTTGCCGTGGCCTCGCCATGGGACCTGATGCAAATCCAGGCCGGGCTTCCCACAGGTGAGATCGTCAGTCCCAAAGCGTCGGAATCGATGCTTGCAATCGAGGGGCGCCAGCACTATCTCGGGCAGGCTCCCCGCTATTTCGGCTATAACCCATATGCCTCAGTCGATAATAGCGAGCTCCCGATGAAGGTTTATCTCAAGACCGGCAGCCTCAAGGGAATGCGCGCCGATACCGGTTTGCTCCGGCTCGCAAATGGTGTCGACATCGCCTACACGGTGATGAACGAGGGCTGTCCCGACCCTGGATTCGGATCGGAATACGAAGGCGATATCATCAACGGAGTAGTAGGCTGGATCATGCTTTCGCATTGGTGGCCAACCGATGATCTCGGTCCGATGCCGGGCGGCGTTTCTCCGTATCTCGATGCCGCCCTCGGCGAGTGGCAATAGGGAGCGATACGGATCGCATCGATTGGCCGCCACAAGGGCGGCCACTACGAATGCCGTTGGGGGAACAAAACGATGCGTCTTGCGGACAAGGTGATTCTGGTGACTGGCGCGGCCAGTGGCATGGGACGGGTCGCGACCGGGATCTTCACTGCCCACGGCGCGAAGGTGATCGCGGCCGATGTTAACGCATCCGGTCTCGATGCCGTCATCGCTGAACTCGATCCGGCCCAGGCCGATGCGGTGCTCCCGATAGCCGGCAGCGTCACCAACAGCGACGATGTGAAGCGGATCGTGGCCGCGGGGGTCTCGCACTTCGGCAAGCTGAATGTGATCTACAACAACGCCGGGATCATGCCCGAGGCCGACACCTCGGTGATCGAGACGACTGAGGACGTGTGGGATCAGATCCTCGATGTCAACCTCAAGAGCATCTTCCTTGTCTGCAAGCACGGGATACCGGAGCTGATCGCGGCCGGTGGCGGCTCGATCATCAACATCGCCTCGTTCGTGGCGCTGGTTGGCTGCACCAACCCGCAGGACGCCTACACTGCGAGCAAGGGCGGCGTGCTCTCGCTGACGCGTTCGCTGGCGGTCCAGTACGGACCGCAAGGTGTGCGGGCCAATGCGATTTGCCCGGGGCCGATTCTGACCCCGATGACGGAGCAACTCTTTCCGAACGAGGAGGAGAAGATGAAGCGGCTGAGCCGGATTCCGCTGGGGCGGTTCGGTCGCGCCGAGGACATCGTCAACGCCGGCGTCTTCCTCGCCTCGGACGAATCATCGTGGATGACCGGCTCGCAGTTCGTGATCGACGGCGGAATCACCGTGAACTATTTCTAGAGGGCAGGGTCGATTCCGCTGGCGAAGGACAGACACGTGGTCGACCACACTCTTGAAGGCGAAGCGTCCTTCTCGGTCGATCACGGTCATGTGTATCGACAAAATCGAATGTTCTGGTGGTTCCCGGCACTGCATCGCGTACGGGCGGACCTGGCAGCGTGGCGAGTCGACGGCGAAGGATACCTGGCCCACCCCGATCTGGTCGATCCTGTCGTCCGCCCGGGGTGGGCACCGCACATACCGGGTCAACACGGAGGTTGACCCCTACACCCGTCATGTCCGATTCGGACTCGCGTCCAGCGCGATGATCCTCGATAGCTGGACCCTGCAAGGTACGCCGGAAAGCGGCGCAGGGGAACCAAGGTGCATCTGGCGGTCGATACGCTTGGCCTGCTCCTCGCGCTCCATGTCACCCCGGCCGACACCGCAGCCGCGCACGGCGCCCAGTTGGATGTCGTCACGTTGCCGCAGGTCAAGCGGTGGTTTGTGCTGGTGCCTCGGCGCTGGGTGGTTGAGCGGGACTTCGGGTGGATGAGCTGGTTCCGGCGTCTGGCGCGGAATCAGGAGCGGCACGTCGAGGTGCTGAAGGGGCTTCCCCTCATCGCCTTCATCATGCTCATGTGGAACCAGGCCCTGCCCATCCTCTGCGTCCTCTGATATGCATAACAGCCTCCAGAACATTATCGACTCATAAAGAGCAGCAGCTATGAAGACATCACTCCTTGTTGGTCGATCCACTGTGAACGTAACCTTCTATTTTCGTGCCAGGGTAGAGAAGACCATAAAAGCAAGAGGGTATCATGAAAAAACATCGGATCTACACAATGAGTTTCGCACGTGTCTATCCCGAGTATGTCGCGAAGGCCACGAAAAAAGGACGCACGAAAACGGAAGTTGATGAAATTATTCGTTGGTTGACAGGATATGATCAGGAAGAGTTGGAAGCGCAACTGGAAAAACAGACAGACATTGAGACCTTCCTTGCCGAAGCTCCTCAGATGAATCCTTCGCGGGCTTTGATTAAGGGCGTGGTTTGCGGTGTCCGAGTGGAAGACATAGAAGAACCAACCATGCGGGAGATCCGCTATCTGGATAAATTGGTCGATGAGCTCGCAAAGGGGAAAGCGATGGAGAAGATTTTGCGGAAGTAATGAATAATCAGGCATGAGGCTTGCAGAATTGCAGCAATTTTTTAGTCTGCATTGTTACGATCCATGGAACGACGAATGCCGATAAGCGACAACGGCTTTACGTCCAGATGATACTCGGCGCAGGTCCATAGCCGGTGCCTGGAGTGATAGACTGGGTGATGTCGAATTGATCTGATGAATCGTTAGAAAGCACTGACCAGGGGATGGCGGCGAAGTCGAACGCACTCGAATCACACCCTGCGGAGCCGCGCCCGGATCTCTCACGGCAACTCACCCGACAGCTCCTGACACTCATCGCGGCCAGGGATCTCAAACCGGGCGACCGCCTTCCTTCGATGAAGGAACTGGCCGTGCTCTTTTCCGTCGCAACTCCTACAATCCGTGAGGCCCTGCGGCGCCTGCAGGCAACCGGCGTCGTCGACATTCGTCACGGTTCCGGGATTTACGTCCGGAAAGTCGCGCAGGGTCTGGTCATCACGAATCCCCACCATGGAGAATCAACGCCGAATCCGTCATGCAGCTGCTCGAAGCTCGCCTGGCCATTGAGCCGTACCTTGCCGGCAAGGCCGCAAACGTTGCCACTGGCGCCGATATTGCCTCGCTCCAGGCGATTCTCGATGAGGCCGAACACTTGCTGAACGGTCAGGATGCCAAACTGCATCCAACCAACATGCGTTTTCACAGCCGGATCGCTCGCGTTGCAGGGAACCCCATCCTTGCCGAGTTTCTCGAATCCCTGACTGAGTTGTATTCACGGGAGCAACTTGGGATTCTGGAGCTCTTCAATGCCCGCGTCCGCGATCATCAGGATCACGTCTCGATCTTCGAGGCGATTCGCGATCACGACGGTGCACGCGCATCCAGCCAAATGACGAACCACATCATCAGCGTCCGTGATATCGTCGCGCAACGCCTGCGACACCCGGCTGGTTGAGCCCTCGGGAGTTTGTATCACGCGCCAACGGGCAATGACAGGCCCTCGGCGTGCCCGTTTCCAGAATGGTGACATGCCAGCGTCCCAGATTGGCGATGAACAGCTCAGCTCCCACGGAAGGCGCAGTTCGTCGGGTGACAGAGCGTGTGAGCATCCGGGTCGTCCAGCAATGTCTCGACTGATCCGTTGGGGCGAAGCCGCAGTATGCGGGATGGTTCGTAGCAGGCAATGTAGAGATTGCCCGAGGCATCGAATGCCAGGCCATCCGGCAGGACACCGGTGAGTTCGGCAACGACCTCGTGCTTGCCGGCCGCGCCATCCGCTCGATGGGGATCCTGATGATTCGCCGCCCGAATGTCTCGGCCACGTAGAGCGACGTGCCATCGGGTGAAAGCGCCATGCCATTGGCGAAGGCCAGATCGCGGTTGTACCAGAGCTGCCCGTCGCCGGTGTCGAGGTCAAAACGCCACACCCCTGGACCAGCCTCTGCCGGATTGTTGCTGTCGGAGACGTACAGAACGTTCCTGGTGGCATCGACCACGGGCCAATTGGGGATTTTCAGGTGAATGTCGCCCGCGCCGCTCGCGAACGTGGTCAGCTCATCAGTTCCCGGGTCGTACCGGAACACGCATTTGTGCTTGAGATCGCAGGCGTAGAGCCGGCCTGATCGATCGAAGGCGATACCGAGAATGAACCCGCCGGTGCAGGTTCGTTCCTCAAGTGTGGCGCCGTCGGGCGAGATCCGATACAGATGTCCCAGCTCCCCGCCACACCAGACTGCGCCATCGGCAGCGATAGCCACCGACTCGGGGTGGAGGAGTCGCGGTTCGGTGACGGTGCCATCGTGAAAGATACGGGCTTCCGTAATGCCATGGATGGTGCTCATCGGACGCTCCCCCCGGCATCGGTGGTGAGGGCAGGGACAGTGTCGTCGGCCGGATGTGCCCAGCGATCGTTGGGGACCAATGGAAACCAGCCTGGGCGCCCCGGATCCCGGTCGTAGGTATATCCGCCGAGTTCCCGGTACAACTCGGCGTACTCCCGGACCTTCTC
Organism: uncultured Chloroflexia bacterium; assembly: GCA_963763125.1. Classification (GTDB taxonomy): domain Bacteria; phylum Chloroflexota; class Chloroflexia; order Thermomicrobiales; family UBA6265; genus JACCYX01. The sequence continues at coordinate 1,735,179 of CAVXMV010000005.1, forward strand.
GCGATCGAGCCGAACGCCAAGCCCGGGGCCCTCCGGTACCGCGATCCGGCCCCCCTCGTACCGCATCTTGCCGCCGGCAATGATGTCATCGGTGAGATGATGGTAATGGGCGTCGGCGGTGAACGTGAGATTCGGGAGTACCGCGCCGAGGTGGAGCATGGTGGCGAGCTGGATTCCCAGCTCCCCCGATGAGTGCACCGCGATCCCGATCTGGAATGTCTCGCAGACAGCCGCCGCCTTGATGCACTGCCGGATTCCACCCCAGAACGTTGTATCCAGCAGGACGACATCGACCGCAAGATCGAGTACGTTCGCCGCCAGTTGCTCGAAATTCACGACGACCGTGTTCGTGGCGGTTGGGATGCGGACCATGGAGCGGACGCGGCGCATCCCGTTCAGGCCCCACGTCGGATCCTCGAAGTAGTCGTTCCGCAAATCCTCGATCGCCTGGCCGAAGCGGATGCTCTGTTCCACGCTCAAGGCGCCATTCGGGTCGTACCGAAGGTTGTCTTCGGGGAATGCCTCCGCCAGGGCACGATATGCTTCGAGCTCGTAATCGGGGTGGAATACACCCCCCTTGAGCTTGTGCGAGGTGAAGCCACAGGCGTCTCGCAGGGCACGTGCGTGCGCCACCAGTTGTTCGTGGGTGCGAACCTCGCCCTTGCCTGTGACCTCATTGGCATACCGGTAGAAGAGATAACTCGCGAAGCCCACGGAGTCACGCAGTTTCCCGCCGAGCAGGTCGTACACGGCCAAACCGGTCCGCTGCCCCATGAGATCGAGACAGGCGAATTCGATGGCGGCCAGCAGTTGCGTCCGATTGTTGTACAGGCTCGCGGTGGGGTTTGCGATCTTGTACCGCAGGGCTTCGAGGTCGAACGGATTGTGTCCAACCAGGTACGCTTTCAATGCCAGGATGGCCTGCTCCGCGCTTTCGCCACCGCCCCCCATCTCGCCCAGGCCAATGAGTCCGTCATCGGTCTCGACTTCAACGATCGTGCGCACGAACCGTCCCCAATGAGCCCCGTTCGAGTGTCGCAGGGGAGCCTCCAGGGGAACGGTCACGGTAGTCGGCCGGATATCGACAATCTTCATGCGGGCCTCCATTTCGATCAGAATGTCAGCCGCACAGACTGGATGCCTCGCGGTTGGACCTCGATGGCAAGCTCGTTTCCGTTCACCGTGACTGGCGCGAGATCTCGCTCATCCGGGGTCACCAGGTCACAGGTTTTCGGAACCACGGCAGGGAGGCGAAGCCGGGCGGTTTGAGCGACATCCCCGAAATTCTGCAGGCGAACGATGATACCCTCGCCAAAATCGGCGGGTTTGATATGGATGACCTGGACAGGACCGTCCTCAACATCCAGGAACTGACCGCTTCGCTCGCTGCTTTCCGGGAAAGAGATCAGATGACTAGAGATGTTGACATCGTGCCATTCTAGGATTGCCTCCTCTTCCATGTCAACCGGTTGCGCAGGGTGCGCGATGTGGTGCGTGGCTCCGGGTTGCCTTGTAATTCCAATCAGTGGAGACAGCCGTGCAGAGGCCAACAAGGGCGGACACATGATCGACAGTATCTGGTCGGGGAGGTGCGCCTTACGGTCGATCAAGGTCCGCCCCTACGAACTCTGTTAAATGACGCGTTCATCCGGACTTCGTATGACCAGCCCGTGATACCGTGATGCGGGACGAGCTACGGACGGCCATCGTGGGTGTCGAGGAGCATTCCATCGCATGTCGGACCCAACGCATTTCTACGATGAACTTGCGGATGACTATCACCTTAACTACGCCGACTGGCATGAGGCGGTGCCGCGCCAGGGGCGGGTTCTGGCGCAGCTGATTCGCGACCGGAACGGGGACAAGGTTGCCAAAACGGTACTCGATTGTTCCTGCGGTATCGGCACCCAGGCGATCGGACTCGCGCTCCAGGGTTTCGATGTCACGGGGACCGATATCAGCCCAAAATCGATTGATCGGGCCCGGCGCGAGGCGGACCTGTTCGATGTGAGTGTCGATTTCGGGGTGGCGGATTTCCGGGGCCTCCGAGATCAGGTGAATGGCGAATACGATGTCGTCATCTCGTGCGACAACTCACTGCCTCATCTGTTGACCGACGAGGACCTGGCGTTGGCGCTTGCGAACATGTATGCAAAGGTGGCGCCTGGTGGTCTGCTGGTGATCGGGATTCGTGATTACGACAGTCTCTCAGGCGAACGGCCCCGGTTCACTCCGCTCCAGATCGTCGAAAAGGGCGACTATCGGTCAGTACTCTTTCAATTGTGGGACTGGTCTGCGGATGGCAACACGTACAAACTCACGATGTTCCGGCACAGGTATGCGGATGCGGAGTGGAAAACGGGCATCGGCGTTGCCACCTATCGAGCCTTGCGAAGAAACGAGCTGAATCGCTTTGCCACGCAGGCAGGTTTCACCGATATTGAGTGGCGCTTCCCTAATGCGACCGGACACCATCAACCGCTGATGACAGCGCGCAAACCAACCGTCATTCCAACGAGGTCAGAACAGGACGATGGTTAGTCATTGTCGTAACAGTTTCGGGCATCATGAAAGGCAGTCTGGGTGAAGACGGGCTTTGTCTATATCATGGGAAGCAAGACAGGTACCATCTATACCGGCGTGACAAGTGAGTTGGAGCGTCGAGTCTGGGAACACAAGAACCACTATCGTGATGGGTTTACCAAGGACCATGAGGTTACAAAGTTGCTCTATGTTGAGGACTACTCACGAATGGATGATGCGATAGCCCGGGAAAAGCAGCTCAAGGGCTGGACGCGAGGCAAAAAACTCGCACTTGTCAGGGCGCGGAATCCGCGGTGGAATGACCTTGCCTGGAATTGGTTCGAAGAATGAGCCGCACAACTACCACCTCCGTCATGTTGAGCGAAGCGAAACATCCCTGCGCGAAGCGCTTCCGACGCAGTCGGACTGTTTGCGGTTGCCGTGGATGCGAAGCGCGGGCTCGGATCGGCCCATTTCCGCCGGCTTCGCCGTCGAGCGCTTCGCGCAGGGATCCTTCGCAAGCTCAGGATGACGGTTGGGGGACGAGTCATTTTTGATGACCGAGTTATGGGGAATCTACATGTCCGATTCGAATCCAGCGGCGCCACTAGGCGGAATCAAGGTTGTCGACCTGACCCGGGTGATGACCGGACCTTACTGCACGATGATGCTCGGCGATCTCGGGGCCGATGTGGTCAAGGTCGAATTGCCGGGCAAGGGCGACGATACCCGGTTGTGGGGACCGCCGTTCGTGCAGGGCGAGGCGTCGTATTTCCTGACCGTGAACCGCAACAAGCGCTCGCTCGCGCTCGATCTCAAGAGCCCGGGCGGTCAGGAAATCCTTTGGAAGCTGATCGAGGAGGCCGATGTGCTGGTCGAGAACTTCTCGCCAGGCACGATCGACCGTCTCGGCTTCGGTTTCGAAGCAGTCCATGCGCGCAATCCGTCACTGATCTTCGCCTCGATCTCCGGATTCGGCCAAACCGGTCCGTCGCGCTCCCGTACGGCGTACGACCTGATCGTGCAGGGCATGAGCGGGATGATGAGCGTGACCGGCGAGGAAGGCGGGATGCCAACCAAGCTCGGGATCCCGATCGCCGATATCGCTGCCGGGATGTTCGCCGCCTACGCGATCGCCGGGGCCCTCTACGGTCGCGAGCGAGATCCCGAACGCCTCGGTCATCGGGTCGACACGTCGATGCTCGGGGGGCAGGTCGCGCTGCTCACCTATCAGGCGGGAATCCTGTTCACGACCGGGCAGACGCCGACGATGCTTGGCAATCGCCACCCGATCATCACGCCCTACGACACATTTCCGACCGCAGATGGCTTCGTGAACATCGCCGTTGGCAACGATGCGATCTGGGCCAGGTTCTGCAATGCGCTCGGGCTTGAGGAGGCGCGCGACGACCCCCGGTTCCGGACGAACGCCGACCGTTGCGAGTATCGCGACGTGCTCTATCCGATCCTGATCGCTGCCCTTGGGAACCACACCACAACGGATGTCGTCGGCCTCCTCGATGGGGCCGCCGTGCCGTGCGGGCCGATTCACGACGTCGCCGAAGTGATTGCCGACCCGCAACTCGAGGACCAGCACCTCGTGCGGACGATTCCGCACGCGACCCTTGGCGAGGTCCAGGTCACCGGCATGCCGTATCACTTCGACAGCGCGGCGCCGGAGATCCGACATGGACCGCCTGTGCTCGGCGAGCATACATCCGCTATTCTGGCCGAGTTGGGATACTCCGACGATGATATCGCGACGATGATCCAGGCTGGCGCGGTCGCTGGGCCAAAGCTATAGGCGGATCGTGAAAACGGGCGGACACAAGGTCCTCCCCTACGAATTTCGGGTAGTGGCCGGCCTTGTGCCGGCCAATACAACGGCGGAGAATTGCGCATGAAGCCAGTCTTTCGGAATCCGGTTGATCTTGGATTCGACGGCGAGGCCGTTGAAAACGCCTGGATCACGCTTGTCGAAGGTGCAGAACGCCACGAATACGGCGGCGCCGTCGCGCTCGTCGCTCGCGGGGGCGAAGTCGGTTTCCACCGAGCAACCGGTTGGGCCGTGCGCGAGCCGGAGGATCAGCGATCCCCGATGGGGGTCGATGCGGTCTTCGATCTTGCCTCCCTGACCAAGGTGACGGCGACCACGCCGTCGATCCTGAAACTGGTTGCCGATAACCGGATTGGGCTCGACCAGCCTGTCGGCGAGATCCTGACCGAGTTTGGGACCGATGGATTCAAGGCAAAGGTCACGATCAAGTCCCTGCTCACGCACTCGGCCGGATTCCGGGACTGGATCCCGGTGTTCCTCGATGCCGTGGGCGAGCAGGCCTACCTCGACGCCTTCGCCGCGACCCAGCCCGAGTGGGAACCATGCACCAGGGTGGTCTATAGCGATCCCAGCTTCATCACCCTCGGCGCAGTCGTGCACCGGGTGACGGGGGAAACCGTCGATGTCTATTCCAGGCGCGAGGTCTTCGAGCCACTGGGGATGACCGCCACGATGTTCACGCCACCCCGTTCATTGCGGGGGTGCATTGCGGCAACCGAGATCGGCAACGCATTCGAAGCGGAAAAGGCGCCCGACCGGGTTCCTGCTGTGGGCGCCTGGCGCGAGGAGCCTGATTCGCGGCGACGTCCACGATGGCAATGCCTGGTACGGGTTCGGCGGGGTCGCCGGTCATGCCGGGTTGTTTGGCAACGCGATCGATCTCTTTCGGTACGGCCAGATGTGGCTGAACGGCGGCGTTCTCGGCGATACGCGGATCCTGCCGGAAGACCTCGTGGCCGAGGCAATCGTCAATCACACCCCGTTCGAGGATGTCACCGATGTGCGCGGGTATGGCTGGCGATTGCTGCCGCCACCGGGTTCGCCGGAAGAGAATCCGGACTCCGGTCGCGGGATGAGCCAGCGGGCCTTCGGTCATACCGGGTTTACGGGCACATCACTGTGGATGGACCCGGAGCACGACCTGGTGGTGGTGTTGCTCACCAACCGCGTGCATCCCACGGTAGAGCCCGAGTACATGGAAACGCGCGCCCGCTTCACCGCCGCAATCGTGGACGCAATCCGTGAGTAAATAGGTGAGCCCCACCATACCGTCATTCTGAGCGCAGCGAAGAATCCCTCGGCGAAGCCGGTCCGCGTCAGCGGACGTTTGTGTCGCCATATCAGCGCCGACTGCGTCGTCGAGTGCTATCGCTGCGCTGCGCACGGGGATCCTTCACTTCGTTCAGGATGACAAATCGTTCAGTTGACAGATCCTGTGGAGCCTTCAAATGCCAACACCGAAATCTGAGCGGGCAACCTGCATCGGCCTGATATCCGGAACGTCGGTGGACGGGGTCGATGTCGCGATCGTCACTATCAAGGGTCACGCTTCGAACGCGAAGCTCGACCTGATCGCGTTCGAGACGATTCCGTATCCAGCGCAGGTTCGTACCGAGTTGCTTGCACTCTACGATGACCAGTCCAACGCCGTGGCGCGGCTATGTTCGCTCAATGTCGTTGTAGGCGAGTGCTTCGCGGAAGCCACGATCGCGGTCGCCGAACGGGCCGGGATCGATCTCGCCAGCGTCGAGATCATCGGCTCCCATGGGCAAACCGTGTGGCACCAGCCGGCGCCCGACCCGGCCTGGCCGCTCTCCACGCCCTCGACGCTGCAGATCGGGGAGGCGAGCGTGATCGCCGCGCGGACGGGGGTTCAGGTGATGGCCGATTTCCGGGTCGCCGACATGGCGGTCGGCGGTCAGGGCGCGCCGCTGGCTCCCTACTTCGACTGGGCGGTGCTGACCGATCCCGAAAAGAGCCGATGCGTGCAGAACATCGGTGGGATCGGCAACCTGACCTGGCTGCCGGCCGGGTGCGGCGTCGATGAGGTGATCGCCTTCGATACCGGCCCCGGCAACATCCTGATCGATGGTCTGGTCACGATGCTGACGAACGGGGCGCAGACGTACGATCGCGATGGCGTCTTCGCGGCCCAGGGTTCCCTGATTCCGGGCATGGTCGACCATTTGCTCGAGGATGAGTACCTTTCCGCTGCCCCGCCGAAAACGACCGGTCGCGAATACTATGGCGCCGAACAGTGCCGCGATCTGCTGGATCAGGTCGGGGTCACGGCTGGCGCCCTGGCCGGTGAGGACGAAGTCGCACGTCAACTGGCGTGCGACCTGGTTGCGACGGCGACTGCGTTCACCGCCCGTTCGATTGGCGATGCCTATCGCGACTGGCTGCCCGAGCTTCCGGATGAAGTGCTGGTCAACGGCGGCGGTTGCCGGAATCCCACCCTGATGCGGATGATCGCCGCCGGTTTGCCGGGCATCCCGGTGATGGCGACCGACGCGGTCGGCTACGACGGCGACGCCAAGGAAGCGATGGCCTTCGCCTTGCTCGCCCATGATGGGCTGGCGGGTTATCCCACCAACATTCCCGGCGCGACCGGCGCCACGCGCTCGATTCCGCTTGGCAAGCTGTCCCGGCTGGGTTGAGCGGTGGCTGGCGGCATATTGTCCGTTGCTGCGGGCACGGCAATGCCGGGATCGATGGACTGCTCGATCCCGGCTGATTTGCCCGGTGTGTCGGTGTTCGGGGCTATCCGTATGTCGGCTTCTGTGGCCAGCCGGCGGGGGAATCCTCCCAATCCTCCTGCCGCCCGTATGCGGTCATGTCGAGGAATGCGTAAGTAACGAGGAGCGGTTCGACACCGCGACTACCCGTTGCGTAGGTCTGGTAGACGTTCTCGCCATCGCGCAGGAACACACTCATGCCCGGGATTTCGTTGTCGCCATCCACGGTGACGCCACAGTCCACATTGAATGTGCTACGTCCGGATGAGTACCAGGGAAATTGCCACCCCTTGCGCTCCCTGTAGGCCAGCAGTTTTTCGAGCGGAGCGCGCGACACCAGCACGAAGGTGGTGTCGGCGTCGTGCAGTGGGTCAATCGTCCCGATCTGATTCACGGAGAATGTGCAACTCGGGCAACCATTGTCCCAGTCGGGATGGAACATGAAATGCTGGACGATGAGTTGTCGGCGCCCCTCGAACAGGTCGACGAACGACCGCTCACCCTCCGGGCCATCGAACCGATAGTCGGTATCGATCTTCACCATCGGCAGGCGGCGGCGCTCGGCGCTGATCGCATCCTTGGCGTGCGTGTGCGCCTTTTCCTTTGCCAGCAGGGTGTCTCGTGCTGCCTGCCATTCTTCACGGGAAACAACAGGCGGAAGAGCCGTGCGCATTGTATCGATGGTCACGATCGAGTCCTTTCCAAAAGAGTTTCGGCATCAACCCTGGATGCCCTTCACTCCATAGTCGGAGCCGCGTTCGCATTCTCGACATCCACCGGAGGGGTTGGCGGCCGATGTCGCTCCACGTGGCCTGTGCTAGCATGGGCACTCATGATTTTGGGTCCATGATCGGAGCGCACGGCATGACTTCGCCAGGACTACCACTGCACATGGATGTCAACGGGCAGGTTCATGATGTCGTGGCGACGCCGGACACGCCGCTGCTCTACGTGCTGCGCAACGACCTCGGGCTCAACGCGGCGAAGTATGGGTGCGGGCTGGGTCGCTGCGGGCGTGCACGGTGCACCTCGATGGCGAGGCGGTGCATGTCCTGCGAGGTGACGGTCGGCGAGGTCGGCGGGCGGGCGGTGACCACGCTGGAGGGGCTGGGAGCGGCGGATGACCTGCATCCCCTGCAACAGGCGTTCCTCGATGAGCAGGCCGCGCAGTGTGGGTATTGCATCCCGGGGATCATCATGACGGCCGCCGCGCTGCTGGAGGTGAATCCGCAGCGCGACCGATGCCGAGGTGCGAACGGCGCTGGAGGGCGCGCTCTGCCGCTGCGGCTCGCACCGCGCATCCTGCGCGCGATCCGGCGCGTGGTTGGGAATGGGACGGGAGTAGCGCGATGGACGGACAGCGCCACCAGACCGAGCAGGATGTGCGGACCCGCGATGCGACGATGGTCGACGCCTTCCTCGAAGTCGCGCCGGACGGCATGGTGACGGTGTACTCCGGCAAGGTCGAGCTCGGCACCGGGATCGCCACCGCGCTGGCCCAGATCGTGGCGGATGAGCTTGGCGTGCCGTTCGACCGCGTTGCGGATGGTCATGGGCGATACCGCGCTGACACCGGACCAGGGCACGACGGCTGGATCGAAGACGATCCAGGTTGCCGGTCCACTGCTGCGCCGGGCGGCCGCGGGGGCGCGCCGTGAGCTGCTGGAGCGGGCGGCCGAGCGGCTGGAGGTTGCCCCCGGTGACCTCGTGATTCGAGGATGGCGTGGTGCGCCCGGTCGATGGCTCCGCTGCGCGGATCCCGATTGGGGACCTCGCCGGTGAGCCGTTCGGCGGCACGATCCCGGACGAGGCGGAGCATCGCGGTGACATCCGCAGCAGATGGTCTGGGCAGCCGGTGCCGCGGGTCGATCTCCTCGCCAAGCTGACCGGCGGCGAGGCCTACGTCCACGACATCCGGCTCGACGGCATGCTGCACGGCCGCGTGATCCGGCCCCACGTGCGGACGATGGACGGGTCGGGGCGCATCCTCGCGGTCGATGACACGGTCGCGCGGGCGATGCCGGGCGTGGTGGCGGTGGTGCGCAACGGCGATTTCCTCGGCGTGGTCGCCGAGCGCGAAGAGGAGGCGATCCAGGCGGCCGAGGCGATGCGGGTGACCTGGGCGCCGGCGCCGACGCTGCCGGAGCGGGAGGGCTGCACGAGCGGATGCGGGAGCAGGCCAGTCGATGACACCGAACCGCTGCACGATGGCGACGTCGCGGCCGCGATGCAGCGCGGCGGCGCGTACGATGACGGCGACCTACCGGTTCCCGATGCAGGCCCACGCCTCGATGGGTCCGTCCTGCGCCGTCGCCGATGTCGCGGGAGGACCGTGCCACGATCTTACACCAGCACGCAGGGTGTCTACGGTCTGCGGCAGGCGCTGGCGCCGCTGCTGGGGATGGAGGAGGACCGGATCCGGCTCGTTTTTCGCGAGGGGGCAGGGTGTTACGGGCACAACGGTGCAGATGACGTGACGGCTGACGCGGCGCTGCTGTCGCAGGCGGTCGGGCAGGCCGGTGCGGGTGCAGTGGATGCGCCAGGACGAGTTCGCGTGGGAGCCAAAAGGCCCCGGCAATGCTGATCGAGATGGCGGCGGGGCTGGATGACGACGGCGCGATCGTGGCGTGGGACCACACGACGTGGTCCCCGACGCACTCGACGCGGCCCTGGTGGCCAGCCCGGCAATCTCCTGGCCGGGCAGGAGGTCGATCCGCCAATGCCGCCGGCGGTGCATGCGGAACGTCGGTGGGGATCGTAACGCGCCGACGACCTACAGCCTTCCCGAACGAGCGCGTGACCATGCATTGGCTCGCCCGATGCTCCCTTGCGGCCCTCGGCGCTCCGCAGCCTCGGCGGGCTGCACAACACGACTGCCAACGAGATGTTCCTCGATGAGATCGCCGTCGCCACCGGGATCGATCCGGTCGCGATGCGGTTGCCGCTACCTGGACGATCCGCGTGCCGTCGACGTGGTCAACGGGGCGGCGGAGCGGGCGGGGTGGGGAGTGCCGCTGCCCGCCGTCAACGGTCTCCGGAGCGGCCGGGGCTTCGCCTACGCGCGGTACGAGACCGAGTATGCCTATGTTGCGATCGTGGCCGAGGTCACGGTCGATCCTGCGATCGGGCCTGGTGCGGGTGACGCGGGTGGTGGTGGCGCACGACTGCGGGCAGATCATCAATCCGGACGGCGTGCGGAACCAGATCGAGGGCAACGTGATCCAGGGCGTCAGCCGGTCGCTGAAGGAGGAGGTCACCTGGGACGATCGCGCGGTGACGAGCCTGACGTGGGAGACGTACCCGATCCTGACCTTCCCGGAGATCGCCGACGATCGAGATCGTGCTCATCGACCGGCCGGAGGAGCCGCCCTGGGGGGCCGGCGAGCCGGCGATCTGCCCGGTGACGGCGGCGATCGGCAATGCCATCTTCGCCGCGAGTGGCGTTCGCCTGCGGGACGTGCCATTTTCTCCCGGCCGGCTACTTTGCCATACCTTGGCCAGGACCGTCCTCGTCCGGGCCTGCGAGGCGTGACCGGGCTGTCATTGGCCTCTCTCCGGAACAGGAGCAGACCCGGTGGTTCCGCGGTCATCGTGGGGCTGTCGTGGAGATGGCGTGGGGATGGCGTTGTCGATGAGGACGGCGGCGATGGCGGCGGCGGTGGGGAAGGATTCGCTGTTGAGGACTCGGGTGCGGGCCGAGGCGCCATCGAGCAGTAGCGCCAGTTGTTCGCCGAGTTGTTCGGGGTTGGTGGCGCCGGCTTCGCGGGCGGTTTCAGTGAGCCGCTCGGCGAAGGCTTTCTTGTAGTCGCGTGCGTACTGGGATGCGGGGTGTTGGGGGTCGTGGAGTTCCACGGCCGCCGCGATATAGGGACACAGGGGTGAGAGGTCCTCGTCCCGGACGCCGGCGCCTCGAAGGCGGCGAGGAGTCGTTCGCGGGGCGTGAGGTCGGTGCGGTCGAACACTCCGGGCATGATGTCGGGATCGAATCGGCGCAGGTATTCGGTGACGAGTTCGTCCTTGCTGGTGAAGTGCTGATAGGCCGTGCGCTTGGACACCTGGGCCACCGCGCAGAGTTCGTCCATGCCGGTGCGGTTGATGCCCTGATCGCGGAACAGCTGTTGTGACGCGCTGAGGATGCGCTCGCGCGCGCCCCTGCCGCGGCGCCGGCCCAGGGGGCCCTTCTCCAAATCCGTCATGCTCCCAGTATAGACCGTTCGGTACAGATCGGTGTACATAGCTTGCGCCCTGGCTGATCATCGGGTACCTTACGTACACAGTCTGGTGTATGTAAGGACAGCACTGTTCCGAATACCCATCAATTGAACGGAGTAATCATGGGAAAGCTCGATGGCAAGGTAGTGGTGATCACCGGCGGATCCAGCGGCATGGCACTGGCGGGCGCGAAGCTGTTCGTCGAGGAAGGGGCTTACGTCTTCATCCAGGCTCGGCAGCAGGAAGCACTGGACGACGCCGTCAAGCTGATCGGCCGCAACGTCACCGCGGTGCAGGGCGACGCGGCCGAACTGGACGACCTGGACCGCTTGTACGACACCGTCAAGCGGGAAAAGGGCTCGATCGACGTGCTGTGGGCCAGCGCCGGGATGGGCGAACCGGCCGTCCTCGGCGAGATCACCGAGGAACAGTTCCACCGCGCCTTCTGGCTCAACGCGCGCGGCACCCTGTTCACCGTGCAGAAGGCACTTCCGCTGATAAACGACAACGGCTCGATCTTCATGACCGGATCCAACGCCTCACTCGGCGCCTTCCCCGGCTGGAGCCTCTACGCGGGAAGCAAAGCCGTCCAGCAGGCCTGGGCCCGCGTCTGGCTCAACGAACTGCGCGACCGCAAGATCCGGGTCAACGTCCTGACCCCCGGCCAGGTCGCCACCGCCAAGCAGGAAGAACTGTTCGACGAGGCCACCAAAGCCGCGTTCGAGTCCCTCATCCCCCGCGGAAAGATGGGCCGCCCCGAAGAAATCGCCACCGTCGCCCTGTTCCTCGCCTCCGACGACTCCAGCTACGTCAACGGCCTGGAACTGGTCGCTGACGGCGGCACCACCGCCATCTGACCCAAACAGAAGAGAGTGCACACCTCATGAGCAGCATCACCCTCATCGGCACGGGGAACATGGCCCGTACCATCGGCACGCTGGCGGTAGCTGGCGGCAACACCATCGAGGTCATGGGCCGCGATCAGTCCAAGGCCGATGACCTGGCCCAGGCTCTCGGCGGCGGCGCGACGGCGGGAAAGTGGGGCGCCGTCCCGGCCGGGGACATCGTCATCACGGCCCTGCTGTACGACGGTGTCGTTCCGGTCGTCGTCGAGTACGGAGACGCCCTCGCGGGCAAGGTCATCGTCGACATCAGCAACCCCTTCAATGCCACGTTCGACGGGCTGGCCCACCGCGAGGAGACCTCGATCGCGCAGGAGGTCGCCAAGGTGGCACCGGCCGGCGCCAGCGTGGTGAAGGCATTCAACACCATCTTCCGTAATGTCCTGGAGAAGGGCCGAGCCAACGTCTTCATCGCCGGCGACAATGCGCAGGCGAAGGCGAGCGTGGAGGCATTCATCGAGAGCCTCGGGCTGCGCCCGCTGGACGTCGGCGGCCTGAAAATGGCGCACTGGCTGGAAGGAATGGGCGTGGTCACGGTGGGCCTCGCCGGCAACGGGGTGGGCCATTGGGACTTCGCCCTCGGCGTCAACGAATTTACCGGCTGAGCAGGCCCGCCCCGGTCCACGCCGTCGGCGCACAGGGAGCTGTGCGCCCTGATAATGGTTGACGGATCACCAACTCGCCAATGTCAGATATCACCAAACCCGGCAGCGTGGAGTACCTGAGCCAAAACTCCGCGATCATGGTGATCGCCGTCTGGGTGGTCGGACTGCTGGCCATCATGGCCTTCGTCCTCAACCGGCGGGATGTTTGACAGAATCGATTCCCACCGGGCGCGCAGTCGCCGACGAGCCAGGTAAGGGACGGACGGGCGCCCGGCACCGTTGCATGTGCCGCCAACGCCGCGTTGGCGGCGACGCGGTAGATCAACCGCCGTCCGGGCGTGTCATCCTGAACATCGTTTCCGGGGTCGCCTCAACATACTCGTCGCGATAGCCGGCGCGCATGATGGGATGTGCCGCGCCGGTGTCGAACAGGCCGTCAACCAGGAAGGTGCGCCGAATATGGACGCCGACAACCTGCCCGATCACCAGCCAGGAACTCGTTGGCCGATGATCGAGATCGTGCAGCGCGACAACCTGCAGCAGGCGGCACTCGAGCGACGCCGGGCTCGCCGCGACGCGCGGTGGGCCAACGAGGCGGCTGGGGGCGGTCTCCAATCCCGCCAGTGCGAATTCATCGATCTCCGGCGGCACGGTCGCGGAGGTCGCGTTCATGGCCTCGGCCAGGGCGCGGGTTGCCATGTTCCATACGAACTCGCCGGTCGCCTCGACATTGGCGAGGCTGTCCTTGGGGCCGCTCGACGAAAAGACGATGATCGGTGGGGTTTCGCAGACCGCATTGAAGAAGCTGTAGGGCGCCAGGTTGGCAACACCGCCGGCACTCAACGTCGAGACCCATCCGATCGGCCGAGGTCCGACGATCGCCTTGAACGGATCGTGCGGCAAGCCGTGCCCGGTGGCGGGCTCGTAGTAGTGGTGACTATCGTTCATGGCGAGAAGCATCTCCGAAGATCGGTTGTGGCACATCCGTTGACGACGCGTCAGCGGAGAACCGGTTTGGCGGAAACGAATGCTTGCAGAATCCGGGTGGATGTGGCGACTTTTCCAGACTTCGTAACGGGTGAAGCGTATAAATTTTGGCGAAATGCTTCCCGTCCCATTATTTCGGTGCAGCGAGGAATCCGCCGGAATTGCCGGTCAGGGCCAGCGGATGCTCGGGTACCGATACTCTGATCGACCTTCGGTCGATGCGCTTCGCGCAGGGATTCCTCGCTACGCTCGGAATGACGAAGTGGAGAGCAAAGGCAGGGTGAGAACGCACCGCCCCAACATCTACACCCGGTCCCGGGTAGTCAACTGCAACTCGGTCGGCTCCGCACAGCAATACCACGGTTCGCTCAGGTGGGGAATCGGCGTGAGGCGCAGATGACTGGCCGACGCCAGGTTCGCCCTTTGGGCAACAGGCGTCTCGCAGGCTTGCTCGGTGAGGTCCCAGACCCTGGCGAAGATCGCCGCGCGATCGTCCTGGTCGTCGCTCACGACCGCGAGTATCTCCGCGTGCAGGCGGTCGACACGAGGGTCGTGATGCCGCCACGGATAGATCATCGCCGCCGGGTCGAACTCCTCAACCAGATCCTGGACGGCCTGTAGCTCCAGAAGGCGTGATCCCGCTGGAATGAGCAATCGGATGGCGTACTGAATCGGGGACACATTCTGGACCAGATCAAGGTCGGAGATCAGCCTGAGCAAGTCCCTGTAGCCGGTGACCGAGATCCACGGGTTGAAGGTGACGAAGGTCGGATTGAAGTCGATCCCCGCCTCGCGGAGGAGAGCGACGACGTCGATGAAATCCTGCCGCGTGTGGTGTTTGTCGAAGATCTCCAGGATGTCATCGTCGACCGCCTCGACAGCGCTCGTGATGAAGAGGCATCCGGTTTCACGCAGCCGGGTCAGGTGGGCCTGGTGGCGGAGAAGGTGTTCCACCTTGATCGTCACGTCGTAGGTGACATTGGGGAATCGCTCGTGCAACTCCTCGACGACACGCATGGCGTGTTTCGGCCCATTGAAGAAATCAGGATCGCCGAAGGTAATGTGCTGCGCGCCCGCCACGACCTGCTGTTCGATATCCGCAAGCACGACGTCGGGTTGCACGATGAAGAAGCGGCCACCGTAGACGGGAACGATCGGGCAGTGGCGGCACAGGTTCTTGCACCCGCGCGATGCCTCGGTGGAGCCCACGACACGCGTGCGCCCGTTCCCCAGCGTGAGGTGCGCGTACTGCCTCAGTTCCGGGAGCCCGCGACGGTCAGGGACCTGAAACTGTTGGCGGGCCAGCGAGATGATCGGTTCCGGCTGGGGCGCCGTGGTGTCCATGCCAGCACCGAGCCGCTCGGCCAGCCCGACGAGACCAGCCTCGAATTCTCCGCCGAGGATGGTATGCGCTCCAAGCTCGCGCAGGAATTGCTCGTTGACTGGCGCATAGAGACCATAGAAGCAGAGGTGTACATCAGGATTGAGCAGGAGCACGCGTTCCGTCATGGTCGCGGCGATGCGCGTGGCAGTGTGCATCGGTACGTAAAAGGCAACCAGGTCGGCGGTTGCGATTACCGCGTCATCGAGATGCTCCAGTGACAGATCGAAACAGGTGACCGATGCCCCGGTGGCACGCAACCAGGCCGCGGGTGACGCCAGACCGAAGGGCTGACGACCCAACTCGTAGGTTGAAACAAGCACGACGTTGAGCGTCGGCACGATGCATTCTCCGTTGTGATGAGCTGTCCTGACCGAAATGGGGCAGGCCGGCGAGGAGGTCTCGGAAGAGTGAGGGGCAATGTCGCCTGCCCAATCGGCGCCCATGCATCGACGCGCGGTGCGAGGCTGCTCTCCGGACCCTACCATAGACGATTGGGCTGATGCGAGCGCGGCGCCCGCCACACGTCTCTGGCGGTGGGGAGACCCGGAGGCGGTGTGAGTCAGGCCCACCCCAGCATCTTCATTTCCGTCCGCAAGCGCAGGCGACAGTCCGGCTCGATCACCTCCACCCGCCACCAGTCGGCCGCATCAGCGAGGCGGCCGATTCACTGGCGATCTTATTCGCGATCTACGCCTTGTCACGTGCACCTCGAGCCACCGCCGGCTCGTCCTCCCAGTCCACCCAGTCCACATCGTATTCCTCGACATACCGCCGCACCGCGACCCCGAGCGTTGGGTAGAAGCGCTCCTTTCCGATGTCATCTTCCAGCCCGTATCGCTTCAAGGCGTCTTTCAGGGGGTCTTTCATCTCCGCAAAGGCAAGCTCCACTCCCTGGGCATCGAACTCCTGGACGAGGTCGTTCAGCATGTCAGCCGCGGTGGAATCGAGGCTGGTGATGGGCTCGGCGGCCACCACTACTCGGCGCACCGGCGTCCCGCCCTGTCGCGCTGCCGCCAGCAGTCGGGTCCGGAAAACGCCGGCATTGGCGAAGAAGAGCGGCGCGTCGAAACGGAACAACACGAGCCCGGGAACCTGGCGGGCATCCTCGTAGCGCGTGATGTCGTGGTACCCCTTCACCCCTGGCGCTCGTCCAAGCACCGCGTCGTAGGGGTGCCATGCCCGCCACAGGAACGCCAGGATCGACAAGCCAATGGCAATACCCACACCCTGCAACACACCAAACACGGCAACGCCAAGGAGACTGGCGATCGCCAGACCGAAGTCGGGCCGGTGCACGATCCAGAGCCGGTGAAACCCGTCGACATCGATCAGTCCGATGACGGCAGCAATCACGATCGCGGCCAGTATGGCTGTTGGCAGGTTGACGAACAGGTCATTCGCGAAGACGAGCACGCCGGCCAGCCCGGCGGCGCTCACCAGGCCGGTCAGTTGGGTCCGTGCCCCGGCCGCCTCCGCAACCGGCGTCCGCGAAGAGCTGCTGGAAATCGGGAACCCCTGGAAGATGCCGGCAAGGGCGTTGGCGCCGCCGAGGGCACGCAACTCCTGGTTCTGGTCGACGTCCTCGCCGGCCCGGGTCGCGTAGGACCGGGAGAGGACGCTCGTGTCGGCGAAGGCGATCAGGGCGATCGCAACAGCGGGAAGCGCCAGGCTCCGGAGTGCCTCCACATCGACTCCCGGGAGCACAAGGCCCGGCAGCCCGCCAGGCAACGAGCCGACCTGGTCGAGTGACAGGTCCAGCCAAACATTGGCAAGGATGCCAAGCACAACAACGATGAGCGCGGAGGGAATCCTTTGGTCCACGCGCCGCAATACCAGGATGATGGCCAACGCTCCCACGCCAACGGCCACCGTTGCCGCATCCGTCTGGTCGATCTGGCGGACAAGTTCCCTCAGGCTGTCGAACAGTCCTTCCCCGTCGATCGAAATCCCCAGCAGCCGAGGCAGCTGGCTGGCGATCACGCTGACCGCGATGCCGGCAAGGTATCCGATGCGAACGGGCTTGGAAATCAGGTCCGTTACGAAGCCCAGCCCGGCCATCCCACCCACCAGGCAGAAGACGCCGACCATGATCGCCGCCGCGCCGGCCAGCGCGACCCGCTCGGACATATCGGAGCCGGCGAGCGGGATGATCGCCGCCGCCACCACCGGGGCAACCGCGGAATCGGGACCGAGGACAAGGATTCGGGACGGCCCGAGGATTGCATAGACAATCAGCGGGATCATGGTTGCGTACAACCCGTGCACCGGCGGCAACCCGGCCAGTTCCGCGTAGGCCATGCCCTGCGGCACCAGCAGTGCCACCAGCACGGTTCCCGCAATGAGGTCACCTGCCAGCCAGGCACGCTGGTATGCGCGTGCCACAGCCAGGCCTGGCGCCCAGCGACCAACCATGTGACCGAGGCCTGTGGTGCGCGTGACCAAGCGTGGTACCCCCTCCGGGGCAACGAAGAAGCATCGCCCCACCCGGATTCAACTTCGGATGCCGCTTCCGGTCGCGAAAATCAACTTCCTCCCGTAACGGTGTCGACGACGACCTGCAAACGGCGACGTCACCGGGGCGACGGCCAGGTAGCCGCCTGGCGTCACTGGCAAGCGGGCAATGCGGCCCACCACATCGTCCTGGCCCCGGCGCACTACCTGCGGCAGTTCCCGCAGCAGCAGGGCCAGCGAGACATCGAACAGATCGATGCCGGCCCGCAGGGCGATCTGTTGGCGCAGCGAACTGGCGATCTGGGCGATCAGCAGTGCTCCCCAGACCTGGGTCAGCACCAATTCCCAATGCGCCGACCAGACCAGGCGCAGTCCGAGGTGATGTTTGAGCTGCTTGAAGGCCAGCTCGATGTCCCAGCGGCGGCCATAGAGGGTCACCACCTCGGCGGCGGAGAGCTGCTCCGGATCCAGCACATTGGTCAGGTAGACATAGGGGGTCTTGGTGCGGGTGACGGTGATGCGCCGCACCAGATGCTTGGCCTGGTCGGCGCGGTAGACGCCCGAGCCAGACCAACTCGTCGGTCAAACCGGGTTGCGCCACCAAGGTATGGACGACGGTGGCGCTGGTGCGTTTGCGCTGCTTGGAGAGGAACCGATACTCCGCGTCGCCCAGCTGATCGAAGAGGGAAAGCTGAAATAGCCCAGATCCAGCAAGAGCAGACTGCCGACCGGCAAGGAGCGGTACAGCGCCGGGGCGGCAATTTTGGGGTTCTGATGGGGCAACTCGGTGGGCAGCACGGTGGTAAAGAGCTGACGACGCACATCGAAGGCCACACAGAGCTTGCCCGGCAGCAGGGCATCGTCTCCCTTGGGGATGCCACGCAGCGCGGGCAGGTGCCGCGCCACCTGATCGAGCGCGGTGTCGTCGAGGGCGTAGACCCCGGCGGCAAAGGGAGCCAGGCTCAGATCGCCCGGGGAGGCGGCCGCCAGCTCGGCCGAGACCTGGGCGAAGAGCGTCTGCAGCGAGCGCGGACCGCTGCGCTGCAGGCGTTTGCGCACCGCTTCGGCACTGATCGGGACGAGATCGCGGCGCCACAGCCCGGCTTCGGCGAGCAGCCGGGAGGGCCAGCTGGCTGGCGTCGCCGCGCAGGATACAGGACACCGGCGGCCCCTACGCGCATACATTCCCCGCATTCTCGGCGCCCATGCATCGATGCGCGGTGCGAGGCTGCTCTCCGGACCCTAGCATAGACGATTGGATGGGGTGCGTCGCTCCCGAACCCGGACGATCCCTTCATTCCCGCATGTGCGTCGCAGCAATATATTGGACTCGATCGACTCGTGCGTTGTGCGAGAGTGCCGCGGAGAAAAACCGGGCCAGCTCGCGGCCCGGTTTTTCCGTTTGACTCTCTGTTGACCCTTGGCTGGATCAGCCGTCGAACCCTCCCCGCTCGAACTCAGCCTCGGTCGCGCCGGGAGGCAAGGCTCACGCGTCCTCGGTGACACGCGGCAGCAAGCGCAGACCCGATGCGACCCACCCGACGCGGCCATCCGCATCGCGGACGAATGGCAGACGCGCTCATTGCGACGGCTACATCCTCGCCAGGAAGGCCACCGGCACCGGTGGCGCTGGAAGCGGAACGATGCCGGCAGCAATCCCCCCGGCTCCTCAATAGTTTCGCCTGACAGCTCCAGCCCTTCATCCGTTTGGGTAAAGGTAAGGGCCTGTCCGAGATCGGCGTAGCGACCGGCATACTCGGCCACCTGTGCTGCCGGAAGGTCGACGGTTGGCTTGTCGGCCCCCACGAGCAATGCAGGGAGGAGGCCGATTTTGCCAACGAGCGGTGCGAGCTCGGGTATCTCGGCCAAGGCGGCGTTCAGCGCCGCCCTGGCCGCAAGGCTACCGCCGCCTTGGCCATTGGTGAGTACCACCAGGGCAAAATCGTGTTCAGGGATCACCAACAACTCAGCATGCTGCCCAAGCGTATCACCGCCGTGATAGAACGCCCGAACGCCTTCAACGTCCTGCACAAACCAGTCCTTGCCCATCTGCAGCGGCAGTCCCGGAAATCTATCGCGGGTTCCTGCATCTGGGCCAGGCTCTCCGGCTGAACGACTTGTGGTCCTCGCAGCCGTTCTGCGGCTCATGTGGAAGCGGGCATAGCGAAGGAGATCGCTGGTGGTCGACCAGATGCCGCCTGCGGGATCAACCGAACGGGGAACCCACAACGGGGTTTGGACTGCGACCGAAATCCGCCCATTGATCGGAAGCGCGGCGTGCCCGTCGGAATATGGCCGCTGGACCACCTCGTCATGATCCAGAACACTCTCTTCCAGGCCCACCGGCCCGAACAGGAGGTTCTGCATGGCAACGTTGTAGGTGGTGCCAGTCGCGATTTCGATCAGGCGACCGAGGACAGTGAAGGCCGCGTTGTTGTAGGAGAAGAACTCACCGAGCGGGAAGATCTGCGGCAATTGCGGCAGTCGCTCGGCGACGTAGCGAGCAAGCGAGTCATCGTTTACGCCCATAGGGAAACCCTCGTCCCCGTACCACCCGGCCGAGTGATCCAGGAGGTTGCTGATGGTGACCCGTTCCGCGACGTTCTCGTCCATCAGCGTCAGTTCGGAAATGTACGTGCGCAGCGGAGCGTCAAGATCCAGCGCTCCTTCATCGATGAGACGCCAAATGGCCGTCGCGGTGGGTTTTAGAGATTGAGCCGACCTGGAAGAGGGTCTCGGGCGTAACCGGGAGCATCGAGGAGAGGCTGGCCAGGCCGAAGATGGCGTGTTCTTCACGATCTCCGGCGAGAAGGCCAATCGCGACGCCCGGGACCAGGGAAGCTCCATCGCATCGACCACCGCGTCGCCACGGCGCGGAACAGCGGTGACGCATCGGCGGCCATGGCATTGGCAGATCGGGTGTCGTCGGCGATTGAGCGACAGGCGTCCCCTGTGCGGACAGGTGCCGGATAGGCGCTCCGCCAGCGGCCAGCGCGGCGCCACCGGCGAGCAACAAGGCCCGACGGCGGGAGAACGGCGGCGATTGGAACGGTGAGGGAGACATGGAAAATCCTGCTTTCGCGGCGTTGGCACGCAGTGTGCGCAACGCAAGCGACCTGGACGGGAAACGGGGACCCAGAGAATTCGAGATCGTGTTGCCCCAAGCGGCGTCGCCAGGCTCGTTGTGGCAATCGCTTCGAGGCAGGGAACAAGCCGCTCACCGGCAGCGGATCGGTGCACGCCTACACAGGAGGCGTAGGCCCGGCGAGGTGCAGAGCGAGGAGAAGCGAGTACGCCAATGATTGTGTTGACCCAAATCCACAGTACACGCGGATGCTTACGCGCACAAGGGGGCACCACGTAACGGCTCTCGCGCGGCATTGGTGAAAACGTTCGACGGAAGTTCGTGATAGGATGGGCCGCATCCCATCCTATCTGGAGCGGCGGCGAGGAGGGCAACCGAATCGCTTCCTTGTCCTCCGCCGTCATGCCGACTATCTGGAGAGAGTCTGCGCGAATGGTCGATCCTTCCCTGCGAACCGTCCTCGAACGGTTCGAAGCCGCCGTCCTGTCCGATCCGTCGGTCCTCGGCGTGCTCTACACCGGCTCCCTTGGCCGCGGCACCGCCGATCGCTACTCCGACCTCGACCTCGAGGTCTGGATTGCCGCCAACGCCGACCTGCCCACAAGGACCCGCGACCTCCTCGCCGTGCTCGGCACGATCGAGTGGTCGCAGTCCCATGACCCAGGGTTCACGCAGGCGAATGTCGGTCCCGACTGGCGCCGCGTCGATCTGCAATTGCGGATGCGGGACGACACGGAACCCCGGCACGACTTCGCCGGTGCCCGGATCGTCAAGGACTTCGACGGCACGCTGGCACGCCTCGTCGCCGCCTCGGTCCCGGAAGACGTCACCCCGACCTGGGAGGAGGTGCGGGCGGCAATCCTGGGCGCGACCGGCGAGCAGATCTACATCGCCGCCAACAACGCCCGCGGCGTTTCCTGGGAGGCGATGAGCAGCATTCCCTACCAGATGGCGCAGCTCTACGAGTTGCTGGCACGAATGCGCGGTCGGCGCTCCTACGGCTTGCGCTACGCCGAGTCGCTGCTCTCGCCCGCCGAACAACAGCTGATGCAGGCGGTCTGGCCGGCGGCGGCGACCCGCGCCGAAGTCCGCCGGGCCGCGCGGGCACTCTGGAGATGGACGCGCTACGTCCGGGCCGAAGTGGAACGGGGCCTGGGTCGGCCGCTGGAGATGACCGTCGACGAGGCGTCCCTGCTGGCGGCGGTCGACGCGCTGTACGACCCACAAACACCCTCACGACGCTCGGGCGCTCCCGCGGATTAGGCGAACCGGCCCCGGTGCTGCTTGACCTATGGGACAGTGCCCTTCATCCGGCCACCGCGCCGGAGGAGGAGGCCTGTGGTCCCCGCCGTCTTGCCAATCCCGCCGTTACTCCATGTCGAGGCCCTGCTCCTCGGCGACGGGGGTGGACGGGGCTACAATGGGGTGACTTACAGGCAAAGCGCGGCAGGGGCACCGTCGTGGGCGTCCTCGATGATGGCGATCGGACGGGTGATCTGGGTCCCTTCTCCTGTCGCCACCGCGCCAAGTGAGCACCCGGGCCCCACTCCGGGTCCACGGATGGGGCGAGAAGGAGCGAGACGATGGATGTTCGGGAAATCATGAATCAGGCACGCGACACGATGACGGTGAAGCGGGTGTTTGGCGATCCGATGGAGCGGAATGGCCTCACGGTGATCCCGGTCGCGCGGGTGATGGGCGGTGCCGGGGGTGGGGCAGGGACACCCACTGCTGAGGAGGAGGGCGGTGGCGCCGGGGCCGGGTTTGGTCTCCGGGCGACGCCGGCCGGGGTTTATGTGATTCGCGGCGAGACGGTCGAGTGGGAGCCCGCGCTCAATCTCAATCGGGTCATTCTCGGCGGCCAGCTCGTCGCGATCGTGTTGATTCTGGCGATCAGCGCGGTGATCCGGGCCCGGACCAAGACCGGCCAATAGCCCACGGCAGGGTAGGAGGAGCGGCGCCCCGACCACCCTGTATCGAGCGGCTCGGCACCGCAGGACTGACCGTCGGCTGCACGGGCAAGCTAGCCAACAGGCCCACTGCCGCGCTTCGTCGCACGCCCGGCCACGGTGGCGGCCTGCATCACGGCGTGGCGCGCTGTACGAGCCCCAAACACCCTCGCCACGCTCGGGCGCTCCCGCGGATTAGGCGAACCGGGCGCACGTTGCATGGATTCGCTAGTCAAAGCAGGTGCGGCACTGTCAGGAGTTCGGCTAACGGTAGGTAACTGGTCAGCACCGGCAGCGAGCGGCGTGATTACACCTTTCGGATGGTGACTCTGCGCCCGGGGAATGGCTACGATCATTAAGGTCGATATACTCGCTCAATGGCTATGGCATCGAGCTTGTTGGCCCACTCGTGTCATCGGTTTGATGGCGAACGTGTCGAACAGTATCGGATCGTCGCAATTGAAAGGGTGCTGAACGATGGCAATCATCGAGTATCAACCGGGAGATGCGTTTCCTGGGAAGATCGGACTCACTGTTTCCGACTCATCGCCAGCCTGGCCCGCGCCCAACCGCACCAGGCCCGGCTCGCCAAACGTGCTGTTCTGGATCATCGATGATGTCGGGTACGGGCAGATGTCAGCGTTCGGTGGGCTGGTCAACACCCCCAACCTCGACCGGCTGGCGAATAACGGCCTGCGCTACACGAATATGCACACCACCGCGCTCTGCTCACCGACCCGTTCCTGTATCCTCACCGGCCGGAACCATCACTCCAACGGCATTGCGGCGATCACGGAAACGGCCACTGGCTTTCCCGGCTACGACGGCCGCATGCCGTTCGAAAACGGGATGCTCGTCGGAGATCCTGCTCGAAAACGGCTACAACACCTTCTGCACTGGCAAATGGCACCTCAACCCTTCTGAGGAGAGCACCCCGGCCGGTCCCTATCATCGCTGGCCGCTGGGTCGTGGGTTCGAGCGCTTCTATGGCTTCCTCGGGGGCGAGACGAATCAGTGGTTCCCCGACCTGGTCTACGACAACCACTCGGTGCCGCAGCCAAAATCGGCCGATGAGGGCTATCACCTGACCGAGGACCTGACCGACAAGGCGATTCAGTTCGTCCTCGATGCGCATGTCAATGCCCCCGACAAGCCCTTCTTTCTCTATCACGCTACCGGAGCAGCCCACGCGCCGCACCAGATTGGTCCCGAGTGGATCGACAAATACAAGGGTGCCTTCGACATGGGCTGGGATGCCTATCGTGAAACCGTCTTCGAGAATCAGAAACAGCTGGGGATCTTCCCCGCTGATGCCGAGCTCTCCCGGCAGGATCCGGATGTGCCCGCCTGGGACACCCTGAGCGACGACCAGAAACGTCTCTACACTCGCTTTATGGAAGTCTTCGCCGGCTTTCTTGAACATGCGGACTTTCACTTCGGTCGCATTCTCCAGACATTGGAGGACATCGGTGAACTCGACAACACGCTGATCATGATCATTTCCGACAATGGCGCCTCCTCAGAAGGCGGCGTCGCCGGGGCGTTCAATGAGATGAGCAGCTTCAATCAACGGTGGGAGACGCTTGAGGAGGTCTTGCCGCGCATCGACCTGCTCGGCGGCCATGAGTCATACAACCACTACCCGTGGGGCTGGGCATGGGCCGGCAACACCCCGTTCCGGCGCTGGAAGAAAGAGGTCTATCGCGGTGGTTGCACGGATAATTTGATCGTCTCCTGGCCCAGTGGCATCGAGGCGAAGGGCGAGCTTCGTCCACAGTACGCCCATGCAATCGACATGGTGCCGACGGTGCTGGAGGCTGTTGGCGTTGAGCCGCCCAAAACGATTCGCGGCGTGACGCAGTCTCCCATCGAGGGCGTCTCGTTCGCGCACACCTTCAACGCGGGCAGTGCGCCGACCAGGCACACCACTCAGTATTTCGAGATGTTTGGCAACCGCGCGATCGATAGCGATGGCTGGCGGGCCAACTGCGGGTTCCCCGGCCCCAGCTATACCGAAGGCGCAGCGTTGGGTCGCACATTCGGCGGGACGATCAGTCCCGAGGTGCTGGACGATCTGGAAACCAACGGCTGGGAGCTCTATCACATCGCCGAGGATCCGTCTGAGGTCCACGATCTGGCGGCTGAGAATCCGGGCAAGCTGCGGGAACTCGTCGCGCTCTGGTGGGCAGAAGCCGGCAAGCACCAGGTCCTGCCGCTGGATGGCAGCATCTTCCAGCGGCTGGCGGCGGAGCGCCCACAGCTGACTCAGGATCGCTCCCAGTACGTCTACTACCCCGACCTGTCCGTCGTCCCGTTTGCGTCCGCACCCAAGGTGATGAACCGGCCGCACAGCATCACCGCTGACGTCACGATTCCCGAAGGTGGCGCCGAGGGGGTCCTCCTCGCCCAGGGCGGCGTCTCCGGTGGGTATGTCCTATTCGTCAAGGACGGCAGGCTGCACTATCTGCACAACTACCTCGGACTCCACGAGTACACGGTGAGTTCGAGCGACAACGTTCCCCATGGGCGGACCCAACTTCGCTACGAATTCGAGCCAACCGGGCCTCCCGAGATGGCTGCCGGCAAAGGGTCACCTGGGCTCGGGCAGCTCTACTTCGACGGCAAGCTCGTCGGCGAAGCCAAGTTCGAGATGACCGTGCCAATCATCTTCGGCATCGAGGGACTGAGCTGTGGCTATGACTTCGGTGAATCGGTGTCTGGGCACTACAAGGCGCCTTTCCGCTTTACCGGGACCATTCACACCGTCACCGTGGATGTCTCCGGGGAGCTGATCCAGGATGAAGAAGCAGAATCGCGCCTGCTGATGGCCAGGCAGTAGGAGGAAGGCGGCAAAGCCGGGAACTGTTGCCAAACCGCGTCGAGCAGGAAAACTGGCACGACCAGCAGTGTTCCCGGTACTCGCGTCTCGTCGGCCAGCGCACACCGCCGGACACGAAGGGAGAAGCCCGGCTTGCAAACAGCCGGTCTGACCTCTTGCAGCAGTCGCCGGATTCTCCGCGAGCGGCGCTCGCTCGCGGGACGTGCCGTTCACAGCCGAGCATGCGCTTGAGGCGCTGAGCTTGATTGTCAGTCAGCGAGTGGGATCTGGGATTCTCCTGGGCTGTCGATCATCAGCACGGTGAGCTGGAGCCGTGCTTCTTCATTGGTCGTTACGCTGTGCAGGACGGTCGGTTCGATGTGCAGTAAACCTCCGGGTGCGAGGTCGATGGTTTGGCCGTCCAGATGCACAGTCACTTTGCCATCGAGGACCTGGAGCAGGACTGGTTGCTGGGAGGAGTGCTCGCGCAGCTCGGTCCCGGCATCGAAGGCAAAGACCACGACGTTCGCGCCGGTCGCCTTCAGGACCGAGACAGGTTTAACCCGCCCCTGTTCAACCGGGACCAGTGATCGCAGATCATCGATGACTGTGAAGAGTGTGTTTGAGGGCTGGACGGTCATTGTGACTCCTGATTCGTTCGATCGAACGGGTGATTCCGCTTTGGCCCGCCGTTTCTCGCGGCTTTCGATGATAATAGCCCGACACGGGAATCCTTCATTCAGCCGATGAACGCATACCCATGCGCATTTCGGATCGATTTCGTCGTTCAGGAGAGGGCACCATGTCTATCAATCGTCGCGACCTCGTCAAGATCGCTGGCGCCAGCGGCGTTGCGCTGGCTGCTGGCTCACCGGCTGTGCTGGGAATACATGCCCAGGAATCCACCACGAACGAGCTCATCATCGGCAAATCGGCCGAAGCCGTTGGGTACGATCCGGCGATCGTGACCGCGACATCGAGTATCGAATTGCTTTCGGTTGTTTATGAGCGGTTGGTCAGCTTCGATGACGAAGGGGCGGCTCAGCCCGAACTGGCGGAATCCTGGGACAGCCCGGATGAATTGACGTACGTGTTTACCCTGCGCGAAGGTGTGAGCTTCCACGATGGCAAGGCGCTCACGGCCGACGACGTGAAATTCACGTTCGACCGGATCAAGGATCCGGCCACTGCCTCGAGCTGGGCGACCCAGTTCGACCCGGTCGACACCATCGAATCGGATGGCGCTCGCACCGTGACCTTCAAGCTCAAATCGCCGTATGGTCCCTTCCTGGCGACGCTGTCCTCGGCCTATTCATCGATCTTGCCGATGACCGAGGAGCCGATCGACTTCAACACCACGATGGTCGGCACCAACGCCTTTCAGCTCGAGGAAGTGACGGCGGATGTCGAGACGATCCTCACCAAAAACGACACCTATTGGCAGCCCGACTTGCCGGTACTCGATCAGCTGACCTACCGGATTCTCCCGGACGAGGCGACTCGGCTGGCCGCGGTGCGCACAGGCGAAATCTCACTAACGACCCTCGCCGATCCGGTCTCGGTCGATTCGGCGACCTCCAGTGAGGGTGTCGTGGTGATCGAGCAGGAAACCACCGATTACTACTTGCTCGGTCTCAACTGTGCCCGGGCCCCCTTCGACAACGTCGCGATCCGGCAAGCGATCAGCCAGGCGATCGATCGGCAGGCGATAGTCGACGCCGTGTTCTTCGGCAAGGGACAGGTCACCGGTCCGCTGGTGCCGACGCTCGGCGAGTGGGCGCAGCCGATCGAGCAGCTCCCGAACTACAAGGTCGATCCGGATAGCGCCACGGCCTTGCTGGAAGAAGCCGGGCAAGGCGGTCTCACATTCAAGATCCTGGTTGGCCAGCTCTTCCCGGAATTTGTGAACATCGCCCTCGTGATCCAGGATCAGCTCAAGGAAATCGGGGTCACGGCCGAGCTCGAGCAGGTGGAGTGGGGCACCTTCATCGATCGCTGGCGGGCCCGCGATTTCGATGCCTTCGTCAGCTTCAATGGATCCGGAAACGATCCGGACCGTGCCCTCTACCCCGCCTTCTATACCGATGGCTCGGTCAATGCCTTCCAGTTCTCCAGCGAAGACGTGGACATGCTGCTCGACGCGGGGCGGACGACGGGGGACCGCGAAGCCCGGAAGGGAACCTACCAGCAGGTCGAAGTCGCCCTTGCCGACGCGGCCCCGGCGATCTTCATCAGCACGCGGGTGGCCTATTTTGCCGAGCGAGACAACGTGGTCGGCTTTGCGCCATCGTCATCCCAGACGTGGGACACGCTGAAGGAAACGAGCCTTTCGTAACCTGCCCAGATGCACTGTCTTGAAGGGGAGGCCCCTGGGCCTCCCGCTGGTGTGCCTTGAATGTCATACCGCTTCGCTGCCTCCAGTCGCTGGCGCTCCTTGCGGAATGACAATTAATCGCTTCGCGATACCATCCGTCAAACCGTGCGGACCATGAGCAGGCACGGATTTTCGGGACCCCACAAATCGGCCAGCACGATCATCCGCGAAAAGCCCATCGCCTGGTAGAAGGCACGGGTTTGGGCATATTCGGGGCTCGGGTGCAGGTCGGCGAGCGTCTTGACGTGCAGGAGCTGGACGCCCGCGGCGCGCGCTTCGGTAACGAGGCCCTCGATCAGGGCGCGACCGATGCCGTGACGATGGTAAGACGGGGCAACCGCCATCCAGGTGATCTCCCAGGTTTCCGGAAACGGATGGGCAAAGGTCACAAACCCCGCGACCTGGTGGCCGCTCAGCGCAATGAGACCGGGACCATCGTCTGCGCTGCGCCGGAGATCGAGGAGGCCGTCCTCGATCCCGAACCAGGCGGGCAGCGAGCGACCGATTGCCTCACAGGCGGGTGCATGTTCCGGGGAAAGATGTACGATGCGCAGGGCGCTTCCAGCGTTGCTGTTCAACGCAGTTCTCCTTGATAGAGTGGCTGGAGAGATTGGAATCTGGCCTTGTGGCCGCGCCTGTCAGATCATGGCAGGAGAATACCATGACTCGTAGCCATCATCCTCGGGCCTGGAAAGGAGTCCTCGGCGATGTTCGGATTTCTAGCCAGGCGATTCCTGACCGTGTTCCTGCCGACCCTGCTCGGGATCTCGATTCTCGTGTTCGGCGCGATGCGGCTGATTCCCGGCAGCTTTGTCGATGTCCTGATCGGGGTTGGCCCCGACGTGAGCGAGGAGCAGCGGGAGGCGATCGCCGCTTCGTACGGGCTTGACCAACCGCTCCCGGTCCAGTACCTGCGGTGGCTCGGCAACGTCCTGACCGGCGATCTGGGCAACTCGTTGCGGACAGGGCAACCGGTGGCCCAGGCGATCCTCGATCGCTTGCCGGTGACGCTTGAACTGGCGGGGTTGGCGACATTGCTCTCGTTGCTGCTGGCGATCCCGGCGGGGATCATTGCCGCCGTGAATCGGGGTGGGCCGCTCGATGTGGCGATCCGGATGATTGCCCTGGTCGGCCTTTCCGTCCCCAATTTCCTGATCGCGACGCTTTTGATCCTGTTCGTGTCGACCCACTGGACGGTGTTGCCGACGTCCGGGTTCGTCCCGATCGAGGATGGCCTGGGCGCCAACCTGAAATCGCTGGTGTTGCCGACGATTGCGCTCGGCACCTTGCTGGCGGCCTCGATCATGCGGATGACGAGGTCGTCGCTGCTCGATGAGCTTGGCAAGGAGTACCTGATGGTGGCGCGGGCCAAGGGGCTGGCGCCCAAGGCGGTGGTGTTGGGTCATGCCGTACGAAATGCCCTCGTGCCGGTGATCACGGTGATCGGGATTCAGTGTGGCTACTTGCTTGGCGGCACCGTGATTGTCGAGCAGATTTTCGCGATCCCCGGCATTGGGCGACTCGCACTCGACGCAGTTTCGCAGCGCGATTATCCGGTGGTGCAGGGGACGACGCTGTTCATCGCGGCGGCGTTCGTGCTGATGAACCTGATCACCGACATCGTGTATGGATTCGTCGATCCCCGGATCCGGGTGCGCGACTGATGGCTGGTTCAACGGCGACCCTCGCGGCCCCGCAGCGGGTCGGCTGGATACGGATGCTTGCCAGGCACAACCGGATTGGTTTCGTGGCTGGCTTGGTATTGCTTGTGTTCATCGCGCTTGCGGTCTTCGCGCCGTGGATAGCGCCTGACGATCCGACCGACATGGTGCCAGCCAAACGGCTCCTTTCGCCGGAGGAATCAGGCCTGATGGGGACCGATGTGTTCGGGCGGGATGTCTGGAGCCGGATCCTGTACGGGGCGCGGATCTCGCTCGGGGTTGGCGTCGTGTCGGTCCTGATCGCGGCCGCGATCGGCACCGTGCTTGGACTGATTGCCGGGTACGTTGGTCGCTGGCAGGAGTACGTCACGATGCGGGTAATGGATGTGCTGTTCTCGTTTCCGTCGATCTTGCTGGCGATCCTGATCGTCTCGATCTGGGGGGCGGGTTTCCGGAGCATCGTCCTTGCGATCGCCCTCGTCCAGACGCCGATTTTCGCTCGGATCGTGCGCGCCTCGGCGCTCTCAGTGAAGCACGTCGAGTTCGTGCAGGCATCGGTGGCGGCCGGATCGTCCACATCCAGGGTGCTTTTCCGGCATATCCTGCCGAATGTGGCAGGGCCGATCCTGGTCCAGCTTGCGTTGAGCATGTCCGGCGCGGTGATCCTGGAGGCGGCGTTGAGTTATCTCGGGCTGGGGGCGGTGCCGCCGACACCCTCGCTGGGCTCGATGCTGAGCGAGAACCGGAACGCGATGGAGCTGGCGCCGTGGACGGTGATCTATCCTGGTCTGGCGCTTGGCCTGCTGGTACTCTGCATCAACATGTTCGGCGACGCGATTCGCGATTTCCTCGATCCCCGGTTACGGACCGCGATGGGTGCCTGAGCGGCGGATGTTTCGGTTGATCATGAAGATGATCCATCACCCGAGGCCTCGAATGGCGCGATGCAGTCGCCCCGGGCGGCGGGGTGCAGGCAGGTGTAACCGTCCAGGGCGCTGCGAATGCACGTCGTTGCTGTGGTTTCCGAATCGTTCAAATCGAGCTCGAATGCCCCGCCTCCAGCCCGGCGAACGGCATCCACCGTACCCAGGCGGTGGGCCACAAGGTTCCCACCTGCCTGGAGCCTATGGCCACCATGGGTCGCGCTCGGTGGCGTCGAAGTCGGGATGACTGTCTGTACCGAAGGGGAAGGCACAAAGGGCGAGCGCAATCAGCGCGACAAGGGGAAGTATGGCATCCATGACAGGATCCTTTCTGCAGGCGAGAGGCCCGCGCCTGCTCGGCGCGAACTCGCTCATTTAACAAGGCGAAGATGGATAACAAGGCGAAGATGGAGACCCGGGTTCCGGGCGGGACTGCGGCAGGGATGCCCATTGACGGATTCGCTCCCCGGTCTGGGACAGGAGGTTGGCCAGCCAATGTCGGATCGCGAACGTGGAATCTCCCAGTAGAGAAGGCGTCGCGAGCCGAAGGGCTGCCCGGCGGAATTCATGCTCGCGCCGCTCGGCTTCGCGGACGCTGAGGAGTTCGAGTAACACAGGTGAGGTCATGATCGTGTTCCTTACATATCCTTGTATGGTCTTGCGCAGCCGCCGCGAGGCGACTACGCAACCGTCTGGTTGGATGGGCGGGCAAGATTGCCCGCCCTGGCAAAAGATGGTTGGGCGACCGGCAACGTCCCTCGCTGACGCTCAGGAGACCGGTGCGAAAACGGGATCCTGCTGATTGGAAGGTTCCTCGTTATCCTCGGGATAACGATTCAGGCGGACTCGATAGGGTCCCAGGGGGAACCCATCCAACATTTGTGAGCCATCCGCCCAAGTCGAGAGCCGTGGGCACATCGTCGGCTTGACGATGTACCCACAGTATGTTCCCGCCAGCGGAAGATTTCATCGGTAGGAGTACCGATATTTGGGAACGATCGGAGTCGTCTCCGATCCGCTGTTACCTACGTAGAGCGACGGGATTTACGGAATCTACGTAGGGAGGATAGGCAGGGAAGAGCCGAGCCGAGATGATCCTTCGTTCTT
Source organism: uncultured Chloroflexia bacterium (assembly GCA_963763125.1). Lineage (GTDB taxonomy): Bacteria > Chloroflexota > Chloroflexia > Thermomicrobiales > UBA6265 > JACCYX01. Next base: position 1,766,735 of record CAVXMV010000005.1, read on the forward strand.
CAGGACGGCAACCCTGCACGGTGCGGTTGACGCGGTTTTCTCCGGATTGCCGCGTCAAGCCGTTTCGACCGGTTTCCCGGCTGCCGTCCAGGCCTTGAAGCCACCGTCGAGATGGGCGGTTCCGAGTTGCTGGAGCGTGTCGCTTCGTCGAGGTCAAGCGTCCTGCTGGTGCCCGGCGGGCACGATGTTCTGGTTGACGCGGAACAGGTTGGCCGGATCGTAGCGCTGCTTGATGCGTTGCAAACGCGGGTAGTTCCCGCGATAGGTCGCCGCGACCCGTGCCTGGCCCTCCTCCATCAGGAAGTTGACGTAGGCTCCTTCGGCGGAGTGGGGATGCAGCGCATCCCAGTAGGCGCGAGCCCACGCGATGTGGTCGGGCATCGGGCGAGGGTCGGCATCGGTTGCCAGGATCACGTGGGCGAAGGAGACGTCACGGTAGCTGAAGGCAGTCTCGTCGTTGCCGACCTGGCTAATCGCGCCGTCCATGGGATAGAGGTGCATCAGCGATGGCACTGTCGGCACCTTGCGGCCGAAGTCGACGTGAACGGCGATCGCCTCGTCGCTCAGATCCCGCATGAAGTCGGCCTTCCAGTAATGTTGGAGTCCCGGCGGCTCGAGGGCATCGAACATGCTGTTCAACCCCGGGTAGGGTAGCGGTGAAACCAGGTCGAGCGCCGGGGTGATCTCTTCCCGCAAGGGCCGGACCACGGATTCGCCCTCGTCCAGCGTTCCGTTGTAACAGGGGACGATGACGGCCATTGGCAGGTAGTGCAGGTGGTCCGGCACGAACGGCGCCGGTGGAGCAAGGTGGAAGCCGAAGAAGGCACTCATCTGGGGCGGGGCGTCGGCGATGTAGTCGCGATAGAAACGCAGCACCTTCTCGGCCTGGTTGATCGGATAGAAGAGCGGGCCGCCGAGCACCATGTTTACCGGATGTAGCCGGAAGGTGAAGGAGGTGACAACGCCGAAGTTGCCGCCACCACCGCGCAGGGCCCAGAAGAGGTCCGGGTGTTCGTCGGTGCTGGCCGTCAGGAAGTCGCCGTCGGCGGTCACCACATCGGCTGAAACCAGGTTGTCGATCGTGAGACCGTAGGTGCGGCTGAGGTGGCCGATGCCGCCGCCGAGCGTGAGGCCACCGACCCCGGTGGTCGAGATGATGCCGCTGGGGGTGGCCAGTCCAAACGCATGGGTCGCATGGTCCACGTCACCCCAGGTAGCCCCACCCTCGACGTGGACGAGACGGCGCTGGGGATCGACGCGGATTCCACGCATCCGCGCCAGGTCGATCACGATCCCATCGTCACACGTTCCCAGGCCGGCTGCATTGTGCCCACCGCCACGAATGGCGACAGCCAGGCCCTGTTCTCGTCCGAAGTTGACAGCGGCAATCACGTCGGCCACGTTGGCGCAGCGGGCGATCAGCCGGGGATGCTTGTCGATCATCCCGTTGTAGACCCGGCGGGCTTCGTCGTACGGCAGATCGCCGGGCCGGATGAGATCTCCACGGAGGGCGTCGGCCAGGGCCGTAGCCGGGTCGGTCATTGTTTGGGTCATTGTGATAATTTCCTTGGGGTGATTAGTTGAAAGAGTCGGGTCGTAAGGCAATGGGCCAGGTAACTCAGGAATCCCATCTTCCGCCGATCACCAGTCACGGTTCATGTGACGGGCGTGGGCGGCGGGTGTCGCTTCTTCGGCGCAGACGGTGAGGGGCTGGCCGGCCTCGATCAATCCACTGAGGATCAGCGTTGTCGGTCCATCGGAGAGATTCGCCGCGGCGTGGACCATGTCGGACTCGACCGTCCAGTCGCCAGGAGTCAGGGTGGCCTGCTCACCGTGTGGAGGAGGTTCGACTGTTGCCTCTTGCTCGGCCGTAGCAACCCGGTTGACCGACATTTCCCCATCTCCGAGGTGCGTGAATCCGAGCGAGCCCGATTCGACAGTAACCACCAGGGTGCCGGGATGGAAGTGGGCATCGACGCCGCCTCTAATGTCGAGAATGATGCGCGCCAGGATCAGATTCTGGGAGCCGTCGTTGACCGGAGTCATCCCGAGTACCTGGGACGAGGCGTTAGTGGCGCAGGGAAGTTCGATTGGCTTGGGGAGGATTTTCCTGTGCCATCGTCGTGCTCAACGGAGTAAGCACAAGCCCGGAGATCAGAGCCAGCCAGAGCATGACCAATCGACGGATGTTTGGATGCATCAGTATCTACTCCTGGAACTGTTCGTATGGAAAAGGTGATGACTCAGGCCGTGTCGACTGGTTTTCCGGCTGCCGTCCAGGCCTTGAAGCCACCGTCGAGGTGCGCTGTGCGTGTGTAGCCGAGTTGCTGGAGGGTGTCCGCCGCCAGCGCAGACCGGCCACCGGATGCGCAGTAGAGAATGATCCTCCGGTCGGTTTCGAATTCGGACCGGTGATATGGGCTTGTCGAATCGGCATAGAACTCGAGCATGCCGCGGGCGGCGTGAATCGCCCCCGGTATCGTTCCTGTGTTCGACCGTTCTTCGGGTTCCCGGATGTCCACCACCAACACGACCTCGCTGGCGGTGCATTCCTCGGAAACGTCATCGACGGACAGGTTCTGGATTCGTCGTTTCGCTTCTGCCACCATCCCGCCGATTGTTTGAGTTGCCATTGCTCACTCCTTCAATTGCATCCAGGTTCGAATTGCCGTGCAACGCGTCGCGCGATACGTCTTCACGTATCGTGCCGGTGGAGGTGGTTGGTGGCATCGGTCACCAATGCCTATATTGGCGAGGGGGATGACCTATCCGGGAACAAGCTCAGTTCGGCGACCCGGGCATTCGCTTCGGTCCGGGACGAGATCTCGAGTTTGCCGAGAATCGCCGAAACGTGGTGCCCAACGGTTCTGGGGGAGAGATAGAGTGCCGCGGCAATCTCTCGATTCGATTGCCCCTCGGTGAGGAGGCGCAACACTTCGACTTCGCGGGCCGTCAGGTGCGCGGCGTTGGCTTGCGTATCTGGCCGGGGACCCCGCGGAATGTTCGTTGCGCCGGCGCTGCGGAGCAGCCGAATGATGCGCGCCGCGTCCGGGCGGGCGCCGAGGCGATCAGCAATCGCCAGGGCATCGCGCAGGGAGGCCTCCTCGCCGGTGCTGGCGAGGGCACGCGCTTCTTCCAGCGGATATCCGTGGCTACGCCAGCGTTCGGCTGCCGCCTTCCCATGTCCCGAAATCTCGAGCGCATATGGTTCTGCGAGGGCGGATACGTCGACGATATGGTGGCCGCCCCGATGGAGCCAGATCGCCAGGCTCCCGGCCAGCCATCGGTCGCCGGTTCTTGTCGCGTTGGCATATTCCATCGTTGCTTCTGCCATCGCGAGCTCGGGATCGCCCGCCAGCCAGGCGGCTTCGGCCCGGGCGGCCCGCAGCGGTCCCAATCGCATGAAGGCGCCTGTCGGTTCGGCCAGGGAGAGCGCTTCATCGAGAATGGCGGCTGGGTCATCTCCTCGCCGGGCTGCAATGTGGCCCAGCACCGTGAGCACGATAATCCTGGTCAGTTTCGTTGTACCGGGGAGGGCGGCGATCGCGCTGGCATCCAGGGCGGCATCCGACCAAGTCCCCCGCCCGAGCCGGGCCCGGGCGCGTGCTGCCTTCAGGTAGAGTTCCATTGCAATAAGGTCCCGGTCGGATGTGAACGCCAGGCCTTCCGCGATGGTTCGTTCTGCTTCGTCGAGCTCACCATGATCCAGGGCAGTCCACGAGAGGTTGGCATAGGCGCGCGAAACATCGTCATCGAGACCGTGCTCCAGCCCAATGCGGATGCTTTGCTGAAGCAAATCACGGCCAACCGGGACGGAGGAGATCATCTGGGCGGTGCCAACGTTGTTCAGGGCGTGCGCCAGAATGGGTTGATTGTTCAGTGAGGTTGCGAGCTTGATCGCGCATTCCCCCAGTCGAATCGTTTCGGACGTGTCATACGCCAGCATCCGGAGCTGGGAGAGATTGCTGTAGGCCATGGCCAGTTCGGGGCCCGGCGGCGCTGACTCGAGGTGATCGAAGGCAGATTGGGCAAACTGTTCCGCTTCGGCGTTGCGGCCGGAAAACCAGTACAGGCGGGAAAGCCAACGCATGTTGTCGCCGATCCTGAGCGGATCTTCCATCGATTCCCAGAGTGCCACGGCGCGCGTCCGGTCCGCAATCGCGTCCTCGAGCTGTCCGGTGAGGTAACACTCGTACGATCGGGTTTCCAGCAATGCCGCGAGTTCCTGATCCGGTATTCCCTGTGCGAACCGGAGGACACGGGCGTACTGGGCGGCGGCTTCCCGGTGGGCGCCGAATGCCTGGGCGTTCCGGGCCGCGGCGGGGGCGTAGCGCATGACGGCGGCCGTGTCCCTCGCCTCTTCGGCGTGATGTGCGAGATGTGCGAGGTCGGCGGTGGCGCTTGGATCCCCTTCCAGGACGTTGAGAATGCGACGATGCAAATCCCGGCGGCGAGGAATCGACATCTCCTGCAAAAAGACATCCCGGGCGAGACCGTGGCGAAATGCGATCCGATCGCCAAAGGGGCGGAACATCCCAACCGCCAGGGCCTCATCCACCGCATCGGCGACCGGGGCGCCGATGACTGCCGCTAGAAGCTCCGGATCGACAACCACGCCAATCGCGGCCGCTGCATCGAGTACAGCGCGACACTCGACGGATATCTGGGAAGCGCGCCCGAGCACGGCATCGCGAATCGATGTGGGAATCGACGTGTCGCCAGAGGCGACGATCTCGGTGACGTAGAACGGGTTGCCGCCGGTTCGCTCATGCAGCAGGACCGGGTCAATTCCTGTTCCTTCGGCCAGGGCGCCAACGGCATCGACTGTGAGTGGAGGCAACCACATCCGGCAGACAGCAGGTTCGTTGACGAGATCGCCGAGGACTCGCCGCAGGGGATGGTAGGGGTCGAGCGAATCGTCCCGGTAGGTGACGATCATCAGGGTTCGGGTGTCCCCGATTCGCCGGCCCAGGAATCGCACAAGTTCAAGAGTGGCTTCGTCCGTCCAGTGCGCATCTTCGCCGACGAGCACGTTCACGTCCGGAGTGCCCTTCATGGCGGACAGCACGGTGCGGAAGATGCGGTCCCGGGGAGCCTGGGCCCTGAGCACGGCTTCGACCTCCGGGCCAAGGGCCTCGGCGATGTCGAAAAGTGGCCCGAACGGTCCGGGCATCTTGAGGCCATCGCAGGAGACGACCGCCATCTCGGCGTCCTGGCGTATCGTTTCCGCGAATCGCTCGATCAGGGCCGTCTTGCCGCCGCCCGCCTCACCGCTGAGGAAGACGAGGCAGCCGTTGCCGAGTGCGGCCTGGTTCAGGCGTTCATGGAGCTGGGAGAGATATGGATCTCGCTCAAGTATGTTCATCATTCCACTTTAGCAGGTGGTGTTTGAGACCCGGAACGCACGCCGGTCCATGATGTGTTGCTGACTAGAGCAGGATGTTGACGGGCGGCGAAATCACGTCTCGACCGGTGGCGCGTTTGATCAGGCGGGGCATGAAGATGAAAACAATTGCGCCCACGCCGATCATCGCGCCACCGATGATCGGTCGGCCAGGCTCAAGGTCCCAACCGACGATGAACCCGAACAAGAGGAGTGACCCGGCGAGGCAGAGATACAGGAATGAGATGAAACCACGCCAATCCCGGTGACGACTCGTCTCAGTCTGCCCGGTTGCGTCGCGCGGGTGCGGCGGTTCGTTCCTGTCATGGGAAGATGATAACGCAGGAAATACACACCGCCGTGATACCTGCACCCGCGCGACGCCAACGATCGCTATGCGTGCCCTTCGGGCCAGAGTCCCTCGACCTGGCGAAGGATTGCGAACTCGCCGAGGTGATAGGCGGTATGGTCCGTGGCAACCAGGATTTCGCGAAGGAGCGTATGGCCGGAGTTGTTGCCGGCGTTGAGCGCCACCGCCCCGAAGTCACTGCCCGGATTCGCGGCCAGCGAGCGAAGCGCTGCCATGTCGCCTCGAATGCCATCGATCGTTGCCGCCCACGCGGCACTGTCGGCGATCGCGTCTGGCGGCGGCCAGTTTTCCGCGGGCCAATCGAGTTCGCGATAGGTGGGGCTCTGGACGTAATCCAGAATGTCCCGGTTGCAGATCCGGATGTGCTCCAGCAGATGCCAGAACGAATACGGCACGTTGGCTGGTTTGGTGTTGTAGTGATCGGGCGGGAAATCCGCGACCGCCTCGTCGAAGGTCATGTAGGCGTTTCCGCCGTCGATTACGCCAAGGATGGCATTGCGAAGAGCAGGTTCGTTCATGGATGGATGTTCCTCACGGCAATCGCGTTCCGGTCATTCATGCTGCAAACGCGCCAGGCCGCGAACCGTGAGATGGACTTCGGCTGCGCCGGCCAATCGTTACGGGCGGAGCAAGCATCGCAACCGTACAAGAACGCGGGTAGTCGGGTCCGATCGTTTCTAGTAGTGGCCGGTCTTGTGCCGGCCATGGAGCGCAGCGACCTGGTTGTCATTCCGCAGGCAACGAAGCGATATCTCTTCGCTGCCCGGGCGGAGCAAGCTCCGCAGCCCTACCAAACCAATCCAGAATGACAATTGGTCGGGCGGACTCGCTTCGCTGCCCACGCTGCGCTCTGGACAAGCGCCAGATCACCCCGCTGGACGCAACCCTACACGGCGGAATGACGACTCACCGGTTTCGCCGTATTCAGGAGGGCGGGGAGTCAACCAGTCTGGTTTGGCACATTCGCATAGAGCTCGATAAGCAGGCTTGGGTTGTCCGTGCAAAACAATTGCGGCTTCATTGCGAGGACACTGTCGAGATCTTCCTGCGAATTCGTCGGCCAGCCGATGACGCGCATGCCTAGCGATCTCACCTTCGCGATCAGGCCAGGATCCGCAGTCGCGTGCCGGGCATCGGCCTGGGCGCAATCGAGGGCAACGGCGCGATCCAGGAATTCCTGGGTGTTCCAGTCGCCGATGTAGCCGCGTCGAATCTGGGGGGCTTCGCGTTTGGCGATTTCCAGGGCGTAGGGATCGAACGAGGTGATCGTGACCCGGTCGACGATGTCCCGGCGCAGGATTTCGGCAATCGTCGCCGGTACGATGCGGTCGAGCCGTTCCGGGGTATCGCCCTTGATCTCGACAAAGAGTTCGGGGAGCACCTGAACCACATCGAGAACCTCGCCAAAGGTCGGTACCACACAGGGTTCCGGCCACTCGGGGAAGATCGATCGCGCATCGAGCGCCCGAAGGTGTTCGAGGGTAAAGGAGGATACCGCCCCCTCGCCATTGGTGGTGCGGTCGACCGTGGCATCGTGGATGACCACCAGGTGATTGTCACACGTCATCCGGATGTCGAACTCAATTGCGCTCAGGCCGAGATCGATTGCGTAGTGGAACCCGGGAACGGTGTTTTCCGGCGCTTCGAATCGTGCGCCCCGATGTCCGATGATCAGCATGTTTGTCACCATTTGTTACTCAACGACGTTGATCGCGGCTAGACTTGTGCCGGTCAAATTGGGTTGGTAATACACACGTATTGCCTGACTGCTGCGGTCTTCTCCCATGGCGTTCACGAAGCGCCAACCGGTAATTCCTGTTCAGCGAGAAGGTTCGTGATCAAGCTTGGGGAGTCAGTGCAGATGAGATCCGGGTTGAGCGTGAGGGCGCTTTCAAGGTCTTCGGCTGAATTCGTTGGCCACGCAGTGACGCGGAACCCGAGCGACTTCGCCTCGGCCACGAGTTCACGATCGGAGGTCAGGTGTTGGGTGCAGGCGTCGATGCATTCGAGCTCCCTGGCCTTCTGGAGGAATTCAGGGGTATCCCAGGCCCCGATGTAGCCGCGCACGATTTGGGGGGCCAGGCGCTGGGCAATCTCGATTGCATAGGGATCGAAGGAGATGATGGCAACCTGATGCTCCATCTTGCGGTCGAGGATCTTGGCAATGGTTTTGGGCACGATGACGTCGAGTCGTGCCGGGGTGTCGCTCTTGATTTCGACCTGGATGACGTCCACGCCTTTCACCACGTCGAGCACTTCGCCGAACGTCGGGACCGTGGCTGGGTCCGGCCAGCCGGGGAAGATCGAACGCGCATCGAGCGCCTGAAGCTCGTCGAGGGTTTTCGATGCAACCTCGCCCTCGCCGTTTGTCGTTCGATCTACGGTTGCATCGTGCATGATGACGAGGTGGCCATCCTTGCTCATCCGGACATCAAACTCTACGGCCTTGAGACCGAGATCGACCGCGTGCTGAAAACCGGGGACGGTGTTTTCGGGAGCTTCAAATCGGGCGCCGCGGTGTCCGAGGATGATCATGGTAGTCACCATTTCGAGGAATGTGTGTTATTCGCGATGATCGCATCAGCACGCACGATCCGGGCTAATGTAGGATGCCTTGTCCGAACCGAACACCAGTGCTCACATTTGTGCAGGCAACACCTCGTTCACCCAATTCAGCACAAAAGCCGGGAGGTTTTCCGCAGACTGCTCGGCGAGCATTTCGCGGGTCGTTTCACCGGTCAGCACGAGGGCCGAGGCCATCCCTGCGTCGATCGCCATCCTGATGTCGGTCATCAGGCGATCGCCAATCATGATGCAATCGGATGCGGGCAGGCCGAGCCGGGTCAGCGCCGCTTCGAGCATGAACGGGTCGGGTTTGCCGACGTTTTGCTCGCACTTCACCCCGGTGCAGCCTTCGATTGCGCCAATGATCGCCCCGGCGTCGGGCTCTCCACGGCCGTTCGGGAACGGGCAAAAGCGATCCGGGTTGGTCGTGATCAGGCGTGCCCGCTTGTGGACTGCGATCGCGTCGAAGGCGATCTGGAGCTTGCGATAGTCGAAGGTGCGGTCATAACTGGCGATAACGAAATCGATCTCGGCCGGGTCGTCGGAGATCCGGATCCCGGCGTTGGCAAGGGCGTCGATCACCGGCGCCTCGCTGATTGGGAACACGGTCGCCTCGGGGTGGTAGCGCAGCAGCCAGGCAGTTACCGTGTCGACGGTGTTCAATACTTCCTCCGGAGTTACGGAAATGCCGAGGTTGGCAAGTTTGGCGACATAGGCATCGGCGTTTTTGGTTGGGTTGTTGGAGAGGAAGAGGATTCGCCGGTCAAGCGCTCGCAGCGTCGCGATCAACCCGGTCGCGCCCGGCAGGAGATCGTCGCCAAGATAGATCGTGCCATCGAGATCGAAGATGTATCCGGCGAACAATGAGGCTGGCCGCGATGCTGAGTTGGAGCTTGCAGTGGAGGGTGATGACACGGATAGTTCCCCCTGGAAAGTGGATGAGCCGAGGTCTTTGCCGGGATCGCACGTTTGTGCAGATTGCCTGCCTGTCGTTGACGCTCCTTGCGTGTGATCCTAACGTACAAGCTGAGTTTGCAACTATGTGCATGCACATAAGTGCGAAACAAACAATCCGTCAGCCATCCATCCAGGTCAACCACGATGTTCGCGGTTCCCGGTTCGCTTGGCGGTGACGAAGGGACATGTATCTGGAATCAGTTCGGAAAGCGCAATGAACAAACAAATGAACCGGTCACGGATTGACGGAGCCCTTGGCCAGGCATCGACAACCCGCTACCTCGTCGTCGAACCTGGGGGAATGGTTGCCGTGCCATCGCTCGTAGCCGACCTGTTCCCAGGGCGACCGGTGGTGATTGTGGCCGACTCCACCACCTTCGCACTCGCAGGCCAGCAAGTCACGGCCTATCTGGAGGCCGCAGGGCATCCGCTTCGCGATCCCATTATCTTTCCCGCTTCGCCAACGTTGCGGCCGGACACCCGTCACGTTGCCTCGATTCGCGCCTGGTTCGACGCCGCTGGCGAACTGGTGCTGCCAATTGCGGTAGGTTCCGGATCGATCAACGACCTCACCAAGCGTGCCGCCCACGAAGCAGGATTGCCGTACATCTCGGTCGCCACGGCCGCTTCGATGGATGGCTACACCGCGTCCGGAGCCGCCCTGATCCACAATGGCGTGAAGCAGACGTTTGGCTGCAAGGCCCCGGTTGCGGTGGTCGCCGATCTCGACATCCTGTGCGCCGCACCAGGAGCGATGACCGCTGCCGGGTACGGCGATTTGCTTGGCAAGGTCACAGCCGGCGCCGATTGGATCGTGGCCGATGCGTTTGGCGTGGAACCGATCGTCCCGGATGTCTGGGAGATGGTCCAGGGCCCGCTGCCCGCGATGATTGCCGAGCCGTCTCGTTTCCAGGTTGGCGACCCGGAATCGATCGAGCAATTGTTTTACGGCCTGATCATGACCGGTTTGGCGATCCAGGTCTCCGGATCGACACGCTGCGCCTCTGGCAGCGAGCATCAGTTCAGCCACCTGTGGGAAATGCGCGGACTCGAGCACGACGGAGAACTGGTGTCGCATGGCGTCAAGGTCGGGTTTGGCTCGATCTTTTCGGCAGCCTTGTACCAACGACTGCTTGCGCATGACTGGACCGATTTCGATGTCGAAGCGGCCGTCGCGAAATGGCCATCGCTGGCTGCGATGGAAGCTGAAATCAGGGCGATGAACGACTCGCCGACATTGATTGACCGGGCGCTCGAAGAGTGCCGTGCCAAGCACATCGCCGCCGAGGCCCTGCAAGAACGATTGACGACGCTTCGCGAGATTTGGCCGGAGCTAAAGTCGCGGCTCGAGGCTCAACTGATGTTGCCGGACGTCTTGCGCGAGCACCTTGCCGCTGGTGGCTGCCCAACCGAGCCTGGCCAGATCGGCCTGACCCTGGAGCAGGTTCGCGCCAGCTACCAGGCGGCGCGGCGTATTCGGCGTCGCTACACGATTTACGACCTGGTCTTCGAAATGGGCGTGTTCGACGAGTTGATCGCCGAGGTTTTCGCCCCCGGCGGATTTTGGGCAACTCAACCCGCCACGATCTCGTAGTGGCCGGTCTTGTGCCGGCCATCGATAACACGCGGCCCCCAACACGCCCGTTCACGCCCAAGGGAGAACTCGCATGCGCATTGCAATTGGCGCTGACAACGCCGGAGCCGATCTCAAGAACCTTATCAAGTCGCGACTGGCGACTCACCCGGACCTGGAAATCATCGATTTCGGGGTTCCCGATGCCGCCACCGCCACCGCCTATCCCCACATCGGTCTCGATGTCGCACGGGCAGTTGCCGCAGACAGGGCCGATCGCGGCTTGCTGATTTGCGGGACCGGAATCGGGATGGCGATCACCGCCAACAAGGTGCCGGGGATCCGGGCCACAGTGGCCCACGATTCGTTCTCGGTCGAGCGCTCGGTGCTCTCCAATAACTGCCAAATCCTCACCCTCGGGGCGCGGGTAATCGGCCAGGAGCTGGCCTCCAGGCTCGTCGACGAGTGGCTGACGTACACGTTCGACGACACTTCGGCCTCCGCCGAAAAGGTCGCCCTGATCGACGCATACGAGGCGACCTTAACGGTCATTCCGTAAGGAGCGCCAGCGACTGGAGGCAGCGAAGCGGTATCTCCTCGTCGCAACGATCATGAGCCTGCATTGTCGATCCGCAGGATTCCTCATCGCAGGCGAGACCAGCACACAATGCTGCTGCGGCATTGCCAGTGGGGCCGAGATTTTTCCACTCGCCTGCGGCTCGTTGCGGCAGCGAAGCGATATGACATTCAAGCGCTTCGCGTCACGAACCACAACTCTATTTTGAAGTGGCCGGTCTTGTGCTGGCCAGATTCAGGGCGGATATATCCAGCAGCGCAACACCGCAACCCTGCCCGTTCATCGCACGGCTGCGGCAGCGCAGCGATGCGTGCTCCGCCCGTGGGACGTGTCGGCAAGCTCCATTGGCCGGCACAAGACCGGCCACTACCTGGATAGGATTCGCGCGGGCGGGTTCGATTGGGCAACCCTGCGCCACCATACTAATTGCGCTCCCGCCAAAACCATGGGAAAAGGACTTAACGTCGCTTCGTTGTGGAGCGACTATCGATCCGGATCACATGGGAGAACCAGATGCGGTTTGCAATCGGCGAGTTTGCGCACGAAACGAATACCTTCTGTCCCGGCTTTACCGAGCTGGATGCGTTCAAGGCCCGGTACTGGTGCGAGGGGGAAGACCTCATTGCCCGGCACACAGGTGTGCGTAACGATCTCGGCGGGATGATCGACACTGGCCAGCGCCTTGGGATCGAGCTCGTGCCGACCCTGGCGACGACGACCCAGCCGTCGGCCACGGTTTCCCGGAACGCCTACGAGACGATCCGCGATACCTTGTTCGCGCGAATCCAGGGAGCAGGTTCGCTCGATGCAATCTGCCTTGCCCTGCACGGCGCCGGTTCCGCCGATGGCATTGAGGACATGGAAGGCACGTTCCTGAGCGAGCTCCGCACGCTTGTCGGTCCGGATATCCCGGTCGTGATTTCGCTCGATCTCCACGGAAACACTACCGCAGCGATGCTGGAGCATGCCACGGCACTCTTCTACTGCCACGAGTATCCGCACATCGATACGTATGATCGTGGGGTCGAGGCCGTCGAGATCGCCGCCCGGATCGTCAACGGCGAGATCTCGCCGGTCAAGCACCTGGTCAAGCTGCCGGTCGCGATTCCGCCATCAACAACCTTCGTCGGACCGGCCAAGGTGATCAATGAGCGTTGCCACGAATGGGAACAGACACCCGGCGTGCTCGATTGCAACTTCACGCATGGCTTTCCGCACACCGACGTGTCGGTGATCGTGACCTCGGTCCTGGTAACGACCGACAACGATCCGGCCCTCGCCGAAACGGTCGCCAACGATGTTGTAGCGCTGATCCTGGAGACGCTGGAAGATTTCCGGCAGTCGCTGCCGGGGGCGGAGGAGGCGATTGCGCAAGCGCTGGCCACCACGGAGCTGCCGGTAGTCGTGGCCGAAGTCTCCGACAATCCGGGTGGGGGAGCGCCGGGCAGCGGCACTCATGTGCTGCGCGCCCTGCTGGCCGCCAACGAACCGAACACCTGCTTTGGTTTCATCTGGGATCCCGCTACTGCCGCGCAGGCGCACGCAGCGGGAACCGGAGCGACAATTTCGATCACGCTCGGTGGCTTTACCGATGAGCTGCACGGCGCGCCGATTGAGGCCGAGGCCTACGTCAAGGTACTCAGCGACGGAGATTTCCGGCTGACGAATCCGATGGGCGCCGGCGGTCTGGTTCATTTGGGCAGGATGGCGCGCCTGGTGATCGGCAATGTCGACGTGATCGTCGGCTCCGAGCGGGCGCAAACCCTCGACGACGAGCTCTTCCTGCTCCACGGCATCGATGTCCGGCGCTCGCGGGTGGTGGCGCTCAAGTCGCACCAGCACTTCCGTGGCGGATTCCAGCAGCTGGCGGGGACGATCATCCGGACCGATACCCCGGGGTTCACGACGAGCAACCTCTCGGACCTGCCGTACAGGAACATCACGCGACCGATCTGGCCGATCGATCCACTGCCGGAGGGTCCGTTCGAAACCGTCACGGTGTAGACAAGCGGAACCATTTCCTGTAGGGGAAGGTCGGCCCCGCTGGACGCTCGACTGTGGTACGCGCATTTCGGGTCAACACAGAGGTTGACCCCTACGAACAGCGTGATTACGCGTGCGCTATTTGCCTTGGGTAGACAACAATTCCAGGATCAGGCTCGGGTAGTCGGAACCGTACGAATCGACCTCGTAGTGCTGGATCGCAGCGAAATCGGTCTCGGTGTGGCACGGCCACCCAATGACGGACATGCCGTGCGCCCGGGCCCAATCGATGTGGTCCTGGCCGGTCTGCTGAAAGTCGAAATCGACCTGTGTGCAACCCGCGGAGATCGCTCGGTCGTAGAGGCCAGGTTCCCTCCAGGCCCCGTTCATGGTCAGTGGAATGTCAGGCGCCAGGCGTTGGGCAACCTCCAGCGCATACGGATCGAACGAGCTGATGTTGACCTGATCGGCAAGACCCCTGTTCCGGATCGCTGAAATCGTGGCCGGCACCACAAAATCGAGCCGCTCTGGCGTATCCCGTTTGATCTCGACGAGGAGTGTGGCCAGTACGCCTGTCACGTCCAGCACCTCGTCCAGCGTCGGCACGTAACAACGCTCCGGCCATTCCGGGAATGTGTCCATGGCGTCGAGCTTCTGGATATTCTCAAGTGAATACGAAGAGACGGGACCAAACCCGTTGGTTGTGCGGTCGACCGTGCTATCGTGAATCACCACGAGATGGTAGTCCGCTGTGATCTGCACATCGAACTCCACGGCCTGGAGCCCAATATCGACCGCGTGTCGAAAGCCCGGAATCGTGCTTTCCGGCGCTTCGCCCAGTGCACCCCGATGACCGTAAATGAGCGTCATGTTTCTCCTCGATTCTCGCTACTTCTGATCCCGATTGGCCGCCACATCCAGCGGGGCAGGGCGGCCACTACCCGAATGGAGTGTCGTTGTACGGTTCCAGTGCAGGAGGCAAGCCGAGTTCTCGACTGTAGGGAGTCCGCTCCGCTGGACGCTGGACCTGTGGGTTCCCGAAGCCGTTTCTGGCCATACCTTGCGGGAATTCACATATCCAGCGGAGCCGGGGATCCCCTATGAGATTGCGATCTGCCCAAGGCGGTGCATGCTGGATTTCGTCTGCTCGTAGAGGTCGAGATAGACCTCGTACATCGCATCGTAGCGGGATCGCAGGGCAGGATTGGGCACGATTTCATCGACAATCCGGACCCAATCACGGTCAAGCGCCGCCAGATCCGGGATCAGCCCGCTGCCCAGGCCCGCCATGAACGCATCGCCAAGCGAGGCGCCGATCGTCCGTTCGGGGATGAGCTGGGGAACGCCCGAAATGTCGCTCACCACCTGCGTCCAGAGCCGGTTCTTCGTGCCGCCCCCAACCGCAACCAGGCGTTCCGGCGCGGCCTGCATCTCCCGCATCACATCGAGGTTGTGGCGGAACCCGAACCCAATTCCCTCGAGCGCGGCCCGGAACAGGTGGGCCCGGGTATGAAGCAGGGTGAGCCCGGCGAACATGCCGCGCGCATTGGGGTCCTGGATGGGGGTACGCTCACCGGCGAAGTAGGGCAGGCAGATCAACCCGTCGGCTCCCGGCGGGGTCGCCGTGGCTTCCGCGATCAGCTCCCCAAAGCTGTTGTTCCGATCGGCGATGCTCGCGCTCGCAGTCGTCACGTCGCAGAACCATGTTGTCAGCAGACCGGAGGTTGCCATGCCACAGGTCACGGCCCGGCGGTTGGGAAACGGGTGTGCCGTTGTCCACATCCGGGCATCGGGTCGGGGATGCTCGACGGCACCGATGATGAACATCGTGCTCCCGTACATGATCATGGTATCGCCGGGAACCTGGACACCGACGCTGACAGCTTCGGCGGCGGCATCGATGGTGCCGAAGGTGACCGGGGTGCCAACTGCCAGGCCGGTTTCGGCGCTCGCCCTGGCGGAAACCGTTCCTGCCACCTCCGTGGCGTCCCCGAGACGCGGTAGCCGCGCAATATCGATCACGGCATCGGCGTAGCGGGCATCCCAATCCATCGTGGCGGTATTGAACAGCGGCGCGAAATAGGACGCCGTGTGGCGATCGATGACGTGTTCGCCCGTGAGCCTGAAGACGATGTAGTCGCTGGAGGAATGGATCATCGCGGTCTGCGCGAAGAGTTCCGGTTCGTGTCGCCGCAACCAGAGGATCTTGGGACCGATCGTTTGCGAATTGAGCGCCATGCCACTCAGCTCAACGATTGCGTCGATACCGATTTGCTCGTTCAGAAGCTCGATCTCGGTCGTCGCCCGGGTGTCGATCCCGTAGAGCACGCCCGGGCGCAGGGGGGCGCCATCGGCATCGACCGGAAGCATGCAGGGGCCAATCGCGCTCACCCCAACCGCCCCGATCTCGGCCGCGGAATACGGCCCGGACGTCAGTTCGCGGGTGATCGCCACAAACTCGGCCCACCACAACGTGTCGGCATCGTGCTCGGCCCATCCGGCACGCGGGAAACTGGTGTCATGCTCGATCACCGCTGTCGCGATGACAGTGCCATCGAGGCCGCACAGAACGCCCTTGGAGCTGCCGGTACCGATATCGACCCCGAGAAGCAATGAACCGGACACGACGAGTCTCCTTGCTAGACGAACGGCCTGCGGGCAGCGCCGTTGAATGGTTCGACGTATGCTAACGGAAACGCGGCATCCCGCGCGGTAGCGTACGCCGTCGAAGACGGTTCGTCGATTCCGGAAGGGGGACCTATGGCAATGCCGAGGCGGCCAAATATCGTGGTGTTGATGGCTGACGACCATCGCGGGACCGAGTTGAGCCATCTTCCGTTTTCACAGGCCCGGACGCCGGAGCTCGATGCGCTGGCGGCGCGGGGTGTTTCCTTCAGCCAGGCCCACTGCCAGGGCGCAATGACAGGGGCAGTCTGTGTTCCAAGCCGGGCCAGCCTGATGACCGGGCGCAACATCTTTGCGTCGTCGGCCGATCCGACCGGCGCCCGATTCGCGGAAACGCAGACCATTCCCGAGCACCTCGAAACGTTCCCGCAGGCGTTGCGGAACGCTGGCTATCGCACCCATGCGGTCGGCAAGTGGCACAACGATCTGGCATCGTTTCATCGCTCTTTTTCCAGTGGCGAGGCGTTGATGTTTGGCGGCATGAGCGATCACTTCCACGTGCCGATTCACGATTTCGACCCCAGTGGCGAATACGCCGCGATCCAGCCGACCGCCCCCGGAGGGCGGCGGCCATCACGGGACGACATTGACATCGAGGCGGGAGATCAGGCGCAGTTTTCGTCCAACCTCTTCGCCGACGCGGCAATCCGATTCGTTGATTCCGACCATGGCGACGATCCATTCCTGCTCTACGTCGCATTCACGGCGCCACACGATCCACGCACGCCTCCCCCCGGCTGGGAGGTCGATCCTGACGACGTCGACCTCCCACCAAACTTCGTGCCGGTTCACCCGTTCGACAACGGCGACATGGAAGTTCGGGATGAGTTGCTGGCCGAGTTCCCACGTACTGGAGACGAGGTGCGGCAGCACATCGCCGATTATTGCGGCATGATTGCGCACCTCGATCACTCGGTTGGGCGCATCATCGATGCCCTCGAACGGGCCGGCCACGCTGATGACACGATCGTGATCTATACCGGCGACCACGGGCTGGCGGTTGGCCAGCACGGCTTGATGGGCAAGCAGAATTTGTATGAGCACAGCCTGTGTATTCCACTGATTGTCGCGGGGCCGGGGATTCCCGCCGGCGAGGTGAGCGACGGCCTGGTCTGGCACGGCGACACTACGGCGACCATCCGCGCGATGGCCGGTGTGGCCCCTGGAGCGGATGCCGAGGGATCCCCACTGATTGGGGAGGGTGGTCTCGTCCGGGCCGATCGCGGTTACCACGGCGCGGCCTATGATTTCTGCCAGCGGTCGTTCCGGAACGACCGGTACAAGCTGATTGCGTATCACCCCCGGCGCCGGGGCATGCCCCCCTTGGGAACCACCCCCGGCAGCGAGATGACCCAACTGTTCGATCTCCAGAACGATCCGTGGGAGACCGTCAACCTCGCGGACGACCCAACATTGCGGGAGACCCGGGAGCTTCTGGAAACCGGTCTCCTCGCCTGGCAGGCGTCGGTTCGCGACGAGTTGCTGAAGCCTCATTGAGCGAATATGTCCTCACAGCGGTCCCCCAAACCGGGTTGTCCATGCCTTCTCAGATATGGGTAGGGTTGCTGCGCTGCCGCAACCGTACAAGGTCGTTGGGATGCGAACCTGCCGCCCGTTTGCTCTGGCACATTCCGCTGGATCGCTGGCGCAAGCAATTGGCCGGTCTTGTACCTGTCAATGTGGACGGGCGGAGCAAGCTCCGCAGCCCTACTAGGAATCCAGGACACTACCCACGTTCACAGAGTCACAACGCGAACACAACGATCCGTTAACCACTTCGATGCCACAGGAATTGCACTATTGTGCTTGCACGAATGTGCAAGACTTCATTACCGCGTTGACGCTCTCCGTCGCACCGGATAGCGTATGGGGACGATGCAAGAACGTGCATGAATATCAGTGCAGGCTGGAGGAGCCAGACTCGAACGTGGCTGACCAGAACGACGCGCTTATGACATCTGTGGCGCGCATGTATTACCTGGATGGACTTGGGCAGAGCGAAATCGCCAATATTTGTGGCGTGTCGCGCTCAACCGTGTCCCGCCTGCTGACTTCTGCACGTGAACGCGGCATCGTCCGGATCTCGGTCGACGAGTTCGATCCGCGAGATCGAGATCTGGAACGGCAACTGAGCGATCGCTTGGGGTTACGTCACGCAGTCGTGGTTCGAGACATGGGCGGCACGCCTGCAAGTGTTCGACGTGCAGTCGGCTACTTTGCGGCGCCGATTCTCGCTGAGTGGATCGGGCGCCAGCGACTCGTTGGGTTGGCTGGCGGACGAACACTTGGCGAGTTGGTCCACAACATCGAACCGCGAGCGCACGACACTGGCCCGGCGTTCGTTCAACTGATGGGGACAATCGGATCGAGCCCAGGCCGGATCGACGCATCCGAGTTGAGCCGGACATTGGCGAGACGATTCCAGGGATCGTTCCTGACCCTCAATGCGCCGGCCTTCGCCCAGAGCCAGCGTGCCCGGGACCTGTTCCTGTCGCACGATGAGATTCGGACGATCTGGAACGCGTTCGATTCGCTGGATCTTGCGCTGGTCGGGGTCGGGACTCTTGAGGAGTCGGCTATCGTCGAGCGAGGAGTCCTGAAATCGGAAGCGTTCGCCGAGGCTCGGGCGGCGGGGGCAGTGGGAGAGATATGCGGCCGCTTCTTCGATGACCGGGGTCGCGAGTGCGCATCGGAACTCCGGGACTGCGTAGTGAGTATCGGGCTGGATGCGTTGCGTGAGTGCGATGACGTGGCAGCGGTCGTTAGTGGGCCGTCGAGGACACGGGCGCTGCGCGGGGCAATCTGCGGGGGCATCGTGAAGTCGATTGTGATCGATCAATCGGGCGCCCAGAGCCTCATGAATACACCCTGACGTCTCTCTAGGAACGGGATGTGTTGCGCGGTTTCACATGGGTTCACAGGTCGCCGGTGGGGCGACGCAATCGGTATCGGTCGCAGGACAAGGAGATCATCATGGCTGAGGTTTCTCGACGTCAATTTGTGGGACAGGCTGCAGCGATTGCCGGTGGCGCGGCTCTTACCGGCACAGCAGTGGCCAGCGCGGCTCCGGCCATCAGCAGGGCCACGCATACGGTAACGGCGCAGGACAAGACCGAAATCATGATCTATCACATCTTTGGAACGCCACCGGGCGGCACACCTGCCGAGACGCCGCACCCGATGACGCAGGTGATCGATGCGTTCAACGCCCAGAGCGAAGCGGTCACGGTCACCTCGCTGACTCCGGGCAATTACCTGGAGACCCTGCAGAAGACCCAAGCTGATATCGCCGCCGGAAACCCACCGGACTTGGTGACCGTGCCGTGGGCGAATTCTGCACTATGCAATCGATGGACTGGGAGTGGTGCCACTCGCGACGATTGCCGGCGACAAGTACGAGGCGCTGGTGGCCTTGATGTCCGATTCGGCCTGGCCACTGGTCACGCGTGACGACACCGCATATGGGTTTCCGTGGGGTCTTTCCACACCGATCTGGTACTACAACGCTGACGTGTTTGAGGCGGCCGGGGTCGATCCCGCTGAGGCGCTCGCGACCTGGGAGAGTTTCGGGGCGGCTTGCCCGGCCTTGCAGGAAGCGCTCGATGGCACACCGGTTTTCTCGTTGACCTTCAACAAGGACTGGCCAGCCCAGACGGTCATCCAGTCGAACGGGGGTCGCGTCCTGAACGATGATGGCACGTTCGGCATCACCAGCGACGAGGCCAAGGCCGCGATGCAGACCGTGGCGGACCTGGATGCCGAGGGTTACTACGATCGAGGCAGCAGCGACGAACTGCGACCGAACTTCATCGCTGGATCCGCCGCCGTCTTCCAGGCCAGCGTGGCGTCGCTTGGTGGCCTCAATAGTGATTCCACGTTCACCCTCGGTACCTCGACCTGGCCAGCATTCGGTGACAAACCAGTCAGTGCCTCAACCGGTGGTTCCTTTCTGGGCAGTTTCACGACGGACGAATCGAAGTATCCGGCTGTGGTCGAGTTTCTTGAGTTCTGCGGAAGCGAAGCCGGCTACAGCCTCTGGAACCAAGTGGGCTACGTCAATATCTCCAACCTCGAACTGGAACGGCTCCCGGGCCAGGATCCGGCCTATGAGCAGTTCGACAACGGTCTGGTGCTGGAAACCAACTGGCCAAGCGCGCGCGGTCTTGAGGCGCAGGCCGTATGGGGTACCTATTGCGAGCGGATCTGGGCCAACGACATCTCCGTTGAAGACGGTGTGAATGAAGCCCTTGCCGAGATCGAGTCGATTGTCGGCGAAGAATAACGGTTGCGTCACCGCCTGATCAGGGCCGGGCTCGACCCGGCCCTGGTCCTCGTTTGCTCGTCCATAAAGAGGGGAACGTATGGCTGTCACGAGCCATGACCATTCCGCCATGCGGGAAATACAGCCAATTGTCGAGAAGCGAGCATGGACATGGTACCGGTTGAGCGAAGGAATGACTCCGTATCTCCTCATCGCGCCGCTGCTGATTCTGATTGCCATCTTCATTTACTGGCCATTGATTTATTCGGTCTACTTGTCCTTTTTTGACTGGAACTTTGTGCGCCCCGACAAGACGTTTGTGGGGTGGGACAACTTCACGCGATTGCCGGATGACCCGCGATTCATGCGGGCTTTTCGGGGGACGTTGTTCTACACCGTGACCCTGGTTCCGCTGCAGGTATTCCTGCCGCTGGGCCTGGCGTTGCTGCTCTGGCCGATCCGAAGCTCTCGACTGCAGAACACCTACCGGGCGGTGCTGTTCTCGCCGACGATCATTGCCTACTCGGTGGCTGCCGTGATGTGGCTGTGGATCTTTAACCCGAACCAGGGCGTCCTCAACAAGCTGCTTGCGGAATTTGGGTATGACAAGGTGCGGTGGCTGTCCGATCGCGATACGGCGATCTGGGCGATCGTGATCGTGGCGACCTGGAAAACCCTGGGATTCCACATGTTGCTGTACCTGGCCGCATTGGAAGGCGTGCCGAAGGACTATATCGAGGCCGCCCAGCTTGATGGCGCCAACAATTGGCAGATCATGCGCTCGATCCGGTTTCCGCTGATCTCGCCAACATTCTTTTTCGTGCTGGTGACCACGGTGATTTCCGTGAATGACGATGTGTTCGGCGCGATCAACGTGTTGACCGATGGCGGACCGTTCGACTCGACCACCAATGTCATTTACTACCTGTACCAGCAGGGATTCCAGTTCTTCCAGATTGGCGCCGCAAGCGCCGTGGCGGTGATCGTCTTCACAGCAACCTGCCTGCTGACATGGGTGCAGTTCAAGTTCGTGGAAAGACACGTGCATTATGGCTAGCGTGGCGAATCCGGCATCAACAACCAGGCATGCCCAGCGCAAGCGTTTGAACGGCTATGTATTGCATGGGATGGTGATTGTGATATGCGCCTTCACGATCTTTCCGTTCCTGTGGATGCTCTCGACGTCGTTCAAGCCGGCGGACGAAGTGTTCACCAGGGATTTGCGGCTGGTGGCCAACCATCCGACGCTGCGGAACTTCCCTGACGCGTTCGACTACTTCCCGGTGGCGCACTGGTTCTGGAACAGTTTCGGAATCGCGGTGCTCACGACGCTGGGCAAGATCACGATCAGCCTGCCGGCGGCGTTCGCCTTCGCGCGGCTCCGGTTCCGGGGCGACAAGCTGCTCTTTGCGATGGTGCTGGCGACGATGATCGTGCCCGGGATCGTCACGGTGGTGCCGAACTACATCCTGATTTCGCGGCTGGGCTGGATGAACACCTGGGCGGCGGTGATCATCCCGTCCCTTCCAGCCACCGCCTTCTTCGTGTTCCTGCTGCGCCAGAATATCTTGCAGTTGCCGCAGGACCTGCTGGACGCGGCCAGGATCGATGGCGCGTCGACGATCAAGCTCCTGGTCCAGATCGTGGTTCCAAATGTGAAGCCGGCCATCGCGGTGGTCACCATCCTGGCCTTTCTGGGGATGTGGAACCAATACCTGTGGCCATTGCTGGTGCTCAACGATTTCGAGTCGAAAACGCTAGCCACCGGTATGCAATTCTTCACCAACAATGCCGAATCGGCCCAGATGTGGGGTCCGATGATGGCCACCGCAACCATCGCGACCTTGCCACCGCTGTTGCTCTATGTGGTGGCCCAGCGGCAGATCATCGACACGTTCGTCACCTCCGGCATCAAGGGGTAATGGTTATCGTAGGGGAGTCCCCTGTGGGTTCCCGCCGGGCTGGCTGGTCGGGAAGGCACAGGGCCTTCCCCTACAAGAGACACCAATCCCGATCTGTCGACGCCAGCGCAGTGACACTGAGGAAATGCGTCTCATGCGATACGACGAGATCGTCCACCGGATGCGCACACAAGGGATCACCCAGCCGCTGAACCGGCGCACGTTCGTTTTTGGCGCAGCAGCCACCGGCGGCGCCCTGGCAGCGAAACCGTTGTTCGCCCAGACGCCTTCGGCCCCGATCGCCACGCCGGTGTTCGGCGCGAATCCATTCACGCTCGGGATCGCCTCCGGCGAGCCGCTGCCGGATGGCGTCGTGCTGTGGACCCGGCTGGCCCCGCAACCGTTCGAGGAGGACGGGGGAATGCCGCGCAATCCGGTCGAGGTTCAATGGCAGGTAGCGCACGACGAGCAGATGAACCGGATCTCCCAGCATGGAACGGCATTGGCCGAACCGGAGTGGGGACACTCGGTCCACATCGAAGTCGAAGGACTCGAGCCGGACCGCTGGTACTGGTATCGATTCATCGCCGGCAATGAGGAAAGCCCAATAGGCCGAACGAAAACCGCGCCCTCGGCTGGGGCGAAACCAGCGCGGTTCAGCTTCGCCTTCGCCTCCTGCCAGCGTTGGGATCACGGGCTGTACACCGCGTACCGCGACCTTGCCCGGCAGGATATCGACCTTGTCGTTCACCTCGGCGACTACATCTACGAGTATGGCATCGGATTGGGCGACCAGCTGCGGCCCGGGAACTACCCCGGCGCTGTGCTCTCGAAGCCCGATACGCTCGTTGACTATCGCATCAGATACGCTCTCTACAAAACGGATCCCCATTTGCGGGAGGCGCATCGGATCGCGCCGTGGCTCGTGACCTGGGACGATCACGAGGTCTATAACAATTTCTTTGGGGAGATCATTCGCGACTTGCCGGCGGCACAGGGACTTCTGGAACACCGGGCAGCTGCCTACCAGGCATATTACGAGCATCAGCCGCTGCGGAAGGAATCGAAACCGGTCGGTCCCGACCTTCAACTGTTCCGGCACCGCTCGTTTGGCAACCTGGTCGAGTTCAACATCCTCGACACCCGGCAGTACCGATCGGTTCAGGGCACGCTGTGTGACCCTGACCTTCGATCTGAAGGCGATGGATTCTGCCCCGCTTCGCTCGATCCGGAACGCACCCTGCTCGGGGAGCGGCAGAAGTCGTGGCTCGTGGATCGGTTTGACCAGGCTACGGCGCGCTGGAATGTGATGGCGCAGCAGATCCCGTTCGCCCGGATCGACAACGATGCAGATCCCGAGCTCCAGAGTTTTGGGGGGCGGCAAATGGACAAGTGGGACGGGTATGCCCATGAGCGGGAGCAGGTTTCAGCGGCGATGGCGTCTGCCGCCGCTGCCCGTGATTTTGCGCCGATCGTGATCACCGGCGATGTTCATGCCAACTACGTCTGGGACCTCAAGACGGACTGGGACGACCAGACCAACGACGCCGTGTACGGCACCGAGTTCGTCGGAACATCGATCAGTTCGAATGGTGACGAGGGACTCGAGGAAGACGGCGCGTTTACAACCCAATGCGGCAATCGCAACGGGAATATCCACAACCATTTCTTCGATAACCATCGTGGCTACGTACTGTGCAACCTCACCGCCGAGCGCTGGGAATCGACCTACCGGGTCATGCCCACCGTCAAGGACGAGCATGCCGAAGCCTCGACGCTCACCTCGTTCGTGGTTGAATATGGCAAGCCCGGCGCGCAATTGGCGACGAGTTGCGAGCCGTGTACGCCAAGCGGCGAATGACACCGGCGGCGGCACGGCATCGGGTAACACCGTATCGTAGATATTAACGATATTTAATAGTTCAGACCGAAATGAAGCAAGGCACAATCCAGGCCGGGAGGCGAGTGGGTTGACGTATTGGAGAACGAACGACATGTTTGGAATAGATTGGGGCCTCGACATGGGGGTGGGGCAACTCCCGTTTTGGGACATGGTTTTGCGATTGGCAACAGCTACGATCCTCGGCGGGTTGATCGGGCTCGAACGGGAACGACTGGATCGCGCGGCAGGTTTGCGAACTCACGCGCTTGTCTCGGTTGCCTCGGCGTTGATCATGGTCGTCTCCGCCTACGGGTTCCCAGTGCCCGCTGGCGCTGAGGGAAGTCTCGATCCGAGCCGGATGGCGGCCCAGGTGGTGAGCGGCATCGGCTTTCTCGGGGCCGGTGTGATCATCTTCCGGGAGAATTCGATTCGCGGGCTGACGACGGCGGCGACGATCTGGTCCGTGGCCGGGGTTGGGTTGGCCGCCGGTGGCGGCCTGTACGCCCCGGCGATCGTTGGAACCGCGTTCATGCTGCTGATCCAGGCCGGATTTAAGCCGCTTGAGCAGCGATTCTTCAAGAAGTATGCGCGTCAACACCGCGTGGTGTTGGAGGTCGAGCCCGGGCAGGATGTGTTGCAGGGGATCCACTTCGCGACCAGTGAAACGCCCGTTCGGCTCCACTCCATGCAGTTCGACATGGCAACCTCAGGTAACCTCGATTCGATGGAGCTGACCTTGATGGCGGAAAGCCAGCAGGACATTCTCGATCTCATCACCAGGCTCCGGACCGTCGAGTCGGTGCACCACATCACCTACAAGCGAGGGTCCTCGATCGTGCGAAAGCGCGAGCGTGCGATCTCCCAGGACGACGACGACGAACGGAAACGATAGCCGCTGACCGGAGAATGGCTGGTAGCCAGCCAGGTAGAACGTGCTCCCCGTCGCACTCAACTGCGTCGTCCCCTCACCCATAACGAACCGTAAAGGGCTGCGCTCTGAGCAGGCGCCAGGTCCGCGGCCCTTCACGGTTCGTTGTGGGCAAGAGGTTTGATCGGCGAAGGGATACACGCACGTACCGTCCCCGGGCGGAGCGCTCCACCCGGCCGTTTCGGATGTACTTCAGCTCGATTGTTGCCTTACCAGATCACGATCCGGTCTTCCGGGGCAAGGTATTCCGGGTCGCCGGGACCGATATCGAACGCGTCGTAGAACTCGTCCATGTTCCGGGCCGGCTGGACCGCGCGAACCATGTGGGGGGCGTGTTCGTCGGAGGCCACGATGTACTCCAGGAATTCCGGGGTCGATTTGGACCGCCAGATTTGGGCGAAGGCGACGAAGAACCGCTGCTCCTGGCTCGGGAGCCGTGACTTGCCCCTGGCGCCGAGCGCGGTCAGCATCGCATCGTAGGCCACCTGTACGCCGCCCATGTCAGCAACATTCTCGGTGACCGTCAGTTCGCCGTCGACCATCAATCCAGGCAATACCTCGATCGCCTCATACTGGGCGACGACCTCCTCATTGAGTGCCGAAAACGCAGCAAAATCGTCTTCCGTCCACCACGACACCAGGTTGCCGTAGCCATCGTACTGGGATCCCGAGATGTCGAAGCCGTGCGTGATTTCGTGACCGATGATGGCGCCGATTGCCCCATAGTTGGAGGCCGGGTCGGCCTCGGGGTCGAAGTATGGAGCCTGCAGGATACCTGCCGGCAACACGATCATGTTTCGCGAAGGGGCGTATGCGGCATTGACCTCGTAGGCGGCCATGGGCCACTCCAATGGGTCCACTGATCTCCCGATCCTGCCGAGACTTTGCTCATTCGTCGCATCGTAGGTGTTAGCGACCGATTCGAACAGGGAGTCACCGATGATCACGTCATCGTATGTATCCCATTCCTCCGGATAGCCAACCTGGATATTCATCAGGTCCAGCTTTTCGAGCGCCCTGGCCCTGGTGTCCTCGCTCATCCAGGCCGATTCCTGGATCCGGATCCGGTAGGCCGCGATCAGGTTATCGACCAGTGCTTCGGCCTCGATCCTGGCCTCGGGCGGAAACGCCTCCGCGACGTAGGCCTCGCCGAGGGTATCGGGAAACGAGGAGTGAACGAGGTCCAGCGCACGCTCGGCCGGATGTTGTTGTTCGCCAACGCCGAGGAGCACCGGCCCGGTGAACGAGAAGGCAGTGTCCTCGATCTCGGTGGTCAGGTATGGGGAAAATTCCCAGACCAACTGCGTGACGAACAGATACTGCAAGGTGAGCGGGTCAGCGTTCGAAAGGATATCCTCGAGTGCTTCGAGATAGGCGATATCAGCGACATGGATAGTGGTGACATCGTCGGGCAGTTCGGTCCTCTCAATGAAGTCCTCCCAGTCGAAACTGGGCATGATTGACTCCAGTTCCTCGACCGTGCGCGGATTGTTCCGGATACCGGGATCGGTAGAAAGGACTTCGTCGGGCGTTTTCGCTTCGGCCAACTCCATTTCAAAGTCAAGCACGGTTTCGGCGGCAGTGGATGCCTCATCTTCGGAATACCCAAGCAGCATCAGGAGTTGGGTTGTCGTCTCGATCCAGGCATCGCGCACATTCTCGGAATCCTCGCTGTCATCGAAGTAATAGTCCTCGCTGGGCAAACTGAGGTTTGGGCCAGCCATCCACGCAACCGTGGTCGTCGCATCGGCCGGGGAGGCGGCGGCAAAGGGCGCGAACAACCCAAACAGGCTTTCGCTGTCAGAATCTTCCTGGAAGGCGAGCCCGTCTTCGATGCTGGTGATGGCCTGGATGTCGTCGAGGAGCGGTCGAATGGGGTCGATGCCCTGCTCGTTGCGGATTTCGGTGTCGAGAACCTGATCGAAGAGCAGGCGGACCTTGCCCTGCGGCGTGTCTGGATCGGGTTCAAGACTGCCAATGATCTCGAAGAGTTGCTCGCTCACGCGAATCAACACCTCGCTACTGGCACTGTAGGCAGGAACATCGTTCGGAAGCTCGGTTCGCGCCATCCACCCACCATTGGCGAATGTGTAGAAATCGTCGCCGGGATCGGTGGCACGATCCATATCGGCGACCTGGACTCCGTGTGCCGAGTCCGGCTTGGCCACCTGGGCGGTGGCCGCTTCCTGCGCCAGCATCGCCTCGCCGGCGGGACCAAGCGACATCGTGAGCGCGGCCACGACAATGCAAAACCTGAACAGCGCGTTCTTCATCGCGTCCTCCCAACCAAGGGAAATTCCATACCAGAATGGACTCTGGCATCGAGGGAACAATCGAATGACATAACCGGTGTGCCCCGTCGACTGCTCGTGAAGTCTGGAGACGCGATAGGGATTGGTGGTCCAAGTATAGCAACCGTCATTGGATTCATTTGGAGCGAGGCATCTCGTTCGTCGAAATGACGATCAAGCGGTCCTGCAGTTCAAAGGCTCACAGCCAGAGACGCACGTCGGCCCGGTCGTTTGTAGACCGGGCCGACGTGCTTGATTTCGATTTCGTGCCTACCAGATCACGATCCGGTCTTCCGGAGCGAGGTATTCAGGGTCTCCCGGCTCGATGTCGAAGGCATCGTAGAACTCGTCCATGTGCCGGAGCGGCTCGACACCGCGCGCGGGGGCCGGCGCATGCTCGTTTGAGGCAACGATGAGTTCGTAGAACTCAGGTGTCGCCACTTCCCGCCAGTTGGTGGCCGCGGCAATGAAGAAGCGCTGCTGTTGGGTCAGGAACCACGGGAGGTTCTCCTGCCCAGCAGCATCAAGGGCATGCCCATCCGGGGCGAGCGCAATCATTAGCGCGTCGTAGGCGATCTGCAGGCCGCCCATATCGGCGACGTTTTCCCCAACCGTCAGTGCGCCGTCGACCATCAGCCCAGGTTGGACTTCGATCGCCGAATACTGCGCAATCACCTGATCGTTGAGCGCCTGGAAGGCGGCAAAGTCCTCTTCCAACCACCACGATGCCAGGTTGCCGTAGCCATCGTATTGCGAGCCGCTGAGGTCGAACCCATGCGTGATCTCGTGGCCGATCACGGCCCCGATCGCGCCGTAGTTGGAGGCAAGGTCGGCAGTGGGATCGAAGAACGGGGCCTGCAGGATCGCGGCCGGATAGACCATAAAGTTGAGGGACGGGCTGTACCCGGCATTGACTTCGAAGGCGTTCAGGCCCCACTCAGAGCGATCGACCGGCTCGCCGACCTTGCCCAGGTTCTCGGCATTTTCCGCCTGGTAGGCGTTCACGATCGTTTCGAAGAGGGACGCCCCGATCTCTACATCCTCGTAGGTGTCCCACGTGTCCGGGTACCCCACCCCAACAATCATCAGGTCGAGCTTCTCCAGCGCCTTCGCCTTCGTTTCCTCGCTCATCCAGGTGGATTCTTCAATCCGGATCCGGAACGCCGCGATCAGATTGTCAACCAGTTCCTCGATCTGAGCTTTGGCCTCGGGTGGGAAAAACTCGGCGACATAGGACTGACTGACGGTATCGGGGAACGCGGTCTCGACAATTGTGAGGGCGCGCTCCTCGACCGGCCGCCGCTCTGTCACGCCGGCCAACACGGTGCCATTGAATGAGAAGGCGAGGTCACCAAGCTCGGTCGTCAGATAGGGGGCGTAGGCCCAGATCACCTGGGTGACGAAGAGGTCCTGCAGAGTACCTGGGTCGGCACCGGCAAGCACCGCTTCAAGGCCCTCCATGTAGGCGAGGTCCGTCACGATGAGCGTATCAGTGGAGTCTGCAAGATGTGAGCGTTCAACGAACGCTTGCCAATCGATGCTGGGCACAAGTTCCTCAAGCTCGGCGAGGGTGCGCGGATTGTTTCGGAGGACGGGATCGGAGAAAAGCTCGGCGTCGGGGGTCTTGATGCCGACGAGTTCCATCTCGAAGGCGAGCACGTTTTCCGCCGCGGTGGTCGCTTCTTCCTCGGTGTAGCCAAGGTGAATCAGGAGCTGAGTCGTGGTTTCGATCCAGGCATCGCGGATCGCTTGGCCATCCTCGCTGTCATCGAGGTAGTAGTCCTCGCTGGGGAGGCTGAGTATCGGACCAGTCAGAAAGCCACTGGTGATGGTGGCCTCTTCCGGGGAGGCATCGGCGTAGGGGGCAAAGAGACCCGCAAGCTGGTAGGTATCGGCGACCTCCTGGAAGGCAAGGCCCTCCGCGCCGATTTCGTCAAGGAGCGGCTGGATCGGCGCGATGTCCTGGGTATCCCGCGTGTCATAGTCGATGTACTGGTCGAAAGTCGAACGGGCCTTGCCCGGTGCGGTCTCCGGATCAGCCTCGAGCTCATTCATGGTCTCGAGCAGCTGCGCCTCGACCCGGTCATTGATCTCGTCGAAGACGCCGTACGCGGGCGTATCACCGGGTCGCTCGGTACGGGCCAGCCAGCCGCCGTTGGCGAACTGGTAGAAATCATCACCGGGATCGACCGAAAGATCCATGTTGGCGATCTGGATGCCATGCTCGGCGGGTTGTTCCGCGACAGGCGAGGCGACGGGTGAGGCTTCCGGAGAGGCGACCGGCGTTTGTGCCAGCACCGCCTGACCGGCCGATCCCATGGCCATCGTGAACACAGCGACAATCGCGAGCAACCTCAGTAGCGCGTTCTTCATGAGAAGCCCTCCCGGCGGAGCGAGGTCCCGCGCGGATCGGAGACCTGGCGATGACGACGAACACAACATACACCGGCGTGGATCTTGCGCTGGAATCCTTGGCTATGAGTATAGCAACCGGGGCAATCCCCGGAATAAGGATTCCGGAAGAGCCTGTTCGGGGTCAGGCAGGACGTTGGCCCTGGAGATTGAGTCGCCAGTAATCGAGGGTCCAAGCTGGAGTGTCGTCGCGCCCGAGGTCGACCATTTCGTCGATGAACGCGGTCCGCAACGTGTCGTCGGGAACCCGCTCGAGATGGGTACCCAGCACCACGGTGGAAAGGAACTCGCGATAGCCCTGTTCATCGTCCATGGTCACGGGGGCGTGGATCACCTCGGCCTCCACGTTCACGAACCCGGCGGCAGTGAGCCGGTCGCGGGTTTCCCCTGCATCCGCAAAGTTCCACGGCCCATCCCATTGGCCGACCAGGCTGGCGAATGGTTCGCGGTGCAAGATCGCGAGGGCGCGCTGGGCAATCGCCTCGATGTTGGGGCCGCCGCCGCACTGCGCGATCAACCAACCGCCCGGTTTGAGCGCCGCCAGCAATCGCGCGAACAAGGCTGGATGATCCTTTACCCAATGGAAGGTCGCCGTGCTGAAAATGATGTCGGCCTCCTGATCGAACGGTATCTCCAGCAGATCGCTCTGGAGATAGGTCACCTGCTCGCCGAAGCGTGGCCCGAGGAAGGCTTCGGCCTCCTCCAGCATGTTTGCCGACTGATCGACGGCGATCACGCGGCCCTTGGGCAACCGCGCAAGTACCAACTCGGTCAGCCGCCCCGTGCCGCAGCCGGCATCGATCACCGTCTCGTTGCCAACCAGCGGGAGCCGGTCGAGCACCACCTTGCCCCAGTTCACGTGGGGATTGGAAACGCGATGGTAGCTGGAGGCATTCCACTCCCGGATATCGGTGCCGGTTGCCGAGGGTTGACTGGAATCTGTCACGAAGGCTCTTTCCTGATGTGATGCCAAGGGTCTCGTCTGGTACAGTCCGGATGATACGATCTGACGATGATTTGGAAAACGGATAGTGGGATACAGGCATGAGTGAATTGTTTCGAAACGAGGAGCGCAGCAAAGAGGAAGCTCGTCAAATGGAGGCGATCCGGCGCGAAAATCGTGTTAACCTGAAGGCATTGCTGTTCACGCTGGCGATCGTGATGGCGCCGTTCTTTGCGCTCCTGCTCAGTATCGACCTGGCACTGGGGGTGCTCGCGGCTGGGCTGGGATTCACGACCTGGTTAACCTTGAAGGGGTCCCGGGAGGTTGGTCCGCTCCTTCGCTCACGATTGCGGACCGTGGCCGTGCTCAACCTTGTCATCATGCTGGTGGTGATATTGATCCTGGTTTTGCGCCTGTGAGCCTGATCGGTCAACTCTGTAATACGAACTTCGGGTGAACGCTGTATGCACCGCTGGCGCCGCCGAACCCCGTGATCGCCCGGGGCATCGGGAATGCGGGGCTCGGGTCACCACGGTCCAGCGGGGCAGGTTGTCCCTTACGCACTGTCGCACTTGCCCAGTGGGTATCCGAATTCCGTATCACACCCGAACGGCAGGGGCTCCGCCTCCGTTTCGGACTTTCTTCATCCAGATGCCGTTTCGTTGCTTGCCGTAGTAGTCTCGTGCCACGCCATCTCGCACATAGCCTTCGCGTTCGTAGAGCGCCTGGGCGCCAGTGTTCCATTCCTCGGCGATCAGCACCACGTTGCCATGCGGGAGCGCCGCCTCGATACCGCGCAGGAGAGCAGTGCCGACACCCATGCGCCGGGCCGATGGAGCCACCGCCAGGTTCATGATCCGCGCGTTGCCACGATGACGATCGCCGATGATGCAACCCGCAACCGGCTCGGTATCGGTGCGGGCGACCAGGAAGACCACGCCGGGGAAAATACGAAGGATCGTAAGCCCGGAAAGACCGTAGGCCAGCCCCGGGCGGAACGAATCCTTCTGGATCGCCGCCACGGCGCGCAGGTCACGCCAGGTGGCGCGCTCCACGCGCACGTCGGGTCGTTGGTCTCCGGTTATCGCCTGTTCGTGTTCCTGCATCGGCGCCAATCTCCCGTAGTCGTTGGAGAAATGGTACGCCACGGGCGGGATCGAGCCGTTAGGGCTGGAGCGAGAACCAGATCCGGTTGTTGTCGTCGAACGAAAAGAGTGGCTCAACGTACATCACCAGCGATCCGGCATCTGCGGCATCAATTTGCCAGCAGACGTTGAATGTAACCGTCCCGTCGGGGAACACATCTCCAGTGCTGGAAGAGTCGTTGGGAATAACGCCACATGAATTGTCGAATTCGGTATATCCGACCGCGGATTCACCAACGGCCTGGAAGTTCAAATCTATCCACGGCGTTGCGGCGATTGAGCCGACGTTCGTCACAGTCACGGTCGCCATGAAGAATTGATTGCCTGTCGTCGGTGGCTCATTGAACTGGTTCTCGGCGGCAATCACATCGTCGGCTTTTGGTACGACCTCGGCGACGGCGATGTGATAATCGCCGACTTGCCCGTCGAACCCACCGGGATTGGTTCGTTGCGACTGCTCTCCGGGACGACCTCAGTCGTCTCGCCAGCAGTCTTCAACCCCCCGCTTTCGGGGGTGGCAATGGCTGACTGGTCGCCACCAAGCGAGAACCAGACCGGTACGCTATCGAATGACATCAATTCGTCGATATACATGGCGAGTGACGGAGTGTCGTCTGTCGAGACCTGCCAGCAGACATTGAACTCAACTGAGCCACCCTCGAACAATTCACTCACGCTGGCGCCATCGTCCGGAATCACTCCGCAGGAGTTGTCATATTCTGAGTAGCCCACGTTCGAGGCGCCCACGGCCTGGAAGTTGAGGTCGATCCAGGGAGTGCCAGTTTCGGAGCCAGTGTAGGTGACCGCAACCCGAGCCATGAAGAACTGGTTACCGATGGCAGGGGCTTCGTTGAATTGGTTTTCGGCGGCGATGATCTCGGTCGCGTCCGGAATAACATCGATCACGGATATCTGGTAGTCGCCAACTTCTCCAACCCCGTTCAGGGCGATTGGATTCTCGCGGGAAGATCCGTCGCCAGATTGGGCGAACGCCGTGAGTGTCACCAGCGACGACAGGACGAATGCGACACATGTAATCATGCGCCAGGCTTGGGATTGCGCCATAGTGGTCATTCCTTGATCGAACCCGTCAAAAGGAGTCAAAGCTGCGATGGGTTAGCCAGCTTGTATCGGACCCGAGTTCATGCACGGTACCATCGATGCCGGTTGTAGCCAAGGCTCAACCAGGTGCGGTAGTAGCCCCTCCGTGGAATCGTCCACGATGCCCGGGGAAAGGTGGTTGTCTGCCTGGAGGTGATTAGTCCGGGGGTTCCGGTGTGAGCGTGGCGAAGAAAAACGGATCCGTGGAGGGGGCCGGACTGCCGAGTGGTCCGGGTTCGACGGTGATCGCGAAGGTATCGTAATCGTCCTTGTTCGCAGAAACAGCGAACGAGGAGTCATCCATCACGCCAACCGGTTTGGGGCCAGCCTCGTCGATTAACCAGACCTGGTAGACCTGCCCTTCCGGAGCATTCGGCATGTTCTGCGTTTCGAGCAGGAAGACCTGGTCGGTGGGATCGTAGGTCAGTTCGGCAGAGAGGTCCGGGATCGGCGTCGACAACTCGAAGGCGATTGTCTCCTGGTCATCGGTACCGATATCGTCATCGAAGAAGATGCGATCCAGCAATACACCGGCGAGGACCGCCACGATGAGGGCAGCCGCTGCCGCCCAGACATAGCTGCGCCAAATCGGGATCGGACGCTTGAATGGGCTCGTCGATGGCTGGGTCGAGAGGTCCAGTGGCTTCACCTCGTCCGGTTCCTGCTCAATCCGGGTTTGGGGCCACGGTTCCGGTTGTACATCGGCCGCTGGTTTGGCCCAGGTCAGATCCGACTGGATCGCCTGTTCGAGGCGGTCGCGCAGCTTGACCGGAGGCTCCATTTCGTCGGCCAGCAACGACAAGTCGCCAGCGATGAGCCGCAACTCGGCAAGTTCGGCCCGTGCCGATTCGGAAGTCTCGAGGTAGGAATGGAGCTCAACCTCTTCTTCGGCGGTGAGCGTGCCGAAGGCAGCCGCACCCAGCAGTTCCTCGTAATACTGATCGTCTCGGTCGTTAACCGCTGGATCCACCGGATTCACCTTACACCACCTCCGATCGGAGGTGGTCGCTGTCAGCATCGTAATCGGGGCTGTCTGGCGATGGGCCCTGATCGATCAGAACCGTTCGCAATTTCCTGAGGCCAAGCCGCATCCGGCCCTTGACCGTGCCGAGCGGGGTATCTTCCTGGGCGGCGATTTCGCCATGGGAGAGTCCTTCGAAAAAGGCGAGCTCGATGGTTCGCCGTTGATCCTGGGGAAGCGTCGCCACGGCGGCCCGCATCGTTTCCCTGGTCAGCCTGGCGGAAACATCGCGCCATACATCCGGCACCGACAACTGGTGCTCTGCATCGTCGAGCGAAACGTGCGGCGGTTTGTGGTCGATGTCTCTTCTTCGGATGTCGATCGATCGGTTATGCACGATTGTCATCAGCCATCCACGAACGTTGCCGCCGCGCGAGACATCGAATGATATCGCTCGGTTCCAAACCTGGAGGTAGGCGTCCTGGACCGCCTCTTCGGCGAGTGAAGGATTCCCAAGGATGCGGTAGGCAAGACCGAACGCCAACCTGCTGTAGCGGTCGTAAAGCGACATCAACGCTGTGGCGTCGCCTTGCGCAGTTGCTTGAATCAGGTCGACGTCGTTTAGTTCAGACACCGCATTCCAAGCTCTCCAACATACAGTTAGACGTAAAACGGATGCTGCCTGGATCATCACGGAAGCAGGACGGCTTCCGCCACCGGACAAAAGTCCACGATCGCGATATGGCTTTCGTCAAGTCTACCGATCGGAGAGCAGGCTGCATAGCGGGAGGATACGGGCCGTGCGGGGCGAATGCGCCGGAGACGTCCGGCCTGGCGGGGTGGGCGGCGGACGAAGGATTTCTCCGTCCGCCGTGTGTGGATCTAGTTGTCGCCTTCGGTGATCTGGTCGCGAGCCGAGCTGCTTTGCACCGAACCCGCGCTGAGCTTGCCAAGCGTGCAGACGATCGTGGTGTACACGCCACCCTGGCCATCCGGGGTCACCGTGACATCGCGGACGCGCAGGTTGGAGTACGGGGAGCCGGAGCGGTCCTTGCCGAGCCATGAGTTCACGGCATCGAGCGCGCCGCTTGCATCGCGCGCCGAATCGGCGGAGTGGAAGAGGAAGACACGCGTATCCGCCGGAGAAAGATCGAACGACATGAAAGACAACCCTTTCGTTCTGGCCATCACATCGGAGGCCAGGTGACATGCGTTGGTGCGACTGGACTCATGGGCGGCCCGCTTCGGCTTCACCCGTTCCGGAGTGAGTATACGGCGATGCAAACGCGGATGCCGCGTCCCGGAATCTACAGGCCCCCGCGACCAGTATCATGCTCACTAACGGAAGCGGCTTGAACTGACATTGGAGGCATTGGCGCGTGACGGCTCGGGTATTGGTGGTTGGTGGCGGTGGACGTGAACACGCGATTGTCTGGAAGCTGGTGCGCAGCCCTCGCGTCGGCGAAGTGATCTGCGCGCCGGGCAATCCCGGAATTGCCGAACTCGCCGAGTGCGTGCCGGTGCCGGTGTCCGATCTCGACCGCATCGTCCACCTGGCGGCGACTCGGCAGGTCGATCTCGTGGTCGTCGGTCCCGAGGATCCGCTGGCTGCGGGTCTCGCCGACCGGCTCGATGCCGCCGGTGTCCCGGTATTTGGCCATACGGCGGCGGCGGCGCGGATCGAGAGCAGCAAGACGTGGTCGAAATCGGTGATGGCAGATGCAGGTATCCCGACCGCGCGATCCCAAACCGTGTCCGATTTCGATTCCGGAATGCGGGCGATCGCCGAGATTGGCGGTGACGGCCCGGTCGTGATCAAGGTTGATGGCCTGGCGGCCGGCAAGGGTGTCGTTGTCGCCCGGGACCGGACGGAGGCGGAGGACGCGCTGGCCGGGTTCATCGCCGATGGCGGGAGCACGGTAGTGATCGAGGAATGCCTCACCGGTCCGGAAGTCTCGATTCTGCTGCTGACCGATGGGGTATCGGTGCGGATGCTTGCCCCGTCGTGCGATCACAAGCGGGCGTTCGACGGCGATCTGGGGCCGAACACCGGTGGCATGGGTGTCTACACGCCGACCATGCGGGTTGACGCGGAAATGATGACCCGGATCGAGGAGATGATCGTGATGCCGGCCGTGCGCGAAATGGCGCGGCGCGGAACCCCACTACGCGGCGTGCTTTACCCGGGACTGATGATGACCCCCGATGGCCCGAAGGTGATCGAGTTCAATTGCCGATTCGGCGATCCCGAAACCCAGGTCGTGTTGCCGACAACCGGAGGCGATCTCGGCGAGTGGGCGCTGGCCGTGGCGAACGGCACGCTTGATGAGACGCCGCTCCCGGCGAGTTCCGGCGCGGCTGTCGGAGTCGCGCTGGCCTCGGGCGGGTATCCCGGTTCGTACAAGACGGGGTTCCCGATTTACGGGTTGGAGGCAGTCGCCAGCGATCCGGATGTGATCGTCTTCCACGCTGGCACCAGGCGGGCAGAGAGCGGCGGGGTGGTGACTGCTGGTGGCCGTGTGCTGACCGTGGTTGGCCTGGGACCGGATTTGGCTTCCGCTCACGCCAAAGCGTACGAAGCCGCCGAACAGATCACCTTCGAAGGACGCCACCTGCGCCACGACATCGCTGCCCGGGAATTGGCCAGTTCGGGTCAACACGGAGGTTGACCCCTACACACAGAGGAGATTCGCGTAGGGCTGAGGACCTTGTGTCCGGCCGGGCGCGCAGCGCCTTGAATGTCATATCGCTTCGCTGCCTCTGGTCGCTGCGACTCCCGACGGAATGACATTTAATAAGCGCTTCGCGAGAGTGACTTGGCCTCACCTCCGCAACCGAAGCAGCCAGAGCAGGCCAAGCATTGCCTGGGCTTGCTCGAAAACCGGTGGATCCGCCACAAGCAGCTCCGGGATCGCCGAGACGGGCACTCGCTCAACATGCATCGGTTCGTCGGGATCAGTCTCGAATGCGATTGGTGAGCAACCCTCGGCCAGCACGAATGTGGTGTGCTCGTCCGTATACCCCGGACTCATGTACGTTGCGGCGATGACCCGCAACGTCGCCGCCTTGTGCCCGGTTTCCTCAATCAGTTCCCGGCCAGCCGTTTCCAGCACTCCTTCGCCAGGATCGACCATACCAGCCGGGAGTTCGATCAGGTGCTTTCCCGCAGCGTAGCGGTATTGGCGCACCAGCAGAACGTGATCGTCGTCCGTGACCGGAATGATCACCACCGATTGCCCGCGCTCGACAATGTACCGCTCGCCATCGCGTCCCGAGGGCAGCACCACGTCATCGACGCGGACGTGGAGATAGCGCGCATCGTAGACTCGCCGCGTGCCGGTGGTTTCTTCGTGTGGAAGTTCGTGTTCGGGGAGAATGTTGCCAAAGGGAAGGCGGATTGTCATGGCTGCGTTGCCCTTGATACGAAAAACGGCACCCATTGAGGTGCCGTCTGCGTCGAGATCACAATGTTGGGAGGCGCCAGCCGGATTCGAACCGGCGATCAGGGTTTTGCAGACCCATGCCTTACCGCTTGGCTATGGCGCCGGGTAACCGCGCGGCCACCAGATGCTGCCATGCGCGTCGTTCTGAGGGCAGAGTGTACCACGACCACGGGGTGCATTTCGCGAAATGTACCCCGTGATTCCCATGGTTGGTGTTATGCGGCGTATTGGTGCGGGGGATTGATGATGGTTCCGGAGTTGGTATCGCTCATGTGACCGCGAATCGACTCCCCGGCGTGGATCAACTGCAGGCCCAGCCATTCCCGAATCGGGTGGGATTCGAACCGGCCCTGATAAGCCTCGTGCCGATACCGTGCCTGCTTGTCGCGAATGGCCTGTGCGCTTTCGTCCGGGTGCTGCATCCGAGCCTCCTTGTTACGACCTCCCGAAACCCGCTATCACCTCATCATGGGTTGCCAGCGACGAGGTGGTGTTCGGGTAGAGAATCCATGGGGCAGCGGCATTCACCTGCGCCACGTTCTGCTCAGCCGAAATCGTTGTGCCATTGAACTCTCGCTCCGAGGTCGTGTGCGCATCGCTGATCAACGTCACGTCGTAGCCTTCGCTCAAGGCGCGATGGCTGGTGGCCCGGACACAGGCGTCGGATTGCGCTCCGGCGACGATCAGGTGACCAATACCGAGCCCCGCGAGCGTTTCGACCAGCGTGGTTTCGACGAAGGAATCCGGGTACCTCTTGGCGACGATCGGTTCGCCTTCGATCGGCGCAATTTCGGCGCGAATCTGCCAGCCTGCGGTGCCGGGCTGCATGTAGTCGTCTTCGTGCTGCACGTAGATAACCGGCAGGCTGGCCGTACGCGCTGCATCGACGACCTTGCTGATACGCTCGACCACCACATCGCTGTCGAAGCCGTCTGCTACTACGTCGTTCTGGACGTCGATCACCAGCAATGCCGTCTTGCCGCCGCGATCCTGGAGTTCCTGCTGCATGTTGCTTTCCTCTTCCAAAGACTGCCAATCGCCGTTCCATGGACGTAGAATATCGAGTAGTGAGGACAGAATCAGTCCGCATTAGCGAGGTTGCGCGAAGTTTGATATCGAGACGCAATACAACGCTCAGGTTGTGGAATGGTTGCCTTCGTCTTGTGTCCAAGGCTGGATCGACCACTTCCCTCACGTCGTCATTCTGAGGCGAAGCCGAAGAATCCCTCCGCGAAGCGGATGCGCATTAGCGCATGAGGATGTTGGATGACGTGCTCTCACCGTGGATGAATTCGGCCGCCGGCTTCGCCGTCGAGTGCTATCGCTTCGCTGCGCACAGGGATTCTTCGCTCGCGCTCAGAATGACTGATTTGGGGTCGGATTCGAATACGGGTGACGAGCCTGGATAGGCAAATCCGCGTGCCGAAATGATAGGAGACTACCGTGGTACTGATGGACGCGACCCGGCCAGCGAGCCGGATCCTGGCACTGCTCGAACTGCTCCAGGATCGTCCCGGGATGAGTGGACCCGAGCTGGCCGACGCACTGGGCGTGACGACGCGCACGATCCGTCGCTACGTTGCCACGCTGCAGGATATGGGCATTCCGGTTGAGCCCACCGCGGGCCGGATAGGCGGCTACTGGCTTCGGCCCGGGTACCGCATGCCGCCCCTGATGTTTAGCGCCGAGGAAGCGATCGGGCTTGCCGTCGCCCTGCTCACCACCCGCGTTTCCAGCAAGGCCGATTTGCCGGCGCCCGTTGCCAGCGCGTTGGCCAAGATCGAGCGCTCGATGCCGCAGGAACTCACGGCCCGGATCAGGACGATCCGCGACGGATTTCGGATGACCAATAATCCCTGGCCGCAGTCCGATTCGTTTCCGCAGCCGGAAATCCTCGCGATGCTGATCCAGGCGTCGCTCGGGCATCAACGCTGCTGGATTCGCTACGGCAGCTCGGAGGGGAACCAAACGTCGCGTGATGTGGATCCCTATGGCGTGCTGTTCCACGGGGGACGCTGGTACATGCACGGCTGGTGCCATTTGCGCAAGGATGCACGCACGTTCCGGATCGACCGGATCCGGAGAATGGACATCATGCCGGCCACCTTCGACCCCCCGGAGACGTTCGATATCGAGGATGCCGTGATGCGTTCGATCGCGATGACGAGGACCGGCGGGGAATACGAGTTGATCGTCGACGCGCCGCTGGACCGGACCAGGGAATTCCTGCCGCCCCCAATCGCTATTCTCGAGAGTGTCGATGTTTCCCGCACGCGTGCCTATGGCACCACCGATAACCCGTATTGGCTGGCATCCCGCATCGGGGGCATGCCGTTCGATGTCGAGGTGCTTGGTCCCGTGGCATTGAAGACCGCGATGCGCGACATCGGCGAACGGATGATTGCGGCCGCCAGCGTCAGGGAACCCGTGTAGCGTTGCGTTGCACGAAGTGTCGAATTCGTTCGGCGCTGATCGTCACATTCCCGAGAGGCGCCCAGGTCGGGCTCTTGAACCAGAAAGAATGAACGCGTGAAATATCTCCTGATGATCTACCAGAACACAGCTGAGTGGGAAGCACTGCCTGAGGACGAGAGCAACGAAGTCATGGCCGAGGCAGGAAAACGGATGGAGGAGCTCACGGCATCTGGCGAATGGATTGGTGGAGAGGCGCTGGGGCATCCCTCGACCACCAGGACCGTCCGCGTACGGGATGGAAAACGCTTGGTGACGGACGGCCCGTTCGTCGACTCCAAGGAGCACATTGGCGGCATTCTGGTGCTCGATTGCGAAACCGAGGAGCGGGCGATTGAGATCGCGGCCAATTGGCCGGACGCCCGGTATTGGGCCATGGAAGTACGGCCAGCGATACAGGGAGCGTAACACCGGTCGCCCTGGTCGCCAGTCACGGTGCGTCAGCCGCCTTGTAGGGGCGGATTAAGCGGACCGGCATAAGTTGTGACGGAGGGTCAGGTGCGGCCAGGTTGGGGCGGCGAACCTCGCCTCCACGAGGTGCAGCAGCCGGTTGGCGACGTGGATCAGGCGCGTCCGGTCGTTCCAGAAGCGGTGGCAGGCCAGCGTGCCGTTGACGAACCGCCAGACCCGCTCGAGCAGATTGAGGTGCGGACTGTAGGTCGGCAGCCAGAGCACGGTGATGCGCTCGGCGTGTTTGGCAAACCAGCTTCGGATCGCGGCCGTCTTGTGATAGGCGGCATTATCCATCACCAGCACGAGCTGGTCCGTCGGCCACCGCCCGGCCAGCGTGGTCAGGAAGTGCCCGAACTCGTGGGCCGAGGCGCGGCGGGTGATCATCGTCGTCAGCGTCCCCGAGCGGTAGTCGAGCGCGCCGCAGATGCGTGACCGCTTGTCGCGCCCGGCGGCGCCAACGCGGTGCGGGGATCCCCGTCGTTGCCACATCTTTGCCAGCTGGGGATGGGTGTGGAGATGGCATTCATCCAGATAGAGCAGGCGGTATCCGGCGCGATGAGCCCCTTTTTTTGGAGCTTCTCCAGCGTGTGCCGGGCCCTGGCGATGGCATCCTCATTCTGGCGTTCCCGCAGATCGTGACGGGGCCGGCGATAGACATCGCCGCGCTTTTTCAAATGCCGCGAGAGGGCTTCGGTGCCGACCTGGATCTGTCGCTGGCGCGCCAACAAGTCGGCCAGATCGACCAGCCCCCAGAGGGCGACCGGATAGCCGTAGTCCATCGGCGACGTGGCCAGCGCCTCGTCGATGAGCTGATCCGCCGCCGCATCGACCCGGCCCGGTCGCCCGCGGCGGGCGCGATCGCGCAGCCCCGCCCGGCCCGCGGCCAGGAAGCGATCACGCCAGCGTCCGATCGCCGCCGCGGAGACCCCGGTCGCCCGCGCCGCCGCGGCGAGCGATCCCTGGGCGAGGACGGCCAGCAGGAGGTGGGCGCGGTGCCGCACCTGGGGACACGGATCGGGGTCTTGGTGAGCCGCAGCAGGCGCGGCCGCGCAGACGTCAGCGGGGAGGCCATGTGATACTCCTTGAACCTCCCTAGCATACGCCCACAACTTTCGTCAGTGCGCTTAGCGGGACGCGAAAAACAGGTTCGCATGCCCCGATCTTGCCCGCGTCTATCCTCCCGTGATGTGTGATGTTACCCATTACACCTCTTGGCGCCACGCCGCGGTACCACCAAGGGAGGATAGACGCGGGCAGGGAACCTTTGGGCAGTCTCCTTTGGGTGTCCGCTCAATCCTCCCCTACGACCATCTGGTGAACAACGCGTTCAGCCGACGTTCGACTCAGGTGGCCGGAGCGTCCGAGGCGCCAATGCCGGTCAGGAAGAAGTCGACCGCCTCGGTTGCCCTGTCAGTTGTGCCTTCCAGTGAAAGCGCGCCTTCTTCATGCACATGACTCATATGAATGAAGGATGCCGACGAAAATCGCGTTGAGAATCCAGGCTGCCCGCTCCGATGAGATCCGGAAGATCACGTCTGCCTCCTCAGCGAGGGCTATTGTGTTGCGCCAGGTATCCATCATCAGGTCAGGCGTGATCATCTGGTCGGCGTAATCCTGCCATCGCTCGGGACCAATCGCACGCTGGCAGTCCTCGATGAGGCGGATCACATCGGAATCGGTGGTGGCCGGGATGTAAGTAAAACCGGCAATGGGGCCGATCCTCGGTGGCTGGCTCACGGACAACTTTTCATGGCGCTGGATCTTCTACCTGAATCTGCCGATCGGGATTATCGGACTGATCTTTACCCTGTTGTTCGTGCCCAATCAGCGTGAAGACACCACGTCGCGCTTCGATCTGGCGGGATTCATCCTCGCGGGGGCCGGACTGGCGATGTTGCTGGTTGGTCTGGAGCGCACCCCGTCGCATGGCTGGAGTGATGGTCCCACGACGCTGCTGATGGTGGGGGGTGCGTTGCTCCTGGCCGTCTTCGTCCTGGTGGAGTTGCGGGTCCGCGAACCGTTGCTGGACCTGCGACTGCTGAAGGACCGGAATTTCGCCGCCGGTAACCTGATGGTACTGATCAGCACAGGCGTCCTGATGGGCATCCTCGTCCTGGTGCCGCTGATGCTTCAGCAATTGATGGGTCTGAGTGCGACGGAATCCGGTCTGGTGACACTGGCGCAGGTTGTCGGGATGATGTTGGTGATGCCGATCGGCGCCCGGATCTATGCGGTGTTCGGGGCACGACGGATGATGGCGGTGGGCTTCGCGGTCCTGGCCACGGCCGTTTTCGCGTTCTCTACCCTGGAGACGGATTCGTCACTCTGGGCATTCCGTGGGTTGTTGTTCGTGGTTGGCATTGCGATGGCGCTGATCATGGTGCCAAGCCAGACCGCCACCTTCGAGTCCATTTCTCACCAGGACACGGCAAAGGCGTCGTCGCTTTTCAGCACGATGCGGCAATTCGCCTCGGCTGCCGGGGTGGCGGTGATGTCGACCGTATTGGCGACCAGGATCAGCGCCAACCTCGACGCTGAACCAGTCGACGCCGTAAAGGCGGCGTTTACCGGATACGATGAAACGTGCCTGGTCTCGGCGGCCGTGTCACTTGTCGGAATTGTGCTCGTCCTCGTTTACCGCAAGGGAACTGGCATGAAGGTGACAACTGTACGTGACGCGAGTGATGAAGGTCGCCTAGGCAAGGCGATCGGCAAGGAAGCGTTATCTGGCAGAATGCACTGATCGTCACATAGTCGCAACGACACAGGCCCAGGACAACATTGTCCTGGGCCTGTGTCGTTGGATCGATTCCCATAAAGGTCGATCGAAGACGCGCATGCTGCCGGGGCTACGGGCGGACACAAGGTGCGCAACCCTACACGATCCAGTGAATGCAACATTCCTGCAAACCGCGTGCTGCTGGATCGGTCGAGGATCAGTGCGCAGCCAGCAGCTGTTGCTCCAGGAGGGTGTCGAATGCATCAGCGGGCAACTGGTCCAGGGAGGGGACCGAGATCATCGCCCCGAGATCGGCGTGATGGGCGCCGACGCCGATCGTGCGCATTCCGGCCCGGTGCGCGCCGAGCACACCGGCCGCTGCATCCTCGACCACGATGGCCCGGGCCGGATCGACCCCAAGGCGGGCCGCGGCGGTGAGGAACACTTCCGGATCGGGTTTGCCTTTGCGCACATCTTCACGGGCCACGACTGCACCGAATGTTCCGCTCCATCCGGACTGGGGGAGAATGATTTCCAGGTTGCGGGTGGCTGCCGAGGAGCCGATGCCAAGTTTCCAGCCGTCAGCCGCGAGCCGGGTCAGCCAGTCATTGACGCCGGGAAGGACCGGGGTTGGTCCCAGCTTCAGGCCCTCGCGGTAGTGTGCTTCCTTCAGTTCGGCGATCCCCGCGATGTGTTCGTCAGTCGCATCTTCACCGAAATAGTCCCGCAGGATTTCTTCATTGCGCCGCCCGAACCAGGCGAGGTGTGTGGCATGATCGATATCCGGGTAGCCTTCCTGCTGGAAGATTACCCGCCAACTTTGCCAATGCGCATCGCTCGAATCGATCAGCGTGCCATCGACATCCCAAATGACGGCCCTTTGTTCCTGTGTCACCGATGTGTTCTCCTGTCGGGATGCGCGAGGCATCGAATACCATCCCGGCAACCATACGCCAACCGGACCCACGGCTCCACAGCGTGCACATCATTGCCGGAACAATGTCGCGTGGGCGACAGTGGCGTGGTACGGTCAAGTCAGCGAAACGCATTCGACCGCGGAATTGGAGAAAGCGAGCACGAGCATGACCATCCCGTCCCTTCCTGAGGAAGAACCACAACCAATGCGCATTGACGAATCGGAAGAGATTCCATCGGCATTACCCCAGGGACTGATGAACGCCGTGTCGATCATCCTGGTGTTTGCACTTACCCTCGGCAGTGTCAGCGCAGTGATTTTCCTGACCGATATAGGGCTTGATTTTGCGATCCTGATTGG
This sequence comes from uncultured Chloroflexia bacterium, assembly GCA_963763125.1. Lineage (GTDB taxonomy): Bacteria > Chloroflexota > Chloroflexia > Thermomicrobiales > UBA6265 > JACCYX01. The sequence continues at coordinate 1,811,016 of CAVXMV010000005.1, forward strand.
CCTGGTTGTCGCGGCCTGCCTGGTTGCCGTCTGGTTCCTGATGCGCCACAAATCGAAGAGTGGATAGTGTGCGGAAAGGAGTGACGATGACCAGCGAGCAGCCAAAGGCAACCATCCAGCAGCAACAGACGCAGCGCCGGGCGATCGGTTGGGGTGCAGGAGCGTTTCTTGGTCTCGGAATCGGCGGCGCGCTCGTATTTGCGCTCGATGACTGGCTGATGGGAATCATCGTCGCTGTGGGGATCACGCTCGTCGTGGCCGGGGTCTATTTGCTCGCCGGTCACTCCACGGCCGAGCGCCGCGCCGCGCATGTCGTGGCCCGCGAAGACCTGGCCGAGGACGATGAGGACGATGACGGCACGTATTAGGTGCCCATCGCGGCGAACATCCTCGTTGCCCAGGGCTCGGGTTCAGATGAGTTTGCTGTCTGCGGCCGTCTGGTAAATGATGAGGGCGCCGAGCAACTCGAAGGTCAGGCCCGCCAGCACCGACGCCGTGTATCCGGCCCTCGCTCCCATTCGCTTGCCAACCGCCAGCTTGTCCATATTCACCATGAGCCCGGTGGCGCATCGTTCGCTTTGTCGCCTTGCGCACCTAACATGTCAGCTAGCTTGGGGAAGCGACGTCTTCCGGTGTGAGGTCGCCGGTTGTTTGGGTATCGCCACCGAAGAAGAAGTCGTTCATTTCGGTGCGCAACATGCGGCGCGTTTCCGGATCGGCCGGATTGAGGCCGTAGTGATTGATGATGGTCGTCATGTGAGGAAGCCAGAGGTCGTAGGCTTCCGAGCGAAACACCCTCATAGATGCGCACGCCAAGCTCGCCCGGAAATGGTTGCGATTCCAGGCCCGGCAATTCCTTACCCAATTTGACGCACTGAACCATCCGAACCATTGCGTGAAATCTCCATGATGATGTGATGCAGGAATCGTCAGGTGGACGACCTTGGTGGGAAGCGGCAGTGACTGAATGCGACTGCCCGATGATTTCGAGTGTACTACAGTGATTGTGCGTGACATTGAAGGAACGTCGAGCCCGGAAATGGCGTTCACCGGGAACGGTACCCGGCCCCGGGTGCTTTGTTCGATGGGCGCGATCGCTCGTGGCCCGCAGGCGATCAGCGAGCATCGGATCGTCGAGATCGCTCCCCAGCTCGATGTCGATGGCGTCGAGATGATGATCTACGAGTCGTGGTACGACCGGCTCGATGAGGTGGCCGATCAACTCGCGGCGAGTGGGCTGGTGATTCCGGCCACCCACGGTGAGAAATCGATCGGGCCCGGACCTCGTGGCCGAGCGGCGGCGCCAATCGCGACCGCGCCTTCCAGCGGTTCGATGACAACTGCCGCTTCACGGCCAGGATCGGCGGCGATCGCGTGGTGCTTCATTTGTGGGGATTGCCTGATGCCGATGCCCTGATCGACGGGCAGCTCGAAGAGTTGCCGACCCTGCTCGACATCGCCGATCAGCACAACGTGATGCTTGCCGTCGAGGCGATTCCATGCGTGGTCCACGATCCGCTCGGATTGATTCATCGCGTGCTGGATACGGATAGCCGCGCGAAGGTCGCGCTCGACACCGAGTTCCTTGGCATGCACGACCAGTTGGACGATGTGTTCGCGGCGGACTGGCTGTGGGATGCCGATGCGGTGTCCATGTCCACGTCAAGGATTTCGATGGCAGCATCGTCGATCCGGTCACGGGCCGCCGTCGATATCTTCACCCGGGAGAGGGCAACATCGCATTCGACCGCTGGTTCGACGGCTTGCGCGACCGCGGGTATCGGCACGCGGTGAGCCTCGAATCGCCGATCGCCCGCGATGATGGCACCGTCGACTTCCCCACTGCGAATGGGCACCTCCAGAACCTCCGCTCGCTCGTCGAGGCTGGCTGGTCACGTTCACATCGCGGGTGACGCGACAGGGCGGGGGAAGGAGACGGCGCTTCACGCCCGAACAATGGGCCGCTGCGAAGCGTTAATTGCCCTGCCTTCAGTCGCGTGTGGCACTCCTTGCGGAATGACAAACAAGGCGCTTCGCGCGATGGCCGGCACAAGACCGGTCACTACCAAACCCTGTACGTCATCACAGGGGAATGATGACTATAAGGAAAAGATGGTCCGGCGCCCTCGAAGCAAATGACCATCCCGATCGTCATCGTCGTTTGACATCGAAATCTGTAGTGTGGGATAAGTTCATACTCAAGTCGTGGACACCCGCTACTGGATCGCCATGGAATGTCGGTGGCGCCAGACGAACGTTCCGGATTGACCCGCTGCAGTGAGCCTTGGCTAGCCTCACTGCATATTGGCGTAGCCTGTTTATGGGCGTTTTGGCTGAAACGCTCGCGCTGCGCTCCTCGTATATCTAGCGCCCTGGACTGAAGCATTCATTGCGACTCGTTCGCCGCGATGCAGACGTCACCCTGGGGGAAGGGAATCTCACTCAATGTACTCATCACCAACCAACGCGACATTGCGTCATTGGCAACGCCTCCTGATCCTGGGGACGGTGATCGCCACCATTCTCGGCTCGCTTGGTTCACTGCCGGCAGCAGTTGCCGCCGTCGGGCACCAGACAACTTCCAGCGTCAATCTGCGCGCCGAGCCGGACATCATGTCGGAGGTCTTGCTGGAGATTCCCGAGGGCGCCACGGTTGAGGTGACCGGCGACGCCCAGAATGGCTTCCTGCCCGTCACCTATGACGGTGTGAGCGGGTTCGTCTCGGCAGACTACCTCACAACCAGTGGCAGCGATGGTGGCGAAGGGACCTCGACAGCGTCACCGGTCCCACTGGGACGCGCTACGTCATCGACGGCCAATTGAACCTTCGGGGCGGACCCGCCACCTCGTACGACGTGGTTGCGGTGATGCCCGAGGGCAGCGCCGTGGAGCTGTTGGGCGAGCTTTCAGGCAGCTACGCGAAGATCACGTGGGATGACCTGACCGGCTGGGTCGCCGCCGAATTCCTGGGCACCGAAGTCGGAGTGACGGAGTCCACACCGGAGCCGGAGACGCCGGTTGCCACCGAACCAACCGTAACACCGGAACCAGAGACGCCAGCCGCTACCGAACCAACCGTCACACCAGACGCCACGGCAACCGAATCAACAGTGGCTCCTGAGGCCACATCCGAGGATGCCAGGGTGAGTGCCCTGGCGATTGGGACGACCCCGATAGGAACGGCGACGGTCACCACGGTCGGCCTGTCGCTGAATATGCGAAGCGGGCCGGGTACCAGTTTCGGAGTGGTTCGCTCGATTCCGAGCGGAGCCCAGGTCGAGCTAATGGGCGAAGCCGAGAACGGATTCCGCCCGGTTCGCTACCAGGGCACACAGGCTGGGCCTCCGCCGATTACCTGCGCGTTGGTACGACTGCAACGCCAACTGCCACTCCGGTCACGCCGACGCCAACAACGCCCTCGACACCCGGTGATACGGTGATCGGTTCCGCGACGGTCACGACGGTCGGTCTGTCGCTGAATCTGCGGAGCGGACCTGGTGCGAGTTTCGGTGTGATCCGGTCGCTCCCGAGTGGCGCCACCGTCGATGTGATGGGTGCCGCGCAGAACGGATTCCTTCCGGTCCGTTATCAGGGAACAAAGGGCTGGGCCTCGACCACCTACCTGCGCATCGGCGCTGGAAGTACCCCGACGGCCACGCCCGTGACTCCGACAGCCACCCCGGTGACCCCGACAGCTACCCCTGTTTCGCCAACGGCCACGGCAACGCCTGGCGATACGGTCATTGGAACCGGCACCGTGAACGTCGCGCGGCTCAATTTCCGAAGCGGCCCGGGTACGTCGTTTGGCGTGATCGGTGTCCTCAATAGCGGCACACGCGTCGATCTCCTCGGCGCGGTCCAGAATGGCTTCCGCCCGATCCGGTACCAGGGCACCAAGGGCTGGGTTTCCGAGCAATACCTGACCGTTGGCACGCTGGTGACACCGACCCCAACCACAACTCCGACTGCGACACCGGTGACACCGACACCAACCGCGACGGCGACCGCCACACCAGTCACGCCGACCCCGACCTCCACGCCGGTCACCCCGGTACCGACGATTCCGCCTGGTGGCGTGATTGGCACCGCCGTGGTTTCCGTGACCGGCACGCTGAACATGCGCAGCGGCCCCGGCACCACCTATCCCGTCATTCGCGGTCTCGCCAACGGCGAGCAGGTCAGACCTGCTCGGGGCGGCCCAGAACGGTTTCCGGCCAATTCGCTATCAGGGAACGGATGGATGGGCCTCCGAGCAGTATCTCGAGATCGGCGGCACCAACCCGGGTGATCCCAATGTGCCGCGCGATCGGCAACCAGGCGATTGGCAAGGCAACGATGAACGCGTCGGTTTCGCTGCGTCGCGGACCAGCCACCAGCTACGGGCACATCCAGACCCTCACCAGTGGATGGAAAGTCGAAATCATGGGGAGTCCGGTGAACGGCTGGACCCCGGTTCGCTACAACGCCGCCAAGGGCTGGGTGCCTTCCGGGCAACCTGACGCCTGGCTGGGGATACCAGATCGTCGACCAGATGATCACGCCATCGCGTTCGATCCCGATGTACACCACCCCTGGCGGCCCAACGAGGGTGGTGCAGGTGCCGCCCGGCACGCTGGTGGATATCACAGGTGCTCCCCAGGGAACCTGGGTGCCCTCGCGGTGGGCTGGCTATTCCGGATGGCTCGATTCTTCGCTGATGTACCAGCCGGAGACGTTCGTCGATCCCGGTCCCACGAGTGCGCGCGATGCGGAGATGATCAGCATCATCTACCAGGCGGCCGACAAGTGGGGTCAATCCCGGGCCGACATGCTCCGGGTGGCGCGGTGTGAATCCCATCTCGATCCGAACATCGTCAATCCGGCGAGCGGCACCAGCGGCCTGTTCCAGTTCCGGCCCTCGACCTTCGCCTTCACCCCGAACGGCAAGCGTGGCGAGAACATCTTCGATCCGTGGTCGAACGCCGACGCGGCCGGCTGGATGTGGGCCAACGGCATGCGTCACCACTGGGCCTGCCAGTAGGCTGACTCAGGGCGAAATCACTGAAACACGCACGACGGCTCCGGAGAACTTCTCCGGAGCCATCGTTTTGTGCCCGATTGAACTGAACATTCTTCGATCGATTCTGACCGTCGATTGCATTATCAGGAATGGTGAACGTTCGGCGAACGAACGCGGAAATGCGTACTCACAGCCTTTTCAGATGATTTTCACATGCGTCCTGGATCGATCGGTGCCCCGTTGACACTGTCCAAACGAGTGTGGGATACATGGTCTTTCGAGCCTGTGCTCGCCCCATCGTCCATGGCTGGTGGATGGGTGAGCGGAGGATCTGAAGCAGAGATTTGCACGTCTTTGGCGACCTTGCCATATCGCGCTCCGGACGGAGGAATGTTCCGGATCACGATGAGGCTCGCCAGATCCGCGATCGCATGAGGGACGATCGACGGGGCCAAACGAACCTGCCATTCAGCACCATTCTGGAATCCGGATTTGCTGCAGTCGTTGAAAAGCGACGCGCACTCCGCAGGCGATTGCCTGCTCCAGGCTGTTCCGGGGAGGAACTCCTAACCATGTCTCAAACCAATGCAGCGACACCTCGCGACGGGCGATGGCGCATTCGCAGCCTGCAGCGTGCCGTGATGGTCGCGGCGATGCTGGCGGTCGTTTTCAGCGGCCTGGCTGCCGTCGCCGAACCGGCGAGCGCCGCGAGCTACAGCACGACCTCGACGCTCAACCTGCGGACCGGTCCCGGTACGTCGTTCGATGTCATCCTCGTGATTCCGAGCGGGGCAACGGTCGAGGTCACCGGCGACGCCCAATTTGGCTACCTGCCGGTTGATTACGATGGATCGAGCGGGTACGCCTCCGCCGATTACCTGACCACCGGTGGTGGCAGCGACGATGGCGACAGTGGCAGCGAGGCCGGACCGACCGGAACCCGCTACGTGGTCGATGGCCGCCTCAACATGCGCAGCGGTCCGAGCACCTCCGACGGGGTGATCCTCGTGCTTCCGGCCGGAGCCGCCGTCACATTGACCGGCGAGACGTCGAACGGGTTTTCCGGGATCTCATACAACGGCAACACTGGCTGGGCATCGTCGCAATTCCTCAGCGAATCCGGCGGCTCCGGCACGGAACCTGAACCCGAGCCCGAACCATCCGATCCCGGAACTGGCACAGCTGTTGGCAACACCGTCACTGGCAGCGCCGTCACAACCTCACGGCTGAACATGCGAACCGGACCAGGCACTAGTTACGGTGTCACCCTGATCATCCCGAGCGGCGCGAATGTCGAACTCATGGGCAGTGCCCAGAACGGCTTCTCGCCGGTCCGCTACAACGGATCCAAGGGCTGGTCGTCTTCCGACTATCTCGGTTCTGGCAGCGAGCCAACGCCGGAGCCAACCGATCCTGGAAGCGGGACGTCGGTTGGGAACACGGTTACCGGTAGCGCAGTAACCACCTCGCGTCTCAATATGCGGACGGGACCGGGCACGAGCTATGGTGTCACGCTGATCATCCCGAACGGCGCCAGTGTGGAGTTGATGGGCGAGGCCCGGAACGGCTTTTCGCCGGTTCGATACAACGGGACCAAGGGATGGTCATCGACCGATTACCTCGGCTCCGGGAACGATCCCGAACCAGAACCGGAAGAACCCGGCAGCGGCACGACGACTGGCGAGAAGGTGACCCGTGTCGCGGTGAACATGCGCAGCCAGCCGAATACGTCGTCATCGATCGTCTGGGTCTTGCCGCCGGGCACCAAGATCACGATCACCGGCGGCGCCCAGAATGGCTTCCTGCCCGCGAAATGGGCGCATGTCTCGGGATGGGTGCATGCGGACTACCTCGCCAATGTCGGAGAAATCCCTGATCCGGGACCGTCGAGCGGTCGAGATGCTGAGATGATTGCGATCATTTACGCCGCCGCCGATCGCTGGGGCCAGCCACGCGCAGACATGCTCCGGGTGGCACGCTGCGAATCCCTGCTCGATCCGAACATCGTCAATCCGGCGAGCGGCACCAGCGGCCTGTTCCAGTTCCGGCCCTCGACCTTCGCCACCACCCCGAACGGCAAGCGCGGCGAGAACATCTTCGATCCCTATTCCAACGCCGATGCGGCCGGCTGGATGTGGGCCAACGGCATGCGCAATCACTGGGCCTGCCAGTAGTTCCATGCTCGGCCATCGACACTGACGCAAACATCCCCTCGGTCCGGAGCAATCCGGACCGAGGGGATGTTTGCGTGATAAGCGAGAAGCCGGAAGGTTGGGCTAATCGGCCTTCTTGGTGCTCTTGATGCGGAAAAGCTTGGTGCCGCAGACCGGGCACAACCCCTGGACGGCAGGGCGGCCATTCTTCATGGTCACTTCTTCCTCGTCCTTCATCTCCCGCTTCTCGCGACATTTCACACAATATGCTTCTGTTGCCATGATGACCTCCCATGCGTGTGACCGGCGAAACCGCAGATCAAGTCCCTGACACTCGACCAATCCCGATTGATCGATAGGCCATTTTTGTGAACGACCGGAGTCGCCACAATTTTCCCCGTACGTACGTGGAGTTTAGCCTAAGATGCACGTCTCGTGGCGATTTTTACGTCATTTTTGTCGATTTGTCGAATGTAGCTGATCGTCAGGTGTCAGATGGATCGTCAATTGGCTCGATCAGGTCGGGCCCGTTGTGCCGCGTGTTGTTGACATCCTTGCTGACTGGATGAATCTCGATCGCGTTGTTGGGAGCCGGTTGCATCAGGTGTTCGAGGGGCGCAAACTCGGTGAGGTCACGGTCCAGCCAGGCTTCGAGGTCGTCGTCGCCGAGAATGACTGGCATCCGGTCGTGAAGCTCCGACATCGCTTGATTGGCTTCAGTGGTGATGATCGAGAAGGACTCGAGCGGGTCGCCGCTGACCTGTTTGGCCTCGTCGAACAGACCGGCGAAGAGCATGAGCTGGCCTGTTGCCGGTTCGATGTAATACGGTTGCTTGCCGTCGGCGGTTCGTTTCCATTCATAGAAGCCGTTGGCCGGCACGACGCAGCGGCGGTATTTGACCAGCGAGCGGAACATTGGTTTCTCGGTGAGCGTTTCCGAGCGGGCATTGATCGGCGCCACCTTGGGCCGTTCGCCTGGTTTCGTCCATTTCGGAATCAGTCCCCAGCTCATGCCCCGTACTTCGACGGTACCGTGATCCTCGATGATGACCGGCAGGGTCTGGCTCGGCGCGGCGTTCCAGGTTGGACGAAACTGGTCGAGAAAATTGCTGTCGAGCGAGACATTGGTGAGGCGCTCGCTGAGCTCCTGATGTTCGTAAAAGGCATAGCGTCCACACATTTCCAGCTCATCCTTTCGCGGTTGACCCTTCCTGTTGGTTCGCAAGCATGCACTGGTCCGTGGCCCAAAACAAGCGCCCCCGGGCCAGTCTGTGACTGGACCAGGGGCGGAGGAGCGTTCAGGCGGCTTCGCGATGATCCGGGAGGTTGGTCGGCATCCCGAGGTGGGTTGGCGCGTTCCGGGTCGACTGTGGCATCGCGACAGGCTGGATGCTGATGATCTGGTCATCGGCGATCTCGATCGGAGTGCGCCGCGACGGCTTGCTCTCGATCACGAAGGGGAAGATCGCCATCGCGCCAAAGAGCACGAGCCAGAAACCGATGATGGCATTGATCACGACTGCTTCCATGTTCGTAACGTCCTTTCGATGGGTATCGAACCCGGCATCCCGGGTATCTATAAGCTGTACGTTGACGGCGATGATCCGGACTGTCGACGGTCTGGACCATCGCCTCAGGGAAGAGAACCGATGTTCTATTTCCCTGTACGAACGCATGTTCTCATGATTGTTCCTCGTTGTCAAGCCTGTACGTTCAGATTGCCAAAACATTCTGGCCGACGACGGCGAGTCGATCCGAGCCTGTACATTTGTGGCCGCAAGATTCGAGAAGTACCCGACGCTGGATACCACGTAGACTCCAGTGCCGTCGTCAGCTCGATGGGGCGACGCACATTCGACCACGGCATGTTGCGATTTCGTGGCAATCAGGAGGATCGATAGCGATGGCTACCTATGTCTTGATCCACGGCGCCGGTGACGTTGGCTGGTATTGGTATCTGGTGGAGGCCGAGCTTCGCCAACGGGGTCACGACGTGGTAGCCGTGGATTTGCCATGCGATGACGATTCGGCGGGGCTAGCGGAATACACCGACACCGTCGTCAACGCGATAGGCGATCGCACCGAACTCGTGGTAGTTGCGCATTCGTTCGGGGGCTATACCGCGCCGCTCGTTTGTGCCCGGACGCCAGTGGATCTCCTCGTGCTGGTGGCGGGAATGGTTCCGTTGCCGGGCGAATCGGCCCATGAGATGTTCGCCAATACGGGTTACCAGCAGGAAGAGCAGGAGGACAGCAGCGATGCTGCCGTCTTCTATCATGACGTTCCGCAAGACCTGGCCGCCGAGGCGTTGTCCAAAAGTCGGCGCCAGTCCAGCACCCCGGCGCAGGAACCGTGGCCCCTCGAGACCTGGCCAGATGTGCCGACGAGATACCTGCTGTGCCGTAAAGACCGGATGTTTCCGCCCCAATGGAGTCGACGAGTCGTTCGTGAACGCCTGGGAATCACCCCTGACGAGATCGACAGTGGCCACTGTCCTGCCCTCAGCCGCCCGAGGGAACTGGCAGACAGGTTGGAGACATACCGTGAGTCTCGAACCGGCCAGGGTTCCTGACTGGCGGCCATCGGGGCCCCCCAAAGTGCGTAACAGCCTCTAGTCGGTCTCGAAGCGCGCGATTTGCGGGCTGGTGCCGGGCGCCATGAGGGTCATGAGTGCGTTGATGGTTGCGGGGTCGCGGCTGCGCTCCGCTTCCATATTCCTGTCGAGGAGGCTCTGATTGGCCCATCGCTCCAGAAGCACGAACCGTTCCGGAGTGTCAGCGCTGTAAAACAATTCATATTGCTCACAGCCTTCGTCCTGGGTGGCCATCGCCTGGACAGCCCTGAAGGCGTTCGCGAAATCGGCTGACTTGCCAGGCGCGGCCTGGATCGTGATCACCTGACGAATGGCCATACTTCATCCTCCAAAGCTACTGACTGCACATGAAATCGCGGCCAGGGGTGGCTTCGAGTGATTCGAGCGCGGCGTCGGGACCGAGGCAGTTGAGGAAGACGTGCGTCACCCCGATGTCCACGGGTTCGCGCGATCGCTCGCGGACGAAATCGACCGGACCAGCCACCATCAGTTCGTCCGGGATCAACTTCCGTGCTGCCGCGAAGTTGCCGGTAGATTACCCCCTGTTTGATTCTCCTCAACCAAATCCTGACCGAGCTCATTGAAGGCGAGTTGGTGTACACATACTGGTCAGGACGGACCTTATTCGCTCCTGACCAAACGCTTGAAACAAGACTCTCCCCCACGATTGCACGAGTGACTTTGCTGTGGACCCATCCTGGCTATGGTTTAAGCTCTCTCTGTGGAGACTTAAGAGTTGCCTTGACGGCCAGCCGGGCACTGCCATTCCAGGTCTTGAGGGGCTTGGTTACTTAGGTACTACCAATCTGGATATTGACCCGTTTCACCAGCCACATCGAGCCCTTGTAGAGTTGTAGCCGTTGGTTTTTCACCCACGACTGGAGAGTGCAATAGCAACGGACATCGTCGTTAACATGGTGCGGGCGTTGACTGCATTGCAACTTTTCACGTTATCTCCAGCGACTTGGAGTACAAGAAATAACGGCTCTTGTGTAGCCAGCCACTTTAGTCCACCACCGGCTCTCGCCGGGCAAATAACATCCCTTAGGGAGCGCCTACTCGGAAATCACTGCGGTAGGTCTGGAAATCATTGCCCACGGTGAGGCAATGCCGGTATGATGACGGCGCATTGCCGGTCGACATTCGTGAAGGATCAGATTTTCGTGCAGATTGTGCTAGGTAGAGAAATCGACGACGCCCGGGTGGCGGAGATGCGGGCGATGTTTCCGGGATGTGGTCTTCGCTCCCGTTGCGCAGGAGCCGGACGGGATGCCGGACGCCGACGCCTTTATCGGGCGGATTCCGGCGGATGTGTATGCCCGGGCCGGTGAACGGCTGCGCTGGGTCCATTCGACCGGCGCCGGGATCGAGACAATCGTCGCCATTCCCGAGTTGGTTGCGAGCGACGTCGTGGTTACCAACACGCGAGGGGCGCACGCGCCTTTCGTGGCCGAACATGGCTTTGCGCTCCTGCTATCGCTGGGTCGGAATCTCTCCGGGTTCGCGCACGACCAGACCGAGCACGTCTATCGCTCCTATGGCCGGGATATCCCGATGGACTCCCTGTATGGCAAGCGCATGCTGATTCTCGGCATGGGCAACATCGGCCGGGCGATCGCCCGCCGCGCCCTGGCGTTCGACATGCAGGTGGTTGGACTGGACCTGATGGCGCCGGAGGAGACCACGGGTGACCTCACGGTGCTCCCGATGGAGCACCTGGATACCGAGCTGGAATCGGCCGATGTGGTGATGGTGGCGGTGCCGTATACGCCGGAAACGGACAACCTGCTGGATGCGGGCCGAATTGCGAAGATGAAGCCGGGCGCGATGGTGATCGGCATTTCTCGCGGGCGTATCATCGATGAGGCCGCGCTGGCTGCCCGCCTGCGCGACGGTACCCTGGCCGGAGCCGGGCTGGACGTGTTCGCCGAGGAACCGCTGCCGCCGGATCACTTCCTGTGGGACACCCCCAACCTGGTGATAACCCCGCATTGCGCGCCCAAATCTCCGGTCACGCGCAACCGGGAGTTCGAGATTACCTATGAGAATGTCCGGCGGTTCGTGGCGGGTGAGCCGCTGTTGAACGTCTGCGACAAGGCGGCGGGGTTCTAGCGGGTGCGACCGGCGGGCCGGGTATCGGTCATGAGAGGCCCCATTCAGGTGGTCAGGTCGCGCAGCGAGGCAATCCGGCGCTTGACGTGGTGGGTTCCGGAGCGCAGGATGGGAGCGGGTCCGCACGATTTTGCTTGTAGGTGGGTCAGCCATGACCGGGACCACCGATTCGTCCATCCATTCGCTCGCCGGCACGACATCCCTGCTCGGGAGGGACGATGATGTTGTCCGGATCCGCGCGCTGCTCGATTCCGGCCAGGCGCGACTGTTGACCCTGACCGGCCCTGGCGGGGTGGGAAAAACACGGCTCGCCGAAGCGGTCGTGACCGTGATCGGGAGCGACTACGCCGACGGCGTGGTGACCGTTTCCCTGGCGCCGCTGCAGGATGCCAGCCAGGTATTTCAGGCCGTCGCTCGCGCCTCCGGCCTGACCGACCGTGAAACGCCGGATGCCCTCATCACTGCGCTCAGGCCCCGCCACCTGCTCCTGTACCTCGACAACTTCGAGCACGTGCTCGATCCCAGCCCCGCCTGGCTCGGCGAGATGCTCGCCAGCTGCTCCCGGCTCACCGTCCTTGTCACCAGCCGCGTGCCGCTCCATCTGCGGCGTGAGCAGCGCTACCCGGTCGCACCGCTCTCGGTGCCGGAAGACGGGGATGTGGGCGAGATGCCATCGGAAACGCTCTTTGTCGAGCGAGCCCGGGCGGTGCGCCCGGACTTCGACCCCGACGACCGCACCCGGGAATCCGTTGCCGCCATCTGCCGGTACCTCGACGGCCTGCCCCTTGCGATCGAGCTGGCCGCGGCGCGGATATCGGTACTCTCTCCCGCTGACGTGCAGGCGCGGTTGGAAAGTCATTCCGACCTGCTCACCGGTGGCCCCCGCGACGCGCCCGCCCGCCAGCAATCACTCCAAGCCACCATCGCCTGGAGCTACGACTTGCTCCCGGACGAGCAGCAGCGCCTCTTCCGGCAACTCGGTGTGTTCCAGGGGGGCTTCACCCTGGCCGCGGCGGAGGCGGTGTGTGGCCCTCCGGCCGGGCCGATTGTCGATGTGTTGGGCGGGGTTGGAGCGCTGGTCGAGCACAACCTGGTCCAGGCAATGCCGATGCCGGACGGGACGACCCGGTACCGGATGCTGGAGACGATCCGGGTATTCGCCGCGGAACGGCTCGCGACGAGTGGCGAGGACACTGCGGTGCGCGATGCCCACGCGGCATGGTGCCTTGCGTTTGCCGCCGGTACTCGCGAAGGACCGGACATGCTCCAGCACGCGCTCGCGATCGACGTCCTGGTGGCGGACCACGCCAATCTTTTCGCCGCTCTCGGCTGGCTGGGAGGCTCCGGCCAGGGCGAACGCCTGATGCAGCTGGTATCCGCGCTCGAGTTCTACTGGAATTTCGGTGGATTCGAAATCGAGGGGGTGACGTGGTTTCGCCGAGCGCTCGACCTTGTGCCGGACGCGGTGACCGGGGCGCACCTCGACGCACTGCTCGCGATGTCGGTCCTCGCTCACGCCACCGACGACCCGGAGGCCGACGCTCTTATCGCCCAGTCCGCCGCCCTTGCCAGGGAGGCGGGAACGGTACTCCAGCGTGCCGACGCCGCCTACAACATCGCGATGCGGGCCGAGGATCGTGGCGACTTTGCGAAGGGCGATGCGTACTTCGCCACGGCCCGGGATTTGTATGGTCAGGCGGGTTCCGACTGGGACGCAGTGATGTGCGGCTACCACTTCGGTGTGATCGCCCTCGGGACGGGTGACCTGGCCCTGGCGCGGGGGCGTCTGGAGGCGGCGCGGCAGGCAGGGATCGCGCTCGGTGATTCCTTCACGCCGCTTTGGGCGCTCACCTACCTCGTCATGGTCGCCTGCGAACAGGGCGATCAGGAGGAAGCGACCGCCCTGCTCCGCCAGCATCTCACTCCGGATCATCTCGGGTATCAGCACCATCGATCGCTTCACCGCGCCGCCGCTGGGGCACTTGCCAGCCTGCGCGGCGATCACGAGGCGGCCGTTCGCTTGTTCACTGCGGCCAACCATCCGGTTGCTATCTACGAGCCGGAGGTGAGCCTCGCCAACCGGGGGCTCGAGCGCGCCCGCCACGCCCTTGGCGAGACGGCGTTCGCCGCGGCCCGGGAGCGTGGGCTGCGCATGTCGCCGCGGCAGATCGATGCGGAGATCGCGCGTCTGCTGGAGCCGGCGGCGATGGAACCGGCTGCTGCAGGGATCATCAGCGCCGTCGAGACGACCCTCTCCCCCCGCGAGCGGGAGGTGCTCGTACTGCTGGCCGACGGCAAGACCAACCCGGAGATCGCCGAGGCGCTCTTCATCAGCACTCGCACCGCCGCGAACCACGTGAGCAACATCCTCGCCAAGCTCGACCTCGGTTCCCGAACCGCGGCGGTGGCCCATGCCGTCCGGCACCACCTGGTTTGACCGTCTCGGGCCGATCGTCATGCACATCGGGGCCACCGCGGCATGGACGCTCGCGGCGGCCCCGATGACGACCTTGCCCGGGAGCCGCTGGAGCGTGCCGGGGATTCGCGCAGAGCTGGGCGTGGTCAAGGATGGGCGGCAGGTCTCACGGTCGGGTGGGCGGACATGACGTGGCTCAACGGACGCGATGGCGGCGCCAGGCCGCCATCGCGTCGGTGACCCTGGACCTAGTACGGATCCTCGAAGGCCGGCGGCAGCGGGCTCGTTGGAGGCAGTTCGTCGTCCGCGCCCTGATCCACGGTCACGACGTGCTCGGCGCAGCCTGGGCGGTCTCCCGGATCCAGCAGGTTGACGGCCGAAATCTGGCTGGTGATCAGGTCGCGGTCGTAGTCGATCCGCTGCTCGGTGACCAGGGTCCGGGTGTCTACCTGCGTGACCGCCACCTGTGGCATCTCCGGTCCCATGTGGAATAGCTCGGTGACGATCTGCTGCTCGGTCACCCGCAGCACGGCGACGGCGGGGACTGAGATCCCGGCGCAGTTGGCGGCAAGGCCGTGGTAGCTGCCGGTGTTGACGCCGGTGATCGTGAGCGAGACGATCACCAACTCGCCGGCCTGCGCGGCCACCTGATTGGAAAACTCCAGATGCGCGAACGAGGCCGCCAGGTCGTCCCCGAACGTGCCGAGCCCGGCGCGGCCGACATAATCGCCCTCCGGGGTGTAGAGCACGGCGTCGGTGCTGGTCAGGTAGCCGGCCTCCTCGCCAGTGATGCTGCTGAAGAATTGGGTTGCCAGGACAGCGCCCGGGTTGGTTTGGGCCGACGCCGTTGGCGCCAGGCTGCCGAGGATGGCCAGCAAGGCCACGAGCACAACAGGGAAGCGGGTAATGCGGCGATTGCGGCGAGGTGAGTTCATGCGATGCCTCCGATTCCAGCCGCCAGCAGGGCGACGAGGTACCTGATCACGTTGAAGGGGTTGGGACAAACGATCACCGACGATGAGAGCAACGGGAGCATGGGTCTGCCTTCCGGCTGCGGGATGTCCATCGTGGACATCCCGGGCGCATCTGCGACGCGACGGCGAGTGACGTAGGGACCCGAAAGCAACGAGATCTCCTTTCCTGGTCGAGCCGGTGCGGACCGGGGAATCACGGTGTTCCCTCGCGTCCATCCTGTTGCCCCGGGGGACAACGGCCACCACCCACGCTTCCCACACGACCGGGGCGTATTGCCGCGGGCAACCTCGCCCTGCACGATCGCCATTTCCGGGAGACAGGGATTCCTGGCTGGATGCCTTTCCGGGAACCATTGATGGCGCGAACGACGGCAGGAGAACCGGCCGGAGCAGTTCCGGTATGGATTGGCAACCGCTGCCTGCTCCTCCCTGCTGCGTTCATCGTGCGCTCGTGTACGCGGCGGCGCATCGTCAGGGTGACGCATTCGCCGGTGGGGGACGTTTGCACGAATTACTCAGGCGCCCGGTTCGCCAGCCGTCGATACGTCGCCGCGCGTTTGCCTGGCGTCTGGACTCATGCGGTGAGCATGGCCTGGAGATCTCGGGCTGGGGTTGCCACGAATTGGGAGTGGGGTAGAATGGCTGACCGGAACGAGAGCGGGTTTGCCGCACCTGCAGCCTCGATCTGTTCCCCGTCGCACCGAACCAATTGGCGAGGGTGCGAATCCTTTCCCTTGACACCGGGAGGTGCGATCACAACAGACCGTTGGTAGTGATTCCGCAAGGAACCTGCCTGCGTTTTCAGCGGCAGCGAGATCCCGGGATCAGGCAACATTCGAGGCTATAATTGTGAAAACACTTATTCGAATAGTCAGCTATCTCAAGCCGTACAAACTGCGCGTGGTGTGGGTCTACATCGCCCTCTTTATTGGGCTTGGATTGCAGTTGGCGATCCCGATCGTGCTCGGACGTGCGATTGACAATGGTATCGTCGATCGTGACCTGACCTACCTGTGGCGTGCAGCGGTCCTCATTGTTGTGCTTGCGGTATTTCAGTCAGTGTTCACGTTCATCCGGACTTATGGCACCCATGTGCTCGCCGAACAGGTTGGCAACGATCTCCGAAACGCGTTGTATGCCAAGTTCCAGGAACTGCCGTTCCAGTTTTACGATCGCGCCCAAACCGGTCAGTTGATGTCCCGGGCTACCGATGACATCAACAACATCCGCGGCATGCTCCAGTTCTCGATGCGGGCAGTGGTCCAAACCATTGTCATGGTGGTGGTAATTGCGATCATCCTGTTCCGTGAAAACTGGTTGCTGGCGCTGATTGCGCTGTCGACCACGCCGTTCCTGGCCTGGTGGGGGGTGAGGTTCAGCATGTCTATTCGCCCCATGTTCCTCAAGGTACAGCAGCAATTCGGCGTGATGACCACTGTGCTCCAGGAAAACGTGGCGGGTGGCCGGGTGGTGCGCGCCTATGCCCAGGAATCGCAGGAATCCGAGCGATTCGAGGCTGAGCTCGAATCCCTCTTCGATCACAATATGCGGGCCGCCAATCGGTGGGCGATCAGCTATCCGATGACGCTCACGCTCAATTCCCTCAGCGTTGCCGGGGTGGTTTGGGTGGGCGGCTGGATGGTGCTGACGGGCCAGATTTCGATTGGTACGCTGGTTGCCTTTGAACGGTATACCTCGATGCTGCAGGAGCCGATCCGGTGGCTCGGCATGATCGTCAACCACATGGCCAAAGCGATTGCCTCCGCGGAACGCATTTTTGAGATTCTCGACACCAGGCCGAGGATCGCCAATCTGCCCAATGCGAAACCGGTTACTGGCATGACCGGTGTCGTCACCTTCGACCATGTCAATTTCCGGTACAGCAGTGCGCGGGCAGAAACCCTGCACGACATTGCGTTCAAAGCCGTGCCGGGTGAAATGGTCGCGCTCGTCGGACCGACCGGCTCTGGCAAGAGCTCGGTGGTGAGCCTGATTCCGCGATTCTATGACCCGTCTGAAGGCGCAGTGCGGATCGACGGCCAGGACATTCGGGAGTTCACCCTCGACAGTCTTCGCGAGAACATCGGGACGATCATGCAGGAAACATTCCTCTTCTCGATGACGGTTCGCGAGAACATTTCATATGGCAGTCCCAATGCGACACTGGAGCAGGTAGTGGCGGCAGCGAAGGCAGCCAGGGCCCATGACTTCATCCTGCGCATGACGGAGGGGTACGATACCGTGATCGGCGAACGCGGGGTCACCCTGTCCGGGGGCCAGAAGCAGCGCCTGGCGATCGCGCGAGGTTTGCTGATCGATCCCCGGATCCTGATCATGGACGATTCGACGGCGAACGTGGACAGCGACACCGAACACGAGATCCAGTCAGCCCTGCGCGCGCTGATGGCCAACCGGACGACGTTCGTGATCGCCCAACGGTTGACATCGGTCCGCGATGCCGACCAGATCCTCGTTTTCGAAGACGGTCGGATCTCCCAACGCGGAACCCATACCGATCTTCTCAAAGAGTCCGGATTCTACCGGGAACTCTATGACCTCCAGATGCGCGACCAGGAGGAGGCCCAGCGGTCGATTGCGCCGTCATCCGAACCGCCTCCCGATGAGGCAGTTCCCGAACCATCGGGCGTGACCGGCAAGGCGGTGTCCCCATGGGCATGATCCGCCATCAACAGGACGACCTGATTCTCGGCAAGGCGTATGACAGCCG
Source organism: uncultured Chloroflexia bacterium (assembly GCA_963763125.1). Taxonomy (GTDB): domain Bacteria; phylum Chloroflexota; class Chloroflexia; order Thermomicrobiales; family UBA6265; genus JACCYX01. The sequence continues at coordinate 1,828,991 of CAVXMV010000005.1, forward strand.
GATTGCGCGCCGGCTCCTCGGGTTCCTCATTCCCTACAAGTACCGGCTCTGGATGGTGACGCTGTTCGTGGTGCTCGCCACGGGGGCCGATCTCGCCCTGCCACTGCTGTTCGCCGAAGTAATCGACGAGGCGGCCAACGAGCAGCGCATGCGGATGATCAACATCATCGGAGCGGTCTTCGTGGTGATCGTGCTGCTGCGGTTCCTCTTCATGTGGGGCCAGTATTACAACGCCCAGTGGCTCGGGAACCGCGTGGTGCTGGATATCAGGAACCGGATGTTCCGCCACTTGCAGGGGCTGAGCATCGGCTACATCGATCGTCGTGGCGTCGGCTCGGTGATGACCAGGATCCAGAACGATGTCGCCGTGATCCAGCAGTTGTTCACGGACACGGTGCTTGGCATCATCAGCAACGTGTTGGTGCTCCTCGGAATCGTGATCATCATGCTGATCGCGAACTGGAAGATGGCGTTGCTGGCATTCACGGTGATGCCGTTGATGATCTTCATCATGCGTTACTGGCAGCGATCCGCAAAAGCGGCATACCGGGTGACCCGGCGCACGATGAGCATCGTCAATGCCAACCTGGCCGAAAGCATCGATGGGATGCGCGTGGTCCAGGCATACACCAGGGAACCGGTTAATATGTCCTGGTTCCGCAAAATCAATAGGGACAATCTCGACGCCTCGATCAATGCCGCGAAATACTCCTCGATCCTGTTTCCCACAGTCAGCCTGATGTCGTCGATTTCGGTTGCTCTCGTTGTCTATTTCGGTGGTCGGCTTGTCTTCAACGAGACGATGTCGATCGGCGCCCTGGTCCTCTTTGTCGCGCTGATCGACCGATTCTTCTCGCCAATCCGCGATCTCAGCCAGCAGTACAGCACGATGCAATCGGCGATGGTCGCCGGTGAGCGGATCTTCGAGGTACTCGATGTCGAACCGGAGGTGAAGGACAAGCCGGATGCGTACGTCCTGCCCAAGGTCACCGGTCACGTCGAGTTCGACGATGTGTTCTTCGGCTACGGCGAAACCGAGATCCTGCACGACATCAACCTGATCGTGAAGCCCGGCGAAACGATCGCTTTCGTCGGCGAAACCGGCGCCGGCAAGAGCTCGATGGTGAACCTGCTGATGCGCTTCTCCGATGTGTGGTCCGGCGCGATCACGATCGACGGGCACGACATCCGGGACGTTACCCAGCAATCGCTCCGCTCGCAGCTCGGGATCGTGTTGCAGGACACCTTCCTGTTCGGGAGCTCGGTTCGCGAGAACATCGCCTACGCGCGATCGGATGCCTCGCTCTCGGATATCGAGCAGGCGGCGAAGGAGGTCGGCGCCCACGATTTCATCATGCGCCTGCCGGATGGCTATGGCACTCCTGTCCAGGAGCGCGGCGCCAGCCTCTCCGTGGGACAGCGGCAACTCGTGTCGTTCGCCCGGGCCCTGCTGGCCGATCCGCGGGTGCTGATTCTTGACGAAGCGACGAGCAGCATCGACACCCAAACCGAGAAACTGATCCAGGCCGCCCTCAAGCGATTGCTGGTTGGGCGCACCTCGTTCGTGATCGCCCACCGCCTGTCGACGATCCGCGAGGCCGACAAGGTGGTCGTGATGAGCCTCGGCCGGATCGTCGAGGTTGGCACCCACGACGAGCTTATGGATCGCGGCGGGATGTACTACAACCTCTACACCATGCAGTGGCAGGGCCAGGACCAGGCTGCCGACTAGATCCGGATTGCACACCGGTTCGCCAGGCCCCGCATGCATTGGTGGCGTCGACAATTCGGTTCGGTGGTCAATCTCCAGGTTGACCACCTTCGCCATGGTTCCCATCTCGTCGATAAAACTCCCGGCAAGACGGGATTCCGTTCTCTTTCTCCCGGGAACGGGTGAGTCATAGCCTTGATCGTGACGGCAGATTCGCATGTACACGAGAAAGGCAACCTAAATGAACCGGAGACGTTTCGTCGCTTCGTCCGCAGGCATGGCGGCCGCGATTGCCACTATCCAGCCAACGTTCGCGCGGCAGGCAACGCCCAGTGACGTAGCTGAGTTCCCCACCATCGACATCGAGATCTCCGATACCGGATTCTGGGGCCCACCAACCATCACCGCCGGGCGGACCATGCTCTCGGTCACCAATACCGGCACGATGGCGGAAAGCCACTGGGCGATCGGCAGGTTCCCGGACACGGCGACCGAGGCGGAGATCGAGGAGTTCTGGAACGCGCAGAACGACACCGAGGCGCTGAGCTTCGAAGACATCGCCTTCGTCGGGGTGCCGGACTGGCCGCAACCCGGTGGAGCCGCGGTGACCGGGATCGTCGACCTCGAGCCGGGGCGCCATTTCGCATTCGATCCCATCAGCGGCCGCGAAAGTGTTCGGTTCCTGGTGGAAGGCGAATACGCAGCAGCCGGGGAGCCGGAATCGGACCTCGTCGTTGATCTCCACGACATGGCGATCGTGCTGCCGGACGAGGCAATCACCTCGTCTCCGATGCGCTGGAAAATCGAGAACACCGGGTCGATTCACCACGACGTGGCCGTGCTGCCCGTTCCTGCCGACTTCACGGAGGAGCACTTCATGGCACTGATGACCATGCCGGAGGACGCTACGCCACCGCCAGGCATGCCAGTCTTCGAGTACCTGCCGGCCGCCGCGATTGGCATTCTCTCCGCCGGCGGCACGAGCTGGCTCGATGTGCAACTGGCCCCGGGGCGGTACATGGGGGTCTGCATGCTCCCCTTCGGCACCGGCTACCCGCACGCGATGGACGGCATGTACGTGTTCTTCGATGTGACGTAGCGTAGGATGGTGGCGATAGACGCGCATTCATCCTGATATTCCTCAGGCGCCTGGGCATCGGGGTTCTAACCGGCTCCGATCCAGGCGCCTCTCCCAGGATTGGCGAATGGCGAACCTGATGATCGAGCGGACGAATGCTCCACAGTTCACGACACTGCTGAGGTCGAACTGGCCAGCCCTGGCCTGGATCCTGACGGCAATCGTCGTCAATGGCGTGAGTCTCCGGCTCGCTCCGGAGGCCTATCGCCAGGCAGTGAATATGACGGATGTGCCCCCCGGGGACCAGGTCGGCATTCGCCATGCACTCGGCACCCTGCATCTCACTCCAGTGCACCTCGCCTGGTTCCAGATGTTCACGGCAGTGATGAGCTCAATCGTCAACCTGACGATTGGGTGGTTGCTGATTCGCCATGCGCCGCAGACCCGTTTCACCTTTTACCTTGCTTTCGTGCTCCTCGCCCTGTCCAGCCCGGAGTATCCACCAAGCATCGATGACCTGCTCCCGGGACAACCAATCGCACAGTTGGTGATCCGCCTGACCACGCTCCTCGCCATCGGAGGTTTCTTCACGCTGCCGTTCGTGTTTCCTGATGGTCGATTCGTGCCGCGGTGGACGGGCGTCGTTTGCGCGTACCTCGTCTTCTCCGTTTTCACTTTCCTGTTCGTCCCGGACCTGATTCCACAGGGAGGTATCTGGACCGGAATCGAGGCAATCACCACCACGATTCTTATCGCATCCCTCGCGTACTCCGTCGTTTATCGATACCGGAAGGTTTCGTCCCCGGAACAGCGGATGCAAACGCGGTGGGTGATTTTGGGCATCCTGATTGGTATCCCAGGCTTTTTTGTAGCCGATGCAATGATGCGCAACATCAGCTCCTCAACGTTCGGGATCATCTGCCTCTTTGGATTTCTGATCCTGATCCAGATTGCATTCACCGCTCCAGTAATCGCGATCGGGATTGCGATCCTGCATTATCGCCTGTTCGATATTGACGTCATTCTGAGCCGGACGCTCGTCTGGCTGGCGATGACGCTAGCGGTGATCGGTGCCTATATCGGGATCGTGCTGGGCATCGGCAGCCTGTTCGACAGCGAGCGTAGCCTGGTTCTGTCGCTGCTGGCCACAGGTCTGGTGGCGGTCGCGTTCCAGCCCCTGCACGCCCGTGTCCAGCGCGCGGTGAACAGGTTCCTGTTTGGGGAACGCGACGATCCCTATGCCGTGCTCGCGCGTCTTGGCCACCATATCGAGGATTCGTTGAGTGCTGCTGACCTGCTGCCGCAGATCGTGCGGACGACCGCCGAAGCCCTGCGTCTCCCATACGTTGCGCTCTTCCTTGACCAGGCCGATGGGCCAACGATGGTCGCTTCTTCAGGTGTGGCCTCGGCATCGACCTTGCGGCTCCCCTTGATGTACCAGGGACAGTCCGTGGGGGCGCTCGAAGTTGCCACCCGGGCTCCTGGCGAGGTCTTCAGCGCGGCCGACCGTCGCCTCCTGGAAGACCTGGCGCGCCAGGTGGGGGTTGCCGCGCGTACGGTCAGCCTGGCATCGGACCTCCAGCAGTCCCGCGAGCGGATCGTGACGTCTCGCGAAGAAGAACGTCGGCGGCTGCGACGTGACCTGCACGATGGGTTGGGAGCGCAGCTGGCCGCGCTCATCATGCAAGCTGGATCCGTCCGGGCACTCATTCGCTCCGATCCTGGAGAAGCGGACCAGCAGCTTCTGGACTTGCGGAAGGAATTGCGTTCGGCGGTCGTCGACGTGCGACGCCTGGTCCTTGGCCTCCGGCCTCCAGCACTCGACGAACTGGGCCTCGTGGGGGCGCTTCGGGTCAGGCTGGATCGCCTGGATTGGGGTGGGGTCGATTCGGATGAGCCGCCCTTGCGGGTGCGCTTCGAAGCCGAAGAGCCGCTTCCATCATTGAGCGCCGCGGTGGAGGTCGCTGCCTTTCGGATTGTCGAGGAGGCAGTCACGAACGTGGTCAGGCACTCCCAGGCAAGCTGCGTCACGGTCTCGCTTCGCCATCCTGCCAACTCGCTGGTGATCGCCATCGAAGACGACGGAGCAGGAATCACGGCGCCGGTTGAATCCTCCGGAATGGGAATGGAGTCAATGCAGGAGCGTGCGATGGAGTTGGGTGGGACGTGTGTCGTGACCACCCGCTCGGACGGGACCGGCACGATGGTTCATGTCGAATTGCCAACGATTCCGGCAACGTGAGGAGTGGTCCATGGAACAGCTTCGTGTCGTCATTGTCGAAGACCATCCTCTCTACCGGAAAGGGTTGCGCACGCTCATCTCGAGCGTGGAGGACTTCGAGGTGGCCGGCGAATCGAGCGATGGCGTACAGGCAGTGGCAATGGTCCTCGATCTTCTTCCCGATGTTGTCCTGATGGACCTCCAGCTTCCGGGCCAGAGCGGCATCAGCGCCATCCGTGAGATCGTTGCAGCCAGTCCGACCACCCGTATTCTCGTCGTGACCCTGTACGAGGACGACGACTCCGTGTTCTCCGCGTTGCGGGCGGGCGCTCGCGGCTACATCCTGAAGGACACCGATGAAGCGGACATGATCCGCGCCATCAGGTCGATTGCGGCGGGCGAGTCGCTGTTCAGCGCAACCATCGCAAATCGCGTACTGACCTATTTCGCGAATGTTCGGCCCGTGGCCCCGCAGGTCTTCCCGTCGTTGACCGAACGCGAGCGGGACATCCTGTACTTGCTGGCGCAGGGCAGGTCGAACCAGGCCATAGCAGCCGAGCTCAGCCTCAGCGTGAAAACCATTGCCAACAATGTCAGCAATATTTTCAGCAAACTCCAGGTCGCAGACCGGTCTGAGGCCATTGTGCGGGCCCGGGATGCCGGGTTTGTCTCCTGAGTCGATGGATCGCGGTGGGATGTATTGGAACCTCCACCCCATGCGATGGCAAGGCCCCGAAATTGCCGCGGACTGACCGGAGTACCGATGCGTGAGATCGAAATTCGACGTCACTCCTGCACCAAAAAGGGCCCTGCTCGCGGTAGCGGTTCGCATCTCTCCGGCGATGGCGTGGCCCTGGCGCGAGAGGTTTCGCTGGCGATGGGACCCTACGATCTTGTCCTGACAAGTCCGACGTGCCCCGTACATTGGAGACGGCAATTGCTATGGGTTTCGCTGTCGATGAACAGCAGGCAATCCCCACCGACATTGCGAGTACCGCAATGGCAGAGATCGGGCACTCACGATCGGTGGACGTGGGAGACACCCTGGGTCCGGTTCTTCGAAATGATCGATACGGGCGGACCAGTCACACGATCTGGGGGCGTGGTTGCGGGAGACCTGGACTGCCGCACTGGAGTCAATCCCGGATGGCGGGCGGGTGCTTGTTGTCTCGCACGGTCGGATAATCGAGGTCGGGGTCTTGGCGTGCCTGCCAGATACCCTGCCGGCTGAACTTGCGGCCTGGGGCGAGCCCCTTCATCAGTGCGAGGGGGTGAGGATGTCGTACAGTGAGGGTCGGTTTTGCGATCCCCTTATTCTCCGTGCTCGCCGCTGCGCGTCATCCGGGACGTGACGGGTGGTTGGCAGTAGGTCCACATGTATCCGATTCGTTGGCCACGGCGTGGCATGTGTCCATTTTCACCGTCGGCTTTGACGTGCCTTCGATCGGCACGAAATCCAGACTCGTACAGTGCATCTCGTTCGTGATCGCCCATCGCTTGTCGACGATCCGGGAAGCGGACAAGGTGGTCGTGATGAGCCTCGGCCGGATCGTCGAGGTCGGCACCAACGACGAGCTGAAGGATCGCGGCGCGGATGAATTGGGCCAGTTGCCGGTGATTGGGGTGCGAATAGATAAACCAAAGAGGTGTGCTCTATGCCTTTTCCTGATGAACTCATGCAGGATGAGGTTACGGTGATTCCATACCACGATCGGTGGCCCGCGGCGTTCGTGGCGGTGAGGGACGAATTGGTCCTGACCTTGAGTGAACTAGCCGTCATAATCGATCACATTGGCTCAACGTCTATCGTGGGTATGTCCGCGAAGGACTGTATCGATGTCCAGGTGCGAGTTGCGAATATCGCCGATCCCGAACTCGAGGAGCGATTGACGTCGCGCGGATTTCGCCGTCGTCCGGAGGTATGGAACAATCGGGAAGATGTTGACGGCCAGCTGTGGCCCAAGCAGGTCTACGCACCGGCGGCTGGCGCGCGACCGGTCAACATCCACATCCGAGAGGTTGGCGGCGGGAACACTCGCCGCGCATTGCTCTTTCGCGACTTCCTCCGCAGTAACCCCGATGTGCGAGATCACTGGTCCCACTTCAAGTTGCGACTCGCCGAATCAGTGTCCAGCATCTTTGAATATGGCCAGATCAAACAGCCGGCAACCATGGTGTTGTTTGCGGCAGCTGAGCAATGGGCCCTGCAGACTGGATGGACGACAGACGCACTTCAATAAGGGGTAAGGACCCCTAGCCCTGCGCCTGCTCCATCGCCTCTTCAAGGGCATTGGGGAAGCGGGTCTCGAAATCCTGCACCCCCACCCAGTCCGGCAGGATGAAAATACGGGCCATTTGGGGGCAGATTGGACGCATGTTGTCCAGCCAGTCTTTCCCTCCTTCTTCCCCGAAGGTGCGCACGGTCATGGCTTCGTACTCAGGCGCAATCCCATCGACGATGTCGGTGCGGACCGTGCCGCGCATGAGCAGCACCTTGTATGGCATCGTGTCGCCATCGATGGACAGGGATACCCTGGACCCGTCATGGAGCGCCTTCATCTTCGGTGCGTTCGGGAATGTTCCCAGAACGATTTCCTGCCCATTCCAATGGAACCCGATGGGCACAACGCGCGGTGTGCCATCGTACCAGATGTAGGCAAGCCTGGCTGGAATCGTCGATTGCAGCAATTGCTGCGCCACCGGATGGTTGAGTAAGGCGAGGTCACCTTGTTGCGTCGGCATGGATTTCTCCTTGCGTGCGAACGGCATTGTGCAATCCCTCAAAGGGGTGGTCCCACTCGCAGATTGCCCCACTAACAGTGCAAAGTCAACTGGTCTGCCCGCTGTCCTCCGCTGGACCTTGCGCTTCCGGCAAATGCGGAGAAACTGTCTCCAGTGAATCGGTGAGGCTGCCGCCGGGACCAACTGGTACGGACTTCGGGGGACATCCGGCCCACATTTCGACCGGCCAGGTCCGGGCGGACACAGGATCGATCAGATCGGGAATGGTCAGGTGTCATTTCTGGTCGATCCAGGTACCGCCCCTACGCAATTCCGTTAGCATAGCGTGTACCTGAACTTCGTATGGCAACCAGTATGTGCCGCGGGCGATGATGGTCTCGCTGTGCGGGATGGACTTGATCAATGGGGGAGACAACGCATGCTTCGAGAATCGACAGTGATCGAGCGGGATGCCGTGCAGTCAGCGTTCCGGCGGGATATCCCGGTCACGTTTGCGCCGGGGGCGCACTGGATCTGGGACGGCGGCGAGGCCAGCCCGCGCAATGCGTGGCGACTCTTCCGGCGCGCCTTCGATCTCGAGCAGGCTCCGCTGACCGCCACCCTGCGGATCACGGCCGACACCCGGTACACGGTGCTGGTCAATGGCGAGCGAGTGGGGCAGGGACCCGTGCGCGGATTCCCACACCGCTGGATGGTGGATACGTGGTCGGTGGGGCACTTGCTGAAGCCCGGCCAGCGGAATACGATCGGCGTGCTGGTGCTCCACCATGGAGTGGCGACGTTCGTGGATGTGCGCAACCAGGCCGGGCTGCTGGCCCAGCTGGAATTGGCCTTCGACGAACTGCGTGAGTGGATCGGGACAGATGCCCATTGGCGCGTGACGACCCCAGACGGCCACGATGACCGCGCCAACCGCATGTCGTGCCAACTTGGGTTTGCCGAGCAGATCGATGCCCGTCTCTTCCCCGACGGCTGGGCCGATCCGGCGTTCGAAGATGGTTCCTGGTCTGCGGCCACAGAGATAGCCGAGCCGAACGCTGGACCATGGCCGAACCTCGTCGAGCGCGACATCCCGCCGCTGGCTGAGCAGGTTGTGCGGCCTACCCACGTCGAGCGGCTGGCATTCGTGCGGCCCTTCGCCGAAACCGCCACGATCGACATGCGCAACCACATGGATCCGGCGTCGGCACACCATGCCAACCACATCTCCTATGCGGGCTACCTGGTGACCCTGGTCCGGGTCACCCAGGAAGACAACGTCACGATCGCGATTCCCTGGGGCGAGTTCAAGGGGATGGGACTCGATGGCGATTGGCGCGAACCGGGCGATCTCACGACTGGTCCCGGCACGCAGCGATCGCTCCGGGCACGACTGGCGGCAGGCGACCACTGGCTGGTGATCGATGTTTCCCGCACCGACCATGGCGACGGGTTCCAGGTCGCCCTCGATGCGGAGACGCCAGGCGCCGTCGCGTTCGCTTCGCCGCTTGGCGATGATGCCGAGACGCCGTTCGTGACCCTTGGTGGATTTGCGGACGCCGAGCCGCGCACGGCGCTTTTCCCGGAAGTTCCTGTTATTCCCGAAGACCGGGCCAGGGCCGCCAGAGGCCTGGCGAAACTCGCCACGCTGCTGGAATTCGGTGATTACGTAAGGCCCGTATTGGCCACGTACGTGAGTGCCGTTGACTTGTTTACGCTCTCGACCCAACCGCGCGAGCGGACCGAGCATCCGGTACCTGCCGTGCTGCAGGAGGTCGTTTCGGGGATTCCCGCTTCGATCCCAACCCGGAAGGCACTGGACACTGAACTGATCTTCGACCTTGGGCGGGAGTTCTCCGGGTTCGTCACCTTCGATATCGAGGCCCCTGCCGGAGTCGTGTTGGATGCGTACGGGTTCGAGTACCTGCGAGGCGACCATCGGGAGAACACCGAGCGGCTGGACAATTCGCTGCGCTACATCACGCGGGACGGGTGGCAGCGGTACACCTCGCCCACGCGACGCGGGATGCGCTTCCTGCAACTCACCTTGCGGGGTTTGGACGATGTTGCGGGGGAGGTGCGGCTTCACGACCTCGCCGTGATCGAGAGCCATTTCCCGGTGAGCCGGGTGGGCAGGTTCCGCTCAAGCGACGACCGGCTCGACAACATTTGGGAGATGTGCCGCCGCACCGTGCTCGCCTGCATGGAGGACACCTGGGTCGATTGCCCTGCCTTCGAGCAAACCTACTGGGTGGGTGATGCCTACAACAGCGCGCGGTTCGCGACCGCCATCTTCGGCGCCGAGGCCCTGACTGAGCGTTGCCTGCGCCTGGTCCCCGGCTCGGTGGGGCAGACGCCCTATTTCGCTTCCCAGGTCCCATCGGGGTGGGTGAGCGTGATCCCGAACTGGACCTTCCTGTGGGTGATGACATGCCAGAGTCACTGGCGCCGTACGGGAGACACAGATTTCGCCGCCGACCTGTGGCCAGCAATCCAGGTGGCGATGGATGCATTCCGCGAGCACCTCAACGCCGACGGACTGCTGGACATCGAGGCGTGGAACCTGCTCGATTGGGCTCCGCTCGACCAACCGAATGCAGGAGTGGTATCTCACCAGAACTGCCTGATGGTGATGGCCCTCGACGCCGCCGCAGACCTTGCCGCAGTGAGTGGGGACGGCGACGGAGCGAACCTGATGCGGGCGGACGCGAATCGCCTGCGTGACGCGATCAACACCCACCTGTGGTCGGATGAACGTGACGGGTACATCGACTGCATCCACGCCGACGGCCGACGTTCGGAGGTCTGTAGCGTCCAGACCCACATGTTTGCGCTGTTGGCCGGGATTCCGGAAGGGACACGGGCGATGCGATCCCAGGCCGTATTGATGGACCCACCGGGCGACTGGGTACGCATCGGCAGCCCGTGGATGTCGGCATTCCTGTACGACGCTCTGGCGGAACTCGGACGCACGGCTGATGCCCTGGCCGATATTCGGCAGAATTACGGAATGATGCTCGACCACGATGCGACGACCTGCTGGGAGGTGTACCCGGTTTCCCCGGTGGCCCAGCACAACCAGAAGTTGACGCGCAGCCATTGCCACGCCTGGTCGGCGGCGCCAGCGGCATTCTTCCCGGAACGGTTGCTGGGTATCCGGTCCCTGGCACCCGGCTGGACCCGGGTGCTGGTGGCCCCGGAGCCATGCGGCCTGGCGTGGGCGGAAGGCAGCGCGCCGCTCCCGAACGAGGGGCGAATCGATGTGTCGTGGCGCGTGCTGGATGACGGACAGTTTCATCTGGACGTCCGTGCGCCAGAGGGAATCGAGATCGATGCCCGCCTGCCGGAAGGCACAACTGGCCAAATCACGGTCAACACCACCGTTTTGTAACCCGAAGCGCGGGAAGGAATCAGACAGATGCGACTTGGTGGTCCCGTGATGTTCCATGAACGTGATCCGGACGACTGGGGCGTCCAGCTTCGGCAACACGACTATGGCGCCGCCGTATTTCCGCTGGACTACACGGCGCAGGCTGATCTCGTGGAAGCGTTTGCAGGCGCCGCACGAGCCGCGACCATCGTGATTGCCGAGGTCGGCGCGTGGAGCAACCCGATCAGCGCGGATGATGAGCTGCGGCGCAAGGCGATCACGTACTGCCAGAACCAGCTGGCGCTCGCCGATACCGTCGGCGCCCGCTGCTGCGTCAACATCGCTGGCTCGCGCGACAGTCAGTGGGACGGCCCGCATCCCGACAACCTCACGACCGAAACGTTCGACCTGATCGTCGACACGACTCGTGAAATCATCGACGCGGTGCGGCCCACGCGCACGTACTTCGCGCTGGAGACGATGCCGTGGGTCTATCCGGATTCGCCCGAAAGCTACCTGCGCCTGGTCGAGGCAATCGATCGGGAGCGATTCGCGGTGCACCTCGATCCGGTGAATCTCATCTCCAGCCCTCAACGGTATTTCCGTAATGGCGAATTGATCCGGGAATGCTTCAGGCTGTTGGGACCGTTCATCAGGAGCTGCCACGCCAAGGACATAAGCTTGTCCAGGTCGCTCACCGTTCACCTGGATGAAGTACAGCCAGGTTTGGGCGCCCTCGATTACGCGACGTTTCTGCGTGAGCTGAACCGGCTCGACCCCGATACGCCGCTGATCATGGAACACCTGCACACCCCGGAAGCGTACGACGCCGCGGCGTCATTCATTCGCAGCGTGGCGAAACAGGAGGAGCTGCATTTCGCCTGAATCGAGGCCACCCCCTCCCGGTAGGGCGTCACTCCGGAGTGCATGCGCGTGAACAAGACTGTCGATCGATGCTGGCGTTGGGAGCGCTTTGTGAACCGGCAATGCGCCTGATGTACCATGGCCACATGCCCAGGCGTGATGCCGTTGTGCTACGCATGGCGGCGTCGGTTTTCTCGGGGAGACTCTGGTTCTGTGAACATCAAGGAGCCATCGGCCCAGAGGCTTCAACGACACGCGGACCCAGTGACATCCGCACGCCTTAGTGAGGTGTCCCGGTCGGCGTCCTTGCCATTGGCGCGTTCCCCGATCATCGGCCGTGATCACGAGATTGCCAACATCGTCAGCATGCTCCGCCGGGATGACGTCTCCCTCCTCACCCTTACCGGATCCGGGGGAGTTGGCAAAACCCGCCTGGCATTGGCGGTCGCAGACAGGATCGCATCGGAATTCGCGGACGGCGTGGTCTTCATAGCCCTCGAAGCACTGCGCGATTCCGCGCTCATGCTTGCGACGATTGCGCAAGCGTTTGGCCTGAGCGATACGGGCAGTCGACCGCTCAACGAGCGACTCATATCGCAGTTGCAACCGCTCCATCTGCTGATTGTGCTGGACAACTTCGAGCAGGTGGTCGAGTCGGCTCCCGTTGTCTCGAACCTGCTCACTTACTGCCCGGGGCTGAAGATTCTCGTGACAAGCCGAGTTGTCTTGCGGATTTCCAGCGAGTACGACGTGCCTGTCGCACCTCTGCCGATTCCTTCTGCTGTGGAACTGTTCGTGGCCCGAGCGCGTGCCGCAAGCTCCGAGTTTGCGCTTACCGCGACCACTGCGGCGGCGGTGGCGAATATCTGCGCGCGTCTGGACGGGGTGCCCCTGGCGCTCGAGCTGGCGGCCGCGCGGATTTCCGCATTGCCGCCTGCCGCCCTGCTCGCGCGGTTGGAGCGGGCGCTTCCGCTGCTTACCGGTGGCGCGCGCGACCACCCGCCCCGACTTCACACCATGCGTGACGCCATTGCCTGGAGTTATGACCTGCTCGACCAGTCCGAGCAGGGCCTGTTTCGCCGCCTCTCGGTCTTTGTGGGCGGGTTCGACCTGGATGCCGCCACGGCCTTTGCCGGAGAAGAAGGCGGCGCAGTTGAGGGCGTCATATCGCTTGTGGGGAGCAGTCTCCTGAGGCAGGTGAGTGGACCGACCGAAGCACAGCCGCGCTACCAGATGCTGTTGACAGTGAGCGAGTTTGGGCTGGAGCAGCTTGAAGCACACGATGAGTCACTTGCGATCCGCCGTCGACACGCGGCATGGTATCTGACGTTGGCCGAGGCCGCGGAGCCAGAGCTGGACGGGCCAATGCAAGCGCACTGGCAGGACCGTTTGGAAACCGATGTCGCCAACATGTATGCGGCGTTGGCCTGGGCGGCCGAATACGACAAGGACATGGCCCTGCGGCTCGGGGGCGCACTATGCCAGTTCTGGCTTGTCCGGGGCTCCCTTGGAGAGGCGCGCCAGGCGCTGGAACGGTTGCTTGCCTCGGGGCAAGGTACTCCTCTCGCCCGTGCCAGGGGGATGGTTGCGGTGGCATGGCTCAAGTTCGCACAGGGCGATGTTGCCGGGAGCGCCCTGGTTGCAGATGAGGCTGTCAATCTCTACCAGAATCTCGACAACCAGGCCGGTATAGCGACCGCACTGATCGCTCGCGGGTTCAGCCTGGCCAAGCTCGCCGAGGAGTCGAGTGCGCTCGAACCGGACGAACTTGCGCTGGCTGAAGCCGCATTCCGGAAAGAACTTGCGCTCGCCCGGGAGCTTGACGACCCCAGGGCGATGGCCATGGCCCTCTATGGCATGGGAGTCCTGGCTCTTCAGCGGGGCAACTCCACCCATGCGGCTGAGCGCCTTGCCGCGGCGCTCCCCCTCTTCGAGTCGCGGGGAGATCGACGGAGCACAGGGTGGACGCTCGCGAACCTCGGAAACGTAGCGGTGCAGCAAGGTGACGACACTCGAGCGTCGCTACTCTTCGGCCCGGCGCTTAACGTTTTCCGGGAGTTGAGGGATCGCTGGTCTACCGCCCACGTGCTGAAGGACGTGTCCTTGTTGATCATGCGGACGGGCCGGGCCGAGGACGCAATCCGGTTATACGGAGCGGCCGACACGATCCATGCGGCGGGAGGAGTGACTATCGACGTTGCTCCCCAGGTTAACCAGCACCTGATTACCATGGCGAAGCGCTCCTCCTGGAGTGAGGAAACCGTTACCATGGCATTGCACGCAGGCCGGTTGCTGACACTGGATGAAGCTGTTGACCAGACTTTGGCGTTGCTCGAGGTCGTGGGAAGACAGCCCGATACTCAGGCTGCACTGAAACTCGCCGCCGCCGCTGGATTGACAGGCCGCGAGCGCAGAAGTCGTGCGGCTCCTGGCAGAGGGGCTGTCGGACCGTGAGATTGCCAATACGCTTTCGATCAGCCCACGCACGGTCGGCGGTCATGTCTCCAACCTCCTCGCCAAGCTCGAAGTCGATTCGCGGACTGCCGCGGCGGCATATGCCATTCGGCATGGACTTGACACGTAGGTTCCCGTTTGCGACTGGTCCCACATTCCTGTTCGTGCCATCGCCACCAGATTGCTTGCTCCTCCGCCCACTGTTCGTGCCGTTATACTCACTAGAGAGACTGGACAGGCAAGCGTACGTTCTTCAAGGAACGTGACGTAGCGGGGTCGCCGTGAGTCGATGATCCGAGGTGTGCGCCGCCCCCACCGAGCCATCCACCTGCAATCATTGTCATAATCTACAGGAGGCCATGCCATGCCTCGCCTCTTCCTCCTGAGTGTCGCCCTGCTCGTGCTTGGCCCGAGTTTGCCCTTCGATGCAGAGGTGCGGGAAGCCACCCCGACCGGCGGCCTGGCCACCCCGGTAACCCCGGAACCGTTGGACGAAGCAACGCTGCAAGGTCTGGCGATCCATGGCTTCGCGATCGATCAGGAGCCAGACGTCATCAACCTCGGCACCCTTGGCGCAACGATCGGACTGTCTCCCGGCGGAGCGATCGCACTGGTTCTTGGGGTGTTCGACTATGAGATCTGCGGGGCAGGGATCCGGTGTTTCGTCCCGGTCCCGGCGCTCGCCACCTGGTCGGTCTCCCCGACCGACGGCGCCCTGATCGATCCTGCAACCGGGGTGCTGACGATCGACCCCGCCACGCCAAGTGGCAGCCTCT
The DNA here is from genome assembly GCA_963763125.1 of uncultured Chloroflexia bacterium. Classification (GTDB taxonomy): domain Bacteria; phylum Chloroflexota; class Chloroflexia; order Thermomicrobiales; family UBA6265; genus JACCYX01. The sequence goes on from CAVXMV010000005.1 coordinate 1,844,186, forward strand.
TCACCGTTCGCGCCGACATCGAGAGTGGGCGGCATGTGGTCGAGGCCGAAGTCCACGTCTACACGTTGGAGGCTAATCCCCTCATCGGGTACTGGCTGGAGGAGGTCCAGCTAGCCTGCGGCAGCGGGGCGGAGATCGTTCCGGAGCTGCCGATCGAGGAGCTTGTGTTCGCCGCCGACGGCACGTTCGCGGTGACCTGGATGCCGTTCGAGTCGTACGTCGATTACTGGGGAACCTATTCGTTCGACCTGGCCCAGGGCACGCTGGACCTTGTAGCCACCGGTGGCAACTACGTACCGCCCGACATCGATGGGCACGGTCGAGTTGCGCTGGATGAGGCGGGCCGGCTTGTCCTGACCGAGATCTGGCTGGGCACGTCGCATTCGCCGGGCACCGAACCTCACTGCGGCCACCGCTTCGTCCGCTGAACGATGCTGACCGATAAGATGACCATGTAGATTCATCCTCGTGCTGTGCCCCATTTTCCTGGAGACTGAGCACTTTGGGACAGGTGCGGTGATCCGTCTATGATGTGGACGAAATTAAGGTCTCGGTAACCATGGAAGAAGGAAATACCATGAGGCACATTGAGCTCACCCGGTTTCGCGTGGCGAGTGACAAGGCCGCGGCTTTGGTCGCGGCCAGGCCAGCGATGATTCGTGATTTCGAGTCGGATCGGGCCGGGTTCATCGACGCTCAGCTCATCCAGCTACCGGACAATCACTGGCTCGATATCGTCACCTGGGAATCGGCGGAGGATTTTGCCGCTTCCCGGGCCAAGGGAGCGAATCTTCCCGGGATTCAGGAGTTCTTTTCCGCAATCGACGAACTGATCAGCTCGGAAGAAGGACAGCTCATATCCGGGAACGCCGGGGAGATGTAGCCGCTCCTCAATTTCCTGATGGCGTCAGGATTGTAAACAGGGAGGATTGTCCAGGAGCTCGAAGCCTCGGATTTCGGGCGATTCGGCCTCGCGCAATGGACGCCACGCCGCACCAGGCGGCGCAGCAACGACACCTGTCGAGGTGGAGTCGTGCAATGACTGTCTCGGGTACGTGCACCGATGTCCCAGGGACATTCTGGCAGGAAACTCTATGAGGACTCGAGGCGCCGCTTCAAGGTGGCGAGGTTCGCGGCCACTTCCGCCTTGATCCGAGAAGTTGCCAAGGGTGCAAAGACGCTCAATAGTCCCGATGGTTCGAGTGCAACGGCATTGGTGAGCCTCGTGCCATCGTTCATCGGCTCGAGCTCGTAGGCGATGCGGCCTGGGAAGGGCCCGAACGTGCCTCGAATCGAGAGCTTCCGATCGGGCTCGTACTCGGTAATCTCGAACGTCTCCTCACCTCGCGTCGGAAGCGTCCGGTTCTGCACATAGCGCGCTCCCACGCCTACCGGGCCCCGCGAGGTCATCCGCGTTTCCCTGATTGCGTGATTCCACTGCGGCACATTCTCGAACTGCGCCAGATAGGCGAACACCTCACCCAGTGGCCGATCAATCGTGACGGTGTTGGTAAATCTCATGTCACTCCCCCTCGGTCGCGTGCAATGGACGCCGGTCCTTCGTCGTTTGCCACAGGCTGCCAACTGACGAAGATCGACCTACCAAAGCAGCCGTCACGTCCGTGCGACGAGAACGGCCTGTCTGGCCAGAAGGCGACCGGCGGACGCTGGGTCGTGGGCAGGAAGGTAGACGAGCGGCTCCTGCTGCGCGAAGGCGCGGATCCGGCCCAGTGTGTCGTGGGCTTCGTTTTCATCCGGCGCAACGCCGTCAACATGTCCCTCCAGCATCATCGCCTCGGTGTAGGAGGTGTCGCCGGCCAGGAAGTACGTCACCTCGTCCGTGCGCACAACCACAGAAACGTGGCCCACCGTGTGCCCTGGCGTCGGCACAATGACGACATCGCCGGCTGCGGTCAGCGGGAGACTGCGCTCGAACGGACCGAGGGGCACCGGCGCGAAGTCGATAAACGTCGGCCGCAGCCACGTGGGCAATCGGTGGGGCAGATAGCCGCGGAGCTTCCCACGCAGCCCTGACGCCGCGGCGTACTCGCGCGGGTCGATCAGAATCTCGCTGTTGGGGAAGTGATGGAGCCCTCCCGCATGGTCGGTGTGAAGGTGGGTCAGCACCACCCACCGCGCCTGCCGGGGATCAAGCCAGCGGTCCTCGAGTTGCGGGCCGATCTCCGCCGCCGGCGCCACCTGCTCCTCCACCCCGCGCCGGAAATATGGATGCCAGCTGGGAAAGTAACCGGGTTCGGCCACGCGGGCCGTCTCCCCGGTGTCGACGACGATCAGGCCTTCCGGGTGGTCGATTGCCCAGGCGTAGATCGGCAGCCAGTCACTCCAGGCCACGCCGGTGTAGGTGCGAAGCAAGCGCAGGGGCCCTCGGCCCCTGCCCTGGATTTGGTTAGCCCGGATCCGCACGCTGCCCGTTCGGATCGCGTGGATGGTGACGCCGCTCGCGGACGGGACCGTCGTAGCTCCCCCGTTGGTCTCCACGGTGTTTGCCATGATGTTCTCCTCTCGGTTGATTGCGGGGCGGCGGTCGATTACGCCGTCCTCGAACCCAGCCTAGAGGAAGGACGGGGGAGGTGCAGTCTCATCGGCGACGTGGACGCGCTACGCGTGATCGCCGGGGTGTCACACGAGTGACACGTGTCGCGACCAGGTTTGGGCGTGCAGGCCTTCGGCGTCGAGGATCGCAATGCCAGGGGAGGCGGTCGCGACCAGGTCGAGCTCGCGGAGTTCAGCCACCACCCTGGCGACAGCCGGGCGGGCGGAACCGACCGCCTCAGCCAGCTCCTGTTGGGTAACGGCCGCGATGAGTTGCCCGTCGCGTTGGGTGGAGAGGTCAAGAAGGTGGCGCGCCACCCGCTGCCTTAGCGAACCGAAGGCGGTGTCGGCAACCGCGTCGAGGGTGTCGTACAGCCGCTGCGCGATCTCGCTCGCAAGCATCCAACCAACCGCTGGCTCGATCTGGCCCAGGCGTCTGAGCGTCTGGGCGCTGAACATGAGGAGTGTCGTGTCGATGACCATCTGGACGCTAACGGGCGCCGGACCGACGACAACGACGGGGACGCCGAGGAGTTCACCGGATCGCGCATAGCGAACGGTGACAGTGCGACCGTCGGGGGCTGAGAGGAAGATGCGGGCCAGGCCGACGACGACGAGGGCGCAGCGTGGATCGTCCTCATCGCGGTAGATCGTGGCCCCGGCAGGAAGTTCCACAGGGAGCGCATTGGCGAGCACCCGGTCTCGAAGTGAGGATGGAAGCCCGGCGAGCACGCTGGCGGAAATCGCACGCTGCGCGGAATCCTCGCTGATACCATGTGGAGCATTGTTTGCAGTCATGGCAGCGTGTCGGTTCCCCTCCCTGCTGAACGTGATTCGCTTCTACAAGATGGTACTGCAGCTAGGATACAGAGCCCTGCGCAGCGGTGCCACGCACTCCCTCACCTAGTCTCTCTCCGTTGTTCTGCTCCCGGTGCATCCCTCAATTCCACCACGATCAGCGCATCCCCGGAATCCGGTCCGGGTTTCGTGCCAGCCCCTTCTGGCCAGAGATAGCCAAGCGATATCGCCCTATTGGAGCTTCGCAGAAATGAATACTGTCCGCCTAGCTAGATAGACAATCTAACTATCTCGTGATACGGTCTAGTCATGGAAAGCGAACAGTGGCCATCGGAGTGGCAACGCGGATTTCTGGAAATGATGATATTGAGCGCGGTCGCTGCAGAAAGCGAGCCGACCTATGGATATCGCATCGTGCAGGATCTGGAGGCGGCGGGATTGGGCCGGATCAAGGGTGGAACGCTCTACCCCATCCTGGCCAAGCTCGAGGATGTGGGTTTCATCGCCTCGCACTGGGGCGAAGGCGATGGTGGGCCGGGCCGCAAGTTTGTGAACCTCACTCCGGAAGGAAGGGCACGACTGGGTGAACTCGCCACACACTGGTGCGCGTTTCGACACGCGATCGAGAGCCTGATTCCAGGCAGTAAAGGAGAGGAAGCGTGACAAGGGAACTGCTGGGAGAGTGGCCCGAGTGGCGGGATCGATTGATTCTCGCACTGCGATTGGAAGATGTCACTGGATCGGAAATCGGCGCAATCCTGGCCGAAATCGAATCGCATCTCGAGGCAAGCGGCGAGCAGCCGGAGGAAGCTTTTGGCGATCCTGCCGATTATGCCCGACAGCGTGCTCTTGACAGCCGCCGTGTCTCGAAGCTTGGGCCGACCCTGCCGAACTCGCCGCGCTGGCTGATGTGGGGAATGGAAGGGGCATCGCTCCTTGAACTGGGGATGATTCTTGCGTGCATGGTGGGAAGCATCCTGATCGGCGCCTCCGCCTGGGCGATCGGATCAGGGCAAGATTGGATCGGATTTCTCCCCGCCTGGGCCGCACTGATCCTGGGCGTGGTGTTGGCAGGTGGGCCGTTGTTCTTTTTGCCAGACGAGCGGATCGTCGACCCCCGGAGTGGTGCGGTCGCGAACATGGGAGGGCCCACAATCCGCGGTTTGCCGCTCATCGTGTGGGTCGTGCCCCTGCTACTGGCCGTCGGGTTGGGATGGTTCAGCAATCCCTGACTCAAGGAGCGGCGGAAACCTCATGTCTGGCGGCGCCTCTGCGAGTGTGCTTGCACAGATGGATTCCCTGTCGGGGGTGGCTCGATGCAGCAATTGCGCTTGGTCGACGAGCCGACGTACCGCTACCGGATTCGGCTTGGGGTCGCTGGTGGTGAATCGCCGTCGCCGGTTGGTATTTCACGGGCTAACAGGCTACCTGACTCATTCGGGCACACCGGATCTGATCATCTGGCTGGGATGCGGATATGTGCGACGCGTTACACTCGTCCAAACAGGGACTCGGCGGTCTTCCGCGTCACCGCAACGAAGCGATCTCGTCGGAGCACGAAGACAGTGAACGACACTCTGGAACCACCTTCAGGCCGAGCCAACGTTGACCCGGCAACGCACCCCAACAGAACCGGACGGACTCGAGCGATCGTGGTCATCCTCGGCACAACGATGATTGTGACCTTCGCCGTGGGAGCGTGGCTGGCATTTGGCGCGCTCTGGTCGTCGCTTGCCGGGGAACCGCAGGAGGAGCCCATCCCGTTTTGGCGTGGACTCGCCTACGGGAGCGGAACGCTGACCTCGGCGTTTGCCCTAACCAGGTCCGGGATGGTGAGCATCCCGCGAAACCTGCGCCAGAACAATCTTGTCGAGAACATCGGGTTCTCCTACAAAATGATCCTGCTGCTCATCGTGTTCGTCGGCAACTTGCTGAGGCGACTGCTGCTGGGTTCATGATTCCAATTGCCCGAATATGGGCGTATCCCGTGGGCGGACAGGACGTGGTCCCGCTGGACGCAGCCCTACAGAGGTAATGCCGCATCTTGTAGGGGAACCCGCCCCGCTGGACCTGTGGGTTCCCGCTCTGACCGATTGCGGGTGGTTGGCCCTGCCATGTCGTAACCCTTGGATGAGATGACAAGAGACGGGCGGATGTGGTCGCTCCGTGTGTTCGTCCGGATGGCCGCCGTCACACAACCAGGGTCAACACGGTCCAGCGGGGCCGGTTGACCCCTTCACCCATAGGGTGATGTTCGTCCGGATCGCCAGGTTGTCGGTACGAACGGGCGGAGCAAGGTCGCCCCGCTGGACGCCACCCTACGCGGTTCAAGGAGATCAACGGTCTTGCAAACCGCCTACTCTCTCGCCGATGCCGGCTTAACCTCTTCGGCGGTCATGGCAGGTACGGGTGCGGCAACCGTCGCCGGCGCCAATGGCTCGTTCGTCAGGATCGCGTGGCGGGCGAGATAGTGCTCCACCGACTCGACGAATGCCGCATGGCTCCAGGTCAACGGTGAGACCGACAAGGGCTCTCCCGTTTCCGGATGGACCTGCTCTGCCAGCACGCCACTCGGCAGGGCGTGGTCGGCCACCCATTCCAGCAAGCCAAGTGCCCGATCGAGTTCGCCAAGCGACGTTGCCCTGGTCGCGTGCCAGTCTGCGAGCCAGAGCGTGCAGATGAACCAGGGGTTACCCGGAATGCGGTCCAGATCGTGGCTCACCTGGTGGTAGTAGTCGTTTTCGTAGCGCGCCATCCCGCCCACCGGGGTCCTGCACCAGAGCCTGCGTTCCAACGCCTCCATCGTGCTGACCAGGAGTGGGTCGTCCGGGGGCAACAAGCCGAACTGGTGGACGGCCGCCATGCTTGCATCGAGGGTCGAATCGCGCTCGATCCCGCCATCGGCACGAACCGCGATCATCCGGGAGAAGCGCCCGCGTTCCGTATCGTAGAGATACTCGCGGGCAGCCTCGCGGATGGTCGTGGCCTCTTTTCGGTAGCGCACGGCCAGTTCGCGGTCCCCGAAGGCCCCCACGAGCCGGCTGGCGGCTTCCAGACCGGCGACCACCGCCGCTGTGGTGAAGGTGCTGATGCCGTGGCGCTCCTCCCAAAGGTCGTAACTTGGGGCCGGTAACCCGGTGTGCGGTTCCCGGAAGGCGCAGAGGAAATCGGCGGCGGCAACGAGCAGGGGACGGTAAAGGTCGCTGATGAATTCGACGTCGCGGAACTCCTCGAAATGGGCCCACAGCGCCCAAAGCACGAGCGCGGTTTCATCCTCCTGGATCGGCAGGATCCGCGTGCCATCCGGCCCCAGCCAAGGGTGCCAGGAGGAGCCAGCCGATCCGTCCGGGTTGTACTTGTGCAGAAGATAGCCCTCGCGCAGGATCACCTCGGCACAGAATTCGAAGAACCGGCGGGCGACCCGACCGTGCCCCGCCCGAATCAGGGCGTGGGCGACGAGTGCGCCGTCCCGTGGCCACATGTAGGTATAGGTGTCGCGGCCGAACTGGAGGATGTCGGCGTCGTTGGCGGCGATGATCGCTCCGCCATCGTCGATCTGGGTGCGGACAATCAGCAGGCTTCGCTTGTAGAGGTCGACGATGTTGGCGGGGAGCCCATCGAAGCGAGACGACTCGGCGCGATTGACCCAGAGTCGCCAGTAGGCGAGGGTCCGGCTGAGGAAGCTTTCCGGTCCGCGCTCGACAACGAGGTCATGGAGCTGGCGACCGTCGCCATAGCGTTGGCAGGCCACGATCCAGAAGTACGCGAAGGTGGAGCCGCGCTCCGGCACCGAGAGGTCAACCCCACCGACGCAATCGACCGAGCCCTGGGCGATCGGATTGCCACTGAGCTCCCCGTCCTCGGCGTCGCGCCAGGTACCCTCCATCCCGTCGGTGCCTTTGCGCCCTGTGGCCCAGCGGGTGATCCCCGGTGTGCCACCCGCCCTGGCGCCCAGCATCAGGTAGCGCCGACCCTTGTAGGCGACCAGCGTGTGGGCATCGGGGTCGTAGAACGCGGTGTCGCCGATGCTGTTACCCCAGAGATGGAGATCGATCCCCTGGAAGAGGCGAACCTTTCGCTGCTGGCCGCGAAGGTCGCGCACTTCGATCCGCTTGACATAGAGATTTCGTCCGACATCGACACAGTCAGCACAGGTCAGTTCAAGTCCAAGGCGGTCGTTGGTGCAAGTGACGTGGGTGACCAGGGACTCGCGCTCGTAGCGCAGGTCGCGCCGCCAATCGTCGTCGTGGAGCCAGGCGAATTCGCCGTCGGCCCAAACCCCGAACCGGTTGGGATGCCCATCGGTGTGGTTTTCCTGGCCGACGTGGGGGTAGTAGATGTCGCGCAGGACGTAGTTGCGGTCGAAGTTGATCAGCAAGCGACCATTGCCGATGGGTAAATCGCGAGGCATGGCGACTTCCTCCCCTTGCCGGACCATTCGTTACCCGCAGGACGGTGACGGCCCGGACCGCTGACCGGTCAGCCTGGCGCCTTTGTTCCCCGGTCGTGGAACACTGCATTGTTCTGTGGCTGTCAAGGTACGCCGCGAACGCCATTTCGTGCAAGGAGACGCAGTCCAACCGGCGGCCCCTGTCCGGCGTGGCGATGCACTCCCACCGGCGCCGATCAATCTGGTCCGGTCTTGACGAGATCGTCATAATGGGTGCAGGGATGATCAGGAGTGGCTCATGGCGACGCACCTGTTTGCGACCAATCTGAGGATCCCACCAGCACCGGCGCACGCGGTGATCCGCGGCCATCTCGTCGCCATGCTCGAGGATGGTATCCCCGGCACGCGGCTCGTCGTGGTCTCCGCCCCAGCCGGCTATGGCAAGACGACCCTGCTCACCCAATGGGCACGGTCGAGCCAATTCCCGGTGGCTTGGGTCTCGCTCGGCGAAGAGGACAACGACCTCGAACACGTATACCGCGCGCTGGTGCTGGCGTGGGAGGAGGCGCAACCGGGTGTCCGGGAGAGTCCTCTTGGCCTGCTCCTTGGCGCGACGGAGCCGGACCACGGCGAAGTCCTGACCGAGTTCATCAGCCTTGCCAACGCTCTGCCCGGCCACTTCGTCTTCGCCCTCGACGACGCTCACCTGATCGAAGATCCCACCGTCCTTCAGGCGTTCGCCAACCTGCTCGACCATATGCCGCCGACGCTCCACGTGGTGATGGCGTGCCGCGGGGCACCCCCCGTGCCGCTGGCCCGCTACCGAGCGCGCCAGGAACTGCTGGAACTTGGCGTCGAAGACCTCCAGTTCCAGGTCGAGGAGACCACTGCCTACCTGAATGGGGTTATGGGGCTCGACCTGGCCAACGACGAGATTGCTGTCCTCCATGCTCCGCTGGAGGGGTGGGTGGCCGGGCTCCAGTTGGCGGCGCTCACCCTCCGCCGCCACCGGCAGGCGCCGGAAGGGCTCATCGTCACTGGCCGCCATCGCTTCATTGCCGACTACTTGAACGAAGACGTGCTCGCCCAGCTTCCGGGGGAGATCCGGGAATTCCTGCTCCGGACCAGCATCCTCGATCGGTTGTGCGCTCCGCTCTGCGATGCCGTCACCGGCCGGTCGGACAGCCGGGAGATGCTGGAGCGCCTGGAGCGGGAAGGCCTGTTCGTCGTGCCGCTCGACGACTATCGGGAGTGGTTCCGCTATCACCACCTCTTCGCCGACTACCTGAGCGACGAACTCCATCGGCGTGAGCTTGACGAGCTGCCCGACCTGCATCGCCGCGCCAGCCGCTGGTTCCTGGAGCACGACCTCCCGGACCCGGCCTTCCGTCACGCCGTCGCCGGCGGTGACGCCGAGCTTGGGTTTCAGATCTTCAATCGCTACATCAATGAAAAGCTCAACACCGGAGAGTTGCGGGTCATTCGACGCTGGCTCGACGCGCTGCCAGCGGCCTGGTACGACGAGTCGCCCGTGTTCGGCCTCGCCGAAGTGGGTTTGCTGTTCATGTCCGGCGAGTTCGCTGTCGGAATCGGCCGGATCGAGGAGGTAGAGCAGCGGATCGTCCAGGCGGGCCGTGCCGACCTCCCACACCATCTGGCGATGGTCACCGCGGTTCGCTGCTTCGTCGCCTGCGAACAGAACAACGTGGCCCAGGCCGAGGCGTACGCCGAGCAGGCGCTTCGCGACCTGGCGCCTGAGAATCACTCATTCCGCGCCACCATCTATCACGCACTGGGGGATAGTTATCGCCGCATTGGGCGCTGGGACGAGGCGCGCACCTGCTACCGCAAGGTCTTCGAGACGTCCCACGAGCCGGAGGGGCATGTTCGGTCGGCCCATGTTTTTGGCGCGCTGGCCGATCTCGAATTGATGCGGGGTCGTCTGGACGTCGCCGCCGATTATTGGGGCAAGGCGCTGGTGGCCGTCCAGGTTCGCGAGAACTGGGGCCGCCTGCCCCTCCCGGTCGCTGGCTGGGTGTACGTGCGGATTGGTGAGTCCCGCTACGAGCGCAACGAGCTTGCCGAGGCGGGGGACCACCTTGCGCGCGGATTGGACCGTGCCGATCTCGGAGGCGATGTGCGGACAATGATCGCCGGGAACGTCATCCTGGCTCGCCTGAAGCTGACCGAGGGCGACCACGAGGCGGCGGCGCAGTGCCTGGAGCGGGTTCGCCCTCTGATCGAGCAATCGGCGTTCCCTGATTGGACCGGACGCTTCGAGCGAATCCAGGTCGAACTTTGGCTGGCGCTGGATAAGTTCCGGACCGCGTCCGATTGGGCTGAAGCAATGGTGGGAAGCGAGGCACTTGCCGCGCACCCGGAGCGTGAGAGTGCGCAGCTGGCGATCGCCCGTGTCCTCATCGTTAACGGCGATGGGCCGTCGCTGGCGCGGGCGCAGGCCCAGCTGCAGGACGTGCTCCAGGTCGCGGAACGTGATGGCCGGGCGGGGGTTCAGATCGAGGCGCTGGCACTTCGAGCCCTGGCCTGCGAGTGCCAGGGGGATCGGGCGGGGGCGCTGACCTCTCTGGAACGCGCGCTTCGCCTGGCCGAGCCCGAAGGCTACGTCCGGCTCTTCGCTGATCTCGGGCTGCCGATGGCCCGCCTGCTGCAGGAAGCCCGGGCCCGCCACGTGCTACCGGGCTACGTCGACAGGTTGCTCGCGGCGTTCAGCGTCGTTCTGCCCCAGCAAGCGCCCGCCCGCCGGGCGCTGCCGGAGCCGCTCAGCCACCGGGAGCGTGAGGTCTTGCGCCTGATCGCCGCTGGACTGACGAACAGCGAGATCGCCGACGCCCTCTTCATCTCCCCGGAAACCGTGAAGAAGCACACCGGTAGCATCTTCGGCAAACTCGGGGTCGGCAATCGCACCGAAGCCGCCGCCCGCGCCCGCGCCCTGGGCCTTCTGGACTAACGTTTACCCCGTCAATATGCCCCGTTTCGGGTATGCTCCACGACTCCGGAATCACCATCCTCATGGCAACGGATTCGACGCCCGCGGTGCCGGAGGATGCGCACATGCAAAGCGACCTGCCAGTCATCGCGGGAATGTCGGTGGCTGACCAGACATTTGGAGATAGAGGGTTAAGGCTGGAGGTCGGGTAGCACCCTCGCGCGGACACACCTGGCGAGACGCATAGGTCCTCCGACGCCAGTAGCGCGAAGACCCCGCTACTGCGCCTCGGCTGCTTCGGTGAACGGCCCGCGTTCCGGCCACACCGGGTAGAGCAGTTCGAAGACTTCGCGGCGAACGTCGACCGCCTCGTAGGCGGCCGGGATCGTGGCCGCGAGCTCAGTTTCGCGGAATGCGGCGAGCGCCTGCTTACTGTCGAAGAAGTAGATGCCGCACACGTCGCCCGTCGCCTCGTCGCGGCCGTAGATCTTTTGCACCAAGCCGTGCATCCTGCGTGCGAATCGCGTTCGTTTCGAGGATCGCCCATGCCTGCCGGCCCTTTCCTGGCCGATTCCCCGGCCTTCCTGGAAATACCCCGCTCCTTTACCCCTTTTTGGGCATGGCCACAGCCGGTCTCTGTCCTACGTTACGAGGGAATCGACCAGGAGAAGGTGCCTGGACACGCAGCGAGGAGGAGCGCCATGTCATCAATCGCCGTCAACGGAACTCGCCTCTTCTACACTTTGACCGGAAACGACGGACCGCCGCTCATTCTGGTCCACGGCAGTTGGGCCGACCACAGCGACTGGGAATTCGTGATTCCAGCGTTTGCCCGGCGTTTTCGGGTGCTCGCCTACGACCGCCGCGGACACAGCCAGAGCGAGCGCGCACCCGAAGTCGACAACGTCGACGCGGACACCGCCGATCTCGCCTCGCTGATGGGGCAGCTTGACCTTGCGCCGGCGCACGTCGTCGGTCTCTCCGCCGGTGGCTGCATCGCCCTCCGGCTCGCCGCCCGGCGTCCCGATCTCTTCCGCACCGTCGCCGTTCACGAGCCACCCCTCATTGGGCTCCTCGCGGACGATCACGAGCATGGTCCCCTCATGCGGGATGTGATCGTCCGGATCGAAGCCGTCGTCGAGCGGATAGAGCAGGGTGATGCCGAGGGCGGGGCCCGCCACTTCGTGGAGACGGTGGCTCTCGGTCCCGGCGCCTGGGAGATGCTCCCGCCCGAGGTGCGGCAGCTCATCGTCAGCAACGCGCCGACCTTCCTCAGCGACGCGCGGGACCCAACCTGATCACCGTCGACCTCGCGGCGCTGGCCAGCGCGGCCATTCCGACCCTGCTGACATCCGGCGTTCAAAGCCCTTCGTGGTTCGTGGCGATCGTCGCCAGGCTCGCGGCCACGTTGCCCCACGCCGCCACGCATCGCTTCACGGGGGCCGGGCACCTGCCGATGGTGACCCATGTCGAGGAGTACGTGGCGACGCTCTCTTCCTTCGCCGCCGAGCATGATGCGGTGCGCGCGACGATGGCGTCCAGCGTGACCGTCGCCCAAGCGGACTGACAGCAGTCTTTGATTACCCGTTTCCCGGATCAGGGGTCAACCGTTGTGATATCCGCGTAACCCGGTTCGGGGCCAATGCGCTCAAATACCCCGCTCGGTTACCTCTTTCGGGGCATGGCGTCCTGCCTCCTTCCATCTACCCTGCGAGCAGGTTCACAGATACGCAGTTCGATTGGAGGAATCCCATGTCTGAGCAGAACAAGCAACTGGTCCGCCGCGCGATCGAGGAGGTGTACAACAGGGGAAACCTGGACCTTGTCGATGAGCTGGTGTCCAGCGATTTCGTGGCCCACACGCCGTCCGAGGAAATCCGCGGCCCCGCCGGCATCAAGCAGTTCGCGACCGCGCTCCGTACGGCATTCCCGGATCTTCAGATGACCATTGAGGATCAGATCGCCGACGGCGATCGGGTGGTGACCCGCTGGACCGCCACCGGCACCCACACGGGTCCGTTCCAGGGGATTCCCCCAACCGGAAAGTCGGGGAAGATCACGGGTATCGACATTGACCGCATCGTCAATGGCAAGGCCGTCGAGTGCTGGACGAATACGGACGACCTGGGCCTGCTGCAGCAACTCGGCGTCGTGCCCATGCCGGAGCAGGTTCCGGGCTAAGGCGACCGCTCATTGTTGCTTGCCTCCGGCCGTTTCGCACCCCGCCCGTCATCCTGAGGTCAGCGAAGGATCTGCGCGAAGCGCATCCGACGGAGTCGGATCTGGCTATTCCCTTTCGCGTTCGTCACCGCCGGGTCGCAACCATTTCGCAATCGGCTGTATGCAGGAAGGAGTCAAATGGCCATCCTCGATTCCGTGGTCGAACGTGAGCAACCGGATGAAACACCACGCAGCACTTCGACGTCATCGTCATCGGCGGCGGTCAGACCGGGCTGGCCGTCGGCTATTATCTGGCGCGGGAGGGGTTGCGCTTCGTCATCCTCGACGAGCGCGACCGGGTCGGCGATATCTGGCGGAGCCGCTGGGACTCCCTGCGCCTCTTCACGCCGGCACGCCAGGACGGATTGCCGGGAAGCACATTCCCGGCTCCGCCCCACGCCTATCCTGCTCGCGACGAGATGGCCGATTATCTGGCAACGTACGCAGCGACCTGGAACCTGCCGGTGCAAACTGGCACCCGCGTGGACGGGCTCTGGCCGGTCGACGACGGTGAGGAAGGTTACGTCGTCACCGCCGGTGAGCGGCGCTTCGTGGCGCCACAAGTGGTGGTGGCAACTGGCATTCAGGTCCGACCCCGCCTGCCGGAGTTCGCCGGCGAACTCGACCTGGCGATCCGGCAGATCCACTCCCGCGACTACCGGAACCCATCCCAGTTCCAGCCGGGCGAGGTCCTGATCGCCGGCGCGGGCAACTCCGGCGCCGAGATCGCGCTGGAGGCAGCGCGCGAGCACCACACGCTGCTCGCCGGGCCGGACACTGGCCAGATCCCGTTCCGGATCGATAGCCGGCAGGCGCGGGTGATCTTCCGGGCGATGGTGTTTGCGGCCAAACATGTGCTGACTCTCGATACGCCGATCGGGCGCAAACTGGCGCCCGGGATCCGGGCCGGTCACGCGGCGCCACTGGCGCGAGTCAAGTCCATCGACCTGAAGGCTGCAGGCGTGGAACGGACATTTGCCCGCGTCGTGGACGCGCGAGATGGCTTGCCCCAGCTCGACGACGGGCGGGTCATCGAGGTCCGCAATATCGTCTGGTGCACGGGGTTCCGCAACGATTTCAACTGGATCCATCTGCCGGTCGTGGGCGATGACGGGTATCCATTGCAGGAGCGCGGTGTCGTCCCGGCCGCGCCGGGTCTCTATTTCATCGGCCTACCGTTTCTCTACGCCTTCAGCTCGATGATCATCGCTGGTGTGGGCCGGGATGCCGCCTACATCGCCAGGCGGGTCGCTGAGCGGTCACGGGCGGAGCGAGCAAGTCAACCAACCCGGAACCTCGGGGCATCATCCTGATCGCGTGGCGAAACGCCCGGCAGCACCGTCGTCCCTAAAACTTCTCGTTGAGTTCCGGGAAGGTCTTCGGGAACAGGTCGCGAAGTGTTTGCTGCGCGGCAGGATCGGGATCGCCCCAGCCCCGGAACTCGAATGTCGCTGGATCCATGCCACTCCAGACGAGTGAGCTCAAGCCCTGGATCGTGAGATGGCACGCCGGATTCCCGCCCGGAGTCACCGCGAGTTGTCCGCCTGCACCGGAGAGCGTCCATACCCCACTATTCCACGGGCAGAGGTCGTCAACCAGGGTGAAGGCGATCTCCGCCTCGGCCCCGGCTGCGATGCCGCCGAGTTCGGCAACCGAGATCACGCGACCCATCGGTGCCGGCCACGAATCCGTGTAGACCGTCGATGTCTGGGCCACCAGGTCACGATACCAGAGTTCCGGGTATTCCTCGGGACCGAGCTCAAGCACGGCGTCGCTGACCTGGTCGACGTGCCGCGCGATCCAGGCGAGCAGTTGATAGCGGGCCGCCGGTGTCGTGTAGTAAAAGGTGTCGGCCTTCAGTTCCTTGCCGTAGCCGGTGATCTCGAAGGTCATCGCGCCGGTGACGACGCCCTCCTCGCGGACGAGCGCGACCCAGCAATCGTTGCGATCGCGGGACTGCACGGCGATCGAACGGTCCATCATCGAGAATCCGTGACGCTCGGTGATCAGGCGATCGCAGAACGCCCACCACTCGTCGAAACACTCCTCGATTGGGAGTTGCTCGACGGCGCCCGGCAACGAGATTCGCAGCAACGGGGCAAGGTGCTCCGGTTTGAGCGTGGTGAAGCGATTCTTGGCGAATTCAGCGTAGCCGAGTCGTTCGTAGAAAGAATCGCGGAACGGATAGAGCGTGGAAACCGGGGTGCCGCTCTCCCGCATCAGCTCGAAACTGCGCGTGAGCATCTGGCGGACCAACCCCTGACGACGGCCAGAGGGCAGGGAGGCCACGCCACCGATGCCGTTCATAGGCAGCACCTTGCCGCGAATGTTTTCGCGCATGTCGTGAACCGCCGCGGTCGCTTGCGGCTTGCCGTCCACGAACACCGCGAGGCAGGTCGTGTGCTCCATGTATTTCAGCCGTTCGCGGGTCTTTTCCGGGTCACGTTTCGACGGTGTCTTGCCAAATGCGTAGTGGCTGACGTCGAACGTGACGAATTCTTCCGGGTCGACGACGCGGATCTCGACGTTGGATTGATCGGACATGAGGTGGGAATCCTCTCCATGGTATGGGCAGCAATCAAGGGCAACGACCGCGCCAGCGTTCCGGCGTTCGCGTTGCCCTTGCCCGGTTTAACGTTCGATATGTGACATCGTTCGATGGAAGCGCTAGAACGCGTAGCCAATGCCGGTGATCAGGCCAATGATGGTCAGGATGATCGCCGACGCTATCGCCGCCACAAGGCCAACGACCAACGCGCGCGCGGTGCTAACCTGGAGCGTCTCGCGAATCGCGACAACCGATGCCACCAGCGCCCAGCACCAACCAACGAACGCCACCAATGGACCCAGCACCCAGATGAACCCCAGCAGGTACAGGATCCGTGGCGCCTGCGCATAGCCGATGGTTCGCATCAGGGATTCTACGTTAACCTGGGTCGTCGGCGTTCCGAAGATGTTCTTGCCGAAGAAATAGGTCATCGCGCTGAACACGGTCCAATACAGGAACGCGGAAATCACGGCCAGGATGACGGCCCACAGGGAATCGGTCAAGGCGCCGATTCCGGCGGCCAGGGCGACCACCGCGACGACGATCGCCGCCTCCCTGGTGGCGTTACCGTCCCTGGAAATTTCGCGAAACGCCGGGAGGTCCAGTTTGCTCACACGAATCGCGCGATTGATGATGCCGTTGGCGACCTGATCCATGATTTCTCCCTCAATGGTCACGCCGCACTCGACCAGGAAAACAGCGCTTCCTCATGTGTTGATGTGTCGCGGTGCGACTGCCTCAAGTGTAAACAGCAGTTCGGCTTTGCGGTAGCCGATGCAGGTTCGCCTGGGTGATCAGAAAATGCTCACCATGGTTGCCGCCACGGCAATTGCGCCAATCCAGGCTACGGCACAGGTCAGCGCTGCCCGTCCAATCGAAAAGCTGAGCGTTTGCGAAATCACGAACGTCAGCAGCAGGAGTGTCCACACAATCGCCAGCGCGAACACAAGGTTGCCCAATACCGGGACGATCGAGACCATCGCCAGCGTAACCGGAGCCAGTGCAAAGCCAACACCAGCCAGCATGGGAAGGAAAGAGGCTTGCGTGATGGGTGTCCCGACCAGGTATTGCCCGACAAACACCGCGATTCCGCTGAAGGTTATCCATACGATGACAGGAATGAGGATAGCCGGCAGGTGCAGCGTGATCGAGAGCACGGCGATTGCTGCGAAGGTGACCACCAGCACACCCGGCAGGGGCACGGTTTTTTCGATTCGACGGACGGATTGCTGATACGCCTCGCGGAGGTCGAGGCCGTTTCGCTGCCGGTTGGAAAGGCTGCCGAGCGACGGCATCCGCGTGCTGCGCATCGCCCAAAGCATGGCGCCCACAATGAGGAAGAGCGGTAGTTTTACCCCGGTATCGTCAACGCTGCCGATCGCGACCGCGAGTGAGACAAGGCTGACGACAACGGCGGCTTGCGGGAGGCTGCTGGCATCATGTTCGAGCCGGCGCAGGGTTGGGGCGTCGAAACGAATGACGCCCAGGATGCGATCGATTGGTGATCCTGCTGCGTACTGCACTGATCTACTCCTCCGGGTTTGGGTCGGCGGCACGGCATCGTACTTCTGCCAGTGTATTGGCGAGGTGCGATGCCGGCCTGTAGGCTAACCCGAAATTCGGAGGAGATGCTGTCCCTGCCTCAGGCGCGATTACCCGGACGCATCCAGGAAAGTACTGCCATATACGTGCAGAATCCCATCAGGAGCACACCATTGGGCAAATGCCAGGCCCACGCGTCTGGGTTGTCGCGACCGCTGTAACCGAGACCAAGCTGAACCACGATCAGGAGCAGGGTCACGACTGAAGCGATCATGAGCGCGCGGCTCAGGATGCCTTTCTGAAGACCCAGGAACGCCAGGACGACCTGTATCACAGCGACGATGAACAGGAGACTACCGAGCATCTCATGCCCTTCGATGAGATCTCGTTCGCCACCGTATGTCCCGTTTCCGGCGAGCGCCGCCTGAACGACGATGCCGACCGCGAGGACTGCCGACGCGATCTTGACTCCCAGCACCAGTCCCGATCCACTTCCTGATGTGGTTGTATCGACTGGCGGTTGAACAGTACTCATGCCTTCTCCCTCAACGTCACGCGGCAAAACAATCTTCTGCGTCAGTATAGGAAAGAGTTGTGAATATTCCGTGAATGTCGCCCTCCTATGTCTCAAGGTGCCGCATTTTCAATCGAATGCAACTTGATTGCGCTGGGTCGACATGGAACGAATAACGGTCAACAACGTTGTAACCATTGGTGAATGATGAGGTGGCAAACTTGTGCGAGTTGACCGTGTTCACCGGCTCCGCCCACGAACACAATGAAGTGGCGGAGCACTCTTTCACGCAACCAACGACAGCGCTTGAATCACGAACCAGGGAACGACAGTCATGACAACACGCGAACAGGTAATGCCACTTTCCACAGCCAATGAACGGGCTGCATCCATCCATGTCGCGATTTCCGACCGCCCATTGCCCGCTCACATGCGATTCTCCGGGGCGCGGCAGCGTGCGCTCACGAATGCCCGGGTTGCCCGTCCGCGACTGCCGTCGCTGCCAGCCGCCAACCCCGTCATCCCGATCGCCGGGGCTTCGGCCCTGGCCACGCTGGTCATTCGGGGACGCCGCCGGGCCTGACACCGTCCACATTCGTCTGACGAGATGTTCGTGCCCCTTGCTGCGATCATCTCGCCTGGTAGTGGCCGGTCTTGTGCCGGGCAATCCTGGCGACCGAGATGGGTGCCTGTTGGTCCGCAGATACCCCGTGGATATCCGTGTAGGGCTGCGTCCAGCGGGGCGACCTTGTGTCCGCCCGTCCTGACCCACGTCTCGTCAGGTCAATTAGCCGAGCACTACGCAAAACGGCTATGGAAGAGTCAGATTCGGTACTTGATCGGTTGGATGCGTGTTCAGATGGCATCGGCGCCACTGGTTCGCTCAAGCTTATGGTGATGCCCAGTGCACGCTCGAATGACATCCTGGTTTACACTGAGCGCTACTGAAGAAGGCTAATCGGTGGTGCTCGACCACGGGCGGAGCAAGTTCCGCAACCCTGTCAAGGTGATTGTTAGCGACTTCAGTGCGACGCTCTTTAGCCGTGCAAGGTGACTCCTTCGTTTGCCATTAGATTGTCCAGCCGCGCCCGCGCGAACGGCGCAATCGGGTGCCTCGTCACGCCTTCGGTTGCCAGGTCGGCCAGAATCTCGCCGGTCACCGGTCCGAGGCAGAACCCGTGCCCGCTGAAGCCGGTCGCAACCACCAGCCCTTCGACTTCGGGAGTGCGTTCGATGATGGGAATCGCGTCCGGCGAGTTGTCGATCAGGCCACCCCAAACCTTGACGACCCGGATGTCACTTAGCGCCGGAATCAGCCGGGTCGACCAGGCGATCGTGTCAGACACCTGCGTCAGGGTCGGCATCACGTTTTCGTCGGTGTGCCTGGTGGCTACCCACGGTGTCGACGATCCGGTCAGGCGAAATCGCCCGTCGGCTTGCTGCCGACCTGCGAAACCGCCGGTGGAAATTCCCAGCACCTGATCGAGTAGCTGTTCGACGGCCTCGGTCTGGACCGCCGGGCAGACCACGATGTTAAGCGGGATGTGGATGCCGAGCGGATCGAGCAATCGCGGCGCATAGACACCAGCGGCGACGATCACGCGCTCGGTCGGGATCGTTTCGATGGTCGTGGCTACCCCGGTGACGCGTTTGCCATCCGTTTCGATGCCGATCACCTCGACGCCGGTCCGGAGGTCTGCCCCGGCTCGTTTGGCGGCTTCGGCAAATGCCGCCACGGTTTTCCGGGGGTTGGCGTGGCCATCGGTCGCGCAGAATGAGGCACCCTGGAGGTCGGAGGTCAGGGCGGGCGCGACTGCGTGAACATCGGCCACTGTTTCGAGGTACCTCATCGGGATTCCGGCGGCGTTCCCGGTGGCGACGACGTTCCTGATCGCGGGTACATCGGAGGGCGTCAACGCCAGGCGGAGGTTGCCGTTCTGGCGGTATTCGACATCACCGCCGAGTTCTTCGGAGAGCTGTTCCCAGCGCTTGACGGCGGCCTGCGCCAGCGGCAACTCGGCGGGATGACGGCCGGATTGGCGGACCCCGGCGAGGGTCCAGCCGGAGGCCATGCTGGCCATTTCCCCTCGCTCGAGCAAGGTGACGGAGACGCCGTGCCTGGCCAATTCCCAGGCCGCCGCCGTTCCGCTGATTCCGCCGCCGATGATGATGACCGAGCTGGACACAGGTGTTCCTCCGTGATGGACATTTCTAACTGGGTGCATTTTCCACCACGAAGGGCAATTCGTTAAGGACGACGCATCCAACACTGGTAGTGGAGGGCCTTGTGCCCTCCAATGTGTGCCACCGCCTCGGAAGATTCGGGATGCCAACACCATGGCCGCGTCTTCAAGCCCCGACCGATTCAAACCGCGCCACGGGCGGACATACGCGGGCAGGCATCGTATGGGGCGGCCGGTTGTTGATGTCCGCTAATCCCGCCCCTACGAACGGCAATGTGGCGCGCAAATCATGTTGTGTTACTTCGAGCGCGGATCCAGCACGTCCCGCAGTCCATCGCCAACGAGATTGAAGGCGAAGACCGTGATCAGCAACGCCACGCCGGGTGCCAGGCTGAGCAATGGGAGATCAGCGAGATGGCGTGTACCGTCCCGGATCATTTGGCCCCAGGTAGGTGTCGGCGGCGGAACCCCGAGGCCAATGAAGCTGAGGCTGGCCTCCAGGCGAATCGCCGATGCCGTCCACAGGCTTCCCAGGACGAGCAGCTCGCCGCCGATATTCGGCAGGATATGTTTGGTCAGGATTACCCGGCTGTTCTGGCCGAGCGCCCGCGCCGCCTCAACAAACTCCTTCTCCTTGAGCGCCAGCGTCGGTCCATAGGCAATTCGCGCAAAGCGAGGCGCGATGGTCAATCCGATCGCGACAATCAGCTTGATCTGGCCGGAACCGAGCACCGCCATCACCAGCAGACCAGTGATCAGGTCAGGGAATGAGAGCATCACGTCGACCAGGCGCATCAGCAGCGTATCAGCCTTGCCGCCGAAATAGCCGGCCACGATCCCAATCGTGGTGCCGATCGCGCCACCCAGCAGCACGGACAACACGCCGACCGTCAGGGCGACCCGGGTACCGTAAATGATCCGCGAGAGGACATCGCGCCCAAAGTCGTCGCGGCCAAGCGGGTATTCCGGCGAAGGCGGCGCGAGGCGATTGATCGTGCTTTGCTCGATCGGGTCGTGCGGCGCCAGCACCGGCGCAAAGACCGCGACGAGGACGATGATGATGATCAGGACGAGACCGACCAGTGCGGACCGGTTCCGGCTGAAGGTGCGCCAGGCACGCCTGCCGTTGCGAGACCAGCTTGATTGGCGATGGGGATGTGGGAGACGACGGGGTTCCCGCGTCGAGGGAGGCTTGCGCTTGCGCCATCAGGATTTCCTCACACGTGGATCGACCATCGTATACACAAGATCGACAACGATATTCACGATCACGATGATCAACGCATACACAACCATGATCGCCTGCAGCAGGGTGTAGTCGCGTTGCTTCGTGGCGCCGATCATCAACTTGCCGAGACCGGGACGGCCAAAGACTTCCTCAGTCAGCACCGAGCTGCCGATCAGCCCGATCGTGAACAATCCGACGAGGGACACGATCGGCACCAAGCCCGCCCGCAAGGCATGTTTGGCCATCACCGTGCGCTCGGTCAGTCCCTTGGCCCTGGCTGTTCGCACATAATCCTCGGAAAGCACATTCAGCATCACCGAGCGCGTCATGCGGGCGACATAGGCGGTCTCCACGAGTCCCAGCGTGATGGCGGGAAGCACCAGCGCCTTGAGATTGTCCCCCGGTTCCGAGAAAGTCCCTGCGCCAATCGCCGGGAACCATCCAAGGTTGGCCGAAAAGAAATAGATCAACAGGATGCCGATGTAAAACGCCGGGGCCGACAGCCCGATCAGCGACAAGATGCGACCGACATAATCGATCCAGGTGTTGCGCTTGATCGCGGTGATCACCCCCGTTGGCACACCCAGCACCAGCGCCAGGATGATCGAGGCGATCGTCAGTTCGATGGTGTAGGGCAGGACGAACCGGATCTGTTCCCAGGCGGAATTGCGGGTGATCAGCGATTTCCCGAGATCGCCCTGCAGCAGCCCACCCATGTAATCGACATATTGGCCCCACAGCGACTTGTTGAGCCCGAGCTCGTCGCGCAAGGCGGTAACGGCCTCCGCGGAGGCCTGATCGCCGAGGGCGGCCTGGGCAGGATCGCCCGGGATCACTCGCACGATGATGAAGATGATCGTGATCACTATGATGAGGGTTGGAATGGCGAGCAGCAAGCGCCGCAGGATAAGCCTGAACATGGGTCCCGCCTTGGTGTCGCGGTCGGTTAACCGGAAATCATTCGGAGTGTTTTGACATAGGCTACAACACCGGCATCACTGAATGCGCCAGTGCCCAGGGCGGAGACGGATGTGGAGCGCAGCGACTTGCTGGACAGGCCGGCTTGGTCCTGCCCCGCTGGACGCGTCCGCCCGTCCGCGAAGCGGTAATTTGTCATTCCGCAACGAGCCGCAGGCGAGTGGAGGAATCTCTTCGCCACAGCGAGCCGTGTTGCAATGCTGCTGCGGCAGGAGATACCGCTACGCTGCCTCTGGTCGCTGCGCTCCCGACGGAATGACAATTAAGGCGCTACGCGCCGTTGGCCACCCTTGTGGCGGCCACTACCTGACGTCGATGCAGGGAAATAGGTCCTCTTCCACAATCCACCGGGGCACGGTGTCGTTCCGGCCACTCGGGATGGCCGGCACAAGACCGGCCACTACCATTTGGGCTCCGCCTGTTTGCGCCAACCGACTTCGTCGAACCACATGGGCACCGTCGTCACGACGGTGCCCATGTGGTTCGCGATTGCCTCTCCACCAGAAGGTTACTCGGAGATCGAGGAGGTTTCGTCAAGGCCCGGGTAGAGTTGCACGACGGAAACCAGTTCGTGACCGTAGTCGACCTTCTCAGACTTGGCGTATACCTGGTTGGTGTACATAATGCCGTATCCTGCGAAGTTCTGGATGATCTCGACGTTGGCCTGCTCCCAGAGCGCGGCCTGTTCCGCGGGATCGGTGGCCGTGCGGGCCTGCTCGATCAGCTCGTCGAGCGTGAAGTGCGAGAAGTTGGTCACTCCGCCGCCGGTCGAGAAGAACTGGGTCAGATACACATCGGCTGTCGGGCGGAAGGCGACGTAGATGACGATCGGGTTCGCGCCTTCGCGAATCAGGTCGTGCATGGCCTGGTGCTGGACGACTTCCAGGTTCACCGTGATATTGACCTGGCGAAGCTCCTCCTGCAACACGGTGTAGGCGTTGCGGTAGGCATCCTGCTCGGAGGTCACGAGGTTCAGTTCGAAACCATCAGGATAACCAGCCTCGGTCAGGAGTTCCATGGCCCGGTCGGGGTCTGGCGTGAAATTCACGCCTGCCGCGTTCGCGGCTTCCTCGGTCAATCCACCGGGCATGAATGCAGCAGGCACGATCGAGAAGACTGGCTCGGAGACAGGAGACCCGGAGAGGGCGACGGTGTTTTCGCGGTTGATGGAGAGCAGGATCGCTTCGCGAACGAGCGGATCCTTGAGGATTTCGTGAGTTGTGTCGAGATTGAGGAAGACCACCTCACCGACGCCGAAGACATCGGCCTGGATACCTTCGATTTCGTTGATCCGATCGACCCACACTGCCTCAGGCAGACCGGCGATCACATCGAGATCTCCCGATTGCAGCGCCAATTCGCGGCTGTTGCCATCGGCGACGAAGCGGACCTCGACACCACCGAGAGCCGGCGCGCCACGGAAGAAATCATCGTTGGCAGTCAGCACCACGCTGTTTTGCGTGGTGTAGCTCTCGAATGCGAACGGGCCGGTACCGGCCGGGCTCGTCTTGAAGGCTTCGGCGGTAATCGCTGTGTACGATTGCTCGGGGATCACGTAACCGCCCGAGTAATTGGCGACCTGCGGCAGGAACAGCGTTTCCGAAAGCGGCGCCGGAACCGTGATCGTGAACGTTGTCGCATCCGGGGCGTCGAACACCCAGCCGGCGTAGTTGCCCGCGTAGTTCGAGGTATCCGGGTTCGCAACCTTGGTGTAGGAGAAGAGCACGTCGGCCGATGTCAACGTGTAGGCTTCGCTGCTGGCGGTGGCCTGGGCTTGAACGTCGTCACGCAGGGTGAACGACCAGGTCTGCGTGCCGTCCGCGTTGTCTGTCGCGGTCGGCAACTCGGTGGCGATATCCGGCTCGAAGGTCGACGAATCGCCCGGTGTGAAGCGGACAAGGCCATTGAAGATCATGTCGACGATCGTGCGGTCACCGGTGGCCGATGCGTAGTGCGGATCGAGATCCTGGATGTCGGCGGCGTTTGTACCGAGTCGAAGCACGGGCCGATCCGTCTCCTGCGCACCGGCGATGGCGGTGCTGGAAAGGATGCCTGCAGCTCCCGCGCCGACCCCGGCAATGGCCGACCGTTCGATCAACTGGCGGCGAGACAACTTCCCTGCCTGCAGGGACTCGATGATTCCGCGAACAGTTCGCGTCGACGATTGGGTGGACATGGGCAACGACTCCTCAAGGAACGTGCAGGATATCCCCGCACTACGGTTGCGTTACGAATGGGGAAATGGCGGCATCAACAGCGTTTGCCATGGATTCCAAGAGCCAGTTCCTCATTCCAACAGGAAGCATGTACATACTACTCTACGTGGTGATCGGTCATTGGACAAACTCACGTACGGGCCCGCTCGGACCTGGTTGCCTGAGGAATTGCCTTGTGCATTGTGCCTAACAGTCGTAGGCGCCATCAATCTCGCCACCGCCTTCCGCGGTCGGTGGAGCGTCTTGAGAGTTCGCTCCAGACAGGTTGGGGTAATGAGCGAAATCTGGCATTGGAGGATTCCTTTCACCTACTGAATACTGACGTTTGTTATCGATTCTAACTATAGGGATCCACCATCAAGTAATCGTCAAGGGCTCGTTGATCCGGGATGGCTGTGTGGAAAATCTCGCCCTCACGGAAGATGGCAACTGGGACCACGTAATGTGTCTGCCCAGGTGCACAAACCGATGGAGTGCCGAAAAAACACTTCGGCCCATACGCCAGTGGCTGACAGGAGTGTGAAGCGGTGAAGAAACGTCTCGGGGTGCGCATCCGTCCAGCGAGATCGGTCGTGGCCGGGATGATCGGAATCGTTGTCCTGATCCTCGGATCGACGATGTACGTCACCACTGTGGGCGCGGAAGTTGGGCCTGAAAGCGATTTGAGTCACTACGACTTCGAGGTCAGCTTCGACCCGAGGTCTCGCACGCTCGCCGGTTCCCTGGAGCTGGATTGGCGGAACGACACAGAAGAAGCGCAGGATGTGTTGTATTTCCGGCTCTATCCGAACGCGGAGTATTACGCCGAGGGCGGGACGACCGTTTCAAACGTGTCGGTCGATGGGCGCGTGGTCGAATCACAGCCACACCGCGATCCCACCGTGCTCGAGGTTCCAATTGGGCACCTGGTCGAGCCCGGGAATCGCGCCGAAGTTGTGCTCACCTTCGAAACGATCGTCCCGACGACCTCCGATGCGAGTCTCGGCATGCTCGGCGGAGACGACGAGGAAGGATGGTGGCTTGCGGACTGGCATCCCATCCTGGCTGGCTGGGAAGACGGTTCTGGCTGGTACCTGGCCGAACCTACCCGGTTCGGCGATCCCACATTTGCAGACAGTGCAACGTACGATCTCACGCTTACGGCCCCTGATTCCCTCGATGTCCTTGGTTCGGGTGTCGTTGTGAGTAAGGCTGTCGACACCACGACTGGGGTGTCGGCAACCGTGATCTCGTCAGCGCCAGGCCGTGACCTGACCTTGTCGTTGCTCCCCGATCGGGCGCCAGGGATGGTCGAAATGG
Organism: uncultured Chloroflexia bacterium; assembly: GCA_963763125.1. GTDB lineage: Bacteria > Chloroflexota > Chloroflexia > Thermomicrobiales > UBA6265 > JACCYX01. The sequence continues at coordinate 1,869,602 of CAVXMV010000005.1, forward strand.
AGGTCCAGGAAATCGCAGGGTTCGATGTCCGTGTCTCCCTTCCCCAGGCCCTGGCGATCCCGGGGCTGGGTGATGCGATCATCAGGATCGCCGCAGACACGCTCCCACTCTTCGAGGAATGGCTTGGCGAATACCCGGATGGCGAGCTGGAGATCACCTCGGCTCCTCTCGCCGGAGCGCGTGGCGTGGCCTGGAACGGAATCATCTGGCTCGATCTGGAAAGCATTGCAACCGACGGTCAGGTCACACCCGATGAGGAGGAGAGGCTGCGGTTCGTGCTCACCCACGAGTTGAGCCATCAGTGGATTTCCGGGATTGTGGGCAGCAACAACAACGACCATGGCTTCATGTCCGAAGGGCTTGCGAACATCGTCAGCATCCTCGCGATCCGGGAACGATTCGGCGCCCAGGTCGCTGATGCGTACCTGCGCGATTGGGTTGCGGGAGGATATCGAGGGATGGTCGCGAATGGCGAGGACGGCATCGCCGATGCAGCGATTACCGACGACACGGATATTGCGGCGCGATCCCATTTGATCTACGGCAAGGGCGCCCTCGGCTTCGAAGCGATCCGCCAGTCGATTGGCGACGACGCGTACTTCGCCGCCCTGGAGGCATATGCAACCGGGTTCCGATTCGCGATCTCCGAGCCGGGTGACCTTAAGGCGGCATTCGAGTCCGCATCAGGAGCGGACATCTCCGATCTGTGGATTTTCTGGTTCCTCGACGACACCACCACCCTGGCCGACATCGATTCCGTCCTCAACGGCTTCGCCACGAACTGAAAGTGGCCCCGTCGGTATTCAAAATGCCCCCGCCACACGGTCGTCATTCTGAAGGCGAAGCCGAAGAATCCCTGCGCGCAGCGAAGCGATAGCGCTCGACGACGAAGTCGGCGTACGGGACTCCATGGAAGTACGTTCGCCCGGCTTCACTCACATGCGCTGGCGCGCATCCGCTTCGCGGAGGGATCCTTCGGCTGCGCTCAGGATGACGGCAGCGGGAGTGGTGAGCGCCAGGATCGATAGATATACCAGACCGAATCCGCGCCAGTAAACCACATCCTCAGGCACAAACATTGCGTGCCGCGTATCCTTGAGACTTCCCATGTGGCATGCATAGACTTGACACAAGGTGGTTAGACTAGTATCATCTTGCATGTAAGTTGAGTTGGGTTGTCTTATTTACCCAAGCGATAGTCAAGACAGACCAAGGAGTTACAGAAACATGGCCACCAGGTATCCCGTTTCAACGATTGTAGGTATGCGGCAAGCAATGGATCGACTTGTGGGCGAGGCTTTTAGCCCGGCGCATTTCGGCACAATCTGGCCTTCGAACGCGGTTGACCGGGATCGTTCCCTGCTCCCTATCGATGCCTACGCCACCGACGATGAAGTCGTCATCCTGGCGACGGTTCCCGGTGTTTCCGCAGACGATATCGAGATCACCATCGAGAAGAACACCTTGACCCTGAGCGGAACCGTGCCAAGCGTGGTGAAGTCCGACCATGCGAAGGGCGCGACCTGGTATTTGCACGAGCTTCCGAGTGGTTCGTTCCGCCGTTCGCTTACCCTTCCGATTGAAGTCGATTCAACCAGGGCAGAAGCAACGTTCGAGAGCGGCGTCCTCCGCCTTACCCTGCCCAAGGCTGAAACGGCCCGGCCGCGACAGATCCGGGTTCAGGCTGGTGGCGGCATCCAGGAAGCACCGGCAATCACCGAAACCGCCGACGAGAACTAGGTTCCCATTCGACTACTGACGGTTGGGCAGCGCACAATCTCCTTCCAGCACTCCCACTGCCCAACACTATTCCCTGGCCCGTCAGGACGGCCGGTAACTTCCCCCATCCCCTTCCCTCTCCGGTCGTCCTGCGGACATAGGTAACGAAAACGCCCCGGTGATCAATGACGATCGCCGGGGCGTTTTTCATGTGGTGCCTGAACTGCCCTGCCCGGTGAGGTCCGGCACTTCATTGAGCGCCGGACCTCACCGGGGATCGGCTGTTGAGCCTATGGCTCCTTGCGGCGGATGGCTGCGCCTGGGAAACGACGGTACTCGCGGGCTGGACGTTCGTGAACGCGACAACCGCCACGTACACAGTGACATTCGCCGATCCGACCTGCGACACACCAGTTACGCCGACCCCGGAAACCCCTGTTGCGCCGACCCCGACGACGCCCGAAACACCGGGCACCCCAGAGGCAGGACATGTCGGTCACGATCGGGTCGACCAGGTTCCCCAGCTCGCATTCTGCATCGGCGAACTCGACCGTATAGGTCGCCGTGGACGCATCGACGATCGTCCGGCCGGACAGTATCACGCTCGCCCAGCTGTAGCCATCCTGAACGGTGGCGGTGACGACAACGGTTCCGCCAGCGGCTTCTGCGCCGGACCTGGTGTAGGTGATGCCAGCTGTCACGGAGAGGGTGACGGTCGGAACGGTCGTGTCGCACTCCACGAGTATCCGAATTGCAGGGTTGCCACGATCGTGACCGTGCCGCCCGGGGTTTCATTACCCGATTTGACATAGTGGATTTTGGAGGTATTGGCCGGTTTAGTCACGCTTGGTGAAGAAACTGCGCCGTTGATGCACTCAGCATGGTCGACAGCAACCGTGGCCGGGCAATCGACCTTGATCGTGGTGACGGTGTAGAAGGCCGTCGTATCGGAGAGCCGCGTCCAGCCCTTCGGAAGCTCGATGGGCAGGATGTAGCCGCCCTCGACCGTGGCATTCACGATAATGGTGCCGCCATTCGGAACTGGTCCGGCCAGCGTGTACATGATACCGGTCGTGCTCGGCAGGGAGGTCGGCAGGGTCAGCACGCCTGCGGTGCAGTTGCCCGGATTGACAGTCGGAAGCCGCGGGGTGACTTCGATATCGGGGGGACGAACGCCACGATCGTGAACGTGTTGGCGGCCACGATCGAGCTGCCGGGGTTGTAGACGTAGGCATAGTTGGTGACTTCGCGCCCAACCGAGTTGTCTGGCACATGGGCCGTTACGGTGAGGCGAACCGTTCCGTCCGTGGCGGTCGGCGTGATGGTCCAGCTCTGGCTATTGCCATTGCCGGTCGCCGAGCAGGTTGCTCCCGAAGCGGCACCGCACGAACCCGACACGTTGGTCAGGATTCCGGGAACCGGATCGAGAACCGGGAACGACTCGCCGACGGTCGCGCCGGTGAAGCCGAGCACGATCGTGTAATCGTGCAGGTGATGTCGGTGTTCTGGACGACGGTTTCGGGTGAAACCGATTTCTGGATCGTGAACCCAATTCCACTCGTCGTTATCACCGTCATCGGACGGTTTTGCGTCTTGGGCGGAACCTCGGTCGGCGTTTCCGGTGTAACGACGGGTGTTTCTGGCGTCGTCGCTGGTGTTTCCGGTGTGACAACCGGGGGTTCTTCGTTGTTCACGCCAGGCGTATCCGACTGGGTGTCCGAACTCGAGTCTGTGGCAGGCGGCACATCCTGCGCCGCAAAGGCTGGCGCAACATTGCCAATCATGCTCATGAGCATGAGCACCACGACTGCGAGCTGCAATCGATGCCGAAACCGCTTCATGTATCCCTCCCGAATTGTGATGCGTTGGATATCCGGAATTCCACTGCGCGAAACGTTGCCGCTTCACGCGCAGCCCGATTTCACGTACATGGCAATACCGGTACCGATGTATCAGATAACCCGATAGTACGATGACGCGTTCCAGTACGATGATCCGTGAGTACTAGTGCTAAGTAGACAATTTCATTGCTCAAGTACTAGTCCATTAGGGATAGTTGGTCGTGACTTGTGGGTATTGAATGATCCTCCCTCACCCGACAACGAGGTTTGGTCGTGACCGCTCGCTCCGCTGGATGTGGCAGACGACCCTGCTGGGTACGCGGATAGCAGGCACCGGGCAAAGCGATTGGAGCTTCGCGACCTGCACCAAGCAAAACGCCCCGGCAAGCATCACTGCTTGCCGGGGCGTTTTGCGTAGAGTCTAGCCGGGGAGTTCGTAGTCCAGGGTGACAGGTGTTTCCGGGATCTCATGCCGGGCGACGAATCCGCCGCTGCCAGTCAGACCCGCGAGATCGCCGGTTCCTGAATCCGCCACCACTGACGTGGCGGTGGTCACGGTTCCTCCTTCCCACGAACCGACATGCTCGAGCACGAAAGCGCCTTCCCGATCCCCGATCCTGCCGACGATCTGCTCGTACCCGCGAAACACCCCGACCCGCTCCGCTGGATAGAAGATCACGTAATTCGCTGAAGCCTCGCCCGAGATGTCCCCGGTGTAGGTGTTCGTGGTGTGGGCGTGCGCAAGTTTGGGCAGTCCTTCGATTTCCGCATACGGTTTCTCATCCCAGGTTTTCATCGTGAACGAACTGGTGGTCAGTGGCATTGGGCACCCTCATTTCTCGACTCGCTCAAGCGGTTTTGAGCGACTGCCTCCATCATTGCGGTGATACATGACAAATCCTGTCATGTATGATCGGAACCATTCATCTGATCGTGGGGTCAGGAGAAACGCCGTGAAGTCCAGTCGCCTGCTCAATCTGATGCTGCTGCTCCAGAACCGGGGCAGGATGACGGCCCGGGAAATCGCCGCCGAGTTCGAGGTCTCGATCCGGACCGTCCATCGCGATGTCGATGCCCTGTCCCAGTCTGGCGTGCCGATTTACGCCGAACGCGGAGTCACCGGCGGTATCCGGCTCATTGATGGATACCGCACCCGGCTCACCGGGCTGACCCTGGACGAGGCGGAATCGCTATTCCTCGCCGGGTTGCCGGGCCCTGCCAGCGATCTCGGACTCGGCGATGTGGTTGCCGCGGCCCAGCTCAAGATCCTGGCTGCCTTGCCCGCCCATCTCCGCGAGCGCGCCGATCGGCTCCGCCAGCGGTTCCTGCTCGATCCCGGCGGCTGGTTTCAGCGGCCATCCGACCTGCCCTGGCTGACCACGCTGGCCGACGCGGTCTGGACCCAGCGGCCAATCCGGATTGTCTATCAACGCTGGGGGAAATCGGACAACATCGTGACGCGCGAGATCGATCCTCTGGGTCTCGTGCTCAAGGCGGGCATCTGGTACCTGATCGTGATCCCGGATGGCCAGCCGCGCATGTACAGGGTTTCGAGAATCCTCGATCTTGCGCTGTGCGATGGCTTCTTCGATCTCCCCGAGGATTTCGACCTGGAGCGAGCATGGCAGATCTGCTCCCGTGAGTTCGAGGAGCGGATCTACACATCGAACATGACCGTCCGCATCTCGGAGGCTGGTCTCGCGCGAGTTCAGTACTTCCTCTCGCCATTCCAGATTGATGCGATCCGGGCGTCAGCGGATTTGCCCGATGATTCCGGCTGGCTGACGGTCGATGTCCCCACCGAATCCGTCGATCATGCCCTGTGGGATGTCCTCAAAATGGCCCCGTACATGGAGGTAGTCGCCCCGCAGGAACTCCGGCAGCGAGTCGCCGAAACGGCGATTCGCCTGGCAGGCATGCATCATGCGAACTTCGCATGATGCATGCCTGCCACCACGAACTTGTAATCATCACGGTTCCCATCGGACCGGATATTCCCTGTGTTCAATCGAAACCCGGCTAAACGGTAGCGACGGGCTGCGGAAGCGGTCTCCAGCTCTTGCCGAACCGAAGGTAGAGGACGGGAACGACGAAGAGGTTGAGCAGGGTCGAGGTGACCAGCCCGCCGAGGATCACAATCGCCATCGGGTGCTCGATTTCATGACCGGGAATGCTCCCCGCCACGACCAGCGGGATCAACGCCAGCCCGGTCGCCAGCGCCGTCATCAGGATCGGCGCCAGCCGCTCGCGGGCTCCCCGCAGCACCAGCTCTGGGCCAAACGCCATCCCTTCCTCCTGTTCGAGGTGCTGGAAGTGGCTGATCAGCATGATCCCGTTGCGGGCCACGATCCCGAGCACGGTCAGGAAGCCGACCAGCGCCCCGAGCGAGACGATCCCATCGCCGAGCCAGATCGCGAGCACGCCACCGACGAGGGCGATCGGCAAGGTGAGGAAGGCGAGGGTGGCCAGCCGCCAGGAGCGGAAGGAGACCTGGAGGAGGAGGAAGATGCCGATCGCAGCGGCGATCGCGTAGCTGAGCAGGCGCTGCTGGGCAGCCTGGCGTTCGGCGAACTCGCCGAGGATATCGGCGTTATAGCCGAGGGGGAAGCTGACCGTGGCCAGGCTGGACTCGACATCCTCGATCACGGCGCCGAGGTCGCGGCCGCTGACATTGGCCTCGACATCGATGTAGCGCGTAGCATCTGTTCGTTGAATAACGTTCGGCTCCGACACGATGACGACATCGGCGACATCGGCGAGGCGGACCTGACCGCCATCGGGGGTATCGATCAGCAGGTTCTGGATGCTGGTCAGGCTGTCGCGTATGGCCGGCGCCCCGACCACTGCGACATCGTAGGTCTGACCCGCTACGTATATATCTCCCACTTCCTCGCTTCCCACCAGGGCAGAGGCCGCGCGGCGGACATCGCCAGGCTTGAGGCCGTACTGTTCGGCCGCGGCAAGGTCGACTTCGATCTCGATTTGCGGTATCTCGACCTGGAGTTCCGCGTGCTCGTCGATAATGCCGTCGATGTCGCCGAGCAGCACCTCAACCTCGTCGGCCTTGGCGCGCAGTGTTTCCAGATCCTCCCCGTAGATACGAATCACGATGGCATCGCTCGATCCTGTCAGCACCTCCCGGATCCGCTCTTTCAGGTACGTCAACACATCGCGGTAGAGTCCAGGATAGCCGTCGACCACATCCTGGATGGCGTCTACCGTCGTGTCGTAGTCGACATCGGGGTCGACGCTGACCCAGTTCTCGCCGAAGTTCATACCAACTACTTCATCAGCATTGTACGCCTGGCCGATGTGGGCGCCGAAGTTTTGGACGCCAGGGATTGCTCGCAACTCTACGCTTGCTGCCGTCGTAATTCGCACCATCTCCGGTTGGGATGTGCCGGGCTGGGTTACCCAGTGCATCAGGAAGTCTCGTTCCTTGAACGAGGGGAGAAGGGACTGCCCAAGTGTGGGCCAGATCAACAAACCGGCCAGCGCGACGGCCACAACGGAAATGTAGGCGGGGCGAGGTCGCTTGATCGTACGTGCCAAAATCCAGTCATAGCCACGCTGGAGCCACGCCAGCAGCGGCGATTCCCGGCGCGTGAGGGGAGCCTTCGCCAGCATGATCAGCGCCAGCGCCGGAGTCACGGTCAGGGCAACCACCAGGGAGGCGCCCAGGGCCAGCGCGTAGGAAAACGCCAGTGGCCGGAAGAAGGAGCCGGTCAGCCCTTCCAGGAAGAAGACTGGCGCAATCGCCACGATTTCGATCATCGTTGCGTAGACGATGGCACTTCGCACTTCGAGCGATGCATCGAGGATGACCCGTGCCGTCGAGCGGCCGTCGCTATCATCCCGCCGGTGCTGGCGAAGCCGGCGCACGACATTCTCGATGTCGATGATGGCGTCGTCGACAACATCGCCGAGGGCGATCACGAAGCCTGCCAGGATCATCGTGTTGATGGTGGTTCCTCGCCAGTCGAGCACCAGGATGGCGGCCATCAGCGACAGGGGGATCGCCACCACGCTGATGAGGGCGACCCGCCATTCATAGAGGAAGAAGAACAGCATGAGAACCATCAGGATGGCGCCGACGAGGATCGCCGAGGTGAGGTTGTCGATCGCCGTCTCGATGAACGTTGCCGGCCGGAAGATGCTGGAGTCGATATCCACCCCGGTGAGCCCGGGCTGCATCTCCGCGAGCGCCGCTTCTACCTCTCGCGTCACGTCCAGTGTATTCGCCCACGGGAGCTTCTCGACGATGAGCATGAGGCCGGGTCCGTCGTTGATGACGGCGTCACCGATGAGCGGGGTGTAACTCATGTTCACCACAGCCACGTCGCTGAGGCGGATCGGCTGGCCATCCAGCTCACCAACGACGACCTGAGCAAGGGTATCCGGGGTGACGATCGGCGAGATATGCTGGACGCTGAATCGCTGGTTGGGGGTGTCGATGAACCCCCCGGTGCCGATCACCGCGCCGTCGGAGAACCGCAATAACCCCGTGTCCAGGGCATCCGAGGTGGCCCGCATGACCTGATCGAGCGACACCCCCCGGGTCGCCAAAAGCTCCGGGTCGACCTCGACATCCAGCGTCGCCTTTCGCTCGCCCCAGATCGGGACATTCGCTACGCCGGGCACCTGCAACAAGCGGGCCCTGATATCCCAGTAGGTGATTAATGACAGGTCGATCAGGGAGTACTCGTCTGATGTGATCCCGATCTTCATGACCCGGCTCGTCGCCGACAGGGGCTGGATCATGAATGGCGGGCTCGCCCATGTCGGCAACGATGGCGTCGCAATGGCGACGCGTTCCTGCACCAGCTGCCGCGCGATGAGGAGGTCGGTGCCCCGCTCGAAAATGAGCTCGATCGACGACAACTGAGGAACCGACTTGGAGCGCATCACATCAAGACCGTCGACGCCAGCGAGAGCCTGTTCCAGCGGCACGGTGACGAGCTCTTCAATCTCAGCGGTCGTCAGGCCGACGGCGGCGGTCTGGATTTCCACGCGCGGCGGCGCGAATTCGGGAAAAACATCCACCGGCATTCCACGCAGTTGGCCCACACCGAAGTACATCATCATCACGCTGGCCGCAACGACAAGGTATCGATATTTGAGGCTTGACCCAACGATCCAGCGCATCATCGGCGGGATCCTTCCTGTGTGATCGGGCGCCTACGAACGGTCGGTGTCAATGTCCAATGTCATACTCGGTCCCGTACAACTCGGTGACCCCGACCGTCACGATCGCCGTGCCGGCATCGGGGCCCTCCGTGAGAATCGCTCTATTTCCCTCGATGCGGTCAACCACGATGGCATGACGGACGAAGGTCAGGGATTCCGGGTTCGTGTAGACCCAGGCTCCGCCATCCGCAGCGTAGTACACGGCCGCGTACGGAATGACGATGCGAGATGCGCCGCTTACCTCTTCTTCAAGTACCTCTTCGGTTTGGATGCCGAGCCGTTCGGCTGCTTGCTCGGAAAGGGTGATGCGGCTAAGCTCCGTGCCGTCGATATGCGCGACGCTGGCGGGCTCGGGATCACTCGCCGATCCTGTTGTCGGCGTGTCGTCATCTCCCCAGTACAGTGCTGCGGCGACAATGAGCACAACGGCCAGCGCGGCGGCAATAAGCCATGCAATCATCCTCGGATTCGTACGTTTCATTTGAGCTGTCTGCTGCATCCTGGTTCCTCCTGCCGGAGCGTTTCCGCTGCCCGGTCAGTCTGCCGCGGGAGTAGCGGCCGGGCCGAGATTCAACGGGATGTCCGACGTCTCAGGCTGCGCACTCGGTGCGAAGCGCAGGTAGAGGGTGGGGACGACGAAGAGGTTGAGCAGGGTCGAGGTGACCAGCCCGCCCAGAATCACGACCGCCATCGGATGCGCGATTTCAAGACCGGGAATGCTCCCCGCCACGACCAGCGGGATCAACGCCAGCCCGGTCGCCAGCGCCGTCATCAGGATCGGCGCCAGCCGCTCGCGGGCTCCCCGCAGCACCAGCTCTGGGCCAAACGCCATCCCTTCCTCCTGTTCGAGGTGCTGGAAGTGGCTGATCAGCATGATCCCGTTGCGGGCCACGATCCCGAGCACGGTCAGGAAGCCGACCAGCGCCCCGAGCGAGACGATCCCATCGCCGAGCCAGATCGCGAGCACGCCACCGACGAGGGCGATCGGCAAGGTGAGGAAGGCGAGGGTGGCCAGCCGCCAGGAGCGGAAGGAGACCTGGAGGAGGAGGAAGATGCCGATCGCAGCGGCGATCGCGTAGCTGAGCATGCGTTGCTGGTCGGCCTGGCTCTCTGCGAGTCCATCAAGGATCTCGGCGTGGTAGCCGAGGGGGAAGCTGACGGCGGTGAGCTGGGTCTCGAGGTCGTTGACGACGGCATCGAGGTTACGGCCGCTGACATTGGCCTCGACATCGATGTAGCGCGAGACAGCCTCATGCGTGATGACGCTCGGATTCGACGCGATGCGGACCTCGGCGACATCGGCGAGGCGGACCTGACCGCCATCGGGGGTATCGATCAGCAGGTTCTGGATGCTGGTCAGGCTGTTGCGGGTATCCGGCACCCCGAGCACCACCACCTGGAACACCTTCTGGTCTTCGTACAGGTTGCCGACCTCGAGGCCCTGGACCAGGGTGGCGGCCGCGCGGCGGACGTCGCCAGGCTTGAGGCCGTACTGTTCGGCCGCGGCAAGGTCGACTTCGATCTCCACTTGAGGCTCGAAGACTCGTGTATCAACGTGCTCGTCGACGATGCCGTTGATGTTGCCGAGCACACCCTGAACCTCCTCGGCCTTGGTGCGCAGGGTTTCCAGATCCTCCCCGTAAACGCGCACGACGAGGCCATTTGCGCCGGCTTCTTCCTGTGCTTCGTCGAGCTTCTCATCGGAATAGGTCAGCACGTCGTGATCGATGCCGGGATAGCCGTCGACCACCGCCTTGACGGCGGCCAACGTCGTGTCGTAGTCGGCATCGGGGTCGATGCTGACCCACATCTCGCCCTTGTTGACATCCACCGCCACATCCGACGTTACGGCACGCCCCACCTGACCTTCAACGCTGCGGACCCCCGCTACGGAACGCAGCTCGCCAATTGCCAGGGCTGTGATCCGGTTCATTTCCGGCAAGGATGTTCCGGGTGCGCCCTCCCAATGGATCAGCAGGTCACGTTCCTTGAATGAGGGGAGTGTTGCATGCCCGGATGACTCGCTGAGTGTGGGCCAGACCAGGATGCCGGCCAGCACGACGACCACGATCGAGGCGTAGGTCCAACGCGGGCGGATGACGAGCCGCGGCAGAATCCGATCGTATCCGCGCTTGAGCCAATGCAGGGGTGGCGACTCCCGGCGCGTGAGGGGAGCCCTGGTCAGCAGGACCAGCGCCAGCGCCGGAGTCACGGTCAGGGCGACCAACAGCGACGCGCCCAGCGCCAGCGCGTAGGTGAGCGCCAGAGGCTGGTAGAAGTATCCGGCCAACCCCTGCAGGAAGATAATCGGTGTGATCACGAGCAGAATGAGCACGGTCGCATACGCCATTGGTGTGCGCACTTCGAGCGACGCGTCGAGGATGATCCGTGCCGCCGATCGGTCATCGCCTTCCGGTCGAGGCTGGTCAAGCCGGCGCCTGATGTTCTCGACGTCGCTAACGACGTCGTCGATGACTATGCCGAGTGCGACGATGAAACCCGCCACGCTAAGCGCGTTGATGGTGGCCCCTCGCCAATAGAGCACCAGGGCGGCGGCTATGATCGACAAGGGAACTACCACCACACAGATCAGGAGGGAGCGCCAGTCGAAGAAGAGAACACCAAGCACGAGGAGTAAGAGGACGAACCCGATCAGCATCGCCGAGCTGAGGTTGTCGATCGCCGAATCGAGGTAGCTGGCCGGACGGAAGACGGTGGTGTCAATTTCGACACCGGTGAGACCGGGCTGCATGTCCGCCAGCGCCGCCTCCACATCCCGCGTCACGTCCAGTGTGTTCGCTTCTGGAAACTCCTCCACCACCAGCAGGAGATCAGGGCTCTCATCGCCAGGGACGTCACCGATCAGCGGTTGATGTTCTTCCACCACCGTCGCCACATCGCCAAGATGAAGAATGCGGTCACCAGGTCCCGGCAAGGTCACCTGAGCCAGCTCATCCGCCGTTGAGATAGGCAAGACATGCTGGACGCCGATCCGCTGGTTGGGGGTGTCGATGAATCCTCCGGAACCGGGCGTCGATGCTTCAAGGTATGTCAATGGCGATACCCACAGGGCGTTCCCCGTGGTTTCGACGACCTGAAGGAGGGTGACACCCTGGGCTTGCAGTTGCTCCGGGTCGACCTGCACTTGCAGTTGCCGCTCGCGTTGTCCCCAGATGGCGACGTTCGCCACTCCGGGCACGCCCAGCAACCGAGGCTTGATCGTCCAATAGGCAAGCACCGACAGATCGATCGCGGAGAGTTCCTGCGAGGAGAGCCGAATCGTCAGGATCCGGCTAGTCGAAGACAGGGGTTGGATCATGACCGGTGGTTTGGACACCTGCGGCAACGCGTGCGCCTGGGATAGGCGCTCCTGCACCACTTGCCGTGCGCGCAGGATGTCGGTCCCCGGTTCGAAGATGAGGAGAATCCTTGAGAGTCCGGGGATCGACTCTGAATGGATCTCGTCGAGCCACGCCACGCCGTTGAGAAGATCCTGCTCCATCGGCACGGTGATCAGCTGTTCCACTTCGTACGCGGAAAGCCCGAGCGCTTCGGTCTGGATCTCCACGTAGGGGGGTGAGAATTCGGGCAATACATCAACCGACATCTCGCGCAATTGCACGAAGCCGGCGACCAAGATGCCCGCAGCCACAGTAAGGACGAGAGCCTGCATTCTCAGGCTCGATCCAATAATTCCACGCATCATCGACAAGCTCCCTTCGCCGTGAGAGTTGGCGCAACTGCACCGATCCCATGCGAGAAAGGACCCACGAACCATCAAGTCTGAAAGGGCAAGACCAACGGTTTGCGGTCTGGATCTCTGACCTGAGCGTACTATTGACGTGCGTATAAAATAGGGACCCAATTGATTCATACACTAATACATCTTGGCACTTACTATGTCAATCATTTGCGGGCGTCCAAATGGAACCGCTCGCGTATTCCAAATTGCCGCAGGGGTCGTTGATCGGGCGTTTGGCGATACCATTGGGCGACGACCCGTTAACCCCCACCCTGGAGTAACCATGGCGCAGGTTTCGATCGACCCGGCAACCGATTCCCTTTCGTATTGGCACTCGACGACTGAACCGCTTGTTCCTTCAGCGGAGCTTCCGGAGCAGTCGGCGGTCGTGGTGGTTGGTGGTGGGTTGCTCGGCTGCTGGACCGCCTACTGGTTGGCAAAGGCTGATGTCGACGTTGTGCTGGTAGAGCGTACGGCTATCGGCTGGGGTGCGACGGGGCGAAATGGCGGATTTCTCGTGGGCGGCACGGCGATGAGCTACGCGAGCCTCGTCGCAACGGTCGGTCGCGATGCCGCACGACGCCTCCAGCAGTTGACGATCGACGGTCAGGAGCTTGCCCACACAGTGATCGCCGAGGAAGAGATCGATTGCGACCTCCGGCGGACCGGCACGCTTTCGCTCGCGCTCGATTCCGGAACCCTGGCGTCGATGATGCAGTCGTCCCTCCTGCTCAACGAGGACGGATTTGAAGGAGAGATCCTGGATCGCCGTCAGGTGCAGGAGGCCATCGACACGCCGCTTGGCGCGGAGATTGTCGGCGGTTGTCTTGCCCCGGCTGGCAGTGTGCTCCATTCCACGCGTTACCTGGCGGGAATCGCCCGGGCGGCCGAGCGGTTGGGCGCCCGGCTCGTTCGAGCCGACGTCACCTCCCTCATGCCACACGGCACCGGAACCCGCATTGCCACCTCCGGTGGGGAAATCGACGCCCGGCGGGTAGTGATTGCCCTCAATGCCTGGAGCGATACGCTCGTGCCGGCGCTCGCTGGGCTGGTGGTTCCGGCGCGTGGACAAATCCTGGCCTATGCGCCCGTGGCGCCGGTCTTTCGCACGGCTGTCGGCACCGAGGTCACCGCCACTGGCGAATACTGGCATCAGGCGCCAAACGGAACCATCATCATCGGCGGATGCCGCGCCGATGCGCCGGGTGCGGACCTCGGCGTACGCGAGATGGTGGCCACCCCCGACGTCATGGACCGGATCGAAGGCGTGCTGCCGCGGCTCTTTCCGGAACTCGACTCGCTCCGGGTCGTCCGTCGCTGGGCAGGCCCTATGGCCTTCACGTCGGACCACCTGCCGGTGGCCGACGCCGTGCCAGGCATGCCCGGGGTGTGGGTGACTGGTGGCTTCTGCGGGCATGGCATGCCGTTCGGGCCGTGCATCGGACAATTGCTGGCGGCAGCGGTGCAAGACAGCCCGCCGCCCGCCGCCCTGGCTCCGATGCGGATCGAACGCCCCACGTTGCACCCGCTAGTTCCAGCCACGGCCTGATACGGGTTCCAAATGTATTCGCGTGATACCACTCATGGCCGCCCTGCTGGCCCAGTTCGATGCGTTCGTGTAGTTGCGAACCTTGCTGCCAGTCAACCAGTTTCATGGAGGAGGACCGTTTGTCCTCTTGCTGCGATCCAGCGCAAATCGACCGATATCCCTCAAAAATGACGAAGATTCCTGCAATAATTCATCGCCCACTGAGCCCGCTGGATCAACGGTTTTCGAATCGCAAGGGACTCATCGTGTTTTCGCACCCCGGAAGTACTACATCACGCATTCTCGGTGGCGCAAACGTAACAGGGGCGGCCACAATTGACCGCCCCTGTTCCTGATCCTGTATTGTGCCGGTCAGACCTAGCGGATAGCCGCGTCGGTGGTCGGATCGAAGAAGTGCAACTTGTCGGATTCGGTTGCGACCTCGATGTTCTGGCCGCGCTCCAGATGAATGTCTGGCGGCATGCGGGCCGTCAGGGTTGCGCCGCGGTTGGTGAGGTAGACGAAGATTTCGTTGCCAAGCAACTCCACCACGTCGACCGTGACCGGGATCAATGAGCCTTCCGGAATGGCTCCCGCGATTTTCGATTTCTCGATCAGGTGCTCGGGGCGGACGCCCATCGTGACGGTCTTGCCAATGTAATTGCCAAGGCCCTTGGCCGCATTGGCGGGCACCACCATCTTGAAGCCCGGGGTCACGGCCCAGAGCTTGCTATCGGCAGATTCGATCGTGACATCGATGAAGTTCATCGACGGCGAACCGATGAAGCCGGCCACGAACTTGTTGGCCGGATTGTCATAAAGATTCTGTGGAGTATCGAGCTGCTGCAGAATGCCAAGGCTGAGGACGGCGATGCGATCACCCATCGTCATGGCTTCGGTTTGGTCGTGGGTCACGTAGATCGTGGTCGTCTTGACCCGATCGTGCAGCTTCACCAGCTCGGCTCGCGTTTGCACGCGGAGCTTGGCGTCGAGATTGGAGAGCGGCTCGTCCATGAGGAAGAGGTCCGCATTACGGACGATGGCGCGACCAAGGGCAACGCGCTGGCGCTGACCACCCGAGAGTGCCTTCGGCTTGCGATCGAGATACTGCTCGATATCGAGAATGCGGGCAGCTTCGCGAACGCGCTGTTCACGCTCGGCCTTGGGAACCTTGCGCAGCTTCAGCGGATATGCCAGGTTGTCGCGGACACTCATGTGTGGATAGAGCGCGTACGACTGGAACACCATGGCCACGTTGCGGTCCTTCGGGGGAAGGTCATTCACGACGCGATCGCCAATGATGATCCGGCCTTCGGAAATTTCTTCCAGGCCAGCGACCATGCGCATGGCAGTCGACTTTCCGCAACCGGATGGGCCAACGAGGACCAGGAACTCTTCGTCTTCGACCTCGAGGTTGAGATCGGAAACCGCCGCCGCACCGCCGCCGCTATACAGCTTTGTTACGCCGTCGAAAATAACACGAGACATGCCGTAACTCCTTCACCGATTACAGGGTCAAACCCGTCCGGTACCTCCGGAATGGTGACTCAGAAGCGCCCTACGACCAGTCAACGCTCGGTAGGCGTCGGCCATCGGTGGTGTTTTCGGCGCACAGATCACGGCGCTTTATGATGTGCATGTCTTTTGTCCAATGTTTTGAGCTGGTTGTCAAGGCTTTTTCGCAACCGATCTTCGTCGAAGTTGGTGCACGCGCGCGACGACGTCGGCATCATTTGGATCTGGCCAGGGACCGTGCCAGGTCGTGGTTGAGAACGTCCAGCCCTGCCGGCTCGCGGTTTCAAGGAAGATCGAGGCGGGAGGGCGACCGGGTTCGGCCAGCCACAGCACGCCATCCGGCGCCACGATGCGGTCGAACAACTCCAGCAACGGTTCGATGTCGCGGCGCTCGTAGAGCACGTCGGCCGCCAGTACGACCGGGTATCCATCCGGATAGTCGGCAAGGATCGCCGCCGACGGCCGACGCCAGTTGACCTGGAGCGTGCGGGGCTCGACCCCTGCATGCCGGAGGGAGGTGACCTTCGTCAGTACCAGCGATTCCGGCGCGTAATCCGTTGCCAGCAAATCGGCGCCAGCTTCGAGCGCGATAGCGGCGGTAATCCCGACTCCAGAGCCGAGTTCCAGCACGGCCTTCCCACGCACGATTTCCGGGTCTTCCAGGATTGCCGCCGCAAGGGCGATCCCGCTCGGCCAGAGTTCGGCCCAGTAGGGAAGGTTCTGCTCGGGATCATTGGTGGACTGGTCGAGCAGCGCATCGGTGTCGGCCGGGCGGGTGACGAGCAAGGAAACATCGGTTCCCGGAATGGTCACGGTGTCGTCGCGGAGCTCCAGGGTGCCCAACTGAGCGAGATACTCGCTGATCCGGGCGTCGGCGGTGACCGTGTCGTTGCTGCCGGGTGAGGTCACGGGGATCCTCCGTTGTGCTTCAAGGGTCGTATGGACCGAAATCCACATCGCGATGCGCACATCCTACCCGATCCGGGATTTGGGTCACGCAAACGACCCCGGAGCCAGCTAAACCCGGAATCTTACATTCACCTCAGGCTGTTGGAGACCAACGTGCAGGGCCACTGTTGATCCAACGAATGCCGGCGTGATCGGTGGTTCCGGTTCGGATCAGTCGCGGAGGTGCGGCAATATCCGATTCCTGAATGAAGACCAACGCACTTGGTTCAGGCATAATGCCCCGAGTACGTTGTCGCGGCGAGCAGATGTCAAGGTTGCGGGAGAAAAGAGGCTCCTGCGCTCCCTGAAGTCTCCAATTCCTGGTGACCGTCGCTCGCAATGAAGAAACCAATGCACCGAGGAGAACATCGCATGACAGCCAATCGCCCAGGAAACACCCTGATCGGGGAATTCGTCGGGAATTCCGTTCCGGCGACGAATCAACGCGTCGTGACGTTCGGCGAGGCGATGATCCGGTTGACCCCGCCCGGGAACGAGCGGCTGGAGCGATCGCTGTCACTCGATCTGACTGTAGGCGGTGCCGAATTGAACACTGCTGTCGGGTTGACGTGCCTCGGTATCCCCAGCGAGTGGGTGACTGCTCTTCCAGACACCGGTCCTGGCCGGTTGGTGGCACGTCAGGCGCGGGCGAATGGGGTCGATGTTTCCCACATCCGGTGGGTCGACGAGGATCACAGCCGCACCGGACTCTACTTCCTTGAGGAAGGCGTCGACCCCCGCCCATCGGCAGTGACCTATGACCGCAAGAACACCGCCATCAGCCAGATCGCCGAAGGCACATTCGATTGGGGAGCCATTCTCGATGGCGCCACCGCGTTCCACATTTCCGGGATCACCCTCGCCCTTTCACCGGGTGCCCGGGCCGAGTCGATGGAGGCAGTGAGGGTCGCGAACCAGAAAGGTTTGGTGGTTTCCTTCGACCTCAATTACCGCTCCAAGTTGTGGAGCGAGGCAGATGCCCGGGATGCGTTCGTGGCGATCGTCCCCAAAGTCGATATCCTGTTTGCCTCCCGTGGCGGGTTGCGCACTTTCTTCGGGATCGATGGATCCCATGAAGAGGTGATGCGCTCTGCGATCGAGCGATTGGGTGTGGCGGCGGTCACGGTCACCCGCAAGCGTGCCAAGGGGAGCCGCCGCTTGAAGTTGCAGAGCCTGGCATTGGGGCCATCCGGTTTGCTCGCGACCTCGGAATGGCGCGATGTGGAAGTGATCGATCGCCTCGGCGGGGGAGATGCGTTCGCCGCCGGGTTCCTGGCCGGGTATCTGGAAAATCCGGCTGGACTCTCTCGCGCGGTGAATCTCGGGGCCGCCGCGAGCGCGCTCAAGCACACGATGCCCGGCGACTTCCTGTCGGCGACCCGCGCGGAAATCGAGGCCGCGATTTCGGTTACCGATTCCGGTGTGTTGCAACGGTAACCATCATGGATGGGAACATGATAATGCCGCCGTGGATCGACAGCGCTGTCTTTTACCATATCTATCCGCTTGGCCTGCTGGGCGCACCTCCTGTCAATGATCCTGACCTGCCGGTCGAACATCGGCTTCGAACGCTCCGGGAATGGCGTGGACACATCCAGTCAATCGGGTGCAACGCGGTGTATCTTGGCCCGGTTTTCCAATCGGTATCCCATGGTTACGACACCACCGATTACCTGGAGGTCGACCGGCGGCTCGGCGACAACGCAGACCTGATGGAGCTGGTTGCCCACTTTCATGATGCAGGGATCAGGGTCATCCTTGATGGAGTCTTCAATCACGTCGGGCGCGAGTTCGGTCCGTTCCTGGATCTGCTGCAGCATGGCGAAGAGTCGGCTTTTCGCGACTGGTTCGTCGATGTCAACTTCGGGCAGCAAAGTCCTCTGGGGGATCCATTTTCGTATTACGCCTACGAAGGTAACTTCGACCTCGTCAAGCTCAATCTCGCTCATCCGGATGTTCGTGAGTATCTCTTTTCGGTTGCCAGGATGTGGTTCGGCGAGTTCGCGGTCGATGGTATCCGGTTCGATGCCGTCGATGAAATTGACAAGCAGTTCCTGCACGATTTTTCCGTGGTCTGCCGCGAGGCGAATCCCGATTGCTGGCTGATGGGTGAGGTGGTTAATGGCGATTACCGTGAGTGGGCCGGACCGGGTATGCTCGATTCCTGCACGAACTACGAGGCTTTCAAGGGGCTCTATTCGTCATTCAACGACCGCAACATGTTCGAGATCGCCTGGTCGCTGAACCGGGAGTTCGGCCCCGAAGGCGTCTATCGCGATCTCATGCTCTACTCGTTTGCGGACAATCACGATGTGAACCGGGTCGCCACCCTGTTGGACCGCGCCGGGGATTTGGCGTTGCTCTACGTGTTGTTGTTCGCGATGCCCGGTGTGCCCTCGATTTATTACGGGAGTGAATGGGGCGTCACCGGGGACAAGGGCAAGGCGAACGACATTGTGCTGCGCCCGGCGTTCGAATTGCCAGTCGTCCCGGACGATGTCGAGCAACCCTTGCTGGCGGCGCACATCGCGCGGTTGGCCGGAATTCGACGCGCAAGCCCGCCCATTCGGCACGGGGACTACGCCGAGCTGCATGTCGCGTCGGAGCAGTTCGCGTTCCGGCGACGGGCGGACAACGACGTCGCGATAGTGGCCATCAACGCCGCTCCTGAAGTCGTTGACATTGAGTTGAACGCCGGAATCGACGACGGTGTGGTCCTGGTCGATCGCCTCGACGAGTCCGCCTCGTTCACGGTCGAATTGGGATACATCAAGGTCACGCTGGCACCGAACTCGGCGCGAATCCTGACGTTCCCCTGCGAAGGTGATGTCACAGCAACGTTTAGGGAGCGACCCCTGTGGGTTCCCGCTCGACGCAGCTTGTGCCCACACGTTCAGCGGAACGGGTTCCCCTGCAAGATAGAGTCCTTGCGATTGACCTGAACCACATTGGCCGCTACTATCGAACGCAGAAAGGTGTTGTGGTTCCATGGGTTGTTGTGTGAACAGACGATTTCGATTACGCGGGGAGTCCTCCGCGGATTGGGAGCAGATTCGACCAAGGTCGAGTCGTCGTCTGGTGACCATGTCACACACCTTCTAAACCCCCGATCCGACAACGGAGACTCCCCCAGACCGTCGCATCCGCATTTTGCGGGGCGACGTTTTTCGTGCCGGCCCTGCGCCGTCGAAACGAGGGGTGCCATGTCGTCTTCACGTCAACGCCGGATCCAGTATTCGCAGAATTTCCTGCACAACTCGCGACTCGTCCGGAACCTTGTGTCCCGGTCGAGTCTGAATGACAGCGATCTTGCCCTTGAAATCGGTCCGGGTGATGGAGCGATCACCTCGGCGCTTGTCGATGCCTGTCGCCATGTAATCGCGATTGAGAAGGACCCATACCAGGTCGAGCGGTTGGACCGCAAGTTTCGGGACGACCCCCGGATTACCCTGTTCGAGGCGGACTTTCTTGAGTTCCCACTTCCACGAACGAGTTACAAGGTGTTCGCGAGCCTTCCCTTTAACGCGACTGCGGCAATCGTCGGCAAGCTCACCAGCGGCGTCGCTCCACCCGATGACATGTACCTGGTCGTGCAGCGCGAGGCCGCGGAGCGATTCATGGGCGAACCAGCGCAGACCCTGGTCGGATTGCAGATCCATCCCTGGTTCGCGCCGTCGATCGTGTTCGAGTTCCGGCGTACGGATTTTCTGCCAGTGCCGTCGGTGGAGAGCGTGCTGCTCCGGCTAGCGCGACGCTCACATCCATTGATCGCGGACGAGTGGCGGCAACGCTATCTCGACTTCGTCATCTCGATCTTCACGGCGTGGAAAGCAACTGTCCGGCAGGCGGTCCGGGCGAAGGTGCCCAATGATGTGTTTCGAAGTATGGACCGGGCGATTGGCCAGGCGCTCGACCGACGCCCGAGCGAGATTGAACCGGACCTTTGGATCACGATGTTCTCGCTGCTTGTGGAAATTGACGATGCCCACGTGTGGAAAGCGATCGATGGGGCGCAGCAGGCGTTGCAACGCGAGCAGTCGGGGTTGAGCAAACGGCACCGGACGAGCGTTTCTGCGAGACCACTGGACCGAAAGAAAGGACGATAACTTCAAATCACCAATTCGCAGGTGGCCGACACGAGCCCGGCCACCTGCGCGCACGGCAATATGCTTCCCCGGCTATGCGGCGTTCCGTGTCATCAGGTCTTTCAGCGCAGCAGTGTCGGGAAGGGCCGGAAGGCTGGCGAGGAGCGATGCTTGTGCATGCAAAATCTCGAAACCCACTGGTTCGCCGTCTGCGTCAACGTCAACATATACGGACTCGGACAGTTCCAGCGTCTCTGCAATTTCATTGTCGGACAATTGGATATACAGAGCTTTCACATCTGGATCGTAGGTAAGCGTGCTGGATGTCATAATATGCCTTTCAGTCTCACCACGGTGACGACCCGTGCGCTGCTCTCATACTCTACTACGACCACCCGTATATGGCCGAGTTCGTAGATCCACGTCTCCTCTTCTCCGGGTCGCCCTGCCCCAAATCGGAGGACTATCTCAACATCTTCCTCGGTGATATGACGCCTTCGCATGCGTTTCGTAGCGTGGGACGAATAGTCGATTCTCTCAAATATGGGCACGCTAATTGCTCCATTCTGGGCCTACGCCACACCGAGGACGTGGTCGATCCAGTCTGAGTGACCAACTCGCGTGATTTCTCCGGAGATCGTACAGATTCACAGTTTGCTACCCAGTCATGCGAATGCGTCAGCGTGATACGCAATGTGGGGAATCTGGAGGGCAGTATAGCCTTGCAAGGTCTCGTGCAGAGTGCGGCCAATGCACTCAGGTTCTGTACAGGACTCTCCGAGTCCGCCGACGTGATCTCTCCAAACCCGGCCGGACACCGCGACCACGGCCCTGCGCCCTTCAGAAGCCGCGCCTCAGGCGCGACGTATCAACCTCTACGATCCAACCACTTGCGCGCCCTCCGCGATGGGTGCGAGGTGGGCGACCCGGCCGGGGACGACCAGGCGTTTGGCGATGCAGGCAAACGCCTCGGCCACGTCGTTCGCCTTGTCCGGCGGCACCAGCGCCAGCACCGTCGATCCTGCCCCGCTCAGGGCCGCGCCGACCGCACCGTTGTCCCGGGCCGTCGCCTTCATCGCGTCGAGGTGGGGGAACAGCCTCGCCCGGTACGGCTCGTGGAGCATGTCCCGCATGCTGGCGGCGATCAGCTCGTGATCGGCCAGCTTTAGGCCCAGCGCCAAACCAGCGGCGGTTGCCACGTTGAGGGTGGCATCAGCATGGGGGATGTCGTTCGGGAGCGCTGCCCGCGCCGCCCAGGTGGCGCCGGTCACTTCCGGGATGAAGACGACCGCGGTCAACCCTAGTTCCTCGCCCTTCCAGAGGAACGTCGGATGGTTCATCCCCGGAACCGCCAGCACTGCCCCTCCATAGAGTGCCGCGCCGACGTTGTCGCCGTGACCTTCCATCCGCCAGGCGTACTTGAATAACTGGTCCTGGGTGAGTCCAAGACCCAACAGGTGATTGGCGGCGACAAGACCGGCCACCAGCGCCGCCGCCGATGATCCGAGACCGCGCGACACCGGAATCTGCGTATCGGCAACGATCGAGAACGGCGGCATCACGCATTTCTGGTCCTGCGCCAGTTGCTCCATGGCCTTGACCGTGAGGTTGTTCTGGCCCTCGAGCAGCTTTGCCTCGGGACCTTCGTTGGTGATCTCCCCAGCGGGTCCATCGGTATCGATCGTGACCGTGTTCCACAGATCGAGGGCGAGCCCGATCGCGTCGAACCCCGGACCCAGATTCGCGGACGAAGCCGGCGCTTTAACCGTGAATCGCATCGTCCAGCACTTTCTTCAGGGCATCCAGCTCGGCCGGAATCGAGATTGGTCGGTTGGCGAATTCGCGGCGGTGACCCGCATCGTCATCTTCGAGGTGGTACCGCCCGATAATGTCAGTGTCCTTCAGCAGGTGCGCGGTCACGACCCCAACGACCGTCGCATCCGGTGCGATCTCGCCGCTGGCGACGAGCTTGCGGACACCGGCCAGCGATGCGGCCGAGGCCGGTTCGCAGCCGATCCCGATCCGGTCAATCAGCGCCTTGGCATCGAGCAGGTCGTCGTCGGACACGCTGGTCACGATCCCACCGGTCAGTTCGATCGTGCGTCGCGCACGAGCCAGGCTGGCCGGATCGCCGATCTTGATTGCGGTGGCAACCGTTTCGGCATCAACCGCTTCGTAGTGATCGAATCCACTTTCATAGTAGGCGGCGAACGGGGCCGCACCCGCGGCCTGGACGGTCACGATCTGAGGAAGTTTGGGGATCAAGCCAACCTGATATGCCTCGGAAAGTGCCTTGCCGAAGGCGGCGGTGTTCCCAAGGTTGCCGCCTGGCAGGGCGATCACGTCGGGAATCTGCCAACCCAGATCGTCGAGGATCTCGAACACGATCGTTTTCTGGCCTTCTGGCCGGAACGGATTTACGGAATTGGCGAGGTAGACGTCGTAGGTGGACGTGAGCTCACGCAGCAGCTTGAGCGCAACGTCGAAATCGCCCTCGACCTGGACCACGGTGGCGCCGTAGGCAATGGTCTGGCTTAGCTTGCTGGCGCTGATCTTGCCTTCCGGAATCAGGACCAGGGCCGGAATGTTGGCGGCGGCGGCATACGAGCCGAGCGAGGCCGAGGTGTTGCCGGTCGAGGCGCAGGCGATCACGCGCGCGCCAATCGCGTTCGCGTGGCTGACGGCCACGGTCATGCCCCGGTCCTTGAAGGACGCGGTCGGATTGTGCCCCTCGTGCTTGATCGAGAACTGCCCCGAATCGAGGCCTGCGTAGTCGGCCAGGCGCTGGTCGCGGTAGAGCGGATTGTTGCCTTCATTGCGGGTCACGATCTTGGCGATTGGGATCGGCGGCAGGAGTTTGCGAAATCGCCAGACCCCGGATTGTGCTTCGACCGTGCCGCGCTCGGCTACGAAGTCGGCGGCGGAGAGGCGTTGGGTGAGATCGATATCGGCGTCAAATAACCCGCCGCAGGCGGGACATGCAGTCAGGGCGCGATTCCCGGGGTGAACTGTGCCGCAATCCATGCAGGTCACGGTCAGCGATGCCGGGATGCTCGAAGATGGGGAAACGATCGACGCCATGATCCTGGAGAGTCCTTTCGACGAGATGTTGCGCCTGGTGCCTGGCCAGGATCGCACACGCAAGCAGACGCTCCCGGCTGGGAGCGCCGCTCTTCTCCGTGAGAATACCATGCAGGAGGACAACCGGTTCGCGACTCCGAGGTGATGCTCACCCGGGGACTGTTACGGCGCGGTCACGGCCTCGTAGGTGTATACCATGTCGTCCGCGCGGGCCTCGGTCAGGTGCCGAGGTAAGCCGCGAGGTGCTCGCGGGTGCGGGTGGCGAGCTCAACCTGCTGCCGGACAGCGTGGGCCGCCGGGTCGTCGCGGGGCCAGGCTGGTCGCCAGCACTGTCAGGCCGGGACAAATGGCAACCAGGGTAGCCACATCCGGTGCTGCTTCCAGTACGTGCTCGAAGTTGTCGAGGATAAGGAGGAGTTCCCGGCCGCGAAGTGTCGTTGAGAGGGTGCGGTCACCCAGTTCCCGGATCCCGAATCCTTTGGCAATTGCTGTCAACGCGAGCGCCGGATCGCGGACCGCGGCAAGTGCGACGAATGCTACACCGTCCCGGTAGCGTGGCCACAGATCGGCCGCCATCTGGAGCGCGACGTGAGTCTTGCCGACTCCACCGGGACCGATCAGGGTAAGCAGGCGAATCCCGGGCTGGGCGAGTAGTTCGCCAACGTCCCTGATCTCGGCGTCTCGCCCGATCAGTGGCGTCAATGGCACAGGCGCCAGTGATAGCTCCATCTCGCCAC
The DNA here is from genome assembly GCA_963763125.1 of uncultured Chloroflexia bacterium. Taxonomy (GTDB): domain Bacteria; phylum Chloroflexota; class Chloroflexia; order Thermomicrobiales; family UBA6265; genus JACCYX01. Next base: position 1,893,985 of record CAVXMV010000005.1, read on the forward strand.
GCCGCTCGTTCAACGGCACAAGCGGCACCGGTTCGGGCGGAGGGAGATCGAAGCGGGAGACAGGCATGCGCAACTCCACCCTGCGCCTTCGATGACACGTCAGTATTCGTGCTTCATGTCAACTCGAAATGTGCATCGTCAACATGCATCGCGGACAAGATAGTTGGTGAGGCTGACATCCTGTCAGTCGCTGGCGCTTCCTGCGGCTTCCGAGGGCGATTACCACCCGGTCGGCGGATCGGTGGGATCGGTATCGAGTGGTGTGGATGGTTGAACGGGCATCAGGACGGTCAGCACCACATATATGAGCACCATGGGGAGGACTCCCAGGCCAGCCGGCAGGATCGCGATGGCCAATGCGCCCAGGCGGACCCACATCGGATTGACGTCGAACTTTTTGGCAATGCCGCTGCACACACCGAAGATCCATTTGTTGGTGGTCGAGCGGTAGATTCCGATATTGAGCATGAGGGTTTCCTTTCGAGAGAAATGATTCGAAGCTTACAGTTCGTCTTCGTCGCGGAAGATGTATCGATCCCATTGGCCAGGCGGCCCGGATTCGAACCAGTTGACGAGGTTTTCGGCCGAGAATCCGGCCTCGAGCAGTGGCCTGATCGCGAGATGGTTGCGAGCCGAGAAGTCGATCCGCCAGGGGTGGTTGTCCGGATTCGGAAGCGTGCCAGCCGTGAACAGGGCAACATCGAGCAGGTACGGAAAGTGCTCCGCCGAGGTAGCGACCACCGGACCGATCTGCCCGTTATGCTCGAGCATCGAAACCATCGCATAGCCAATGGGATTCCCTGCGCCGCGATCGAACACGACCGATCCAGTGCTCCCCTCGGCCAGCCACTGGCGAATGCGGTCGCGGCGATCGGCGCCACGCACAGTTCGATCGAGCATGGCCACGGTCTCGATATCCTCGGCGGTCAATTGCCGGATTGAGAGGCGGTCGTCTGTTGGCAGCGCGATCGGAAACACGGGTTTGGTTGCCCGGAACGGCAATTGCGGCGGTCCCGGATGCAAGCCGAACCGGAAATAGCGTTGCCACGCCCGGGGATCGCGCGACGATGCCAGGGTGATCACGGTCGCGCCGGATTCCGCGATTGTCTCGCGAAGGCGATCCAGCAGGCGGCGCCCCACTCCCTTGTTCTGGGCGTCGGGATGCACGAACAGAAAGGCAATGTGAGCGTGCGGCGACTGGATCTGGACGGCCGCCATGCCCACGATTTCGTCGTTCAGGCGTGCGACGAAAACGGACCGGCGATTGTTCCCACGCAAGGTCGAAAGAGCCCGGATTGCCTGTTGCAGATCTTCGGAGCGGGCAGCGCTGTTCGTCCACGGATTCCGGGCCCGCAGTTGATCGGACAGTGACTCAGCGGCTGCCTGGTACACGTGGGCGGCGGCAACGATGTCATCGTGCGTTGCGGTGTCGATTGTGGTTACTGTGGGCTGATCAGTCGTCGTACTCATGCATCCAGCATACAGCCGGTCGGCTCGCGCAACCTACCAGCCTGCCCCCAATTCCAGGCGGGGGATTGCGTCCTATGAGTCCCGCTGGGCCAGCCACGCTTCGTGCGCGCGCCCAATCCGCTCCCAAAGCGTATCGAGGCGACCGCCGTCGATCGAGCCAGGGTCGAGGCCGAAGATACCGCTGAGCGCCCCGGCTAGGTCGCCACGCGTTTCCAGCACGGTCGTGGACGGGTTTGCTCCGATGCGCTGCAACAACCGGCCGCGCAGGACGTCCACCCCGGTCGCATCGCGCCGCTGGACCGTGAGGACGCGCACGAATCTCGATTCGGGCGAGGTCGAAAGTGTGACGTGGCGAGCGGCGAAGATGTCCGTTCCCACCGGCGCGGCGCGCCACGCCATTCCCGCGAAGCTGCCGGCGGCGGGATCGTGCGTGAATCGCCAATCGCCGATCTCGCCGGGCGTCGCTGCCAGCGCGTACCGGAACGGCCCCTGCTCCTCCATGACGTCCCGCAAAGGCATCGGCTGGTGCAGGGCATCGCCAAGACCGGCGTCGACGTACCAGGCGCCGTTGGGATTATCGTCGGTGGGGAGCCCATGGACGGTCAATACGAGATGGTTGGGAAAGTCGCCATCTGCCGGTCCTCCGGGTCCAAAAACACCCCCGGCATGAAGCGTCACGTCGTAGCCAAGCGCCCGCAGCAGCAGGGCGAAGGCGCCGTTCAGGTGGTAGCAGTAGCCGCCCCGGCCCTGATACGCGATCCGTCGCATGGATGTGGTTGGATCGATGCCCCAGCGTTCACCGGTGAGGATCCAAAGCGTTTCCCACGGAATGTGCTCGACATGCGCCCGGTGCATCCGGACGAGGGCCGCGACGGAAGAAGGTTCCGGTTCCAGGCCAAGCCGTGCCAGGTAGGCCCGGACCAGGTCGCCATGTGGTGCAGAAGGTGCCGTCATGGCGACTCCCCGGCGCTCAGGCCGGCGGCGTAGCGGTGGCCGGTTCCGGCATGATCCGCTCGCCGCGAACTACGGTCCGGGAGAGATACTCGCCATTGACGTAGTCGAATTCGCCGCCGCAGGTGAACAGCGTCACCACCTGATCGTCGGTCGGGGCCACGATCTCCGCCATCTTGCCTGAAACCAGTTCGTCGACGGCAAAGGTTTCGTTCCAGACAACGCCGAAGGTATACACCTCGCCGTTCTCCCCGGTCAGGTTGATCTGGTCGCCTTCGACAAGGTTGCCAACGTTGTAGAACACGGATGGACCGACGCCCCAGTAGTCGATGTGCCCGGCAAGCAGGATGTTGCCGAACTCACCGAGTTGGGCGGACTGCTGGTACCAGGCGACAACCCAGGGGCCGGTGGGGTCTTCCATCTTGCCATCGACGATGTTGAGGACTTCGATTTCGGCATCGATGCCAGCGGTTTCGACAATGATCGAGGTCGGGATCGTGGCGGTCGAGGCGGTTTCTGGCGGCTGCTGGCCAACCGGGCCGGGCCGGAGGGCTCCCGTGGTCGGCATTTCCCCAACCGCGTTGCTCTGGATCTCCGGTGTCCCTTCGGGTGTGCTTTCCTGCCCACCTACCTTACGCGCGGCGAGAGCCGTGCCCAACGTAGCCCCAAGCAATCCGAGTGCATGTCGCCGCGAAAGCGCGTGACCGGAGCCAGGTTGCATAGTGCGGGGGGATGATGTGTGCTCGGGACGCGTCATGGAAGCTGGCTCCTGATTCTGCGCGTTTTGGTGCCTGCATTTCGTGTGGGCGATGTCTGGAACAGAGTCTACACAACCTCGACAGCGGGACTGCGTCTCCTTGTACCATACATGACGTTCGGCGAGGTCATTCGGTGTCAGGGCAGGAATCAGGATGCGCGGTAATCAGGTGCGAGTTGATGACCGGGAGCTGGCGGCGATCCTGAAGCATGCTGTTGGCACGACCGGAGCGCCGTCCGAGGTCACCATCGTCGGCGAGGGCGTCATCAACGACACGCGGCTGCTCACCTGGCCAGATGGCACGCGCCGATTCCTGCGAGTCGCCCCGTCGGATGCCGCTGCCGACGCCGGACCAGGCTGGTTCACGCCGTATGGACTTCGCCGTGAGGCCGCGGTGGTCGCGGCCGCCCACAATCTTGCCGACTTGCTTCCGTTCACCGTCGCCCATGATTTTGAGCGCACGGTGATTGATCGCGACTGGGTGATCCAGGATGCAATGCACGGCATTCCGCTCTCCGCGATCGACGGGAAGCTGGACAAGCATGACCGGGACACGATCTGGACCCAGCTAGGTGACTTCGTCCGGCAACTCAACGCTGTTACTGGCGCGTGGTTCGGTGCGCCCGCCTTCGGGGAACGGCATGACACGTGGAGCGGGTTGCTCCAGTCAGATGCCGCGGCCCTGGTCGAAGATGCCGAACGGCTTGGATACGATTCCGAGCCATTTAGGCGGCTGGCGAACACTGTGCGCGACCTTGAACCCGTTCTGGCGCAGGTCACACGACCGGCGCTCATCCATTCGGACCTTGCTCGTGGCCACATCTTCGTCGAACAGGATGCTGCAGGCTGGGTGCTCAAGGGCGTGATCGACCTGGAGTTCGGCCGGTACGCCGACCCCCTTTCCGAGCACTTGATCGTGGGCTTCGCGTACGACAATACGCCAGCAGAAATGCAGCCATCATTTGAGCGTGGCTATGGCGAATTCCAAATCGATCCACGGTTGCAGCAGCTGTACGTGGCACTCGACCTGGCCTGGTTTGCCCCATTACTCGACATGCAGGGTGAACCCATGGACGATCTCGTCGCCCGGCTTTCGGGCGTGCTTGACGAGCTGTCTCTTCGGTAGGGATCGAACTTGTCTTCGCCAGTCACGCCGGCTCTCGAAGGGGCCAGTATCAACGCGCTTGCCATGCGGTCCATTTGCGCGTGCAACTGTATGTCGCGCTGTCGCTCGGCTGGCGTACCGGTCGCGGCCACTCGCAGGCGTGATCGACCAGCTCGACGAAGCGCTGGAGCGACTGGCGTAGGACGGACGCCTAATTGGTCTCGAAGATCGCCTCGACGACGGCGCCATGCTCGACGATCACGTTCATCACATCCGCGCCGACGTTTTGGATCGGAAGATTGTTGAGATACACCGCGAACACGAGATCCTGGCCGCTTTGGGATGTCATATAGCCAGCCAGTGCGCGGCACATCACGAGTGGTCGCAGGTTCATGATGTCGCCAGCAACGGTCATCCCCGACTTTGCCACGGCATTGCCTACAAGCGGGCTGTCCGGCGCCACCGTGTCGCGCTCGGTGCCATCCACGCCGATGATCGCAAGCGCTTCGTAGTAGGACTGGAAGTCAGGACGCGTCGACATGTACCGGAGGAGATTGATGACAGATCGGGGGCTCACCAGATCGGTGTAGTCATTGCCACGGCCATCGGAAAGCGAAATCGAAGCCGGATCGAGCCCTGATTCTTGCAGGAATGTGAAAATACCCCGCATCCCGGTATCGAAGTCCTTGGCGTCCTGTTTCAGCGCGAGCAGCATGATAAGCATATCGGCGTGCTGATTGTGACTCGTCTTCAGGATGAGCTTGATATTCTCGGAGAACGGGAGTGATCGATGCATCGCAACCTGGTTGCCTGCGGTGTAGCTTCCCGTTGGCGGCAAGTCGTCCGCCGGATTGTCACCACCAGGATTGGCCGCCACCTCAACACCATGCCGCACGAGCGAATCGATGAACACCGAGCGCGCAAAGCTCGACGGTTCCTCGATTTGCCAGGTATAGATCGCCTGTGGGACATCGACCGGGATCTTGCCCGACACCGCTAGCTGCCCTGCCGCCGGGGAGGTAACCTCAACCTCCAGCGCCTCGCCTGCACCCACCGTCTGGACGGAAACCTGAACATCGAGCACGCTCGATTGCGGCCGCCAGTCAACGGTGGCCGCCTGTCCAACGTCACCAGGTTTGATGGTGATGTCGATCAGGTTGTCGTTGATCCACACGGGGGAAAGGACATAGTCGTCCTTGGCGATTTGTGGAAAGAGCCGATCGTCGATGATCACGTCGCCGCTCACGCTGGTGATGCCACTGGCCGCGACCTGTTGCGCAAGATTGTCAATTCCGGCCAATGGATTTTCTGGCGTCAGTGTCGCGAGCTCGTGAAAAACCACTGCGTTGATGTGATCGATTGAGGTGAACGCAATCTCACCGTCCGGCGTATCGCGGCCCCCGAGTGTCATGTCACCGCTGGCAACCAGGATCAGGTCTCCCTCCAGCCGTCCATTGGCATCGACCTCGCCCTGGCGGTAGACCGGGGTTTCGAACCGAAAATCGGCTCCATAGGCGTCGAGGGCGGCGGCGGTCGCAAAGAGCTTGGCTGTGGATGCGGTGAGGAACCATTGGTCGGCATCGAGCTCATGGAGAAAGGCGCCTGATTCCAGTTCGGCAACACAAATGCCCCAATGCGACATGCGGTACTTGTCGTTGCCAATGATCTCCTGAACCGAGGAAGGTACTGCTTGTGGCGTTGCCTGGGCATGTGCGCCACGAGGTGTCAGGATCGCGGCGGATAACCCCACTCCGCCAAGTTGGGCGGCGCGACGGCGAGACAGCTTGCGCTCACCAGCGGCGGCCGCGATGTTTGGCGAGCGTGCTGCTAATTGAATGTCGATTGCTCATTGATTGCCATCCTCACTTCGATCCATCTCGAATGAACAGCGAAAGCCAGGACGGCTGAAGCAAGGTTCACCCAGGAGAAACCAGCGTTGTGAACGTCGGGATTGTAGAAAGTGGACCCATCGAATGACGATTGAATCGTAGGCAAGCAGGGGGCATAAGTCAACAATTCCGGCGCACAAAAATGGCGATCAGGATAGGCATATTTTGCCTATCCTGATCGCCATCTACAGGTCCTATTCCCGGTTGACGCGGCTCTAGACCGTGGTATCCGTGCCGCCTTCGTCGCTCTCACCGAGCAGGCGCGGTCGAGGAACTCCGCCCCGGAGATCGGGCCGCGGTGTCGCTTTGGGAACCGGCGGACGTTCGGGTCGCGTCGGCTGCGACGGAGTGCCCCCGCCAATCGACGATCCGGAATTGCCGCTCGCGCCAATCAGGTTCGAAATCATGTCGATCGGCAGCGGAAACACGACCGTCGTGTTCTTCTCGGCGCCGATTTCGGTCAATGTCTGCAGGTACCGCAGTTGGATAGTGATCGGATTCTGGTCCATGATCTCGGCCGCTGCCGCCAGTTGCTGGCTGGCCTGGAACTCGCCCTCGGCGTGAATGATTTTGGCTCGTTTCTCACGTTCCGCCTCGGCCTGGCGGGCCATCGCGCGCTGCATCGACTGCGGCAGCTCAACATCCTTGACCTCAACGATGCTGACCTTGATGCCCCAGGGCTCGGTCTGGTCGTCGATGATCTTGGCCAGTTGCTGGTTGATCATTTCGCGTTCGGCCAGCAGATCGTCCATCGAGGATTGGCCCAGCACGCTGCGGAGCGTGGTCTGTGCGATCTGGGAAGTGGCGCGGATATAGTCGGCCACGTTCACGACCGCCGCATCCGGATTGAGCACCCGGAAGTAGGCGACCGCGTTGACGCGAATCGTCACGTTGTCCTTGGTGATCACTTCCTGGGCCGGAATATCCATCGTGACGGTGCGCAGATCCACTTTCTGCATCCGCTCGATGAATGGGATCAGGAGGATCAACCCGGGACCTCGGATTCCGACAAGTCGTCCGAGCCGAAACACGACCCCACGTTCGTATTCCTGCACGATCTTGATCGATGCGAAGAGCACGATAATGATGAAGACGATAATGACAAGACCGATAATAAGTGCTACGTCCATGGAGACAGACGTTCTCGCTTTCTCATGTCAGACCCATTTTCCGGGTTGCCGCGTGCAACCATGAAGTCTGGTGATCGGTGCGTGTCTGCCTGCAAGTGTGACACGCGCACAGGGAATCGCCTATGCGCCCTCTGGTTTCGGGCGGTCGAGCACCTGTGTTTCCTCAAGACGCACTTCCTGCACGCCGCCCACCACCGGGATCACGCTTTCGCCCCGGGGAACGGTCGGCGACGGTGGAAGGAGCGTGACGCGGGCATCCGACGGCTTCACGATGAGCCGTAACCCCTGAATGGCGGTCACTTCTGCATGCCCACCAACCGGAACCTCCGTGTCCCCGGGGGCAAGACCCTCCACAGTCGCGATCCATAACTCGCCCTGGAGGAAGATCATGCCCGATGGATTCAGTGCTTCGCGCACCTCCCCGATTTCGCCAATCAAGGTGGATTTGCCGGTGGCAGGTTTCTTTCCCATCACGCGTATCATCGCCGTTCCGATTAGCAGGGCACAGATCAGGATCAGGGCGCCTGCGGTCCAGATGATCGGTCTCGACACCCCGCCATAGCCGGGTACCGATGTATCGATCAGCATATAGGATCCAACGATAAAGCACGTCAGGCCACCAAGGAGCAGGACTCCGAATGACGAAACATAAATGTCGATGAAGAAGAGCATGAACGCGATTGCGATCAGCGCCGCCCCGGCCCAGTTCACCGGCAGCGTGCCGAGCCCGTACAGGCCGAGCACGAGGCAGATCACGCCGATGATGCCCGGCACGAATCCGCCCGGACTGGCCAGTTCGAGGAAGATGCCAAGCGCCCCGAACGACAGCAGCAGGTAGGCAATCGTGGGGTCTGAGAGCAATTGCAGGAGTTGCTCGATCAGGTTCATCGAGGTGGTAGACGTTTCGGCGCCGGCTGTTTCCATCGTCCACAACTCGCCAGCTGGCCATTTCCACCTGCATCCCGTCGACATCGTTAAGCAGGGTGGGGATGTCCTCCGCGATGAGGTTGATCACGTTGAGGTCGAGTGCCTCGTCGGCGGTGATGTTCGCGGCCTCGCGGACAGCGGATTCGGCCCAATCCGCGTTGCGGCCACGCAGGTCCGCCAGGTTGCGGATGTTGGAGACCGCATCGTTGGTGACCTTCGAGTTCATCGTGTCGTCGATGTCGCTGCCATCGGAATTGACCGGCGAGGCCGAGCCGATGCTGGTGCCCGGCGCCATCGCCGCGATGTGCGAGGCGTAGGTGATGAAGACACCGGCCGATGCGGCACGGGCTCCGCGCGGCGAGACATAGGCGATCACCGGGACCTCGCTCTCGAGGATCGCGCGATCGATGTCGTCCATCGCGCTGCCGAGACCGCCGGGTGTGTCGATTTCGAGAATGATCGCGTCGGCGTTTGCGTTTTCGGCCGAAGAGATTCCACGTTCGACGTATTGCGCCATTGCCGGGGTGATCGTGTCATCGATTTCTATGATGCGTACCTGTGGCAGGTCGGATTGGGCCGCAAGAGGTGCGGCGGCGAGCATCGCCATCCCCAGCAGGAGGCACACCACGGCCCACGCTCGGAACAGGCCGAGGGTCCGGGATGGGAGGGGATGGATTGCTAGCAGGCCGGACACCGTTGTCACTCCCGTCGAGATGCGTTTGCCATCAAGTATAGCGGTGTCTCGAAGCGGCATGCGGTAGAAGGTCCGGGGGCGAAAAGGTCATTGCCATAAGCGATCATTTGTTCTATAGTATTGGTGTACGTTCACTGTCTGGACACGATTGAGGAGGAAAATGGTGAGTGAGCCGACGAACGCGCACGGCAAGATTTGCTACATCATCATGCCGTCGAAAGATCCAAAACAGTCGTCGCAGTTCTATCCGATGTCTTTGGGTGGAATGTCCGCTCGCATGACGATGGCACGCTCGCCTTCGACGATGCCGTTGGCGAGGTTTCGGGTATGTGGGTGACCGATCGAAAGGCCGTGGAGGATCCCGGCATCCAAGTGCACATCATGGTCCGCGATGCCGCCGCCGCGGAGCGCACTATCGTGGAGCATGGAGGCTCGATCGTTACGGAGTCGGACCCGACCCAGCGCGACGTCTACGGCACGTTCCGCGATCCTTCCGGCAACCTGTTTGGGTACTATCAGGAAAACGCGCTCAAGGGAGAATGATGGTCGACAAGCATGACGTTCGCCGGTTGGCCCTCGCGCTCGATGGAGTGGCCGAGAACGGCGACGAAAGCTACAACTTCCAGCGCAATGGCCGGGGATTGTTCTGGCCGTACCCGGAGCGAATCCATCCCAAAAAGGCGCGTGTGCCTCGGTTTGACCAGTTCGTGATGCGCGTGGCGGACGCCGACGACAAGGAGGCCTATCTGCTGGGCGAGCCGGAAGTCTTCTTCACCACCGATCACTACATCGGGTTTGGCTCGGTGATTGTTCGCCTCGATGCAATTGACGAGGCGCGGCTGGCTGAGTTGGTCAGGGAAGCCTGGGAGACCGCCCCGCTCAGTTCCCGCCTCAAGCGCAACGTCTAGCGAGCTGGACCGCCAAAACGCCCAATTGGCCACTGATAGCATTGGTAGGGTTGCGGCAGCGCAGCGATACTTGCTCCGCCCGTGGTTCGACACGGTGAGTGACACGTCGCGCAAACCGCTGCCCTTGGTCAGCTGGCGGCACTTGGCTTGACGCCACCCGTGCGGTCGATTTCCTCGGCAATTCGCAGGTAATAGCCGTAGTACCGAACTGGAAGCAGGATGCCGGGTGTGATCGTCAGCGGCCTGATGGAAAGATCCGCCGCATGCAGAACGGTTGCCTCGGCGGTCTCCGCCAGTTCGCTGAAGATCGCCAGGGCATTCGTCACGGAAAGCTTGACGAGCCCCTCGAGTTCAGCCGGATTTGGGCGGTATGCACCGAGCGAGCGGTCGTCGCGATACAAGAAGACGTCCTGAAGTTCCCGCTCTACGATTCCGCGTGCCTTGCGGGTTTCGAGAAACCGGAGTCGGGACGGATCGGCTGCGATCCCGATTTCCTCCTCGATTTCGCGGAACGCCTGGTCCACGGTTTCGCCTGCCGAGAGGTGGCCACCCACGGTGACGTCCAGCGCTCCGGGCCAGGTGTCCTTGTGCCGCCCGCGCTGGTTCATCAGCAGGAAGGGCACACCATTCTCCACGCCATGGACCCAGACGTGGATTGCGCGGTGCCAATCGCCATCGCGATGCACGTCGGCGCGGCGCTTGACGATCCCGGTGGGACTGCCGTCCTCATTGACAACATCGAACAATTCATCGGGGTCCTGTGCGAAGGTGGGTTGTGTGGTCATAGATCGTTTGGGTCTTCGATTTCCATGTAGTCGTCCTCGTCGGCAGCCCGGTCCGCCATTGCCATGCGATCAAGTCGAGAGATGATCGAACGTGCCAGGCGATGAGATTGATCTGCCTGGAGTTCGATAGTGTCGGGATCCAGATCGATATCGTAATCCGCGCCGTTCCGCACGGATCGAAGAAAGGTCAGGTCGACCTTGAGCTGCGGTTCTACGCGTCCAAGCGCTTGCGCTACCTCATTGTGCTCACGCGGAGAACGTGAGCGAACATGTTGAAGATTAGCTTCGCAGTATTGGCGAGCTTCAAGAAAGGCCGCATAGTAGGAACGACCAATTTGCGTTCGTTGGCTTGCTTCGCTCCGGGTTTCGGACAGAATCGTGGAAATATCCAGAAAGTCACGGCCCTCGATCATTGGGCGGACACGCGGGAACCGGCCCACAACGGCATCACCTGGATCAGTTCATCGGGATAATTGGCATCGTACGCAAGCCAGTGCGTATAGCGATCGAAGAGAGCCTCGAAGCGGTCAAGAGGCGCTTTTGAATACACCAACATGCGCGCCGGTGGATCCCACTCATCGTATCGGACGGTATCCAGGGTGATTCGCACGTCCGGGAAGATCTCTTCCGCTTTTTCACTGGCGCGCAGGATGAAGTCCTGGAGTTCAGGATGTTCGCGTAGCACCGCCAACACCGATTCCTTCTGTTCGGGGTCCTGCGGAATGAACTGGGCAACGGCGACCACGGCGAATCCTCCTCGCGTCGATCCCAGTTTATCAGGGCACCGCTCCCATGGACGGTGCCCTTGCCGGTCGAACGAAGTTGGGCGCAAGTGCGTAGTGTCTAGTCGGCTGCCGGGGTCGCCTCGTCGACGAGGATCGCGGTGGGCTCGTCGGCATCGAGTAATGACGACGAGAGCAGGATCACTGGTTCATCGGTCAGGTTCTCGGCGTAGTGGACCATGCCTTCCGGTTCCACCCAGGAGTCGCCGACCGTGAAGGTTGCTGTTTCGCCAGGACCGATCAGTTCCTCGGTACCGTCTGCCCATGTCACTTCGATGCTGCCATTCTCCACTACGTGGTAGGTGAGGGTTCCGGATTCGACTACCGCCATCTGCACGCCAGGATGGATATGCACCGGCAGCGCAAAGTGAGCGGGGATCGTGTATCGCGCCAATTCGAACAACTCGCCCGGCGCCGACTCGGGATCGTCCGAGCCCAGCACGTCGCGAACGACGGCTGGCGCTGCCTCCGGAGAAGCCTCCGGTGTGGCGTTGTCCTGGGCCGTTACGGACGACAGGGAACCGGCAACCAATATGCCCATCATCAGGAAAAATGCCGCCAAACAGGTACGGGTTCTGGTATACACGAAATTCATCCCTTGCAGGTTCGTCGGCCTCATGGCCAACCGATAGAGTGAGCTTGCCACGCGGCTATTGCTGATGAATGGACCCTGTCCGCGAGGGTACTGGCAGTTCAGTCATTGCGCAAGCAGGCGGCATCGGTCCTGACCCCAAACAACACAAAACGAGCGATGGGAACATGCCCATCGCTCGTTGCCTGGTGTCTGGACGTGTTGGCGCCAGTTACGGTGCTGCGGTCACGGCGATCGTCAACGCACTGGTCCAGGTGTCGGCCAGGTCGATGATGCCGCTGGAAAACAGGCCCAGGGCGAAGACGCCGACCACCATCGCGGCGATCCCGACGTTGAGCAACGGTGTCTGGACATGGGTCTTGAATTCCTTGCCCTCGCTGAAGTACATCTGGGCAACCACCCGCAGGTAGAAGAAGGCGCTCACCGCCGACATCAGCACAATCGCCAGGGCCAGCCAGAGCAGGTCGGCGTCGATCAGGGCCACGATCACGTAGTACTTGCCATAGAACCCGATGGTTGGCGGGATCCCCATCAACGAGATCATGAATACGGTCATCGCGGCCGCCGGCAGCGGATGCACGGAGGCCAGGCCACTGAAGTCTTCCAGTTCCATGCCCCGCCCGCGATGCTGGATCCAGATCACGATCGCGAAGGCGCCGATGTTCATGAATGTGTAGGCCAGCAGGTAGTACAGCACGCTGGAAACACCCTGGTTCCCGATGCCGTCCGATGTGCTGAAGCCCTCGTCGGCGCGGTAGGCGGCGAGACCGGCCAGCATGTAGCCAGTGTGGGCGATCGAGGAGTAGGCGAGCATGCGCTTCACGTTGCGCTGAGAAATTGCCACGATGTTCCCAAAGACCATCGTGACCACGGCCAGGATGGCGATGATCTGCACCCAGTCATCCCGGAGCGGGGCCAGCCCCTGGATCAGGAGCCGCACCGTTGCCGCAAAGGCGGCCGCCTTCGGTACCACCGACATGAACCCCGTCACCGGGGTCGGCGCGCCGTCGTAGGCGTCCGGCGTCCAGAAGTGGAACGGCACCGCCGCCATCTTGAAGCCGAGTCCGACGATCACCAACAGCAAACCGAGCAGCAGGGAGGCGTCCAGGCTGTCCTGGCCGACGACCATTGCCTGTACCTGGAAGGCGATCACATCGAGGTCTGTCGAGCCAGCCGACCCGTATACCCATGCCATTCCGTAGAGCAGGATCGCCGAGGCGAAGATGCCGAGCAGGAAGTACTTGAGAGCGCCTTCGAGTGATGTGGCGCGACGCTTGGCGAACGCGGTCATGATGTAGGTGGCCAGCGCCGACAGCTCAATGCCGACGAACAGCATCACCATGTCGCCAGCGGAGGCGGTCAACAGGGCGCCGAGGACGGCGAAGGCGAGCAATGTGTAGTACTCGCCGATGGGCATTCGGCCTTCGAGATTCTCGATGTAACTGGCCGAAATGAACACCGTCAGGATCGCCGCGACCAGGATCACCATGGACATAAACACGGTCAGCCCGTCGGCCCGGAACAGTCCGTAGAACGTGCTGCGGTCCTCACCGTTCTGGCCGACCAGCAGCAGCAGGCCGAGTCCGTAGCCGAACAACGAAATCGCGGTCAGCCAGACGAAGTGCATCCGCTTCGGCAGGAACGCATCAGCCAGCGACACCACAATTGCCGTGAGGAAGATCACGAATTGGGGCCAGATCAGACTGAAATCAGGAACGATCAGTTCAAACGACATGCGTGCGGCTCCGCCTAGTTACCGACGACGCGTTGCGCGCCCTCAAGAATTGCCTGGAAACTGGGCTCGACGATGACGAGCAGCGGTTTCGGGTAAATGCCAAAGATGATGGTCAGCGCCGCCAGTGGGAAGAGCGTCAGGCTCTCCTTCAGCGACAGGTCCTTCCAGCGCGAGCTGTCCATCTGCCCTGCATGTGTCGGATAGCTGTCCGATTCCTCGTCGTGATGATTGTCGTGCCCATGATCGCCACCGCTGACCGGCTGTACATGCAAGCCGCCATGATTGTCATGACCGTGATTACCCCCAATGGCGGCAAGCTCCTCGACTTCGGAGGGGAGCAGTTCGGTATCGCCCGGGTCAGGAGACTCACCCGACGCACGTCCGAAGACGACCCGCTGGAACAGCCACAACATGTACCAGGCTGCAAAGATCACGACCGAGAAGGTGAGCAGCGCCGCCCATTCGTTGTAGTGCCAGGTTCCGAGGGCGACCAGGAATTCGCCGACGAATCCGGAGAGACCAGGCAAACCGATGCTCGCGAGCATGAAGAGCATGAAATAGGCGGCCCACCTCGGCATCCGGGTCGCGAGTCCACCGAAGGCCGAGATGTTGCGGGTGTGGGCGCGTTCGTAAACGACGCCGATGATCAGGAAGAGGGCACCTGTATTGAAGCCGTGGGCCATCATCACCAGCATCGCGCCGTCCATGCCCTGGAGGTTGCCGATGAAGATGCCGAGCGTCACGAAGCCCATGTGGCTGACCGACGAATAGGCCACCAGCTTCTTCATGTCGGGCTGGACGAGGGCCACCAGGGCCCCGTAAATGATGCCGATGATCGACAGCGTCACTACCACCGGCGTCCAATCGGCGGTGCCGTCCGGGAACAGCGGCAGGTTGAACCGCAGCATGCCGTATCCGCCCATCTTGAGCATCACGGCGGCCAGGATGACCGAGGCTGCCGTGGGGGCTTCGACGTGGGCATCCGGAAGCCAGGTGTGGAACGGGAACATTGGCACCTTCACCGCAAAGGCGATGAAGAAGGCAGCAAATACCCAGAACTGGAAGGTACTGCCATAGGCTCCGAGCGCGACACCCTCTTGTAACCTGAGCACGTTGAGTGTGCGTTCCCCGGTCTCGTTGAAATAGGCCTGGTAGGTGGCCACGATGCCGACGAGCATTAGCAGCGAGCCGAACAGCGTGTACAGGAAGAACTTGATCGCCGCATAGACGCGGTTGGTGCTTCCCCAGACGCCGATCAGCAAGGCCATCGGGATCAGCATCAGCTCCCAGAAGATGTAGAAAATGAACAGATCGAGCGCCATGAACACGCCGATCATGCCGGTTTCCAGCAGAAGCATCGCGATGTAGTACTCGCGCTGGCGGACCTTGATCGTGTCCCACGACCAGATGATGGCAATCAGCGACAGGAGCGTCGTCAGCACGATCAGGAGCACGGCGATGCCGTCGACGCCCATGAAGTAGCTGACCCCGAGATCCTTGAGCCAGACCTTGTGCTCGGTGAACTGGAACGTGGCGTCGCGATCGAACGCAATCAGCATCACCATCGAGAGCACGAAGCTGATCAGTGCCGAGCCGAGCGCGATCTGGCGCGGAAGGGTCGCCGATGCCTTTGGCGCGAACAGAATCCCCAACGCACCGAGCGCCGGCAAGAAAGCTATGAGGCTCAGTAACGGAAAACTATCCACGCATATCCCTCGTCATCGTCTTCGATCGTAGGGGCGACCCCCTGTGGTCACCCGATTCAGTATCGTGTCGAACGGGCGATCACGGTGACCGCCCCGCCGTTTACCGGAACAGGTTCGAAAAGCCGGCCAGGTACACACCAACGATAATCACCATCCCAAGGGCAATCGCCAATGCGTAGTTTGCCACCAGGCCGGTCTGGACCGTTCTCAACCGCTGGCTGATTGCCGCGATGCCGGTGGCAACGCCATTCACGGCGGCATCGATCACACCAATGTCCACGACTCGCCACAGGAAATCGGCGGACCGCTGCAATGGCCGTACGAGAAATCGGCCGTAAATCTCGTCGAAATACCACTTGTTGTAGAGGAACCGGTAGGCCACGGGAAATCGCGCTCCCAGTGCTTCGGCGCTGATCGTCCCCTTCGAGTAGGTCAGGTACGCGACCACGATGCCGCTTACGGCGACCACCGTGGAGATGATGCCGAAGGTCCAGGTCATGGTCGATGAGACGTGATGCGGATGCAGATGCTCGAATGAATGCTCGAGGAAGTGCTGGAACCGGCCAGCTTCCGGCGGAAAGCCGGTGAAGCCGATGAAGATCGACGGGATCGCCAGCAGCACCAGCGGAACGGCCATCCACGGCCCCGATTCGTGTGGATGCACGCGGTCGGTATCGAAGCGTTCCTTGCCAAAGAAGACCAGGAAGACAAGCCGGAACATATACAGTGCGGTCAGGAAGGCGGCGACGAGGCCGACGATCGCCGTGGGTTTGGCGATCACGGAGTCGCTGACCCAGTCGCCGACGATGATCTCGTCCTTGGACCAGAATCCGGCGAGCGGGAAGATACCGGCATTCGCCAGCGATCCAACCAGGAAGGTCCAGAATGTGAGCGGCATGTACTTGCGCAACCCACCCATCTTCTGGATGTCCTGCTCCTCGTGCATGCCGTGAATCACAGAACCGCAGCCGAGGAAGAGCAGTCCCTTGAAGAAGGCATGTGTCACGAGGTGGAAGATCGCGGCTATCCAGGCCCCGGTGCCGATTGCAAAGGCCATGTACCCGAGCTGGCTCAGGGTTGAGTAGGCCACCACACGCTTGATGTCATTCTGGGTGAGCGCGATCGTGGCGGCCATCAGGGCGGTGAAGGCCCCGACGATGGTCACTACCAGCATCGCGGTTTCGGAGCTGATGAAGATCGTGTAGGAGCGGGCGCACATGTAGATGCCGGCGGTGACCATCGTCGCCGCATGGATCAGGGCTGAGACCGGGGTCGGGCCCTCCATCGCGTCCGGCAGCCAGACGTGAAGTGGGAACTGGGCGCTCTTGCCGCAGGCGCCAATGAAGAGCAGGATGCCCAACAGGGTCATCGTGCTACCGGCGATGCCGAGCGCCTCGTAGTTGTAGGCCTTCTCGAACACACCTTCCTCGCCCCAGAACGAAACCGTTCCGAAGGTCCAGAACGCGAGCATGATTCCCAGGCCGAAGCCAAGGTCACCGATGCGGTTGACGATGAATGCCTTCTTGGCGGCATTGACCGCCGACCGGCGGCGGAAGTAGTACCCGATCAGCAGGTAGGAGCACAGTCCCACCGCTTCCCAAAAGACGAAGAGCACAAGGAAGTTGTCTGCAAGCACCAGCATCAACATTGAGAAGACGAAGAGTGGCAGGTACGAGAAGAACCGGTAGTAGCCGGGATCTCCGTGCATGTAGCCAACGGAGTAAACATGTACCAGGAGACCGACGGTGGTTACGACCAGCAGCATGATCGCGGTCAGCTGATCGGCGTAGAGCGAGACGGCGACGTTGAAATCGCCGGCCGGAATCCAGGTGAACAGCCGCTGGCTGATCGCATGCCCGGTGTCGTTGATGTCGAGAAGGACGAGGATCGAAACGATCCAGGCGCCAAGCACAGCGGGGATCGAAACCCAATGGGCGTTGCCCCGGATCAGCGATCGACCCAGGAAGATATTGATGCAGAATGCCGCCAGCGGCAGCAATGGAATCAGGAACAAGAAATCTGACATCAAATCGTCCTCAACCCGTACTGGCCGGTATTGTGCCGGCCCCACCGTTTCGTCATCGCCTGCGCCATCGTTCGACTTGCTCCCTTAGTCCCGCAAGCTGTGCAGATCGTCGATGTCCACCGATTTGCCGCGCCGGCTGAGGGCGAGCACGATGCCCAACCCGACTGCCGCTTCAGCCGCGGCGATCGCCAGCGAGAAGAGCACGAAAATCTGCCCATCCAGCGTGTCGCTCTCCCAGGCGAATGCCACGAGGGAGATACTGACTGCGGCAATCATCAGCTCGATGCACATGAAGATGATCAGCACGTTCCGTCGGGTCAGCACGCCCATCATCCCGATGATGAACAGCGCCGCACTCAGAAACAGGAAATGTTCTACCGTTACTTCGCCCATGATCGTTCGTTCCCTGAAAGCTACTGCTTGCGCTCGGTTGAGATTCCAACTCGGGTGTGCGCATCCGGGTCACTTGTCAGGATGACCGTGCGCTGTGCCGCCGGAGCAGGAGCCGGTCGGCTGCGATCGACCTTGATCGGTGTTTCACCGCGCGGACCTTCCGGCAGCGCTTCGTCTGTGCCACGCGTGTGCGAGAGGCTGATCGTGCCGCGCCGGGTGCCGAGTCGTTCGCCGAGGCGCTCCGGCAGGGCCAGCACGACCGCGCCGATGACACCCACGGTGAGCACCAGCGAGGTGACTTCGAATGCCAACAGGTACCGCGAGTAAATGACTCGTCCCAGAGCCTGGGTGTTGCCGCCAACTGCGGCGATATTCTCCGGCGTGGCCGTGCCGCCACCGATCACCGCGGTCCTGGTGACGATCGCCGCGCCCACTTCGAGCAGCAACACGGCCCCAAGCAGGATACTCAGGTAACTCTGGAGCGGCGCATTCGTATGAAAACTTGGGAGTTCGTCAGGATTTACGAGCATGACGACGAAGAGCACCAGCACCAGGATTGCCCCGGTGTAGACAATGATCTGGATCACCGCCAGGAATTCGGCTCCCATCATCACGAAGACCCCGGCAATGTTCACGAAGCAGAGGATCAGGAAGATTGCGCTGTGCACCGGGTTGCGGGCAGCCACCACGCCAATCGCCGTGATGATGCTCGCCGCTGCGATCAGGTAGAAAAAGATCACGTCCCAGGACATCAGGCCGTTCCTCCGAGAAGTTCCATGTGTGTCGTATGGAGTATTTGCGGTAGCCGCCCGAATTCGAGTGCCGTCATCCTGAGCACACTTTCACAGAGTGAATGACACTCACCTTTGGAGCCGTCACTCTGAGCGAAGCGAAGAGTCCCCCGGCGAAGCCGGTCCGCGTCAGCGGACGTTCGTGTTGCCATCTCAAACGCCGACTGCGTCGTCGAGTGCTTTGCACGGGGATCCTTCGCTGCGCTCAGGAAGACGGCCATAGGGGGAGTTGCATCAAGAATCCGGAGTGATGCCTGGTGGATATGCATCGCTAGAACACCTGCCCATTGGCGACCAGGCGAATGAACGCGGTCACCACAATGTTGAGCAAGGCCAGCGGGAGCAGGATTTTCCAGGCGATACCCATGAGTTGATCGAACCGGAAGCGCGGGAGCGTCGCCCGCAGCCAGATGTAGAAAAAGAGGAACAGAATCGTCTTCGAGAAGAGCCACAGCAGTCCAAGCCCCCAATACGTGTCTGAGCCTGGGCCGTCGGTGCCGCCGAGGAAAAGGGTGCTCGCGAACAACGAGACCACAATCATGTTGATGTATTCGCCAAGGAAGTAGAGCGAGAAACGGAAGGCCGAGTACTCGGTGTGGAATCCGGAGACCAGTTCGGTTTCGGCTTCTGGCAGGTCGAACGGCGCGCGGTTGGTTTCGGCGACGGCGGCGATCAGGAAGAGCACGAAGCCGAGCGGCTGCGAGAGGATGTACCAGTTGCTGATCTCGATCGGGCCCAGCGAGATCGTACTCTGTTGATCGAGCATGATTTCGCGCAGACTCAGTGACCCGGTGAGGATGAAGATGCCGACCAGCGAGAAGCCGAGGATCAGCTCGTAGGAGATGACCTGGGCCGCCGCCCGCAGTCCACCAAGGAGGGAGTACCGGTTTGCGGAGGCATAGGCGCCGAGAATGATGCCGTAGACACCAATCGAGCCAATTGCCAGGATGAACAGGGTGCCGACGTTGAGGTCCGTGATGTAGAGATTGACATCACGGCCGAAGATCGGGACGGTGCCGCCAAACGGGATCACCGAGGCGGCCGTCAGGGCAGCCACGAAGACCACCACCGGCGCGAACATGAAGACGATCTTGTCGGCCGCGGCCGGGATCAGATCCTCCTTGCCGAGCAGCTTCACGGCGTCCGCGATTGGCTGCAGCAAGCCGTGTGGTCCCGTCCGGGTCGGACCCACCCTGTCCTGCATGTAGGCCAGTACCTTGCGTTCGTACCACGTCATGTACGCCATGCTGACAAGCAGGATGTTCAGGATGACGAAGGCCACGATAAACGTGATCCAGATTGGTTGATCTACCATGTTGCGCTGTCAGCCCTCATCTCATCCCAACCCGCAATGACGTTATACCGGGCGGACACAAGGTCCGCCCCCATGAAACAGTAATCAGGGGGGCGGGCCTTGTGTCCGCCTGCGCTGTTACCGGTCGACCGAACCAAGCACGATGTCGATCGTCCCGATCAGGGCCACGACATCAGCCAGCATCGCGCCCTGGGCCATGTGCGGCAGCACCGCGAGATTCACGAAATCCGGCGTTCGGATTCGGAAGCGATAGGGAATTGGCCCACCGTCGGAGACGAGGTAGTAGCCAAGTTCGCCCTTCGAATGCTCGATCGTTTGCCAGACTTCGCCAACCGGCGGATTGAACCCCTTGATCGTCCACACGAAGTGTCGCTGCATGTCCTCGGCCGTCGTCATCGTGCCCTTGTGCGGCGGAATGACGTAAGCCGATTCGTAGGCCATCAGCGGCGTGTCCATCTTCGCGACATGGTCGATGCACTGCTGGACCAACTTGATCGACTGTCGCATTTCTTCCATGCGCACCAGGTAGCGATCGTATGTATCCCCATACTGACCCAACGGTACCTCGAAGTCGAGTTCGTCGTACATCAGGTACGGGGTAGCCTTGCGAACGTCGTAGTTTACGCCGGAACCGCGAAGGCAGGCGCCGGTCAGCGAGTAGGAGATCGCCGCCTCTGGCGAAATGATGCCCACGCCCTTGGTCCGCGCCATCCAGATCGGGTTCGCAGTCAGCAGGAGAGAGTATTCCTTCTGGCGTCCCGGGAAGATCCGCAGGAAGTTATAGACCTGCTCCACGAGCCCGTCCGGGATTTCTCGCGAGAAGCCGCCGATCTCCATCATGTTGGTAGTCAGGCGTGCGCCGCAGAAGGATTCGAAGATGTCGAGGATAATTTCGCGCTCGCGGAAGCAGTAAAGCGACATCGAGAGCGCCCCGATGTCGAGCGCGTGGGTGCCCAGCCACACGAGGTGGGAGGCGATTCGGCTCAGTTCGGCCATGATGACGCGCCAGTAGTCGGCGCGCTCGGGGGCGGTCACGCCGCAAAGCTTCTCGACCGCCAGGATGTAGCCGAGATTATTAAGTGGCGCTGCCACGTAATCGGTGCGGTCTGTCCACGGCGTGAGTTGCGCGTAGCGGTGAGCCTCGCCGAGCTTCTCGGTTCCGCGATGGAGATAACCGAGAATTGGGTCGCAATCCACGATCACTTCGCCATCGAGCTTGAGGATGACCCGAAGCACGCCGTGCGTGCTTGGGTGCTGCGGTCCCATGTTCAGGGTCAGCAAGCGCTCGCCGGTTGCCAGTTCGCGCTCGTCGCTGACGGTCAGTGTGCCGGTTGGAGAGACGTTCTCCGACACAATCTCCCCAGGGGTGCCGTACGGATTGAGCTGGGGATCAGTCAGTGGATCCGTTCCCGGACGTTCGGTGATCGAAGACATTTGGTCTAGACTCCTCTTCCGGTCCAGCGTGTGCGGACCCGAGGAACAACGCGTTCCGTGTTGTAGACCGGGAATTCCTTCCACCCACGCAGCGGATAATCCTTGCGCAGCGGGAATCCTTCATCCCAGTCATCTGGCAGCAACATGCGGCGCAGGTTCGGGTGACCTTCAAAAATGATGCCGAACATATCGTAGGCTTCGCGCTCCAACCAATTGGCGCCGTTCCAGACGGGAACCAGCGATGGGACCGATTCCCCATCGTCGCAACCAGTCTTGAGCCGGAGTCGAACCCGGTTCGGGATCGAATAGAGCTGGGCCACGACATCGAATCGCGGGGTCGTGCGCAATCGGAGCATGTCGACAGCTGTGAGGTCAGTCAGGAAGTTGAGCTGGATCCGTTCGTGATCGCGCAGGAAAAAGGCGATATCGCGGTAGCGCTCGCGGGTCACGTGAATCGTGGTTTCGTCCCGGAAGCGGATGATGTCGAGCACATCCGCGGGGAACGCGGCGCGCAGCGCGCGAACGGCGGGATGCTTTTCGAGATCGTCGTCGATCCAGAGATCGCGGCCCCATTGCGATGGATCGACTGCCATCTCGTCGAGTCGCTGCTGCGCCGTGTCGCCTGCCTCGATGGTGGTGGCGCTATCGGCAACCGCATCGACGACTGCTTGCGGGTCGGCGATCGGCGCCGATGCGTCGGTCTTCGCGGATGTTGGCAGGTCGGGCGTATCGCCCACTCGCGATTTGTTGTTCAACTCACCGTCGGTCACGGTGTTGTCCTTCCATACACGCCATCGCACGAACGCCCGGCGGGTTCATTCAGGCGCGAAGGCTGGCCATTGCTTCACTGCGTTCTTCCTGGCGCTGGGCTTCTGCCGCGCCAATGCCGTGCTTCTTGGCCATGGTGTCGTACTTGATGACCTTGTTTTGCAATTGCAGGATGCCGTAGTAGAGCGATTCTGGTGTTGGCGGGCATCCAGGAACATAGACATCGACCGGCACGACCTGGTCGACACCCTGGACTACGGCATAGGTGTCGTATGGGCCGCCGACATTGGCGCACGAGCCCATTGAAAGGACCCATTTCGGTTCCGGCATCTGGTCGTACAAGGTGCGCACGATCGGCGCCATTTTCTTGGTCACCGTTCCGGCCACGATCATCAGGTCGGCCTGGCGCGGCGATGCCCGGTAAAGCATCCCAAACCGCTCGGCGAGATCCCAGCGCGACATCGATGCGCCAATCATCTCGATCGCGCAGCAGGCGAGGCCGAACTGGAGCCACCAGAGGGATGATCGACGGCCCCAGTTGAAGAGGAAATCGAGAGAGGTGGTGAAGACGTTCTTGTCGAAGCGATCGTCGATCAGACCCATTCGAGGGCACCTTTCTTCCACGCGTAGATGTATCCGATCATCAACAGGCCGAGGAAGATGACCATGTCGACGAATCCGAAGAGGCCGAGATAATCGAAAGAAACAGCCCAGGGATAGATGAATACGACTTCGAGGTCGAAGACCACGAAGAGCATGGCAACGATGTAGAACCTGGGCGTGAAGCTCGGCTGGACTGCCTTCACATCGGGAACGCCACTCTCATAGGGGGCGCTCTTGATGGCAGTGGGGCGTTTGGGCGCGACGATCTGGTTGAGCGTCAGCAGGAGCATGCCCATAAAGAACGCAACTACGATCATGAACAGGATGACGACCCAATTATCACCGTGAATCTGCACTGAAACTCGCTCCACTTCGAGCAGGCGCCCGTGGCTTGTACGGTCCTCGAACAGGGCCGGAATGGGAGTCTCGCCCCAGCCTGGACGAGGACTTCGGAGAAGACGCAAGTGGTTCCGGGTCAAGCTCCGGAGTGCCAGGTTGCGTCGATTGAGTTGCGTCGGTGGGAACGTTTCCGTGCCCGCCCGGGGCAGCCTCAAAATGCCTTGTGTATGGTATCACAATGCCGCTGTGAGACTCGTTCCCAGGTAACAGTCATCTCCAGGAACCATCATGCGCCAGGAGTGTACGTTCTGCAAGCAGGATTCCCGGTACTATTGGGGAAATCCAACGTGCCTAAAAATCTATACTGTTGGACCATTGCTGACACCTTGGCACAACCTATTATTGTCTTAGCACCATAACGACTGGGTCGCCAGCCACGGCTCAGTCATCCCCCTTCCCTCTAAGTGGTGTCTGTGACCGCTCGGGCCATCCCCCGAGCGGTTGCTTTGTTTAAAAGGTACTTCCACACTCCAGATGGCACGGTTGCTGGTTGGATCGCGAGCCAATGGACAACTGCCTCCACCGTGCCTAAGATGGCCCTGTGTCCATGTGCCTGCCTCCTCTTTGCCAATCAGGTGTACCTTCGCATGTCCGATCAGATGTCCGGGTAACCCCGGCTGGTGAGAGATGCGACAGGAGGCCGGCCACACAACGCGCTATGAAAGGGACGGGCAATGGTTGGTGAATTTATTTCGCGCGGGTTTCGCGGACGTCGCGTCGACCCTGAGGTGGCCGAGCGCATCCCGCCAGGCCAATACCTGACACGTGACTTCCCGGTGCTGTCCGCTGGTCCGACCCCGTACACGGCGCTCGACCGCTGGGATTTTCGTGTCGATGGTGAGATCGAGGAAACCCGTCGTTGGACGTGGGACGAGTTTCTCGCCCTCCCGCGAGAAACATTCACCGTCGACATCCATTGCGTTACCAAGTGGTCCAAGCTCGACACCGAGTGGGAGGGGGTCTCGCTCGATGTCGTGCTGGCGGACCTGGAAGACAGTGCCAGTCACCTTGTGGCGCACTGCGATGGCGGGTACACCACCAACCTGCCGATCGAGGACGTGACTGGCGGCAAGGCCTGGATCGCGTTCCGGTACGACGATGACGAACTCGCTCCGGAGCACGGTGGCCCGGCCCGGTTACTGGTGCCCCATCTCTATTTCTGGAAAAGCGCTAAATGGGTGCGCCGGCTCGAACTCGTCGACGACGACCGCCCCGGTTTCTGGGAATCGCTCGGCTACCACAACTATGGTGACCCATGGCAGGAACAGCGGTACCAGGGCGACTGACCTGGAATCTGGCCGAAATCGTCGAAATCATTGAGGAAACGCCCCGCACCAAAACTCTGGTGATGGTGGTGCCCGGCTGGAGCGGGCATCGTGCCGGTCAACACGTCGATATCCGGCTCACCGCCGAGGACGGTTACCAGGCCGAGCGAAGCTACTCGATTGCCTCGGCGCCATCAGGCGAGCGCATGGAACTCACGGTCGAGCGCCTCGATGATGGCGAAGTCTCGCTGTACCTGGCTGACGCGTTGCAGGTCGGCGACAAGCTGGAGCTGCGCGGTCCGATCGGAGGCTATTTCGCGTGGAGCGTTAACGATGGAGGCCCGTTGCTGCTGGTCGCCGGCGGTTCCGGCATCGTGCCAATCATGGCGATGATCCGGTATCGCGCCGCCGAAGGATCACGTATCCCCGCAAGGCTGCTCGCGTCATATCGGACACCTAGTGACGTAATTTACGGCAAGGAACTTGCTCGCCTCGCCGCCGCCGACGACACACTTGAGATCGTCTACACGCTTACTCGCGCGCAACCGCCGGAGTGGGCCGGATACTGCCGCCGGATCGACGCCGCGATGCTCGGCGAGGTGGCCTGGCAACCTTCGGCGCGGCCTCTTGTCTACATTTGCGGACCCACTCCATTCGTCGAGGCTGCCGCGACCGCCCTCGTCTCGCTTGGGCACGACCCGGCACGGATCAGGACCGAACGATTCGGTCCTTCAGGAGGATGACGATGGTCACCGTTGATCAACCACTTGACGGCAACGCAGCGGCCGGTTTGCTGGCAGAAGTGTTCGCCTTCGACGTGACCACTGCCCAGGCAGTGTGCGCCGGATGCGGCGAGGTGGGACCGGTCGGAAGTTTGCTTGCCTTCGGACTGGAAATGGGCGCGATCCTGCGTTGCCCAGGTTGCGGCGAAGCGCTCCTCCGCGTGTCGCGGCTCGAAGGCGGCCACTGGATCGACATGCGCGGGATGAGCGTGCTCCGCATCACCACCAAGGGGGCGAACGAGCGCTGAACGGGATTTGATTCCACCGGAAAGTGCGCTATGTTATGGAGGTCGAACTGCCGGACCATGATCAGCCATGTCATCTGACGACGATTCGGCAGCACAAAAGGAGTGTCCCCAATGACCAGCAAGAATCCTGTCGACGCCAGCAAATCCTGGAAGCCAAGCGATCCCCTGCGGCTGGACAAGGCGATTCAGCGGAATGCTCCAGAGCACCACATCACCGACAAGCAGGATCGGGCTGCCGACGCGCTCAACGCGCCTGTCAACAAGTCGACTCGCACAGTCAAACCGGCGAACCACAAACCGTTCAACCGCCAGAAAAAGGGCTAATTGCCCACGTTGTGTGGACGCGTTCGTGAACGGGATTCGTAGGGCCGGATTACCGAGCCACATACGGTGCCTGCCGATACGACAGGTGGCTTGCGTATATCCGCCCGAAATTGATTCGAGGGGCATCTTCCGGCTTCCTCAACCAGTTGCGCGAATTCTGCACGAACGAACAGTGCCCCGGTCATCGTTGACCGGGGCACTGTTCGTTTTGTCATCGATTCTGCCTCTAGCGGGGGCCGGGTCAATACCTGCCTGTGCCACTTTCCCAAATCGCAGAATGCCCATATCCTCACCGCACGAAACCGGAACTGCCGAAACCTGCCAACGTGTGAGGATGCCCCTGCCATGACTGTACAAGCCACGCTAACCGACCAGACGATCGACTTCCTTCGCGGTGTCGACAGTCCGACGATTGCCAACGCGATCGAAACCTTCAACCTGCGCGATCGCTGCGATGGCTTCATAGGCGGCGCCGTCGAGTGCCAGTTCCCCGAGCTTGGCGTGATGGTTGGCCGCGCGGTCACCGTCACGATGTCGTCCTCACCGGGGAAGGTCGCCGGCCGCGATGGCTACTGGCGAATGTGGGATGCGCTGGAGGCCGCCTCCGGACCCTCGGTGCTAGCGATCCAGGATGTCAGCGGAGCGCCGCAGCGTTGCGCCTACGCCGGGGAGATGATGGCGACCCTCGCCCAGCGGCTCGGGGCGGTTGGGATGGTCACCGATGGGGCCCTGCGCGATGTCGACGAGGTGCGCGCGATCGGCTTCCATTACTTCATGCGCTATCCGGTGGTGTCGCACGGCAACTTCGAGATCGTTTCGGTCGGCGAACCGATCGAGCTCGACGGCCAGCGGATCGAAACCGGCGACGTGCTCCACGGCGACCGCAACGGAATCGTCGTGATTCCCGATCCGGCGCTCGATGGTCTGCCGGAAGCCGTGGCTGGCATCCGCGACCGGGAACAGGCCCAGCTAACGTACATGCGGAGCGATGCGTTCTCGCTCGCCGATCTCAAGCAACGCAGCGGGTACTAAGCTGCTTCACAGAATCGTTGACACATATCATCTTGGTAGGGCTGCGGAGCTTGCTCCGCCCGTAGTTGGGTGACGTGCCCAGAACGCAGCGAGGGCGCTGGCGATGCCTCGCGGGTTCTGAACCTGAAGGAAATGCATTGCGCCGGGTAGGACGAACCCTTCAGCGCGCGGCAGCCACGCCAGTAGCAACCGGTGTGTTTCACCGAAGCGGGGCCAGAGGGCGTCACTCTCACCGCCGAGCACGGACAGTGCGGGCTGGCTGATGCGCCGCGCTTCCGCTTCAGTGAACGACCAGTCGAGCAGCCCGGGCAGCTCGCCCTCGAACGAGGTCTCCGCGTCGGTCACCGCCTGGTCGAAGGCTCCCGGAAGCACGCGATCGAGCGTCTCCCGGTATCCCGGCCACCGCACTTCCAGGAATTCATCCACGACCTCGGAAGTATCCACCTCACGGTAGCGGTCAACCCCTCGTATGAGCGATGTCCTGTAGTCGGCGGCACTCGCGCCGATTATCAACGCCGGTTCCAGGAGCGCCAATGAATGGACCACTGCTGGTGTGTCCAGCGCGAGTTGGAGCCCGATGGCGCCGCCATACGAGTGCCCTGCGACGTGCGCCTCCTCCACCCCCAGGTGGCGAAGCAGGGCCGCACAGTCGGCGGCCTGTCGCTCAATGCTGACTGGCCCGGAGGATCGGCTGCTTCCCGCATAGCCTCGGCGGTGGTAAAGGATTAAGCGGTAGCGGCTCGCCAGGCGGGATTCGGCGAGGAGCAGCCGGAAGGTGTCAGCGATCAGCGCCCCATGGATGAAGACCACGGGCTCGCCCGAGCCCGAGATCTCATACTCCAGCTCGGCTCCGTCGATGCTTACCCGTTCCATGGCGGCCTCCCGCTTGGCACGCCCGGCGATATCCAGGCAGGTTGCCGGGTTTTGTGTCCAGCACCCATGTTACACCCGGCCTGATTCGCCCCGGTCGCGAAGACCGAGCGCCGCGGTTCCCGCGAGATGCGACCGCAACGCTTCCTGGAAGCGGTCGGGATTCTGGAGATGGCAGGCATGATCGCCGGGAAGCTCCAGAAGCATCGCGTTAGGCGCCGTGGCTGCAATGTCGTCGACGATGGCGCGGCAGTCTGCGGTCGTGTCCGTCCCCTTCACGGCCAGGATCGGAATGTCGAGTTCGCGAAGGCGCTCAAGCGAGTCCGTGTAGTCCCAGATCGTGCCGATGATCGACAGCACCTGGCGGTTGCGCACCCAGATTGGCCACGACGGAATCGACTCGAAGTCGTCTCCCGGTTCACCGAATCCGGCCCGGACGAGAAATTCCTTGAGATCCTCGATGGTGACCGCGCAACCGGTCAGGGAGCGGTCGGTCTGCTCGAGCGTGGCGAGCGCCGTGGCGGGGTATCCCGTCTCGCGCAGGATCCAGGTGGCGGCTGGCTCGATCAGGGTGAGCGAGCGCACCCGCTCCGGATATTCGAGGGCGAAGGCCAGCGAAACATGACCGCCATAGGACCAGCCGACGAGGTCGAATCGGTCGAACCCAAGCTCGTCGACTGTGGCCCGCAACGCGTCCCGCTCGGTGTTGGTACCGTAGGTTTGGGGAACGGCTGTCCGGCCTCGGCCAGTTCAACGCTGCGCAACTGGACGCGGACTACCATGCGTTCCTCGGCGAGACGTTGGGCATGCGGCACCCATGAGACCCAACCGCTGAGTCCGCCCGGAACCAGAACGACAGGATCGCCCTGACCCAACGATTCATGGAGCAGGGGCTGATGTCACCGGGGTGCCGCCCACCTCCCGGAGGAATGGCCGCAAGAGGCGCGCCATCTCCTCGGGGTGGTCAACATACGGCGTATGACCACCGGGGAAGTCGTGAACCGTCGTTCCCGACTGCTTCGCCACCCACGCGGCTGATTCGCGAAAACATCCGCCCAGGACATCATCAATCCCGGCCACCACCCTGATGGGAACCATCACCCTGGCGAGGTCATCCGCATCGGGCATGTACGCGTCGAACGCTTCCATCTCGATGGAGAAATACACCTCGCCGTTGCCCAGCAATCGTTCCCGGAACGTCGGATCGCGGCTCTCGAAATTGGCATCGCCGACCACCGTACGGAGTAGTACTTCCATGGCGCCTCGTGGCCCGGCAGTCTCTAGCTCTTGCTCGATCGTCGCCGAAAACTTGTCCAGTGCTGCTCGTGCTTCCCCTCCATCCGAAATCACCGGCTCCAGCAATGGTTCATGCACGATCGCTCCGCGAAGCACTTCGGGATGCCGGGTCAACAGGTTCAGCAGGATCGTGGCCCCATCGCTGGTGCCAAAGACGACTGCCGGCGCCAGATCCAGTGCCTGGATGAGCGCCGCGAGATCGTCCGCTTGTTCGTCGACCGATGTGCTGGTCCAGCCATCCGGGCGTGGGCTCAGCGAGTTGCCGCGGCGGTGATAGGTGACGACCGTGAATTCGTCCGCGAGCATGTCGGCAACCCTGGTAAAGGAGCCGCCATCCCCCGTCGTTCCCTGGACGAAGAAGATTGGGGGACCATTGCCCCGAATTTCATGGTAGATCTCGGCGCCGTTCACTCGTCGTCGTTGCATGTGACATCTGCGGTTTGAGACCGATGTGACTATCCATGGCACTCCTCCATTCGTGATGTTTCGGACATCCGATCAGAATGGAGCTACTGTGGCAGTCAGGTTGCGATCTGGCATCGGGTGTTCACCCTATTCGATCGAATGGTGATCGCGTATGAGATCGTGTTCCATCGCAAAGATGGCTGCCCCGGCGCGCGTGGAGACGCCAATCTTGGCGTAGATGTGCTGGACATGATGATCCGCCGTCTTTGGTGAAATGAAGAGGGCGTCTGCAATCTCCCTGTTGGATTTGCCGCGAGCAGCCAGCCGGAGTACTTGCACTTCCCGTTCCGTCAGGTTGGCGGGCCAGGTGATTGCGGCGCGAGCGGGAGCATGTCCGGCAACGCTCAGGATCGCGCGGACGACTTCGGCGTCGAGTCGTCCCTGTTCGACCTCTGATTCCAGCTCGCTCGCCGCCTCGGCAGGCGTTCGTGCAGGGCGATAGGCTCGCGCTTCGGTCATTGCCTGATAGGTGTCTGCCGCCGCGAGCAGGCGTGCGCCCATTGGGATTGCCGAGGCGGCAGATTGTCGATGGTAGCCAGAGCCGTCCATTCGCTCATGATGCATTCCGGCCAGCATCGCCAGATGCGCCAGCGCCGAAGATCGGGACAGGATGCGCTCGGAGTAGTAGGGATGCAGCCGGACCTGTTCCCACTCGGACGTGGTGAGTGGCCCCGGCTTGTCCCAGATCCCGCTCGGCACGCCAACGCGCCCCAGGTCGTGCAATAGTCCGGCAAGGCGAATATTCACCACCTCGGGTTCGGGAATTCCGAGTTCGATGGCGCCGGCTCCCGCCAGTTCAGATACCCCTGCTGAGTGACCATGGAAAAACGGTGACTTCAGGTCGACCATGACAGCAAATGCCGATGCTACCTGTTCGAGATGGGATTCCGGAATGCGGAGACGGGGCTCGGGCTCCGCGTCGATCATGGCAATCGAGGCGTCGACGGAATCGCACCCCGCAAGGAGCTCGGCACCATTGTCGGCGAATGCGTGAGCGAGGGTCGGATCGAGCGTTGTGCCGGCCCGGCGCCGGACCACATCGATGGCGACATCCGGTCCACCAATCCCGTGGAACAACACGGCTTGGCTCGCTACTTGCGCAAACCGGGCCGGAAGCGAAATATCGTCACCAGTCAGGTGGTGCGGGTTGCCCTTGCCGTCCCACCGCTCGTACATCTCGTTCAGCCCGCGCTGCACGATTGCATCCAGGTCAAGCCGATTGGCAATATGGACCGCGACCTCACAGTTGGAGCGGTACAGCTCCTGATCGAATGTTTGCCCGTATCGCAGGGCTGTGAAAACGGCGTGCGCCCTCGTACGGGGTGATTGGCCCTTGCCAATCCCGAGGAGGAGATATGCCAGGGACTCTCGCGTGTTGCCAAAGTCGACTTTGGCTCCCCCGGCGCGCAGCGCGATATCATCGCCCCCGAACAAGGCAGCGGTTTCGTGGGCATAGGCGGTGCACCCAACGTGCTGGAGCAGCGTCGCGTAATAGATGCTTCCCACATCCCGTTCGGAAATGCCCATCTGCCGGGCAAATGTGGTTGCCACCAGGCATGACCGGATTGCGGTTTCTGGCGGCTGCCCCATCCCCAGGTCGCTCGCCTGGGACAGGGCGGCGAGGAGGTCCGCCAGGCGTAGCTTGTCCAATGTGGACCTCCTGTCGCTGTTCCACGCTCAGGGCAAAGTCAACACCCCTTCGCCAACAATATGCACGTCGCCGCTCACGACAACACCGTCGGTGGTGTCCACCCGGAGTTCGCTTGGGCATCCCATTTCGATACCCTGGGCACAACCAGTTTCGTCAGCCCGGTGTTTGCCTTGAGATAGGCGCCGAATGGACCCGCCGCCGAGCCGGTCGCAGGATCTTCGCCGCCGCGAGGTCGGTGCCGAACGATCGCGCTCGCCATTGCCCCGGAGCCGTTTCGGCCACGACGTAGCAGGTCAGGGTACGCGTGCCATCAGGCAAGGTCATCGCCTGGTTCATGGCATCCGTATTCATCTCGATCCCGGCAAGGTCCCGGGCGTCCGCAATTGGCAGGAGGAGCGTCGGCAGCCCGGTCGACATGACCTGAGCGGTGAGCGTGGGGTGCGCGGCCGATGGCGGGAGAGCCAGCGCGGCAAGGATTTGCGCGGAATCCACCGTTTGCCCGAATTCGGCCGGGTTCTGCCACAGCGCCACCGTGCCGTGGTTGCCTTCGAGTTCAAACTCCAAGCGTTGCTCACCGGAAATGGTCTGTTGCACGACGGTGGTTGAGCTGAGTCCCTGGCGGTGGGCCCACACGGCGGCGGTGCCAAGCGAGGGGTGCCCCGCAAAGGGGATCTCCCCTTCGACGATGAAAATGCGGTGCCGGTAGGTCGCCGTCGGCGAGGTGGCGGTCTGGATGAACGACGTTTCCGACAGCCGGAATCGCCGCGCGAGGGTCGCCATCGTGATGTCGTCGATCCGTCGGCATCCTCGATCACCGCCAGGAGATTTCCCTCCAGCGGTCGCTGAGCGAAAACGTCGATCAGGGTGAAACGGAGTGAGTCTGCCATGCGTAACCTTCCGCTACGCTAGCCAATGCGGATCGGTCGCTTCCGGGAAGCGATAGCGAGTGGGCCGTTGGCGGCGTTGCAATGCATAAACGGCGGTCAGCGGTCCGAGCCGACCGACATACATGCCAATGCAGAGCAGGATCTTGCCCGGCGATCGGAGATGCCGGGCGTGATGCCAGTGGAGAGCCCTGACCGTTGCCATCGAGCTCATCGTCTCGAACATAATCGGGAGAAACCCAAATTGTTGTCCGGCCAGAACGTCTTCCGTGATCGCCAGCCCCAGGGTGAGCAGGAAATGCGCGAACAGGAACAGGGCCGTCACCGCCATCGCCCGGAAAACCAGTTGCGATGCGAATGCGGCGTCCGAACGCCTGGGCATCGGCCTGGCCGCGCACGGTGGAGACCACGGTGATCGCCAGGATCGCGATGGTTGCGAGCTTGATACCGCCGGCGGTTGAACCGGCGGCACCACCCACCATCATGATCCGATCGCAGAGAAGACGTGTGGCGGGATGAACATCGGCGAAAGAGGATGGTGGGAATCCGGCAGTCCGCACCGAGGCACTCTGGAACAACGCCGTCATTGGTTTGGCCCAGGCTGATCCAGATTGGCCATCGCGTTGTTCCATTCAAGGGCGAGAAAGATTGCCGTGCCCCCGCCAGTAGAATAGCGTTGGCCAGCAACACCAGCTTGATGTCCAGCCAAAAGGGCGTCCAGCGTTTGCGTTTCCAGACGTCACTGAAGGTGATGAAAGAGAGCGCCCCAGCCTGGATCAGGATGATCGAGGTCGTGCTGATCCAGAACGAATCGGCATAGCGCGGAGAGCGAATGATAGTTGCCCTCAAGGTCGAATCCGGCGTTGCAGAACGATGAGATCGACATGAAGATGCCGTGCCACACGGCGACTGGGAAAGGCTCGTCCTGCGACAACCGGACGATGAAAGAGAAGGCCCCAATCGCCTCGCATACAAAGATGAAGCGGAGCACCCGCTTCGAAAGATTGGTCGCTTCCTGAAGCGAGAGGGTTGGCGAGCCGTCCTGGAGCAGGAGGGAATCGCGCAGCGTGAGACTCCGCGCCCAGTGAGGCCAGCACGAGTGAGGCGCCGACCATGAATCCGAGGCCACCTACCTGGATCAGGAGCAGGATCACCAGCTCACCGAAAAAGTTCCAGTGATCCTGGGTATCGACCACAACCAGCCCGGTCACCGATGAGGCTGAAACTGCGGTGAACAGCGCATCGACCGGCGCCGTGGCCTCTCCGCTCTCCGTGGTCCACGGCAGCGCGAGCAGGATCGCCCCGGTGGCCACGAGGAACGAAAAGGCGAGCACGAATCGTTTTGCGTGTGATCGCACATGAGGGACCTCGTTGCGGGCGAGGTCCTTCGGAATCGGGATGATCTGGGTGGCGTCGAGTCGCCTCCGCACCACCTTGTTGCCGGGAAGACGCTTCCTGCCAAACTGTGTCCACAACCGGTTCCCTAAGCGAGCGGGGAGGTCAGGCGGGCGGCCGGGAGGGATCCGGGTTATGCTCGGCGAAGGTTTCGATCTCGGCGTCGGCGCCAACGATAATCAGCTCATCCTGGCCTGGATCACTTCCTGGAAATGCGGAACGGTGATCAATTGGCTGCCACGCTTGATCATCAGGATATTAAGCTTCTTCGTCTGGTCGCCAAGCGCCTCGCTGAGCGTGTGTCCGACAAGGTCGGTGGGAGCCTGGAGTTTCGCGATACCGGCGGTGGCCGACAACGAGAGGTAGTCGTTCACATGGCGAACGCCAATCGAATGGGCGAGCCGGATCCCGGCGTCGAGTTCCGGAAACACGACGCGATCGGCTCCTACCTTTCGCAGGAGCTCGCCATGGAGGGTGGACTTCGCCTTGGCGACGACCCAGGGCACCTTCAGCTTCTTGAGCAACAAAGTGCTGAGCACACTCGATTCGAGGCTTTCGCCCTGGGCGACCACCGCCACCGCAGACTTGTCGATATTGAGTTGCTGGAGAAGTTCCTGGTCAGTTCCGTCGCCTTGGGCGGCCAGGGTCACGAAGTCCGCCGCGTCCTGGATTTGGCGCTCCCCGCGATCGATCGCCGTCACCTCATAGCCCAGTTCGTGCAGCGTTCTCGCGACACTCGTGCCGAATCGGCCAAGCCCAATCACGGCCACACGATTCTCAGTAACCTGGCGCCGAATCAAATCTGGCACGGAGACCCATGTCCTTCCGATATCACGCAAGCACTATTTCACCGCACAACAGGATCAAAAAGCACGAATCCGATCAGTTGATTGTACGCTGTGAGGAAGAAAATGAATCCACGATGTACTATGCTTACGAATAGTTAGTCGTGGACAAGCCGTTCGTCCGACCACGTTGCAATGATCAATCAAAGGGAGGGTGCGCCGATGCACCAGTACGCCGGGCAGCACAATATCCAGACCACCAACCCGATTGCCCCGACCGCCAAAATCGGGCATGTCCACCTCAAGGTTGCCGATATCGATCGGGCGCTTGGGTTCTATCACGAAGTGTTGGGATTCGATATCGTGATTCGGATGGGTAACCAGGCCGCATTCCTCTCGGCCGGTGGCTACCATCATCACATCGGGATGAATACCTGGGAGAGCCTGGGAGGTTCGCCACCACCACCGGGTTCGACTGGTCTCTACCACACGGCGATCCTCTACCAGAACCGCGAGGAGCTGGCGGATGCCGTGCGCCGCCTGGTGCGGGCCGGGATCCCGATAACCGGAGCGTCAGACCACGGCGTCAGCGAGGCGATTTACCTGGACGATCCGGATGGCAACGGCGTCGAGTTGTACTGGGACCGGCCGCGCGAGGACTGGCCACTCGACGCCGACGGCAACCTCACGATGTTCACCAAACGCCTCGACATGGACGGCCTGCTGGCGTTGCCCGAGCTTTCGTAAAGCCGGAAACCGTTGCACGTAGCCTGGTCTTCCGAGGGGGATCCCGCGGAAGACAAGGCCCGAAATCGATGTCCTCGTAGGGTTGCCGACCTTGTGTCGGCCCTCGCCCGCAACGCGCGGTTTGAAGGCCCCGGGCAGGTCCGCAACCCTGCCCGATTTCCGTGCGGTTGCGGCAGCGCGGCGATGTGTGCTCCGCCCGTTTGACGCTCCCCATGGCTGAATTGGCTGGCAAAATCCATGGCCGGGGCAGATCCGCCACGACCGAGACTGGATTCGTACAGACGGACCTGCGGATCCGCCTACATTCCCCAGGTTGCTTCGAGCACGCGGACCCAGTTCTGGTAACCGATCTTGAGCAGGGCGGCATCGTCGTAACCGCGTTTGCGCAGCACCGCGATCAGGTTCGGTAACTTGCTGACATCCGAGACATCGTTCGGCATTTGCGCGCCGTCGAAATCCGATCCCAGCGCGACCCGGTCAATGCCGAGTTTGTCCACGAGGTAGTCGAGGTGGTCGGCCATCACGTCGAGCGGCGTGTTGGAATCGCGCGCACCATCCGGCCGCAGGAAACCGCAATTGAAATTCAACCCGACAAGTCCATCCGAATCGGCGATCGCTTCCAGTTGCTTGTCGGTCAGGTTACGGGTCGACGGGCACAGCGCGTGCGCATTGGAATGGGTGGCGACGAGCGGGGACGATGACAATTCGGCGACGTCCCAGAACCCCTTTTCGTTGAGGTGAGAGAGATCGATCATGACGCCGAGCTCGTTGCAGCCCTCGACCAGCGCCTTGCCAAGATCGGTCAGACCGGGGCCGGTGTCCGGGCTGCGCGGATAGTCGAACGGGACGCCATGTCCGAAGATGTTCGATCGCGACCAGACGATGCCGAGTGAGCGCATCCCGGCCGAATAGAAGGTCTCCAGCGCGTTCAGGTTTTCATCGATCATTTCGGCGCCTTCGAAATGGAGGATTGCCGAAAAATCGCCCTTGTCGACATTCTCCTCGAGCTCGGCGGCCGATTGGACGAAGTTCAGAGGATTCTGCGGCATCTCGTGCCCGAATTCCTCATCGATCGCGATTGACGCCCCTTCGCCAGCTTCGATCCGCAGGAGTTTGGCCACGGTGGCAATCGTAAATTGCTGGGCATAGGCCAGCGTGGGACCGTTCTCGTTCATCAACGGCACACCGTCGAGACCGTGGCCGACCTGTTCCACAATCCTGCGCCCGGATTCCTTCTCAATATCGATATCTGGCACGAACACGGCAAAGAATCCGCCGACCAGGCCACCCTCGGCGGCGCGCACGCGGTCGATGTGACCTGTGTCCGAGCGGTCGTAGAAGGACCGGCCGGTCGCCGCGAGGTCGAGAATGGTGTCGTTGTGACCATCGAATATCGGGATCAATGGGTCGGTTCCGCGCTCTGACATGGCGTGTCCCTTTCGCCGCCGCACCTATGTCCGGCAACGGATGAATGTCGTACCCTATGCGGCAGCGTTCGCAAGGAACCACGCGTGCTGGCGAGTCATCCGGTTCGGGATGTCTGCGGCATCGCGCGGCTCCTCAAGGAACGTCAAGTTGCCCCGGGTATCATGCCCCAAGTTGGCCAAATGCGCATGTCGCCCCGGAAATCGAAGATCCGGGGCGGGTGACCGAACGGTCAGGAGAAGAATTCGATGTCCCAGAAACCCAATCCGCTCGCTGGCGTGCTGACCGGCAAGACTGCCGTGGTCATGGGGGTCCAGAACGAGTGGAGCATCGCCTGGCAGATCGCCGAAGCCCTCGCTGGTGCGGGCGCCCAGGTTGCCATCACCTATGTCGATGACCGGGCGAAGAGCAATGCCGAGCGATTGGCGGCTACTGTTCCTGGCATGAAGACATTCGTCTGCAACGTGCAGGACGAAGCCGAGATCACCACCCTTCGAGGCCAGCTGGAAGCCGAGTACGGCAAGATCGACACCCTCGTTCACAGCATCGCCTTCGCGCCAGCTGACGAGTTGAAGAACCGGTTCCTCGAAACCACCCGTGATGGATTCAAGCTGGCCCTCGAAATCAGCGTCTACTCGCTGATCGCGGTCGCCCGTGAGCTGACCCCGATCATGACTGACGGTGGCAGCATCCTGACCCTGACCTACCTTGGCTCCGATCGCGTGTTCCCGAAATACAACGTGATGGGTGTCGCCAAGGCGGCACTCGAATCGACCGTGCGCTACCTGGCCGCCGATCTCGGCGAGCAGGGCATCCGCGTCAATGCGATTTCGGCGGGACCGCTGAAGACGGCCTCGGCACGCGGCATTCCGGGGTTCTCGGCCATGCAGCAGCAGGCGATCGACAAGTCTCCCCTTGGCGAGGTCTACGACGTGAAGCACGTCGCGGGAACAGCCGTGTTCCTTGCCAGCGACGCGGCTCCGGGCCTCACCGGCGACGTGATCTTCGTCGACGGCGGCTACCACGCGATGGGCGTCTAGGCTCAATCAACCACCTTGTGGAACGAACCGGGGCGGCTCATCGCGAGCCGCCCCGAACTGCGTCATCTCTCCGGATTCCCGTAGGACTATGGCAGCGCAGCGATGCGTGATCCGCCCGCTTCGATTGGCCGCCACATCCAGCGAGGTAGGGCGGCCGCCCGCAGCATTGGCGATGGCATGCCACGGGTCAACACGGTCCAGCGGGGCAGGTTGACCCCTACACACGGCGTTCCGCCCTACTCCATCTCATCCAGCCAGATCGGGCTGGACCACGCCTTCCTGCCATTCGCCTGCACAACGATGACCCGGAAGAAGGACGACGCGAACAGCGAGCGCTGGAACGTCGCCTGGGTCAGCCCGTCGCCTCGCACATACTGCCGAATCGTTCCCGCGCCACCGAGCATGATCCCGATCGCAGGGTCGGCCTCGACAATGATCTCGTTCTCGGTGATTTCGACGTGGCGGATCGTGGCGCCCGTGCTGGCATAGTAGTGTCCGGCCTTGAGCGCCTTGAGCAGCGATTCCGGATCGAGCGATTCGGCTTTCACATTGACCCAGCCACCGAAGCGATCGAACCGGTCGGTCTTGAAATGGGCGTCGTCGGCCGCGAAGGCCGAGAACCGGTGCCCGGCGGTCGCCAGCGAATCAGCAAGGAACCAACCGCTGCCGCGATCACTGTCGAGGGTGTGGCCCTCGTTGTGGATCTCGATCGCGTCGACCACATCGATCAGGCGGAGTCCGTCGCTGTGGACCACGCCGTTCCAGCCCGGATGCGGAATCGCGACGAATGCGCCCGCCGCCGAGGCCCGGCCGGCGAGCTCGACATCGGTTTCGTCCGCAAGCTGGTGGGGAAAATCGCGTGGCAGACCTATTGCCAGCAGATCCCAGATGATTCCATTTTGCAGACCTCTAACATGCATCTCGGCGCCAAACAGCGTCGTAAAGCCAGTGGTTCGAAACGGTGAGGTATCGGTGATTGGGAAACCGTATCGCCCCAGGAAATGGTCGGTGATGGCGATGAAGTCATAGTTCCGTTCGCGATAGGCCTGGGCTACGTCCGCCGGGGAAAGCAATCCATCTGAATTGGTGCTGTGACTGTGGATGTTTCCCCGAAAATACTGGCCCGGCTGATCGAACGGAAAATTGCGCACGCGAAGAGTCCTCCTGGAGTGAAACCGATGCAGGATGTCGCAAGGGTTGTGGCCGGAATCGAACACGCTCCCTATGGTCGCACGACAACCGCCATCATGCACGTTCCCGGAGAGACTGGTGTCAAAGTTGGATTATTGGAAAACACGATTACCTGACCGGCGTCTCGGCCAATGGTTTCACTCCGACAATCGAGCGGAAATAGGCGATCGTCCGGAGCAGGCCGTCGTCCAGGGAAACCGATGGCGACCACCCCAGCAGCTCCCGCGCCCTCGAGATATCCGGTTGCCGTCGCTGAGGGTCGTCGGTCGGCAGGGGCTCGAAGCAGATGAGAGACGTCGACCCGGTCAGGGCGACGATGCGTTCCGCGAACTGCCGGATTGTGTGCTCCTCCGGATTGCCGAGGTTCACGACCTCACCCGCCAACCCATCCGTCTCCATTAGGAGCAGGAATCCCTCAATCAAGTCGTCGACATAGCAAAATGAGCGCGTTTGTTCGCCGGATCCATAAATCGCAATCGGAGCATCCGCAATTGCCTGGACGCAGAAGTTTGGGACCACCCGGCCATCGCCGGGATGTGATCGCGGCCCGTAGGTGTTGAAGATCCGTGCGATGCGGGCATCGAGATTGTGTTGCCGCACGAATTCGATCGTCAGGCTTTCGGAAAATCGCTTGCCCTCGTCGTAGCACGCGCGTGGGCCAATCGGATTCACGTTTCCCCAATATTCCTCAACCTGCGGGTGAACGAGGGGATCCCCATACACCTCGGATGTGGAAGCCTGGAGGAACCTGGCGCCGTGCTGGCGGGCCAGCTCGAGCACGTTGTAGGTACCGTGCGAGTTGACGAGGAGCGTTTCAATCGGGAATTTCGCGTAGCCCCGTGGGCTCGCAGGGCTGGCGAGGTTGTAGATGCGGTCGTAACGCTGCCCGGTGATCGATGCATGCAGTGGGTACGATAAATCCTGGGCAATGATCCGCAGGTGAGGATGTCCGATGGCATGGTCAAGATTGTGCTGATGACCAGTAATGAAATTGTCAGCCACGGTCACGTCATGACCCTGCCCCAGCAGGCGCTCGACAAGATGACTTCCAATAAACCCTGAGCCGCCGGTGACGAGGATCTGCATCTGGATATATTGCCTTGGCTAATGACGAATGAATGAACGATGGGCCCATACGATTATGCCCTGCCGCGCGACAATCGAACAATGCCGGCGTTAGCTCCGATCCGGCACGATCTCCCTCGGCGCCCCGTCTTGTGGCTCGTAGCCGAGCGTTTCGCGAGCATGTTCGATATCCCAGAACTGACGCGGATTATTGGAAATACCATAGCAGAGGACCCAGTTCCGATCCGATTCCAGGCAGCGTTCGATGAGCTGGATGCAATCGCGTTCGCTGAGCCACACCGCACGCATCCGCGTCCTCGTTGCCAGCTTGTCCTCATCCTGATCGTATTCAGGCTTCCAAAGATTTTCGGGATGGCTCGGATCGTCGAGGCCGCGCGTGCCGCCGATCCGCAGGCAGAAGGCCTTGAGTTCATGATGATCGACATAATAGCGAGCCATGGCTTCGCCGTAGACTTTCGACACACCGTAGAGCGAATCCGGGCGAATCTCGGCGGTGTGATCCCACACTCGCGGATCATCAAGGTCGTACAGAGCGGGTGCGTTCTCTGTCTCGTACGTGCCTATAGAGTGGTTCGACGACGAAAAGACGACGCGTTCGACACCTGCTCGCCGGGCCGCCTCGAACACGTTGTAGGTGCCGATCAGGTTGCTCGGGAGAACTGCCTCCCAGCTGGAGCTGACGGCAGACGTGGCAGCAAGGTGGACGACCGCATCGGCGCCTCGAAAGGCATCGACAAGAGCATCGAGATCGACGACGTCGGCCTCGATGTCCGTGTACGGTCCTGGTTTGCGGGCAAGGCCAACCACGTCGTACCGATCGTCTGCCCGCCAGGCGTCGAGCACGAAGCGGCCGATCAGGCCATCGGCGCCGGTCACCACCACACGTTTGCTGATGGGCGTTATTCGATAAGCCGGGTCATGACACATGCTCCATTGCGTGCCCGGGTGCGACACCCGGACTGGTCAAACGAGTCTCCTCCGCATAGGCTACCTGACGGCGATCCCACGTGCATCTTCGATGCGCGCGTTTGTGTGATAGCCACGGAGGTTGGGCATGCGCGGGATTGCCAATTGGTCGGCAATCGAATCCAGGATACGGACACCGGTACCC
Organism: uncultured Chloroflexia bacterium; assembly: GCA_963763125.1. Classification (GTDB taxonomy): domain Bacteria; phylum Chloroflexota; class Chloroflexia; order Thermomicrobiales; family UBA6265; genus JACCYX01. The sequence continues at coordinate 1,934,742 of CAVXMV010000005.1, forward strand.
GGCCCGGGATTGACCGTGTCGACACGTCTGGTCAGATCGCGAGCCTCGACTGGCTCACGCGCGTCCTGCTGCCTGGGCCAGTGATGGCGCAGCTCCCCTGGATTTATCGAAATGGCGATGACGAGACCCCAACACCTTCCACCAGCACGTCGTCGAGCAAGTTCCTGACCTGGATCGTTACTGGTTTCGCGGCGCTGCCACTCGTGACTGCCATAGGGATCGGCCTGACCCTGTACCATAGGTCCACATCAGGGAACTGTGTGGTGAATCTGGTACCAGTTATGAAGGACGGGATGCAATTGTGTCGAACGATGTCAGCCTGAACGAGGAGCCGCTTCGGATCCTGCATGTGCTCTATTTCGCCATGCCGTACACGAGCGGGTTAACCATCTACGTGGACCGCCTCGCACGGCGGCAGGTCGAGCTCGGACACAAGGTCACCATCCTCAGTGCACGCTACGATCGGTCGCTTCCTGAGGAAGAGGTAATCGATGGCGCCCGCGTGCTCCGGCTGCCCGTGCGGGCTTCGTTCAGCCGGGCCGTGATCGTTCCCTCGCTGATTCCGAAGGCGGCATCCCTGCTCCGGGAACACGACATCCTGCATCTTCACTTGCCAATAGCCGAGGCCGGCGCGCTGTCGGCGGTCGGCCGGGCGATGCGGAAGCGGGTGATCGTGACCCACAACTCCGATCTCGACATCTCGGATACGGTGGCCGAAAAGATCGCTAGCGGCGTCGCCCTTGGCAGCAGCATCGTGAGTGGACGCCTCGCCAACCGGGTCATGACCTACACCCATGATCGGGGAAGCGTTTCGCCGTTCATCCGGCGGCTCGGTAACAATGTTTCCGTAGTTGGACCTCCGATTGAGATCCCGAGCCCGTCGCCAAACGCGCGAGAGGTATTCCGGCAGGCGCACAGTCTCGGCCCAGGGCCAATCATCGGCTTTTCGGGAAGAATGGCCCCTGAAAAGGGACTCGACGTGCTTGGCCGGACGATCCCGATCGTGCGGGAACGATGGCCCGACGCACATTACGCGCTGGCCGGGCCGCTGGCCGGGCCAGACGGGGTTATCGTCCGCGGGGCCTGGGACGATGAATTCGACAAGTTCCCCGGCGCAGTCACCAAACTTGGGACATTGGGCATGCAGGATTTGGCCGACTTTTACACGGCCTGCGATGTTCTCGTGCTTCCCAGCACCAACTGGACCGAAACGTTTGGGATGGTCCAGCCCGAAGCGATGCTCTGTGGCACGCCTTGTGTCACCAGCAACCTGCCGGGGGTGCGCGAACCGATTCGCCGGACAGGTATGGGCTTGATCGCCGAGGTCGGGGACGTCGATGACCTCGCCGCAAAGATCATCGAGGTCGTTGCCAATCGGGAGCAGTATATCCGGCCCCCCGAGGAGATCAGTGCGCTGTACAGCACCGAGACCACGGTCCAAACGTACCTTGAACTGTATCGCGGGAAGATTGGGGAACCGCTGCAGCGATGACCGTTCCCATCCTGGAGGAACCAGCCAGTATTGCGGAGCCGCCCGGTCCTGATCCGGCTCCAATCCCACTGTCCGGTGGTCGCAGGCTCCTGACGGGATTTTGTGGAGTTCGCCCTGCTGGCCGCGATCGTCGCAGTCGCCCTGGTGCTGCGCTTCCGGGGTATCCAATGGGGAACCGGGTACTACCTGCATCCCGACGAGCTGTTCATGACCACGGTGTTGGAGAACATCGGACCGCCATCGGGATTCCGCGAGTACCTGGATTCGGCGGCTTCACCACTCAATCCGTTCAATAACGGCACGGGCTACATTTACGGCACATTCCCGCTCTTTGCCACCAAGATTCTCGGATCGTTCACCGAGTACACCGCGATCAACAATGCCCACATTCCGGGACGCTGGCTTTCGGCGATCGTCGATACCGGCACGATCGTGCTCGTCTGGTGGATCGGACGCATGCTCTGGAACCGCTGGACCGGACTGCTTGCGGCACTGCTGTTGGCGTTTACCGCCTTGAACATTAGCGCCGCCCACTATTTCACGACCGATGCGTGGTCGGCCTTTTTTGCCACGGGGGCCTTCGCGTTTGTCCTTGCCGCCTGGCGATACCGGCGATGGTCAATGTATGCCATGGCCGGCCTGATGGTGGGCCTGGCCACGGCTTCAAAGCCAACAATGCTAGCTTCCGTCGGTTTCCTGGCGCTCCCGGCCCTGGAGACGATCCGCCTGTTTGGCTGGCGTGGGGTGTTGCCGCGATTGTCCAGGCTCGATGAGGATGACGATCAACGATCGTTCCCGGTGTTTTTCGCATCGGCACTCTCCGTGTTCGTCGCGATCTGGACGATTCGCCTGGCCCAACCCTACATGTTCGAGGGACCGTCGCTCTTTTCCTTCCGATTCGATCCGCGCTGGCTGGCCGATGTCGAATTTTGGCGAAACGCCCAATCCGGCGTAATGGATTATTACCCGGGCCACCAGTGGACCGAGCGGGCGCCGGTCGTGTTCCAGCTTCGCAATATGGTGTTGTGGGGGATGGGGCCGGGCCTCGGACTGGCGGCACTGGCCGGATTTGGATGGCAGGTCTGGAAGATCGTGGTGTCGAGAACATGGCCATCCTGGTTGATGATGGGCATGACGGGCTGGATCGCATTTCACTTCCTCTACTTCGGCATTTCCCTGGTCAAGACGCAACGCTACTGGTTGCCGGCCTATCCGTTTCTTGTGCTGCTGGCGTCGGCAGTGCTGATTGCGTTACTCCAATGGGCATGGCAATCCGGGGTCGTTCGGATATCAGCCTTGTCATGGACGTTTCACGTCCCTCGCCGGTGGAACCCCGCATTCCTTCTTCCAGTCCTGGTGGTAGCAACCACCATTTTCTATGGCACCGCGTACGTTTCCATTTACTCCAACACGCAGTCGCGTGTCGACGCCTCGGAGTGGATCGTCGACAACGTGCCGGATGGCAGCACGATCGCCAACGAGTATTGGGATCTCGGATTGCCGGTCGGCATCGAATCGCTCGCTGGCCACTATTGGGAAATCGATCAATCTCGATCTTTATGGCGACGAGAACCAGCAAAAACTCACCACGCTGATCGGCCAATTGCAGCGCACCGAGTACATCGTTCTCAGCAGTGGCCGGTTGCGCGATTCGATCCCGCGCATGCCGTGGCGGTACCCGATGACGACCCGCTACTACGAGGCGCTCTACTCCGGTGAGCTTGGTTTTGACGAGGTGGCGCATTTTACTTCGTTCCCCGAGTTGCTCGGCGTCGAACTCGATGACCGCTCGGCTGAGGAAACACTGACGGTATACGACCATCCCGAAGTTACGATCTTCCGGAAGTCCGATCGCTGGGACGCCCACGCCGCCTGGTACCTGCTGGACGATGCGTTGGGACACGGCGGATTGAGCATCCGCCCGGTCCAGACCCAGCCGGACCGGATGATGCTCGACGCCACCGATCAGGAGCTGGTTCGGACGCACTCGTCGTGGAGCTCGATCTTCGATCCGGGTTCGATCACCAACAAGCTGCCGGTAGTTTTCTGGTATCTCGCGCTGCAGATCCTGGTGCTGCCGATGGTTCCCATCCTGTGGCGGTTGTTTCCGTGGCTCCCGGATCGCGGCTACGCGGTTTCGAAGACGATTGGCCTGTTTGCCGTGTCGTGGATCGCGTGGTGGCTCTCCACCCTGCGGCTTCTCGACTTTGGGGTGGTCGCGATTGGCGTAGCCTGGCTGGCGATCCTGGCGATCGGTGGACTGATCCTGCGAGCCAACACGCAACGTATCGTGGCCGATCTTCGCCAGGCGTCACGGTGGATCATCGCGACCGAGGCGTTACTCTGTTGCGGCTATCTCGCGGCAGTCTGGGCGCGCTCGCAAAACCCTGATTTGTGGATACCTGGCCGAATCGGAACCCAGCTGCAGAATATGGCGTCATTCAACGCGATGTCGCTGACGCCGTTCTTCCCAGCCTACGATCCCTGGCTTGTCGATGGCACAATCCACGATTTCACCTTCGGCTACCTGCCGTGGGCAGTGCTCACCCGCGTCAGCGGCATCGTTCCAGAGGGCGCCTACTCCCTGAGCCTGGCGACGATGGCCGCACTCGTGATCGTCAACGCATGGATGGGCGCCTGTGTCCTGATCGCCCGTTTCCGCCGCTCGCAAGGAACCTGGCAGACGATTGCCAGCGGACTGCTGGCCCCGATCCTGCTGATCGGGATCGGCTCGTGGGGGATGGCCCAGCGGGTCGGATCCGGCGACTGGGGACCGAACTTTGCAGGTTCAGTTCGTGATGCCGTCGAAGGTCTTTGGACCACGATCTCCTCGACGCCGACCGTTCCGGCCGGGGCCTGGCTGAGCACAGACAACTTCGTTGGCACTGGCACGCTCGAGTTTCCATTGCTGAGTTACCTGACCGGCGAGATGGCGATCCAGCAACTCGCGATGCCCCTCTTCCTGGCCGGTTTCGTGGTGCTCATCGGTTTCCTGTCGCGCGACGATTCTTCCGCACGCGATGAGCGAACGATGATGGCCTCGTTCGACGGATGGCGCGGCTCGCTCTCATTCCTGGTCGCGATCGGGCTCGTGATTGGCTGGACCTTTGCCGCGAATCCTCTGTTCGGTGTCGCCCTGATGGGATTGGCGGGCGGCCTCGTGTTTCTCGCTGCCGGCGCCCGCCAACGTTGGACCGGTTCCTGGAGCACGGTGCGTGATAGCGTCGTCGCGTTGGCCACGATCGGGGCGACAGCCGGAATTTCCGTGGCGCCATTCATAGTCAGCTACGGATACCTCGCGACGATCCGGGCGCCGTTGACCCAGGCGATTTCGGTCGACGACTTCGTGGGTCATTTGGGTGTGCTGCTCGCCATTGCGATCAGCTATGTGCTGTGGCAACTGTGGAGCCTTGGTGGATTCACCCACCAAACCGGAGGTCTCGGTTGGCCCGCGTTGATCGGCAGCGGGACGCTTGTCCTGATCATGCTTGGTCTCGCCTTCGTGCTCGGCAACCTGGCGATTTTCATGATGGCGTTCCTGCTGCTGGCGGGAGTCGTCGCCTGGTATCGTCACGACGATGTGCGCCACCTAATGCTGCTAGGGCCGATCCTGGCCGCGATCATGCTCAGCGTGATCGCCAATAGGATGGTGTTTTCGCAATGGACCATGCAGCAGAACATCCCGCTCCAGTTCTCGCTGGTGACCTGGTTGTTGCTCGCCGTGGTCGCGGCGCCGATCGTCGTGATCGCGGTTTCTACCGCATGGGAGCGCGCGTCCGTGTTGCGGATGGGCGGGAAGCGCGCGTTTTCCGTTGCCTGGGCGATCGCGATCGCCGTGCTCGTTGGCGCCGGAGCCGTCTATCCCAGCCTCGGGTTCCCGCAGCGATCGGATGACCGGCTGGTCCAGACTTCGACCACGCTCGATTCCTTCGTGTTCATGGAGAATGGGCAACTGGCCCTCAATGCCAATAACGGGTTGGTCGAGCCGTACGACCTCTCTTCCGATCTGGCCGCCGTGGAGTGGATGCGTGAACATCTGGTTGGCTTGCCGACAATCCTCGAAGCTCCCGGCACGATGCCAGGTTGGGCAGGCCGAATCAGCGCGCTTACGGGATTCCCGACCGTGATTGGCCAAACGCCGGTCGAAATTCAGCAGCGGCCAGGGATGGATCGCCTGGTCAACTGGCGATTCGTGGATGTGACCGAGGTGTTCGGCGGTGAGGGAACGTTCGGCGAGATCGAGCCGATCTTGCGGGACTATGGCGTGCAGATCATCTATGTTGGGCCACTTGAACGCGCGACCTATCCGGTGGCGGCCCTCGCGAAGTTCGATCAGGCAGTGTCCGATGGCCTGCTCGAAGTGCTGTACCAGAACGAGGACGTCACGATTTACCACTACGGCGGTTCGCGGGATTCCCAGGAACCACACGATCCGTGACGACCACAACCAATCGGATAGGGTTTCGCATCCAGCGGCGATAACCTTGCTTCGACCGCTGTGCTGGACCCGAGGTCAACCAGGGTGCAATTCGCTGCAATCAGGACTATGGGTATATGCACCATCTTCTCGCATAAACGTGGTGACGCCTTCCGGCGAACCCGCTGCCGATCGCGAACTGGTGCTTCGGATTCGCGAATTTCTCGTACGGCACGAGGCAACGAACACGATCCAGCTATCGGGGTTCATTGCCCAGGATAGTGTCGATCCGCAGGTAACCGTGCTTGTGGCTGTCGATGGCGAGAACGTCGTGGGCGTGGCCACCCAGGGTGGCTCTTTCATGATGCTCCTGTCCCACAACGAATCATCTCTGGTGACCGACGCGCTGGTCGACGCCGTGGTAGCGCGCGGGATCGAGATTCCTGGCGTAATGGGCCCCTCGGATGCCGCGCTCGCGTTTGCGAACCGATGGTCGACGAAGACCGGACGGTCGTTCGTGCCGGGCATGGCGCAACGGATTTTGGCAACGAGCCTGGTGAAACCCCCGGTTGCCGTGCCGGGAAGTTGGCGGCTGATGACAGAAGGTGACCATCCGATGCTGACGACATGGTTCACCGAATTCCTGATCGAGGCGGATGGTGCCCCACCGGAAACAGCCAGGAGTGGTGGTGAAGCGATGCTGCGCAGGCGGATCGGCGGTTTGATCTGGATCGACGCGGACGGAGCGCCGGTGAGCATTGCCTGTTTCAAGGCGCCGACCACAAACTCGATCCGGATCGGCCCGGTCTATACCCCGAAGGACTTTCGTCGCCAGGGCTACGCTGGTGCGGTCACGGCAGCCACAACGCAACTCATGCTGGATCGCGGATATGGGTTCGTCTGCCTCTACACCGATGCCGCCAACGCAACCGCCAATCATGTCTACGAGGATATCGGCTACGAAGTTGTCAGCGATTCGATGCAATACCGCTTCGCGGAACAATGACACCTGGTGGTGGCCGGTCTGCCAGCCTCGCTGGACAGGTGCCTTCCCGAGACTGTCATCTGGGGACACCCTCGGGAACCCACAGGGGTTCCCTTGCAAGAATAGGCGCATCTCCCGTTGTGTTGGGCTGACCTGGACCGGCCGCACACAACGTCTTGCCAGCCTGGGTGTGGTCGATCCGGATGTTGTCTGCCTGCCCCGAATTTCGATTGACGATCCGACGTGCCGGATCATCTGGATCCCGGTAAACGGCACATGGTTTTTTCACGGCTCAAGAACACAAAGAAGTTTTATTCCGTATCGTGCCGGGAACTCTCTTTCATTGAGCCCAACCCCCGAAAATTGAATGAGGCCGAGCGGACGATGTCGTCCGTTCGGCCTCATTCAAGCCTTCCCCTCCCTCAGCCGCCAGGCAGCTGTGGGTCCCCTTCGATAGTGATCATGGAACGTGGCGGAACCACCTGACACACTGTACACGTCAACCGGGTCTCGCGCCAATGAGCCGTACGTACAACCCATTCAACTAACGATACATGACGAGTTCAGGTTTGGATAGATGTTCCCTGAAGTCACCCTGACGTCGCCCCGGCGAACGCCTCGTCAAGGATCTCGATTGCCGAATCGACATCCGTCCTGGTCGCGATCAGTGGTGGGCAGAGCCGGATCGTGTTGCTGTGCAAGCCGCCCCGCCCGATGATCAGCCCGCGCTTCTTCGCACCTTCCTGAACCCTGACCAGGATGTCTGGGGCGGGCTCTTTCGATTGACGATCGCGCACCAGCTCGATGCCAACCATCAGGCCCATTCCGCGTACATCGCCGATGACCTGGTGCTTGTCCTGCAACCCAAACAGCCGCTCCTTGAGCCAGGTCCCGACATCGAGGGCGTTTTGGCGGAGATTGTTGGTGGCGATGTAATTGAGGTTTGCCAGGGCGGCCGTGGTGGAGATCGGGTTGCCGCCGAAGGTCGAGAGACTCAGCGAGCGAATCGAGGAAGCCAGTGCATCGGTCGCGATCAGACCGCCGATCGGGATCCCATTGGCGAGCCCCTTTGCGAAGACGACCACATCCGGATTCACTCCATAGGCCTGGAAGCCGAAATCGGTGACGCCAACCCGTCCCCACCCGGTCTGGACCTCGTCGGCAATGAAGGGGATACCGTGTTTGTTCAGGATTTCCTGGACACGCACGAAGTAGTCGGGCGGCGGGGTGATGAATCCACCGACGCCGAGGATCGGCTCGGCAATGAAGGCGGCCGGATTTCCGCTCGTCGTGGTCGTGATAATCGCCTCGATATCGTCAGCGCAGCGGATGCCGCAGCTCGGGTAGGTCAGTCCCAGCGGACAGCGATAGCAGTAGGGAGCCGGGGCATAGTGGACGTGAAGCGGCGAGAGGGTCGAGGATCGCCAGGGTGTCTGGCCACTGGCGTTGATCGTGGCGAACGACCGTCCGTGGTAGGAGTGGCGAAGGGCGATCAGCTCGTTCGAATTGCGATTCAGGGTGGTGATCAGGAAGGCCGCTTCATTGGCCTCGGTGCCGCTGTTGACGAACAGCACCTTGTCGAGCTGGGGCGGGGTCATTTCCCGGATGCGCTCGGCGAGCTCGATCTGGGATCGGATCAGGAACAGCGTGGAACTGTGATTGATGCGATCCAGTTGCTCCTTGATCGGGGTCGTGATCTCGGGAATCGCGTGTCCGCTGGAGACGGTAGCGATCCCGCCGAAGAAATCGAGGTATTGCTTGCCGGCGGCGTCCCAGACGAATTGCCCTTCGCCGCGCCGGAGCTCGATCGGTTCGTCATAGAAGAGGCCGACCGATGGGAACAAGCTCTCCTTGTGCCGGCGCCGCAAGTCCGCTTCATTCACAGACATCGTTGTCCCCCAGGTTCACGGATCGATTGTTCGGGATCATTCAGTGGCAAGGGTACCGCAGCAGGGGCATTCGCACCCGTGCCGCGCGATATGTACGAGCCATGCGTTGCGGTGAATTGTTAACGGCCCCGCTCGTTAACCCGTAAAAATACGGATTACAAGGTGAATCCTGGCCCCTACACTGAGATCAGATCAAGGAATTGCTCGCCACCCGCAGGGGTTGGGAACAGGGCGTTTCCGGAGATCGACCATCCAGTGGTTGGAGTTCCTTACTTACCCCATCCAGTCACTGACGAAACCGAGCGGTCGCCTGCCCCAGCCTGTCGACCGTTCGGTTTCACCGTTAATGACCTCAAGAGCATGCCCGATGCGCTCGAATGCTATCTCTCTGAATGGCCGTGGATATTGCGTCCGGCGGGACGGCCTTGTGCCCACCCACACGATTGGCCGCCACAAGGGCGGCCCCTACCGAAGGAGGGTTTCCGGCCTGCCGTCCCGCCGGAAACCCTCCTTCGGTTCGCGGCGGATTGACGGTGGGCAAGTGCACTCGCCCCCTTGCGGAACTCGATGGGCCAGACCACACTGACCTTCGTCAATCGTTGGTGTATGCAGCCTCGTTCCGAAAGGACACAATCGCTCCGTGACAGACTCCACTTCGATCGCCGACCGAAACATCCGCTGGGGCATTCTTGGCACAGGCAACATTGCCCATCATTTCGCAAACGGACTTAAAGCTGTCCCGGATGCAGATCTCGTTGCCGTCGGCTCTCGAGCCCAGGACACCGCCGATGCCTTTGGCGACGAGTTCAACGTGCCACGCCGGTACGGATCCTATGGCGACCTGGTGAACGATCCCGAGGTCGATGTGATCTACGTCTCGACCCCGCACCAGGATCACCGCGCCAGTACCTTGCTCTGCCTCGAAGCTGGCAAGCATGTGCTTTGCGAAAAGCCGTTCGCGATCAACGTTGGCGAGGCTCGCGACATGGTGGAGTCCGCTCGCGCCAAGGGTCTCTTCCTGATGGAAGCGATGTGGACCCGATTCCGCCCGACGATGGTCAAGGTTCGTGAGTTGATCGCCAGCGACGCGATCGGCGAGCCGCGCTTCCTCAGCGCCAATATCGGCTGGAAGGCCGAATTACGATCCACTCTTCCGTCTCTACAACCCGGAACTTGGCGGCGGCGCGCTGCTCGATGGCGGCGTCTATCCGGTATCGTTCGCCTCGATGGTATTGGGTACCCCGAGCGCGGTGGCGAGTGTCGCCTCGCTCGGCGAATCGGGGGTCGATGAGCAGGAAGCGATTGCATTTGCCTATCCGTCGGGCGCGGTTGCCAGCATCGGCGTTACGATCCAGGCGAGCCCGATCAGCATCGGCCTGATTCTTGGCACCAAGGGCCGAATCGAGATCCATCACGACTGGCATCGCCCGGAGGGATTGACATACACGCCATACGGCGGCGCGTCGGAGGCATTCGCCTATCCCCAGACCGAAGGGAATGGCTACCAGTACGAAGCGATCGAGGTCGGGCGCTGCTTGCGCGAAGGATTGCTGGAGAGCGCCGTGATGCCACTCGACGAGTCGCTGGCAATCATGGAAACGATGGACACGCTGCGCGCGCAATGGGGCGTTCGCTACCCGATGGAGGGCGCCTTGGCGTAACAGGTCGCCTAAAGGGAATGATTGTACGGTTGTGATGTAGAGGTGGCCCCCTTGCCCGCCAGAGGATGTGCGAACGCGATGCCTGCCCCAACCATCACCCTTCGTCCAGGGAACGTGGCGGATATCCCACGCCTGATCTCGGTTTGGCGCAGCTCGGTGGATGCGACCCACCACTTCGTGCTTCCCGCCGATCTCGACTATTACGAGGCGCGCATGGCCGATGTCTTCAGTCCGGATGTCGCCCTGACCGTGGCCGAAGTCGAGGGGGAGGTTGTCGGCTTTTGCGGCACCGTCGAGCAGGAACTCGCGATGCTCTTCGTGGACGCCCCACACCGCGGGATCGGTGTGGGCACGGCACTCATCAGGGATGTCATCGCACGGATTTCCGGTCTGGTACTGGATGTTAACGAGCAGAACGAACAGGCGGTTGGCTTTTATTTCCATCACGGCTTTCGGGTCGTCGGCCGCTCGCCAGTTGACGGCTACGGTAAGCCCTATCCGCTCCTGCACCTTGCCCATATGGCTGAAACCGGGAGCGCCGGAACTCTTGTCGGCGTTCCAGACGATGTAACAACCAATCCGGAGATGACCTCATGACTATGGAGTATGGATCGGTCACCGGGACCGACAAGCGAGTCTCGCGACTGGTGCAGGGCACGATTCCCCTCAGCGGGGAAGACGTGCCGGGTGGTCTCGCTCTGCTCGATGCCGTTTACGAGCATGGCTGCCGCACATTCGACACCGCGCACGGCTACGGTGGCGGCGCTTGCGAGCGAGTCCTCGGCGAATGGGTGAATACGCGCGGCGTGCGCGACGATGTCGTGATACTCGACAAGGGCGCGCATCCTTACGACGGGCGCGAACGCGTGACCCCGGAGGACATTACGAGCGATCTCCACGAGTCGCTCACTCGCATGAATGTCGACTTCGTCGACCTCTATGTGCTGCATCGCGACAACCCCAAGGTTCCCGTTGGACCGATCGTGGAGGTGCTCAACGAGCACAAGCGGTCCGGCAAGATCGGCGCTTTTGGCGGCTCGAACTGGGCGACGGAGCGGATCGCCGAGGCCAACGCATACGCCGCCGAAAACGGGCTAGACCAGTTCACCTTGAGTAGCCCGAACTTCAGCCTCGCGGTCCAGATCCAACCACCCTGGGATGGCTGCCTGAGCATTTCGGGCCCGGCTGGCGAAGAGGAGCGGGAGTGGTACATCGAGCAGGGCATGCCGATCTTCCCGTGGTCAAGCCTCGCTGGCGGGTTCTTCTCCGGCCGCTTCCGGCGAGACAACCTGGACTCCTTCGACACGTATCTCGACAAACTGTGCGTCACATCGTATTGCAGTGAGGAGAACTTCCAGCGGCTCGATCGGGTCGAGGTACTGGGAGGGCGATACGGGTTGTCGATTCCGCAAGTCGCGATGGCCTACATCATGAGCCAGCCGGTCGATGTGTTCGCACTCGTTGGCTGCCGCACCGGTGATGAGTTCGCGATGAACGCCGCGGTGCTCGGCCAAAAGCTTTCGGGCGACGAACTCGCCTGGGTCGACCTTCGCACAGGCGAACGCCCCTGGTAAGGGCCTGCCCTTCGTACGGGCTGGTCTTGTGCCAGCCCCCGCTGAATGCGTCGGCCCACTGCCAACGCGTTGCCCGGGTGGTGGCCGGACTAGTGCCAGCCATCAACGAGTGCACCTGTTGCCCGTAGGCGAACGGATTCCATAGGAACGCGTAATACGGACTTCGGATGATCAGCGTGCGACCCGCTGGCGCCGCCGACCCCCGTGGTCGGAGGGGCGATCCTCCGTGATCGCCCGGGGCAGCGGGAATGCGGGGCTCGGGTCACCACAGTCCAGCGGGGCAGGTTGACCCCTCCGCACGGTCGCATTTGCCCAGTAGGTATCCGAATTCCGTATGATTGGGTGGTGGCCGCCACAATGGCGGCCACCACCCGGGATCGGTTTCGTGAATAGGTCGGGTCAGTATGCCAGCAGGCTGGTGACCGGCACGTCGCCGGTATGTTGACGACCGTTGAGCGCGGTGAGTTCGGCCAGCACGCTGACGCCGACGATCTCTCCGCCGAGGCGCTGGACGAGCTTGATCGTCGCCTCCACCGTCCCGCCGGTTGCAAGCAGGTCATCGACGATCAGGATGCGTTCGCCCGGCGTGATCGCGTCGCTGTGAATCTGCAACTCATTCGTGCCGTATTCCAGCTCGTAGGTCTCGGTGAGCGTATCGTACGGGAGTTTCCCCGGCTTTCGCACGGGCACCACACCGGCCCCCAACGCGTAGGCAATCGGCGTGCCGAGGATGAATCCGCGGCTTTCGATGATCACGACCTTGTCGATGTCGCTGTAGGGCGAGGCCATCGCATCGATTGTCTGGCGGAACAGGTCGCCATCGGCGAGCAACGTAGTGATATCGCGGAACAGGATGCCCGGGATCGGAAAGTCGGCGATGTCACGGATGTGTGGCTTCAGCAGGTCACTGATTGTTTGCGTGGACGTATTGGTATCGGTCATGGTGATTCCTGTCTGGAGGCGGTGGTTAATGGCGCCAGTGGACGCCTCGCAGAGTGTACCGGGATTCGAGGGCAGCACGACGCCCCGATCAATGTCGATCGGGGCGTCGGTGTGGCCTGGCCGTTATTGGGCGTAGGCAAGGAAGGCCTGTGCTACCCAGCCAGTGGTATTGGCCTGGTTGAAGAAATGCACGTTCACCCAGACATAGCCGTCCCTGGTGATCGGCATCTGCTCGGTGACCTCGCCGGTCGCCCCGGTTTGGGCGACCAGGATAACCGTTCCGCTGAGGCCGGCCGTCTGCCGGACATTGAGCGGCCCATCCTTCACACTGACCCGCGGCCGCGACCCGCCGCCTGAGCCGGGCGCCATCACCACAGTGGCCATCCAGCCGGTCGAACCGGCAATGCTGACCTGGTGCCAGGTGTACCCGCTGGCTTGTGTTGGTGCGCTCTGGATCGTTCCATTGGTTCCGTTGGCGACGACTCTGACCACCGCCGCCGAGGTGCTCGCCGCCGCCCGCAGAAAGGCGCCTCCGCCATTGGCGGTATCGACGTGATACGTCGAGCCAATCGGGTACGAGCCGCCGGAAACGGGTGAAAGGAACTGGGAGGCGACATTCCCGGTTTCGCCGGTCCGGCTGACCCGGAGGAAGGCCCACTCATACCCGTCGGCGAAACCGCCCAGACCAATCAATTCGACCTGTTCACCGGTGTTGAGGACCCGCACTACGCTGAACCGGAGACCCGCGCCGGATCGCAAACGCACGCCATTCGCATTGATTGTTCGAAGGTTTGAGCCCTGAGCGCTCGCTGGTGCGGCGAGGTTCATGACCGGTGCCATCGCGGCAGCCGCTACGCCCGCAGATGCGAGCAGGAAACGTCGACGAGTAAACGCACTGCGAGCAACCATCAGACCACTCCTTTGAGCGAATCGTCCCCGCGTGGGGCCTCTGCGTGCACTTTCCGCAGGCAGACAGTGCATTTTCAATCGTGTCCCATATCTTGCTTACCCTACCATAATACTATCGCAGTGATCCATGATTGCAAGGTTTCGCGGGTGACAATAAATAGGCCTGTCCCACTGCTTCGAGAGTGACAGGCTCGTCAACGTGCGGGCAGGCGGTGGTCGATCTCGACCACCGCCTGCACCAAATCCGTTTGGATCAGATCCACACGAGGAAACTGGTTGCCACCCATCCACGGATCCCGTTGTCGAACTGGACATTGGCCCACGTGTAGCCATTGGCGTCCTGCGGCATCTCCGTGGTAGTGAATCCCATTGCGCCGGTGGCAACCGTCGCGATGATCGCACTGCTGGTACCCGGTTGCTGCCGCACCCTCAGTGGACCGCTGGCAACCTTGACCCGGGCTCGATCCGATCCTCCACCGGCCTCCAGCACAATCGTTGCCATCCAGCCGGTGGCATCGCCGAAGAAAACCTTGTACCACGTGTAGCCGTTAGCCTGGGACGGCCCGTCCTGGACAGTTCCTGTGGTGCCGTTGGACACCACCCTCACTACACCCGCGGTCGTTCCGGGAGCGGAGCGCAGGTTGGCGCCACCGCCGCTCGCGGTGTCGACATGGACCATCGAGCCAATCGAGAATTCACCTGAGGAGATTGGCGAGAGGAATTGAGAAGCCACAAACCCGGTAGTGCCCGAGGATACTACTTGCACTTTTGTCCAGTCGTATCCATTTGCCGAGCCGGCCGCTTCGAGGAACAGGACGTGCGTTCCCAGAGCCAGGGACGCCAGGACACCGTAGCTCGTCCCCGGACCGGATCGAAGACGCACTCCTGGTGAATTGATGGCTCGGACTCCGGTGGAGGTCGCCTCCGCAGGTGCGCCGAACGAGAGGGCCGATGTGAACGCGACGGTCGTGGCTCCGGCGAAACCAAGCAGGAGGCGGCGACGTGAAAGCGAAGGACCGAAATCCATGAGACCACTCCTTTGAGCGAATCGTCCCTGGTCGGAAATCTCCCCAGCATACCCACCGGGATGCGAGATTGAGATATGAATAAAATCGTCTATCAACCTACCCTGTTCATCAAACGACTGGATTTGGCATCCGGTTTCGCACATTTGAAACCTAAACGCCTGTCCCGGTGGTGCCAGAGGACAGGCGTTTAGGGTGATGAGCGGGACTACGTGATCTTCACGTATGCCATGGAGACGTGCCCCACGATGCCACCTTCAAAGGTGACTTCGGCCCACTGATGTCCATCGGCCCGCACGAATGTACGCTGGGTCAGCCATCCCCGATGACCTGTTTGAACCCTGCCCACTACTGCTGCAGATGTCGTCGGATATTGACGGACATTCAGCGGACCGCTTGTGACGGTGACATTGAATGGGAAGCCGGGATTGCCCGACCCATCTGGCGCCGAAAGGAGGCTGGCTGCCACGAATCCTTCCCTGCCGGTGGAGAGCACCTTGACCTTGTACCACTGAAACCCGTTGGCGGTTCCGCCATTAGCCAGGTACCGAACTTCGGTGCCCTTGGCAAGCGATGCCAGAACCGCGTATCCGGTTCCGGCGCCCGCCCGCAGGCGAGCTCCACTCGTATTGACCATCAACGAATCGGTCGATCTGGCAGCGACGGGCGTGATGATGCCCAGAGCTGGCGTCATTGCCAGCGCAGCAGCGCCAGCCAGGAAACGACGACGAGAAAACGCACCACGCGATACCATCTTGACACTCCTTGACATGATGCAGCCCGGATGCACGCAGCACCCAGCCCACCCGTTCCGGGCCGTTCACGCTTCTTCGTTTGGTAGGTACTTACCCTCTTCTTCTAACGCTCGATATCGACGGACGGTTCCACCCGGAGGCTGCATTTCAGGCCTGGACCTGTGCCACAATGTGGATACGGTTTCGTATGCAGTTGAACAGGATCAGCGTTGGCTATTGCCGTCGGCCGGGAACGAACAAAACCTGTAGCGGTGTTCACGCGTGACGGCGTTCGCCGGGGCATGCAGGCCGCGATCCCGATGGGGATCGGGGTCGCGGTCTATGGCATTGTCTTCGGGTTGCTCGCGCGCCAGGTCGGACTCAGTTTCCTTGAAAACCTCATCATGAACGTGATCGTCCTCGCCGGGGCTGCCCAGACGGCATCACTGGACATGTGGTCTTACCCGCTGCCGATCCTCTCGATCGTGGCGACAACCCTGCTGATCAACCTGCGGCTGATCCTGCTTGGGGCCGCCGCCCGACCCTGGCTGCACCAATTGCCGGACCGAAAGGTCTATCCGATGCTCCACGTCATGGCCGACGAGGGATGGGCGATCGCCATGAATGCCCGCCGCAAGGGCGAACAGGACATCGGCTTCTTCCTCGGCACGAACCTGTTCGTGGCCCTGTGCTGGGTCCCCTCGATCGTGATCGGGCACCTGATCGGGGGCGGAGTAGGCGATCCGGCGACGATCGGGCTCGATTTCGCGTTCACAACGATTTTCGCGGCAACCCTGTTCAGCGGCTATCGCACTCGTTTCGATCTCGTGCCCTGGGGCGCGGCCGGCGCGGCAGCCCTGCTCGCATCGTGGCTGTTGCCCGGCACCTGGTACGTGCTGGTTGGCGGGATCACGGGATTCATCGTTGGGTTCGCGTTCGGCAAACCAGCAGTGAGTCCCGCGCTGCCCGCGGATGGCGCCCCATGACGATCCATCCTTCCGCGATGCTCGCGATCGCGCTCATGGCGATCGTCACCTATGGTAGCCGTGCCGGTGGCTACTGGTTGATGGGGCGGGTTGAGATGTCCCCCCGGATCGCGATCGGCTTGACCTACCTGCCTGGGGCCGTCCTGATTTCGCTGGTTGCCCCGGCCATGGCCGAGGAAGGGATACCTGGTGTGTGCGCCGTCCTCGCAACAGCGGTTGCGATGCGGAAAACGAACAACCTGCTGGTCGCGATGCTCGCGGGCATCGGCACGGTTTGGCTCGTACGCCAGATCGTCTAGGGCAATCAGGATCGTGAAGGGAAGAACGAACGTCATGAGTGAAGCGACGTCGCAAACGGTTTCGAACAAGACCGAACTGATCGCGTACACCACCCGGGCGTGGAATGGGTTCGTGGCGCACACCGACGGTCTCACCAATGACCAATGGGTGACTCCTGTCGATCCGGCGGGGTGGTCGGCAAAGGATCACGTCGCCCACGTTACGGTCTGGGACCAGGCCGTGATCGAGCAGCTTCGCAACAAGACGTCCCCACAGCAGACCCTTCGGGTGCCGGACGATATCTGGGCCAATGGCGCGGACGCCATCAACGAAGCTCTCCGCCAACGGACGATTGATGATCCCGTCGAATCGGTGAAGGCGCGCCGGGACCAGGTCTGGATCGAATTCCTGGCGACGCTATCCAGCATGTCCGAGGAAGATCTGGCTGGCCCGGGGAATGAATTTCACCTCGAGCAGGACGGCAAGCCGCTGCTTGAGGTGCTGGTCGGGTGGCAGGGAGGGCACTACGACCATCATGGCGAGTACATCGCCGCCATCGTCGAGCAGTAGCCACGAACGTACCCATGAGTGAGAGGAACCATCAACGTGACCGATACGCTGCAACAGCCGGTAACGAAGCAGGAATTTCTCGACTACGTCAACGCGCGATGGAACGCATTCGTGGCGCAGACAGATACGTTGACTGACGAGCAGTGGACGGGGCCGACCGATGCCGCGGGCTGGACCGCGAAGGATCACGTTGCGCATGTCACGGCCTGGGATCGATCAATTATCGAACATCTTCGCAACCAGACACCCCAGCAGCAAACTCTCGGCGTTTCCGATGCGGCCTGGACTGCTAGTGGCTACGACGCCGAGAACGAGGAAATACGCCAGCGCACCATCGACCACCCGGTGGATGTGGTAAGAGCTGAGCGGGACAAGACCTGGATCGAAATCCTGGAGATCGTATCCGGGTTCTCCGAAGAGGAGTACGCAGGGCCGTGCACAGCAGTTGGTCTCTCCAGCCAGGAGCAATCCTTGCTCGAGTGGCTCGTCGCCGAGCTACCCAACCATTACGCCGAGCATTGTGGCTACATCGAGGTCATCGTGACCGGGGCGCACGAGTGATCGCCCGTATCTGGCGCGGAGTCGTCAAGTCCCAGGATGCGGTTCGCTATCTGGACTACCTGCATCGAACTGGTGTACCCGATTACCGGGCGACTCCGGGCAATCTGGGCGTCACGATTCTCCAGCGGGAAGTTGAGCAGGGTGTCGAGTTCTCCACGCTGACATTCTGGGATTCGATGGAGTCGATCAAGGCTTTCGCCGGGGACAACCCGGACGTCGCTCGCTACTATCCCGAGGACGACGAGTACCTGCTCTTCCGCGAACCCAATGTCGAGCACTTCGACGTGCCATTCACCGATCTCCGTTTCGGCGAACGAGAGGCTTGACGAGCCCTGGTTGAACTTCCCTCATATCGTCATTATCTCGTAGGGAAGGATTAAGCGGACCGGCATAAGTTGTGACGGAGGGTCAGGTGCGGCCAGGTTGGGGCGGCGAACCTCGCCTCCCCGAGGTGCAGCAGCCGGTTGGCGACGTGGATCAGGCGCGTCCGGTCGTTCCAGAAGCGGTGGCAGGCCAGCGTGCCGTTGACGAACCGCCAGACCCGCTCGAGCAGATTGAGGTGCGGACTGTAGGTCGGCAGCCAGAGCACGGTGATGCGCTCGGCGTGTTTGGCAAACCAGCTTCGGATCGCGGCCGTCTTGTGATAGGCGGCATTATCCATCACCAGCACGAGCTGGTCCGTCGGCCACCGCCCGGCCAGCGTGGTCAGGAAGTGCCCGAACTCGTGGGCCGAGGCGCGGCGGGTGATCATCGTCGTCAGCGCGCCGGCTGGCCTAGTCGAGTGCGCCGCAGATGCTGGACCGCTTGTCGCGCCCGGCGGCGCCAACGCGGTGCGGGGATCCCCGTCGTTGCCACATCTTTGCCAGCTGGGGATGGGTGTGGAGATGGCATTCATCCAGATAGAGCAGGCGGTATCCGGCGCGATGAGCCCCTTTTTTTGGAGCTTCTCCAGCGTGTGCCGGGCACTGGCGATGGCATCCTCATTCTGGCGTTCCCGCAGATCGTGACGGGGCCGGCGATCGACATCGCCGCGCTTTTTCAAATGCCGCGAGAGGGCTTCGGTGCCGACCTGGATCTGTCGCTGGCGCGCCAACAAGTCGGCCAGATCGACCAGCCCCCAGAGGGCGACCGGATAGCCGTAGTCCATCGGCGACGTGGCCAGCGCCTCGTCGATGAGCTGATCCGCCGCCGCATCGACCCGGCCCGGTCGCCCGCGGCGGGCGCGATCGCGCAGCCCCGCCCGGCCCGCGGCCAGGAAGCGATCACGCCAGCGTCCGATCGCCGCCGCGGAGACGCCGGTCGCCCGCGCCGCCGCGGCGAGCGATCCCTGGGCGAGGACGGCCAGCAGGAGGTGGGCGCGGTGCCGCACCTGGGGACACGGATCGGTCTTGGTGAGCCGCAGCAGGCGCGGCCGCGCAGACGTCAGCGGGGAGGCCATGTGATACTCCTTGAACCTCCCTAGCATACGCCCACAACTTTCGTCAGTGCGCTTAGCGGGCACAATCAAACAAGCGATACCAAATCTGCCTGCCCGCGTATATCCTCCCGTGCGGTTCTCGCAGAACCGGACCGGAGTGCACACCATTCACCCGAAGGTCGTAGGTGGGACTTGACCCTCACGCGACGTCAGGGCCTATCGTCTGAATCAGTCGGGCCGGAATGACTGCTCGACGTCGAGGAAGGACGGAAGCGTGAGCAACCACAACAGCCGCGGACTCACGGTCGGACAGGTCGCCGAACTTTCCGGTGTGACGATCCGGACATTACACCACTATGAGCAAATTGGCCTGTTTGTCCCAGGCGGACGCACAACAGCAGGTTACCGGCTCTATTCCGACGCCGATATCAATCGGCTATCGCGGATCCTGTACTACCGTGAGCTTGGCTTCCCCCTCGATGACATCGCCACCCTGATCTCTGATGCCGGGATCGATCCCCTCGATCATCTGGAACGTCAGCATCAGTTGCTCATCGAGCGGCTGGCGCGAGTTCAGGCAATGGTGATGGCCGTAGAACGAGAACTGGAGGCACAGATGGTTGGGTACAATCTGACGCCAGAGGAGAAGCTGGAGGTCTTCGGCGGTTTCAAGCCGGAGCAGTACGAAGAAGCAGCAAAGGAACGGTGGGGCGGCACCGACGCCTGGAAGCAGTCAACAGAGCGAGCCAGGCGGTACTCGAAGGATGACTGGAAACGTATTCAGGCGGAGATGAAGGACCTCAACAATCGGGTCGCCGCCGCCATGAACGCAGGCACGGCAGCGACCAGTGGCGAGGTCATGGCACTTGCCGAGGAGCATCGCCAGCTCATCAGCCGCTGGTTCTACGATTGCTCGTACGAGATTCATCTCGGACTCGCAACTATTTACATCGACGACCCCCGATTCACCGCGAACATCGACAAGGTTGCCCCGGGACTGGCCGTTTACACGCACGCTGCGATCATCGCCAACGCCGATCGCGCCAAAGGTTAATGCACACGTGCCGGTCAATCGACTGGCCCGTGTGTGCGCCACACGTAAATGCGCGACCTCAACCAAACTGGTAAGGCTGCGTATCCAGCGGGGCCAGCTTGCTCCGCCCTCCGCCTACCAATCGAACCGCGTGGAGATGCTGACCTGCCCCGCTGGATGGTATGCCTGGGAATACAAGCCAGGCTCGCGACTACGGAATCCGCTTCGCCCAAATCGATGCCGGGAAGCGATCGAGCAATTCTTCCCATTCGGCGCGGGCCGAACGCGACGAGCTGCCGTCTCGGAAGTAGGCGGCGATTCCGCGCCAGTAGATCGCCTCGGCCGTGAGCGGGCCATCGGGGGTGCGGTCGCGCAACGAGTTCAGGAGTGCGATCGCTTGGTCGTACCCCTTCCAGCGCATATGTACCAAGGCTTCGCCGATGTCAAGGATGTCGAGAAACTCGGCGACCGGCAGGAAGTTCGGGGACGCGTACCGAACCTTGCCACTGCGATCCGCGAACAGGATCGTCGGTGTCCAGAAGACCTGGTTGGGTCGCGTGAATTCACGATCCTGGAACAGATCCAGTTTGACCGGGATGAAACGCGACGAGATCTCGGCGATCACCGCGGGATCGCGGAAGGTCTCGTCGTCCAGCTTGTCGCAGCCGCCACAATCGTCCTGGTAGACATCAACGACGATGGCCTTCTTGCCGGCCCGCGCCAGATTTGTGGCCTCGGTGAAATCGTGCAGCCAATCGATCGTGGTGAATGGCGCTTCGGGTGAGGTGACGGTCACTTTGCCTCCTGACATCGTTGTCGTTTCTCAATGCTTCATTAAGTATAGTGATACTGGCCGATGGCGACAACCGACTGATCAATATGGGTCATGCACCAGATAGTACGTGGTGTTTCGCAGGAAATCCGTACCATTTGCGTGTAGGACTCCGGTCACCGCAGGGACCCTTTCGTTCACCCATATTTGGTCACCTTTACACCGTTATTTGAACGTGACTTTGGTGTACATATGGGTAACTGGCGGAATGTTCGCCGAGTTCCGGGTAGACCCAGATCACCTCCGCGGGAGGTTTGCGCGTTGTGCTGCATCACCGTTACCGGAGAAGCAGTGAATGTGCGACTGACTGTGGATGACGGATCCTGAAATCCGGAGGCTCCGATATTCGCCTGGTTCTGGGGAGAATATCGCTGGGAAGGGGTAAATCGCCGAACGTCCAGGGTTTCGACTTCGGATCGATTCAGATAGAAACAGGGGCAATATCGACCATGAGCATACAGTCACCTGCACAATTCCGTTCGACTGTTTGCCGCCGCATGTTCCTTGGGGGACCTTGGGCGCCGCGTTTGCGGGCAGCCTCTTTTCCTCTGGAGCCGTTCTGGCCCAGAGCACTGAGGTCACCACCACATACACGTTCCTCGCACTTGGTTTGGATACAACCTCGCCGGATCTGCCCGCGGAAAGCGATGTGATCATGGTGGCGCGAGTTGATCTTGAGAACAGCACCTTGCGTGTGCTTTCCATCCCGAGGGGCTTGCTCGTGGAGCTTCCCGAACTCGGTGAGGATACGATCAATCGCGCGCCTATCAGGTTGGCATCGAATCCGCACCTACGGCAACCTGGGAAGCTGGAGTGGCCAGTACGGTCGCCACGATCGAGAGCAACTTTGGCATCACCATGGACGGCACCGTGATGACGGAGATGAGTGATTTCGCAGTGATCGTCGATGCGATTGGTGGCGTTGAGGTCAACAATCCGGTGGCGGTGAGCGATCCAGCGTTTGGGGATTTCCCGGCTGGTCCAATTACCCTCGACGGTGCGGGCGCCGTCGCCTTTTCGCGGGTAGTCGGGGAAGAAGGCACCCCGGGGCGCATCGCGCGCCAGCAGGCCCTGCTGGTAGGCATTCTGAACCAGCTGACATTGCCAGAAGTTGTCGCGCAATTGCCGACGCTGATCACCACCCTGACCGGCACTGTGCAAACCGACATTCCGGCCAATATCCAGGCCGAACTGGTGGCGGCAGCGGTCAGCTTCGCGCCTGAGGAAATCATTTTCAACGAAGAAGGCGAATTCGAGGGTCAACTCGAAGTGGTGTCAACTGACGAAGCGGGCGCCCAGGTGTACGCGGCGGATTGGGCGACGCTACCCGAGTATGTTCAGTCGTGGCTGGCTGGGGGCGCGGGATAGTCATTTCACCCTGACTACCCTTTACAATGGCCGTGCATCCAATCGGATGCACGGCCATTGCTCGTCTCCCGCATTCACCAGGATGTACCCGTGACCGCAGTCCAGCTAACCCAATCCGTGACCGACCGATCCTCGCACCCCAGTGCCCCGGAAGTTGCCCGCCAGCAGGGCGTCAATCCGGTCGACTATCTGCGCCAACGGGGATTCGTCTACGACATCACGGATGAGGCTGGACTCCGGGCGGCGTTCGACAATGGACCAGTCTCGGCCTACATCGGCTTCGACCCCACCGGAACATCGCTTCATGCCGGGCACATGGTCAGCATCATGCTGCTCGCCACCCTGCAGCGGATGGGGCACCGCCCAATTGCCCTTGGCGGCGGCGGCACCGCCATGGTCGGCGACCCGACCGGTCGCACGTCCGCACGTGAAATCATCAGTCTCGAGGATCTCGACCACAACCTGGCCAGCATTCAATCGCAACTTCCAAGTACCTCGACTATGAAGGCGGCAAATTCGGCGACAACCCGGCGGCGATCAGCAAGAACAATGCCGACTGGCTGTTGCCGCTTCAGTACATCCCGTTCCTGCGCGACATTGGACGCCATTTCTCGGTCAACGAGATGCTGGCGACCGACACCTACCGGACGCGGCTCGAATCGACCGGGCTGAACTTCGTCGAGTTCAACTATCGGCTCGTGCAGGCGTACGATTTCCTCCACCTGTTCCGCGACGAGGGTTGCCTGTTGCAAATGGGCGGGTCCGATCAGTGGGCCAACATCACGGCGGGCGTCGAACTGATCCGCAAGGCCGACCATGGCAAGGCGTTCGCACTCGTATCGCCGCTGATCACGACGCCGTCCGGCGAGAAGATGGGCAAGACCGGTTCCGGTGTTCGCGTCTGGCTCGATCCCGAGCAATTCTCGCCGTACGACTATTACCAGTACTGGGTGAACACTGAAGACGCGATGGTCGAGGCCTACCTCAGGCAATTCACCTTCCTGCTCGAGGATCAGATCGTCGAATTGACGTCGGTGAGTGGCGAAGCGCTTCGCGAAGCCAAGCAGGTTCTCGCATTCGAGGCGACAACCCTCGCCCACGGCATCGAGGAAGCGGAGCACGCACGAACGGCATCCCGCTCGCTGTTCGCTGCGTCCGGTGCCGTTTCGGCCGATGACGCTTCATTGCCAACGACGGAAATCGCCGCCGCCGAACTGACCGATGAGTTCACGCTGGCCGACGCGTTCGTGGTCGCCGATCTCGCGAAATCGCGTGGCGAGGCACGTCGCCTGGCACAGCAGGGGGGCCTCTCGGTGGACGACGTAAAGGTCAGCGATGTCGATGTGCCATTCATTTCGGTCCTCGGTGGAGCGGATGCTGTTCTCCTGCGAGCCGGCAAGAAGCGCTTCAAGCGCGTGGCCATCGCCTAGGCCACCCCCCTGCTCACCACCGCTTTCCGTAGGGGCGGACCTGGATCGACCATCAACGGCTCTTTGCCTGCCCGAACTTGGTCGATCCTGTGTCCGCCCTTGGCTCACCTTTCCACCGATCACCTTGCGCCCCACATCCCTCGTGACCGTCATCCTGACGAAGGAGGGATCCCCGCGCAAACCCCCGTTACTCGTTCCGGAGCACGTAGAGCAACCGGAGTTTCTCCATGATGGCTCTATGCTTGAGTTGACCTGGCTCGTCATCAAGCTTCGCGGTCTCGACCAGCCCCCACATGTACAACTCGCGC
This sequence comes from uncultured Chloroflexia bacterium, assembly GCA_963763125.1. Classification (GTDB taxonomy): domain Bacteria; phylum Chloroflexota; class Chloroflexia; order Thermomicrobiales; family UBA6265; genus JACCYX01. The sequence goes on from CAVXMV010000005.1 coordinate 1,959,154, forward strand.
AGATCGTCCAGCTTGAGCATGACGAACTCGACGCCCCTGATCGTCAGGGCTTCATAGGATTCCGGACTGACCGGCAACCAGTATTCCGTGGCACCGAATTCGACCTTCATACCGTCGCGCCGAACCTGGAGCACATGCCAGTCGGTAACCTTGGCGGCAAAGCCTTGCGTCTCAAGGGCGTGCAGGAGGGGCGGAAAGTCTGCCTCCGAACACGAAAAATCGACGTCGTGGACCTCAATGCTTTCATCCTGGGTGTACGCGAACACGGAGAGGCTGCCATCGAGAATGGGCGTGAGACCAACGTCAGCGCAGATCGCCAGCACATCCTGGGCAAATATCATCAACTTGCTGAAGTGTTCCTCGTTCTTCGGAGACGTCGAAACATCGATCACAGATGCTCTTTCTCCGACCGGGTGATCCGATAGGCGCAGCGGCGGGCGCCCTTGATGATGTGTTCCTCGCGCTCGACCATCACCTCGGCTCCGAGCACATCCCGGAACACGCTTAGCTCGGCCCGGCAGAAATCCTGGCAGGCAGTGGCCGCGGCGCAGATCGGGCAGTGGTTCTCGGCGAGCACGTACGAGCCATCGCCCAAGTCGTCCCACTCGGCCATGTAGCCTTCGTGCGAGCGAATTTCGGCCAGCTTCGCGACCCGTCCCGAGAGTGACTCGGTGGTAGCCATCGCGCGCAGGTAGGCGGCGCTGGTGTCGCGTTCGCGGGCGTTGATGATCGTGTCGACCGCAGATTGGCCAAGCTCGGACCGAATCGTTGTCAGCAAGTCGACCGTGAGCTGGGCGTGGGCGTCCGGGAAGCGTGCTTCGGCTGCTTTGGTGAGATGCCAGATCGCTACCGGTCGCCCTACCCCGCGAATCTCCGATTGGGACTCCACCAGCCCTTGCTCCTCGAGTCGCAGCAATTGCTGCCTGGCGGCTTCGCCGGTGATCCCCATCTGATTGCCGAGCGTGGCCGACGACTGCGGGCCGCGCATCTTCAACTCCATCAGGAGCCGGTCTGACGCGGATTTCGGGTTGGAATGGGTACTGGTTGGGTGAATCGTTGCCATCTGAGACCGCCTGCTGGATATTCTCCAAGTGCTAGCTTTGAAAATACCCGAGAACAAGGTCCCATGCAAGGTTATGGCCTGGGCTGTTCGTCAGCGAACCTGGTTACGGCATCGGGACCAACGTACGTGCCGGTCGGGCGATTGAGCACGATGTCGCGCATCGCATCGCGATCTCCGGCGTCGAAGACATGGATCGGGACTCCGTGATCGCGGGCGAGGATGAACGCCGATTGGTCCATCACGTTCAGTCCATTGGCGACCACGTCGTTGTAGGTGATCTCGGCATAGCGTTTGGCGTTCGGATCGTGCCTGGGGTCCGAGGAGAAGACACCGGCAACCCCTTGCTTGGCGGCGAAAATGGCATCGGCCCGAACTTCGATCGCGCGTTGCACGGCTGGGTAATCGGTAGTCACGAACGGTTGGCCGATGCCTGCGGCGAAGACCACGATGTACCCCTTTTCGAGGTGCTTGATCGCCCGCAGCCGGATATACGGTTCGGCAATGGAGGCGATCGGGATCGCCGTCATCACCCGAACTTCGTGCGATTCCCGGGAATTGAGCGCGCCGCGCAGGATGAGGCTGTTGACGATCGTCGCCATCATCCCGATGTTGTCGGCCTCCGCTCGCTCGATGCCCCAATCATCGGCGAGGCGACCCCGGAAGATGTTGCCGCCACCGACCATGATAGCGACCTGGACCCCCAGATCGGTGAGCGACTGGATTTCGTCGACCAGCGCATCGACGGCAGGCCGTTCGATACCCGATTCAGCACCGCCGGAGAACGCCCCTCCGCTCAACTTGATCAGGACCCGTTCATACCTCATGCAATTGCCTTTCCTCATGGACACGCGGTGTGGCCGGCAACGGACGACGTGTTCACGCACCGGACCTGATCCATCATGCGAACGATATGTGCTGATCAGGATAATGTGGGTTGGCAGCAGTGCGCGCAAGATCGCCATGGATCATTTCATGACTTCCCCGCGCTTGGCGAAGGTGCCGTAGAATGATGAGCGTTATACGACTCTGGCGATTCGCGCCCGCGGCCCGGGTTTTCGCCCCGGGCCGCCCCTACGGAGAAGCTGCGTCGACGGTAGAACCGTGGCGGCAGACTGACTCCGTGGGCAATCCAATCCGGAAAGGACCATTCACACCATGAGTGATCAGTCGCAGGCAATCGACAATGCGGTCGGCGCTCGCGCTCATCTGACGACTGAGCATGGAACGACCTACTCGTACTACCGGCTCGAACGGCTGGTCGAGTTGGGGCTGCTCGATTCCATTGACCGCCTCCCCTTTACTGTCCGCATCCTGCTTGAGAATGTCCTCCGCAATGTTGGCGGCGAGTTCGCGGACCAGGGGCATCTCGAAGCACTGGCCAAATGGCAACCGAACGCGAGTGCGGCCGGCGACGACTTCGAGTTGCCGTTCCTGCCCGCCCGGGTCGTGTTGCAGGATTTTACCGGGGTCCCCTGTGTAGTCGACCTGGCAGCGATGCGCTCGGCGATGCATACCCTGGGCGGCGATGTGACGAAGATCAATCCGCTCGTGCCGGTCGATCTCGTGATCGACCACTCGGTACAGGTCGATCGATTTGGAACGCTGGCCGCCTTCGGTCATAACGTGGAACGCGAATACGAGCGTAACGGCGAGCGCTACGAATTGCTCCGCTGGGGACAGCGCGCCTTCCAGAACTTCCGCGTCGTGCCTCCGGGAACCGGCATCGTGCATCAGGTCAACCTCGAATACCTCGCCCCGGTCGTCGCCACGAAGCAGACCAATGGCGGCGCGGTCGCCTTTCCGGACACGCTGGTCGGGACCGACAGTCACACCACGATGATCAACGCGCTCGGCGTGCTCGGCTATGGCGTCGGCGGAATCGAGGCCGAGGCCGTCATGCTCGGCCAGCCGCTGTACCAGCTTTCGCCCGAGGTCGTCGGTCTCAAGTTCACGGGCGGCATGAACCCGGGAACCACCGCGACCGATCTCGTGCTGGCGGTCACCGAACTCCTGCGCGCCCACGGCGTCGTTGGCCGCTTCGTTGAGTACTGTGGTTCCGGGTTGAGCAACCTGAGCCTGGCCGATCGCGCCACGATCGCCAATATGGCGCCAGAGTACGGCGCTACCGCCGGCCTCTTCCCGATCGATGACGAAACCCTTCGCTACCTGCATCTGACCGGCCGCGAGGACGACCAGATCGACCTCGTCGAGCGCTATGCCAAGGAACAGGGGCTGTTCCGCACCGATGAGACGGCGGATCCCGTGTTCAACGAGATGTTGACCCTTGACCTGGCGACGATCGAGCCAAGCCTTGCCGGACCACGCCGACCCCAGGACCGCGTCGCGCTCGGCAATGTGCAGCGGGTGTTCCGTGGCGCATATGACACCGTGTTCACTGGCAATGGCAATGGGCACGATATCGCTGGCAATGACAACGGGTACGACGAGCAGACAATGGAGTCGTTCCCGGCCAGTGATCCTCCGGCCGCGATGGCCGGTCAAACCGATGAAGGTAAGATTGCAGGTGAGTCGGCCGCTGCCCGTGTCGCTGAGAGGTTCGAAGCGGCGCGAGCGACCGCCATGGCGGCCCGCCCTGAGGCTCCCGACCACATCGGCGATTACTCGGTCCACATCGAGGGGCTCGATGTCGATCTGCATCACGGATCAGTGGTCATTGCGGCGATCACCTCATGCACCAACACCTCGAACCCGTCGGTCATGCTCGGCGCCGGTTTGCTTGCCAAAAAGGCGGTCGAACGTGGGCTCAATGTTCCCCCGTACGTGAAAACCAGTCTTGCTCCCGGTTCGCAGGTGGTGACTCGCTACCTTGACGATGCCGGTGTCAGCCCGTACCTCAATGCGCTGGGCTTCCACGTGGTTGGATTCGGGTGCACGACGTGTATCGGCAATTCGGGACCGTTGCCGGACGTCGTGGCCAACGCGGTGGATGAAAACGACCTCGTCGTCGCCTCGGTGCTCTCCGGCAACCGCAACTTCGAGGGCCGGATCCACCCGCAGGTGCGGGCATCGTTCCTGGCCTCGCCGCCACTGGTCGTCGCCTACGCGCTGGCGGGTTCGGTCGATATCGACCTCACCAACGATCCACTCGGGACCGACCCGAATGGCGCGCCGGTCTACCTCGCAGATATCTGGCCAACCGAGCAGGAAGTGCTCGATGCGATCGCCAGTTCGGTCGATCCCGACATGTTCCGTGAGGAATATGCCACCGTCTTCGCCGGTGATGAGCGTTGGCAGAACCTGCCGATCCCGGAAGGGAACCTCTACGAGTGGAATCGTGAATCAACGTACGTGCAGGAACCGCCATTCTTCGAGAATCTGGAATCGGAACCGCAACCGGTGAAGGATATCGAGGGCGCGCGCGTGCTGGTGATGGTCGGCGACTCGGTGACGACCGATCACATATCCCCGGCTGGTTCGATCGCCAAGGCCAGTCCGGCCGGCGAGTATCTCCGCAATTTCGATGTGGAGCAGAAGGATTTCAATTCCTACGGGTCGCGGCGCGGCAATCACGAAGTGATGATCCGGGGCACCTTCGCCAACATCCGGCTCCGGAACCAGCTTGCCGATGGCAAGGAAGGGAACTGGACAAAGTACCTGCCGACGGGCGAAATCATGCCGGTGTACGATGCCGCGATGTACTACGAGGAGGCGGGTATTCCGCTGATCGTGATCGCGGGCAAGGAATATGGCACGGGATCTTCGCGGGATTGGGCCGCCAAGGGCACATTGCTGCTCGGCGCAAGGGCCGTGATTGCCGAGAGCTTCGAACGCATCCATCGCTCGAACCTCGTCGGGATGGGGGTGCTTCCACTGCAGTTCCTGCCGGGTGAGAATGCCGCATCACTCGGCTTAACGGGCGAAGAAACGTTCGAGATCGCCAACATCGACGCGCAACTGGCGCCCAGGGCCGAGATTCAGGTCACGGCGACGCGCCCGGATGGTTCGTCGTTCACGTTCAGGACGGTGGCGCGGGTCGACAGCAATGTCGATGTTCGCTACTACCGGAATGGCGGGATCCTGCCTACCGTGCTGCGTCGATTGATGGAGGCCTGATCTCGAAATCGCGAGAAGGAACGGCGGGACCGACTGGTTGCCGGTCCCGCCGTTCCTTCGGGTCCGGCTGGGCAATCCCGGTGGTGGTTGCACGAGCCTGAACCTCGCAGGACCAACTCTGGGCGAGGTCGCTGCAGGAGTTTTCCTGGAAAACGGTGATCGACTCCTCGTCCTGATTGCTGGGGATGATCTCGTTCGCTGGCCTGTGGCATGCAGGGCAGCCGAGACAAGGAATGAAAATGGAACAGGCATTCGAAGTGCTTCGCGAATCCATTTCCCAGCCGGGGGAGCGAGTCGGCATAGACCCCGACGACTTGCGGCGGTTTGCAGAGACGTCCGTGGTTGCCCTGCCCGTCGGTGGGTTCGGCTCCCGCATGCGGGTGATGATGGATGAGTCGGACGTCAACAAGAACGCCATGCGCCTGACCACCGGCGAAACGATGTTGGGACTCACGATCGAGCTCTATCGTGCTGCCGGAATCCGCAATTTCGTTGCCCTGGTCTCGCATCAGGCCGAATCAGTTATGGATGTACTGGGCGACGGCAGCGATCTTGGTGTACGAATCACCTACAGCGCTGACCCAGGTGGACCGGTAGGGCGCGGTGGCGCTATCCGCCATGCCCTTGAGAATGGTTCGATTCCCCGGGATTTCAGCCTGATCGTCCACAATCCTGACGATGTAATACACGACTACCCAGGGTCCTTCCCGGCGGATTTGGTGGCTGCCCACCTCGACGGCCTTGGCCGAGGGCATATTGCAACCGTGGTCCTGGCCGAAGGATTGCCGGCTACCTACACGGGAGTCCGCACAGAGCGTGGGGTGGTACGGGAGATCATGCCGTACCCAGCGGTGCCCGTGCCGGCTCACGTCGGGATCACCGTCTTTTCGTCATCAGTGTATGAATATTTCGAACAGCTCTTCGACTATGCGAAGAAAACGGATTTCGAAGCTGTGCTGTTTCCTCGCCTGGTCAGCGATGCGAAGCTCTACTCCTTTTTTGTCCCAGTGAAGTGCTGGTTGCAAGTCAATGATCCCAAATCATTGGCCGCGCTCAATGCTGCTCTTGCCGAACGGAGCGGGCTAGCGCTTAGAGGTTGATTGCAGCGATACCTGTTACGATGACCGCCGGGTCGGTGTTCGGTCGTCGAACCCGCTCGACGCAAGGTAGACATTTTCGGCGTGCGGCGTCAAAACGTGCGACACGTCGTTAGGTCGAAGGTGTCGCCGACCGCGTAGCGCAAGGACGATCCGTCCAGGATCGTCGCTGATCAAGCGAAATCCGTGTGTGGCTCAAAAGGGGAACAGCGTGTCGTCAGGCCGGTTGGAAGTCGCGGCTATCGTGGGGAGCCTGCGGCAACATTCTGTGAATAGATCATTGCTGCGAACAGCCATGCTCGTCGCCCCCGAGAACATGCACATCTACGAGGTCGTGATCGACCATTTGCCATTCTTCAACGAAGATCTTGAACGGCAGGGCGATCCTCCGCCGGTTGCTGAATTCAAATCGGGGCTCGCTCGCGCCGATGCGGTCCTCATCTTTACCCCGGAGTACAGTTATTCGATCCCCGGTGTGCTCAAGAACGCGCTCGATTGGGCTTCGCGTCCGTCCGGTCGCTCGGTGTTCAAGCGGATGCCACTGGGCATGCTCGGCGCGTCGATCGGTCGCTCAGGAACGATGCGTGCCCAACTCCACCTCCGCCAGATTTGCGTTCAGTTGGGAGCAATCCCGCTCCCCGCGCCCGAGGTGTACGTCACCTTCGCGTCAGGCAAGTTCAATTCGCTCGGCGAACTGACGGACCAGACCTCGCTCGACCTCACGAAGCAGTTGCTCGTCAACCTGGCGGAGTGGACCGAGATGCTGGGATCAACCCGCCGGGATTCGCGCTAAAGCAAGGGCCAGCCATTGTCCTTTCGGCGCCTGGTAGTGGCCACCCTTGTGGTGGCCGATGAACCAGCGTAGAGCCGCGGACGTGGCGACCCATTCGCCTCCGTTCTGCTCAGGGCAGGCTCTCGTGTCCCGCACTCGATTGGCCGTCCCTTGTGGCGGCCACTGAACCAACGTAGAGCCGCGGACGTAGCGACCCCGGCAGGGCCGAGACAAGCTCGGCAACCCTACGACCCTGATTGCCGCTCCCGAACCCGCTCGGCGAGCAATTCCGAGATGTGCCGGACCTCGATCTTGCGGCCAGACGCGTCGAGCCCGCCGCGCAGGTGCATGATACATCCCTGGTTGTCGCTCACGATCAGGCGCGTCCCGGTTGCCTCGGCGTTGGCCAGCTTTCGGTTCATCAAACGCGCAGCGACATCTGGGAACTCGAAGCTGAACGAGCCGCCGAACCCGCAGCACAGCGTGTTTTCACCGAGCTCGACCAGCGTGTCGCCCATCACATCTTCGATCAGGGTTCGCGGCTCGCGCGACAGACCAAGTGCATTCAGCCCCTGGCAGGAATCGTGGTAGGTCAGCTCTCGTCCGTTGCCGGAGGTGGACGCCAGGCTTCCCGCAGGGATCTGCGCGATGTTCACCAGGAATGACGTGAAGTCGACGATCCTGTCCGAGACTGCCTGTGCCCGTGGTAGCCACTCCGGCTCGTCACGGAACAGGTGAAGATAGTCCTGCCCCAGCATCGCCACGCAACTCGCGCTGCCGGACACGATGTAGTCGGCCGGAACGCTCTCCAGGCGCTCGATCGTCTGCTTTGCCATCGACTTCGCATGCGGGATGTCCCCCGAGTTGTTTGGGATCAGCCCGCAGCAATGGAGCTCGCTTGGCTGCACAACCTTCACGCCGAGCGCGGCGAGAACGGTCGCAACGGCTTCTCCCTGTTCCGGGTAGATGCGGTCTGTCATGCAGCCGGGGAACAATGCAACCGACAGACCTGTCGCCTTGTTCGGAATGATTGGGGTTGGTGTTATTTGTGTTCCCGGCTTCAACCGGTCCCGCAGTGGACGCTGGGCGAGTGCCGGGAGACTTCGCCAGCGTGTTTGCGATTTCAGCATCGGCAGGCGCTTGTTCCGAATCATCGATTTGCCGCGCGTCACCGGCAGTTGGGCCTTGGTCCCAATCTTGAGCAGGACGTTCATCGCGCGCGGTTTCGCATAGACGGCAAGGATTGCCTTCTTCGGCTGCTTTAGCCCCTTCTCGGCAGCGACCATTGCCCGCACATCGAGAATTTGACGCGGTAACGGAATCTCCACCGGGCAGACCGTTTCGCAGGCATTGCAGGAGAGGCACATGCTTTGTGGACCGGCTGCCGCCTCGATCCCATGCATGAATGGGGTCACCACGAGCCCGATCGCTCCCGAGTAGATGTGCCCGAACACATGACCGCCAACCTCGCGATAGGGCGGGCAGACATTCGCGCAGGCCGCGCAGCGAATGCAGTGCAGCGCCTCGCGGAATTCCGGCAACTCGCGCATCCGGCGTCGCCCGTTGTCGACCAGCACGATGTGCTGCTCGTGGCCCGGTGTCGGGCCGTGAATGAACGTCGTGTACACGGTCAGGCGTTGCGCCGTCGCGCTGCGGGCCAGTACCCGGAGCTGGGTCATCGCATCCTCGTACGTCGGCACCAGCTTCTCGATCCCGGCAAGGACCACATGGACCGGCGGAATCGATGATGTCAGGCGACCGTTGCCCTCGTTGGTGACCATCATCACCGTGCCGGATTCGGCGATCAGGGCGTTCGCCCCGGTGATCCCCATCCCCGCGTTGAAGAACACGTCACGGATCGCGTCCCGCGCAGCGTGAACCTGCTCCGTGACATTCTCGCGGGAGATTTCGCGCCCGAGTTCCTTGCTGAAGATGTCACCGACTTCCTGCCGCGCGAGGTGGATTGCCGGCATTACCATGTGGCTCGGCCGCTCGCCCCGGAGCTGCACGATCCACTCCCCGAGATCGGTCTCGATCACGTCGATCCCGCCCTCGGCGAAGCGCTGGTTGAGTTCGATTTCCTCGCTCACCATCGATTTTGACTTGGCGACCAGCTTCACGTCGTGGTGGAGCGGCGATCTTGTGGACGATCGCCGTCGCCTCCTCGGCATTCTCGGCAAAGTGGACATGGGTGCCCGCCGCTTCTGCCTGCGGCCACGAACTGCTCGAGGTACTGATCGAGATTGTCGATCGCCTCGGTCTTGGCCGCTTTCATTAACCCGCGCAGGACGTCGAACTCGACTTCCTCCATAATGGCGGCGCGGGAGGCTTTCCAGGATTGCTGGAAGTTGGTCAGGTTCCGCGAAAGCTGGGCATTGCCCATCGCCATCTCGTAGCGCTCGGGAAATGGCCGGTCCTCGTGCCCATGGCGGTGGGCTTCCTCGTGCTCGGCGTCGATTGGCTGGTCGATTGAAGAAGCGGCCATGGAATCGGGAACCTTTCGTCGTGGCGGGCGGCCATTGATTCTTTTCGTACTGGCCGGTCTTGTGCCGGCCAAATGCACGGGCGGAGCACGCATCGCTGCGCTGCCGCTATCCTGCAAAACGCCCTCACCGACGCGCCCCTACGTCAGATCGTCGATCAGGATGACGTGGAAAACGCCCGGACCCTGCACGCCGACTGTCAGTTGTCTTTCGATATCGGCGGTGCGGCTGGGGCCGGTCACGAACGTCGCGTACGAGGCGCCATCGGCCGAGATCGTCCGCAGTACCTTAGCCGCGTCATCAAGCGATGGCATCAGGGCGGCGGTCGGGCAAATCACGACCAGCGTCTCGGTCATCAAGGTCACCGAACGGTCATTGACCCGAGGCTCGGACAGGATAGAGGTGCCGGTTTCGGCGATCAACCCCTCCGCAATGGCGAGACCGAGCGGCTGATCGCGTACCTCGGCCGGACTCGCAGGGACCCTGGCCGTGAAGCCCAGACCTTCGACCCTGGCAACCAATCTGGGTGCCCGATGGGCGACATCGTCCGATGTCCAGATCGTGCGGTCTAGGGTATCGCCCGCAATCAGGCGGATCGATTCCGCCGCCGAGTCGCTGTCGGTTACGACCTGAACATGTCCGCCTACCGCTGTCAGTCGCTCGGTGAACAGGGCGATGAGATCATGAGTTGCGATTGTCGTGGTGGTCATGAATCCTCGAATTGCAATTTGGAAGCCAGTGACATTGGACCTACCCACCAAGGCCGTCATTCTGAGCGCTAGCGAAGAATCCCCCGGCGAAGCCGGTCCGCGTCAGCGGACGTGTGGCACCATCACCAGCGCCGACTTCGTCGTCGAGTGCTTCGCACAGGGATTCTTCCCTGCGGTCAGAATGACGACCAATACATGAGCATTCACCCCTAAAGCGTCGCGCCGATGATCCACGGGTTGAACTCTTCCTCGCCGATGTCCGCCGCTTCGCTCTTGCTCTGCTGGCCGGAGGCGACCGCAAGGATCACGTCGAGGATTTCCTCGCCCATTTGCTCCAGGCTCAGGCCATCAAGCATCTTGCCGGCATTGATGTCCATGTCCGGTTCCTGCTTGGCATACAGGGCGCTATTGGTCGCGATCTTGATTGAAGGCGCGGGCTTGAAGCCAAACGCCGATCCGCGGCCCGTGGTGAAGACGACAATGTTGCAGCCGCCCGCGACCTGGCCGGTGCACGACACCGGGTCGAATCCGGGGGTGTCCATGTGGACGAAGCCCCGTGCGGTGATTCGTTCTGCATAGTCGACCACATCTGTCATCGGCGTCGTGCCGGCCTTGGCGATCGCCCCAAGGGATTTCTCGTAAATCGTGGTCAGGCCACCGAGCTTGTTCCCCGGCGATGGGTTGTTGTCGATCGAGGCGCCGAACATCGCGGTGTAGTCCTCCCACCAGTGGATCTTGTCCACCAGCTTCTGGCCGACCTCCGGTGTGACTGCCCGCCGCGTGAGGATGTGTTCGCCGCCGTAGACCTCGCTCGTTTCGCCAAGCACGATCGTGCCGCCCTGCTTGACGATCAGGTCACCCGCGTAGCCGAGGGCCGGATTCGCGGTCACCCCGGACCATCCATCCGAGCCGCCGCACTGGAGCGCGACCACCAGCTCGGAGGCGGGAACCGCTTCCCGCTTCGCCTCATTCGCTTTTGGCAAAAGCGCCTTCACGGCTTCGATCCCAGCCTCGACCGTTTTCAGGAAGCCACCATCTTCCTGGATCGTCAGCACCTGGGGTCGATGGCCATCGTCGAGATGGCCCACATCGATGATGTCATCTGGCTGGTTCGTCTCGCAGCCGAGGCTCATGATCACGTAGCCGCCAACGTTCGGGTGATCGACCATCCCGGCCATCGTCCGCTGGAGCATCCCGAGGTAATCGGAGCCGTAGTGGGCTCCGCAACCGCCCTTGGTGGGGAAGGCCACGACGCCGTCGACATTGGGATACTGCTCAAGGATCGGGTTGTCCCTGAAATGCGCGGCCACCCGGCTCACGGCCGTTGACGAACAGTTCACCGATGCCAGTAGTGCGACATAATTCCTCGTTCCGACGCGACCGTCGGCCCGGCGATAGCCCATGAACGTTTTGCGCTCGGCTTCCGGAACCAATTCGACCGGCTGGACATCCTCGCTGAAGGCGTAGTCCAGGTCCAGTTCGCCTTGATGCACTTCGATGTTGTGCGTGTGGATATGCTGACCGGCAGCGATATCCTGCGATGCGAACCCGATGATCTGCCCGTAGCGACGCACCGGCTGGCCCTTGGGGACATTGCGGATTGCTACCTTGTGCCCGGGCGGAATCATCTGCGCAATCGTGATGTCGCCTGCTGCCGATTGGAGGATCGTCCGTGGCAAGAGCGGTTGTTTGGCGATCACCATGTCATCAATGGGATTGAGTTGCACCGTGACATCGGCGATCGGCACTGAACCGCGAAGCGCCCGGCCGAGTAGTGGAGTGGAGGGGGTAGTGGCCATCGATGAATCCTTGCTTGTCGTCGTGCCGCCGATGCTGACAATGTATGCCGCAGGAGAGGACCTTGAGTCCTCCTGTTCCCAATGCAACGTTGGCCGGCACAAAACCGGCCACTACGAGATGAGCGCGCGTTACCGAGCGGTCAAGCCGCCGTCGATCGTGTACTGCGAGCCGGTTACGAAACCCGCCTCATCGGAGGCCAGATACAACGCCAGCGGCGCGATCTCGTCAGGGCGGCCCATCCGCCCAATCGGTTGCCGGGCGTGGAGCTGGGCCCGCGTTTCCTCGATTTCTCCCGCATGATACTTCTGCAAATAGCCTTCCACGAATGGACTCTCGACCGTTCCCGGGCAAATGCAGTTGCAGCGAATCCCCTGGTCCACGAAATCCATCGCCGTCGATTGGGTCATGGAAATCACGGCTGCCTTGGTCGTGCAATAGGCAAAGCGGCGCGACACCGCAACCTGACCGGCGATCGAGGCGATGTTGACGATTGTGCCGCCCTTCGGATCCTGGGCCAGCATCTGGTTCACGGCGGCCAGCGAGCAGTTGTAAACACCGTAGATGTTGACCGCAACCAGCCGCGCGAAATCGTCCGGTCCGGTTTCGACCAGGTTCCCGACCATGCCAATACCGGCATTGTTGACCAGGATGTCGAGTTGGCCAGTCGTGGACACGATCTCGGCCACCGCCGCGTTGGCGGCATCGAGGTCCGTTACATCGAGTGCGAGCGGGAAGGCGTTGCCCCCGGCGGCGGTGATCTCATCGGTGACCCCGGCGCGGCCAGGCTCATTGATGTCAGCGACCGCGATGGTGGCGCCCTGTTTCGCGAAGAGGAGCGCAATCTCGCGCCCAATCCCGGACCCAGCTCCCGTTATCAACGCCGTCTTTCCGTCCAGATTGAACACCAGGTCTCCTTCAACCACAACGTGCAGGGGAGGCTCGATGATTCCCCTGTCGCGCGCGCGTGAACTGTCATGCCGGGGAATGAGACGGCGCCGCAGTATCTTCCTGCTGGATCTTCGCCAGTGGCGAACATCGGTTGCCTCGTTCCATGCCCACAAATTGTATACAACTCAACGGAATTCGTGAATAGCACTCGTGATTCCTGAATGAACAAATCCCCATCGACCCATGACGACGCCTGGTTGTGGCCGCTCTGGTGGCGGCCAATCACCGTGATTGGCGTCATGGACGATGGGGAAGGTGCAGGGCGCGTCTCAACCGGGGCGGGACCGGTAATCCCGCGAATGTCCCACACGACGAGCCCTGGAGGGGAATCGACGAGCTAGACGCTCACGGATCGCATGACCGGGTCCGACTTCCTGGAGAGGTGAGCGGTGATTCGACCTGTGCGCTCAAGCCCGATCCGCACGACGTGTGCGGTGCTGCCGGTGCCTGCCGTTACGGTCGCGATTGGGATTTCGGTCATCTGTGAGGTGAGTGCCTGCTTCGCCAGGACACGCGCCCTCGACTCGGACACCCGAATCTCTTCGCCCGAATTTCGTTGCCGCAAGTACACCTTGGCGATTTCCACGACAGGGACTGCGCGTTCGCGGACATACGCCGCAAGCTCAACTGCACGCTCGTCGCCGATCTTTTGGCCATCTGGCAGAGGCCACCATTCAATTGCCATTGCCTGACCTCCAACGTTTCATAATTATTGCGTTCGAGACGTATCGACAACTAGTCAACGCGATAGAAACTCTTGCGCCCCAATCCGACGATTCCGTCCCGCCATACACACAAAGTATAGAACATGCGTTCTAAACTGGCAACTGGCTGGTCATAACGCATGGCTTTGTGTTGCGATTTGTAGGCGAGGATTTCCGTCCCGATGCCGATGGCGTCGGTGGGCATCCTCATCCAATGGAGCGCTCAAAAGAAGACGTTCAGGATCCCGCTGATAGATGGGATACACCCCTTGCCAAAAGCGAACGCATGTTCTATTCTGGTCACCTACAGAAGATGTACGTACATGCGTCGGGACAGGGGACCTTGCAATGAACAACGAACCATTTGCGTTCACCTATCAGGATAGTAGCGGAGCTGAGGGTGCGATCGTTCTGGAGTCGATGCGCAAGCTATGGGTGGACCATGATCGGTCCGGCATCATCTTTGCCGAACCCACGGGAGATGGCTCCGAATTCCTGCATGAGGTGGTGATCGAGGGGCCAGAAGGGTGCAGATGGCATGGCCGAGATTATGGAGACGCTGCTTGGGATCCGGTCATTCGAACGTCTCGAGCAACCGTTGCACGATGATCATCGGTCCGACTCGTGCTGGAATTCCGGTACCCGAATCCACACACGGTGGCCCTGGCGTTCCGAGCGTAGCGGATTGCCACAATGTTGACCGAAGAGAACTGGGTAGAGCTGTGGACCCATTGCACCCCGAAGCTGTGCCGTTGATAAGCTCCAATCCCGGGGCGGAGAAATTCGCCCCGCTGAATCTACGGGAATCCACAGGGGATCCCCGTAAAAAATCGAAGCGCGCGGGTCTTCTAGTACCATCTGCTACACGGCCCTCATCGCCAGGCTGGCGTTGATCCCGCCGAATCCGAACGCATTGTTGAGCAGGTGAGCAATCCGGCATTCGCGGCCACCAGGACCGATCACGTCGAGGTCGCAGTCCGAATCCTTGTCAACCAGGTTGGCGGTGCCCGGCAGGTAACCTCGTTCCAGGGCGAGCGCGCAGATCGCGGTTTCCATCGCCCCGGTCGCGCCGAGCGCGTGACCGTGCATCCCTTTCGTGCCGCTGATCGGGATGCGTCCTGCATGCTCGCCCAATGCGAGCCGGATCGCGCGGCACTCGGTTGAATCGTTGAGCACGGTCGACGAACCGTGCGCATTCACGTAGTCAATCGCCTCTGGCGGCAATCCGGCGCTGCAGAGCGCCGCGCTCATTGCGCCCGCGGCATGGATGCCCTCCGGATGCGGCGCCGTCATGTGGTGAGCGTCCATCGTGGTGCCATAGCCAATCGAGCTCGGCGTAGATATGCGCTCCTCGCGCCAGGGCGTGGGCGAACGATTCGAGCACCAGCACACAGCCGCCTTCGGCAATCACGAATCCATCGCGACCCTTATCGAACGGCCGGCTGGCAGTTCCGGGGTCCTCGTTGCGCGTGCTTAGCACACGAATCATCGCGAATGCGCCAAATGTGAGCGGCGCGAGTGGCGCTTCGGCACCTCCGGCAAGCATCACGGCCACGCGTCCATCCTCGATCAACCGGGCCGCTTCACCGATCGCGATCATCCCTGCCGCGCAGGAATTGCCGTTGCTGAGCGAAGGGCCGTGCAGCCCGAGCTCGATCGCGATATTCGAGGAGGCTGCCCCACCAAAAACCGAGAGCGCAAGCAGCGGATTGACCTTCCCCGGTCCACTGCGGACGTAGGACTCGTGTTGCTCTTCTCCGAAGGCGACGCCACCCAGAGCCGACCCGACGTAGACGCCAGCACCCGAGCTGGCCGCATCGGCCGGGGTCAGGTCGGCATCTTCCAGCGCCATCCTGGCGCAGACGAGTGCGAACTGTGAGAACCGGTCGAGTCGCCTTGCTCGTTTGGCGGGTAAATGGTCCAGCGGATCGAAGTCGACCTCAGCAGCCACCTGGCTCGAGAAATGGGACGGGTCGAAGCGCGTGATCGTGCGAACCGCCGACGTGCCGGCGCGAACACCTTCCCAGAGCACTTCGACACCAGTCCCGATTGGCGTGATCGCGCCGATCCCGGTGATTGCTACGCGTTGCTTCAAGCTCGTGGCCTTCCGTCTGGATCGAATCGTGGGTCGCGGTTTTCGACGATGGCCTTGATCGTGGCGAGCGTTTTACCGGCAATCGCGGCCACGAAATGGGGACCGATGATGTGATCCGCGATAACGCCGCCGACTAGCGGCCACGGTGGCGCAAAGTCGTGGTCAATCCGGACCTTGACCCCAGTCGAATCGGGTTCGAAGGTCCAGGCGACGATCATTCCCTTCGTTACCCCGCCGATATGGCGAAACCGGATCACGGGTATAGGCCCATTTCGCTCGATATCCTGCACTGCCCGCCACTTGACTGGAATCCGCCCACGCCGGGCCGCCATCTCGACCGTTTTGTGGTCACCGCCGCCTTCAAGCAGCGTGACCCAGCGGTAGTGGGGAAGGATCACCGGCCAGCGCTCGATGTCCGCGGCGAGCGCCACGATCCTGTCCAGGGATCCTGCCATCTCGACTGTGTTGGCCGTCTGCATGCGTTGACCAGTCCTTCACTATGGGCGCAACAGTCGCGCCAGGAAAATGGGAGAGAGGGCATCAGTGGCGGGCCGGAAGTTGCCAAGCACACCACTCAACGTCAGCCCAAGCTCCTCGCGCTGGGCCAGACGGTCGGTGACGTAGTTCATCAGCGGTGGCATATTGATGAAGCCCTGGACGATCCAGCAGACTTCGCGCTTGGCGGTGAACGTGCGTCGCCGGGCGATACGGTAACCGTCGAGAGCGGCGGCTGAGGTGTCTCCTGAGGTGAGTGCGGCATGTGCTACCGGTGCCGCGATCGCCGCCCCGCGCAACGCCTCGTATATGCCCTCACCGGTAAAGGGATCGAGGAACGACGCTGCATCGCCGACCAGGAGGAAGCCGTCCCCTATGGTTCGGCGAGCGCGACGCGCCATCGAGCCGACTCCGCGAATGCCACCGACCTGCTCGGCGCCATCCAGCTTGCGCGCGACGGCCGGAATCGACCGCAGTGAAGCGGAAAAGAACTCGTCGATCGATCCGGTTCGGGCTTCTACTGCGCGCACGTTGGCGACCACCGCAACATTGGTCAGCCCGTCTTCCAGCGGCGCCAATCCAACGTACGCTTGACGACCAACATGCATTTCCCCAAACATGCCGAGGTCGCGGACACCCCGGTAGTGCGCGACGAATCCTGTCTTCCGTGGCCAGCGCAGGGGAACATCCAGCTCCAATCCGCGCCCGATCACCGAATTGTGGCCATCGGCGCCGATCACCAGCGGCGACCGGAGCAGTTCGCGGGACCCGTTGATCGTGGCCTCGACACCGACGACGCGGCCTCGTTGCTGGACGACTTCCCGAACGTGGGCGCGTTCGCAAACTTCGACTCCGGCTGCCTTCGCGCGTTCGAGAAGGAGATGATCCAGGCGGTAGCGAGACAGGCCCAATGCCGCGCGGCCGGGATCCGCCTTCGCGAAATTGGCCGTGAACATGTGCCCGTTCGGAGCATGAACGATCATTGCATCCATCCGGTGGGCCCCGGCCAGAATCACCTCGTCGAGGACTCCCATTTTGCCGAGCAACTCGGCTGCCGCCGGGTTGATGTACTCGGAGCACGCCTTGTGGCGCGGGAAACTCGCCTTGTCCAGGAGCAGCACGCGGTGACCCGCTTCCGCGAGTGAGGTTGCCAGCGCACTCCCTGCCGGTCCCCCACCAACGACGATCGCTTCGGCATCAGGCATGGTTGGACCTGCCATTCCTGACGGCGGCCATTCGGAACCACATATGCGTCGTGATCGTCGCGTTGTCGATCCCGGCGTGACGAAGCAACCCGTCAAGCTCCGCCGGGGTGTAGGCACGGCGGACGGAGAGTGGGGCATCGTTGCGGGTGAGCCGGTTGCGGGTCGTCAGCCGCGAGGCGATCCACGCCGCACCGAACCCGAGGCGGCTGCGATGGAGATCGTTGAGGATGAACCCCCTGCGTGCGAGCCGGTCCATCTGATGGAGAACCTGAACGGCATCCACTGGTGAAAAATGATGGAGAGACAGTGAACAGAGCACAACATCGAAGCTCGTGTCCGGAAGCGGAACGGATCGCGCGTCGTAGCGCTCGATCGTAATATCCGGGATACCTGCCGTGTATTCCCGGGCCAGTTCCAGGATAGAAGGCGAGACATCGCTGGCGACGATGCACACAGGCTGGTTACGCCGTTTGGCCCATCGCGAAATGGCCAGTGGGATATCGCCGCAACCCGTGGCGAGATCGAGGATCGTGACCGGCTCGCTGGAACCGGATGCCGGGATCAGGGACGGTAGGTGCTTCAGGATCACCGACGTGCCGCCGAGAAGCTGGTTCACGCGGTGGATGTCGCGAAAGTTTTCGGCGAGTTCCGCAGCGTCATGGATCTCGCCATCCATCAGCTCCGCCTGGTCGCTCCGTGGCAGAGGGGAAAAGAGGTGTCTTCCTGAACCGCGAGAGGTTTGGACTGGATGCGACACGCGCTGCTTGCTCCTGGCTGAGAGGGCAAGTATACGGTGCTGGCCCAAACGCAGCGCCGAACCCGTAATTGTCATTCCGTCAGGAAGCACAGGCGACTAGAGGCAGCGTAGCGATATCTCTTCGCCGCAGCGAGCCGTGTTGCCCTCAAATCCGCCCCAGCTCTTCAACAACCCAGGTAGTGGCCGCCCTGCCCCGCTGGATGTGACGGCCAGTCATTGCGGGCGAAGCAGGACCATGCCAGCCTTTCACGCGGGCGGACACAAGGTCACCCCGCTGGACGCAGCCCGACGCCATTCCCTTGAAGACGGTCCCTGATAACCTCTATCGACCCATCCGAAACGAACATCAAGTGAACAGAGCCGCCGTCCAGCCGATGCCGAGCGTCGCCGCACCAATCGCAATGCAGGGGAAACAGGCCATCTCTCCTGACCGCGCATTTCTTGCCCAAATCAATGCATTCAGGCCGACCAGACTGCCGGCGACGATTGCCGCGATCCAGACATACCCGGCGTGACTGGTCAACCAGGGAGCAAGCGCAGCGGCCAATAACGCGGCCAGGATCATCGCACTCCAGCAGGTACGACGCGCATTGTCCTCCCCGAGCATCACTGCCAGCGTCCGGACCTGGGCAGATCGATCGGCATCGACATCCGGCAACGATTGCGCGAGCTGGACGGCAATCACCGCCGCCGCCCCAATCGGGTAGATCGCGAAGAGACCGGGTTCTACCGAACTCAGGGCGATCCAGACCCAGATCGGCAGGAGCGGCAAGGCGACCAGGTATGGTATCCATGACCAGATCGTCCGCTTGAACCACAGACTGTAGGCAATGCCGACCCCGGTGCCGAGGGCGCAAACGAGGAACACCGTGACGTTGAATTGCAAGCTGAATATCGTCATCAGGATCAGGCCGAGGATCGCCACGGCCCATGCGCCATCCCTTGATACCAGACCAGCCGGAATCGGCTTGTCCGGCTTCGACACCGCATCCAGATCGGCATCGACAAGCTCGTTGATCGCGCCGATCGCGAGTTGTCCACCAAACATCGCACCCAGCAGCCAGGTCATCGGCCCGAGTCCCGGCCAGCCACCCGCCGCGATGAGGGCAAATGCAGCCGTCGCGATCATCACCACGATGATGGGCACGGCGTGCGGCAACACAAGGTAGCCTCGCAGCACATCGCGACGGGAAGGACGTGGGGAGTGCGTCATCGACCGATCATGCAGCACCGCGAGAACAGCGTCAATTGGGGGTTCATCACTCGAACTGGCCGGTCCGGATTTGGCCAATGGTGCGGGCGGACTCGCTTCGCTGCCCACGCTGCGTTCTGGACAAGCGCCAGGTCGCCCCGCTGGATACGCAACCTTGTCCGACCCTGCAAATTGGTAGGGTTGCGGAGCTTGCTCCGCCCGTGCTCCATGCATCGCTCATGCGCTATCTGCGTTCGACTTTCACCGCACGTCGCGTAGGGCTGGCAGCCACGGATGGTCGCTATACAGCAGCTCAATATTGGAGGCGAGCCATTCCCGTTTGGCGACAGGGAGATGCGGCAGGACGTTGGCAAAGTCGTGTTCGTCCTTCGGGCGTCGGCCCGGCGCGGATTTGTACAGCAGCTGGATTTCCGGCGCCATGATCGGCAGGCCGGAGCGCGAGGTGGTGATCATGTCGGCCTTCGGTCCGCGAACACGTGCATCCCGCCGGAACACCCACTCCGTATCGGTGAATTCGGACACCATGAACTGAGCTTCGAAGAATCCATCAGCGCGTTTGCACCAGATGTCGTGCGCACCATCGGGGAGTGGTTCGCCAGCGCTCCAAGGAGTCAGCTTCCCGTGCGCAGCCACCAGCGTCCATTGCGGGAAAGATGCGTGAAGCAACGGGAGGTCGGAACGGGCTACCACCATGTCGACGTCCTCATGCGGCCGCGACTGTTCACCCGTGTAGAGATCGATTGCCCAGCCTCCGGCAATGCACCAGATGCCTGGATAGTGCGCGAAAAGCGTGCCTACTTCGGCAGGGTCCTCAATCGGACGCCACAGATGGTCCCAGGATTCAGGCTCCACAGTGCTTCACCCCTAACAGGCAATCCTGTGTCACGGCATACAAGAAGGTCGCTTCATCTGTCATGAAGTTGCCCGCAACTCCGATTTTCATCACCAGTTCCCAGTCTACCTGACCCAGTACATAGGGCGCCCTGGCGACAGGTGGAACTACTCCCACCTCTCCGCAGGCTGGCTCATGAGATCGCGACCTCCAGGTCCTTGTCAAAGGCCAGGGTGGGCGCGATGTCCGCCAGAACCCTCGCCTTCATGTCCAGGATGTGATTTTCCAGCGCAACCGCCGCTTCCTCATTCTTGCCAGCGATCAGGAGATCGATGACCTGTTTGTGTTGCTCGAGCGCGATATCCATCCAGCCCGGAATGTGCGTGCCCGCACGCTGGAACACCGATATCTGTGCCCACAATCCATTGACGATATTGATCAGACGCTGATTCTGGGAGCCCTCGATCAACCATTGATGAAACCCCTGGTCGACGGCGAGGAAGGCGGCCGCCGCGTCGTGGCGCGCGTCACTGGTGTCGGCTTCCTGAATGAGTACCTCCAGTCGATCCAGTTCACTGCGGGCCCAGCGATATTCCTCAGGCTCCATTTTCGCCGCCACCGTTCTCAGGGCCAGCGCCTCCAGCACGGCCCGCAGATCGAAGATTTCGGCAATGTCGGCAGCCGAAAACGAGGCGACGAAGAAACCCCGATTGGGGGAGTAAATCACCACACCGTCCTGAACCAGTCGATGCAGTGCTTCCCTCACGGGTGTTCGGCTGACCCCGAGTTCCTCGCTCAGGCGAAGGTCGGAGAGCTTTTCGCTCGGTTGCAGGTCGCGCGACAGTATGCGATCCCACATGATGCTGTACACATCGGAGCCGAGATTTCTCCGCACGATCTGCGACGACGGTCGACCCTTTTCGGTTGGGTCCTGGCTCATGCCCTGGCTCCTCGCTTCGAGTTCCTCGATGCCACACAACGCGACCCTGGGCGATCGACAACGCCACCGGCAAAGGCAACCGGAATTACCCAGGCAGATCGCACGGCTATCTGAACGATTGCGTATCTGTATACAATAAACGGTCCAGCTGCGCTATGACCAAATGAAGCGTGATCGCATGAAATGCGGCTTCCCTGTGCCGTTTCGACCGGACCCCTGAGACGGTCAAGGGAGCCGGAGCTGCCCTGCTGGATGCGCCGCTCTTGCCGCGACCGGGTGATACGATGAAGTTCCAGCGGAATGAATGCGTTTTCTCCACTTCGCTCCATTCCGGTCGAATTGACAAATCGGGCCGAATTGGACGTGACGAAAGCCGACGCGTGGACTGCCGCGATTCGCCGTGGTGTGGCATGCTCAGCGGCAGCAACCATTCATGGTCAGTTGGTGGAATGCAGCATCGCCGTCGTTGAAGCAATGAGGGGAACCGGAGCATGTCAGTTCGTTTCGCGGAGAGAATGAGCCGCCTCGGCACGGAAACCGCCTTCGATGTCCTCGTGCGCGCCCGCGCGCTTGAGGCCCAGGGCAAGGATGTTATTCACCTCGAGGTGGGCGAACCCGATTTCGACACGCCGTCGAATGTGATCGGGGCCGGTGTCGAGGCGTTGCAGTCCGGTTGGACCCATTACGGTCCGACCGCTGGAGACGCCGAGCTTCGGCAGGCGATCACGACCTACATCAACGGCTCGCGGAACCTGAACTACACACCGGATCAGGTCGTGGTCACGCCGGGTGGCAAGCCGGTCATGTTTTTCCTGATCCTGGCGCTGCTCCAGGCTGGCGATGAGGCGATCTTCCCCGACCCCGGTTTCCCGATCTACAAGTCAATGATCGATTTCACCGGGGCGACGGCCGTCCCGATCCCACTCCGCGAGGAAAACGGATTTGGTCTCGACGTCGATGAACTCGAAAGCTTGATCAACGACAAGACCCGGCTCCTGATCATCAACAGCCCGGCGAACCCGACCGGTGGCGTTCTTAGCAAGGAACAACTCGAACGGATTGCGCAGTTGGCGGTCGAGCATGACCTGATCGTGATGGCCGACGAGATCTATGCCGAGTTGATCTACGATGGTGAACACACCTCGATCGCGACATTTCCCGGCATGGCGGAGCGGACCGTGATTCTCGACGGGTTCTCGAAGACCTACGCGATGACGGGTTGGCGGCTAGGCTACGGCATTTTCCCGAAGGAGCTCGTTCCGGCGATTACCCGGCTGGCGGTCAACAGCATCTCCTGCACATCGGTCGCCGTCCAGCGCGCCGGGCTCGAAGCGCTCACCGGCCCGCAGGATCGCGTGGCCGAGTTCCGCGAAGCGTTCCGTTCGCGGCGGGACTTGATCGTGACCGGACTCAACGACATCGAAGGCATTTCCTGCGTGATGCCGAAGGGCGCCTTCTACGCCTTCCCGAACGTCACGGCAACCGGGCTCTCCAGCAAGGAGTTTGCCGACCGCCTGCTTGAGGAGTACGGCGTGGCCGGGATCGCCGGCACCTCGTTCGGTGATGCCGGTGAGGGGTATATCCGGTTGTCGTACGCAAATTCGGAGGCGAATCTGTCGCGGGCGATTGAGCGCGTCGCCGCGATGACGACGGACGTGCTCGGATAATTCACAGCGAATCATGTAGGGGAACCCTTGGCTGGCTCGCTGGGTAGCGTCGCGAATTCACCCCCTCTCGGTCCCACCGGAAAATCGCCCTGTGCGCTCCAAGAACGAACCCGGGTAGGGCTGCGAACCTTGTGTCCGCCCGTGCTCAGGAGAGGGATGCAACCTTAAAGCAAAAATGAATGCAAAGATTTCTATCTCTTTGGGCTGCTGCGGCAGGAGATACCGCTGCGCTGCCTCAGGTCGCTGCGCTCTCGGCGGAATGACATTTGACGGACTGTGCCGGAGAGGGCGGAGCAAGCTCCGCAGCCCTACCCAATTCAGATGGGGAAGCGGAGTCGACTGGGTCGCCCGCTGGACGCAACACTACACCAGTCGGTGAAACATCAACGCCGCCCCATCAAGAGGAACAGGTTGGCAACCCTGCGCCGGAACCCGTCATTCCTTCATCACGACCGCGTAGGGAATGCTGATCCTGGGTGTTCGGTTCGGGTTCGCGATTTGACCGGTGAGCAGGTCCACCGCCGTTTTGCCAATGAGTGTTTCATCCTGATGCACATGCGTGAACCGCGCTGGATCGAACAGCGTATCCGCGGCATCGAAGCACGTGATGTTGGAGACAAGATCAGCGCGGCCACGCTCGATCAAAACCTGCTCGATGATCACGGCGAGCGGGTATTCGCAGGCCACGAATGCAGTGACGTCGGGATTGACGTCGAGATAGGCGTTCACTCGTTGGCGATCGGCGGCAATCGATTCCGGCAGGATCTCGTCTGGCAACGTGCAGAACAGGTTCATGCAGAGATTGGTCCGGTCGTACGGCAAGCCGGCTTCTCGCAATGCCGATCCGAATCCGCGCCGTCGATCCTCGATGCTCGATGTTCGCTCCGGGGGCAGCGAGAAGAAGCCGATTCGGCGATGCCCACGTTCGATCAGCAATTTGGTTAACGTCCGGCATGCCTCGTAATTGTCGGTGCCGACCGAATTGACGGCGATCCCCTTAAGGTAGCGATCGACGAGCACGACCGGATAGCCATCGAGGACGACCCGCAGCAGGGCGTCGTTGTAGAACTCGCCATGAATCGGGAACACGATCAATCCTCGCACCCCGAGTTCGACGAGCCGCGAGATCGCGCTGTCTTCCACTTCGCGCTTGCCATAGGTACGTTTGAGGACGAGGCTATAGCCGAGTTCCGAGCAGCGTTCCTCGACAGCAGCCAGCATCCGGGTCCCGAACACGTCGGACATGTTTGGCAGGACGAATCCGAGCGTCGGCACCGTCAGGTTCTTGCGGGCGGTCAACTGGTGGGCGGCGTTCCCATTCGGACTTGCGGTTGGCGTAACGATACCGCCGTGACCATCCGCCACGAATGAACCCTTGCCCCGGAACCGAACGATCAGGCCGTCCTGCTCCAGGGTTTCGAGTGCCTTCTTGGAGGTGATGCGACTCACATTGAACTGTTCGGCCAGCGCAAGCTCTGACGGGATGCGATCGCCCGGACCGAATCGCCCAGAGCGGATCTCGTCGAGCAGGTAGGCTCGCAAGCGTTCGTAGAGGAGCGGCATGGGTCATCCTTGGACAAATATTTAGTATTGATATGGCAGCATATCAGATTTTTGGCAAAAGCGGATGATTCATGCCGGTTGGGGCTAATGGGGCTAAGCAGAGAGTGCCAGTCGGACGTGCAGAGCCAGATGCAGCCGGAGGCGGACATCTGAGGCGTTCAGATCGAGACCAGTGATTTCGGCGATCCGCTCCAGTCGATAGAGGACGGTATTGCGGTGAACGTGCAGCATTGTGGCTGCTTCCTTGGGGCTGCAATTCGCGGCGAAGAATGCCTCCAGCGTTTTGATCAGTCCGGCGCCGTGACCGCGATCGTATTCGATCAGTACACCCAGCGCCTCCTCCTGGAAGGTGGCAAGTTCTGGCAGGTTCTCGGCGGCGTAGATCAGGCGGTAGACACCCAGCTTCTCGAAATAGGTCACACTTCCCGTACCGTGCAGGCGGCGCCCAATCGTGAGTGCCTGGCGCGCGTTCTGGTGCGAGTGGCGGATCCCATCCAGCCCGGATCGAATCCGGCCAACACCGATCGAGACGACTTCCGACGAGCCATTGGCGGACAGCGCATTGTTCAGGTCGTCGTGGACTTCCTTGATGATCGCTTCCAGTTCGGATTCGTCCGCTACCGGCCACACAATTTCGGCGCTGGTGTTCCGCACACGCCACAGGATACGGGCATGGCGAGTCCGCGCCGCGCGATGGAGACCCTCTTCGAGGGCGGACCAGCGTCCGTCGCGCGCGCGGGCCGGAGTGCCCGCAGTTGGATCGACACGGGCGATGATCGTGCAATATGACCTGGTCAGGTCGTGACCGAGTCGCTTGATCTGCTGCAACAGGGAAACTTCGCTGCGCAGGGCTCCGTCGAGAATCTCGTCGAGCACGTTGATCTCGATTTCGCGTCGAGCACCGGCGGCGGCCTGCTCCCGGGTCAGCGTGACCGCGCACGCGGCCGCCCCGCGAGAGGCCAGGATACCGTCATCCGCACTCTCCTCGCCGGTGGGAACGAACAGCGAGACGCTCCCGAGCAACCCCTCCCGACCGCTCACGGGCGACACGATCCTTAGCCAGGCGCCACGCGTCGGATACATCGTGGAAGGTGGTTCGGCGGAACTCGACGCCGCCACCGTACGTAGCCACCCGAATACCGCATTCCGGGTCTCGGCCATGAAAGTCTCGACTGTGTCGCTCGCGAGACCGGATTCGCCCGGCTGGAATGTAAGCAACCGGCCATCGCGACCCTCGAAGGCGACAGCCCGGCCGGAAATCTCGTTGAGTTCACGGGCGAGTTCGGGTAACGGCTCGCCCGCGATCGCCAATTCCATCAACTGGCGACCGGCTTCCTGGCCACGGCGCAGGATTTCGCGCCGACGCTCGGAGATGTAGCGGGAGGTGGCCCGTTCCAGCACGCCGAACTCGGCGCTTTCGGGAAGCACGATCAGCGGAATGCTGGTGTCGTCGGCCGCCTTGCGGGCCCGCGACGACGTGAGTCCGGTCAACGCAATCGCGGCGACCCCGAATGACGCCAGCTGGAGTATTGCATCCTCCAGGGAAAGCTGATCGTCGAGTAGCTCCAGCACATTGGGCGGGAGCAACACAAGCTCGCCACCGGACAGGTGCTCGAAGGCTGGTGGCGCCGGCCGCAAGCGCGACGCCCAGGTAACCTCGCGATGGAGACCCGCGCTGCCGGCCACCACCTTGGCGCCGTCGGGTAGGGCCTGGTGCAGCACGTCGAGCACGGAAATCGTGGCGAGAGAGCGGTCGGCGGAAGAGCTCACTGGTGCCGGCTCCGGTACACCTGCCGACGTTCGAGATCAAAGGTCGCCATAACGCAAATGCTCCCATGGACTCACGTGACGCCTGTAATCGATCCATTCCGCGCGTTTGACGGTGAGCAGTTGGTCGAAGATATAGCTGCCCAGCGATTCCCGGATCACGTCGTCGGCTGCCAGCGCATCCAGACGCCTCTCCAAGGGTTGTTGGCAAGGGCGTGACCCCAAGGCGATTGAGCTCGTCGTCGTCGTAGGCCACGAGGTTTTCGTCCAACGGTGCACTCGGCTCTTCGCCATTACGGATGCCGTCAAGCGCGGAGCCGAGCGCCACGGCCATTGCCAGGTAGGGATTGGTCATTGCATCGGGACTGCGCAGTTCAAGGTCTGCGGCGGTGCCGGCGTGAACGAGGGCACACGGATCAGCGAGGCCTGGCTGACCCGGGCCCACGTTGCATGGCGTGGCGCGCGGTGACCATCCGCGAGTCGTTTGTAGGAATTTACCGTCGTGCAGAGGATCGGCACTCATACCCTGGGCGTGCGCGAGTTGCCCTCCAATGAAATGACGCGCCATCGTCGAGATGCCATCGCCGGAGTCGGAGTCGGTAAGCAGATCAAGACCGCCCGGGTACGACATCAGGCGCTGGAAGAGGTGCATCCCCGAACCGGGTGCATCGGGGAACGGTTTGGCCATGAACGTCACCCGCAATCCGCGACGCTGGGCGACCGAGCGGATCACTTGCCGGGTCGTGATGATCTGGTCGGCCAGCCGAATGCCGCCCGCGTGAAGGAGATCGAGTTCCTGCTGCCCGGGACCCGTTTCATGGTGGGCGCCACCGACCCCGATGTTCATCGCCTGGAGGGTGGCGATGATTTCGTCTCGCGTGCCGGAGAGGACATCCTCGCCGACATCGAAATAGCCGGCGCCATCGCATCGCTGGCAAGAGCCGGGAGTCGGTCTGGTTGCTCGCGGGCCAACAGGTAGAACTCCATCTCGATTCCGACCTGGTAGTCGAATCCCGCGGCGGCTGACTTCTTGAGTTGCGCCTGGAGGGTGGAGCGAGGATCGCCAGCAAACGGTTGGCCATCGCGGCGAACCACCCAACAGAAGAGTTGGGCGCGGCGGGGCTCATTCTCGCGGGGCGGAATCACTGCCAGCGTGGAGGGATCGGGCGCCAGGTACAAATCGAGCTCGACTTGGCGAGGCCCCCGGCCATCGCCGCGCCATCGAACCGGTAACCCTGGCGGAAGGTGCGTTCGACCAGATTCGTCGGGAATGGTGAGCGCTTTCATGCCGCCCGTGATGTCGCTGAACTGGAGATCCACC
This sequence comes from uncultured Chloroflexia bacterium, assembly GCA_963763125.1. GTDB lineage: Bacteria > Chloroflexota > Chloroflexia > Thermomicrobiales > UBA6265 > JACCYX01. Next base: position 1,986,660 of record CAVXMV010000005.1, read on the forward strand.
AGGGCCACGTTGTTCTCGGCGATCCGAGCCAGTGCCTCTTCGATCGCTTCCGGCTCGGGAATGGTCGGCAAGGCATCGTAGTTGAACCCGGTCATTCACATGCTCCTGTGCTCGAATGCGGGTTGCCTCATTGACGTGGAACCCGTTTGCTTGTGACATTGTGAACAATATGTGCGAAGAATCCAAATCGAACAATTGAACTGTGGCATGTTCGCCATACCGCCGCTCATCGTGTTTTTGTGCAAATTGAACCAGAAACGGCGCGGAAAACTCGCGTCGCCACGTTTGGGTTTCGAATACCTGGTTTACAGATCGCCGTCGTGACGGGAGTTTTTCGACGTCTTCCAATTGTGCATTCCCGAAGCAGTTTGGGCACAACGTCTAAATACGATAGACCCTATTCTTGGCGTTCTGTACCTGTCACTTACCTCACCATCTCCATAGAATTAAGGTCCCCACAATGGAGTGGATCTTGTTCGTCTTTGGTTGGAACGTTCACGCGCTGTTTGCTGAGCACCCATCCCCCACTACTATTTGACCCCAAACATTGTGCGATTGTTCACAATTTCCCCGATTCCGCCTGGCGGCAATCGATCCTCAATAGTTCGTAACCGGGTGTCAACGCCCATCGCGTCAGGTCATGCGGAAACCTGTATTGACCTCGATCACTCAATTATATGAAGGAACGCCAATGATTCAGCATTCCGCGACTACCCATCAGCCGGCCCTCCAGGCGGCCCCGCTCTACTCACCCGCCTACGAGCACGACTCCTGCGGCGTGGGTCTTGTCGTGGATATCAAGGGGCGGCCTTCCCGCGATATTGTGGAGAAGGCGCTCGCTGGCCTGGTCAATCTGACCCATCGCGGTGGGGTTGGAGCCGATGCCCGAACGGGCGATGGCGCCGGGCTGCTGATCCAGATTCCCCACGGGCTGTTCGGTCCGGAACTGGAGGCGGCTGGCGCCACCGGACTCGCCGCCGGAGATTATGGCGTAGCCATGATTTTCCTGCCGCAGGATCCCGCCAGGCCAGCAGGTCGCCCGCGATGTGATCGCTTCGACTCTTGCCCAAAGCGACCTCGACGTCATCCTGTGGCGCGATGTGCCGGTGAAACCGGATGTACTCGGCCCGACAGCCCTCGCGACACGTCCCGAGGTCGCCCAGGTCCTGATCAGGCGTAACGCCGATCAGGACCTCGACACCTTCGAGCGGAACCTGATGCTCGGTCGCCGCGCGATCGAGCGCGCCGCCGCCGGGGTTGGCCTGACCGAAGCGGACCTCTTCATCGCCTCGTGTTCGGCGCGAACCATCATCTACAAGGGCTTTTGCCTGCCGGAAGACCTGGCGGCCTTCTTTGTCGATCTCCAGAACCCGGCAGTGACCAGCGCGATCGCGCTCTTCCATCAGCGTTACAGCACGAATACGTTCCCGACCTGGGGCCTTGCCCAACCGTTCCGCCAGATCGCCCACAACGGCGAGATCAACACGATCCAGGGCAACCGCCTGTGGATGGAGGCCCGCACCCCGTCGCTGGCGCTCGCCGATGGCACGCCCTCGGATGACCTTAAGCCGGTCGTTTCGATGGCCGGAAGCGACTCGCTCAGCCTCGACAATGCGATCGAGCTGATTCGCCACAGCGGTCGCTCATTCCCGCACGCGCTGATGATGTGCGTGCCGGAACCGTGGGAGCAACTCGAGGATATGGCGCCGGAGCGTCGCGCTTTCTACGACTTCCACGCCGGGCTGGTGGAGCAATGGGACGGTCCGGCGGCGCTCGGGTTCAGCGATGGCGTGGTGGCCGGCGCGACGCTCGACCGCAATGGGCTTCGCCCAATGCGCTATGCGATCACCTCCGATGGGTGGTTCGTGGCCGGCTCGGAAGCAGGAACCGTCGCGATCGATCCGTCGACGATCGTCGAGAAGGGGCGACTCGGCCCGGGCCAGATGGTGCTGGTCGATACCGAGCGCGGTGTCGTGCTCCACAACGACGAGATCAAGGGCGAGATCATCACCCGCTCCCCGTACGCGGAATGGCTCAACGAGAACCGGGTCACGCTCGAAACACTTCCCGAACCAGATGAGCCATCGATCGTGCCAGCCGATGCCGATGCCAAGACACGGGCCGCCCTCACCAAAACGGATCCCGCCGTGGTTGCCCGTCAACGCGCGTTTGGCTACACCGCCGAGGACCTCCGCCTGATCATCACGCCGATGGCTGGCGAGCGGAAAGAACCAACCTGGTCGATGGGTGACGATGCGCCGCTCGCGGTGCTGTCCGACGTGACCCGTCCCCTGACAGCCTACTTCCGGCAGCGCTTCGCCCAGGTCACCAATCCACCGATCGATTCCCTGCGCGAGCGCAAGGTCTTCGCGCTCGATGCCTTCCTCGGTCCTCGCCAGAACATGCTGGTCGAATCCCCGGACCAGGCCAAATTGCTTCACCTTCGCAGTGTGGTGCTTGCCTCCAACGACATGCAGGCAATCCGCGGCGTCACGCAACTGCAGATTGCCGAAGTCAGCACCCTCTTCGAAGTTGCCCAGCCCGAAGGCGCGATGGCGGCGGAACTCGACCGGATTGTCGCTGACGTCGAACAGGCAGTGAATGACGGCGCCGGAATCGTGATCCTCACCGATCACGCGCTCGATGCCGACCACGCAGTGGTGCCGATGTCGCTCGTGGTTGGCGCGGTCCAGCATCACCTGATTCGCGAAGGACTCCGCTCCAGGATCGATATTGTCTGCGAAACGGGCGAGGTCTGGGATGTTCACCAGCTCGGTATCCTGATCGGCTACGGCGCTTCCGCTGTTTATCCGTACCTCGCCCTCGAAGCCTCGGCCCAGCTTGCCGGACAGCGTGGATATGAGGAAGTCGGCCCCTTCAGCTTCGCCACAACTACATCTACTCGATGGAGTACGGCTTCCTGAAGGTGATTTCCAAGATGGGAATCACCACTGCCAGCGGCTATCGAGGCGCCCAGATCTTCGAGGCGATCGGTCTCAGCCAGGAACTTGTCGATCGTTGCTTCACGGGCACGCCATCACGGCTCGGCGGTATCGGCCTTGCGGAAATCGAAGCCGATGTCCGCAGCCGTCATGTCGCCGCGTTTGCCGAGATGACCCCGCGCTTGCCGGATGAAGGCCTGATCAAGTTCAAGCGCGACGGTGAATCCCACGGCTACGCGCCTACGCTCGTCAAGGCAATCCAGCAGGCCAGCCAGAACGACGACAAGGACGCCTACGATACGTACCTCGATCTCGTTCGCCAGCAGCCGCTGAGCACCATTCGCGACCTGCTCGACCTGAAACCGCTTGGTTCGGCCGTCCCGCTCGATGAGGTGGAACCGGCATCCGAGGATCATGAAGCGCTTCGTGGTCACCGCGATGTCGCTCGGCTCGCTGAGCCCCGAGGCCCACTCGACGCTCGCGATTGCGATGAACCGGATCGGCGCCCGCTCGAACTCAGGCGAAGGCGGCGAGGATCCGCACTGGTTCGACGATACCGACGACGGCGACGTTCGCCACAACAAGGTGAAGCAGGTTGCCTCCGGTCGATTCGGGGTCACCGCCAAGTACCTGTCCAAGGCCCAGGAACTGGAAATCAAGATCGCCCAGGGCGCGAAGCCGGGCGAAGGCGGTCAGTTGCCCGGGTTCAAGGTCACGGCCTTCGTCGCCCGGATGCGACATGCCGTACCTGGCTTGCCGCTGATCTCGCCGCCGCCGCATCACGATATCTACAGCATTGAGGACCTGGCGCAACTCATTTATGACCTTCGCCAGATCAATCCACGCGCCAAGATCGGCGTCAAGCTGGTCGCCGAGGCCGGAGTTGGCACGGTCGCCGCCGGTGTTGCCAAGGCCCGCGCCGATTACATCCTGATCGCCGGTCACTCCGGCGGCACCGGAGCCGCGCCGCTCGCTTCGATCAAGCACGCCGGTGTGCCGTGGGAACTCGGCCTGGCCGAGACCCAGCAGACCCTGATCATGAACGGGCTTCGATCCCGCGTTCGGCTGCGCACCGATGGCGGCCTGAAGACACCGGACGACGTGATTACCGCTGCCCTGCTCGGGGCCGACGAATTCGGCTTCGGGACTTCGGTCCTCGTCGCCATCGGCTGCGACATGGCCCGGCAGTGTCATCTCAACACGTGTCCGACCGGGATTGCGACCCAGCGCGAGGATCTGCGCGCCAAGTTCACCGGCAAACCGGAGGACGTGATTGGCTACTTCAACCGCCTGACAGAAGCGATCCGGGAACGGATGGCCGCGCTCGGCGCTCGATCGATCGAAGAGTTGATTGGCCGCACCGATCTCCTGCAACAGAGGACGGTCGAGGGCCGCGCCAGCCTGCTCAACCTGAGCTCGCTGCTTCCGGTTCCGGCCGCTCCCGAAGCTCGCCGCAAGTCGGTGGAGATCGACCACAATGCGGCCGAAACGCTCGACACCCGGATCCTCGCCGGAATCGAGTCACAGCTCGCCGAAGGCAAGGCTGTCGAGGTCGAGGAAACGATCAGGACCGAGACATCGCACGGTTGGGGCCCGGATCGCCGGAGCGATGACGGTGCTGCGCGAGAGCACGCCGACACCCCTTGACCGGGTCAACCTGCGGTTCCGGGGTAGTGCCGGCCAGAGCTTCGGCGCCTTTGCGGTGCCGGGCCTTACCCTCAAGCTCGAAGGTGAGGCGAACGACTACGTCGGCAAGGGCATGAGCGGCGGCGAAATCGCGATCTTCCCGGACCGCGACGCATCCTTCACCACCCCGCAGACGATTGCCGGGAACACCATTCTTTACGGCGCAACGGGCGGATCCGTGTTCATCGCCGGGCTCGTCGGCGAACGATTCGCCGTTCGCAACAGTGGTGCAACGACCGTCGTCGAAGGCGTCGGCGATCACGGTTGCGAATACATGACCGGCGGCCAGGCCGTGATCCTCGGCCCGACTGGCCGCAACTTCGGCGCCGGGATGACCAACGGTGTTGCCTGGGTCCTCGATCAGGACGATGAGTTCGCCGGACGCATCAACGCCGAGTCGGTCGCGCTGGGCCGGTTCGAAGGCAACGAAGCGAATGAGATTCGCGCCCTGATCGAGCGTCATGTCGAGGCCACGGGCAGTGCCCAGGGCAAGGCGATCCTCGAGAACTGGGCGGAGCGATCCGGACAGTTCTGGCGAGTTACCCCAACGGCAGTCGTCGAAATCCAGCAAGCCGCCGCCGAATCCGCCGAAGGTGTGGCCGACTAGCACGATTTTCCCGCAGAGACGCAAAGCGACCGGTGACGATTGTCACCGGTCGCTTTGCGTCACGTTGCCGTGGTAACCAACTCCCATTCCCGTCGGCGACCGTCAGTTCGGCGCTACCCGCCCCTTCTTTATGGGTTGGCCGAGGAATCCAGCAGTGTCTCCTTGGAGAACTGGGTAATCGGACGACCAACAAACGTTACGTTGGATCAAGCACCTGGTCCGGGAAGGGAATGCGGCCCGTTAGCTTGTTCGAGATGTACAAGATGACGATATCCGAAAACCGAACACTCCCATCGCCCGACACAGCCAAGGTAAGTTCATTGTCGGCAGGCTTTAGCGCCCCTGCGGGTATGATTTCGTGCCAGGTGTATGGGCCCTTATCTGAGAAAGTGTGCTGGGTCAGGCTGGTTGAGTTTAGCCGCACCGAGAATGACGGAGATCCAGTATGGGTCGTCCGGAAAAATATCACCGGGAGAGACCCGTTGGTGAGGCCGGGCGCCTGAATATCCTGAATGTGTCGATCACTGATTGGCAGCGGGGCAATTGGATCAGGAACCGTGAATCCAGTTCCAGATCCAGCCACAGTGATGTATCGTGCGACCTGCGTCTCTTCGAAGAGACTACCGATATGGGCGAATAATTTCCCAACCCGGCTGGCAATTGATTGCAGGATGGACATCTGCCCCTCGCATTCTCTGTGGTTGTGGGTACTATGCTGTTGGCTGGGAACCCTTCAAGTGAATCGATGGTAGCACGAATTGTGAAAAAACAGGGAAAGGGCTCATTTGGGGAAACTACTGCTAGCTCGATTGAATCAGTGACGCCAGGAGACCGGTGGCACAATCGCCGCCGTCCCCTGGCGTCTCGTTGCCGTGGTAATCAGCTCGCCTTGTCGTAGGGGCGAACAAGCGGGCCGCCAACCGGAGAGGACATCTCACCAACCAGGCTGTGGTCGATCCTGTGTCCGCCCACTCGAAACTCTCCTCCGCGAGTTAGCTAGCGCCGTCCGCGCCGTTGGATGTGTCCGGCCGTTCGGAGAGCGTTTCCTGACACTTGCCAAACCACCTGCTGACCGTCACCATAGATGTTATCCGGGTCCGACGTTGAGCGTGATTAGTTGGGGAGGCCTCGTGGCATGGCAACTGCTGATGGCAAACAAGTGGCCAGCGAGATAGACAATCCACGCCGGCCGCGTTGGCGCCGGGTGGTTGGTCGCGTCCTGATCGTGTTGTTCAGCGTGCTCGCGGTGCTCTCGCTTGTCCTGAATTGGGCTGCCTACGAGCTGCTCAACACCGATCGCTTCGTCGAAACGATGTCAGAGCTTTCAGCCGATCCCGCCATCCAGGAAGCGATTGCAAACAACATCACGAACCAGCTTGTCGGATTGTTCAATGCCGATGCGGTAACCAACGAATCGACTAATGAAAGCGATCCGTTCCTGCGAGGACTGGCAAGATCGGCCGCCACCGATTTCATCGATCGCACCGTTCTCCGGGTCATCCAGTCGCCGGAGTTCCAGCAGCGCTGGGACGAAGCGATCCAGATCGCCCATCCCCATATAGTTGCCCTCCTCGAAGGCGAGGAATATGAGAACGTCCAGATCGTGGACGGTCAGGTGGTGATCGACCTGGGGCCGCTGATCGTCAGGGTCGAGGATCGCCTTCGCGAGGCCGGACTCGATTTTGTGGATCGCATTTCGCCGGATGCGATCGACACCACATTCGTGATTTTCGAGTCGTCGGCGCTGGCAAACGCCCAGCAGTTGATCGACTTCATGCTGACATGGCGAATCCTGTTTCCAGTCATTGCCCTTGTGAGCCTGATCGGATACTTCGTGTTCTCCGCCGACAGGAAGTCGGCGACGATATGGACCGGGATGAGCCTGGCGATCGCGATGACCACGTTGCTCATAGCGATAGCGATTGGACGACGATACCTCCTCGACCATTTGCCGCCGAGCCGGGATGTTGAAGCCATTTCGGTCGTGTTCGATGTTCTCATGGACGGTCTGAATCGAGGCGCGAGGATTCCTCGCGCTCGCTGGCGTGGTGGTTTCCGGTCTTGCCCTCCTTCTTTGGGAGGATATGCCGTATCGCGCGACGATCGCGTCATTCGCCAGCCGATACCGGACGGCCCTGCTGGCCGGTATCGCTGCCGCGACCTGCCTCCCGATCCTGCTGGTCGATTCGCTCTCGGTTTCGACCATGGTGCTGGTCGTGTTCTTCGGGTTGCTGGCTCTCGGCATCATCTGGTGGTTTGCGCGGAGTATTTCGGGAGAAGACGACATTGCAGCCAGTCCTGGCACTCCGTAATTCCGTAGTTCGAGATTGTCAACGTGTTCGGCCCGGAGTTCTTGAGCGAAAGTGAGGAATTGCGTGATGCCCACATCGATCAGGGTGATCAGGCGGGCAGTACCGGCTGAAGCACAGATGTTGGCCGACCTCCAGAACCGGTCCTCCACCCATTGGGGGTATCCACCAGGGTTCTTCGATTGGGCGCCGGGCGCCTCGGTCATTCCCGACGACTACGTGCGTGACAACCCGGTTTACGCTCTGGAGGAGGATGGCCGGGTCGTCGGCTTCTATGGATTCACCAGGGAGGGCGGCGATCTCCTGCTGGATAAGCTGTTCGTGGACATCGACCGAATAGGAACCGGCTGCGGCAAGCTGCTATGGCTGCATGCGGTAGGTACGGCGCGAGATCTGGGAAACGACGACCTGGTGATCGGGTCCGATCCGAATGCGGCGGCATTCTATGGTGCGATGGGCGCGGTATGGTATGCGGAGAAGCCGACCCCGAGTCCGGAATGGACCGTGCAGATGTTTCGCTATGCGATTCCGCCATTGGTCATCCGGCAGGCGACTCCGGAAGAAGCGCCAGTGCTGCACGCCCTGACCCAACGCTCCACCATGTACTGGGGCTATGAGCCCGAATTTCTGAACTGGGAACCCGAGGCGATAGCGGTTACCCCGGAGCTCGTCGCCAACTCCGAGACCATCATGCTCGAGGAAGGCGATCGCCTTGTCGGCTACTACACGCTGACCGGTGGCGTATCGAATCTCTCCCTGGACAAGCTGTTCGTCGATGCCGACCGAATCGGCACTGGCGCAGGCAAGCGATTGTGGTTGCACGCGGTCCAGACAGCCCGTGAGATGGGCGCCTCGGAACTGACGTTCATGGCTGATCCGAATGCGGCGCCGTTCTATCGCGCGATGGGTGCTGAATGGTTGCGTGAGGAGGAAACCACGCGCCCCGGCTGGAAACTCCAGATGTTCCGGTACAGCTTGTCCGCCAATTCGTAGGGCTGCCGACCTTGTGTCGGCCCTCGATTGTTCCATGAACTTCACCCACGAGCCGCACCGCACAACCTCGCTAACCGAGCTTTGCCAGAACCTCATCGGTCGTGGCGATTGCCGCGAACTCGTCGTGGAGATTGGCAAGTGAAACTGCGTGGATCGTTTCTGCCGGCCAGGTGACGCCATCTGGCCCCGTACGGTCGAAAGTGGCGGTCGCGTCTGATACGAGGATGGGGTTGAACCCGAGATTCCCCGCCATCCTGGTTGTCGTTTCCACGCAATGGTTCGTGGTGAGTCCCGTGATTACGACCTGGCCGATGCCACGCTCGCGGAGGAAACGCTCAAGCTCGGTGCCGATGAAGGCGCTGTTTACGGATTTGGTCATCACCGCTTCGTCTGCCTTGGGTGCGAGCTCCGGTTTGAACTCCACTCCTTGCTGACCGGGACGCAAGGTGGACTCAGGTTCGGTTGACCAGTGCTGGATGTGAACCAACGGACGCTCGCTGGCACGCCACGCCTTGAGCAACCGAGCGGCATTCGCTTCCGCAGCCGGATTGTTGCGCGGACCCCATGATGGGTCGTCGAATCCCTGCTGGATGTCGATCAGGATCAGCGCTGCGTTGAGATCGAGCGACATGGCTACGCCTCTGCGCCATTCGGAAGGATGCACACCTTCAGGCCCGCACCGGTCTTGTGTACGTTCCACGCCTCGTCGAACCGCTCCAGCCCGAACTGATGGGTAATGGTCTCCCGCCATGGAATCTGTCCGGAGGCAAGCAGCGCGATCGAGCGGTCCATTGTGTACGGGTTGGTGTAGGTGCCACGGATTGTGATTTCGCGGCGAAAGATGTCGAAGGGATTCACGGAAACCGTATCGTGCGGCGCGGCCACGCCCACCCAAACTACGGTTCCCCCGGAACGCACAGCCGGAATCGCCGAGGCGAGTGTCGCCGGTTTTCCGACGCACTCCATCACGATGTCGAATGAATCGGCAGGGACATCGCCGGGCACAACTGGCGTTCCGCCGAATGCCGATGCCAAGGCGCGGCGCGAGTCGTTTGGCTCGCTCACCACGACCTCCGAAGCGCCGGCCGCCCTGAGCAGCGAGGCACAGAGCAACCCGATTGGTCCCGCCCCGATCACCAGCGACGATTGGCCCGGCTTGATTCCCGAACGATCCACGGCGTGGACGACGCACGCCAGCGGCTCGGTTAACGCGGCGGCTGCCATTGGCAATGAATCCGGAATTCGATAGGCGCGGTTGGCCGGAACGATGGAATAACTGCCCAATCCACCATCGATCGTAACCCCGAGCGTTTGTGGATTTGTGCACAGGTGCGACTTCGCCTCACGGCAAGCCCGGCACGCCTGGCAGGGAATATTGGGGTCGATCACCACGCGATCACCGCGCTGCCAATCCCCTGTGTGTGGACCGGTCGCGAAAATGGTTCCGGCGTATTCGTGACCGAGCGTCACTCCGCTCCTGGCGAGCGGGTACTCGCCGGATGCAATGTGGAGATCGGTGCCGCACAACCCGGAGGCGCCAACCTCGATCAGGATCTCGCCGGACTTGAGGGCCGGCACTGCCCGGTCGGTGATGGAGATTCCGGATTCACGGTCCCAGACGACACTGGTGGAAATCATCGAGCTATTGTCCTCGAGAGAATGGCCGGCACGTGGCCGGCCATCGAAAGGGTCTGCTTCACGAATGTCGCCGGAGGCACCCTCGGCGTTTCCATCACGTGCACATATCGAAAGGTGAGGGCTCCTAGCGCACCTTGCCGCGAGCCGCCACCTTCCAGGTGTCGATGATCTTGCCGTCGCGGGCGATGAACAGTTCATCCATCAGGTTTACAGTCGGGCAGATGTGGTTGGGGATGACCTCGACGCGATCACCGATATTGAGGCCCGTTTCACCCTCCGGAATCGAAATGACGCCGTGTTCCTCGCTCAATTTGGTGATGATCACATCCGGGTGGCCAACGATGTAGCCGTGACCCTTGTGCGACTTGCCTGGGTCCATCGCCAGCGATTTCGATCCTGTATCGAGCACTCCACGATCGGGCGCGGTGCGGCTGACGACCGTCGCCACGAACCGGGCGGCGCAATCGTCGACCCCGACGCGGCCGTATGGGAAGGCGGAGTTGTCGTTGAACACATACGTGCCGGGGCGCATTTCCGTCACACCAGGCACTGTGGGCGTGAAGAATGCGGCCGGTGTGGACCCCACGCTGACGGTCGGCAGCTCGATGCCGTGGGAGCGGATTGCCTCGGCCGTTTCGACCATTGCCCGGCCAGCCGCCACGGCGATCCCCTCGATCTCGTCCGGCGGAGCGCTGTTGGCGTGACCCTCGTGGGTCATGATCCCGGTCAGGTTGAGATTGGCCATCCGCGCGATCTCGAGGGCCATCGCAATTGCTTCCTCGCCGACCCTGGCGCCGGATCGATCCTGGCCGGTGTTCACTTCCAGCATCACGTCGAGGGTGCGATCATGCTGCGTCATTGCCCTGGACATCATCCTGGCCGCTTCCAGTGAATCGGTGGCGACCACGATTCGCGCCCGGTCCATCAGGGCCGCAATGCGCCGGAACTTGGCCTCGCCGATCGTCGGATAGGCCAGCAGCACATCTTCGATGCCCGCCTCGTTGACCATCACCTCGGCTTCGCCGACCTTGGCGCAGGTCACGCCAATTGCGCCAGCGGCGACTTGCAATCGCGCGATCTGGACTGTTTTGTGAGTCTTGATGTGGGGGCGGAGATTGACCCCGATGCTTGCGGCAAACGCAGCCATCGTCGCGATATTGCGATGCAGTATTTCTTCGGAGACAACCAGGGCCGGAGTGTCGACCTCGGTTGCAGGCGACACGATCAACTCAGATGAACGCACGGCCGTAGCCATAACCAGATCCTCCAACGCTTCGTTGCGACGTTACCGGGCTGCGCGCTGCCAATTCCCGGAAGGTTCCCCACGCGGGGACGCCATTATAGAGGCGAATTCGGGAGAGCGGAACGGCCAACGCCGACAAGCCAGCGGGTCCCGCTGGTGTCGATCCATCGGCCCTGGGCTGCCGAACGGACCACGCCATCGATGATTTCCTGTGCCTTGGCGCCGTCAGCGAAGGAAGGCGCGCTGACCGCCCACTCGCCGGTGCGGATCGCGTGGACCCAATCCTGCATCAGCAGGATCGTGGGGCGGGTCAGGTAGTGGGTAAATTCCGGGAGCCGTGGATTGAGGCGCTCCGGAATCGGTAGCTCGCGCAATCCGAGATCGCGTCGCCGGGCGCCGAACAGCTCGCCATCGCCCTGGATGATCAACATCCCTTCGGAGCCGGAGATCGTGATTTCCTCTCCGGCGTTGATCGGCGCCGTGGCAGAGAAATGCACCGACCCGATTGCGCCCTGGGCGAACTTGAGGAGGAACGCGAAATTGTCGTCCGCGTCGACTCCCGCCATCCCGGACGAATCCGGGAGCCGCCTTCGTTTCACCATCGTCGCCGTGGTGCCGGCGACCTCGTGGATTTCCCCGAGCCACCAGCGCAACGAGTCGACATAGTGTGAACCCGAGGCGCCAAGCATGCCGCCCGCCTTGTCCTGCTCCATCAACCAGCCAAACGGTCGCTCGTTGGGATCGGCAAGGGTCGAGCGGAAGACATTCATCGCCACTGATTGCGGATCGCCGATGTAGCCCTCGTCGATCAGCTCCTTGACCCGTATCCGGATCGGCAGGTAGCGGAATTCGTGGTTGATCATGGCGACGACCCTGGCGGATTCGGCCAGTTTCACCATGTCCCTCGCCTCGGCCAGGTTGCGGGCCATCGGCTTCTCGCAGAGTACGTGTTTGCCGGCTTCGAGGGCGGCGATCACCATCTGGTGGTGCAGGTAAGGTGGGGTGGCGACGACAACCGCATGGACCTTGGGATCGTTGATCACATCACGCCAGTCCGTTGATGCCATCGGGATATCGTGCCGTGCAGCAACCGCCTGCGCGCGATCGGCCCGCCGCGAAACGATCGCGACGATCTCGACACCATCGAGATACTTGAGCGCCGGAATGTGCACTGCGGCCCCGAAACCGGTGCCGAGCACCGCCACCCCAAGTGATTTCGATGTCGATCCGGAGGTGGATCCTCCCGCCTGGGTCAGGGTGTTGGGCAGAAAATGGCGTTGCCATAATGGACGTTTTGCTCCAGTCGGGCTACTAGGGTGCGGATTGGCTGGTTCAATTCACGGCATACTATGGAACAAGTGCGGTGCCGATGGTGATCTCGTGGTGGAGTGGATCGAGAGTTGAGTTCACCGCGGCGTGGTCGGAAAGCTTGCCTGTAATCATTGATCTTAACATACGGACCCCGCGATTCCCGGTCGATTCGATCCCGGTGTTGCGATCCGAAAGGGATTCCATGCGTATCTACACGGCCCGCGGAGATACCGGGCAAACCGATTTGCTAGGAGCACGTGTCGAGAAGGACGATCCCCGGATCGACTTGATCGGTACCCTCGATGAAACCACCTCTGCGATCGGGCTTGGACGTGCGCTGGCGCACGTGCCCGAGACGAACGAGCGCCTCAAGACCGTTCAGCGCGATCTCTACCAGATCATGGCCGAATTGGCCTTTACCGACTCCACGAGACCTGGCTCGCTTCGACTTCCCGGCCGATCGCACGACGTGGCTCGAAGCCGAGCTTGAGTTGCTGAGCGCTTCTGTCGATTTACCCCGAGAATTCGTGCTTCCGGGCGAAACCGTCGCTAGCGCGGCACTCGATGTGGCGCGCACGGTCAGTCGCCGGGCCGAGCGGCAGGCTGTTGGGCTGGCCCGCGAAGGGATCGTGGGCAACGCGGAAATCGTGCGCTATCTCAATCGCCTGTCATCGCTCCTGTTCATGGTTGCGCGGGCTGAGGATCTTCACGACACCGGGCACGTCGAACTGGCCAAACAACCTCCCGGGTGAGCCGCGTTCGAGGCCGATTTCCGTAGATGTTGACCTGCAGCGCCAACAAGACAAACTCGAGTCGTTGATCCATCGTGGTCTTCACCTCGAACGGCATGATCCGGTCCCCTTTCTGGAACCAGATCATCCGCCATCGGTGTCCGACATGTCTCCGGACAGGTGTCCGCTATGTCTCCGGTCTGAACACTAGTACCGGCCCACTACCAGGGTGGAGTGCTTTGTACGGGTGGGTCATCGTGATCTTCTGAAGGTGATTTTGTACGGCTGCCGACCTGCCCCGCTGGATGTGTCCTCCCGCTGATCCTCGCAGCGAATCATCGTCCTCGGGAACGCGGGGCGGTGCATTTGTACGGTTGCGGCAGCGAAGCGATGCGTGCTCCGCCCGTTCCGGCGCAGCCGGTTTCTTGTCATACCGCTACGCTGCCGTCGGGAGCGCAGCGACCAGAGGAATCTGGCCCCGCTGGATACGCCGCAGCAGCCATTGAGCGATGTTCGCTGCGGCGAAGAGATTCCTCTAGTCGCGCGGGGCGCTCCTTACGGAATGACGAATAAGAGCGACCGGCAATAGGTGACAACCAGGCACGGGACCAGCGACGATCGTGGTGCTGACCCGCGTTAGTGCCGGAGGTTCCCGTGCTTGTGTTGCCAGTATCCGTGATGGAGCCCATCTGGGCCCAGTTTGCAGCGTTGCTCCCGGACCGCCCGGTTGTCGATCCGACCCATCCCCTGGGCTGCCACCGGCCACGCATTCCTGACCGGATCGTCATCGAGCAGGTGGTGGCCGCGCTGGTCCATGGGTCCGGGTACGAACGGATCGCACCATCCGGCGGCGACTGCACGACTGGGCCGACCTGGGTCTGGCGGAGACGCTGCACGAGCTGGTCCTGGATGAACGGCTATGGCAAGCTGCGGCGATGCACGGAGAAACGCGCGACCGTGGTGCGCTTCTATCTGGCGCTGGCTGCGGCGCTGGTGGTCACCCGGTGCCTCATTCGCGAGGCGCGGACTCGCTTTCGCTGGCCAGGGCGACCCACCACGCGCCGCCTCACATGATGCCTATTGCCGGTCGCTCTTGGTGATTTGCCGACTCGCGCACGCGATGGATGGTTTCTTGCCGCTAGCTCATCATGTCGCGGCTGGGACTCCAACCAGGCTGCGCGATCTCGCGCCCATGACAATGGGGAGGTCGTTTCTGACCTCCCCACGTCCGTTCCGTTCGTTGTGGGTCTTCCTGGGGTCCTCGTGACTATCCTCGCGTCACTGTCCATGCCGTGAGCGCGGAGATTACCCCGTCACCACCATTAATCGGTTGTGCCACCAGTAACTACCGTCGTCGTAAGAGCAGGACACGTAGTAGATGCCGCCCAAGTAGAAGGAGTTCGGATCGCCGCCGCTGGTAAAGCAATCGCCAATTAGCCCGTTTATATAATTAGGTCGCGCTGACGCGGGGGACGCCATCATGCTCAGCAGCGCCGTGCCCAGCATCAGGGTCAGGGTGATCGCCACCGCGAGCCGCTTGACGAAGCCGAACCGCCGTCCCCTCGGGGCCAGCGGCGCGGCTGTCTTCGTCTCCGTCGGTCCAGTCTCCAAAGTCTTCGCTTGCAAGGTGTTCTCCTTCAATGTTGAGGGTAGTGGTCGTGGGCGGCATCGCACAGCGCGAGGCCCTGAACTTGAGGATAGGGTAAGGATCGGGCAGCGTCATACGCAAAATTGCGGAATCGCCGAGCGTAGTTTGTCGCAGCCCACGCCACATCACTTACGTGGTCGGCGCAGCGCACGCCACAACACGTACGTGGTCGGCGCAGTGCACGCCACATCACGTACGTGGTCGGCGCGCGGGCAGTTTCGCGGTGGGTAGTGTCTCGTAGGCCAGGCGTCGGCCCATTCCCGCACCCGCCGCCGCATGGTGCGGTCCGAACCGCTCGGTGTGGCGATGCGTGCATCGCCGGAGCCATGCACCTGGGCCGCCACGACATGGTCGAACACCACGCGATCGGGCACGCGCCGCCGGTGACAGCCGAGCGGATGCGCCGGGTCCACGGCGGGACGCGTGGGCAAGAGGGCAGCGAACTGCGCCCAGATCGGCTCGATCAGGCATACGGGGACAACAGGCACGGAACCCCCCGGGAATCATCGCGACGTCAGACATCGCGATAATCCTCGAAGCCGTGCCTGCCTGTCACCTATTGCCGGTCGCTCTAGGACGCTGCGCTCCCGGGCGGACACAAGGTCCGCAGCCGTACACGACATTCTTGCGGTATGACAACAAGTGGCGTCGCCGGGAACCACCGAGACGATTGACCGGCACAATCCAGCGAAGCCACTAGATATGGCGCATATGTCCTCCCTCGCTGCGTTCGCATCGGAAACCGCCGCTGCGCCTGGTTTCAATCGCCACTACCGGTCGACCTTTTTGCGGAAGTTCATGGAGGATCGTGCGTGGTCGGTCCGCAAAAAGCTTCCCCGGAACGGCGTGGGTCTTGACCTCTTGGTGTTCTTGCAGCCTGAAGAAAACCACCTCAGTGTTCCATTGGTTCTGTCCGCCCTGTTTCTGCCCCGCAACTCAGCCACCGGCCAGACCGCTGACCACGGTCCCAGTCACCCTTGCTACGTGAGTTCCGATCGACCATAACCACCCCGAAATCGCGTACCCTTGTGCGGTACGTCTGGCGGCCGGTTCGCCAGCGAGTAATGGCGTCATACAGGAAGGTCGATTCACCCATGCGGATGGCACATCTCTTCGGACGGACACTTCGCGAGGCGCCGGCGGATGTCGAAATCCCCAGCCACCAACTGATGGTCCGAGCTGCCATGATCCGCCCCCTGGGGACCGGTATCTTTAGCCTGTTGCCTCTCGGCTACCGCGTGATTCGGAAGGTCGAGCAGATCATCCGCGAGGAAATGGATGCGATCGGTGGCCAGGAGCTGCTGATGCCGTTCGTGCATCCAGCCGACATCTGGCGCAAGAGCGGCCGGTACGACAAGATCGGTCCGGAAATGGCCCGCTTCAAGGACCGTGGCGATCGCGACATGGTGCTGGCAATGACCCACGAGGAGGTCGTTGCCGACCTCACCGCGAGCGAGATCAACTCGTACCGGCAATTGCCGCAGATCGTCTATCACATGCAGTCGAAATTCCGCGACGAGCCCCGCGCACGCGGCGGCCTGATCCGCGTCCGTGAGTTCACGATGAAGGACTCGTACTCGCTCGATGCCGACGCCGCCGGTCTCGACAAATCCTACGAGCTCCACGCTCAGGCGTATCACCGTATTTTCACGCGGATCGGCCTCGAGTTCATCCGGGTTGGCGCCGATGTCGGGATGATGGGTGGCTCGCTCTCCGAGGAGTACATGGCGTTCTCCCCGAACGGTGAGGACACGATCCTGATCGATCCGGAGAGCGACTACGCCGCGAATCGCGAGGTAGCGACGTTCAAGCGGGACGTTCCGGAACCGGAAGAACTCCTACCGATGGAGGAAATCGAGACACCGAGCACGACCACGATCGAGGCGCTCGCCGAGTTCCTCGATGTGCCACTCGCACGCACTGCCAAGGCTGTGTTCTTCATGGGTCAATCGGGACGATTCATCTTCGCCGTGATTCGGGGCGACCTCGAAATCAACGAGACCAAGCTTCGCCAGGTCATCGCTGAGAACGACATCGTGCCGGCCACTGCCGAGCAGATCCGCGCCATCGGCGCCGAGCCAGGCTACGGCTCACCGGTCGGCGTGCAGGATGCGGTGGTCGTCATTGATGAAAGCATCGCGCACTCGCCGAACCTGGTAGCTGGCGCCAACCGTGTCGGCTTCCACATGAAGAACGTGAACTATCCGCGCGATTTCGAAGCACATCACGTCGCTGACATCGCCGCCGCCGCCGAAGGTTATCCCAGCCCGGTTTCCGGAGTGCCGATGATCACCCGCCGCGCGATCGAGGTTGGTAACATCTTCAAGCTGGGTACCGATTTCAGCGAGACGCTGAACGCGAAGTACCTCGATGAGGATGGCGTTTCGCACCCTGTGGTGATGGGTTCCTATGGCATTGGGTCGGGCCGGAACGCCGCGACCGTCGCCGAGCAGAACTACGACGACAAGGGCATCAAGTGGCCAATCTCGATTGCCCCGTACCACCTCTCCCTGCTCTCGCTCGGAGTCGATGAGGAAGTCGTCAGCGCGGCAGACAGGCTCTACGACGATCTCACCCAGGCGGGGATCGAAGTGCTATACGACGATCGCCCAGATCGTCCGGGCGTGAAGTTCAACGATGCCGAGCTGATCGGAAACCCGATCCGGCTCTCGGTCAGCAAGCGCACGCTCGCGGAAGGCCAGGCCGAGTTGCGGCTTCGCGTCCGGAGACGGAGTCGACATTCGTGCCGCTGGATGGCGCGGTCGGCAAGGTGCAGGAGATCGTCCGCGACCTCCTCGCCGCCTTGGAGCCGTAAGGCAGCCGCCTGGCTGGATTGCCATGCCTGGCAGGGGCGGACCCAAGGTCCCCTACCCGAATCCCCATGTCACACTGGGGTGGGACACAGTGTTCCGCCTTATAGATTCGATGCCGGCTTCGGACCGGACGACACCGGGCTGTCCCCTCGAAGGACTACGATGGCGCCACCGCGCCCGATCGGCGAGCAGATCGCCCTCGAGGTCTGGCTCCCGGTTTCGGAGGCTCCTGGCTGGGCGATCCTACATCGATGATTCCTGGGCCTCTCGCATCGCGGCGTCGAGGAGGGCTTGGGTTGCCCAGAGCTTGACCGCCTCGGCTTCGTCGTCGGCGAGACCGCAGATGTCCTTGAGCACGGTCATGCTTTCCATGCCCATGCACATGGCGAGCGACTGAAGCAAGCGTTCGAAATGCGCCTCGCCCAGGTCGATCCGTACCGCGTCGAGCGCCCGCGCCATGTAACGCAACCGGTTGCCCGGTCGCCGCACGCGCTCGGCGGAGTCGGGCGCGTCTCGCACGATCAAGGCGGCCACTGCCCGTCGGATCGCGTCCTCGTGCCGAAGGTTCATCGCGAATTCGCTGCGGATGATCGCGTCGAGTCGCTGCTGGGGCGTTCCCGGCTGCTCGCTGGCGGCGTAAAGTGCGGCCATTTCGTCCTTCACGACCTCCTCGAGGCGGACTTCGACCAACAGCAATTCCTGCGACGGGAAGTAGCGGTAGGCCGTGCTCTTCGAGATCAGGGCGGCTTCGGCCACCTCGGCCACCGTCGGAGTGAGCCCCTGGCGCACGAGCTCGGTCGCCTTCTTGACAAGGGCCTGGCGCGTGCGCTGCTTCTGGTTCGTGCGGCCGGTCGCCTCATAGGTGCTCATGCGCAGAGCCTACCACGAAATGGCGCTTCATGGGACTGTTGACAATCATGGGACTCAGTCCCATAATGCAGCTGGGGCACGATAATGCGGGCGATGGACCGCCTGCACAAATTGGATGAGGTCAACGGTGACGTATGGTTCCGTCAACCTCAGAAGGAGCGATGGTATATGGAATCCAGGCAACGTTCCACCAGGCGGCAGGTCGCGGGTGCACTGGCGCTCGCTGCCGCCGGCGGACATCGATGGGTCCAGATCGTATCAGCGGGCGAAGCGTCGACACCAGATACCAAGGAGCAACCCATGACGGACACCGCAACGGCCTTTCATGTCGTCGAGCACGACGATTCGGAGGCGATTTGGGGATTCGGCATTCTGGGATTCATCAAGGGGGACAGCGACCGCACCGCCAACTCGTTCTGCATGGTTGAGTTCCTGCAGGGCGTGGGATTCGCCACCCCGTTGCACGTGCACCACACCCAGGACGAGATCTTTTACGTGCTGGAAGGGACGATGCATGGGGTCTGCGACGACGTGGAGTGGTTCGCGCACAAGGGCGCAGTCGTCTGGCTACCAAGCGGGAGCGTGCACGGCTGGGCTGTCTATGGCGATGAGCAGGTCCGGTCCCTGGCGATGACCGTGCCCGGAAGTTTCGACAAGTTCATTCGTGAAACTGGCGAGCCGGCCAAGCAGCTTACGTTGCCCCCGGCTTCGATCGAGATCGATACCGAGTTGATTGCCGCTGTGGCCGAGAAGTACGACTTCGCCATTCTCGGGCCGCCGGTCAATTACTTGAATTGACGAGGAACACTCCACCTTCGATCGGGCGGTCTCGAAACCGCCCGATCGGTCAGCAAATCGACCTCGAAGCCTGGCCCATGGGCTTCGCGAGTGTTCGAGAACAGCGCCCTCGGGATGTGTCCGTTCGCAATGACTCAGCCCAAGTCGTTCGCTGGAGTATCGCGATCTGGATACATCGCACGCATCATGTCTTCGTAGTCGAGCTGTTCCTGAATTGCCTGGATGTCTTCGAGTGTGACTTTCCCGGCGCCAAAACGTCGGGGAAGCGGCTTGAATCCTTTCCAAAAACCATCCTGGCTCTCGTCAGCTTCATTAGCCAGCCCACTGCGTGCCATCTCACTCAATGCATCGCCCACTGTTTGTTCCCGATCTGCCGCGCTCGTTGCCGTGCAGCGGCCAAAACGTCATCTGCAATGGTTAGACGTAGTTCTCATGCGACACCTCCTTTATCAACATACATCACGCATCAAGTGGCCCGGTTCATTAATCTGATGTGAACGACGAAGGAATCGCACGGATTCCCGATATTCGTGCTAAAATCAAGGTGACAAAGTGAATTGTTTCACAGAGTTGACCCGTGCTGTGGCGGCCCGGGTTTTCCCTTGTGCGAACCTCCCGCCTCCCCGCATCGTATTGCCTGCCTATCGAAAGTGCCCTTCCATGACCACCGCAGTTGAAATCATGCGCCGTACCGATCTGCGCAATATCGCCATCATTGCCCACGTCGACCATGGCAAAACTACCCTGGTCGATGGCCTGCTCAAGCAGGCGCACATCTTCCGCGACCCCGATGCGGCCGGCGTCCTGATCATGGATTCCAACGACCTCGAACGAGAGCGCGGGATTACGATCCTCGCCAAGAACACCGCAATCGTTTACCACGATGTCAAGATCAACGTGATCGATACCCCTGGTCACGCCGATTTCGGTGGCGAGGTCGAGCGTGTGCTCAACATGGCCGATGGCTGCCTGCTGCTCGTCGATGCCGCCGAAGGCCCGATGCCGCAAACCCGCACTGTGCTTGCCCGGGCCCTGGAAATCGGTCTGCGCCCGATCGTGGTGATCAACAAGATCGACAAGAGCGCGGCCCGCATCGAAGAAGTGGTCGAGCTCGTCAACGACCTCTTCCTTGATCTCGCGTTGGATACCTCCCAGCTCGAATTCCCGATCATCTACGCAATCGGTCGTGAGGGGCGAGCCGGTTTTTCTCCGGACAACCTCGCCTCGGATTTCCGCCCTTTGATGGAGACGATCCTGGAAACCGTGCCGGCCCCCGTGGTGGAGCCGGATGAACCCTTCCAGATGCTCGTCACATCGATCGATTACGACCTGCACCGTGGCCGAATTTCGATTGGCCGCATTCGCCGGGGTCAGCTGAAGGCTGGCGCGACCCTCGCACTGCTCACCGAGGGCAAGGATCCGGTCCGCACCAAGGTCACCTCCCTGCAAACATTCGCGGGCCTCGGCCGCATCGAGATCGAGGAGGCGATGGCGGGCGATCTCGTAGCCATCACCGGTTTCGGGGAGGCAAAGATTGGTTCGACCCTGGCCGATCCTGACCGCCCGGAAGCGCTGCCCACCGTTGCGATCGAGGAGCCGACACTCAAGTTGACCTTCGGGGTGAGTACCTCACCGCTTTCTGGTCGTGATGGTCAATTCTCAACGTCGCGCCAGATCGGCGATCGCCTGCAGCGCGAACTGGAAACCAACCTTTCGTTGCGCGTCGAGCCAACCGATCAGGCAGACGTCTTCTCCATCGCCGGTCGCGGAGAATTGCACCTCTCGGTGCTGATCGAGACGATGCGCCGCGAAGGATACGAGTTCCAGGTCTCACGACCGGAGGTCGTGACTCGTCGTGACGACAACGGGCAGGTCAAGGAACCAGTCGAGCACCTCGTGATCGATGTCACGGAAGAATTCGTGGGCCAGGTCACCGAACTTACGGGCAACCGCCGGGCCCGCATGCTGGACATGGTCAACGACGGCCGCGGCGGAGTTCGCCTGGAATTCGCGATCCCAACGCGCGGCCTGATCGGTCTCCGTAACGCGATGCTGACGGCAACCAAGGGCAATGGCACGATGTCGTCTCGCCTGATCGACTTCGAGCCCTGGATGGGGCCGATCCAGCAAACGCGCAGTGGCGCGCTCGTTGCGTCCGAATCCGGCACCGCACTGGCTCATGGCCTTGCGAATGCGCAGGAACGGGGCGTCACTTTCATCGAGCCGGGAACCGAGGTCTATGAAGGCATGATCGTGGGTCAAAATCCGCGACCAACCGATCTTGCCGTCAATGTCTGCCGCGCCAAGAAACTCACCAACATGCGGTCAAGCAATGCCGATATTTCGGTGCGCCTGACCCCGCCGATCCTGTTCAGCCTGGAGCAGTCGCTTGATTTCCTGGCCGACGACGAGCTGCTTGAGGTGACGCCCAAGGCGCTCCGATTGCGCAAGCGATTCCTCTCCCAGGATGAGCGCGCCAAGCAGAAGAAGCGTTCCGATCAGGCGGCTGCCGCGCAGGGCTAGCGTCTCCCAGTTGCATTCACACGGACACAACGCCCCGGATTGAAAAATCCGGGGCGTTTTCATTCCGGTCTGGGTCGACTATTGACATCATACTTGTGTGGTGATTCCACGCCCTGGTTGTGGCAGTGCTGCAGGGTGGTCATCAGGTGAATCGAGCCAGGTGCAAAACGTCGTCAGGCAGCCTTGACCTTCTTTCGTTTGCCGGACGAGTCATCTCCTTCGGCGACGTCGGGGGCCGGGCCCGAGTCTACCTCGGTCGCGCTGGAAGCGCTTTCAATTCCCGCGAGAATCGCATAAATGGTAGACACCCGGTGCGGCTGAACCACAAACACGCCACGGTTTTCCTGGGTGATCAGGTCGGCCGATTGCAGCACGTTGAGATGGTGATAGGCGGCGCCGGTGGTGCCAAGATCGAGTGTGCCAACGAGCTCAGCCGCGGTGGTTGGCTTGTCGAGGATGGCCTTCAGGATTGCGAGCCGCTGCCGATGGCCGATCGCGGCGAGCACGCGAGACGCCCGGTCCTCGTCTTGCGACAGCAGCGCTTCGACGCTCACCTGCTGATCCCACCGGTACTCCCGATTGCCACCGGCATCACGCACCACGCCTCGCGTGACAACCACGCCACGGCCGTCGTGCAGCTCCGCAAGGTCGCGGGAGATATCAATGACCGGTGTCGCAGGCGCCGGGTGATGCGGGATCGAGGCCGCCGCTGCCGCGCTCTGGACTGTGACATGTTCACGCAAGGCCCAGACGGCTTCCGAAAGATTCTGCAATTCGTTGCGAATGCCCTCGACCTCGCTTTTGACTTTCTTGCCTGCCATTGTCAGACTCCCGGCACATTGTGCGGATTCGAACATGCGGAACTACGGAGATACTGACAACCGTAACATATTTTCTCGTTTGGTGGACATAGAGTTAATAGTTTGATACGGAAATCGGGTACACACCCGGCAAACGGGATCGCGTACGGGCGGACCTGGATCGACGGCGACAGTGCACTTCCGCTGACATGGCGTGGTTGATCCTGTTGTCCGCCCTTTGGCAACGTTTCCCCGGAATTGCCACTGACCATCCGGATTTCGTATGAGGGGTGCGAGGGGGCCTGTGAATCTACATGCCCAGGTTGTGATCGATGCTGGAAGTTTCCAGACAGGTGATCACTGCCCTGGGATCGGTGGTGATAATGCCATCCAGCCCGGCTTCGGCATGTTCCCGCACATCTTCCAGGCGTTCGAGGCGCGAGAACACCTTGAGTTGGTGACGATGGGCGTGCTGGACAAGGTCACGATCGACTGCCCCCCACGGCACGCTGACAGCCGAGGCGCCAAACCATTGCGCTTCCTCGAAATAGCGCGAGCGGTTCGCCGGAGTCCAGCCTGCGGGGCGGAGGAGCGTGACCCGCAATTCGGGCAGGCAGCGGGTCGCCCTGAAGACATCGTGCGGATGCTCCAGCCAGAGCCAGGTCCGGCCCGGCCTGCCTTGGCGTGCAACCAACCTGAGCACCGCGGGCAACGCCGCCCGGTCCTTCACGTGGAGGGCGACTTGTGGTCCTTCGGGAAACTCACGTAGCACGGATTTCAGCGAGGTCACGCGATCCAGGTCGGGGCTGTCGCGGAGTGTGAGGTGGCTCAGGATGAACGACGGCCAGATTCGCACCCAGCCGCGCCCTTTTGTGGATCGCCGGAGAAAGGCGTCGTGAAGCACCATCGGCTGGCGATCGAGGCTGAGCCTGATATCCAGCTCGATCATGTCGGCCCCGGACTGAGCGGCCACGGCAATTGCGCGTCGGGTATTCTCGGTCGAGCCGGGCGTAAGCGCTCGATGAGCGACGATCATCGGGCGCGTCACTTGGTGTCTCTCGCCAGGCTAGTGGATTGCAGGAGCTTGCTCATCCGTGTGGTGTTCTCCAGTGGAAGCTCCGAACTCTCCGGTCATTGCCGGATTGTGGCCCTTGAACATCGCGAACAGCAATACCAGCGACGGCACGAGGATGATCGCCCCGATACCATACGTGACCAGCGACACTTTCAGCATGGCGTCAGATGCTGCCGCGTTTTCGTAGGTGAGATCGGAGACCACGAGATACGGATACTGCGCCAGGGCCCACCCGGAAAGCATGACCACCACTTCGGCAAAGGCGCTCATTCGCGCAATCCGGTAATGCCGTTTCCAAACCGAGGTGAGGGTTACCAGGCCGAGCAAGACCGAAGCCGGGATCAACGTCCACGTGGTGCGATCCCACATCCCGTCCCAGATGGTTGGGGCATACGTCCGTGAGATGGGCAAGGCAATGGTCCCGAGTATCGCGAATGCCACACCTGTGCCTAGCGCCCGCAGGCGAAAATCCTCCTGAAGCTCGCCCCTTGTCTCCACGCAAAGATATACGGCGGCGAGGTACGCGCAGGAGGTCAGCGCCAGCAGCCCGATCACGATCGGGAACGGACCGAGCCACGGCGTCCAGTAGCTGCTCACCACGTTGCCATCCTCGATCTGGATATCCCCGGACGCCACCGCCCCGGCACACATCCCGAACAGCATTGGGGTGATGGCGCTGGACACGGCGAATACCGCGCCCCAGTTGCGTTGCGCCGAAACGACATCGTGGGCATAGGCGCGGAAGATGAACGCTGCCCCTCGCAAGGTGATCCCGATCAGGATCAGGCCCAGGGGGACGTAGAGAGCCGTACTGATCGCGGCGAACACAGGTGGAAAGCAGGTAAATGTCAGCACGATCACGAAAATCAGCCAGACATGGTTCGCTTCCCAAATCGGCCCGATCGCGCGGGCGATTTCGAGCCGCTGGTCCTTCGCCCGCTTGCCGCTGGCCAGGAGATCCCAGATTCCGCCGCCGAAGTCGGCCCCGCCTGTCACCGCGTAAATCACGATCCCGATGAGGAGGATCGCCCCGAGCGTGAACGGAAGGTTGAATACAACCTCATCCGGCAACATTCGATATCTCCTCTGTCGTGTGCTCCAGAGGCGGACGCGACTTTGCCAGCAAGAGGAGTAGCCAGGCGGTGGTGATCCCCAGGATCACGTAAATGATCGCGAAACCACCGAACGATACGAACTGATTCGGTACCTGCGTCACGGCATCTTCCGTGCGCATGATCTGGTCGATGATCCATGGCTGGCGACCCACCTCGGTGACGATCCAGCCGGCTTCGATCGCGACAAATCCGGCCGGGGCCAGGGCGATCAGGGCGATCAATTGCCATTTGCCAGGGTTCAGCTGTTTCTTTCGCCACACCGTAAGCCAGAACCAGAGACTGATGAGAATCAGGGTCGTGCCGATGCCGACCATCACCTGGAATGCGAGATGGACCACCCGTGGCTCCGGCTGATCCTCCATCGGCACCTCGTTCAGGCCAATTACCTCGGCGTTGAAATCTCGCTCGGCGAGAAAGCTGAGCATTCCGGGGATCTTGATTGCCCAGCTCGTCTCCCGAGTTTCCGGGTTGGGCCAGCCGCCGATCGTCAGCGGTGCATTCATCCTGGTTTCGAACAACCCTTCCATCGCGGCAAACTTGACAGGCTGATTCTGGGCCACCCAGTGGGCGCTGATGTCGCCGCTGACTGCCTGCAGGATCGAGACCACCACGCCGAGCCCCATGGCGATCTTGAGCGCACTCCGGTGGTAGGTGTCGCGCTTGCCGTGGAGCATGCCCCAAGCGTATACGCCGGCTACCCCAAAGGCAGTCGCCGTGTACGCGGCGAGGGTCATGTGCAGCGCTTGCTGGAACCAGGCGTCATTGAACATCGCCGCGACTGGATCGACATTGGTGACTTCGCCGTCTACGATGTCGAACCCGGCCGGGCTGTTCATCCAGGCATTGGCGGCCACCACGAAAATGCCCGAAAACGCTCCGGCAATCGCGACCGGGATGCCGCTCAACCAATGCGCCAGCGGTGAAAGCCGATTCCAGCTGTAAAGGTAGATCCCGAGGAAGATTGCTTCGATGAAGAAGGCGAACCCTTCCATCGAGAACGGCATGCCGATGATGCCGCCGGCGTATTCCATGAAGCGTGGCCAGAGCATCCCGAGAAGAAACGAGAGTATCGTGCCGGAGACAGCCCCGACCGCAAACGTGATCGCGAATGCTTTCGACCAGCGCTTCGCCAACGCGAGGTAATTCGGATTGCCGGTTTTCAGGTAGATTCCTTCGGCAATCACCATCAGGAGTGGCAAGCCGATGCCGAGCGCCGCGAAGATGATGTGGAACCCGAGCGAGGTTCCCATCTGAGTCCTTGCCACCATGAGCTCGCTCATGTACGCCCTTTCCTTTGATGAAGAACGACAGCGTTGTCGTTTTGACCAGTGTATTGCCATCCGCCAAGGAGGTGGGACAGGCAATCTCCGCGATCATCGCCGGTGGAGGTAAGGGAAACTCCGTCCGTCGCTCGGAGCAATCGACACCGATGACCTTCCCTCATCGCCTGGCGCCATTCCGATTCCTGTCGTGAAGATCGGTGTTGGTACACTTGAGGCATTGGTTGCCAGATCAGGCAGGCCGATTGGGTCCATATTCCGGATATCGCAGGAGCAAAGACATGGCTAGGGCCAAAGGACTGAAAGCGCTCATCAACGGTCTCAACGATGACCTTGCCGGTGAGTACAACGCGATCATTAGCTACATCCAGTACTCGGCCAAGGTGACCGGTCCCTACCGACCCCAACTCGTGCAGTTCCTGCAGGCCGAAATTCCTGATGAGCAGCGCCACGCGCAGTATCTCGCCGACAAGATCGCCTCCCTCGGGGGATCGCCGGTGGTGGAGCCGCGACCAGTCAAGACATCCGACGACACCCGCGAAATGCTGCAATTCATTTACGAGGCCGAGGCACAGACTGTCGAGAATTACCGCAAGCGGATCGACCAGGCCGAGGCCGCCGGTGAAGTCGGGCTCAAGGTGACGCTTGAGGAAATGCTGTCGGACGAAACGACCCATCGCGACGAAACGAAGAAGATGCTCGACGGCTGGGCGTAACCTTCGATTCGTATGGGCGGACCTGAGTGCCCGACCCATCCTGGGCGAAACTGGCCTTGTGGGTTCCCGCGACCCGTTTGTGGTTGCGGTTCAGGCGGGAATCCACAGGGGGCTTCCCTACCAGATCAGGTTCGCACGTTGGCCGCCACATCCAGCGTATCCGCGTATCCAGCAGGGCCGGCCGGCAGGGCGGCCACTACCAGGTGATTTCGACGGAAGTCAGGCGGATGGCGTGGTTCGATGCCGCTCTGCCTTGCGGCGGATCCGGTTCCACGCTCCGGTGAGCCCCATCGCCTTCTTCATGGCGAACACAGTTTCCTGGGTTTCGATCCGCACCTGCCGGGTACCAGCCTCGATCAGTTGTTCCACCAGCCCGGCCTGGGAGTATCGCTCCCGGCGCTCCCGCATCGGCTCCAGGACATCGTTGATGACCTTCGACAAGTACTCCTTGACCTCGACATCGCCAACGGCGCCAGTCTCATAGCGCCGTTTCAATTCGGCGACGCGGTTCGCGTCGGTGGCAAACACGTCGAGCCACGCAAACACCGGATTGCCCTCGACGGTGCCCGGGATGTCGGCCCGAATCCTGTTCGGATCGGTGTACATCCCCATGATCTTTTTGAGAACAACGCCGGCTTCGTCGCTCAGGGCAATCGCGTTGTCGAGACTCTTGCTCATCTTCCGTTTGCCATCGGTGCCAACCAGGGTCGGGGCTTCACCCGGAATGATCTCGGGAATGGGGAATACCTCGCCGTATTTTCCGTTGAAGCGGCGCGCCAGCTCGCGAGTGATTTCGACGAACGCGTAGTTGTCCTTGCCGACGGGCACAGCGTTGGCGCGGACGGAGAGGATGTCGGCTGATTGCAGGATCGGGTAGCCCAGCAGGGCGAACGACATCTCGACCCCGGCATCGCGCGCCATGTCCTTCAGGGCCGGCAATCGCTCCAACCTGGATACCGTAGCCAGGCTCTGGAGCAATCCTGCGAGCTCGTGAATCTCGGGCACCGCCGATTGCAGGTAGAAAACGGCGCGTTCGGGATCGATCCCGGCACTGAGTGCGTCGAGCACGAGACCGTGCGCGCGCCGATCGAGCACCGCGATATCTTCCGGGGCGTTTTTCGTGGTCAGCATGTGAAGGTCGGCGATGATGAACCAGGCGTCGTACTCGGCTTGCAGGCGGACGCGATTGCGAAGCGATCCGACCAGGTGTCCAAGGTGTAGGGGGCCGGTGGGACGATCGCCGGTGAGCATCCGGGGGCGCGGGGATGTTTCTGTCAGAGACATAAGGATATCCAGTGTTGACGTGTCGCCGCTGCTGTCGACGGGTGTCGGATGGTTCGGGGACAAATGAGAGTGGGGTAGGCCGCGTGGGCGCTCACTACGAGGCGAGGCCGGGCCGTGGAAATGTTTGGCGCGCGCTGCGCCAGTCCTGCCAGAGGCGGAGGATTTGAGGATCGTGATCGAAGGCGAGTTCGGGCAGGTTATCCGGTGAGAACCAGCCGATCTCAGTGATGTCATCGCCAGGAATCGGTTCGCCGATGGCAGATGTGGTGGGGAAGATGAGGAGCACGACCGGTTCATCGACCTCAGACAGCACGCCAAGCACGGGGCCGACTTCGATGGTCAACCCGACTTCCTCTCGTACTTCCCGTATCGCCGCTGATTCCACCACTTCTCCACGCTCGACGAACCCGGCCGGAAAACTCCATTTGCCGGGCGATCGTGTCCAGTCGGCTCGCTTGCCGAGAAGGATGCGACCCTCACGTTCGATGATAATCGTTACCGCCAGTTTCGGGTCGAAATACGTGACGGCGCCGCAAGCTTCGCACACCGGGCGCGGCCTGCTGTCGTGCTCGCGGATTTCGGTGTTACCGCCACATCGTTGACAGAACATTCCTGCGTCGACCTCCCAGAAACTCGACTTCACGCATACCACCGTACCATGCCGCCCGGATGCCGGAAAACGGCAGAAGGTCTTCTTTCGGTGCACAAACGCAACAAGGTCATCTACCCTGTCGTTCCGGGAAAATCTTTCGCGGGCTAATTGTGTTCGTGCGGAGTCCGGTTGGCTTCGATAGATACTTGGACTCCACTGCACCCACTCCCGTTTGAGCGAATGCATCGAGCAGGAGGAAGTGGGACAGAGTGATCACCGTACCCACGCAAGAACCGGGTGGATCACATGTTGAGCTGAACATGCACCTGGTCGATTACACATTGACCGCCACATCCAGCGTATCCAGCGGGGCCGGCAGGGCGGCCACTACCAAGGGTAGGTGTCCAGAGTAAGGGCTGGACCCCGGACAGGAAACGTCATGCCGTTGCATCTTCGCCGCCCGAGGTGCGGCCTTGTGCACCCAGGTGTCCCCTGCGACATCGACATGTTCAGTCATCAACGGTTTGGACAGGCTTGCCTACGGGTGGTGAGCTCGTGTTCTCGAAAGCAAGCAGCAGCTTCCTGAGCAGCGCCGCGAGGTCGTTCTGTTCCTCTTCGGTGAGGGCGGAGAGCAGCGCTCGCTCATTGTCGACATGGCCCTGCGCCAGATCGTCGACGAGTGCCAAACCCTCTGGCGTCAATTCCACCATCATGCTGCGCCGATCGGCCGGATCGGCGATCCGTCGCACCCACCCTGCTCGTTCGAGAGTGTCGATCCGGCGCGTCATCGCTCCGGAGGTCCGCATTACCGCGCGGTAAAGTGCGGTCGGCGAAAGCCGGAAGGGGGAACCGGACCGGCGGAGGGTTGCCAGGATGTCCCAGCTCGGACGGCTGATGCCGTGTTGCCCGAAGAATTCGTCCATCCCATTGTCGAAAAATCGCGCGGCTCGCCCAATGCGCGCAACAACGGCCACCGGCGATGTGTCGATGTCCGGCCGCTCCTTCGCCCATTCCTGTCTCAGCTTGTCGACCCGATCTTCTTGCGCCATTGTGATATCGTACTATGCAGATACTTATACTGCAACTATCAGGAGCACCCAATGATCGTTGAATATATCCGCTACACCATTCCCGAGGACCGGTCGCCAGCATTCGAGGCAGCGTATACCGAAGCCCGGTCCTCGCTTGACGAGTCCAGCCAGTGCCTTGGCTACGAATTGACGCGGTGCGTGGAGGCGCCGACGAGCTACATTCTTCGCATCGAGTGGGATTCGCTGGAAGGACACGAGAGTGGATTCCGGCAAAGTGCCGAGTTCAGGCGATTCTTCCAGTATGTCCGCCCGTTTTTCAGCGACATCGAGGAAATGCGCCACTACAACGTGGTGTTTGCAACGTCAGGAGAGGGCGTGACCCATGTTTGAACTCACAGTATTCGATGTGGCTGGAGGAGCGCCTGCGTTTCTCGCCCTGACCACGGCCTTCTACGGGAAGGTCGTGCGCGACCCGGTGCTCGCGCCCGTGTTCGGTGAGATGACGGACGCCCACATCGAGGGCGTCGCGCTCTGGCTTGGCGAGGTCTTCGGAGGTCCGAAGGCATACACCGAGCAGCGAGGCGGCTATCCGACGATGCTCGCTCATCATGTGAACAGGGCGCTCACCGAGGACCAACGCGCGAGGTGGGCCGAGTTGATGATTGCCACCGCGCGCGAAGTACTCCCAGCCAACAAACGCGTTCAGGACAGGATCCGGACCTACATCGAGTGGGGCTCACGGATCGCGTTGCAGAATTCCCAGCATGGGTATGAACCGCCGGCTGAGTCCGATATTCCGGACTGGGGTTGGGGCAAGCAGGGGCCGCCATCAGGCGGGCTGGAATAGGGTGTTGGTGAAGGCCGGTTGAATGTTGACTTCCATTACGGGCTGTGTGTGGTGGATGCGTGCGGGCGCGCGTGGGTCAAAACGGATGTTGACGCTTATGAACGGATGGGTAATTCTCCTGGATTGTGCACCACCCGTGACGAATGGGTCCGTGTGAGTTTGCACTTGGGCACCGGGCGTGGCGCAGGTAGCTGCAGATCGTGCATGCTTCCGGGATTGTTGCGCTCTGTCTCGCCCGGGAGGCTCCTATCCAATCCGTATCCGACCAATCAGCCGCGACCGTTTATGAAGCGCGCGGCGAATTCTTCGAAGCCCAACGGTTGACCATCCACAAGCGGTGGAACCTGATCGCGAATCTCCGCCTGGTTGGCTTCGTGGCGCTCGCGCTTGCCGTGTGGTGGGCCTTGCGCGATCCACAGGTGGGTAAGTGGGTCGTGGTCGCCGCCCTGACCGTGACCGTGATTGCTCTCGTCGCCTACCATGCCTCGCTGCGGCGGAAGCGGGACAAGCTCGCGGGAATGGTTACCGTCAATCAGCTGGCAATTGCCCGGCTCAATCTCGAATGGGAGAGGTTGCCCGAACCGCCACCGGTCGAGACTCCCCGCAGTCATCCGTACGCCTGGGACCTCGACGTGGTTGGCCCGGCGTCGATCATCCGGCGTATTTCGACACCGACCCTGATGAACGGCTGGCAAACGATCCATGACTGGATGCTTGCACCCGCCGAAGCGACCATGATTGCCACCCGGCAGTCGGCGGTTCGGGAATTGGCCAGTGATCTCGACCTGCGCCAGGGAGTCGAAGTGGCTGGCCGGCAAATGAAAGGCGACACTCCGGATCCTGGTCCGTTCCTCGAATGGTCGGAAGCCCAACCATGGCTACTTACCCGGTCGTGGTTGTGGGGGATCGCGATCGTGAGCCCAATCGCGCTGGTCGTCCTTGTCGCGCTCAGCTTGTCAGGTGCGCTGGCTGGTCCGTGGTGGCTGCTGCCGATTACCATCAATGTCGTGCTGTTCCAGTTCATCGGCAAGCGGGTTTCCGACCAGGTCGCCCTGGCGACACCGCTCCAGGGCGCGATTGCAGGCTACGCCGAAGTGTTCCGGTTAATTGGGGAGTCGCAGGCGGAATCACCCATGCTGCGCCAGATTGGCGACGCCCTGGGTGATGGCACACATGGCGCCACCGCCCGTATGAAGCGCTTCGCCCGCATATGCAGCTTCGTGATTCCGCGTGGCTCGCTGATCTGGGCGCCAATGCAGATGGCGCTGCTGTGGGACGTTCACGTCTTGCACGCGTTGGAACGGTGGCGGAAGGCATCACGTGGCGACACGCGAACCTGGTTCGCGCGTGCTGGAGAGTGGGAAGCGCTCGCGGCGCTGTCGACGCTGGCGCACGATCATCCGGTGTGGACGTTTCCTGACGTGAGCCCGGCCAACGGTGAGGTGAGTGGGGAGGCACTGGCGCACCCGTTGATTCATTTCCAGGAGGCGGTCGCCAACGATGTCAGGGTTGGACCGCAGGGGACATTTTTGTTCGTGACCGGTTCGAACATGTCCGGCAAGAGTACCCTGTTGCGGGCAGTGGGACTCAACACCGTGCTGGCGATGGCTGGTGGCCCGGTTGCGGCCAAACGTATGTCGCTTCCCGAACTCGATGTCTGGACCTGTATGCGGGTCGAGGACTCATTGGCTCGGGGCGTCTCCTTCTTTATGGCCGAGCTGCAGCGGCTCAAGGCGGTAGTCGATGCCGCGAGCACGGCGGAGGTGCGGCCCGTACTCTACTTGCTCGACGAGATTTTGCAGGGCACGAACACGGCCGAACGACAGATCGCTTCGCGGGGAGTGCTTTCGCAACTGACCCGCTGCAACGCGATCGGCGGGGTCTCCAGTCACGATCTTTCCCTGATCGAGGGGTCCGGCCTGGAATCAAGCGCGGTCGCCGTCCATTTCGCGGAAACGTTCACGCGGGGCGCGTCCGGTCCGGAGATGACGTTCGATTACCGGCTGCAGCCTGGCCTGGCGACGTCGACGAATGCATTGGCGCTGATGGAGATGCTGGGTTTCGAAGTGGGCGCGATGAAACCGGGCGATTGAGGTAGCCTCCGTCTCCAACCAAGCTTCGCCGGGGGCGATCCCCCGGCACAGCCATGATGTTGTGTCCAACGGAGCGACCTTTTGTCCGCCCGGCGCGCAAACTTTAATTGTCGTTCCGTAGCGAAGCGATATCTCCCGCCGCAGCGGTAACTTCCCATTTGGCAGCTCACGCTGAACTGCGATCCCGGAGATACCGCTGCGCTGCCGCAACCGTACAATGACTCGAGAAAGTGTTTTGGCTGCGCCCTGATCAGCCGATTGGCCGGCACAAGACCGGCCAGTACGACGAAGTGGGATTGGCCACGTTAAGAAAGCGGTTCGATTGACTGGCGATGGTTGAAGATATTGAGCGGATCCCAGCGGCTCTTGACTGCCTGCAAGCGAGGGTAGTTGTCCTTGTAGTAGAGGTACTGCCAGTCCTCCAGGTCGACATCCGGATAGTTCACATAGCACCCGTCCAGAGCGTCATCAGGGACGGGACCTTTCTCGCCATACATGGCGGTGTAGAACCCCCGGATCCATTCGAGATTGGCATCATCGTCGGCCGGGTCGGTCCAGTAGGTCTGGTATTGCAGCTTCATGATCGAGGAGCGTTGCGGAACCGCGGTTGCCGCCGGAGCCACCGCGTTCACCTGGCAGCCATAGGAGTCGATTTGCACGAGCGCCTGTGCGTTGGGGTGGACAGGTTCCGTGAGGCTCTGCCACATCGCCTCGATCTGATCATCGGGAAACGCGGTCAGCATATAGGCGGACTTGTATTTGCCGCGTTGGTTCCGCCCGGAACCGTTCAGGGTTTGCGTGGCGAACAGCCATGGCATCTGTCGAATACCGGTTGTGGGGGCAAGCGTCTGGTGATGGCCGACCGCCACCTGCTTCACAACGGGTTGTGGCAATCCATTCCCGATCGCGCGGGAAAACTCCGTGACCGGTGCCGGATCCGACCCCACGAATTGGGCCGTCAGCCCGACCTGGCCTGCTACCTGCTGCGAGAGGTGGAGCAGGGCAAAGAGGCCCTTGAAGGGGCTGTCGACATCACTATTCTCGGCCAGGAACTGACCGTAGTTGTTGATCAGGCTATCGAAGGTCGAACGATCGAGATCACTCCAGTTCCAGGCGTGTGAAAGAAGTTGAACTTCTTCGGGAGCCTGGGGAAGATCGCGGAACATGAATTTGGTGACGATCCCGAAATTGCCGCCGCCGCCGCCCAGATGTCCCCACAACAGATCCTGCTCCGCCGGGTCGCGCGAATCGCGGCTGACCGTGATCACTTCAGCGCGGCCCGCCGACGTGACGTGGACTACCTCGACGGCGTCCAGGAAATCCACGGTCAGCCCATGGAGACGCGCCAGGAGGCCGTAGCCACCGCCGGTCACATGGCCGCCGATGCCGACGGAGTAGCAGGAGCCACCGGGCAGGGTTACACCCCACTCGGTGTAGAGCCGCCGGTAGACATCCCAGAGCGTCGCGCCGCCTGCGACTCCGTGCAACCCGGTGTCGTCATCGCGCCAGACGGCGTTCATCGGAGTGAGATCGATGATGACGCCACCGTCGTTGTTGCTCACGAAGTCCTCGTAGCAGTGCCCGCCGCCGCGCACAGTGATGCGCCGATCGTCGTCCAGGGCCCGCTGAACTGCCTGAACCACCTGGTCCGTATCCGCGCACACGGTGATATAGGCAGGCTGGCCGACCCAGCGCAGATTGAAGCCTCGCGACAGTGTCTGGTATCTGGGATCATCTGGCAGCACTTGCTGGCCTGAAAAGGCTGGAACGGGAGTTTGCCCCATGGCGCGAGCGTCGGGAAGGTGGCTGGCCACGGCCAATGCGCTCGCGCTCGCAGAGCTTGTCTTGAGGAAAGTACGGCGGTTGATGCGCGGAGTCATGGTTGGTTTGCTCCTTGCCGGTTCGCCACGGGGCAACGCGACGTGGCTGCAACCAGTGTTCCTCACGTTCCTCGTCGCTCGATTGGTACTTTGCGGTCCCGCCTCGTGTGCAATCCATCGTACCGGCAGGTGACTGGCTCGGCAAGACTGCACCAAACGATCGATACAATAGGTCGAGTCAGTCGAGTTGGGCAGGACGCCTGATACGAAATCGGGATGATCAGTCGGGATGTTGGGGAATTGGCGCAAAAGGGGGACAACAGGTTCGACCGCGATCTACGACTGCGCAACCCGGATCCTGTCGATCCTGTTGTCCCCCCGTACGTGATCAGGCGAGGGGGCTGGTCTCGCTGGTTTACCGTGGCAGGAGTTCTACTTGTTAGCCGTGGCGCCGATTCGGGAGGGCAATATTGCTTCGCTACCTTTGGCCGCAGCGCTCCCAGAGGAGCGACAAACGATTCGCTTCGTGAATCCGCAGGACACAAACCGGGCCGGATCATGCGATCCGGCCCGGTGCAATGTGCGAATGAATTGTCTGTGTGCGCTAAACGCGCGGGTCGACTACGTCGCTTTCGAATTGCCCGGAAAGCGCCAGGGCCGCGATCACGATGATCGCCCCGAGAATGACCACGCCAAGGATGACGGCCAGCATGACGATGTTGCCGAAGCCTTCACCGCCGACGCGCACGTCTTTCTCATCAGTCGAGGAGGAAGCTCGAGCGTCGCCGCCGACAACGCCAATCAAGGCCATGAGATAGAGAACACGCAGCAACATCGAACGCTCCTGATCATTGACTTGGCCACAGTCCCAAGCAGACTGCCGGTGAATTCGTCATTCGGTGTCGCGAGCATGTTGGGTGGGCATTCCACCCCGACAACCAGACTATGTGTACAGACTTTACGAGATTCCGGCGTGATGGTCCAGCAATCGGGCACCACGTCCGGAGTTTCCGCCCTTACGCGAGTGCGGACGCGATCACCTGGCGCAGCACGATCAACAGGAGCATCGTGACCATGATCGACAGATCGAGCATGCCCGTGGGGGGGATCACCTGCCGCACGGGCGCCACAATCGGCTCCGTGACATCCTTGAGGAACTTGCCGATCGTTGAGGTCATGCCCGGATCGAACCACGAGAACAGCGCCCGGGCGACGAGCAGGATTGTCAGGATATTGAGAATGGTGAGCAGAAAACCAGCGAGGTCCATGGGGCTATCATCCTGTGTATTTTGGAGTCAGGTTGCGGCAACCGAGGTTGCGTGGAGAATAAGCAGGTAACGATTGATCATGTTGTCGCAAGTATAGTCAGACTTTGTTACGAGTTCCTGAGTGATGGCAGGAGATCGATGGCGATTCGCTCCTGAATGCCGCGTTTGTCCGGTGGCGGGGCATCGAAAATGAAGTCCGTGAATCCAATTTCCTGGTAGGAACCAACCCACTCGGCGAACGCATTCACCGAATCCCACGGACGCACTGACGTATGTGTCGGGAAGAAGCTCACTGAGCGAGTGATTTCGGACGGGTCGCGATTGGCCTTCGCACAGGCGTCGTCCAGACGGGCACTGCGCTGGCGCATCTCAGCCGGGGAGCCACGCGAGTTCCAGATCTCAGCGTGCCTGGCGGCGATCCCGATCGTGCGGGGCCCGTGGGCACCGACGATGATCGGAATCCGTGGCTTCTGGACCGGCGCCGGTCGATTTGGCGCATCACGCAACTGGTACCACGCTCCATTGAAAGATGAGACATCATTGCCCAGGTACTGGTTGAGCAGGGAAAGCGACTCTGCGTACTGGTTGACGCGCATCCCGATTTCCGGCAGTTCGAACCCGAACGCGTGGTGCTCGGCGTCGAACCACCCTGCTCCGAGACCGAGGATGAGCCGTCCTCCCGATATGTGGTCGACCGTGACGGCCTGCTTCGCCAGGACTGCCGGGTGACGAAAGGTGTTGCTGGAAACCAGGACACCGATTCTGGCTCGTCCGGTAGCGGGCGCCAACGCCGCCAATGCCGTCCACGCTTCGAGGAATGGACCAGGTTTGCCGCCGGGTGGCATCAGGTGATCCGGCAGCCAAAGCGAGTCCCATCCGAGACGGTCGTAGCCGGTCCAGGCTTGGCGAAGGTCCGCCCACGGCATCGACGACATGGTCTGGATGCCGAATGTGAGCGGTCGCGACCCCGATTTGCTCATGCGTTGCGGAGTCCGGGCATAACGTCATGCGCGATGCGTTCGACGATCGCGAACTGGTCAGGCTCAGGTGGCTGGAAGATGAACTCTTCTACGCCGGCATCGCTGAATCGACCGACGAAGTCTGTAAAGGCGTCGTATCGAGTGCCCACGGATTCTCATCTGGCATCTGGGCGATAACGAAGAGCAGTGACCGTTTGACGGTTTTGGGGTCGCGCCCGTTCTTGCGCGCAGGCGGCATCCATCCGCAGGTTGCGCTCGCGCATCTCCTCAGGCGTGCCCCGCGTGTTCCAGGTGTCGGCATACTGGGCGGCGAGGTTGATCATGCGCGGCCCGTGGGCGCCGATCACGAGGGCAGTCGCGGTTTCTGGATCGGCGCCGGCCGGTTGGGTGCCTCCCGCAAGGTGTAGTACTCGCCCTCGAAGGTGGTGACATCGTTGCTCAGGTAAGCGATCGAGCAAATCGAGCGCCTCCGCATAGCGATCGACCAATTCTCCCGTCTCGGGGAAATCAAGCCCGAACATATCGTGTTCCTGCTTGAACCAGCCCGCACCCATCCCAAGCTCAAGCCGCCCGTTGCTGATGTGATCGAGCGTGACCGCCTGTTTTGCGAGCACCGAGGGATGCCGGAAGGTATTGCTGGAGACCAGGACGCCGATCCTGACCTGTTCGACCTGAGTCGCCAGGGCGCTGAGCAGCATCCACGCTTCCAGGTAGGGTCTCGCCGGCTTCGCGGTTCGCGTGAGGTGATCGGTAACCACAGGCTGTCGAAGCCGAGCGACTCAAACCACTTCCAGCGCTCGCAGCGTGTCGTCCAGGTCCAGGTCTGGATCGATCTGCATCCCGAATTCGCGCGGCGCCTGTGTGAGCTCGCCCGACGATGCCGATTCGTCCATATGATTGCTTCTCCCTCTGATGCTCGATCGTGTAGCCCTGCCTTGATGCGCATTGTCGCCAATATCGGCCGGGGTTGCCAATTCCAGGACAATGATCGGACACTGAGCTGACTTGCACGGTACGTTCGAGCGACCGTGACGGACGTTGGAGTGAACCAGCAGCCGTTGCGAGTTTCGTGCCGTCATCGTCGATAAATCCGAGTGAATATCATCGGCATTCAATATTTGTGACGCCACCTTCACAGAGAGGATATTCGGACCATGACCTCAGACGAATGGATCCAACGGATCTAACGGTGAATTCGATATGCGGTTCAATAGCCAGACCTTGTACGACGGCAACGACCGCGCCGGCGCCCGAGCCATGATGAAGGGCATCGGGTTCACCGATGAGGACCTCAAGAAGCCCATCATCGGGATTGCCAACACCTGGATCGAGACGATGCCGTGCAACTACAACCTGCGCCGGCTCGCCAAGCACGTCAAGGAGGGCGTCCGCGCCGCCGGCGGCACGCCGATGGAATTCAACACGGTCGCGATTTCCGACGGCGTGACGATGGGCACCGAAGGCATGAAGGCCTCCCTCATCTCCCGCGAGGTGATCGCCGATTCGGTCGAGCTGGTTGGCCGCGGTCACATGTTCGACGCCATCATCGGCCTCGGCGCCTGCGACAAGACCCTGCCCGGCCTCGTCGATGGCCCTCGCCCGGCTCAACGTTCCGTCGATCCTGATCTATGGTGGCTCGATCATGCCGGGCTACTGGCACGGCAAGGAAGTCACGATTCGCTCGATCTACGAGGCGATTGGCGCCAATGCCGCCGGCAACCTGAGCGACGAAGACCTCAAGTCGATGGAAGATGTCGCCTGCCCGGGCGCCGGTGCATGTGGCGGCCAGTACACGGCGAACACGATGGCGATGGCGATGGAGTTCATCGGCCTCTCGCCGCTGGGCAGCGCCTCGGCGCCGGCAATCGATCCCCGCAAGGAAGAGATCGGCGAAAAGGCCGGCGAGCTGATCATGGACGTGCTTGCGCCGCAATGTGCGACCGCTCGACATCCTAACTCGCGAGGCGTTCGAGAACGCGATTGTCGGCGTGTCCGCCAGCGGTGGATCCACCAACTCCGTCCTCCACCTGCTTGCGCTTGCCCGCGAGGCCGGGGTCGAGCTTTCGATCGATGATTTCGACGTGGTTTCCCGCCGCACGCCACTGATTGCCGACCTCATGCCGGGCGGCAAGTACGCCGCCGCCGACCTCGACAAGGCGGGCGGCACCCAGCTGGTCGCCAAGCGACTGGTCGAAGGTGGATACCTTCATGGCATCGGCCGCGACCCCGACCGGGAAGACGCTGGCGGAAGAGGCTGACGCCGCGGTGGAAACCGAAGGCCAGGATGTGGTCCACACGGTTGCGACCGCGATCAAGGCATCTGGTGGCCTCAACATCCTCAAGGGCAACATCGCGCCGGATGGCGCCGTCGTCAAGCTCTTCGGCTACGAGCCGACCTACCTCGAAGGGTCCAGCCCGCGTCTTCGACTCCGAGCATGCGATGCGCACCTCGCGGTCGCCGATCGCCAGATCGTCGATGGCGACATCGTCGTCATTCGCTACGAAGGACCGGTCGGTGGACCCGGCATGCAGGAAATGCTCGGCGTCACGGCCGCGATCGTCGGCCAGGGCTTGAAGAACGTGGGCTTGCTGACCGATGGCCGCTTCAGCGGGGCAACGACAGGGCTGATGATCGGCCACGTCGCGCCGGAGGCAGCGGTCGGCGGCCCGATCGCGGCGATTCGCGAGGGCGACACAATCGTGATCGATGCCGATAACCGCACGTTGAACGTGGAACTCAGCGACGACGAGATCGCCGGCCCGGATGAAGGATTGGGTCGCACCGAAGCCGCACTACACGCACGGCGTGATGGCGAAGTACGCGAAGCTCGTCACCCAGGCCAACGAAGGCGCGATCACCAAAGTGACGTTCTAACACCGAGGTTGGCCGGGGATATCATGCACTGAGAACGCCCGGGCTGTGCGGACAATATGTGACATGAGCGACGGTGCCCGGGTAAATCGCGGGCACCGTCGTCGCGTTTTTCGATCGCTGGATCTTACAGAGCCTTGGGAAAGTGGGTCAATGAAGCCGTGACAGACTGCCCAGTGTGGTCTGGAGTGCCTGACAGACCACTAGGCTTCTATTGCGGCAATGGCTTCGATTTCCACGAGTGCGCCAGGCACAGTAAGACTATCGACCACCAGGGCACTGATAGCTGTGGGTGAGTTGCCCCACACTTCCTGTGCGGCAGCATATCCATCTCGAATATCCTGCCCCTTGGCAACGTAAATGGTCAGCTTAGCCACATTCCCCTGGTCAGCGCCGACAGCAGCCAG
Source organism: uncultured Chloroflexia bacterium (assembly GCA_963763125.1). GTDB lineage: Bacteria > Chloroflexota > Chloroflexia > Thermomicrobiales > UBA6265 > JACCYX01. Next base: position 2,026,952 of record CAVXMV010000005.1, read on the forward strand.
TATCTCAATGACGTTCCTGCATGCCTGTTTCGTTTGGGTGGCAAAGTCATTGCCGGCCAGGGTGCCATCGGGCAGGATCCCATTTTGACCGCCAATGTAAACCGTTTTGCCGCCTTCGATGACAACAGCCTGTGAAAAGACAGGGCTCTTGTAAAGACCGTCGGGATTGATATGGGTTATTTTCATACTCCTGTTTGAACCTCCTGTCACCTGTAATGCTGTTCAAGGATTTCCAGCAGCTTCGTGATCGTTTTCCAGTTGCGCATGGTTATGAACTGATAAACGGGGTTTCTGGCTAACCTTGCCAAGATGGCTCCTGGTAGCGTTTGGACTGGATAAGGAGGGCAGGCGATAGTAAATCGCTGAGTCGCCCTGCCAGACTGTATCGACTCCTTGCCGTACATCAATTTCCTTCATCGCATCGCCAGTACTCATTCCCATCGGGAACAAAACATAATAGCGATAGTTGGCGTTGTCTGTACCGAACTCTTTTGGTGCTTGCCTTACCACCGTCTCAAGTGTCTTGTGTTCAAGAGCCAGCATCCTGATGATTGAACTGTCCAGATCGAACTTCTTCGGCAGCATCTTTTCAATCCTCGTGGTGGTTGCCGTCGCGTCGAAGCGTGAACCTAAAATCACGTTGCCGCTCTGAATATATGTTTCAACTCTATTGAAGCCCAGCTCCTCAAGGCAGAGTTTTAACGCTTTCATTGGTATCTTGTTTTTGCCACCGACATTGATGCCGCGCATGAGTATGACAAATGTGTTCATCGGCTCTCATTGTAGTTTGGAGTGCAAAACAGACTCCAGGAATCGGGCCATTCCTTCGAATCGATGTGCCAGGGCAGGCACCGCCTGGTGTATCACCGGCACCCTGCCGGGCGATGATCCCGCCTGCTTCGGACTGGGAAGGGAGTTCGATGACATTCCCACTGAGTCCAGTTCTCGCTTGCCCGGCTGGTCAATGCCGGGGTGATCGCATTTTCCTTTGGCACCTCGGAATGCGTATATTGGTCCTGATCTTTCGCCCCCAGAACTCGTTGGGCATCTGGAGGCAACGATCACCATGGCGCCGATCCCGAGGGGCGCCTCGCGATGCTCGGACATGGTGAATTCGCGTCAAGCTTGTCCTCGCATGCGGTCGATCCATGGTTCCCAAGACCACAATTGGCGCCGATCCCGCCGCCAGGGGAATGCAGAGCTACCTCTTGACAGGGGAAATACCGCACCATATAGTGCTAAAAGCATTTAGTAACAAAGCAGGTTGCATAGGACTGCCGGGAATCGCCGGTCGGTTCAATATGATCAGGTAAAACGATTTAGTCACTTGGGCATCCCACAAGGAACCTGGTGGCTCACCGAGCGCACGCACATAGTAAATCGATTTAGCATCGATCCCGATCGAAGGGCGCCATGATTCCGTTTCGTATTGGAGCCATCATATGAGGAACACCGCCCGGCGGTCTGCAAGGCGGCCGACAATCAAGGATGTCGCCACGGCTGCCGCAGTTTCTCCGACGACGGTCTCCTTCGTGATCAACGAGGTGGAGGCGGCGAATATCTCGATCGAAACCCGGGAACGGGTGCTCGCTGCCGTCAGGGAACTCAATTATCGGCCCAACGCTGCCGCAGCGCTGCTGCGAACCAATCGCTCGCACAGTATCGGCTTCGTGACCAACGGCGTCGCCTCGACTCCATTCGCAGGTGAAATCATCCATGGCGCCCAGGAAGCCGCGTGGCAATCGAACCAGTTGCTGACAATCATCAATACCAATGGTGACGATGCGCTCATGGAAGCCGGCATCGGCATGCTGCTGGAACGCCGGGTAGATGGCTTCATCTATTCGGAAGTGGGTAACGGCATCGTCACTCCTCCGCATATCCTGCGGGAAGCCCCCTCAGTCGTTGTGAATGGTGCTTCCACCGACCCCGGCTTCTCGACAATCGTGCCGGATGAGGTGGGTGGAGGCTACCAGGCAACGATGGCCCTGCTAAAGGCCGGCCATCGCCGGGTCGGGTTCCTCAACATGGACCTGGATCCCGGGCACCGGCCGGCGAAAGGGCGGCTGCAGGGATACCGGCAGGCGCTTGAGGAATTCGACATTTTCTACGATCCGGCTCTCGTCAACTACGGGAACAGCAATGCCGACGACGGCTACCTCAATGCCCACAAGCTCCTGCAGCTCGCAGAGCCACCCACCGCGCTCTTTTGCGGTACCGATCGGATGGCCATGGGTGCTTATGATGCCATGCGGGAACTAGGGCTTTCGATTCCGGACCAGATGTCCATCGTTGGATTCGATGACCAGGAACTCATTGGCGCTTACCTGAGGCCGGCCCTGACTACCGTTGCCCTACCGTTCTTCGAGATGGGGTGGCGAGCCGTGATGCATCTCAACGCCAGTCGAGGCAATGGCGATCTCCATGCAGGCACGAATGAAATCGTCCCCTGCCGCTTCGTCGAACGCAATTCCGTCCATCAGCTGTCCTCGGAAAGGAGTGCCTAGCAAGGCCACACCAGCCAGTCGTAACACGACAAGGTCACGTCTTTCTTGCTGCCGAACCCGGCGGCGCGCCGGGCGCAGAAAAGCCTTGAGGTACAACGATGCAGAACACCATGCTGACACGACGATCTTTGATTGGACAAACCGCCGCCGGCGCTACCGCAGCCGTGCTTACTGCGTCGGCGCCCGGCCTGGGCACGCCCGTGTTCGCTCAAGGCACGCCCGCGGTCGCTCAGGGCACCACGATCGATCCAGAGAGCATCCTGACGATCGGGCGAGAGGGAAATAACACCTACACCCGAAACTTCAATCCGTTTTCACCCAATGCGGTCTTCGGGACCCACACCGCCATTTACGAGCGATTGATCATTCGCAACCCCGTTACCGGTGAGACCATTCCTTGGCTCGCAACGGAGTTCGAAGCGGCGCCAGACGGCTTGAGTGTGACCTTCATCACTCGGGAAAACGTGCTGTGGTCCGACGGCACGCCGTTCACCTCTGCCGATGTGGCCTTCACGTTCACTCTGGTCAAGGAGATAAGCGCCGGAGCGGCTTTCGCCTACGTCGAAACCATCACAGCCGACACAGCCACCTCCGTGGTATTCGCCTTCAACCGGCCCTTCTCGCCCGGTTTGTTCGAAATCGGATCCCAGCTGATCGTGCCGCAACACATCTGGGAAACGGTCGAGACGCCGGCAGAGTTCACCAACGAGAACCCGGTCGGTACCGGACCATTCACCGAGATCGCCGTATTCCAGCCGCAGGTGTACGAAATTCACCGCAACAATTCGTACTGGCAGGAAGGCAAGCCCCATTTCCAAGGGATTCGCTACCCGGCCTTCCCGGCCAATGAGCAGGTGTCCTTGGCGCTCATCAACGGTGAGCTGGACTGGTCGGATATCTTCCTGCCGAACATCGAGGAAGTGTTCGTCAGCGAGGATCCCGAACACTTCTCGTACTGGTTCGCCACTACGGGCGGCATGATTCAGTGCTACATGAATACGACGATCGCCCCTTTTGATGACCCGAACGTTCGCAAAGCTTTCAGCATGGCGATCGACCGCGACCAAGTGTGCCAAATCGCGATGTCGGGATACACCCACCCGGCGGACTCGACCGGCCTCAGCGACAGTTTCAACGACTGGCGCAGCGAAGAAGCCCTGGCTGCAGGGGACTGGACCACCCGCAACGTCGATGCGGCGAACGCCCTCCTAGATGAGGGAGGCTATGCCAAGGGATCCGATGGCATTCGCACGCTGCCCGACGGCACCAAGATGGAATACTCGATCATCGTGAACGCGCCCTCCAGCGACTGGGTGTCGTCGTCACAGATCATCGCTCGCGGCCTTGGCGACATTGGCGTGGATGTCTCAGTCGAAGGACTTGAAACCGGCACGCTGGTGGAGCGCCTGCAGGCCGGCGATTTCCAGATGGCCCATGCCTGGGCCGGGCATGGGCCGACACCTTACCAGTTCTACGACTGGACGATGTCGACCGAAACCGTGCTGCCAATCGGCGAGCTCTCGAATGAGAACTTTGCCCGGTACGGGAACGCGGAAGCGACGGCGCTGCTGGAGCAGTTCGCCGCGACCTTCGACGTCGACGAGCAGAAGGAAATCACCAACCAGCTCCAATTGATTTACGTTAATGAGCTCCCGGCCGCCCCGTTGTTCCCGTCGCCCGAATGGGGTGAATTCAACACTAGGCGCTTCACCGGGTTCCCGAGCGCGGACAACCCCTATGCGCTTGGACAGAGCCGGGCAGAAACCGCTGTGCTTGTGCTCACCACGGTCACGCCTGTTGAGTCCGAAGGGTAACGGTAGAAGCCAATGTGATGGTGCGGGTCCCTCCGCGAGCCACCCGCACCATCCATTCGGAGCAATGCAATGAGATTCATTCTCCACCGGTTAGGGTTTTATGCGATTGCCGCCTGGGTATCCGTCACGTTGAACTTCCTGTTGCCGAGGGCCATGCCGGGCGATCCCGCTTCCCGCCTTATGGGGTCGCTCGCCAATGAAATGACCCCCGACGAAATCGATGCACTCAGGAATGTCTACGGCCTGAGCGATGCCCCGATCTGGGAGCAATACCTTGCATACCTGTCGCACCTGGCGCGCGGCGATCTTGGTCTCTCCTTTTCCTCATTTCCGACACCGGTCTCGACCGTGATCGGCACCAGCATATACTGGACCCTGCTCCTGGGACTGACGACGTTAATCATCGGGTTCGTGATTGGCAATCTGCTGGGAATGGTGGCTGCCTGGAGGCGCGGCGGCGTCGTCGATACGATCCTCCCACCCTTCCTTATCCTCATGGGGTCGTTTCCCTATTTTTGGCTGGCGATGTCGGCTCTCTATGCCCTTGGGTTCAAACTGGGCTGGTTTCCAATGCGGCATGCCTATGGAATAGACGTTACTCCCTCTTTCAGCTGGGAGTTTATCCAGAGCGTGGCGCTGCACCTGGTTCTTCCTGCAGCCACGATTATCGTCGTCTCGGTTGGTGGATGGATGCTGGGCATGCGCAACACGATGGTAGCCGTACTCGCCGAGGACTACATCATGATGGCAGAAGCCAAGGGCTTGCCGGAGCGCTACATCATGACCCGGTACGCGGCCCGAAACGCGCTGTTGCCAGCAGTCACATCATTCGGCCTTGCCTTCGGGTTCATCATCAGCGGAGCGCTCCTGACTGAAATCGTCTTTGCCTACCCTGGCCTTGGATTCCAGCTTCTTTCCGCCGTACGCGGTTTGGACTATCCATTGATGCAGGGAATTTTGCTCATGATCACGTTTGCCGTGTTGGGAGCGAATTTTATCGTCGATCTCATCTATGTGCGCCTCGATCCTCGAGTACGCGTGTCGTAGGGAGGAGCACATGCAACCGACACCACTCCTGGAAGCCAACATCGAGGACATGGCCGAAACCGCGCCGCCGGCAGCCACCCCGGTCCGCCGGCGCCTGCCCGGCAGGGCGATCTTGAGGAACCCGAAAACCCTCATTGGCGTCCTGATCCTGCTCTTCTACACCCTGCTGGCCGTCGCGGCGCCCGTGCTTGCTCCAGGGGATCCGAACGAATATGTCGACGCGCCTCATCTGGAGCCTTCCTCCTCCCACCTACTGGGAACAACCGGACAGGGGCAGGACGTGTTTGCGCAACTTGCCTGGGGAGCGCGTCGCTCGCTCGGACTGGGGCTGATGGTCGGGATCGTCACCACAGCAGTAGGTATCGTGATGGGGCTTACAGCAGCCTATTGGGGCGGGCAGGTCGACAACGTTCTCTCACTCGTCACCAATATCTTCATCATCATGCCTGGGCTACCACTGCTAGTGGCACTCGCCGCAGTCCTTCCCTCGGGACCGCTTTCGATCGTGCTGGTGCTCTCGATCACGGGGTGGGCTGGAACCGCCCGTGTACTACGCTCGCAGGCGCTGTCGCTTCGGCAAAAGGATTTCGCATCGGCGTCGATCGTGAGTGGCGAGAGCAGTGCACGGATCATCTTCATCGAGATCCTCCCAAACATGGCATCGATCGCGACGACATGCTTGCTGGGGGCAATCATCTACGGGATTGGAGCGCAAGCCGCGCTGGAATTTCTCGGGCTGGGCGACATCGATTCCGTAAGCTGGGGAACGATTCTCTACTGGGCCGGTACCAATGCCTCGCTCCTGATGGGCGCCTGGTGGACATTCGTGCCGGCCGGCCTGTCGATTGCTTTGGTTGCTTTCGCGCTGGTCATGATCAACTACTCCATCGACGAAATCGTCAATCCTAGACTCCGAACGGAAAGGCAAGTAGCCCGTGTCCTCAAGAGGTACAACTATCGCGCCGGCCGGGCAACCCCCGTCGTCAGGGGCAGAAACAAGGGCGCCGCTTCTTGACGTGCGCGATCTGACAGTCCAATACCTGACCGAACGGGGCCCGGCAGTAGCGGTCGATCACGTCTCGTTCTCGATTGCGCCCGGAGAGGTACTCGGGTTGGCCGGCGAATCTGGCAGCGGCAAGTCGACGATCGCCTTGGCCATCATGCGCTTGTTGCGGTCGCCAGCCCTGATCACGAATGGAGAAGTGTTGCTGAACCAGCGAGACATCCTCGGAATGTCACAGTCCGACCTCGAACGGGTTCGCTGGCGAGACGTCTCGATGGTCTTTCAAAGCGCCATGAATTCACTGAATCCGGTTTCGACCGTAGGGGACCAGATCGTCGACGTTCTGTCGATGCGGGGCGGCATGAAATCCTCGCATGCAAGGGAACGAGCCGCCGAGCTCCTGAAGATCGTGGGCATCGACGATTCGCGGTTGAGAAGCTATCCGCATCAGCTCTCGGGCGGCATGCGACAGCGGGTGGTGATTGCCATTGCGCTGGCGCTCAATCCATCCCTGATCATCATGGACGAACCGACCACCGCACTTGACGTGGTCGTGCAAAAGGAAATCATGCAGCAAATCGCCGAGCTCCGGTCAAAGATGAAATTCTCGGTGCTTTTTATTACCCATGACCTCTCACTGCTCGTCGAGTTTTCCAACCGGCTCGCGGTCATGTATGCAGCGCAGATCGTGGAACTTGGCCCTTCTCGCGAGGTGTTCCGGAATCCGCTGCATCCGTATACGCGCGGTCTCCTGAACTCGTTTCCCACGACGGTCGGCGAATTGCGTGAGTTGGAAGGAATTCCCGGGGCGCCGCCTGATTTGGTGACACCGCCTGCGGGCTGCCGATTTCATCCCCGGTGCGCGGAGGTTGAGCCGGCATTCACCCGAGCCGTTCCCGCCCTCCGTGAGGTAACTCCGAATCATTACGTTGCCTGCCACCTGTACGACAACCCGCGCCTGCAGGCGTTGGCGAACGAGCGGGCAAGGGCAGCAATTGGACGAGCGCCATGATACACCCTGGAAGCACCATGACATTGAGCCCGAAACTCCAAGAATCGCCGAATGCCGAAGCGACGAAGGTGCCGCTGCTCTCGGTGCGTGGACTGTCCCAGCGATTCAGCGTTGGTGGATTCATCAAGCCGAAGGTGCTTCACGCCGTGACGGATGTATCGTTCGATGTCGGTGTTGGGGAGATCGTTGCGCTCGTCGGTGAATCGGGCAGTGGCAAGAGCACGATTGCGCGGTCGATCGCACGGCTTGCCCCGGTCAGTGAGGGCAAGATTCTGTTTCGGGAGCGTGACATTCTCGCGGAGGAGCCTAAGAGCGCATCGGTTCGCTATCGCTGCGAGGTCCAGATGATCTTTCAGGATCCATTTGGCTCCTTGAATCCGGTCCACACCGTTGGACACCATGTCAGCCGGCCACTTCGCATCCACCACAAGGCAACCGGCAGCGCCGATGTTCGGGCGAAGACAGCAGAGCTTTTCGAAACCGTGGGCCTCACGCCTGGCACGGAGTACATAAGCAAGTACCCACACCAGCTCTCGGGCGGGCAGCGTCAGCGCATCGCGATTGCCCGTGCGCTGGCCGTCGACCCCCAGCTCATCCTGGCGGATGAACCGATTTCCATGCTCGATGTTTCGATTCGCATGGGCGTGCTCAACCTGATCCGGCGATTGCGACAGGAGCGAGGGATCGCGTTCCTTTACATCACGCACGATATTGCAAGCGCCCGATACGTCGCCAACAAGACGATGGCCATGTATGCGGGTCGCCTGGTCGAAGGCGCTGACAGCGAAGAACTGATCAAGCATGCAGCCCATCCCTATACGCAGCTCTTGCTGTCGGCGGTGCCGAATCCAGACCAGGCCATCCCTTTCCACATAGACTCATCCCCGGCGGCGCCACCCTCCCTGTTCGACGAACCGAGGGGTTGTCCCTTTGTTTCGCGCTGCCCACACGCGATGTCGGTTTGCCGGGAGGACATGCCTGGGGTTACCCACCTCAAGGCGAACCATTGGGTCCGATGCCATCTCTATGCTCCTGGCGGCAGTCCGCCGGAATCCGTTTCGGGAGGCGCCTAGACACAGACCAGATTGTTCAGGGAATGGGAAGTTCGAGGGGTACCCAACCATGGGGACCCGGTTTCACGGAGCATTTGATCACATGCCAGTCTTTTTCGAGCCATCGGATGGGGTTGCCGGAGATTTCATTCCGTTTTTCTGGGACGGGGAGTATCACCTTTTTTACCTGAAGGACTATCGAAATCCGGAAGCGCACGGCGAAGGAACGCCGTGGTTCCACATCGGCACGCGCGACTTCGTGTCATTCACCGACTATGGTGAAGCGCTACCGCGGGGAGGGGTGGACGAGCAGGATCTCTTTGTCTTCACCGGTTGCGTCCTGGAGCACGAAGGACTCTTTCATATCTTCTACACCGGGCACAATCCTCACTTGCGGGCTGCCGGCAAACCCGAGCAGGCGGTCATGCATGCCACGAGTCCCGATCTCATGACCTGGAAAAAAGACCCGGCGAATCCGATCCTGTTCGCCGATAACGACCGCTACGAAGTCCACGATTGGCGCGACCCGTTCGTCTTCTGGAACGATGCGGCCGAGGAATTCTGGATGTTGCTGGCGGCGCGGGAAACGCATGGTCCCGCCAATCGCCGGGGTTGTGTTGCCCTGGTCACGTCGCCCGATCTCGTATCGTGGACAATTCAGCCTCCAACCTGGTCGCCCCAGCTCTATTTCACCCATGAGTGTCCTGACCTGTTCCGGCTCAATGACTTCTGGTACATGGTGTATTCCACATTCTCCGAACGACACGTCACCCACTATCGAACAAGCAGGTCGGTGGATGGGCCATGGAAGGGAACGCCAGACGATCAGTTGGATGGCCGTGCCTACTATGCCGCCAAAACTGCTGGTGATGGCAATCGACACTTCTCGTTTGGGTGGGTTCCCACGCGAGAGCACCAGGCGGATACCGGCCTTTGGCAGTGGGGTGGGACGCTCGTCGTCCATGAACTCCATGGCAACGGCGATGGTTCGCTGGCAGTTCACCCGCCTGCCGAGGTGCGAGCTCGATACGAACCGGCAACTCCCGCGACGCTAGCCAGCCAGGGGGGTCAATGGATCCTGGACGGCGACAGGTTTCATGCCGATGCGCAGGATGGATTCGCCTGGCTCACATGCGGGGCATGCACCGCGGAGAGCCTCTTCCAGGCGACAGTCACGTTTGATGTGGGTACGCGATACGCGGGTATCCTGCTCAAGGCGGATGACGGACTGGACAATTACTACCAGGTTCGCCTCGAACCTGATCGCCAGCGCATTGTGTTCGATCGCTGGCCACGCCGGGGCGATGACACGTTCATTCTGGAACGACCGGTGTCCATGGCGCCTGGGGAGCCGGTGTCGATCCAGATCTTCCGACAGGGCACGATGGTCGTGATCTATGTCAACAATTCGGTGGCGCTCAGTGCACGCGCCTACAACCCAGTCGAGGGAAGCTGGGGACTGTTCGTGAGCGAAGGCTGCGCGGCGTTCACTGGGGTCAGCGTTTCGTCACTCCCTGGCTTCGACTCGGGCGAAGCATTGGCTGCAGTGTTGAGCGCCGCCGTGAGTGGGCAATAGGCAATGTTCAGGTAGGGGTGATCATCAGTCAGGAAGGGCCATGACGAAGGTGTCCACGATCGCTCCTGGTTTCCTGGCGTTAGCGGGGACGGCGAAGCATATGCGGTGGCCGTTCGGCAGAACGAGGCCATCGGGAAGAAGACGATCATGACGCACTACGCCGTCCTAGGGGTCGACTCGGGGACACAGTCGACGAAAGTGCTCGCCCTCGATGCCGAGAGCGGGGCAATCGTCGGGATAGGACGAGCGACGCATTCCGGAACCGTTTCCCAACATCCGGAAGACTGGTGGCGGGCGCTGGGGAAGGCGATCCAGGAAGCTGTAACCACGGAAACCAGGGTGTTGGCGATATCGATAGCCGCGCAGCAACACGGGTGCGTGCTGCTCGATGCGGCTGGGGACGTCGTCAGGCCGGCATCTCTCTGGAACGACATCGCTTCAGCGGCGGATGCGGAACGCCTCAACGCCGAAGCGGACTTTGCGACCGAAACCGGCACCCGGCTCGTCCCATCCTTCACGATCACCAAGCTCGCCCACCTTGCGCGAACGGCGCCGCACGACCTTGCTCGGACGGCAGCGGTGGGATTGCCGCACGACTGGCTGAACTTCCGGCTCACCGGTGAACTGACAACCGACCGTGGGGATGCCTCTGGCACCGGTTGGTGGTCTCCAGGACAAGCCAGGAACCGGCGTGACCTCCTGTCGCTGGCGGTGGGCGAGGAGGTTGCGGCGCGGGTGGACCTGCCCGTCGTGCGAGGACCTGACGAGTTGGCGGGAGCCCTTTCCCTGGGCGCGGCCAAGGCACTGGGACTACCGGCGGGCATCCCGGTTGGCCCTGGGACGGGCGACAACATGGCCGCGGCGCTTGGCGTGGGAGCCGAACCCGGTGAACTGGTGGTGAGTCTCGGGACAAGCGGAACCGTCTTTTCGGTCAGCGAGACGCCAACAGCCGACCCAACCGGGGAGGTGGCGGGATTTGCTGATGCCACTGGACGGTTCCTGCCCCTTGCCTGCATGCTCAACTGCACACGTGTCGTCGATACGATTGCGGGGTTGCTAGGGATCGAGCGCGGCGAGGCACTATCCCGAGCCGGCGCCTTCGATCCTGGCGCCGGTGGATTGTTGGTTGTGCCATATTTCAGCGGCGAGCGAACGCCCAACCTTCCGGCGGCGACGGGCATGTTTCTTGGTATGACTGAACGGGTGGCGACACCTGACCACCTGCTGCGCGGCGCACTCGATGGTGTCGCTGCTGGCCTCGCCTATTGCATTGACGCCCTTTCCCGACTTGGAATTTCCTCTTCTGAAATGACACTCGTGGGCGGAGGCGCCGTGCATCCCGCCTGGCAACAGGCAATCGCCGATGCATCCGGCCTGCCAGTTTCAGTCCGCGCCGGTTCGGAGCATGCAGCGCGCGGCGCTGCGATCCAGGCCGCTTCGCACATCCGCAGCGAACCGGTGGCAGAGTTGGCTGCTCGCTGGCGTCCCACAGTGAGTGCTGCGGTGACACCACGCCCAGGAATGCAGGATGCGTTCGCGCTCACACGGCGGGCGCAGATAATCCATGACCTGCAAGGCCATGCGTAGTGCTACGTTGCGGCCGAGATGATCATGATCGTCAACAAGGCAACGATTGCCATAGCGCTGGTGGCCAACCCGATAGCCAGGTAGCCGTGTTCGTCTGCGACCGGTTCGGCGGTCCGGACAGGCGAAGGCGAGGATTTGGGGAGCATCCCGTCATCCGGAGCTACCGGTTGATTGCGGGATCGTTTCTTGTGCCGTTGTTGACTCATCCACTATCCTCTTCTCTAGAAGACGCCACCCAGGAGGGGGTAGAGTAATTGTTCCCACCGCTCGGCGACCACCTCCCGATACCGTTCCTCGGTAACGATCCGAATCATCCGGCGATGCTCTTCGTAACGTTTGAAATCACTATCTTCCAGGCCGACGACGTCACGCCAGTGCATGAGGTCGCGAAAACCAACCGGTGGTTTCTCGAAAGCGACCCAGACGTCGGTTTTCCAGCGCTCCGGCTTCGGAATGTCGATCAGGATCGCGGTCGACGACACCGGTGACCCGATCAGGTCGCCCAGCGCGCTCGAAAGCTGGAGTTCGACCGTGCGCCGGGCGACCTGATCGAACCACAGGTTCCCGAGTCGACCGTACAGCTCGAACGCTCCCGCACTGACCTCGACCGCCCGCTTGTGGATGCGGCGCAGGGCGAGTGCATCGGCGAGCTGGCGGGTGGTGTTGGGCATTGCCGGATGCCGCATGTACGCAAGCAACGAGGCGTCATCGTGATTGGTCAGCGACTCCGGGGTGATCTGTCCGGCCACCAGGGCATCCTGGACGGCCCTGAGCAGCATCACCATGCAGGCACGATTCGTGTGATGCCAATAAACGTTGTCGAACATTTCCTGGCGGGCATTGATCAGGGAATGGAGTGGGCTGACCCCCTTTTCGTCGATTCCGATTCGTGGACCGATTTGCTCGGCTATCTCGATCGGCAAGTCGACGATGGTGAGCGAGCTGAGCAGCCGGCTCGCGTCGACACCGCCGTAGGGCACGGAGCAACCATGGGCGTCGCGTGGGAGGTAATCGAGCTTGTCCATATCGAGCGTGCCGGAAAGCAAGCCGCGCAGGATCCGTTGGCCAGGCGTCAACTCATCGAGATCGCCGTGGATCATCGCCGCTACGGCTCCCGCATCGACACGCCAGGCCGATGTGAGCACCCCGGCGACATCGTCTCCCTGAATGATCCGGCGGCCGACTTCTTCGTGTGACAGGATCGGCGACCCAAGTTCCTCGATCGCGTGCGAATACGGGTAGTGCCCGATGTCGTGCAACAACGATGCCGCGACCACGGTTCGGGCATCCTGGGCGGTGAACCAGGTATCGCCATGCCGTTGCTGGAGATGCTCGACGGCAAGGCGGGTCAGGTGCAGGACCCCGAGAGAATGCTCGTAGCGGGTGTGCTTGGCGCCGGGCCAGATGCGCGATACGAAACCGAGTTGCTGGATGCCATCGAGGCGCAGGAAGGCCGGGGTATCCATCAACGCACTGTCGGGCGCAGTCAGCTCGATGCGGTCGTACAGTGCATCCCGTACCATCCTGGTTGGATGCCATTGCACCGGTTGATTGGTGATGCCGAAAACTCTCTCGGTCACTCGACCTCCCCGCTGTCGTTGGTCTGTTCGTGCCAGCCACACGTCCTGTTCAGGATACGATGTGGAACATCATTCACAAGCGATGTGCAGCCGGGATACGGTGGTGGGATACTTCATCGGTCGCCGGGCATGACGCCCGGAATGCCCCTCAAGTCGAACGTCCTGTTGACATCACGCCCGGAGAATCCCGATCAATGAGCATCATGCGCCGAACCGTTCTTGCTGTGGCCGACAATGGTCCTGTGGCTCGGTTTTTTCAATCCAGCAGCTTTACCAGGAAGCTGGTCAACCGGTTTGTGGCCGGTGAAACACTGGAAACGGCGCTTGTGGCTGCGCACCATCTCGATGCCCGCGGGATCACCACCACCCTGGATTTGCTTGGCGAAAACGTGACCACCGTCGAAGAAGCCACAGCCGCTGTCGCTACCTACAGCGCGATCCTGCGTTCGATGCAGGATGCGAGGCTGGAACCCAACATATCCGTGAAGCTCACCATGCTTGGACTCGACTTTGGACGCGATGTCGCCGCCGACAACGTCTGCCAGATCCTCGAAACAGCGAGGGAGGTGGACGGATTCGTCCGGATCGACATGGAGGGTTCCGCCTACACCGATATTACGATGCACATTTTCGATGAGGTGTACACAAGATATCCCGGCCAGGTTGGGATCGTGATCCAGACGTACCTCCGCCGAGCCGAGGCCGATGTTCGCCACGCGATCGACCTGGGTGCCCGGGTACGGCTCGTGAAGGGCGCCTACGCCGAGCCGGAAGCAGTTGCATTCACGAGCACACTGGAGATCGACGAGAACTACGCGCGGCTGATGCGACTCCTCCTGAGCGAAGGCAATTACCCGGCCATCGCCACCCACGACATGGATCTCGTGCAGGCAACGATCGAGCATGCCCAGCGGAATCAGGTGAGCCCGGAGCGATTCGAGTTCCAGATGCTTTACGGCGTGCGGCGCGACCAGCAGGACAAACTGGTCGCGGACGGGTATCGGATGCGCGTCTACGTTCCCTATGGCACGGAATGGTATCCGTACTTCACGCGGCGCATCGCGGAGCGGCCGGCCAACGCGCTGTTCGTGTTGCGCCAGCTTCGCGGGTAGGCAGTCGCGTCCCTAGTCGGCGACGGTTGGCGTCATCGACGCCTGGGATTCCGGCTCGATCCCATCTGCCGGAGGACTCGCCAGTGCGGGATGCAAGTCTTTTGCCTCCCGCAGCCGTTGGACGATCTCGATTGGCGGTACGCCGCCATCAAGCAGCCCCATAATGTAGCAGGCGAGCGTGGTCCGCACGCGCTCGCTCGGATAGACGGTGAGTGAAAGCTGAAGCGAACGCACAGCCTGCTTGTGGTGATTCTTGACCGTCCACACGCTCAGCCCAAGATGGTGTGAGATTTCTTCGTAACTCATCCCGAATGCCTGAAGGCGCAAGACTTCCCGTTGCCTCGGCGTGAGCGATGCTCCACGATCTGCTGTTGCCATTGAGATCGCCATGTCGTTGCCTGCTCCCTGTCCGCCGCGTGCAAAATGGAGGTTGACCGTGCCGGAAACTAACTAAGCCACGGGGCAATCATCCTGCAATCCCATGATGCCTTAAGTCTAGTAAGCATTGATTGGGCGGTCCGTGGCGCGTTAGTCCTGCGGTCTATAACCCATTGGTCATGTCTTGTGGTCGAAAGTCCTGCCTGACGGGTTATCCATTAGTCATGGGCTGACTCCTTGCGGGTCATCCCTTGGGTGCATTGCCTGTGAATGTCACAATAGGTGGTGCGATGAGCAGTTTCGTGCGCTACCAGAGGTTCGTTGCAGTCAGGAGTCAGCATGTCAGACCAGATTGCCGGGAAGGTTACAATCCCAGCGAAGCCGGCATCGGATGCCGCGTATCAATCCCCGCACACCGATCCAGCATCTGCCGACCTGCCACCCGGTGTCGACGCCATGTGGCAATTGATCAAGCGCCTGCCGTCGTATGCCCGGGTTGCTACGGCAATGGCGCGCGACCCTCGCGTGCCATCGGCATCGAAGGCGATGATGGTGGCTGGCGGACTTTATCTCGTCTCACCGATCGATCTTGTTCCAGGCTTCATTCCGGTTGCCGGACAACTGGACGACCTGTACGTCGTGCTGCTTGGCCTGCAGCAAGCCATTCGCACCAGCCCTGCCGATGTGGTCGAGCAGCATTTCACTACAGTTGGCCTGGCGCCAGCGAGCGTCGACAAGGACCTGGCAACAATACGCGCCTTTGTGCGCCGGGGTATCGCCTGGACGCTGCAAAAAAGTGGCCAGGTGATTTCGCGCGCATCAAGCCAGGTATCCGCATTCGCGAAACGCACGCGTCCGTTTGGAGGATCCACCAATGACCAAGCATCGCTCTAGTCGGGGCCGCAATCGCCGTCAAGGCGACCGGCCGGCCGACGCAGCCTCCCAGGACCCCGGGGAAATCCAGGGCCCCGGACCAAACCAGCCCGCATCCGGCCTGGATCAGGGCCAGGCAGCCGCAAACGTGGCGCCTGCTGCCGAGCGCCGGGCCGAGCCACAACGTGGACTACGGTCCGCACCAGGTGGTCGTCCACCACAGCAACGCGGCGGACGACCACAAGCAAATGGAGAACGCGCTCAGGAGCCACGATCCGGACCGCCGCGCGGCAATCGGCGGCGCCAGCAGAGACGCCAACAGGTCGCGCCGATGCCGACCGAAGTATTGAAGGCAAAGGTCAGGATCGCGGAACCCCGGGAACCGGTCCAGAAGCGGACAATGGAAGAAATCTCCGGTCCAGATGGCCCGGTTTTCGGTTGTCCGATGCTTACGCGGACCCGCCTTGGTCTACCGATGACCGGTGGCCATGCCGCGCCGCGATGTTCCCTCGCGTGGGCGATTCATTCGGAAACGGAGGCCACGTATTGTATGGAGACCAGCGACCTGGTGCAATGCTGGAAGGCGCATCCGGAGCGGCTGGAGGAAATCAAGGCGCGACTCAGCGAGCGCGCCGCAGCCGACTAATGCCGTTTCAAGACGGAGCCTGGTGCGGTTTGGGCGTCCGTGGGCGGATATACGCGGGCCAGCCCCAATTGGATTGGTTCCATCACGTGCCCGCTAAGCCGCCCCTACGAAACGGGTGATGCACGTTCTTGTAGGGGAAGACCGGCCTCGCTGGATATGTGCCTTCCCGAAGGTGCCCACCGATCCCGCGTATTCCTTGAAGTTGGTCGGGGCAACATACCTCGACCTTCCGCCTAGTGTGCGAACTGCGAGCGGTTTCTCACGTCGGTATTCGGACGGCGGCCGTCCCAGGGCGCGTTGTTCGCGATGAACTCGGCGACATCGTTGGCGGAAAACTCCCGCAAATCCATCACGGGATAGCTCGGGTTGTCCGGCAGGTAGAGGTGAAAGGTGAACTGGATCGGCTCGACGCGCTCCATCTCGGCCCACCACTCGTAAAGCGCCGGCAGCCAATCGAAGGCCGTTGCGCGGACTCGCCAGAGGGCGACACCGGCGCCGCGCTCGTAGGCGAGCGCCTCCCCGAAGTAGACCTTGGCGGATTTGCCAGCCTCAATGATCGCCTTCACGTCGTCGTAGTGACGTGGGGATCCCTTGAGCGAGAAGCGATACCCCAGGGGAGGAGGGGGCGGTTTGACCTCCATCGCCTTCTTGAGCTTCGTTTTGCTTTCCCAGGGCAACAACCGCATTCCGGGATTCCTCCAGCTACCATTGGCAGGGGCTCGGTGAGCCGACCGTAATCGGGGCCGCAGGTGGCCCCGTGAGTTTGCGTTGACAGTGTACCGCGAAAGGTTCCTCGCAGGCCGGGTTGTTTACTCTTTCATGAACTGGAGATTGTTGCCGCGATGACCGATCACCAACGAAATCTCGAATTGAAGGTTCGCTGCACGGACGAACGATCTGTCGCAGATTCGGAGCCGCCTGGAATCGCTGCTGTGCATGCCGGTACAGCGGTTGCACCAGGTCGATACCTACCTCCGGGTCGAGCATGGGAGGCTCAAGCTGCGGGAACTTCGTTCCGCCGCCGACCCCGTTACTGTGGAGCGGGCGGAGCTGATCGCCTATGCCCGTCCTACTGACGAAGGACCACGATGGAGCACCTATGAGGTGATTCCGATCGCGGCAAACGCGGCTGCAGGTCTGCTCAGGGGATTGCTGATGACGCATGAGCAACTGGCCCGGGTCGACAAGGTCCGCCATGTCGCGGTGCTCGGGCAGACGAGAATTCACCTTGACGAGGTGGTTGGTCTCGGTTCGTTCGTCGAGCTGGAGACGGTCATGTCGACGCAAAGCGATGAAGATGCCGCAACCGAACACCAACAGGTGATCGCCACACTTGGGCTCGACCGGTTCCCCAGTATTGCTGGGTCCTACAGCGACCTGACGCTTGCCGAAGGCATGGCGACTCGCGCTGGATAGTATGCTTCCCGGATGCGATCACCATGTCGTACCAATCGCGCGAAGGGCAGGGCAGGCGGTGAGCACCTTGATCTCGACTCGCAAGCACGCAACGGTCAATGGCATCTCGATGTCCTGGCTGGAATGGCCGAACCCGGGGATCAATGGAAAATGCTCGGTGATCCTGCTCCATGGCATCATCCAGAGTGCCGACGAGTCATCCCACATTGCCCGTCATCTCTCGCGCTACCACCACGTGGTGTACCCCGATTTGCGCGGCCGCGGAGAGACCGAAATGTCCATCGACGCTTGCGACCCGGCCACGTTGGCCGCGGATGTTGCCGAGCTGATTGCGCTGCTGGGCCTGGAACAGGTGGTGGTGATAGGCCGCAATCACGGAGGCGTCGTGGGCTATCACCTGGCTGCCGGCTGGCCGGAGCGGGTTCACGGGCTGATTCTGGGCGACAGTACGCCCGAGGTCAGTGCCGAGCGAGCGGCACGACGGCTCGAGGTGATCGGCGCCATTCCTCCATCGTTCGAGTCGCTGGATACGGCGATCGAGTTCTACCAGCGTGGATTGGGTGTTTCCGAGGCGCGGGCCCGGCACGATATTCCGAACGACCTTGCGGAATTGAATGGCACCTACGTCTGGCGGCACAACCTGGAGTCGATTGCCACGATCGAGCGTGCCGCCGCTCCCCGCGCCGATTGGGACGTGCTGGCGAAGATCACGGCGCCGACCCTCGTGTTGCGCGGTCAGCGTGGTCGAATCGCTCCCGAGGTGGCAACCCGGATGCAGGAAACGATCCAGCGATGCGAGGTCCAGACGATCTTCGGCGCCGGGCCGGATGTCTTTCTCGGACCCGGCTCCGAGCAGGCAATCGGCGCGATCGACATGTGGCTGATGCGGCTCAATCGCGTGTAACAGGCGCCATGGGCGACGCCCAGCATACCCGGTTCACACCGCGGCTGGCGGACACCCCACGCTGCGCGCTGGACAGGCGCCTGATCGACCAGACGTTGGCCGACACATATGTGTGCCCAACACAGCGAGCAGTCTTCAGGGCCAGCTCGCTGCGCGTTCGATCCAGGTCCTGCTGCATGACGATTCAAGGCACCTAATACGTGGCCCGGCCGCCCGAGATGTCGAACACGGCGCCGGTGCTGAAACTCACCTCGTCCGAGCAGAGGAAGCGCACCAGTGCTGCCACTTCTTCGGGTTGGCCGACGCGCCCCATCGGGATCCTGCTCGTCATGTAGGCCACATGTTCATCGGTCAATTGCTTGAGGATATCGGTTTCGATGACGGCCGGGGTTATTGCGTTGACGATGATGCCTTTGGTGGCGACTTCCTTGGCGATCGCCTTGGTCAATCCGATCACACCGGCCTTGGCCGCCGAGTAGGGGACCGCGTTCGGGTTGCCTTCCTTGCCGGCGATGGAGGCGATGTTCACGATCCGACCGTAGCCGCGTTCGATCATGCCCGGCAGGACGGCCCGGCATCCAATGAAGACACCGCTGAGATCGATCGCGATCACCTGCTGCCACTCGGCGACGGAAAGTTCCCATGTCGGCACGGCCCTGCCCGCGATTCCGGCATTGCTGACCAGGATCGAAATCGGGCCAAACACTGCCTCAATCGAGTCGATCCCGGCCGCCCATTGTTCCTCGTCTGTCACATCGAGCCGTAACCCGACCGCCCGCTTGCCGAGGTTCTGGGCGGCCTGGGATGCGGCGTCGGCGTCGATGTCGGCGATCGCGACCGAGGCGCCGTCGGCAACCAGGCGCGTCGCGACGGCGTATCCTATGCCTCGCGCGCCACCGGTCACGATTGCTACACGACCATCCAGGGAGTTCGATGTATTGGTCATCCCGCCAAATCTCCGTTACGTGACTGACTTTCGATTTCGCTCACCGCATGATGTCGCGATGTTATACGAAATCCGAACGTTGAGTGGCGATGCAGGAGCAACGGAGCAATCGGGAGGGGATGTCCAGCGGGGTCGAGATTCCTCTGGTCGCTGCGCTCTCGACGGCAGCGAAGCGGTATGACAAATAACCGGCTGCGCCGGAACGGGCGGAGCACGCATCGCTGCGCTGCCGCAATCGTACAAGGACCAGAACAAATGGGATTCGTGCCGGCTAGATCCGGCGGAAGACCGCAGAGGCGTTTTGTCCGCCGAAGCCGAAACCGTTGGCAATCGCTACATCGACGTTCATTTCGCGAGCCACGTTTGGGATGTAGTTCAGGTCGCATTCCGGATCGGGGTCGGTCAGGTTGATCGTGGGCGGCACGATACCGTCCCGGATTGCCAATACACATGCGACTGACGAGACGGCTCCGGCGGCGCCGAGCAGGTGACCAAGCATCGACTTGTTCGCCGAGATCGCGATCTCGTAGGCGTAGTCGCCGAACACGGTCTTCATCGTGTTCGTTTCCCCGACATCGCCAAGCGGTGTCGCCGTCGCGTGGGCAGCAACGTAATCAACGTCCGAGGGTTCGAGATTCGCACGCTTCAGGGCCCCACGAATTGAGGCGGCCTGGCCGCGTCCACTCGGGTCCGGCGCGGTGATGTGGAACGCATCCGAGGTGTAGGCGCCGCCTACGACCTCGCACATCACGTTCGCGCCACGGCGGGCGGCGTGCTCTTCAGATTCGAGGATCATGACGGCCGAACCCTCGGAGAAGACGAAGCCGTCACGTCCGGTGTCGAACGGCCGGCTAGCCCCCGCGGGATCATCGTTGCGACGAGAAAGCGCGCCCATGTTGGACAGACCAGCGATCGCGACCGGCGTGATCCCGGCCTCGGTGCCGCCAGCGATCACGACATCGGCGTCGCCGCGCTGAATCATGAAGACGGCATCGACGAATGCCTGGACACCGGCCGCACAGGCGGCGACCGAAGTGACGGTTGGCCCATGAATCCCAAAGGTGATCGCGACCTGGCAACTCGCCATGTTCGGCGCGAAGAGCGGGATCAGGAACGGGCTGACCCGGTTCGGGCCATTCCTCGTCATGTTGCTGACTTCATTCTCGATCGTGCCGATGCCACCGCCGCCGGTGTTGATCATGACGCCGATGCGGTCACGGTTGTCATCGGTAATTTCGAGACCGGAATCGTCGATCGCCATTTTCGCGGCGGCGACACCGAATTGGGAAAAGCGATCCATCCGGCGAGCGGCCTTGAAATCCATGAAGTCCCTGGGTACGAAATCGGGTACTTCTCCGGCGATCTTCACTTCAAGATCGGATGTATCGAAATGCTGGATTGTGCGGATTCCGGAACGGCCCGCAGTCAGCCCGGACCAAAAGACATCGACTCCGATTCCAAGTGGCGTCAATGCACCGATTCCTGTAACAACCACCCGAGTCACCAGAGGTGTCCTTTCATGAGTCAGACCCTGGTCTGACATTGGTTCAAGCAGATTCATGGAGTGCATGGCGATTGATCGGAAGCAGGCACGCGCATTCACGATCGCGGGAGTGTATGGCAATCCCGATCGTTCGAAAAATCAATCGCCCCTTATGGAAGGCAATGGTACTGACAATAGCAGGTGCTGCCCACCTTGGGTGCTCGCGCTAAAGTCCGAGGTCGCCCATGGTGACAGTCTTCACGCTGCGATCGATGCGTTTGATGAGACCGGCCAGCACATTGCCGGAGCCGAGTTCGACGAACGTGTCTGCGCCAAGGCTGACCATCTCCTGCACCGACCCGGTCCAGTTCACCGGGCGTTCGACATGGTGTTCGAGTTCCGCGTGAATTTCGGCAACCGTCGTGATCGATTTGCCGGAGACATTGCCGATGATCGGGAAGGCAGGATCCTGGAATGGCAGGTCTGCGGTCAGTTGGCGGAGTTGGCCGGAAACGTGCTCCATCAGCGGAGAATGCGAGGCGATCGAGACCGGTAGGCGAGCGACGCGTTTGGCTCCGGCCTCCTTGGCAAGCTCCATCGCTTTCTCAAGGGCGTCGATTTCACCGGAGATGACGATTTGTCCGGGGCAGTTGGCATTTGCGACATTGATGATGCCTGCGGACGATGCCTCGTCGCAGACTGCGACGAGGGTGGCATCGTCGAGGCCGAGGACTGCTGCCATGCCGCCGGGCCGTTGGAGACCGGCTTCGGCCATCAGGCGGCCACGCTCCCGGACGAGGGTCAGCGTCTCCGCGAAGCCGAGTGAACCGGCGGCGACGAGAGCGGTGAACTCACCAAGCGAGTGCCCCGCCGCGACGATCGGCGTGACTTGTTCGCCATTGGCCTCGGCTCGCTCGTTCAGGGCCCGGAGCGCGGCAACGCTGACCGTGAGAATCGCGGGTTGGGCATTCCAGGTGTCGTTCAGGTTCTCGACAGGCCCCTCGAATGCAAGTGTCGAAAGGCTCGTGCCAAGCACGCTGTCGGCCTCGTCGATCGTGGCTCTGGCGGCTGGGGAGCGCTCGTACAGCTCCTTGCCCATGCCGACGACCTGACTCCCCTGGCCGGGAAAAACGAACGCGACATTGGGGCCGAGCTGTTCACGAAGACTCATGGTTGTTTCATTCCTCACCCTGCCAGGCGACAGGGTGCTATGGCGTATGGACAGGATCGCCACGACGACAATCAACGGCACAGTCTAGCATGCAAAAGTGACATAAATGTCGATCAGCCGCGCATGAATCCGCCTTCGGAGTTGATGACCTGGCCGGTGATCCAGCCCGCATTGTCACTTGCCAGCCAGGCGACCAGGCGAGCGGCATCCTCCGGTTGGCCGATCCGGCCCGTGGGGAACATCGGCAGCAGTGCCTGTTCGAGGTCGGCATCGATCCAGCCGGTGTCAGTTGGGCCGGGATTGACGACATTGATCGTGATTCCGCGTCGACCGAGGTCGGGCGCGATGCTGGTGCTGAAGGCGATGATCGCACCCTTGGAACCGGCGTAGGCGAGTTCGCCTGGCATTGGCCCCAGATGCTGGCCGGAGCTGAAGTTGATCACGCGCCCACCGACCCCTTTGTCGAACCGGCGCGCGAATTCGACTGTCAGCATCGCGGTCGCCCGGTAGTTGACGGCGATGTGCATATCGAGCGAGGCCTCGGTCAGGGTGTCCCACGCCTCGTGAGTGGAGTAGGCAGCGTTGTTGACAACGACGTCGACTGGTCCGAGGTGTTCGGAAACCTGGTCGAGCAATGACCCGGCAACTCCGGGCGCCGAGAGATCGATCTCAATCGGGAATGCGCGGACGCCCAGTTCTTCGAGCTCACGCTGGAGGTGATCCGGGCCGTCTGGTGGCGATTGGTACATCGCCGCGTCGTACGTGAGAAAGTGGGTGAAGGCGATATCGGCGCCGTCCGCGGCCAGTCGGCGACAAACCGCGGCCCCAATCCCGATTGTGCGACTGGCGCCGGTGACCAGCGCGACGCGTCCTGCGAGTGGTTTCATTCAGGGTTCTCCTTGATTGCGGAAGGCGAAAGCACCACGGGCGGACAGGTGGCCGGTGCCGGGAGGGTCCGATGATGGTCATTCAGGCGACCGCGGCATACGCAGAACATGATTTCGCGGGCCAAGTTCGATGCGGTGAGGATCAAGCGGGCGGTAGCGAGCTGCCGCCAACCGTGACCCAAGGACCCTTTCCCGGCGCGTGGTCGGTCCCAATGCTGCAGCCAGGACGAGATGGGCGGTTAGCAATCACAGTCGCTGCGCTGCCGCTAACCGTAGCAAGAACAAAGTTGAGCGAAGCCACGTGCTGCGAGACATCGCTCGGCAAGCGCTACAGAGTGCAGAGTCGTCCTCGTTACTGCCGGAGGAGCCAGCGTTGGCGATCCCAGGTTACGGCATAGAGGATGACGACGGCGGTCATCAGCGTTTCCGAGGCGGCACGGGATCCTCCAAGCCAGAATCCGGTCGCGGCGAGCGCGAAAAAACCGATCTCGATCGCGAAGCGGACCTTACCGGGCACGATCACGGGATGATCGGTTTTGCCCGGCGGGTCGTGGCGAACCCGGAAGATTCCCCACACTGCGGCAGCGGCAACCAGCAGGATCGCGGCGAGCAATCCTCCCCACAAGCCACCATTACCGATCGACCAGCCCCACCACGCGTACCCGGCCAGCCCGAACAGTTCAAGCAGGAATCGCGCCGCGAGCATCACGGCTGGCGTCGTTGGCGGCGGGTCGGCGGTGTCGAGCGAGGGGTTCAGGTGACGAGGGTCGGTCATGCGCCTTCGTATTTCCGGAGCACGAGGCAGGCGTTCTGGCCACCCAATCCGAACGAGTGCTTGGTCATTACGGTGATCTCGGCGTCGCGGGCCTCGCCACTGACGATATCGAGATCGATGTCGGGATCAGGCGTGTTGTAGTTCCGGGTCGGGGGAATCCGGCCGTCGACCATCGTCTTGATCGCGACGATCGTCTCCAGAGCTCCAGCGGCGGCCATGCAGTGTCCGAGCGCGCCCTTGACGGAGGTGACCGGAATCTCGGATGCGCGGTCGCCGAACACGATGTGGATCGCCTTCGCTTCCGCCACATCACCAGCCGGTGTCGAGGCGGCGTGGGCGTTGATGTGATCAATCTGGTCCGGTCGATATTCCGGCATCGGCGAGCGCGGAGCGAATCGCCCGCGCCGCACCTTCGCCGTCGGGTTCGGGGGCGATCGGATGGTATGCGTCATTCGAGGTGGCGAAGCCGACGATCTCGACCAGAATGCGGGCACCACGCGCCCGCGCGTGTTCGAGTTCCTCGAGCACGACCATACCGGCTCCTTCGCCAAGGACGAAACCCGCGCGGCTGGCGTCGAACGGGCGACTGGCGGCGCCCGGATTGTCGTTCGAATCGGTCACCAGGGCGCGCATCGCGGCAAAACCGGCCTGGAACAGGGGGTGCGCCGTGGATTCGGTCGAGCCCGCAATCATTAGCGGGGCGTGGCCGAACTTGATCGCGTGAAACCCGTCGCCAATCGCCTGGGCGCCGGTTGCACAGGCGGTGACCACGGTCGAGCTTGGACCGCCCATCCCGAACCGGTGTTGCACTGTGTAGGCCGCGAGGTTATGCGGAAACATTACGTGCAGGTGGGGAGGAACTCGTGAGGTGCCCCGATCGAGGAACGTTTCGTAGGCAGGCAGGAGGTCGTCGTATGTGCCGCCGACGCAGGTGCCGAAGGCGGCTCCCGCCTCGGTGAGATCGATCAGTGGCTGGAGGTCATCATCCAAAAGGCCGGCGTCGATCATTGCCTCACCGGCAGCCTCGAGCGCCATCTTGGAAAAGAGCGACGTATTGCGGGCGGCCTTGCCCTGCAAGAAGCGTTGCGGCAGGTTTTCGCGATCGACTTCGCCACGCAACACGCATGGATGCTGAGCGGGATCAAGACTCTCCGATCTCCGGATGCCGGTTTCCCCGGCGACGATCCGTTGCCAGGTTTCGGGAGCGGTCGATGCCAGCGAGCTGATGGCGCCGACGCCGGTTACGACGACGCGCTTGGGGTGAATAGCGGGAGGCGTGTGTTCAGTCACTGGAGTTGTCCCTCGCAACCAACTGATCGAGTTGCTTTTGGCGCCTCGGCGAGGCACGGGTGAACATCGGCGTCGCGATGAGCGACTCGAGGACGTGGACCGATCTCTCTTATCCTTTCGGATCGGCTCGTGCGAAGGATACGGCAGAACCCGGCGAAAGTTCACTGCCCTTATGGCTTGTGCCGCGCGATCGGTGTATCCGCCCGTGTACCCCATTCCGACCATGATGGCGCGTAATTCCGGGCGCCTGCATAGCCCAGGGCCTTGAGCACGACGTAGGTGTTCGCGGCGCGGATGCCACCGGCGCAATAGCTTGCCACCGGCTCACTCTTTTCCAGCCCGGCGGTGGCGTAGAGGTTGTCGAGCTCCTCCAGGGGTCGAAATGTGCCGTCCGCGTTGAGCTGTGTCGTCCACTCCACATGGACGGCACCAGGAATCGAACCCATGCCGAATTCATGGTTGGCGCGGGTGTCGACAAGTTGGGGCTGGCGGGAGTCGTCGTTCAACGATGCCAGTATCTGGTCGGCCGTCTCGAGGACTTCTGCGTTCGGTTCGATTGCTACAACTTCTGCGACTGGCTGCACCCTGTCGTTGGCAAGGGCCAATCCTGCTTCGTGCCAGGCACGAAAACCACCATCGAGCATGGCGCCGTTGCCGAGACCGGCGGCATCCAGCAACCAGACGCCGTAGGCTGAAACCGTGCCGCTGAAATCCTCATAGAAGACAACGGTCTTGTCTGGGCCAAGACCGTTGGCGCTAACGAACGTGCGCAACCGGCCGTTCCAGTCCGCGATCGCCGCCGGTGAGGACGATGAGATGCGAACAGGCGAGAGATCGGCATTGATCGCACCCGGAATGTGCCCTCCCAGATAGGCATCGAAGGGGCGCACGTCGACTACCACGAGGCCGTTATCGGCAACTTGGGCCTGGAGCCATTCAACGGAAACGATAGGTGATGAAAGTACAGGCATAAGGTCTCTCCAGCGAAAACGACTTCTGCCGATGAGTATGCAGCATCGCGTCCTGTGGGTTGCGAGGGGACACTCCGGGAAGCGTCCCTTGCAAAGGCTGTCCGGGCAATCGTGGTACACTCGACTCGTTGGCTACGTCGCACATGGCTGGTTGTTTTGGTACTCAAAATCGGGGCTTTCGCACCGCGCGACGAGGCCCGGAGAGGCTCAAACGGCGCTTTGCACAATGGTTGGCACTACTCACTCGACCACGGGCGGAGCAAGCTCCGCAACCCTACCAAGCACGAACGACCTGCGATCAGGTCGAGCTTTGTTTTCGGCAATTCCCGGCATCGTGAATCTCCTCGGCTGGCCGAGGCGTAGGTGCTGGTGGCGGTTGCGGCACAGAGCCTGGCAGATCGAGATGGAGCACGATCCCACTTTCCATGGCGCGCATTCTTTTTGGGCTCCTGCTCGTGGCCACAGCCCTGCTCCA
Organism: uncultured Chloroflexia bacterium; assembly: GCA_963763125.1. GTDB lineage: Bacteria > Chloroflexota > Chloroflexia > Thermomicrobiales > UBA6265 > JACCYX01. The sequence goes on from CAVXMV010000005.1 coordinate 2,053,457, forward strand.
GGCGACGATCCTGCCTCGCGTCAACCCGATTTCGGTCTATCCTGACCTCGTCCTTGTCTTCCTGTTCGTCTGGGCATCGGCGCGTAGCATTCGCGAATCGTTGTTCTGGGTGTTCTTCGCCGGAATCCTGCTGGATGTGCTGGGGCTCGACTATTTCGGGACCAACGCGCTGGCGCTGGTGATTGTGGTGGTGTTGGCAGGCTTCCCCGTCAGCGGGTGTTGAACTCCAACGTGCTGATTCCGATTCTTTTGGTGGCGTTCGCAACAGTGATCCATGGCGTCGTGCTGGCGTTGCTTCGTGGTGATTCCCCAATCGGGTTGTTCATTCCGCTCCAGGCATTGCTCCACGCCCTGTTGATCCCCGTCATCTATCTTGCTCTGCGGGTGATTGACCGGTAGAGACCAGGCTTTCGAATCATGGCTCGACGCAAGCGAATGCAATACGACCCACCCGGCAGCCGGAAACGGCGCCGCAAGGGATCGAGTTCGTACACGCCCAGTGACCAGTTCCTTACTCGCCGGATGTTCATTGCCAAGGCGGGTGTCGTTGCGGTGTTCTCCGGTTTGGCTGCCCGGCTCGGTTTCCTGCAGCTGGTTCGCGGCGAGGAATACAAGACCCAGGCTGAAGACAACGTGATTCACCCTGAAGTGATTCCGGCGCCGCGCGGGATCATCCGCGACCGTCTGGGCAGACCGTTGGCCGAGAATCGCCGGGCGTGGGAAGTCCGCGTCGTCAAGGCCGATCTCCCTGATGAAGAAGCCGAGCGCCGCCGTGTGCTCGACATGCTAATTTCGGCGTTGCAACTCGAGGACGTTGTGGCCATCAAGCCGAATGCGGTGTGCCGAAAGGCTCGCGGAGCACCGTCTTCGAGCGTATCAAGCGCATGCTTGGCTACGAAGACGGATGCGTTTGCCGCCGCGGAAGTCGCACGCTGGATGCTCGAATCGAACGCGAACTACCGCTCGTCTCGGGTCGCAAGCGTCTCGATCGACGACGCGGCCCGTTTCCGGTCGGCCTCGGCGGAACTTCCTGGCGTGCTGGTGATGAACGAGATCGACTTTCTTGTCGAGAATGTCTGGGCCGCGCGGGTTCCGATCACGGTGAAGACCGATGTTCCCCGCGAAGTTGCCCTCAAACTCGAAGCGAACAGCATGTACATGCCCGGCGTCGTCGTTGATGACACCGGCCTTGCCCGTCATTATCCTGGCGGCGAAGTGATGTCGCACGTTCTCGGATACGTGCGGATGATCGACGGCGCCTCGCTCGACGATCTCCGCAACCGCGACGAGAACAACGAGCGGATCTACGACCAGAACGACACGATCGGCAAGGAAGGGCTTGAGCAGGCGCTGGAATCCGAGCTGCGGGGCGTGAAGGGCAAGCGTTCGATCGAGGTCGACGCCAATGGTGTCGTGATGCGGACATGCCGAACAGCGAGACCCTGCCCCAGGAAGGCAAGAGCGTTCGGCTGACGATCGATCTCGAATTCCAGAATGCCGTGGGCAAGGCGTTGCGGGAAGGTATTGCACGGGCGGCTGAAGGCAAGCGCAAGGCCAACGAAGAGCGCGCCGCGACGGCAAGGACAAGCTCTGGAAGATTCCGAACGCCGGTTCAGCCGTCGCCTACGATCCGCGCACCGGCGAGGTGCTGGCGATGGTCAGCTATCCGTACTACGACAACCAGCTGTTCGTGACCGGGATCTCCAGCCGCAAATGGAAGGAATACATTGACGACACGAAAGGCAATGCGTTCCTGAACCGTGCCGATTCACGAACTCTATCCACCCGGCTCGACGTTCAAGATTTTCCTCGCCGCCTCGGCGCTCCAGCACGGCGCCGTCAAGCCCGATACGGACACCTATACCTGCCGCGGCGCGATCATGGTTCCCAACGAAAACGACCTCAGCGACGGTCTGACAATGGCCTGCTGGGTCGGCTGGACAGGGCAAGCGAACACGATGCGCTCGATCTCTATGGCGCGATCGAGCAGTCGTGCGATATCTACTTCTACAACGTGGCCCAGGAATACATCAAGCCGGTCAATGCCTTTGACCCTATCTACTACTACGACTGGAACCTGCTCGGAACGGAGGTGGTTTCCAGCGAACAAGAACGTATTCGAGGGGCTGGGGATCGATCCCCTTGCCGAGGACATGCAAACCAGGTTCTGGTTTGGACGGGCATCACCGGGATCGAAATCCTCGACGAGGCAGCGCGGCCTGTTTCCCGACCGCCTGGAAACAGGAAAACATCGGCGAAGGCTGGTCTGTCGGCGACACGCTCAATGTCTCGATCGGCCAGGGCGAAACAAAGGTCAACCCACTCCAGCTGACCATGAACACCGCTGCCTCGCCAACGGCGGTTCGTTCAAGAAACCGCACCTTGTCCGCGAATGGATCGATGGCGACGCATTCCGAGATTGGTCGAGGTCGAAGGAGATCGGCATGCTCGGGATCGACCAGAAGCACATCGACGTGGTCAAGGAGGGCATGCGTCGCGTGGTCCACGAGGAATCGGGCACGGCGCATCATCCCGGGATGCAGATGTATCGAACATGATCACCAAGTGGCCGCTGACCAATCCTGAAGGAGAGGAAGAGATCCTCATCGCCGGCAAGACCGGAACCGCCGAGTTTGGCGAGACGGACGATCTCGGGGCCCGCGACACGCACGCCTGGTTCACCTGCTTCGCCCCGCTCGAGAACCGGAAATCGCGATTTCGGTCGTGATCGAAGCGGGCGGCGAAGGTTCCACCTACTCGGTGCCGGTGCTGGACGAGATCCTGCGCGCCTACTTGGAGCTGACCGGCAAGCGCCCGCGCGGCAAGGTCCTGAGCAAGGATGCGCTCTTCGTCCCCGGCGATGAACCGAGCACACCCGAGGCAACGCCGTCGACTTCTCCCGATGCCAGCCCGCTGCCCGCGACCCCGGAGACCGAATAGGGCGCCGCGGCTTCCCCGCCGTATCGCTTTTGCAGGGGAATTCGCCCCGCTGGACCTGTGGGTTCCCGCAAGTGTCCCCCTGCGACGTTTATGGGAAGGCATATATCCAGCGGGCCGGCGTTCCCTTGCAAGACAGGCAAGGCGCCCTGCAGGGCAGATCTGCAGCCGTACAAGATTTTGCGATGTCCGGGACAAGCGTAGGCGGACGCAGGAACCACAAGAACCGATATGGGGATTTCCGGCACGCGTCATGACTGGCCAGATCCGGGCGGATATACGCGAGCCATGTGTCGTCGCGAAAGGCACTGATCATGGCTCGCTAATCCGCCCCTACGAACCGGAGAATGTTGCGAAATGTCGAAGCGCCGGTCGAAATGATGCCTACTTGTTGATTTCGCAGAGTCCGTTGACGGCTGCCCAGTAGGCGTCTTCCGGGTCGCGATCGTGGTTGCCGGGTGGGCTTGCACATCGTTGCCCTTCGGCCAGGAGGGTTCCTTCCGGGGCGATTTCTTCGACAGCCCAGACATATCCAGGCTTGCCAGTGTCGCCATCGGGGAATCGCTTGGCGATCGTGATCAGGAAGCGCCTCCCATTGCTGGGTGTGCGCAAGGATACGGCGCCGAGCATTGCCCGTTCCTTGAGCTGGCGCACGGGTTCAAGTGCCAACTCGGTCATATGCACCGCAATGCGGTCAAAACAGTCAACCATGGGATCCCGTGAGCGTAAGGGGCAAGCTAGCGGCACTGAGGCCAAGCGAACATTCGAAGGTTCATTGTAGCGCGACGGTTATCAATGGCCCGGCACGCCCACACGACCGGACTACCCGTTCACGCGTTGCGTCACCTCTTGCGCGACCCGTAGAATCGAACAAGCACCGGTCGAATCGAGTTCGACCAACTTCGCCGCCACTCTCCCCGGTCGATTCCCATCGCTGTCTCCAGCCGCCTGGGCGAATACCGCCATACCAAGGAAATTGCAGTGCAGGTCACCTTTCTCGGACACGCCGGAATGTATATCGAAACGAAGCACGGGAGCGTGTTGTGCGACCCGGTCTTCAACTCGTCGTATTTCGGCTCGTGGTGGGTGTTTCCGGCGAACGATCAGCTGGACTTTTCGCCATATGTGAATCCCGACTATCTGTTCCTCTCGCACACCCATCTCGATCATTTCGATGAGAAGTTCCTTCGCGACCATGTCTCGAAAGATGCCAGGGTGCTCCTGCCGGATCATCCGCTGGGTTTGGTCGAGAAGTGGCTGCGCAAACTGGGCTTCACAAACTTCATCTCCACGAAGAACGCGATCCCGATCGACGTCGACGGCCTGAAGGTGATGATCACCTCGTTGGTCGCTCCGGCCGACGGCCCGCTCGGCGACTCCGGGCTGTGTCTCGACGACGGTGAGGTGCGGATCTTCAACCAGAACGACTCGCGTCCCGTGCATTTCGAGGCGCTGGAAGAGTTCGGACCCTACGATGTCCACTTCCTCCAGTATTCCGGTGCGATCTGGTATCCGATGGTGTATCGGTTCCCGCAGAAGATGAAGGATGCCCTGAGCAGCAAGAAGCGCACGACCCAGATGGAACGCGCGCTCCGCTACGCGAAGCAGATCGGGGCGCCCAACATCGTCCCCAGTGCCGGTCCGCCGTGTTTCCTCGACGACGAGCTGATGTACCTCAACGATCTCGACCGCGACCAGAACAACATCTTCCCCGATGCTTCTGTGTTCCTCGAACTCGTTGACGAAGCAGCATTCACCAAGGGGCATTTGCTGATTCCCGGAAGCGTGATGACGATCGCTCCGGGCGCGCTGGTCACGGTTGCGCATTCGATGGCGGACGCCGAGGTCGACGCGATCTATACCGACAAGCGATCGCACATCGAGGCGTACAAGCTGCGCAAGCAGGCCGAGATCGACGCGATCAAGGCATCGCTGCCGCGAGGGCAGGTTGAGATCTTCCCGGCCCTCAAGGAGTGGTTCGAGCCGATTCTCGAGCTGGCAGACCAGACCGCGCTTGGGATCGACGACACGTTGCTCCTCGAACTTGGGGACGGCGGACAGATCGTGATCGATTTCGTGAATCGCGAGGTGCGCAAATGGGACGGCGAAGCGCCGAACCGCTATGTGTTCCACATCGATCCGGCCCTGGTTGAGTATTGCATCATCAACCACGAAGAGGACTGGGTGAATCACATCTTCCTCTCCTGCCGGTTCGAAGCGGAGCGCAAGGGGACATACAACGAGTTCCTCTACAGCTTCTTCAAGTGCCTCTCGATCGAGCGCATCGAATACGCCGAGGGGTACTACGTCGAGCAGCACTCCGAGCAGCAGATCTTCGAGTGCGAGGGGTACATGATCCAGCGCCGCTGCCCGCACCTGAAGGCCGACCTGGAACGTTTCGGCGAGGTCGACGACGGCATCCTGACCTGCACGCTCCATGGCTGGCAGTTCGAACTGGCGACCGGCAAGTGTCTGACCTCGGACGACAAGAAGCTGTATTCGAAGAAGATCGAAGCCGACGAGCCGATGCTGACGGGTACCGCCGATGGGTAGCGCGGGTTTTGAGGAAGCGGCAGGTGACTTGCGGCTGCATCACGTCGGGATCGTGGTCCAGGACATCGAAGCGGCGGCTGCGAAATACGAGGCGCTCGGGTTCCACGAGGGAGAGCGGTTCTCCGTTCCCGAGCAGGGGGTCACCGCGATCGTCTACAAGGCTGGCCCCGGGTACATGGAACTGATCCAGCCGACCGATCCCGAAGGCGCGATCGGTCGCTTCATGGCCAAGCGCGGCGAAGGCACACATCACGTCGCCTACGCGGTCGACGACATCGGGGAAACGCTGGCCGCGCTGGCGGCGGCGGGAGTGCGCCTGATCGACGAGGTTCCCCGGGCCGGTGCCCACGGCTGGCGGATTGCCTTCATCCACCCTGAATCCTGCAACGGAGTCCTGACGGAACTCGTGCAGGAGTGAGCCCGCAATCGCCGGTATCGATCAGGACGTTCTACCGGATCATGTGGACAGATCCACCGCTTGTAGGGGACGTCACACCTGATCCGTTGCCTAGGCTTAATCAACGAATTGTTCGACCAGAGGTTGAGCGTTTGAAGACGGGAATTTCGGTCTACCGCACTGCAAACCAGGCACGACGCACGGCGATGGCCAGACCACTGTGGCTGGGTAGGGGATACATTGCAACGATTGAGTTGCCTGTAGGTGGCTCGTATGTAGTGGAGCGGACTACCCTTTCGAAGGGGCACTATACTTTGTGGGCCGATCCGCATACCATCCTGTTATGGATATCGGACGTGGTGCCCGTTACTCCAACCGGAGATTGATTGGATGATTTACGAATTTTGGGATATCAGATCAAACAATATACTGGACGCCTATGAGAGCAAGTCCGATGCGATCGAAGCGATTCGAACGACTGTCAGGGAGCACGGAGATATTGCGGTTGAGTTCCTCATGCTGCTGGAAGACGACCCGAAGCTGGAAGCGAAGACGGTTTTGGGTATCGGATCCGAATTGCTTGCATATGTTCGCGATGCTGCCTAGTAGCGTTGACTGATCTTCTCTCCCGGCTCGAATTCCTCTCCGCGACCGATGGCCTGAAGCACATCGATCGCGCCAATCGAGTGATGGATGGTTCGCGGCAGGAAACCGTCGCCGAGCATTCCTGGCACGTCACGCTGCTCGCCATCCTGTTCGCCGACGCCGCGCCGGTTGGGACTGATCTCAACCGGGTCCGCGATTTGCTCACCATTCACGACCTCGTCGAGGTCTACGCGGGTGACACCGTGATCTGGGACAACATTCCCGATGCCGATGTGGCCGATCGCGAGACGGCGGCAGCAATGCAACTGTTTGCCCTGCTTCCGGAGCAGCAGCGGGCACGGTTCGACGACCTCTGGCGGGAGTTCGATCGACGGGCCACGGTTGAGGCCCGGTTTGCCCGGGCACTCGATGCGCTGCACCCAATGATCATGAGCTGGGGACCGCAGGGCGTTGGCCATCCGAATCCGGCCTTGCGCCCAAAGATGGTGCTGGCGCGCAAGCGACCGTTGATCGAGGCATTCCCCGATCTCTGGGAACTGGCACAATGGCTCGTGCAGAGCGCGGCAGCGCGTGGGTTGATCGAATGGGACGAGAAGGACGTGGCAAGTGACCAGGCATGACCGGGAAATCGTGACCGACTCCGGGATTGTGATCGATCCTGTCTACGATGCTCCCGACCACGAGTCTCGATATTGGCCGAACCGGGCGAGTTTCCCTATACACGGGGTATCCATCCCACGATGTATCGCTCGCGCAAGTGGACGATGCGCCAGTACGCGGGGTTTTCCTCCGCCGAGGAGAGCAACAAGCGCTACAAGTTGCTGCTTAACCGCGGCACGACCGGTCTGAGCGTCGCCTTCGACCTGCCGACCCAACTGGGAATGGATTCCGACGATCCCCGGGCGTTCGGCGAAGTTGGCCGGGTCGGGGTAGCGGTCAGCACCGTCGATGACATGCGGCGCCTGTTCGACGGGATCGACCAGCAGGCGATCACGACCTCGATGACGATCAACGCTCCTGCCTCGCTGCTCCTCCTGATGTACCAGATCGTGGCCGAGGAAAAGGGTGCCGATGCCTCGAAACTCGGCGGCACGATCCAGAACGACATCCTCAAGGAGTACGTGGCGCGCGGTACCTATATCTACCCGCCGCGACCCTCGATGCGACTGGTTACCGACACGTTCGCCTATTGCGCCCGGGAGCTGCCCTCGTGGAACACGATCTCGGTTTCCGGCTATCACATTCGGGAGGCGGGCTCGTCGGCCGCGCAGGAGATCGCGTTCACGCTGTCCAACGGGTTCGCCTACGTGCAGGCGGCGGTCGACGCCGGGCTCGACGTGAACGCGTTCGCGACCAGGATCAGCTTCTTCTTCGCATCCCACAGCAATCTCTTCGAGGAGGCCGCAAAGTTCCGGGCGGCGCGCAGGATGTGGTCCGGCATCCTGAAGGAGCGCTTCGGAGCGACCAATCCCAAGGCGCTGATGATGCGGTTCCACACGCAGACCGGCGGGGTCACGCTGACCGCCCAGCAACCACTCAACAACGTCGTTCGTGTCGCCTACCAGGCGCTCTCGGCGGTGCTGGGCGGTACCCAGAGCCTGCACACGAACGGCTATGACGAAGCGCTGGCGATTCCCACCGAGGCGGCCGCGACGTTGGCCCTGCGGACGCAGCAGATCCTCGCCGAGGAAACGGGTGTGACCGATACGGCCGACCCGCTGGCTGGCTCCTATTTCGTGGAATCGCTCACCGATCAACTCGAAGCCAGGGCACGGGAGTGGATCGACCGGATCGACGAGCAGGGGGGATCGGTGGTGGCGATCGAGCGGGGGTTCATGCAGAACGCGATCGGCGAGAACGCCTATCACCGCGAGCTGGCGCGCTCATCCGGCGAGGAAGTTATCGTTGGCGTGAACCAGTATCGCGAGGACGAGTCGGTCCGAATGGAGATCCACAAGATTGACGCTGCGATCGTCGCCAACCAGGTCGAGCGGGTGAAGGCGTTCAAGGCCGCACAGGATGCTGACCTGATCGAGGCTGTGTTGAATCGGGTCCGCCGGGCCGCCGAGGGAACTGACAACCTCCTGCCGGTGATGAAGGATGCCCTGGTGCGGGGCGCGACGATGGGCCAGGTCGCCTATGCCCTGCGGGACGTGTTCGGCGAGCACCGCGCCGTGGTGTAGCGACGTGCGTCGTGTCGTAGCGAATCTCGGTGGGGAATTTGCGGGCATCCGGCCCCAGTGGATCGATGGCCGCCACTTCCAGCGGGGCAGGACGGTCACTACCAGAAACGAGCAGTGCGAACAGCGCACAAACGATCGTCGGATGATTGGTGCGTAAGTTGGGCGGACGACTGGATCGACCTGACCACGATTGGCAAGGTGCTACAGCGGGTCGATCCAGGCTCGCTTGCGCTTCCGTCCGTCCGCGATGTGATTGACACTCCGTTCATCCGGATTTCGTATGAACGGGCTCAAGGACCACATGGCGACCGAGTCCGGCGAGGTCGTGAATGGTATGCACGGTCCGGTCCGGGAATCGCTTTCGGAGCAGGTGTTCGACCGTGGCAGTTTGAGTAGGGTCCAGCTCAAGGCCGACTGCTCCTCCAGTAGCGAGCACGCGGGGCAGGTCGGCGATCAGGGCTCGGACCAGGTCGAGACCGTCAGTGCCGCCGTCGAGGGCCAGGCGCGGCTCGGCCTCAAGGTCGGAATTTCCATCGATTTGGCCAGGCGTGAGATAGGGCAGGTTCGCCAGTACCAGCGCTACCGGTTCAAGAATTGGTTGGAAGAGGGACCCCTGCCGGAACTTCAGCAGGGCGCGGCGATTGGCGTCGAGCAGGGCTTCAGCGTTGTTCCCGGCGATATCAAGGGCCTGCGCCGACACGTCGGTGGCAATCACATTGACAGGAGACGCGACGAGAGCTGTCACGCTGACAGCGATTGCCCCCGATCCGGTGCCGACATCGACAACCGGTCCGTGCATACCGCTGTTCAACAGGTTCAGCGCCCACTCGACCAGCAGTTCGGTCTCGGGGCGCGGAACCAGTACGCCTGGCCCGACCTGGAACCGCATACCCATGAACTCCCGCGAACCCACGATATAGGCAATCGACTCGCCAGCAATACGACGTTCGATAAGCGCGCGAAATGGGCTGTAAAGTGATTCCGGGGCTGGATCGGGCAATCGCAGGAAGAGTCCCGCCCGATCGAGACCGGTGAGGTGCCTGAGCAACACCTCGGCATCCAGGCGAGGTGTCTCGCTTCGCGACTCGGCGAGACGACCCGTTCCCTCCTTGAGCATGTCCTGATAGGTTGACAACGGGGGTGACCTTTTTCGTGGACACGACGCAGGATCGATTCGACAGCCGGTGACATTGCCCCAAATTGTGCCTTGAGGTCGTGTGGAGGATTGGCCGGCATGGTCCTGCCCCGCTGGGCGAATCTTACCCGGTGACCACGTCGGATGCGGTGATCTGGCTGGCCAATGCCGTGAGAATGGGTGTCATGCTCACGTAGCTCGGAGTGTACTCAATTGTCCAGGTCCCGATTTGACCTGCCTGGGCCGCTGGCTGGATCGCGAATGTTCCCTGTTCCATCAACTGGTCGGTCGACATGCTGGTTCCCCGGATCATCGTTGAGGTAGAGATCAACCGGATAGCTGCCGATCTCCTCCCAGCTGATTTCCTTCCACAACTCGCTGACCGCGGCATCCAGCTCGCCTGGGGCGACCACGTTGACCCCCAATTCGGCGAAGAACAGCAAGTCCGACGCAGATTCGGGATTGCCGATCCAGACTGAATCGGGAGTTGGCGAAAACGCCATGACCTTGAGATCCGGCTTTTCAGCTGCCGCGGCGCGGACTTCGTCACAGGCCGCGTCGAACCCGGCCCTGTCTGCCGCGACCTTGTCCACGGAGAGATCAGCGCCCAACGCCCCGGCGAGTTCGGCGAAGCGATCGAGGGCGAGATTGACCGGTTGGGCGACGGCGAGGATGCAAAGCGTCGGCGCGACATCGGTGAAGCCCGGCCAGTTCCGTTCGTCCATGGCGCCGAAGTCATGCGGGTCCGTGGAGCTCCATGCCTGGCCAATCGAGAGATCCGGGTTCAGGGCGATAAACTGTTCCATGTCCAGTTCGCCGGAGTCGAGGATGAAGAAGGGAATGTCTGCCAGCTCGTCGGGGATCGTGAACGATCCCGTATATCCGCACAGCCCAATTGGCGTGATCCCTAGTTCCCAGAGGGCGATTCCCGCCCCGGTTTCGGCGAAGATTCGCGTCGGCATTTCGGGCAGGCTGACCGTGACCCCGCGATCGTCCACGAACGACCATGTGCCGTCCTCCTGAATGCCGGATGCCAGGGTCGCGTCCTGAGCGCCAGTAACCTGTTTCCCGATACCGTACGCGACTGCCGCAACCGAAGCAGCCTTGACCAATTGCCGTCGAGTGATCATGGGGAATGGAACTCCTGGGTGAGAGTGCGCTGACCTGCCCGACGACGACGCTCAATAAAGGCGACTGATTTCGTCGGATATCATCAGTTTCCAGTATAGCCATCGAATGATCGTGGCGTCACGGTGCGACCGCGATCTGCTGCACGGAATCTGGATGGACCTGTCGCGCAACGACCAGCCAAACGTGGAACGACTCGACCATCCGGCCCTTGGTTGACATTCCAGCGAAAACGGCGCTGACGTATGATGCAGGGACACAATGCCCGAAGGGGATGTCCATCCACAACCGATGAGGGGAGAGGTTGAAGAACCATCGCAGGAATTCCATGAGTCATGGGTGATCGTGTCGTTCCGTACGAGTCATGTTCATTTCAGGAGGTGTTCCAATGTGTTCCCCCGAAGTCATGATGAAGGTTCATTCCGCTTTGCGTCGGGGCGGTAGCCGCTCAGTTTCGCGTCGCAATTTCCTGGCCGGGACCGGAGCAGTTGCTGTGGGAGCGCTCCTGCCAGTGGCTGGATTCGCGCAGGGTGCGACACCGGTGGCGACGCCAGTGGCTGGCGCGCGAACGATCACCTTTGAAATAGTCGCCAATCTTTCCCACGCGATCTCACCTGCGTCACCGGTGTGGCCAGGCCGCGACCCGTTCCAGATAGAAGTAGCAACTACGATCGAGGCAGATGGTTTTTACAGCAACATCATGACGCACCACGAGCATGTTGGTACGCATCTGGATTCTCCGGCGCATTTCGTTGCGGATGGGATCACGGCAGACCTGATCGACCCGGCACAGCTGGTGGCTCCGCTGGCGGTGATCGATGTCACCGCGCAGGCGGCGGCCGATGCCGACTACGCGCTTTCGGTGGATGACATCCTGGCGTGGGAGGCAGAAAACGGTCAGCTACCGGTGGGGGCGTTCGTCGCAATGAACTCAGGCTGGGGCGAGCGTTTCAGCGATGCTGAGGCCTTCGTCAACCTCGATGCCGACGGTGTCCAGCACTACCCGGGCTTCCATCCCGATGCGGCCGCGTTTCTCGTCGAACAGCGCTCTATCGTGGGGATCGGCGTCGATACCCTGAGCCAGGATCCCGGGAACTCGACTGATTTCGGGACTCACGTAACGATTCTCGGCGCGGGTTCCTATGGCATCGAAGGCATTGCCAATATCGGTGGCGTTCCTGCAAACGGGGCGACGGTGATCGTCGGTGGACCAAACCATGAGGGCGGCTCTGGTGGTCTCGCCCGGTTGTTGGCGTTGTATTAAGAGCGGTTTGTCAACCGGGAGGATACAAGTCCGTAACCACGCACGGTCCGCAGGGGAAGTTTCGCGGATGGACTCACGGGCGGAGCACGCATCGCTGCCCCGCCACAGGGGCGGCCACTACCGGGAAGAAGGAGTTGAATCAGGCGGCGGTTTCGTCGGCGAGGCCGGCGTCAGCGAGGCGTTCGGCCACGTCGGCGGCGCGCAAATCCTGCACCAGCTCCTCGATTTCGCCATTGAGGACGGCCGGGATGTTGCTGAGGTTCTTCTTGATCCGGTGATCGGTGATCCGATCTTGCGGAAAGTTGTAGGTCCGAATCTTCTCGCTGCGCTCACCTGATCCGATCTGGGAACGGCGCGCATCGCCGCGCTCTTCCGAGAGTTTGGTTTGCTCGATCTCGTAGAGGCGTGAGCGGAGGACCGTCATCGCCTTCAGCTTGTTCTTGAGCTGGCTCTTTTCATCCTGGCAGGTCACGACGAGGCCGGACGGGATGTGTGTAATCCGCACGGCCGAATCCGTGGTGTTGACACTCTGCCCGCCGTTGCCGCTGGAGCGGTAGACGTCGATCCGGAGGTCGTTGTCGTTGATCTGGAGGTCGACTTCTTCCGCTTCCGGGAGCACGGCGACGCTGGCAGTGCTGGTGTGGATCCGCCCCTGGCTCTCCGTGGCCGGGACGCGTTGGACGCGATGGACGCCGCTCTCGTAGCGAAGGTAGCTGTAGGCGCCCTTGCCGCGAACCTCGAAGATGATTTCCCGGAAACCGCCGCCATCGGTTTCGGTGGCGGTCAGGACTTCGACCTTCCAGCGATGCTTTTCGGCGTAGCGGACATACATCCGATAGAGATCGGCGGCGAACAGGGCGGCTTCGTCGCCGCCGGTGCCGGCCCGGACTTCGACGATTACGTTCTTGTCGTCGTTGGGATCCTTCGGCACGAGGTAGTTTCGAATCGCGGCTTCGAGAATCTCCAGTTGTTCGCGCAGCGACTTGAGCTCATCCTGGGCAAGCTCGACCATCTCTCGATCGGAGTCGTTGGCCATCAGTTGCGTTTCCGCAATCGATTCCTCTGTTTCCTGGTAAGTGCGCCAGGCGCCGACAACCTCTTCGAGGTCGGCTCGCTCGCGGCCAAGCTCCATCAGCCTGTCGGGGTTGGTGGCCACGGCCGGGTCGCCCATCAGGTGGTCGAGTTCGTTGGATCGCCGCTCGAGCTCATCGAGACTGGTACGGAAGGTGTTCATGGTTGCGACCACTGGTGTTTCTCCGGTGATGGGTGACGACATGATGGGTAGTATCGAGGCGTCGCACGGTTGCGACCTGGCAACATGCCAAGGCGAATGAAGGGGCGGAATGCGGCATGGCAACAGGAAAGACCGTATGAACGCTGCATCCTTAAGTATAGTGCCTCGGGCAAGAGGTCATGGGGTGGTCCGTTGGACCATCACGGGCAACGATTCGAGCAGACCGGGAGGAGTGGCGGTGCCCAGTCGACAATCAGGCGATCGAGTCGAGATCACGTTCCTGGCGGGCGATGACCCGTTCATTGTTTTCCCGGCCACCGTGGTCGAGGATACGGGCGAACGAATTGCGCATTACCTGGCCGCAGGCACAGGGTACCTGCGACGGGAACTTCTTGACGGCTCCAGTGTGCCACGGGTAGTCCCGCTCGATGAGCTGGCACGAATGGGTTCTCGACTCTCCGCGGCCACCTGGCATGCTCATCACCTGGTAGTCACGAACCCGCAATCGGCACACGGGATTCGCCACAAGTGGAATCCGGAATCGTGGGAATTCGAAGGCTGGTACGTGAATCTCCAACAACCGCTGACTCGCACCAAAGTTGGGTTCACGACAGTGGACCAGTTCCTGGATATCCTCGTTCAGCCCGATCTCTCCTGGGAGTGGAAGGATGAAGACGAACTCGAACTCGCGGTGGATCGCGGGCGGATCACGCTCGACGAGGCAGCAACAGTCCGGGCCGAAGGCGAGCGCGTGGTAGCCGACATCGAGGCGCGGCGATTTCCGTTCGATGGCGCGCTGATCGATTGGCGCCCGGACCCTGCATGGCCAATTCCGGACGCGCCGGTGTCGGTGACCGGGGAGAGTGAATGAGCCACATGTCTGAATCTGTGCCGCCAATTACCATCCGGCCCGCAACCTGGGCCGATGTCGCACAACTGGAGGCGTTGCCATACAGTGCCGGGTTGCGATCCAAGCATACCGATCGACTGGGTCGTCAGGAGCGCGATGAGGTTCGCTACCTCCTTGCCGTACAAGGTGAAAGGATCATCGGGCATCTCCTGCTCAAGTGGGATTGCCCGGAAGACCCACACGTCAGGTCTCTGATACCACCCTGCGCGGAGGTCGAGGATTTCGTTGTCGCGCCAGACAGGCGCGGCGCGGGTGTGGGCAGCCAGATGCTCGATTTCGCCGGGTTGATGTGCACGCAGCGCGGCATATCGCGTCTTGGGAATCGCCGTTGGAATCGGCAATCCCGCTGCACAGTCACTCTACGAGCGGCGGGGATTCACCCTCGTTCCGGATTCCTTGCATCGTGTGACCTGGCAAGCGATCGATGAATCCGGACGCGAAAATGCTGAATTTGAAGATTGCCGTTACCTGGTAAAGGAGCTTTCGTGACGTCTGGAATGATCGAAACACGGTGGAAAACAGGCGACCAGATTCTGCTGCGGTTTCTCCGAAACAAGCCGGGCGATGTTGTTGAACCGGTGAGAGTCGTCCACGATGGCGACGACTACGTCGCTCTCTACATGGCCGTCGGTACGCCACTCAAGGTCCAGGCGACGCGGGACGGGAAGCGGCTCACACGCGAGATTCCGTTCGTGGAGCGGGAGGGGATGATCGGCGGGTTTGCCGATGCTGAATGGACCACGAATCATGCCCTCATGATCCAGCGTCCTGGCCATATGTCGGCCACTTTCCTTTTCTGGCGTGATCCGGACTGGGAGTTCGTTGCCTGGTACGGCAATATCCAGGCGCCACTGGTACGGACACCACTCGGTTTCGACACGGCAGACTATCTGCTCGATGTCTGGGTCCACCCGGATTTCTCGTGGGAGTGGAAGGACGAGGACGAGTGGGAGCTGGCCCAGGAACACGGCCTGATTGACGCCGACCTGCTCGACGACGTTCGCCAAGAGGGGGAGAGGATCATCGCCGAGGTCGAGGCGCGTTCGTGGCCGTTCAATGCCGGGTTCGAGACGTGGCGGCCTGATCCGGCGTGGTCGGTCCCGGAACTCCCCGCCAATTGGGACGAGGGGCTGGAATACCCGGACTGACACTCATCCGCAACGCCGTCTGGTAGTGGCCGGCCTTGTGCCGGCCAAGGCTTCGAAGCGCCTGTTCGATTCGGCATAGGGACCTCAAAAGCCGCTACGGCGGGAGATTCTATTGATCGCTACGCTCCCGACGCAATGACATCAAGGTCGTTGCGCTTCTTGGCAGCCACAAGGGTGGCCACCACCCGGCGGAGTTTAGTTCTCCAGTCGATTCAGGTCAGCCCATACGCGGTACGACCGAATTCACGCTCATCCTGATTTCCGATAAGGCGTGGAACCCTGGCAAAGGCCCCGGCGTTAGCAGATTGACCTGGCATCGACCGATCTGTATGATGACAGTAGAGATTTTCATAACACGAACAGGAGTTGACCATGCGGCAGACGTCGAGCATCCCAATGACATTGCAGATCCTCGACGAAGGAACCCTGTTGCATGCAGATCGTCAACATCGGCATCCTGGCGCATGTCGACGCCGGGAAAACCAGCCTGACTGAACGTATCCTCTTTGATACCGGTGTCATTCCCACCATTGGTAGCGTAGACCAGGGCACAACCCAGACTGATACCCTCGAGATGGAGCGCCAGCGCGGCATTACCATCCAGTCTGCTGTCGCCTCGTTTCGCCTTGGTGAACTCAAGGTCAACCTGATCGACACCCCAGGACACCCCGATTTCATCGCCGAGGTCGAGCGCGCCCTGCGCGTGCTCGACGCCATCATCCTCGTGGTTTCCGCGGTTGAGGGAATCCAGCCGCAGACGCGTCGCCTGTTTCGGGTCATCCGGAGCAAGCAGTTGCCCTGCCTGCTGTTTGTCAACAAGATCGATCGTGGAGGCGCCCGCGCGGGGGATTTGCTCATCGAGATGGAGAAGGATCTCGACGCCTGTACTCTGCCGCTTTCCGATGTAGGTGACATCGGCACCAGGGAGGCGACGAGTATTCCACGCACCTTCGCGGTGCAATCCACTCGCGATGCCGCGATCGAGGTGCTCGGTCAGCACGATCCGGCGTTGCTCGATCGATGGGTAGAGCAAGACGGCTGGCTTGACGAGCAGGCGGTGCGTACGGCAATCCGTGACCAGTTTCAGGGCGGGGTCCTCCAGCCGGTGGTGTTTGGCTCTGCGATCACGGGAGCGGGAGTGCCGCAATTGCTGAAGCTCCTCCCCGAACTCGCACCGGACGCGACCGAGCCGAGCCGGGACGCCCCAATGTCGGCGGAAGTGTTCAAGGTCAACAAGACGACCAATGGCGAACGATCGGTCATCTGCCGTATCTGGCAGGGAACGCTCGTTGTCCGCGACACCGTCAAGGTCGCGCGCCCGCACGCCGACGAGGAGATTCCGCCGGCGCGCGTCACCAGCCTCTCGACATTTTGCGATGGGCAGGAGCAACAGACCCACGATGCGGCTGCCGGGGAGATCGTGCGGCTCAAAGGACTGGCCGACGCCCGCATTGGTGACTGGCTGGGAGATCCGCTGGTCGAACGGATCCCGGCGTTCGAGCCCCCGGTATTCGAGTACCGGGTGATTCCAGCAAGTCCGGATCACCGGTTTGTCCTACACCAGGCGCTGGCCTCCCTCGCCGATGAAGATCCGCTCATAAGCGTACGCATTGATGAGGTCGACCAGTCGACGTTCATCCACCTTTACGGTGAGGTGCAGCGCGAGGTCATCGAGATGACATTGCGGGATCGATTTGGCCTCACCGTTACCTTTGGCGAACCGGCCGTGATCTGCGTGGAGCGGTTGCTTGGCCCCGGTTCGGCGGCGGAAATCTTCGGGGAAACCAACCCGCCCTTCTACGCAACTGTCGGGTTCCGGATTCGACCTCGACAGGGAGCTCAGCCGGTGTGGAAGTACACGCCAGGGAAGGCGAAGAGGAATTTCTTCGATGCTGCCGAGATCGGTGGTCGCGCCACGCTTGCCCAGGGACCGCACGGATGGCCTGTCATCGATGTTGACGTTGAGGTCACGGACCTCATCTACCTCGTGACATCGGTTCCCTCGGACTATCGCAAACTGGCCGCCCTGGTGATGGCCGATGCGGTGAAAGACGCCGGAACAGTGGTGTGCGAGCCCGTGCATCGGTTTGTGCTGCGAACGCCGGTTGAGCATTCCGGAAGCTGCATTCACCTGCTCTCGGCGAACCGGGCCGAAATCGAGTCATCGGTGGTCTCCGACGAGTTTGCGTCGATTCATGGCACGATCCCGGCGGCGACCACTGATTCCGTGGCGATGCAGCTGCCGGGACTCACCAGGGGCCGGGGTGATTTCGACACACGGTTCCATGATTACCAACCGATCGGGGGCGATCCGCCCCGGCGGCGACGCACTGATCTCAATCCGTATAACCGCATTGAGTACCTCTCGCGCCTAAAAGGTCGATTTTGATCGATGGGACCGACCGACACGAGTCCCCTGGCCATGGGTGCCCGGTTTATCCAGCTGGAGCAGACCGGCCACTACCAGCATTGGTTCGTGCAGGGTTGCGGACACAAGGTTCACAGCCCTGCACCGGTCCCCGGGGGGATGGACGTTGCCAGGTGCGACCATCGGTCGTTGACAAAGAATGAGTCTCATTCCAGAATCGCCGCATCCGACGCGAACTGGCGTTCGATCTTGCACTGCAATGACGAAAGAAGCCATCCATGAAACGACTTGGTGTCATCGGCTATGGCGGCCGAATCCGCGGGATGCTCGCCACGATCGGCAAGTTCGGGACCGACGCGACCGTCGTCGCCGCGATCGATCCGGCTGAATCCACGCTGCGGACCCGGTTTCCGGAGCAGCTCGAATACGTCAC
Source organism: uncultured Chloroflexia bacterium (assembly GCA_963763125.1). Lineage (GTDB taxonomy): Bacteria > Chloroflexota > Chloroflexia > Thermomicrobiales > UBA6265 > JACCYX01. The sequence goes on from CAVXMV010000005.1 coordinate 2,071,753, forward strand.
CTTCTACGACGATGTCGACACGATGCTCGATCAGGCCAACCTCGATGGCGTGCTGATCGGCACGAATTGTCTCTATCACACCCCGTACGCAATCAAGGTGATGGCGCGCGGCTTGCCGCTCTTCCTCGAGAAACCGGTCGCAATCGACGAAACGCAACTTGCCGAGCTCCACGCTGCCTCATTGACGACGAAGAGCCCGGTCGTGGTTTCGTTCCCGTTGCGACTCTCCGAGCTCTGCGTGATGACAAAAGAGATCCTCGACAGCGGTGTGATCGGCACCGTCGAGAATGTCCAGGCAACCAACAATGTTCCATTCTATGGTTCCAATTACTACCACGGCTGGATGCGGAATGAGGCGCTTACGGGAGGACTCTGGCTCCAGAAAGCGACCCACGACCTGGATTACCTCACGTACCTGGTCGGCAAAACGCCGGCCCGGATGATCGCGATCGAGTCGAAAACAGTCTTCACCGGCGATATGCCAGCCGGGCTTTACTGCATGGAATGCCCGATCCAGAAGGAGTGCCCGGAGAGCCAGTACAACCTGTTCTACAAGCAGGGTATTCTCAAGGACATGAGCGAGGCCGAAAGCTTCTGGGACGGTCGCTGGCAATGCAGCTTCGCGGTCGATACCGGCAATCACGATGCGGCCACCGCCTTGCTGCAGTACGAATCCGGGGCGCACCTTTCGTACACCCAGATGTTCTACGCCCGGCGCGGGGCGGCCAAGCGCGGCGCGATCTTCACTGGATACAAGGGAACAGTCAGCTTCGACTGGTACACCGACGAAGTGGTCGTCAACCATCACCACAACGGGCGGGTCGAGCGGCACCGGATCGAATCGGAAGCGAGCGGGCATCATGGCGGCGACGAGCGCCTGGCGCACGATTTCCTGGCGATCCTGAATGGGACCGGCGAGAGCCGGGCGACCTTGCAGGATGGATTGCTCAGCGCCCAGCTCTGCCTGATGGCAAAGCGGAGCTGCGAGACCAGCCAGTTCCAGCCCTTCGTGCCGCTTGGCTCGCAAGTCCTCGCCACTGCCGCGAATTGAACCGAGTCGTTCAATAAACCCGTGTCTCATAGTGGAATCCCTTGGGATTCCCGCTGTGATCGAACGTGCGTCCATTGGGTCCAGGCGTTTTTTTGAGGCTCAGGTATGATAGATACCTCATCGGCACTGGGCTGTGTTGCGGCGTCTGGCAGGACGGACAACAGGATCGGCCACACCTTGGCCGCTCAAGGGCGGCCACTACCTTGAGGCGTCTTTCCTGTTCGACTCGCTACGCGGCCAGACTCGCTGCCGCTGCTGCCCGTACGGTAATCGAGTGCTGAACGATTCTCCCAAAGTCCGTGTCAGGGGCACGAGTCCGCGTTGCGGCGCGATGACTCCTGTAGAACATCCGGTGATCCGATGGACGACACCGATGCAGCGACGCCTCCAACCGATCTCCTCCTGGCTGGCTCCCAGGCACTCGCCCGGGGAGCCTGGAAGGAAGGTCGTGATTTCTTTCAAGAAGCGGTAGATCTCGATGGAGGCCCGGAAGCGATCGAGGGTCTGGCGACTGCGGCCTGGTGGCTGGATGACGCTCCGGCCGTCTTTCAGTACCGGGAGCGTGTCTATCGACTTTACCGGCAAGGCGGAGATCGACTGGGCGCGGCTCGGGTCGCGACCGGTATCGCCCTCGATCACTATCTCTACCGTGGCAATGTGGTGGTCGCGAACGGATGGCTGCGGCGTGCACACCGGCTCCTGGAAGGGTCAGATCCTTCGGCTGAGGGCGGCTGGCTTGCACTCTGGGAGGCCCACATCGCCCTGTTCGAGCGCAACGATGTCGTGCTTGCGAAGCGTGTAGGCAGGGAGACTGTTGCGCTCGCCGAATCGCTTGAACTGACCGACCTTGGAATGCTGGCACTTGCGCTCCAGGGGCTGGCAATGGTCAGCGAGGGACAGGTGGGCGATGGCATGGGGTGCCTGGATGAGGCGACGACTGTCGCGCTGGCGGGCGAGATATCCGATCTCGACGCGGTCGTGACGACCTGTTGCTACCTCATTTACGCCTGCGAGCGAGTGCGCGACTTCGCCCGGGCCGTCCAATGGTGCGAGAAGGTCGAAGAGATTTCTCACCGATGGTCGTATCGATCGATGTTCGGGGTCTGCCGCTGTCACTATGCGGCGGTACTGCTGTGGCGGGGCGAGTGGGCACGAGCCGAGACCGAGTTGACCCTGGCAGCGCCGGAGCTGATGTCGACGCGACCCGGCTGGGTTCATGAGAGCATTGTCCGCCTCGCCGAGTTGCGACGACGACAAGGTCGAGCGGAGGAAGCGAAGCAACTCTTCGAACAGGCCCCGACACATCCGCACACCCTGCTTGGCCTGGCCGAACTGGCACTCGATGTCGGTGATGCCGTGGCAGCCACTGACCTGGTGGATCGATTCTTTCGCCGGGTTCCGCCGGATGATCGGACCGAGCGCGCAGCCGGCATGGACGTCGCGGTCCGCGCCTGGATCGCGCGAGGGTCGTTGGCGGAAGCGCGGACATTGGTCGCCGAGCTGGAAGAGAGTGCGTGTGTCATTGGCACAGCACCATTGCGGGCGCTAGCGAGTTTTGCATCCGGAATCGTGGCCGTTGCCACGGGTGAGCTGGACTTGGCCCGGCGATGCCTGGAAGACGCCGTCGACCTGTACCAGCAACAGGGGGCGCCATTCGAAACGGCCACGGCGCGGATCGAGCTGGCCCGGATCCTGCTGGCCTCGGATCGGCGTGGCGTTGCCGAAACCGAGGCACGGGCAGCGATCGAGGTTTTTCCTCGGATCGGCGCGATAGGGGAAGTGCGTCGTGCGGCATCGCTCGTGGAAGAACTCGGGATCGCTCTTCCCTCTATGGGTGACGAAGCTCCGCCAGTCGCCCCATTGACGCGTCGCGAGGTCGCCGTGTTGCGTTTGGTGGCGCGCGGTTCGACCAATCACCAAATTGCCAGCGAGCTGTTCATCAGCGTTCGGACCGTCGAGCGCCACATCTCCACGATTTACGCGAAGATCGGCGCAGAAGGAACCTCTGCAAGGGCGATCGCGACTGTGTACGCATTCGAGCATGGATTGGCCCGGGCTCTTGAGGTTGAGCCTTCGTGAGCCGACACGACCTGCGTTGGTATTGACATCCTCGAACTTTGTACGGTTGCGGCAGCGCAGCGATGCGTGCTCCGCCCGGGCCCGGCCCGCTCAATGCTGGGTAAACGTTGCAAACGGGCGGACAAAAGCGTCGACCGCACCCTGGTTGGCGAGGTGACCTTCATGGTCGATTCAGGTCCGCCCGTACAGGTGCCCGTGTGCCAGGCGTTGACTCGGAGTCCGCAAGATTCGCTTCTTTACCAAATACGTGTGCGGCAATCGGAAACTACGTGCGTGCACGCATGTATGTCACTTCTGGCTCGACTACGGTGATGACTGCCAGTTCGCTCGCTCAACGTCATCGAGGAGAATGACCAGCCATGACCACGACATCGAGCAATCCAGCTGAAACCTATGAGAGCTACATGGTGCCGACGCTTTTCGAGCCATATGCTTCCCGCCTGATGGAGCTCGCCAAACCCCAACCCGGGGAACGGATCCTTGACGTCGCGTGCGGTACCGGCATCGCCGCCCGGCTCGCCGTGCCAATCGCCGGGACAGGAGGCCGGGTGGTTGGCGTCGACGTCAATCCGTTCATGCTCGAGGTCGCGCGTAAAACCGCAATCGAGGAAGGCCTGACTATCGAGTGGCACGAAGGCCGCGCTGAGATCCTTCCTTTCCCGGATGGATCCTTCGATCTGGTCCTGTGCCAGTTTGGCCTGATGTTCTTCGCGGATCGGCAAGCCGCCGTGAATGAAATGCGCCGGGTCCTCACTGAGGGTGGGCGAGTGGCGATCGGTGTCTGGCAAGGTCTTGATCGTCATCCGTTTTACCGGAAGCTGGACGAGGTGATTCAGAGCCGGCTCGGGATGTCGGGCATTGGCGACATTTTCGGGCTTGGTGATGCCGACCAGTTGCGAGAGCTGATGACCAATGGTGGATTCCACCATGTTGAGATCGAGCCGGTCTCACTGACGGCGCGATTCCCGCAGCCTGAAGCATTCCTGGCTGGCGAGATCGACGTCGACACAGCGGCGATCCCGTCGATGCAGCACCTCGACGCCGCGGCACGACAGGAAATCACCGCGGCGATTCGCGACGACATGGCGGACACCCTTCGGGCAGTATCCGAAGCCGACCACGTCGTGATTCCATTCCACGCATTGGTCGTGCTGGCGACCGCGGCGAGTTGAACTGGATCTGCCGCTATCTCGCATCGGTTGGGCGGACAACAGGATCGACAAGTACGGGGCCGGGAAGGTGTCGCATGCGGTCGACCCGCTACGCTGCCAGGTCCGCCCGTACACGATTCGGGTGCCAGCCATGTTTCGGTCACGGTCCCGGCGGATCGTCCATCACGACGTAGATGCCCCCCAGCGCCGTGATCACGATCGGGTTGGATTTCCACATTTGGACTTGCTGATTGAATGGCGTTTCCAGGATCGGGGTTTCGAGCTCGAACGCGTTGATCAGATCACCTGAATCGAGATCGAAGAAGCCGATGTAGGACGGATAGCCGGTAACCATCAGCACACTGCCAGAAGCACTGAGGAGCATGCCTCTCGGCGATTGGATCCCCAGCAGCGGTTCGCCGAGTTCCCCGGTGGCAAAGTCGAGCCGATAGACATGGGCCATCCCGTCCGGCTCCATCGAGGTCGGAACGAACGCCGCGTCGTCCGTGAGCACGATGTTGCCGCCGTAGTTCTGCAGGTCGGTCCGCGTTTGAAGTTCCAGGGATCCAGCATTGAAGATCAGGATGTTGGCTGGAAAATCTCCGAAGATGTCGTTCTGGTCTCGCTTTTGTTCGTCATGCACTGCGGCCACGACCAGCCGGTCTTCGCGTACCTGGATCGTGGAAAAGACGACGTCTTTGCCGTAATCGCCCAAAAGGTCGATCGATCCCTGATTGGCGCCAGTTTCACGATCGAGCTTGAGAACCGACTTGCCTGGCAGCCCGACAAATACTGACTCATCGTTCGCGACGATTTCGGGTGTCAAGGCGGACACCTCACCTCCAATGGGAACCTCAGTGGCGGGCGGCGGCGTGGCGAACGCGTCGGGATACTGCCAGATCAAAGAACCATCGTCGCTGTTCAAGGCGAGCACGTTGCCCAGGTAGTCGGTGGCGAAGACGGTGCTGTTGGAGAGCACGAGGGATGAGAAACTGTCGGGCATGCTAACGAGTTCCGGTCCTTCCCAAACGACGTCACCGGTTTCGAAATCGATGGCAATCAGGGTGACCGATTCTGTCGGTGTCTCGGAGCGGGTTTGGAATGTGAAAATGCGCTCCCCGTCACTCGCGAGCGGTCCTTCGGCGATTGCGGATGACGTCCACACCGTTTCGCTTCGCGCGAGGTCGTAGCGTACCAGGTTCCCTGCCGACTGATCAGGCCCGGCAGAAAAGAGGAACGAGTCGTCGACCAAAAGCCTGGAATAACCGACTTGACCAAACTGCATGTCCCCCACAGGGATGTTGGGATCGATTCGATATCCGCCGGTTTCAGGTTCGACATCTCCGAGATTCCACGTTCTACCAGGATCGCCGCCAAAGTTGATTTCAAGCGACTGCTTTTGGGGTGCCGGTTGGAAAGCGAGATCCCAGAGCGCCGTTGGCTGGCGCAGCGCTACCGACGCCGTGATCATCGACAGGATGAGAAGGCTCGCAACGGCGGCCTCGAACGCGCGCATCCAGCGTGGTGCCCGCCAGGACTCTTCGACAATGGGTTCGGCTCCGGTGGGTATCGAAACGGTATCCACAGGAAACGTCAGGGGCGACTGTACTGACTCTGGGACTTCGCGCTCCGGAGCATGTGTCACACGTGCCTTGAGCGAGGTGGTGAACGCCTGGGAGGGCGCAACTGGGTGGTCGAGCTTACCCCGGAACTGGTCGAAATCGTGGTCATCCGAGTGAGTGGTCATGACGTTTCTCCGGTGATCTCGCGGTAGTTTCGGCGAAACGCGGCGCGGCCACGGGCGAGCAGCGATTCGGCGGCATGCACCGTGACATCGAGCAGGGCAGCCGTGGTCGGGACGTCGCAGCCGTCGAAGTAGCGCAATATGAGGGCGCTTCGTTGCCGGGGTGGCAACCGGTCGAGGGTGGTGATCACATCGTCGCGGACGTGGATGGAGTCGAGGTCGAGTTCTCCTAGAGGGGGCGATAGCCCGATATCGATCAGCCCAGGATCGAGCGGTTGCCCGAAATGGCGCCGCTCTCGTTCTTCGCGCCGGTAGTGATCGACCAGCTTGTGGCGGGCGATGCCATATAGCCAGGCCATCAGGGGGACATCCTCCGCTGGCCTGGACTCGGCGCGAACCGCTGCGAGCACCGTTTCCTGGGTGAGGTCTTCGGCGATATCGACGCGCCCACCGACGCGGACGACGAAATATCCGAAAAGTCGCGGCAGGGCGTCGTCGAGCCACTCGCTGACGTCGGTCGGATTGCGTCCAGCGTCTGGTTCGATGTGCCTGTCCGGGTCACTCACATGCAAGGCCATGCCCATTCCTGTCTCGCCTCCTTGCCATGTATGTCGGAGGCGAGGTGCGGAATCCGTCGTTTGGGTGAAGAATGGGTAGCATGGTCAATTGGCCGGCACAAGACCGGCCAGTACGACCGGCGTTCAGTCGACGTGGAGCGCGACTACGATTCTGCTGCCAGGAGCGGGTAACGCTCGAGGATCTCGTAGCGTGGGCCGGCAGGTTCAAGGTGGCTCCGGATGAGCAGGACTTCGTCGACCGGGACCGGGATCGGTTTCTTGTGAGTCACCTCGCCGGTTGAGGAGGCCAGTTCGAGGCGCGCGCGGATCTTGCCGGGGAGGTCTCGAATCCGCACCTTGCGGGCGTCACGGACCCGGCCAAGCGTGATGTGGGGATGGAACTCTTTCTCTTCGAGATCGAATTCGTAGTCCTTGAGCAACGCGCCGATCTCGTCCCGCAAGGTGTGCAAGCGATGGGCGGGGCCATACAGCCCGAGCCAGATGATGCGTGGCCGCTTCATGTTCGGGAATACGCCCAGGTCGGCTGTCCGCAGGTCGAAGCGCTCGTGCCGGGCAACGACCTCGGGGAGGGCCATCCGCAGCAGTTCAGCGCTGGCAGATTCTACTTCGCCCAGGAAATGGAGGGTGATGTGGGCATTGCCGGCAGCAGTCCAACGCACGGGCCACTCTTCAGCCTGGAGACGCGTGGTCATGGTGTCGACGAGTGAAATCACCTCGCCTGGCAGCGGCACAGCCAGAAAAAGCCGATAGGCGCTATCCACCGACACGGAATCCGGCCGCTGTTTGGTGAATTTCGGTCCGCGTGGACGGCGGGTTTTCTTCTCAGTGGCAGGCGTTTGCTCTGTCATGACTGGAGTATACGGGAGCTGGGGGTGGGGTAGGATAGCAAGAGCGTAACGTGGTCGTTGTTTGCTTCGGCAAGTGATCTTTCCACGTTGGTCGAGTGAGAGTATTGGTGGGTGGTGGATGTCAATTGCATTTCTGGGGCCGCGCGGAACGAATAGCGAAGAAGCAGCACTGATATACGGCGGAGTCGATGCCGACCTGGTGGCCGTACCAGGCATCCCGGCGCTGGTCTCGGCTGTGGAAACCGGCCTCGCCGATGTGGCCGTGCTCCCGATCGAGAACTCAATCGAGGGACCAGTCAGTACGACCCTCGATTTGCTGATCCATGAAACGGGCCTGATGATCTGCGCCGAGGTCGTGGTGCCGATTCGGCATGTGATGGTGACCGTGCAGGGGGCAACCCTGGACGGTATCACGACCGTGATCTCGCATCCCCAGGGATTGGCTCAATGCCGGAGGTTCCTGGAGCGATTCATGCCCAATGCGGAACAGATCGCGTGGCTTTCGACCGCCGGGGCCGTCAGGGAGGTCGTCGATAGCGGCGACCCAACCAAGGCGGCGATCGGCCCGGGCCGTGCCCACGAACTCTACGGAGGCCAGATCCTGGCGCGGGATATCCAGGATATCCGGAGCAATTTGACGCGGTTCGTGGTGCTGGCGAACCAGGATGCCGAGCCGACCGGCAACGACAAGACCTCGATCGGCTTTACGGTCAAGGAGAATGTGCCGGGTATCCTTTACAAGGTGTTCCAGCCATTCGCCGCACGCACGATCCAGCTCACCAAGATCGAATCGCGGCCGATCAAGGGGCGGCTTGGCCTGTATGTCTTCCTGCTCGACTTCGAGGGGCACCGCAAGGATCCCGAAATTGCCGAGGTTCTCGAAGAAGTTGGCGGCATGGTGAAGGAGTTGAAGGTCTTCGGTTCCTACCCGCGCTTCCCGCTCGAACAATTCGACGAACTGTTCGAAACCCGGGCTCTGCTGTAGGGCGTTGATTTCGGGGCGATGCCTGGAGCCAAACACGGGCGGACACAGGATCGACCACATATTGGTTGGCCAAGTGTCCTTACCGGTCGATCCAGGTCCGCCCCTACGCAACTCGGTTGACGATGTTTTATCCAGTTCTCGCATGAGTCGACTTGTTCGTAATTCCTGAGTAATTTCCGGGAGGCATTGGATCTCCCCACGTGATGGTTATGCCTGTGGCTCTTTTGATTGACAACACCGTGACGACCGAGATTATTTCCGTGCCGCTGGCCGAGGAGTGGGTCGATACCGATCTTCCGGTAACGGTGCGCGAGGGGCTGACCGCCGCCGATGTCACATCCTCGGATGTGACACTGATCTCGGTGGCCGAGGCAACGCTGCTCGCGGATACGCATGTCCTGATTTCCGACGTTGCGGTCGTGCTTGACGGGATCAGCCCGATCGCGATGCGGACACCGGTTCGCCCGGATGGGGTCGAGGACACCGTCGTTCGCCTCCTCGATGTGGGGCCGACTGCCGAGATATTGGCTCGTGCCCTGTTGCGGCCTTATTTCGGGATCACCGCCACGAGTTTCGCCACGTCCGATGCATCACCGGGAGCCGCTCTCGCGCAGGTCGTGATTCTTGATGGCGCCGCTGGACTGACACAACCCGAGGCTGGTTTCCACGAAGACCTCGCCAAACACTGGTTCGTGCTGACCGGTCAGGCGCTTGTCAGCCACGTCGTGGCGGTCGGGTTGCACGCACATGTGCGGGGGGCTGAGGCAGAGATTGCCCTCCTGCAGGAGGCGGTCAGGGTCGGTCAGGAGCGACGCAAGGACGTGCGGAAGCTGGCGGCAGAGCGCTGGGGGATCGAGGATCGCGATGTCCTGGCCGAGTTCACGAATCGGCAGCGATTCTCGATGACGCCAGCCGATCGCAATTCACTGGCCAACCTGGTTGCGCGAGGGACCTGGGGCTCCCGATTCGGGAAGCGCCTGCCAGTTTACCGCGACCTCTTGCCTGACGACGTGAGCGGCATCGAGACTGCCGAACGAAAGCGCCGAAGAGTAGCTATCCCGATACAGTGTCCACCGCTGGCTGACCTGTCGAGATGTGAGCCGGAACGGGCGGAGAAAGCGCCGCAACCGAACAACGACTCGGGAGGGCGTGTATGAGTGCGGTCGGGAACCAACGAGAAGGCTTTAGGAGAACAACAATTGGCAATTGCAACCACACCTGAAAGCGCGCGGCAGCGGATGATCGACCTGATGGATGCCGTCGAAGCAGACTACAAGGCGTATACGCACCGGCCGATCCGGAACTACGACGACGCCGAACTGGCGCGGCAGGAATCGGGCTTTTTCGGGACTGAGTCCAAGAGCATGGTCCTGAAGAGCGGCGACACCGTGTTCGTCTACATCACGCTCGCCGGGCAGCGAGTCGACTTCAAGGCGATTCGAGCCCACCTCGGCGGGCCGAAACCGAAGATCGTGGCGGACGACGAGATGTGGGAGCGTTTCGCGGCCGAGCCCGGCGCGGCATACCCGTTCGGGTTCGACGAGAGCATCGCCATTTATGTCGATCCAGCGATTTATGGCGAGGAATGGCTGCTCCTGAGCCTTGTGCTGCCAACGGAGACGGTCCAGATCCGGGGTGCGGACATCGGGAAAGTGTTCGCGCACGTCGCCAACCCGATCGAGGAAGTGACCACGTTCAACCAGGGCTAGGAGTTCTTCCTCGTAGTGGCCGGTCTTGCGTCAGAAAATTCACATTGTGCACGGGATGGCGAATATGGACAGGAAGAAGACTGATGAAGGCGTACTCATGGAAAGAAGTGAAGGCTGCCCGTACTTCAGATCGTGATAACTCCCCGCAGGTCGCGAAGCACACGAAGCGAATGCTGGCTGAAGTGCGCGCCCATCGGCTTGCCGAGGTTCGGGAAAGTTACGACGTGAGCCAGTCGACGCTGGCTGAGCGAATCGGCGTTTCCCAATCCCGTGTCTCTCGCATCGAACGCGGCGATTTGGACCATGCTGAGCTGGCCACGATTCGCGACTACGTCGAAGCGCTTGGCGGAGAAATCGAGGTACTTGGCCAAGTTTGGGGATGAACGGATTGTGATCGCGTAACACCCAGCACACAAACCAGGGCCGACACAAGCTCGGCAGTCCTACGACTGGGTGCGGACTTCGGCCTGGTAGTCAGCTTCGGAGCCGATCCAGACGGAGCCGTCGCGGTAGTGCTCCTTTTTCCAGATCGGGACGATCTCCTTGATTCGCTCGATCGCGTGGGATGCGGCGGCGAAGGCCTCGGAGCGATGGGCAGAGGCGCAGGCGATCACGACACTGGCGATGCCGGGCGTCAGGTAGCCGGTGCGATGGTGAATCGCCACCCGCACGCTTGGCCATTGCTCGACGATTTCGACGCCGATCCTGCCGAGTTGCTTCTCGGCAGCGGGGCTGTACGCTTCGTAGTCCAGCGCAATCACTTCCCGTCCCCGCGCATGGTTGCGGACGGTTCCGATGAAGGTCACGATTGCGCCGGCATCATCGGCTGCGACCAGTGACTCCACGGTACGGGGATTGAGCTCGGCTTCGGTGATCGCGAACAGTTTCGGGAGATCGGTCTCGCCGCCACTCACTGGCGGGATGAAGGCCAGCTCATCGCCATCGGCCAGTACATGGTCGCCTCGAATGTATTCCTCATTGACCATCAGCATGATCGAACGTTGCAGGCCAGCAAGGCGGGGCTGGGACTCCGTGACCATTGGGTAGATGGCGCTCGCCGTGGTCCCCTGCGGAACGGTCAACGTTTCTTCGGCCCGGCCCAGTTGTTCACGGAGCATGGCGAAGTACCGGATCTGGATCGTGATCGTCGAATCAGTGGTCAATTGCATACCTGGATGAGAAGGGGATCGATCCCTACGAGATGAGGTTGCGTCCGAGTGCGGAGCGGAGACCCTTGGCGATTTCCCGATTGTGCTTGCGAAGGGCCACGAAGAGCTCGGCAATCTCCTCTTCACCTGCTTCCTGGGCATCCTCGGTGTAGTGCGTCAGCACATCCTCGCTCTGGAGCAATGTCGCCAACGTCGTGATCACGTTGTACTCGACGTCACTTACACCGAATTCATGCTCGTTGTCAGTCATGTACCCCTCGCGTTCTGGTGCGCAAGCGCCCCTGGTGGGCGGATGGCGTAGGTATTCGAGACAGGATGATCGAAGGTCGTGTTTGGATTAGGGTATCGCACCAGAACCGAAATCGTCATTCCTCACCCGTCTTTACAGGTATTTCTCGAACCAGGCAAGGGTGCGTTCAAGACGCTCGACGCGGTGTTTCGGACCACCATTGCGGCTCAGGCCGTGACTCTCGTTCGGGAACCGCACGAACTCAACCGTACGTCCGAGCTTCTTCAGTGCAATGAAGAGTTGTTCGGCCTGCTCCATCGGGCATCGGAAGTCGTTTTCACTGTGGATGATGAGGACCGGAGCGGTAATGTTGGCGACGTACTTGAGGGGCGACTGATCCCAATATTGCTCGAAATTGTCCCATGGCGTGCCGCGTTCGAGGTCAAACGAAACCAGCGCGATGTCATCGGTCCCGTACATCGAGATCATGTTAGAAATGCTGCGGTCCGTGACGGCAGCCTTGAAGCGGTCGGTGGTTCCGAGCATCCAGTTCGTGATGAATCCACCGTAGGAACCGCCGGTGATGCCCACACGCTTCTCGTCGATGCCCCCGAGCGAGACGACATGATCGATCGCGGCCAGGAAATCGGGAGAGTCGGCCACGCCCCACGCGGAGCAGACTTCCTCGGCGAACGCCTGATCGAGTCCGAGGCTGCCGCGCGGATTGATATAGACGAGGGCATAGCCGCGCGCCGCATACATCTGGAGCTCGTGAAAAAAGGCCGGGCTGAACTGCGCATGCGGTCCGCCATGGACATTCAGGATCAGTGGAACCTTCGGGCTCCTGGGCGAGTTCCCGACCGGACGCAAGAGCCATCCCTGCACGGCGCGGCCGTTGGATTCGACCCAGAACTCTTCCGGCGTGGCGATCCCGACTTCGGCGAGCCAGGCTTCGTTGAAGGTTGTCAGTGTCGATTCGCCCGCGCTGGTTACGATCCGGAGTTCGGCTGGAGTCGTGGGATCGGTGACCGCGATCACGAGATCCTGGCCGCCAGTGACGTGATCGAATGCGGTGACGTGACGGGCATTGCCTGTAAGTACGGTAGCCCTGCCGGATTTGGCATCGAAGCGAACGACATGAGTGCTTCCGGAATCGACGACCAGGGCGTCGACAGCCTTGCCGTCTGGGGTCCAGCGTGCGACAGGTCCGGCCACGGGCCCATTGGGGCCGCTCATCGAGCGATCACCGAGGGATCGATCGATGCCAGCGGAGAGGCATTTCAGCTTCCCTCCACCGGCCCCGATCACATAGAGCTTCGCATTCTGGACGGTGTTGGATTCGGTCTCGAAGCCGGTCAGTGCCAGCTTCGCACCATCTGGCGACCAGGCCAGGGACTGGAATGAGCCGGTGGCCTTGGTCAATCGCCGGGGCTCGCCACCGGACGCCGGGATCGTCCAGACATCTGAGAGGCTCGACGTGTCCCAATTCGGGTCACGATTGGCGATGAAGGCGATTTCCCTGCCAGTGGGAGACCATGCAGGAGCTTCGTGGTCGAAGTCGCCGGTGGTTAATTGGGATGGTTCGGCACCGTCGGCGAGGGCGTCGATTGTGAACAGGTGGGCGCGCTTGTCTTCCAGGAAACCCTTGCCATCGAACTTGTAGCGAGCCGAGGTGATCACCTTCACATCGTGGTCGGGATCGAAGCCCTCGGGATTAACCGTGCTGGTGAAGACAAGGTGGCGGCTGTCCGGCGACCACGACGGATTCGATGCCCCATTCTCGAGATCGGTGACCTTGCGGGCCTCGCCGCCGTGGATCGGGAGGACCCAGAGTTGGGCGGATTTGGTTTCCCGCTTCGAGTTGAACGCCAGCCAGTTGCCATCGGGCGACCAGCTCGGCGATCCGTCGCTCCACTTTCCGGATGTGAGCTGGATGCCCGGGGAGCCAACGAGCGGGAACAGCCACAAGGCAGCCCGGTACTCGTTGGACTCGCGATCGATGTGCTGAACGGCAACTGCCACTCGCGTGCCGTCGGGGCTGACATTCGGGTCGCCGACCAATTGCAGTTCGAAGATGTCCTCGATCGTCAGCGGGCGGCCGGACCTGGCCGGAGCAGGAGCGGCGATCGCAGCCGATTCAGCCAGCGTCCAGCCGGGATCGAGGGCGTCGCGGAGTTTCTTCAGCGACTTCGACGTACCTGTTTTCTTGCCGGACAGTAGTCTTGGCATGGGTAACCTCACGAATGAAACGAGCTTCGTACTGGCCGGTCCTGTGCCGGCCAAGACTGCGGGAAGGCATAACACCCTCCCGTACGAGATTCCTGTTCACTGGGTGAATGGCGCGCCGAGCATCATCGCCTTGATCGATTCCCCGGCGGCATAGGGGAATTCCCGCGGCGGAATGACCAGCAGCGCATTCGTGCCAACGAACGATGCGAGCCGGGACGATTGCTGCTTGCCGGAGTTCCGGGCCACAAGCCGCCCATCAGGCGACACCGAAACCATTCCGCGCTGGTACTCGATGCGATCGGATGCGTGAATCTCATGTTCCAAAACTACCGGCACCCTTGGCCGATCGATTTCGCGCGCGCCGATCATCCGGCGAAGGGCCGGCCGGATCAACACCTCGAAGGTGACCAGCGACGAAACCGGGTTACCGGGCAGCCCGAAGATCAGCGTCTTGCCGTTCGTCGCGAAGTTGAGCGGCTTGCCGGGTTTCAGGTAGAGGCGGCGGAAGTGAAGGGTGATCTCGGGATCGTCGAACAGTATCGCCTTGATCAGGTCGAGATCGCCCATCGAGACACCGCCCGACGTAATCACTACGTCGTCGGAGGCCATTCGCTCGTGGAGGAATGCTTCGAGTTCGCGTCGCTTGTCGGGAGCCTTGCCGGCAAAGGTGATTTCACAGTTCTCTGCCGCCAGCGCAGCACTCAGGCTGAAGCGGTTTGAGTCGCGAATCTGGCCTGGACCAGCAGGATCACCGGGTTCCACCAGTTCGTCGCCGGTGGACAGCACACTCACCCGAGGTCGGCGGCCGACGGTGATCGGGTTGACCCCCATGTTCGCGGCCAGGCCGATTTCGGCAGGACCGAGAATGGTTCCGGCCGAAAGTATGAGATCGCCCTTCCGCACGTCGGAGCCGATCTGGCGGATGTTCTCACCGGGTTTGACATCTTCCTGGTGGATGATCACATGGTCTTCGGCGAACTCCGTCGCCTCGATCGGGACAACCGCATTCGCGCCCCGTGGAACCGGCGCGCCAGTCATGATCTTGACGGTGTAGCCGTCCGTGACTTCGGCGTCGATCATGTTGCCCGCATGTTGCTCGCCGATCACCTCTCGCCATGGCGAGCTGTCGTCGGCGAACACTGCGTAGCCATCCATCGTCGAGGCCGGGAATGGTGGGTGGTCTTCCGGGGCGACCAGGTCTTCGGCAAGCACGCGCCAGGCTGCCTGGACGAGAGGAATGCTCTCCACCGAAAGTCGTGACACCCGGCTGTCAACGATCGCGCGGGCCTCGTCCGGGGGGCGCATGCGGTCGAGTTCGCGCAGGAAATCCGGATCGGCGGGAATGCTGGAAGGAGTCACATCGTTCTCGCATGGTGGCAGGCGTGGAGGAACGCCCTTTTCTGGTCTCGCTGAGCGGCATCCTACCACGACAAGGGGCTGAAAATGCGACACCCGGGGATATCGCGCACTCCGTTCACCGTACGTACGTTGACGGCGCAATCGGTCTCTGAATACACTGGTGTCAGCAACGATGCCAGTGGCAGGTTTAGGCTCCCCGCACGAACCCTTCGCAGTAAACAAGGTCTCGC
This sequence comes from uncultured Chloroflexia bacterium, assembly GCA_963763125.1. Classification (GTDB taxonomy): domain Bacteria; phylum Chloroflexota; class Chloroflexia; order Thermomicrobiales; family UBA6265; genus JACCYX01. Next base: position 2,087,114 of record CAVXMV010000005.1, read on the forward strand.
ACGACAAATGGAATCAGTGTCGATGCGGCTCAGACCGGAGCAACGCCTCCGATGCCTTTGACGACGATTCCGAAGCGGCAGACGCTTTTGGAGATGCTTAAGGAACCCGGCACAATCGAGGATGGCGCGCCAGAAGGCGCGAAGGCTGTTGCGCCCATCGACTGCGAACCGGTGGTGCTGGAGGCGATTGGCCACCTCGACGACGCATTGAGCCCGAACCTGCTGCCAGCCAATATCGAGCTCATCGCGAGGGCCGTGCGCGTCGCCTACCAGGCGCACGATGGCGTGGTCCGCAAATCCGGTGAGCCGTACATCATCCATCCAATCGAGACCGCCGCGATTCTCGCCATGATGCAGCTCGACGCGGAAACGCTGGCGGCGGGGATTTTGCATGATGTGGTAGAGGATACCGAAGTCACGCTTCGCCGACATCCAGAACGAGTTCGGGGAACGCGTCGCGAACCTGGTCGACGGGGTGACCAAACTCGGCCAGATCCCCTGGGCTGGTGAAGTTGGCGATGGCCGGGAGCGAGCGGCCCGCGAGAAGGAACAGCAAGCCGAGAGCCTGCGCAAGATGTTCCTCGCCATGGTCGACGACATTGGCGTGGTGTTGATCAAGCTGGCCGACCGCCTGCACAACATGCGTACGCTCGGCGCCATGCCTCGCCACAAGCAGGTACGGATCGCCCAGCAAACGATGGAGATTTACGCTCCACTCGCCAATCGACTCGGAATCTGGCAGGTCAAGTCTGAACTCGAAGACTTGGCCTTTCGTTATTTGCAGCCGGATGAATACGCCCGGATCACCCAGGATCTCGAGCAGCGTGGCAAGGACAGCCAGACCTACATCGATGCCGTGAAGCGGGAGCTGGGAGCATTGCTCGCGGCGGCCAACATCACGGCGGAAATGACCGGGCGCAAGAAGCACATCTACTCCATCTACCGCAAGATGAATCGCAAGGGGCGCCCGTTCGAGGAAATCCACGACGTGATCGGGATCCGGATCATTGTGGACACCGTTGCCGACTGCTACAGCGTGCTCGGCATCGTCCACAGCCGCTGGCACCCGATTCCGGGGGAGATCGACGACTACATCGCGACGCCCAAGGAGAGCATGTACCAGAGCCTCCACACGGCGGTGATCGGACCGGATGCCCATGCTGTCGAGATCCAGATCCGCACCCGCGAGATGAACCAGGTCGCCGAGTACGGAATCGCCGCGCACTGGCGGTACAAGGAGGGCGGCAAGGGCGATCAGCGCCTGGTCGCCAAGGTCGCCTGGCTGCGGCAACTCATGGATTGGCGCGACGAAGTCGCCGATGCCGAGGAATTCGTCGAGTCGCTGAAGTCCGACGTCTTCCAGGACATGGTCTATTGCTTTACCCCGGCCGGCGACATCTACGAGTTGCCGAACGGAGCGACGCCGGTTGACTTCGCCTACCGGATCCACACCCAGGTCGGTCACCACTGCGTCGGCGCTACCGTCAACGGCCAGATGGTTCCGCTCGACTACAAGCTGCAAAACGGCCAGGTCGTCAAGATCAAGACGAGCAAAACGGTCAGCGGTCCCCGGCGCGACTGGTTGCAGGCCAACGCGGGATACATCAAGACTGCCTCGGCCAGGGAGAAGGTTCGCCAGTGGTTCCGCCGCCAGGAGCGTGACGAGAACATCGCCCAAGGCAAGGAAGTTCTCGAGCGCGAGTTGCGGCGCCTTGGTCTCGACATGAAGCCGGAGGATGTGCTTCACCGTTTCCCGCGCTTTGCCAAGCTCGACGATTTCCTTGCCTCGATTGGCTATGGTGGCGTATCGGCCCAGCAGATCACGACCAAGCTGGATGAAACGCCGAAGGACATGTTCCCGGTCAGCAATGTGATCAAGGCGCCGACGACCCCGGCCCGGGTTGAGGTGATGGGCGCTGGCAATCTGTTGACGATCCAGGCCAATTGTTGTCGTCCCGTTCCGGGCGATCCAATCATCGGGTATACCACCCGTGGTCGTGGCGTCGTCTATCACCGGAAGGATTGTGTCAACGTCGCCAATCTTTCCGACCCCGAGCGTCTGGTCCCTGTATCCTGGGGAGCCGAAGCCAATGAAACCCACCCGGTCCCGGTGCGCATGATCGCCCTGGACCGGGTGGGATTACTTAAGGATGTCAGCACGCTGCTGTCCGACGAGCGCGTGAACATCCTCTCGGTGCTGACGCAAACGCACGACGATCGCACGGTTACCCTGCTCCTGACCGTCGAGGTTGAAGGAGTCGGGCAACTGAGCCGGATCATGCACCGGCTAGAGAGTCTCCGCGATGTCGTGGAGGTGCGGCGCGACATGCCGGGCTCCAGCCACTCCCAGGCGATGGCGAGTTAGGCGTTGACACAATCCGCTGATTTGAAGCCGGTACTCTGCATCGGCGAAATCCTGATCGACCTGATCGCGGAACCGGGGGAAACTCCCGCGACCGCGACGCAGTTTGCCATTCGCGAAGGCGGAGCGCCGATGAACGCCGCGATCGGATTGGCCCGGCTTGGGCTTCCGGTGCGATTTTGCGGCGCGGTTGGCAACGATCATTTCGGCGCCCGTCTCCAGGGGCTGCTGAAGCGAGAGGGCATCGATGCCTCGGCCCTGCGCGTGGTTGAGGGCGAGCCCACTTCGATTGCCTATGCCTGGCGAGACGAACGTGGCGATGGCCATTTCCAGCTTATCCGGCTCGCGGACCGGATGCTGGGCGTGGACGATATCGCGAAGGCAAGGATTACCGAAACTGGTGCTGTGCTCGTCGGATCGGTGGCCCTGGCGGCATCTCCCTCACGCGAGGCGATTCACGACGCGGTCGCCCAGGCCGTTCGTGAGGACGTGCCGGTGATCTTCGATGTCAACGTGCGGCCAACGCTGTGGAGCGATCAGGAGACCTTGCTGGAGGCGTGTGAGCCGGTCCTGGGAGCGGCCACCGTTCTCAAGCTCAGCCTCGACGATGCGCGGCACCTGTGGGGTCTCGAAACCCCGGAGGAGATCCTGGAACGCGCTCGCCAATACGATCCCTGGCTGGTCGTGATCACCGATGGCGCGCGGGGCGTCCATTCTGCCGATGTAGGGTCGGGCACGATTCGCCATCACCCGGTGTTTCCGGTCGAAGCGGTCGATCCGACAGGAGCGGGCGACGCCTTCACCGCCGCGCTCGTGAGCCGCCTGATGCGATCGGATTGGGCTGGCTTGGCCGATGATGACATTCGGTTCGCGATGGCTGCCGGGGCCCTGGCGACGACGCGTCGGGGGGCGCTGGAGGCGCTGCCGGACAGGGAGGCGCTCGAACGATTTATCGCGGAGCACGCGTGAGCCTTGGCTGGTTGCACCCATGCTCGCTAAGGGATGATTCTTCGTCGCCGGAAGTCGTCGAAGATGGACATGAACATTGACTCCGTCTCGACGAATTCGTGGAACCCCAAGCGGCGGGCTTTCGAGCCGTCTGCAAAGAGATCGTAATCCCACGAAAACACGAAATCGCCAAATCCCCACGACGACACATCCTGATATGGATATGGAGCGAGCTCGTACTTGTCGCGCATCGCATTCCAAAGCGGCTCCTTGTCCGCCATTTGCACGGCAAGGGACATGGGCAGGGGTGGGGCAACCTCCAGCTTGAACCAGGCGGCAATCTTGGGCCACATTTCACTCCAGCGGAACAGGTCGCCGTTGTTGATGTTGAATGCCTGGTTGCCGCAGCGTTTGTCCGTAGCTGCCCAAACGGTGGCCCTTGCGAGAAGGTCGGCATCGGTCATTTCCAATAGCGCGTCATAGGCGCCCGGCTTTCCCGGAAACCGCAGGGGAAGTCCCAACTCCTTCGACATTGACGCGTAGATGGCGATCACCATGGCGAGATTCATCGGATTCCCAAGCGCATAGCCACCGACAACGCTTGGCCGTATGGCAGACCAGGTCCATTGTTTTCCTGTCTGACGATTCTGTAGGTACTGCAGTTGGTCCACCATGAACTCGGGAGACATGAATGGGGGGTCGTCTTCACGGGCAGGCGTCTTGAATGGTCCCAGGTGCCCGCCATAAACCTTGTAACCCTGCATCAGGCTCACGTGTTGGAGAGTTGGGGAAACGGTTTCGATTGTCTCGATGGTGTTCTCCAGCATTCGCATGTTTGGATGTACGAGTTCTGCCCAGGTCGGACGATCCTGATAGGCCGCGTAAAACACGTGTGTCACGGTGGTCAGGTCGCGGAGCCTGGTCTGCACGTCAGCCACATCCATCAGATCTACGGCGATGTGCCGGACCCTGGACGACGAATCTCCGCCACGGCGTGAGAGCCCAATCACCTCCCAGTCATCCTGCTTCACAAGGTGATCGACCAGATTGTGCCCGATGACTCCCTGTGCTCCAACCACCAGCGCGACGTTTTGGTCCATGTCATCTCCCGACCTCGATGAAGTTCGATATATCGATAAATTCCGATGTGTCGATATATATCCTAGTCGACGTATCGAGAAATCGCAATACTGCGGTATGATGTGAGCATGAGTAACGATGGTGAGCACGATCTCGTGCTGGTATTCAAAGCCCTATCCAACCCAACGCGGTTGTGCATCCTCCAGTGGTTAAAGGATCCAGGCGCCAACTTCCCACCGCAGGATCGTCCCGCAACGGAGGTCGGTGTTTGTCTCAAGCACATCCAGAACAAGTCGGGCGTATCGCAGTCCACGGCGTCCCAGTTCATGGCCGATTTGCAGCGGGCGGGTCTCGTCACGAGTCAGCGGTTGGGGCAATGGACGCATTACAAACGAAACGAGCAGCGGATCGCGGAGTTCGCCAATCGCCTGCAGACGGACCTTTGAGGCGGCGGAATGCCAGATCAGGTACGGGGCGTTGAGGCGCGGTGCGGTCTACACTTCCCGCGCGGCGAAGAGCCGATGTGCCGAGGCTGTTGAATGCCGTTCGTCCCTGGACTCGCAATGCCGACCCTGAACGATCCGATTGCCATTTCGCTTGGTCCCATCGATGTGCGCTGGTATGCGCTGTTCATTCTCCTTGGCATCGCCGGTGGGCTTGCCCTCAGTTACCGGTTGGCCGCGGAACGGGGGCTGGATCCGGGGTATTTGCTGGACCTCGCGCCGTGGCTGGTTTTCCTCTCGATCGCGGGGGCGCGCCTGTATTTCGTGCTGCTCGAATGGGAATACTTCCAGGATCATCTGCGACAGGCAATCAATATCCGATCCGGCGGGCTCTCGATTCACGGCGGGATTATTGTCGGCGTGATCGTGATCGTCGTTTTTTGCCGCATCTTCCACCAGCCGACATTGACCTGGATGGACATCATCGTGCCTGGCCTGGCGCTCGGGCAGGCGATTGGCCGGTGGGGAAATTGGGCGAACCAGGAGGCGTTCGGGAAACCGACCGACCTGCCGTGGGCAGTCACGATCGATCCGGCCCGGCGCCCGGCTGGCTACGAGCAATTCGCGACATTTCACCCCACGTTTCTCTATGAATCGGTCTTCAACCTGGTTAACGCTGTACGTGCTTTCGTGGCTGGTGTTGCGTCAGCCGCGCATCGCGTGGATGCGGGCTGGTGATATCGCCGCCTTCTACCTGATCGCCTATGGCGTGGCGCGGTTTGTCATCGAGCGGATGCGGACCGACAGTCTCTACATCGGACCCCTGCCCGCCGCGCTGTGGCTGAGCGGGGCGATGATTGGAGGCGGGGTACTGCTCCTGGTGCTCAGTCGAACTGTCTTTCAGGAAGATGAATCCGCCGTCGAGATCGCCTGACGCCAACTCCCGGAGGTCAACGATGCAGTACCGATGCACGAGTCTCAACTTCGTCCGGGTTATCGCGGTGGTACTCACCTTGCTGGTCTCGGTGCTGGCACCGCCTGGCGAGCTGCGTTCGCCCAGGAACCGCCCGAGCCGTCGGCGGTCGATCTGGCGACCGTGCCCCTCCATCCGTCGGAACTTCCGGAGCGTGGCTACCAGCTCGCCCAGGCGGGTGACCTCGAGCTAAGCGCAGTTGAGTTCGCGTGGTCCCCGGAGGGCGCCGATTCCGATGACTGGGAGCCAATCGCGGATCACTTCCTGAACGGTTACTCAACGGTCCATTTCCTGCTGAGCGACCGTGCCGACAGTCGTAGTGAACCTTTGGCAACGGTGACGACGACCATCATCGGTCTCGATGAATCCGGATCGGCGGAGGAAGCCGTGCAGGCATTGCTCGATATCGCGGGATTCTCGCCCACGGAAGAGGTCGAGGGCGTCACCGTCTACTCCGACATCGATGGGTTCCTGGGGCTTCGCGCCGAGGGCGACTACGTGGTCGCCGTGCAGTACGCGTCCCCTGCACAAAAGCAGTCGACGCAGCAGAACACGAGCGACTGGACCTCCGAATCTGTCGCCGAGGTGGTTGTGGCGACAACCGATCGCCTGGCTACCGCGATCGATGTCGCCGGTTCCGGGGATTCGGGGTTTGGTATCGCCAACGTGATGGTTTACGGGCAGGATTCCCCCTGGACGCTGCCGTGGATTTACTATCCGAGCACCGAGCACTATCGCGTTCTGAAAGGCGAGATCGTTCCGTACGGCGGCGAGATCGATGTTCGCGATGCGGATGACGTCGCCGACGGTGTCGAAGATCTCTTTGTCTCCCGACAGCAAATCGGCGCCGAGAACTATGAGCACCTGATCGACATCACCCTGGCCCGCTTCGACTCCGAGGAAGACGCGGTAGCCTTTGCAAAGGAACCGGCCCCGGTGTCGTTTCCGCCGACCTGGACCTTCGATCCTGCGTACACGGAGGTATCGGAAACCGGCGATGTTGTCCGGATCGACCGGGTGCGTGTCGACGACGACGCACTGCGGGCGTCCGGGTTCCGCAGTGTGCGCCAGGATGGCGAGGTCGTGCAGGTGGTCCAGTGGCTCGCGAGCGGCAATGCGGTGGTCACCGAGGAAGCGTTGGCGTGGCTGACTGGCGTGCAGTCAGCGTGCCTCGACGCCCTCCCCGAGCCATGCGCTCCGATCGGCCAGGACACGCTTCCGGCAGCACTCAACGAGAGCGGCGCTCCGGGTTCTGATCGGCTAAAGGATCAAGCGACGCCGGAAGCCAGCGCCACGGCCAACGATGTGCTGGTGAGCGAGCAGTTCGACTGGCAGGTCGCTGTTCCCGATGATGGATGGAAGCTGACCGACACCGAGATCTACACCAACTCGGAGTTTTTCGAGCTGCAGTCGGATCGCAGCCTGATCACCGTCGAGAGCGTGGTCGATCATCACGGCGATCCACAGCAGTGCATCCTGGACAACCTGGCGCTCCTGGAAACGCTTGAAGAGCGGGCCGCAATCGACCTCGGCAGCGACGATCCGGAGGAACGGACAGCCGGGATCGAGCAGGATCATGGCTGGGCCATCTATACTGTAGAACCGCTCCAGGAGGAACGCGCCGACCAGGAGTACACAATCAGGTTCGATTGCTACACGCTGGTCGATGGAGACGCGTCACTGGTTGTGACACACACGGCGCCGCGAGAACTCTGGACAGCAGAGCGGGACAAGGGCGAACGATTCCGCGATGGAATCGAATTGCCGGAATCTTCGGCGATTGTGCCGGTTACCCCGCCCGCAGGCGACGGGCGGCATATTGGGAGGACCCTGACAATGGGCATACCACGAATCTGGATACCACTGGCGGCATAGTCTCGCCGCTCACCAACTTTGAATCGATCCCCCGATCGCGAGGCATCTACTCGTAGCATCGTGCATTTCTGGTCCTCGCCGCGCGCCTGGACAGAACGCCTCGACGATCGCACTGCGGAAGGAATTACCATAGAAACTCGCCAGGAACACGAATTGGAAGACCTTGAACTCGATGACCTCGGTGTCGACGACGATGATGCCGAGTTCGAAGCAGAAGAACCTCGCGCTCCGCGCGAAACGTCATTCATTCCGACCGCGCGGCGCACCGAGCTGGCCTTGCTGGTTTCGGTTGAGAGCCAGGGCCAGGCCTGGGGTGTGGCGGATTCGCTCGAAGAACTGGCGCGACTGGCGGAATCCGTCGATGTCGAAGTCGTCGGCTCGCTGACCCAAAAACTGGCGCATCCTCATCCCGCGACCTATGTGGGCAAGGGAAAGCTGGAGGAGGTCAAGGCTCTCCGCGAGAGCCTTGAATACGACATCGTGATGATCGATGGCGAACTCACGCCTGGCCAGCAGCGCAACCTCGAGAAAGAGCTCGAGGTGTTGGTGATCGACCGCACCGCGCTCATCCTCGATGTGTTCGCGCGCCGGGCTCAGACTCACGAAGGCCGGCTCCAGGTGGAGCTGGCCCAATTGCAATACCGGTTGCCGCGACTGACCCGGATGTGGACGCACCTCTCGCGTCAGGGTGTCGGTGGCGTCGGTTTGCGCGGTCCCGGTGAAACGCAGCTCGAGGCCGACCGCCGGGAGGCCCAGAAGCGGATCACCTTCATCAAGGGACAGCTGGAACAGGTCCACCGGCACCGCCAAACGTATCGCGCCCGGCGCAAGGAAACGCCGATCTCGGTCGTCTCCCTCGTCGGCTATACCAATGCCGGCAAGAGCACGCTGCTCAACACGCTCACTGGCGCCGATGTGCTGGCCGAGGACAAGCTGTTCGCGACGCTCGATCCCACCACGCGGCGGATCGATCTGCCAAGCGGACGGGAAGTGCTGCTGACGGACACGGTGGGGTTCATCAACAACCTGCCGACCCAGTTGATCGCGGCGTTCCGGGCCACGCTCGAGGAAATTGCCGAAGCGGCCGTGCTGATCCACGTCGTGGATATCACGCATCCGAATGCCGCCGAGCAACTCCAGACGGTGAATACGACGCTTGAGGACCTTGGCGCCGATGACCGCCCGGTTGTCTTCGCGCTGAACAAGATCGATCGCTTCTCCGATGAGGAGCTTGGGGATCTGCCGTACCGGGCGAGCCAGATCGGCGCTCCGGCCGATTCGGTGGCGATTTCGGCCCAGAAGGGGCTGCACCTCGACGCCCTCCTGGGGCGGATCGAGGCGGTTCTCGAGCAGGAGGACTCGTTCATCAACGTCGAGTTGGTGATCCCGTTCAACCGCTCGGAACTGGTGGATCGCTTCCACACATTCGGGCGGGTCGAGGATCGCGAGTACGGTGAAAAGGGCACCTCGATCACTGGCTGGTTGCCGGAGCGTGAGATCGCCCGGTTCGAGCCGTTCATCCGCCGCGTCGCCAACGCCGAGGCCGATGAGCCTGAAGCTGTCGATAGTGACGACCAGGCTGCCACGTCGGCCGCCTGACGACTCCAGGCGAATGCGATGGAAACAGACAACGGCCCGCAATTCGCGGGCCGTTGTCTGTTGGGATCCAGTGCCCAGACAGGCCGAATCCAGGAGGTTTCCCAGCACGCTACCGGGACCAGCCAGCCCCTTGTGGACGCTGGCTGGTCCCGTGGCGCTGCGCTCAACTCTCCGGAGATGCTTCGGGAGTCGAGTCGTCAGGGAAACCGAAGATACCCGGAGACATCCGTTTACCCGTGATCGGCGGTGCGGGAGACCCCGGTGGAATCACCGTGAGCACATTGCCGCTGGCGTCCAGAATGGTGACGGTGGAAAGGTGGAAGTCATCGATGAAGGTTTGCCCATCCTCGCTAACCTGGGGGTAGCCATCGATCTCGATGATCGAAACGATGTCACCGTCCAGGTTGGAAACGAACTGGATGTTCGAGAAGTGGCCGGTGCGCTCGTCGTATGGCTCCCATGTTCCGGCATGCCCACTGACGAATTGCACACCATCGTTCCCTCGCTGGGAGAGTGGGAACTCATAATACGTGGAGCCATCGGCGAAATTGATCGACACCGCAGGAACCGGCGGACCACCATCGTACGAGGGCAGGGCCATGGTCATCCAGCTGCCGCAAAATGGATGGTCACTGTAGTCCTTCTTGTCCTGGGCGGATGCTGCCCTGCTTCCAGTGGCGAGCGCGAGGCCGAGACCTCCGCCGGCGAGGGCGGCGAGCGTGGCGCGGCGTGAAACGGAATGGGTGGGTCGATGTGATGTCATTTGACACTCCCTTGGTGATGAAAATGGAATTGATGTGGTCCCGGTACCTGGAGTCCAGCATGCCCCTTGCCCTTCGCGATTGCATTGGCCATTTGGCCAATTCCGCCTGGATATCCGGGAAGGAACCATGAGAGGGACAGCAGGAGCCGATAGCCGGACGTCAGGCAAGATCATGCCGAAACGCATAGGAGGCGGCAGCGGTCAGGCTGGCATTTTGGGCTGCGCTGGCGGTGTGGCCGCCAGCGGCCAGAGCGATTCCGCTCATCCCCAAGCCAGCGAGGGCGGTGCGACGTGAGATGGATGCAGCTGACCGTTGCGTGCTCATGCGTGTGGTCCTTTCTGCCTGATCGGTCGTGCAACGGGTCATGACGCCGGCGTGGCGGCCGCAGGTCGTGGCGACCGGCAGGATGACCGATTCGACGGTCGCGCCGATGCGGGTCGCAGTCACCGGCGGACCGCCCGACAGCACCTGGTCGAAGGTGACGTTGTTCGCCGCGTCGCGCACGATGATGCGCAGCGGCGTGCTTCCGCCGCCGACCCAAGTCTGCCCGTCCGCGCTCACCTCAATGCCAGCCTCGAAGAGCAAGGTGCCGATGAAGGCGCCGTTGGCGTCGGAGAGCGCTTGGATGGCCGCAAAGTGGCAATTCCGTTCGTCGTCCGCCTCCCACCGCCCGAGGCCGGGACCATGAAAGGTCAGGCCGAGCATCGGGTCGACGAAGTTCGGCGGGTAGGCCACTACGACCGAGCCGTCGGGGCCGTGGATTTGGGGGATGACCCCGTCTGGGGCCATTACCGCCCAGGTGCCGACGATTGGGTGACCGGCCAGGTTGCCGGCCCCCTCCTGGGCGGCGGTAGGACGGGCGGTGGTGGCGAGGGCGAGGGTAATGCCGCTCATTCCAAGTCCAGCTAGTGCGGCTCGGCGAGAGACGGACCGGGTGTGCTGCTGTGTGACCATCGGATGTGCTCCCTGTCTTCAATCGGCAATACGCACCAACCTGATGCTCATGGTCCTGAACGACAGAATGGCTGACCCGGGGACCTGGGTACATCGTGGGGATTGCTGTATTTCCCGAGGGAGAGGAAAACCTGGGGACTACGCACTTTCACGGAGCCAGGACGGAGATCGGTCGACGCGGTTTTCATAGCCCTTTGAGCTAGGCAGGCGGCACTTCCAGGCCACTTTCGTCAACTCTGCGATGTTCGTTAGGCGAGTCCGTGCCGCACCGCCCAGGCGGCGGCTGCGGTCCGCGATTCGAGGCCAAGCTTGGTCAGGATGTGCAGGACGTGAACCTCAACCGTGCGTTCGCTGATCGAAAGCGTTTCGGCAATGACCCGGTTCGTATGACCAGCGGTGATCTCGCGCAGCACTTCCTGTTCCCGGACGGTCAAACCGGATGTTGAGCGCCTGCGCGGGGCGGTTGCGATCACGGTACTGTGCGAACGCCAGCCCTTCGGTGCATGCTGCCTCCGGATCGAGCGCCCTCCCGGCAGACCAGGCGGCAGCAAACGTGGCTTCGGTGGAGCCGATCCCTGGCGGGGGCGATGGCGCGATCCAGCCGCGATTGCTGAAGTGGCGAGATCGGCATCCCACATCGTTCGCGCAGTGCTTCGGCCGCGCCGCACAGGCGGGCGGTCGTTTCCACCTCGCCCATTCCGGCGGCGATCATTCCCAGCCTGTCCAGGCAATGTGCCGCGGTGCCCAGAAAGAAGGTGTAACTCCGAATCGGGCCAAAGATCCCCCAGCCGTCCCGGATCAGGGTCAGGCTCTCTGCCACCAGCGACGCTGCTCGTTGGCGATCCCCACGCGCCAGGGCACACGTTCCCAGGCCTTCGAGGAGAGAGTGGAAATGTCCATTCCGCGTTCGTGGCCCGTGCCATTTCCAGAGCTCCGGCGATCAGCGTTTCGGCCCGTTCGGCGTCCCCCTTGTGGAGGACGATGCTCGCGAGTCTCCGCATCGCATCCGTCGTTCTCCAGCTTGGTTCGTCCAGCGCCAGCCATCGGTCCAGCGCATCGGTTGCGAACAGTTCCGCCTTGCCCAGGTCGCCCCCACGCTCAGCGATGGTGGCACGGCCGCTCATGGCCAGGGCAATCGCCTTTGCGTCGTCCGGTTCGCGAGCTATTGCCAGGCATTCAGCAATGAGTTCGGACGCACGGGTGATCTCATTGCGGTTGAGTGCGAATTCACTCGCAGCCGCCAGCAGGAGTTGGCGTTGCCCCTGCGAGACATGGGTGTCGTTGGCGATGGCGCGTTCCATCCACTTGACCGCGGCGTCCGGCAGCCAGTTCCACCAACCGACAGACACAAGACGCAGGAGAAGGGCGGACTCTCCCTGCTCAGCTTCCCACGCCAGCGCGGCCCGTACGTTGGGTTCTTCGGCGACGAACAGCAGGTGCGACGGGTCTGGATCCTGGGGGGTGTAGAACCCGAGTTGCACCTCGTTCACCAACGACGTGAAGTACGCCGCATGCGCTGCCCGGAGCGCGGGAATCTCCCCGCTTTCTTCGAGTTGCTGCAGGGCATATTCGTGCACGGTTTCGAGCATCGCATAGCGAGGCGAGCCGTCTGGCTGGTCGATGCGAAGCAGCAAACTGTGGAAGACCAGCGTCGTGATGCAGTCCAGCACATTCACCCCCGGCCCTCCGCAGATCGCCTCTGCCGCCTCAAGAGTGCATCCGCCGGAAAAGATGGCTAACCGGCGAAAGACGAGTTGCTCATCAGGCGCGAGCAGGTCGTGACTCCAGGCAATGGCGTCATGCAATGAGCGCAGGCGGGGCGGCTGGTCGCCCGCATTGCGAGTGAGGAGCGCAAACCGGCGATCGAGCCGGGCGAGGATTGCCTGTGGCGACAGGACCGGGGTGCGCGATGCAGCCAGCTCGATCGCAAGTGGCAGTCCATCCAGACGCCGGCAGATTGCGGCCACGCTCACGGCATTGGCCTCGGTCAGCGCGAAGCTGGGATCGGCGGCGCGGGCCCGCGCCACGAAGAGGGCAACCGACTCTGCCCCTTCGATCTCCCCGAAGGAAAGGGAGTGGCTGGAGTCCGGCACGTTCATGGGTGCGACCGGAAAGACCTGCTCACCCGAGATCCAGAGGGGTGCACGGCTCGTGGCGAGGATAGTCAGGGTCGGACAGGCAACGAGTACGTCGGCCAGGCCAGGTGCGGCATCGAGAACCTGTTCGAGATTGTCGAGAACCAGGAGCACCTCACGATGGCGGAAGGACATCGCGATGCGAGCGGGGAGTGAAGCATTGTCGCTCGACTGGATTCCGAGGGAGCGGGCAATGGCCGGTATCACCTGGGCGGGATCGCGAATATGTGCGAGCGGGACGAACACGACATCCTTGTCACCCGTGGCGTCGATTTCGGTCGCTACGGCAAGTGCGAACCGGGTTTTCCCGACCCCACCTGGCCCGGTCAGGGTCACCAGCGGCACATCGTTCCGGCTGAGCAGGGTGTGAACGGCAGCGATTTCCGCTCCCCTTCCGATGAGGGGCGTCAGCGATCGAGGGAGCGAGAAAACGGGATTCAGTTGTCCTCCGGGGAGCGCGATGAGGTTGGGCATGCCGTGATGAATCTGATCCATGGCCGGGGGGAAACTCTGGCGACTCCTCTGATACTGCGCTAGGTCTGATTTGGCGATCTGGTAGATCCCGGCGTGCTTGACTGCGGGGAGGTCTCCTCGGGCGATGGCGCGGCGAATCGTCCGCTCATTCACCCCCAGCGCAACAGCTGCGTCACGGGCGGAAAGAGGCCCATTGTCCGGTGTGCCGGACAGGCGCCTGTCCGTTGTCCACTCACTGGCTCGGTCGCTCATAGCCTGGAATCCACCCAGCCCACGAAATGCTCACGAACGCGTCGATGATGACGTATGACCCGCTACCACCATAGCACTTGTTGATGCGGGAGCTACGCGGATTCCAGGAGCTGGCTGCGCTAGAACGAACATCGGGTGATTGGCGCCTCCTCCGGGCGGACCACATCCAGCGGGGCGGATCGACAATATCCGGGCTGAGGAGCGGTCGCTCGCGGTCGACTCGCTACGCTGCCAGGTCCGCCCGTACGAGATCCGGTCTACTGGGCGTTTAGCCGAAGTCCGTATAACCGTCAAATGTCGTTCAGCGCGGGAGTCAGACGTGCAGTGACAGGTTGAGTGGGTATTCTCCCGATTGATGCTGAGGTGCAAAGCCAGGTTCAGGCAGCGTACTCTTGTGGGGCGCAGTCACACGCGCTCCATCTGTTTGCCACTCACGCATGAGGATCGCACATGGCGCCGGACGACACCGGATCGGGAATCTCGTACAAGGACGCTGGCGTCGATATCGACGCCAAGATGTCGGCGATCGATCGCCTCAAGGAACGGGCCAAGGCAACCCTCGGAACCCAGGCCGGGCCGATCGGCCACTTTGGCGGCACCTACCTTGTGCCGTCGGGGCCGGATCAAATCCTGGTTGCCAGCGCCGATGGCGTGGGCACCAAGCTGCGGCTCGCGTTCGTGCTTGGCGGTGACGCCCACGCCGGGGTTGGCCGCGACATCGTCCACCACTGCGTAAACGACATCCTCGCACTTGGCGCCAAACCACTTTTCTTCCTCGACTACTTCGCGACCGGCAAGCTCGACCCGGATGTGGTGACGAGCGTCGTTGGTGGCGTCGCGGACGCCTGCCTCGGCAACGGGATGGCGCTGCTGGGCGGTGAAACCGCCGAAATGCCGGATATGTACCCAGCCGGCGAGTACGACCTGGCCGGCTTCATCGTGGGTTCGGTGTCGCCGGATCAGGTTGTCGACGGATCGGCAATTCGAAGGGGGGATATCGTCATCGGCTTCCCGAGTACCGGTCTCCACACCAACGGATTCAGTCTTGCCCGCAAGATCATCGGCCTGACCGGTGACCATGTACATGACCGGGTCATTCTCGACACACCGCTGGCTGACGGAACATCGCTTGGTGATGCCCTGGTTGCCGAACACCGATCCTACCTTCCGGAGATTCAGCCATTGCTCGCGGAAGGCATCGTGCGCGGCATGGCCCACATCACCGGCGGTGGATTGAAGGACAACCTGCCGCGGACGTTGCCGCCGGATGCGATTGCCCGCCTGGATCCGCAGAGCTGGGTGACCCCGCTTATCCTCGACTATCTCGTGGAGAAGGGAAACGTCTCGCTGGAGGAGCGATATCGCGCGTTCAACATGGGGATCGGGTTCGTGGTGATCGTTCGCGAGGCCGACCGCGACACCGTACTCGATCGCTACCCGGAGGCGCGCCAGATCGGCGAGATCGTCGACCGTACAACGAGCGACGAATCCGCCGTGCAGGGTCTCTCGTGCTAGTGTGGATGTCAGGAGGCGTACCCCGCCGACTGCAACCACGCCCGGTAGTGGCCGCCCTGTGCCGGCCAATTGTCATCCGGCGGAACGATCCAGCCGAGGCAGAACACTTCCTTGACCGGCGAAGCGACTTAAATGTCATTCCGTAGCGAAGCGGAGGAATCTCTTCGCCGCAGCGAACAATCTCACTTGATGGAGTGGCCGCAGCGGCGAGAGCCTCGTCGGTCTGCGGACCTCCTTAGGAGATTCCTCCACTCGCCTGCGCCTCCCGTCGGAATGACAACCAAGCGCTGCGCGCCGGGCGGAGCAAGCTCCGCAGCCCTACCCGGCTCTACTCATGGAATGACAAAAGAGTCGGTCGCGGCTCATTGCGGAATGGCAATGGATCGCTCTCACATTCGAGATATTGAGTTGGGTGGGCAACCATGGCGCTGATTGACGTAACCAATCGGGAAATCCATGCCAGGATCGTGTATTACGGCCCCGGATTGAGTGGCAAGACCACGAACCTGGTCAACATTCACGATCGGCTGCCCGCCGAAATCAGGGGTGAGTTGAAGTCGATCGCGACCGAGGCCGAACGAACGCTGTTCTTCGATTTCGTACCGATCGAGGAGGTTCGCGTCGGCGGCTGGGCGATTCGATTCTACCTTTACTCGGTGCCCGGCCAGGAGGTCTACGTGCGCACCCGGCGGGCGATCCTCGGAGGCGCGGATGGCGTGGTGTTCGTGGCCGACAGCGATCCCACCCGTCGCCAGGCCAACCTCGACAGCCTGGCCGAGTTCGACCAACACCTTGCGTACTACCAGCGGACGGTCGACAACCTCCCCATCGTGCTGCAATACAACAAGCTCGACCTGCCTGAAGCGTTGAACCGGCAGACGATGGATGCCGCGCTCAACGGGCATGGCTGGCCCGCCTTCGAGGCGATCGCAACCCAGGGCAACGGTGTATCCGAAACCCTCACCTCAATCTCGAAACTGGTTGCTCGCACACTCTGACCCGCACCGCTCTCTGGGCAACCCGGGAGTCACACTCCCGGATAAACCGGGAACTTCTCCGCTTTCCGACAGGAATCGGCTGGTCCCATCATGGTGGCCAGGCCGCTACCTTGCGGGCCGATTCGAAGGAAGGCAGGAGACAGGACATGCAGTACGAACTCGATCGACGCGAACTGCTCGCCGCAACCGGAGCCGCGATCCTTGGTGCGCTGGCGCTGCCGACCCTGGCGACGGCGCAGGAGGCGAGTCCGGACGTGGAGCCGGTTCCCGTCGCGGAACTTCCCGAACCGACCGAGGACGGCATCGACGTACCGGTTCTGGGCATCGCGTTTGGAAGCGAAGAGATCGTGGCCACGCCGGAAGTGGCGGCCGGCACGGTGCGATTGCTCACGGCCGTGCCCTACGAGGATTTCGGGAGCGTCATTTTCCGCATCCCGGACGATCAGCCTGACGCGATCGACCAAATCTTTGCCGCCTTGGCGCAGCCGGAGCCGGAGTTTCCCGAGTGGCTGCTCGGCACCTACTTCCCAGGTGGTGTGCGCACGGATTACCGGTACGGAACCACGGCGGAGGGGTTCGTGACGCTGCTCCCTGGCACGTACGGAGTGATCGATTTCTCGACCGGACAATCCACGACGTTCATCGCGACGGGCGATGCCGCCGACCCGGTCGCGATCGCGGCGTCGGTCGACGTCGTGGCTCTGGACAGCATGACGTACACCGGACTCGAAGACGGTGTTCCCGCCGGGCGCCAGCTCTGGCAGCTCACCAATGGGGGCGAGATGTTCCACAACATTTACGTCTTCGGCACGCCGGAAGGCATCACGGCAGATGACATCCTGGAGTCGTTTTCATCCGAGGATGAGTCCTCGGATGATGGCTCCACTGGTGGGTTGATGAGCACGCAAACGCTGTCGCCAGGGGCCGCCAACTCCTTCTACCTCGATCTGGAACCAGGTCCGCACGCTGCAATGTGCACCGAGTCGACCAACTTCAGCGGTCCACCTCACGCCTTCATGGGCATGATCGTGACGTTCGACGTTTCCTGACGAAACGGCCTGGAGACCGGCTCCGGCCGCCTTTCAGTGGTGGTTGGACTGGGAGGAGTACACTGCGGATAACCGGGTCCGGCGTCGTACTGTTCGCAATTGAGCTTACCGGGTTTCCCACGGCCCGTGATCGGTGTCATGCCATGACGTCGAAGACTGCTGTCGCATTGCCGGCCAATCGTGAAACTATCTCACCGGTGATCGTGCCAGTGGATTCCCTGGCCCAGCCGGCGTGGCGCGACCTGTTTCGCCTGATTCCGGACCGCTCCAGCCGTATCTTCCCGGCGTGGATCATCCTCGGCGTCTGCCTGGTCTTCAGTTTTGCCACATTGTTGCTGGTCGCTTACATCGCCATCAGGGAGGGATTCACCACTGATCTCGTGGAACCCATCATCTGGGGACTGCTCTTCACGTGCAGCGCGGTCTCCGGGCTCCTGATACTGCAGGAGTACCCCGGCCATCGGGTTGGGTGGGCGATGTGCCTGGCGGGGTTTATCCTGGTTACGGCGCAGACTTTCACCTATTTTGGGATCACCGGGTTGCTATACCCGGAGTGGGGGATCCCGGCGCCCCAATACCTGATCCAGATGGGTTGCTTCTATCCGGTCGGGATCTACCTGCTCATCGTTGAGCTGCCATTGATTTTCCCGACTGGCCGGCTGGCGGCGCCGTGGTGGCAGGCGGCACGGGTGGTTGGCCTGTTTGGCGCGTCGCTGGCGACCTGGAGCGTCGGATTCGGCACCGAGTTTGTCTTCTTCGGCATTTTCGGCGATATCGCAAATCCCTGGTATGTCCCGGGAGTGATCACTGACCTCTCGAACCGCGTCAAGGGATTCGACCTAATCATTGCGATGGGCATCCCGGCGGTGGTCTCCATGATTCTCCGCCTGCGGCGAGCGACCGGCGTGGAGCGGATGCAGCTGCGCTGGATCGCGTGGGACGCCGCGATCGTCATTGTGGCCTATGCGATCCTCGAGATCGTGACAGAATGGTACTCCCGCCACATTCCCGAAAACATGTTCTGGCTGGTGAGCTCGATCTGGGGCCTGGCCCTAAACTCGATTGCGATCGTGGTTGGGATCTCGATCCTTCGCCTGCGCCTGTACGATATCGACATTGTCATCCATCGTTCCCTGCTCTATGGGACGCTCGTTGCGCTGATTGCGGTGGCCTATGTGCTGCTGGTCAACCTGGTGGACGCCGGAGCCCGGCATGTGGATGCCGGGAACCCCGATCCCTGGGTGGCCTCGTTCATTGTCGCCGCGTTGGTGGCCTTCCTCGTCCACCCGCTGCGCGAGAGACTCCATCGCCTGCTGAACCGCTGGCTATTTGGTGCTCGCGACAACCCCGCAGACATCCTGGGCCGCCTCGGGATTCGACTCGAATCGGCGATTGCCCCGGCCGACGTCCTTGCCGATGCCACGCAGACGATCCGGGACTTGCTGCGATTGCCGCATGTCGCCATCGCGATTGGCGCGGGACCGGCCCCTGACCTGGTTGCGGAATCGGGTGTGCCGGGTTCCGAGCAAGTCGGGATTCCGATGGTGTACCAGCATGAGCGGATTGGCGAGCTGCGGGTGACGCCCCGCAGCCCCAGCGAAGGGTTTTCCAGGGCCGACCGGGAGGTGCTTGAGGGAATCGCTCGCCAAACCGCGGTGGCGGCCTACGCACTGCGAGTCTCGGCTGACCTCCAACAGGCCCGGGAGCGGCTGGTAACCACCCGTGAGGAAGAGCGGCGGCGCCTCCGCAGGGACCTGCACGACGGGCTGGGGTCCCAGCTCGCCGCGCTCACCATCCAGGCGGGAACGGTGCGCCGGACAATCCAATCGGACCCGGTCGCTGCGGTCCAGGGGCTGGACCATCTGGAGGACGAGCTCCGCTCGGCGATATCGGATATTCGACGGCTGGTGCACGGGTTACGTCCCCCCGCGCTCGATGAGTTCGGGTTGGTGGCTGCCCTCCGGAGCCGATTGCTGGCGTTTGAGGATGGCTCCGGTATCGCTGAAATCAGGCTTGATATGTCGGGGGCAGAACATGTGCTTCCGGCGGCGGTCGAGGTGGCTGTCTACCGCATCGTCGAGGAGGCACTGACGAACTGCAGCCGCCATGGCGATGTGCGCCACGTCACCGTGTCGCTCGCGTTCGGGCAGCACATCCACCTTGTCATCGCCGATGACGGCCGGGGGTTGCCTGAACGATACCAGCCTGGAGTTGGCATCCACTCGATGCGGGAGCGGGCCGAGGAGTTGAGTGGCACGTTTGCGATTGGAGTTCCGGACGGTGGCGGTACGCGAATCGAGGTTGGCATTCCACTGACTACCTTGGAGGTTAGGTGATGGACCAACGCATTCGGGTCGTCGTGGCCGACGACCATCCGCTCTTTCGAAAGGGCATGGTGACCATGCTCTCCACATATCCGGATTTCGATATCGTCGGCGAGGCAGCCACGGGTGCCGAAGCCGTGAGTGTGGTCCGGCAGGTGGCGCCTGACGTGGTGCTGATGGACCTCCAGATGCCGGAGATGGGCGGCATTGGCGCTATCCGCGAGATCAGGATCGAATTGCCTGGTGTGCGTATCCTCGTGGTCACCATGTTCCAGGACGATGATTCCGTGTTCCTCGCCTTGCGGGCCGGTGCGCATGGATATGTGGTTAAGGACGCAAGGGAAGAGGAATTCGCCCGCGCCATCAGGTCAGTGGCTGCCGGCGAGGCGATCTTCAGCCCGGCAATTGCCACTCGCGTGCTCTCCTGGTTCGCATCGAGGTCGCGGCAGGAACCAGGCAGCCTCGCCCAACTCACCCAACGTGAGCGAGAGATCCTCGACGAACTCGCGCTCGGGCACAACAACGCCACGATCGCCCGCCACCTCTACATCAGCACCAAAACAGTGGCAAACCATCTTTCTAGCATATTTGCCAAGCTGCAGGTTACAGACCGTAGCGCGGCGATCGTGCGTGCGCGAGATGCAGGCTTCGGTGCCGACAAGACCGACGACGTATGAGCACGGTCCCGGCTCCTGTTTCGCAGGGTTCTGCCTTTACCGCGTTCCGAGGCGATTGCTACGCTCATGAGGGTTTTTCGGTCGAACGCCCCGCGAGTTTCGGCCAGCCGTCCGTCCGATACGAAGGGTTCGGGTACTCGTAGAATCCCGATCCGGTCTTTTCCCCGAGGTGGCCGCCATCGACGAGGGCATGGAGCGTTGGTGAAGGCCGATCAGTCGGATCCTTGCTCACCGCGATGTACGAATCCTCGATGTCGGCGATCACGTTGAGCCCGACCTGGTCCATCTTCCCGAAGGGCCCAAGGTCGATCCCCCAAAAGAACGCCCAAAGCCGGTCGACATCCTCGGGATCGGCATGGCCCTCATCGACCACGCGCAGCGCCTCCCGCTTCACCGCCCGCCACACCCGGTTAATGATGAATCCCTTACTCTGGCCACGTACGACCGCCGTGTAGAGACCGAGGGAGCGACCGAAATCGGCCATTGTCGCCATCGTATGCTCGCTTGTCTGGCCGCACCCCATCAGCTCCACGCAGGACGTGATCCAGAACTCGGTGAAGAAGTGGAGATTCACCAGCTTGCCGGGATCCGGAACGACATCAGCCAATAGCGACGAAGGGAGCGACGAGCTGTTTGTTGCCAGCAGTGGAGCCGGATTGATCCGGCCGATGTCCGCGAATACTTCCCGCTTGGTTGGCAGGTGCTCGCGCACCGCCTCGATCACCAGGTCAACCCCGGCGACCGCGTCCGAGAGCGCCGCAATCGGGGCGATGCGGTCCAGGGCTGCCTCGAGGTCCCAATCGAGGTCGCCCCGCGCGATGACCGGGGCCAGGAGCTCGCGCAGGCGAGGAATCGCCGAAGCCGCCGCTCCGGGCAGGACATCGAACAACTGCACCTGGCGACCGCTGGCGGCGGTCATCGCCGCGATCTGGATTCCGAGCGTTCCCGCCCCGATCACGGCTACGGTCTCAATTGGGCTGGAAATGGTCGCGGTTGTTTCTGGCACGGGGCTATACTCCTGTCGCACGATTCCATAGTGGGGACTCGATCATGGCACATTACCAGAAACCCCCGTTCATTCTTGCAAAAGTCACCAATCCAGACATGAATTTCCTGGCCAGGACGTTTGACCCCGATGCTGAGCTTGACCAGGCTGCCGGGATCGCACCGAATCACCCCGTATTTGAGATCATGCCGATGAAGATCGCCTGACACCGGGTCCCGCCTCGTCAATTCCTGCCGAAGAGATCCGAGTATCCGATGACGCCGTTGTGGACCAGGGTTTCTCCCGCTTCGGTAATCACGGGGTTCTCCGCGACGAAGGTGGCGACCGCTTCATTGCCGGCCTCCAACTGGGCTTCGGTTTCCCAGATGTTGAAGGACAGGCGGCCGCCTTCGGTGTGCATCCAGCAGTACAAAACGAAGCCGTCCATCGCTTGCACGATGGGAACAAACCCTTCCGACGCGGTCGCGATCACTGCCTCGATGTCGGTTTCGGGCGCGTTGAGCCGGCGACGCATCGTAATGTGGCAACCGTGGAGGAGGGGAGGCAGTTCCGAACGCGGCCGGTCGGTGATCTGGTAGATGCGCACCTCACCCTGCTCGGCCAATGGCGTTTCAGGGGTGAGCCGAGTATCCATGCCTTTCACATATTCCTGGGCCACGGCATTTGCGGCATCCGCGGCGGCTGAGTCGGCGAGCAGCGTTACATTGATCGTGGCCGTGGGATCGGCATCATCGAAGGCGAAGATGTATCCGAAATAGCCCGGTACGGCGACCGTCGGGGGCAGGAAACTGGACATCACATCGGCGTAGACAGCCTGGGCGAGTTCCGGGGATGGGTGTATCCGGAT
Source organism: uncultured Chloroflexia bacterium (assembly GCA_963763125.1). Taxonomy (GTDB): domain Bacteria; phylum Chloroflexota; class Chloroflexia; order Thermomicrobiales; family UBA6265; genus JACCYX01. The sequence continues at coordinate 2,109,389 of CAVXMV010000005.1, forward strand.
CCTGGCGATACCAAAGCCTGGTGCGGCTGTTTCGCTGATCCCGGGTGTGGCCAATGTGCTGCCAACAGGGGTCGCGTCCTGGGCGTGAACGATGGCCATCGATGCCGCTGAGGTGGCTGCCGCCGCGAGCGCACCGCCGATGAGTGAACGCCTGGTAACGTGCATGATCGAAGTCCTTTGGCGAGTGAATTGTGCAGTCCCACATTGTGTCCATGGTACGGGCAAGCCGTTGAGAGTGCACGTCATTTCGTGGCGCCATACTCACTGCGCGTGCTCCGGCGGACCATGCCTTCACCTACAGTGGGGTCAGATCGAGATGGACGCAATGTCGCAAAAGGCTTGACATCGGTTGCTTGCGGCTCTAACCTAGCGAAAGTGCCTTGCGGATTTGCGTGAGGTTTTCGCTCAGCCAAGGTCTGGATGCAGCATGGATCGCAACTTCTACAGAATCACACCGCCTCTCGGTGCCAATCTGTGGGAGGAGTGCGCCCTGTTGACCTGCGAGCCTGACTGACGATCACGCAACCGCAACTCAGAGCACGGAGCACTCTTCTCGGGCACACGGCCGGGAGGAGTTTTTTGTGCGCCCATCACGACACGACATTTCACATCCATTGACGACAGGATAATCGCAAGGGAGGTAACGAGGATGAATCGGAGCACTATTCAGTAAGGCGCCTGCTGTCGTGGGCCACCAATGATTTGCGCTACACACATCCTGGCCGGACCTGTGCCGGCCCCGTGGCCTGCCTTGTGCCGGCCAACTTGAGAAGGTAGAGGCGAATGACCCTCGAACAAATCCAGCGCGCCGAAAACGCAATGGAATTACGGAATATTGAAAAGAAGTTCAAGAAGGGCCGCAAGGGATACTCCTACGCCCTCAACTCGGTGTCGTTCACGCTCAAGCGTGGCGAGGTCGTCGGTATCCTCGGACCGAATGGTTCCGGAAAGAGCACGCTGGTGCGCGTGATCTCGACCCTTACCTTGCCGGATGCCGGTGAGGTCGAGGTGTTCGGGGTCGACGCTGTCACGCACCCCAAAGTGGTGCAGCGTTACATGAACCGGGTCAGTGTCGAGGCGAGCTTCTTCAAGAAGTTGTCGTCGATGGAGAACCTGCTCTTCGGCGCCAAGCTCTACGGCGTTTCCGATCGCGAGAGCAAGCCGATGATCCGCGAGATCCTCGAAGGGATCGGGTTCGACTTCAAGCGCGTCAATGAGCCGATGGAGCACCTGTCGCGCGGGATGCAGCAGAAGATCGCGCTGGCCCGAGCCCTGCTCACCAGCCCGATGCTGATGCTGCTCGACGAGCCAACGACCGGTCTCGACCCGCGCAGCAAGAAGGATGTGCAGGCGCTGATCCGCTCGATCCGGGCCGATCACGAATCCTCGATCCTGCTCTGCACGCACGACATGGGCGAGGCGGAGGAGCTCTGCGACCGGATCGGGATCCTGCTCAACGGGAAACTGATGGCGCTCGACACCGCCGAAGGACTCAAGAAGCAGTACCAGACGGGAGATCATCTCCCGAACCTGGAGGAAGTGTTCATGGCCGCGACCGGGACCACGCTGGAAGAGGCCGAATACGAGAAGGACGACGAGGCCAACGACGAAGAGAAGAAGGCTGCGTAATGGGGCCTGCTCTCGTCGGAGCCGAACTCGGTAGGGCTGCCGACCTTGTGCTCGGCCCCTTGAAGACAAGGATTGACCTATGCATGCGGCAAGCGCGGCGCTAACCAAACCTGGTTGGATGCGCGAACTGATCGCGATCTGGGGATACGCCCAGCGCAACTATTACCTGACCAAGCGCTACTTCCTCTGGGAGGTCGTGTGGCTGGTCTACACCACGATGAATGCGCTGACGATCGGATTCATTGGAGTTGGGTTCGGCGGCACGGCTGAGGAAACCGCGAAAGCGACGACCTTCCTGCTGATCGGCTCGATGGTCTGGAGCTACCTCTCGATGATCTTCGACCTGCTGTCGGAGACCGTGAGCTGGGAGCGCTGGGAAGGCACGATCGAGTACACCTTCATGAGTCCGGCGAGCCGGACGACCCAACTCCTGGGCATGGGCGTCTACTCGATCGTCTACGGCATGGCCCGGGTGATCGTGATGCTGATCGCGATCTCGTTCTTCTTCGATCTCTCGCTGGGGAACGCGAACTACCTGCGGCAGCCGGGATCCTGGCGATTTGCAGCATCTCGCTGGTCGGCTTCGGGATGGTCGCGGCGGTGATGCCGCTGCTCTCGCCGGAGAAGGGCCAGCAGGTGACCAGCATCGTGACCGCAATCCTGTTGCTGATCTCGGGCATCTACTACAGCGTCGACGTCTTGCCGGAATGGATGCAGCCATTGGCGTATCTCTCACCGGTCTACTACGCGCTGGACGGAATCCGGGCCGCCCTGCTGGACGGCGCAAGCTTCACCAGCCAGTGGAGCAACATCTGGCCGTTACTGATCATGGGTGTCGTTTTTCCGCCGCTTGGGCTCTGGTTGTTCCAGCGCGGTGAGCACTACGCGAAGCGCACGGGTCGCCTCAAGCGAGCCGGATAGCAATGCGCAGTCGTGTAGTGACTTGAAGAACCGGTCCTTTCGAGGGCCGGTTCTTCAAGTCAATCGCGATGGTTGCGTAGGGGGAGGACATGGTTTCAGGGGATTGGAAGCTCGGATTCGTAGGGGCGGCAGCGTAGCGAGGCGGTTGTGCAATCTCAGCCTTACGTTCCGGCGAGGACTTTCACGATCGGCGCGAAATCCTCCACGGCTGGTTCGAAAACCACGAAGTAGGAGGCGCCGACGACTTCGCGAACGGCACGCATGCGATCGACGATTTCATCCACTGAACCCACGTAGACCATCGGCGAATCGAACCATGACGCATCTTCGATGTTGTGCTCAGCCGTCAACCGATCGATTTCGCCTGCCCGGTCATCGGTCACCCTGACCATCTGGACGAGGATATTGAACTCGATCTGGCCGGCCCGGTTGCCGGCCACCTCCCGCACGAACCTTGCCTTCGAGGCGAAGGCGTCGATCCCGTCTTCGTTGGCGGCAAAGCCGCCTTCGGGAAGCATGCGTGGAAGCAGGCCGACGATATCGGCCTCCCTTGCGGCAAGGGTGAGCATTCGCTTGCCGCCGCCCGCAATCAGGATCGGCATGTGCGGCTGCTGCACAGGTTTCGGGTGTCCCTGGTACTCGCTGATCGCATGGAACTCGCCCTGGAAAGAAAACGGGCCGGGACCGGTGACGCCCTTGAGCACCTGGACGCTTTCTTCGAGGCGCCCCACTCGCGTACTCGGCGGATCGAACGGAATCCCGGTCCAGTCGTATTCCGCCGGAAATGATCCACCGGCGCCGATCCCAAGCTCGAACCGGCCTTCGGACAACACGTCGAGGGTCGCGGCTTCCATCGCGAGCAGCGTAGGGTGCCGCAGGTCGTTTTGCCACACGAGGGTGCCGATCCGAAGTGTTGTCGTGACTTCGGCTGCCACGGCCAGCGCCGGGCCAATCGCAAACTGGCGACCAAAGTGGTCGGCCATCAGGAAGACATCGTAGCCAAGGGCTTCGGCACGTTGCGCCTGGGCTTTCCACTCGGTCGCAGTTCGGGCGCGGGTGATCTGGACGCCGAACCGAAATGGTCGTGAACCGTGGGACATGATCAGGTGTGTCCTTCCATGGGTGGAACATGAATACGCTATCACGTGAACGTTGTGACCGTGGGGATTGTTGCGGACCCGAGACTCACCATTGGTTGGCCGCCACATCCAGCGTATCCGCGTATCCAGCAGGGCCGGCCGGCAGGGCGGCCACTACCGGGCGTCGGTGTGGGGCGTTGAGAACCTTCCAAGGTTCTCGTCAGCCGAGCATTTCGAGCGGTACGCCCAGCGACGCGATCGCCGATCGATCGTAGCCAGCCGATCGCAAGGAGCGCTCATAATGATGAAGGTCGGTTGATCGGTCCCTTACACGGGGCCGGTGTACGCGTGGAGCAGGCGCGTGACGTCCTGGAGACCCGGCCTCGCGGCAATCGCCAGGGCGGTGTTTCCATCGGCATCCTGCGTGGCAGGGTCGGCGCCGGCCCTGAGGGCTATCATCACGCCGTCGGCATCGCCGTTCCTTGCGGCGGCGAAGAGCACCGCCGTCGCATCCTGCGGCAGGTCGGACTCGATCACGGCGCGCAGGGAGGTTGCGATCGCGCCAAACCCGCGAGAGTCGGCGTGCTGCAACGGGCTGACGCCGTCCCCTTGAGACGGGATCAGCGGATCAGCCCCTCCGGCCAGCAACAACCGGACACAATCGACATACCGTTGGCCCCCATCGCCAAGAATGATCGCTTCGTGCAGTGCGGTCCATCCCACGTTGTTGATGTGATTGACCTCGATCCCGGCCCTCAGCAGCATCCCGATGAGGAGCGAGTGGCCACGATCTGCCGCCCGGATGAGTCCCGTCCCGTTATAGCTGTCTTTCGAGGTGACGTCGGCGCCGCTTTTCAGGGTCAACGCCAGCAGGCTGAGGAACCCCTCACTGGTCGCGATCAGGTAGGCGCTTTGAACGGTTTCGTCCTTCGCATTGACGTCCGCGCCCTGCTCTATCAGGCTGGCCGCTTCGTCCACGTCGTTGCGCCACGCGGCAGCGATCAGGGCACGAGTCAGGGCGTCATTCATTGGGGAACCTCCCTGGTTGCTGGCGATCGGAAAACGCTGGGCTTGCCACAAGTTGCACCTGCCTTTTGCTCGTTCAATGTGGGGGCGTGGATCCCGCCGGTTGGGAAACCCGGTCCAAAACCGGGATGCCTTCGTCGCGCATTACCGAATGGATGTAGGCCCGGGAATCGTCGACCCACTTCCAGGCCTCGTCCACGCCGTACGTGCGACGCGCGTGATCGGTCATGGAAGGGACCTCGCCGGCGTCGATGCGCGCTTCGTAGTCCTGCACCAGCCGGATGTAGTCGACGAGCTCGGGCACGGTCAGGTCGGGGTGACCCGCCACCCAAACCGGGTCGTAAAGGGCGATGCCGGTTGTGGCGTCGGAGGGGCGGGACGCCAGTTGCGGTGCGCTGGAGATCCCGACCTCGGCAATTTCCAGAGAAAGGTTGAGGTTGGGATTCGCCTCGTGCAGGGCGGGCAGGATCCAGTGCAGGTCGACCACGCCCTGCCCGTTGGGGCGCATCTGTTCCCGGATGCCGTGCGGGTCGTGGACGAGACCCGCGTCCTTGATGTGAGTCTGCCGGACATACGGAGCGAGTCGCTGGGCGGTCCGGGCTGGATGCTCGGCCCGCTGGAGCGGGTTGGCCGTGTCGTAGGTGATCCCCATCACGTCGGCGCCAACGGCCTCGACAAGCCTCACCAGTTCGAACGAGGTGATTTCCTCGTGGGTTTCGGCGTTCATGTGGAGGCCGAGATTGCGCGCAATCGGGGCCAGTGTCTTGAGGAACTTCCCGGTGGCCGTGAGCTGATCTTCCCAGGTGACATCGGTGCGAAAGCGATCGTAGGCGAAGCGACCGGAATACGGCTTGATCCCCGCCGTGGCCACCCAGAGTTCGGTGATCCCGATCTCGGCAGCGGCCTCCATCATGCGCCGGAATCCGAGAACCGTGTCGCCGTCCCCGAGGGCGCGCACCTCGGGTGTTTCGGGCAACCCGAATGGATTGACCTTGCCGAGGCCGGATTCGAGGTACATCCCCAGCGCGTCCGCCTCTGCGCGCGTCTCTTGAAGCAGGCCACGATCCAGGGTTGGACTCATGTGCAGCATTGTGCGGAAGAACAGCCCCTCCAGACCGTGATTGGCGGACTGTCGAAGCTGTTCCGGAGGAGTGAGGGTTCTTGAGCCGGGTAGTTTCATGGCATCGCTGCCTACGCGCATGACGCAAACTCCTTCGATCTGGTCAGGTTTGATGGAGGATCGCCGCGAAGCACTCACCAAGGATTGCGCGGTTCAGTATACAATCCCTTCGGTAAAATGAGGAGATTGTCCCAATATTGGGGTAAATACCGTATCGCTGTATACAATATGATCCTCCTGGGGCCGCAAGCAGACCCAGACCTATAGAGGAGGAGATCATGCTGAATCCAGAACACCGTGCCAGCGTTCCGGGGAGTCACCACATTTCGGCGGTGAACTTCTGGCCGGAGGTCACGGATGGGGCCAACTTTCCTCAGCGGGTCCACCTCATCGATTCGACGATCCGCAAGACGAACTTCACGGCCGGGAATGTCACGTCGCTGGCCGGGTATGTCCGCATCCTGGAGGCGCTGGTGGAGCTTGGGGTGGAAACCACCTGCCTCAATGTGCCGTTTGGCAGCGGCGTAGACCCGACTCCCCACGATTGGGCGTTGATGAAGGCGATCCTTGATGCCAAATTGCCGATCAACGTGAATGTGTGGTCCGATGTGTTCCTCGGCAATGGCCGGGATCGTGGACCGGTTGACCCGATCGATGCGTTGCACCGCTTTGTGGACGCCGGGGCAACGATGATCGCGCCCGGGATCGTTGCGGCCCCGGACCGCGATGCCGAAGCGCGGCAGGCGGAGGACATGGCGATTTTCCTGGCCGAGGCCAGGCGCCTGGGGGTGACACCGACCGTGACGCTGGCCGGGATCGGCATGCGCGATTTCGACCAGATGGCGGCGGCCAGCCAGCATGCCGTCGATCACGGCGTGGTCCGTCTCGATTTCATGGACTCCACTAGCTCGATGTCGCCCGAGGCAACGCGGGCATTCGTCACGCGGATGCGCACACAGGTGGGGCGTGACGTGCCTATCACCATGCATATGCACGATGAGTTTGGGCTCGCCACCGCGTGTGCGCTTGCTGCCGCCAGTGCCGGCGCTCATCCTGACGTGTCGCTCAACGGGATGTCCTACCGTTGCGGGTTCGCGCCATTGGAAGAAGTCGCGCTGTCGCTGGAAGTTTTCTACGGCGTGGACACCGGGCTGAAGCTTGAGCGGATCGATCATGCGTCGAGAGTGGTGGCCAGGGAATCGGGCCTGCCGATCCCGCACCTGAAACCGCTCACCGGCTCGTTCGCCCACCTCAAGCACTCGGCGGGTGAAGCTGCCGGAGCGATCCGCACGGGGCAGGATGCCTTCCCGCCCCTCAGTCACGGACTTGTCCCGGCGCGCATGGGAAGCAAGGTCACGTGGATTTGGCCGGCCGCTGGATCCAATGATCTCGCGCGGGCAATCGCCGAGTCGCGCGGGATGACCCTCTCCGACGAGGAGGCGGAGGCGGTGCGTATGCGCATCGATGCGGTGGTGGCCGACATCGCGACGTTTCCCCGTTGGCTCGAACCCGACGAAGCAGCAGCGCTCTTGCTGAGCACGGTGGCGGTGCTTCGCGGGGAGTGGCGCACACCGACGACAGCCGTTGGTTTGGGTGAGAGTCTCCCCGATCCGGTCCTGAGCGAAGAGGTCCTGGCACGGCTGGAGAATTTGGGGGTAAGTCGCCATGGGGAAATCGACCTTGAGATCGTGCGACCGGTCCTGGCGGAGGCGATTGCCGCGTTGTCGAATGGCCGCTTGATCGATCTGGCTTCCAGGTTTGGTCACTTCGATGGCACCAGTGCGGGGCCCCTGCCTGACCAGTCGATGCTCGAGGAAGACGCAATTGCCCAATCACCCCAGGACGATCAAGCGATCCTTGTGTCCGCCGCAAATGAATATGAACGTCACTTTGGGTTCCCGCCACTAGTGAAGGCGGAAGGTCGCTCGGCGGGTGAGATCGCTGAGGTCGTGCGCCAGGGCATAGGCCGGTCGCCGGTACACGAGTTGGAACGGGTCCGAAGGGACATCGCCGGGATTCTCGATGCCCGGTTGATACACATCGCAACCCCACCCGAAGGATGAGCCATGCCGCGGTCATCTGAATCACTATCGGCACAGCTGTACCAGGAGTTGAAGCGCCGGATTATCGCCGGGACCTACCCTCAGGGAATGCGGCTGACCGAACAACGCATCGCGGAAGAGCTCAACGTTTCCCGAATTCCCTTGCGTGAGGCAATTCCACAGCTGGAAGTCGAGGGGTTCGTTCAGACCACACCGCGTCACGGAATAGTGGTCAAAACTTGGTCGACCAGGGATGTCGATGACCTCTTTGACGCCAGGCTGGCACTCGAAGGACGCGCTGCATGGCTCGCCGCGCAGCGGGTCGCTGATGGTGGGTCGCCTGATCGGCTCCGGGCAGCGTTCAAGGAGTCCGAAGCAGTTCTTCACGATGGCAATTCCCTGGAGGTGTCAATCATGAATGCGCGCTTCCATGAGGAACTGGTTGCAGCTTCCGGGAACCAGCTGCTGGTGTCGCTCATGGCAGCCGTTGCCGGACGAATGGCCTGGCTCTTCTACCTGACCGCCCAGCGAAACACGCCTGTGGCTTGTGCAGAACACTTGACAATTACGGATGCAATCTCGGAAGGAAGTGGGCTGCTCGCAAAGTCCCTGGTTGAGGCTCACATCGAAGCGGGCCGCCGACCAACGTTCAGGATTTTGGAACAGGCGCTCGGATTGCAAGGGAGCGAGAATGGGCATGAATCCATGGGGAGGAACCTGGTTTCGAGCGATTCGACCAAGTTGCCTGTCCGAAACCTTTGCCAGGGCGCTACCTGATTCGCGCCGCAACCAGAGGCAAAGTCGAGTTTATATGCTTGCGTTTTCACGAAGGAAGGGACGTCACGCATGAATCAGGAAACGTCGCGGCCAGAAGTCGAACGATACCTCCGCATGGCGATGGAGGAGGCGGAGGCCGCCGCGCAGGCGGGCAATCATCCGTACGGCGCAGTCCTTGTCGACCCGGATGGCGCCATTGTCGCGACGGGCGGCAATGGGATCAACAAGGAGCACGATCCCTCGTCGCACGCCGAGATGAACGTCATCCGGCAAGCTTGCCGGGAGCGCCAAACGTTGTCGCTCGAGGGATACCGGCTCTACACCAATGGTGCGCCCTGCACGATGTGCGCGACGGCGATTATTCGCACTGGCGTAAGCGAGGTCTGGTATTCCGCTCCGCCGGATCCTGACCGTACGCTGCCGACGCTCGAAGAGATGATCGAGCGCTCTGGCGTGGCGTCGCCAACGGTGAACCAGGGCATCCTCGCCGACGAGGCCAGCGATCAGCTCGCACGGTGGGCCATGTAGCGGCCGCCCGTAGAACAATCGAACCATGGGCGGAGCGAGCTGCGGTGCCGCAGCCGAGCCAACCCGTTTGTAGTCACCTTGCGTACAATCTGCCTATTCCAGTAGTTCGAGCGGCACGCCCAGTGATGCGATGGCCGAACGGTCGTAGCCGGCCGAGCGCAGGGGCTGTATCACATCGATTGCGAGATCGGGTTTCGAGCCGATCAAGACATAGCCGAGTCCATCCGGCACGATCGAAACCTGGCTGAGACCGACTGGCAGGAACCGGGACTCGGTGCGCCCGAGCAATTCGGAACCATTCGGCCAGTTCAGCACGACCGGTTCGACCAGATTCGTCAGGTAGTGCCGGCGATGCGGATTGAGCTTGAGGTCAAGTGGCGTGGTGATCTTCCATCGTTCGAGCAGTAACTCCACTTGTGCCGCACAGATCGTGCGCCGATTGAAGCGGTCGAAGATCTGCAATCCGTGGGTAGGGGAATGCGCGAGCGGCCCCCTAGACCAATACGACTGGTCGGCAAATTCGCTGAGCGGATGGCTCCCGAACACGAATGCGAGCATCCCGGCCCCAAGTGCAAATGGGATCCTTGCCGGCACGAGCAGTGTGTCGCCGGGATCAACTTCGAAGGCGACGAGATCGGACTCAGCCGCGGGATCCAGCCCTGCCAGGATTTCGCCCCGGGAGTTGGCTTCTGTCCACAGCACATGCACTGCCGTGGCGCCGTCACTCGTGTAGACAGGTGTTTGGGATGTGGCATCGATGTACGCAGCTGTATGGGAAATGTTGCCCGTGGTGCCGTGCAATTCACTATCGAGATCGATGACGGCGGAAATTGCCCCGCCACTGACAGGTGGACGCCCGAGAATCCGCTCGATCCGATGTCCGCCAAATGCAGACGTTTCTTCGCGGCGGGTCATTTTTGCCGGTCGTGGGGCGATCACGGATCGAGTCGTTGCAGACGATGCATGATCGGCAGGGTGCAATCCGCAGCATCGCGAAAGATCGCCAGTCGTTCCTCATAAAAGGCATGATCGGTCTGGATCGGGTTGACCAGTGCGCTCGGTGCCGGCCCCCAATGCTCATCATCCTGGATCGCTGTCCATCGGAGGGCGTGCGCAACAACCCGTGCGGCGCCGAAGGCGGAACTCTCCTGGACTGGTGAAATGGAGAGCGGAACACCAAGCACATTGGCCATGATTTGCCGTACTTCTGGCGCGGAACCACCTCCACCCAACGTTATCCTCGCGGGCCGCTCGCCCGTAGGCGTCATTCGGTCGAGCGTGTCGGCCAGGGAGAGCGCGATGCCTTCGAGGACTGCCCGCACCAGATGTTGTGGCTGGTGCGCGTCGCTGAGCCCGATGAATGCTCCCCGCGCGAACGGATCGAGGTGGGGACTGCGCTCGCCCGCGATGTACGGCAGGAAGAGCAGATTGCCCGAACCAATCGGCGCCGCCTGGGCGAGCGCCAGCAGTTCCGCCAGGATCACGCCAGGCGCGAGCGTGCGATGGATCCAGTCGATCGCGCGACCGGCATTGAGGACGGCGCCGACGTGGAGCCATCTGGCACCATCGGCATCTGGCGGTAGTGAAGATGGCCATGTGTGCCATCGGCCCTGGGGTTCGGGAGCGTAAATCGTCGTCGGGCGGATCACCTGGGCGCCGGTGCTCATCGTGATCATCGCCTCCGCGTGGGACAACACGTTGCCACCGATGGCGGCGGCGGGAGCATCTCCCCCTCCGAGAAAGACTGGGACTCCAACAGCCAATTCAAGCACCGTAGCCGCTTCCGGCGCGAGCTCGCCGATTTGCGAGCCGGTCGGGATGAGGTCGGGCAGCCAGTCTCGGGGGATCGCCATCGCATCGAGCAAGGAGTCGTCCCACGCTCCTCGCTCCGAGTCCAGAAGGCCGGTGCTGACAGCGTTGCTGGCATCACTGGCCAGCGCCCCGGTGAGCAGGAATCCCACGAGGTCTGCCGGCAGCAAGACATGGGCGATCGCGTCCCGGAGATGAGGACGGTGCTCCATGATCCAGGCGAGTGTCAGCGCCTGGTACCCTGTGCCGATTGGACCACCGATCTTGATCGCCAGGCCGGTTCCAATGCGATCCTGGATCTCCTCGATCATGCCCGCCGCTCGCCGGTCTGACCAGATGATCACCGGGTGCAATGGAAGTCCATCCCGATCGAGCAGCACTGTGCCGTGCATCTGGCCGGTAATCGCGATCGCTTCGATCGAGGCTTTTGGCGCGAACCGCCGGGCGCTGACCGTCGCGGACACGATTGCCTGCATCCAGTCATCGACAAGCTGCTCGTCGAAGCCCTCGCGAGGATGAAGTGTTGGATACGAAGCCTGACCGCGTCCGAGGATTTGGCCTTCGGGGTCGACGATGATCGTCTTGACGGACGAAGTGCCGAGATCGATGGCCAGGATGGCCGGTTTCGCTGAAGTCATCAGAGACTCACGATCCAGCACAGTGAAATCCACAAAAGCGCGGCATCGGCAAGCGCCACCGAGCGCCTGGCATCTCCCCCATCTGGCGCGGTTGCCCCAGCTTCGAGGGCGACGAGCAGGATGGCGCCGACTGCGCCTAGTGCGACCACGCCATTTGAGGCGTCGGTCAGGAAGCCAACGGCTGTGGCAATGAGGGCGGAACCAAGAATTCCGGCCCAGCAGGCGAGGCGATGCCCTCGATGGGAGAGGGGTGATTCCTGATCGGGCACCACTCCGGTTGCCGCGCGCATGTGGCCGTCGCTGATGACGGCGATGGCAGCCAGTGGCGCCAGCAGGAACAGTCCCCACGTCCAGGCCTCGAGGGCGCTCCAGACCCAGAACGGAATCACCGCGATCAGGGCAGCGAGAATCACCCACGACATCCGGAGATCGCGATTTGCGGCAGCCAGCATGGCGACCACGGTAATCCCGAGGGAGAAGACAATGGCGGTGCCGACCGAAAAGGTGAGATTGAGGACAAGGGCGATTGCAAACGGCACGGCCGCCGCGATCAAACGTTGGCGGCGCGCAACGTCATCGGACGTATCCATTTGGGCAACGACGAACAGGAGCACCGCCACCACGCCGCAGAGTCCGATCACGATGATCCGGATCCAATCCCAGTTCGAGGGCGAGGTGTCTGGCGCAAGGACAACCGAGAGCAGCGTCGCGATGGCGGCGACGGCGATGGAGACTTGAACCGAGCGGCGTTCAAGAGGCGTTCGAGAAGCCACGATGTGGCGTCCGACGGTGGCGAAGGTGGGTGGCATCGCTCGGCAAGTCCCAAGGGTAAGCGGAGGTCGGCAGATCACAATGACCATGTCGAGGATCGACACCTGGCTTCGCCAAGTATAGCGATGGCGGTCAGCGCCCGGCTGGTTTACTCGACCTGGTCCGCGACAACCGGACCCGGCGCCGGGCGAACGACGGAGTGACGCGGGTCACGGCCAGGCACGCGCTGGGCTGGCGGCGGTGGCAGTTCGGTTCCCGGTTGGCTGAAGATCACATCATCGACCACCACCCATTCCCCGAGACTGGTCACGATCCAGACCTGATTGGCGCCATGCTGAACGAGGAGCGATCCAGTCATCTGGGATCGCGCCGCGGCGCTGACGAGGAGTATTGTTGGACGTGCCGCGATTGTCTCCGGAGCCTGGGACACCGGAACGCCAGCCCGTTGAAGCTGATCGAGCACAGGGCTGCGTTCGCTCCGCAGCAGGCGGGCCAAATGGCCCAGCCCGGCGCGATGCACAGCGGGCAGCACTTCGCCGAGAATGTCTTCGGGAACAATGGCGACAACCGATTCCTGGATCATGGTGCCTGGTCTCGAGTTACACGGAAAGTGGAACGTGTGCCTGACAGTCAACACAGAATCGCAGTGTACCATCCGCCAGCGTTAGCCTATGGTGTCAATCCTGGAGATCATCCATTTCACCTGGTGGCCGGTTTTGTGTCGGCCTTCGCGTTGTACGGTTTCCGGATGACCAGTTGAGATATGCGCATTATCGCGACCGGCCAGATGCGGGCGGACACAGGATCGACAACATCCGGATTGGCGAGGTGCCGTTCATGGTCGATCCAGGTCCGCCCCTACGAAACACGGTTGCCTAACGATGCTTGCTGGCGTTGTTGCTCAGGCAGTGAGCAGGAGGGTCGCGTAGGCCGCCAGCCAGTGTTCGACCATGTAGTCGCTGCCCGTCACTGCACTCAAAGAGGCGTCAGCGTGTACGTTCGCGGCGGAGATCAGAACCGGCACTCGCCGATCATCGGCTGGGAGTGCATTGGCAATGCCAATGTACCCGGCGCTCCGGCTGAGATTGAGCCCGGCAAGGTGTGCGATGTGTCCATCGGACAGGTCGGAGACGACTGCCGGTGTGAAGAGCTGGACTGGTTCATGGTTGACCAGGCCTGGCAGGAATCGATCGAGCCATGGGGCGAATTCAGAGCCTGGTAGCAACCGGCTCATCAGCTCGGCTTCCGTGAGGGCAGCGGAGAGGAAATCGGCGCCAGACGGCTCGTAGTGCGCCGGATAGTTCGCGTCTTCACTGAAATACCGGAGTCCCGCAGATTTGATTGCCTCCAGCAACCGGGAATCGCCCGAGGCGGCCAGCGACGAGGCGAAATCGAGCGACCGAAGCAACCCGAATGCGGTATTTGAATGCATGCCGTTGCGGTACGGGTAGGTGAGCAACGGCAACCATTCAATGAAACGTTCGGCCAGTACCAGCGAGAGTGGCTTCAGGGCAGCCGCCCAGCGTTGACCATCGGGATCGTCCCACGAATCGAGTTCCGCTTGGAGTGTGAGCAGCCAGCCCCAGCCATACGGCCGCTCGAATCCGCGATTGTCGGGGCCGGTGAAGAAAGCGGACTCGATCGCGATGTGATCGTCGGTGATCAGTTTCGAGATGGCTTGTCGTGCCACTTGCTGCGCGTCGTCGTTCGGAAATAGCCGGAGCAGGCGGACGCTTACCCAGAACATTTCGACGCACGAATGCCAGTCGAAGCTGCCGTAGAACGTCGGATGCAGTTCTCGATGAGTGGGTAACGGACCCGGCTCCGTGACAATCATCCACGGCATGTTTGGGTACTCGCGCTCGATATTCTCGATCGCCAGATTGACGTAAGAAGTAGCGAGATTGCGAAGCGTCTCGTGGCGCGTCACAGCGTCGAATGGCATGGCAGATTAATCCTCCTGATTCTGGGCAAAATGCAGAATAAAGCAGCGTTCATAATCAGGCGTTCGACGGGGCGGACAACAGGATCGACGAGTACGGGACAGGGAAGGTGTCACATGCGGTCGATCCAGGTCCGCCCGTACCACAATCGATCGCATGGCGATTCGCCTGGGCTTCGTTTTGCGCATCGTCAGTGGCTGCGTCAGATGTCGAGGAAGAATCCGGCGAGCGTGAAGTAAATGAGCAATCCGGTGCTGTCGACGAGGCTGCTGATGAACGGCGCCGAGACGACGGCGGGGTCGAACCTGAGTTTGCTCAGCACGATCGGCAGGATGGCGCCCACAGTGGCGGCCCAGGTCGTCAGCGCCATCACTGTCAGGCCCACGACGAGGGCAATCGTCTCGGTGCCATCGTTGGTCAACATTGCCCGGCCAAACATCAGCACGCCCATCACGATCCCGAGCGCCAGACCCGTGATCGCCTCCTTGCCAACGATCCGCAGGATATGGCTTGGGCGAACTTCATCGAGCGCCATTGCGCGGATGATCGTGGACACGGTCTGGGAACCGACATTGCCTCCGGTGCCGATCAGGATCGGGACGAAGGCGGCCAGGATCGTGAACCTGACGAGCGTGCTTTCGAAGTGTTCCTGGATCGACACCGTCATGAACGATGCGAAGAACAACACCATCAACCAGATTATCCGCTTGCGGAAAAGGAGAAACGGCGAGGCACGGAGATAGGGGACGTCCAGTGGCTGCGAACCACCAAGGCGCTCGATGTCTTCGGTGACTTCTTCTTCGAGAATATCGGCCACGTCGTCGGCGGTGATGATGCCGACCAGGCGGTTTTCGGCGTCGACGACCGGGAGCGCTAGTAGATCGCGATCGATCAGGAGGCGGGCGGCGACTTCCTGGTCGGTGTCGACGGTGACCGAGAAGAGGTCAGGAAACATCAACTCGCGAACTGGAGTGTCCGGTCGACTGAGAACGAGGCTGTGCAGCGAAAGGACACCGATCAACGTTTCGTCGCGGTCGACGACGTAGACGTAGTTGATCGTTTCCGCTTCCTCGGCAACCTGGCGGAGGGCGACAACCGTTTCGTCCGCATGCAAATCGGGAAATACCGCAACGAAGGCGGGGGTCATGATGCCGCCGGCACTATCCGGGGCGTAGGCCATCAATTCCCGGATCTCGGCGGCTTCCTCGGGATCCATCTCGACGAGGATCGTGCGAGCCGCGTGCGGGTCGGCGTGTTCGACCTCGGCGAAGATGTCGGTGGCATCGTCCGGATCGATTTCCTCGAGGATGTCCGCAGCCTGTTCGGCGGACATCCTGGTCAGGATTCGGGCGGCATCGCGATCATCGAGCCGGGCAAGAAGAACGGCCAGCGATTCGTCGCCGAGGAAGGTGAAGAGGCGGCCGAGTTCGTGTGGTTCGAGGTCCTCCAGCAATGCCAGCGCATCGTCCTCGAGCATGCGGTTGGCATAGATGCGTGCGCGTTCGGCATTGCCGGAGGCTACCGCTGCTCGAATCAGGTCGAGCAGCGACGTCTCGGAGATGTCATCGATTTCCAGTGTTGCCGGTTCAGTGTCAGGCACAATCCTGCTCCATCCTGCGTGGTGTTAAGGATGGATGCTCGTCACGATCGTGGCATACCAGGACGCTTGCGTGCGGAATGCACGATACGTGAAACCGCCTTTGGGGCGCGGCGGGCCCTGGCGGCCAGCGTTCGAGCAGCGCCGGGGTGCGAGGTGGAGGGTGCGAACTGGTGCGTTGCGATGGACTCGGGGGCGGCCGGTTCCGGGGTAACGTAGCGCACAGGTACTGCGCGGACGACGGTGTGATCGTCAGCGTGATCAATGTAGTAGCGGCGCGGATTCTGGGTCTGGGCCATGACACTGCCTCCCATGTCGACTCATCCGGGCATGCTGCGCTGAAACGCGCGATGCGGATGACTTGACGATTGCCCCCGGAGCGTTCCGGGGCGGCGTGTCGGTGTGAAGGACGCGGCTCCGGTTATCTCCGGGATGTACGGATTGTTGAGAACCGACTACTGCCAGCGTCCAAAGAGGATCCCTTCACGGGTTCGATGCGAGGAGGTATTACCTTCTACCCGCGCAAAGCGACGGCCGCCACCTGGTGACTCCGCGCTCCCAAATGGTACCGCCCCCCAGCGGCGCGGTCAAGCGCGGCAGCCCTTGCGGAAACGCCGAAACCGCCGGACAATCCGCCCATTGACTCGCGTGTTGCCTGCTGGAGATTTCACCGAATGCCCCTGTCACCCGAGTACGTTGGTACTGACGTCAAACGATTTTCACAACCAGATCTGGAAGAACTGGTGAGTGCGCTGCTCACTGCCGCCGGGATGCCACCGGACAAGGCAGCGGCCGCCGCCAGCCACCTGTTGATCGCGGATCTCCGGGGAGTGGAGTCGCACGGCGTGGCGCGTCTGCCCAGCTACGTCAGCCGGCTTTGCCAGGGACTGATCGACCCCTTGGCAGAAGTCTCGGTCGAGCGTGAGTCGCCGTCGACGCTCGCTCTTCACGGCAACAACGCGCTCGGATTGCTGGTGGGACCCGAAGCGATGCGCCGCACGATCGCCAAGGCCCAGGACACGGGAATCTGTCTCACCACGGTTCGCGGCAGCAATCACTTCGGCATAGCCGGGGCCTACGCGGTGATGGCGGCAGACAACGGCATGGGTGGCATGGCGATGACCAACGCCGGGCGGATCGTCGTGCCAACCTTTGGTTTGAAGCCAATGCTGGGGACGAATCCGATCGCGTTTGCGGTTCCCACTGGCTCTGGCCGGCCACTTGTGGTCGACATGTCAACCAGCACCGTTGCCTACGGCAAGATTGAAATCGCTCGCCGCGCGGGTATTCCGATTCCGCACGGATGGGGGCTCGACGCGGACGGCCAGAGCACGACCGATCCGTTCAAGGTGACCGGATTGACCACGCTCGGAGGCCCGGTCGAACACGGTGGTCACAAGGGGTATGGATTGTCGCTGATGGTCGAAACCTTTTGCGGTCCGTTGGCTGGCAACCTGTGGGGCAACCGGATTGCCCAATCCACCTCGACTGGCGCGCAACCCGGGATTGGCCACATGTGCATGGCGTGGCGAATCGACGCCTTCCGCGACCTGGACGAGTTCCTGGCCGATATGGACGAGATGATCGCCGAGTTCCGGGCCACCCCGGTCAATCCAGCCGAAGGGTCGGAGCGGGTCCTGATTCCGGGTGATCCGGAAGCTGATGCCGAGATTCGGAATCGCGAACTCGGGGTTCCTGTACGCGACGAGGTGCTGGTAGAACTGGCGGAATCGGCGGCGTCGGTCGGCGTTCCATTCACGCTGGTTGCCTGAGGCGGTTCTAGTCGAAACGGGCGGACTCGCTTTGCTACCCACGCTGCGCTCTGGACAGGCACCAGGTCGCCCCGCTGGACGCAGTCCAACACGGACTGTGGGCAGGCAATTGCCCGGGCATTGTTTCAACCAGGCTGCGAAATGTGAAGCTGTGCGCAAAAAGACCCGGTCCAGACAGACCGGGTCCTCTCATTGCTTGTGACTTGCCGGATCAACGTCGCCGGGTACGAGTTCGCGTGGATCGCTGGATTGCCGGGGCGTCGGCTACCGGCATGCCACTGGCGGCAATCGCCGTGTCGCTCGGATTGTCGGTCGCCGATTCGACCGGGGACTGCCCCGACGGGGCGTATTCGGCGAATCCGGGAAGCTGGACTTCCCCGACGCCGAAGATCGTGTAGGAATCCTTGAAATAGCTGCACAGCGTATCCGTGCATCCGGCGGGCGCCTGTTCGCCGAGCTGGGCATACAGCCTCGCGTCATCGAAATCAGCTTCGCCCGCTTCCATCACCAGCAGCGTGTAGTACTCCACACCTGCCTGGATGTTGTGCGCATCGCCAGAGCCGATGGTGTAGGCGAGTTCGGTGCTTCTCGAATCGAGCAGTCGCGAATCGAGATAGGGTGCGGGCAGGTTGGAATCCCATTGGATTGTCGCGGGAATTGCCGGGAACGTCTCGGCCTGGCTGAGGTATGTGCCGGGGCCGAGGGCGGAATCGGGTGAGTTGTTCAGCCACAGGTCGTTTTCGTAGGTAGAGTTCTCGGGGAACCACGGTTCGCTGTACCAAATCATCGTCGACCGGATGTAACGTGCGCCGCCTTCCCAGATGCCCGATTCAACCGAGACATACGAAGGTACCCACGCCATTCCGGATTGTTCCAGTGCAACGGTGCTGCCGGTCGTGGTGCCTGCGCCCATGGCAGATGCTGGCGTTTGGAATTGATTTGTCAATGTCACCGCCATGATGGCAGCGAAAAGACACATGGCTGCGCGAAACATGCCGAAACTCCTGAGTACTGCGCGCTTGGTTAGTCATGGTCCCTGGTCCCACGACTAAAGTACCAGATCAGAAGTCCTAGTAATAGCACGGGAACTGATAGTACTTATGGTCTATGACCCAAAAGGGCTAGTGCTTTCGGTTATTGCTTTGGATATGCGGGAATGTGGATCGTTGGGGAGTTGCGGGGGGCGAGACTCATTGGTGTCGACGTGCCTGGTGCTGCGCGGGCGGACACAAGGTCCGCAGCCCCACACGGTCCCGTTCAGGTAGTGGCCGTCCGTTGTGGCGGCCGGCGGCGTGATCTGCTGGCTTGGCTCCGGGACGTGGAACGAATGAGTCCACGGGAGGTTATACGCGATCCAGACCAGGAATGGCCCGATGTGCTTGATGGACCGCTAACTCGCTTCGCTGCCTCCCTTACGAGGTTGGGCAGGAACGGGCGGACCAAGCATCACTCCGCAGGGCTCAGCCTTACATGAATGCCAAGGGGTGATCGTGATCCGATGAGGGTGTGGCGGGGGCGGATGGGATGGACTCGCCTGGTGGTGGGTAGACCGCGTGGCCCGGCACGGGGATCACCCAAGCCTCGAAGATGGGAACGATCGCTGTGGGGAAACTGCAGAACGTATCCGTGCAGCCGACGGGCACCTGAACGCCCAACTGGGCGGAGAGTCGTCCATTGTCGACATCCGTATCCCCGGCATCAATCACGATCAGGGTGAAATACTCGACGCCGGGTTCGATCGCCGCCGCATTCCCGGAGCCAATGGTGTAGGCGATCTCCTTGCCGGCGGAAATCGACGGTTCGCCGAATCGCGTGTCCAGGTACGGACTCGGCAGGTTGGTCGCCCAATGGGTCGTATCCGGGAGTTGGGTGATGGTTTCGTGGCGGCTCAGGTAGGTTCCGGAACCGAGATGGGACTCGTCGTAGTTGTTCAGGAAGAAATCATGCTCGTAGGTTGCGTCGGCGGCGAATCCAGGGTCACGATCCCAGCGAAATGTCGAGCGGATGTACCGCTCTCCGGAGGAAAGGGACCCGGTTTCGACCGTTACCCGCGACGGAACCCAAACAGGCATGGTTGCCAGGTCCGATGGAGTTCCGCTCGCAGCCTCCGGCGTTCCCGTCGCCATGCCGTGGTTTCAGTCCACCCAGTCGAAAACAGGACCATCAACGCGATGGTGAGGATGATCACGTGGATGTTCGGGCGTCTCGCCTGGCCATGGAGGTCCCTCTCGGTGGTGACAGTTTCCAGGCAACCACCTGATCGCGAATGCGGCTAGGGCCAGATTTCCGCAACGAAATGTGACTCAGCCATATTTCACGAAATAGATCGCTACGGTGCCGAGCACAACCATCGGGTAAAAAAGCGGATGAAGGTGTCCATTGCCCTCACCCGTGCAAAACGCTTCGCCCGGTAGTTGCGGTAAACGGCCACATTGACGAGTCCGAGCACCGCGACAACGCCGACGTAGACATAGAATCCCCACTTGATCGCAACCGTGTAGCCGATGTCGGGCAGGCGGCTGGAGATGGTATTGAGCATCACGGCCGCGGTGAGAAGTGCGGTGATTGAAAACCCGACGCGGGTTCGAGCTTCCTCCGGCGGGAGCCAGAGCGAAATATAGGTCACCACAGGCAGCAGGGTGAGCGGCAGCAGGTTCTTGATGAGAAAGCTTCGGACATCGCGTTCGAGGTCAACAAGGACGCGGAACTCCGAGTAATGCACGAGGTCGCGCGCGTCATACTCATCCGTTGTCGCAGTAATCGAGACATGCGCGTAATCGACGAATGTGATGTGCCAGTTCGGGATCTGGTTGAAGGGTCGCGAAAGGTCGAAGTCACCCCTTGCCGTTGGGCCTGCGTCGAGTTGAGGATGGCGGGATATGGCACATAGTATGAGATCGGTTTCTGCCGTCAGGTTTTGCAACCGAATCGTCATCAGATGCTTGTCCCATGGGTAGTCAGAGAATTCCATCGATTCGGTGAAATCTCCTGCACACGATAGAGGTTGTAGTTCAAACCGTCGGGGTCAGTCGATGACTGCAGCGGGTCCCCCAGCGTAAGCACGGTGGTTGCGTTCGTGAACACCACGCTGACCGGCGTGTCGTCGCCAGAATAGCGAAAATAACGAAGAAATCAGCGGTGTAGCTCTGCTGGCCAATTTGGAGATCGCGGAGCTCAATCATTTCGACTCCGACATAGACGACGCGGTACCGGCGAAAGATTCTGCCGTTCAGCTCGAAGCCTGCCCACCTGCGACTTCCTCATCCAGATCGTAGAGGTCGGGGTCGGTGACCAAGCGGTACTGGACCGGTGCGCTGACGAAATAGCCATCGATGTACTGCCCGATTGAGAGTCCTTGGGGGACGAATCCGCGGTCGTTGAAGAGGGGGCCGGAAATACCACGCACGGCCGTATCGGGACTGTCTATGGTGCGAAGGTTGGCGATCACACGCTCACGGTTGGCAGAGGATTCGCGCCGGGAATCAGTCCAATCCGGGTCGCCGCGTCTACCGTGAGCAAGGCTTCGTACCCCTTGGCGCTGCGCCAGCCCGGTTCGGAGCCGTACGCCTGCTGGTACCTCCGCGCCACCGCCACCGCATCGCCACCGATGCTTTCATACAGGATCGGAGTCGTCGCGAAGAGGTTATCTGTGAAGAAGCCGGGAGTCACCTGATCCTCTGGTTCGCTAGCGAACGCGCGCCCAAAGTCCTCCGCGCTTAGCGGCTGGTCCCCGACCATGACGGGATTGAGCCCTGCCCGGCGGACTGCCAGCAGGACATCGTGGGCATCCGCACCGGTCAGCGCCACGAGCACGATGCCGGGATCGGGTGTCGTCCGCAAACCTTCCACGATTGCCGTGATCGACGCATCGCGCTGGTCCCCGCTCAGTGGCCAGGTCTGGACGATGGCGCCGTTGGCCGAGAATTGCTCCGAGAACGCCTCGCATACTGTCGCTTCATAGGCGCCTGGCCCTACGATCATGCTCGCCCGGTCATGCCCAAGTCCGAGCGTGACGTACTGGGCCAGCAGGGCGCCCTCGGTGGAGTTGTCGACCGTGAGGCGAAATATGAGGGGTACTGTTCCAGCGCATCCGCGGTCGCCCGGGCCGAGATCACGGCAAGATTGGCATCCTCATAGATTGGCGCGGCTGCCAGGGTGGTGGCGCTGGAACTGAAATCGATCACAATCAGGATATGGTCATCTGCCACGATTCGCGTGGCAATTTCCTGCGCCTTGTCCGGGTTATCCTCATTGTCGAAAATCGCGAGCTCGAGACGTGGCCCGCTCCGGCCCGCGCCGAGGATTTCGACTGCGAGCTGGGCGCCGTTCAGCATTTCCTCGCCCACGTCGACCTCGGGACCGGACATCGGCCCCACCACCGCCACGAGGTACGACGGCTCGGATTTCCAGGGTTGGACGGCCAGGAGCCAGGTGGCCGCTAGCAGATGAGTGTCTGGGCCGTCCTCCCCACCGCCGCGGATGCATTGCCAGACTTGCCCGGAAGAGCCTGAGTCGTCGTTTGGCGAACGAGCAGTGAGGACACGCGTCCAACCCTCGTGGACCTTTCCTCAGTCTTGGTGGGACTGCCGGTTTGTGGACATCGGAGAGTGCAGGTGGCGCGACAGCCTGGGCAGTGGGCAGCTGGCCGAGGCGAGTCCGCGCCGGGCTTTGGGATTGATCTTCAGGGCACGCTCCAGGCAGTAGCGTTGCTCGCCCGGGTCGTCGCTTACTTCGGCCAGCCACAACCAGGCGTGCTCGTTGTCAGGATCCTCGAGGATCGCCTCGGTGAACTGGGCCTCGAGCCTCCTCGAAGGAACCCGCCGCATGAAAGGCAATGCCTCGATTGATGTACCCCAAGGCTGATCGCGGTTCGCTGTCCATCACATGTCCCTGTCACGGGTACCGGCGACGCCATCCAACTGACAAGCAAATGTAGGGCCCATTCGACCGACTATTTAGTGTTGTTCGCAGGTGCATTCTACGCATGCGCCAAAGGTGGGCACAAGGTTCCGCTCGCTAGCGCATCGGCATCACCTGGAGCTTCCAGAATCGGCGGTGCGTCGCTATCGCGTCGTCCAGTGCCTGCCGGGCATCGAGCCCGATGTGGCGTGAAGAAGGCATCGATTCCGCCCGCGATCCATACGGTTCCTCGACCGGGCTGAGGCCGTCGAGCCCTTCGCAAAGTCCCTCGCCAATTGCCGCCCCGCAGTACGGTGCATAGATCTCGCTGTACCCACCTTCCTGGGCGATTACCAGGCGACCTTCGCAGATGTCGTCGGCAAGGTCCCGCATCTTGCGGGTCATCGAGCGGTAGGCTGCGGTCGTCAGCGACATGCGTCCAAGCGGATCCATCACGCTGGCATCCTGGCCGGCGCTGACCATGATCAGGTCCGGTGCGAACTCGCGAATCGCCGGGATCACGATCTGGTCGAAGGCCGCAAGGTATGTTGGATTGCCGGATCCGGCAGGCAACGGGATGTTGATCGTCGTGCCTTCACCCTTTTCCTCGCCGACCTGATCCAGAGCGCCCCAGCCGACCGGGAACAGATTGTCCTGGTGCAGGGAAATGAACAGCACGGACGGATCGGCATAGAAGGCATCCTGCGTTCCATTCCCGTGATGGACGTCCCAGTCGACAATCGCTACCCGCTCGGCGCCATATCGTTGTTGGGCATGTCGAGCGGCAATGGCGACATTGCCGTAGATGCAGAACCCCATTCCCCGGTCGGACATTGCATGGTGGCCGGGTGGGCGAGTCAGCGCATAGGCGTGGTGAACCGCACCGCGCATCACGGCGTCGACCGCGGCCACTACGCCTCCGGCCGAGAGCCGGGCGATTGGTTCGCCGTGTTGTCCCATCGGCGCGCCATTGCCCGTATCGCCGCCCGTGTTGCTGAGATCCTTGACGTGCTGGATGTACTCGGGCGTGTGATAAAGGCGCAAGGTGCCATCGCCGATCATCTCGGGTTCGATATTTAGCATGGCATTGGAGAGGTTGAAGAAATCGAGGAGCTGCTTCGTGCGGCCGGCGATGGCCGGGCTGCTGACATGCGGCACGGGTTCTGCGAAAGGGTAGGGATCGCGATATCCGATCAGGAACTGTCCGGCGTTGTGGGTAAGGTAGCGGTGACTGAACACGAGACCTACGCGACGGTTGCGACGAGACGGCATGCGTGACGATCCTCCCATGAATTCAATTCGGCAAGAATACGCGAGATTGTCGCAACCGAAAACGGGCGCCTCCCATGGAAGCGCCCGTCGATCGTATGCAGATTGCTGTGTTCGTTTACCAGTGAACCGAGAGCGCCATGCCGTCCATCACGCCCCACATGCCCTCGAAGGCAGCCCAGTCCCAATAGTCCAGCGCTCCGTTGCCCGGATCGGAGACGTAGACACCCCAGTCATCGTAGCCGTAGATCACGACCACGTGCATGTAGGGGGTGAGCTGGTAGCGCGTGCCGTCCGAGGTCCAGTCGTAGAAGCTGCCAGCCTCGCCGCGCACGCCGATCCACACCAGGGTCGGTCGTCCAAGATCGAGCTGGGCAGTGAGGTCGCCGCGACTTCCGTAAAAGGCATCACCCTGAAACCCGTATTGGGCCAGCGCTGACACAAGCGGCTCAGCGTAGATTCCGTAATTGGTCGTGTTGCCCCAACTGCCGGTGATATCGCCGCGATAGCCCCAGTGTGGGTTGTCAGAAAGCGGAACTACCGCTTCGAAGTCGTATTCGGAGACCCAATCGCCGAGCATGCCGGTGGCGATCGCCAGCGAAGCGTACTCGCAGCTCAGGCCGCGCTGTTGCTGATAGCCGAACGCGCCCGGGATGATGACTTCGCTACCACCACTCGAGACTGACTCGTAAGCCACTTCTGAGGTGGCGGAATTGGCGCCGACACTGCCGCCCACATTGAGGACCGTTGCGGCCCCGGAGCACCCGCCGTCGGCCGTTACCCAGACCGTCTGGCCGCCGAGATAGGTGCCATTGACACTGACGCTGGCCCATGTCTTGGCGCCAGCACCCGCCCCACTGGTATCGATGACGAGCCAGGCGATACCGGAATCGTTGGCAGTCGATGCATCGCTGCTGACGATTTCCCCGGTGTCGTCGTCCGATACGACGAGCGCCACAGTGGCGCCGGCCATGGCCGCGCCACCGTCGGCGCTGACATCCACCACACATCCTGCTCCCGGCTCGACTGTTGCGAACTCGATCCAGGCATCAACTGAGGCGCTCTGTGCGCCAGCGAGTGGCGCCCCAAGCGGGCCACCGACCATGACAGTCAACGCTGTCAGCATCACGACGGAAAGCGTGCGACGCATCCGCATATCCCAACCCCCATGTTTGATGTGTATTCGAACCGTTGCGCGTTTCAACCGCCACGTAGACAGAGAAACTGAGCGACCCTTGCAGCCAGTCGCTTGCACACGGGCAGCAGCCCGAAAGGGGCTACTGGATCACTGGGTTGGAATGTACCAAACCCTCCATACCTGACGCTAGTGTTCGTACAGATGTATCTCTTGCGGATAACTGTACGGACAGCAGGTTCCGGACATTCCAGGGCATCAGCCCCGAACGCGTATTCATTTTTATGCGCAGATTGACAAACAGTCAAGGTGGGAGGGCTAGTCGACGGCGCCTTTCCGGGGGCTCGTGACGGTCACGCAAGCGAGGCGTTGATCACGTCCTCACCCAGATAGTGCTTCCGCGCTTCGTCGTTTGCTTCGAGATTGTCCGGGCCGATCGCGAAAATCGCGGCAAATCCACCGGCCGTGGGGTCGATTTCACGGGCGCGAGTGATGCGCTCACGGAGCTCGTCGATCTCCGGTCCAGTTTCGGTCGCCTGACGCTCGTTCCATTGTGCGTGCCGGTGGAGAACCTCGAAATAACGCTGCTTCGCGCCATGGAATCGATCGGGCACCTCTCGCCAGTCATCGTTGTCCGCAAGCATTTCGCTCAGGATCCGGACATCGTGGAAAACGAGCGAAAGCCCGTGTCCCTGGCTGGGGTCGTTTCGCCCCGACGCATCCCCGATCAGCACCACATCATTGGTCGAGGGCAAGGTCACCGAAACCGACTCGTTGGAAAAGAACCCGGCCGGTCCGATGCTCTGCCAGATGTCCGCGAGGAAGCCTTCCGGAAGGCTGTCGCGGAAGCGATCGACGATCCTGCGTGCCGGTTGAGCGGATGACTGTATTTCCATTGCCTCGGGACTGGCGATCACCAGGTACAACCGGGCGATGTCATTTGCCTGCGGGGATACGAACACGAATCCGCCTTCGAAGAACGCCTGGTGAATGCGGTCGGATTCCAGGCCGAGCCCGCGAATCAGGGCGCCACCGATGTGGTGATGCGGCCGGTCCGGTGTGGTTGTGCCGCCAACCCACGATCGTGTCACGCTTTGCTGGCCATCTGCCCCGACGAGCAGCCGCGGTCTCAGCGTGGTTGTGCCACTAGCAGTCGTGACTGTGATCTCTGACTGCCCGCCGGTTCGGGCAAACGAGACTGTTGCGGGGCGGAGTACAGTTACACCCAGGCGGACGGCTTCGTCGATCAGGGCATTCTGGAGTGCGACATGACCGACGCCGAGGCCATTCGGGATTTCCGGAAAGTCGTCGGCCCAGCGATACGGCGACTGAATCTCGCGATTCCGGCAGGTTTGCCAGAGTAGCTGCGGTTGCGCCCGGGCGCCGTTCACCGCCAGGTCGTACAGGTCGAGCCGCCGCATCTCGTTCGTGCCCCAGGGATGAACGGTTTCGCCCCGGATCCGATCGCGGAACGTCTCGCCGCGCTCGATCAGCACCACCGCAATCCCTCGGCGGCGAAGGACGATTGCAAGACTGCTCCCGGACACGCCTCCACCCACGATTGCCACATCAGGAGACGAGACTGGAGGCAGGTTTGCGGTCATCGGGCATCGATCCCAGGTGAATGAAGGGCTAGTTCGATTGGCCGATTAAGTAGGCAATGAGCACGAGCACAAGGGTCGCCACATTCGCGAGCGCGGCCAGTTTGCCCCGGTCTTTCGACGATGGTTGCTGACTCGCGTAGGCGTGCTCGAAACCAACCGGCAGGATCGCCGCGAGTGCGATGATGTAATGCATCGCCGAGATCTCGCCATCTGAGCCAAGCAACGAGAACCCGAGCAGATATTGCAGGAGGAGGAGCGTGGCAGACCCGAATGAGACCATCTTCTGCCAGGAGAACTCGGCGCCGGTGGCGGCCGTTCGCACATTGAGTATGAGCGTAATGACGTAGCCGAGGACGACGAGCGAACCGACGATCATGTGGACGTTTGCCATCAGGAATCCTTCATTTGTCAGGCATAGAGCTATCGTGCTGGTTGTCTGCTCATTCCAACGCGACGCTCGAGTCATTCGCGTGTAGTATGACATTCCAATGAAGCGGGAACCGACGTAACGGCGCCGACTCCTGATGGGGTGCACGGTTCACGCAGAGAGGTAGGGTTCGCTTGCCGCGCACGGTGCGTGTTCCTTTTTGGTGGAGCACTTTGTATACTCCAGGCGATTCACGGCAAGGAATGGCAGAGCACGGTGGCCTGTTGCCGATCGCCTGTGCAGTTGCGTTGCGACCGGCAACGGGCTGACCAGTCGAGACAAATCGTCAGGCCACGAACGAGGAAAGCAAACATTCATGACAGAGCATCAGACTGAATACGCGGCAACAATCGAGGCCCTCTTTGCGGAGAATCGAACGTTTCCGCCTCCAGCCGATTTCGTGGAGTCGGCGAATTTCTCCGACCCGGCCATTTACGAGGAAGCCAACGCCGACCCCGAAGCCTTTTGGGAGAAGCAGGCAGATTCGCTGAGCTGGTACAAGAAATGGGATCAGGTGCTCGAATGGGATGCCCCGTTCGCGAAGTGGTTCGTCGGCGGCAAATTGAATGTCGCCTACAACTGCATCGATCGACATGTCGAAGCCGGTCGTCGGCGACAAGGTTGCCTTCTACTGGGAAGGTGAGCCGGGCGACACGAAATCGATCACCTACGCCGAGTTGCTGGCGGAAGTGAGCAAGACGGCCAATGCCCTCAAGGAGCTTGGTGTCCAAAAGGGCGATCGCGTCGCCGTCTACATGCCGATGATTCTCGAAACGCCGATCGCCCTGCTGGCCTGTGCCCGGATCGGCGCTCCGCACACGATGGTGTTCGGTGGCTTTTCGGCTGAGTCGCTCCGCGACCGGATCAACGATGCCACCTGCAAGGTCGTGATCACGGCCGATGGCGGCTACCGGCGCGGAGCCGCTGCCGCGCTCAAGCCGAATGTCGACATCGCGCTCGAAGACGCACCCTCTGTTGAAAAGGTGCTCGTCGCCAAACGCACCGGCAGCGATGTCGCGATGTCAGGATGGCCGCGACGTGTGGTGGGACGAAATCGTCAGCCGCCAGAGCGAAGATTGCCCGCCAGAGCAGATGGACAGCGAGGACATGCTGTACCTGCTCTACACGTCTGGCACCACGGCTCGGCCAAAAGGCATCGTCCACACTACTGCCGGGTATCTGCTTGGGGTGCTCGTGGACGCACAAGGCGGTATTCGACCTCAAGGATGACGATGTCTACTGGTGTGCCGCCGATATTGGCTGGGTCACCGGGCATAGCTACATCGTGTACGGACCGCTCGCCAACGGCGCCACCAGCGTGATGTACGAAGGCACCCCGACTTATCCGGCTCCGGATCGGTGGTGGGACATCATCGAGCGATACAAGGTCACGTATCCTGTACTGCGCGCCAACCGCGATTCGCGCGCACATGAAGGAAGGCCACCAGCACGCGGAGAAGCACGACCTGACGTCGCTACGCCTGCTGGGCTCGGTCGGCGAGCCGATCAATCCGGAGGCATGGATCTGGTACCAGACCCATATTGGCGGCGGCAAGGCCCCGATCGTGGATACCTGGTGGCAAACTGAGACCGGCGCGATCATGATTTCGCCGATGCCGGGGATCACCACCACGAAACCTGGTTCGGCGACATTCGCCGCTCCCCGGTATCGATGTCGACATGGTGACCGAGAACGGCGAGTCGGTGCCCAACGGAGAGGGCGGTTACCTCGTCATCCGCAAGCCATGGCCATCCATGCTGCGTGGCATCTACGGTGATCCCGAACGGTACGCCTCCACCTACTGGAGCAAGTACGAAGGGCTCTATTTCCCAGGTGACGGCGCCAAGAAGGATGAAGATGGGTACACCTGGCTGCTGGGTCGTGTCGATGATGTGATGAATGTCTCCGGTCATCGCCTGAGCACGACGGAAATCGAAAGCGCGCTCGTTTCCCACGATCTTGTGGCCGAGGCGGCCGTCGTCGGCCAGCCGGATTCGTTGACCGGGGAGGCGATCTTCGCCTTCGTCACGCTCAAGAGCCGGGCCGATGTTGGTGAGGATTTCGGCGAGGAGCTCCGCCAGCACGTGGCGACCAAGATCAGCCCGATCGCCAAACCGAAGCGCCTGATGTTTACCCCGGACCTGCCAAAGACGCGCTCCGGCAAGATCATGCGCCGCCTGCTTCGCGACATCGCCAGCGGTCAGCAACTGGGTGACACCACCACCCTTGCCGACCCCTCGATCGTCGAGCAAATCCGCGACGCGAGCCGGACCGGCAAGGACGACGAATAACGCCTGGGCAGAGGCAAACGATCGATGAGGAAGGCGGTGGGCATTGCCCGCCGCCTCTGTTCGTCGATGGGCCCTACAAGTTCGTGGCTCAGCGACGGGAGTTCCAATGCGAATGCCGGTTTCACGATCCTTGGCGTTGGTGATGATTGGAAGCACTTTCCTGTCGTATCTGGCAATCCCATCGCAGGGAGCGGTGGAGCCAACACCGGACGACGATGGGATTGGCGCTCTTCGCGTGATCGCCACGGCCACGTTGCCGCGCGATGCCGTGGAGGACGCGATTGCGCCGCTTCCGGATGACGAACGTGTGGTGGATGCCACGCTGGTCGGCGGGTTTTCCGGGATCGACTACGATCCGGAGTCGGGCGCATGGGTCGTCATCAGCGACGATCCTTCGGAGAATTCCCCGGCCCGGTTTTACACGCTCGACCTTGCCTACGACGAGGATTCGATCGACACCTTCGAATTCCTGTCGGCCGTTACGTTGTTGCAGGAGAACGGCGAGCCTTATCCCGATGCTCAACGCGGCGGAAACGTTCCCGACCTGGAGTCGATCCGCTTCGACCCGCAGTCCGATGCCTTGTGGTACACGAGCGAAGGCAGCCACGATTCCGGGATCGATCCGTTCGTGGCCGCAAGCAGCGTGGATGGGCAATTCATTGCCGCACCCGAGCTACCTGAAATTCTTGCGATGTCCGTGGGCGAGGAACTCGGTCCGCGAGAGAATCTGGCATTCGAGGGGCTGACGTTCGCGGCCGATGGCACATCGCTCTGGGTGGCGATGGAGGGGCCACTGTTTCAGGATGGTGAGCCATCCTCCTTCGAGACAACTTCGTACAGCCGCATCACGCAGATTGACCGAGAAGGCAAGGTGATCGGCCAATTCGCCTACGAGATCGATTCCCTTCCCGAACAACCGGAGGCATCGGCGACGATCGGTATCTCGGAGATCCTGGCAGTGTCAGACAGCACGTTTCTCGTGGTCGAACGGGCGAGCATCGAGACCCTGACCACGACCAGGTACTTCATCAGGATTTACGAGGCGAGCGTAGAGGGCGCAACCGATATCAGCGGAATCGACGCCCTGGTGGGCGCTACATTCGTCCCCATGTCAAAACGACTGGTGCTTGACCTGAATGCCACCGATGTCGAGCCGATGACCAACATAGAGGGCATCACCTGGGGACCGGATCTGGCGAACGGCAATCGCAGCCTGGTGCTGGTTTCGGACGACAACTTCAACGAACTCCATGTGACCCAGTTCATCGTGCTTCAGGTCGAAAACTAACACCTATCGGGACGAAATGACACTCAGGGCGGGATGAGAGTCCCGCCCCGGTTGCGTGTCTGTGGTGTGGATCACGATCCTCGAACGGGCACGCCGCCGAACCGTGGCTTCATCGCCGTCGGAACCTCGATGGCCGGATCGCTCACCCGGATTGCCCCCTTGTGCAGGGCCAGGCCGGCGAAGGCCACGATCATCCAGACCGTCGAGACGGCAGGGAGGCCGGGAAGCCCGGTGGCAATCATCCAGCTCCAACCGATCAAAATCGGCAGAACGCTGAATGCGCCAATCCAGAGTGGAATCGTCCGCTCCTTGAGACCCATCCAGACGAAGGCTCCGGCGGCCACGCTCACACTCACCCACCCAATGTAACTACCGAAATCGTTGAGAATGTAATACATGTACAGTCCCATCTGGTCGTACGTGTTGGGCTCGTTGCCATCTGGGTGGTAGATCGACATCGCGCCCTTCCAGCCGTAGCCAAGGGAAAGGGCGCCGGCGGCGGCGGTAAAACCGAGGCTGACGACACGGGCCGCTACCGATTCCGGGAGCTTGCGCTCGACTGCTCCTCGCCACAGCGCGGCCAGCACCAGCAACAGGGCGACCGTGGTGTAGCCGAAGATGATGCTCATGTGGGCCGACCGTTGGTTGACCTCGTCGATGACGGCCATCGTGGAGGCTTCACCACCCATGCCGTCTCCCTCGACATGGATGTCGAAGATGATGGTGGCAAGCAAACCGGTGGTGCCCGCGGCGACCCCGACCCAGGGCCAACGCTCGCGAAGGGATTCGCTGGTCGCAGCGATCCGGGACCGATTGGAAGAAT
The DNA here is from genome assembly GCA_963763125.1 of uncultured Chloroflexia bacterium. GTDB lineage: Bacteria > Chloroflexota > Chloroflexia > Thermomicrobiales > UBA6265 > JACCYX01. The sequence goes on from CAVXMV010000005.1 coordinate 2,140,778, forward strand.
GTTCCGACATGATGAAGCCCCTTGTGGGTGAAATCCACTGTCCCAATGACAGCGGAAAAGCGGACTGGTGAGGTCCTCAAGGGGTGGTGCCGTTACGCCGGTGCTCGATGGAGCTGGGCGACACAGTGATAACGACCAGGGAGGTTGGAAAGTTCCCGATCGATGAAATGACCGGTGATCACGCTGACATAACTCCTCACCGGCTGGCGGTGAGGGGTTGGGAACTCCTTGTTCTATCGGGGCCAGGTGTTGAGTTCTGTCCCCGTTGGGCTGGGACGTTGAGGTGCGGAGAACCTAGTCATCGTCGTTTTTTTTTTTTTTTTTTTTTTTTTTTTTTTTTTTTTTTTTTTTTTTTTTTTTTTTTTTTTTTTTTCATTTTCCTCATCCTCCTCATCATCGTTGTCGTCGTTTTTTTTTTTTTTTTTTTTTTTTTTTTTTTTTTTTTTTTTTTTTTTTTTTTTTTTTTTTTTTTTTTTTTAACCGGTGGCCAGGATCCAGAGCCATCTTTCTGGCCGTTCTCAATCCGCCACAGGATCTTGCGCCAGATCAGTCATGCGTTTGCACAATGTGTGACGCAATTGACCGCGGACCAACCACCTGCTGCTGATCGTTGAGGATGTGCATTGGAGTGACGACGCCAGCCTAGAGTGCGTGCAGTTCCTTCCGAGGCGTATCGACTCGGTTTCTGTGTTGGTAGTGCTGACGTATCGTCCGGAAGATGCACCGCCGCGTCTGCTTCATACACTTGCCGACATGGAGCGCGCCCGAGTCGCGACGGAGCGCCACCTCGAGCGCCTGAGTCTAGTCGAGGTCGGCCAGATGGTTCAGGCAATATTTGGTCTCGAACGCCGACCACGATCGGCGTTCGTACATGCACTTCATGACCTTGCGGATGGCAATCCGTTTTTCATTGAGGAAGTTATCGCCTCCCTCGGAGCATCTGGAGAAATCTACCGGGTCGACGATGAATGGGAGCGCAAGCGGCTCGATCTGTTGCACGTACCCCGCACGATTCGCGATGCCGTTCATCGCCGGGTCGAGACACTCCCTGTTCCGGCCCGGAATCTCCTGGAATTGGCTGCAGTGATGGGACAACGCGTCGAATTTTCGATGCTCTCGGCGATCACCGGATTGCCCGAAGCTGAGTTGGTAACCTTGCTCAAAGAACTGATCGATGCCCGGCTGATCGTCGAAGAATCTGCAGACAGGTTCCTGTTTCGCCATGCCTTGACTCGTCAGGCGGTCGAGTCAGACCTGCTCGGTCGTGAGCGAAATCGCACTCGATCGCCAGGTTGTGAGTGTACTTCTGGATATCGCCGGAAACGATCCGGAACCCATACTCGAGGATCTCTCACGACACCTTTTTGCAGCAGGGGCCTGGGACGACGTGATCGCATACGGCTCGCGGGCAGGAATCAGTTCATTGGCACTCGGAGCGCCACGATCGGCGATCCAGTATCTCGACAGAGTCATCGCCTCGGCAGCGAACTCGGCGTTGCCGCGCCAATCGCGTCGTGCGCAGCAGGGGCCAGTCGCACGATATATCAGGTGATTTCGAGGCCGCACGGCGCGATTTCGAGGAGGCGCTGCGCCTTGCAAGGGTGGTGGAAGATCGTGCCGAACAATGGGATTGTCTTCTCCGTCTCGGGTTTCTGTGGAGCAGCCGTGACTATGACGTCGACCTTTGCGTATTTCGAGGAAGCCGTCGTCATCTTGCCCGCCAGCCTCGAGACCAGGAAATGCTCGCGCTCAGCCTGAACCGGGTGGGAAATTGGCTGGCGAATCAGGATCAATGGGATCTTGCGCTGGCGCATCACCGCGAGGCATTGGGGATATTTGTCCGCGACGGAAACCGTCCAGGTGAGGCCGCCACGCTTGATATGGCCGCGATGGCCGCACATCTCTCCAGCGACATGGTTTCTGCGCCTGGATTCAATGTCGGCATTGCCGTTGTTCCATGAGTTGGATGATCGCGCCTGGGAAGCCGGCAGCTTTGGGGTCGCGTCGCCCAATACGCATTACGATCTTGATCTCCTCGCTGGGTTGGGTACGCTTCCGGAGGTGATCGAACACTTCAAATCATCGGTATCGCTCGCGCGATATCTGGCTGGAATGCCGGTGAAGCCATGGCGCTCGCCATTCTCGGCGAAGCATGGGGCGCCAGCGGAGATTTTGGCAAGAGCTTTGATGCGCTCGAACAGGCGCTGGCGATTGCGGAGGACATCGAGCACCAGCAGTGGATCGTCCAGGCGCTGTGGGGGTTGGGCGGTCTGCATATCGACTTCCTCGATTTCCAGGCTGCACAGGCGTACCTCGAGCGAGCCTTGACGATCTCTCGATCGATGCATTCGAAACTTTGGACGAACGCCGTGGCTGGTCAATTGGCATCCGTGTTTGCAGCGCGGGGAGAGATCGAGGCTGCAAACGGGTTGCTCGACGCCGAACTGAATTCCGGAACGTCCATGCGTGGTCAGTCGCAACGCCACCTGTGGTGCGGCAGGATCGACCAGTTGCTCGCTGGTGAATGAACCTGACCAGGCGTTGGCGCTGCTCGATCGGATGTACGCCCAATCGGTGAATCTCGGCAGCGAGGGCGATATTCCGCGGCTGGCCCTGGCCAAGGCCAGGGCACTCGTCATGGTCGGCGATACCGTGTTGGCGGAACTACTCCTCGCATCCGCGTTGACGACAGCGCAATCGCAGGGCGCCGGGCCAATGTTCCTGCGTCTGCTCGTTGCGCGAGCGGCGCTGAGTCAGGCTTCAGCCTCTTCGGAGTTCGCAGACGCCGCCCGGCACCTGATCGCGCGGATGGCGAACACCATTCCCGCCGGAGATCGCCGGGAGATCTACGTGCGAACAGCTATGGATCCCCGCCTGGTCCTGCTCGACGCCCAGCACCGAAGGAGGGTGGCCTGACGCCCCGCGAGACCAAGGTTGCATTGCTTGTTGCCGCTGGTTGCACGAATCGCGACATCGCAGCGCGACTCTTTGTCAGCGAGCGAACTGTTGAAGCCCATGTTGCCGCGGTCATGCGCAAATTGGGATTCAAGGCTCGTACGCAGATCGCCGCCTGGGTCACGATCCACAACGTCCCTGTATCCAGTACGTAAGTACTCGCGAAACCAGGTCGGGCCAGATTGCCGCGCAAATCTCCGTAGCAAACACCACAAGACTCCGTGATTTCCCCAATTGGTGGCCTTTATTCGATTCCGCAAACTGGAACAATCGAATCGAAACGACACCAGTGGCATCCCAGGGCGCCAGCGACGCCACCGGTATCTTGCCGGTTCGATCATTGTCCGGTTCGGGATGGAAACGACCATTCCTGCTGGAACGACGTTCGAATCAGAGAGGAATCAGGCCATGTTTGGAACGATGCTGCAAGCAACACCAATTCCCGGCAAGGAATGGGCCCTGCGAAGCTTTTTGCTCACCGAGGTTCCGGATCGCTTCACGGCAATCGATGGCATCGTCGCGCAATACCTGCTCGAACCATCGATTCCCGGTGAGACCTGGGTGGGATTCATCGTCTTCGAGTCGGAATCCACCTATCGCCAGAACGCAGCCGATCCCGAGCAACACCAGTGGTATCTCAGGTTGCGCCAACTGCTGGCCGCAGATCCTGTCTGGCACGATGGCCAGATCAGTCTCATTGAGCCATCGTCAGTATCGATCTAGATCGAGTTTGACCGGTGTGGGCCCTGCGAATGTGTTTGGGCTGTGAAGTGTGCTACGCCCGTGTTGGCTTGATTAGCGCGGGCGGACATAAGGTCCGCCACCCTGCACAACTCCTTTGTCGCTTCAAACACAACCTCGATCTTTGAACGCCGAATTACGCGACCAACTCAAAAGGAGAAATGACGATGGTAGTAGAAGCTGCGCCCGATGTGGTTCCGTTCGAGGAACGGGCATCCGGAGACTTCATCAGTACGATCACGATCGCCATGGCGGCACTCGGCGACCGGCTCGGGTTATTCGCCACGCTGTCGACAAATGGTCCCTTGACCAGCCAGGAAATGGCCGATGCAGCCGGAGTGAACGAACGCTATGCACGGGAATGGTTGAGTGGTATGGCCTGCGCGGGGTATCTCGAGCACGAGCCGCAAAGCGGACGGTTCACGTTACCGAAGGATCACGCAACCTTGCTCGCGGACGAGGGCGGACCGTCGTTCATGGGTGGGCTGCTTCAGCAAACGCCCGCCATATTTGCCGCGTTCGATCATGTGGCAGAGGCCTTTCGCGGTGGGGGCGGTGTCCATCAGGCAGAATACCATCAGGGTTTCTGGGAGGGCATGCAGCGCGACTCTGCCGGGCTCTTCAATCACCTGCTTGTGCAGGAGTGGATTCCCGCAGTCCCCGATCTCCAACGCTTGCTCGAGCAGGGAGCGCTCGTGGCCGATATCGGGTGTGGCAGCGGATTGGCGCTGATTCGCCTTGCCGAAGCGTTTCCCGCCTCGCGATTCGTCGGGTACGACAACTTTCCCGCCCAGATTGGGCGGGCCACAGCCAATGTGGCGTCCGCCAACCTCTCCGATCGGATCAGGATCGAATCGCGGAGCGCGGACGATGGCTTGCCAGAGACGTATGACGTCATCACCTCGTTCGACGTGGTTCACGACGCGTCGCACCCCGCCCGATTGCTTGGCGCTATCCGTCAGGCACTCAATCCGGGCGGCCGCTACGTCATGCTGGAGCCCGCCGCGGGAGAAACCCTGGAGGAGAACTATGGGCCGGTCGGGGCATTTCTCTATGGCGCAAGCATCTTCTATTGCATGACGACAAGCCTGGCCGAAGGAGGCGAAGGGTTGGGAACTGCCGGTCTTCCGGAGTCCAAAGTTCACGCGCTGGCAACTGAGGCCGGATTTGAAGAAGTGCGGAGGATACCGATCGAGCATCCGCTCTATGCGCTGTATGAACTCCGTGCATGACCGCGAAGTTGCGCGCGGACCAGTGAACGAAAAACGGGCCGGTTCAAAGAGAACCGGCCCGTTCATTGCGTGTCGGAGGAGGTTTCAACCGAGGATCGCGAAACCCTCAGGGCTTATCTCAGCAGGAAGAACGAAATAATTCCGCCGACAACCACCACGAAACCGATCGGGAAGGCAATTCCCGCCATCGAGGCCGGGTCGAAACCAAGCGAGTAGATACCAGTACGTTCCTGCAGGTGGGTCATAACCTTCTTTAATCATGGGGGTTCTCCATATCGGTTCGCAGGCAATGTGTCGATTTGGCAAAATCACAGCCATTGAGGCGGGATTTGCCCAGTGGTCACGGTGGTATTCGTTACCGACCAGTGTAGCGAACGCCGGGCGCGACGGCGACCCTATGCCTCGACGACCTCGGCGGGCTCGACAGGTGCCAGCTCCTCGTCAGTGTTGTCTCTCGCCGTTCCGCTCTGCAGGTTGCGCATGGCGGGAAACAGAATCACGTCGCGCAACGAATCCTGGTCGGCCAGCAACATCGTCATCCGGTCGATCCCGATTCCGACGCCCCCGGTTGGCGGCATGCCATACATCAGGGCGGTTACGAAATCCTCGTCGATCGGCATCGCGTCTTCGTCGCCGGCATCCTTGTCACGCTGCTGCTCCTCGAACCGCGCCAACTGATCAAGCGGGTCGTTCAGCTCGGTGAACGAGTTGCCGAGCTCGGCGCCACCAATGTACGGCTGGAAGCGCTCGACATGCGAGGGATCCGATGGCTTGCGCTTGGCGAGCGGCGACAACTCGACCGGATAGTCGATCAGGAATATCGGCTGGATCTGGAACGGCCGCACGAATTGCTTCAGCAACTCATCGACGATCCGGGGCCATACCAGATCTTCCGCAACGTCGGCGCCGGCGGCCCGCGCCGCCTTGAGCAATGACGCCTGGTCCGGATGTTCGGCGTAGTCGATCCCGGAACCATCCAGGATTGCCTGGCGCAGTGTCTTTCGGGGCCACGGTGGGGTGACGTCGATCTCGTGGCCATTGTTGGTGAACACCGGTCCGCCGTGCGCGGCGACGACGGCAGCGTGGATCAATTGCTCCACGGTGTCCATCATGGTCTCGTAATCGCCATAGGCCTCATAGAATTCGAGCATCGTGAATTCCGGCGAGTGGTTCTTGTCGATCCCCTCGTTACGGAAATCCTTGCAAATCTCGTAAACACGCTCATATCCGCCCACGATCAATCGCTTCAGGTACAACTCGTCAGCGATTCGCAGGTAAAACGTCTGGCCCAGCGAGTTGTGGAAGGTTGTGAACGGCCTCGCCGCGGCCCCGCCGTAGAGTGGTTGCAGGGTGGGCGTCTCGACCTCGATGTAGTCCCGGGCATCGAGGAATGCACGGAAAGCGGTCACGATTTTCGATCGGATCGCGAATATGCGCCGGGTTTCCTCATTCGACATCAGGTCAAGATAGCGCTGGCGATAGCGGATCTCGACATCCTGAATCCCGTGCCACTTTTCGGGCGGCGCGTTCAGCGCCTTCGAGAGCATGGTCATGGAAACGGTACGGAGCGATATCTCGCCGGTTTTCGTGCGGAACAATGTGCCGGTGGCTTGCACGAAATCCCCGAGGTCATACAGCTTCAGGAGGTCAGCGAACGCTTCCTCACCGATCTGATCCTTGCGGACATAAAGCTGGATCTGGCCATAGCCATCCCGGATATGGGCGAACACCGTTTTGCCCATGTGCCGGAAACCGACGATCCGGCCAGTAAGAGTCAGTGTTTCGGTTGAATGCCCATCGACCAATGTGTCAGTGGCTTCCTCGTTGTCGAAGAGTGCGATCGCCTGGGCCGAGGTGTGGGTTCGCTGTGCCCGCGTGGGGTAGGGATTGATATCACGGCTTCGGAGTTCATCCGCCTTCTGACGACGAATGTCCTGTAGCTCGCTGAGTTCCATGGTGTCTCCGAAAAATGAGGGGCAATCGAAGTGGGTCGTGGGTGACGGCGGGAAAGAGTCGGCGGCGTCGACGAGACAGTCGACGCCGCCTGCGTGTGACGGAGGCTATTGTACAGAAACAACGTTGTAGTGAACTTCGCCGCCGGGTGTCTTAACGACAAACGTTTCCCCGGCCCGGGTGCCAAGCAGGGCCTGACCAACCGGGGACTCTGTGGAGACGGTGCCGTCCGCGACGCTTGCTTCCTCGGGATTGACCAACGTCCAGGTGTCGGTTTCCCCGTCGTCGAACTTCACGGTGACGTGGGAACCCAGGACAACGATGCCGTCCGGAGAGCCTTCCTCGAGAACTTCGGCATTCTCAAGCAGCATTTCGAGTTCGCGGACGCGGGCTTCGGTGTAGGCGAGTTCGTCCTTGATCTCCTCGTATTCGCTGCTGTCCGATGCTTCGTTGTTGGAGTTCGCATCCTGAACGCTCCTGAAGAGCTCCTTCATCTTGACGTCCCGGAGCTCGACAAGCTCCGCTTCGAGGCGCTTTCGACCGTCGACTGTCAATTGGACTGTTCGTTCTGTGCTCATGTTGCAAGGTCCTTTCCCGATCCGTCTGTGACAACGGTACAGGAGGGATGAACGACGGCGTCTGTCGGCGTCGTTAGGCGTAACACAAAGCCGGAGGCCAGAACCCCCGGCTTCTTTTCGATGAACCTGCCATGAGTATAGGCCGCGCAGTCATAGAAGTAAAACACTTCCGGCACTGAGTCTGGTTAGTCCTTTCGCCACGTCGGCTGGGACCCAACGAGCCCAGCTGGCCGGGCTGCGTGTGCAAATGGTTCTGCGAAAACCATTGCGCCGCCCAAGCCCTACCTTGACTGATTTGTCAAAGAAAGGCGCTGATTTTGCTAAACCTTTGACAATGAGTCACAACTTGAGAAACACCTCTCCAAAAGCAGCCAAAATCCCCCTTTACAATCGATAAGACTGTCCGTACACTACGTTCGTACACAACGAGCAGGATGGTCTGGTCGTTTCTGGTGTGACCCGCGCACCACGGTTTTCGAGGAGGGGTTCAGGTGCAACTGGGGACATATGACGGACGCGTTCTGGCTGGAACTACATCTGTCGCTCGATTAGGCCTTGTGAAGAAGCTGGCATCACGGCTTGTAACCGTTGCGTTACTGGGACTGATGATGATTGGCGGGTTCGGTTTGGCGGCCCCGGAAGCGGCCGTCGCTGGCCAGGCCGCCATGATCAATACGAATGGGGTGGAGATCTTCGAGCATCCGACGGATTTGTCGGTGATTGGGTACGTCGGTTACGGAGACTGGGTCGACATTTTCTGGGGCCCAGAATTCGAGATGTACGAAATTCGTAGCGGCGATGGCACCATCGGATGGGTCTGGGCCGAGTTCGTCGACATCGATGGCGGCGGTTCCAGTAGTGAGAGTTCGTCGGAGGAAACGTGGACCGATTCCTCGTCAAGTTCGGCGGATGAGGCCGGTGTCTGGGCGTGGAGCGCCTGGGCGATGGTCGATGCTGATTCGCTCAACGTGCGATCCGATGCGTCTTCGAGCGCCTCGGTGATGGATCAATTCGGGCCGGGCGAGTGGATCGAAGTCATCGGCAACGATGTGAACGGCTTTTCGCCGATCAACTACTACGGCGACGTGGGATGGGTTTCGGCCAAATACCTGAGCTGGGACGGCAATTACAACTATGCGTCGGTCTCGACCGGTGCTTCCTCATCATCGTCTGGTGGGGCCGGTGGTGGATCGTCGACCTCGACCTCGAGCGAGGAACACTGGATCGACGTCAATGGCGCAACGGGCGAAGTCAACCTGATGGTCGGCAACTCGGTGCTTACGCGACGTACTGGGGTTCGGTTGGCTTCGATACATCTTCGGATGGCTTCTATTCGACGGCCAACGGCACCTTCTACGTCTACACGAAGTACGAGCCACTGGGATACACCGCGTGGGCCGACGCCTACATTTCGAACTGGGTTGGATACGACTCGTCGCGATCCAATGGATTCCATTCCTATTCGAAGGATGCCAACGGCAATGTCCTTCCGAACGGAGCTGGCAAAACGGGTGGATGCGTGGCACTTCCAGCGGGAGCGATCCAGGCGGTCTATGACTTCTCCTTCATTGGAATGCGGGTAGAAGTCCATCGATAGGGAAGATTCCCCATTCGTCAGCGGGATGGAGCGCTGGCGGATGGGGATCCTCCTATCCGTTTCCATGAGTGACGAAAAGGTGTCGAGTGGCGCACCGACGATCCAAACGAAGGTCATCTGGCATCCGGTCGCGATTGCAGCGGCTGGCTTTGCTGTTTCTCGGGATAGGTGCAGTGGTGGTCGCTGGGTACGTGGCGCTCACGCTGGCGCCGGGCTGGGACGTGCCGGGTTTCGGCGACGATGCGCCAACCCAGTGGGCTACCGTGGCTACTGATGTGCTCAATGTGCGCGAGGAGCCGAACACCGGAGCGGCCATTCTCGATAGCTACCGCCATGGGGAATCGGTCGAGGTGATCGGCGAGGTGGAGGCGGGATTTGTGCCGATCAGGTATGGCGACGATCGCGCCTGGATGGCCCAGGAGTACCTTGCGTTCGACGGCAGCACCCTGGCCGTGACGAGCAATCCATTGCTCGTTGCGGACGTCGTAGCTGCAGAAATGGTCAGCGAACCGGTCGCCGCAGGTGAGGACGAAGCCGCCGATGTGGGTGATCAGGGTGCGGTCCAGGAACCGGTGGAGGAACCTGGTGTAGCCGCCACACCGGGCGAGCGCTGGATCGACGTCAATCGATCAACAGCGGAAGTCACGCTTTACGACGGCACAACCCCGGTAGCCACGTTTACCGGCAGAATCGGCCGTGATCTGGCAGCGGACGGCTACTACTCGACGGCGATCGGCACTTTCCATGTGTACAGCATGAACAAGGGCCTGGCCTCGACGCCATTCGCCGACGACACATATCTCACGGATTGGGTGGGGTTCGATCCCGACAGGAAGAATGGCATTCATTCTCCTGTCCGCGACGAATTCGGGAATGAGAAGTCGTGGCAAAATCCGTCGACCCTGGGATGTGTGCGGCTGGATGCCGCCGCCGCGGTCACTGTGTTCGAATTCGCCGAAATCGGGATGCGCGTTGAAGTCCATGATTAAGGCGCTACCGGGCGGTAGCGACGACGGCTGGTAGTGGCCATCACTTCCGGCCAATCGAGATGGCCGCCACAAGGGCGGCCACTACCGGGCCGGAGAGATTTGAAGGATTCTACAGCGACAGGATGCCCTGTCGGGTCGCGATAGTGACCGCTTCGGTGCGGCTCCCTGCATCGAGCTTGGTCAGCACCGAGCTGACATGGAACTTGACCGTGTGATCGCTGATCCCGAGCGTACGGGCGATCGCCTTGTTCGGCAAACCGGCCGCGACGAGTCCGAGCACCTCACGCTCGCGAGGGCTCAACATCGAGGCCACAGATTCGGCGTCCGGTCCACTCGGCTGGCTTTGCGCCGAGATATCGACATCGCTGACGCTCGGGTCCAGCACGTACAGTCCCTGCTGCACTGCATGGATCGCTGCAACCATCGTGTCGGCGTCGGCATCCGGTGAGATTACGCCACCAGCGCGCTTGCCGGAGAGGGCGTTTTCCGGGATACCGTGCGATCCCAGCCAAAGCAAGGGGACGTTCTCTTCGCGGCCCAGACCGACAAGATTGATCAGCGTGTCCTGACCAAGATCGCCCGGTTCGACCAGAATCACGTCGGCATCGGAAATCTGTGCCAGCGCTGGCATTCCCGAGGCGGCCGCCAGGGCAGCCGGAGCGATTGCCGACGCGGTCAGGTTGCGGTCGCTTTGGACGAGGGCGCCGAGTCCGGCTCGCATGGAAGGGTAGGCAGCCACGATACCGATGACCAGACGTCGAGCGGTGGGGTTGGTGCTGGCGAGGTTGCTGAGGCCACGCCGTGCCCGCATGACCGGTTCGCCGCGATCATTGAGGGAAGCGATAGGTGTTGGCCTGGCAAGTGGTGAAGTGGATGACATCTGGCGTTCTCCGGTTCAGGACACTGGCCGATTCAGCTGCTGGGTTGCTCCGGACGGGCAATTGGGGTAATCGTCACCTCATGCCGGGTGTCGCCTCGCCAGGCGACGACTTTGAGTTCTTTACCGATCAATTCGTCACAAAGGAGTTGTTGAAGATCGGTAACATCATCCAGCGGCTGATCGTCCACTGTTACCAGAATATCATCCACGTATAGCCCTGCCTCGGCGGCCGGCGTTCCCTCCTCGATACCGAGGATCATCACACCCGTTTCCTGGTCTGGATGTGCCTGCCGGATGTGATCGGGAAGGTCGACCTGCTGCACCGTTACGCCAACCCAGGCTGTTCGCACGTACCCGATTTCGACGATATCGCGCACCACCCGCTCTACCTGTTGGGACGGGATCGTGATACCGCCGCTCTGGCGCGCTCCGGAGGTGTTGATGCCAAGCACGTCGCCAGCCGAGCTGATCAGTGGGCCTCCGGAAAATCCGGGATAGAGCGTGGGGTCGGCATGGATCATACGCCCGGTTCGGTAGTTCCGATAGCGGAACGAGCCGACGAAGATCACGGACCCGAACGATGCCTGCGTAAAGGTAACGAACGGGCGACCGACCGCCATCGCGAGGGTGCCTACCCGGGCCTCGTAGTCTGCGATCGGCGCTGGGCTCAAGGCAGTAGTCTCAACTCGCAGGATCGCCAGGTCGCGGCTCAGGTCGCGCCCGAGCAACGTCGCCGGCACATCCGTTTCGTCCGCCAGCCGGATCGAGATTTGCTCCTCCCGCTCCACGACATGGCTCGCGGTGACGACCACAGCGCCTGTCTCGTCGGTGCGCCAAACCGTGCCCGTGGCGGGCAGGCGCTGCCGGCCCAGCACCGCGACTACACCGGGCGCAACGCGGTCGACCGCATCGGCAAAGGCATTTCCTATTTCATTGGCGGTAGGATCGTGAACCATTGGTGATCACTCCTGGCTGAGTGCGGGATGCGAAGGGCGACGTCAAGCGGATGAACGCAGGCGCGGAGAGCGAACCGGCGATGTGCTGTTCAGCAACTGTAGGTCGTGACGCTTGGGGGAAGTATCCCGAAATGGTTTAGGGTTGCTCCTGCCCATGCGGGCAGGAACCATGACGCGATTTCGTGACACTGACGCCGCAGATTCACGTTTTTTGCCCTGTTACACTTCGTCCAGTTGTGTTCCTGATCCTGCCACAGGCTGGCAGTTCGTTCGTATCGCAAAGGGCTCCCGAGCATATGGCGACCCCGGCAACGTATGACCCGCCGACCACGATCAAGCACGATCAACCGGTGATCGAGGTTCGTGGGGTTACCAAGAGATTCAAGCGATTCGTCGCGCTGGACAATATCTCGCTCACCATTCCACATGCCTCGGTCGGACTTCTCGGGGCCAATGGCGCCGGCAAGACGACATTGATTCGCACGCTTCTTGGTCTTTCGAAACCGAACAGTGGTTCCGCCAGCGTCGTTGGCTTCGATACCCAGACTCAGGGCACGAAAGTTCGTGAGCACGTTGGCTACATGCCCGAGGCGGACGCCCTGCCGATGTCGACCACAGCTGCCGATTTTGTCGGCCACATGGCCGAGATGAGCGGCCTGCCCGCCCGCCAGGCCCGCCAGCGGGCTGCGGATGTCCTCTATCAAGTGGGTCTCTCGGAAGAACGCTACCGATTGATCAAGGGATTCTCGACGGGCATGCGGCAGCGGGTGAAGCTGGCCCAATCGATCGTCCACGATCCGGATCTTGTGTTGCTCGATGAGCCAACGGCCGGGATGGATCCCCAGGGCCGCGACGACATGCTCGAACTCGTCGAGCGGATTTACAAGAACCTTGGCATCGCCGTGGTCTTTTCCTCGCACATTCTCGAGGATATCGAACGGGTTTGCGATTACGTCGTCATCCTCGATGAAGGCAAGCTCGTGACCGCCCAAGCGATCGACCAGATGGAGACCGTGCGCGGCCAGGTCGTCGTGCGGATCGATGGTGACGCCGAGGCGTTCGCCGCCGAGCTTCGTCGCCAGGGTGTTGGCGTCCGTACCAACGACCTCGAAATGGGGCGTGATGAAATGATCGTCGAGGAAGACGACGACCGCGTCTACGACCTGATTCGTGATCTCGTCGTGTACCAGGATGTGACGCTTCGCTCGTTGCGATCCCGCTCCAGGACGCTTGAAGACGTTTATCTCGGCGATGTTGGCGCGGCACGGGAGGCAAACGATGTCATCCGATAGCACCCAGATGGCGCCGGCGGCCCGGTATGGCGAAGTTTTCGATCGCGGCTACAAGCACTACGATGGTCCCCGGCTTGGTCGGAAGCAGGCGTTCCGCTCGCTCGTTGGCTACTCGATGAAGCGGGCGATGGGCATCCGCAAACCATGGACCGCGAAAGTCCTGCCGTTCCTGCTCTATACCGCGGCTGTGATCCCACTGATTGTGATGATTGGCGTGGATGCCCTGGTTCCCGATTTCGACTTCGCATCCTATTCAAACTACATCCAGTGGACGTTCACGGTTGTTGGCATTTTCGTGGCGATGTCGGCCCCGGAGATGCTCTGTGTCGATCGCCGCGAGCGCACCCTGCCATTGTATTTTTCGCGGGCAATCGCCCGATTCGACTATGTGACCGCCAAGGTCGTGGCGATGACCTTGCTCACGATGACGCTTTCGCTGGTGCCATCGGTGATTCTCTGGCTGGGCCGGCAGCTCACCAGTGATTCTGTCTGGCAATCGATGAAGAGCAACGTCGACGACCTCGGACGAATCATCCTCCTCGGGTCGTTGATTGCGCTGGTTCTTGGCACCGGTGGTCTCGTGATCTCCTCGTTTACCGATCGGAAGGGCGTGGCGATTACCGTAATCCTGATTGGCTTCATCATCCTCACCGGGATGGCAAATGTTGCCGCAGAATTACTCGAGGACTACGAATGGAGCCGCTACCTCATTTTCTTCAGCCTGCCCGATACCTTCCTCGCCATTTCGAATCACCTGTTCCACGACGTGAACCTGTCCGACAACTGGTTGATCGAGCATGCGAATCTCTCCCTGGGGGCCTACATGGCGTACTGCGCCGGGGTGGTGCTTGTTGGCTTGCTCATCCTGCGATGGCGCTACAGCCCTCGTGACGAGTCCTAGGTGGCGATAGACATGCTGAAGATGAAATCCAGGAAGTCTGTAGACGATCCAATCCAGGGTCAGGCGGCGCCAAGCCCAGGCATGGCGCATGGCAAGCTCGCCACGATCGAGCTTGAATCGGTTTCCAAGTGGTATGGCGATATCGTCGCTGTGTCCGATGTCTCGTTTGGGATCGGTCCGGGTGTCACGGGCTTGCTTGGCCCGAACGGGGCTGGCAAGTCCACGACCTTGAAGATGATGGCTGGCTTGCAGCCTCCGTCGTCCGGCAAGGTGACGATCGATGGCATTGCGGCACGAGGCAATACCGAGGCTTACCGGAATCTTGGCCTGGTCTCCGAGCAGGAACTGATCTATCCGTTCCTTTCGGGGCGCGAATTTGTCCGGCTCAACGCAAAGTTGCAACGATTGAAGCAGGTGGACCAAGCGGTGGAGCGTGCGATCGACCTGGTTGACATGCAATCCGCGGCCGACCGAAAAGTCGGGGGATACTCCAAGGGAATGCGGCAGCGGATCAAGGTTGCCGGAGCGCTCGTTCACGATCCCAACGTGATCCTGATGGATGAGCCGCTCAATGGAACCGACCCAGTGCAGCGCGCCCAGTTGATTCGCCTGATCCGCGACCTTGGCAATGCTGGCAAGACTGTTGTGGTGTCGTCGCACGTGCTGGTTGAGGTGGAACGATTCGCCGAGAACATCATCGTGATCGTTAACGGAAAGCTGGCGGCGGCGGGCGACTTCCGGGCAATCCGGGAGAAAATCGACGCGCATGACCATGAAGTGCGGATCCGCGCCTCCGATCCACGGAAGATGGCATCGGCCCTGATTGGTCATCCCTCGGTGCTGGGTGTGCGGATCGACGCCCACAACCGGATCATTGCCGCCACCAACGATGTGCCCGCGTTCTATCGAATGGTTCCCGTCGAGGCGCAACTGCAACAGGTCAGGCTTTTCGAGATTCAGCCGACGGACGAATCGCTGACCTCGGTGTTTTCGTACCTCGTGGAGAAGTAGGCCAGATGTCGTTGACGATTACTTCCCTGACCATTCGACAGTTCCTGCGATCCAAATCCATCTATGTCGTGTTGGGTATCTCGCTTTTGGCAGCACTGCTGGCCCTGATTGGGCAGCTGGCGCCGGGTGAGGAGTCTCTTCGCAACGTGCGCCGGATCTTTGCCGATACGCTGTACCTCGACCTGATCGCTGCGACGCTGCTGCCGCTGGCGACGCTGGTGCTTGCCACGGCCGCGCTCGGGGACGAGCTCGAAGACCGCTCGATGCAGTATCTCGCCCTCAAGCCGATCAGCCGGTTCAGGATCGTGCTCGAGAAACTGTTGGCTGTTTTCGTGGTGATGGTCCCGATCGTGTGGTTCGGGATTGTCGTTACCTGGGCGGTGGCCGCATTCGGCAACTACGATGAAATGCGCGATCTCTTGTGGCCAGCACTTGCATCCAGCCTTGTCGCTATTGTCGGCTTCGGTTCCCTTTTCCTGCTCGCCAGCCTTTTCATCCAAAAGGCGCTATTGGTTGGCGTGTTTTACGTCTTCGTCTGGGAAACCGCATTGTCGCGCATCCTGCCCGGCATCCGGGCGATCAGCATTCGCCACTTTACGCAATCAATGTTCGTCCGCATGGTCGACGATCGCCGGATTGCCGTCGATCAGGTGTCTGCAGAACCGACCGTGATCATCACCACCGTGATGATTCTGGCCATTTGCCTCGCCTTGTCGACCTGGCGATTGCGGACAATGAGCCTGGAGTAACGCTCTTTAACGTACACATGGCGCTTCAGCCCTACCCAGTACGGCAGGATTGCAGTAGCGTGGATTCATACATCCACGCTGTGCCTCAAATTGAGGCAATGCACACCGAGGGGGAATCTACTGGTGACCGATGCGCAACACACGGAATACGGCGAGTCGATTCTGGCAACTGGCCTATGGCCGACCACCCGCCGATCGACGAGCCTTGGGCTGATGGTGCCGGTGTCGCAGAGCGCGACATTTCCGGATACCCCGCACTTTGCAGATATCCTCGAAATGTCGACCTTGGCGGCCAATGCCGGAATCGAAGCGCTGTGGTTCGCAGACCATTTCAGCTTTCCGTCGGACGATGGCCTGCGCGGCGCGTGGGATGCCTGGACCCTAATGGCGGCCCTTGCTGCGGCGGTGCCCGATGTCCAGATCGGGCCGATGGTGGCCTGCACGGCGTATCGCAGCCCTGGCGTGATCGCCAAGATGACCGAAATGATCGATGAGATCAGCGGTGGACGCTTCATCCTCGGGTTGGGAGCGGGCTGGCAGAAGGACGAGTACGACCAATTCGGGATCCGGTTCGAACCGAGGGTTAGCCAATTTGAAGAAGCGCTGGAGATCATCCACGGCCTTCTTCGGGATGGTGAAGCCGACGTGCAGGGCGAGTTCTACCAGGCGAACCAGGCGAAGAACCTGCCGCGCGGCCCACGACCGGGTGGCCCGCCGATCCTGATTGGCTCGACCAGTGACCGCATGCTTGGGTTGCTCGCGAAGTATGGCGATGCCTGGAACACTTGCTGGTACGGTAGCACCGAGGGCATTCCCGAAAAAATCGCCAAGCTCGACGCCGCGTGCGAGAAGGCGGGACGAGATCCGAAATCTGTCATTCGCACGGTTGGCATCAGCGTCGCTGGCGAGGGCTACACCGGCTCCCGCTCGAATGCCATCGGCAACGATGCAGGCGCCCAGTTGGCCTTCCTGCACGATCTTGAAGAGCTGGGGTTCCGTCATATCTGCATTGGTCTCGACCCATGCACTCCGCAGAGCATCGAGGTCTTCGCTCCCGTGGTCGAAGCGTTTTACAACAGCAACTGAGATCATTCCACAGCTGATGAATGACGTTCATTGAAGGGCTATCAACGTGACAGATTCTGCCAGCGCGTACAACTTCGATGCCGTACGAGCGACAGGCCTTTGGCCGCAGACCCGCCGAGCGACAAGCCTGGGCTTCAACGTACCCACCTCGGAGCGCAACCACTTTCCGGGTACTCCCCATTACACGGACTTGCTCGCGATGGCCCAGGCGGCTGCAAGCGTTGGATTCGAGTTGCTCTGGTTCGACGACCATTTCAGCTTCCCGTCCGATGACGGCCTGAAAGGCGCCTGGGATGTCTGGACCTTAATGGCGGCAATCGCCGCCAACGTGCCGGATGTCCAGATCGGGCCAATGGTGGCCTGCACGGCGTATCGCAATCCCGGGGTCATTGCCAAGATGACCGAGATGATCGACGACATCAGCGGTGGTCGATTCATTCTCGGACTCGGAGCCGGGTGGCAAAAGGATGAGTACCAGCAGTTCGGATTGCCATTCGAGCCACGGGTGTCCCGTTTCGAGGAAGCCCTGGAGATCATCCATGGCCTGCTCCGCCACGGCGAGGCCAATGTGCAGGGCGAGTTCTATCAGGCCAACCAGGCAAGGAACCTGCCGCGCGGTCCACGCCCGGGAGGGGCGCCGATCCTGATTGGCTCGACCGGCGACCGCATGCTCAAGTCGCTGGTCAAATATGCCGATGCCTGGAATACTGGCGGCAGTTCCATCGAGGAAATCAAGGGAAAAATCGCGAAGCTCGATGCAGCCTGCACAGAGGCTGGGCGTGACCCGAAGACGGTGATTCGCACGGTTGGCGCCGGATTCGCGACCGATGACTATTCCGGGGATGCATCCAGCCTGGTTAAGGGCGAAGAGGCACAACTGGCCCGATTGCGTGAACTCGAGGGGTTGGGGTTCCAGCATATCCAGGTAAGGTTGACGCCTAGCACACCTGAAACCATCGATGCGCTTTCGCCGGTGGTCGAGGCATTCTACGGCGGCGCATAGCCGTTCAACTGGCCGACGACGGGGCTTAGGAAGGGGCCATGTGATGAGCGATACGGGAGTTGGGCATCCTCATACGATCAACGCAACTGGTCTTTGGCCGGAAACTCGCCGTCCAACCAGCCTCGGACTTGGAATCACGGTGAGCGAGCAGGTGGCCGGCGACGGGAGCCCTCGTTTTGCCGACCTGCTCGCGGCTTCGCGTCTTGGCGCCGATATCGGCTTCGAGGCCCTGTGGTACGCCGATCATTTTAGTTTCGAATCGGAGAAAGGCCTGCGCGGGGCCTGGGATGTCTGGACCCTGATGGCTGCCATCGCGGCCCAGGTAGCGGACGTCCAGATCGGGCCGATGGTGGCCTGCACCGCCTATCGCAACCCAGGCGTGATCTCCAAGATGAGTGAGATGATCGATGAGATCAGTGGTGGTCGCTTCATCCTGGGCCTGGGATCGGGCTGGAACAAGCCGGAGTACGAGCAGTTTGGGCTGCCGTTCGAGCCTCGCGTGACGAGGTTCGAGGAAGCGATCGAGATCATTCACGGATTGCTCCGGGATGGCGAGGCGGATCTTCAGGGGCAGTATTACCAGGCGAACCGGGCGAGGAACCTGCCCCGAGGACCTCGTCCTGGCGGACCACCGATCCTGATTGGGTCGAGTGGACCGCGCATGCTCGGTATCCTGGCGCGGTACGCAGATGCCTGGAACACGGGGTGGGGAAACGATACCGAGGCGCTGAAGCGGAAGGTCGCAGTACTCGATACTGCCTGCGCCGAAATGGGCCGTGACCCGGAGACGGTGATCCGGACGGTGGGCGTCGGGTTCGCGGCCGAAGGATTTGCAGGCGGCTCCTCCAACGTATTCAATGGGCCCGACGAGGAGAAACTTGCCGTTCTGGTTGAACTCGAGGGGCTTGGATTCCGGCATATTAAGATCAATTTGCAGCCATACTCGATCCAGGCAATCGAGGCATGTGGACCAGTGGTCGACGCGTTTTACAACCGTACCCAGGTATTGTCTACTTCAACAGATTGAGAAGGGATTTCGTCTATGACTCGTCATGCGATAGGGGTGGATTTCGGCGGCACGAAGGTATTGGCCGCGGTTGTCGATGTGGAAAGCGGCGAAGTTCTCGGCACGGGCAAGAAGCGAACCAGCGCCAATGACGGCCCGGATGACCTGATTAAACGCATCTATTCCACGTGCGATGCCGCAATGGAGGATGCCGGTGTCAAAATCGATGCGATCGCGGGCATCGGGGTTGGCATCGCGGGTCAGGTCGATGCCAAACGCGGATTGCTGATCGGCACCGCCAATCTCAGCCGGTCGGTCGTTGATCTCCCGATGGCGCAACGACTCGAGGAACGCTATGGCGTTCCCGCCGCGATCCGCAACGATGTGCAGATCGCAGCCGTCGGTGAGCTCAGTTTCGGGGCTGGCCAGGGTATCGACGATTTCGTGTGCATATTCGTCGGCACCGGCATCGGTGGCGCGATCATCCAGAACGGCCAGTTGATCAGCGGGTATACGGGCAACGCTGGCGAGCTGGGGCACACCACGGTTGAGGTCGATGGCCGGATCTGTGGTTGCGGTGGACGCGGGCATCTCGAATCGTACGCGTCGCGAACCGCAATTACCGCTGCCCTGTTTGGCGAGCTGCGGCGCGGCCACTCATCGATCCTGAGCGACCTGTTGCCCGATGTCGATCCCGCCGCGCCAGGCAATTCCGCGATCCGGTCGGGAGTGTTGCGCAAGGCGGTCCTTTCGGGAGATGAGGTTGCCGTGCAGATCGTCACCAGCGCCGCCACGTTCCTGGGCTACGCGCTGGCATCGATCGTGAATTTCCAGAACCCACAGCGCATCATTCTCGGTGGCGGTGTGATTGAATCGGTCGACTTGATGTTCGAAACCGCGGAGGCCGTGACCCGGCGCGAGGCGTTCCCGAATGCCGGGGCAAAGGTTGAGATCGTGCGGGCCGGGCTTGGAGACAATTCTGGTGTCGTCGGGGCTGCCGTGATCGCCGCCAGCGCCTGAGGCGGCGAACACGGTCATCGGATTTCGAGTGGTACACTCGATATATGGAAGCTGGTGTCGTCAGGTTCCATTGTGATACGCGAATAGGCGGAGTTGTGGGATGCGCGCGCGGATTGGTGCTACGCGCGACATCGGTTTCTTAGAACGTATATGGTGGTTGGGCGGACCAGGCACAACGCACCCGCTTTGTATACATAGGGACGTCGCGTTGGAGCGGTTGTCAATCAATCGCATCGATTGGGATGTCGTGATCATCGGCAATTGCATGGACGTACTGGATTCGTAACGTGTAGCGGAGGTCTTGATGGTTTCAGACGGAACCGGGGTTCGACCTGGCAATGGCGACGCAGATCCCAAGGAAGTCGCCGTATTCGTGGATTTTGAGAATATTCGATATTCGACTATCAACTCATTCGGAAGGGAACCTGATCCAATTGTTTGGCGAGACAAGGCATTGCAGTACGGATTGATGTCCGTGGCGCGGGCGTATGCCGATTTCGACCAACACCCCTTGCAGGCCCGGACCCGGCTTGATGTGGCGGGATTCGAATCCCATCACTATCCGGCAAAGCGGACAACCGATTCACACGGCCGTGAAAAAATGGCCTCGCGATCCGATCTCAACCTCGTTATCGACATTATCAACACAGCGCTGGTGCGCCCGGATATCGAGATCTTCCTGCTCTTTACCGGGGACAAGGATTTCATCCGCCTGGTGACCACCCTGCGCAATCGCCTCGGTCGACGAGTGGTGATCTGTGGCGTCCCGGGTTCGGTGAGTCCAGATCTGGTGGCGGCTGCTGGTGAAGAAGACATTCTCGAAATGTCCCAATCGGCCGATGTGGACATTGCCGTTATCCAGGCGATCGACACCTATATCAAGCAACTCCATCCCGGATTCGTTCCTACCCAGAGTCACATGAGCCGTACGTTGTGGCGGTTCCTCGATCGGAACTCGCTACCATCCGAGCATATCGAAGCCAAGGTCATGGAATTCCTGCGCAAGGGAGTCCTCTCCAAGCGGCAGACGATCAACGGCCAGGGCCAGGAATTGGTCACGACCGAGATCAACACCGAGCATCCGCTTGTGATCCGGGCCCTGCCTAACCTGGCAAACGATACATGGTCTGAACCGGTGAACGATTCTGCTGGATTGGCCGATGACGATTCCGAGTTCGAGGACGACGAAACGTTCATTGAGGAAGAGGTTGTCGCGGTCGGTGCGATCGAGCCAACCGCGGCGTGGACCGCGCCTCGCGAAACTTCCCGCTATCAACGCCGATTCTCGTCCGGCAATGGTTCCTGGCGCGGTAAGGCCAACGTTCGCAACACCGAGGAAACCGAGTAGGGTGTCTGACCCGTCGAGTCCCTTGCGATCCCATTCAACTGTCGTCATTCTGAGCTTGCGAAGAATCCCCTGGCGAAGCCGGTCTGCGCTAGTGGACGCTCGTGTCGCCATCACCGCCGCCGACTTCGTCGTCGAGTGCTCTCGCTGCGCTCAATTGCCCAACCGGGGCGATTTGCACGGAAGTTGTACCTCGTTCACGAAGACGGGCGGAGCAAGCTCCGCGGCCCTACCAAGGCATTTGGGGGAGGGACAATCTGGCATGGACGGTCCACTCAGGAGAACGGATGCAAGATTGCGCGACGATAGGTTGCAAACAAATCCAGTGGTTGACCGTCACGATATCGGGATCTGCCGGTGATTGAATACTACAAACATCCACGGTTTGGACCGTTTTCCCTGGAGCATCCGCCCGGAAACTGTGACCGTGTCGGTATCCTCCTGGTTCACGGATTTACGGGTTCGCCACCGGATATGCGTCCGCTCGCAGAGATGTTGCACGGCCTTGGAGCCGATTGCCATGCCCTGATGCATCCCGGGATGGCGACCGACATGGCGAACCTCTCGTCGATGACTGCATCGATCTGGCGAGAAGCGGTACTCGAATGCTGGCAGGAACACACGTCGCGTTACGAGCGAACGATCCTCGTTGGATATTCCATGGGAGGTGCGGCGTCAATCCAGATGGCCGTGCAAAGAGCCCCCGACCTCCTGTTGCTGCTCGCCCCATTCTGGAGGATCAATGATCGCCGGGCCGTGCTGCTCCCGGTCGCCAAACGCGTGGTCAAGGAGTTCAAGCCACTTTCCCACCTCGATTTCGAGGATCCGTACGTACGCGAGTGGTTCAAGGCAGCCCTTCCCGACCTCAATCTCGATGACCCCGACATGGTCCGCTCGATGCGCGATGAAACGGGTATCGCCGCGCCCGTGATCGACGAGCTCCGGAAATTCGGCGCCATTGGTCGACGCGAGGCATCCCGGGTGACTGCGCCGGTGGTGGTGATCCAGGGGCATCAGGACACCGTGGTGAATCCTCGCCACACCCGTCAATTGATCGACGAGTTTCCACACCTGATGGCCTATCATGAAATTCCCGGTGATCATATGATCCCGCTTGATACGGCGGCTTCGTGGCCGACCGTGCGCCCGATTGTCGTTGACGAGGTGAAACACCTCTTGCCGTTGGCCTAGATCACGCGCTGGGGGATTGCATTGACGTCAAACCAGGAACATCAACCTCCAGCGTCGACCACAATCCCTGATTCAGCCAGCGAAACCGCGCCACTGCCTGCAATGTCGTCAGCCCAGTCACCATTTCGCCCGGCGCCGTATCCAGGCAGCGACCGTTCGCCTGACCAGGAACCGGTAACCGAAACCGTCGCGCCAGTTGAACCGCCGGCTGTGCCTTTGGTGCAATCCCGAGGCCACGACGCGACCAGGTATGCCCAATCCATCGTCGCTAACTGGCCGGTGCTTGTTCCGCTTGCCTTGTTCGCAATCGCCGCAATGATCGTACCGACGATGACGAATCTCGCGACGACCGATGATTGGGCCTACAGCCGCGCCGTCGAGATCCTCTATGAGGATGGCAAGCTGGTGATGTTCCCGGTCGTGGCCGCCACGTCGATTGGTCAGGTGCTGTGGGGTGGACTGTTCGCCCTGACCTTCGGAATGAGCCTGGGCGTGATGCGGCTCTCAACCGTGGTGATGGTGGGTATTGGAGCGATTGCGCTCTATGCGATCCTGCGCCAGCTCGGGGTATCGCGCTCCCGATCCAGTTTCGGAATCGCCCTCTATCTCTTCAATCCCCTCTCGTTCGTCCTTTCGTTCACCTTCATGACCGATCCGCACTTCACGTCATGGATGCTGATCGCCGTTGCCCTCTACCTTCGTGGATTGCGGCAGGACCGGGTAACACCCTGGATGGTGATTGCGGCTTCGGTCTGCGCCGGTTACGCGTTCTGGATTCGCCAACAGGGAGCCCTGATCCCGGTCTCGGTCGTGCTCTAC
Organism: uncultured Chloroflexia bacterium; assembly: GCA_963763125.1. Classification (GTDB taxonomy): domain Bacteria; phylum Chloroflexota; class Chloroflexia; order Thermomicrobiales; family UBA6265; genus JACCYX01. The sequence goes on from CAVXMV010000005.1 coordinate 2,164,082, forward strand.
CTGCTCGTCGCCCGCCAGCTCTGGTTCAACTGGCGGAGCCTGCGGTTGGTATTGCAGGTGACCCTGGCTCCGGCGTTGATGTTGCTGGCCTACTATGTCTGGCGGCTGTACTGGGTGGACGATGAACCCACGACCCAGGAAGGATTCCTCGACCGGGCGATAGACGAAGGCTGGAGCGGCACCTGGTTCCTGGTCCGGCATATCCCGTTTTTCGATGCGATGTACCTTGGCCTGTTCCTCTTGCCGTTGACGCTCGCCGTGCTGCCCGGGTTCCGGCGACCGGTTCAGCTGTTCTTCGCTTCCGTTTGGGGGTACTGGACGTTTCTGGCCGGACTTGGGTTATTCCTGGTCGGTTTCTTCCAGCTCACCTTTCAGGGCCGACGGATGTTGTACATTCCGCAGTTCCTTGGCAGCGGCGGTTTCGGCCCTGCTGATGTCCCGGGTGGGAGACTCCGTGTCGTCGAGTGGGATCAGGTCTGGACCTGGCTGACGATCGCCGCCGCGTCTGGCGTGGTGATTCTGGGTTTGTTGCTCTGCCGCAGAATCGGCGACGCCCTGACGCCCGAGCGGACCGCCGCCGGGTTGATCGGCATGGTCGCGATCTGGCAGATGATCGGGATGATTCCGCCATCCTATCAGTACATCCATCGTGGGGGATCGCTGGATCGCTACCTCTTGCCGTTGATTCCGCTCACGATCGCGCTTGGACTGTGGGCGATCCGCGATACCGCGCTGTTCCAACCGGCTGCCTGGTTGGGGGTTGTCCTGTTTGGGGTCGTCTCGGTGATTGGCACACGCGACTACCTCGTCTATCTCGATGCCGTCTGGGAGATGGCCGAAGACGCCAATGCTGCCGGAGTGCCGAATGACCGTCTCGACGCCGGTTCCGGTTGGGATGGGTACTACCTGCACACCGACATGATCGATCTCGGCATCACGAAAAGCGTCTCACCGCCTGGTTCGCCCTGGTGGGTCTATTTCTACGCCAAGCAAACCGATTCCAGCTATCTGGTCACGACGAACCCGCGATGGCGACGAGGCGATGTGGTGATCGAGAAACGGGAATACGACCAGTGGCTTGAAGACGATCCGGTATACATCTACCTGGTTCGTCAATGGGACGAGCCCTGGCCGCCCGAATGACTTCTCCGGAACATCGACCACTCTTTGACTCAATGAAGGACGGGATCGAGATGACCGAGAAAACGACCGCATTGGTAACCGGGGGAGCCGGGCTGATCGGCTCCCACATTGTCGAAGCCGCACTGGCCGAGGGGTGGGACGTGCGCGTGTTGGACGTGCTGGAGCGGCAGACGCACCCGTATGGGCGTCCGGATTGGCTTCCGGTTGAGGTCGAGTTCGTCAAGGGCGACGTGCGGAACCGGAGCGATTGGGTACGCTCGCTGGACGGCATCGATGTCGTTTTCCATGAGGCGGCATACGGCGGATACATGCCGGAGATCGCCAAGTTCATCCATGTCAATTCCTACGGCACCGCGCTGATGCTGGAGACCATTCGGAACCGGGATTTGCCGGTCCGCAAGCTCGTCCTTGCTTCGTCTCAGGCCGTCTACAACGAAGGCGCCTATCTCTGCCCGGAGCATGGCCACTTTTACGGCCAAACCCGCCCCGTTGCCCAACTCGAACGCGGCGATTTCGAGGTCCACTGTCCGACCTGCGATCAGCCGTCTACACCGACCGCGACCGATGAACTTGCCCCGATGGGAGGCGAGAACGTCTATGCGATCAGCAAGGCCGATCAGGAACGCCTGGTGATGTCGTTCGGGAGTGCGACCGGACTGCCGACCGTGGCCCTGCGTTATTCATGCACCTACGGTCCCCGGCAATCGCTGTTCAATCCGTACACCGGGGTGATCGCCATTTTCTGTACCCGGTTGATGAACGACCTCCCGCCGGTGGTCTACGAGGACGGCCATCAATCGCGCGATCTCATGTTCGTCGAGGATGTGGCGCGCGCGAATATGCTCGCCGCGATTGACGATCGGGCGAACGGTGGCATTTTCAACGTCGGCACCGGCAATGCGGTGCAGATCGGCCGACTCGCCGAAATTCTCGCGAAACAGCTTGGCAAGGATATCGAGCCCGAGATACGGGGCGAGTTCCGGCCTGGCGAGATGCGGGCCCTGATCAGCGATATTTCCCGGCTGCACGAGATCGGATACGCGCCGCAGGTGACGCTGGAAGATGGGGTCAGGCGCTACATCGAGTGGATCGCGAAACAGGGTGATATCAAGGACTACTTCTCCGCGGCCGAAAAGCGATTGCGAAAGCGCAATATCGTCAAACAGGCCGTGAAGGATCGCACGTCATGACGGAGGAAATCGACCGTCGACCGAACGCCGTGGTCGTGATTCCCTGCCTGAACGAAGCCGAGGCAATCGGCGGACTCGTGGCGGAAGTCCTCGCGATTGCTTCCGATCCTGCATTGCCAGTGAATCTCTCGAGGGTGATCGTGGCCAATAACGGCAGTACCGATCTTACGGCCCAAAACTCGATAGCGGCTGGCGCCTCGGTGGTCCCCGAACCACGCCGGGGATACGGCCGGGCTTGCCTGACCGGTGTGCTGGGGGCGACCGACGCAGACATCATCGTGCTGATGGATGGCGACCGCAGCGACCAACCTGCCGAGCTTCCGCTGCTGCTCGCCCCGCTGCTCGCTGGCAAGGCCGATCTGGTGGTCGGTTCGCGCATCCTCGGCAGCCACGAGCCCGGATCGATGTTGCCGCAGCAAATCTTCGGCAACAAGGTGGCGACCAGCCTGCTGCGGCTCGTCTACGGTGTCCGGATGACCGATATCGGACCGTTCCGCGTTATCCGCCGCGAACAGCTCCTGGCGCTTGGAATGCGCGAAATGACCTACGGGTGGTCGATCGAAATGGTTGCGCGGGCTGCCCGCACAGGACTCGTGGTTGCCGAAGTCCCCGTGTCCTATCGGAAGCGCGCAGCGGGTGAATCGAAGGTAAGCGGCAATCTCCGGGCTTCGATCAAGGCTGGATACCGGATCATGCTGGCGATCGTCCGCGCCAAACGCGACACGCTACCCCTGCCAGCCGACCTCCCCCGGCAACCAGCCCATGAGTAAACCGATTTCACGCTGTGACCGAGCGTTACTGATGATTGCCGCGCGGGCGCCGATTTCCGGCCAGACGAAGACCCGCCTCGGCGATTCGATCGGGATGGACGCCGCCGCGACGCTCTACCGTGCCTTCCTGCGTGATCTCGCGGATCGATTCGACTCCGAGGATCGTGCTCGTACACGAACCTGGGACCTGGCCTGGACCTATTCGCCACCGGAACGTGAGTTTCGGTACGACCTGAAAGAAATCACAGGTCGTCCAATCCCGTGCAACACGCTTTTCGTGCCGCAGGACGGACCGGATTGGGGTACCCGCCAGGCCAATCTGTTGCGCTGGAGCCATGAGCACGACTATTGCCGCACGGTGCTGATGGCCTCGGATTCGCCACACCTGGCCTGGGCGACGATCGGCGATGCATTTGCCGCACTGGACGAATATGATGTCGCGCTTGGCCGTGTCCGGGACGGTGGGTATTACCTGATCGGCATGGTTGGGTTACTCGATGTGCTGTCAGGCGTGCAGATGAGCACCGCGTCCGCGGCCGATGGAGTCGTCGAGGCCTGTCGCGCGCAGGGATTGCGCATTCGGGAAACCGAACCGACGTTCGACATCGACGAGGCATCGGATCTGGAGTTCCTGGTCGACGTCCTCCGGGACGATCCCGATATGTGCCCGGTCACGCGGGCAACTCTGGCCGAGTTGGGTCTTGTCGAATGGTAGTGGCCGTCGGAACCGAGCGGAGCAAGCTGGACCCGCTGGGTATGCAGATGTACAAATACGTCTTCCGGATCAGATCTCCAGGCTCAGTGATTGCTGGTTTGATTGCTGGCGGGCGCCGTACGGAACACCCTCGATACCGAGCAGGGCGCGCTTGATCTCTGGCCCTCCCGTGTACCAACCCATCGCGCCACTGGAGAGAATCACCCGGTGGCAGGGGATGATCACCGGGATCGGATTGCGCCCAAGTGCATTGCCCACCGCTCGCGAAGCCTTGGGCTTGCCGATTTCGTTGGCGACATCGCCATAGGTGCGGACTTTGCCGTACGGAATCCGGGTGGTCGCTTCGAGCACGGCGCGGGTGAAATCAGTGACTCCGCTGAGGTCGAATTGCAGGTCGAAAACGCGGCGCTCATGGTCGAAGTATTCGGCCAACTGATCGATCACGGGGCGCACGGTGTCCTGGCGCTCGTAGACCAGGTATCCGCGACGTTCCAGCTCGCGAAGCGATTCGAAGGCGCCGTGGTGTTCGAGATAGCTCACTTCTACGACACCATCGTCGCTTGCTGCCACCAGCACGTCGCCAACCGGCGTTTCCATAAAGCCGTAACGGGCCTCTGGAATGCCGAGGCAGACAGTTGCCGATGGTCGTCGGCGGGGCATCCGCTGGGCAACATCTTCGGCGCATTCATCGAGCGATGAGCACACGTGTTCCAGGCCATGCAGGATATTCGCGCAGTAGTTGCAGGTGATCGTGTGATTGCGAACCCAATCGGCGTCGTCTGGAGCGAGATCGCCGATGACCAAGTCTGGCATGACCGCCTCAGCAATATCGCACTCATCGACGTTCGGGTTCGTGGCCTGGGCGGCAAGGTTGAAAGGAATGGTGCTCTGGCCGTGGGGCGGGACGGGCTGGGCAGGATCGGTTGAAATATTCATGAACTGGTCCGTGGTGAGGTCGAAGAGTGGATCGGAGGGAGGTTCGTGATGAAGGCCGTTGGTATTGAAGGTGCGACGCGGGAGATCGTGCTGGCCCATGACTCAGACCTCCATCCGGTGCGCGAAGGCGCCACGCAACTTGGTCAACGCCTCGTGCACATTTGCACGAGCGGCCGCTTCTGAACTATTGAGAATGGTCGCGATTTCTGCGTAGCCGTACTCGTGATGCTTGCGGAGCACCAGTGCCACCCGTTGTTTCGGAGGAAGCGTGTCGACGAATCGCTCGACGTCCCGGAGCAGGTCGCGCGCATCGAGCGTGGTCGCCGTGTCCGGGGAACTTGCCGTGAGTGTTTCCGCGAGTACATCGTTCATCGGGGCGACGCGACCATGCTTGCGTCGATCGCTGATGAAGGTGTTGGAACAGATGCGATACAACCATGCCCGGTGATTCGCATCGGGCGGCAACCTGTCGAACGCCTTGAAGGCCTTCAACAGCGTTTCCTGGTAAAGATCGTCGGCATCGGGACTATTGCCCGTGAGCTGGTACGAGAAACGAAATATCTCGTCGCCAAACCGGTCGATCAATGAGGTGAAGAGGCAATGTCTCGCCTCGGTGGCGGAAGCCGACGTCGAATGCATGTCCGGGGGAGGCGCCCCCCGCGAGACGGGTTCCAGAGGCAGGCTCATGTCGCTCACAAAAATGATTGCCCTCTGACCGCGTAGCCACGATCGGTAGGTACCGTACCGAAGTGCCGTGCCGGAGCGAATCGATCAATCGAGATTCGATCTGACTGGGAATAAAACGCACACCGCATCCGAATGTGAGATGCCAGTTGTACACCACCCGGCTGCAGTCCGACTTGTCTTGCAAGGAAAGACATTGTGTCTTCCCGATGGACACACACCTCGTTTTTCAGGTGAGGGTCCGCCCCGCTGGATCTGTGGGGCGGGCCTTCCCGAAGGTGCCCGCAGGTGAAATCCTCGGGAATCCACAGGAGATTCCTCTACGAGAACGTGCTTCCCCCCTACTCCGGTCGAAGGTGTGAGCCATCTGGCGGTGCGCGTCGCCCAACGACTTAACCATCCCTGTCGGGAAGCCACGGGCGGAGCAAACTCCGCGACATTCCAAGGATTCATTCCGGAAGTGGCCGGTTTTGTGGTGGGCGTCACCAATCCGGGAGGGCACATGCGCCCTCCCGATTCGCTCAATCGACCCGTTTTTCGCCCTCGCGCCGTTCCCAACCTGGCGCAAACAGCGGCAGGAAGTTCGAAGACTGGTACGGATGCTTCTCCAGCTCGGACCAGTTGAGGTCAACACCGAGACCCGGCCCATCCGGAATCTGGAGACGGCCGTCGATCACTTCCGCGTGGCTGGTTACCAGGTCCTTTTCCCACGACACATTGAAGTCGTCGAACAGCTCCTGCGTGAGCAGGTTCGGGCACGAGGTGCTGATCTGGATGCAGGTTGCCGTCGAAATCGGCCCCTGCGCGTTGTGCGGCGCCACGACGGCGTAGTAGGCGTCGGCCATCGCGCAGACTTGCCGGGTGCGCCAGATGCCACCCATATTGCCCGGTTCCGGCTGGATGATGTGGACTGCGTTGTGCGATAGCAATTCGGCGTGCTGGTGCACGCTTGCGTAGCTCTCGCCAGTGGCGACGGGAATGTTGAGCTTGCGCGCGACCTCCACCGTGGAAGCGATGTTCTGGTGGGCGGTCGGTTCTTCGAACCAGGTTGGCTCGAACTCGGCGATTGCATCGCCGACATAGACCGCTTCCGAGACACTGAACCGGCTGTGACCTTCGACCATGATCTGCACATCCGAACCAACCGTCTCGCGAACAGCTCGCACAATGTCGATCGAGAGATGCCGATCGACCGGCGACATTGTGCGCCAGGCGGCACCGAATGGATCGAACTTAAGTGCCTTGTAACCCCGGTCAATCACCATTTGGGCCCGTTCGGCGAACGATTCCGGGGTCCGTGGTCCGGCGTACCAGCCGTTTGCGTAAGTCGGCAACGATTCGTGATAGCGGCCGCCGATCAGGTCGTATATTGGACGACCGGTCGCCTTGCCGATGATATCCCAGCAGGCGGTTTCGATTGCGGCAACCGCGTTCATGTGAATTTGGCCGCCCTCGGTGTAGAGATCGCGCGACATCCGCTGGAGGATGGTCTCGATCTGGAAGGGGTCGAACCCCTCGTAACGATGGGCCAGTTCGTGGACCGCCGCTTCGGTGGTCTTGGCAAATCCGTTGATGGTGCCCTCGCCGATTCCGTACAAACCATCCTGGTCGGTATCGAGCCGCACGAAGAGCCAGTTTTTCCAGGGATTGCCGACGATCCATGTGGATGCGCGCGTGATTTTCACAGGAACTCCTTCATACATTGGCTCGGACAGGGGGCTTTACATACCACCCACCACCCGAATTCGAGGAATTGGCAGGGTTGCTCATTCCGTTTGCTCCGCCCGTGTTGGCATATCAGCCAAGCTTTAGATCGTCAACCACGGCGGTCCCGACCGTGCCGATGAAGGCGTCCGCCTCATACGGATCGTTGAATCCCTGCGTCAGCACGGCCACAATCGCCGAATCGCCTGGGCCGCGCAAGAGACCGGCGTCGTGCGAGAGGCGATTGAGGCTGCCGCTCTTGCCGGCGAATGTAACGCCTTCGGGCAGGTGGCGGGGAAGCCGATTGGTGTGCTGCTGGTCGGCGAGCAGGTTCAGCATCCATGCATTGCGTTCTGGCGAGGCCGCGGTGCCATCCACTATAGCCGTCAGCACGGTGGTCAAGTCCCTGGCGCAGGCGACGTTTTCTGGTTCGCCATCGGCGGGAAGGCGGCCCAGGAAACGGCGATTGAGCGAGGTCGAAACCAGCCCCAGTGAATGCTGCACCTCCTGGATCGCCGGAATCCCGACCGCATCGATTAACACATTCGAGGCCGTGTTGTCCGAAATCGCAATCATCAGCCAGGCATGATCCTGCAATGTCAATTCCAACCCGGTCTCGAGCCAATTCAGGACGCCGCTTCCACTTACCTTCTGGGATGCAAGCGCGGGAGCCTTGTCGGCCGGCTGCAATCGGGCCTCATCGAACGCGCGGGCAAGACCGATCAGGATCACCATCTTGATCGTGCTGGCGGCAGGGAAGACCAGGCTATCCTGATTGCCAAATGTAGCGCCGGTTGTGAGATCGCGAATCGAGACGCCGATTTTCGTGGTCGGTGGCGCCGCCGCGATTGCGGCGCATACGGATGGCCAGGTTGCCTGATCACTTTTGGCGACAGACTCGGACAGAATGCTCATTGAACGTCTTCTCCTGGTGCGAATGGTCATTTGATGGCCGTTTGCGGCCCAACGAGACGGCCCGAAAATCGAGTTGAACAGGATCGATATGCTATACTCGCGCCGACCCAGGGGCGGCACAGCACCGCCGGTTTTCGGGCGCACAGCACGGAATTCGGCTTGTGATCGCGCGCCCCGGTAGAGTGGTTTACCGGTCATGGATCGTCAAGTGGGATGGGCATCGAATCCACGCTCGAACTGGCGAATATCTCCACTCGCGATCCTTTCTCCTTTTACACATAGCTCCAACCGGTCAGCTTCACGCAATGGCACATGACCGATGTAGCGGAGGGCCTTGGCCTTGTTTCGTCCGCTTTCGACGCTCTTTGGATTCTTCAGCAGAGATCTCGGCATCGACCTCGGCACCGCGAACACATTGGTCTATGTCCGGGGCAAGGGTATCGTCATTTCGGAGCCATCCGTGGTTGCGATCGATGCCAAAACCAAACGGGCGCTATGGGTTGGCATGGAAGCCAAGGCCATGTACGGCAAGGCGCCCGATTCAATCATCGTGGTTCGCCCGTTGAAGGATGGTGTAATTGCCGATTTCGACACAGTCGAGATGATGCTCCACCACTTCATTCGCAAGGTTCACCTCCAGCGCCTGATGGCGCCCCACCCACGGGTGGTGATCGGCATTCCGAGCGGTGTGACCGAGGTCGAAAAAAGAGCAGCCAAGGACGCCGCGCTTTCCGCCGGAGCCCGTGAGGCCTACACGATAGAGGAACCGATGGCGGCCGCGATCGGCGCCGGTCTCCCGATCAACGAACCAGTCGGCAGCATGATCGTCGACATTGGCGGTGGCACAACCGAGGTTGCCGTGATTTCGCTCGGCGGCATCGTTGTCAACCATTCGATTCGCGTCGCTGGCGACGAAATCGACGACGCGATCATCCAGTACGCCCGGCGTGACCATAATCTGGTGATCGGCGAGCGGACGGCGGAAAATGCCAAGATTGCCGCAGGATCGGCCTACCCGTTGGAAGAGGAAGTGCGCGTACCGCTGCGTGGTCGCGACTTGCTTACCGGACTGCCAAAGTCGGTCGAAGTCAGCTCGGTTGAGCTGCGCGACGCCATCTCGCAACCCGTGAACACGATCATCGAGCTGGTGAAAGTCGCGATCGAGGAAACGCCACCGGAGCTTGTGGCAGACATCATGGAACATGGCATTACCCTCGCCGGTGGTGGAGCGTTGCTGATGGGACTCGATCGTCGCCTCCAGAGCGAACTTCGAATGCCGGTGCATCGAGCCGAAGATCCCCTCACCTGTGTGGCTCGTGGCACCGGACGCGTTGCCGAGGCGTTGCATCTGTATCAACGCGCACTCGCCAGTGGCCGCGAAATCAGGCGCTAGTCCGGAAATGACCAGGCTCGTTGGCTGGTCATTTCCGGGCCTCGCCCGCATCTTCGGAAGGAAGAGCCTCACAAAATGCATCGATCAGGAGGCGTTCCTCCATGCTGACCGCACCATGGCGCACGCTGCGCGTTCATCGGGGGCGTAACCACCGATGAACACAATCTCCCTCCGACGGGTGCTGGGGGTCATCCTCGTGTTTGTCGTGATTTGCGGCAGCTTCATTATGCTCGATCGCCGGAGCACGCTGGACCCGATCCGAAGTGGCCTCAATGAAATCGTCTCTCCAGTTTCGTCAGCCTTTTACCGGGTGGTCGACCGTGGAGATCGGCAATCGGAGCTTGAGGCTGAACTGGAACAGGTAACCGAAGAGCGAGACGCGCTTATCGCGGAAAACAGCCAATTGAAGGCGGACACCGTTGAGCTCGAGCAACTTCGGCAGATGCAGGAGGTTGAGGCTCGATACCCGGATATCGATCTCACGATGGCCAACGTGATCGCCCGCGATCCATCCGGCCTCCAGATGTTTGTCACAATCAATGTCGGATCGGACGATGGCATTCGCGAGGGCATGGCCATCGTCAGTCCGCACTACTATGTCGGACAGGTGGTCGAGGTGAGCCAGCAAACCTCGAAGGTGATGCTGATCATCGATGCCAGTCAAAGTGTCGGGGCGATGCTCCAGGATTCGCGTGGCGAAGGGATTGTCAATGGCCAATGGCAACACGGTGGCTATCTGTCGCTCCTGCATGTGCAACCCGAGCACGCTCCCCAGGAAGGCGAATGGGTGGTGACGTCGGAATCAACCGACACGCAAACCCGCCAGGTTCCGCCGAACATCCCGATAGGGCAAGTTTTGGGCGAGCCCGTGGTGAATTCCCAAACCGATACGCTGGAAATTCAGGTGCGGCCAGGCGTCAGCAACTTCAATGACCTGACGGTGGTTTACGTGGCGGTTGTTGCCAATGACTAGGACGATTTCGGTTTCCGGTCTCCGGCTGTCGGTCAGCCTTGCTTCCGCCAAGGCTACGGCCTTTGGCATCCGCAAGCTCGGTCGCGGTGGGGGAACCTCTGCTCCTGGACTGATCGCCGAACGAATCGACCCAGGGATGCTCACCAAGCTGACCGCCAGGCTCCCGCATGGGGCAATCGTGGTGGCCGGCACCAACGGCAAGACCACGACCTCCCGGATGATCGCCGATATCCTCGTCGCCAACGGCGAGACCGTGGTCCACAATCGATCCGGCTCCAATCTCGTCCGGGGAGTCGTGAGCGCCTTTGCTTCCCAGGCCTCGATTGCCGGAAATCCAGGCGGGGATATTGCGGTGATCGAAACCGACGAGGCCGCATTCCCGGAGGTCGTTCGCCTGGTCAAACCCCGGTTGATCCTGTTGAACAATCTGTTCCGGGACCAACTCGACCGGTATGGCGAGCTCGATGCGATTGCCCGGATGTGGAAGTCGTCCCTCGCCACCCTGGATCCCGATACGATCATGGTGTTCAATGCCGACGATCCCGGACTCACGGCTGTAATGCAGGGTGTTCCGTGCCAGCGCGTGGCGTTCGGCATGAACGAGCGCAGGCATACGCTGGAATCGCTCCCGCATGCGGCGGATGCGGCAATCTGTTTTGCCTGCGGGGCTAACCTTGCATACAAGGCGCTCTATGTTTCGCATCTTGGCGATTGGTATTGCCCGTCGTGTGGCGAGGCGCGTCCGCGTCTCGATGTGGCTGGCAGCGAAGTCGAGCTCGATGGCGTCGAGTCGTTGGCGTTGACGATCGATCGCGGGAGTGAATCGGAACGCTACTCGATTGGCGTGCCGGGGTTGTATAACGCCTACAATACGCTCGCCGCGGTCGCCGCCACGAGACGCCTGGGTGTGCCGGAACGGACCGTCAACACGGCCTTGGTCAAGTTCCGATCGGCATTCGGGAGGATCGAACGCGTCACCTACCGTGACCGTCAACTGACTCTCGCACTTGTGAAAAACCCGACCGGATTCAACGAAGTGCTCCGAATGTTGACCGCCGAAACGGGTGGACTGACGGTTCCGACACTGATCGCGATCAACGACCAGCACGCCGATGGCCGGGATGTTTCCTGGCTCTGGGATGTCGACTTCGAACTCCTCGCCAATGGCGAGGGAACCCTGAGCACCACCGGATTGCGAGGACCGGACATGTCCAACCGTCTGAAGTACGCCGGTGTTGATGAGTCTCGGATACACGCTTTGCCACTTGAACTCACTGCCGGGCTCGATGGCTTCGTCGATCGGATTCCGGAAGGCGAGCAGGGCTATATTTTGCCGACCTATACCGCTATGCTCGAAATTCGGAAGACGCTGGCCGATCGAGGCGCCGTCGAAACCTTCTGGCAACAGTAATTCGGGGACATACTCATGATGGATCGAACCCTGACCATTGCCTGGCTCTATGGCGCCAAAATGAACATTTACGGGGATCGTGGCAATGTGTTGGCGATCGCCCAGCGGGCGCGATGGCGTGGCATCGCCGCCGACGTTCGCCAAGTCGAACTTGGGGAACCGATTCCTGCGGATACGGACATTTTCTTCTTTGGCGGCGGTCAGGACCAGGAGCAAATCGCGGTTTCTCGGGACCTGGTTGGCGCCAAGGGTGAGGCAATCCGAATGGCAGTCGAGAATGGCGCTGCACTCCTTTCGGTTTGTGGCGGCTACCAGTTGCTGGGCCATGAGTATCGCCCTCACGACGCCGAGCCACTGCCTGGTATCAGTCTCTTCGATGTCGAATCCACGGCTGGGCCGGAGCGGTTCATCGGCAACGTCGTGATCGACTCCCAATGGGGAACCCTGGTCGGATTCGAGAATCACAGTGGGCTGACCCACCTTGGCGGATCTGCCACGCCGATGGGCAAGGTTCGCGTTGGCCGGGGCAATAACGGCACGGATGGCACCGAAGGGGTCATCTACAAGCATGCCATTGGTTGCTACCTGCATGGATCGCTACTTCCCAAGAACCCGGTGCTCACCGATTGGCTTCTGGCCGCCGGGCTTCGCCATCGCTACGGAAGCGATGATCTGGCGCCCCTTGGCAATGTGATCGAGGACGCTGCCCATGCCAGCGCAATCGAGCGGGCCGTCGCAACTCGCTAGGGTGTGTCGCCGAACACAGGCGACGGCGCCTGGTAGTGGCCGCTCTTGTGGTGGCCAACAATCCCGAAATAGGCGACCGAGCCCGCAAAACCAGCGCCGCCTGAACCTGCTTGTTCCAAAGCTTCAACACATTAACGTAAAATACCCATACGGGATTACAAAAGGCCACATACCACTCTTGCTATCATTATTCCGGACAAGTAGACTGAGGAGTTGGTAACGTGTCCCACGGTACTGGGCTGTCACGACATTGCCGATCGATAGAGGATTGCTGGTTCCCATGCAAGTGATAACGAAAAATGACGAGAAGTCTCCCGTCTCATCGATAGATACGCTGGACGAGCGCATACTTTCTGAACTTCAAGGCAATGGTCGATTGACCATGAAGGCTCTGGCCGAGCGTGTGGGATTGTCCAGCCCTGCCATGATCGAGCGCGTCCGCCGGCTCGAGGAACGGGGTGTGCTGGCCGGATACCGGGCCGTGGTCGATCCCGCCGCCATCGGACGTCCGCTCACGGCGTTGATCTCGATCGATGTCGATCGCCGACACCACGACGTGTTCTTGAATCGCCTGCGGTCAGAGCCATCGGTTGAGGCCTGCTATCGGATTACTGGCGACCACTCCTACATCGTCAAGGTCCACGTATCCTCGACGATAGAACTCGAACTGCTGATTGACGAGCTGGCAGATGCCGGCGCCAGGTGTTCGACCAGCATCGTGCTATCGACGCCAATTGAGGGAGCCCCGGTGGTGCCGCCAGAAGGTTCGGTAAGCCAGCGAACGCGTCTCACACGTCGCCGCCGCCGGGGCGCGGGAGTGCGTGTCGACGACGTCAAGCCGGAAGCGCACCCCGGCGGCGCGGTCGCCAGAAGGCGGTTGCCGACGTCGAGACGGAAGCCTGATCGTCTGAATTCACTGCGATGGCGCATGGTCGTAACCGGTCTTGTATCGGCCCTGCTCACCGGCATGTGCCGACGTGACTGTCTGCAATGCGAATGTGAAACGGGCCGGAAGTTCACCTTCCGGCCCGTTTCTTTCTGGTGGTGCACTACGCCGGTTCGATGACACTGTCGGTTCTGGTTCTTCTGGCGGCGGAGTCTCCTCCGCCGGTGGCGGTTCCTCTTCTTGAGGTGGCTCTTCCTCTACCGGAGGATCGTCAGGTTGGTTGTCGACTTGCTCAATCGGTACGACTTGTTCGTCGCCGCCATTCGATTCGCCACTGCCATTCGATGATTCCTCCGGTTCGTCTTCCTGGACCCTGATGCCGCCGACGCCGACGGCCTGGGCATAGCGGGCGATGCTGTTGACGGCGTCGCCTGACCAGCGGGCGTTGCCGTGCGGGTGGCCGCTATCGCCTCTTCCAGCTGCTTGCGCTCCCAGTCGGTGACGTCGCCACACGCCTGATCTGGCCCCTGACCACGAACCAGCCATTCTTCGGAAGTCTCGCCGGTTCCGGGCTTGTGGCCGGTTACAGCACAGATCTCACCCTCGTAGGCGTCCTCCGGCACCGGGAACTCTTCGGGCACGGCATTGCCATCAGGACCCGAGAGAAGTGCCGCGAACTCCGGATCGTTGTGGACCTCCCGCATCATTTTCTGCCAGATCGGGCCAGCGGCCTGGATGCCATCGAGCGGCTCCAGGCAACGGTGTTTGCCCCACCGCTGACGCCGACCCAGACCCCGATCGCGACATCAGTGGTGTAGCCCATCGTCCAGAGGTCCTTCCACTCATCGGTGGTGCCGGACTTGGCGGCGGTGGGCCGACCGAGTTCGTCCTGGGTATTCCCGAATCGGTTGTTCGTGGTGAAAATCATCTCGCGTGCATCATTGTCGGTCAGGATCGACGTCACCTGATAGGCGTTTCCGGCCGGAATCGCCTGGGTGGAATCCTCCGCGATTTGTTCATCGTCCAGCGAATAGAGCACGTTGTCCTGGCTGTCCTTGATCTCGATGATCGGATGCGTCGGACGTTGGTGCCATTGTTGGCAAGCGTGGCGTAGGCATTGGTGTGCTCCAGCAACTGCACTTCTGCGGCGCCGAGACCGATCGAGAGGCCATAGAAGCCGGCATCCTGCTCGAGACTGTCGACCAGGCCCATGTCCCGCGCAGTGTCCATCACACCCTGCACACCCACGTACTCGGTGGCCTTGACGGCCGGGATGTTGAACGAGTTCGCCAGGGCTTCCCGGACCGAGATCGCGCCGTAGAAGCTGCCCGGAGTAGTTCTGCGGCTCATAGGGCTCGTTCGCCGGGTGCTTCCCATTGCGGTTGGAACATCCATCAGTACCGAGCCTGGATTGAGCCTTGCTCGAATGCCAGCGGCATAGACGATGGGTTTCATCGATGATCCAGGCTGGATCAGGCTGGTGGCATAGTTCACCTCGCCGTTGATCAGGGCGTTGCTGAAGTCGGCCGAGCCGACCATGGCCAGCACCTCCCCACTCCAGGGCACCATCACCACCATCGCGCCGTTGTTCCGGCCGAACTCGGTCATTCGACTGACGCCGTTGGCGACGATTTGTTCCGCCCGGGCCTGGAGTTCGAGGTCGATGCTGGTCGTGATTTCGAGACCGCCGTAGAGGGCCTCCTCGCCATAGTTCTCGATGATGTACTGGCGCACATACTCGGTGAAGTGCGGAGCTGCAAGCGACCGCGCCGGCTGCGGTCGTTGATGACGTCGATCGGTTCGTTCCAGGCGGCTTCGGCTTCGTCGCGCGTGATGTAGCGATATTTGACCATCTGGTCGAGCACGTAGCTTGGCGGATCTTGGCCTGGTCGAAATTGTCGGTCGTAGTAGGAGGGCGATTGTGGCAGCCCGGCCAGGAAGGCCGATTCCGCAAGCGTGAGCTCTACGGCGTGCTTGTCGAAGATAGGTGTTGGCGGCTGCCTCCACGCCATAGGCTCGATTGCCGTAGTAGATCTGGTTGACATACATCGTGAAGATGTCTGTCTTCGAATACTGCTGGGCGAGCGCCACCGCTGCCAGCGCCTCGCGCGCCTTGCGCGTGTAGCTGATGTCGAGGGCGCTGATTTGGTCGGGGTAGATCGCCCGCACGAGCTGCTGGGTGATTGTGGACCCACCGGAACTGCCCGAGCCCGACACATTGATGAACGCGCCGCGCACGATCGCGAATGGCTCGACACCCTCATTGGTCCAGAACGTGGCATCTTCGGCCGCTACCGTGGCATTGATGAACTCGTCGGTGACATCTGGTCCATCGGCACATAGGTTCGCCAGCCATAGTTCGGGTTGTCGACTTCCTGGAGCAGCACGCCGTTGCGGTCGATAAATGGTGGTGGTCTGGAAGGTGTCGACGGCAACCGCGGCGGCATTCGGGAGGTCCTCGTTGACGTCCTCGTACGCGCGCCTTGGTGCCGATCACGCCGAGAGTGGCGCTGATGACGGTGACCACGATGAAGATGATGCCGAACACGACGGCAACGACGCCGAGCGTCGTCAGGATGCCGATCGGGCCGCCCATGAACTGCCGACTTCTTGTCGCGTCCGGTAATCCCTGGCATCAGGTGGGGCGGCAGCGGCCGACCGCGTTGCCCGAATCGGGTATTGCCGTATTTGGCGGCGCGCCGCTTGGCGTCGGGATGGCGAAGGCTGGCGCGTGAGATGCGACCATGGGTCATGCGGCGGGATACTCCCTTGCGTGCCGATGACGAAACTGCGGGATGTGGCACTGCGGTAGGTGATACACGATGCAGCGGCGCCACACGATTCGTGGGCTACGCGCCTCACTACTCCGACGCGGCAGCGCGCCGGATGGTTTCCCTTGGAGGTGACCACTGCATGGCTTGCGCCGCGCTAATCCTAACAAAGATCGGGAAGCGAGCCCGGATTCGTGGTAGTGTCTGGAAATGAAGCGGCAGGATGACTGCCGATCGGATTGCCGCGGACGCAGATTCCCTCACGAATTGGCATCCCAGGAGCGAGAAGTTGAACGGCGATACCAGAGCTCATTTTTCAGAGTCACACAGCCGGCGATCTGACTTCAAAACCGAACGGCAGCGACTTAGACCGGAAACCCCCATGAGCTCCCGGTAGACCGTGGCAAAATCGACGCCCTGCTCGAACGCATCCGCCAGGGCGAAGAAGTCACCTTGCTCGATGAGTTCCTGATCGCGGTCGATTGGCGCGGGGCGTTCGGGTCGGACGACGGCAAGCCGCTCGATGCCGAGGATATCGGCCGGCTGATTGCCTACTACCAGGAAAAGTTCAGCGACATCGGTCCGGTCTACCTTGCCGAGTTGATGTCGACGGAATTCATGACCGAACTGCGAGCCCGCGGCGACGTGGTCTTTTCGGACCGCCTGCTGGAGATCGGTCGTAACGAACCGGAACTCTGGAAGGAAATCCGGGCATTCTTCCGGCGCAAGGAATTCGCCACTGCAATGCTGGTCAACGCCCACCGCGAGCGCCAGGAACGTAGGGGAGGATCCTTGTGTCAACCAGAATGTTGGTATGGCAGCGATCAGGGGCGTTCACGGAGGATCGCCCCTCATTCGTTGACGGTTGCAGGGGATTTGCCTGGTTATTGAGCGCCCGCAAAACTGCTCGGCGCGCTCGATTGCCTTGAGCACCGCCCGGCGAACGAGATTTTCGTGACCCGGGCACGATACTCGGCCGGTGCATGGATGTCCGCCAGCAACTCGACACCATCGACCGCCGATTCGGCCGCGCTCGCCTTCACCGACGCTTCGTCGGGAGTGCTGCCGATGAGTGCCGGCTCCACGGATGTGGCCGGTAGGCGACATCGCCGGCCCCGGTGATCCCGATCCGCGCTGCGGATATCGCGCCCGGCCGCATCCAGCGTGACGACCGCAGCCACACCGACGATCGCATAGCCAGACGCCGGATTGGCCAGCTTCTCGTAGCGGTAACCCGTGTTTGCTTCCCAGTGCCGGAAGCCGGATCGCCGGTCAGGAGTTCGTCCGGCTCGAGCGCGGTAGTCAGGAATCCGAGGAAGAACTCGTCGATCGGGATCGTGCGCTCGCCATTCGGGCCCCGGGCCACGATTACGGCATCGAGCGCCAGCACTCCTGCCGGATAGTCCGCGGCCGGATCGGCGTGCGCAAGCGTACCACCGAGCGTGCCCCGGTTGCGCACCTGCTGGTCGCCCACGACATGGGCGATTTCGGCGAGCAGCCCTGCACCCTCGGCAAGAGGTCGTGTCGTCTCGAGGTCATGGTGCGTGGTGAGTGCCCCGATCTCGATCACATCGCCCTCGAGTCGAACGCCGCTCAGGTCGGTCGATGCCGGTGATGTCGATCAGGTGCTCGGGCTGGGCGAGCCGGAGCTTCATGACCGGCAGCAGGCTGTGCCCACCGGCGAGCAACTTCCCGCTGTCACCGAACTCGGCGAGCATGGCTGAGAGCCTCGTCGATCGAGTTCCGGGCGATGGTAGTAAAATGGATAGGGATACATGTCAATCCAATCCGTGAGATGGCCGGAAGCGAGGGACGCTAGCGAATCGCCTGCGGCTGATCGCCGCGGGCAATCCGGGTGGCGGCTTCGCGGACGGCGATCACGATGTTGTGATACCCGGTGCAGCGGCAGATATTGCCTTCCAGCGCGTGCCGGATCTCCTCGTCAGTCGGATCAGGGTTCTCCTCAATCAGCGCCAATGAGGACATGATCACGCCTGGGGTGCAATATCCGCACTGGAGACCATGCTTCTTCCCAGAATGCCTGCTGGATCGGGTGCAAGGTGCCTCTGGGAGCCACGCCTTCGATCGTCGTGATCTCCTGGCCATCGGCCTGCGCTGCCAGCACCATGCAGCTCTTGACCGCATCGCCGTTGAGATGAACGGTACAGGCGCCGCACTGGCCGGTTTCACAGCCCGTGTGGGTGCCGGTCAGGCTGAGCTCTTCGCGGAGCATATGAACGAGCAAGTGTTCGCGGCTCCACATTCGCGGTGCGCTCCTTGCCGTTGATCGTGGTCGTGACAGTCATCGTTTCGGACATGGACATGTTCTCCCCGGCAGCGAGCCGGTGCATTTGGCTGGTCGCGAACCAGGATGGTTCAGGACGGCTGGGTTACGGTGGTGGTTGCGGTCTTTTCGAGGCATTTGAAGAACTGCCCGACGATCATTTTGGCGGCGGGTTGAATCACCCGGCTGCCAACGCGGGCGAGCGTTCCGCGGATCTGCGGATCGCCGGACCACTTGACGAGTGTTCCGCCGTCCAGGGGGCTGATCTCGATCAGTCCATCCCCCGAGACTTGGCCTTGCGGCCCCTTGCCTTCGATGAACATCCGGAACGAGGTCGGCTCGATCTTGTCGCTGATCTTGACGCGGCCTTCGTATTTGCCCTTGATCATGGCCACCCCGATCGTCATCGTGGCGGTGTACTCGTCTTCTCCGATGAGATCGAGTCGCTCGCAGCCCGGCAGGCACGCCATCAGCGTGTCCGGATCCTGCATGAGCGTATAAACCTGTTCCGGAGTCGCCTTGAACGTGTATTCGCCGGATAATTGCATGCGTGTGAAGTCCTCCTCTGCAACATATCGTAGCCGACCGCGATTGTGGTGGGAAGGGGAGCACGCGCTGCCACGGATATTCGTAGGGGAGGACCTTGTGTCCTCCCGAAGGTCTCCGCAGGATCGAACAGGCCACTTCGATCAATCCCTTTGTTCCGCCCATTTCCCCGGGTTTGCCTCACCGTATGCTCGTGCAGCTTCAAGCGCTCGATCGCTTCGAAGAATCTTGTCGTGGAATCCACGTTGCCACAAGACCTTGTTGTATGTCGGAAATCTGCCTGCCCGCACACCGCTCGTGTATTCGACCGTGGAAATCGACTTGAAGGATTGATTGACTCTGCTGAGTGTTGCCGCTGATTCCGGCTGGTCTGGTTCAGTTCCAAGAAACACGATGGCATGTATGTGGTCGGGCATCACAACGAACACGTCGAGCGCTGCACCAGGATATCGGGAAACGTTCGATTCCCATGACGAGGAAACCATCGCGCCAGCCTCGTTGAGCTGAACGAGGCCATCCTCGATGGTGCCGAATCTCAATTCCTTGTGTTGGGTACGCATGGTGATGAAATACATTCCGCAATTCGCATAGTCGAACCCAGCGAGGCGGGTAGGTTTCCGGGATGGGAACCTGTGGGAATTATCCATCGGTCATACCCAGTTGCAACGGGAGGACACAAGGTCCTCCCCTACACATAAAATCCACGACTCTCCACGACGCGGTGTCCCCTCGTGTTCATGCTACCCCTTGATTCCGGACATCCGGACTCCCTGCACGATGTAGCGCTGGAGAAGGAGGAAGACCAGGATCAGTGGCGCCGCGCCGATCGCAGCCCCGGCGAACAGCCTCGTGAGGTCGATCGTCTGGGCCGTGAGATAGCTGCTCAGGACCACCTGGACGGTCCGGGTCTCCGGCGATTGCCCGACAATCACCGGCCACAGGAAGGCGTTCCAACTGGAGATGAAGCTGAGGATACCGAGCGCCGCCATGATCCCGATCGAGTTGGGCAGCAGCAGCTTCCAGTACACCCCGAAGTAGCTATTGCCATCGAGGCGGCCCGCTTCTTCGATTTCGGTTGGGAAGTCGAGGTAGAACTGGCGGAACAGGAAGGTCGCAAACGCGCTGAACAATCCTGGCACCACAATGCCCCAGAGCGTGTTGATCCCGCCCAGCTCAGACACCACCACGTAAGTTGGGACAAAGGTGACAGCGCCCGGAATCATCAGGGTGAGCAGGATCAGGAAGAAGAAGATGTCGCGGCCCCGGAACGGGATCCGGGCCAACGCGTATCCCGCCATCGAGGCGAACAGGGTTTGCATCACAAGATTGATGACCGCGAGAGTTGCCGAAACCCGGAGACCGGTCGTCATCGAGATCGCGTCATCCTCGAAGACGTTCGAGAAATTTCCCCATTGCGGGTTTTCTGGCAGCCACCGCCAGGCATCCATTGCCGTGATCTCCGCCTGCGTCATCAGCGAGTTGCGGATGATCATGTAGAGCGGGAGCATGAAAATGATCGCCAGGCCAATCAGCAGCACATAGCGGACCGTGGATCCCAGCGTAGGTCAGCCACTTGCTGTTGCTGCTTCGGGGGTGCTGCAGTTCTCCCCATTTGCTGTCGGAGGAAGTGGAATTCGCGCTCATGCCTTTTTCCCGAATCCGAAGAGGCGACCCTGGATCAGGGTGATCGCCGATGATGATGGCGGTCAGGATGAGGGCGCCAGCCGATCCTCGCCCGTAATCCTGTTGCTGGATCGCGATCTGGTAGAGGTAGACCAGTGGCGGGCGGGCGAGACTGATGTTCCCGACCGAGCCAACGCCGCCAAGGATGTTGATGAACTCATCGAAGGCCTGGAAGGCGGCGATGAAGTTCAGCATCAGCACCGCGATCGACGTGTTGCGCAGCAGCGGGAAGGTGATCGTCCAGAACGTATACCAGCCGATCCGTGCCCCATCGACCTGGGCTGCCTCGTAGAGCGTTGTGTCGATCTCCTGCAGTGCGGCGATGAACAGGATCATGTAGAACCCGACCTGGAGCCAGAGGCGGCAGGTGACGAGCACCAGCCAGTAATACGGCGGATCCGTCTCGCCAATCCAGGCGACAACTGGGGCATTCTTGTCGAACCAGTACCAGACCATGTTGGCGAAGCCGAACGCGCCGCCGTTGAAGATGCCCATTTTCCAGACAATGGAGGCAATCACATAGGAAATGGCCGTCGGAATGAAGAACACACTGCGAAAGAACGCGCTGCCGAAACCCGCGCTGTTCACCAACATCGCGAGCAGGAGCGAGAAAAAGAACGTCAACGGCACAATGAATGCGGCAAAGATGAGGATCGTTCGCAGCGAGCGACGAAACTCGGGATTGCTGAGCATCGCCGAGTAGTTGTCGAAGCCGACCCAGTCGCCAATGCTCACGGTATTGCGGGCCTCGGAGAAGCTGATCAGCACACCCCACCCGATGGGAATGAAGGTGAAAACAGTAGTCCAAGCACCATCGGAGCCATCAGGAGCAGGAATGCGAGGCTCGCCTCGGTCTGGGTTCGACGCCACCAGGGCACCTTTGCCGCCTGATACTGTTTCGTCGTGGAAGCGGTGTCTGCACTCATGGCGCTCTCCAAAAATGATTGGCCCTGTATGGTGTCCGCCCGGAAGGGCCGGTTGCGATGGGTGCCGGATATCCCCACGGACTGTGTATCCGGATTCCCTGTCTCGCGGATCGGTTAGCCAGGGGCTGGGGAGTGCAACTGGACGCGGCGCGATCAGCCGGATGGCCGATCGCGCCGCCACGAATCAGCGGGTTAGCTACCGAGCAATCGATCAAGCTCAGCCTGGACGGTGGCTTCCGCAGTGGTCAGCTCCTCGACCGGATCGGCTCCGTTTCGAACCACGTTCGTCAGTGCCTCGGTGTAGCGCTGTGCCCATCACCGGAGTCCAGAGCGGATTGTTCGCCACACCATAGTCATAGAGGTTGGTGACCAAGTCGGCGGCTGCGCCGACCTGGAGGGCTTCGGCGGTTTCGGCTGCGCTCTGACGTGGGGGCACATGGAACCCGTAGCTAACATTCCAGTCCTTTTGGACTTCGGTGTTTTCGATCCAGAGCCACTTCACCAGCGCCTTGGCGGCGTCGAGGTTCTGACTCTTGGCACTGACACATTCACCCCAGCCACCCCAAAAGGTGGACGACGTACCGCCTTCGGCTGCCATCGGCCAGGCAAAGACGCCCACATCCTCGCCCAGCGCCTCGTTGATCGCCGGGAATGCCCAAAGGCCGCCCCATTGCATGGCTGACGCGCCCTGGATAAACGCGGATGGATCCCACCAGTCCGTGGTGTTTCCCATCAGGAGGGAGCCGCTGTCGTTGAGTTCCTTGAGCTTCGTGAAGCTGGCGGCAACATTCCGGTGTATTGAAGGCTGGCGTGTTATCGGCGCTCAGGTAATCGGTGCCAGCGGACCACACCACCGGTCCGCCTCCAGCGCCGATGCCTCCGTCATTGCCGAGGAACAGTCCCTTTTGGCGGCCAGAATCAAGTGCCGAAGATAGGGCGATGAGCTCATCCATGGTGGTAGGGATGGACAATCCGGTGGCATCGACCAAGCTCTTGCGGTAGTAGAAACCTCCCGTATCGGTCAGCATCTTCACCCAATAGATGCTGCCATCGATGGTGGCGGCGGAGAGGTTCTGTTCGCCGAAGTCGGTCGGTCAGCTCGGCAGTGAACAGGTCGTCGAGCGGGGCGACCTGGCCCTGCTCGACCTGATCGAGCGTGACGCCGCCCTGCTCGAAGACATCTGGCCCGTCGTCCGTCAGCAGGGCCGCCGCAAGTGCTGCACCGTAGTCGCCGAGCTGCCAGATGACCTCGATCTCCACGTTAGGGTTTTCGGCGGTGTATTCGCTCTGCGTATCTCTCGACGGCTTGCTGGGTGCCTTCTTCCCCGTACTGGTGATACCAGTGCACGAGCCGGATGTTGTCCTGAGCGAGGACACCCGGCGCCCGGCCGAATCCGGCAAATGCCACGGTGCCGCCAGCGAACAGCATGGTTTTCATGAGTCCACGCCGATTCAGGCCATACGTTGAAATACGGGGACGTTGTTCCACAGACATGCTTCCTTCCAGTCGCCTTTGGGGCGACGAAACGCAACGGGGCAATTGAATTTTCGTGTGATTGGTGTTTATACCGCCAGCGGGAGTGTTGTCAATAGCAGGGGCGTATTTGGTCGTATTGCACGACGGCGAAAAACTACGCAATTCTTCATACCGTTGAAAGCGATCCTTGTACGGCTGCGGCAGCGCAGCGATGCTTGCTTCGCCCGGGAGTGCGGCGACATGACCGTAGCGGCCATACCACAATCGCACAACCAGTAACAGCGCCGTTTGGACTATCCAACCGTCGTCGGATCGGGCGCGTGTTGTGCACAACCTGACGCCTCCGTATACTCCGGTATACAGCGGAGTGGCGCGGTTCGCGGGAAGTGGAGTTCCGGCGAACTGGTTGGCGTGCTTGCCTGGCGATCAATCGCCTGTCGCGCGTTGCCTGGTCGTAAACCAGCACATTCAGCGTAGGGACCCAAGGTTGCTGTCTGCACTTCGCCGATAGCTCGCACGTTTTGGCGCGCCGATTCCAATCCGGATCGGGCCACACCACACAGGAGACCGGGTTAATGGGTAACGAAATCTCGTCACGCGATACCGTTCAGTCCCTCGTGTCAGACATCACACGCGGTCGCCTGACGCGGCGTGAGGCCATGCTGCGAGGCGCGGCCGCTGGCCTGGCGATGCCGGCCCTGGCCGCTCTTGCCGGAGTCGGGTTCGCAGGCGTCGCTTCCGCCCAGGATGCGACACCGGCCGGCCGAGGGCCAGCCGGGTGGCACGCTCCGGGTCGGTCTGTCCGCCGATCCCGCCGAGCTCGATCCTCACCTGACCTCGCTCACGGCCGCCTGGCACGTGATCGAGCATGTCTACGAGACGCTCGTCAGCTACGATGAGACGCTCGCCCCGATCCCGGCACTCGCCGAGTCCTGGGAGATTTCCGAGGACGGCCTGACCTACACCTTTGCCTTGCGCCAAGGCGTCAAGTTCCACAATGGTCGCGACTTCGTGGCCGAAGATGTGGTTTACAGCTTCAATCGCATCGTGGATCCGGCGACCGCCTCTCCCGCCGCCAGCGACTTCGACAAACGTCGCCTCGATTGAGGCCCCGGATGCAGCGACGATTGTGATCACCCTGACTGCGGCAGATGCGTCGTTCCTCGCCAAGCTGATGAGCAATTCACTTTATATTGTGCCGCAGGAGGTTATCGAGGAGAACGGCGACCTGATGCAGACGATGGTCGGCACCGGTCCGTTCAAGTTCGTCGAGTACATCCCGAACACCAGCGTCACTCTCGAGCGAAACGCCGACTACTGGGATGCCCCGCTTCCGTACGTCGATGGTCTGGAACTGCTCGTCGCCGTCGATCCGACTGCGCGCCGCACTGCCCTCGTTTCGGGAACAGTCGATTTCATCGAGTACGCCCCGGCCCAGGATCTCCCGATCTTCGAAAGCGATGACACGCTGCAGGTGTTTGGAGACCAGAACACCAACATTCGATACATGGCTGTCAACATCTCCCGTGAGCCGTTCGACAAGATCGAAGTTCGCCAGGCAATTTCGATGGTGATTGATCGGGCGCCGATCATCGAGTCCGCGATCTTCGGGGCCGGTACGGCGACCAATGTGATCTTCCCGCCGACCTACTGGGCCGGCATCGAGTCCGAGATTCCGGCGCCAGATATTGAAGGCGCGAAGGCGCTGCTCGAGTCCGTTGGGCTTGGTGATGGCTTCACGACAACTCTCCACTCGTGGGCGCAGTACCCGTTTCTTTCCAATGCCGCGATCGTGATCCAGGAACAACTGAAGGCGATTGGGATCGAGGCGGAAACGGACTTCCAGGAGAATGCGATCTACCTCGAGAACTACTTCGCGGGGAACTTCGATCTCTCGGTGACCGGCACCAGCGCCTACATCGATCCCAACGACGTGATTGAGCAAAACTTCTGGACAGAAGGCTCCAGCAATGGCATCGGATACAGCAATCCGGACGTGGATGCGCTGATCGAGGAGGGTATTGCCGTAACTGACCAGGCCGCCCGTGCCGAGATTTACGCCCAGATCCAGGAGATCCTGCTCCAGGATCTGCCATGGATCAACCTCTTCATCGCCAGCCAGTACGAAGCCGCCAAGACCTATGTCCAGGGCTATGTGCACATCGCGACCGGTTCGAATCGCTCGATCCGTTCCGTCTGGCTGGATCAGTAGGCCGTCATTCCGGCTGTGACGGGAGGACACCAGGTCCTCCCCTACACGATTACGTGAACTCGCGGGCCGGATTGTATCCCGGCCCGCCCTCTCATTCGGGACCCAGGGAGTTGCACGGTCATGGATCACGCGAATCACCTGTCTGTCGCACGGATCAACCGCCGTCGTGCCGTCGCCGGTGGAACGGCTCTTGCGGCGACGCCATTCCTGGCGGGCCTCGTGCCTGTCGCTGCCGCCGCGCAATCGGGGGCAACTCCTGCCGCAGTCGCTGGCGGCACGTTACGGATTGGCGTGCAGGGCGATCCCACCAATCTCGATCCGCACCTGACCGTGCTGGCTGCCGCCGGTGTCGTGATCGAACTGGTTTACGATGGCCTGGTTGTGGTCGATCCTGGCCTGAACCCGACGCCCGCCCTGGCCGAGTCGTGGACGATCTCGGAAGATGGGTTGACCTACACCTTCGCCTTGCGATCGAACGCGACGTTCCACAATGGCCGCCAACTCGTTGCCAGTGACGTCGAGTACAGCTTCAACCGGGTGCTTGACCCGGAAGTCGCTTCGCCGTCGGCGTCGTATGCATCCGGGATCGCGGCCATTGAGACACCCGATGATGCGACCGTCGTGATTACCCTTGCCCAGCCGGACGCCTCATTCCTGACCAAGCTTTGCTGGTGGGGGATGTCGATTGTTCCGCAAGAGGAGGTAGAGGCCAACGGCGATTTGTCGCAGACGATGGTGGGAACCGGGGCATTCGTCTTCGAGGACTACCTGCCCAACACCCGGATCACGATGGTGCGCCACGACGGGTACTGGGACGCTCCCAAGCCCTATGTCGACGGACTTGAGGTCCTAATCGTGCCGGACGATACGGCACGGACGACGGCCCTGATTTCGGACTCGGTGGACATCATCGAGCAGGTGCCGCACAAGGACATCGCAATCCTGGAAACCAACGATGCCGTGGAGTTGGCCGGTTCGGTGGCGACCAACCTGCGCTGGCTCGTGTTCAACCTTCGGAAGGAACCATTCTCAAGCCTCGAATTCCGGCAGGCGGTGGCCGCCGCGCTCGATCGTGACGCCATTATCCAGTCGGCCGTGTTTGGCTACGGTGAGCCGTTGGTCGGCCTCTATCCGCCCTTCATTCTGGGCCGGGTGGCAGGGCGAGATTCCGCCGATGGACCAGGACAAGGCGCGGACGTTGCTCGAATCAGTCGAGCTGCCAGAAGGTTTCGCCCCCGGATTGCTGACGTGGGCGCAATACGAGTTCCTGTCCAATACATCGGTCGTCGTTCAGGAACAACTTCGGCAAGTCGGTATCGAAGCAGAAATCGATGCCCAGGAAAACGCGACCTACATCGATCGATTCTTTTCCGGTGATTTCGATATTGCGGTAATGGGTGCTTCCGGCTACATGGATCCAAATGAATGGCTGGAACAGAGCCTGAAAACCGATGGTCCGAACAACGCCGCCGGATTCAGCGATCCTGACCTCGACGCACTGCTCGAGGAAGGCTTGATCGTGCAGGATCAGGAGGCTCGCGTGCCGATTTACCAGGACGCGCAGCAGATCGTGATCGACCAGGCGCCATGGATCAGTCTTTACACATCGAGCACTTACGAAGGGCTGCAAAACCGGGTACAGGGATTCCAGCATATGCTTTCCGGCGGGTTGCGGTCTGTAACCCAGGTCTGGTTGGAGCAGTCGTAGAATTATCTGCCATTCCGAGGGGCGAAGATTCTTTATTCACTGCGTTTGTCCGGGTCTCTTGGCAACCTGTCCATGGCTGATTGTCTTGTACTGACCTGACCTCAGCCTGTCATCCTGAGCGCAACCGATCCAGTGGGGCAGGATCCCTGCGCGACGCTGTCGGCGGCGGTGATGGCGACACAAGCGTCCGCTGACGCGGACCGGCCTCGCCGGGGATTCTTCGCAAGCTCAGAATGACGGTTTGGAATGGATCATTTGTACGGTTGCGGCAGCGTAGCGATGCGTGCTCCGCCCGTTTCCAAAATGCAAGGAAGGGAGGGCGGGGATGCTCAAATACATCATTCGGCGCACATTGCTCATGATCCCCGTGCTTCTCGGGGTGTCGCTGATTACATTCATGATCATTCGCTCGATCCCAGGCGATCCGGTCCAGGTCCTGCTGGGGGCAGACCGCCGGACAACCCCGGAGCAGATCGAGGCGATCCGGAAATCGTACGGTCTCGACCAGTCGCTCCCCGTGCAGTACCTCAAATGGCTCGGTCACGTGCTGACAGGCGATCTCGGCGACTCCCTGAGAACCAAGCGTCCCCTGACCCAGGAGCTTCGCCTGCGCCTTCCGGTCACGATTGAGCTGGCGATGCTGGCCGGGTTGATTGCGATCATCCCGGCCGGGGTGTTCGGCATCCTGGCCGCCGTGAAGCGCAATTCCGGCGTTGACTACGCAGTGACGATCGTTACCCTGATCGGAGTGTCCGTTCCGAACTTCGTACTTGCCACGCTGCTCATCCTGCTTTTCTCGGCCCAACTGAAATGGCTGCCGCCGGTGGGGTTCAAGCCGTTTACGGATGATCCGGTCCAGAACCTGAAAACGATGATCATGCCCGCCCTGGCGCTCGGATTACCGTTGGCGGCGATCCTGATGCGGTTCATCAGGTCGTCGGTGCTGGAGGTGCTTGGCCAGGAACATGTGCGCACGGCCCGGGCGAAGGGGTTGACCCAGCGCAGTGTGCTGTTCCGGCATGTGATTCCCAATGCCGGAATCCCGGTACTTACGATCGTCGGTATCCAGATCGCCAGCCTGC
Organism: uncultured Chloroflexia bacterium; assembly: GCA_963763125.1. Taxonomy (GTDB): domain Bacteria; phylum Chloroflexota; class Chloroflexia; order Thermomicrobiales; family UBA6265; genus JACCYX01. The sequence continues at coordinate 2,192,238 of CAVXMV010000005.1, forward strand.
TTGGCGGCACGGTCATCATTGAGCAGATCTTCGGGCTGCCTGGTGTCGGCAAGTACGTGTACGACGCGATCGCCAATCGGGATTATCCGGTGGTCCAGAGCGTAACGCTTGTCCTTGCGTTCATGTATGTAACGATCAGCCTGGTGGTGGATGTGTTGTATGCGGTTCTCGATCCGCGACTAAGGGAAGCGTGATGAATCGATTATTCATCCGTCTCGCGACCATTGCGGAGAGAATCCATGGCTGACGCCAGCACCAGCATCGAAAACACCTTGCCGGATATCGCAGCGCCAATCGCCGGTCGAATCACGAAGCGACCCGGACTGCTCTCCGTCCTGCTGCACCAGAAACTGGCGCTGACCGGAGTCGCCATCGTCGGGTTCTTCGTCATCGTCGCCGTGATCGGGCCGTTCTTCGCGCCGCACGGCGCCAACCGAGCAATTCTCCGGGCAACAACTCCAGCCGCCGAGCGCCGAGTTCCCGATGGGCACCGACGAGTTCGGGCGAGACGTGCTCAGCCGCCTGATTTACGGCGCGCGGATCTCGTTCCAGGTCGGTGTTATCGCCGTGGGCATTTCGGCCGCCATCGGCATCGTGCTGGGCATGATCGCCGGATATATTGGTGGCTGGGTGGACAGTATCATCTCGCTGTTGATGGATGTGCTGTTCGCCTTCCCGACAATCCTGCTGGCGATCGCGTTGATGACGGCGCTTGGCAATTCCCTGACCAACGTGATGATCGCGATCGGCTTGATCAACGCGCCCTCATTCATGCGGGTTGTGCGTGGTTCGGTGCTGTCGGTCAGGAAATCCACGTACGTCGAATCGGCAGTTGTCGTTGGGGCCAAGCCGGCCACGATCATGAGGCGGCACATTTTCCCCAATGTCACCGCTCCGCTGATCGTCCACGGCTCGCTGAACTTCGCGTTCGCCGTACTCGCCGAGGCATCGCTCGCCTTCCTCGGGCTTGGCAACAAGCCGCCATCTCCCTCGTGGGGCGCGATGGTTTCGGGGTCGTACCAGGTGCTCCAGCTCGCCCCGTGGGCGGCGGTCTTTCCAGGCCTGGCAATCGCCTTCACCGTGCTCGGATTCAACCTGCTCGGCGACGGGCTTCGCGACGCCCTTGACCCGAAACTCCGCAGCTAACGGATACACCCGGATGCCATCTTGGCGGTCACGTGGATCACGGTCGTGTGATCCCGGCCAATGCGCGTGCGATCACCAGGATCCAAGCCGGGTCGGGTTCCCCTGCAAGACTTGCCGGACCGTGCTGCTCAATCGCCTTCGGGGAGCAAGCCGAGGGCGTGTTCCAGCATGACCTGTTTTTGCTTGATCAGGTGATCCAGGTAGGCCCGAAACTCCGGGTCGGCGAGTTCGCTCTGTCCATCTGAAGGCGGCGACTCTTCCGCCCCCTGGATCCGGGCGGCATACAGCTCCTGGAGCTGCCGAAGCTCTCGCCTCACGCGGGCGGTCGAGGAATCCGGAGAGATCGTTTCAATGCGCCGACCCAAGAGGCGCTGGACCTGGTCGTAGTTCGCCTCGCGGGTGTTCGTGCCGCTGCGCACATAGATCGCGCCGCGCCGAACGTGGTCGTCCTCCTTGTGCCATTCCTCTTCGCAGACAAACGGGATGTGCTCGGGGAGGTCGGGGATTGCCAGAACCTGGATTTGCTTTCCCCGCAAAGGCTCGTACGTGGCATCCGCGTAGTCGAAATCGAGCAGCGTGATCTCATCGATCAGCGGCGCCGGGATGTACGAGCGGAACGTTTCGAACACTTGTTGCTTCGAGGTGAGGTCGGCCAGTCCGACAGGTTCGAGCGTGGCGTCACGAATCCCGAACAGGATTACGCCGCCGCCGGAATTGGCGATAGCGAGGGACGTTTTCGCCATCCTTGGGAGTGGGGGCCACGATTCCTTGAGCTCGTACTGGTCGAACTCGCCGCCGAAATATCGGATCAGTTCCTGCAAGCCATCGTGCGTAGGTTCCGCGACGAATCGCGCAATATCGTCCTTGATTCGTTGCGAAAACGTTTCGACCATGCCGGAACTCGATCTCCCCACGCTCGTGCATTCGTGGGAAGAGTATACCGAACGGTTCGTCAGCTGCGATCGAGCATGCTGGCCAGGCGATTCCCACCGCGAAAGAACTCTTTCGGGGAGAGCCCCGTGACCGTTGCGGTCGATCGCACCAGATAGGCGATCGTGCCGATCATGAGCACCATCGTCGCTACCGTCACAGTCGGCAAGCGGAGGGCGTTCATCACGCCGAGCTCATGGTTGAAGTCGGGGGTCCCTGGGGCGCTGGTGACGACGATTTCGGCGAGCACGAAGCGCATGATTCCGGAAATTATCATCGTGCCGGCCCACAGCCAGGCAGTCCTGGTCATCAACCGATCCATGTCATCCTCGGCGTGTCGTACCGCGATCGCATCCTGGACCTGCTGCTTGTGGATCGTTTGGTCGAACAACAACCGCACGATGGGCAATCGGGTGTATTGGGAAATCACGATCAGGACCGCGAACAGGATCGGCACGGCCGCTTCCTTGACCGCGAACAGTTCCGGGCTGAGCTCGAACACCCCGATCACCCCCGTCAGCAAGGTGCTGACGATGCCGACCATGGCCGTGGTGTCGAACGTGCGTGAGCGGCGGTACTCCCAGAGGCCGTAACCGATGGGAAAGGCGAGGCTGAGCAGCAGGGCCGGAATCGGGCCCAGGAGAACGTCGCCGCTCAGGGTGAGCAGGATGACGATTGGCAGCACAATGGTGAAGAGCATTTTGAGCATGGGCTGTCGCAATGATCCCCTGAACGTCGTGATCCTGGAACGTGCCGTACGGCCGAACCACTTGCGTCCGATTGTACTGGTTGCGACACAGGTACAATCAGCCAATTACGGCGAATCCTGCACTACAACCCATGAGGCAGTCACGATGGACGAGGCACGGTTTTCCAGGAGGAACGCGCTTGGACTGGCAATCGGAGCCAGGCTTGCGGCGAAAATGGCTGGATCGAGCGCCCAGGAAGCACGTCCAGACTGGCTGGTTGCGCCCATCGGCCGGGCGGGAGAACGTCCTGGCGACGGTTTCCGGATCGGTCACGGATTCGCTTGCGAGAACACCTGGTTCGCGCCGGGATGGTGGCACACCGGTGAGGACTGGTACGCGATCGATGGCGACACTGCGGGAGCAAGTGTCCTCGCAATCGCCGGCGGAGAGGTCGTTTATGCCGATTTCGATTACCCCGGCAGGGTCGTTATCGTTCAGCACGCGATTGATCTGTTCTCGGTCTACGGGCATCTTGTTTACGACCTTGCCGTTCAAGCGGGGCAGCGAGTTTCTGCCGGCGATGAACTGGGTATCGTGCTGGCGCAGCCGAATCAACGAAGCGCTGGCCAGGCACCGAGCCACCTGCACCATGAGGTGCGGACCTTTCTTACGCGGGATGACGTGAATGGCTCGTCGCCTCGCTATGGGGTCAATTGCGGTTTCCAATGTCCACCTGGCCCGGGTTACTGGCCGATCTCGGCGACCGAGCTTCCTTCCGAACTCGGCTGGCGTAACCCGCTTCTGGATCGCCTTGACCGCGCTAAGCTTGATGGCGCCATGCTCATCCCGCAGGCGGCTTTTCTCGGCCAGACGGTCGACGTTTTCCGTGATCCTGACACTGCGAGCGAATCAATCGGGACGATCACGCTCGATGAGGACACGGTCATCCCGGTCAGCGAACTCTCGATTGGCGATCCGGCGTCGACCGCAACCAGCGCTGAGGCGTACGAGATGTGGTTCAGAGTCGAACTGGAGGATGGCGGCCAAGGGTGGGTCCGCGGTGCCAATCCGAGCACACGGGAGACCGGATCGGACGGCAGACCTTCGGCGGTCGATCTGCCGTTCGTCATATCCGGCGTTCAATGATCGTGCGGGTGCTATTCGAAGTCCGGATGTTGTTTGGCAATACAGCGAGAGACGTTGCAATGGGGCGGACAACAGGATTGACCACACCCTGGTTGGCCAGGTGCCCTGTGCGGTCAATCCGTGTCCGCCCGTACGTCATTCGATTGACCCATCAGGGCGGATCCTCACAAATAGCCCACCGGATCCTGGTGAATGAGCACTATGCCCTCGGTGCTTCCAGGTTGTGGAGTTCGCCTTCGAGAAGGTCGACCAGTTCCTGCATGCCTTCGGCGTCGAAGATAAGGCGGGCGCCCGCGCGATCGAACAACTCGGGCAATGATTTCGAGCCGCCGAGGGCCAGCGCCGCGCGATAGTCGGCCGTGGCTTTCGCCTGGTTTCGCATGCTGTTCCGCCAGACCTGCAGGGCGCCAAGCTGCGCGATCGCGTACTCGATGTAATAGAACGGGTAAAGGAAGATGTGGAGCTGTTTGTACCAGCGGGCGGTCCGCTCGGTCTCCAGCCCTGTCCAGTCGACCCCCGGATTGAAGCGCTCCCAGATCGTTCAGCCATTTCGCGTCCCGCGCATCGCGGTCGGTCGGCCGCGTCGTCGGTGTAGAGCCAATGCTGGAAGGCATCGACGGTAGCAACCCAGGCGAAAATTTCGAGGATGCCATCGAGGTGCTCGACCCGGGCACGAGCGTAGTCCGCGTCGTCGTAGAACCCGCCGTCATCCTTGCGGAGATATGGCGCCGAGAGCAGCTCCATCGACATCGATGCAACTTCGGCCATTTCGCTGCCGTAGCGCCGCTGGTAGATGAACGGCAGCTTGGATGACTCGAAGCCATGGAAGGCGTGACCGGCCTCGTGCAGCAGAGTGCGGACATCGCTACCGACGCCGCTCGCGTTCATGAAGATGAATGGTCGCTTGCGGTACGGGAAGGAGGTGCAGAATCCGCCTGGGCGCTTGCCCTTGCGGCTTCGAGATCGAGCAGGTTCTCCGTCGCGCATGATCCCGAAGTAATCGCCGAAGACAGGATCGACCTTGGTGAAGATGGCCTGCGACTTGGCATTCCACTCCTCGACGGTTTCGTATGGCCGTAAGTGCTGGCCGCCCTTCCGGATCGTGACTGGTGTCCCACGGGCTTGAGGGCGTCGACCGCCATTACCCGCTTGCGCTGCTCGATAGCGGCGGGCAATGGCGGGCACGAAGGTCTGCTCGACCGAGTCATGGAAGGTCGCGCAGTCGTCCGGCGTGTAGTCGAAGCGGTATTTCGATGCGAAGATGTAATCGCGGTAGTTGTCGAACCCGGCGTTTCGAGCGAGTTGCTGTCGCTTCTCGAGTTGCTTGTCGAAGATGGTTGCGATCTCGTCCCGCTGATCGATATAGGGCTTGAACTGGAGCCTCCAGGCGTCCTCGCGCGTGTCGACCGGTCAGGATCGAGCAAGAATGGGTTAAGCCGGGGGATCGGAATGTCCTCGCCGCGCCAATTGACGGTCATCCCGCCGGTGATCTTGCTGTATTCGGCGTTGAGACCCTGGAGTTCCTGTTCGAGCGGCACGTTTTCTGCCCGGAACAGATCCTGGTTGGTCCGGAATCGGCGAGCGTCGGTTTCGAGGTCGGGCCGGGTGTAGCCGGTGTCGAGTCAGTTTGCTCGCGAGTTCACCGATTGCTCGTCGGCTCGTGGTCCGATTTCCCCGGAGAACCGCAGGTACGCTTCCTCGTTTGCCGGGTCGGTCGTGTCGCACGAGTAGTTCACGTTGGCGATGCTGGAAGCCTCGCCGAGGGCGGCGACAAGCGCGCTCCAGTCATCGAGCCACTCCTCGATGCCGGCCGGATCCTGGGGATCGAGCGGTTGTTCGGCGAGCGACGTCAAAGAAGGGCAGGATGTCTTCCCATGTCGAGTCGGTGAACTGGTCGGGTGTCGGGATCGGTCGTGCGCTCAAACAGTAGTTCCTTTCGTGCGATGCCGGAGGATCCGCGGTTAGTCAGGACCTCGCGTCCTTGCGGGGGATAGTCGTCGAACATCAGTACCATCAGATCGCTGTCTATCGGGACGCCGTTCAGGATATCGGCGCGGGGAATTCGCCCGTAGCGGACGAACCCGGCCCGTTCATAGGATCGCACGGCTGGCTGCGTTCGTGGAAATCACCTCGAGGTGCAGTTGGAGTACGCCTTCCATGCTGCGGCCGTAGTCGATCGCGGCTGCCAACAGTTGGTCGGAGATACCCATGCCCCGGAACTCCGGAGCCACGTAGACACCCCAGATATTGGCACGATGTTCTTCTTTTGGTCTGTGCCAACCAGCGACCCCGATCATTCCCACCAATGTGTCATCTGATGTAAAGGCGCCGAACACACCGTTGTTCCTGTAGACCCAGAACGTTTCGTAAAGATGCCGAACCGCGTCGGAATCATGGTCCGCGACTTCCTCGTATGGCTGGCCGAAGGCGTCGGGATGGTCGCGCAGGGCGCGTAACCGCAACTGCCAGCATGGCTCGAGGAGGTCATCGGTGATGGGCTGGATGCGGACGCCTGACGATACTTCGCTCAACGGTCGATACTCCCGGCTGGTCGGAACCTGGCGGCAAAGATGGGCGGAATGTTTGGCATGTTCGCCCACGACAGAAGCCGATGGGCTGCACCTCCGTCGGGATACGAAGGCTCAGCGACACCATCCATCACCAATCCCGCGTTGAACGCGGCATTCAGGATCTCGCTCAAGGGCCGATGAAAGGTGAACTGACGGGCAGGTTGTCCTGTGGCGGCGATACCGCGACCACCAGGAACGTCCAGGTAATTGTTGACGCGGAGCGATGTTTCGTCAGGAGGCCATCGTCGCATGGTTCTTCCTCGGCCATGAATCGGCTTCCCGCGTGATTGAAGCACGGGTGGAGGATCGTGAATACGAATCGACCGCCTGGTCTTCAGGAGCCGTGTGATCGCCCAGAACAGTGGCTCGATCGCGGCCATGTCAGTAAGCGACATGTTGCACACTGCGGCTTCGAACGCCCGCGTCCCGAGGGCAAGCAAGGCCCGCTCATCGGTGGCGTCCACGACTCGGAATTCCACGCGGCGCCCGCCGCTCTGGTGGGCGTTTGCGGGCACGGGCGATGAATGTCTCTGAGTAGTCGGTGGCAACGACTTCGGCGCCGAGACTTGCCAGGTGGCGGGCAAAGGAGCCATTGCCACAGGCGATCTCGAGGATCCGCTCTCCCGGAGACAGTCCAAGCAACCCGTCGACAGTCGGGGCGACGAGGTGCTTCTGGAACTCGTCGCCTTCACCCAGGCGTTCATCCCAGAAGGCGGCATTCTGCTCCCAGATTTCCCTGGTCTGGTTGACGAGTTGTCGACGCGCGGGATCGGGGGAGGGGAGAGTAGTGTCGATTCGGTCGCTCATGGCAGTGTCCCTGGGAGGTAGAGGCGATAGGCGATTCCGGAGCGCCCTGGATCAGACTGAGTGGAACTGTCCAGTTGGTAAGTATCCTATTTTTCACTCAATGGTTCGTTCAGCGTTTCGTTTCGTCGACGTGCCCGTCATTCTGAGGCGAAGCCGACGAATCGGCCCCGCTGGATACCCGCGAAGCGGATGCGCGTCAGCGCATGTGGATGGTGCCTGGCGAACGTCCCGATGTTGGCTCCGACCGCCGACTCCGTCGACGAGTGCTATCGCTACGCTGCGCACAGGGATCCTTCGCTGGTGCTCAGGATGACGCATTCTTGGGGGGGGCTTTGCAATCGGTGGCAGCCACAGCTTGATCCATCACTTTCAGACGACTCCGCCTCCAACCAACAACCGGAAAATGACGACGCAGAGCAGCATTGTCGAAAGCAGAAAGCCGACCTGCGAAAAGGCCGAGCGCGGCGGTTCGCGAAGTTCGAGGTAGAACAGCACGGTGGCGACGATTGTCAGTGGCAGCGACGTAAACCAGTTCAGCCAACCCAGCAGCGGGATCAGGCCGATAACCATGAAAAAAGTGGCCAGAATGCTGAGGCCACACCCAAAAATGCCCATGAAAGCACAACTCCAGCGGTGGCACGTTGCGGGTTGGACGATCCATGAAATCGACCTTCCCCTGAGTGTACCGCGCAGGCGGATGAGATACGGGGCGCCTCGAGAATCGGAGCACTTCACCGGCATTTTCATCGCACCGCGCCTTTAAGCGGTGGAATGCGCTAAAATGTAGTTGTGTGACAGCATGTCTCGCGATTATTTCCGTTTGCTTTCGTTCCCTGATGCTCGACGCCGATTCGCCATGAGACGTGAGATGCGGGAGACGAACAGGCTCCAGTGTCTGATTTTCGATTGCGCCTGTCCGCGAATAATGCGACTCAGCCCAGTCGTCCCTGTGATCGTTGAGCGTCGATTTCGACTCGTTCCGATCAATCCGTGAAAGAGGAAACTGATTTTGGTAAAGAAACAACAGGCAAGAAAACCGGTCCGAGCGGCAGTACCAGCCGCGCCCCCGTCCGAAGGCCCACGCCGCACCAATCCGGATGCGATCGCTGTGGAAGGCAAGATTCTCGAAGCGCTCCCGAACGCGATGTTCAAGGTAGAGCTGGAGAATGGTCACGAAGTGTTGGGGCACCTTGGTGGGCGGATGCGGAAAAACTACATCCGCGTTTTGCCTGGCGACCGGGTGGTCGTCGAGCTGTCCCCGTACGACCTGACCCGAGGCCGCATCACGTTTCGGCATCGGTAGCCGTTGCCGACGGTTCTCCCCGGTATCGCCCGCCTCCACCGCGTTCCACTGGGCCGCGATGTCGACGGTGCGGGCATGAGGGAGCAACGCCGGGGTACACTCACCCCGGCGTTTGTGCGTCCATGACGATTGAGCTCAATCGACACGTGCGACAGGTTTGATACCAACCTCAGGTGACGATTGGCGCTTTCGGGTTGCCTAAACCGGGCGGACCCATTCGACTTCGCTCAGGGCAGGCGCCTGATCGACAAGTACCTGGCGGCGAAGATGTCTTTCCTGATCGATCAAGGACCGCCCCTACGCGATGCGGTCAATGCAGCGTGTTCCCGATTTCCGTTTGATTCCATCCACGATGCCGGAGAAGTTTGTTTGAAAGAGCAGTACCCAGCGTGAGATCGTGGCGAGCCTGGCTTGGAATCGCAATCAGTGGCGTTTTCCTGTACTTCGCGTTTCGCGGGCAGGATTTCGGCGAGATCCGGGATTCCCTGAGCGCGGTCAACCTCTGGTGGCTTGTGCCGGCGCTGACGATGTATTTCATCGGCGTCTGGTTTCGGGCTGTGCGGTGGGCGGTCCTGCTTCGCCCGCTGACCCCGGAAGTGACCAGTCGATCGCTTTTTCCCACGGTGATCGTGGGATACATGGCAAACAACGTGCTGCCGCTGCGCACTGGTGAGCTGGTGCGGTCGTACATGGTCGGCAAGCAGTACGGCGTGCGCAAGACTTCCGTGCTGGCGACGATCGCCGTTGAGCGGATTTTCGACGGTTTCACGATGCTCGGGTTCATGCTGGTGGCGACCTTGTTCGTGTCCTTCACCAGCGATCTGCAGCACCTGGCGATCGTCGCGTTCGTCATCTTCACCGTGCTGCTGATCGGGCTGTTCCTCCTCACCCTGGGCGGAACCTTGCTCGACCGGCTCCTGCAACTGATGCTCGGGCCGCTGCCGACGCGCGTGGCCGATACAGTCGAACGGCTGACCGAGTCGTTCCTGGGCGGGCTGGGTGTGCTCAAGCGACGCCGCGACTTGGCGATGGTGGCGATCGTTCTCGCTGCTGGCATGGCTGTGCGAAGCGTCGATGTACTACCTGATCGCGCGCAGGGTTTGGCCCGCCGGTCCGCGATGCGATGGGCATCGGGGCCGCCCTGATGACGACCGGTGTGGCCAACATGGCGACCCTGATCCCGTCGTCGCCGGGGTACATCGGGCAGTTCGAGTTCGGGGTGCGGCTGGTGCTGAGCGGCGCGCTCGGTGTGCCCGAGACACCGGCCCTGGCCTACGCGATCCTCGTTCATGCCGCGCTCTACTTCCCGATCACGATCTGGGGCATCGTCGAGTGGTTCCGCCAGCAGCTCTCGTTCAAGCAGATCCAGGCAGTTGAAGCAGACCCACTGCTGGCGATCGAGGAGATTGAAGGCGGCAAAGGGGATGGTGGCCCGATCAGCTGATGCGGCACCGGGCCGAACGTTGATTTCAAGACGGGGACCACTTACCAACCCATGGAAATTTGGCAGGCAATCGTGCTCGGGCATCGTGCAGGGCGTGACGGAGTTCCTGCCGATTTCATCGTCGGCGCACCTGATCATCTTCCCGTGGCTGTTGGATTGGGACAATCCGGGACTCTCGTTCGATGCCGCACTGCATCTCGGCACGCTGGTGGCGGTGGTCGTGTTCTTCCGCGCGGAGATCGCGCGGATGATCGCCGCGATTCCGCACGCCCTGTCCAACCCGTTCGGTTTGCTGATGGGCAACGACCGCGGAGCCGAACGAGCGAGGACGCCGACGCCCGGCTCGGACTGCTGATCGTGATCGCGACCATGCCCGGATTGGTTCTGGGACTGCTGTTCGAGGATCGGATCGACGAGTTCTTCCACACCGACAGCGCATCCGAGCGGGCGATCGGTGTGATCGCGAACATGATGATCGTGGTTGCCCTGGTGATGTTGGCCGCCGAAAAGATTGGCCAGCGGCACCGTTCGATGACGGACATGAACTGGAAGGACGCGGCGATCATCGGGTCTGCCCAGGCAGTGGCGTTGATTCCGGGAACGTCGCGCTCCGGGGCGACGATTTCGGCAGGGTTGTTCCGGGGCCTGCAGCGCGCCGACGCGGCCCGCTTCTCGTTCCTGGCCGGGATGCCGCTGATCCTCGGCGCGGGCTGAAGTCGATGTTCGATGTGATCAGCGAAGGGATGACCAGTCACGAAGTGGCGCTCTTCCTGGCGGGCGGAATCTCGGCGGCGATCGTTGGCTTCCTCACGATCTGGGGGCTGCTGCGCTTCCTCGAGCGCCAGAGCACGATGGTGTTCATCGTCTACCGGATCGTCTTCGGGATCTTCCTCCTCGGCATCGCTCATCTTGCGATAGCAGAGTCGTTGCCGGAACGGAAACCGGCCGTTGAATGAGGTATGGGCTGCAGGCCATGCTTGCTCCGGCACGTCAACCGCACGGCGTCGGCTCGTCGAATCGAAGTGAACATGTGCTTGCGTGTGCACATGTTCTTCGTATACTCCCCGCAGAAACACGTGCATGGAGATGCACATGATCGACGCCAACTCGATCACGAACGCTGACCAAATCCAGAGCACGTCGCCGTCGTGATCCGGACTGGAACGACGACTGCGAGTGCCTGCATCCCGAGGCCGTGATGGGGGCGCGCACGGGGCTTGGCGATGCGCCGCCGGTCGATGAGATTGCCGGCATCTTCGCGATCCTCGGCGACCCGACCCGGATGCGGGTGCTGGTCGCGCTCGGTGAATCCGAGTTGTGCGTCACCGACCTCGCGGCTGCCACCGGCGTCAACCGCACCACGATCTCGCATCAGTTGCGCGTGCTGCGCAGCCATCGGCTGGTGCGTCGCCGCCGCGAGGGCAAGGTGGTGTACTACGCCCTGGACGACGACCACGTGATGGCACTGGTGAGAATGGCTACGGCACACGCTGGCTGAGGACGCCGGAGCCCAGGGGAGCGAGTGCCTGCATGAGCGCACCGCTGCTGCGCCGAGCTTGTTGTGTTCGATGTTGCGGGCATGGACTGCGCCGACTGCGCGAAAAGTGTGGAGCGGGTGGTCGCGCACCTTCCCGGGCGTGGACTCCGCCAACGTGAGTTTCGGGACGGGCACGCTCACCGTCGAGCCAGCAGTCGCCGCAGCCACCGCTGGATGACGACCTGCCCGGGCGGTGGGCGGCGCGGTGGACCGGGCCGGATACACCGCGACCATGCGGGTGGACGGGACGCTCCGGTCGACGGCGCAGGCACCGTGGTGGCAGAATCGAAAGCTGATGCCGACCGCGATCGCGGCTGTGGTCTGGCTCGTCGCGTTCCTCGCCCTTCACGCCGGCTCGACCAGCGGACGCTTTCGACGGTGCTCTTTGCGGCGGCGATCATTGTCGGTGGCTATCCGATCGCGCGTGCCGCGCTGACGTCGCTGCGGGCGCGGCGGCTCGACATGAACGTGCTGATGTCGATCTCGGTGATCGGTGCGGCCGCCCTCGGCGATTGGTCCGAGGGCGCGCTGGTGGTCGTGCTCTTCTCGATTGGCACCACCCTGCAGGCGATTACCTTCGACCGCACCCGAGGCGCGATCCGCGGCCTGCTCGACCAGGCGCCGGAGGAAGCGCTCGTCGTTCGCGACGGCGTGGAATTCACGGTTGCCGCCACGGACCTGGCGGTGGGCGATATCGTTCGGGTCAGGCCCGGCGATCGGCTACCCGCCGATGGTGACGTGATCGAGGGGCATTCCGCGATCCAGCAGGCAGCGATCACCGGCGAATCGATGCCGGTCGCCAAGGAGCCGGGGATCCGGTGTTCGCGGGGACGATCAATGGGGCGGGAACCTGCTGGTACGGGTGGCGAAACCCGCGTCGGAATCGATGCTCGCCCGCATCGTGCACCTCGTCGAAGAAGCCCAGGCCGCCAAGGCGCCGTCGCAGCAACTGGTCGACCGGTTCGCAGCAGTCTACACGCCGGTCGTGGTCGCTTGCGGCTGCGATGCATCGCCGGACGGTTGGCTTTTCACCGACGACGCGGAGCACCTGGGTGTACCGTGCGCTCGTGCTGCTGGTGATCGCCTGCCCGTGCGCGCTGGTGATTTCGACACCGGTCTCGATCGTGTCCGCGATCGGCGCGGCAACCCGGATGGGCATCCTGGTCAAGGGTGGCGCCGCACTGGAGGATATGGCGCGGGTGCGGACGATCGCGTTCGACAAAACTGGCACGCTCACCTTGGGCCGACCGGGCGTGACGGCCGTGATCCCGTTCGGGGCGGAGACGGAAGCGACCGTGCTGGCCAGGGCGGCGGCGATCGAGCAATCATCCGAACACCCACTGGCGCGCGCGATTGTGTCCCGGGCGATGCACGACGATCTCGATGGTGCCCACCGGGTTCGACTTCGACTCTCTGCCCGGGCGAGGCGCTCGGCGGTACGTCAACGGGTCGCGACTCGCGATCGGCAGTGACCGGCTGCTTGAGGAGACGTTCTGTCGCGGCTCGGGATCTTGCCGAGGTGCGGCGGCTCGCGGATCACTATGGCGCAAAAGGTGAGTCTGCACTGTCCCTGATCGAGGTCGAGGATGGATCGGCCCGGGTGCTTGGCGTGATCGTGGTTGCTGATCGGGTGCGCGCTGGCGCCCAACCGGCGATTCAGCAACTTCGTGAAGGCGGGATCAGGTCGATCGCGATGCTCTCCGGCGATCGCACGATCGTCGCCAACTCGGTGGCTGCCACGGTCGGTGCCGATGAGGTGCTCGCGGATCTGCTGCCTGATCAGAAAGCACTGGCGATTGCCGCCCTCCGGTCGTCGGGGCCAGTCGCCATGGTTGGCGATGGCGTCAACGACGCTCCTGCACTCGCCGCCGCCGATGTCGGGATCGCGATGGGCATTGGCGGCACCGATATCGCCCTCGAGAGCGCGGACATCGCCCTGATGCGAGATGACCTGTCGTCGCTGGCGACACTGGTCGATCTCGCCCATCGCACACTGACGATCATTCGCCAGAATGTGGCGATCTCGATGATCACCAAGGTTGCCGCCCTGATGCTTGGCACGTTGGGCCTGGTCAATCTGTGGATCGCGGTGCTGGTTGATGTGGGCACGTCACTGCTCGTTACCTTGAACGGGTTGCGGCTGGCGCGGGCCGATCAGCGGGAGTCGCTGGCCGAATCACAGCAGGTCGAACTGGCCTGCGGTTGCGGCGAAGCACACGACCACGATCATCAGGTCCAGGCAGCCGACTGAAGCGTTGGAAGCAGCCTGAACGTGCCCCAGTTGTAAGGTCTTCGGTGAAGAATGGAGCTATCCGGCTCCCAAGTTGCCAGGATAGATCCAGGCGGATATACGTGGGCGGGCAGCACGGAGATTGGTTCGATCCAGTGCCCGCTACCTCGCTGCGCTGCCGCCCCTACGAATCCCGATCGGGAACGCGAATTTCCCGAACCTTGTCTAACCACACGACGGAATCCGGAGGTGGTCGGTCTTGCGCCGGCCAAGCCTACGCCAGAACACTTCCGGGCTGACAACAGGATCGACAAAATCCGGGTTGTGGAACGGTCGTTCGCGGTCGATCCAGGTCCGCCCGTACGAGGTCCGGTCTACCGCGTGTTTGTCCGAAGCCCGTATCAGTTGGCGGGCGGTCGTTCGATCGTGAAATCGCCATTGATATCGGTGTACTTCCAGACCATGTAGTGCTGGCGCGCGATCATCGTAATCTGCATGACATCGCCGGTTGAGGGGTCGATCCACCACGCGAGCCATGCCTCGGCCTGGGTCGGTTGTTCCGGGAGGTAGAACGTCACTACCTGGTAGTCCACGCCATCGATCGATTGCGGGATGCCCATCCGGAAGTTCTCGGCACCGGCATAAATGGTGTCCCATTCCGACGGTGTCGCAAAGTTCGTCGGCGGTTCCTCCAACCATTGGTCGGATGTTGTGCGCAGCCAACCCTGGTCGCCGATCGTGACCGAACTCCGGCCGTCGAACGCCGGTGGTTTGGGCGGTTCGCCGTTCGAAAGCGGTTCGAATCCTGCCGAATAGACGAGATCCAGCGAATACGCGGAAGGACCGGTGGCGCCACCATCGATCACGGCGAATTGACCGCGTACGAGGACATCACTCCCCGAGCCAAGATTCTCGGTCCAGCGGACGCTTTCCCACGACAGCATCTGCTCGTATGCCTGGTTGAAGAGGGCTTCGGCGGCAGGATCGGTTTCCGGTTTGGGGGGAGCATCGAATCCTTGCGTGTTCGGGTCGGGGAGGAGGGTATAGAAGGTTGCCGACTGGTCTGGCAGGTCGTCGCTCATCACCCTGGCGTCGATCTGCCACCAACCATCGAGGCTCAGGTTCAACCCTGCCGTGGTGTAGGTTTGCGAGCCATCGTCGGCCAGCTGGAGGTTTACCCCTTCATTGGTTGTGCCGTGATCGAGACTGGTGAAGTCCAGGGCAATCCGGGGTGTCGGGGTGTCCGCAATCGCGCCGCCTTCCCAGGTGGTGAGCCGGACCGTGAGTGTGTTGTCACCGGCCTGGGCAGGGTCGATCGTCAGGTGAACCAGCATCGAGTCGGGGTCGGGGTCGGGAGTGGTTGATGAGATGAGGGTGATCCGGTCGAGGATTCCTCCTTCGTCCGCCGCTGGAGGAGCGGACAGGGCAATTGTCGACCCACCGAGAATGACGATCGCGACGGCTGCCAACTCGATCCGCAAGGTGCGACGGAATCGCGCCGAAATGGTGCCTATCACGATTGCCATTTCTCGCCCCAACTGGGCGACGAGTGATCGGTGCCTGATCGCGAGAGCGAATGGAACCAGCAGGGCGAGGATCTTGATCAGCAACACGACCCCGTAATTGGTCGTCCAGAGAGAATCGAACGCGCTCAGACTCAACCCGTCGTTCCGGATCTCGTCGACGAACGGGAAGACGAAACCGGTGTTGACCAGCCCCGTGACAACCGCGATCGTGAATAGCACGAGCGCCATGGCCGAGAAGAACTTGAGCTTGAGCGTCGGCTGGGGATCGGTATCGGATCGAAGTGGCGACCAACACGATAACAGCCACCAGGCCGCCACACCAGAGCGCCACCGACCATTGATGCAGCAGGTCCGAGAGAATGGCCAACGAGCGGTAGCTATCCCGGCCAGCGGCGTGGCTGGTCATCGCCAGGCCGAGCAACGATCCCAGGGCCAGCACCCCGCCGATCCATGCGATTGGCCGGGAAATGTTGCCGCGCATCGGGTAGGCGATCGCGAATGCCAGAAGTGTGAGTGGAATCAACAATCCAGGCCGCCACCACCATCCATCGGGGAGTGCGCGAACGACATCGTTGATCGACAATGACTCGCCGTTGACGCCAGTAAGCCACTGGATAACCGGCTCGGCAAGGGTCGCTACCAAAGCCATCACTGCCCCGCCGAGGATCAGCCTGGAGCGATGGCGGCGCCAACGCGTTCCTGCCTCCTTGTTGATGACCAGGACTTCGCCGAACAGGAGCAAGCCGGCAGCGACCGACGCGCCAAGGAACGTGATCCAGCGCGTCGCGACCGCCCAGGCGGCCGGCGAATCGCCCTCCGAGGTCGCCTGTCCGGGCGGCAAGCCACCGCCCACACGAAAGGCGTAGGTGCCGCTCAGAGTGTGGGCATCGGTTGCCGAGGTGACCGTCCAGGAAACGGTGTAGGTTCCGCGATCGAGTTCAGGGGCGTCGAGGACGAGCGTTCGCGGATCGCCAGAGGACGCCACCGGCAGCGGACTGTCACCGACAATGTTGCCTTGCTGATCGAGCAGGGTTACCACTGGCGGTGGATCGGTGGCTTCTACCTCTTCGGTGAACGTGAGTGAGATTTGGTCGGGGGCCGAAACCGCCAGGCCATCGATCGGGGGTTCGGTCCGCACGAGTTCGGCATGAGCGGAAACATGATTGGCGTTTGCCAGGGCGATGGCCATTGCGATGAGGATCGCCGCGAACAGCGCGTGGTGAATTGTGGAGAGGGACCTCAGGACCGAGGTGGGGCGATTCTTCATGGCGCAAAGATAACAGGGATGCGAGGTTGCCTCGCATCCCTGTGTTTAGGTCATGCAGTGGTGCCGAAATGCTACGTCTTCTGGCGCGGATCGAGCGCGTCGCGGAGTCCGTCGCCAACCAGGTTGAAGGCGAGCACGGTCAGGGCGATGGCGATGCCTGGAGCGATCGCGATGTGCGGGTAGTTCCGCAGGTAGTCGCGGCCGTCGGAGAGCATGGTGCCCCAGGAGGCGGTCGGTCGTTGCACGCCGAGTCCGAGGAACGAGAGCGCCGATTCCAGAATGATGATGCCGCCAACCGCGAGCAGGCGAGGATGATCACCGGACCCAGCGCATTGGGGATCAGGTGGCGGGTGATGATCTGCGCGGTCCGGCGTGCCGATCGCCCGGGCGGCGAGGATGTAGTCGCGTTCGCGCAGGCTCAGGACCTCGGCCCGCACGACGCGCGCATACGATGCCCAGACGGTGCAGCCGATCACGATCACGACGTTCCGCAGGCTGGGACCGAACACGGTCGACAGCGTCAGCAGCAGCGCCAGCAGCGGGAAAGCCATCAGGGTGTCGATCAGGCGGGACAAGAGGAAGTCGACCTTGCCGCCGAAATACCCGGCCGTGGCGCCGACGAGGACGCCGATCGTGACGGCGATCGAGGTCGCGCCGATGCCGACGATCAGGGCGACCCGGGTGCCATAGATGATGCGCGAGAGGATGTCGCGGCCGATGTCGTCGTTGCCGAGCCAGTGCTCGGCCGAGGGCGGCGCCCGCGGAGGTTGGTGTTCACCGCTTCGGGTCGAATACGGCGCGATCCAGGCGCGAAGATCGCGCAGGATGACGAGCAGGCTAATGAAGCCGAGCCCGAACAGCGCCGGCTTGTAGCGCTTGAACCGGCGCCAGGTTTGCGCGCGCTGACTCGGGCGTTCCTGGTGTCGCGTCGTCGAGCGATTGTCTCGAGCACGGAGGTGATCGGTTGAACTCGGCTGCCGAGCTGGTTCTTCGGTCGGATTCGTATTGGTGGTATGCTTGCTGCTCATCGTTTACTGCACCCGCACGCGTGGATCGATCAACGGCGTAGGTCAGGTCGGTCAGGATGTTCATCACCACCACGAGCGCGGTGAGCAGCAGGACGATGGCCTGCACGACCTGCAGATCCTGGGAGGTGATCGACTGGTAGAAGAGGCGCCCGAGTCCCGGCCAGGCGAAGACCGATTCGATCACGATCGTGCCGCTCAGGATGAACGCCATCCGGTAGCCGAGCAGGGTGATGACCGGCAGCAGGGCATTGCGCACCACGTGCCGCACGACCACGACGCGTTGCGACAATCCTTTGGCCCTCGCAGTGGTGACATAATCCTGGCTCAGGACCTCGATCGTCGCGCCGCGGGTGAGCCGGGCGAGGGCGGCCATCTCCTCGATCGAGAGCACGATCACCGGGCAGGATGTACGCCTTCCAGGAGTCGGATCCATACGGCGGCAGCCAGCCGAGCTGGACGGAGAAGATGACGATCCCCATCAGGCCGATCCAGTAGTTCGGCATGGCAACGCCGAGCGTCGAGCCGAGCATGCTGGTGTAGTCGAAGATCGAGTAGCGTTTGACGGCGGCGATGATCCCGACCGGGAACGCGATCGCGAGCGAGATCACGAACGAGAGGGCGTTGAGGCGCAGCGTCATCAGCGCCGCGTCGCTGATCATGTCGGTGATTTCCATGCCCGGCCGCATCATCGAGGTGCCGAAGTCACCGGTGCACGACGTTGGAAATCCAGTCCCAGTAGCGCATCGTACCAGGGATCGTTGAGGCCCCACTTGTCGCGGATGGCCTCGAGCTGGTCTTCGGTGACACGGCCCTGGCCAACCATGTTGCGGGCGGGGTCGCCTGGCATGAAATACATGACGAAGAAGGTCAGCAGGCTGACGAGGAACAGGACAAGGACACCCTGCAACAGTCGCTTGATGATGTACGAAGTCATTGGGAACCCAGGGTAAATGCGGGATGAGCACTGATGGCGCTGCGACGAACCGGGACGAATGTGACGTGCGGGAAACCGCGAGGACGACGACTGATCGAGAGCGAGGCGCTGCAACGCAGCGCCTCGCTGCCACGTGATCACGCCTACTCCTCTTTCCAGAGCTTGTAGAGGTTCTGGTAGAGGTTGTCGGAGCTCAGCACGGTTTCTGGCAGGCCCTTGATCGAGTTCGCCCAGAAGGAGTAGCCCTGGGGGTGGAGGAAGTACAGGAACGGCACGTTCTCGGCCACGATTTCCTGGACCCGGTTGTAGATCTCGATGCGCTTCGCCTCGTCGAGCTCGAGCACGCCGTCCAGCAGCAAGCTCGTCCATCTCGTCGTTCTTGAAGTGCGAGAAGTTGTTGGACCCTTCGCTGCTGAGGGTGTCTCGGGCGTCTGGCTCACCACTGCCGCCGCCGTAGACCCAGTTGAAGAGGGCGGCGTCGTACTTGCCCTCGATCATGCCGGCAACTGCGTCGGTGACTTCCTGAGAGCTCCATCTCGACGCCGATGTCCTTGTACCACTGCTGGGCGATCTCGGCTTCCGGCCGGCGCTGGGTATCGCCCTGGATGATGGCCAGGGTGAAGGCGAGCTTGCGTACCGTCCTTCTCGCGAATGCCGTCGTCTCCGGCCACCCAGCCCGCTTCGTCGAGCAGCGTCTTGGCAGATCTCCGGATCGTATTCGTAGAGTGGGCACGTCCGGGTTGTAGAACTTCTCGACGTTCGGCGAGAGATTGCTGGTCGCCATCACGGCCTGGCCGAGGTAGACATCGTCGATGAATGCCTGGCGGTCGGTGGCGTGGATCAGAGCGCCTTGCGCACTGCGAGATCGGCCAAGGCGGCTTCTCATTGTTCAGCACGAAATGGTTCACGGCGTTGTTGAGCGTCTGGTACACGGTGAAGTTGCCACTCATCGACCATCTTGTGTTGTCCTCGGCGTTGAGCGACCAGATCGAGTTGTCGGCAGTGCCGGTATCGAGCGCCGCCCAGCGGCCGTTGGCCTCCGGCACGATGTCGATCTGGAACTGATCGAAGTTCGGGCGACCGCGGAAGTAGTCCTCGTTGGCCACGAGCACCGTTCGCTGGGCCGGGATCCACTCGCCACCGCCGTCGAGCTTGAACGCGCCGGTGCCGATCGGCGCGCCGGAGTAGGCTTCCTCGCCGACTTCGGCGTGGTACTTGGCGGGGTAGATCAAGGTGGTGGCGGTGTTCACCATGAACGTGGCGTCGGCGGCGGTGAGGTTGACGACGACGGTGAAGTCGTCCGGCGTCTCGACGGATTCGACAAGCTCCATCGTGGCGCCGGCGCGTTGAGGCATTGGCCGGATCCTTGATCCAGTCGTAGGTGTACTTCACGTCGGCGGAGGTGAACGCATCGCCGTTGTGGAACTTCACGCCCTGGCGGAGCTTGAACGTGTAGGTCTTGCCGTCGGCCGACGGCTCGTACGACTCGGCCAGGACCGGCTCGAGCTCGTACTGGTCGTTGACGAGGTAGAGCGCAGTCGTGAATCTGGACCACGACGGCCCAGATCACGGTTTCACCGTCGTTGTCCGGGCTGAGGGTGCTGACATCGTGGTGGCCGAGCGTGACGAAGGTGCCGCCCTGGACTGGCTGCGAATCCTGGGCGGCAGCGCGGGCCGCCACCTGGCCGGTGGTCAGGACGGGAATCAGGCCAGCCGCGGCGGCGGCCTTGAGCATGTCGCGTCGTGAACCGGTGGTGGCCATAAGGCGACGCAACGCCAAGTCGCGCTTTGCTTCGTCCCCAGCATTTGAAGCGTGTGACATCCGTTCCCTCCCGGGTTAACGCAAGCCAGTAGACGACATGGGCCGCCTGCGACGGATTGCCGGAATCGGTCACCGGATCTGGTGACGCGTTCTTCGCACACCGAAAATCGGTGCCAGTCAAATGTTGCTGGCGTAATTCTTGCATAGCGCGGTATGCCGCACAACCTGACATTTCCAGGGTGGGCGCAGGACCGCTACACGACGCGCGATCGATTTTGTGCGGCCCGCACTAATCGCTACTGAGCAGGCCGTCGACCTTGGCGGCCATGATGAAGTCGTTTCGATGCAATCCCTTGATGGCGTGCGTCCACCATTCGACGGTGACCTTTCCCCACTCGGTGAGGATTGCGGGATGGTGATCCGTCTCGTCGGCGAGCGCGGCGATTTGATTCGTCAGGTCGACCGCTGGCCGCCAGCCCTTGACCTTGATCACGCGCTTGAGGTGTTTGACGCCATTGACGTCGACGATTTTCCATTCCGGGATCTGTTCGAGCAGGAGACGGCTCGTCGCTCGCCGGAACCTGTGGTGAATCTGGCCGACAGGCTTCGCAACGTTCTGATGCAAGGTCCATGTTTATCTCCTCGTTGGCCGGATGCCTTCATCCATTGTAGGGGAACCCCCTGTGGGTTCCCGCAGATGTCCCCATGAGACATTCCCGGGAAGGCACCTATCCAGCGGGGCCGGCCTTCCCCGTACGATTTCGGAGGCGTTGTCATCACCCGGCCTACGGCAGCGCCCTGGCGGTGGCCGGGAAATACCACTGGTCGGCGGCAGCCTCGATGTGCCCGTCGTCGGTGGCGGCAACCCCGACTGGCGAAGCGAAGCCGCGAGGTGAGCTGCGTTTCGTCAATGACCTCGACCGGGTGCCCGAGCTCCGCGAGTTCGCCGCAGGTGATCTGCGTCGATCCGGGAACTGACATCGAGCGGTCGCAGCGAGGCGTCGATCCGAGGGGCGGCATTGCTTCGCCGATCGGCGAGATCGAAGGCGGCGATATTGGCGATCACCTGGGCATTGCAGTTCATGATCTTGCGTCCGCCACTCGATCCGACACTCGCCTTGATCCTGCCATTCTTCGTGATCAGGCCGGGGCCATGTTGGTGAGCGGGCGCTTGGCGGGGCCACCGAGTTGGGGCGGCCCGGCTCGGGATCGAACCACATCATGCCGTTGTTCATCAGCACTCCCGTGCCAGGTACGGTGACCCGGCTTCCCCAGGCGCTGAGCAGGGTTTGGGTGAGCGACACGGCGTTTCCGGCGCTATCGATCACGCCGAGATGGGTCGTGCTGCCGTCCCGCATGTACTCGGCCACCGAACCTTCAAGCGCATGCGCGACACGCCAAGCTCGTCCCTGGCGCCAGCAGCGGTGGATGCGACCCGGTCGGAACGAAGCGGTCGGCCTTGAGGCGGAGGTAGTCCTTGCTGATCATGGCCTCGAGCGGCACATCACTGAAATCGGGATCGCCGAGGTAGGTGAAGCGATCGGCGAACGCCTGGCGGAAGGCGTGGGCAAGTTTGTGCAATCGAGGCGCTCGAGTTGTGGCCGGTGGCGGGAAGATCGAGCAGTTCGAGCAGGGCCAAGGCTCTCGGCCAGCGATGTGCCGCCGGTTCCCTTGCCGACCGTATGGACGACGTGGCCGCAAAAGTCGATGTCGGTGGTCGCCGCTTCCTGGGCCTGGTAGTTCGCAAAATCAGCGGCGGAAACTGGCGTTCCCTGCTCGCGGAGATGATCGACGATGGTGCGAGCCAGATCGGCCCTCATAGAAGGAGCGGGCGCCCTGGTCGGCGATCGTGCGGAGCGTGTTCGCCAGGTCAGGGCTGCGAATCACCGCTGGCGGAGCCTGTTCCAGGGTTACCGGCGGGCAACCATTCGTATCGAGATAGATGGCTGCTGTGGCCGGGAAGGCACGCAGGTTCGCGAGATCCTTGGCGATCATCAGCGTGGTGTGCCAGGTGACCGCGATTCCGGATTCGGCGAGGTCGATGGCTGGGGCGAGCACGCTTCCCAGCGACATCGTGCCATAGGTCTCCAGCGCCCTGGCGAGACCCGCAACCGTGCCCGGCACCGCAATCGAGCTGATACCCAAGGACATTGGCGTTGTCCACCACCTTCGGCCAGCCGAAGAGTCCGGTATCGGTTCCACCGCTCAGCGGGAACATCTCCGGTGTTGCCCCGGAAGGCGACATCATTGGAAACTCGATTGCAAACGATCGCTGTTCCGCGGCCAGCCAACCGACAATGAACCCGCCGCCGCCAAGACCGTTCATCCACGGCTCGGCAACGCCCATCGCAAATGCCGTGGCGACTGCCGCGTCAATTGCGTTGCCTCCTGCGGCGAGAATATCGCGACCAATGTCGACTGCCACGGACATCTTGCCGGCCACGGCGCCGCCTGTTCCCCGTGCCGGTGAGCGTGTGACCGAGAGTGCGGTGCTGGCCGGGGATAGCGAGCGGGTTCGCGATTGTGGTTGCCATACAGGTTGCCTTCCAGCGTGGATTTCGGTTGCCGAATGCGCCAAATGCCATGTTTGGCCAGCTTCGCCGAGTTTTGGCAGGTTGTCCATCCCGGGTTCCGGTTTGACCGGCCACTTGCGCGGCGCGTACGATGAACTGGAATGTCAAGGGCCAGCGCGTACCAGCTGGGCGCTTCGGGTGTTGTGCCAGGCATTCGTTGCTCGCCTGCAAGGGCTGGAATCACTGCCATGGGTGACGCGTTCCAGATTGTGCTTGACGCCGGAGAACTGCCATGCAACGCAATGTCGATCCATCGTCATCACCTGACCAGGATTCCGAGCTCGAACTTCTCGACCTCACCTGCCCATCGTGCGGTTCGGACCTGATCGCGCGATGAACTCTTCCTCAGCCATCGGATCTGCGGGTCGTGCAAGCGCCACTTCTCGATCGGAGCCCGCGAACGAATCGCCTTGCTGGTGGATTCTGGCCTGTTCGAGGAACTCGATGCCGACTTCGCGGTACCGGACGCGACAATTGCCCGAGATCAGTACCCAAGCGCCGAGCGATTGGCCGAGCACCAGCATCTCCAGATCATTGGCGAAGCAGTCGTGTCCGGCGTGGGTCGCATTGGTGGGGTCAATTCCGTCGTCGTCGCCCTTGATGACCATCTCGTCGGCGCCTCTCTCGGCGCGTTGATGACCGAGAAAATTATTCTCGCCCTGGAATATGCGCGAACCCGGAAGCATCCGGTTGTGCTGCTATGCACCGGTGGGCCAGTGTCGGCGCAGGCTGGACCATTGGCACTTGTGCAAGGCGGGCGACTAGCCACGGAGATCGCTCAATTGCACCTCAGCGGATTGCCGGTAATTGGAGTGCTGACACACCCGATGGCCGGTGAGCTGTTTGGGACGCTGGCGGCACATTGTGATGTGCTTTACTCCGAGCCAGGTGTGCGAGTCGGCACTGCCGCCGAGAGTCGAGGTGGGATTCCCACATCCAGGCACTGGCGAGCTGTGGACGATCTCCTGCACGAGGGCTGGATCGACGGGATTGTCGACCGGTCGCGCCTAAAGGGCCAGATCGGTGCCTTCGTGGATCTGATCGGGAATCCTGGAACAGCCCGGGCAACACATGTACAGCCGACTGCAAGCGGGAATCCGCCTTCAGTTGGCGATTCGGTCGCAAACCTCGATCATCCTGACCGGCCCACTGCAGACGCCCTGGTTTCGTCGCTCGTATCGGGCTTTGTGGAACTCCACGGCGACCGGGTGCGAGGCGACGACCAACTGGTGATGTGTGGAGTTGGCCGTTTCGAGTCGCTTTCGATCGCGATCGCCGCTCAACGGCGAACGGCGGGCGAGACTAATGAGCAGTCCGACGCGATAGCGGCCCGCAAGATCGCTCGCCTTGCACGAATGGCCGGCCGGCTCGAACTCCCGCTTGTGATGCTTGTGGATGGTGGCAGGCAACGCGGATCGACCGCGTTTATCCCGGAATCGGCGTTTGCCGTGAGTTCGCTCGCCGCGATGCTCTCGCTTTTGCCAGTACCCGTGATTGCGGTCGGAACCGGCAGGGTCGCTGGACCGCTAGCAACGGCGATGATGATTGGTGACCGTCAGCTCCTGATGTCGAGCGCGATCTACTCTCCGACAAGCGATCCCACACCAGGATTCGGCTATGTCCCCCACCAGTCTCGTCCCCAGGGCCGCAATAGTGGAATGTTGGGCGCCCTCAGCGCGCGAGAATGCGAACGGCTCGGACTCGTCGATGGGGTTATTTTCGAGCCAACGCCAGGTGCTCACGCGGATGCCGACGGCGCGATTTCGGCGATTCGATCCGCCCTGTTGTTGGCACTGGCGGAGCTTACTGGCACTGGTCAACGACGCTTGCTCGACACGCGTCACCGGCGGCAGCGAACCCTTGGCCAATCAACCCCGGAGGGACTGGCAGCGGCTCGCAGCGAGTTGTGGGAATTGCAGGAATGGCAGCGTTCCGTAGGGCGATCAATCGACGAATGGCGCATTCGGTGGGACCAGCTCAAGGCGTCCCAGCCTCGCTTGTCGTTCCAACGGCCGGACATGAGTGAGCTGGCGACCCGATTGCGGGCGCGCCGGACAGAACTTCTCGATCGAGCGAGGTCGGGTGATCGCTCTGCAGAGTGAGAGCATTCGTTTCATACTGACATTTGAAGGCCAATACGCCGGATACAGGGAATTGCAATGAAACGGGTGTCGCTGGTTCAGATTGGATTTGGGACGGTTGGCGGGGCGCTGGTCGAGCAGGTGCTCCAGCATCGAAGCGATGTGGCAGGAGAGGTTCGATCTGGACGTGTCAATCGCTGCGGTCGCTGGCCGGACCGGCGCGATCGTTGCCGACGATGCAAGGGATATCGGTGAAGGCATGCTCCGGTCGATCGTTGCGGGCCGCCGGTCGCGGGAGGCGGTGGAGCACCCCGCGCCCCTACCACTGGCGGATGCCCTCGCCCGGATTGCCAGTTCTGGTCCGATGATCGTGCTGGATGCCGCCGCCGGCGATCAAACAGCCGATGTCGATGTTCAGGCGCTGGAACTGGGCAGCGGCGTGGTGCTTTCGAACAAGGCGCCACTCGCGCTGCCGGCGACCGACCCGCGAAGTGCTGCCCTGTGGTCGCAGGCGGGCTCGACCGGGCGGTTGAAATACGAGGCCACCTGCGGAGCTGGTTTGCCAGTGATCTCGACCCTGCATTCCCTGCTGGACACGGGAGATGCAATCCAGGAGATTTCAGGCACGCTGTCCGGCACGTTTGGTGCGATTTTCTCGGCGGTTGGCGGAGGCACTCCCTTCTCGAAGGCCGTACGGGAGGCAAGGTCACAGGGGTACACCGAGCCCGACCCGCGCGATGACCTGAGCGGGCTCGATGTCGCGCGCAAGGGGCTTATCCTGTCGCGCACGATGGGCGAGATGATCGACCTTGACGACATCGTCGTGCATTCGCTCGTGCCGCCGCATCTCGCCGATGTCAGCATCAACGAGTTCCTGGCCCGCCTGAGCGACCAGGATCTGGATATCGGCAGGCGCGCTGAGGAATCGCTGGCGATGGATACTTCGCTGAAGTACATCATGCACTGGACACGCGGCCAAAAGGTCACGGTCGGGCTGCGGCAGGTTCCGCGCTCTACGGTGCTTGGGGCATTGCAGGGACCCGAGAACATCGTGTCGTTCCGGACGACCCGCTACGATCAGTATCCGTGCGTGGTGTCTGGTCCCGGAGCGGGGGCGGCCGTTACGGCGGCAGGCATGGTGGCCGACATGCTTGAACTTGGCGCATCGCCTGGCGGGGTAGCCCGAATCATTCACGAAGTCGCCGCATCTGGTAGCGGCCGCCGGCCCACCCCGGAGGGGATTTTTGTACAGCAGCAAAGCAAGCATCGCTTCGCTGCCGCAACCGTACAAGAATCGCAATGCGATAGTGATTGACCTACCAGGCGTCAATAGCGCCAGTCGTATTCCATGTGGCGCGCGGTTTGGCGTGCAGTATCGATCCCGTGCATCCGTTCGATGACATGCAGGGCCATGTCGATCCCGGCGGAAACACCTGCCGACGTGATGTAGTGCCCGTGATCGACGAATCGAACATCGTCGTGAACGGTGATTGCGGAATGGTTCTCGCGAAACCAGTCGATGCTGCCCCAATGTGTGGTCGCCGATTTGCCGTCCAAAAATCCATTGGCGGCGAGCAGGAAGGCCCCAGTGCACACGCTGGTCATCAGATCGACGCGCTCGTCCTGCGCCTTGAGCCAATCGAGCAAGCGCGGGTTGGTGCGTTCCCGGCGAGTGCCGCGACCACCGGGAACGAGCACGATGTCCAGGTCTGGGTGATCATCGATGGTGAAGTGCGGTTGAACGATGAGACCATTGCGACAGGCGACTGGCCCGGGTTGTTCCGCGATGATATGCACGTTGTAGAGTTGGGCGTCGTCGGACGATTCGCCGAGGGTCGTGGCCACCGAGAAGGCTTCGAATGGCCCGCAAAAATCGAGCACCTCGACGTCATCGAAAATCAGGATGCCAACCTGGCAACGAGATGTGGTGGAAAGCCTGTCGGTCATTCGGTCGCCAGTCCCTGTGGTTCCGCCGGCAGTGCCGCTGCCGACGCATCGTCGAATGCATGCTCGCGGTGTTGGATGATGCTGGCAAGCATCTCCTGGTTGTCACTCGTAAACCCGTCGACCCCACGTTCGAACAGATTTTTCGCGATTGCCGGGTCATTTACCGTCCAGGCGACGATGGTCGTCCCCAGGGCCCTGAGCCGGGTCACGATTTCCTCGGACAGCAGTCGATGGTGAATCGAGATTGCGGGATGCGCCATGCCTTCCAGTTTTGGCCAGGCCCTTGACAGCTGCTTTTCGTCTCCCACCGAGTAGAAGACAAAGACGTTGGTCCGTTTGGCAATCGGGTCAAGTTGCCGCCAGGTTCGTCCGCATACGAGTATCTGGCGTTCGGGATGACGGGAATGGATTGCATCCACGATGCGGCGGCCCAGGCGCGGATGTTGACCTTTCAGGTCGAGAAACAGTCGCGTTTCGGCGGACAGACCGTCCAACAGTTCGGCAAGGCGCATGCGCTTGCCACCGAAACCGGCGATGTACCAGCGATCCCACATCAGCGGAATCGGGCCAAGGGTCTTGAGGTGCCGGATTTCCAGTTGGCCGAGGTGGGCCCAAATATCCGTCTCCAGCATGTCGGCCCCGAGTTCGATCGCGGCCAGTGCCAACTCCAGGTTGTTGCCGGCGCGATGCGCGATCGCCAGTGGCCGGACGTCGGGGAGTGCCGGGTGTGTGGAATACATGCATCCTCGCAGCGAGAAAAGCGGCGGTCATCAATCGCTTGAGTCTATCAGGGTGGGTGAACAGCGCCAATCCGCTGGGTCTCAGGGGATGGTCGGTTACACTCATCACGAAAATAGTGCGTGATTGCCACCTGCTGTGGCACAAGGAAGGCGAACGCGTGAGCGACCACAATCATACCGATCCAGGCGTCGATGACGTTGCGGTCGAGCAAGACGGGCAATTTCTGGCTGAAGGCGTCGATATCCAGCCCCGTTCGAACCCGAACAAGGGAAGAATGCAACCGGCGGCCGAGCGTTCGACGTTGTCCGGAGACGATGCCGGTACGGTCAATGCGGTTCAGGTGAGCATGGATCACTCTGGCGCCGAGAACATTGAAGCCCAGCGAGTTACCCTCGATCACTCTGGCGCCAAGTCGCTGTCGGCGCAGTCTGCGCAATTGACCAATTCGGGCGCGGTCAGGCTCTCGGCCCAGAAGGCCGAGCTCAATGCATCATCGATTGTGCTGGCCCAGACCAAGGACCTCCGGCTCAATCAATCCAGGGTCGTGTTGGCGCAATCGCAGTCGACATCGATTGAGGGAGCTGGCCGGGTCGGGATGCTCGCCACCGGCAAGGTAGACGCCACGGGTGACGTCAACAGCACATTCATGATGGCGGGCGCCGTGAAGGCCGGTGGCGACGTAAATGTCACCTTCAACGCGGTGTCCGCCGGAGTGCTCGGAGCCGCATTTGCCGTCACGTTGTTTCTTCTCCGCCGGTTGTTCAAGCGCTGAGGTACCAGGGCAGGATCTCGTATTCTCGATGGAGTTGCCACAATGGGATCGATGGAAGGTTTTCTGAAGTTCGTGATCGGCGGCGCTGCCGGGACGGCTGTTGGATTGGCGGTTGCAAGTTTGCTCGCTCCCCAAAAGGGATCGGACCTGCAGGAGGCCGCCCATAACCGAATTGCGGAAGCGATTGCCGCTGGCGACGAAGCCGAACGCCAGACGGAGCACGAGCTCCGCCAGCGCTTTCGTCAGCAGGTGAAAGACCCGAATGCCTTTGCGCCTTCAGAGTCTCTCTCGAAGGGTGTGCAATCGTGACGTTGATTGGTTGTGGGCAGCTGACCTGGAAGGGCGATAACCCGGATCAGGTTATGCGCGAGATTGCCAGCGCAGGCTACGACGGCGCGCCGGGGCCATTGTCGCTCGACCGCCCGGCAGCGGATGTCGTGAGCTGGTTTGGCAAATTCGGGTTACAACCCGCACCGCCCTATTACTCGGCCCGGTTCTGGGATCCGGCAGAGGAAGCGGGCATCGTCGGCGCGGCTACGGAAATCGCACGCTATGTGCGTGGACTCGGATGCTCGGAACTCTATGTGGCGGCCACCGGAATGGAGCACGTCGCTCCCAGTGGCCGGACCCGGCGTGACCTCGCGGGTCACGTAAGGCCAGCGGATACCATGACCGGGCAGGAGTTTGCCCAGTTCGGCAAGGTGCTGGGCGCGTTTGCCGACGCCACGCTCGCCGAAGGTGTCGCCAGTTGCTTCCACAACCATGTCGGTACCGTGATCGAAACCGCTACCGAGCTGGAGACCCTGCTTGATCATGTTGAGACCAATGCGCTTTATCTGGGGCTCGATACTGGCCACATCGCCTGGGCGGGCGATGACGCGGCAGTAGTGTGCCTGCGCCACCTTGACCGGATCAGGACCTTGCATCTCAAGGACGTGAATGGTGCGATCCGCGAACAAGGCGTAGCCGCTGGCTGGAGCTACGGTCAGTTCACGGAGGCCGGGGTGTTCGCTGAACTTGGCGAAGGTGTCGTTGACTTCCCGGCGATACTCACCCCGTTGAGCGATGTCGGATTCGACGGTTGGCTGATCGTTGAGACCGATATCACCATGAAACCGACGGCATTGGAAAGCGCGACCATTAGTCGCGACTACCTCAAGACGCTTGGACTCTGAATCACTTCCCCATCACTCGAAGGAACACTCCCCGATGACCTATCAAAGACCCACCGTTGGCATCGTGGGGGCAGGACAACTCGCGAGGATGATGGCACAGGCAGCGATTCCCCTGGACATTCGGATTGTGCTTCTCGCGGCAGATGCCAATGATGGTGCGGCACAGGTTGTGCCCGACGTCATCGTTGGCTCGCCGGATGATCCCCAGGCGCTCACGAAGCTGGCTGAGCGTTGCGACGTGATCACCTTCGATCACGAACTGGTCGATCCGGATACGCTGGCGATGCTTGAAGCCGCCGGTCATGCAGTGTGGCCATCCTCGACGAGCATGGCCCTGGCCCAAAACAAGCGCCAGCAACGCAAAGAACTTGGCGAAGCCGGATTTCCGATGCCGGCCTGGGCAAACATCGACGGACTTGAGGATATCAAGGCATTCGGCGATGGTCACGGCTGGCCCATCGTGATCAAGGCCTCACAAGGCGGCTACGATGGCCGCGGTGTGTGGGTTGTCGATTCCATGGCAGACGCCGAGACGGTCTGGCACGGCGCACAGCAGTCGGGTACGGTGCTGCTGGCCGAGCAACTGCTCCCGCTCGACCTGGAGCTTGCGGTCCTCCTCGCGCGGCGTCCGTCCGGCGAAGTTGTCGTCTACCCGCCAATCGAGACTGTGCAGGAGGGTGGAATCTGCCGTGAACTCCGGATTCCGGCGAATATTGGGAACAACCTCGGCGTATATGCGATGCAGATCGCGAAGGAGATTGCGGAGCGAATCGGCATGGTAGGTATCATGGCGATTGAGTTCTTCGTTTCCCGGAGTGAGCTTTACGTGAACGAGCTGGCGCCAAGGCCTCACAATTCCGGTCACTGGACGATCGAAGGCGCGGCAACCTCCCAGTTCGAACAGCATCTGCGGGCAGTACTCGATCTCCCGTTGGGGAACACCGTGGCGACCGGCGATGCCGTGGTCACCCTCAACCTGCTTGGCGAGGGCGGCCACGCCGATCCGCGCCTGCGAATGGCGGAAGGATTGGCGGCAGCGGACGCGCACATCCACTTCTATGGCAAGGAAGCGCGTGCGGGTCGCAAGATCGGACACATCACTGCGGTTGGCGACTCAATGGACGAAGTTGAGGCAAAGGTGATGGCCGCGAGCAATGCACTGGTCGGTGCAGCAATTGCCCGATAGGCGCGCATGATGGGATTCCAGAGATGGTTGCAAATGACAACGACCCTAGAGTGGGGATCGCAATGGGCAGCGATTCCGACCTCCCGACAATGCAGGCGGCGGTCGACATTCTTGCCGAGTTCGGCATTTCCACCGAGGTTCGCATTCTTTCCGCCCATCGGACACCCGATGAAATGATGGAATGGGCTCGCGCCGCGTCGGATCGCGGCATTGCCGTCATCATCGCGGGCGCTGGTGGTGCGGCTCATCTTCCCGGAATGGTTGCCTCTGCTACGCCGCTGCCGGTCATTGGCGTGCCTGTGGTGGCGACGGCGCTGGCCGGAATCGATGCGCTCCTCTCGATCGTCCAGATGCCGGCTGGGATCCCCGTCGCGACCGTGGCAATCGGAAATGCGCGAAACGCCGGTTTGCTGGCGGTTCGCATCCTCGGCGCGACCGACCCCAAAATTCGGTCTCAAATGGTCGACTTCCAACAGCGACTGCATGACATGGTCGTTCGCAAGGATCTGGATTTGCAATCACGGTTAGCTGCCGACCGTGTTGGCGACCCTGCAGAAGGGTGATCCCCGTGTGAGACACTACGCCCTGCACAAGGGGGCCGGATTGGCTATCTGGCACCTGCGTCAGTACTGATCGCAAGCGGTACATGCGCGGCTGGCGGGACTCTGGTCAATCGATTGCTCCCCGGGATGGTTGGATCCTGCGGATAGGCAACGGCTGGTGGTCATACTGCAAAGCAAGACGCGAAATTGGGAGGGGGTGTGCTTGGACCACGTGGATGGGCAGGATCGCGCGCTTAGCGAGTCAGTTCCAGAAAACAAGGTTGAGTCGTTCACGCTTCGCGGTGCGGAACGATACACAATGGCAGAGGCGGCCCGGATCAAGGGCGTGTCGTATCACACGGTGTCCCGAGCGGTTCGCAACGGTCGCCTTCCGGTGTTTCGATTGGGTCGGATGGGACTCATCTCCGGCGAAGATCTCGAAACCTGGCAGCCAATGCGGGAGCGGGCGCCACGCAAGTACCGGCACGCGGCAGGACCAGTCGACATCGCAGGACCGGTGGCACTGGATGAAGCTCTGGGTGAGCGATTGGAAATTGCTCGACAGCTCGCCACCTTGTTCGAGGTCATTCACGCTGCATCGTCGGAACTCACGCTGGTCGAGTTTGGCGAGTTGCTGGCAAACAGGTTCTCGACCATGTTCGGATTGAGCCGGGTTTCCCTGTGGGTGTGGAATTCCCGTGATGGAACCGGCGAGCGAGTCGCCCACATTGGCGATCCCCTTACCGCAACCGCGGCCCGAATCGACGTTTCCAGCGGCTACCAGAAGTTCATGAGTTTTATCGAGCATGGGAACGCACATGTCAGCCTGGATCCGCGCACGGAATTCGCGGACCGAATGGCGACGCCGGTTCCCTTGCCAGCGGGACCATTGCTGATCGTTCCATTGAGAGTGCGCAACCGGTCGATTGGAGCAATTCTGGGCGACTGTTCCGGCGAACTGGTGCCGCTCGACCAGCACCAGCTTTCGCTGGCACAGGTGCTCGGCAACCAGGCTGCGCTCGCGGTGGATAACGCGATGCTGCGCAAGGACGAGCGATTCAGGATTACCCAGCTCTCGGCGATTCTCGACCTGATGACCGAGCAAGTGCGTGCCTGCGATACCGATGGGCGCATCAATCTTTGCAATCGATCGGACATGGAGTTCCAGGAATCTGGCGGTGGGCCGCCACCGGAATATGGCGCCAATGCCCTGGAAAATCCCGCCATCGCCGCACGTCACGAACTTGATGGCACGCTCATCGGAGCTGATTCCCTGCCGCTGGCACGCGCGCTCAGGGGTGAGCACGTGATCGATAGAGAGTACGAGATCACGATGCGCAATGGGCGGGTGATCCGGGCCCTCATGAATGCCAGACCCATTGTTATCGACAATGAAATCACCGGAGCGGTGTACATCGGACGCAACGTCACAGCCGAACGTGAAGCAGAACAGCGAGCACAACAGCGCGTGGTCCGGATCGAGCGAGCAACGGCGTGGGCCGAGGCAGTCGCCAACATGACGATACAGTGCGTTGCTGCCCGCACTCCACAGGAGGCAGTCCAGGTCGCGCTCGGTTGCCTCACCGATGGGCTGGAAAGCACGGGCGGTCTCGCATTTATGGTCCAGGACGACGGTGGTCTCATGCTCTCCGCCACCAGCAAGGTCTCTGACTCGATTCGCGTACCGGTCGTGTACGACCCAATATCGATCTCGACCACGATCCTCGCTTTTTCCCGGAGGGCGCCGGTTGCCGTCACCCGGGAGGAAGCGGGACGGGCGGAACAGGCAACGATGGCGCTTCTGGATTCATCCGGGCTGCTGGTGGTTCCGCTCCAGGCAAACGACGACCCCTTCGGCGCGTTGTACCTTTACCACGACGATACATTGCAGTTGGAAGACGACGTTGTAACCTTTGCGGCGACGATCGGCCGTCTGTGCGCACAGGCGCTCGAGCGATTGCGATTGCTCGAAGAACTCGATCAGGCCAGAGCCCGCTTCTCTGGCACGGGTGACCCCCCGGCCATGGAGGCGCCCCCTGTGGCGCCCATCTCACCTGCTGGGTAATACGAACTTCGGGTGAACACTGGCGATTCCGGGGAGACGCCGCATCCGGGCGGACACATGATCGACGACACCCTGGCTGGCGAGACGTCCTGAACGGTCGATCACGGTCCGCCCCTACGAGATCTTGGTTGTGCAGCACCTACCCGAAGTCGGTATAAGGCTGCGCGGAGATTGCTCCGCACACACTCCGGGTCAACCAGATGAAGTCAACGTCCAGGGCCGATGAGGGCTGACCGAGGTCACTTCAAATGACAAACAGGCGGGCATGATTGCCCCCCTGTTTGTCATTGGTAGGTATTGGTGACGCGGATCAGACGCTCACACCCATGGCAACCGCTTCTACTTCTCTTTCGAGGGGAAGTGTGCGTTGGGTTCCTTCAGGGAAAGTGACCACCGATGCCTTGATGAAATCGAGGAAGAGCGGGTGCGGTCGGTTCGGGCCGGCTTCGAAGCTCCGGGTGGAACTGCACGCCAACAAAGAACGGGTGGTCCCTGGAACTCCATGATTTCGGCGAGGTGATTGTCCGGCGATGCGCCGCTGACCACGAGGCCAACGGCCTCCAGCTGGTCACGATAGGCATTGTTGACTTCGAACCGATGGCGATGCCGCTCCTGCACGAGGTCTGTGCCGTAGGCCGCGGCCGCCCTGGTGCCCGGCTTGAGCTGGCACGGCCACAGGCCAAGCCGCATCGTGCCGCCCATTTCCACGCCGTGCTGGCCCGGCATGAGGTCGATCACCGGGTGAGGGGTCTGGGGGTCGATCTCGGTGGAGTTTGCGCCTTCGAGGCCACAGCAGGTTGCGGGCGACCTCGATGACGGCCATGTGCAGGCCGTAGCAAAGCCCGAGGTAGGGAATGCCGCGCTCGCGGGCGAACTGCACGGCGTGGACCTTGCCCTCGATGCCGCGGGGGCCGAATCCGCCGGGCACGACCACGCCAGAGACCTTGCGCAGCTCGCGCTCCATCTCCTCGCCAGTGGCAGTTTCCGAGTTGATCCAGACCACCTCGACATCGACATCGTGCTGCAAGTCCGGCGTGCATCAGCGATTCGGTGACGCTGATGTAGGCATCGTGCAGCTCGACATACTTGCCGACAAGCCCGATGCGGATCGACTTCTTGTCCCGCTGGATGTGCTCGACCATCGTCCTCCCAGTCGCGGAGATCCGGGCTCAGCGGCAGGCCGAAGCGGTTGGCGACGTACGCGCCGAGGCCGGCCTCCTCGAGGATCAGCGGCACTTCGTAGATGGTGGAGGCGGTGGGCATGCCGATCACGGCCTCCGGCTCCGACGTCGCAGAAGAGCGCGATCTTCTCGCGGACCTCGTCCGGAATGTCGTAGTCGGAGCGGCAGACGATCACATCTGGCTGGATACCGAAGCGAGCGCAGCTCGCGGACCGATTGCTGCGTTGGCTTGGTCTTCAGCTCGCCCGTGGCGCCGAGCTGCGGCAGCAGCGTGACATGGATGTAGAGGCAGTTCTCGCGGCCGACATCGCGGCGCATCTGGCGAATAGCTTCGATGAAGGCCTGGCCCTCGATATCGCCAACGGTGCCGCCGACCTCGACGATCACGACGTCGGATCTCGTGCTGGCGGGATGCGAGCTGGATCCGGTGCTTGATCTCGTTGGTGATGTGGGGGATGACCTGGATCGTGCCGCCGAGATAGTCGCCCCGGCGCTCCTTGGCGATCACGCTGGAGTAGACCTGGCCGGTGGTGACATTGGAGGCCTTGGACAGGTTTTCATCGATGAATCGCTCGTAGTGGCCAAGGTCGAGGTCGGTTTCGGCGCCGTCGTCGGTGACGAAGACTTCACCGTGCTGGTACGGGGACATGGTGCCCGGATCGACGTTGAGATACGGATCGAGCTTCATGATCGAGATGCTGGCGCCCCGGTTCTTGATCATCCGTCCGAGCGAGGCGGTGGTGATGCCTTTGCCGACGGACGACACCACTCCACCGGTCACAAAGATGTATTTCGGCATGAAAGCCCTCCACAGACCCAACGGGCAATGATTTCGTCCCGGATCACGACAACCCTCGTTGCCGCCCTGTCTGGCTATCGCCTCGCGAGTTCGCTGTCCGGATTGAGCACGACCAAGCCGCATCGTTTCGCCGAGGTCCGAGGCCTTGATCACCAGCTTGTCTTCGGCTTCCGGAATTTCGACACCCAGCTTCTTGCAGAATGCCTGCGACATCGCCCAGTGATTTGTCGCCGATCTCGGTCGCGTAGCGCATGGGGATCACGACCTTGGGCGTCAAGCTCGGTAACCAGCTCGGCCGCCTTGTCGTAGGTGAGGCCCTCGTCGCCGCCGACTGGCGCGAGCAGGATATCGACCCCTTCGAGCGCTTCGGACTGGGCGTCGGTGAGCGAGTGGCCGATGTTGCCGAGGTGCCCGATCTTGAGTCCCTCGACTTCGATCACATAGGTGGTGTTGTACCCGAGCATTGGCGCCCTTCTGGTCGTCCTGGAAGGTGCGGCCACCGGTGACGAAGACGTCGTGCATCTCGTATTCGCCGGGACCATCGATGACCTGGATATTCGGGTCGAATGGCGTTGAGGTTCTTGCCAAGCGGATCGCCGGAAAGGGTCACGATGTCAGCGTTTTGCTTGCCCATGCCGTAGCCGGTAGAGCGATCAACCGGATCGGTGATGATGGTGGCTTCCTTGGCCTTGATCCGGAAGCAGGTGTGGCCATGCCAGCGAATTTCTGCCATGTATGATGCTCCTCCAGGCAACAATGCTTGTACGCCCGGATGACGTGAGACACAACGCAAAAGCCCAGCCATCACTTGCGCCGATTCGTGGTGGCGAAGCGATGCTGTGTCTCGAAGGTGTGATAACGTGGGGGTGTGGGAAAGGGTGGATTGGCGCCGAGTGACGTGCGTCTTTCCGCAGCCTCCTTCAATGTACCACACGGCAGTCGCGGTGTCAACGGAGATCCTGCATGAGCTCGCGGAGACTGCGATTACGCGTCGTCCGGGTCGAACTCCGGCTGCTCTCCCGCTTCGTCGCGTAACGCGTTCAGGGTCGCCCGGATGATGTCGAACCCGTAGCCGCGCCGGGCAAGGAATCCACTCAGGCGGCGCTCGCGGATATCCTGGTCCAGATCGGCAAGCTGGCGTGCGCGTTGCCGCGCAATCGTCAGGGCATCGGCTCGTTCGTCGAGCTCCGCTTCTTCAATCGCCTCCGCCATGACCTGCTGGTCGATGCCCTTGGCCTTGAGTTCCTGGGTGAGGAGCCGGGCGCCGCGAGGCCGGTGTGTGCTGCGATTCTCGATCCAGCGTCGTGCGAAATCCGCATCATCGACATAATGCCAGTCGCGCAACTTGTCGAGGGTATGATCGATGGCCGGCTCCGGGAATCCGCCTTTCCGCAGTCGTTGTCGAATCTCACCTTCGGAGCGTGGACGGTACGCCAGGAAATTGAGTGCCGCCGTGGTTGCCTTGTGCAATCCCTCACGCGCCATGAGATTGGCAAGTGCGGCTTCGTCAAGCAGATCGTCCTTGCGCAGTCCGAACTCATCGGCAACGTCCCGGGCCACACCCAGGGCAAACTGGCCGTCGATGAAAATGCTCACCCGATCTGGGTCGCGGACCTGTCCCTGGATCGACGTTATCGTGCCCGGGCGCGGGTGCGCTGGCGTTCTTCCGGATTCGGGCGGGCTTGCCTGGCGCGGTTAGTAGGGTAGGAGTTTCGATTTCGTTCATGGCCGTCTTTGCACATCGGACATTGGTCGGGGAGGTAGGCCGGATAGCGACGGTTGAAGAGGCCGAACACTTCATGCCGGTGTGGCGTCTCGTTGGCGCCGGCCCACAGGCAACCGATGCCGAGCACTTCGCCCCCCAGAGCGGTGATGTCGGCATCGAGGTGTTGCATCGTTTCACCGCTGAGCATCACGTTGTCAATCAGCAGAATGCGTTTGCCCTCGATCATCCCGTACAGGTTCTCGGCAATGTGGCGTCCGCCCTCAGGCAACGGCGTTGAGTAGATGACCTTGGCGCGCGGCTCCAGGAAATAGGCAACCCATTGGGCCAGGCCACCACCCCAGATGCTGGGCGCGGCCACGGTGTCGATCTTGGCGGTGAAGAACGCCTTGGCCAGCGCGTATCCCATGCGGCTTGCCGCCTGGGGATCGGCGAGCATCCGGTCGCGGTCCAGTGAGCACGGCGCTGTGGCGGCCGGAGTGATACTCGAAATGACCCTCGCGCAACAGACCGTCTTGCTTGAGGTAGGCGAGCATCGTGGGATCGAGTCGAGTCGCCGTGAGCACTGTGGTTCACCTCCTGTGAAGATGATCGAACGTGCTGTCGATGAGCAGATCGCGCAGGACAGCGCCGGATATCCGAAGCCTGGCATGCATGCCGCATTCTAGCAGGGGCGCTCAGGAGCTTCGCACATCCAGCCGCCTGATCAGCTGATCGAGATCGATGGTCGATGACCCTGGGAATGAGCCCACTGCTGTCCGGAGCGAATCGGCAGCTACCTCATGGTAGTGGGCGACCTGTTTGGTGGCCCCTGTTTCGATGTCGTGACGCTCGAGCAACTCAAGCACCCCGGCAACGCCGGTCTTCATCGATTTCGTCGAGGCGGAAAGGCTCCAGCAGTTGCTCGGTTTCCTCGTCGTTGGCTCGATCGAGCAGCATCAGGATCGGCAGGGACTTCTTGCGCCGCCGGATGTCGTCGGCCTGGTCCTTGCCGGTTTCCTCGCGCGTTCCCCAAATGCCGAGGACATCGTCGCGAATCTGGAATCCGATTCCGAGCGCTTCGCCGACCTCGCCGAGGCGGCTGGCGGTGCCACGCGGCGCGCCGCCGACGATCGCTCCCGCCCAGGCGGCAAATCGAACGATCGCGGCCGTTTTGCCGCCGATCATCGTCAGGTAGTCGTCCGGAGCGACATTGGCCCGCCTCTCGAACTCAAGGTCCAGGACCTGACCGCGGACGATCTCGATCGTGACCCGGTTGAACTCGTCGACGCAGGTGCAGCAGCGTTTCCGGGGTGACCAGTTGCGTGTCTGTGCGCAGGAGCGTACGCTGGGCGATCGCGAACAGGGCATCGCCGGCGTTGATCGCCTGCGCATCTCCCCAGATTCGCCAGACCGTGGCGCGGTGGCGTCGGTTCGGGCTGCGATCCTGGATGTCATCGTGGATCAGCGTGAAATTATGAAGCAGCTCGATTGCGGCGGCCAGTGGGGCGGCCGATGCCGGATCGCCACCAACTGCCGCGCAACTGAGGAATGCCAGTTGCGGGCGGATTCGTTTGCCCTGGACCGCCAGCCGGGTTGGGGCGTCGGTTGGTTCACCGGCGGGATCGATCCAGCCCAGATGGAACCGGGCCATGCGAGCGAGGAGCGGCGCCTGACCCTCAAGCTGGTCGAGCGATACATTGAGCTCATGTTCGAGAAGCGTATCGAAATCCTGCTTCGTTCGAGGCGCGGTGTTAATGATGCGTTTCTCCTCAGCGAGACTGTCTGACGGAACGCGCGACAGAAGGTCCCTCGCGACGATGTTATGGGCAAGTATGACTTGTTCCCGGGCTCCTTGTACCAGAACCCGGAGCGAATCGTGGTCGGCCGGATCGGGCATGTACGGTCGACCCCGGGCGACTTAGCCAATCGTTGAGGCAAAAATGAATCCAAAGCAGGCCTGAATCCTGTAGAATAGAGTAACGGATAGAGCCAATGACTCATCCCGCGGACGGGTTGCCGTTTATGCCACCTGAACAGGCGTGTGTGGCAGCAATTCTCCGAACGATATAAGGAACATCGATCACATGTTCACCTACATCCTGTTCATGATTCCCGGCCTGTTGTTCATGCTATGGGCGCAGAGCAAGGTCAAGGGTGCCTATCAGAAGTATTCCAAGGTCCAGAACACAGCTGGCATTACCGGTGCCCAGGCCGCCCGACGGGTGCTTGATAGCCAGGGTCTCCAGGAAGTCACGATCGAGCCCATCAAGGGCGAACTGACCGATCACTACGATCCGCGGACGCGGGTTCTGCGCTTGTCGCAGGGCGTCTACGGCGTGCCCTCGATCGCCGCAATCGGCATTGCCGCCCACGAGGCGGGTCATGCGATTCAGCATGCCAGGGCTTACGCGCCGATGAAGGTCCGCTCGGCCCTGGTGCCGGCCGTGAACATCGGCTCTACCCTTGGATTCGTGGTATTGATTCGCCGGTGTGCTGCTGCAAGCTGACCGGCCTGGCCTGGGTCGGCGTCGGCCTGTTCGGCCTGGCCACCCTGTTCGCCCTGGTCACGCTGCCAGTTGAGTTCGACGCCAGCGATCGCGCCAAGCAGGCGTTGATCCAGGTTGGACTGGTCGATTCCGGGGTCAGCGGTGGCCAGGAAAGCAAGGGCGTGGCGGCTGTGCTGAGCGCCGCTGGATGGACCTACGTTGCCGAGCTTCGCTTCTTCGGTGCTGACCCTGCTCTACTACGTGATGATGGTCACGGGAATGCGCCGGGAGTAAGCATGTTCGCCAGGTACAGGTGGAGCACGCATCGCTGCACTGCCGCGGCCCGGCCCTGAGCGTTATCTTGCGACGAACCAAACGCCCCGTCCTGGCTCACAGGACGGGGCGTTGGTATGGGCAGGTCAGACGCCGCTCAACACCGTGATCGCTGCTTCAAGCGCGTCAAGATGCTGGTCGACCGAGGTGAAACCGGCGCTCATCGTATTGATCGTGAGATGAGAAGTACCCTGTTTCCGCCACCAGTCGTAACTTCGCCTCCAGTCGTCCGGCGATGTCCCGCCAACCGATATGCGCGGCTCGATGCCGAGTGTGGCGGGATCGCGATCGATTCGTTGCAGTTCGTCGCGGATGATCGCGATCAGGTGTTCGTAGGCTTCCTGGCTGCCCGAGTTCGGGAAGAACCCATCGGCGATTCGTGCCGCGCGGCGCACGGCCGACATCCGCACTGCCGCCGATCCAGACCGGGATCGGCTGTTGGATCGGCATCGGGGCCAGACCCTGCGTTGTCGAT
The DNA here is from genome assembly GCA_963763125.1 of uncultured Chloroflexia bacterium. Taxonomy (GTDB): domain Bacteria; phylum Chloroflexota; class Chloroflexia; order Thermomicrobiales; family UBA6265; genus JACCYX01. The sequence continues at coordinate 2,232,618 of CAVXMV010000005.1, forward strand.
CGTGTGCCACTTTCCGCTCGTAAGCTGACGATGCTGTCGGTCCAAAGCGTGCGGAGCACGTCGATCTGCTCTTCGAGGCGCTTTGCCCGGTTGCCGAACGATTCGCCGAGACCCTGGTACTCGATGTCGTTCCAGCCGATGCCAACCCCGATTCGGGTCTTGCCGGCGGTGAACACATCGAGTGTTGCGGCCTGTTTGGCGACGAGTGCCGTCTGGCGCTGGGGCAGGATCAGCACTCCGGTCACCATTTCCAGGTCAGGAGCGATGGCCGCCAGATACCCGAACAGCACGAACACCTCATGGAACGGGCTGTGCTCGTCGTAGCGGCCGACGAGTTTGGGATGGTGCGCCTGCTGGCTGCCGCTCAGCACATGGTCATAGGCGAGCAAGTGGCGGAAACCGAGATTCTGCACGCCGGCCGCATAACGCCCGATTTCCTGACGATCGTTGCCGATTTCGGTCTGCGGGACGACCGCTCCGAACCGGACCTGGCCCGAAAACGGGGTTTGTGAAAACTGAGTTGGCACAGACACCTCCTGCAAGGATGACGCGTTAAGGTCCATGAGAGGGGAGGATGACGCATGCCCTTTGGCCGGGTCGATGACCTCGCCACCTTCGAACCTGATAGCTCCTACACAATGGACAGTACCATGACAAACCTGCGACCGAAAGAACTTGCCGAAACCGGGATAAAACACGGGAACGTGTCGTCGAGGCTCGGCCGCCGGACATTCGTGGCGAGCGCACTCGCTGGCGGCATCCTCATTCCCGTTGGTCACGCATTTGCCCAGACATCGCCGCCAATCGAACAGCGGGGTGACCCACCTCCAGACGACGGTTTTGAAGTGATCGAACCAGAGTTGACTCCGACAATCTCGCCCGACGAGGATTCGAGCGTGATCATCCAGGATGTCGAGGGAAGCGCGGATGTCCGCTACTTTGCGGAAACGGGCCACAATCTGGATGAGCCATTTCTTTCGCCGTGGACGCTCGCCGGTGGCGAATCTGGCCCCGGGATCCCACTGTCAGAACCGCGGTTCGTAGCCGAAGATGGCACGATCCGCCAGGATTTCGAAGCGCTGGCGTTTGTCTACAACCCAAACCTTGAAGAAGGCTGGACGCTCCAGGCAGTCCCCTTGCCCGAGTCGGCGGTCAATGGAATAGCCTCAACAGCCGCGAGAGCGAGCGTGGCCTCGTGCGACGCCTCGGATGCATCGTGCAAGTACATCGCAGAATCCGGCCACACGATTACAGGAACAATCGCTTCCTATTGGGAAGACCATGGCGGGCTCCAGGTTTTCGGATTCCCAGTATCGGAGCAGTTCTCCAGCGCCGGAAAGTCGACACAGGTGTTCGAGCGAGTCGTGCTCGACGTCGATACGTCGGGTAACGTCACGATGCGCAAGGTCAACACCGAACTTGCGTCCCGAGAACTTTGCTGACGATGCCGCATTTCGACCAGCCCCGCCAACACTGGGCACCACTTCCCTGGTCGACGCAGAAGATGGACTCCGCCTTCGATCCGGTCCAGACGCCAACGCTGCGGCGATCGCTGTGCTTCCCAACAACGCCGAGTTCATCGCTGCGCCCGGGTCGCATGAATCCTGGGTTCCGGGATATGTCGATGGCTTTTCAGGCTGGGTCTCTGCCGACTACCTGAAGGCGACGAGCGCGCCTCCGGCGGTGAGCAGCGCAAATTGGCGTCTCGATGTGTGGGAAGGCGCGACACTTGCCGAAACGAACCTCAGGCGCGAAGCGACCACGGCCAGTTCCCCTGTGCGGACACTCGCCTATCAGGACCCGGTGGTGGTGGTTGAGTGGGTCCGGGGGGAAGCGGTGGTCGAAACCCAGATTACGTGGGCGAAACTCGACGACGGTTCGTTTGTGTACGCACGCAATATCGGCCGGGCGGCTCCCGTGGAGCCACCGCCGCTTGGTGACGACGCTCCGCGCGAAGGTCGGTGGATCGATGTCCACCTGACGCAACAGCTGATGGTGGCCTATGAGGGCCGGGATCCGGTGCGCACTGTCGTGATGACGAGCGGGATGCCCGGTTGGGAGACTCCCACCGGTTACTTCCAGATCAACACGCGTGTTGCGAACGAAACAATGGAAAGCGGCTCGATTGGGGCTGAGAGCTTCTACGTTCTGAGAATGTGCTGTTTACCCAGTATTTCTCCGACCGGGGACACGCGCTGCACTATGCCTGGTGGAAAACCGCCGAGACAATCGGGCGCCCGGGAAGCCACGGGTGCCTCAACCTGCTGCTGGAAGATTCGCAATTCTTCTGGGATTGGGCCGATATCGGCACACCGGTGATCTGTCGCAAGGTGTGATTTGGTCATTCCATAAGAAACGTGGCATAGTGCATCTGGCCCAATGAGGGGGCTGGTTTCGTAGTCAACGGAACACCTCTTGTGCCCGCTTCCTCGTGCAATCGGCGTGTGCCCGGTGAAACTGCGCGGTGCATGACTATCCCGGATTCGACAGTCGCCCACTCATGTTGTCGTCGAAATCATGGGCGAACGCCAAATACGGCAGAAATGCATTATGCCTGACCGTCCCAAGCCGTTCTCATCTGAATGGATGAACGCACCGGTGCCCGACCCGGTGCGGCCTCGTCGACTCCGGCGCTCCACCAGCGAGCGACTGGTCGCGTTTTTTGGCAGGTTCCCTGGCGAACGCTTCCTAACGATCCTGGTGGTGCTCCTGTTCTCGATGGGTTCGTTCTGGTTTGCTAGTCCGCATGGCGATGCCCAAACCCCGGTTCAGAACAATCTTGTGGCTCGCGTTCCGGAGACTCCGGAAATCCAGTTCGCCGATCCCAAGCCGACGGTAGAGGCGGATATCTCGACCGAATCGCTCGAGGTGACCGACGGGAGTTCGGACACTCCCGAAACTCCCGTCGTGCCGGACCTCAATTTGCAGCCGGCGCCCGTTGAGGAACAGCCCACCACCCTTGGAGGACTTTTGCCGGACAATCGGATCCTCGCCTTCTACGGGTTTCCCGACAATCCCGAGATGGGAATCCTCGGCGAATACGACATGGGTCGATTGCTGGAGATGCTTCGCGAGCAGGCTGCAGAATATGAAGAAGCCGACCCCTCAAAACCTGTCCTGATTGCGATGGAAGTGATTGCCTCGGTGGCCCAGCCGGAGCCGCAAGCCGATGGAAGTTATCTGCTGGACACGCCGTCGTCGGTGCTCAATGAGTATGCGGATTTCACCCGGGAGAATGGACTGCTGCTGATCCTCGATGCCCAGATCGGGTATCGCTCGGTCGAGAACGACGTCAAGGGATTGCGCCCCTGGCTCGCCCAGGAGCACGTTCATCTCGCGATCGATCCCGAATTCGCGATGGAAGAAGGAGAGACTCCAGGTCTTCATATCGGGAGCGTGGACGCAACCGACATTCAGTGGGCGCAGCAATGGTTGGTTGACCTTGCCCAAGAGGAAGGGCTCACGCCGAAAATCCTGATAGTCCACCAGTTCAAGGAGTCGATGATCAGCAACAAGGCCAATGTGGTTCCCGTCGCCGGAGTCCAGTTGGTGATCGATGCCGATGGATTTGGCGATCCTGATCTCAAGAAGGCCACCTACGATTTCGTCAACAAGGACACGGCGGTGGAATACGCTGGAATCAAGCTCTTCTACCAGCGCGACATACCCCTGATGACCGCCGAGGATGTGATCAATCTCGATCCTTCGCCGCTCTTCATCATGTACCAGTAGCCGCCAATGTGCGACGCTTACCCAAGATGAGCAGCGAGCATGCACGGTATTCTTGCATGGTCCGCGTCGACGCGTGGCGCCGGTAGAGAAGGTTCCACACCCGTTCAATGGAGTGATGTAAGCAGATGGGGAAAATTTACGTCCTCCCGGATGACGAAATCGAACGATTGCTGCGAACAGCGCTGGTGGGGCGGATTGCCTGCTGCGCAACGGGCATCGATGGCGAGGCCCGACCGTTTCTCGTTCCGCTGGCGTATGGCTACGATGGCGAGAGCATCTATGCGTTTAGCGGGCCAGGCCGGAAAATCCACATCATGCGTGCTCAGCCCAAAATATCGTTCGAGGTTGATGAGGCGGTGGCTGCGGACCGCTGGCGAAGCGTGATCGCCGATGGCGAGTATCGAGGAACTGATCGACGATGCGGGAAGGAAGCTTGCTCATGTCGTGCTCTTTGGAGAGAACAGCAAGTTCCCTGATTTCACGCCCGAACAGATCGTGTACCGGCTGCGCCTGACGCGCAAGACTGGACGTTTCGAGCTTCCCGACGGCGAAGTGCCACCTCCAGGCACCGTTATCCCCGGCCGCCCCTGAGAGATCCAATTGCATGTTGCCGGTGTCAGGGTGTGCATTGCAGCGGACCTGTCCACCCTGATTGCATGGTGGCGTTCTGCAAACCTGCCCTGAACGCAATTCCATCCCCTCCTAAATCCCGGTTCGCGCTGCATTCTGCCTCAGTACTGTGGAGCGTCGACCCCGAAATCGTTGATATGAAAGCAATTATTGGAACCCCCGAGTTCACTGTGCATCCTGCATAGTTCTTGACGTGCGCCCTAAAAGGTAGTATCAACATGGCAAGACTCTCCATTTGAAGAGCCTCATTGCAGGCATCCTCGACGCGTTCCGGACCACCTTGTGGCGGAGTCCGTTCCAGGGAAATGGTTCGATATCGATTCGAGAATGCTCAACGATTTCGGCGACCAGGTTACGCTGAGGAGGATCAATTCAGTGAAGCGTTATCTTCCAAACCCGGTAAATGAACTGATGAAGGATGCGGTCAGTGGCCGCGCTTCCCGACGGGATATCCTGAAACGTGGTGCGGCACTGGGCTTGAGTGCGACCATGATGGGAACCATCCTCGCTGCCGAGAAGGCAACTGCCCAGGATGCATCTCCTGCCGCCGAGCAACCCGCAGGCTGGGCGATTACGGTCCCGGCCGATTTGCCCGACCTCGCGGGAACAACGATCGCCGTGATGTTGAGTGACGATGGGGTTGGCGCTCCGTTCGACCAGGCGATGTGTGACAAGTTCGCGGAGGCCACAGGAGCCACTGTGAACTTCATCAAGGGCGCGACTTCGGCCACGGAGCGTCTCACGTTCCTCCAGCAGACGATGGCTGCCCAGTCGTCCGATATCGACGTGGCCCAGATCGACGTGATTTGGCCAGGTATCTTCGCGGCACATGCCGTTGACCTGACCGATCAGGTTGGCGATGTCGAGTTCTTCGAGCGAATCCAGGCGAACAACACGGTGGACGGCAAGCTCGTCGGGCTCCCGTGGTTCACGGATGCAGGCCTGCTTTATTACCGCACCGACCTGCTCGAGAAGTACGGATTCGAGGGCCCGCCGATGACCTGGCAGGAACTCACCGACATGGCGACCACGATCCAGGAAGGCGAGGCTGCGGCGAACTCCGCATTCACCGGCTTCACGTTCCAGGGTAACGCCTACGAAGGCCTGACCTGTAACGCGCTGGAGTGGCAATTCTCTAACGGCGGCGGCTCGATCATCGAGCCCGATGGCACGGTGTCCGTGAACAACGAACAGGCCATCGCCGCGCTTCGATCTTGCCAGGAGTCTGGGTCGGCACCATTTCACCGGAAGCGGTCACCGGCTACGACGAAGAGGATTCCCGCGGTGTCTGGCAGGGTGGAAACGCAGCGTTCATGCGCAACTGGCCGTATGCCTACAGCCTGAGCGCCGCCGCCGACTCCGTGATCAAGGATGGATTCGACATCACCCAGCTCCCAATGGGTGACGGCGAGGGCGCAGCCCACGCCGCGACCCTCGGTGGCTGGCAGATGTTCGTCTCCAACTATTCCCAGAACCAGGATGCCGCCAAGGCATTCGCCAAGTACATGGTGTCGCCGGAATTGCAGAAGGCGCGCGCCATCGAGCGAGCCAACCTGCCGACGATCGGCGCCCTCTACGAGGATCCTGACATCCTTGCCGCGAACCCGTTCTTCGGACAACTGTTCGATGTCTTTGCAACGGGCTCGGTTGCTCGCCCATCCACGCCATCGGCTGATCTTTACGGCGAGGTTTCACTGGAGTACTTCACTGCGGTGAACGAAATCCTGACCGGCTCTGCCGAAACCGCTCCTCGCGTTGAAGATCTGGCGTCGGCGCTCGAAGACATCATGTCGGATGTCTAGTGGCACGTAGCCATTCAATGTAATGAACTGGGATCGGGCGGGCCGCAGTTGATGTGGTTCGCCCGATTCGCCATAACTGACAAGGGGTCAGACCATGGAGCCAGACATCAGTGCAGTAGAAGCGAGACCAGCGACACCAGCTGCACCTCGAACCTCTGAGAAGAAACGGTTCTCGTCCTGGTCCGGACCCAAAACCGCCGTCGGTCGGCAGCAGGAAAGGCTTGGCTGGCTGCTCGTCCTGCCCAGCCTCGTCGTTGTGTTTGCCGTGGCAATCTATCCCCTGTTTGAAACGTTTCGCCTGAGCTTTACGAACACGCGGCTGGCCAGCGTACGCGAAGTCAACAATGTGGGATGGGACAATTACCGACGCCTATTCGAAGATGATCAGTGGTGGAACGCGATGCGGAACACGCTCATATTTACCGTCTCCTCGGTCACGATCGAGGCGGTCCTGGGCATGATCGTGGCCCTCACGATCCACTCGGCATTCAAGGGCCGTGGCCTCGTCCGCACCTCGATGCTGGTGCCGTGGGCCATTCCCACTGTCGTCTCGTCGCTCCTGTGGAGTTGGATGCTCAACGACCGGTACGGTGTAATCAACTCCATATTCATCCGCCTTGGCCTGATGGAAGAGGATCGCAATTTTGCCTGGATCGCGAACACATCGACATCGATGATTGCTGTGGTTGCGATTGACGTCTGGAAAACCACCCCATTCATGGCCTTGCTGCTGCTGGCTGGACTCCAGATCATTCCGGGGGACGTCTATGAGGCATCCTACGTGGATGGCGCCACCAAGTGGCAACAGTTCTGGCAAATGACCTTGCCGCTCGTGAAACCCGCCCTGCTCGTTGCACTGATCTTCCGGACCATGGATTCGTTCCGCGTCTTCGACCTGATCTACGTCCTCAAGGCAGGCGCAACTGACACGATGACGGTGGCGATCTACACGCAACAGTTGCTGATCCAGTCATCCAGGATCGGTGCGGGTTCGGCGGCGGCGGTCGTCGTCTTCCTCTGTATCGGGCTGATGGTGTTCGGGTATTCGCGGCTGATCACGGTTGAGGAGAACTAGCCATGTCCATGTCGATAGAGCCCAACCGTATCAATTCGATTCAGACGTCGGATTCCGAGCTCGAGCAAATCCGGGCTTCGTACAAGAAGGCCAACAAGTCCACCTTGCCCAACATCCTTGGCAAGATAGGATTCTGGTTGCTTATCGCCGCAATCGTGCTGTACACACTGTTCCCGTTTTACTGGGCAATCGTGTCATCGCTCACGCCAACGAACGATCTCTACACCACGCCCGTCAAGTTCTGGCCCCAGTCCATCACCTTTGAGCACTATGAGACCGTGTTCAACAATGGCAACTTCATGCGGGCGCTGCTGAATTCAACCATCGTCTCGTTCAGCGTCGTCATGTTGGCACTGCTGTTCGGCACGCTCGGCGCCTATGCGCTCGGTCGACTCCATTTCCGGGGACGCACGATCATCCTCTACCTGATTCTTTCGATGACCATGTTCCCGGCGATTGCGATCCTCGGCTCACTGTTCCAGATGATGCAGGATTTCAATGCGTTCAACACGCTTTGGGGACTGGTGGTCGTGTACCTCACGTTCACCTTGCCGTTTACGGTCTGGGTCCTCACCAATTTCTTCCGGGCAATGCCGGCCGAACTGGAACAGGCCGCCCTGGTCGATGGCGCGACACCGATGCGGGCGTTATGGGATATCCTCTTGCCGCTGGCCGTTCCGGGCATGGTGACTACGGCCCTCTTGGCCTTCATCGGTGCCTGGTCGGAATATCTTTACGCCAGGACATTCACGCTTACATACGATGCCAAGACAGTCCAGGTCGCGATTTCAGAGTTCACCGGGAACCAAAGCTTTGAGCTTCCGTTCGCCGTTCGAATGGCTGCGGCAGTGGTCGTGACCGTGCCGCTGCTGGTGGGGGTGCTGCTCGTCCAGCGCCGCATCATTGCTGGACTCACCGCCGGTGCAGTCAAGGGCTGATCTTTCCTACAGGCCATGAAGCTGTCAGGGGCGTCGCACATGCGACGCCCCTGACTCGGGTTGTCGGATTGACCGTCGATAGGCCCATGATGAGCCGATGAACAGCACGCCTCCCAGGAGCCAGATCGGTCCCCACAGCACCGCATACCAGATCGCGTTGTCGCCCTCGTCTCCAACAGCGCGGATGGTTCCGCTCACGATGTCGCCCAGTCCGTACAGCGTGAGGAATATGCCCCCAAGCCATGTCAGGATCTCCAACAGCTTGCGTGGGATTGCTGTCCACAGGGAATAGGCGAGCGCGAGTGGAACCAGTCCGCCGACAATCTTGAGCACCCCGGTGATGCAGAGAACTGCCACGAAGCCTGCTTCGCGACGTTCCGCCTGTTCTTGCAATTCCGGGGATAGCTGATTCGATCCAAGATCGCCACCGACAGCCCAATAGATGCTTGTCAGCCCAAACGCGAAACACCAGATACTGGCCGCCACTCCCCAGCGCTGTGCTGAAGTCCAGGACGAAGACGAACCGCACATGCGAACTCCTGAAAGTCAGTACGCCTTGAAATCGGCGAGGACCATCTGGAGGCGATCCTGGCCATTCCAGCTATTGATTTCCAGCCGGCCAACCAGATCGATCGTGCGGCGTCCCACGAGTTCCTGTGATCGGTACGCGGCGCCCCAAAAGATCGCTTCGATTTGCCGGGTTCCGTGCTTCGCGAAGACCTTGAGATGCGATTGGTCCTGGCCCATGGCTGTGTACTTCACGAGTTGCGCTTCCTTGATCCTCAGAACAGGCTGATCGTTGCCGCGTCCGAATGGCTCCATCCGGCCAAGCTCACGCACCGTTTCAATCTTGAGGTAACCCGGTGGCAGGGCGGCATCGATCAGGAGCCGCCGTGGCGCCGGAATCTGCAACCCGGCAATGCGGATCGCATCGCTTAGGTGGGCTTCCAGCTGCCCGAGGTTGTCCTTCGGGAGGGTGATTCCGGCCGCCAGGCTGTGACCGCCGTATTTCGACAACAATGGTTTGGCTCCCGCGAGTGCGGCTACGAGGTTGAAGCCGTCGATCGACCGGGCTGACCCGGTCAGGACACCATCCTTCTCGCGGAACAGGAACACGGGCCGCCGAACCTCTTCGACCATGCGCGAGGCAACGGCCCCGACGAGACCCGCTTCCCAACCTTCGTGATGAACCGCGATCACCGATTTGGTTTGCCAACCGGGATGCAGCGTGACCTCTCCGTACGCTTCGGCAAGAACCTGGGCGCTGCGCGATCGTCTCCGGATATTGAGCTGTTCGAGATCGTACGCGAGTTTGCGAGCCTCACCTGAATCACGTGTCATCATCAGCTCGAAAGCGAGCAAGGGATTGCCAAGACGACCTGCCGAGTTGATCCGGGGTGCGAGTGCGAACGAGATGTTCGACGCGGTTATTGAGGACAGGTCGAGGTTTGCCGCCTCGATCAGGGCTTTTACGCCTGTTCTCGGCGTGGAGCGGATGACCTCGACACCCTTCGCCACAAGCTGGCGGTTCACACCGACTAGCGGCGCGACATCGGCGACGGTGCCCAGCGCGACGAGGTCCAGATACGCTTCCGGGTTGTTGGCCGCTCCGGCAGCAACATGCACTCCCTGTTCGGCCAGGGCCTGCACAAGCAGATAGACCACACCCACAGCAGTCAGGTCGTGATAGGTGCCATCACCATTCAGTTGCGGTGAAACCGTGATCGCCTGCGCCGGCACACCATTGGTCATCTGATGGTGATCGCAAACGATGAGGCTCATCCCGAATTCGGAAATCATGTCGGCGGCGGCGTGATCGTTGCTGCCGCAGTCGGCGGCGATCACGAGCGATACACCCGCATCCCGGAACTCGGTGATCGCCGCAGCATTCAGTCCGTAGCCTTCGGACCGATCGGGCAGGCGCGGCATTACCAGGTCCTCCCCAAGCGCCATCCGCAGGGACTGGGTCAGGATAGTGGTGGACGTGATGCCATCGACATCGTAATCGCCGAAGATGCCGATCGTTTCGCGATCCCGAATTGCGGCGACGACGCGTTGTACAGCGGCCTGCATGTTGGGCAACCGGTAAGGATCGGGGGCGGGTTGGGTATCCGGGTGCATGAATGCGGTCGCGTCGTCGCCTGAGCGAATGCCACGCCGGTAGAGGATCGCGGAAACAAGCTGATTCCGATCGAGCTCCTGCCAATTTGAATCGACCGGGATGGAAGCTGGTTCGATCCATTCCGGTCGAATGTCGATCAATTGCGAGATGCGCATCAGGTACCCTGTCCGGAACGGTGGCTGGCGATTGACAGGCGTGTCACTATCGCAGCATGGTAGCACGCAGTGAACGTTCGCATCTGCATGGAGCCACATCGTTCACAGGCGTGCCCCTTCCGTTGCTCAACCAGGCAACGACACCCAGAATGAAAGCATCGAGTGAAGGCCGACAGCCAAGGCATCGGGGGTTGCAGTGACGCAGGCAACAAACACACACTACGACGCAGTCGTAATCGGCTCCGGACACAACGGTTTGATTGCTGCCGGATATCTGGCCAAATCCGGGAAGCGCGTGCTGGTTCTGGAGCGGCGAGATGTCCTCGGAGGCGCCACGGTCACCGAGTCGCCATTTCCTGGGTACCAACTCTCGACATGTTCCTACGTCTGCAATCTGTTGTTGCCGGAGGTGATCCGGGACTTCGATCTCCCGCGCCACGGATACCAGATTCGTCCGTTCGATCCGACGTACTTCTGCCCGTTTCCCGATGGCCGCTACTTCATGTCATTCCTGGATGGCGAGAAGACCCGCGAGCAAATCGCCAAATTCTCGACGAAAGACGTGGCTGCCTACGACGCCTATTGGGAGATGTGGGACCGGATCATTGCCCGGATGCAGCCATTGCTCCGCCAGGGAGCGCCAACCGAAGCGCAGTTCGCCGAGGCGTTCGACGGTCCCTGTGGCGAGGCTGACTGGCAAACCCTGACCCAGGCGAGCGTTGCCGAGGTGCTGGATCGCTACTTCGAGTCGGACGAGATCAAGGCCCCCCTTTGTACCGGTGGCGTCGTTGGAGTCAATGCCGGTCCCTATGACCCAGGCACCGCCTACGTCAAGTTTCATCACCTTATCGGGAACATCGCCGGTCACCAGGGCGCATGGGGATTCGTGCGCGGTGGGATGGGCACCGTCTCGTCGTCGCTGGCGGCGGCAGGAGTGGAACTCGGAGTTGAGTTCGAGACCTCGGCAACCGTCGCCGAGGTCGACATCGTCGACGGGCGGGCGCGAGGTGTGCGCCTGGATGATGGACGACGTTTTACGGCTGATGTCGTGCTCTCGAACGCTGACCCGCAGCGAACCTTCCTCGGCATGGTAGGCGAGCGGCAATTGCCTGCCGATTACGTTGAGGGGGTGAAGGCGATTCGGCACAAGGGATCGGTGGTAAAGGTGTTGATGGCGCTTGGGGAGCTTCCCGACTTCACTGCCTGCCCCGGAATCGATGTCGGACCGCAGCACACTGGTGGCATCGTGATCAATCCTTCGATGAGCTACCTCGATGCCGCCTGGCAGGAATGCAAGGCCGGTAGTCCGTCGACGCGGCCGTTCATGGATTGCTACATCCAGTCTGCCACGGAGGAGGGGTTGGCTCCCGCAGGCAAGCACACGATGAGTCTGTTCGTGCAGTACGCTCCATACGATCTGGCTGTTGGCACATGGGACGAGCGACGCGACAAAATCGGGGCCAACATCATTGCGACGCTCGCGGAGTATGCACCGAACATTCCGAATGCGATCGAGCACATCCAGGTGCTGGGTCCTCGCGATATCGAGGAAACGATCGGGATCACCGGCGGCAACATTTTTCACGGTGAAATCATGCCGGACCAGATGTTCAAGGGGCGACCGGTGCCTGGATATCCGAGTTACCAGACACCCGTCGAAGGGCTTTATTTGTGCGGGAGCGGAGCCTGGCCCGGCGGGGCAGTATTCGGCGCTCCGGGACGGAACTGCGCGATGCAGGTGATCGAGGACATGGGTCACGGTATTCCCGCAAGTGGCCGGCCAAGACCGGCCAATACGAACGCGCCCCAATCTCGTACGGGAGGGTCTTGTGCCCTCCCGCGCGCGTACTAAAACTCAAGTAACAGCGACACCAGCTCGAATGGCCGGACGGTGAATGTGACGGCGTTCGAATCGACCGCCACATCTCCGGCGATGTCCTCTTCGAGGAGGTTGACCCGCGTCGCGGATTTGACCTCGCGATCGAAGGTAAGCGTGGTCGTCCCCCGGCTGCCATGTGGCTCGTAGACGCGCAGCACAACGCCCTCGCGGTCATGAGCCATCTTCAGCGCTCCGAAGCCAAGCTCAAGCCCTGAGACGCTCACAAAGCCATTCTTCTTGCCAGGAGCGGCGCCGCTGGTGGCCACCAATGGTGCATTGAAGGCGTGCGCGGCCTGCACGACGCCTCCGGCGACCCAATCGCCCGCGTGCGGGTACATCGCGTAGGAGAAGTGGTGCTCGCCCTCGTCCGCGAACGGGTCTGGATAGAGCGGTCCGCGAACCAGGCTCAAGCCGATCGTGCCGCCGAGCACGCTGTGTCCGTACTTGCCGTTGTTGAGCAGGGCCACACCGTAGTCCGGCTCCGAGAGATCGACGAATCGGTGCGCGCCAACCTCGAATCGGGCGCGTTCCCACGGGGTGTTGCGATGCGTTGGCCGTCGCTGGACACCGAAAATCGTCTCGCAGGTCGCCTCGTGGGCGTGGATGTTCGGTCGGGAACACGGCGCGAACCAGCATCATTCGCTCGTGCCAGTCGATATCCGTCTCGATTTCGAGTTGCGGCGAATCGCTCAGCAGGCGATAGGTCTGGACGAATGTCGAGCTGCGCCATGCTGCGCGTCACCCGGACCGCACCCCGCAGCGGGCCGTGCTCGATGATCTCAAGTGAATCGATCGTCCGTGTATTTCGAATCCGGCATTGTCGTAGGTTTCGTCGATGTCCCAGGCATCCCAGGCGCGCGGTCGATCGACGTACGCCCAAAGCTGATTGGCGCGATCCGGTGAACACCTCGCGATGGAACACCTTGTCGAAGGCGCCGAAAATCGTGCCGTCGGGTCCGATCGCGTAGCGGACCAGGCCGTTTTCGAGCACCAGGGAACCCGCCCGGGTTGGAAATGCTTCGACTGCATCGACGCCGGGTTGCGCGTCACCGATACCGATCAGGCCGAATCCGCCGACGGTCGTGCCGGGCGCGTGAACGAGCGTGCCGACTTCGAGCGGTCTGGCCGACGCCTTCCGGCACGTCGACTTCTGGCCCGACGATCACGGTCAGTGGCCGTGGGTGCAGGGACGGATTGGCGACCACGATCTCAAGGCCATCACCGGTGATGGACGAGATGGCCTGGTCGCGGACCGTGGTCGCGGTGGCGACGACAGCCTGCAGTTCGGGATGCGTGTCCTCGTAGACCTCGTGGATCGAGGAACCGGGCAGGATGTCGTGGAACTGGTTGAGCAGCAGCGATTTCCAGGCCGGATCGAGCGTCTCGAACGGGATACGCCGCGCCGGAGAGCGCCGCGATGGTCGCGAACGCCTCGGCCTCGGCCAGCCGGTGTTCGGACTCGCGGTTGAGCTTCTTGACCAGCCCCTGGGTCGTCAGCGTCGCCCGGTGCAGTTCGAGGTAGAGCTCGCCAACGATAGGTCGGGACATTTTCGGTCGGCAGGTTGGCGAAGAAGTCCTCGACCTTGCCCATTTCGCAGCCGGGGCAGGACCGGATAATCCTTGATCCGGGCGTAGTTCTGCGAGCATCTCGTCCGATGGACCGCCCCCGCCATCGCCCCAGCCGAACGAGAGCAGGGTTTGGTCGTGAACGCGCTTGCCCTTGAAGTTCTTCCAGGTCCCGAGCGTGTCGAGCGGCGTGATGTTGCCGTTGTAGCCCTCGCCCGGATTGTCGAAGTGGTGGGCGAGCACACGGCTGCCGTCGATCCCCTCCCACCAGTAGATGTCGTAACGGGAATGGATTGACCTCGCTCCAGTTGACCTTGATCGTGAAGAACCGGCTGATTCCGGCCGTCGATCAGGATTTGCGGAATACCGCCCGAGAACCCGAAAACATCCGGCAGCCAGGCGGTGTTGTTGCGGATGCCGAAGTGCTCCTCGAAAAGCGCTGCCCGTAGAAGAGGTGGCGGACATAGGCTTCGGCGCCGGTGACCTGGCTGTCCGGTTCGAGCCACATGCCGCCGACGACATCCCAGCGGCCTTCGGCCACGCGTTCCTTGATCCGAGCGAAGACCTCTGGATCGTCCTCCTCGACCCAGGCGTAGGCCTGGGCGGACGACTGGTTGAAGGTGAAGTCCTCGTATTCGTCCATCAGGTGGAGCACGCTGGAGAACGTGCGCTGCACCTTGCGCCGGGTTTCGGCCACCGGCCAGAGCCAGGCGAGATCGATATGGGCGTGACCCGGTGAGCAGGATGTTGCCGACCGGCGGGTACTGTGTCTTGAGCGCGTCGAGACCGGCCGCGATCACGGCCCGGGCGTGCTCAGTGGCGTGCAGGGCGTCCTCCGGGAGCGGCTCGAAATCGCCGGCCGGCGGGCGGAATGTGCCAGATGCCGGAGAGGACCAGCGTGCCCTCGAAGCCCGGCTGCCGCGTAATCGCCCAGACCGAGGTCGTGGTGGGCTCCCCCAGCGGCATCGCCGGAGATGTAGCGCACCTTGGCGATCTCGGTGCTGGTCGGCCAGGACGGGGCCAGCTCGCGGTAGGCGGCATCGACCAGATCGAGGAGGCGGGAAAGGATCTCGTGATCCTTGAGTTGCTCGGCCGCCTGGACCAGCATCTTGAGGTCGGTTTCGAGGGCGCGGACCTGATGGTGCGGCACGACCAGCATGGCGCGGTCGAGCCGCGGCCCGTGCGACGTGGGAACCGAACATGCCTTTGGGGACGACTTCGGCTTCGATCGACGATCTCTTCGCCGCCGGTCGCTGATTGGTGATCTTGAAGTCGTGGTGGAAGGGATTGAGTCCCTCCTGATGGCCGGGAGTAAGGTGACGAAGCCCTCGCCGCCGAGCCAGAGCTCGAGCTCGACCGGCAGGCCGGCCCACTCGGCAGGGATCGTGGCCACGCTCGCGAAGGTTGACCGGCGTGTCGACACTTGGCCAGGGATCGCCGATCGTGATCTCGTGGTCGACTCCATCCGCACCGGTGAATGTCCATGCCGGGAACCGGCGAGACGACGGCGTTCCGCCAGGCGCGAAGTTCGCGGAGCCAGCGGGCCTGGCGTTCGAGCCGGCGAATATCGAATTTGTGGAAATCTTCCAAGACATATCCTTTCCGGATAAAAGGTATATTTGACTGCTTTGATTGTATTAGACTGTTCAATCAACGCGGGTCGTGCGCGACGTCGTGATCCTGTGGTGACGCTGAGCAAGTCCCGATATTGCACGCTCAGATACGATCCAGCTCCCTGATCGCCCTGCGCAGCGACGCCCGGAAAAGTAATCCACCGAGGACTCGGACCACTGGATTCAGTGCCGCCGGAATCCCCGCGATCCGTACGGATTCAAGCCAGGTGATGGTCGTTCTCCCGGGGTGAGCAACTTGCGGCGTTACCACAATCTGTGCGCTGCCGCGAATCCAGCGCCCGTGCTTGACAATGATGCATTGGCCACTTGAGGAAGGCGTTGGTGGCTGCCAGGACATGATTTCCATTGGATCGTCGAACCAGATCGGACCGATTCGGGTGCGACCAGTGAATCTGGCGCCGAACCCAATCCGATCGTCGTTCCGGAAAACTATCGTCAGGCGGAATCCATCGTGACTGGGCCGGCCATTCGGTCAGCACATCCCACGCCGCAACCGGTGGTGCGCCGGTGTTTCCACGCACCACAATTTGTGCTGGTCGTTCGATGTTTGTCCCTTGGTAGTCCAATGCTTCTACGGCCCATCACGCCAAATGGAGTTTCTCATTCCTCTTGGGAAGTCAGCGAAACGGGGTCGCCTGCACCGGCAGGCGACCCCGTTTCTTCCCCAGCCCACAATGATGTGATCGTTACTTGATGCTGCCGACCGAGAGTCCGCCAATAAAGGACTTCTGGAACAGCAGGAAGAGGACGATGACCGGCAGCACGACCAGCGTCGATGCCGCCATCAATAAGTTGAACTGGACATCGTAGGTGTTGGTGGACTGGAAGAAGGTGAGCCCGATCGGCAAGGTGTACAGAGATTCCTTGCTCAGAAAGATGAGCGGACCGATGAAGTCGTTCCAGGCATGCAGGCCGGCGAAGATCGCGATCACGCCGAGTGCTGGAATGCACTGCGGCAGGATGATCTGGAAGAAGATCTGGAACTCGTTGGCGCCGTCGATCCGAGCGGCATCGGACAGATCCATCGGGATTTGCAGCATGAACTGCCGCATCAGGAAGATCCAGAACGCCGTAGCCAAAGAACATCGGCACGACCAGCGGCAGGAAGGTGTTGATCCAGCCGAGCTGCGCGTAGATGTCGACCAGGGCGACGATGATCACCGGGAACGGCATGAAGACGGTGGCCAGCACGACCAGGAAGACCTTGTCGCGGCCCGGCCACTCGATGCGCGAGAACCCGTAGGCGATGATCGGGTTCGAGATCACCGCGCCAATGATCGTAAGGACCGTAACGATCAAGGTGTTGCGGCGCGAATCTCCAGAACGGGAAGACTTCCGTCGACTCCCTGAAGTTGCCCCATTGCGGATCGTGCGGCCAGAGCGTTGGCGGATAGATCGTGAGCTCTGCGTTGCTCTTGAGCGCGAGCGCAATCATCCAGTAGAACGGCAGGATGAACACCAGGCACATCAGGATCAGGATGATGCGAGGGATCCAGTGCGTCTGGATGTGCTTGATCGTGCGGTCGCGTTTCGCCCGACTTGCGTCACCCTGTCGGATCTGCAGTTTCATTGATTGTCGTTACTGCCATCGTGTAACCTCCTGTACCTGTTCCCGGCAGGTTTTGTCGAGAGTTAGGTCAGGTCGTAATGGACCCAGCGGTTGGATGTCTGGAATACCGCGATGGCGAGAACGAATGTGAGCACGAACAGGAACACCCCGATCGCTGCCGCGTAGCCCATGTTTCCGTAACGGAACGCATTGTTGTAGAGATGGTTGACGATGAATGTCGTGCTGTTGGCCGGACCGCCATCGGTGATGATGTAGGACTGAACGAAGGCCTGGAGGCCTCCGCTGATGCCGAGGATGATGTCGTAGAGGATAACCGGCGTCATCAGCGGCAAGGTGATGTTCTTGAAGCGGGAGAGTACACCGGCGCCGTCGATCATCGCGGCCTCATGTAGGTGATTGCGGAATTCCCTTAGCCCGGCGAGGAACACAAGCGCAATTTGGCCCGCCCCAAACTGGGCCATGATCACGATAGCAAACTTGACCCAATCGGGGTCGCCAAACCAGTTCGGCGGCGAAAAGCCGAGACTGCGCAGGAGTTCGTTAACGATGCCGCGGTTGGGATCGAGCAGCGCCCAGAAGATGAATGAGATGGCGAATAGCGGCAAAACGGATGGCAGGTAGAGGATAACCCTGATAAATGGGGATCTCGGGAAGTTCCTGGTTCATGGCGAGGGCAAGGACCATCGCCACCACGACCCCAAGCGGCACCGCCAACCCGATGTAAGTAGAACGTGTTCCACAGGGACTTGGCGAAAAGCGGGTCATCAAGCATTCGCCGGTAATTGGCGAGCCCAATCCATTCCGGGTCGCCGAAACCCGAATATTTCGTGAAGCTCAGCTGGATCGTGTAATAGATGGGGTAGATGGTGAAGGCGAGCAGACCGATGAGCCAGGGACCGACGAAGACGAGCGCCATCAGAAGCTGTTTGCGCTCGGTCTTCGATTGCCACCAGTGAGTAGGCCTGGAGACTATACGTTGATCAGACGGTCCCGCTTGAGGGGTCGCATCCACTGGTGCACTGGTTTGGCTGTTCATGGATCATCGATCCTGTCGAGGAAGGGCGGAGAGGGCCACTATACCCTCTCCGCATTCACTTTTGCCTGGGAGGCCTGCGACCAGCAGCCTGCCTAGGACGCTGGAGTAGCCTCCGATGACGGCGGAGCCGCAATCGGGCAGTATCCGCCCGCTTCGAGCTCGGCCATGGTGTTGTCCTTGACCTGAGCCATCGCTGTTGCTGGATCTGACAGGTTGAGGCGGATCGCCTCCCAGCCGGCCTCGAGCTCGTCCCAGTACTTGGCGCCGACTGGCAGGGGCGGGCGGAACTCGGTGGCCGGGAACAGGTTGTCAACGAACCACTTGAGATCTTCGGTGAACAGCGACGCATCCGCCAGCAATTCGTGGAGCACCGGCAGGTTGTTGTTCATCTGGACGTAGGTGCGGGAGCCGTCCGGCTCCGCAGAGGTACTTGACGAACTCGTAGCCGCCTTCCGGATTCTTGGCCCCTGCGGCACCACGCCGGACCAGCCGCCAGCCATGGTGTGGGACTCGTCGCCATCGGCCGGCACCGGGATGTAGGTGTAGCCGATATCGTCATCTGGCTGGTACTCGGTGAAGCTGCGGGAACATCCAGTTGCCATTGATCATGGTGGCGAGGCGACCCTGGACGAACGGGCTGTCGGTCGGCGCGGCGCCGGTTCGGATTGCATTCTGGACGAAGGCGAACAACTTGTCGGCGCCGTACTGCTCGCAGTAGTCATAGACCCACTGCGCGCCCGGCGAGCACCTTTTCGTTGTCCGGGGTGACCTCGCAGGCCTCGTAGTCGAAGAATTCACCGCCGAACGAGAAGCCCCAGGTGTAGTGGAAGCCCTGGCCGAAGTACGGCACAAAGCCCAGAGTCTCGTAGTTGTCGCCGCCATCGACGTCGATCACAGCGACAGCTTCGGCAAATGCATCCCAGGTCATCGGCCCGTTGTTGTAATCGAATGGCGCGAGGTCGACGCCGGCCTCGGTGAGCATGCCGCGATTGAAGAAGAGCGCGCGCACGTCGGTGTCGAATGGCAGTGCAAACGGCTTGCCATCGTACGTGGCCTCGGCAGCCGAGAAGCCGACGTACTTTTCGGTGAGGTCGGTGTTGTCGCCAGCGGCTTCCATGAATGGCGTGAGATCCTGGAGCAGGCTCTGGGCGGCTCGCTCGGCAACGATGAAGCGGTCGAGGAGGTAGACATCCGGGCCCTCGCCACCGCGGACGGCGGTGATCAGGCTGGCGGAGTCGGAGACGTCGGCGGCTGGTCGCTGAATGACTTCGACTTCCGACGTTGTGCTCTGGGCGTTGAAGTCATCACCGATTTGGGTGAGGGCATCGAAGCCGATGTCGCTATGGGTGGTCCAGAACGTGACGGGGGCTTTTTCCTGGGCGTTGATCATCGGCACGGCGAACATGGTCGATGCTGCCGCTGCCGCGCCAACCCCAGCTGCGCCCTTGACCAGCGATCGCCGGGACACGTGCTTGCCGGCGGTGGTTGTGACAAACGATGCGAACTTGTCCTTTTGGGTCATGCCCTGTTTCCTCCTGACTGAGTCGCATTTAGCGGCTCAGCAGTTACGAAAAAAACGGATATCCATCAGCCCACTGTGATCGCGAACCCGGCACACGTCTCTGCCCGGTTTGCGGCGACTGGATCCTCCTTGTCACTCGCAGTTGCGAAATGATTGGGTCCCATTTGTCGTTGGCGGCATTCGACCATACGGTGCGCGAGTCGGATGTTTGCCAGCGTGTTGTTCGACGTGCCACGAAAATTACCCAATTCAGGCTAGGCATGTCAATAGGTGAGATTGCACAATGGGCGTCAACGCCCGGAAATACGTGATCCGATCCCGGTCATCAACGCTGTTTTATTGCGCAACGTGTCGAGAGTCGATAGGCTGCCGAGTGGTGATCGCGGAAGGTCTGTTGAACGAGGATGACTAGTCAAAGGCTGAGTTGATCGATGGCGGTGGTTGAACTCGATCGCGTGTCAATCTGGACACCTGAGAAAAAGCTGATTCTGGATGATATCAACTGGCAGGTTAATGCCGGTGAGCATTGGGTTGTCCTGGGTCCGAATGGAGCTGGGAAGACGACGCTGCTGTCGCTGGTCGGCGCCGATCGCCACCCGAGCCACGGTTCGATCCGGCTGCTTGGTGAGCAAGTTGGCCACACCGATATGCGTGCGTTGCGGACCCGGATCGGTCGCGTCGATCCTGCCGCCCGTGCCCTGGATTGGTTGACTGGACGAGAACTCGTGTTGACGGGCCTGAAGAACACTGTATGGCCGCGCTGGGAGGATTGGGGGGAGGATGACTTTGCCCGGGCGGGCGACCTGCTCGAGCTGGTGGGCTGCCAGGAGTACGCCGACCGAGAGCTCAAGACGCTCTCTCACGGCGAGCGGCAGCGAATCCGGATTGCGAGGGCACTGATCTCATCACCAGAGTTGTTGTTGCTCGACGAACCGGCGACCGGTCTCGATTTTCCGGCACGCGAAGCGCTGCTGACATCGTTCGACACGATGACGACAGACAATCCATCGATGCCATCGATCATGGTTTCGCATCATCTTGAGGACTTGCCGACCAGCATTAGTCATGTGTTGTTGCTGAGAGAGGGACGCATCCTGGCGCTTGGCCCGGTCCGGGAAATGCTGACGAGCGAAATGGTCACCGCCTGTTTTGGGTTCCCGATCGATGTCCACGAGTTTGGTGGTCGCTGGGCGGCTCGCGCATCGGCTGGCTGGACTGTCAGCCACCACGATGACACCGTTCCGG
The DNA here is from genome assembly GCA_963763125.1 of uncultured Chloroflexia bacterium. Classification (GTDB taxonomy): domain Bacteria; phylum Chloroflexota; class Chloroflexia; order Thermomicrobiales; family UBA6265; genus JACCYX01. The sequence goes on from CAVXMV010000005.1 coordinate 2,253,524, forward strand.
TTTCGTGATTTCGACCCTATCGCCCAATTTCGGGTAGTTGGGTAGACTGCCGGTAGTTTGGAGCGTGTTGCACCGGTGTTGATGATGTTCCATCAGGTAGGGCTGCGGCTGCGCAGCGATGCGTGCTCCGCCCGTGCCCGGAAGCGACGACTGAACTCAAATGTAATCCGCCGAGACTGGCGGGTAGATCGATAAGGCATATCCAGGAGTGCGATTTGCGTGACTGACCAGGTTCAGAACTTCGATGTGGTGATTGTTGGTGGCGACGTCGTCGATCCGGGAACGGGGACCGTCGGCCGCTTCGATGTGGCGGTCAGGGACGGAATGATCGCGGCAGTTGCCGAAGCGATTCCAGTCGATCAGGCCAAACACGTGATCGACGCCACCGGACAAATCGTGACGCCGGGGCTCGTGGACTTGCACACGCATGTCTACTGGGGCGCAACCTTCTGGGGGATCGAAGCCGATCCCGTAGCGGCCCGCAGCGGCGTAACCACCTGGCTTGATGTCGGGAGTGCCGGTGGCTATAGCTTTCCTGGCTTCCGTGAGTACATCGCCAAGCCAGCCAAGGTGCATATCTATGCCCTGCTGAACCTGTCCTCTATCGGCTTGATCGCACCAACCTGGGAACTGGCGAACCCGGATTACTGGGACGTCGACCTCGCCGCCGAGGTGGTCGATCGCAATCGCGACATCATTCTCGGGATCAAGGCCAGGATCGACAGCCGGACGACCCGCGGCGTCGGCATCGAGCCCCTCAAGCACGCGCGGGAGCTTGCCGATCGTGTCGGATTGCCGTTGATGACGCATATCGGCGGCTCGCCGCCGACGATCGACGAAGTCCTGGAGCTGGTTCGGCCAGGGGATATCATCACCCACTGTTTCACCGGCCAGGACATGCGGCTGGTCGATGACGACGGTCATGCCCTCCCGGAACTGCGTCGTTTGCACGAGGCGGGGGTAATCCTCGACGTTGGTCACGGTACGGGCTCGTTTGCCTATTCCACAGCCGAGGCAATGCTCGCTGAAGGCATCAAGCCAGACGTAATTTCGAGCGACATTCACCAGATGGCGATTCAAGGCCCGATGTTCGATATGCCGACAACGCTCTCCAAGTTCCTCAACCTCGGGATGAGTATCGAAGATGTGATCGCCTGCGCCACGGTAAATGCCGCCAGGGCGGTGCGCCTGAAAGGTGTGGGCACCCTTGCAGTCGGCTCAGCCGCCGACATTGCACTGTTCACGCTGGACCAGGGTGACTTCTGGTTTTATGACATCGGGATGCAGGAACGCTGTGGAGACAGGATGCTGGTGAATACGCTGACGATGGTGGGCGGCCAGGAGTTGGAGCGCACGCCGGAGCGCGAGCCGCACTTCTGGGCGACGATTCCCGAACAGCAACAACTGGTTCACATACCGGGTGTGCGCGCCGATCGATCATAGGCGGCATGTTGTAAGGATGTGTCGAAGGGCTGCCGACCTTGCACGCTGGTTATGTCGGCCCGAGCAATTGGCCGGCACAAGACAGGCCACTACCTGAAAACGGGGCCATGTACGGTTGCGGCAAGACACGCCCCTTGTAGGGGAAGGCCCTGTGCCTTCCCGTTGTTCTCCCAGAGACGAGACCACGGGAACCCACAGGTCCAGCGTCCAGCGGGGCGGGCGGGTTCCCCTACAACAACAACGGTTTTCCGGAACGGTGCCGGAAACAATGCGCCCGCAATCAATCGACGATCGGCAATCTCGAACCAGAACGTGTTGGAGTCAGAACGGCAATGACAAAAGAAAGCCTCGAAGGGAATCCCCGTGTTCGCTACGGGTTCTATCTGCGCCCGTCGTTCGCGATGAGTCGCGCGCAAGCAGAGATCCACGACGTGCTCCGCCGCCAGTTCGGAATCGAAGTGGGCGGCAAGTTCATGCCGCACGCCACAATCATGAGCTTCTTTCGCTCGGACGCATCGATTGCGACGATCAGGGCCGCGATCGAACCCATCATCGCCAGCCACCAGCCGTTTGTGGTGACGAACAGTGGACCCAAACCGCATGGTCGAAGTGGCGTGAGCCTCGATGTTCACCACGACGAGGACGGGAGACCAAATCAGGCGTTGCAGGCCCTCCACGAGGCATCGTACGCGGCGATCGTGCCGCTCGTGCATGGCCAATGCGAGTTTTCGTTCAACGGTTGGAGCGGCGACAACTTCCGGGCCCACCTCACCCTGGCGATGGCGGATATTCCGGACTACCTGTTCGACGAAGTGCTGGAGTTCATCGAGAGCGCGATGCCGATTGGTCCTCGCCAGTTCATCGCTGAGTATTTCCATCTCTACGCATTCCAGAGCGACGATTGGGGGGGCGCCTGGTGGGAAACCCTCACCTGGCAGGATCTCCAATCCTGGTGTTTGAGAGCCTGACAGCAGGACGGATGGCCGCATGCGTCGTATGCTTTTGAAAACAGGCATTGGAGCCATTGACGCATTTGACCTCACCTGCGATCTGAACCATGACCAACAATCAACCTATCGGCATGTTTGACTCTGGCCTCGGCGGCCTCAGTGTGCTGCGGGATATCCGGGCCCTGATGCCGAACGAGGATATCCGGTACTACGCCGACAACGCGTATTGCCCATATGGATTGCGAAGCCGTGAGCAAATCCAGGAACGCTCGCGGCTGATCTCGGGCCTGTTGCTCGATCAGGGCGCAAAGGCGATTGTTGTTGCGTGCAACACCGCAAGCTCGATGGCGATCGACGATTTGCGGGCCAGCTTTCCTGAAACGTTGTTCGTTGGCCTTGAGCCTGCCGTTAAGCCAGCAGCCCGGCTGACGAAAACCGGCAAGGTTGGGGTGTTGGCAACGCCGCGCACGGTCGCCGGGGAACGCCTGCGGTGGCTGATCGAAACGCATGCCGGCGGCATCGAGGTTCGATCAGTCGCCGCTGCCGGTCTCGTCGAGTTGGTGGAAGCCGGGACCTTGACGGGTTCGGCGGTGACCAACGCCTTGCGACCACTCCTTGATCCCATGATCGAAGCCGAAGTCGATGTCATTGTCCTTGGATGCACGCATTACCCATTTCTGCGTGCTGATATCGAGGCCTACATGGGGCCTGGCGTGCCGGTGATCGACAGTGGAGCGGCAATCGCCCGCAGGACCAAACACGTGTTGGGCGATGCGGAGTTGCTGTCGGGTGATTCTGAACCAGGAAAATTGGTCCTGATGACCAGCGCAACGGTTGCCGAGATCGAACCCGTGGCGCAGATGCTGATGAGTGAGCTCGTGTCGGTTGAGTCAGTCCCGGTTGACAGTCTTCTGATTGGACATCGTTGAATGAATATCGCCATTGCGGGCTGTGCCCATATCCACACGCCGGCCTACCTCCGGTGGTTGGCCGAACCATCCTGAGGTGACCTTGCTGGGGGTTGGAGACCACAACCCGGAGCAGGCATACGTTGGTCGCCCGAAATGCGAACGCCGAGGTTGTGGCGATCGACGATCTGTGGACGCTGCAGAATCTCGATGCGGTGCTGATCCTGTCGGAAACGAACAACCATGCTTCGCTTGTGCAGCGTGCGACCGAACATGGATTGCACGTGTTCCTCGAAAAACCGCTGGCGATGTCAGGTCATGAGGCCACAGTTATTGCCAATGCGCTGGAAACGTCCGGGCTCGTCAGTCACATCGGGTTCTTCATGCGAGAGTTGCCTGCCAATCAGCAGGTGAAGGCAATCATCGAATCGGGTTCACTGGGCGTGATCACCCGGGCTCGCGTGTCTGTTGCCCATGATGGCGCACTCAAGGGCTGGTTTCTCGATAACGCCTGGATGCTCGACCCGGCTCAGGCCGGGTTCGGCGGATTTGGCGATATGGCGGTCCACGGCGTCGACCTGCTGTTGTGGCTGTTCGGTTCGGATATTGAGGCTGTGACCGGGTCCGTTGGCAAGGTTGCGGAAGCACCTGCAGCGTCCGACCACTTCGGGGAGGGTATGATCCGATTCCGAAACGGCCCATTTGCGACGGTTGTATCGAGCTGGGTCGATGCCGCCAATCCGGTGACATTGGAGATCCGCGGCACCGAGGGCGTCGTGGAGGTCGAGGATGGTGTCGTTCGCACCTTTGGATTCGAATGGGAGCCCACTCCGGTTCCGCACGCCGTCGATCCCGGAGCGGCCCTCGCGGTCTTCGTCGAAGCGGTGGGAAAGGGTGATCCGCAGTCGGCGGGGATCATCTCGCCCCGAATCGCCGCCCTCAGCACGCAGGTCGTCGATGCCTGCTACCAGGGCGCGCGCGAAAATCGCTGGGTTCCGGTGGGATAGCCCGAAGTGCATCAAGCATTGGTCAAGCGCTGACCATGGGTTTTGGAAGGGTTGCGGAGCTTGCTCTGCAACCCTTCCAAGCTGGTGGGCAGTCCCGGACTGTGGCATGGGCGTGCCCAAGCAGTCACAGCTCAGCCCTGCTGGACGCATTCCTGCGCCATTCGGTGGAAGCAGCGCTATCGCAAAATCGCGACGTGCCGGCCGAGCTGCATTCATTGTGCGACTGGTTCAGAATCCGCCTGTGCGGGCGTCGATGATGTCAGGCCGGATCGCAGGGGCGTGTCTGGAACAGGCGTTCGTCGGTGTCCGGCAGGTGATCGACCTGCTCGACATCCAGCAGGATCGCCGCCTCGATCACTTCGTCCATGTTCGTGACGAAGATGAACTCGATCTCATCCCGGATGTTCTGCGGAATCTCCCGCATGTCGCGCTGGTTGTCGGCAGGTACGATCAGGCGGCGGATGCCGTGGCGGTGGGCCGCAAGGGTCTTGTCGCGCAGGCCACCAATCGGCAGGACGCGGCCCCGCAGGGTGATTTCGCCGGTCATGGCGGTGTCGCTGCGGACCGGCTTGCGCGTGAGTGCGGAGATCACCGCAGTCGCCATCGTGATTCCGGCAGAAGGGCCGTCCTTTGGCGTCGCGCCTTCGGAGAGATGGATGTGGAGATCGGACTTTTCCTGGAAGTCGCGGTCGATCCGGAGCTCGTCAGCGCGTGACCGGGCATAGGAGAGCGCGGCGCGGGCCGACTCCTGCATCACGTCGCCCGCCTGGCCGGTGACCTTCAGACTCACCCTTGCCGGGCATCGTGGCGACCTCGACCGGGATGATTTCGCCGCCAATCTCGGTGGTGCCGAGCCCAATGGCCAGTCCGATCGCGCTCTGCGCTGAGTCCCTGCTCGAAACCGTACCGGGCCGGACCGAGGAAGTCTTCGAGACGATCCGGCGGTCAGGTCGAGCGGTGTGTCCGCGTCGAGTCTTGCCGCGCACGATCTGGGTTGCGATCTTGCGGCACAGGCCGGCCATCTCACGATCGAGGCCGCGCACGCCCGCTTCCCGGGTGTAGTCGCGGATGATCTGGCGCCAGGCAGTCGTGCTCGATGTCGACGGCCCCATCGGGCAGGCCGCTGGCGGCGAGTTGCCGGCGCAGCAGGTGCCGGCGGGCGATTTCGATCTTCTCGTCTTCGGTGTAGCCGGAGACCTCGATCGTTTCCATGCGATCGCGCAGCGGTCGCGGAATCTGCTGCCAGTAATTGGCGGTGGTGACGAACAGCACCTGCGAGAGGTCGTAGGGCATGTCGAGGTAGTGGTCGGTGAAGGTGCGGTTCTGCTCCGGATCGAGCACCTCCAGCATGGCCGCGGTGGGATCGCCCCGGTAGTCGGAGGCGAGCTTGTCGATCTCGTCGAGCAGGATGACCGGGTTCATCGTGCCGGCCGTTTTCATGGCCGAGATGATGCGGCCAGGCATGGCTCCGATATAGGTGCGGCGGTGGCCGCGGATTTCGGCTTCGTCGCGGAGACCGCCGAGGCTGACGCGTGCGAACTTGCGGCCCATCGCTTCGGCGACGGAGCGGCCGAGGCTGGTTTTGCCGACACCGGGAGGCCCGACCAGGCAGAGAATTTGCGAGGCGGTCGACGTTCCGGCGGAGTGCGTCAGCTTGCGGACGGCAAGGAACTCGACGATCCGTTCCTTGACGGACTCGAGACCATAGTGATCTTCGTCGAGCACGCGTTCGGCCTCGGCGAGGTCGATCTGGTCGTCGGACTGCTCGTGCCAGGGAAGCTGGAGCATGGTGTCGATGTAGGTGCGGGCGACGGTCGCTTCGGCCGAGACGCCGGGCATTTTCTCAGGCGCTGGAGTTCGCGCTCGAGTTTCTCCTGGGCATGGCGCGGCATGCCGCGACCGGCGATCTTGGCCTTGAGTTCCTGCGAACTCGTTCGCTTCGCCCTCGCCGAGCTCGTCCTGGATCGCCTTGAGCTGGTGCTCGAGGTAGATAGCGGCGCTGGGTATCGTCCATCTTGTCGCGCACGCGGTCCCGCATGCGCTGGTCGATCTCGACGATCTCCAGCTCGCTCACGCAGGTAGGCGCCGAGGTGTTCGAGGCGGACCAGCGGATCGAGCGTTTCGAGCAACTGCTGGCGGGTATCGATATCGTTGACGATCTGGGTCGTGAGCAGGTCGGCGAGATGGCCGGGATTGGTCGCGCGCTGGACCATGTCCAGCACTTCGTTGGCCAGGACGATTCCGGTTCTCGGCGAACTGTCCCGAAAGCTCCTGGATGTACTGGATCAGGACGTCGGATTCGGCTCGATCGGGAACGGGCTCGATCAGCTCGCGGAACGACGCCTGGAAGAACGGGCGGGTGTTCTCGATGCCGCTGAGCCGGACCCGGCTCATGCCTTCGAGCACGACCTGGAGATTGCCGCCCTGCTGGCGCTCGACGGAGAGGATGCTGGCGAGGGTGCCGACATCGTACAGGTCATCGGCGCGCGGGTCGTCGATGTCGCGCGTGCGGTGCGTGGTGACGGCGATCGACCTGGTTGCCGATCATCGCCTCTTCGACCGCGTGGATCGAGTGAGGGCCGAACCGCAAGGAAGGTGACGACATTGCGCGGGAAGATGACCACGTTCTTGAGCGGAAGCAGCGGGATTCTGAGCCCTCGGTCATCCAGCTGGCCGTGCCGCTGGATCACGATGTTGTCGCATGCAACAGCCCTTCCCCAATCCCAGACTCCCCGTGGCACGTACCACGGACGAGAGCCCCACACGCTCATCCGACGGTCGACGAACATCGTCCTGCCTGGCGGTCCGTATGATACCCCAACCTCAGGCGCGATGCGAGAACTGCTGACCGAATCGGTGACAACATGTCCCCGAAAATCGGTCGAAAATCCCTTCCAGAGGGACTTATCAAGGCCATACGTACATGCTGTACGCTGCCTTTCGCGAATGTCATGTTCGATCGAGGTACAGCGTTGTGTCGAGTGTCACACGTCGGGGCGCGTCGTACTTGCTGCGCGGATCGCGTGCACCAGGGTGGTGGCGGCCTCCTCGGGGTCGTCGGTTACCGTGAACAGCTCGAGGTCGCTCGGAGAGATCTTGCCGTTGCAATCAGCGTGTCCCTGAGCCAGTCGATCAGGCCACGCCAATAGTCGATGCCGAAGAGGACGATCGGCATAGGATCGAGCTTGCCGGTCTGGATCAGGGTGAGGATTTCGAACATCTCGTCCAGCGTGCCGAATCCGCCGGGAAAGAACACGAAGCCGTTGGCGTATTTGGCGAACATCGTTTTGCGCACGAAGAAGTAGTGGAACTGCAACGGCAACGTGACATAGGGGTTGGACCCCTCCTCGAACGGAAGCTCGATGTTCGCGCCCACCGAGAGCCCACCCGCTTCGGCAGCGCCCTTGTTCGCCGCTTCCATGATGCCGGGACCACCGCCAGTGATTACCGTCAGGCCGGCCTGGCGACCAGGGCCGCGATTTGCTCGGCATGCCTCATACATCGGATCGTCCACGGTTGTGCGAGCCGAGCCGAAGATGCTGACGGACGGTCCGATTTCGGCGAGGGTGTCGAAGCCTTCCACGAACTCGCCCATGATCCGAAGGACGCGCCACTGATCGGTATGGGTGAATGCGGCGGCCTGCTCGCGATCCTCTGCGGTCCAGGACAGAAGTTTTCGATCCTCATTCTCACGATTGGGTCGTTGCCGGGGCACTGCGGCTTTGATGGCGTTCGGTTTAGGGGTTGAGTCGGGCATGGGAGGTCCTTTTTGCCAGCGCGATTCCTTCAAGGTGGAGTATCGTGCACAATCGAACAGACGATCCACCCGGTACATTTGGAGCTACCGGCAACTGCGGATCGTCGCCTTTCAATCAAGCAGGGGTAACCGGTAGGATGCCGATGGGTCACATTGTTCCCGGCCACAAGGACACACGTCGCGCTGTCGCGGCAATCTCGCTGGCGATCGCGATCGCCGTGCTGGTGGCAGGCTGTTCGGGAGGCGGCGATGATGCCGACACCACTCCGGAGGCGACCCCGATGCCCACCGCGCAACCGACGCCGACACCGGAAATGCAACTTGGCGAAGTGACGTGGTCGACGGCGATCGACGAGACCGGGGCGCCTACCGAGGAGCTGACGAACTTCCCACGCGACACGGAGGTCATATACGCTGTCGTGAACGTGACGTCGGTCATATCGGGCGAGACGCTGACGGCCAGCTGGTCGCTCGATGACGTGCCGATTGACGCAATTGGATCGACCGTGACAATAGATGCGTCGACAGGCGCCGGATGGGCATCCTTTGCACTGACCTGGGAGGGCGAAGCCCTCTGGCCAGTGGGTACACTCCAGGTCACGATTTCGGGGAGTTCCGGTGCGTCAACCACGGGTACGATCGAGATCGCATCGACCTGATTCGGCGGTGCCAACCTCATGAGGAAGCGAGTGACATGACGATCCATCGGCGGCAACGAAACTGGGGATGCCGGATTCACGACATCGAGCTGTTCGGGATGCGGACGATCGTGCTCGAAAACCAGCGGATCCGCGTGTCATTCCTGGCAGACAAGGGCACCGACCTCGTCGAGTTCAACTTCAAACCGCTCGACATGGATTTTGCGTGGCTGGCGCCTGGCGGAATCCGCAATCCACTTGACCTCCATTCGACCTCGCCAGATCTGTTGGGGACGTTTCTCGATGTCTATCCTGGCGGCTGGCAGGAGATTTTCCCGAATGCCGGCGCTCCCGCCAGTTGGGCAGGCGCGAGCTATGGGCAACATGGTGAGGTTTCGGCGCTGCCCTGGGATGTCGAGATTGTCGAGGACTCCGAACAGGCGGTGGCCGTTCGCTTCACTCTGCGCGGCCTGAAGATTCCGTGTGCGATCAGCAAGGTGGTTCGCCTCCGATCCGGCGCGGCTGGCATCGAGATCGAGGAATCGGTGACCAATGAGAGCCCGGTACCGGTTGACGCGATGTGGGGGCATCACATCACCTTTGGCAAGCCGTTCCTTGTGCCTGGGGCGAGGATCGTGGTTCCAGACGGACTCACTGCCTTGCCGCACGCCGCTGCGGTCGAGCACGGCTCCCGACGCGTCTCGACACCTGATGCGTTCGCCTGGCCCCACGGCATCGGACTCACTGGGGAGGCCGAAGATTTCTCGATCGTTCCCGGGCCAAACACCGCGAGCGAATTGTTCTACCTCTCCGGATTTCCTGGCGACCGCGCATGGTACGAGATCGTGCGTCCGGATTCGCCACTCGGGATGCGTGTCGAGTGGGATGCCGGGACGCTTCCCTATCTCTGGTATTGGCAGGAATTCGGGTCTACCAAAGGCTATCCGTGGTACGGACGCAATTACAACATTGGGCTCGAACCGAGTTCGAGTTACCCGACGAATGGGCTTCCCGATGCGGTGGGGAATGGAAGTGCGCTCACGATTGGTCCCGGTGAATCCAGGTCCCTTTGGTTGAACGCAACGGTGATCGGAGAATAGCGATGTACCTCGCGAACGAACTCGCCGGTCTGGTAGCCGTTGTCTGTGGAGGCTCGACCGGAATTGGCCGAGCTTCGGCGATCCGGCTTGGGAAGGGCGGCGCCTTGGTCGTTGTTGTCGCCCGTAGGCAGGAGCCGATCGACGAGGCTGTGGCGGCGATCCATGATGCTGGCGGTACCGCGATTGGCGTTGCCGCGGACGTGTCGATCGGAAGCGATGTTCAGGATGTGATCGCCGGTGCGGTCGCCGAGTTCGGTGGGATCGACATCCTCGTCAACAGCCAGGGCATCCAGCGGTACGGCACGGTGGAGGAAACCGACGAGGCGTTGTGGGACGAGGTGCTGAGCGTCAACCTCAAATCGATGTATCTCACTGCGAAGTACGCGATTCCGGAGATGCGTAAGCGAGGCGGAGGGTCAATCGTCAATGTCGGGTCCGTTCAGGGGCTGGCGACCCAGACTCGCGTCGCGGCCTACAGTACGAGCAAGGCGGCAAACATTGGGCTGACCCGCACGATAGCGGTGGATTACGCCAGCGAAGGGATCAGAGCCAACATCGTGTTGCCGGCGTCGATTGACACGCCGCTGTTGCGCTATGCTGCCGACCTGTTCCGTGGCGATCGGGAGGAGGATGCAATGGTCGCCGACTGGGGCAGGATGCACCCAATCGGCCGCGTCGGGACCGCCGAGGAAGTAGCCGAGGTCGTGGCGTTCCTGGCCGGCCCCCGCTCGTCGTTCATCACCGGCGCCGAAATCAAGGTCGATGGCGGCATGATGGCCGCGCTAGGCGTGGTTCTGCCGGACGCATAGATTTAGCCTTCGCCCAATTGCAGGCGAACACGTTTGAGTTCGCCTGCGTTCATCTGAATCGTGACGCCACCGTCGACCAGATCGAGCGCTTCTGCGTTGGCGCCGACAAAGTTGGTGACGAGCGCGCCGGAGATGCTGAAACCCGAAAAGGTGACCTGGGTATTCACTGCCAGGTCCGCGTGTGATTCGAGATGGACAGTCAGGTTCCCATCTCCGTTCGCCGATAAGTGGGTCACCTCGACCCTTGGATCGTCAACCGTTACGAAACTTCCGCGATCCGGGAGATCGAGTCCAGTGCTGCTCGCTCGGGCCCGGAGGCCGACCAACGGTTGTGAAGCGGACGCTCCAGTGTCGCGGCCCAGATTCGACACTGCGTTGTCATTGCCAATCGCCACGACATAATCGAAACACAGTTCACCACCTTGCTGAGGCGGGAAGTTCGTGTCCCAGATATTGTTGAGCGCCCACGAGTAGATCGTGCCGGACGATGCCTGGTGAACCGGGATCGTGGTTGGGAATGGCGCGTAGGGCAAGTGGATGTTCCCGATCTGGACTAGTGGCGCCTGTGTGGTCGCCCAGGCAATCGGGGCCGTATCCGGGGATTCGATCGTTGCCCAATGCCGGATTGCCCGGAAATGCCGGGCCGAACCTGGCACATGTGGAGACCTTGGGCCGACCGTCCCCCCGGTGACTTCGACGGTGATTTCCGGATCGTAGCCAGCAAACGGAAACGCGAAGAAGACACTCTCCTTCTCCATTTTCGTCGGTTTGATGAGCCGGTTCGAGATATGAATCCTCGGCACTCCTCGTGGCAACGTGAGGGTCGTTTCGATCCAGTCCGCACCCTGTGCCGATTGCCGGTAGGTCACCTGATCGAAGACATCGTTCGAGGTGCGGGCCGTGATCAGGCCGTATTCGCCCGTGCCGCGCGCCCCCAACATCCAAGGTTGGGCGCGCCCCATCTTGCTCGACAGGTGATTGAAACCGGTTCCTGATGTGTACCGATCGTGGATGTAGGCGTTGAAGCCGTACGGCGCTGAGTCATTCACAAGCTCACGCTGGCCGGAGCGGTCGACGATGCTGGCGAGCGATCCGCGATCCAGGTCGAGGGCAACTGAGAAATGGTCGTTTGCGAAGAGCGATCCGGAGCGATCGAGCTCACCGGCCGTTCCGGTGGATTCCGCTGGCAGAAGCTGGTACCTGACGTACCCAATCGGTGGTACATCGCTTGCGAGGAATCGCAGCCAGACGCCCGCCGGTCGATGCCGGTCGTGCATTTGCGGTTCGACCACGAAAGGGACGAGCTGGCCACTGTCGGCCTCAATGAGCCTGGCGCCCGTAGCTGGCCAGGCATGACTGGGTACGAAGAGGCGTACAAGATCGGTTCGCGGCCAGGAATTGGGATTGAAGACCGCCAGCGATTCGCCCTCGGCGGGGCGCGTCGTACCAACAGCGAGTGATGCCAATCGTTCGACCCCGCCCCGGAGCAACAAGCCCACCCGTTCTTCGGCTGAGAGGGCGAAACCTGCCTTGCGCATCCATTGATGCTCTCCAGATCCCGTGGAGTCGAGATCCTTGCCCCAGGGATCGGCCGCGCCCCACGTGTGTTCGTCGAACAGTGCCATCTCTTCGTAGGCGGCAGTCACGTCCAGGTCGGAGTCGCTGGAGTCTCCTCCTGCTGCACCGGCGAGCGCGTTGAGCGTCTGGGCGGTGCGGATTCCACTCTGCGATGCCCGGTTCTTCGCGAGCATTGCCGCACTCGAACCAATGCCATCCGCCCACCAGTCGGTCCAATCCCCCTCGAAGGTCTCAAGGTGATTGCCCATCCGGGCTTCCGTTTCCGCCAGGAACGACGTGTTGGTCGACGTGATCAGCCTGGGATAGGCCCACGTCTCGTTCCACTCGCGGACGATTTCCGAAGCAAGGATCGAGGGAGGTGCGTTGTCACCGTAGGCTCCCTGCACGCGAAGGTGGAGAAGGTCGAAGGGATAGCCATCCCGGGTCGATTCGACGCCGAGCAGCGATCCCGAAAGCCAGCTTTCGCCGCTTCCATACGGGTAGTTCCGTTGCGCCAGGGCGTTGAGATATTCAGGCAAGCCCATCAGCACATCGTCGTAGCCATCGCCGAACCCGACGGACATCGCCTCCATGTAGGCCGACCCGTGAAGAGTGTCCGTGTACCAGACCAGCACCTTCTCGCCATCGGGCGCCTGCCAGTAGAACGGCCGGCTCAGATCCTGACCATCGAGCAAATGTGGAATCGAACGACCGGCGTAGTTGTGGGCGACCGCGAGGAACCTGATCCCGGCGTCCGTGAGCAATGTAGCGAGCCCGATCGTTGACCCGGGCACATCGGTTTGCATGGCAGTTGTGATCGAGATCCCGAGCGTATCGCGAAGTTCCTGCGCGAAATCGAGCTGGCGGGCGAGCTCGTCGAATGAATAGGCCTCGGTGTGCATGCTGAAGGGCAACGCGTTGACTTCGAAGCGGCCTTCCCTGATGCGCAGGACCAGGTCGTCGCGGGCCGATTGAGGGCGCGTCCGGAGCCACTGCTTGAGCGGCCAGTTGACCTCGATGGTCCAGCGGAACCGGGCATCTTCTGGCCAATCGTCGGTCGCAGCGGCCAGTTCGAGGGCGTCGTCGATGAAGGTGAGCTGGGATTCGAGAACCATCGCCTGGGGATCGGTGTACCCGATGTCGTAGTGCGAGTGGTGCACGAGGTGGATCGTCCATTTGCGCTGCGGACACGCCGTGAAGGTCGCGGTGCCGACGGTGTCGTGGCCGCATATGAGTTCGACACTGTAGTCGACCTGCGCTTCGACTTCGGGCACAAACAGAAACTCGGTTTGGGTAACGTCGGTGCGGACCGTGACTTGATCGATCCAGCTCTCCTCACTGCCGATCCTGACCGTGAGATCGGCCGGTTCGGGTGTCGCCGCAATGCGTAATCGCACCGCCTGGGCAAGACCCGCGGCGGTTTCCCGAAAGACGGGAACGTTGCTCACCCGGACCTGATGCTGTCCGCATTCAATATCAAGTCCGGCGGTGTTGGCGATCAACTCCAGGCGGTGTGCGGCCGATCCGGTGGGGGTACGAAGGTTTCCTGTCTCACGCGGCATTCCAGACTCCCCGATCGTCGAAAGCAATTCAATCAGTCCATGTGAAATTGCCCGATTGATGTAGCACGGATGCGGAGACAAGGCAACGACACCGCCCCGTGGCCATGACCCTTGGGAAGCAGTCGCCTCGTGTTAGCGCTTCCTTGTTTGAAGTGGCTCCCGGATGCTAGGCTTTAGGTGAGAAAAATTGCTTGCATTCCCGCAGTCGATGGCCCTCCCCTGGCCGAACGATGAAGTTCTCCCAAGTGCTGGCAGCCATTCCGAGCAAGGCAAGTGGAACAAGGATGTCACATCATGAACCACGCCGGATCTTCCCCATGTCCTGAGGACCCTTGTCCCGACTCGACCTCGAGCGGCGCAGGGTCCGAATGCTGCTCAATCCAACAGTCACACCCGACGGGCAAGATTGGATTCCCGCATCGCGAATCGCTGTACGGCCCGGAGATGGCGGCAAACCTGCCGATCCAGACTGCCAGGGCCGACGCCGCGATGGTCAGGGACAGCCTGCCGTTTGTCGTGCAGGCTGGTCCTGTCCTGTTCATGGTGGCCGAAGAATCGAGTGAGTGGGTGGTTGCCGAGTTGCAGTTCGACGCTGGGACATGCACGTTTTTCGAGGCGAGGAGGGCGCGTTTCCAGTGGCCGCGGGAGGCCTACGGCCGCTTGCTCAGCCGGATCGTCAATGGGGACGAGATCGACCACGAAGAGGTGGATCGCGTGTCGGTCGCATTCACCCGATGGCTGGCGATGCAGTTCGTGGCCTGATCCTCGGAGAGCAACAGGATTGTGACATTGAAAAGGGCGGGCAAGTTTGCCCGCCCATTTACCATTCCGTACTGGTGTGCGTTGTCTGGTGCTGTGGCCTAACTGCGGCGGGCGCTCGTCGTGTGGGAGCCCGGGTAGCGTTTCGCCGGCCCTGATCGGAACCCGCACGATGTTTTCGAATGGCGGGATCGGGCACGACCAGCCGGTGTTGTAGGCACAATACGGATTGTAGGCGAGATTGAGGTCGAGACTCAGGCGACCATCCGGGAGCAGCTTGGGCTCCAGGTAGCGGCCAACCTCATAGGTTTCGGTCCCAGCCGTGGTGTCCCGGAAGGGGACGAAGAAGTGTCCCCGAGTTTGTTCCTTGAACACCGACAGCGTAACCGGCTGACCTTCGACATCGAAGTGCACACGGCCGGCGCGGACGTACTGTTTCGCCTGACCGTTGACCGTGCCGAGTGTGATCTCCTCGCCGACTCCCTCACCCGAGGTGTCGATCTCAAGCACCAGCCTCAAATCCGGGTTGTCCGGGAAATAGTTGAGATTGGTGAATACATCCTTCTGGGATTCGGACAGCGGGGACTGCTTGTTCTCCTTGAAGAATGTGTCCTTGCGCTGGCGAAACCCTTCCAGTTTGCTAGTATCCGTTGCCATGCTGTCGTTATCCTCCGCATTCGGATATGCCGCACGGGCTTGCGCCGACGACACCCGAATTCAATACTTCATAAAAGGAAGTATAGGACATTCCCAAGTTTCCGGCAAGTGAGTGGGCGTTCGCGAATGCCTACGACGACTTCGCTTGCTGCTCACGATAGCGGGCGCGGCACCGCGCGATCATCTGGCGGGCCTTGGCCTCGTCGTGCCAGCCGAGGACCTCGGTCTGCTTCGGTTCGAGCAACTTGTATGTATCGAAGAACGTCTCGATTTCCCGCAACCAGTGATCGCCAATTTGCTCGAGGGACTGAACGTGGTGATACCTGGGATCGTCGACCGGAACGGCGAGGACCTTGAAGTCGGGTCCCTTTTCATCGGCCATGTCGAGACCGCCAAGCACCTTCGCCTCGATCATGCATCCTGGAAAGGTAGGTTCCTGGACGAGCACCAGAATATCGAGGTGATCGCCATCCTCGGCAAGCGTATCCGGGATGAAGCCATAGTCGGTTGGATAATGGACCGACGAGTAGAGGACGCGATCGAGCTTGAACACGCCGCGTTCTTCGTCATACTCGTACTTGTTGCGAGATCCACGGGGAATCTCGATGAACGCCTGAACGGAGCCCTCGTAGGAATCCTCGGCGACCTCGATCGCCTCCTGGTGCAATGTGTTCGATTGCTCGTCTGGCGATGAGGTTGGGGTGGTCGACATTATCCTGTTTGCTCCGCATCCTGTGATGTTCGATCGATCGGTTCCCGGTTCAGGAGCGATCTCGCTGCAACAATCCGACACTGTAGAACTCGTACGATGCGGCGGTATCCGGCACATCGACGAGATGCACCGTGAATCGACACGGTACACCATGATCCGGGTAATTATCCGCGAAAAACGAGGAATATGCTTCCGCATAGTCCTTGCGCAACCGAACTTGCTCTGCGGCATAGCCGGCTGGATCGGTCAGTGGGCTCGGGTTTTTCGGCTGGCAACCAAAAGCGTGGACCTCGATGAAATCGATATCGTCAAGCGATTCGCAAATCCCGGCATCCTGGAGCCACTTTTCCCAGGATCGGAACACGAGCGGAATCTCCTTGAGCGGCTCCATCGTCACAAGCTCATCGAGACCAAGCACACCTTTCGCCGAATACCCGCCGGTCAACCCCGCGAAGTGAATCCTGAGGTCGCCATCAGCCTGTTCTTCGGTGACCAATGCAGAAAGCACAGGCCGGTCGCCGCTGTAGTAGTAGGTGAGCTTCCCGCGTTTCTTGACCTGAAAAGCCATATGGTCGAAACCTCCTGCCCCTTGAATTGCGCCCCACCGGCGCAGGTCATGTTCCTGATAGTGTGTCAGGGACCGTATCACGAATCCAGCCACGAACGTGCGACTCAGCCCGATCGGGGTAGGGGTAATGGAGCTTGAGTGCCGTATCGCGGGCGACATTGCCGAAGAGGTCCATCGTTCTTGAGAGGTCTTCCAGGATGTGCTCGCGAGAGGCGCCGCCATAGGTGGCATGGAACGATTGCACGATGTCCTGGTCGCTCCATAACTCGAAGAACCGGACACCGTGCCAAGTATCCATATCCGGCTTGCCAAGGTGTGCCAGCCAGTTGATGACGCGAAGCAACTTGTCCTTCATGGAATTGTCGAGACAGGTACGCGCGACGAGGATCTCTCCACGAAGCATTTTCTTAGCCGTCCACATCGCGTGATACCAGAAATCGACAACCAGGTTGGTGAATGACGCCTCGTCCGGGAGTTCCCAGGCGACCCGGGGATTCACCGGCACGTCGTGCAGCTTTGCCAGTCGCCCGGAAGGATCGAAGGCGATCCGGAACCCGCGATTGACCACCGGCCGAATGATGTTCGTGACGGGGCCCGGCACGGCGAAATCAATGTCGAGCAAGGCTGCGGGTACGATGGAGAAATCGACGTCGAGCATTGGTTCGAAAACGGCTCGGCGCTCTCGCCACCCTCCGACCGCTGTGTTCTCGACAAACGAGAGCGCAACCGGACCGATTTCTGAGAGCCAGTCGACCGTGTCGATCAGCAGGTCAGGATCGTCGGCGAACAGGGTCAGGTCGAGATCGGAAAACTCGTCGGCCGGCATGTCCCGCCTGGCTCGTGAACCGACCACCAGCGCACCATGGACATCTGGGCGCGACGCACACCAGTTGGCGACGCTTTCCTCAATCCGCCGATATGCCTCGTTGTGGTCGCTCATCCGCATCCACCCCTAGTCATCCAGCCAGAGCCCGGCCTCGACGGCGAGTTCCCGCGTGGACGCCGCGCAGGCCCGGGTGCCGGGTTCGGCTCGCCGTCGATCTTGTAGTGCGTCTCCAGGGAGAGGACGCCTTCGTAGCGATCGCGGGCGAGGGCGCCGGAACTGGCCGATGTAGTCGATCGCCCCGTCGCCGATCCGGGTGAATCCCGGATTGACCTCGAATCGCGCACCGGATCCTTGAGGTGGACGTGGTGGATCCGGTTGCGTGACCGCGCTCGTAGCCGGCCGGGAACGGGTTGGAGCCGAGGGCGGCCTCGTTGCCGGGATCCCAGATCATGCCGAGCGCCTGGTTCGGGATGCGGTCGAGCATCCAGCGCGATTCCTCGCCGGTGGCCACGTTGCAGGCGTACTCGTTTTCCAGCCCAAGCAGTTTGCCGGCGGCGCTGACGTGCTCGGTGGCGGTGCGTCAGGATATCGAGGATTCATCGCGAACGGCCATCGGGTCCGCAACGCGCCAGAAGCTGAAGGTGCGGACGATCGGGGCGTCGAACCGGTTCGGCCAGCTCGAGCGAGCGATCGAGGATCGTCCCAATGCTCCTCCTTGCTCCGTTCGGACGCGGAATGGGTGTTGCCGATCAGCGGCGCTCTCCCGTTGATGATGGCATTTCAGGAACGGCGAGGCGATGCAGGAGACCGCGGAAGTCCCCGCGATGGATCAGCTTGCTCGATCTTCCGGCACGCTCGGCCTCGTCGTGATCGACGATGCTCTTGCCCCAGATGCTGCGGAGCTCGATATCGCGGATGCCGAGTTCGTCGCAAACGGCAAGCGCATGGTCGAAGTCTTCGCTGATTTCGTCGGTGATGACGCCGAGCCGTGGCATGAATATCCTTCCTGAGTGACGGAACTGACGTGGCCGAGACAGCTCCGGCTCGTGCGCTGATGCGTCGCGATCGGGCGTGCATACGATCGCGGTCATGCAGCGAGCAGTCAGTCGTCGTCGACCAGGTTGGGGTCGGCGTCGGTGGCGCCCATCATGCCGGTGTCCATGTCGCCCATCATCATCGCCGCGTACTCGCTCTCGCGGCGGCGTTCCTCGGGCGGCAGGAGGGCCGCGCAGGGTGTGCCGAAGCGCGGGTTCGGCGAACGGCAGGTGGGTGTCGCCGCGGGCGAGGATGTGCCGCTGGTTCGCCATCAGGGTCACCGGGATCGGACGTCGGAGCCATCGCCGTCGTTCCACTGCGTGAACGAGCGGGCGTTGCAGTAGTGGCCAACGAACGAGCGGCGGAAGCGGTCGGTGGTCCAGTTCTGCTTGCTGCGGTGCAGGACGTGTCCGCCGAAGAAGACGACATCGCCGGCCTTGGCGGACACGAGCAGCTGGGGGTAGCGATCGGCGATCCGGGTCGAGGTCGTTTTCCTCGTCGTTCGGATTGCTGACGCCGCTGACGCCCTCGATGCCGGCGAGTGGTGGTCGCCGAAGCCGTAGCCGTCCTTGGCCGGTGGATAGACCGGCTCGTGCTGGCTGCCGGTGGCGAACCACATGGCGCCGTTCTGCTCGTCGCAGTCGTCGATCGCGATCCAGGCGCCGCAGAGGGAATCGGGGTGGGTGGGGATGTAGTAGGAATCCTGGTGCCAGCCCTGGCCCGGTTTGCCCGGCCCCTTGAGGAAGAGCATGGTCTGCAGCGCGAGCAGGTCCGGGCCGATCAGCGCCTGGAGCACATCGAGCACGCCGGGGTGGAGCAGGTAGCGCTCGTGCAGCTCGAGCTGGCGATGCAGCATGTGGATGCGCAGGAAGTACTCGGCCTTCTCGGCCGGCGAGAGGTGCTCGGGCGGGGCGGCGAGCTGCTGGGTGGCGACGCCGCTGGCGTGGTCGCCCTTGTCCAGGTGGTGCCCGGTCTGCTCGGGCAGGCGGCCCTGCATCAGGTCTTCGGTGTGCTCGCGGAGCTCGGCGACTTCGTCCGGTGCGACGAGTCCGCGCACGACGAGGAATCCCTGGCGCCGGAAGGTGATGTACTCCTCGACGGAGACCTGGTAGCGGGTGAAGGGCTGCTGGACTGGTGCGTCTTGCGTAACGCGTCCATGGTCGGACCTCCTATTCCATGAAGAAGACTCGATCGGCATGAACGTGGAAATCGGCATCACGCTGGTCGTCCTTCGGGTCGACCGGGGTGATCGAGGTACTCCGGTCATCCACGCCTGCCAGCGGTGGTTGGCCTCGCTGTGCGCCATGGCGGCCTGGGCGGCGTCGACAGTCGTCACATCTCGAAGTAGCCGAAGAGTTCGGGGCCATCGGCAAAGATCGAGTAGTTGCGATAGCCGGCGGCGTGCAGATCGGCGAGCAGTTCGGGCCAGACGTCGGCGTGGATCTCGACGTACTCGTCGTAGCTTGCCCGGCTTGACGCGCAGCCGGAAGGCGATTCGTTGCATGATCACGGCTCCTCGCACGCCAGCATTGCCTCGAGTCGATGATGGCGACCATCATAGCGCAGTTGGCGTGAGTTGAAAAGAGGTCTAGCGGCGCGGTGCCGGTCATGAATCGATTCGCGGATGGCCATGATCTGCGCCCGGAGCTGGACATCGCTGCTCGAGATCGTGCTCGATCTTCTCGATTCCGTGGAGGACGTGGTGTGATCGCGGCCGCCCAGGGTGCGTCCGATATCGACCAGGGAGGCGCTCGGTTTCCTCGCGCAGGAGGTACATCGCGACCTGGCGGGGCAGGTCGATGTCGCGCTTGCGGCTGCGGCCGGTGAGGTCCTGCTGGTCAACCTTGTAAGTAGCGAGCGACGGCGTCGAGCACATCCTGGCTCGTGGTGGTCGGTGCGGCGGGCGCCGATCGAGGAGTCGGTGAGGGCCTCGATCGCGAGCGGAAGCGTGAGCGGCTTCTGGTAGAGCTGGGCCAGCATCAGGATCTTGTTGAGCGCGCCTTCCAGTTCGCGGATGTTGGTCTGGTCCTTGTGGGCGACGTATTCGGTGACATCGGGCGGCAGGCGGATGCCCAGACTCGTCGGCCTTCTGGCCGAGGATCGCGATCCGCATCTCGTAGTCGGGCGACTGCACATCGGCGATCAGCCCACCCTCGAAGCGGGAGCGCATCCGGTCTTCGAGGGCGGAAATCGAGCGCGGAGGCCGGTCGCTGGAGATGATGATTTGCTTGCCGTTCTGGTAGAGCGAGTTGAAGGTGTGGAAGAACTCCTCCTGGGTGCTCTCCTTGCCGGCGATGAACTGGATGTCGTCGATCATCAGGATGTCGATGCGGCGGTAGCGGGCGCGGAAGTCGTCCATCCGGCTCGATCGGATGTCGTTGATGACATCGTTGGTGAACGTTTCGGAGGTGACGTACATGATCGTCAGGTCGGGGTTGATCTCGAGCGCGCGGTGACCGATCGCGTGCAGGAGGTGCGTTTTGCCGAGACCGACCCCGCCGTGCACGAAGAGCGGATTGAACTTGCCGCCGGGATGATCGGCAACGGCCAGGGCGGCGGCATGGGCGAGCCGGTTCGAGCTGCCGACGACGTAGGTGTCGAAGGTGAGCGCGGGAATTGAGCCCGTTCGGGGGGGTGGGCGTGAGTTCGAGTTGGCGGTTGCGGACGAGACCTCGGTTGGCGGCTGGGTTGGCGGCCGGCGAGGCACTGGCTGGCGCCGCGATCGGTTCGGGGGCGTCCGGCAGGGGCGACGATGTCGATCCGCGTCGGGTTCGGCACCCGTCGCGGCCGCTAACGGTGAAGGTGGCCTGAATCGGACGGCCGACGATGTCGCGAGAGGGCGCGTTCGACCTGGGAGGCGTAGCGAGTCTTGGAGGGTCGAAGCGGCGTAGGAGTGCGGGGCGGTGACGATGGCGACATCGTCCTCGACACCCGGCGAGGCCGGTTTGGCAGGAACCAGTTGGCGAAGGCGTTGCGCGAGATCGACGATTCGAGGTCGGTGAGCACCGCTTGCCAGAGCTGGCGCGCATTCATGCTCTCCACTGCGATGCTGCCTCCTGGAACGACGACCGAACTCGTCATGTGCGACGACGGCCAGCGGAAATGGACGGCCTCGGATGCGATCCGCCAGTAGTGTACGTACGATCGTACCACTCGTCGGCGCCGGCGATCGTTCGACCATGTACAGTGCCTGAGGCCCGCATGGTAGACTCACCTGGGCATGTATACCGTACGTACAGCCTGTCGTGGCAAACTGCGCGTTTCCCCGATCTGCACCAGCGATCGTCCGGCGCCAATGCAGACCCGACACGCAGTGACATCTCCATGACAGCAATGACACTTCCAGCCGCCACTGCATCCTGCGCTGCCCCAGCTCCGATTACCGACACCATCCGCCGAGGATGTCGCTGCCGCCGCGGGCCATTCTCGTCGACGGACAGGATCGGTCCGCGCGATGGCGCGGGCAAAACCGTGGTCGTGGCGATGAGCGGCGGCGTGGACAGTGCGGTGACGGCGCTCGCTGATGCGCGAGCGAGGGTACCGCGTGGTCGGGATGAACCTGCGGCTGTTCTCGCCCGACGATGAGGATCACCGGGCGAACCCATGCTGCGGGATCCCGGCAATGGACGATGCCCGGGCAACCTGCGCCACGATCGGCGTCCCGTTCTACGCCGTCAACATGGAGGTCGAGTTCGGCGAGGCGGTGGTCAACGAAGTTCGTCGACGAGTATGCGGCCGGGCGCACGCCGAATCCGTGCCTCGAATGCAATCGGCACGTCAAGTTCCGGCATCTCGTGCAGCGCGCGAAGCAGCTGGGCGCCGATTGCCTGGCGACTGGGCACTACGTGCGGATCGAGACCGACGACGTCGACGGTCAGGCCCAGCTGTTCCGGGCGGTCGATGACCGCAAGGACCAGAGCTACGTGCTCTATACGCTTGGCGCAGGAGCAACTGCGGTTCCTGCAGTTCCCGCTCGGCCAACTGACCAAGCCGGAGGTGCGGACACTGGCGCGGGGGTTCGGCTTGCCGGTGGCGGACAAGGCCGAGAGCCAGGAAATCTGTTTCGTCGGCAATCGCTCATATGCCGATTTCGTGGCTGAGCGACGACCGGACGTCACCGTTCCGGGCGAGATCGTGACCGAAGGACGGTGACGGTCTTGGCGCAGCACCGTGGGCTGGTGCATCACACGGTTGGCCAGCGTCGCGGGATCGGGATCGCCGCGACCAAAGCCGTACTTCGTGCTGCGGCTCGACACCGGCGCAAATCGGCTCGTCGTCGGCGACCGGGAACAGGCCCAGGCCGTCCGCGATCACCGCGTCAGACGTCTCGTTTACCTCCGGCGAGTGGCCATCGGAGCCGTTTGTGTGCGAGGTTGCGGTGCGCTATCGCGGTGCTCCAGCCGAGGCACTGGTGACGCCGGTATCGGAACTCGAACGAACGGCACCGATCAGTTTTGCACCGGAAGGTGGCCCGATCGCATCGCCAGGACAGGCGATCGTGTTCTATCATGGCGACGAAGTGCTCGGCGGCGGCACGATCGAGGAGGTGGAGCGCCGCGTTGTCTGATAGCGCAAGTGCGTGAGGATAGTGCCGCAATCATCGTCGATGCGCAATAATCGTGAAGATGATGCCGGGTACAGCGATCAGGGTAGCGGGAGAGCGGAATGGACACGATCAAACAAGAGCTGTGATCGCCGGCGTTGGCGTGCTCCTGGTCTTCGTGCTGATACGTGTTGGGCTGTACTATGCTCGGTGGAGACGATCAGTCGGCGCTGGAGCGCCTGCGCGACATCGCGATCATCTTCGTGGTTCTGACCTCGGTGATCGCCGTGATCCTGCTGGCGGCGATCACCGTGGCGCTGATCCTGCTCTTCATGCAGATCAAGGACAGGCGATGCCGATCCTGGACGAGACGACCGGCACGATCAACCGCATTCGAGGCACTACGAATTTCATGACCGAAGAGGCGGTCAAGCCGATGGTGACGGTGGCCAGCAAGTACTCCCGGTTCCGGGCGATGTCTCGCGTGGTGACCGGCAAGCAGACCAAACCACCGAAGGTGTAGGTCGGAATGGAATCCGCGACCGGCGAGGAGATCTCCATGAACAATGTTCAGGCCATGCTGAGGGAGCGCGAGGATAGTGCGGCCACTCAGGGTTTCGTGGTTGGCATGCTGCTCGGAATCCTGCTGGGCGTGGTGCTTGCATTGGTCTTTGCGCCGCGCCGTGGCGAGGAAACCCGGACCGCCGTTGGCCACAAGGCGGCGGAAATCAAGGATCGGCAGTCGATCTTGTCCATCGAAGTGCCGCATTCCGGTCGCACGACGATGTCGAGCAGGACGGGCTTGGCCAGGGAGCTGCGATCGAGCGCGACATTGGCGCCGATGGCGAGATCGAGTCAGTCAGGAGTTCCTGATAAATGCCGAGCGCCATGTCACCTGACCGGGTTTGTTCACCATGTTGTGGACGAGCGTGCGCAAGATGGCGAGCTTCTGGTTTCCAGGGCGGTAACGCGATCTTCGAGCGATAGTGGTGGCTTGATCTCCTCATCGCCGCGCGCTGTGTCGCCAGTGCTGAACACAACAGCGAATCGGGTGATGGCGGATTGCCCTTCGCCGAACGTCCGGCGATCGATGTCCTCGACAGTAACCACGATTTCTTCATCGCCAGGTAGTTTCAGCGAAATCGCGGACTGATCGAGGAGATCGTCGAGAAGTTCGGCATCGCGCGATCCGCGCGTAATCGTCACCAGCCTGTTGGCGCCGGTTTCTTCGTCCGTCGTCCATGAGGTCACGCGAACCGCGTGGCCGCCGAGGTGGATGAACTCGATCTGGTCCGACCTGGTGGTATCTGTCATGTGAGGCCCTTGTGGTTCCCTGAATGAGCACGGATGTGCCGGTTATATCGAATCGACACGATCCCGGCGCTACAATCCCCAGTATCGACGTTGGAGCGGCCAACGCACCGTCACCCTGGCCCTCCCCGTGAAACGGATTCCAGCCAACCCGTGATCATCTTCCCCATCATATGTTCGATCCTGAGCGCAATGTGCGCTGTTGTCATCTTTCGCGATGCGTTGAAGCGGCCTCGGCCCGACAAGGTTGTGTGGTCGATTGCGTTCGCGATGTTCGCGCTCGCGGCCGGTGCTGATGCCGCGGGAATCGCGCTCGGCTGGACCACCTGGCTGGCGAAGGCGTATTACGCGAGTGGACCGGCGCTGGTCGTGGCCTACCTGGCGATCGGCCAGCTCTACCTGCTGTTCCCAAATGCGATGCGCCGATTTGGCGTTGGCGCGACCATGCTCGTGACCGCGCTTTGGGTCTCGCTGGTGGTGAATGCCCCGATCGATAATGCGCGGCTGGCGGAGGACGGGTGGGATGCCATCGAGCGTGGCCCGGAAATGGTCGCGGTCACGATCCTGATCAATTCGATTGGCACGCTGATCATCGTCGGCGGCACAGCATGGTCTGTCTGGCGATTCTGGCGAAGTGGGACGCATCGGCATCGCATGTTTGGCTGCGCGTTGATCTGTGCGGGAACCATCGCCGTTGCCGCCGGCGGAAGTTTGACGCGTTTCGGCCATTACGAATACCTCTACATCGCGATGGCAGTCGGTGTGGCGATGATCTTCGGGGGCGTACTGGTGTCGCGACGACCGGACGCGCCTGCAGTCCTGGCCAATCGGGAACCCAGTGTGGCCCCAGCGATTGCCGTCGAGATCGCAGGAGGGGAACCCGTCAAGTCCGCGCTTTCGGCCGTTTCTGGTATCGCATTCGTTCAGGAGCTGCTGCTTGACGCGGGACGATGCGGAGATCGATGCGATCTGCACGGAGTGGAGTGTTCCACGAGAATCGGCGACGGCCCTGTCGCGCAACGACGCTCGGCGCGCCTGGAAGTTGCGGTCGGCGCTCTCGCCTGAGGTGATCGTTCGTTTCGATGAGCAATCGGTCGGCGCCAAACGGCAGATTGTGACCCTGTTCCACGACGTGTTGACCTGGGAACGGTCGGCTCGCGAGGACATTGCGGAGATCGTGTCGGCGCCGGAATCCGCCCCTACGGCCCGGCAGGCGTAGCGCTCAACAATGCCAGGGTGACTGGCTAATCG
This sequence comes from uncultured Chloroflexia bacterium, assembly GCA_963763125.1. Taxonomy (GTDB): domain Bacteria; phylum Chloroflexota; class Chloroflexia; order Thermomicrobiales; family UBA6265; genus JACCYX01. The sequence goes on from CAVXMV010000005.1 coordinate 2,278,917, forward strand.
GGGTCGCCCTCGCGGCAAAACCCCATCAGATGCGCCGATTTCTATGGCAGACGGGCGCTGAGCGGTTTAGACTTATGCGGAGAAGAGCGGATCCGGCCGTTGTACCTCCGGGAAGCACTCGTCGTGATCAGCGGTGAGGGACTGCTATTTGCAGCCCCTTTTTTGTTGCATCTTTTGGACGCGGCCCGGAGATCGACGCGCAAGGCTGTGATCCAGCGAGAGTTGGCTCGATTCGATTGCAAGCCTGATTCGCCGGAACAATGCGCCGGATCCTGCAGCCTGCCAAGCCGAATCGTTGGGCATACTTTCCGACAAAGCCGAATGCTGTGGACTGCAGCGAGATTGGGGGCGCGATGCCAGAGTTCATCACCAATCCAAATTTGGCGGTGATTCTGCTCTGTGCTGCGTTCGCCGCTCCCCTCCTGACGACCCTGATCGGTACCTGGCGACCTGCGCTCACCAGTGCAGTCGCGATTGCGACGACCGCAGCCTGTCTCGCATTGGTGGTAGCCTCCTGGTTCATGGACGAGTCGGCGGTAAACGTGTCGTGGGCCGACACGCTCGGGTTGCGATTCCATCTCGAACTCGATGGGCTGGCCCAGTTGTATGCCTTGCTGGCGACCGGGATCGGTTTGCTGGTGGTCATCTATGCCTCCCGGTATCTCCCCCTGCACCTCCATCATGCGCACCGCGACATCGATGAAATGCCGCGGTTCTTCGGCTTCCTGCTGCTGTTCATGGCCGCAATGGTTGGTCTGGTCATGGCGCAGGACGCGATTCTGCTCTTCCTGTTCTGGGATCTGACCGCCATCGCCTCGTTTTTCCTGATCGGGTACGATCGCGAAGAGGAGGATTCGCGCAACCGCCGCCATGATGGCGCTGCTGGTGACTGGAATCAGCGCCGTGCTCGTGCTGATCGGGTTCCTGCTGCTGCTGGTCGAACCACGGCACCTTCTCGGTACCGGCAATTGATCGCCGAACGCTCGGATGACCCTGCCGGGGGAATCGCGATGGGCTTGATCTGCATCGGCGCGCTGGCCAAGAGCGCGCAGGTTCCGCTGCATTTCTGGTTGCCGAAAGCGATGGCGGCCCCGACGCCGGTTTCTGCCTACCTGCATTCTGCCGCGATGGTGGCGGCCGGCGTATTCATGATCGGGCGGTTCTATCCGATGATCGCCGAGTTCGACTGGCTGCTGGACGTCATGGTCGTCATCGGATTCGCTTCGATGGCGGTTGGTGGCATCATCGCCCTCACGCGCGACAACCTGAAGCAGATCCTCGCCTACTCAACGATTTCCCAGTATGGCTATGTCGTGGTGATGTTCGGGTTGGGCAATGTCGATGGCGTGGCCGGAGCGACGTTCTACGTGCTGGCTCACGCTCTGGTCAAGTCGGCGCTGTTCCTGACAGCCGGCGCGGTGACCGAGGCGACCGGTTTCAAAGTACATGTCGCAAACCGGCGGTCTTGGCCCGGCGGATGCCGGTACTGGCGGTCGGCAGCGGAATGGCGGCTGCAGGACTGGTTGCCCTGCCGCTGACGATCGGCTTCTTCAAGGACGAGCTGTTCTTTGCGGCAGCATGGGAGAAAGGGCCGACTGTTTGGCGTGCTGGCCGTGATCGGAGCGGGCCTTACCTTTGCCTATATCGGGCGCTTCTGGCGTGGCGTCTTTCTCGGCGAGATGAAGGCAACGCCCAAACCGATTTCGGAATCGATTGACCATTCCTGTCCTGATCCTCGGCATGCTGACGCTGTTGTTTGGCGTGTGGACGACGCCAATGGTCGAGATGGACGAAGCGGCGGCGTCCGTGTCGGCGCTGTCCGACATTCACGTCCATGTCGCCTATCACCTCGATCTGCGCCATGAAAACGTGATGGCGGTTGCATCCTGGGGTCTTGGCCTCCTCCTGCTATTCAGTGAACGGATGTGGTCCCCGGCCGCCCGTGGATTTGCCAGGGTGGGTAAACGATTCGGTCCCGAGCGAATCTATAGCCGGACGCTTGACGGCCTCGAGTACCTTTCCGATTCGATCCACCGGATTGAGGTGCGCGATCTTCGAAGTCGTGTGGCGACGATCCTTGCCCCGGCGGGACTGCTGGTTGGGATTGGCCGTGGCTCTCACGCCAAATAACGATGCGTTCATAATCGGCGGCTGGGAGCGGACAGATTTGCCATTGGCGACGATGCTGATGGCGACCGCAATGGCGGCGATCGCGGTCGCCATCCCGCGAGGGCACCTGCGGATCGTGCTCACGATGTCGTGTGTTGGATTCAGCCTGTCGGTGATCTATGCCTTGCTCGGCGCCCCGGATGTCGCCCTGGTGGCGGTGCTGGTGGAAACCGTGCTCAGCGTGTTCTTCATCTGCATGCTGTTGTTGATGCCGCGCTCGATCCTTCGATTCGAAACCCGGGAGCCGCTCGAGCGATTCGGCTTGCGGCGCGACATCGTGCTGGCCACGATCACCGGAGCCATGGCGTTCATAGTGGTCTGGGGTGTCCTCTCCCGACCGTCACCATCCGCACGAGTTGATCGACATGTACGACGAACTGACGCCGTTGGCACACGGCAAGGCGGTGGTGACCGTGATCCTGGCCGACTTCCGTGGATTCGACACGATGGGCGAAATCACCGTCATTTCGCTGGTTATGCTCGGGGTGTTGAGCCTGATCCGGAAGGGGCGACTGCGATGACCTCAGTCATGACGCGCCTGGCGGCCCGCATTCTGTTGTTGCCGATATTCATGGTTGCGGCAGCGGTGCTGGTCAAGGGATATGCCGATATTGGGGACGGATTTTCGGCTGGGGTGATTGCCTCGCTGGGCATCATTCTGCAGGGCGTGGCGTTCGGCGCCGACGAGTTCGACCGGCTGCCGTTGGCGCGGTTCGCTCCGATCGCCACCTTCCTCGGATTGTTCCTGGCGCTCCTGGTGGCATTCGTGCCTGTGGCTGCTCGGGGATCCCGATCTTTCTGCATCGCCCGGCGGCAGGACGAAAAGGCGGAGCATTTCGGGTCGCTCGAGATCATCACGCCCGTGCTCTTCGATGTCGGCGTGTTCCTGGTCGTCGTCGGCTTTTGCGTTGGCTCGCTGCAGTGCGGTGGCGCGGGAGACCGTGCGCCGCGAGCGCGAGCAAGAGTTGCTTGAACAGCAGCGGCTCGACGCGCGAAACGCCGCCAACAGTCGAGGAGGCGTGCCGATGACCCTGCTGATCTCGCTTGTGGTGGCTGTGATGTTCGGGGCCGCGGCGTACCTGATGCTGAAGCGGGACCTGATTCGCGTGATTACGGGCATGATCCTGCTTGGCAATGCCGCCAACCTGTTCATCATGGCGGCTGGTTTGCGAGAGGGCGCCGCGCCGACTGGTGCCAGCCGAGGATCAGATCTTGGCCGACCCGCTGGTCCAGGCGATGACCCTGACCGCGATCGTGATCGGGTTCGGCGTGGCGACGCTGGTGCTGAGCCTCGTCTATCGCGTGTACGACTCGCACCACTCGGTGGACCTCGGCGCGAATCGGGAGCGCTCGAGACTGTCAGGCCACCCAGGATGACCGGGAATTGCCGGACGGACGACCGTGCCCTCTCGGACATGGAACTCAGCGAGGAGCAGGACGAAGCGACGAATCCCGGATCGCCGAGGAGGTGCGCACATGATCGTCGCGTTGCCGCTGGCGATCCTGTGGTTTGGCGCCCTGGTTGTGGCGCTCCTGGATGGCACCCGCAAGCCGGTGGGCTACCTCGCGGTTGGCGTCCTTGTGGCCGCGCTTGCGGCAACGATCCGCGCTTGGCGTCGATGTGTATCAGCAACGGCACGCGGAAATGGCGATTGCCGGCTGGGAACCCGGGGTCGGGATCGCGCTGCGAGTCGACCTGCTGGGGATCACCTTTGCGATAGTCTCGATCGTTGTCCTAATCGCAGCGCTTTGGTTCGAAGTCTCGCGCGATGTGAAGGCGCGGATCTTCCCGGCCCTCGCTGTATTCATGGGGCTCGGGCTGACCGGGCTGTTCTTTACCGGCGACGCCTTCAACTTCTACGTGTTTCTTCGAGATCTCGATGGTCTCGGCCTACGTGATGGCCAGCTACGGGGAATCGCCGCGTCAGTTGCGGGCAGCCCTGATCTTCATCGTCGTCAATCTGTTGGGGTCGGTGCTCTTCCTGATCGGGATAGCCGCGATTTATCACAATACCGGCTGGCTGGACATGGAGCGGATCGCGACCCAGATGCCGCTGCTTCATGAGAACCCGGCGATCCTGACGGCGACGATCATCTTCGTGGCGTTCAGCATCAAGCTCGGCCTCTTCCCGTTCCACTTCTGGTTACCGGCGGTGTACACCGGCACCCGCCCGGCCGTGGCGGCGATCCTCAGCGGCGCACTGGCCAATATCGGCAGTTACGGCCTGATCCGGTTCGGCGCGGACATTTTCCCGCGCGAGTTGCAGGAGAGCGCGGTCGTCCTGATCATTCTCGGCGGCCTCAGCATCGTCTACGGCAGGAGTCCAGGCGATGGCGCCGGCATTCCCCGAACGAAGTGCTGGCCTACTCGTCAATTGGCCAGGTGGGCTACATCCTGATTGCGCTCAGCATTGGCGGAGAAGCCGGTTATGCGGCGGCGATCCTGTACGCCGTGATCAACGCGCTGAACAAGACACTGCTCTTCCTCTCGGTCAGCCTGCGGGGATGGATTGCCGGTGCGGCCTTCGCGGTGGGCGCGTTCAGCGTGGCCGGGGTTCCGCCAGCCGGCGGCTTCTTCGGCAAGATGGCGGTGTTCCAGGTCAGCATCGAGGAAGACAACGCCGTGGCTCGTGGCGTTGATTTTCGTCGGTGGCGCGCTCTCGTTCATCTACATGTTCCAGTTGTACCGGGCGCGGTTCTGGATCAATGAGGAGGCTGACGAGGCGACCACGAGAGGCGCGCTGGGCCTGGTGGTGGTGATTGCGCTGGCGATCATCGTGATCGGGGTGTTTCCAGAGCCATTGCTCTCGCTCTCCCAACAGGCGTCGGCGCTGCTTGCCGGAGCGTGCGCCATGATGTTCTACGCCGTTGTGGTTGCTGGCCTGACCGCCATCTATAGCCTGACGCTGGCGAGTTTTGCCTGGCAGGACCTGCTTGCTCGGGTTCTTGTCGTCTGTCGCCCTGGTCGGTGCTGTACCGTTCGGCGATCATGCCCAAATCCGACCCGCCGAATGGGGGTACGTCCTGCACATCATTGTCTTCCTGCCAAAATTCCTGGCGATGATGGTGGTTGACATCTGTGAAGGGTACCTGGCAGGTGGCGACCTTCGTGGTCGGTTTCCGAAAGCTTGAGAGTCCCGGAATCATCAGGATCCCGCTCGGCAACCACACTCCTGCTGGCGTCGGCATCGTCGGTCTGGTCGTCACTATCTCGCCAGGGTCGTTCCTGGTCGACATCGATTGGGACGAGCGAGTGATGCTGGTGCATTACATGGATGCCAGTGCATCCGGATCGCCTGCGGGAAGACGTCGAGAAGTATTACCGGCTATGGGAGTACGGAACCCACGTCCCGTCCGACCTTCAGCAGCCGGAGGCGCCGTAATGCATGAAATCGTTTTTTACGTGGCCATGATCTGGATGACCGGCTTGCTGTGCGTGTGCATCGGCATGGTGATCAAGACCAACTCGGCGATCGTGCGGATCCTTGGTGTCGACGCGCTGACGCTGGTGCTGATCGCTCAATTGATCCTGTATTCGATCACCACAGAAACATCGTACTACCTCGATGCCGCACTGCTGCTGGCGCTCGTGTCATTCATTTCGACGGTTGTTGCTGCGCGCTACTACGGTGAGCGCAAAGTCTTCTAGGTGAGGAGCCAACGCCAATGAGGCCATATGTTTTCGATGTCCTGGTGATTCTTGGCGTGGCCGTGATGACGCTTGGGGTGGTCGGATTGTTGCGGATGCCGGATATCTACACCAAACTCCATGGCGCCAGCAAGTCGGTGTTTCTGGGCGTGATGGTGCTCGCGCTCTCCGGTGTTGTGGTTGGCGGGCTGCCCATCACGAGCCGCGTGATCCTGATCTGCCTGGCGCTCCTGATTACTACGCCGGTGACTTCCCATGTGATCGGCCGGGCGGCGTATCTCCGGAAGGAGAGAATGGTCACGTACGGTGGACGGACGAATCCGGGTTGGTGCTCTCCGCCGACGATTCCCCACATTGGCGCGGCTAGTCGGGAATCCAATTTTGCTCTTGTCCTGATAGATCGGTACGCCATCGATCGTTTCCACCACATCGTAGTACTGACCGACTTCCTGCCAGAAGGCGCGGCTCGCGTCGGCGAACGGACCTGGTTGGCGTGTGCTGACGATGAACTCGGGGCGATCCGAACTGCGAATGATCGAAATGAGGTCAGCGTAGGAGCTCGGGATGCCCCGCAGCTCCTGATCGTAGAGATGCCGGTAGGCCGGCGGACGGTCGGCAAGATAATAGATCGAGGCCTGATCGAACGCGACATAAATCGTGGATGCCTGGTTCCGAGTGTTCCCGGAGGTAGGCAGCAACCTTGTCCTGCGCGGGATAGCCAGGGTGAGAAAACATCGCCCTCGCCATGTTGTCCGGGGAACCATGGACGAGCACCCAGAATGGCGCGACGAGAAGCAGGACGGATGCAGTGGCGAGTACACTGCGGCCGATCCTGCCAAGCTCCGGCCAGATTATGGCGATGGTCCACCCGACCCAGATCGAGAGTGGGGCAATTACCTGGATCAGGTAGTGCGACCACCAGTCCCCGCCGATGCTGGCGCCGAAAAGCCCTCCCAGCAACCATAGTCGCAAGAGTAGTCGTCCATCGCTGCGGGGTTCGTTAATCCAGCCTCGGATGCTCGCCATAGAGAGCCAGTGTCGCAATTGCCCGAAGCTGAAGGCCCTGCCGCCAACCTGCTGCAGATTGCCGAAGGCCCGCACAGCCGCCACGATTGATGCTCGATAGCGAAACACGAGCAGAACTGCGATCAGGCCGATCAACGCGGATGACCGCCAGGCGAGACGCCCTATAGCTTCGAGGTTGTGTTGAATCCCGACCGTTGCGGCACTCTGCGCTGAAAGGCGATAGGTGAACGTGGCGTAAATGAAGTTGTCCCAGCCGAGCATCCAGCCGTTGATGAGTGATGCGATGCCAATGATCGCCACACCGGTGGTTGGCCACAGGCATCGCATGAGGCGGTCCCTGGATGCGTCTGAGCCGCTTGTGAGTACCACGAAGAGCATCGTGATCGGGAGCATCACGGCTGCGGACGGCTTCAGCGAAATGGCAATGCCGATGAGGATTCCGACGCCAACCAGTTGCCAACGCGACCAACCGGTGCGTCCGATCCGGAGCAGCCACAATGCGGAGAGTGCTGCGGGCAGCCCCATGAACATTTCGGAGTTGGCGGAATAGCCTTCGAGATTTGGCAGCGATGAACCTACCGCAAAGGTCAGGGCCGTGATGTTGGCAGCCAGTGGTGTCGCACAGATCCGCGCGAAGCCCCAGACTGCAATAACAGTCAGTGCAATGGCGATCCAGGCCGCGAACCGGATCGCCGTGGTGCCAGTGCCGAACAGATCGAAAATGCCTGCATAGACGAAGAAGATGGCCTGGGGTCGGCTGATCCACAAGTCACCGTATAGCTCTCCCGTGCCGTTCACCCAACCCTGGGTCGCATACGCATAGCCACCCTCATCGGCGAGCATCGGGATCCGGAAAAAGGGAATCCGGAGCACGAGGCTGAGCAGCACGGCTACGCTGAGCCACAGCCAGTCGACGAGTTGGACCTGGTGCGAGGCAAGTCTATGGTGCGTGATCTCGTTCGTTCGGGCTGGACGTGACACCTGGACCCAATCCGACTCGAACGAGTCGCCATAAGCCGGCGCCAGTCTTGCGGCGCCAGGCATCGAATCAACCGAAGCAGTATACGGCTGCGTGCCGTCGGTTAGCCGCGCGCGCCGCCAGTTGTTCCAGTGAGGATGACTGGCCCGGTCGGCGAGGTGCTGCCGGCCAGCGGTTCGAGGGTGATCGTGATCGTCGTGAACACCCCGACATCGGCGGGGATGAGGGTAAACCCGGAGCCGTGTTCATCGACCGTCACCGTCGATCCCGGGATTGGCTCGGCTTCGGCGGTCGGGTAGTACCAGACCTGGTAACTCCGGCCCTCCGGTGCTGTGGTCAGATTCGAAACACTCAACACTCCCGTTCCATCGAGGCTGAAGAAGGCGGTTCCAAGAGCGTTGGGGGGCGCATCAGCCGACGGAGCCAGGTTGTAGGCAGTTGCGTTGGCCTGGGACCGAAGCAGGTCAATTTCTGCCTCCAGGGTACCGACCTGGTCGGTGGCGTTGTCGACATCGCTCCGCAAGCTGACTGCCCACAGGACGGCGAGCAGGAGCAATCCGGCGAGCGCGAGCAGGACGATCAACCCGCCATCGATACGCCGCTTGATTCTTGTGGGTGCGGGAAATGCGTTGTTGCTCAAATGAACCTCGGACATGAAGACAGGGACAATAATTCAGCACACCGAACCACTAACGGCATTCGCGATTGAACAGGAAGTGTATCGTTCCCTGATCGGCGGACCGATTTGGTAGCGTTTGGAGTTCATTAACGCTACGATGTGAGTCGAGCATGATACTTGTGTTCGGACACTCTTGTCATGCGCGGGGTATGATCCCGTTACAATGCACTGCATCGGCGTGCATTCCATGTCAGCGTGATTGAATCGGATTCGAGTATCAGATGCGTCGCGTTGGCCGACCTGGTTCGTGTCGATCGGTGGACGATTCCCCGATCGATGCAGAGTTGGGGAGCGGGGGTTCCCTGTTGGACCAGGAATCCACACGCGTGTAGAACCAGAGGCTGGTTCGCTGACAATCATCGCATTCGGCTGAAATGCGAAGGGAGAGTCGAAGGATGGAATCGACAGGCGCGCACGTCGGGCCAGGAACTGCGACACGGTGGCGATGGATGGTGTTCGTACTTGCCGCAATGCTCTTCGCCAGCATGGTCGCTACCCCTGCCGTGGGAGCTCAGGAAGCCACCGAGGCGGCCGAGACACCCGATGTGGTGATACCCGGCACAGGCGACGAGGAGGATCCGGCGACACCAGCGGCCGAAGAGGAGGATGTCGCCACCGAGGAGGCCACTGCCGAGGCTACGGAGCAGCCAGAAACTTCGACAAGTGGCACCTCGATACAGGTCTCCGGTACTGATCCCGGCAACCCGGCGGTGATCGCGCATGGGTTGGCGTTTCTGACCGGTGATCAGTCAGTGTGGCAGGTTCAGGAACTGGAGCCCGAGAGTAGTTCGGCGGCCACTGGAGAGATCACGAATGCCTCGATTGTCTATCAGGTCGAGGGTTCGTCGATCATTCGCAACGATGTCACCGGTAAGCGAGCGTTGCTCGATCCCGGGGAAGCGCTATTCAAGGCCGGTGGCGATACCTACACCACATTTGCCGAATCAGATGGCTCGTTGATCTGGGTATTCGAAGTTGTCGAGCCTAATGGCGTTTCTGACGACGCCTTCTATGAGAGCCCGTTGATCGATGACTATGACGAAGGTGTCTTCGATCTCGTGATGGTCCGATATGTCCTTGAACCGGGTGAAACGGCGGAGGTCCCGGATCATACCGGCCCGGCCCTGGTGATGTCGACAAATGGCGATATCGATATCGAGAGCGGTGGTTTGGGATTGTTGGCTACAGGTGACGGCCAACTGATCACCGAAGACGCGACCGTCACCAACAACAGTTCGAATCCGGTGGAGTATGTACTGGTAGCGTTCGGGTCCGAGGTAGGAGACACCACCTCAGCGCCTGGTACGGGCGATCCGGCCGCCACCGAAGCAGCAACCGACGAAACCACGACTGGTGACGAACCAGCCGCGGCAGACGAGCCTCCGGCAGTCGATACTTCCGAAGAGACCGATGATACGGAGCCAGTCCAGGAAGGCACCGATGGCGTTTACCAGGCGAGTATCGATATCGCGGCACAGGCTGACCTGTATGTCGTGATTGTGGCCGATGGGGTCACAGTGTTCGATGGTCCAGTTCCCAGCGGCGGCCAGTCAGGAGTTGTGGTGGGCTCCACGTTCGAGGTTTACACCAGCTATGGAGCGGCCACCTTGTTCATCGATGCCTGTGGCAATGAATTCTATATGGGCTTCGAGGAGGGAGAAGCGAATTATTCGCTCACGGCAACAGCTGAATCCTGCTCGCCGTAGCGCAGGACATCGCTCGCTGGTCGACCGCGACACGCATTGAGCTTGACGTGGGTTGCGTACGTACAGTGAACCGATCCGATACTCGGCGAAAAGAAACTGCTTGCGCAACGCGTAGCAAATGGAGGGGCAAGATGAGGGGTATCGCTGACGAGTTCAAGCAATTCCTGCTCCGCGGGAATGTCGTTGACCTGGCAGTGGCGGTTGTGCTCGGTGCCGCCTTTGGTGCCGTGGTCATAGCCTTCGTGGAGAATCTGGTCACGCCGTTGATTGCGGCGATTGGCGGGCAGCCGAATTTTGCGGACATCGACTTCACGATCAACGGCAGCACATTCGGGATTGGACTGTTCCTGAACGCGCTCATTTCGTTCGTGATCGTGGCCGTGGTGATCTTCTTTTTTGTGGTCAAGCCCATGAACGTGCTGATCGAGCGATCGAGGAAGAATCCACCGGCAGACCCCACGTTGCGCAAGTGCCCGTCATGTCTCTCCGATGTGCCGATTGCGGCCACGCGATGCGCGTATTGCACATCGGACCTGCTCGAAGTCCAGCCGCATGAGTTGGTGGCGCCTGCCTAGCAGAGTCCGCTCTCGAAGTTAAACAGGAACCGGGCCTTCAATTATTCGAGGCCCGGTTTTTCTCGCTGTGCGCTACTCCGGATCCTGGCGATATCGCCTGCCGAACAGCGGTCCGTGCTCCTGCTTTCGGTCTAGCAGGCAGACCGGGTCGAGGAAAACGATGACGAAGGAACGACCGGCAAGAGGTGACCCTCGGCAATTGCGGCCTCGACCTGTTCCGCGAAGGCGCTGATTTCGTGTCCATCCTCGGAACGGAGTGTGACATGCAACAGGCCCAGCTTGTCTCTCACCAGCCGGGCGACCGTGAGCTCGGAGGTGAGCAGGTCGGCGCTGTGAAATCGTTGCCCGGGGGAGAGATAGGTCTTGTAATCGAACCGTGTGGATGAAGCTACCATGATGATTGTCTCCAGTGTCATTCGGCACGCGTCGTTGCGTGAGAATTCCAGTTCGCCACATGGTCCATCGGGATTGACAAACGAATGGCGATAACCGGTGGCCTACGATGGCCGTTGATTTCTCCCGAGCGTTTTTCGCCTGAGCGATGACTCGCCAGTTCCTGGTCGCCCAGGTCGCTCGTGAGATATTTCACACTCTAGATACGCTGTTCCGAAGCCCGTGTCAATACCCTCGGGGAAAATCGTTGCCCGGTACGCACAACGTCGCACTCAATGGAGAGAACGCACGAATCTGTTCCCGAGTTCCTGACCGGGCATGCGAGTTGGGAAGATGGGCGGTAGAATGATGATGGCGACCCTGCATACGCCCGTTTCGGACATCTCGTCCATACATTGCGTACCAGACATGAATGCAGTTCCACCTGCCGAATCCATACCTAGCGACGCCGAGGGGCCAATGATAGACGACGCTGTTCGACCGATCGACACCGGACTGACGGGAATCCGCGCGGTGGTGAGTGACTATGTTGCGCTCATGAAGCCGGGGATCATGACCCTGCTCCTGGTGACAACCCTTGGGGCGATGCTGGTAGCCGAACAGGCAGTCCCGGATTTCGGCCTGGTGCTGGTCACCCTCCTTGGTGGCGTGTTGACCGCTGGTGGCGCCAACGTGCTCAATTGCTACATCGATCGCGATATCGATGCCGTGATGAGCCGCACCAAAAAGCGGGGAACCGCCAACGGCCGGATTTCGCCACTGGCGGCGTTGGTCTATGGCATCTCGCTGACCGTGGCCGGTACCTTGTTGCTCGGCTTCGTGGTCAACTGGCTGGCCGCCGGCCTGGCCCTCGCTGGCAACCTCTACTACGTCTTCGTGTACACACTCTGGCTGAAGCGACGCACCCCACACAACATCGTCGTTGGTGGCGCTGCCGGCGCGGTCCCGCCGTTGGTGGGATGGGCGGCCGTCACCGGTACCCTGGCGGCTCCGGCGTGGATTCTGTTTGCGATCATCTTCTATTGGACGCCTCCGCATTTTTGGGCCTTGTCGTTGCTGAAGCAGGGCGAGTATGGGCGTGTGGGCGTGCCAATGCTGCCAGTCGTGGCGGGAGAAGATGAGACCCGGAAGCAGGTTTTCCTGTACACGATTCTGCTGACGGCAGTGACCCTGCTCCTCGTGCCGTTCGGGATGAGCTGGATTTATTTCGCGGGTGCTGTGGTGCTTGGTGGATATTTCCTGATGCTTGCCTGGAAACTGCTGAAGGATCCGAGCAAGGCGCGGGCAAGAACGACCTTCTTCTATTCGATTTGGTACCTGGCGGCGCTATTCGCGGTGATGGTGACCGACCGGCTCGTCTTCGCCTGATCCGGACTACTCACGACGACCGCTTGCCTGGTGCCTCTGACTGGATGGTTGGTCACCTCGAACTGCGCAGTGCTCCGTTTGGCAGGGCGACCAATTCGACTGCGCTCCGCACTGGGCAGGTTCTTGTGTCAGTCTGATTGGGACCTTGCGGATCAATCCGCCAGCACCTCGCTGGAAGTCCAATCACGTGGTTACGATGACTCTGTAGACGTGCATTGATAGACCACGCAGGGAAGCGCCGCGAGCATTAGCTCCCACCCTTGATTGATGTCGAACACATAGGTGTCGTCTACGATCGAGCGGTCATACCCCATATCGATCAGCGATACGTCCGTGTGCCCATTGACCTCCGTGAGCGTCCAGATCATGATCGTGATCAGTCCGGGATCGTCCTCGGCGGCCAGCTTCTGGGCATCCCACCAATGCCAAACGATGTGGGAAGGCCGATCGATCAGGACAATCTCACCGCCAACGTGATCGCCAGTCTCCCATTGCACGTCCATCCTGCCGCCTGGGCACACGTCCATCTCAATCGTGCCGCCAATCCAGCGCTGGAGTAACGATGGCGTCACAAACGCCCTGAAAACCTCCTCGCGTGTGACCGCGATTCGAGTCGAACCAGTGATGTTCGTAAACCGGGCAGGATCTTTCGCCTCCATCCGCGACCTCCCCGATTCCAGCCACAATTGCAAGTAGACCAGATCGGTTACCCAGCGGTTGTCGCACATCGCAACCGTGCGATCCCATACCTCCTCCCTGGGGAAGCCGGTCTGGGTAACCGACAGGAGTGTGGCGGGATACTCGACCGTCGAATGCTCCTCGGGTTGAAGATCGAAGGTGGTAATCGTGGAAATCGGGATGCCACCCATATCGAGCGGATCCGCTACAGGCCAGGAAAGCACGATCCTGGTATCCTGAAGCGTGTCGCGGATCGTAACCGGCAGTGATCGATCAAATCGCCAGACGTCTCCTTCGAGTGGCCGCGGCATCCGCACCTCTGGTAATCCACCATCGAACCAGGAATCAAGATGCTCGGCCTGAACCAATCCTTCGAAAACACGGCGGCGCGATTCACGGATCAGTATCGTTTTGCTGATCCCGCGGGTCGATGACATCGTCTCGTCTCCTGCACCCTGGAATTGATCAACTGGGTTTTCATTGCATCATAGGGTGGACGTACGGTCCTCGCTTCTCCCCGCTTGCGGTTCAGGCAACGTGGATCGGCGACCACGACGAATGTCGGCGGTTCTGGTACGTAATGAGTGACTCCCCTGGTAGTGGCCGCCCTTGCGGCGGCCATCGGTTCGCCGGTCCGTCGCCTACCCAGGTTCTCATCGTTGTCGAGAAGTCGGGACCTGCCCCGGGCCGCTACGATCGTCCTGGAATCTCCCTGCGTCAATCTGAAAGGCCGTATCAGCTGCCGATACACAAAAAACGCTCCCGTTGGAACACCAACGGGAGCGTTTGACTGTAATTGAGGATTGCGTGGACGGTTAGTCTGCCAGTGCTGCCTGAGCCAGGAGCGGCGACGATTCGACGAAAAATCCTCGCGGTTCGGCAATCTGGTCGCCAAGTCCTATGCCGTAGTAGACGAACCCTTCGCGGGCCACGCGCGCCGGATCGTAGATGTTGCGGCCATCGAAGATGACCGGCTCGGTGAGCTCGCTGACGGAGCAAGATCCCAGTCCGGGCTCTTGAACTGCCGCCACTCGGTGCAGATGACGAGCGCATCGGCACCCTGATCAGCGCTTCGTCGCGGGTGTCGCAGAGCTCGAGGATCGTCCCGTTCGCCGTAAGAGCACTCGTCGTCGTGTCCAGCGCTTCCGGATCGAAGGCCCGGACCCGGGCGCCCGCGTGCCCAGAGACCCTCGATGATCACACGGCTCGGCGCGTCGCGGACATCGTCGGTCTTCGGTTTGAAGGCCAGTCCCCAGAGCGCGAACGTCTTGCCGGCCACGTTGCCATCGAAGTGATCGAGGATCTTGTCCAGCAGGACGCGTTTCTGGCGCTGGTTGACCTCCTCGATCGGCTGCCAGGAGCTGGGCGTCGTAGTCGTAGTTCAGTGCGGTGTTCTCGAGGGCGCGGACATCCTTCGGGAAGCAGGAGCCACCGTAGCCGATCCCGGCATAGATGAAGTTGTAGCCAATGCGGGAATCGGAGCCGATCCCGATGCGGACGCTCTCGATGTTGGCGCCGGTGCGTTCGGCAATGTTGGCGATCTCGTTCATGAACGAGATCTTCGTGGCCAGCATCGCATTGGCGGCGTACTTGGTGAGCTCGGCCGAGCGAGTGTCCATCACGATGATGCGATTGTGGTTGCGGTTGAACGGGTGGTAGAGCTGGCGCATCAACTCGATGCTGTCCGGGTTCTCGGCGCCGACGATGATCCGGTCCGGCTTCATGAAGTCGTCGATCGCCGCGCCTTCCTTGAGGAATTCGGGGTTGCTGACGACATCGAACGACGGCGTGCACCCCGCGGCCGGTCGAGTTCTTCCTGGATCGACGCCGCGCACCATGTCGGCGGTGCCGACCGGGACGGTGGACTTGTCGACGATGAGGGCCGGTTTGCGAGAGGTGCTGGCCGATGGTGCGCGCAACCGTCTCGACATAGCGCAGGTCGGACGAGCCGTCCTCGTGTGGCGGCGTGCCCACGGCGATGAAGATGATCACACCGTGATCGACCCCTTCCGCGGCATCGGTGGTGAACGTCAGGCGGCCGGCCCGCGTGTTCTGCTCGACGAGTTCGGCCAGACCAGGCTCGTAGATCGGGAATCTCGCCGCGTTGCAGTGCCTCGATCTTGCCGACGTCGACATCGACGCAGCAGACGCGGTTGCCACTCTCGGCAAAGCAGGCGCCAGTGACCAGTCCCACATAGCCGGTTCCGAAAATCGTGATTCGCATGATGGCGTCTGCCTTCTCTGGAACGGTGCGATTTCGGACGACGATGTGGCGCCGGCGCCACGATCGTGAGGGCCGTGCCCCAGCGTAACGAAGCATACCCTCATGGCAGAACGGGCTGATCGTCTGCCATGAGGGTAGTGTACGACGGCTTGATTGATCAGGGTTCGAGCATGGCCTAGTCGCGGTTGACGACCGGGTTGGAGAGCACGCCGATGCCCCCGACCTCGATCTCGATCGTGTCGCCGGCCTTCATGCCCGCCCACTCCGTGCGGTGTGCCGGTCATGATGATGTCGCCCGGGTTGAGGGTCATCACATCGCTCAGGAACTCGATCAGGAACGGCACGCTGAAGATCAGGCCGTTGGTGTTGTCGTCCTGCCGGAGCTCGCCATTGAGGCGGGACTGACGGTGGCGTTGCCCGGATCGAGCTCGGTTTCGATCACCGGTCCCAGCGGCAGGTAGGTGTTGTAGCCCTTGCCGCGAATCCACTGGATGCCCGCCCATCTGCTGTACGCGGTCGGAGACATCGTTGCCGACGGTGTAGCCAAGCACGTAGTCCAGCGCTTCGGCCTCGGAGACGCGGTAGGCGGGCTTGCCGATGACGACGACGAGTTCCGCTTCGTAGTGGGTGTCGTTCTCGGGGTAGGCGAGCTCGATCGCCGCACCGGGCCAACGATCGCCGACTGCGGCTTCATGAACACCACCGGCTCGGTCGGCACTTCGCGCGTGGCGTCGAGTTCCTTGACGTGCTTGAGGTAGTTCATGCCAATCGCGATGACCTTGCCTGGCTCGATCGGGGCGAGGATCTGGAGGTCGTCGTAGGCGCCGACCTCGGCACCCTTGGTCAGGCCGGCGAACAGATCGCCCTCGCCGGCGAAAACGGTGTCGCCTTCGACGATACCAAAGGCCGGCGGCATTGGTTGCAGTATCCAGATAGCGAACGATTTTCATGCCGACCAGGTCTCCTTCCAGATGAGGAAATGACGGATGCAATCAGCGGCCTGCGCCGATGTTAGGGCCGACTGTGACCGGAATCGCGTTCGGACTTCGCCGCGATTGTACCCGCGACTCCGGAAATCCCGCGACAGCTTGACCGTCGGACATGCCGTGGCCACGGCGACCAACGCGCACGGTTTCCGATCGTGGAAGTAGAATCAGGCAACGCCGATCGGGCGACGCAGCTACCTCGGTTCGGATATCCATGCCAGATCTTCGCATTCGCTTCGACAACGATGAGCCGGAAGCACGTGTCCGTCGACCAGCTCTGGACGAGGATGCCGCGCTCGCGATGCTTCGAGACGCCGAGATCACGGCGGCCAAGCTGGTGCCCTGGGGATCGAACTACACCTTCGCGGTTGGCCTGACCGGTGCCGACGGGCACGACCACCTCGGGATCTACAAGCCACAGGCCGGAGAGCGGCCGCTGTGGGATTTCCCGACTGGCACCCTCTACCTGCGCGAATACGCCTCCTACCTGCTGAGCCGGTTGCTGGGCTGGAATATCGTGCCGCCGACGGTGGTCCGCGAAGGGCCGCATGGGATGGGCAGCCTGCAGCTCTACGTCGAACCGAGGAACGAGGAGATCGACGAGTCGCAGTTCTGGGGTCGCCGGATCCTGCCAATCGAGCGGATCGTGATGTTCGATCACATCGCCAACAATGCCGACCGCAAGATCGGCCATTGCCTGGTCGATCCGGCAGGAGCGGATTTGGGGAATCGACCACGGTCTCACGTTCAATGTCGATCCGAAGTTGCGAACGGTCCTGTGGCAGTTCTCCGGCGAGCCGAGTGACGATTCGGTGCGTGCCGATGTCCAGCGGATGCTGTGCGACGGAGCCGAGATCATGGCCCAGCTCGGTGAGATCCTCCTTCCGGAAGAAATCGACGGACTCAGGGATCGAGCCACGAAGATGCTGGCGTCCGAGTGCTATCCAATGCTCGATCCCCGGTACAACGTCCCGCACGGCTGGTGGTAGGGCGCTCGATCAACCAGTCTGTCCACGGCTGAACGTCCTGCATGAACCCACTCCCCACATCGTCATGCTGAGGCGAAGCTGCAGTATCCCCGGCGAAGCCGGTCCGCGTCAGCTGATGCTCGTTTGGCCACGACCGGCGCCGACTCTGTCGTCGAGTGCTCTCGCTGCGCTGCGCACGGCGATGTTGCCCCGCTGGATCGCTACGCTCAACATGATGGCTGGGAAGGTGTCAAACATGCCTTGACACAGTACTTGACGCGAGGAGGTCGTGCTCGGCGTGGCGCATGCGCTTGCGAAACGTGATCCAGTTCATGGCCGCCGGAATCGGCGTCGTCACGAAGAACGTGGCCCGCACCCACCACAGTTGACCGTCGAAGAAGTTCACCAGTACCCAGGAGAGCAGCACCGCCAGCCACATCGCCGAGGCGCCGTAGATCAGGGGAGATCGTCCGTCGCCCGCGCCACGAAGCACTGCCCCACAGACGAACGTCATCAACAGGGTCACGATCAACCCGCCAGTGATTTGCAGGTAGGTAATGGCGTGTTGTTCGACATCGGTTTCGGTATGGAACAGCTGGATCAGGTTTGGCGCAAAGGCGTACCCGACGATGCCGAGCGGGATCGATAGCAGGAACCCCCAGAGTACCGTCTGGCGGGCTAGCGTATTTGCCCGGTCGTGCGTCCCGGCGCCGATCGGTTCGCCGGTGGTGGATGTTCCACCGATGAACCAGCGGCGGGTGCTCGGCCTGGCGATACCGATCATTGGCGAAAACCTGCTCCAGTCGGCTGTTGGGATAATCGATACGCTGATGATCGCCCGGGTGGGGTCGGCCGCGCTGGCAGGTGTCGGCGTTTCGCTCGAGATCGTGTTTTTCCTGATCGCGATTCTGTCGAGCATCTCGATTGGCGGAACCGTCCTCATCTCGCAGGCAACACGTGGTCCGGGCCCACGCTCGGTGGGCATATCTGTATTTGCGGAAACCGCCGGGGAGGACATGGTCGATGATCCGCGCAATGGTGCGCACCAGTGGGGCGGCTCGTTGGGCCACCCTGTCGTACAGATGCATAGTGTGGTTGGTAGTGGTGCCAGGGTTATTGTGCAACTTGGGCACTGCTCGGCGCAGACTTCCCGCATTGGTCATTGACGGACACGGACATCATGGAAGATGGTGAGTGCGCGTGTCGTTCGACGCGGGAGTCGTCCGGTCAGGAACAGCCTAGCAGTCGTTCGAGGCTGGCACCACAAGGGGGTGACTTCAAGTGTGCGACAACACCGCGTTTTGGTCGGCCGACCCTCTTTCGATGAACAAAAGGATTGCCTTGTGCGCCTTCGCCGAATCATCTCCACCATCGATGCTCACGCCGGCGGGCAGCCACTACGAATCATTACCAGTGGCGTTCCCCGTTTGCCCGGCGCAACGTTGTTGGAACGCCGGGCCTATCTCCGCAAACACCATGACGATCTGCGACGGTTGTTGCTCCACGAGCCGCGGGGTCACTCGGACATGTACGGGGCGGTCCTGACTGAGCCGTCGAGTGTCGAGGCCGACTATGGCGTGATCTTCATGACCAACGAGGGCTACAGCACGATGTGCGGCCATGGCGTGATCGCCTTGACCACGGCCCTGATCGAAACCGGGACGTTTCCCGATCAGGGACCCGAGACGCGGATCACGTACGACACACCGGCCGGATTGATCCAGGCTCGCGCCACGGTCAGCGATGGCCGGGTGAGGGCAGTTCGCTTTCGAAACGTGCCGGCATTTCGACTGGCGCACAACCTGCTGATTCGAGGCCGGTGGAGCGCGAGGTCGCGGTCGATGTCGCCTTTGGTGGAGCCTGGTATGCGGTCGTTTCCGATGAGTCGTTGGGGCTTTCCTTGAAAACGGCTCGGGCGCGGAGCCCTGATCGAGGCCGGGATGGCAGTCAAGCGCGGAGTGTCGAATGCACTCGATGTCGTTCACCCGATCGATGCTGAAATGTCCGGCCTGTATGGCACGATCATTACCGGGGCGCCGAGCAGCCCGGACTTCTCGATTCGCAATGCGACGATCTATGCCGACGGCGCGATCGATCGATCGCCTTGCGGAACCGGCACCTCGGCCCTGATCGCGTGCATGGCCGAGGACAAAACACTCGCGGTGGGGGAATCCCTGCTGAACGAGAGCCTGACCGGTTCGATTTTCACCGGGCGGATCGTGGTCGGCACCGAGGTTGCCGGGTTCCCCGCCGTGATCACCGAGATTTCGGGCCGTGGGGCGGTTACCGGGATGCATCAGTTTGTGCTCGATCACGACGATCCTATTCAGGATGGCTTCCTGGTTCGGTAGACTCGACTGATTCGGCACATTTTTTCGTGACACGATGACGGTGGCAGGGTAGGCTTAGCAAGGTAATCGGCAGTCACCAGGGAATGGCGGCCTGGATGGTTCACCGTGAACATGGAAACGAGAGAGCGGACCGCGAATGATCCGGATTTGGCGTTGGGCTGTGAGTCAATGCCGTTCCGGACAGAATGCACATGCGCGTCACATCGAGATTGTGATAATATGTGCAAACGAAACAGGGGTGGGATTTGGCTGACGATCGAAAGCCGGATCACCAAATGGAGCAGGCCAAGGTTGTTGGCCTTGCGACGAGCCTCGGGATATCCGTTGTCGCATCATTCATCGTCTTCATTGGGCTGGGAATACTCATCGATCAGTGGCTCGACAAGAGCCCGCTGTTCACGCTGATCGGCGTCGGCGGTTGGACTGGTAGCGGCTGGCTACCAACTCTACGAACTGGTGCTGGCGAGCGACAGCAAACGCAAAAACGGACCGATTGGCCGCACAGATGGCTGAACGAATCGAAGCCAAACAGCGAAACAAGATGCGACCAGACGGATAACTTCAGGCAAAACGTGCTCCAACCGGGCGGTTTCCGGTAAGCAAGACATGGCGCGGCAGGTGTATGTCGCGATGACAGGACCAGAACACGAACTCGCCGTTGAGGAGTAACGCCTAGTCTATGGACATTCACATCTCTCTGGCTGCCGAAGAGCTCTTCAAGGTCGGTCCGATCCCCGTCACCAACTCGATGTTGACCATGTTCCTCGTGATGGCGCTGGTGCTGATTGTATTCACATTCCATCGCCCGCAGGGCAACAGACGTTCCACGGTCGTGCCCAGGGGCTCCTGGAGATGCTGGTTGGCTTCCTCGTCGATCTCGTCGAGGGCACAGGGGGCAAGCGACTTGGTCGCCGCCTTCTCCCGCTCATCTCCGGTCATCTTCATCTTCATCCTGTTCTCCAACTTCTCCGGTCTCCTGCCTGGCGTCGGGCACCATTGGCCTCAAGCCCGAGGAAGAACACGCCGATGAGGAACCCGCCACTACCGATGAGCATGCCGAGAGCACTCCGGAGTCCGAAGCCGCCGCAGCAGCGGTGAACGACGACGAGGGGGATGGCGGCGAAGCGGCCGCGACCGCCGATGAGGAAGAGCACGAGGAGAGTCCTCGTACCGTTCTTCCGCCCACCCACAGCCGACCTCAACATGACTTTCGCGCTCTCGATCCTGGCCTTCACCGCCATCCAGATCGCCGGTGTCTCGGCCCACGGCGTGGTCGGCCGCATCAAGCACATGGCCGATCCGCCGTTCCTCTTCCCAATCGAAGTGATCGGCGAACTCTCCCGGATTCTTTCGCTCTCCGCCCGTCTTTTCGGCAACGTGTTCGCCGGCGAGATCCTGCTCGGCGTGATGTACGCCATGGCCGCGGCCATCAAGATCGCCATTATCCCACTCCTGTTCCCGGTGGTTTTCCTTGGCCTCGAAGTGCTCTTCGGAACGATTCAGGCCCTGGTGTTTGCCCTGCTTACCCTGATCTACATCATGCTCGCAGCGGCGCACGACGGGGATCATGAGCAGGAGCATGCTGAAGAACACGCCCGCATCGACGACGGAACCCACGGCGTGCGCTCGCGACCCCGCATCCGTCTGGCGACTAACTTTGCGAGTCCTGCCGTGTGGCAGTGCGCAGGCGGCGACGCTGGAGCGCATCGGATCTCGGTTCATGTTTGGCTAGGAAGAGCGGCATGGTGTCGTTCTGGCAACATCACGACGGTGCGGTCACATGCATGGGCATGAGAGGCTGATACCGCCAGGAGGAAACAACACGTGTTTGGCAGGACTGACAGGTGCTGACGGCGTGGATGCGGCAAAGGCAATTGGCGCGGCCATCGCCATCGGTCTCGGTGGCCTCGGCCCAGGAATTGGTATCGGTCTTGCGGTCAAGGGCGCCATGGATGCCATCGGCCGCAATCCGGAAGCGGCTGGCGAAGTTCGGTCGACGATGATCGTCGGCGCCGCGCTTGCTGAGGCGGTCGCGATCTACGCGTTCGTTATCGCCATCATCATCGCGTTCGTCCTCTAGTACCTCCTGGTGGGATCGGCTGGCGCGGGACGTGCTTCCGCGCCGTGTCCATCGCCACCAGGTCGGCATCCAATGGAAGGGTTGCCTGATCGCAACGTGTGACACGATGCATGGCCGATTGAGGATGACTCGCGAAGGAGTGGCCCACAGTGGACCAATTCGGTCTCAATGGATGGCAATTCGCCGTTCAGCTCGTCGCCTTTCTTGTGTTTATCTGCGCTGCTGTGGAAGTTTGCCGTCGGACCAATCGTCAAGATCCTTGACGAGCGGCAGGACAAGATTCGGGAGAGCATGGCCTCTGCCGAGCGGATGCAGCAGGAACTGAAGGCAGACCCAGGCGCGCAACGAAGAGGTTCTCCTGGAAGCTCGACGTGAAGCGCAGGAGATCCTGGCCACCGCTCGCCAAAACGGTGAGCAGTTGCTGACCCGGGCGCGGGAAGAAGCCAATACCCAGGCCGAAACCTATCTCTCGAGAGCCCAGGAAACGATGCGTCAGGAAACCGAGCAGGCACGCGAGCAACTTCGACAAGAAGTTGCGGACATTGCCGTGCTGGCGGCCGGCCGCATCATCCAGAAGGAACTCGATCCCGCGGCTCAGGCGCAGCTGATCGAAGAAACGCTGTCAGTGGCGTCGCGCAGGCTTCGCAGAACTGACGGGTCTCACGTGCCTGCCGCGGGTATCCGCGCTGGATCGAACGGCGGTTTGACACATGACGCACACGTGAGGCGAGGTACGGGAAATGGCAAGCGGTTCGGCAAAACGCTACGTGCAGGCAGTCGTGGAACTGGCTCGCGAACAGGGATCGTTCGATGCCTGGCAGCGGGATCTTGGTGTGCTGCGGGCTGTGGTGAGCGACGCGGCCGTGCGGTCGTTTCTCGACAATCCGAGCGTTCCGGATGGCAGACAAGATCAGGGCCGTTGATGCGGTGATGACCGATGCCCAGCCGGAGGCGCGAAATCTCGCGCACATGCTTGATCGAGCGCCGGCAGAACGGGAATCATTCAGGATCTGGCTGACTTGTTCGATGAGGCCGTGCTTGCCGAAAACGGCATTGCGCTCGTCGACGTGACGACAGCAGAGCCGCTGGATGATGCGGGCCAGGCCCTGGTTCGGGAGCATCTCGCGCGTCTGCTGGGCAAGAATATTGAGCTCCGGCTCCACGTCGATCCCGAGATCATCGGGGGAGTCGTGGCCCAGTACGGGGACCAGGTTATTGATGGCAGCGTTGTGAATCAGTTGCGGCGACTGCGGGCACGGCTCGCAGCCGCATAGCGAAGGCCGGTCGACGGTACTCGACCGTTGCCCAGCCGGACACAGATACTGAATTACGTCACCCGGCACGAATCAGGACCGCGCGTCGCGGCACTGGCGCCGCGGAAGAACGGAGCGATCATGGCGGTACGCGCGACCGAGATCAGTGATCTGCTCAAGCAGCAGATCCAGGGATTTTCAGACGAGGCGTCGATTACCAATGTCGGTCAGGTGATCGGTGTTGGTGACGGCGTCGCGACGGTGTATGGCCTCTCGCAGGCCATGCAGAGCGAGATGGTCGAGTTCACCAAGTCCGGCATCACGGGCCTGGTGCTCAACCTTGAAGAGGACACCGTGGCGGTCATCGTCATGGGTGACTACACCGACATTGAAGAAGGCGACGAGGTTCGCACCACCGGCGCAATCGCCTCGGTGCCGGTCGGCGATGCCCTGCTCGGCCGCGTGGTCGATGCGCCTCGGCCAGCCGATCGACGGCAAGGGACCGATTCAGACACGACAAGACTCGCGAGATCGAGCGTATCGCTCCCGGCGTGATCGAGCGCCAGGACGTCGATACCGGCCTCCAGACCGGCATCAAGGCGATCGACGCGATGACCGCCGATCGGTCGTGGCCAGCGCCAGTTGATCCTCGGCGACCGCCAGACCGGCAAGTCGACAATCGGCATCGACACCATCATCAACCAGCGCGATTCCGGGGTGCTCTGCATCTACGTCGCGATCGGCCAGAAGCGAGCCCAGGTCGCCCAGATGGTGCGCATCCTCGAGCAGAACGGCGCGATGGATCACACCATCGTGGTGGTTGCCTCGGCCTCCGATCCGGCGCCGCTGCAGTACATCGCGCCGTTCGCCGGAACCGCCATGGGCGAAGAGTTCATGGAATCCGGCCGCGATGCGCTGATCATCTACGACGATCTCACCAAGCAGGCCCAGGCCTATCGCCAGGTTTCGCTGCTGGTGCGCCGCCCGCCGGGCCGCGAGGCCTACCCGGGCGACGTCTTCTACCTCCACTCCCGGCTGCTGGAGCGCTCGGCGCGCATGAGCGATGCCCGGGGCGGCGGGTCGCTGACCTCGCTGCCGATCATCGAGACCCAGGCCGGCGACATCTCGGCCTACATCCCGACCAACGTGATTTCGATCACCGACGGTCAGATCTACCTTGAAACCGATCTCTTCTACGCCGGTATCCGCCCGGCCATCAACACCGGTCTCTCGGTGTCCCGCGTCGGTGGCGCCGCCCAGATCAAGGCCATGCGCCAGGTGGCGGGTGGTCTCCGCCTCGACATGGCGAACTACCGATCGCTGGCCGCGTTCGCCCAGTTCGGTACGTCCGACCTCGATGCCACGACCCGACACCAGATCGAGCGTGGCCAGCGCATGACCGAAGTGCTCAAGCAGCCGCAGTACAGCCCGCTCCCGGTTGAGGAGCAGGTGGCGATCCTGTGGGCTGGTTCGGCCGGGTTCATCGACAAGGTGCCGGTGGACAAGGTGGCCGAAGTTCGAGAGCGAGTACCTCGAGACCCTGCGCACCTCCCACCGCGACCTGCTCGAACGCATCAGGACCGAGAAGGCGCTTTCCGACGACCTGATCGAGGCCCTGACCAAGGCGACCGAGGACTTCCTGTCCACCAACAACTTCGGTCGACCGACGCAGGCGCCAGCTAGCCGACTAGGCACCTCAGCCGGGCGGAGTCGCGAATCGCGCCGCGGTCGATCGCATCGATGAGCGCAGCATCGACCGAGGCCGTGAAACTGCCCACGGCACGAGAGGATAAGGCGAAGTGCCCAGTCCACGCGAAATTCGCCGGCGCATACGCAGCGTCAAGAACATGTCGCAGATCACGCGCGCCATGGAAATGGTTGCCGCGTCGAAGATGCGTCGTGCCCAGGACCGTGTGACGAGCGGACGACCATACAGCGAGCGGTTGCGCGAGGTTCTCGGGGATCTGGCTTCGCTGCAACTCGATGCCGAGCAGATGAAGGAATTCCCGCTGCTCGAACAGCGGGAGGTCAAGCGCACCGCCGTGATCCTGATCACTCCGGATCGCGGGTTGAGCCGGCGCGCTCACCTCCAACATCCTGCGCCGTGCCGCGCAGTACATCCGTACCGAATCGGTCGACGGGCGCCCCAGGTGATCGCGGTTGGCAAGAAGGGCCGCGATTTCGCGGCCCGCACCAACCAGGACCTGATCGCCGAGTTCATCCAGCTGGGTGACGAGCCGTCGCTCGACGACGTGCGGCCGATCGCCCAGATCGCGATCAAGGAATTCCTCGACGGGAACGTGGATGCGGTGCACATCGTCTATCCGCAGTTCGTGAACACCCTGACCCAGCGGCCCGAGTGTGTTGCAGTTGCTCCCGATCGAACGCCCGGAAGGCAGCAGCGACGAAGGCCGACGACTACATCTTCGAGCCGAACGAGCGAAGAGGTGCTGAACCAGTTGCTGCCCCGGTACGTGGAAGTCAACCTCTACCAGGCGGTCCTGGAAAACATCGCCTCGTTCTACTCCGCGCAGATGGTGGCCATGCGGAACGCCACCGACAACGCGAAGGAACTGTCCGACGACCTGTCGCTGGCCTACAACAAGGCCCGGCAGGCGCAGATCACCAACGAAGTCGCGGAAATCGCGGCTGGCGCGAACGCCTTCCGCACGTAGTCGACCGCTCGGTTTGTTTCGTTGACCCTGCGACCGGGTCTTGACCGAAGCAGCAATCAATCTGGCGTGTCGAGTTTTTAGGTATCAAGCGAGGAACGCAAACATGGCTGCACCCGCAATCGCACCCGAACAGAAGACCGCGGGCGCGACCGGTCAGATCGTACAGATCACCGGCGTGGTCGTGGATATCGAATTTCCGGCAGATCAGCTGCCGGAAATCTACAACGCCGTTGAAACAACGCTGCCGGACGGCAAGCGACTGGTGCTCGAAGTGCAGCAGCACCTCGGCAACGACCGCGTCCGCGCGGTGGCGATGAGCACCACCGACGGTCTTCGCCGCGGTCAGGACGTGGTGGACACCGGCGCCGCGATCGCGGTGCCGGTCGGCCCGGGCACCCTGGGCCGCATCTTCAACGTCACCGGCGAGCCGATCGACGAGAGGGCGAGGTCGCAGGCGACCGAGTATCCGCCCGATCCACCGCGAGGCGCCGTGCGTTCGAAGAGCAGTCGACCGCGGTCGAAATCCTCGAAACCGGTTCCAAGGTCATCGACCTCATCGCCCCGTTCACCAAGGGCGGCAAGATCGGCGTCTTCGGTGGCGCCGGCGTTGGCAAGACCGTGATCATCACCGAGCTGATCCGCAACATCGCGGCCGAGTTCGGTGGCTACTCCGTCTTCTGCGGCGTGGGCGAGCGGACCCGTGAGGGCACCGCGCTCTGGGGTGAGCTCGCACGAATCCGGCGTGCGCGACCAGACCGCGCTGGTCTTCGGCCAGATGAACGAGCCGCCGGGCGCCCGCCTCCGCGTTGCCCTCACCGGCCTGACCATGGCCGAGTACTTCCGCGACGAAGGTCGCGACGTGCTCGTGTTCATCGACAACATCTTCCGCTTCGTGCAGGCGGGCTCCGAGGTTTCCGCGCTTCTCGGCCGTATGCCGAGCGCCGTGGGCTACCAGCCGACGCTGGCCAGCGAGATGGGCCAGCTCCAGGAGCGCATCACCTCGACCAAGACCGGTTCGATCACCTCCGTGCAGGCCGTCTACGTGCCGGCCGACGATTACACCGACCCGGCGCCGTCGTCCGTGTTCGCCCACCTCGACGCCACCCTCTCGCTCGAGCGATCGATCGCGGAAAAGGGTATCTACCCGGCCGTCGATCCGCTCGCCTCGACCTCGCGCATCCTCGATCCGCTGATCGTGGGTCAGGAGCACTACGAGGTCGCCCGCGAAGTCCAGCGCGTGCTCCAGCGCTACCGCGACCTCCAGGACATCATCGCCATTCTTGGTGTGGAAGAACTCTCCGACGAAGACCGCCAGATCGTGGGCCGCGCCCGCCGGATCGAGCGATTCATGTCGCAGCCGTACTTCACCGCCGAAGTCTTCACCGGCACGCCGGGCCGCTTCGTGTCGCTGGCCGACACCGTTCGCTCGTTCAAGGAAATCCTCGAAGGCAAGCACGACGCCCTGCCGGAAGCGGCCTTCATGTACAAGGGCGCGATCGAGGAAGTGGTCGAAGCCGCCGAGAAGATGGCAGCGGCCAACCGCTAGTCGCCATTGCCTCCTGACTGCGGGAGGGCGCTACGATCGCTCCCGCACGATCCGCCGGATACCGGCGGTGCGGCAGTAAGGAGAACGCGCGATGGCCAAACTGACCGTCGAAATCATTACGGGCGAGCGAGTCGTCCTCACCAGGACGACGTCGACTTGGTGGCGATTCCTGGCGCCGAAGGCGAGCTCGGCATCCTGCCGGGTCACGCCAAGCTGGTCACCCTGCTGTCGCACGGCGAGATGCGAATCCGGCATCAGGGCGAGGAGGAGTTCTTCGCCGTGTTCGGCGGATTCCTCGAAGTTGCCGACAACAGGGTGATCGTGCTTGCCGACACGGCGGAACGCGCCAGCGAAATCGACATCCTGCGCGCTGCCACGGCCCGGGAGAACGCCGAAACGGCGCTGCGCAACCGCGAGGCCGTGGTCGACCTCGCCGAAGCCGAGGCCGCCCTGCGACGCGCCGCGATCCGCGAGCGGATCGGTCAGCGGCGACGTGGCCGCGCGTCGGCATCGTCCGGAAACCCGTAGGCGTTGCCTGCAACTACATGCAAGATGAGCGGATGCTGATGGAGATCATTGGCATCCGCTTCCTGTATGCGCGTCTATACTGTTGCGAATGCTGATTGACGAAGGTGCCGAAAACGTCGTCACACCAGCGGAAGTTCGTAGAGGCAGACTAGCGGGGCATGAGGAACACCTGGCCCTGCCGAATCTGCCCCGCATATGTCCGCCCGAGGGTCCGGGTCGCGCGGTTCGGGTCAACACGGAGGTTGACCCCTACGTCCATCCGGCTGGCAACCCGATCACCCGAAGTCCGTGAGGACTGTGAGAGACACCGGTCCACCCCTGATACGACCCGTGTATGCTCTCCCGCTGCATTTGACGTTAACCGGGTGGGATTGCAACCCGGATTTTCCTGGCGCCATGTCTGAGTACCTTGGGAGCAACCTGTCCGCTGCTGCCCACTGTTCGTCTGGAGATCACCACGCATGAGTCAATCGTCTGCCAACCGCCAATCGTCCACGGTCCTTGACCAGCAAGGTCCTCGCGTGCTCAGGATTCGTGGCGGTAACCAACTCCATGGTGACGTTACGATCAGCGGCGCCAAAAATGCAGCGCTGAAGGCATTGGCCGCAACGTTGTTGACTGCTGATGAAGTGGTGCTCAACAACGTGCCGATGCTGGCGGACGTGATCTCAACTGCGGAACTCTTGCGAGCGTTTGGGGCCGAGGTCGAGATCGACAGCGTTCGTGAACGGGTGACCGTCCGTGCGCGAGAGATTACGCGAACGGACGCACCGGAGAAGCTGTTCAATGCAACCCGTGCATCTGTTGTCGTGGCCGGACCCGTGCTGGCTCGTTGCGGCGAGATCTCATTCTCGATGCCTGGTGGCGACGACATCGGCAAGCGCCCGATCGACATGCACGTGCGTGGATTCCAGCGGATGGGCGCCGAGGTCGTGATCGATTCCCAGGGCATCTCGGCGCGCGCCGAGAAACTCAAGGGCACGCGTATTTACATGGACTACCCAAGCCACACTGGCACGGAAACGATCATGATGGCAGCGACCCTGGCAACGGGACGAACGGTGATTGTGAATGCCTCAGCCGAACCGGAGGTGGTTTGGCTCGGCAACTTCCTCAACCGGATGGGTGCGCGTATCGGAGGTCTTGGTTCGCCCATTATCAGTATCGACGGCGTCGAGCGTCTCAATGGAGTGTCCGATATCGTACCGCCGGATCGATTGGAAGCTGGAACGTTCGCAATTGCCGCCGCGATGACCCGAGGTGAGGTGACGCTCAAGGGGATCATCGAAAACCACATGCTGCCGCTCACCGAGAAGTTGCTCGAGATGGGCGTAGACGTCTGGCTGCGAGACGATCAGATGTTGATTCGATCAGGGATGCCGCTGAAGGCGGTCGATATCCAGACCCTTCCGTTCCCCGGGTTCCCTACGGATTTGCAGGCGCCATTTGTCGCCATGCTTACCCAGGCTGAGGGCGTATCGAGAATACACGAGCGAGTCTATGAGGATCGCCTGCGCTACACGCGCGATCTGATCCGAATGGGAGCCGATATCAAGGTCGCCAGCTTTGGCCCGAACGATGAGTACCTGGCGACATCGGCAGAAGTAACCGGCCCCGCCCGCCTGCATGGCGAACGGGTCACTGCCCTCGATATTCGCTCGGCCGTCGGCCTGGTGCTGGCAGGTCTCGTAGCCGACGGAGAAACCGAATTGCTGGAGGTCTATCACATCGACCGCGGGTACGCCCGATTTGTCGAGAAGCTGACCGGTCTCGGCGCTGATCTCGAGGACACATTCTTGCCAGCATGAGTTCCGGGATGATCTCAGCCCTCTCCGTCGCTCGGACATGCCTCGAGTGGTGGCGGCCATCATTGAGTCGATACGCCTGCCTCGCTCGTCGCTGTTCCGCGCATCGCTCACCGTGTGTATCCGGATAGGTTGGCCAGTATCAGGAACCGGTGTCCGAACAGAATGGCTATCAGTTGGCCCGGGTGTTCGTACAATCATCACGTTGTGTGATATAAGTGATTGAAGGGTTATACGGACGTTCGTGTCACTCAAAGGACTGGCATTCGGTGAGTTCGCGCATTCTGGTAGTTGAAGATCAACCTGATGTGGCGCAATTGATCGAAGTTGTGCTGAAGGGCGAAGGGCACACAGTGGCAATTGCCGCCGATGGCGCCCAGGGGCTGATGTTGTCCCGCGACTGGAAGCCGGACCTCATCCTGATGGACATCATGCTGCCGGGTGTGGATGGCGGGGCGCTCATTTCACGATTGCGCAAGGAACCCGAGACCGCCGATCTCCCGATCATTGCGATGTCGGCGAGTCGCACACTCCGCGACCGAACAGACGAGCTCCAGGCGGATGCCCTGCTTTCCAAGCCATTCGACGTCGATGCATTGCTGGTTCAGGTCCAGTTCTTGCTGTCACGCGGGCGAGGCGACTCGGAGTCGTGAACCTGGCCGGCGTCGGACCACATGATCCCGGCGGCGAATTGCCGGTAACCGTGGTCATACCTACCTACAACGAACGCGAAAATATCGAACGTACTGTGCGCGAGGTTCTCGCCCTCGGAGAGCGGTTCCACGTCCTTGTTGTCGACGACAACTCGCCTGATGGGACCGGCGTCCTGGTCAATACCATGTCCAAGGCGTTCCCTTGCCGCGTGGAATTGTTGCATCGAGCATACAAGGATGGTATTGGCCGGGCCTATGTCGCGGGGTTCCAGCACGCGCTTGCCTCTGGCGCGCCGCTGATCGCCCAGATGGACGCCGATCATTCACATCAGCCGTCGGACCTCGCTCGCCTCGTCGATGTTGCCGGGGCCTATGACCTCGTGCTGGCCAGCAGGTATGTGGATGGAGGACGGACCGTTGGTTGGCCCTGGCACCGGAAGCTGATCAGCCGGGTCGGTGGACTGTATGCCGGATTGATACTCGGAGTCCCGGTCAGGGACTTGACTGGCGGATTCAAGGTCTGGCGGCGAGCCACCCTCGAGGAAATCGACCTGCCAACGATCCACTCCGATGGCTACTGCTTCCAGATCGAGACGACCTACCGGGCGATCCAGAAGAGCGCGTCATACACCCAGGTCCCAATCACGTTCACCGATCGTGTGGCGGGCAAGAGCAAGCTCTCCCGGCGGGTCGTGATCGAGGCCATGTTCCTCCCATGGAGTTTGCGCTTCCGGCGCATCCTCAATCGCCCCTGGTAGCCGCGGGAGCCCGCCGCCATCCGCATCGCGTAATGGCGGCCCTGGATCCACCGTGCTCGCGCGCTTTCCGAATGGGATCTAGTCGAACGTGTGTCCGTCTGCGTCGATTGGCCAGCACAAGACCGGTCTCTACCAGAGAGGATTTTGTACGGCTGCGGAGCTTGCTCCGCCCGTGCCCAAGAGCGGGGTGCAACCTTGATGCAAATCGCTTCAACGAACACAGTGAACGGGAAAATGTGCGCTATCGTCAGGGATGGGTGAGACGGCAGATGGCGGTTCCAATGCCGTCATGCCCTACACGGGCGGAGCAAGCTCCGCAGCCCTACCCAATCCTTGTGGAACCTGCCTCGTCATTCAACTTGCCGACGATTGCAACGAAAAGAGGACAGGGCTTGTCCCTGTGCAGCGCTACCATCGACCATGGACGAGTACGGCTTGGTGTCTTCAGATCAGGGGAATGCGTGTGACGACGGTGGAATTGGCAATCTCTCGGGATGAGGCCCGATGGCTGGCGGTGATTGCCTCGGGACTGGATCGGAGACCGTTCCGGCGAAAACCAAACCGCGGGGACATTCTGGAGACAATCCGAAAACTTGGAAGCGTCCAACTGGACACGATCAGCGTGGTTTCCCGATCCCACGAAACCGTCCTTTGGAGTCGACTCGGCCCTTACGACACATCACTGATCTCAAGTCTGTACGATCCTGATCTCGCCCTAACGGAGTATCTCGCCCACGCCGCGGCGATCATTCCCACCGAGACCCTCTCGCTCTTCCGGACCTACATGGAAGGGGCCCGCGCTCGGAGCGGATGGTCCGAGGATCCGCAGAACCGGGTCGTGATGGATCGCGTGCTGGACCGGATTGCCGCCGAGGGACCGACTGCCTCACGGCACTTCGATCGACCGGAGGACGGTCGCCACGCAGAACAGTGGGAGTGGTACGGTCTCAAGCCGGAGCGCCGGGCGCTCGACGCCCTCTGGGTTCGTGGCGAAACGGTGCTTCGCAAGCGCGACCGGGGCTTCACCCGGGTCTTCGATCTGCCAGAGCGAGTCGTTCCCGGACTGTGGGAGGCCGAACCGATTCCGGACGATGTGCGTGACCGGATCTTCGTGCGGAAGGCGATCTCGGCGCTTGGCATCGGAACCGCACGTTGGATTTCGGACTACTTCCGAACCGGTGGTCCGGCGCACGTACCAATTGGCCGGATGCGCTCACTGCTCGTGGAGATGGAGGCCACGCACGAGGTTGTGCGGGTGGTTGTGCCCGGGATCACTGAGCCGACCTGGATCGACCCGGCCCTGGCGAATAGTATCGATGAGCTCCGCAAGGGCCGCCTCCGGCCCAGCCTGACGACATTGCTCTCGCCTTTCGACAATCTGGTCTGGAACCGTGATCGCGACGAGCAGCTTTTCGATTTCGAGTATCGGCTTGAGTGCTACACCCCTGAACCAAAACGACGATATGGCTATTACACCTTGCCTATCCTCTATCGAGGGCGGATCGTCGGTCGGCTGGATCCATCCTATGACCGTCGCAAGAAATTACTTACTATCAAGGCACTCCATCTCGAACCGTGGGTTCGGCCGAGTGCCGTGATGGCGGCCTCGATTGCCGGCGCCATCGAAGACCTGCTGCGATTCCTCGGTGGCGACCCGGGTTCGTGGGTATTGCTGTCCGCCAATCCTCCGGGGATACTGCCGCTCATGGCTTCGGCACGCAACCAATGAGTACCGCGGTGGAGGACGATCGTGACCCAGGGCAGTATCCGGCAGTATCGTGACGAGATCGATCGCAGGAATGAAGCTGGGCCGTTCCTCACCTCATGGAAGGATCTGGCGTCTTACCAGGTCCCCGACTGGTACATCGATGGCAAGTTCGGCATCTTCATTCACTGGGGCCTCTATGCGGTCCCTGCATTCGGCAACGAATGGTACCCGCGCAACATGTATCTCCAGGGTACGAAGGAGTTCGAGCATCATCGCGCTCACCTACGGTGACCAGACCGTTTTTGGCTACAAGGATTTCATCCCCGAATTCACGGCATCCAGATTCGATCCCGATGAATGGGCGGCCCTGTTTCGCCAGGCAGGCGCCCAGTTCGTGGTGCCGACTGCTGAGCACCACGACGGCTTCCCGCTGTACGACTCCGCATTCACCCGATGGAACGCCGCCAGGATGGGCCCCCGGCGAGACCTGATCAGGGATCTCGCCGATGCCGTGCGCCGCGAGAGCATGGTGTTCGGGGTCTCCAGTCATCGTGCCGAGCATTGGTGGTTCATGCACGGCGGGATGACCTTCCCCTCCGACGTCCAGGATCCACACGATGGCAGATTTCTACGGGCCTGCCCAACCGGAGCACCTTCCGCCAAACGACCAGTTCCTGGAGGATTGGCTGGTTCGCTGCTGCGAGATCGTCGACAAATACGAGCCGCAACTCTTCTGGTTCGACTGGTGGATCGAACAACCGGTATTCGAACCATATCTGCAGCAGTTCGCGAGCTACTACTACAATCGCGGACACGATCGGCGTCGCGGCGTGGCGATCAATTACAAGCACAATGCATTTCCATCGGGCACCGCCGTCTTCGATGTCGAACGTGGCCAACTGGCCGGAATCCGCAAGGAGTTCTGGCAAACCGACACGGCTGTCGCAAAGAACTCGTGGGGATACACCGAGAATAACGAATACAAGCGACCGGGCGACATCATCGGTGACCTCGTCGACATCGTCAGCAAGAACGGAGCCTTGCTGCTAAACATTGGGCCCCGCGCCGATGGCACGATTCCCAAGCCGGATCGGGATATCCTGCTCGAAATCGGAGAGTGGCTGGGGGTAAACGGCGAAGCGATTTACGCTACCCGGCCGTGGCGGATCTTCGGTGAGGGACCGACCGCAATCGTCGAGGGCTCGTTCGCGGACACGAAGCGAGCGACGTTCACCCAGGAGGACATCCGCTTCACGACACGGAATGCGCTGTCGGATGGAACCACCAGGCCATTGCTCTATGCGACGGCCCTGGCAGTACCGGAGGACCGCATCCTTCGGATTCGAGCCCTCGCCGAGGACGCGGATCACGTCCCCGGCGAGATCGATTCGGTGAGTCTGGTAACCGGGGCCTGGCGTGAAGAACCACCACTGGAATACACACGGACCGGCGAGTGGCTGGAAGTGAAACTTCCTGCGGAGCTCCCATCCAAGCACGCTGTGAGCATACGCATCACAGCCGAGGGTATCTGATACGAAATCGGAGTGAGCGCGTGGCGCACCGGGATCGTACGGGCGGACCTGGATCGACCGTTTCTGAGACGCGGATGCTTGGGATCGGTCCAGTACTTGACACCGCGGAGGATCGGCATAGAGTGGGGGACACTTAAGACAGCATCCCTCCGGCGCGGGTCCGTTCGCCAGCGCACCGGCACCGCTCCTACGCGATGTATGCAAGGAGGCACGCCATGCACGCTACCCGCGACAAACTCCCGATCCTCTTCGGGGAAGACCCGGCGGTTATCCGCGGGGCCGACTGGGGCGAGCTGCGGTCGATGATCGTCTCGCTGCCGGCCGGAACCGACCTCGCTCCACTCCTGCAGGGGTTGCCTAACGACCTGTGCCCCTGCCCGCACTGGGGCTACATCATCAAGGGGCGGATCCGGATAACCTATGCCGACCAGGAGGAGTTCCTGGGGGCTGGCGACCTCTATTACTGGCCGCCGGGGCACACGGGGCTTGTGGAAGAGGACGTCGAGTTCGTCGAGTTCAGCCCGCCAGCCGAGCACGAGGCGGTCCTGAACCACGTCAAGCGCACCGCGGCCGCCCTGGCGACGTAACGCCAGCCACGGCCGGGCAGCGCAACGGACCGGGGTTGGGCCCCGGTCCGTTGCGCTGCCCGGCCAATAGCGGACAAACCTTCGATTTCGAATACGACTAACGACAGTTCAGCGCCGACAAGACCGCGACCGGGTCTCAATACCCGATAACACAACGACGAATGAGACATCGCGAAGCCGTCTCAAACACCTGGGAATAATGAGGTCGCAAGAGTTAACATAAATTATCAGAGAGCTTCGAGTCGGGCGAGGACAGATGGCAGCCTGGGTTCTTGAAATATCATATTGGACCGGAATCGACGGCTTGCCAACAAGGGTGTGGTCGGTCTTGTTGGCCGCCCATCGGTGGCGCTTCCCCGGCCGGATCGCCACCAGTCACCCGGAATCGAAATCAGCCCACGGTTGGTCCTTGACCTCCATCCAGCAGGGACTCGTCCTTGGTCAGGGTGAATGCCGCGAACGTATAGGGGCCCGACGCGTTCTTGCTGCGGCGCTGTGTACGAACCAGAATTGGCGGGTTGCGATTGGCAAGATCGTTCAACAGGCGGCGAATCTGTCCTTCGCTCAGCCGGGGCAACACACTGGCGGTCAGTAGATGCTTCAAGATCGTACTGAACGTCAGGTAACCGCCGCGCTTTGTGCTCTGGAGCTGGCTGAGTTCCTCGAACAAGTCTCGCTGTTCTTCCGGGCGAAGCGATTCGAGCCGAACGTCCAGTCCAGGATCTTCATCGCCTTCTTCGTCCTGGGATTCGTCCTCGATGTCTGAGTCGTCCAACGATGCCAGTGCCTGTGATGGCAACGATGCGTAACTGTTGCCGCCGGATTTCGTGATCGTCACGAAGCCGTCATCTTCGGCAGCCTCCATGAACACACTGAACGGCACGCCGTACCAGGCGCGCGGCTTCAGGCTGAAATCCTGTCCGAGCCAGTGCCCAAGTTCCTGGAACAACACTGGCTCGCCGTTGCCGCGCCGATCCAGGGCATCCCGAACCATGCGGAAGGCCTCATCTGCTGGTGGATGGTCCTGCAGGGGCTTGAGGGTACTGGGTGTGGCAGGAACTTCCGCTGGCCGTGTGCGAGCCGCCTGGCGTTGGGTCGTGCGCGGAGTTCGCTGTACGCGCACGGAGGGATCGAGGTCTCGCTCATAGAGAAGTACCGAGTCGGCGGCGGCCGAGAGCATCCGGCTCATCGCGGCATCGACGCCGATCACGATCACCTTGCGACCGCGTTGGCGAAGGAAGTTCAACGGATGGATAAGATCGCCATCGCCAGTCACGATCACGAACGTGGTCAGGTTTGGCGCCTGTACCGCGGTTTCAACCGCGTCGACTGCCAGCCGGACATCGGCGCTGTTCTTGCGCGAAGGTACGTAGATCGGCTCGATG
Source organism: uncultured Chloroflexia bacterium (assembly GCA_963763125.1). Lineage (GTDB taxonomy): Bacteria > Chloroflexota > Chloroflexia > Thermomicrobiales > UBA6265 > JACCYX01. Next base: position 2,315,178 of record CAVXMV010000005.1, read on the forward strand.
CCCTGGCGATAGAGATTTTCGGCGTCGATCGCCAGGTCGGGAGACGTCCAGGGAGCGTAGGCGCGAGCCAGCACGAGGCGCCCGTGTTCCTGGGCTTCCTGAATGATCAGCGACATCTGCGGCGTGGCAACGTTGAAAAGCCGCTTGAGGCTGATCTGGAGATTTTCGTAATCGATCAACAGGGCGACGTCACCTTGTGTATCCGATGAAGCGCTGCCTGAACCGTGGCTATTGCGTGCGATTGACAACGTGCTGTCCCTTCCCCGTTGCATGCTTGGCGTTGGAGTCAGGATACCAGTGATTGGCGTGAGCTAGTCGGGCGTGACGGCAGTGGCGAGCACCGGGCTTTCGAATTCGTGGGCCAGGCAATCCATCTGGATCTTGTCCCACCAGCGACCGGCAAACCAGGAGGCTTCCCGGAGTCGGCCGCATTCCTTGAAGCCTGCTCTTGCATACGCTTTTTGCCCGGCAACATTGAACTCGTAAACGGTCAGGCTCAAGGAGTGGAGCCCAAGCATGGTGAAGGCGTAGTCGAGCATCAGGGCAGTTGCTTCGGTTCCAAACCCTTTCCCCCGCGCAGAAGGATCACCAATCATGATTCCGAAAGTAGCCGAGCGATCTCGCATGTCGATTGCATGCAGTGCGGTCGAGCCAATCACGTTCATGGTGGCCAGCTCGCGAATCGCGAACGTGTGCTGGTCGGATCCTTTGCTTACCGACTCGTACCACTCCGCTTCGGCTTCGAGCGTGATTGGTTTCGGCATTGGCATCCCAACGCGATGCTGCGTCCCAAAGTCGTTAATCCAACGCAGGAACTGCGGAAGCATGTCCCTGGAAACTGGCCCAAGGGCAACCAGGCTTCCACTGAAGTTGACGATCGGCTCTTCCCGTTCGATTGCCATCGGTCAGTGTGCTCCCGGGTTTGGAAATATGTGCGGCCATCGAATCGACCTTCCTGGTTGATCCATGCTAGCAGACAGCACTCCGAAGATCAGTTGACAACCGTGAAGCCGATTGAGCAAGAGGATCGAACAATTCGGCGCCCGAATTCAAGTCCACAAAATGTAAACACATCATGACGACGAATATTCGCGTACGTACGCAATGAACGGCTTTTGCATGCCCTGGTCCTCGCTTGACGGCAATTGCGACATAAACGTATCATCCAGAGCGTATGGGCATTGGCGTAGTCACTTGGAAAATCGGCCAGGGGCGCTGAACCTGGTCGATGTTTGGCTGCTCGCCTCTATACGCACCTTAACAATTGAGTACCCCCTTTGCATTGGGGAATAAGACGCTAGGAGCGACGTCGATGGGTGATTTGTCTTATTTACCTCATCGGGGCCGTACTCGTGGCTGGAATCACTTTTCTCGCGACGTTTTTCTGGCTGGACCAACGTGCCCAATCACGGGTACGCGTTGCCCAGGCGGAAGCCGATCGCATAATTGAGGAAGCTGAAACCACGCGCCGAGAATCGGCCCTGGCAGCACAGGATGAAGCGATTCGATTACGTGGCGATCTCGATCGGGAGTTGAACCAGCGCCGGAAGGAAAGCGAACGGATCGAACGTCGCATCGAACAAAAAGAAGAAACGATCGACAAGAAATCCCAGAATCTCGATCAGCGAGAACAAGGGGTTCGCCGTCAGGAACAGCAACTTTCGCGGTCCCGGGAAACCTGGGAACAGGAACGCGCGCAAACAGGAGCAGGATCTCGAGCAGGCGAAGGGCCTTCACCAGGTTGAGCTGGAGCGCGTCGCCGGTCTCACCGCCGATGACGCGAAACAGGAACTGGTTGCCCTGGTGGAATACGACGCCCGGAACTTGGCGGCGCGTCGCGTACATGAAATTGAGCGTGAGACCAAGGTCGATGCCGACCGCCGCGTCCCGCAAGATTCTCGCGACCACAATCCAGCGCATTGCGACCGACTACGTCGCCGAATCCTCGATCACGGTGGTTCCGCTCCCGACAGATGAAATGAAGGGACGAATCATCGGACGCGAAGGGCGCAACATTCGCGCCCTGGAACTGGCAACCGGTGTTGACCTCATCGTCGATGACACCCCGGAAGCGGTGACCGTTTCCGGCTTCGATCCCGTACGCCGCGAAATTGCGCGTCGGGCACTCACTAAATTGCTTCAGGATGGCCGGATTCATCCGGCGCGGATTGAGGAAGTGGTCAGCCAAGACCCAGATCGAACTCGAGCAGGTAATGCGCGAGGAAGGCGAACGAATCGCCTACGAGGCAAATGTGCCGGGGTTGCACCCGGACCTGATCAAGCTGCTGGGACGACTCAAGTTCCGCACCAGTTATGGCCAGAACGTGCTTGGGCACTCGCTTGAAGTGTCGGTCATCTGCGCGAACCTCGCCGCCGAGCTGGGCGCGGATGTCAATGTCGCCAAGACCGCTGGTCTGTTGCACGACATTGGCAAGGCCGTCGACCATGAAGTAGAAGGTCCGCATGCGCTGATTGGCGCGGATATTGCCAAGCGTCTTGGTCGATCATCGAAGATCGTCCACGCGATTGCTGCCCATCACAACGAAGAAGAACCGCAAACCATCGAAGCATTCATCGTGCAAACGGCGGATGCCATCAGCGGCGCTCGACCGGGAGCCAGACGCGAGATGGTGGAAACGTACATCAAGCGCCTGGAAGCGCTCGAAGGTGTGGCCAACTCCTTCGAAGGAGTGGACAAGTCGTTTGCGATCCAGGCGGGTCGCGAAGTCCGGATCCTGGTTCAGCCAAACGCGATCGACGACCTTGGCGCAACACGCCTGGCTCAGGATGTCGTCAAGAAGATCGAGGAAACTCTCGAATACCCCGGCCAGATCAAGGTCACGGTGATTCGGGAAACACGAGCGGTTAACTACGCCCGATAGCACTTTCCGCATGCCTGGCCAGCGCCGGTCTGGAGACGGCCGGCGTGTCGGCAATTCAACACAAGCGAGCGGCCTGACCTGGAATGGGCCAGGCCGCTCGCTTTTTTGTGCCTCTGTCGCGGCCACGAGTCTGGCTTCAATCCCGGCCTTCTCGCGCAGGTTTGGATTTCATCGTAGACTTAGCCTTTGGTGGAGGCGTGGCCTCGTGCATTCCAGGGCAAAACAGCGGTTTCATCGATTTGCGTAACCACGCATGTGGGGACGATGAGGGCGCAACTGCTCCGGAATTGGCTGACGATTGCCTCACACCATGCGCGTTGGGTTGACGTGCGCCCAGTCAGGAATCTACGTGATCGTGTGTACAGGCGTGGGGCCTGCGCAAGGTCACACACTCGTGCTCGCACCCGGACTTCGGGTTGGTGAGGACATTCCAGGGGAGACCTCACGAATGAATCGTTTTTTTAGCAAATTGGACCTCCGGGACATCAAGATTGACCCGGAAGGCTCGCGATTTCCACCTGATGCCGATGAACTCGCGCAGGAAGAAGCAGAACATTCAGCCGACATTCAGGTTGCGTCGACGCAAGTCGTCGAGGAGGCAGTGGTTGATTTCCTGCCGGAATCGGCCGAGATCGAAGCGTCTACCTGGGAAAGCCCAATCTACGGTGGCGCCACTTCGCTGATTGAATCCGAACCCACGCCGATCGTTGTCACTGACGTGGAAATTGAGCGTGAGCCAGCGACTGTTTCCAATGGCCAGTCGGACCAGGGTGTTGAAGGTGTGATCGTCGGGTCCGACGGCGAGGTCCTCAAGGTCTCCGCCCGGTCGCGGCCGAGTGCCGTCGCTGGCGCGATTGCCGGCGTCGTGCGAGAGACGGGCCGCGCGGAAGTCCAGGCGATCGGCGCCGGAGCCACCAATCAGGCCGTCAAGGCGGTGGCGATCGCTCGCGATTACCTGCGAGAGACAGGCATCGACGCCGTTTGCCTGCCAGCGTTCATCGACGTCACAATCGAGAATGAGGACCGGACCGCCATCCGGCTCGTTGTCGAGCCGCGATAGCCGGCACTCGTTAGGCATGAGGGATGATTACCCCGGAGATGACGCCTCCATCGAGTGAATCGCGGCCCGAGACCGGCATCGACCTGCATACGCATACGACCGCGTCGGATGGATTGCTGTCCCCCGCTGAGCTGGTTGTCGAGGCCAGACAGCGGGGGATTGACGATTCTCGGGATTACCGATCACGACACGATCGATGGTCTGGACGAGGCCGCCGCTGTTGCAGGGAATGCGCCAGATATTACATTGGTGCCTGGCGTAGAGCTGTCGACAACCATCCCAGGTCCGGAAATCCACATCCTCGGATACTTCGTGAATCGCCACGACCCGACGTTCACTGGACGATTGGCAACCCTTGCCCGCGATCGGATCAACCGGATCACGACCGTCGTGCGGTTGCTGAACGAGGCCGGGTTCCCCATCGACCTGGCGTCAATCCTGGCACAGGCGGATGAAGGATCGATCGGTCGCCCTCACGTTGCACGCGCGTTGATCGAGCTTGGCGCAGCAACAGACATGAACGACGCGTTCGAGCGATTCCTGAGGCGAGGCTCCGTAGGGTGGGCTCCTCGTTCTCCGTTCACGGCTGAGGAAGCTGTGCAGCTTTTGCTCGACAACAGAGCGTTTCCGGCATTGGCGCATCCGTTTTCGACACGGGATGTGCTGGGAACCGTCGAGCGGCTGGTTCCCGCCGGTTTGCGCGGTCTCGAGGTGTATTACGGGGAATACGACGGTCATCAACAGCAGGAACTGCTGGCGATCGCCAACAGGTTCAACCTGACACCTACCGGTGGCAGCGATTTCCATGGACCGCGGTTCCGCGAAGGGCGCGACCTGGGGACCGTGGAGATGCCATTCACCGTCTGGGCCGGTTTACTGAACGCTGCTGGCAGGACCATGGCATGAACTCGTCAGGTGAGCACGGATTTGCGACCCTGGTGATCGTGGCTGCCGGGCGGAGCGAGCGCTTTGGGGCTGGAGCCAAGGTACTCGAAGAGGTCGGAGGCAGAGCGGTGCTGGAATGGTCGCTCGTGGCAGCCGATCTCGCCCGGTCCGTCAAGGATGTCGTGATCGTCACCGGAGCCCACACCGGGGCGGCAATCGCCTCGCTGGTAAACGCCACGACGTGGTCAGTTCCGGTCGTGTTCGTGACCGGAGGAGCAACGCGGCAAGAGTCGGTCGCCGCGGGACTTGCGGTCGTCACGCCATCGAGCGACGTTGTCCTTATCCACGATGGGGCGCGGCCACTTGTGACGGCAGCGATGTTCGATCATTGCGCCTCGGCCGCCAGGGTGCACGGTGCGGCGATTTTGGCGGTGCCAGTATCGGATACGCTGAAGCGTGTCACTCAATGCCAGATTGTGGAGACGGTTCCTCGCGATGCACTCTGGGCCGCGCAGACGCCGCAGGGGTTCCGGCGTGATGTGATCCTCTCCGCGATCGACCGCACCCGCGAGCTCGCTCGCGAGTTTACCGATGAAGCCTCCCTTCTGGAGGCACTCGGCGGGACCGTTCGGATCGTTCCGGGGGAAAGAGCCAACATCAAGATCACCCATCGGGAGGATCTCGAACTTGTGGACGCGTTGCTGAGGGTTCGGCACGATTCAGGTAAGGGCAGAGGTTAATGACCGGACAGCAACGGTATCCGCGCACCGGGATCGGATATGACGTCCATCGCTTCGCCGAAGGACGTCCGCTCGTGATTGGCGGCGTGGAGATTGCCCACGACAGAGGTTTGGACGGGCATTCGGATGCCGATGTCCTGTTGCACGCGATCACCGACGCCTTGTTGGGTGCGGCGGCGCTTGGCGATATCGGCCAGCATTTTCCGCCGGGTGACGATCGGTGGAAGGATGCGGACAGTCGGACGCTCCTTCAGACCGCCGTGGCGATGGTCTCTGATGCTGGCTGGTCGTTGGTGAACATCGACGCGACGGTGATCGCCGAGGCGCCGAAAATCAATCCTCATGCGGCCGCCATGCGCCTGGAAATACGGGAGGCCACCGGGCTTCCCATCGATGCGATTAGCGTCAAGGCAACCACCAACGAAGGCATGGGATTTGTCGGCCGCGAGGAAGGGATCGCCGCACTTGCGGTCACTACGATTGTGCCAAGCGAGCAGCGCGAAGCATGAGGGTGTTGCTGCAACGCGTGAGTGAGGCATCTGTACGAGTCGATGGCGACGTGACGGGTGCGATTGGGGCGGGATTGACACTCCTGGTTGGCATCACGGAGACCGATACCGAGCGCGAATTGGGGACGATAGCCGGGAAGGTGGCCAATCTCCGCATTTTCGAGGATGCCCATGGCAAGATGAACTGTTCTGCGCTCGATCTGCTTGCCGTTGGCGATGAGATCGGCATGCTCGTCGTCTCCCAGTTCACGCTCTACGGCGATGTCCGCAAGGGACGACGGCCCAGTTTCACGGCAGCGGCCTCGCCGGACCTCGCGGCGCCGATGATCGAGCGGTTTGCGAAGTTGCTTGCCGGAATGGGGTTTGCTGTTGCCCAGGGGGTGTTCGGCGCGCATATGATGGTGACATTGTCGAACGACGGTCCGGTGACGATCTGGATCGATAGCGACGATCTTCGCAAATCACACTGAAGAGGTTCCTGCACGAGACGATGACTGATCGCACAGTTGGCCCAATCGAAGACCCGGACTCGGAGTCGAACTTGCCCGATGCGCCCTTGCGTCCGATTCCGGATGGTGGGCTGGGTTCGGCGATGCCAGATTGGTTGCAGCAGCCACCCGCCTGGAAACGGGCATCGGGACATGGGGCACGGAAGGCGATTCCCGACCCCGATACCTCGGTGATCGATCCCCGGCAAATGATCGATATCGACGACCTCCCGCAGTGGCTTCAGCAGATTGCCCGTCGCGGTGTTGAAAGCAGGCCGGAAACTCCGAACCTTCCCGCACCTTCTTCAGTCGAGCGGTCTTCACCACTGTCAATTCCTGAGGAGAAGGGGATAGCGCACGAAAAGCCGGTGCCCATGCACTTGCCGGAAGAGAACGCAATGGTCGAGATTCGAGCTTCAGAGCCACCAGAGCACTGGTGGTTGTCCGATTCCGTAGTTGGCGCCCTGTTTATCGCGATCATCCTCACGATCATCTACGTCGTGCTGGTTGCATCGAACGTGCTCTAGCAATCATGGACGGTTCGTACCCCGATCGTTCGTGGCAAGTCCTTGTGGTGCTCGGGGCCAGTGGTAGCGGGAAGTCAACGGTTGCGCGCGAGATCGCTCTCGAGCAGGGGGTCACCTGGTTGCAGGTGGACGATCTGCGATTGGCGTTGCAATACTCCCAGAGCCACGTTTCCGAACCTCACCGACGCACTGTATTTCTTCGTGTCGACACCCTATCTTTGGTCGCTCCCGATCGAGGAGCTCTACCGAGCCTTTGTCCAGACTGCCAGGGCGATGTTGCCTGCCGTGCGGGTCGTGATCGACAGCCATATAGCCACGGGAGTCCCAATCGTCATCGAGGGCGATGGGATTCTCCCCGCACTGGTCGAGGATCCGGTTATCGCGCCGCTGGTCGCTACTAGAGTCGTTCAGATTTTGCGGCATCGCGGCCAGCGGTGTGGACGAACTTCTCGACAACATGGTGAGCAGGGGGCGCGGTGAGCAGTTGGGCGATCGCGAGTCCGCACGGCCAAACGCCCTGGCGAACGACGCCTACAACACCTGGCTGGTCTAATGAGTCCGATCGACTCGGGATTCCAGCCATTCCGGTCATTGGCAAAGCGGATCATCGAGTCTGTCAGTTAGTGTCTCGGCTGATCAACTCTTTGAGGTCCGCTGGCGATGTCACCGGTGGCAGGCAACTCATCCCCCGGCAAAGGTAAGCGGCTGCCGCGGCGCGCTCTGGTAGCGGGCGATTCGCAAGGGTGGGCCATCGGGCGCTCGTTGAGTCGTCCGCTGCGTAGGCGAGGGCCATGAATGGCTCGTAGCTTTCGTTGAATGACTGTCGTAATGTAGCCAGTTCGTGGGATCGCCGATCCCCTGCCAGCACAAGCTGCTGCTCATCCGCCAGCAACCGTTCCAGCACCGCAAGGAATCGTCCGAAGGCAGTCGGATGCTCGGCCATCGGGCGGGCGATCGCCGCCAGCATCGCTTCAACCCGGTCGTGCATATCGCTGTCTTCGGCTAACTGACTGATCGTTAGCGATACGTCGAGCGCGACGGAATTGCCACATGGGATCGCGCCATCCTGTAGCTCGCGAGGACGGACGATGAGTTGCTCATGCGTCACGCTGGTGTCGTAGAAGCCGGAGCCGGATGTGTGGCGGAACATCTGCTCTATCGTCGTCACAAGGTGGCGGGCATGGTCCAGCCATCGATCCTCACCCGTTGCGGCATAGAGTGCAATGAACGCCTTGGCGAGGAATGCATGGTCCTCGAGCATACCGTCGCCTTTGGGCTGTCCTTCGGTAAGCGTGCGAACGAGCCGTCCATCTTCATTGAAACCGTTGGCCCAAATGAACTCACCGGCAGCCGTCGCTTCGGCAATCCAGTCGGGTCGCTGGAATGCCATGCCAGCGATTGCCAACGCCTCAATTATCAGCGCGTTCCAGCTGACGATGACCTTGTTGTCAGTCCCTGGTCGTACTCGTGTCCCCCGTTCGTTCAGCAATGCGATTTTCGCGGACTCCAGGAGTTCCTGCGAGGTCAGTCAGGCTCCGACCCAGTGAGATCGCGAGGTCAGCCAGAGGTCTCGAGACATGCAGAATGGACGTGCCCTCGAAGTTGCCGCCTTGGGTGACGCCATAGTGAAGCTTGACCAGATCGGCCGATTCCGGGTCCAGCACGGAGTCGATTTCGCCTGGGGCCCAGACGTAGAACTTTCCCTCATGACCCTCGCTGTCAGCATCGAGCGCAGCATAGAATCCACCAGCGAAAGACTTCATTTCCCGGATTGACCACTCGATTGTTTCCTCGACAACCGTTTGATAGAGCGGGTTTCGCGTCACAAGCCAGGCATTGGTGTATATGCTCACTAGCTGCGCATTGTCATAAAGCATCTTTTCGAAATGCGGGACCAGCCATTCGGCATCGACTGAGTAGCGAGCAAAGCCGCCTCCCAGATGATCGTAGATCCCACCCTCTGCCATCCGGGTCAGCGTGAGTTCGAGCATTGCCCTGGCGTCGCTGGAGCCTGAGCGCTTGAGATGCCGGAGCAGGAATTCAAGGACCGACGCCTGCGGGAACTTCGGGGCACGGCCAATGCCGCCATATTCCTGGTCGAACTGGCTGCTCAGGTTTTGGATCGCCGTTGAGGCGATGCCTGGCGAAATGGAACCTCCCGATGGCGTGGCCGCGGTCGAGCTTTCCAGGTAGCCAAGAATCCTGGTGGCGGACTCCTCGAGATTTTCGCGATTGTTACCCCATGCGTTCGAGATCGCCTCGATTACCTTGGGAAAGCCGGGCATGCCAGGGCGATCGGACGGTGGCCAATAGGTGCCACCGAAGAAGGGAACGGCGGTGGGGGTCAGGAAGACATTGAGCGGCCAACCGCCTTGGCCGGACATAGCCTGCAACGCCGTCATGTATATCGCGTCAATGTCCGGCCGCTCTTCGCGATCGACCTTGATGTTGATGAAGTTCGTCATTCATGAGTGCGGCGATTTCGGCGTTTTCGAACGTTTCGTGCGCCATCACGTGGCACCAGTGGCAGGCCGAGTAGCCGATGCTGACGAGGATTGGTTTGTCTTCCTGCTTCGCTCGTTGCAGCGCCTCATCGCCCCACGGATACCAGTCGACGGGGTTGTTCTTGTGCTGCAGTAGGTACGGGCTGGTTTCAGAGGCGAGTCGATTCGACATGGGGGTCGCACTTTCTGGTAGCGTTCGTCAGCAGAGTCGCGACAAGGTGATGGCGGCAGCTCTGTTGCCTTCGAGTGTGACACACGCGTCCAGCAAGCCAGGATGAACCAGAATGGAAAACATGCAGCAAAGTCATCTGGCGGGTGTGCGCCTGGCGTTCATCGGTGCCGGAGTGATGGCGGAATCGATGATTGCCGGATTGTTTGCCAAGGGTATCGTGACTCCCGAGCAGATTGTGGTGAGTCATCCGCGGGACGATCGTCGTGAGCGCCTTGAGGCGAGGTTCCAAGTTCAGTCGATGGAATCCAATGCCGACGCGGCCGAATCCGCCGATCTGCTTTTCCTTACGATCAAACCACAGGTGCTAGCCTCAGTAATGGGTGAACTGAAAGGGCGCCTCAGCGAGGATCAGGTCGTGATTTCGATCCTGGCTGGCGCAAGCCTGGGTGTTCTCAGGCGCGGACTCGAACACGGCGCCACGATCCGCGTGATGCCCAATACACCGGCCCAAATCGGTGAGGGGATGTCGGTGTGGTGCGGTACACCGGACGTTTCAGAGGATCGCCGGAGACAGGTGAAGGAGGTACTGGCGGCGCTCGGCGAAGAAATCGAAGTCGACACCGAAAAATACGTCGATATGGCGACCGCGCTGTCGGGAACCGGACCGACCTACGTATTCATGATGATGGAAGCGCTGATCGACGCCGGCGTCCACATGGGATTCCCGCGTCGGCTCGCTGAACAGATTGTTTTGCAGACGGTGTCCGGGTCGGTGGACTTTGCGCGCCACTCCGGAAAACACATGGCAGAGTTGCGGAACATGGTGACTTCGCCGGGTGGGACATCCGCTGAGGCGATCTATCAGATGGAGAAGGGTGGACTGCGTACTGTCTTGTCGAAGGCCGCGTTCGCCGCCTATCAACGCACGCAGACCCTTTCCGCCGAGCAGGACAAGCGCATCGAGTAACGCTGTGGCCTGGGAATTCCCCAAGTCACAGCGGTGCAATATCGTGTCATCCTGTAACCGGATTTCACGTGTCAGGCGTTGCGGAGGAGCGGTAGGCGACTTCCATATTGCTCGACCAGCGCCGCCATCTGTTCGTCTCCACCTGGTATGTTCATCGACGGGATGACGGGTGGCTGCACACCCTGCTTGATCATCAGTGAAGCCGTTTCGACCACGATCGCGTTGATGATCGCGATCCCAACGACAGAGGAGACGCCGCCGACGGGTGTCTCCAACCCCGGAATCGTGATCAGGGCATCGCCATGAGGGACCCGGGTGTCGATCGTCAGGTCCGTCACATCACCGAGATGCTTGCCCGATTTCAACCCGCGAGGGAACATCACGGTAGTGCTCGACAGACGTGATCGAGATCGTTTTGGCGCCGCGCGCCTTGGCCTCCAGCGCCACCTCGATCGGCACCGGGTTCACCCCGGAATTGCTGATCACGATCACGACCTCTCCCTTGCGGATATCGTGCGAACCCACCACTACCTTGGCGTAACCACTGTTCCGCTCAAGCAGGGTCGCATTGATGTGTCCGAGGAACGTGAGGTTGGCATCGAGCATGGGATTGAGAGGGAGCAGGCTCCCGGCCCGGTGGAACACCTCCTCCGCCACCATATGGGAGTGACCACTGCCGAACAAATGCACGACCCCGCCCTCAATCAACGAATCGGCGATCCATTTCGCGGCAGTCTCGATGTTGCCTCCCTGGGATCCGACGATTTCCTCGATGACGTCATACAACCGTCGAAAATAAGTGCGATACATGGTCATGAGTGTGCAAATCCCTGGATTCAACGAGCGTATCGGGTGCCGATGGTCACTCGCGGCTCCGCCCGCCCTGGAGCCGCTGACGACCCATCTTCGCACACCACGGGCATGTGCGATCCGCTTCTTTGATATTCCGGTCACCCATGCGATCATGCGGGCAAACGATCGCAACCGATTCAGAAGGAGCCAATCATGCCCATTCCAACCAGACCGTTTGGCAAAACCGGTGAGCGAGTCTCGCTGCTCGGTCTCGGCGGCGCCCACATTGGCAGCAGGACACCCGAGGATGAAGCGATCCGGATCGTGCATGAAGCGATCGACACTGGTGTGACATTCCTCGACAACGCCTGGGAATACAACAATCGGGAAAGCGAACGTCGAATGGGGCGAGCCCTTGCGATGGACGGGTATCGCGCCAGGGCATTCCTGATGACCAAGGACTGTGCCCACGATCGCGTCGCGGCCCATTCGATGGAGAAGCTGGAAGAAAGCCTGGAACTCCTTCAGACAGACTATCTCGATCTCTGGCAAATCCACGAGGTGGTCTGGGAGCAGGATCCAGACCGGATCTTCGCGCCGGGCGGTTCCGCCGAGGCAATGCTGAAGGCGAAGGAACAAGGGAAGGTCCGGTACATCGGATTCACCGGGCACAAGCACCCGGATATCCATCGCCGCCTGCTCGACCAGGGGTTTCCGTGGGACTCCGTGCAAATGCCGCTCAACGTGCTGGATGCCCACTACGCCAGTTTCGAGCAGGAAATTGTCCCGATCTGTGAGGCCCAGGGAATCGCGATGATTGGCATGAAGAGCAACGCCGGTGGCCACTTCGAATGACACCGGAGCGGATATCACGCCCGAGGAGGCGCTACGGTATTCGATGAGCCTGCCGGTGGCCACCCTGGTTTCTGGAATGGATTCGCTTGAGGTGTTGCGGAAGAACACTGCCGTGGCCAACGACTTCGTGCCGCTCACGAGCGAGGAGCGGGCAGACCTGCTCGCGCGAAGTGCCCGGCATGCCGAGGACGGGGTCGCCGAACCGTTCAAGACGACTCGTGCCTTCGACGCCGCCCCGGGTCGAATCGCCAATGGCTACCCGGTCAACGCGTAGAGGGCACAGCAATCCTGCTTTTTGTAATCACGTTGGCAGGTCAGTGTCCGCGGAGCGATGCGTGACTCCGCCCGTGGTCGAGCAACACTGACCTCGGATGCTTGCTTGTCACTTCGAATGGGAAAGGGGCTGACCGGGAATAGCATCTTCCAATGCCCGAAGCGGTCTGGGGCCTGTCCTGAGCGCAGCGGAGTTGACTGGATGTGTTCGTCCAGAAGTTGGCCGCCGGAGAGTCCGGGTCAACATGGTCCAGTCGGGCAGGTTGCTCCCTGCACCCGCCGGCTTCGTCTCGGACACAAGACCGCTAGAGCCTGTTCTGCACTTTGGGCATGGGGTGGCATACGATCGGCGGCATGGACACGATGCCTCGCACCCATAACCAACTGATGTCGCCGATGACGAATGGGTCGTTCTCGCCCCCTGGGTGACCCTGATGCGCCCCAACGGCACCATGATCTGCGTGAGGTCTGCACCGGTCTGCGCTACATCGGCCGGGCCGGTCCCCAATGGCGCTTCATTCCGAACGACTTGCACCCGTGGCGTGCCGTCTACGATCAGTCCCGGCGCTGGATCGCCGCTGGGTGATTGAACGGGGCTTCGCCTGGATGAGCCGACTCTGGCGCTTGGCCCGCGATCAGGAGCGCTTGACCGATGTTCTGAAGGGCTTTCACCTGATTGCCTTAATGATGCCCATGTGGAAGCAGGTCCTTCCCGTCCTCAGTGTGCCCTGAAGTCCGTAACAGGCTCTAGAGATTTGCGGACTGGGTTGCTATGATGCGAGGAACGTGCCCTCATCGGGCCACACCTCGGGTCCAGTTGTTGTCGCCTCACCATTTCCCCCTTGGAGGTTGCCATGGACGCTTCCCGCTTCGATCGCATCACTCAGCGCTTGGCTCAGCGTCGACTCTCCCGCCGTAACGCCGTAACCGCTACCGACTCCGGGGTGCTTGCGGATACGACCACCCGGCGCCAGGTGCTGCGCGGACTGCTCGGCGCCGGCATCGGGGCGCTGCTGCTGGGCACGCACCGGGCGCCCTCCGCCGCGGCCCAATCGACCACGGCCGGGGTCGCCGAGGCCATCAACGCCTACCGCCAGGCCCAGGGGTTGCCTGCGATCCCGGTCTCGGACGAGCTGACGCGGGTGGCGCAGGCGCACGTCGCTGACATCGTGGCCAACCATCCCGAGAACGCCTGCAACGGCAACCTCCATAGTTGGTCGGACAACGGGAATTGGACGGGCGGGTGCTATGACTCCAACGACGAGACAACGTGGCCCGTGATGTGGGACAAGCCGAACGAGATCGCCGGCTACCCTGGTCGAGGCTACGAGATCTCGGCTTGGGCAAGCCCGGCGATCACCGCCGAGCAGGCGTTGTCGTGGTGGCAAGGGAGTGCCCCCCACGACGACGTGATGCTGAACAATGGGATCTGGACGGATTACTCCTGGGGCGCGCTGGGCGGCTGGGTGGCCGACGGCTACGCGTGCGCCTGGTTCGGGCAAGAACCTGGGACGCCGCCGGTCGCCGCTCCCCCCGCTCCCGCCGAGGCGTCAATCTGCCCGTGGGGGCCCAATCAATGCCTGCAGGGCTACGTTTGGCGCGTGACGACGCCCGACGACCTGGTTTGCGTGACGCCGGAGATGCGGGACCAGGTCGCGGAAGACAATGCCCTCGCGGAGGAGCGCAAGGACCCTGCCTGCGCCACCGAGGACTGTGAGTTCGGTCCCGACCAGTGCATATCGGGCTACGTCTGGCGCGTGATCACGCCCGATGATCTCGTCTGCGTGACGCCGGAGATGCGGGATCTGGTCGCCGAGGACAATGCCCTCGCGGAGGAGCGCAAGGACCCTGCCTGTGCGAACGCGGTCGCCCCGGAGCAGACGGGAGCTGAGGAGGAGCCGGGTTCCGGCGCCCCACCCGAGCCGGACGCCGTGGAAACGGGGCCGGCCCCAGACGCGCCGTCGGAGGAAGAGATGGTGACGCCGGAGGAGGAGACATCCACCGGGGACACTGAGACGGAGCGGCCCGACCGCGACGGGGACGGTCTCTACGACGATGATGAGACGGACGTCTACGGCACCGATCCCGACAACCCCGACACCGACGGCGACGGCAGCGACGACGGCCAGGAGGTCTTCGACGGCACCGACCCGAACGACGCGAACGACTCGAACGGCGGCTGAGCCACCTGCACTTCGTCGCAACGGAGGGCGACCCTGATGGCGTCTGCCCGTCAGGTGTCGCCCTCCGGACGACAAGTGGCACGTGTCACACACGTCAACTCAGCAACTTCGTGTCCGTACGAGGACACTCCTCTACGTCGGAAGCGGAGGAGCCAGGCTGAGTTTGCTCCGGAAATCTGTCGGTGTCTTCGTGAGTCTCCGACGGTGTCAGAGGCTGGATGCTGGTGATCCTGCCGAATGCATCCCTCTTCCAAGCGAGTTAGCGTCCGAACGTCCAGTGGACTGTCATCCTTTCCTGGTGGGGAAGAGATGATGGCGGCGCTATTCACCGACATTCAGGCAAGAAGCGATCCGATTGCTGGCGACCGGGATGCCCGTCGCTGAGGTGGCCCAGGGCCAACCTTCAGGCAATTCTTCACAGGGTGAAACTGGCCGGATACACGTCGACGGCGGACCGAGTTCTTTCGGTCCGCCGTCGATATTGGCAATCGTTAGTAATTTGAAGCCTCACCGCTCACCAGACGCAAGGTTGCCGCTCACTTATTCCAATGTGCAAGCATCGAGGATGGCCTGGGGAAGATTGCCGAACGTCAGATCCACACTCCGTTCGTTACCGTTGCGCAGGATCGTGAGCTCGACGGTGTCGCCTGGCGCATAGTCGAGCAGGATGTTCGGCAGCCCTTCCTGCATCGTGATTGGCTTGCCATTGACAGCGAGGATGATGTCGCCTTCGCGAAGGCCCGCTTCCTCTGCCGGGCTGTCCTCCGAAACCGACTCAACATAAATCGCGCCGTCGACATCTTCGAGATTGTTCGCGGCAGCCAGACCCGGATCGATCACGAGGTTACCGATCCCCAGGTACGGTGCGGAAATGCGGCCATCCTGGATAAGCTGCTCGGCAATCACTTTAACAAGGTTGCTGGGGACGGCAAAGAAGAGTCCCTGCAAGGGAGTGCCATCCTGACTCACCGGTAGTCCAAGTGTGTTGACGCCGATCACTTCACCCTGCAGATTGAACAGCGGACCGCCCGAATTGCCTGGATTGATCGCCGCATCGTGCTGGATCAGGTTCGAGTAGTTCTGGCAGTTGCCCTGTAATCTGCCGAGGTCGTCGCGATGGAGAGCACTCACAATTCCGGCGGTGACCGTGTTGGTAAACGCGCCGAGCGGCGAGCCGATTGCGACCACTGGCTCCCCCGGTTCGAGGGTATCGGAATCGCCCAACGGCACGACCTTGAGCACGGCATCGGGATCGATCTTGACCACCGCGAGGTCGTCGCGCGCGTCTTCCCCAATCAGCTCGGCTTCGACCACCGTGCCATCGTAGAGTGCCACGGCGAATTGGCTGCCACCGGTGACGACATGCCAATTGGTGACGATGTGCCCATCGTCGTCGATCACGAATCCCGTACCGGAGCCCTGGGTGACAGATTCGGCCTCGCCAAGACCATCCTCAAGCGTGGTGAGGTTGTAGACCGTGACTACAGCTGGATTGACCTGCTTGACGAGTTCTTCCGTCGTCAGTGTCTCAGCTTGGGCCGCGACGGCAAGGCGAGAGTGCTGAGCGCCACTCGAAGCACTGGCTGTCGTGCTCCAGGCAACGAGTGACCCTGCAAAGGCGCAGACCAGCGCAAGGGTCATCGTGACCCTCAAACCAGACCGCAAGGTTCCCTGATCCATCATCCTGATCCTTTCAACAGCGAAGGTGAGTCCACCATCAGCGTGTTTACGCGCATGTCTGGAAGGATACAACCATCAGCCCGCAATGCATGCATCTGTTGGCTCACCGTCAAGGCAGGTTCAGGCTAGTCAGCAGCAGGGGTGGCGATCTCCGGCGCGGTCAACGTGAGATCGGGCACATTGAATGCGTAGGCGGTGACGCTTGCGTACCCGCCTGCGGTCTGGATCAGGCGGCAGGGGAGGTTGTGTTCATCGATCGTCAGTTCGTAGGTGATGCCTGCCGCATCGCCAAATGTGAATCCCTGGCACGTGCGCCCGTCGACCTCGATATCGCCGATTGGCGTGGCCAACATGCCGCGCGTCTCGGTCGACACGCCGGCAAATGGCGAGACGACTGGGCTGAGGAGATAGGCCACCTGCATTGCTGCCGGCGAATCGGAGGTCGCAGCGGCGGGATCGACCTCAACCCAGGTGTTGGTGTCGACCATCGGGGCAATCGCGGCCGGAACGAGGGTGCCTTTCATGTAAATCCGCCCATCGACCACGAGTTGCTCATCGGTGACTACTCCATCGGTCTCCTGCACAACGTGCCGATTCGACGGCATCACGACCTCCTCGATCGTAACAACGCCATCGGCCGCCGGGGTTCCGACAGTTGAAACCTCCGCCGACCAGAACGTCGTCCTCATTGAAGTCACGGTCGACCATGCTGCCTCCACGCCGGCTACAAGGTCCCCGACCGTGACTGCATCCGGCGGAAGCGTCGGCGACACGGTCGCGGTTGGTTCCGGCGTTGGCGTCGGATCGGCTGATACCAGGCCACATGAGACCAGCAGGAGGGCGGACAGCAAGAAGGCGGGAACGAGTGGAATACGCTTCAACGTTGGGAAATCCGATACGCGATGAGCTCGAACATTTCAACGTCGGAGTGTACACCGGGACATCAAATCTCCACGATTTTGATGTGCGGAATGTCTCACACACAGTGGGCTGAAGCGTTCTATTGGTGACGACAGCGAACGGGTCGGAAACGCCGGCTTCCCCCACCGCTCGGGTCGCGGAACGATTGGCCAGAGCATCCAGGAACTGGTGACTGCGATGGATCCTCGATCCACATGCGTCAGTCCCGGCAAGGGGTAACCGTGAACATACTTTCATTGGGACGTCGTCGGCTCTCGATCAGCATTCGACTCGAACGACTACCGGAAGACGCCCAGGCAAGAGCCGAACAGCAGTATTTCGACCGCCAGGCAAGAGAAGCAGCACTCGCCGAGCGGGCACACTGGGAAGTCGATCACTTTTCGCGGACTGGCTTCATTCGCTAGGTGGCGGTCAGAACCGTCGAATGAGGTGGCATCATGGAGATTTTCACTGTTGCAATCATGGTGTTTGGGCTTGTACTCCTGGCGCTTCTGGCAGCGCGGTACGGTGTCGATTCACGCCCAACCATTGACTCCACCAAACATAACTGGTGACAATTATCGAATTCGAATTCAACCGGGCCGCAGCGCTTCCCAGCCTGCGGCCCTTGTGTTGCTAACGATCCTCGGTGGAGGTGCTTGCAAGCAATTCCGCCAGCGTCTCCTGGAGATCACGAAGGTTGGCGAGAATCTCGGGAGATCGTGCCGCAGTTGTGACTGGCAGCGTGGCCAGGGTTTTCGCGATGGAGTTGAGATCCTGATCGAGTCGTTCGGATTTGAAGGTTTGCGAGTCCACGGTCATTGCCAAGTGTTTCAGCCGATCCCGGTCGGCGGCAGAACCCGATGCAGCGCGCCGAATTGCCTGGAGAAGCACGGAGGTTTGCCTGGTGACCTGATCGGGACTGCTTGCAAACACGAAACCCCGGACTTCGGCCAGTGCCGCCGCTGCACGCACCGGATCGTCCGCCGGGGAGATTTCAACATCCCGAAATGCGCGCGACAGGCGCATCGCAGCCGGTGCCGACAGGTCGTCGGCCACGATCATGTCTCGCAAAACCGCCTGTTTCACCTCCGAGAGACCCTGCAATGCACGGCTTTGTTTCTCGCTGAGACGACCTTCCTGGATGTCCTGTTGCGCTTCGGCGCTCAATTTGCCGGTGCCAAGCAATTGAAACAGCCGGCTCCGCTTGATGCCGACCGCATCCGCCACGACATCCCACGCCGGATCGCCAAGCTGGCTACGCAACGCGCGCAGCGCTGCCGCGCGATCGACCGCATTGAGATCGTCGCGAATCACGTTTTCCATGAGTTGCTGAACCAGCCGCCGCTCGACTGGAACGTCGCGCACGATGGCCGGGAGACTCGACAATCCAGCCATCCGTGATGCACGCCAGCGGCGTTCACCGTGAACGATTACATACCGGTCATTTTCGACATCGAAACGCACGACAATCGGTTGCAGCACACCTTCGACCTTGATGCTGTCGGCGAGCTCGGTGAGTTTGTCCGGATCGAACGAACGTCTCGGCTGAGCCGGATCCGGCTGGATCCGGGTGAGGTCGATGATCTTCGCCTCGGTGAGATCCCTCACTCCCGCCGCCTGAGGTCTGGTATCGCTGAAGAGTGCGTCGACAGTGAATCGCTTGCGCGGGCGTGGGGTGGATTCAGTCATCGGTTCACCGTCACGTGTTCCGTGACCGAGGCCGCATCAACACCCTCCAGCCAGGCTCCGACATCGCGATAGGCGGCAGCGATCGACGATTTGGGCATGTACTGGAGCACGCTCGTTCGTTCCGCCGTCGATTCGGCGCCCTTCACTGAGAGTGGGACGGATGGCAACAATGGCAAATCGGGGAAACGCTCTTCAAGCGTGAGCAACATGTCGGCCGCCAACCGCGACGAGTGATGCACCTTCGTCG
Source organism: uncultured Chloroflexia bacterium (assembly GCA_963763125.1). Classification (GTDB taxonomy): domain Bacteria; phylum Chloroflexota; class Chloroflexia; order Thermomicrobiales; family UBA6265; genus JACCYX01. Next base: position 2,334,534 of record CAVXMV010000005.1, read on the forward strand.
GGAGGAAGCCGAGAACGACGAGTTCAGGATTCAGGCGCTGGATACGGCCAATCGTTTCAAACAGCCGCTGGAGGACCATGATCGACAGCGGATGCGGTTCGATCGGGATCACGAGTTCGCGGATTGCAACCAGGATGTTAATCGAAATGATATTCAGCGCAGGCGGCGAATCAATCAGCACGTAGTCGTACGACGCCAGATCGGCGGCGCGCAGGCGATTGTCGAGTTGGCGCTCACGTTCGAGCACGTTCAGCAACTCGAGCTCCGCAGCGGCGAGGTCCGGGTGAGAGGGGAGAATCTCAACGCCACTGATCGTGGTCGCCAGGGCCAGGTCCGCGATGCCAACCCGGTCGTCGAGCAGCAGGTCGTACACCGAAAGATCGATCGCCGTAACGTCGATCCCGGTTGCCATTGTCAGGCTCGCCTGCGGATCGAGGTCCACAGTGAGTACGCGCTTGCCGCTTTCAGCGAGCGCGGCAGCCACATTCAGGGTGCTGGTCGTTTTCGCGGTGCCGCCTTTTTGATTGAAGAAGCCAATGATGCGGGTCATGGAGGTGCGATCCCAGCGAGCGGGAACAGATCGGCCGCACACGATGCGGGATCACGCGTTCCTTCGTGTCAACGATGTCCAGTTTGGCACCGGCATGGTAGCTGGGGCAACCCCGAGGGCAAGAGGACTCGTCTTTGGTGAACAGCGAAAGACCTGAACGGTCGAGCCGTCCAGGTCTTTGCGCCGCTTTTGGATATGGATTCGAAGGTCAGGCATTGTACGTTGGATCGCTCTGGGCGACTTCCGGTCGAATGCGCTCGCCGATTGAAATCAGCGTGCAGCCAATAGATTTGCGGAACCTTGAGGTGATTGACACCTGGGAACCACGGGCCTCGACAACCATTCGGCGCCGGGCGAGTTTCTGCTCCATATCCTGCTCACGCAGGTCGAGGGTCATGACATCGATGTGATGCATTTTCTTGTACTCCAGTTGGCGGCGGTGGATGTCCATGCGGCTTGCCGGTTTGGTCTCCCGCGTCAATGCGCGGTGAGTTTCCTGTGTGAAGTCAATCAACGTTGACGTTGGAAATTGTGGAAACATCGAAACTCCTTGTTTGCTGAAAGACACACTCTCTCCAACCCAAACTTAAGAGTTTGGGAAAGATATCCAGCTGTTCGTTGTGTTGAATTGCCCGGTGGAGTCTTGCAGGTCAGGTCTGAAGAACCTGGAAGCGTGCGCCTTGAGCATCATCGAAACGGCGCACACAAAAAGACTCGGGCTGATCAACAACCCGAGTCTGCACGCTTGCGAACATCACGCCGGTCAGGCGGTGATTACACCAAGCTGGGGAGACTTCAGGTTGTGGAAAGCAGCGGAAACATAGGCCTGCCGCTGTGCGCGGATGTTAGGCATCTGCATCATTGAGTTTTCCTCCTTCCTGAACGTCATGGATTCTCTGTTGGTTCCGAGCGAGCGAATTGACCTCTTGCGTCGTCCGGCGCATGGGAACCTCTCCCAAGCACAAAAGCATCATACCTGCCAGACAACCCGAAGTCAACACCTAAAGTCGGCTATTTTCGATAACAATCAGTAAGCTCTGATCCTGGTGGGAATGTCTCCGGCGATGGGATCGACGTTGCCCGGACCAGAACACAGGTGAGGCCGTGGCTTTGCGGTGACCTGTCTGGCCAGCACTAGCTCGAAATGGGATGGACCCCTGCCGGTTGCGTTGCCCGCCATGGCCAGCGAATTGGCAGTGGGAACGGAAGCATTCGGTTGATGAGCAGTGAGAGGCCGACCACGATCCATCCCCCGATCACATCCAGCCAGTAATGATTGCCGGTGACGATCACGGTTACGGGGAGCAGGAGGGCGAGAAACACCCCGAGTGTTCGGCCAAGCCATTTCCAGGGAATCGCCGCGCTGAGCATGATTGCCGCGATCATGCTCCAGCCACAATGCATGCTCGGCATCGCCGCGAACCTGTTCGCCGATACCAGTCCGCTTTCGCTAAAGTAATTCGGGCCGTATACAGCCAGCGTGTCGACGAATGGCCAGCCGTGCGGGTCCATGAATCGTGGCGGCGCCAGGGGATAAATGATGTACCACGGCAAGGCGACGACCATGCTGGTGATGAATACCCGGCGAAGATACTGGTAGCGCACCGGGGACATGATCATCAGGAGAATGGCACAGGCGTAGAAGCCATACATGTAGTAGGCGTAGATGTTGTTGAACACCTTGATCAGGTCGCCCTGGTCAAGCACCCATCGTTGCCAATCAAGTTCGAAGTTGAGACCCATTTGTCCCTGGACACGGAGGACGTCGAGGGCGTTGTCGTAGGCAACCTTTTCGGCCCGGGTAATGTAGGTCTTGCGGACCATCTTGTAGACCTGGAACAGGGCCATAAACAGGAGAATCTGCGATGCCGCCCAAATCGCGATGCGTGGCCACGCTCTGTGCTCTGGCCAACGTGGTTGCTGATCTATTGGTGGACGGAAAAAGGTACCTGAATCGCTCAAATAATCGTACTTTCACGCAAACAAAGGGATCGGAAGATTGTACCCCGCCCCGGCATGCCCGATCCCTTTGACGTCATGAGCGAGTTCAGCCGTACCTGATTGCGATGGCCTCAGAACCCGCGGAGTCGCGATGGAACGACCCGAATGAGTACGGAATACGAACCGGCAAAATCCTCCGGTGTCATGCTCAGTGATTCGAATCCACCTGCGTACTTCTGGACAAACGCGGGAACGTCCGCCGCCGTTGGACCAGCCGTGATGATCTCGGCCGATCCCTGCAAGACCACCACATCGCCTCCGGACTCGGTGGCGTTGAAGTTCAGCGACACGTTTCCATTAGCTTCGATTGCTCGTACCTTGGGTGTTGCTGGCTGGCTGTATATGTTGATCCCATCGTCTTGCCACAAAAACCAGACGGGGCTTGGTTGTGGCGCGCCCTTCGCATTGACGGTAGTTAGCCAGACGACTTGCTCATTGCGGAGTCGTTCAAGGGCGCGCGCTCCAAATGCCGATGAAAAATCGATTGCTGTCATCCAAGGTGCCTTTCCTGCGAAAGCTTATGCGACAGTAGGACGGTGGCGTTGCGGTCGATCGCAACGATGTCCTCACCGTACCCTCACTGCGCGGATGGCGAAACCCGCCAGTTCGGCGCAGCCCAAATGGGCAGTGGCCACATGATCCAGATTGAATAATTCGAGGATGCTTCGATCCCGGTCAGTCAGTTGTCGCTCAGGAATTGCCGCCGACGCGGTAGTTGGGAGCTTCCTTGGTGACAGCGACATCGTGTGGATGGCTTTCTCGCAACCCGGCGGCAGTGACCTGGATGAACTGGGTATCGTTTCTGAGGGCGTCGATCGTCGCCGCACCAACGTACCCCATGGCCGACCGCAATCCACCGATCAACTGATAGACCAATGGAGCCAGTGAGCCCTTGTAAGCGACACGTCCCTCGATACCTTCGGGTACGAGCTTGGAGACATTGCCGATGTCTTCCTGGAAGTAGCGATCCTTGGAGAAGGAGCGTGCTTTCATCGCCCCCAGCGAGCCCATGCCACGGTATTCCTTGTAGCGCTCGCCCTGGAAGATGATCACCTCACCCGGGCTCTCGTCGAGTCCAGCAAAGAGACTGCCGAGCATCACGCAGTCGGCTCCAGCAGCGATCGCCTTCGCGACGTCTCCAGAAAACTGGACGCCACCATCAGCTATCACCGGGATCCCACGGGGACCGGCCACCTTGGCTGTTTCGTAGATTGCCGTGATCTGGGGCACGCCTGTGCCGGACACAACGCGCGTCGTGCAGATTGACCCCGGGCCAATTCCGACCTTCACTGCATCGGCTCCAGCATCGATCAGTGCTTCGGCTGCCGCCCCGGTGGCGATATTCCCGGCCATGATCGGGATGTGGAGCTGGCTCTTGAGGTAGCGCACCATCTCGATCACGCCGACGTTATGGCCATGGGCCGTATCAACGATCAAGAGATCGACCCCTTTTGCGACCAGGGCATGGGCTCGTTCTTCAGCGTCTTTCCCAACGCCAATCGCGGCGCCAACGCGAAGCCGGCCGCGCGCATCCTTTGTCGCATTCGGGTACTGGATTTTCTTCTGGATGTCCTTGACCGTGATCAAACCGGTCAGGTAGCCGTTTTCGTCGACCACCGGAAGCTTCTCCACCTTGTGTCGGTGAAGGATCTCGCTGGCCTGATCGAGTGTCGTTCCGGCTGGGGCGGTGATCAGGCGTTCGCGGGTCATCACGTTCGAGATGTTCTGATCGGTGTCCTGGATAAAGCGCAAATCGCGATTGGTGAGGATGCCTACCAGTTTTCCAGACGCGTCGGTAATCGGCACGCCGGAGATGTGGTAGCGCTCCATCACAGCCAGCGCATCACTGATTGGCTGGTCCGGACCAAGTGTCACCGGTTCCACGATCATTCCCGACTCGGAACGTTTCACCTTGTCGATTTCGGCGGCCTGATCGTCGATGGAAAGGTTGCGATGGACAATACCCATTCCACCCTCGCGGGCCAGCGCAATTGCCAGGCGCGCTTCGGTGACCGTGTCCATTGCCGACGACAGGAGGGGGATGTTGAGCCTGATGTCTCCCGCGATGCGAGTGCTGGTGTCTACCGTATGGGGCAACACATCAGACCGTGCCGGGAGCAGGAAGACATCGTCGAACGTTAGGCCTAGACCGACGAACTTGTCTGAGCGCATGGCGCGGGTGGAATACTCGGATACGCCATTGTCAACGATGGTTTCCTGTGTTGGCTGGGTGCCGATGCTCATGGATTGGGATCTCCTGAATGTGTAGCGAGGGCGCGGGGAAGGGCGTGAGCAAGTCCGCCCGTGTGCTGAACCAATCCTACTGTAGTCCGAGCCGCGCGATAAGTTCCTCAGTGAAATCGACATACGCTTGGCCACCGCGTGAGGCCGGATCGTATTCAGCGATTGACTGACCATAACTTGGTGCTTCGGCCAGTCGAACCGAGCGCGGGACCACTGTATCGAAAATTCGATCCGGGAAAAATCGCTTGACCTCCTGGACTACGCTGGAGGACAGATTCGTGCGGGCATCGAACATCGTCATCAGTACGCCGAGCAGGTCGAGATCCGGGTTGAGCTGGCGCCGGACCAGGTCGATTGTGGTGATGAGCTGGCTGACTCCTTCAAGAGCGAGAAATTCGCATTGGATCGGGACAATGACGTGATCGGCGGCGGTCAGGGCGTTGACAGTAAGCAATCCCAGGGAGGGAGGGCAGTCGATGATCGCAAGGTCGTAGTTGGCTGTTACCGCTGCCAGCGCTCCCTTGAGCTGCCGTTCTCGATGGACAACCGAAACCAGGTCGACCTCGGCGGCCGCAAGCATCGCGGTGGTGGGCAGCAGATCCAGGTTGTCGCGGACAGCCTGAATGGCCACATCGGCGATCGCCGCCGCGTCGATCACGATGTCATAGACCGTGGAATCGAGAGCCGACTTGTCGACACCCAATGAGGAGGTGGTATTGCCTTGTGGATCGAGGTCGATCAGCAGGATCCGGAGGCCCCGTTGGGCAAGCACCACGCTGGTATTCACCGCAGTGGTGGTCTTGCCGACGCCTCCCTTCTGGTTGGCGAACGCAATGACTCGCATGGTTCGGTTTCCAGGCGAGATGCGATCAGGATTGGTGTGGAATGGCTTGACCAAAAAGCAGCCTCTGGAGGAATGATGTCGAGTGGATCGCCCTTGAGGTGATGGAAGTCACCACGTTCCACGATTGGGAACGTGGTGCAACTGATCGTAGCATGCCGTCGGACTACTCGTAGACGGTGACTGCTGTGCCGAGAGGCGCCCAATCGTAAAGATAGGCCGCGACATCCAGTGGGAGATTGATGCACCCGTGACTCATCCGCTGGCCAAAATTGTTGTGCCAGTACGCGCCATGCAAAGCTTCGGCTTCGTAGTTGATGAACATCACGTTGGGGACATCCTGGACAAGGTACTGGTTGCCCTCAGTCGCGCCTTCGCCCACCGAAGTCACGGCGCCACTGCCGTCGGTGACTCCGGTCATGTCCTTGACCGGATATTTGATCCGGACGTGAAAGGCGCCGATTTCGGTGTGGTTGGGTTCCACACCCGTACTCACCAGAGTTTGGAGTACGATTTGATTGCCCTGATACGCCGTCAGCGTTTGCTGGCTGATACTCACCTCGATCCGCTTGCGCCCGGGGATGGTTGATGCGTCCACACCATAAGGATTCCAGTTGTTCAGGAATAGCGCCTCGTCGAACACCGGGAGATCACCCTGGTCGACGGGAGTTGTGTCGATTCCGTATCGCTCGGGATGTTCGGCCGGCAGCGGAGCTGGGTAGACATTGATGCCATCTGCAATGAGGATAGAGTTCTCGAAATATTGCACAGTAATTCCGCGATCGCGCATCGGTTCGCTAATAGGTGCGCCAAGGTAAAACCAGCCTTCGTGACTGTCGTACCACTGTCCGAAATCACCCGCGATCGAGAATCCCGTTTCATCGCTGAAGCGGCCACCAGCATTGAGGACTTCGCTCGCGCGAGACTCCTGGCCAGATCCAGGCGTCCATGCTGAGAGCCGTCGATCACCACCGGTACGGCGACCGTCGGCCCGGGTTGTACTGGCGCGGTCGGTGAGTGCTTGACGTCCGGTTGGCATGAGCCGGACAGTTGGGTTGTCGGTCATCGTCCAGTCAGGATGATACTGGAACACACCTCGCTCGAATGCCTGGCTATAAAGACCGTTCGGCGCCCCGAAGACCTCGGAAATCGGGTTGCCATAAACGGACGACGTGCCGTTGGCTCGCCAGTAATCGAGCATCGTGCCAGATACGGTGTGTCTCGTTTCAGGAACGAACACCCGAAGTGCGGTTTGACCGAAGTCCGGCGGAATGTATCCCTCGGGAATGCCCAGTCGGTCGGCGAGGGAATTGTTCGCCAACGCAGGCGCAGCCCCGAAATGAAGGGGCACACAGATTAAAACAATCACGATCATAGTGGTGAGCCGTGTCCCGAACCGGGTCGGCCTGGTCATCCGCAGAGGCTTCATGCGCTAACTTCCCGACTCTCTCTTCAAATCGACCTGGCGATCGACATTCCGTCCCCATGTTCAAACTACGTATGACCGTAACCGCTGGATGCATTCCGACGCCGGGCTAGGTCCGGATCGCAGCCCGGACGTCGTTGATCTGGCTGCGCAAGGTTTTCGCGGCATCAAGCGCCGCCGCGTCGAAGTCTTGCCCAGAGTCCGCAAAAATGACGGCGCGCGATGCCGAGCACAACAGCCCCGTCCCAGTGGAGCTGAGTCCGGCTTGCAACGACGCTTCCAGGTCGCCGCCCTGAGCGCCGACCCCAGGCAGCAAGATCACCTGATCGCCTACCCTTTGGCGAATCGCCTTCAATTGTTCCGGATAGGTAGCTCCGACAACGAGGCCGACCGACGCCGCATATTGGTGGTCCCACTGCTGGCAACGATCGGCTACGCGAAGAAAGAGCGGTTCGCCGTTGTCTATAGTGAGGTCCTGGAAATCCCCGCTCCCGGTGTTACTGGTCTTGCAGAGGATGATCACTCCCTTGTCCCCGTATGTAAGGAAAGGAGCGACAGCATCTTCGCCAAGGTAGGGACTGACGGTGATCGCGTCGAACCCGAACTCCGTAAACCAGCCGTGGGCGTAGGCGGCGGCGGTTTCGCTGACATCGCCAACCTTGCAATCAAGGATGACTGGTACATCGGATGGGATCGAGTGCCGAACGGCCCAGAGCGCATTGAGGCCAGGCCGACCGAGCGCGGTGAAAAATCCAAGATTGGGCTTGTATGCGGCTGCCACCGGATGGGTTGCGTCGATGATCGATTGGCAGAAATGGACGACCGACTCTACGGTTGGGGCATAGTGTCCAGGAAGCTTGTCGAGCACCGGGTCGAGACCGATGCACAGGAGCGAATCGGACTGTCGCATTCGGCGCTCGACGCGTTCTTCAAATGTGGTTGTTGTGCTCATGGTGTTGTCTCCCGAGTGCTTCCGGCCCGATCGATAACAAGCTTACACGATGACAATTAGGAAATCGGTAGTGCCAGGAACAGCATTCGCAGGTAAAACGGTTTCGAACTTCATGTTGTGACAAATTGGAACAGGTTTTTCCTGTCTTCGCATGGTGCTACACTGCTGATGCAATGAAATCGACGGTTCTGGATCGACTCCTGAAAAAGCGAGCCCGACTGTCAGGTAGCCAATCCCCGCTGGCATTCACCCGTTGCTCCCGCACCAACAATGTATTGCCATACCTCGGTTGGCTTCGAAGTGCATGATTCTGGCAACAGGCAGAACATGCTGGACGTGGGCGAAATCAGTGACGATGCACGACTCCCTTGAGATGGGAAGTTCAACCAAAGTGGCGGTCTGGGATGGTCCACTGCCGACGCTCGCCGATGTCTATCGGGCGCGTGCAGTGGTCAGACGACATCTCCTTCCCACCCCACTCCTGCGTTCGGAAGCGCTTTCCGAGCGAATGGGCTGCGAAATACTCGTCAAATGCGAAAACATGTTGCCAACTGGCGCGTTCAAGGTACGAGGTGGGCTCTTCTACATGAGCCAGCTGAGCGACGAGGCTCGATCCCGAGGCGTTGTAGCAGCCTCCACCGGCAATCATGGTCAGTCAATGGCCTACGCTGCCAGGGTTTACGGAACAAAGGCGGTTGTGCTCGTGCCAGAAGGGGCCAATGAGTTGAAGGTCGCGTCGATGCGACGACTCGGCGCCGAGGTGATCCACTTCGGTCGTGATTTTGACGATTGCCTCCTTGAAGCACAGGCGTATGCTGAACGTACTGGAGCGGTATTCATTCACTCAGCAAACGAACCCATGCTGGTAGCGGGTGTCGCCACCCACACCCTGGAGATATTGGAAGAAGAACCGGACGTCGACGCGATATTTGTTGCCATCGGAGGTGGAAGCGGTCTTTGTGGCGCATGTTTGGCGGGCAAGGGGATCAAGCCGGAATTGCAGGTTGTGGGCGTTCAGTCCACCGGTGCACCAGCAGTCTTCGAATCGTGGAAGGCTCGATCGTTGTTGCGGTTCGAATCCACGAACACCTTTGCCGAGGGTATCGCGACCCGGGAGGCATTCGCGATGCCTGCTCAACTGCTCTGGGATCGGGTAGACGATATCATGGTGGTTTCCGATGCCGACCTCAAGCGGGCTATGTTGACGTTGTTGGAGACCACTCGGGTGCTGGCTGAGGGAGCTGGCGCGGCGGGGTTGGCAGGGGCCTATGAACGACGTGCGTCGTTCGCCGGGAAAAAGGTGGCGGTCATCGTATCGGGTGGCAATCTGACGCTCGATGCGCTCGCCCAGGCAATGAGTGAGGAGCGTGCGTGGTGAGTAGCTGGATGGAAAAGCTTGCTGGCAAGGGTCGGCGCGGCGGCAGTGGAGTTCTGGTACAGATTTCTCGTGAGGTCGTCGGAAGGCGCCGGTCGATCGCGGGCGCCGTTAGCGAAGTACGGCATCCGGCCGTTCTCGATGCGCTCTCCGATGACGACTTCAAGGTACTCGATCAAATCATCGACGAGCGAATCGAGTCGGACCGCGAGTTCGCCACCGTGCTGGCCAGGCTGACCCATGCGGCCGCCCACGCCAAGGGATTTGACCGCCAGACCGTCGATGCCGCACTTCGGCTCGATAGCCTGCTGCCGACCGAAGACCCGGGGCGTGAGCGCGAGAAACTATTGCGCGATGCCTACCGAGCCGCACAAAGGGCTGGGTACGTGCAGGGTGGGCGCAAGGCATTGGCACGGCTCGGGCAGCGAGCGGTCGCCTCCGGTGACGGGGAGCGGGCGCGAGTACTGCTCCAACAGCAGGTCGATCTTGGACCGGAACAGATGGATACCGAGGACGAAGTCGATTCCTCGATCATGCTCGGCGATCTCCTGCGCCGGGATGGAGATGTGCAGGGCGCATCGGACCTGTTCGAACGGGCCATTCGCTCCGGAGAGCGCCTGGATTATGCTCAGGGGGTGGCGGAAGCCACGATCCGGGATATCGATGTGCGGCGTGCAACGCTTGATCCACAATCACTCGCCCAATTGCAGCGAAAGGCCCTCGATGCCGCTTCGCGATCCGGTGACATTGCGATTCAGAGTCGATTGGTAGCGAATTACGCAGCTACCCTCGTACAGCTTGGCCAATTGGAAGAAGCGGTTGAGCGCTACGAAGAGGGGCTTGAGATCTCGCGTCAGATTGGCGATCTCTCCCTCGAAAATCATTGCCTTGAAGCATTATCGAATGTTGAGCGCGAACTCGGCCGGATGCAGGAAGTTGCGGATCGCGAGGCTGATCTGGTGAGTGTCGACGTGCGGCGGGGAAATCAGCCCGCGGCTGCACAGGATGCTCTGCAGCATGGATCGACCTTGCTGTCACTAGGGCGACTCGAAGCGGCGCGCGGCGCGTACGAGCAGGCGGTCGAGTTGTCACGGTCCGTTGGCAATGAGCTCCTTGAGCAGCGTTCATACGGTGGTCTCGGTGTTACCTACTCGCAATTGAACATGCCGGTGGAGGCGTTGAATCACCTGATGCTTGCGCTTGACCTGGCGCGGTCGAACAACGATGCCGCGCATGAGGCGCAATGGCTGGCGAGTATCGGGGAAGCGCTTTGGAAATTCGACCAGCCGGACGACGCGGTGAAGGCGATTCAACAGGCGATCCTGGCAGCGCGAACCGCAGACGAACCCGACTTGCAGGCCGGAATGCTTAGTCTGCTTGGGCAGATCCATGTGTCGAATCGCGAACCAGGCAAGGCGCGCCAGTACTACGCCCACGCGCTCGACCTGTATCGAGAGCTTGGTCAATCCGAATCGGAAATCCAGACGTTGTCGGCGCTTGGTGCGCTGGCGATGGAAGCCGATCAGCCGGCTGAATCAATTCGCCTCTATGACGAGGCGCTCCAGCTGGCCGCAGATACAGATCAGCGAGCCGCCGCCGTGCGGATCTATGGAAGACTGGCACGGCTTTCTCAGCGACAGGGTGATCATGAGGCTGCGCTGGAGGCGCTCGAACAGGCGGCGAGTCTCGCCGAGACAATTCCCGATCAACGCGCACTGCTAGGTCAGGCGCTCCAGCATCTGGCCGTCGCTCAGGATGCGGCGAGTCTGCCGGCCGCGATGGGAACCTACGAGGAGGCGCTCGACATCGCTCGAGAGGTTGGCGACACCTATGGCGAAGCGATGATGTTGGTCAACGTTGGCGCCCGCCTGCTTTCGCTGGGCGCCCAGAACGACGGGGCAACCATTCTCGATCACGCGATCAGGCTCACTGAGGATCTCGGTCCGATCGGCATGAAGCTCCGTCAGCGCGCCGAGAGCCTGCTGGTGTCAGTTCGTGTCCAAACGCGGGCCGACAGTAGTCGCCGAGTCCCTCCTACACGTGAGCGGTCATCAGCCGCTCCACGTGACACCGGGTCGCTCCCGCTCAGCGACGCTCGCATGTCGGTTCCCTCCGCAGCTGCAATTCCGATGCCTCCCAATGAGATGTATTCCCAGTCGGTTTCGTTTCCGCGTTAGTTCCGCACTCGCCTTGTCTTCATTGGAAATGAAGACAAGGCGAGTGTCCTGCATCTCCGTTCGACTCCGATCAATTTGGATCGCTATACTCGACACGTGTGGTTTCACTGCGCGCGAGGCTGTTGCGCGCTCGTTTCGAACATTCCAGGCTGGATAGTGGCGGTTGCCTTCTTGATTTCGCTTTGTACCTGCTCAAATTGCCAGACCACCGGAGACACGCAAACGACGCGACGGCCGGACCGTAACGGGTGCTCGTTGTCATGACGCTGTCTCCTGCGACATCGGTCGGATTTTCAGTGGTCGGTGGTGTCCCGGCGGATGCCCGCCAGTGGATCACCGTGGATATGGCGGGGTTTCCAGGCACGGGACGCCGGGGCTACGTCGTAGCCACCGAGCCGCTCGACAGATCGTGGAGTGGGATAGAGCTGGCGGGCCAGGCACGCGAGATTATCGTCACTGAGTTGCGACGGCTCCAGCACCTGCCAGCGGATGAGGCGCTTGGCCGCTCACTTGCCGCGGCCAATGCCGTCGTCTTTGGGAAAACACATGAATCAGCGATTACCCGGCTCGAAGACGCGCCCTTGATCGGGGCCACGGTGATCGTGTTCGAAGATCAGTTCGCCACATTCGCCCATTTGCCGCCCGGTCAGCTTCTTCTGGTCGAAGATGGCCTGATCTACACATTGCCCGATTTTGAATCGTGGTTTCCGAACTACGAGCAACCAGATCTGTCGACGAACGCGGCCGAGCCACTTGGCTATGCATCGTGGACAGCCCCGCTCATGGCGCAGACAGAGATTCGTGCCGGAGACGCGATTATTCTTTGCGCGTCGGAAACAGGCCGGGCATTCATCGAGGACGTGATTGGATCGGGGCATTCCATTCGCGATTTGTCCTATCTCCACCATCGCGATCCGGATATCGTGCTGGACACCTTCAAGGACGTCGTCATCTCGCGGGACATGACCACAGCGGCGGTCGCCGTGATCAGCTTTCCTCCGCTCCCCAATAGTGCGCAGATACAAACCATCTCTGACGTTCGGCAGCGCGCGAGGGAATACTGGCGTCACAGCAAGGCCGTGGTCAGGCAATTGAGACCGGCGGCGGCGCGTAGCCGAAAGGCGACGCCACCTCAAATGGCAGGTGCGCAAACGATGGCGGCGACCTCCACGGTCGCCGTTACTTCTACGGCGGGAGCAACGACAACACGAAAGTTTCGTGGACAGGAGCGAATCAGGGGGCTCTTCGAGCCAGCTCCGGACAAGAAAGCCGCATGGCGCAAACCGTCGCAGATTTCCGAATTTGGGGTACCTGGCGCCCACGGCGTCGACCTCTTCCGAGGCCAGACCCATTACATGGGCGATGCAAGTTGGCGGCACAACCTCCCCCGGTTGCCAATTATTGGATCGGCATGGATTTGGCCGCTCATGGTGATGATTATTGCGGGAGTGATATTGGGCGGTCTCTGGGTGCGGCAGGAATACTTGCTTCCCGATGTCGACATCGATGCGACGCTGGCGGAAATCGATCAACGGATCGTCACGGCTCGGGATGCCGACGATGATGCCGAGGTGGCGGCAGTGCTAGCGGTCGCCCAAGGCGAAATCGACCGCGCTCGCGAGATGGGTGTTCCCGCTGAAACACTCGATCAACGGCAGCAGGTGGTGACCGAAATGCTGGATGACGCGACTGCTGTCGTGCGCATGAGTGACGTACAGCGCATTGGGTCGTTGCCCGAGGAGTTTGGGGACGCTTCCGTTCAAGGCGTTTATACGCCGGCTGGTGTGTTTTTCGTGGCTGGCAGCCTGTATCAATATCGTCCAAATCAGGATGGAAGCAGGCCGGACCTGGTGACCATTCTCACCCAAGGTGAGGAAATCGACGGTTCGACTGTCGGCAGCCTGTGGGGATTGGCATTCGATGCCAAGGGACTCTATGTAACGGATGGCGAAACGGTATTCATGCTCCCCGTGGAGTCCCAGGAATGGCGTGCGGTCAAGCTTGGACGCATCAACAATCAGGAGTGGACTCCTGGCCCGATCGCGGCGTTCGATGGGTCGATCTACCTGTTGGAAGCCCAGTATCGGCAGATCTATCGGTTCCCGATCGAGACATCCGAGACGGTGGCCGAGCCGAGAGACTGGTTGCTGACTGGCGCCCGCGACCAGATCGAACGGGCGACCGATCTGGCGATCGATGGGAACATCTATGTGCTACTTGAGGATGGTACGGTCCAGCAGATGTATCAGGGAGATTTGAGAACCGAGATAATGCCGGACTATGTCGCTCCCGATGTTGCCGAAGCGTTGGTCGGCAGGGGGGGATCCGGATACCTTTATCAGGCAGTGGCAGTCGACATTGGCGACGATGGCCGAATCGTTGCGTTCGATCTGGAAGGCAATCACGCGGTCCAGTTGAAGTTGCCGATCGGTTTCTCTACCGGGGACGCGAACGTCAGGGAGCCGTTCGACGGAGTCCAGGATGTGATTGTCGATGAGTCCACCGGGACGATCTATATCATCAATGCCGATGCCATCTGGACTGCGCGCTACTCCTTGCCCGAGCTTCCCAAAGAGGAGTCGACTACCGACGACGACATGGTTGCGACACCTGCGGCCTGATATACATGAACAGCATCCCGGAAGAAACCGGAATGCTGTTCACCTGGATTGATTGATGCTGAACGTGGAGGCTAGCCGAAGTAGGCCGCGTTCTTCGCCTTGAAATTCGCGAACTGCTCTGGCAGGTCATCCTCGAAGAAAATGGCCTCGACCGGGCAAACTTCGGCACAGACACCGCAATCGATGCATTCGGCCGGATTGATGAAGTACTGTTCCTGGTCGTCATCCGAGTGGATGCAATCGACGGGACAGACTTCCACACAGGAAGCGTCCTTGGTGCCAATGCACGGTTGGGCGATCACGTACGCCATGCGCGTAGCTCCTTTCCCCAGTGTGACTGGGGCCTTGAAAGGAAGGATGCACTTGGCCCGCTGGGTAGCTCACGGCGCTCGTCGAAAACGAACTCGCAGGCATCCTGAGTATAGCAACCCTGTTCGCCATCGCAAGGTCAATCGTTGAGTAGGGTCATAGTCGGTTGGGCGATGTGCGTTGCCATTCATGCCCAGTGCACAATTCATCCTGCGCCAGCTTCGTACTGGTCGCGACACTGACCGCGTTTGCGAGTCATGTGCTTTTGCCTATCGAGCAGACGGGAGCTTCGCTTGGAAGAACACGCCGCCACCGATATTCTGGGAATGACCGAGACCGAGCTGTATGGCTATCTCAACGATTTGTTGCATGAGGAAGCCGCAGAAGTGTCGACCAAATCCGGAAAGTCGATTGAACAGGAACTCGACACCGCAGGGTTCGCCGCGGCCGAAGCTGCTTCCACCTACGCGATCAAGCTGATCCTCGCCAACAACGCCTTCCTGACGCGACAATTGCTCGACCTTGGCATACTCGGCGCAGTGGAGGCTGACAGCGAGTGATGCGGAATCGGCCAATACGCATTGCCGATGACCCGCCGCCACCGACGTGAGAAGATAGGGTAACGTCGACCATCCCGGTTGGCCGTTCGAGTGGGCATTGCCTATGCGAGCCTGCACGCTCCGGGACATTGCTCATCCTCAGCGATTCTGACCGCCAATCATTTTCAAAGGGTTGGCAGTCAGAATCTGTCGTCAAGGCATGAGGCGATGGCACTTTCTCCTGCGCCTGCTACGTTGCAAGAGCGCGCGACGCATTTGCAAGGCGCGACTGGCTGATCGCACACCAGCAATTCCTGGAGGCGCGAAGCAGGGCGCCCTTGACGCTGAAGATCTCAATGGCTTTCGCGGATTCGGCGTGGTGGCTCGGTCGTTGACGAAGCAGTCGATGCCTTCAGGGCCGCATACGCGGTATACCTCGACGATGGCCAGCCACGAGCCGCCGTAATTGCCGCGGTCTCCGTCGGATACACCCTCGCATTGCGTGGCGAACAATCGATAGCCTCTGGATGGATTTCGCGTGCCTTTCGGCTGCTAAGTCGATGATGCCGATTGCGTTGAAAAGGCTTACTGACCTATGTGGAAATTGAAGTGGCATACGCCGAGCGGCATTACGACACAGTTATTACCAAGGCATTGCAGCTACAGGAATCAGGCGCGAGGTTCAGGGATCCGAACTTGACTGCCCTCGGCATCCTGTCCGAAGGCTGGCACTCACCAGGCAGGGGAACGTGCGCCGGGGCATGGAACTGCTGGACGAAGCGATGCTGGCTGCGCTGACTGATGATCTCGGGCCTGATTGGGCAGGAAATATCTATTGCCACTTGATGGTAATTTGCCACGAGCTGGGAGACATTCCGCGCGCCGCCGCGTGGACCAGGGCGACATCCGACTGGTGCGAATCACTCATGGCACATGGGCCGTTTCTTGGTATTTGTCGCGTGCATCGTGCCCATGTCCACTATCTCCAGGGAAATGGGACTTGCCGAAGCAGGAAGCCCAAGTGGTATGCATGGGGATGATCCGATTCGATATCGGATGCGTGGCTGAGGCGTAGTATCAGCTTGGCGAGTTGCAGCGGGTGCGTGGCAATCTTGCCGCTGCGGCTGACGCATACGGCGAAGTCGCGGGAAATTGGCGAGGACCCACAACCTGGCTTTGCCTTGCATTTGCTCGCGCATGGGCGACTCGCCGAAGTTCATTGAAATCAATCAAGGCAGCATTGGCGTCACGGTCTGCCGGGCAACCAGAACGTGTGACTCTCCTGATTGCCCAGGTGGACATTGCTCTCGAACTGTGGCGACGTGGACGGCGCAATCGCTGCCGCCAGACGAAATAGACGAAATCGCGATGCATTTTGCCAGCAGTGGGCCAGATGCAACATCCCAGCAGACAAAGGGGTCACCATCCTTGCCCAGGGCGATGCGTCAGGCGCCCTCATTCCTCTCCACGATGCATTGCAGCGATGGCAATCACTTGATGCTCCCTATGAGGCGGCACGCATTCAGAGTCCTGATTGCAAGGGCATACCAGATCCTGGGCGATACACGCGCTGCGGAACAGGAACTTGATGCGGCCGCAGGCCGTTTTCGTGCGGTTGGGGGCAGTTCCTGATGTTCACACTGTTGGATCGGATACGGTGCAAACCGCAATTCCCTGATACATCTCGGAGCGGGAGGCCCAGGTTCTTGTGCTTGTTGCGGCGGGCAAAACGAACCAGGAAATCGGTCAGGCACTGTTCATCAGTCCCAGAACGGTTGCTCGCCACCTTGAGAACATCTATGCAAAGCTTTCCATTTCGTCGAGGCCAGCGGCAACTGCGTGGTGTATAGAGCACGGGCTTCAGGCAACGATCATGGGTAATTCAACCCATTCCTGTCGAGTCGCAATTGCGTCAAACGACCGATGACGTAGCGATGCCCTCGCGCCTAGAGTCCTGGTAATGCAGGTTCCCAACTGTAGCGAGCGATCACCAGGAGGATAACTCGATGGCACAAACCCATTCGATGACGGCGTCATCATCTTCTCACGCGATATCGGTGTCATTGTTACGACAGCGAGTTAGAGGGCAAGTCATTGGCCCGGAGGATCCGGGATACAACGAAGCGCGCAAGGTTTGGAATGGAATGATCGACAGGCACCCACTGTTTGTCGTGAAGGCAATCGACGAAGTAGATGTCCAGCAGGTCGTGCGTTTCGCACGGGAGTGCGGATATCCTCTCTCGATCAAGGGGGGAGGGCACAATGTTGCTGGTCACGCCGTGTGCTGACGGTGGTGTGATGCTGGATCTTGGGCACATGTGTGCGGTCGATGTCGACCCAGTGAAGCGTGTCGCCCGGGTACAGGGCGGGGCGCTTTGGCGAGATGTCGATGCCGCTACCGCCGCGCATGGACTTGCCACAACCGGCGGTGCGATCGCCTCGACAGGTGTCGCTGGTCTCATGCTTGGCGGTGGAATCGGCTGGCTTGTCGGCAAACATGGGATGGCGATCGACAATTTGTTGGGTGCAACGATTGTGACCGCTGATGGAGACATCATCGAAACGAATGCCATTAGCATCCCGAACTTTTCTGGGCAATTCGCGGTGGCGGCGGAAACTTCGGGATCGCCGTCTCGTTCGAGATTCGCACTGCATCCCTTGACGGACGTGCTGGCCGGGTTCATCGCTTACCCAGTTCACCGACACGCCAGAGGTGCTCGCGTTCTATCGAGAATTCACCCACACCGCACCTGATGAACTCACTGCTATGTCGAAATCGCAACGGATGCGGAGTCCGGCATGCGCATGATCGCGATCGCGGTGTGTTGGCCTGGAGATCCTGCGACTGGCGCAGAAGTGGTGGCGCCGCTGCGAGCCTTCGGAACGCCATTGGTCGACTTGATCGACCCATGCCCTATGTCAAATGGCAACAGGCGTTCGATGCCGAATTCCCGCATGGTCGCCGTTACTACTGGAAAAGCAACCTCTTGCGCGAGCTCGATGACCACGTGTTGCAGGCACTCGTCGATCATGCAAGTGACTCGCGCTTCCGTGGACTATGGTGGCGATCGAATGCTATCGGGGACCAATGAATCGTGTAGATTCCGGAGCGACGGCGTTCGTGCACCGGGATGCAGAGTATCACCTCGTGGTCAGCAGCGGGTGGGACGATCCGGAGGATGATGCGACAGGTATCGCATGGGCTCGTCGCATTCATCAGGCGGTGTTGCCATTTTCCATTGAGGGAAGCTTCCTCAATTTCAGCAGCACAGACAGCGAACGAAGGTACGCACCGGGTGAACGCTGGATACGGAGAAAATCTGAAACGCCTCAGACAGATCAAGCGCCGCTACGATCCAACCAATTCTTCAACCAGAACAACAACATACTTCCTGGATAGCGTTCCAGATCGCCGCGTAGGCGTGGTCAGAATCGGATCACTCATATGTGACAACAGTGACCGAGGCGTGGATCACAAATCAACGCCTCGGTCACTGTATTCGCTTATCGAATCGACAGGATCTTCCAGGGATCGGGCATTGCCTGAACCGGAATTTCGATCAACGTTGGTTCGTTGGCCTTGATCGACTCAGCGAGGTGAGTTCGCAACGTCTCGGGCGTCGTCGCCTGGCGCCCGGTAACCCCGAACGACTCGGCTAGTTTGACATAATCAGGATTGTGAAGCTCGGATGCGATAGTTCGGCCATTGAACTCGACGTGCTGGATCCGGCGCACATTGCCATATGCCGAGTCGTTGAAGACCAGGGTGATGCTGGCAATTCCGTGATGCGCCTGGGTGGCCAGTTCATTGAGCGCGAAGCCGAAGCCACCGTCGCCATTCACCGACACGACCACTCTGTCCGGCGCGCCGACTTTCACGCCCAGCGAGGTCGGGTATCCCCAACCGAGCGTGCCCTGGTAGCCGGGAGTGAAGTAGGTTCGCGGCTGGTAGACCGGGAATCCGATACCGGACCAATAGGCGATCTGGGTCATTTCCCCGACGAAGATGCCATCGTCCGGAAGTTCGGCGCGAATCGCGTGCGCCATCCCCGCCTGGGGCTGAATTGCATCGATCCGGGCTTCGGCGGCAGTCCGCAACGCGGTCAGCTCGGCCTCGCGCGAGGGGCGACTGCTGTTGTGGGCCGCGACGCGATCGACGAGTGCAGCCAAACCGGCCTTCGCATCGGCTTCGATGCCTAGCGAAACCGGCTTGTTGCGTCCGAGCTCCTCGGGATCGATGTCCATCTGGATGATCGTGTGTGGACCCTTCGGTCCCCAAGGCTGGGTCGATGCTTCGAGAAACCGCGTGCCGACGACGAAGATCACATCGGCATCCGGGATCAGTTCGCGCACGGACACCGTGTTTTGGGCGAGGTAGTGGCGATAACTGATCGCGCCCTTGCCGTTCGGGGTCATCATCACCGGAGCCTGGAGCATTTCAGCAAGCTCGAGCAGCTCGGCCGAAGCGTCGGCGCCGATGATGCCACCGCCGACGAAGATGAGCGGATGCTTCGCGTTGCCGAGCAGTTTGGCCGCCTGTTCGATCAGGTCGGGATCGCCCGCGGAGCCGAGTTGGCCGGTTGACCCCGGGGAGCAATGCAACCTCGTCGCTGGCAAAGAGGGTATCCGGCGGGATTTCGATTTCAACCGGGCGAACACGCCCGGTCCATAGCTCGGAGATTGCGTCGTCGACGAGACTCGGAATCGCGGCGGGTTCGATCGCGCGGCCCGAGAACTTGGTGACGGAGCGAATCATTTCGAGCTGATTCGGGATTTCGTGAAGCTGGCCACGACCGAAGCCGATCAGGTTGGACTGGATCTGGCCGGTTACGCAAAGCACCGGGCTGTTGCAGGCATAGGCGGTGGAGAGTGCTGCCGAAGCGTTGAGCAATCCGGGTCCCGGCACCACGAGGCAGGCGCCAAGGCGACCAGTTACCCGGGCATAGCCATCGGCCATATAGGCAGCGGTTTGCTCGTGTCGAGGATGGAACACCCGAATCCGGTCCGTATCGACTGCGTCGTAGAGGGCGTCGAAGGCGCCATCGAGCTGAACGCCAGGTAGGGCGAAAATGGTGTCGATGCCCTGCGCGAGCAGTGATTCAACAAGTGCCTGGCCGCCCGTCATCGATGTCGCGATGGCAGTTTCGTCTTTCCGTTCCTGAACGCTTACCACTGGCAATGCTCCGTGCTCTTTTGGTGCGGCGAATGCCGCGCTCGTACCGACGTTGTGCTGCGAGGCAGCCGAATCGTCGCCAGGACGCGATGATGGCTGGTGCGATGTCGATGGAATTGTACCCGGGAGTTGCCGCCGCTTGCGCACCGGATCAGGAAACCCAGTACCACAGTGCAAACTGCATCGTCAGGATCACGAGCAGAAATGACGACACCGATGCCAGGGCCAACCCGACCCGGTGATTTCGAATCAGCAGGGCCGCGACCACGAATAGCGGGAAGAGCGGCAGCACGAATCTGGGCATGCTCATCAACGGGTTGACAGAACTTGGGGTGAGTAGCGGCACGATCAGCGCCGGGATCACCAGCACGGTGTAGTAGAGCGGAACCAGCCGCAGACCGGCAACGACAAGGATGATCGCCAGTACGGTAACGATGAGTTCGAGGACGTGGCTCTCACCAAATCGGAATCGGAACTCCGATGAGGTGATGAAGCCCCAGTTCAGATTGTCGAACAGTTGCCCAACCCAGCCCCAGTCGATGGGATTGACATAGCTTGGCCCGGTAGTGCCGGAAATGAAGCGAACTTCCGCCTCGCAGCCATTGAGTGTGCAATCGAATGTCCGCCAGGGTGTCGCCGAAAATCGGTTCCACTGCCACTGCTGGTCTGCCCAATCGAAAAACTTCAGGTCTTTTGTCGTTAGGTACCAGCCAAAGATGACGGGCCCCAAGGCAGGTAGGGCGGCTGCGAACGCGCGTGGAAACCAGCGCCGGATCGACCATCCGTATTGCTGGATGAAAAGCACCGCGAATGGCGCCAGGATCATTACGCCGGCCGAGCGGGTTAGCGCGCCAAGCAGTCCGATGATGCCAGCTACGAGCCATTCGCCACGGCGGGCGTAGTAGAGCGCCGCGACAACCAGCAGCAGGAACAGCGATTCGGTGTAGATCGCCGTGAAGAAAAACGCGGTTGGAAACAATGCCAGGGCCCAGATCGTTCGCTGCGCCACAGAAGCGTCGAAATCGAGGGTGACGAGGCGATACAGGAAGTACAGGGCAAAGTAGAAGGCGATGTTCGAAATCAGGTACCCGATCGTCTGCGGCGACCAGCCGGTCAACTGGGAACCGAGGTTCATCAGCCACGGATAGAGCGGCCAAAAGGCAGAGGTTGCGGCCAGACCTGGGTCGTAACCATCGGTTGCAACGAGGTGGTACCAGGTGCCGTCCCAATTCCTGAACGGTTCGACCAGCCAGTGCGCAATACCCTCCAACGGGGCCAGGATCGTGCCGTAGGCACCCGATTCTGGCCCGAAGTCGTCAACGAACTGGCCGGAGCGGGGAGGATTCTCCCGCATCGTGCGAATCGTTCCGTAGTGATAGGCGAGGGTGGCAGGGATTTGGGTGAGCATCCAGTGGATGACCCAGACCAGCGCCGGGAATGTCCACACGTCGGTCGATGCGGCTCGTACTGGACGGGAGCGAGTTCCCGTCCTTGGCTTCACGGTTTCGAGCCGCACTGTATCGCTGGTCAATCTGGTCCCTCGCTTGTGATCGATGGTCATCTGTGGAGAATGAACGCACAACTGCCGCACCGTGCGCGTGGGCAAAGGATAGGGTGCGCCCGCGTGATTGCGCCAATCCGGGCGTTGCCTTCGCACTCGTACAACGTCCGGCATCACTGGAAGGGTTTCGTCGATGGATCTTGGATTGACTGGCAAAGTGGCTGTGGTCGCGGCGTCGAGCAAGGGGCTGGGCAAGGCAACGGCGATGTGCCTTGCGCGTGAAGGGGCGCTGGTCACGGTGAATGGTCGTGACGCGAAGCGATTAGCGGAAACCGCCGCCGAGATTCGCGAGGCGACCGGTGGTGATGTGATCGAGGTGGTCAACGATCTGTCGGAACCAAACGCAGCAAGTGAACTGGTGGAGGAGACGGTTCGGCAGCGAGGACGGATTGACGTACTCGTGTGCAATGCGGGCGGCCCGCCACCAGGCACCTTCGCGAGTTTCCCCGAGGATGAACCGTGGCTTGACGCCATCAATCTCAACCTGATGAGCACGTTGCGCCTGTCGCGGGCGGCAATTCCGTACTTCGAGGCGCAAGGCGAGGGAAGCATCACCAACATTGTCTCGATTTCGGTGAAGCAACCGATTCCGAACCTGGTGCTTTCGAACACCGCTCGAACGGCCGTGATCGGGCTGGCCCGGTCGCTCGCGCTAGAGCTGGCCGGCAAGGGAATCCGGGTCAACAGTGTGTGCCCGGGCTCAATCCTGACCGACCGGATTCGCTCGATCTCCGAGACGGAGTCAGCGAAAACCGGTGAAGACCTTGAAGCGATCATCAAGCGGGAAGGCGATGCGATCCCGATGGGACGCCACGGCACACCCGAGGAATTTGGCCGAGTCGTCACCTTCTTCGCCTCGCCAGCGGCCTCCTATGTGACAGGTGTAACCGTGCAGGTCGACGGCGGTTCGTACAAAGGGTTGCTGTAGGGACCGCCTGTGACGACCATCTCTGACTCGCAGGATTGTGCAGCTTGATTCGCCCGTGGGCAAAGGTGATGGCGCCCGGCTCCAGATAGCCTCGAGCCTTCCAACGATTGGCCGCCACATCCAGCGTATCCATCAGGGCCGGCATCCAGCGGGGCGGGCGGCCACTACCATGTGTCGTTGCGGGCGAAAGGGGCAGTCGCCACCATTCACCCGAAGTTCGCACATGTATATTCCATCGGGAAGGCTCAGGCCGAAAACGACATGTGGTTTTTTCGGTGCAAAAATACAGAAAGTCTGTTGGTCCACGATATTCGTTGATCTGACGGGCTTTTTGGCACCAAGGTTAATGCGGAAACGATCCGCAATAATTCCGCAAAAAACCCCTCGAGGACCAGTCATCCGGGGACGGGATGCATCGGCCGTCGCCCATCTGCCCTCGTCGCTTGTAACCCGAAATCCGGATGATCAGTGGCGAATCAGTGGGAAACGTTGCAAAAGGGCGGACAACAGGATCGACCACATCCGGGCTTGTTAGCGGTCGTTCACGGTCGATCCAGGTCCGCCCGTACGAGACCCGGTGCGCGAAGTGTTTACCCAGTTCTCGACGTTCTGGGGATGCGCCGAACGGGCTGACCCCCTGTGTCCAGATGTGGAAGGTGCTGATTGTGCCGGGGTCAGCCCCCACGAAGGGTGGGGAGAGTCGAAAGATGGCCGACGTGGTCCGTCGCGACGACATCCGGTTGCATAGCGATCTAAACGGACTTCGCCGGATACGGTAATCGAACGCACCAGGGCAATGATTGTGCGACGCGCAGAAATGAACGTGGAGTGCATTGGAACCGCATGACTGGCCGGATTGCGGGCGGAGCACACATCGCTGCGCTGCCGCAACCCTGCCAAGGCGGTTGTAGCCATCCAGGTGCAATGCATTCCGGCACTCTTTACAGTGAGTCGATTTCGGCGCCAGGTAACAGGCTGGTGACCTGGCTGGCACCGTCTGCGGTTTCCTCGACGCGCCACAGCTCATCGAGCACCGGGGAGGTTCGCACATCGTCGACATGGCTGATGATGAATACCTGACGCAGGTCGTCGAACGTGCCCGAGATCGAACCGAGCAAATCCAGCAGGTGATCCCGGCGGTCGGTGTCGAGTGAGCCGAACACCTCGTCGAGCACCAGGAATCCAGGAGGATTGGCAGCCTGGCGACCGATCATCTGCGACAGCGCGATTCGTGCCGCGAGCGTAATTGCGTCGCGCTCTCCCCCAGAGAAAGTGTCCACCGAATACGAGCTTTCCGCATCCTCGCCGTCGTAGACCACGATCCCGAAATCCTGGTCGAACTCCACTCGCTCGTATTTGCCGTCGGTGATCTGCCTCACCAGTGAGCTGGTGTACTCACCAAGCACCGGCACCTTGCGAGCCGCCGCAAACCGTTCGAATTCGGTGAACTCCTTTGCCATCAACTCGAGATGGTCTGCCTCCGACTGCCTGGCGTCGGCAGCGGTCGCCAGCCGCTGCAACCGCTCCTGCTCCCGCGTTATCGCATCGTGCCGGAGTTCCGCTTCCCGCAGCGTCGATTGGCTTCGGTGGAACGATTCGAGCGCCTGCCGCTCGACGTCACGCGCCTGTTGGAGCGCAGTCTGGGCAGCACCAAGTTCCGAATGGTGATAGCTCAGTGTGGCGCGGTCGGCGGCGATCGAAGCCGCGAGGATATCCATCTCCGAGCTTCGGGCCGTGTTCGCTTTACGCTCCGACTCGAGGTCGGGTTGCCGCGCGAGGTCGAGATCGATCTGGGCAATGGATGCCTGGGCGCGATCGGCAGCGTGAAAGTCGAGTTGGAGTTTCTGGAACGCGCCGGCGTCGAAGGCCACGTCGCCAAGACGTTGGCGATCGGCGATCGTTGACTCCTCGTCCTCCAGGAGTGTTGTGAAGACCTGCCGGGCGGACTGGATCGGTTTTCGGGCGCCAAGAATGTTCCGGTAGTCTCGAACAGTCGTCTGGACCACCCTGACAACATTCTCATCAGGCGGTCCGGCAATCTCCGCAATTGCCAGAGCCCGGTTCAATCTGTCCTTCGCTTTATCGACTGCCTCTTGCTGGGTTTCCAGAACGCTCACACTCTTGTGAATGCGCTTGCGGACGACATCGAGCTTTTCGATTTCGGCAAAGATTTCCTGGCGCCGTTGATCGAGCCCCTTGATTCGTCGTTCGATAGCATCGGTGTCGACCATGTTCGCTTCGATCTGGCTCGTCATATCGTCGGCGCGTTGGCGCAATGCGGTGCTGACCACGACTGCGTCGGACTCCGCGAACGGCCGTCCGCACGTTGGGCAATCGTCCCCAAACTGCCGCCGGTCCAGATTCTCGAGGATCAGGCGAGTCTTGTCGCGATCGCCTTCGATTGCGGTGCGATTGGCATGCAGTGTGGTCCGCTCGTGAAGCAGTTTCTCGCGATCGCGATCGAGCTGTGGAATCGCGTCTCGTGGTTCGCCATTGCCGAGAAGGGCCTGCTCCTCCATCACGATTTCGGCCCGCATTTCTTGATAGCGCTGCAGGACCACTTCGGATTCCGTCGCCACTTTCGCGGCGTCAAATGCTGCGTGCAGGGCCTGTTCCTGACGTTCGGCCGATGCAAGGTCAATCGAGTCGATGATGCCAAGCAGCCTGGTTGCGGCGGCAACTGGATTGACGGCATCATCGGTCGCCCACAGCCAACCATCTATCGGACGAGACAGGTGGATGCCCTCGACCGTCGAGCGGATCGTGCCATTCAGGTCACGGCGCCGGTTTGCGATGTCTCGCCGTTTGCGATCGAGTTCGGTGGCCTGCTCGAATCGGGAGCGGGCCTGTTCCTGATGCTCGATCTCCGCCCGCAACGTCTCGGCGGTGGCCGCAATAGCGGCGAGCCTGGTGCGCTCTTCGCTGCGCGCGGAGATCTTTGCGAGTTCATTGGTGATTTGGTCCAGCCGCCCTCGAAGCGCCCGGCGGTCCTGGTCGAGTTGCCTGCATTGCTGCTCGAACGATGCATCCTGCTCGCGCCGTCGCTGGGTGTGGCTGAGTGCGACCTCAGCTCGCTCACGGGTCGCTTCGGTTTCCTTGATCGCAATTCCGCTGGTGGCGAGCGCGGACGTGCAGTCCTCGATCACGGCAGCCGCGGACTTGATCTCGGTCGCGAAGTCGCGGCCATCGGCTTCCCGAGCATATTGGGCGGTCATCGCCCTCGCGTCGGCGTTGGCCTTCGATCGTTCGCTGACGAAGCTCTTTTGGGCTGTGCGAATGGTTTCGAGGCCCAACAGGCGCCCGACTTCTTCGCGGCGTTTGCCGGGGGCCTGGTCGCCGAAGAGATGCAGTTCCCTCTGGCGGGTGAAGAACGTGGCGGTGAAGGCTGTGTGGCTGAGGCCGATTAGCTTGGTCGCGACGTAGTCACTGACCTGTTTGGGCCCCTGGACAACCGTTTCAAGTTCGCCAGATTCGTCGATCCGGAAGATCGTGGCAGACGGCGTTCGCTTGAGCACGCGTTGGACGATGTATTGCCGAGTACCATCGATTGATTCGAGGTAAACGGACACGGTCGTGGGCCCGGTGAACCCTCGCGGTCGAACGTCGCTGGGCGAGATTGCGCGAGGGCTATAGAGACACCATTCGATGGCCTCGAAGAGGGTTGTTTTTCCGGTGCCGTTTTCCCCGATAACCCCAATCGTGGCCTGGTTGGGCACTTCGATCTCGGTTTTGCCTTGATATTGCTTGTAGTTTTCGATCTGGATGCGGGTCAGGATCATGAAACGGCATCATCCTCTGGCGTCGGATTTTCTTCGGCGACCATCGCATCGGTCAGCGCCCGGCCACCGCGTTCGAGCAGCATTGCGGTGAATGCTTCGCTGGGATACGTGCCCTTCCGAAGGGCAACAAACTCGTTGAACAGGGCGTGAAGGTCGAGTGCCGAGTCGTCGAACACTGGCTCGCCAGCGTCGGTCACGAAAACCGTTTTCTCAGGCGCGATCTCGAGTAACCAGACGAACTCGTCCGTCTCCCGCTTCAGCAGGCTTTGGGTTTCACGCCGGAGCGGTCGCGCGGTGCCGCGGAATTCCACGCGGGTCATGGCGGTTGGTTGGGCAAGTGACTTGAGTTGGTCGAGCACGGTATCGGCGACGTCCCGCGCGGATTTGCCATCGCCATAACAGGGTTTGAGGGCGATCATTGGCCGGGCGCGAATGTCGATGTGCTCAACCGTTACCTCGTCGCCGGGAGCGCCGATCGTGACGAGGTTGTATCCGGGGAGCGCCGTGATGTCTCCCCACCCGAATCGTTCGATTGAACCGGCGTACCACGCCTTGGGCGCGGCTTGCTGATGCTGGTGAATGTGGCCGAGGGCGATATAGTCGAAGTCCGGATCGAGAAGGTTGCCATCGAGAATCTGTTCGGCGGGCTCGGTTTGCAGTCCGGTGGGCAAGATGCCTGAGACCGTGCCATGAACGACCATCACATTGCGCTTGCCGGGCACGATCTGTGGCAGCACGGGGTCCGGGTTGGTCAGCGCCCCGTGCGGAATCGCGTGGACGTGAATATCGTGGTTGCCGAATGTCGTGATGTCGTGGACATCGTCATAGTCGGCCACGAATCGCGTGTCAGGAAGGGCGAGCTCGAGCACGCTGTAGGCGGAGCCGCCAGTGCGGATTCGTGGCGTATCATGATTTCCTGCGATGACGAGGGTTGGGATGTGGGCCTGCTCGAGGCGTCGCATCTGGCGAATGAAGTGCCGGAGCGATTGCCAGGTCGGGCGGGCGTGATGGAACACATCGCCGCTATGGATCACGCCATCGACTCCTCGGTCGAGGATGTCGTCGATCACGCGCGTGAAGGCGAGGTCGACATCGACAGTGCGCTGGTTGCGGCCACTCTCCTGATCGAACTTGCCAGTCGCCCGGTACCCCAGGTGGGTGTCTGAAAAGTGAGCAATCCGAACGTTCGTGCTCATGAGTAGGTTGCCATCTCGGCCGCCGAGCGAAGCGCCTTTTGAGCAACTTTCCACGGGTTGGACCCTATCGATACTGGTTTTCCAGCATACATTTGCTCGATCTTGCGGCGCACCTCATCGACCGCCTCACGGTCGACACCACTCGCCTCCATTCTTACGTCGGCCAGGGTGGGAGCCTTGCCTCCCATGACTTTTTTCAGGGTGCGAAACAAGCCCTCGCTTGGGTCGAAGGACATTCGTGCGCCGGCGCCATTGAAGATGCGTTGCCCGATTGCGCCGGGGATGGTTGGCGGCAATGGAAAGGTGCCGAACAGGGGCGCTCGGAAGTGGGCATGGCGGACAAGCAGGCGACCCTTCGGCAGCCCCAGGAGTTCCTGCTTGGCGGTTTCCGAGATCGATCGGTAGGCCGCGTTGATGATTTCCTCGTCGCCGATCCGTCCATAGAATGACGTGCCGCAGTTGCCCAGAATCTCGCTGTCGACCTTGGAGCGAAATTGTTGAGCCCCGAGCAACACGACATTCAAATGGCGGCCCCGGGCGGCGATATCGACGAGCGTGTCACGCAATCCGCCCTCGCCTCCGGCCGGCGCGTACTTGTTCAACTCGTCGACGAACACGATGAGCTTGTCGACACCCATCGTGCCTTCCTCGGCCATTCTCCAGATCTGGTTGATGGTTGAGCTGACAATAAGCTCCTGGGCGGTCGTGTTGCAGGACGAGATGTCGACGACTCGAAGCTCGTTCGAGGTGAATGGCGACTCGACCTGGGGATTCGTGCCGTAATTTACGTCACCATCGGCGAGGAGACCGCCAAGCTTGTCCTTGAGACCCTTGAAGCGATTCTGGGCCTTGCGGATTGTGGCCTTGTGATGACCGTGCCAGTTGTCTTCCCTTTCCCCGAAGGCGAAGTGCTCGTCGATTTCATCGAACTTCTTGCGCAGCGAATCGAGCGAATCGACGCCCGCCTCACGCAGTTCGTAAATGAACCCCCACAGCTTGTCGTCGAGATCGTTGAAGTCGAACAACTTGTGGGGAAAGCGCAGGGCGGTTTTCAGCGACCACAGGATCGGGAACACGCAATCCGTTTCGCCAGTAGCCTGGCGAGCGGTGTTGAGTGACTTGTAGTCCCGGAAGCCCGAGAGATTCACTGCATGATTGACTGGCTTCGGATCGTGTCCGGGCCTGAATGGGGCAAAGATCCGGGTGTTGTCGAACGGCTTCGGATCAAGTCCAAACGCGGCGTAGGCCTCCAGATGGGTTTCGCGCAGGCCTCCCCAATCGGCCGCCGCATAGGCGTCGATCAGGTCCGGATCGGGCTGGGCAGGCTTGTCGAGCCACAACAGATCGGGACCCTTGACATTGAACATGATCGCAGCGACGGATTTGTTTTCCTGTTGCAGGGTCTGGAAGACCGAACTGATCAGGAACAGGGCATGACTCGTCTTGGTGGCGAGACCGGATTGACCGGTCCAGTTCGCGTGGCCGGCCTCCGGGCCGAGCAGGTAATCCTCGTCGAGATACAACGGCGTGCGCTGAAATTTCGGCAGGCCGTATTCGTCGGTTTCGATATCACCTTCATCGTTGCGGACGTAATTCCCGTTGGTGTGCATTAGGGCCGGGACTTTCGCGCCACTGAAACCGTGCGTGCCAAGCGCGAACTCGATCGCCTGTTGGGTGGCGAAATAGACCGGCCCGTTGATGACAGGGCGCTGGGATTGCACATCGGCGCGCCGATGCTGGCTGGAAAGTACCTTGACCTTGAAAACAAGGATTTCGGGGCGCTGGGTTGGGGTGTCGGCATTAAGCGCGAGCTCGACATGGCGGTCGAAATAGTCGTCGAGGAATGTGCGGAGATCGGAATATCGGCGAGGCTCGTCGACCACGCCGATAACGGCAGCTTCTTCGGAAAACGCCACAACGATATGTCCGACATCGAGCGTCAATGCGTCATCAGCTGCCCAGAAGAAGAACTCATGGGCCCCAGCGGGTTCCTTCTCGCTGCTCACCACGCGGCCGATCTCACCAGTGTCGACGTCCAGCAGATTTCGGAATTGATCCTGACGCCAAACGCGGGTCGCTGCGTCGTCGAACCCGTCGACAAATGTGATGGTTCCAATTGACTCATTCATCATGCGTTGTCCTGGTTCGCGATGGCTAGGCGGAAGGCCAACCGGCGGTGATTTCGGCGAGTCGTCGTTTTAGGATCCGCTCCAGATAGTAAATGGGATAGAGGAGCGTTGGCCAGCGCGGGTCGTCAGTCGCCCTCGGTAGCCGCTCCTCAAGGATCCAGCCAGAGATTTCGTCGATCTGGGCCGTCGTAGAAACCTCGTTGGCGGTTTCAATCCGGACCAGGGAATGCCTGGCATCCATGCCGGCGGCGTTCCAGAGCCGCATGTACCACATCGTGCGGCCCTCGGATGAAGGTTGATCCGACAGGTCGGACCGGGAAGCGTAGCGGAAGGCTGTAGTGCGGCAGCCGTGCGGGAGGTCGAACAGCGCGATTGCCTCGTCGCCTTCCAGGTGCTGGGTTTGCAGATCCTTGACCAACCCGATTGCGTTGGGGATGTTGCGACGGAGTCGGCCATCGACCACGATCCATTCGCCTGGATGGAGCGGGGCCATGTTCGAAGCCCAATGGTCTACCAACTCTCGTTCCTGTTCGCCACGGAGCTTGCCCGCCATGTCGAATGCGGCCGAAAGGGCTCTGCCATAGTCGCCAACGAACTGCTGATCGAAGTCAGCCCCTTCGAACGGATCGCAGACGTCGCCTCCTGCCTCTTCGATCTCCTGGATCATGGCGTTCAGGTCCGGATCCTGTGTATTGCGCGGGACGATCCACGAATGGTTGACGCGCAACGTGCCTCCCAACAACGAGGGGTGTCCCGACTCGTCGCGTTTGAGGATGGCGGCCGCGGAAAGCGCCGCGACGACCGGCACGAGGCCGACGCGGCAGATGGGGATCGTTTTCTGGGCGCCATCAAGAAAGTACCTGAAATGTGATGCGCCGGGTTGTACTGGTTCTAGGCGGCGAGCGACGATCCTGCCCTCCAGCCGGACGATGTCGACCGGCGTGGCGCCCTCCTGTGGCGATGAGCCGCCTTCCGCATCCCCACCGATACCCGATTCAAGGGATCCTGCCCGGCTCATATCCGTGACATGAATGCTCTTCCGGGCAAGGGATGACTTCAGGTTGGTTACCTGATCGACAAGACGCCCTTGTGACTTTCGGATGGTGGATGCTGATGCGTCTGTCATAAGGATCGAACATTCCGGGTAGGCTCGCGATGCGAACGGGTGTGCTAGTTTGCAGTATAGCGTGACGGATTCAATTGCCGGTGAACTCATCGGTCGAGATTGCCCCATCGCACGGTATGACAAGATCGGGCACGGTCACCAGGTCGTATCCCTGGGCGCGCAATTCGCTGATGATGCGAGGCAGGGCGAGCGCGGTTGAATGCTCGGTGGCGGGGCCATCCAGATGCATTTCGATGATTGCGCCCGGGTAGATGTTGCTCATGACGCGATCGTAGACTTCGCCTTCTGTCGCATTCGGACCATAGTCGTTGGCCGATACCTTCCAACCGACCGGCAACAATCCCATGTCGCTGATGACTTCACGAACGCGTGCATCCGAATCTGCCGCGTAGGGCGTGAAGTACTGGTCGATTTCCCTCCCGATCACCGATTCGATGACTGCGATTGAATTCGTAACGTCCTGGTGAATCGCTTCGTCGGTGGCAGAGATCAGGTTCAGCGGCTGGTCTCCGTGAGTACCGATCACGAACCCGGCATCCGCGATTTGCTGCAGGTAGTCCGGGTGCTCGGACGCCCACCAGCCCATCGGGAACATTGTGGCGGGAACCTGCTGCTCGATCAGGGTGTTCAGAATGGTCTGCGATGGTTGATCGCCGATGCCGATGTTGAAAACGAGCGCAACCTGATTACAGGCGGCATGGCCTTCGACGAACCACGGAGCCTGATCGGGACCAGAGAGATAAAGTGAGATGACGAATCCTTCGCGGCCGTACCATCGCACTGGATAGAATCCGTTGGTCAGGTCGCCGGTGATTTCCATCGAGTCGCCGAGCTTCGCGGCGCCGATGACCTGACAGTCCAGGGCCGCACAGGCGCGGATGTTCACGGCATAAGTCGCCTCGACGGTGCCCGTCGTAGACGTGTTGGCGCCAACAGGAGAAAAGATGCTCAGCGCCGCAACCAGCGCCAGCAACGGGTGCAGCAATAGTTGGCCGTGTCGATGGTTTGGACGCTTGGGCGCCATTGTGGATTTCATGTCCCGCTCCCTCTGCGTACGTACGCAGATATCAGTCTATGGCTATGATAGGGTGCGTTGTGCCTGGAGTCAAAACGGATGGTCTGGCGCTGTGTCTCGATTGTTCCGTTCGTCAAAGCTGATAGGCTGGTTGTGGCATTTTGGCTTTGCTGGAATGCGTTTCCTGGATACGTAGTTGACGACTGAATACACTGATCTGGAGCCCATTTGCATGAGTGAAACTGGTGACCCACAGTCCGGAACGTCCACTGCCGGGATCGATCATGGCAGCCCCAAGGCGTGGGGCGGTCGATTTGCGGTATCCCCAGACAAGCGCGTTGAGGCGTTGAACGCGTCGGTGACGTTCGATGTCAGGATGACGCGTGAGGACGTCCGCGGATCGATCGCCCATGTCCGGATGCTCGGTCGACAGGGAATAGTGACACCCGAGGAGTCCGCAACGATCGAAGCCGGACTCTGGGATGTGCTTGCCGAGGTTGATCGCGACGAGTTTCGCCTGACGCTGGCAGATGAGGATGTCCACACTGGCGTCGAGCGTCGATTGCGGGAGATGATCGGTCCTGTCACCGGCAAACTCCACACCGGTCGCAGCCGTAACGATCAGGTCGTGAATGACTTTCGATTCTGGACTCGGCGGGCATTGATCGAAGTCGGGCAGGGGTTGCTGGCGTTCGCGGATGCATTGATCGAGGTCGCCGAAGCGAACAGCGATGTCGTGATGCCGGGATATACCCATTTGCAACGGGCGCAGCCGGTGTTGCTCGGGCACCACCTGCTGGCCTACGTGGAAATGTCGATGCGGGATCTCGACCGGGTGCGTGATGCATATCGCCGGACAAATGTGCTGGCCCTCGGTTCGGGGGCGCTGGCCGGGACGTCGTTCCCGCTCGACCGGGAATCAGTCGCAGCGGATCTCGGGTTTGCCCGGATCACGGCGAACAGTCTCGATGGCGTGGCGGATCGTGATTTCGCGCTCGATGCCCTTTTTGCCTGCGCCACGATCGCGGTTCACCTTTCTCGCCTGA
This sequence comes from uncultured Chloroflexia bacterium, assembly GCA_963763125.1. Classification (GTDB taxonomy): domain Bacteria; phylum Chloroflexota; class Chloroflexia; order Thermomicrobiales; family UBA6265; genus JACCYX01. Next base: position 2,367,522 of record CAVXMV010000005.1, read on the forward strand.
GCGAGGAGATCATCCTCTGGTCCTCCGGCGAGTTCAAGTTCATTGAGCTGTCCGATGCCTTTTCGACGGGCAGCTCGATCATGCCGCAAAAGAAGAATGCCGACATTGCCGAACTTGGTCGCGGGAAATCAGGCCGGGTATTCGGTGACCTGCTGGGGTTGTTGACCACGCTCAAGGGCCTGCCACTGGCATACAACAAGGATATGCAGGAGGACAAGGAAGGGCTGTTCGATGCGATCGACACGATTCTCGCGCTGCTCGATGTCTTCCCGCCGATGATCAAGACGACTACCTTCAATCGGGAACGGATGGCCGCCGCCGCGATCGCCGACTTCACGCTGGCGACCGATGCCGCCGATTTGCTCGCCAAAAACGGAGTGCCATTCCGCGAAGCCCACGGTGTTGTAGGCCGACTCGTTGGCGCCTGCATCGCGCAGGGCAAGACCTTCGCGGATCTGTCGGACGACGAGTGGGCCGCCATTCACCCTGTTTTTGCCGACCAGAAGCCGCCGCTCGATGCGCTGGCGAGCGTCTCGATTCGCGACATCCCGGGCGGCACCGCTCCCAATCGCGTGCGCGATGCGATCGCCGCGGCAAAAGTGGCTATCAATGACCAACGATCATGGCTCGACACCGAGGCGGCGGCGTTCGACGCATTGTTCCAGCGACCATAGCTCGCGGCAGTTGTGCCTGACTCAGGAACGGGGAGCCGCAATTGCGGCTCCCCGTTCCTGAGTATTTTCCGGGTCAGTCAGCAGCTGTCGTTGTGACTCCCGACTCCTGGATTGCGGTCCACACCCGTTGCGGGGTGAACGGTGTGTTCAGGTGCGTGATACCCCATGGCTCGAGGGCGTCGAGGACGGCGTTGACCGTCGCCGGCGTGGCGCCAATGGTGGCCGCTTCGCCGATGCCCTTGGCTCCCATTGGATTGATGTAGGTTGGGGTTTCGGTGTGATACGACTCGAACTCCGGGAAGTGATGGGCGCGCGGCACTACGTAGTCGTTCAGAGTCCCGGAGATGAGCTCCCCTGATTCGTCGTAGTGGACTTCTTCGAACAATGCCTGGCCGATTCCCTGGGCGAGACCACCGTGAACCTGGCCGGTGACGAGCATCGGGCTGATGATCTTGCCGCAATCATCGACCGAGACGTAGCGGAGGAACTTGATCTCGCCAGTGTCGGGCAGCGCCTCGACGACCGCGATGTGGGTACCAAACGGGAATGTGGTCCCGGATGGCCGGAAGAAGTCGGTCGATTCGAGCCCTGCGTCGAACTCATCCGGAAGGTCGCCGCTGTAGGCCGCATCCGCGATATCGGTCAGTGTCACTGACCGCGTCGGCACGCCCGTCACCCGATACGTGCCATCCTCGAGCTCGATGTCTTCGACAGATGCTTCTAGCAAATGTGCGGCAATCTGTTTGGCCTTTTCGCGAATCTTGTCGAGCGACAGCATGACTGCTGCGCCACCGACGGCAAGTCCGCGACTGCCCATCGTGCCGTTACCCTGCGGGGTGTTGCCGGTATCTCCGTGCTGGACAACGACCTCTTCGAAATCGGCCCCGATGTTGTCGGCGGCAAGTTGGGCGAATGTTGTCTCCTGCCCCTGACCGTGGGGAGAGATGCCGGTGAAGATCGTCACCGCGCCGCTCGGTTCAACCCGTACTGTCGAGCTTTCATACGGGCCAAACCCGCAAATTTCGACGTAGCTGGACAGTCCAATGCCGATGTATCGACCCTGGGCCCGCAGGTCGGCCTGCTCCTGGCGGAGCGCCGCGTAATCGACGACTTCGAGCGCCTTGTCGAGCGCCTTGTCATAATCGCCAGAGTCGTATTGCGGTCCGGCAAGGGTGTCGAACGGAAACTGCTCGGGCCGGATGAAATTGACACGGCGGACCTCAACCGGGTCGAGTCTGGTGGCGTCAGCGACAAGGTCGGCGACGCGCTCGATGTAATAGGCGGCCTCCGGCCGCCCTGCGCCACGATAGGCGTGGTTGGCTCCCGTATTGGTGTACACCGTGGTGCAGACGTAGTCGAGGGCAGGTATGTCGTAGCAACCGGTGGACATCATCCAGGTGGAGGACGCGAGGCCGAGCCCCTTGGGCAGAGCGCCTGCATCCGCGGTGACCCGGGCCCGGAGGGCGAGGATTTTCCCGGTTTCGTCGGCCGCGGCTTCAATGTCGGCCCATTGATTGCGGCCATGGGCGCTGCCGAGGAAGTTCTCGGAGCGCGTTTCGGTCCATTTCACCGGACGCTTGAGTTTGTACGCCGCGCCGGAGACGAGGAAGTCTTCAGGATAGGCACCGATTTTCTGGCCGAAACCGCCACCGACCTCCGGCGCAATGCATCGAACCTGGTTTTGCCTCAGGCCAAGGGCCTCGGCGATTTCGTTGCGGTTCCAGTGTGGCGCCTGGGTCGACGTCCAAAACGTGAGGCCCTGGGTCATCGCATCGACTGTGGCGAGGACGGCCCGCGGTTCCATGGGTACCGCGCTCAGACGCTGGCATCGAATGCGAGCGCTGGTCGTGAACGGCGCGGAGGCGAATGCCGCATCCACGTCCCCACCGCGTTTGCCGCCGATCACGGCGCCGATATTGTTTGGAACATTGTCATAAACGAGAGGGGAGCCTTCCTCCATCGCAGCAAATACATCGGTCACGGCATCGAGGGGCTCGATGTCGACCTCGACAAGTTCCGTGGCATCGACGGCCTGGGCGCGGGTTTCGGCGATGACCATTGCGATCGCCTCACCCACAAACCGGACCTTGCCCGACGCGAGCGGACGAATCGACGGGACGGGGATGGTTCCTGCCGCATCCTCTTCTTCTTCTCCGGTGTCTTCACCCTTGCTGACGGTATCGACATTGGCGAGGTATTCGGAGAGGTTGTCGCCGGTGATGATGGCGACGACACCCGGCGCTTCTTCTGCGGCCGAGGTATCGACACTCCTGAGGATGCCGTGCGGAAACTGACTCCGAACGAAAGCGGCATGGAGAATTCCCGGCAACTGCACATCGTCCACATAGGTAGACGAACCCGTGATGAGGCGAGGGTCTTCCTTCCGCCGAACGCGGGCGCCGACCATTTTGCTGATGACCATTTGGGAGCTCTCCAATTGTCGTGTGTGCCGAGTTGACGGCACAGCCAGGAACGCGTGATGCGGCTGCATGCCCGATCGTGATGCTCACATTCTCATGGGAGCAGGGAAACTGGTCAATCCTCGAATTTGGCAGTGGGGGTGTGAGGTGGAATTGTGATCCGGTTGCGGAACCAGAGTGGCGCGAGTGGTTGCGGCATTCTGGTTCGCGGTCAGGACTTGCGCGAGGATCCGAGGCGGGTAGTCGGCGTGGAGGTGATGCCGACTCCGTCGTTCGCGCCCTCACTGGACTCGTCGATCGTGAGCCAACCGCGGCGGAGGGCGGTGACGACGGCCTGGGTGCGGTCATTCACGGCAAGCTTGCGGAGAATGGACGTCACATGGTTCTTGACGGTTTGGGCGCTGATTCCCAGCGCATAGCCGATCTCGGCATTGGTCATGCCGTCGCTGACCTTGCGCAAGATACCCAATTCCCGATCTGTAAGCGGCATGAAGGCACTGCTCAACGCGGCATCGGCGGTGGTGTTGTTCCGGAACTGGTCGAGCACACGAGCAGCGACGTATGGCTTGCTCAGGAGTTGCTCGTTGATAACGTATTCGCCTGTCGCGGAGCGTCGAACAAGTTCCTGGAGGACGTCTTCACTGATGTCGCGACCGGAGTATGCCGCGGCGCCCGCGCGAATTGCAGAGAAGAGTTCATCGTCGCTTTCGCTGGACGCCATCACGATCGTGGCGATGGCGGGATAGCGACGGCGCATTTCTGCAGCGAATGCCATTCCTGGCGCGTCAGGCATTGTGGTCCCGACCAGCGCGACCATTGGCGACAGTTCCTCGGCCAGTTTGTATCCGGCTTCCGTCGTATCGGCGTTTCCGGCAACTTCGATGCCGTCCATCGCATCGAGCACGGATACCAGGCCGTGACGATAGAGCGGTTCACGTTCAATCACGACTACTCGAATCACATCCGCCATACTCATTGCCTTGTCCTTGAAGTGTCCCGATCGAAAACAGGGCCCGGACATCATAACCGGAAGCTGCAGGCGTCCTGGCCGACCCAGCCGAGCCGTCGATCAATACCCAGTTTTGGTGGCGTTAAACCTGTGAACAGTGTCATCGAGCCGGTTGCCCTATGACCATCAGATGGATCGCATGCACTACTACGGCAATCTGCGCCGGTGCCGCCTTCCCCCACGAGGTTACCCATATCTTACGACACAACGCCCAGACGCGAGCATCAGGAAGGGCCAGATGGCCGCCACAAGTTGAGCTAGTGCGCGCTTGCGTGTTTGCCCAGGCCGGCTGGAGGTGGGGCATTTCGGACCAGTCCTGTGACTGCAATAAGGGTCAGGAGGTACGGCAGGGCGACCAGCAGATCGGATGAGATCGGAAAGTCCGATGTGGCCTGGGCCTGGATCTGGATTGCCTGGGCCGCCCCGAACAGGAGTGCGGCGCCGGCGGCTCCAAATGGTGTCCATCCTCCAAAGATAACTGCCGCCAGGGCGATGAATCCGCGTCCTGCGGTCATGTCCAATGTGAAATACGAGAGGTTGCCGATCGAGAGAAACGCTCCGCCCAGACCCGCCAGAGCCCCACTGGCGATCACTGCCGCATACCGGGTGCGCGTGACATTGATGCCAACGCTCTCGGTCGCCTGTGGGCTTTCGCCGGACGCCATGACGTGCAAGCCCTGCTTTGTGCGGAAGAGGTAGAAATGGACGAGTGGCACGAGCACCAGAGCGGCAATGACCAGGATGTTGAGGCCGCCGAATACATCGGGCAATTTTTCAACCGAGTCAGTGCCTCCGGCGCGACCCCAGATAAGTTGGATCAAAAAGGCCGTGAGCCCAGCGGCAATCAGGTTGATAGCGGTTCCCGCCACGATCTGGTTTCCGCGGAGCGTGATGCACCAGAAGGCATGAATCAAACCAGCAACGGAGGAGGCCACTACGCCTATCACCAGGCCAAGCCATGGACTGCTGGTCCAATACGTGCCTGCGACTGAAAAGAAGGCACCCGTCAACATCATGCCTTCGAGCGCGATGTTGATCACCCCGGAACGCTCGGAAAGCAAGCCACCCATCGCCGCGAAGATCAGCGGGGTAGCCATCCGGAGTGTTGCGGTAAGTAGTGCCATGGTGAAGAAATCGCCCACGTTTGCCTCCTCTAGATCGCCGGTGGAGCCGGACGTGTTTCGATTTCGGGCGCCATCCCAACTTCGCTGGCGCGGTCACCGTCTGTCGGCGTTTTTGGCGCCGTACGCTTTCGGAATGCATGGAAGTCGATTAGTGGCTTCAAATGCCGCAACTGCAAGGATGACCAGTCCTTGCAACACAAGGACGATTTCACTGCTCACGCCGGCAGTTGCCTGCATCGTCGGCGCTCCTGCACTAAGCATGCCGAACAACAGCCCGGAGAAAATGACCCCGATGGGGTGATTGCGCCCAACCAGGCCAACCGCGATGGCGGTGTACCCGAGTCCCGGTGGGACTGAGCTGTGACGACCATGTAATCCAAGCGATTCCCCCGACCCGGCCAATCCGGCGAGGGCTCCGGCAATCGCCATCGATATCGCGATTGTCAGTCCCCAACGGATGCCGCCATACCGCGCAGCGCCTTCGGAAAGGCCAACGGTGCGGATCTTGTAACCGAATGTGGTTTGAAACAGGACGAACCAGATCACGATGGCCGCGACAATCGCGATAATACCCCGAATGCAGGCGTGTGGCATCGAGCAGGATCGGCAGGCGTGCAGTGTCGAGCACACGGTCTGTTCCCTGCACCTGCTCGTCAACGGGGAGCCAATCGGATCGTTTCTGAATGGAATAGGTTATCAACCTGAACGCGAGGTAATTCAACATGATCGTGGTGATGACTTCGTGAGCGCCGGTGGTTGCCTTGAGCACTCCTGGGATGAGTCCCCAAATGCCGCCGGCGACAATCGCGGCCAACACCGCCAGGGCAATGTGCAGCGCACTCGGCAACCCCCAATCGGAGGCTCCAACGAGCGCCGCCGCGAACCCCCCCATCACCAGTTGACCTTCGATCCCGATGTTGAACATGCCGGCCCGTGCGGCTACTGCGAACGCGAGGCCACCCAGGATCAATGGGGCAGCGTAAACCAGAGTTTCGGCGCGACCGCGGCGGGAACCGAGAGCGCCTTCGGCGAGTGCCTTATAGGCCTCCCACGGATCGTGACCGGCGACTGCGATCACCACGGCTCCAATCAGCAAGGCCACGACTACTGCAAGCACCGAACCGATGGCATTGACCAGGGCGCTGTTCGCTCGAATGCTCATGGCTGCTTGCCCCGTAGACGAGTGCTTCGTTGCATGGTCATCAGCCGGCGGCCTGAGCTGAGGCGGTAGCTCGGCCGCCCATCAACAAACCAATTTGCGCACGGTCGGCGGTATCGCCTTCGAATTCACCGACTATATGCCCTTCACTGAGAACCACAATGCGGTCGCTCAGGTCCATAACTTCGTCAAGGTCGAATGACAGCAGCAGGATCGCCTTCCCGCGTCACGGGCTTCCACCAGGCTGCGGTGGACGAATTCAATGGCGCCCACATCGAGCCCGCGAGTCGGTTGAATCGCGAGCACGATATCGGGATTGCGATTGAGTTCGCGGGCGATGATCAGTTTTTGCTGGTTTCCTCCGGACAGCGACCGGGCAGGGGTGCTGGCAGACGGTGCCCGAACATCGAATTTCGCCATCAGGGATGTCGTGAGGTTGCGAATCCAGCGCGAGTTGATCCAGCCACCGCGGGTGAACTCCTGGCGTTCCGTGTTGCCAAGCAAGGTGTTCTCCCAGAGCGGGAAATCCAGCACAAGTCCTCGACCGTGGCGATCCTCTGGAATGTAGGACACACCGGCCCGCCTGAAACCGGTTGCATTCTGTCCAATAACATCCTGCCCCTTCACTGTCAGCGTTCCGCTGTCGGGCTTGCGGAGTCCGGAAAGCACCTCGATCAGCTCCGATTGGCCATTTCCCTCGACGCCGCAAACGCCCAGGATTTCGCCCCGCCGGAGTTGTATCGACGCGATATTGAGGACTTCCGTGTGGTGATCGCCCTGGCAGATCAGGTTCGCACCTTCGAGTATTGTTTCGCCAGGGGTCGCGGGTGGACGCTCGACGCGAAGAAGCACCGCGCGCCCGACCATCAACTCAGCCAATTCCGGCGAACTCGTTTCGCTCGTGATTCGGGTGCCGATGGTTTTGCCACGCCGGATCACGGTCACGCGGTCGCTGACATTGGCGACTTCGCGCAGCTTGTGCGTGATGAAGATGATCGTTCCGCCATCGGCCTTGAGCCGGCGCAGGATCATGTAAAGGTCTTCGACTTCCTGCGGCGTAAGGAGGGCGGTCGGCTCGTCGAGGATCAGGATCCGGCTGCCCTGATAGAGGGCACGAAGGATTTCCACCCGTTGTTGCATGCCAACCGGGAGGTCCCCGACCTTGGCATTCGGATCCACATTCAGTCCATATGAGGAAGCGAGTTCGGCGACACGCCTGGCTGCGGCGGCCCGATCGAGAATGGCATCCGGTCCTTCATTGCCGAGGATCACGTTTTCGGCGACTGTAAAGCGCGGGATGAGCATGAAATGCTGATGCACCATTCCCAACCCGGCTTCGACAGCCTGGCGCGTGTTGTGGAAGTGAACGGGTGTGCCATTTATTTCGATGTCGCCTTCGTCCGGACTGTAGAGCCCAAACAGCAGGTTCATCAGCGTCGATTTGCCCGCGCCATTCTCACCGAGAAGGGCGTGGATTTCTCCGGCGCGGACCGACAGGTTGACCCCATCGTTGGCCACGACTCCGGGAAAACGCTTCACCACATTCCGCATCACGACTGCATCGGGGATATGCGGTGCGGTAGCAAGGGAGTCAGTCATCGTGGGGTCTCGCTAACCAGAACGGAGAGGAAATCTCCTCTCCGTTCTGGCGAGGCTGTTGGTAATCGGTCGATCTGAAACGTCTAGGAGACCGGGCTGGCCTCTGGCGTGGCGGAACCATCGAGCGGCGTCGGAACGAAGGCAGCGAGTTCCTCATCGTCGCCGGAACAATATCGTGCCATCGATGATGGCCTGCTTGTAGGCTGCAACCATATCGGCAATTGCCGGATCGACACTGGCAGGATTCCGACCAAGGTCCATGCCGCCTTCGGCCAGGCCCAGATCGCGGATACCCGCTTCGAAGGCGCCATTGACGACTTGTTCGATGCCCTGGAATACGGCTTCGTCAACGCCTTTCCTGACGTAAGCGAGTTGAGCTTCGGGGCCAAGGTGTGCCTGGTCCGTGTCGCCAGCAATAACCCAAAAGCCTGCGCCCTTCTCATTGGCGGCATCGAAGCAGCCAATGCCGGTACGGCCCGCTGCCTGGAGGACGATGTCTGCGCCGCCATCATAGAGGGCGAGCGACAACTCTTTGCCCAATGCAGGATCTTCGAAGTCATCGGCGTAGCTGGGGTGAACGTCGCATCCGGATTGACGGTCATCACGCCGGCTGCAAAACCAACTTCGTAGCGAAGACGGCTGGTACTCGGATACCGCCGACCATGCCGACAGTTCCTGTCGTTGTGGCCAGGCCGGCAAGGATGCCACCGAGGAATGCGCCTTCGTTCTCGCTGGAAAAGCACTGACTGGACGTTGTGGTTTTCGGCGACAGCATCGATGAAGACAATGGACTTGTCCGGGAACTGTGGCGCCACTTCCGCCACAGCATCGATCAGGAGGAAGCCATTCGGGGACCGTCACGTCACTCTGTTCCAGGCCAAGCGTCAGATTGGAGACATAGTCGGCCTGGGTTTGGCTCTCCAGTACTCGCAAGTCCACGCCGAAGTTCCTCGGCCGCTTTCGGACCGCCGGCATTTGCGAGATCGTTGAAGTTCTGGTCGCCGATGCCCGCAGTGTCGGTCACCAGCGTGGCGACGACATCCGAATCCTGCGCTGCCACCGACGATCCGGTGCCCAGGAGAGTGGCGCCAAGAACTGCGCCACCGGAGGCTGCGATCAGGCGACGACGGTTCAAGCGAGTATCCAATCGAGTCAATCCAGCCATGAAACACCCTCCATTGCACAATGACGCTCCATTGCGTCGTTGTCGATCCAATTGACTTTCGTTGCGGATTCAACGCGTGTTTTCGAGGGTCATAGTACCAGTTGCGGTTATGGCATTGCGAACCGAAACTGCGCGAGGGATTGGGCGTTTGCCACGATACTGGTTGAGGATTAGTTTGTCAGATTGCCGGGCAATCGACCAAATCGGCGAGCCTGCTGGCCTGCCCAATTGTCGATGTCATGCATGACCGATTCAGGATTCCGCACGGAAGAGCCGGTGAATCCCGCTCCAATTCGTGTACCGCGTACATAGCCAGGTGATCCAGACTCATGAGCGATGACGCAATTCGGTCCAATCTGTTGAGTTACATCGGATCCCAACCCGCACGGACGGTGCGAGGTCAGCTGTCGCCTGACCGGGTAATTACGAATCAACCCAGACCGGAAGTCTGGTCGGCACTGTGGAGCGTCGCGGCGGCCCACGCGGTCGAGTTGAGACGTGCCGAGGTGATTGACGATGCCGGGTTCGCGGCAGTCTCACGATCCCTGCTCTCCGCCAGGGAATCGATCAGCCGAGTCGAGCTGGCTCCTCGAGCGTTGGCACAGCGGCTCGACGAGCTGATCGAGTCGCAGATTCCGCCCAGTGTGTCGGGCGCCGCCACGCTTGGTTTGGCTCGCGAAGAATGGTTGGCGACGACAAGTCGGCTGGTCTGGCGAGAGGCGGCCCTGCGCATTCTCGCGGATACGCTGCTTGTGTCCGAGGCGGTCCAGGTGTTGGCTGAAACGCACGTGGTGACGATCATGCCGGCATTCACAGGTGGTCGACCTGCCCAGCCGACGACTCTCGCGCACTACCTCGGCGCATTGATCGGACCGCTCGGTGCTGCTCGCAAGCGGCTGATCGAGGGTTTCCCCCGCCTGAGTCGCAGTCCACTTGGTGCGGGCATGTTGGCCGGCGACCTCCTCGCTGCCAATCGCGAAGACCTGGCGGAGCGACTGGGGTTCGATAGCCCGATTCCGAATACCATGGATGCGCTTGGCTCAATCGAGGATCTCGTTGAATTCCTTGATGCGGTGGCGTCTGTGATCGCTCCGATTGGCCGGTTCGTGCGGGAAATGGGCGCCTGGATTCGAACGGATCCGATGAGCTTCGTGCTCGACGAAGGGTGGACGACCTTTCCCGAGCCGTCCCATCCCGCTCTGGTGCTTTCCGAACGACTGGATGCCCTGGATCTGGAGCTGGCGGCGATCGGAGACCAGTTGGATGGACTTCGGGGCCAGTTGCGTCGACTGGGGTACGGTCCGCTTGGAGCGGCGCACGATGTGGTGATTGCTGCGGCACCGACAGTGTCGGACCGTGTGGCCTCTGCATTGGCAATCTCGAACGAGTTGTTTGCGACTGGCCTGGTGGTGAACAGGGCGTATCTCGGCAATCGTGCAGGCCGAGGGTACACAACGGCCGGTGACCTTGCGGCATTCCTGATCACCGAAGAGCAGATTCCGCCGACCGCGGCAAGAACCTTGTCCGTCCTGGTGCTGGCGCGGCTCAAGGAAGCTGGTCTGGAGGTGAGCGGGATCACCCCGGACATGATCGATTCGGCCGCGCTGATGACGATTGGCCGCGAGATCAAGGTCGAAATGGAAGTGCTCGGCCGGTTCCTGGCGCCACGGCGATTTATCGAGCGTCGGCAGGTCACGGGTTCGCCCGCGCCGGAGATGGTGCGTGAGTGGCTGGCTGGCGAACGTTTTCATCTTGACAAGGATCGACAGTGGCTTCAACTGACGGCGGGAGCCACAGCGGCCGCGATTTCCTCGCTGGCGGCATCGATCGAGAATGCCGCCAGCGAGGAGTGAGTCTGGTTACTGGATGCCGTCGCGAAGGCGGGCAAGCGTTACGAGGTTGCTCGCTGTCGAATACGGCCGCCATGACTGGTCGTAGGGTGTTGGCCAGCCGCCGTCAACTTCCTGTTCGGCGATCAGCATGTCCGCATGGTCGGCCAGCACTTCGTCCGGGATGCGGTGAGCGAGATCAGGGCCACCGCCGAGAACGTGCTCCCAGAAATGACCAGACTCCGGGTACTTGCCGGCCCCAACCGTGCCAATGATATTTTCAGCGATCGCGTCGAGATACGCGTCGCGATCCGGTCGATCGACGCCAGCGAAGTACTCCACATATGGCAGGACGTCGTAGAACTCGCCGTTCCGGGCGTCCTCGAGCGAGGCCTTCGCATCGAACAACCGCGCCACGCGGGTGAGCATCTCCGGGGTCGCCAGATCCAGCAGATTGGCGAGACCGGCCACGCAACACGCCGGATTGAGACTTGGATGCTGCCATCCCGCGAACCAGGGCGCAAGTTCACCAGATTTGGTTTCATCGGACAAATGCCAGTCACCGTCCGGATCCTGGTTCGCGATCAGCCAGCCCTGCAACCTGGTCTCCAGATCGGTTGGCTCGCGGTCGCTGATGCCAAGCAATACGTGCATGGCCAGTCGCGTCGCGAAGGGATTGCTGGCGGGTGACTTGATATCGACTTCGAGCCCGCGCCCAAACCCGCCATCAGGATTCTGGTAGGAACCAAGGTGTTCGTAGACCGCACTGGCTGGGCCGTCGTTCCACGCGTGGTTGACCATCGCGAGGCCAAGCGGAAAGTCGACCGATTCGAGAAACGCCTTGCCCGCGTCGGCGGACGAGCGAGCGGCGTCGATTTGTGACGGAGAAAGCTGGAACCTGGTTGTCGGTGTTCATGATCTGATCTCCCAACTACAAAGAAATGGTTTCGACCCACGCGGACCGCCATATCGCCGGTGGATAGGTGGCAGGCTAATACTGGATCAGGTTTGTGATTGCGCCATCGGTCACAGAGAAGATCGAGAGGGCCAGATCAGCTGCTGATTCGCTTCGTACGGTTGTAATCGTGAAGACGCGCCCTGAGTCCTCCATCGTGAGCCTGGTGTCAGATGTCCATTTCCCGGGATAGTGTTCCTGCACCGTTTTCCATAGAACGGGATTGGCGATTCGTTCTCCCGAGAGCGGCCAATCGATGATCAGATCGTGTGCCATCAGCCCGATGGCGCCGTTTCGGTCGGCTCGGTCGAAATACTGCCACCGAAGCGACACGATTCCGGTCGCGGATGTATTCGTCACTCGCAAGCTCCATGGATGAATGACTGGGTGCTGGAATGTTCCAGTGCCTGATATCAGCATATGAGGGCAATAGTGACACTGTCATGTCACCGTTTCCCGGGAGTTCGACAATCATCGATCACGATGGTGTCCAAGAATCGCACCTGCGTTTTCGATGGCCATCATGCGCAGCTCATCGGGTGCAAGAATGCGAACTTCCAGGGCAAACCGCAGGAGTTCGCGGCAGTAGTAAGGCAATTCATGCTCGGGGCAGCGAAACCGCAGTATGGCTTCTCCCGGAATTGGAGTCACCCATTGGTGGAAATCCGGATGATCCAGGGCGAGGGCAAGTCCTGTTTCAGTGAGTTCAACCACTACTTCAGGATTGGTTGGTGCGCGATAGGAATCGTCTTCCCGCAAAGCACACTTCACAATCTCCTTCGCATCGGATGGAGCGGGTGTTCGTCGCAGTTCCACGATTCGATCAAGGCGGAAAACCCGAATCGCCCGCCGGCGTTCATCGACAGACCGGACGTACCACTTCCCGCTCGAAACGGAGAGCGAGAGGGGAAGCATGGAGCGCGTCGATTCGTCACGGAGACTGCGGTAGGTCATGCGTAGCCACTGCTCGTCGGTGATGGCGGCGAGGATCATCGCCGTTGTGATTGGGTCTGTCGAGCTGTGGTGTCGCGACACTCGGATCGCATCGATCGTGGAATCGGCGGCCGTGCGGACCTCCGGGCGCAGTGCGCCTTCAATTTTCTCGCGGGCTGAACGATGGGCGGAACCTAGTGGGGAGTCTCCATCTGCGTTTTCCGCCAGGCCCAGGGCAAAGAGGACCGCTGCTGCCTCATCGGAGCTTAGATGCAGTGGCGGTATCCAGTAGCCGTCCTCTACACGGAAACCGCCGGATCGTCCCGGAGTCGAAACCAGGGGCACTCCCATTTCGCCCAGCGCGTCGAGATCGCGGAGGATGGTGCGCCGCGATACCTCGAATCGATCTGCAAGTTGCTGGGCGCTGCGCTGGCCTTGCTGGAGGGCCAGCAAGAGACCGGTCAGCCGTTCGACGCGATTCACGTTCAATCCCTTTTCGTGCCGAACAGGTCACGCGGGAATGGGAACGACCCACTGGGAGCGCCAACCCGGTGCGGCATACGTTTCCGGCCAGTATTCGATCAGGTTCGTGATCAGCCCGTCAATTACCGTGAAATAGGAGATCACCATGACCACGATGCTGCCATCGGTGATTTCAGTTGCGGTTACCACGGTTTCATTGTCGGCAATGATTGATTGAATGGAAGCGTACCAACGACCAGGGTAGTGTTGGTTGACAGATTTCCATGATTCAGGGCTGGCCATTCGCTCGTTCGACAATGGCCAATCGACAATCGTATCCGGCGCCATCAAGGCAATCGCCGCGTCAAAATCGGTCCGATCTACGGCGTCCCACCACAACCGGGCAAGTTCCCGGGGATCACGATGTACCATGCACGCCTCCGAGTGAAACGAGTCACATCAACCGATCGTCGATGCACAATCGAATCGTCTTGGCCACAATAGCACAAGTGTTCGTATGCCGGTGAAGTGACGCCGATTCGGCCTAGTTCACCGTTGCGGCCTCATCGGCGAATGTGTCTCCTGAATCGTCTTCGGTGTCGTCAGCATTTTCGGGGCCGGAACTATCGACAATCGGTGTGAAACCTAGGCTCAGGGACTGCTCGACAATTCCCCGCCTCAGGCGCCGCTCGGCGATGACGAGCTTGTTGATCAGCGGATGTTCGGGCAACACTCCGATCATCATTTCCCGAACCTGGCGCATAAGGTCGATTGTCTTGTTGAAGGTCAACACGAGATCGCCTTCGGACAGTTCCATTTGCTCGCCGATCTGGACCATGGTCGATCCGTTCGACCAGGCCAGCGCCGCGCCGTAGAAGCTCGGATTGTGTCCTTCGGAGATGAAGAGTTTGAGGTCGCGCTCCTCTGCCAGGACGTCGTGCTCGAGTTCTTCGAGGCGGCGACGGGCATGGACAAGTCGATCCGGTAGCGTGAAGTGGTTCGCGTAGCGGTATTCGCGATCGAAGCTGAACCACGAAAAAAGCTCGGCCAGTTCCTCAGGACTTAGCGGGTCGAGCGTTTCGCGATCGATCAACTCGCAGATGATCAGACCATCCGTATCGAAAATGTCGGCAAGCATATCCGCCTTTTCGGTGGGGAACCCCTGTCGCAAGTACCCGAAGCGGTGCAATACGTCGCGAATGCCGCGAATCACATTGCGAATCCGAATGTCCTCGGCTTCAATCTCGCGCTCGAGGATGTCTGACAGGGCATTGCGTTCCTGCTCGAGGTTGTCGCGGCGGCGAAGGAACCCCTGATGCTGCTTGCGATAGGTGGTGTCGGCGAATGGATGATTGCTCTTGAGCGCCTGCAAATCCCGAAGTTGTTCGTTATTGGCAGATCGCAGCGCGTCGAGTTCGACACGTTTGCTGGCGCGCGTTTCGGATTCCCGGGCTCGATATTCGACTGCAAGGGAGTCGAGGTCGGGGAGGGAACGATGCTCGAGCGCAGCGAAGATTCGGTCCAGCTCCTCCGGGCCAGCCAACTCCGCTGGATCGACCGTCGGATCTTCGGGTTCGATCAGGGAATCCGGCATTGGAATCGTCACGTCGTCGGGAAGGTAATCGACCAACCGATATTCGGCGAGTACATGAATGCTTCGATCGGTGGCGGTGAGAAAGAGGCCGACACCACCTTGATTGCCCCGGCCGAGATAGATCGCCCACCCAAAGTCTCGCGTGTGAACCACAGTTCCTGCGGCCGCAACGCGGAAGGCACGGCGCAATGCCTGACGCCCGGGTTCGGTCCACGGCGTGCCAGCACTCGTGAGCAGATGCAACTCGGCCAGATCCTGGTCGAGTTTGCGTTTTTCCGCACGGGCGGATTGCAATCGGCGGTCGATGCTGCGGAACTCTTCGAACGATTCATCAAGGGCCAGGATTTCCTCCTGGCGCCCTTCGACCAGCCCTGCCAACTCGCTTTCGATCTCGAGAATGTCGTTTTCAATCAGGCGAATGCGCTGGCTGGTTTGATACTGGGCAAGACTGCGTTGAAGCATTTGGCGAACGCGATCGCCCCGTGGTGGATCCCACAAGTTGAGGACGGTGTTGTATCGAATCGCGAATGCGGACTGGACCGGGTGCAATGGACCTGTCGCGATTTCCAGCATCTCCTTGAACGGAACCCACGGTGAGTACGGGATCACGACGTGACCGAACTTGTCCATCCCGCGTCGCCCGGCTCGCCCGGACATTTGCTGGAATTCGTTCGGAATCAACGGTCGTCGGCGACGGCCGTCCCACTTGCTCATCCGGCCGATAACGACGGTACGAGCGGGCATGTTGACGCCCAGGGCCAGCGTGTCGGTCGCGAACACGACCTTCATCAACCCGCGGCTGAAAAGCACCTCCACCAACTGCTTGAGTACAGGCAGGAGACCGGCGTGATGGAAACCGATGCCAGTGCGGGCAAGCCTGGTGACAACCTTCACTTGCTCGAGCTCACGATCTTCCGGTCGCAGGCTATTGTGATACGTGCTCAGCACGAATTCGATCTGGGCGAGTTGAGCGGCATCCACGAGGTCCGGCCGCATGATCGCCAGTTGCTCGGCAAATGCCTGGCAGTCGTTTCGGCTGAAAAGGAAATAGATTGCGGGCAGCAGCTCGGCCTCCGCCAGCGCGTCGACGATTTCGCGCGGTTGCGGTTCGTCCATCGCCCGCACCTCGCGACCGGCGTTGCGACCACGATGGGGACGGCCAGGTTGCCGTCGCAATTCACCGCCGACGCGGGAAAAGTCCTTGACGGTACGACCGTGGTGATCGATGAACATGGACAGTTCTTCGTCGTGGAAGTAGTAGAGGGCGAGCGGAACCGGGCGACTGTTGTGGGTGATCAGGCGAATCGGTCGATGGGTGCGCCCGATCCAGCCGGCGATCTCGCTGGCGTTGGTAACCGTTGCTGAAAGGCAGATCAACTGGATGTGATCCGGGCAAAGAATGATTGATTCTTCCCAGGTCGTGCCGCGATCGGGATCGGCGAGATAGTGAATCTCGTCGAAGATGATGCACTCCACATCGTCGAGCTCCCAGGGGCTTTGCAGCAGCATGTTCCGCAGAATTTCGGTGGTCATCACGATGATCCGGGCATCCCGGTTTTCCGAGACGTCGCCAGTCAGGAGACCGACATCGTCTCCATAGAATTGGCGAAGATCACGAAATTTCTGGTTTGAGAGGGCCTTGATTGGCGCCGTATAGAAGACGCGCCCCGTGCGGCGGAAGGCATCGTAGATCCCAAATTCGGCGACGACGGTCTTTCCGGACCCGGTTGGCGCGGCCACCATCACCGAGTCGCCATTGAGGAGCGTCCTGATTGCCTCATGCTGGAATTCGTCGAGCGGGAACGGATAGAGAACAGAGAATTGCTCGATCGCCGCATCCCATTGTAACGAGTCCACACTCCCGGAATCGTCGAGGATCGTATCAGGGCCGTGAGTCACAGATGGTGGGTTGGAAATGGAAATGGCGCTATCCGAACTGATGGGATAATCGTCGGAAGATTGGATAGGCACTCGGGGTGGGCTCCAGAGACGAAAACGTTCGAGTAGTGTCACAGGCTAGAATCATCACAGCATGAACCATACCACCTGCTGGCGACCAATCCTGGGGAGTCATCCGGGTTGTCTGTCCACGGACGCACTCGAACGCTGCGATCTGCAATATCTGGGGGAGGGCTTTCTGTGAAGTGTGGATCGAACCAACAGGTGCGAGAAATCGGCGAGTTCGAGCTGATTGCGCGAGTTGCCGCACAGTTGGCCGGCTCAGTGCGATCCAATGGCATGGTCAGCCTGGGAATTGGCGACGATGGTGCGCTCTGGGAGCCGACACCGGGCATGTCGGTCGTGATCACCACGGACGCCCTGATCGAGACCGTTCACTTTCGGTTGGAGTGGACCGATTGGACGAGTCTCGGACACAAGTTGCTGGCGGTGAATCTCTCGGACATTGCGGCCATGGGGGCTCGTCCGCGGGTCGCCACAATCGTGCTTGGGCTCACCGGCAATGAACTGGTGTCCGATCTTGAATCGCTCTACGTTGGGCTAGGTGGGCTTGCTGCCGCACACGGCGTGGTTATTGCCGGCGGTGATGTAGTGCGCGTGCCGCATGATGTGACGCTCAGTGTGACGCTGCTCGGCGAGGTTGAGCCTGGCAGGGCAATGACCCGGCGGGGCGCGCAATCGGGTGACCTGATTGTAGTCAGCGGAACACTTGGCGCAAGTGCCGCAGGAATGGCATTGCTTGAGGCTGGCGCGGATCACACCACAACCGGACCGTTGTTGATCGGAGCTCATTTGCGACCGAATCCGAGGTTGGCGCTGGGGCGCATCCTGTTTGAGTGCGGCGCTACCGCAGCGATGGATCTCAGCGATGGACTGATGGGCGATCTGCCGAAGATCCTCGAGGCAAGTGGCGTATCCGCTGAAGTCGACGTCGCGCGGTTGCCGATACTTCCCGCCGTGCGCGCCTTGTTTCCGGATCGATACGAGGATTTTGGTTTGCGGGGCGGGGAGGACTACGAGTTGCTCCTGACCATTCCCGAAAATCGATTCGAGGAACTCCGGGCGAAAGGTGGGGACCTGGCGGCAACAATGACACCTGTAGGACGGATTCTCGACCGCGATACTCAGCCGCACCTCGAAGTGGTGAGGAACGGTCGCCGTTTCGAAGGGCCATCCGGGGCATTCGATCATTTCGGTTGACGTGGAACGGACGCGGCATCGATGCCGCGCCCGTTCGATCGAAGAGAGTGTTATTGGCCGATAGGGCCGTTGTCGTTGCGGGTGATGAGCACGACGGAAGGCTTGGTGACAACTTCGCCGTCTGGCCAGAGCGTGAGCGGATCCTCGAATCGTCCGCCTTCACCCGGGTGCTGGATGGAGACGAAGAGCGCGCTGTTGTCGGTGTTGAACACCGGGCCGGAGCATTCGGCCCCATTGACGACGCTGAAGAACTGCTTCAGGTAGCCGCGATCCGGACCCTCAACCGGGGCCACGAACAAGCCGTCGTTTCCCTCTTCGAATGAGTTCGGCAGGCCATCGGTAGAGATCCAAATGTTGCCGAGCTGGTCGAAAGTGATGTTGTCCGGCGAGGCGATCGGGCTCACGCGATCCTTCGGGAACCCCGCGAAGTAGGTCGACTCGTCTTCCGGGTCGCCGCAGACCAGGAACAGATCCCAGGCGAAGGTTGTTGCACTGTGATCGTCGCCTTCCTCGGAAATCTCGATGATGTGTCCGGTGAAGTTCTCGTCGCGCGGGTTGGCGGCATCGGTGCCTGGGTTGTCCTCGACGCCCCGGTTCGAGTTGTTGGTGCAGACGAGATAGACCTTGCCAGTGACCGGATTGGTTTCGAAGTCTTCCGGGCGATCCATTTTGGTCGCGCCGAGCACATCGGAGGCGGCTCGTGGGTTGATCAGGACGTCAGCTTGCGAGGCGAACCCGGCTGCGTCGTCGAGCCCGCCCTCGCCGAAGGTCAGCGGCAACCACTCGCCGGATCCATCGTCGTTGAAGCGGGCGACATAGAGTGTGCCATCGTCAAGCAATTCCAGATTGGCCTCGCGGTTCGCGGCATCGAAGGCGCCAGCGCTGACGAACTTGTAGGCGTACTCGAATCGCTCGTCATCGCCGGAGTAAATCACCGCGTTTCCGGAGGGCGAAATCACCGAGGTGTGACCCTCATGCTTGGCGCGGCCCATCGCGGTGCGTTTTTTCGGTGTCGACGTTGGATCGAATGGGTCGATCTCGATGCCCCAGCCGAACCGAATCGGCTCGTTCGGCTCGACCGCCAGATCGAATCGCTCATGGAACGACTCCCACTGGCGTTCCGATGGGCCTTCTCCGAGGCCGAACCGGTCATGGATGGCGCGGATTGGATCATCCTCTGCGATCGCATCGACGTTCGCGAAGTACTGGTTGAAGTTCTCTTCGCCCGAGATTACCGTGCCCCACGGAGTGGTACCACCGGCGCAGTTGTTGAGGGTCCCGATCACTTCCGTGCCGGTCGGATCCGCGGTGGTGATGGTCAAGGGGCTGCCCGCTACCGGACCAGTAAGGATTGACGGAGTGGTTGCCGTGATGCGGCGGTTGTACCGGGAATCGAGTACGACTGCCCACGCACCTTCCGCGCCTCGCTGAATCTCAACGATGCTCAGGCCATGGGCCTCGAGTTCGGTGTCGACGATTTCCTGGGTCGGGTTGGGCAGGAACTCGGCCGAATCCTCATCGTTGGCATCGTAATCCGGATTCTCGGTGAGGTAGCCGGGAAACATCAATTCCGGGTTGGTGTATTCGTGATTGACCACGAGCAGCCCATGATCAGACGCGTCCGAACCGAGCGGCAACGAGATCCACCCGATGTAGTCGCAGTTGTAGCCGACCTGAAGCGCCTGGGCGGCTGCTGTCTGGGCATTCGCGTCGAAGGCGGGGCTATCGGTGAAGAGCGGATCACCCCAGCGCAGGAAGGGAACGACCGTGTACCCCTCGGGCACGACCGGTACATCGCCGGTTTGCAGGGTCAGACTCTCGAAGCCGACATCTGCAACAGGGCTGGCGACTGGCGACGCAACGGGGCTGGCGACCGGTGTGGACTGGGCGTCGGCGGTCGAGGCGGTGATGACGACGGCACCGGTCACCGCTCCAGCAGCGACCAGCGAGCGGCGCGAGAATCGGCGATTCATGATCTCGCCGATGGTTTCGCCGGTCCCGGCGCCGGAATAGATTCTCGACTTATCGCCTTCGTACTCGATCGGTTTCAAGCGTCATTCTCCTCATCGCCAGTGGGCGCACATCAGGCAGGTCTGCCTGAATCCACCCTACTGAACCGGGAACGCAGAAATATCAACGAGGTGATAAAGAGTCACATTCCTGACATTCCGCAACCTCTTGACTGGGTGTTGGCAGGTTTCGACCAGGTTTGTTGCTTTGCCGTGGTACGAGCTTGCAAATATCCGACCAATTCAGTCATGATTGATTTGACGACGTTGGCCAAGGGTTTGGTCGAATGGCCGTTGGCCCAAAAGAGAAGCAGGGAACACACCGTGGCAGTAGAAACCGCAACTGTGCTGGCCGAACGCCCCGACAGGATCGATTCCGCGAAAACGATCCTCAACCTGATCCGTAATCGACGGAGCATTGGCAAGGTCACACTCGAGAAACCCGACCGCACGCTCATTCGCCAGGTACTTGAAGCAGGTACCTGGGCGCCAAATCACCACCTTACCGAGCCGTGGAGATTCGTTGTGCTGGAAGGTGACTCCCGGACCGAACTTGGTCGAGTGATGGGCGAGGTTGCGGCAAAACGAGAGTCCGACCCGGAACGTCGGCAGGCGGTCGCCGAAAAGGCTGCCAGCAAGCCACTGAGGGCGCCAATCGTGATTGCGGTGGCTGTGGAACCCTCATCCGATGCTTCCGTTCCCGAGATAGAAGAGATTTCCGCCGGAAGCGCTGCCGTCCAGAACATGCTTTTGGCGGCCGAAGCGCTCGGGTTGGCGGCGATCTGGCGATCCGGCTGGATTACCTTCGAGCCCGAGATTCGAGAGCATTTCGACCTGTCGGAGAGGGCAAGGATGCTCGGATTCGTGTATATCGGCTACCCGGCAATGACCCCTCCGGGGCGATCGCGCCGGGATATTGACGATGTCACGACCTGGAGAAGCTAACGATTGTTGAGCGCGGAAGCAGTGGTCTGTCGCAAGAAGGGTCGTGGAACGATTCCACGGCGGTTAGGTCAGGGTGTCTTTGGCGCCAACGAAGGATGTGTTTCACCGATGAATCATTCGGAACTCTTCGCGAAGATCGATCAAACTTCAACCGATCGCCGCACTGTCCTCAAGACGGTCGCTGGCGGAGCAATGGCGGCGGCCGCGCTCGCCGCAGGATCACACCTTGTGGCCGCGCAGGACGCCACTCCGGCTGCGACGCCGGTTGCGGCGTTGCTGGGTGCACCTGGTGAACTCACAATCTACTCCGGACGCAGCGAAGACCTGATCGCTGGGGTGATTGAAATTATCGAAACGGACGGCGAGATCGACGCCCAGGTCAGCTACGGCAGCACTGGCGAGATGACGGTCAAGTTGCTCGAAGAGGGTGGCAACTCACCGGCGAGTCTCTTCATCGCGCAGGATGCCGGTGCGCTCGGCCAACTCGCGAACGAGGGGCGTCTTGCGGTACTCCCGGACGAGATCCTCAGCCGCGTCGATCCGCGGTTCGTTTCCCCCGACGGATTGTGGGTTGGGCTCTCTGCCCGCGCCCGCGTGCTCGTCTACAACACTGACCTGGTGACAGAAGATCAGCTTCCGGCCTCGCTGCTGGAACTGACCGCCGAGTCGTGGTCTGGCCAGGTCGGTTGGGCGCCGACGAACGCGTCGTTCCAGTCCCATGTGACTGCGATGCGCCAGGAAATTGGCGAGGATGCCACGCGGGAGTGGTTGCAGGCGATGATCGACAACGGCACGGTGGTGTTCGAGGGTAACGGACAGATTGTGGCCGCAGTCTGCACCGGAGAAATTCAAGCGGGTCTCGTGAATCACTACTACCTCTGGGAAAGGATTGCGGAAGAAGGCGAACAGCCGGCCGCCAACTATTACTTCCCGAATGGCGATATCGGTGCGTTGATCAACGTCGCGGGTGGCGCGATCCTGGCCGACTCGCCGAATCCGGACCAGGCGCTCCGGGCCCTCGATGTCCTGCTTGGAGCGGATGGCCAGACGTATTTTGCAGAGAACACTTCGGAGTATCCGCTCAGCGCGGGTGTCCAGCCAAAGGCCGAGTTGCCACCACTCGATGAGATCGAAACTCCGGAGATTGACCTGAGCGATCTGGCCGACCTCGAGGGTACTGTTGCGCTCCTGACGGAGATCGGGCTTCTGTAGGCCCACGATGGGCGCCCTGTCCGCTTCGGTCGGGGCGCCGGTTCCTGGCTGGAGTGGTCTCGTTACACGAGTGCCAGTACGTCCAGGCACTGTGGCGGAGAAGCGATGGCGATTATTCGAGACGTACCGGCGAGCTACCTGGCTCCGGCGACCAATTGGCAGCGATTGCGAGATCGCCTGCGCGGTGTGCCGCCATTGGTGCTGCTCATCCCGGCGCTCGCAATCGGTCTCCTGATGTTCACGCCAATCATCTACCTCGTGATCCGGGCCACGGACAGCGGATCGAGCGTGCCGCAGACCCTGTTTCGTGCCAAGACTCTCGATGTCATGCGCAACACGGCCACACTCGCGCTGGCGGTGTCGGCTTCAGCAACGCTGATTTCTGTGCCCCTCGCCTGGCTGACGACGCGCGCCAACCTGCCGTACCAGCGGTTCTGGGCGGTCGTCGCTGCCCTTCCGCTAGTGATCCCGAGCTATGTCGGGGCGCTGACGATCATTGCCGCGATGGGTCCACGCGGACTCGTCCAGGGGTGGCTGGAAGGACCGTTCGGGGTTCATCGATTGCCTCCGATTTACGGCTTCTTCGGAAGCTGGTGGGCGCTGACCCTGTTCAGCTATCCCTATGTCTACCTTGGTGTTCAGGCAGCGTTGCGGGGGATCGATCCGTGCCTCGAGGAGGCGGGCCGGAGTCTCGGACTCGGTCCGTTCCAGACATTCTTCCGCATCTTGCTCCCTCAGCTGCGACCGGCGATTGCTGCCGGGGCGCTCCTTTCCGCGTTGTACACGGTGTCGGATTTCGGCGTCGTGTCACTGATGCGATACGACGTTTTCACTCGCGCGATATACGTGCAGTACCAGTCGAGTTTCGATCGCACGGCAGCGGCGGCACTGGCCCTGGTCCTTGTTGCGATGACGCTCCTGATCCTGGTGCTGGAATCGTGGGTACGAGGGCGGGCAAGGCATTACCGTATCGCGACTGGCACGGCCAGGGTCCAGAAGAAAGTCGAGCTGGGCCACTGGAAGTGGGCTGGCGTGGGGTACTGCGCCACGATTTTCGTTGCCTCGGTTTGCCTGCCCCTGTTGGTTCTCGTGTATTGGATCTTCAAGGGTGCTTCGACAGGAGATGGGCTCGATCGCCTCTGGGGGCAGGCGTGGAACTCGATCTCGGTGAGCCTTGCGGCTGGGCTCGTGACCGTGGCGTTGGCCTTGCCCGCGGCCATTCTCTCGGTTCGCTATCGAAACAGGCTCACGTCGCTGCTGGAACGCCAGGCATATCTCGGTTATGCATTGCCAGGTGTTGCGATCGCCCTGGCCTTCGTCTATATCGGGGCTCGTTACATGCCGTCGCTGTACCAGACGATATGGTTGTTACTGATCGGGTACTCGGTGCGTTTCCTGCCCCAGGCTTTGGGGGCAGAGCGCGTGTCGCTGCTGCAAATCAGCCCTCGGCTGGAAGAGGCGTCACGAACGTTGGGGCAGGATGTGCTCGGCACGATTCGACGGGTAACGCTCCAGTTGGCCCGTCCCGGATTACTGGCCGGATTTGGGTTGGTGGCGCTCACAGTGATGAAGGAGCTTCCAGTCACGATGATGCTGGCGCCAATCGAATTCGAGACCCTGGCGACCGGGATCTGGCAGGCCACACAGTCTGGCGCATATGGCAGGGCAGCGGCCCCCGCGTTGATACTAATCGCGGCATCCGCAGTGCCGAGCCTTGTCCTCTCGAGACGAGGCCTGGGCCAAACCAGCTGACACGGTTTTCATGAGATATGATCGGCGTCGCTTTTGCTGCCGGGGTCACAGGCGGACACAAGGTCCGCAACCCTTCACGGTTTGACAAGGACAGCATTCCTGCAAACCACACCAGTCAGCATGATATTTCAGAGATCATCCACCTGGAGCACACCCTAGTGAGCGAGCGCGCGGCCCTTGGCAAGGATTCCAGCCACAGGGCGCTCCTTTGTTTGAATGTATCGAAGCACTTCGGAGACGTCCAGGTCGTTCGAAATCTCAGCCTGTCCGTGATGAGGGGCGAGATCCTGGCCCTCCTGGGATCGAGTGGCTGTGGCAAAACGACCATGCTGCGCATGATTGCCGGGCTCGAGACCGTTGATGGCGGGTGTATTGAAGTTGATGGTGACCTGGTCGCCGGGGCTGGTCGTCATGAGCCGCCGGAACGTCGCCGGATCGGGATGGTGTTCCAGGATTACGCCCTGTTTCCACATCTCAGCGTCGGAAAGAATGTTGGTTTCGGTCTCGCTCGGGGCAGCGACCACCGACGCCGGATCGACGAAGCGCTGGAGCTGGTCGGGCTCGGAGGGTTTGCCGATCGACTGCCGCAGGACCTCTCGGGAGGTCAGCAGCAGCGCGTGGCATTGGCCCGGGCGCTCGCGCCACAGCCAAAGATCCTGTTGATGGACGAACCGTTTTCCAACCTCGACCCCGACCTGCGGGTCAGTGTGCGAGGCGAAGTCCGCGACATCCTGAAAGCGGCGGGAGCCACCGCCGTGCTGGTGACGCATGACCAGGAGGAAGCCCTGAGCATGGCCGACCAGGTTGCCCTGATGATGCGTGGCGACATCGTTCAGGCGGCCGACCCGGAAACACTCTATCGATATCCGGTTTCGCGAGAGGTGGCGGGGTTCGTAGGCGATTCGTATTTCCTGCCGGGAATCGCATCGGGACACGTTGTCGAAACCGAGATCGGGAGGATCGAGTTGGTGGAAGCTCAAACCGGGAATGTCGATGTCGTACTTCGACCCGAAGTCGTCGATCTCACCATTGGCCGGGAGGATGACCCATCGACGGGTCTCGTTGTACGGCGTGAATATTTCGGCCGATACCAGGCGCTGAGCGTGCAGCTGAGATCGGGATCGATCATCAAGGCAACCAGTGGTCCTGGATTGAACCTTCGGGTCGGAGAGTATGTTCGCATCTCCACCAGAGGACCACAGATTGCTTTTCCGGGGGTGATCGCCACGTGACGCGGCACGAAACAATCGAGCTGGCCGACCATGCAGCGATGGTGGCCTACGGTCAGTTGTTTGCGAGGGAACTCTGCACGGGAGATGTCGTTCTCCTGCACGGTGACCTGGGTGCCGGCAAGACGACGATCACGCAGGGTATCGCCCGTGGTCTTGGCGTGCTGGACGAGATCCAGAGTCCGACGTTTGCCCTGGTCGCGGAGCATATGGGACGCGGGGCCGACGGAAGGCCGCTGGTCGTCTACCACCTCGATCTCTACCGGCTCGATCATCCCGGGG
The DNA here is from genome assembly GCA_963763125.1 of uncultured Chloroflexia bacterium. GTDB lineage: Bacteria > Chloroflexota > Chloroflexia > Thermomicrobiales > UBA6265 > JACCYX01. The sequence continues at coordinate 2,393,033 of CAVXMV010000005.1, forward strand.
AACTCGACGGTATCGGCTACGAACAGTACATCGCGCCCGAAGATGGGGTCACGATTGTGGAGTGGCCGGAACGAGCCGGTGATCTGTTGCCCGAGCGATTCTGGCTTTTGCACATCACTCATGCGGCCAACGGTGGGCGGGTGATCGAGCGCTCATGGCATGACGCCACGGCTTCCGAAAAATAGTGATTCAAGCGAATATCAAACTGTTTGGCTGGTAGCGGCGATTGCAGAGTGGCGAGCACTTCGGGCGGACAACAGGATCGACAGGATCCGGGTCGCGCAGTCGTCCTTTATGGTCGATCCAGGTCCGCCCGTACGCAACAGGCTATGATTGCACAGAGCGGTGTGCACTGCGGGGATTGACTCCAACACGGGCGGAGCAAGTATCGGTCCGCTGCGTGCAGCGCTACCAAGGTCGCTGGTAGGGCTGCTATCGAACGCAACCTGTACTAGCCTTCGATTTCGGCGACCTGTTCCAGCACGGCTTCGGCCTCTGGCTCAAGCTCGGCTGTGACTTCCGCCCAGACTTCGGCTGCCGGTCGATTCTGGACCAGGATCTGCTCCCAGCCGCGGCCAAGAATCTGGTCGCCGTTTGGGATGAAGACGCGAGCCGAATCCTGAGGAGCAGTCAATGGCAGCTGGTTGACTGCCGTCATCGCGTTCGGGTTCGCTTCAAGGTAGGTCTGCATATCCTCACTCTCAATGGCCGAGGTGCGGACCGGCATGTATCCAGTGGATTGTGACCAGATCGTGGTTTGCTCCGTGCTGGTGGCGAACTTGAGGAACTCGAACGCAGCAGCCTTTCGTGCGTCTTCGAGACCGGCCATGATGGACAAGCCGGTTCCGCCGGTGCAGCAGCCGAACTGCAACTCCTCCGGAAGGAAGGCGGTCTTGAATTCGAAGTTGGTGATGGTGTTGGTAAAGTTGTTAAGTCCACCAGTTGACGCAATGGTGGCCACCGGGACGCCATTCATGAAGTCAGTTGAAGGATCGGCCACGGCGATTGCATTGCCGCTTTCGACGAATTCACGCATGAACTCGCCGGTGTTCACGGTGCCCTCTTCTTCGAGCAGGATGTTGAAATCCGGATCGGAGTAGTGGCCACCAAACGCCCAAACCGGACCGTGCATGACCCAGGCGCCGTACGACGCCGCATTGCCGAAGGCGAAAGCCGCCTCAAGGCCACTACCGCTGATGAGGTCCGGCGCGGCCTCCCGGAATGAACTCCAGGTCGCAAATACCTCTTCAGTAAGCCCCGCTGCTTCGAGAGCAGTGAGATTGTAGTAGAAGAGGGGCGTGGAACGAGCGAACGGCACGGCAAACTGGCCGCCGGCACGGGCATATTCGGTGTAGAGGGACTGCACGTAATCTTCCACATCGAGGTCGCCCACCATCGGGGTGAGATCCTCGATGGACTGCGAGAGGTAGAAGCGGAACCACCACACGTCTGACAATGTAGCAACGTCGGGCACGTCACCAGTCTGAAGACCGGTGATGAGCTGCGCAGCCACGGCCTCATAGTTCTCGAGTGCTTCGGGGACTATCGAGATTTCGGTCTGCGAAGCGTTGAATGCGTCAACCAGTGCGGTTGTAGCGTCGCCGTTCACGCCGCTGGGAAATGCATGCAAAAACGATACTTCGAGTGGGCCGTCCTGGATTACGGCAGGAGCGGCGAATGTCGAGCTGGCAGCGCCAAGAGCGCCAATACTCGCCAGACCCGCACCAGCGCCAGCAGCCCCCTTGACCAATGATCGACGGTTGAATTGCTTACCCATGGTCTTCGATCCTCCTAGACCGGATTTCCAGAACGACCGACCTGGCCGTTCGTTTGTCCCCTTGATTGTTACGCTCTCGCACTTTTGCAATTGTGCGAGGTCTGAGCGCCTGACTTGTTTACACACCACTAACGAAGCGGCGGCACCGGCCGATATCCGGGCTCAACCCTTTGTCGCACCAGCGGTGAGTCCGTCGATGATGAACCGCTGGGCGAAGACATAGACAATGATGAGCGGCAGCACCACAAACGTGGTGCCGGCCATGATCACCCCCCAGTTGTTGTTGCCTTCGGCATCAAACAGTAGGCGGACACCAACCGTGATTGGTCGCATTTCAAGGGTGCGGGTGATGACCAGCGGCCAGAGGTAGTCGTTCCATTTGTTCACGACCGAAATCATCGCGAAGGTAATCACGATTGGCTTGGCCATCGGCAAGACGATGCCGAACATCGTGCGCAGGTGCCCGGCGCCGTCGACCTTGGCGGCGTCGAGCACGTCGCGTGGGAGTCCCATGAAACCTTGGCGCATCAGGAAGGTGCCGAATGCGGTTGCTGCGCCAGGAAGCACGATCGCCTGATAGGTGTTGATCCAGTTATCTTCGATGTTGAACCAGTCCCGGACCGTGTTCCCGAAAAACAGGAAGTTGGGCAGGATCACAACCTCGCCGGGCACCATCAGGGCTGCCAGCACGAGCAGGAACAGCCAGTTCTTGAATGGGAACTTCAGGAATGCGAAGGCATAGGCGCATAGCGTGCCGTTGATGATCTGGAGGTCCAGCCCCGAAGACTGTGATGATGATTGAGTTGATGTAGAACCTGCCGAACGGCACCGCGTTCCACGCTTCCTCATAGTTCGACCATTGGGGGTTGGTGGGGATCCACTGCGGCGGGAACGTGTAGATCTCCTGAAGCGTCTTCAGCGAACTTGAGAGCATCCAGAACATCGGCATGCCGATAATCAGCACGACCGCAACGAGTCCGGCGTAACTTGCCACCTGGCCGATTCGTTTTTGCCGGGCAAGGGACGGATTATCCATCGTAGTGGACCTTCTTCTCGGTGAATCGCATTTGAACGATAGTCACGACCAGCATTGCCAGGAAGAGCACGATTGCCGCAGCGGCCGACCGTCCGAAGTTGGCGCCCTGACCAAAGCCTTGCTGGTAGACGTAATACACGAGGGTAGTGCTGCCATATGCAGGGCCGCCATCGGTCATGACCTGGATAATGTCGAAGGCCTGAAAAGTCGCCAGGATCGATGTAATGAAGAGGAAGAACGAGATTGGCGAGAGCATCGGGATAGTGACGGACTTGAATCTCCACCAGGCGTTGGCGCCGTCGATTTTGGCGGCGTCGTACAGATCCTGGGGAATCGCCTGCAATCCGGCCAGGAAAATGACGGCGGCGAAACCAAGGTTCTTCCAGACATAGACGATGATCACGGCCGGCAGCGCCCATTCGGGACGATCCAGCCAATGAGGAGAGGGGATGCTGAACCAGTCCAGAACCTGGGCAAGGAGGCCGAATCGGGGATCGAAGATGTAGGCCCAGACGATACCGATAGCGGCGCCGGAGAGCAGGAACGGGGCGAAGACAACCGCTCTCACCGCAGTGCGCCCACGAAGCTTCTGGTTGAGGAGCAAGGCGACGAGCAATCCGCAAATCATCGTGAGCCCGACACAGGCCACGATGAAGATCAGCGTATTCCTGAGGACGAGCTGGAACGTTCGGTTATTGAAGATGTATTCGAAGTTCTCAAGACCAACAAACTCATTGGAGCCGGTAAAGGCAAGCAGGTCGGTTTTCTGGACGCTGAGACGGATGTTCTCCCAAAGCGGCCAATAGGTGAACAGAATGAGAAAGAGGAAGTTTGGCGCCACGAAGAGGAGAAAGATGACCCATTCCTTCGACGCGATCTTGTCTCGAAACGACATCCGGGCCGTTTCGATGTGTTCAGCCTGGTACGAGGGCGATTCCAGCGTACCGGTTGTGGTCTCCATGCTTTGACCTCATTAGTCCGGATCGGGCCGGAAACCGTTTGATATGCCGGACTGTTCGACGCCTTGAACACGCGGCGTAAACTTGGTCGAGTTTCGCCAGACGGCAGTTCATCCTGCTCGGAACGTCGAAAGCGTGACGCAAAGATTCGCTTCAATGGTTGCCGAAATACTAACACCAACAAGAGGTAATTGTTAAATGGCAACTGCGGCAACTGATCATCACAATGCTCCTGTTGAAGCGGACGCTGGTGAACATCGGAGATGGTTGTTGGCGATCGATACATCTACTGATCAGGCCGGCATCGCACTCTTCGATGGGGAGCAGATGGCGGAATGCTCCTGGCCCGGTGGCCGACAGCAAACAACGAGTGTGTTGCCGGCGATCGAATCGCTCCTGGCGCAGGTGGGCGTTGACCTGGGAGATGTCGGTGCGGTGGCCGTGGCCACCGGGCCAGGCTCGTTCACTGGGCTTCGGGTTGGGCTGAGCCTGGCCAAGGGATTCGCAATTGCCGGGGATAGACGAGTGATTGGCATCCCAACCCTGGATATCGCGGCGGCGCCATACCGGTGCAGCCCACCTGGCGTGCGTTGCCTTGGTTCCGGCCGGTCGTGGCCGGGTGGTTTGGTCGGTCTATCCGGATCACGGCCACGGCAGCGAGCCCGCGAACACGACGTTCGACGAATTCTTGCAGATGACTGTCATGCATCCTGATTCCATGGTGGTTGGCGAACTGGATACCGACCAACGATCCCGGCTGAGTGCGATTCACCGACATGTGGCATCAGAGGCAATGTCGCGGCGGCGACCGGGAGTCCTCGCCGAACTGGGCTACCTCCGCTGGCAATTGGGCGATGTCAACGAAGCGGAGACTCTTGAGCCACTCTATGTCCATGGCCTGGTAAACCCGAGATGATCGTGACAGAAGCGGGCCGCTCTGGCCATGAGGGCGAACCTCGGGGATAATTGGAGGATCGGGAGGTCGAGCACGTTCGAACGCCTCCTCGCTTTCCCAACATCCAGCCAAGAGAGGTTTTCGTTGAGCGATCTCACCAATATTGTCGATCTGAATCACCCCAGAGCACGATTTTGTCACCGTCGATGCGCTCGAAGAGGCCCTGCAAATCGAAAAGTACGTTGCCGATCGAAGTTTGGCGACCACGTTGTACCTCACCTTGCGCTTGAGGAAGCCGTTGCTCCTCGAAGGCGAGGCGGGTGTAGGCAAGACCGAAATCGCCAAGGTTCTGGCGTCGGCGCTGGGTGCTCCCCTGATTCGCCTTCAATGCTATGAGGGCCTGGACGCGAGTTCTGCCATCTACGAGTGGGATTACCCGCGCCAGATGCTGTATCTCCGCACGCTCGAGGCTACATCGGGACTCGACCGCGATGAGGTTCGGCGAAACCTGTTCGGCGAAGAGTTCCTGCTCAAGCGACCGCTCCTGCAAGCGATCGACGCGGCGCACACCCAATCGCCGGTTCTCCTGATCGACGAAGTCGACAGGGCAGACCAGGAACTGGAAGCGTTCCTGCTCGAGCTGCTCTCGGATTTCCAGGTAACAGTGCCCGAGTTGGGGACGATGAAGGCAGAGCACCTGCCGATCGTGATCCTCACTTCGAACCGCACTCGCGAGATTCATGACGCACTGAAGCGACGCTGCCTCTACTACTGGATCGATTTTCCTGACTACCAGAAGGAATTCCGGATCCTGAGTGCCAAAGTGCCGGAAGCGTCCGAGCGACTTGCGACCCAGATCTGCACGTACACACAGGCGTTGCGCGAAATCGACTTGTTCAAGTCGCCGGGCATGGCGGAAACGCTCGATTGGGCAAATGCCTTGCTTGCGCTTGGTAGCCACGATCTCACCGATGAGGTGGCCGAAGATACCCTGGGTGTGATCCTGAAATATCAGGAAGATGTTGATAAGGTCCGGGGCGACATTTCGAACCGGTTGGTTGCGCGCGCGCTCAGCGCAACGGGCGCAGGAAACTAATGGAATGTTGAATTCGAACGGGAACCATGGGTTCGATTCGTCACGAGTGCGATCCCGGCGTGTGGCCGGGAATCTCCTGCGCTTCGGGCGTCGACTACGGGCGGCAGGGATGCCAGTTGGGTCCGGTCAAATCCTTGGACTGGTGGAGGCGATTGACGCAGTTGGGATCGGTCGCCGAGACGATGTGTACAGCGCCGCGAAGGCCACGCTAGTCAGCCGTCCCGAGCAGATCGCCCTGTTCAATGCGGAGTTCCTTCGATTCTGGTCGGACCTGATCGATCAACAACCGCCCATGTTTTCGGAGGCGATCTACGACGACGAGGAGTCGGTGGGGATGCCCAACGCCTCGAAAAATAAGGAAAAGGGCGAGCAAGGGCAGGGCGCAAAGGGCGGCGAAATCGACAAGACGGTGCTCGCCGTCGAGGGAACTGAGGACATCCAGGATATCGGGGAGACCGAGGAATACGAGATTCCGCCCGAGGACGTGCTGATCTTCAGCGCGAGCGAAGCGCTTCGCAAGAAGGACTTTTCGCAGTTCTCTCCGGAAGAACTTGCGGAAGCCCGCCGCCTGATCGAATCGATGACCTGGCGTCTCGGCACCCGGCTCACTCGACGCCGCCAACGTGCAATCAACGGTGCCTATATCGACTACCGCGCGACGTTGCGCGGCGCAATGAAGCAGGGCGGGATCCCGCTCGATCTCAAGTGGCGGGAACGCAAGGAACGCATGCGTCCCCTTGTACTCATCTGTGACATATCGGGCTCGATGGATCGCTATTCGCGATTGTTGCTGCGGTTCGTACATGCGCTGGAACACGGCCTCGATTCGGTCGAGGTGTTCGTTTTTGGTACCCGGCTGACCCGGATCACGCGTGAGCTGCGCAAGAAGAATGTCGACCAGGCGATCGCCGATGTCGTCGCTTCGGTCGATGACTGGTCGGGCGGAACACGGATTGGCGAGTCGATCAAGAACTTCAACTACAAGTGGAGTCGCCGGGTTCTGCGCTCGGGCGCGACCGTGGTGGTCATCAGTGATGGCTGGGATCGAGGAGACCCACAATTGCTGGGTACCGAGATGGCCAGGTTACAACGATCATGTCGCCGGGTAATCTGGTTGAACCCGCTACTGGGTGCGCCAGGATACCAGCCATTGACGCAAGGGATCAGGGCATCCCTGCCGTATGTGGATCATTTCCTGCCGATTCACAACCTGAAGAGCCTCGAAGCGTTGGCGAAATTGCTGGGCGCGGTCGAGGATAGCAAGCCGGTGCGTCGGCAAGTGCCGGTGCCGGCGTCGACGTCGAGATAATGCTTGCAGGGGTTTCCCCCCTGTTGGAGGCACCGATGAGTGAATGGCTGCCGGAAATCGATAGCTGGAAATCCGAGGGCAAGCGCGTCGCGATCGCGACCGTTGTCAACGTGATCGGATCGGCGCCACGACCAGTTGGCGCTCGCCTGGCGATATCCGATGCCGGCGAGTTGGCCGGTTCGGTGAGCGGCGGGTGCGTGGAGTCGGCCGTGGCGGTTGAGGCGGAGGATGTGCTACGAACCGGTTCGCCAAAACTGATTCGCTACGGCATTACCGATGAAATGGCGTGGGACGTCGGGCTTGCCTGTGGTGGCACGATCGACGTCTTTGTCGAGCCGGTCGAGTAGCCAAGGATGACCTCACACACGGTTTCATCAAATTCGGATTTTATCCTCCAGGCCCGGAATAACGTCGCCAAAGATATACCTTCGGCCGTCATCACAATTGTGCGAGGGGAATCCGTTGGCGCGAAAATCCTGGTCACCGAGTCCGGGGTTCAGGGATCGCTCGGATCGCCAGATCTCGACCAGCTTGCCGTGACACTCGCCAGGGAATCGATTGCTTCGGAGTCATCCGGCCTGGTCTCGCTGGCGCCCGATGTCGACGTTTTTGTCGATGTCTTTCCACTCCCGCCGTTGATGGTCCTAATCGGCGCCGTGCATGTGGCGCAAGCCGTGGTCGCCTATGCCGAGCCCCTTGGATTCCGGATCGCGGTGGTCGATGCCCGTCAGACGCTGGCGACGCCCGAGCGATTCCCTTCGGTCGATCAGTTGCTGGTTTCTTGGCCTGAAGAAGCATATGCCCGGTTGCCGATCACCTCGACCAGTGCGATCGTGATCCTCACCCACGATCCCAAGTTCGACGAGCCAGCGATACTTGGCGCATTGAAGACCGATGCTGGCTACATCGGCGCGGTAGGCAGTCGAAAGACGAATGTCGAACGCCGAGAGCGCTTGCTGGAATCGGGAGCGACGGATGACGAGCTCAACCGCGTCCACGGCCCGATTGGCCTCAACATCGGTGGCAAGAGTCCGGAGGAAATGGCGATCAGTATTCTCGCCGAAATCATCGCGGTTCGAAATGGTCGAACCGGTGGCTCTCTAAGGGCTGCGTCCGGCAGTATTCGAGGCGATGGTGACTGAGAGCGGCTGCCCGCCCTGCCCCGCGATCAAGGGCATCGTGCTCGCCGCCGGGATGTCCACACGGATGGGACGCCCCAAGCAGTTGTTGGAAGTCGCCGGTAAACCACTGATCGTGCATGTTGTCGAACGATGCCTGGCATCGCGTCTCGACGATGTTCTGGTCGTGGTTGGGCACGAGACTGCGGCAGTTAGGCATGCGCTTACGGGACTTGATGTGTTTTTCGTGATCAACCCGGATTATGCCGACGGACAAAGCACGTCACTGATTGCCGGATTGGAAGCGGCGGCTCACGGTACGGACGCGATTGTTGTCGTGTTGGCCGATCAACCCGGGATCGACCCCGGCACGATCGATCGCCTGATTGCCGTGCGACGTGACCATGGGGCAACGATTGCGATGGCTGAATACGGCACCGAGCGTAGTCATCCCATCCTGTTCGGAAACGAACTGTTCGAGGAGTTGCGCGGAATTTCGGGTGACAAGGGTGCCCGGGAACTCATTCGTCACCATCACGACGACATCGTGGTTGTTCCCGGCGGATCGTCAGTTGTGCCCCTGGACGTTGATACCGAAGAAGCGTATGCGCGCCTGCTGGAACGCCAATCCGAATTTGGACTCTAGGCGGCTGACTCCCGGCTTTCCAGAATCAGGTCCAGTGCGCTGCGAGTGGGCACCGCGAGCAGCAACGCAACGACGGCAACGAACCAGCCGATTTTGGTTTCGTCGTTGAGGAAGAACGCAAGCGCCACGCCGATTCCCGCAAGAAAACAGAGCGCAGGCACTCCAAAAACCAAAGCCGCTGATCGCGCGTCATTTCGGTTGAATGCCGGAGCCGCAGATACGACCGGCAGAGATGGACGAGTGGCACAAGTGAGGTCAGCAGGATCTCCAACGCAAATGCGTTTCGACCCTGATTGAGGATCAGGAAATAGAGCGAGAACAACAGTACCGCGAGATAGTTGGAGAAGCTGTGGCCAATTGCCGTTCGCTGCAAGCTGGTTGCATCCTGGGTGCGAATGTCAGGCCGCAAGCTGACGGCGATGAAGAGCAACCCAAGCAGCGTAACGGCTGCGGTACCTGACAGCGCAAAGAAATCGTGCCAGGTGTCGACTTCCTGGGCGAACTCGGTCACCGTTGGTCACCTCGTGGTGCCAGTCGAATGACGATCATCGGGTTATCCGCGATCGTCATTCGACTGGATGTGCGTCAGCCGAACGCGCCCTCGGCCTTCAGGGCGGTGAAGACCTTCTCGGCGGCGGCAATCGTGTTTTCCACGTCGGCATCGGTGTGGCGGGTCGAGAGCAACCCTCCTGAATGGAACACATGGGTTCCTTCGAGGAGCATGCCGATCTCGAAGGCGGCGCCCAGCTGGTCGCCACCGCTTCCCTTGAGGAACTCGACGGAGACTCCTTCGGGTGAACGGAGGTCTTCGGCAACCAGGTTCGTAGCCGGTTGCCCGAGCGCGACGTGGAACACCGAGCTGTCACCCCATGCGAACGCAGGGACGCCCAACCGAGGTGATGACCTGGTTGAGGCCAGCCCGAACCTTCTTCGCGAGATCGTCGCAGTAGGTCTGAACGGTTGGGTCAGCACATTGTCAGTGCCGCTACACCAGCTGCCGCCGCCAGTGGATTTGCGTTGTAGGTGCCTGCCTGCGGGGTGCGCCGAGTGGCGTTCCAGCCCGGCGCATCCTTGAACTCGATCATTTCCATGATGTCCGCGCGACCGGCGACGGCCCCGCCGGGCATGCCGCCGGCGATAATCTTGGCCATCGTCGTCATGTCCGGAGTGACGCCGAAGCGCTGCTGGGCGCCGCCCGGGGCCCAGCGGAAACCGGTGATCACTTCGTCGAAAATGAGCACCACGCCAAATTTGTTCGTCAGTGCGCGAACCTTGGCGAGGAAGTCTTCCTTGAACGGGAATCGTCGACCACGATCCACCGCTTGGTTCGAGGATGACGGCGGCGACATCACCCTGTACGAGGCGTTCTTCCAGCATGGCAGGATCGTTGGCCGGCAGGACCGAAACCGTGCCCAATGTTTCCTTCGGGATGCCAGGCACGGTTGTCGATTCGAACGGAGGCTTTTCACCCTTCAGTGCATAGTCCTGCCAGCCGTGAAAGTGACCTTCGAACTTGACGACCGTGGTTTTCTCGGTGAACCCGCGGGCCACTCGCATCGCAAGCAAGGTGGCCTCGGTGCCTGACGCCGTGAAGCGCACCGATTCTGCAGAGGGGACGAGCTCGATGACCTTTTCCGCCCAGACGATTTCGCCTTCGTGACCGGCGGAGAAATGGGTGCCGCGCGTGATCTGGTCGCGCAACGCCTCCGAAATCTCGGGATCGTTGTGGCCGAGGATGAGTGACCCGTGACCGATGGCATAATCGATCAGTTGGTGGCCATCGACATCCCATTTGTAGGCACCGTCGGCATGGCTGATATACGGCGGAAACGGCTTGATGTGGCGGCCGTCATGGGTGATTCCGCCGACAATCGACTTGCGCGCTCGCTCAAACATCCTGGCTGAGCCAGCGAATTCCTGTTCGTATCGTTCATTGATTGTCTGATTTGTCGCAACCGATGCCATGAGCGGTGAACTCCCTGATAGACCTGGTCGATCGGAACGATCGGGCAAGTGCGCGACGTCCAACTACGAGCGACAGAGGCACTGCGTTCCGTGCAATGCCAGCCAGCACTATATGTTCAGACGAGCTGCCACGCAAAACTTCATGGCGAAGGCGCCCGATTCAGTCGAAACAACTGAGAATGATTCCTGAATCCGTACCGCATATCAAAAGATACGGGCGTGTTTGTAGGGTATTCTATAGGCAGTCAACCGTGATGAGGGCAGTCTTGCTGCACCTTGCTCGCGGTCTATTGCGAAGATGCAGACTGGGGCCGATCGGATTGGCGATTCCCAAGATAGTGGTTGTTGGTTCGAATCATGAATATGCGCCGGTAGCCGTTCGTGAGCGGCTGGCCTTCTCGGGGGATACCCTGACACATGGCCTGCGCGCACTTCACACCCACTTTGGCGAGGGAATGATTCTCTCTACCTGCAATCGCACCGAAATCTATGCCGTGGACACTGACGGTGGCGATGCCCGCAGCGAGATTTTCCGGTTCCTCTCCGGATACCACAGTGTCCCGACCCACCTGCTCGAACAATCGTCGTATTCTCACAGCGGCGACGATGCCGTAGGACATCTGTTTCGGGTTGCCAGCGGCCTCGATTCGCTGGTACTCGGCGAACCCCAGATCCTGTCCCAGATCCGCGAAGCCCTGCTCCATGCTCGCGAGGCGGGCGCTGCTGGGCCAGTTCTTCAACGGCTGGCAACCGACGCCCTGAAAATCGGCAAGCGGGCTCGCACAGAAACGGACATTGCCCGGAACCGAGTCTCGATTGCCCATGCTGCCGTGGACCTTGCCGCGCATGAACTGGGAGGGTTGGCTGGAAAGTCCGTGCTGCTGCTCGGAGCCGGAAAGATGGCCACGCTGACCGGCAAGATTCTCCGCTCCCACCTGATCGGTGAACTGATCGTCGTCAATCGATCGTTCGATCGGGCCCAGGCCCTGGCCGACACCGTCAATGGGCTGGCAGTGCCGTTCCCAGAGCTGGATCAGGCAATTGCCCGGGCCGATCTCGTGATTGGCGCGGTGATGGTTGATGAGCCAATGGTGACCCCGGCCAAAATCTCGGAGCGAAGCAAACCGTTGCTGCTGGTGGACATCAGCGTGCCGCGCTCGATCTCTTCCGCATGCGATTCGATCGTCGGTGTCCGCGTCCGCGACGTTGATGCTCTCGAACCGTTTGCCGAGGAAACCCGCCGCCAGTATGCCGATGAGGTGGCCAAGGTCGAGATCCTGGTGCATTCGGCGGTTGACGAATTCGGCGTCTGGACGCGTAGCCGGTCGGGAGCCCGGGCGATTTCGCAACTTCGGCGGCGGGCCGACATCATGCGGGACACCGAAGTTGACCGCACCCTTCGCAAGCTTTCACACCTCTCCGAGCGTGATCAGAACCTGATCCGGGCGCTCGCCAAATCGGTTTCCAGCAAATTGCTGCACGATCCGATTCTCGCCCTTCGTGATGCCGAGACGGAGGAAGAGGCAGCCCGGATATTGCGCATTCAGGGCGCGCATTCCGACTAGGAACGGTTTCGCATCGACTCCGAGCCGGATAGACTCATCCAATCGCTCGATGGCGATGTCCGAACATGCAGCCAATCTCCCGAACCTGTGACCCAATCGCGCGAAGTCCACAAAGGAGTGCTTCCTGTGCCATCAAGAATTCAGCCTGAGCCGAGACGACGATCCGGTTCCGAGGCCGCCTTCGCAGCTGCCCAACGCGTGATCCCTGGAGGCGTCAACAGCCCCGTCCGCGCATTTCGGTCAGTTGGCGGATCCCCGTTGTTCGTCGATCGCGGGGCGGGTAGCCGATTCTGGGATGTCGACGGCAACGAATACGTGGACTTCGTGTTGTCCTGGGGGCCACTCATCCTTGGTCATGCCCATCCAGAGGTCGTGGAGGCGACGACGGCCGCCTTGCGCAAGGGTACGAGTTTCGGCGCCCCGACGGAAGCTGAAACCCAACTTGCGGAACTGATCGTGAGGTCCGTGCCTGGTGTCGACCTGGTGCGACTGGTTTCATCGGGCACCGAGGCAACAATGAGTGCCTTGCGGCTGGCGAGGGCGGCGACAGGGCGCGACAAGTTTGTGAAGTTCGCTGGTTGCTATCACGGGCACGCCGACATGTTGCTCGTGCAGGCGGGTAGCGGAGTGGCCACGCTCGGTCTACCGGACAGCCCGGGAGTCCCTGCCGGGGCGACGGCAGACACCCTGGTTGCGCCATTCAATGATCTTGCCGCCGTTGAGGCGCTTTTCGCGGCACACCCCGGTGAGATCGCCGGGATCATCATCGAGCCGGTGGCCGGGAACATGGGGCTGGTGGAGCCAGAACCTGGATTCCTTGAGGGCCTGCGGGCTGTGACGACTGCCAATGACTCGATCCTCATATTCGATGAGGTGATGACCGGGTTCCGGGTGGCCCCGGGCGGGGCGGTCGAACGATTTGGGATCGTGCCGGATCTGGTCACCTTCGGCAAGGTAGTCGGCGGCGGATTCCCGTTGGCCGCCTATGCGGGCAAGCGAGAAATCATGGAACACGTGGCCCCCGCCGGGTCGATGTACCAGGCGGGGACGCTGTCCGGCAACCCGGTGGCGACAGCAGCCGGGATCGCGACGTTGCAGGTGCTGGGGCGACCCGGAGTGTGGGCATCTGCCGCAGCGGCAGCCGAGCGGTTGATTACCGGCCTGACAGAAGTCGCGGCCGAGTCCGGTACAACGATTCAGGCCACCGCGGTTGGCACGATGGCAGGACTGTTCTTCAACGATCATCCGGTTCGGAACTACGAGGATGCCAAAAAGAGCGACACCGATCGATTCAGCCGTTTCTTCAACGCGCTGGTCGACCGAGGAGTGTACTTCGCCCCGTCACAGTTCGAGACTCTTTTCCTGTCTGCAGTCCACAGCATGGAAGACATCGAATACACAGTGGCGGCGGCAGCCGAGGCATTTGCGACTTCGGACCAATAGGCAGACTAGCGATCGCTGACGGCGTTCAGGAAGCCGTCACTGCTCCCGAAAAAGACATACCCTTCGGCGACTACGGGCGACGACTCGATTGTGTCACCGGAAAGGAAGTACCAGGCTGCTTTCCCGGTCGTGATGTCGATCGCGAGCAACGAGTTGCCCGCCCCGAAGATGGCCAGGTTGCTTGCTATCGCGGGCGCCGAAAGTGATTGCTTACCGCTCGGATAGAGCCATTTCTGATCTCCGGTGGCCGGGTCCAGTCCGTAGACGCCTCCGTCGCTGGCGGCGAGCACGAGGATTCCATCGCCAACCGCCGGCGGTTCTGCGCTGCCGTGGTCGATCGACCAGATTTCGACACCCGTTAATAGGTCGAATGCAAAGAGTTCTCCGGATTGGGTGGTCACATAAATGGCGTCGCCGCTGACAACCGGGGAGGCATAGATCGCACCGGGGGCGTTCGTGCGCCAATTGAGTGTGCCGGTCTTGGGGTTGACACTGTAGAGGATGCCCTCATCCGTGCCATAGATCACTTCGTTCTCCGTCATCACTGCCGCACCGAACACTATGCCCTCGGTTGGAACACGCCAGGCGATGTCGCCAGACGACGTCTTGATTGCGTAGATCCAGCCCTGTTGGCTGCTGACGACCAGGATGCCATCGAGGACAGTCGGTGACGCCTGGCCACCGTATTGCAGCGGTACTGTCCACAATTCTTCGCCCGTTGCCGCGTCAAGCGCGCTCAGGGCAAACCCTCCGCTAACATAGACTACGCCATCGACCACTGCCGGAGAAGCGCGGGTTACATAGGAGGTGATTTCGCGTTGCCAAATCGATTTGCCGGTGGAGGCATCTACCGCGTGGATGGTGCCCGATTTGCTTGTGAGGTAGAGGACGCCGTCGGCCAACGCCGGTGCCCCGTATACCTCGCCACCAGTGTCCATTTGCCAGGCCAGGGTGGGCGCCGCGTCGGGAGCTGGACCCGGCATTTGACCATTGTGGGTCGGTCCGCCGCGATACATGGGGACGCTACCCGCAATGACATTCTCCGGGGTTCCGGATTGCACGGTCGATTCTGCACTTGAGGTCGGACTGGCGACTACCTCGCTCGTGTCAGGATCGGTAAATGCCTCAGACGCCTGGATTGCACGAAAGCCGACGAAGAGGATCAGGAGTGCGGCGCAGCTGGCAAGGGCCATGCCCCACAATCGCATCGCTTTGGGATCCGTGCGAATCTGCCAGATGCCAACAAGGGAAGATGTGACGGCGACGATCCAGAAAAGTGCACTGATCGTCCGATCGGACCCGATCACGAGCGCTACTACTACCAACAGCGCGCCAAACGCGATCCAGCCACCTCCCCCGGTCGAGTTCGCGGCTCGAGACCGCTCGTGGAGGCGTCGCTCGCGCTGGAGTCGCTTGTGAATAAGGGCAACGCCTGGGCGAGAGTCAGAGGACGACACAGGTTCGACAGCCCGAATGTCTTCCGCGCAGGAGGAGCAGAACAAGGCGCGCTCTTCATTTTCCCAATCGCAATGAGGACATCGTCGGACGAGCGCAACGTAGCCCGACCAGTGACGTTGTACTGGTTCCGCGCTGCCAGTCAGGTGTACCCGTCCGCCGAGCGGATTGGTTTCCTGGTGAGGTGGAGGTTGGTCGACCGGGTTGCCCATGACACGTCCTTGCGATGAGGCTCCAGTTTACCCCGGCACGGCGGCATGCTCCAGCAAGGCAGCGGGCGAAGCCATTACGGTGTCTGGATGATCGCCGCGTCACACCGACTTTACTTGATCAATTTGATCCATGGAAGGACAGGTGGCCACGCGAGACCCGGGCGGACGACAGGATCGACCACGCCCTGGTTGGCGAGGTGTCTTTCGCGGTCGATCCAGGTCCGCCCGTACGCGATCCGGTTTGCATAGGGTTTACCAGCTCGTCAGAGCTTTGGCGTGCCGACGAGGATTATCCATGGCATCGACCCGGTCAGTGTCTGGACATCGAGCGCCATGCTCGCGAATTCGCCAAACTTCTCGCGCGACCAGAAGTTGCGATGATCAGGGTCCGAACCTCGTGGTCGAATATCGAGGTTCTTGCCGCGGGCGGCATTGGCGAGGCAAAAGAACGGCTCGTGCGGAACGCTGAGGAGAACGTGTTGCCTGGCGACCCGGGCAAGCTCGCGCAGGGCACGGTCCGGTTCATGCAGGTGTTCGAGGACTTCGAAGCAGTAAACGACATCGAACGAGTCGTCCGCGAACTCGATGTTGTAGATGTCGCCCACCGCAAAGGAAGCTCGCGGGTTACGCAGTTGGGCCTGTTTCACCGAGTCTTCGAGCACGTCGAATCCGGTGATTTGGGCCGCTGGCATTGCCTTGAGAATGATATCGGCAACGAAGCCCTCGCCGCAGCCGGCATCGAGCAAGGTTTGCGGCTGAAGCTCAGTCACAATGCCGGCGATCTTGCCGTGAAAGCGATCGATCAGCTTCCGCTGGACCGGATTGTCGCTCGTGTGTTTCTTGTAATTGCTGGTGTCAACGACTACGCCACCTTCGTACTTGAAGGTCTCGCTGATGCTCATCCGAGGGATGTCCTTTCCTTGCGACAGTGCAACGATTGATGTGTCATCAGTCAGGTTTGTGTTTGTGGTGGAAGATCGCTCGGACCACCGGACGTGCGCGGATCCTTACGGTGGCCGAGCCACCATCGTGTGAAACCATACAGGATCGGGATGGCCGCAAAGAGCGCGAACCGGTACACCAACGCGGCTGCGATGACCGCGTCGCCGTCCACCCCGGCAAGCCTTGCCACAACGTACATCAGGGCCTCGCGGACGACGGCGCCCCCGGGGATTGGACTCAGCATGCCGATCAGGATCGGCAATGTGGTCAACCCAAGCACGAATGTGAACGACGCGTCGACCCCAAATGCGGTGACCAGGAGCGCGAGAACAATGCCCTGGATGATCCAGTACAGGGCCGTCGTCGCCAGGGCCAGCGCAGCCTTGAGCGGGCGTTCCCGGGGCGCCAACAGGATTCGTTTCGCGGATTCAAAGAGTCGTGCCCGGCGATCGGCGGTCTTAAGGAACCACCAGGCGCCGATTGCTGCGACGGACAGGAGTACGACGCCAGCCACGGCATAGACCCGGATCGATGACGATAGCTCGGCCCCGACTGCACTGGATGATCCGTTTGCGAGCATGAGCCAAAGCAGCGTCCCGAATCCGAGGACGATGACGTCCATCCCGATTTCCCAGATTGCAATCGTTCCGGTAGCGCGAGCATCGAGGCCAAGCGCCCGTTTCGTCAATGCCGCCCGGGTTGGGACGGCGAGCCCGATTGGGGCTGCGTAGTTGATCACCACGGAGGTCAGGAACGCTTCGGAAGACCGGGCGAGGTCGGCCTTGCCCCTGGCCATCTGGACAAGGACATGCCACCGGTAGCAAAGCAGACCAAGGCTTGCAACATAGACCGGCGCGGCGATCAAGAGCAGGCTGAAGTCTGCCTCGCCAATCACGTCGATCACGTCTTGCAGGGAGCCCTGAATCCAGAGGACTGCTACGGCAAGGGTCACGCTGAATGCGAAAATTGCGGGCGTAGGAATGCGCAGCAATGGCGCAAGCCAGCGTTTCCAGGCCTGAACTTTAGGGGAAGTCTTCGGCCCGGATGCAGGATCGTTCACTGGATGCTCCAAACCGGTCAATCGACCGCTCCGGCGACATCCACGGTAGCGAAGTCAGGGCGTGAGGATATACCGACCGTGGCACTCAAGGGCAAGCGCTGGGCTGCGACCGGGGCGTTCGATCGGTGCGCCTGGAACTCTCCGAGAAGGCCGAGCCCGAAGAATTGGGCTCCGATCACGACAAGCAGCACGGCGAGCAGAAGCGCAGGTCGGGTGCCAATCGGATGGTCGAGCACGAGTTTGTCGAAGGTCAGCCACAGGCCGAGCAACACGCCGATCATCATCGAAATCAGTCCGGGAAGTCCGAAAAGATGCATTGGGCGTTGTCGATACTGGGTCAGGAAGATCACGGTGAAGAGATCGAGGAACCCCTTGGTCAAGCGCGACCAACCATATTTCGAGGATCCCCATTTGCGGGCATGATGCTTGACCGGAAGTTCACCGATCCTGAATCCTTCAGCACTGGCTAGCACAGGAGTGAATCGATGGAGTTCACCGTATAGCCGAATCGACGAGGTGACCTCGCGGCGGTACGCCTTGAATCCGCAATTGAAGTCGTGAAGCTGGACACCGGTGGTTTTGCGCACGGTCCAGTTAAAGACGCGGCTCGGAGCCGTCTTGCCAAGTGGGTCCTGTCGCCGCTGCTTCCAACCGGAAATGAGATCGTACCCCTGGTCGAGCATGGTCAGGAAATTCGGCAATTCATCCGGATCGTCCTGCAAGTCACCGTCCATCGTGACGATGACGTCGCCCCTGGCGACCGCGAAGCCATTGGACAGGGCCTGGGCTTTGCCAAAATTCCGGCGATGGCGAAGACCAATCACGCGAGGGTCGTCATTGCTCAGAGCGGTAATGAGGTTCCAGGTCTCGTCCTTCGATCCGTCATCGACAAAGATGATCTCGAATGGGAGACCAATGTTGGTGAGGGAGCGGGTGAGCCGGCCATAGAGTTCCGGCAGGTTGCCCTCCTCGTTCATTACCGGAATCAGGATCGTCAACGACTCGATTGGGCCCGGTGCGATATCGCCTTCCAGCATGAGGGCCGGTCCCTCAAATTCGACCATGGCGTCTTCGGTGCGCGTGATCGTACGGGCCTTTAGTGGCGTTGAAGGGGTTTGGACGTCTGTTGGGGAAATCGCCGCATCCACGCTCACTACTGCTCCCTGAGAACGAACCTGGAGGAAATGGTTCCCCGCCAGTCGACGCTCTCCCAACGCTGGTCTCACGATAGACGGAAAGGCTACGCCAACTGCCAGACTATAGCCTTGATTACCGCGGAAACGCAAACGGGATCGCTCATTGAGCGATCCCGTTTGCGTTTCCGCGGTTGTGGATTTCGTTCAGGCAGTTGGGTCGAGGACGCGTTCGTCAGCCGGGGCAGGATCGGACCCGTCGGCGAGATGAGAAACGTAGGTCAGGGAGCCGTTCTCATCTGTAATGTAGACGTCGGTGAATGTAGCAGTCTCCGCCGGGAAATTGAACATTTGCATTACTGCGCCGGTGTCGTCGATGTGCAGCTGACAGACCTTCTTCTTCTCGCCCTGGCTGTTGACTCCCCACACATCGTGCTGCTGCGATGGATCGAAGTTCCATCCCACGAGCATGCCCATGTCATTCGACTCACTCACTCCGAGCTGCCCACTGCCTTCACATTTGGGGCAGGATTGCTCCACGGAATAGAGCTGGACCTGACCACCATTCGAGAGCGCGGCGTTGAGTTGTTCCTGGCTGCTGAGTTCGATGTTTCGCTGGTCAAGGTCAATTCGCAGCGAATTTGCCCAGACACCCATGACCACGAGTGCCAGGGCGAGCGGCGCTACCAATGCGATCGACGCATGTCGCCACCATGGCGCCGACGTCACGAGCCCGGGCGTGGCCGATGCGGATGCCAGTTCGTTGGGTATCGCCATCGGGTGAGCCGGGATCGAGGAGTCATTCGCCGAAATACTGGCGAACAGAGCGGATTTCGACTCCGGTAGTGGCTCAGGACCGATTGGTATCGCGAAGTGCATGGATTCGACGACACGCTCGAATCGATCCGCCTCCGTGCTGCATGCCTCGCACCAGCGCAAATGATGTTCCACGATACCGCGATCGACCGAATCCAGCGCATCCAGTGCGAATGCCTCGAGATTCTCGAGCGCAAACGCGCATTCGTGCGGTGATAATTCGCCTTTGCTTTTGCCTGGTTCAACCGGTCGGCTGCTCACGCCAACTCCACCTCATGACCTTCCAGATATTCCCTGAGTTTTCGCATACCCAGGCGCATTCGCGTCTTGATCGTGCCGAGTGGTTCACCCAGCTCTTCAGCAATCTCACGCTGTGTCAATCCACGGTAATAGGCCAACTCAATCGCATTTCGCTGAGCAATTGGCAGGGTACCAATCGCGCTGGTCATCGTTTCCCGGAGAGCCCCCAGCTCGGCGAACGTTTCCACCGATGGTGACTCGTCCCGCACATTCGTTAGCATCAGAACCGGATCGGCGGAGTCCGCGCGCTGAGGTCGCCGTCGTCGCTTGCGAATCTCGTCGATCGACATGTTGTGGGTAATGCTCAACAACCAGGTCACAAACGAACCTCGATCCGCGGAATAATTGTGGGCTTGCTGCCAGGCCTTGAGAAAAACCTCCTGGAGTAGTTCCTCCCCCGACTGGCGATCACCCAGCATGCGGGTGGCAAACGAGAGAACGATCCGGGAATAGCGGTCGTAGAGCACTTCGAGCGCGTCTGCCGAACCGTCGGCTACCTGCGCGACAAGCGTCGCATCATCCAGTTCCGGCACCGATGCGCCGGCCTCAACTCGCGTCGCTGTCATGGGCTCGACCTTGATCCGCGCAATGCCCCACACGGGTCGAGATCTGTCTGGATGTGTTTACGTTGCGATCCCGGGTCTGGATGTATGGCAAGAATCATCGTTTGTCAATACTCGATGTGGGTAAACGTCATGTTTTCCCTTTGGATGTGGAGAGCGCTACAACTCCGACCTCACTGGCAACCATACACAGGCAGGACGTACTGGGTCGGTTTGTTGCGCCAAGGATACTGCACTGGCCGGTCAGGCCACGCTCAGGCCAGTCCAAGGGCTACCCTGGCCTCGGCAGCGGCGGTCAGGGAACCGGTAACCACAATCAACCTGTTCTCAGGATTCAACGTCCATTGTGCGAGCGCAATCTCCAGGGCATGGGCGATCGACTCGGCCACCTTGACCGCGAAGCCACGTGATTCAAGGTGCGCCACAATCGGCTCAACTGAAAGTGTCCTGGGCGATTCCAGTGGCGTCACGATCCATTGGTCGGCGACTGACTCCAGTGGTGGAAGCACAGTGTCGGGGTGCTTGTCGCTCAACATGCCGGCGACCACCGTTGCCAGTGTATTCTGGTAGTGCGATCGAATCGCATTGGCAAGTGCTTTCGTGGATTCTGGCGAATGCGCACCATCAATTACTACGGTGGCGCCCGATGCGTGCTCAACAACCTCGAATCGACCGGGGATGAACGTCGAAGCGAGACCGCGACGAATCGTATCCTCATCGATCGATGTTGGCAACTGCACGCTTTTGGCAAGTATCTGCAGTGCGGCAATCGCGAGGCCTGCATTGTCGACCTGATGCTGGCCGACGAGCGATGAGGTGAGCCTATCGTACCGCCAATCAGGTCCGGTAACCGAAAACGATGCATCCGAACCCGATACGAACCAGTCGCGGCCCGCAACCTGGAGTGAACTCCCAAGTTGTGCCGCGCGAGCCTCGATGACTGTCATGCCGTCAAAGGGCTGGACGGCGCTCACCACGGGTTTTCCGGGCTTGATGATGCCTGCCTTGTTGCCGGCAATCTCGGACATGGTCGTGCCAAGGATGGCGGTGTGCTCGAAATCCAGGCGGCTGATGACACTGACGGCTGGATCCACGACGTTGGTGGCGTCGAGCGTTCCCCCGAGGCCGACTTCAATGACTGCAACTCTACATCCCGATCGCGAAAACCAGAGCAGCGCCATGGCTGTCGAGAGTTCCCAGGCCGTGAGTTGCCCAATCGCGGGATAGTCCGACTCGACAGTAGTCGTCGCATCCATGACATCGGCGACGAGCGTTGTGAAGTCATCTTCGCTGATTGGTAGATCATTGACGACAAAGCGTTCCCGGTAGGAGTGCATATGCGGCGACAGGAATCGGCCGGTCTTGATTCCCGCCGCACGAAGCATGCTGTCGATGAAGCTGCACGTCGAACCCTTGCCCTTGCTGCCGGCGACATGGACGATCGGGTAGTCACGATCCGGGCGTCCGAGGAGATCGAGCACGCGCTCGGTACGGATAAGTCCGAGCCGGGCTGCATCGTCTCCCGCGAACGGATTGCTGATGAAACCGCGATCGTAGCCGGACCGGTCCCAGATGAACGCAAGTGCTTCGTCGAAGGATGAGATTGAGGTCAAATCAAGGCACCCTCACGGAGCGACCCGAATTGACGTTCGATGCCATCTCCGGTGATTCGCACGAGTTGGTGATGATGGTCGAGGGCGGGATTACGGTTCGGAAAATCATCGCGGTAATGCCCTCCGCGACTCTCTTCGCGAGCGATCGCCGAAATCGTTACCTCACGAGCGAGCAGCAGCAGGTTTCGGATTTCGATTGCGGTTGTCGGGTTCATGGCCTGCACGTCACCCGCAAGCCGGTCGAGTCCGCCGAGCGCCTCCTGCAATCCCTCTGCGTTGCGCACGACGGCCACATGGGCGCTCATCAGGCGCTGGATCTCGGCACGCGTCGTCCTGATTTCCGAAAGCGACGTCTCGCCAACTACAGGTTCAGGCGTAATCTGCGGCAGGTGATGATCGGGGGGCGTCAAGGTCATTGAAGCGAGCCGGTCGGCCGCCCGCAGACCGAAGACGAGACCTTCGAGCAACGAATTGCTTGCCAGGCGGTTAGCTCCGTGGACGCCCGTGCAGGAGACCTCGCCGATGGCGAGAAGCCCATCCTGGGATGTTTGCCCTTCGGTATCAGCGACGATGCCGCCCATGAAGTAGTGGGCGGCTGGCGCCACCGGAATCAGGTCAGCGGCAAGGTCGAGTCCGTACGTCGAGAGGCGGGCCGCGATCGTTGGAAATCTCCGATGGACCATTTCGGAATCGAGATGCCGTAGATCGAGGTAAACCGGTCGTCCGTCGTCAAGCGCAACCTGGCTCTGGATTGCCCGGGCCACAACGTCGCGCGGGGCAAGCTCGGCGAGTTCGTGGATGTCGAGCATGAACCGATCGCCATCTGCGCTGCGAAGATAGGCGCCTTCGCCGCGAATCGCTTCGGTGATCAGGAACGGGTCGATGCCGGGGCCGGTCAGTACGGTCGGATGAAATTGTGTGAATTCGAGATCGGCCACCGCAACACCGGCGCGAAGGGCCATTGCGATGCCATCGCCGGTGGCGCCTGGCGGGTTCGAGGTGACGGCCCACAACTGGCCGACGCCGCCATTGGCGAGGGCTGTGGTCGATGCTGCGATCAGGATCCGTTCTGTTGATTCATTTCCGACAACGACTGCGCCATCGCACGTCCCAGCAGCGTTCGTGACAAGATCGATCGCGGTGGTGTGATCGAGAATCGTGACTGTCGGCCGAGCCCGGAGTTCGGCCACGAGCGACCGTTCGATTTCCGCGCCGGTGGCGTCACCGCCAGCGTGCAGAACGCGGTTCCGACTGTGGGCGGCTTCCTTGCCAAGGGCCAACACCTGATTCTCCACGTCGAACCGGGTACCGTGGTCCAGGAGCCACTTGATCGCGTCGGGGCCGCCCTCAACCAGGGTGCGGACGGCGTCTTCATCGCAAAGTCCAGCACCGGCCGCGATCGTATCTGCGAAATGCAGGTCGGGGTCGTCATCTGGGCCGACGGCGGCGGCTAGTCCGCCCTGGGCGTACCAGGTGTTGCTTTCGCCAAGCGATCCCTTGGTGACGACGACGACGTTCAGGTGTTGCGGAAGCCGCAATGTGAACGACAATCCGGCGATTCCGGCGCCAATGACCAGGACATCGGCATCCAGACGTCGATGCCACAATGCTTCCTGGCCAACAACTTCCTCCAACTGGCTGGAATTCACGGTTTCTGACCTCAACCTGATTTATCTGGGAAGCGGGGTAGACCGGAACCAGTCACCCCGCGCCATAGTCGCACGCAACTTGGTGTATTCCTGACACGAAGTAAAGGGACGGCGCTGCATCTGGTGCATTGGCCGCATCACCACTACGTTCGGAGATCGAGGAATCCACGGTCAGTGACCCGCGCTTCGGGAATTACTGACAACGAAAGGAAGGCCAGTTGGCCAAATGGACTCGACAGCGAACTCCCGAGTCTGCGCGCGGCGGCTTCGACCTCTGCGTAGATCGAAGCGACCTCCGACAAGGGGGAGTCTGAGACGAGGCCACCAACCGGCAACGGCAAGTGAGCCACAACCTCGAGATCCGCCACCACCGCCAGACCGCCCTGGGATTCGGCGACTGTGGCGATTGCCGCCAGAATGTCGGCATCGTTGGTTCCAACTGCAATGATGTTATGCGCGTCATGCGCCACTGAGCTGGCAAGGGCGCCGTACTTGAGGCCAAAACCGCGGACTAACCCGACTCCCACACGGCCACTTGCGTGGTGGCGCTCGACGCTCACCAATTTCAGCAGATCAGTCTCAACCGATGCGCCTGCTGTCTCAAGGCCATCCTCAGCCGCAACGTCGATCAGGCGCGTCACGATTTGGCCAGGAATGAGCTCCACGGCTCGCAGTGCATTTTCCGGGGCAAGCCTGAGGTCGGACAAACGGACCGGCGCCACATTCACTGAGTGCCGCAGGAATTCCGGAATCTCTGGCGAGGGCAGATCCGCCACAAGTTGCCCGCCGCTGGCCACCAGGCGCCCGTTGTGGATCGTGTGCTCGACCGCGACCGTATGCAGGTCCGAGAGGACCACAAGATTCGCGCGATATCCCGGCGCCACGGCGCCGATGCCCTCCAGATTCCAATGTCGGGCCGGATTCCAGGTCGCCATGCGAATGGCCCGGATCGGGTCGAGTCCGGCGGCAACCGCAGTGCGCAGGATGTCGTCGACATGACCGTGCGCGGTCAAATCGTGACAATCGCGATCGTCGGAACAAAAGGTGATCCGCGGCCAGGTCTCGTCGTTGACGAGCGGCAGAAGCTCGAGCAGGTTCTTCTCGGATGACCCCTGTCTCATCATGATCATCATGCCGGCCCGCAATTTGTCGCGAGCTTCTTCCAACTCGAAAGACTCGTGATCCGAGCTGATTCCCGCTGCAGCGTAAGCGTGAATGGTTTGCCCGCGCATTCCTGGCGCATGTCCGTCGCGGGGGCGTCCATTCGCGGACCAGATCTTAGCGGCAATTTCGGTATCACCGTCGAGGACCCCGGGGAAATTCATCATTTCGCCGAGTGCAACTGTTTCGGGCCAGCCAAGCATGGTTTCGATATCGGCGAGTGGCAACTCCGAACCGGGGCTTTCGAACGGACTGGCCGGAACGCAGGAAGGGACCGTGAACCGGATGTCCAGCGGAAGGTTGCGCGACGCGGCGCGCATCGCTTCGATTCCGGGCAAACCGGCCACATTGGCGATCTCGTGGGGATCGGTGATGATCGCACCCGTTCCGTGAGGAACCACCGCGCGCGCCACTTCCGTTGGCCACAGCAGTGTGCTCTCCAGGTGCAAATGTGGATCGATGAACGACGGCGCCACGATCATGCCACTGATATCGATCGTTTCCCGGGCCTCAGGAAACGAACCGATGCCGACGATCATCCCGGCATCCAGCGCGAGATCGCCTTCGATCAGCTCCCCGGTGAACACATTGAGGATGCGGCCTCCGGCAAGTGTCGTCGTTGGACCGTACTCACCCTTGGCGATCGCGATCCGCCGCCGCCACTGCCATCGCCACATGAAGTAGCGAGATTCAGCCTCGGTATACGTGTTTTCCTCTGTCATCCTGGTCTGTTTCCTGGCGTGAAGGCGGATTAGCCAAGCTGCGATTCGATTTTCGAGACGATGTTCTCAAGTTGTGGCAAATGTGCGCGAACGAAATTCCCGACATCCCCGGTTCGATTGAACGGGAGTTCGTAGCGTTCGGTCACCGCCACGCCTTCCTCGACCTCATCCCATGACGCCTGCTGATGAGCGTCGAGGAATCCCCGGGCGATGTTCGGCAGCATCAGCCTGGCCAGTCGCGCCTTTGATTTGCGTCGCCATTCATTTTCCTCGTCCGCATACAAACCCGGTGAGGATGCCCACAACTCGATGTCGTAGCCGTCGTCACCGATCCGGATATCGGCCCTTCCCGCTTCGTCGTCGACGGCGACACTCCACCGATTCTGGTCGTCCAGCATGCCGTAGGCGTAGTATCCGGCGGCAATCAGGACCTGGCGGACCTCGTCCAGCGCGGCGCGGTCACGCTCGATTTTGGCATTGGCTGATCGTTCTTCATCGAGGTGTTCTGACGGGAACAAGTAATCTGTCACGAGACCTGACTCCGTTGAATTGACTATGGTGATGACTAGATAACAACTCGTTCGACATCGGGAGGCGTGAGGCTTCCATCGAATCGGGATGGTGAAAACGGATTTTCCTGGCGGGAATGCCCGACCAGGTTATCTGCCAGCAATCGGGCTCCGGCTGGGGCGCCCATGATGCCGTGACCACTGTAGCCGGTATGCAAAAAGAGCCCACCTGTCACATGGGCAGGGCCAATCAGCGGACGGTGGTCCGGGGTCATAGTGTACTGGCCGGCGGTAAGCAGGATGTCTTCCGGAGCCAACGTTTCGACCAGGTCGGACCAGAGCGGTGCAAGCCGCGCAACTCCGCGCTCGCCCCGAAGAATCATATTGACGAACCCGGGATCTGGAACGACCGGCCAGGAGGCCTCGCCATCGTTTTCAGGTTGGGCCCAGGCAAGCAGCGCTCCCCCAAGGTGAGGTCGCCAATGGGCGCCCGTGTTGGCATCGATCGTCACTGGCCCGTTCTGGGGAATGCCTGGATGAGGACTGACGATGACCCGATGCCGGCGTAACAAGGTGATTGGGAGTGGTTCTGGCGACAGCTTTCTCGAAAATGGACCTGCTGCCAGTATCACCGTGTCGGTTGCAATTGAACCAGTCTCGGTGATCACCCCGGTGACCTTGCCTCCAGCAGTCTGGATTTCAGTCACCTTGACCTCAAGGAATACGGGAACCTGGCTGGCGGCCGCCATTGCCATAACTGCTTGGCGGCTATCGATCCAGCCATCGCGGGCTCGATAGGTGGCGATGGCAATCTGGTCGCTCAGCCATGGGAAGCGTCGCCGCACGTCGTCGCCGGAAAGCAATTCGACATCGTCAAGGCCCGCCGTACGCTGCTGATCCACGCGGGTGGCGAATCCCGTCGCGTCCTCGGGATCGGTCGATGCGAACAGGTATCCCTGTTGGCAGAGATCGATGGGCGACTTTGGCCCGGCTAGTCCACAGTGGTCCGCAAAGTTCTCGTAGAATTCGAGGCTCTCGGCCATCATCCGGATGTTGTCTTGCTCGCTGAACTGGGCGCGGATGCAATGAGCGGACATTGATGTTGTACGGCTGCCAATGTCGTCCGCGGCATCCAGCACGATGGAGTTCAGCCCGCGCCGCTTCAGGAACCAGGACGTGGCAATGCCCACGATTCCCGCGCCGATGATGACGATATCCGCGGTCAAGGGTATGTCGGATGGTCCGCGACGAATGGGGAGCACTGGACGATTCCTCATGATTTGTACCGATCATACAGCGACCTGGGGCTGGCTCTGTGCACCATCGCCGACGCCTGGAATCCACTGCGAGGCCACATTTCCACGCCCTGTGCAAATTGAACAAAAATAGTGGAAGCGCTCCCCTTTGCTGTGCATACTGGGGTTCGGTTGATGGAGTGCATTTGACACCATCGCAAACGAACGGCTATTCTCCGCAATTACTACCAGATGTATGGGTACAAGGAAAGAGCAGCACGCTGTATTGCGGCGGAACAGGGGGTTCACCGCATCAGGCAAAGGGTCAATTGCCGGGATGCCGACCTGGCGACCGGTACAGGTTTTTTGGCCGCAAGGTCAATGAAGCTGCGAGGCAAGGACACGGGGATGGTCCCCGTGTAACGGCACGATTCTTGGTCGCTCAGGCGACCGAAGCTGGAGGAATCCACGAATGTCAGACCCGCGTTTTAACACACTCGTTGAACAGGTCCGAACTGGTGCGATTGACCGCCGCACATTCATGGTTCGATCCTTCGCGCTGGGGGTCTCCGCGGCCGCTGCAGGATCGGTTCTGGCAAGCACTGTAAGCGCCCAGGAAGCATCCCCTGCGGCGGGAAGCCTCGGCCCGGACACTCTCGGAGTCGAAGGCGTCGAGCATATCACCGATACCAGCAAGGGCACGATCAACCTCTACTCGTCGTGGCCGATGAGCGCCGCGTCGGAGCAGATCGGTGGCGACTCCGCTGCTGCCGTGCAATTTGCCGTGGACCTTTGGGGCGGTGCCGCTGGCGGCTTTGCCATCAACTACACCGCGCTGGACGACGGTATCGCCGCCAACAACGGCGCCTGGGACGCCACGACCGAAATCAACAATGCGACGCAAGTCGTCAATGACCCGGATGCCGTGGTATATATCGCCACCTTCAACTCCGGTGCGGCCGTTGCGTCGATTCCCATCTTGAACGAAGCCGGGATGGCCATGATTTCCCCATCCAACACGGCTATTCAACTCACGCAGGAGAATGAGGCCAACGAAGCGGGCTTTCCGGATGTGCTCTACGAGGCCACCGGCGTTCGCAACTACATGCGTGTCGTTCCCAACGACTTCCTGCAGGGCCGCGCTTCCGCCAACTACATTATCAATGGCCTCGGAGCGACGTCGGTTTACATCATCCACGATAACCAGACGTACGGGAAGGGTCTCGCCAACGTCGTCAATGAGGCGATTCCGGAGCTTGGTGGCGAGGTCGTCGGATTCGAGGCGTTCGCGGCCGACGCGCCCGAGTACCAGGCTTTGGCCACCAAGATCGCTAACGCCGCGCCAGCAGTTGTCTACATCAGCGCCATCGTGAACCTCAACGCCAGCAAGTTGGTGCAGGACCTTCGAGACCTGATGGCCCCCGAGGACGTAGTGCTCATGGGTCCAGACGGTTTGGTCAACCAGGCGTTCATCGACGGCGCTGGGGATGCCGCCGAGGGCATGTACATCACCTT
The DNA here is from genome assembly GCA_963763125.1 of uncultured Chloroflexia bacterium. GTDB lineage: Bacteria > Chloroflexota > Chloroflexia > Thermomicrobiales > UBA6265 > JACCYX01. The sequence continues at coordinate 2,421,727 of CAVXMV010000005.1, forward strand.
TGGCGGCCTCCCTGCAAACGAGCTGGAGGGCGTCGGCGCCGAGTGGTACACCCAGATCAAGGAGGTCGTCGGGCACGAGCCAGACGCCTATGCGGTGTATTCCTTCGAGGCGGCCGTGGTGTGCCTCCAGGCGATTGACCAGGTTGGTGAGAAGGATCGCGCCGCGATTCTCGACACCATGTTCCACACGGAAGGCTTCCGTGGCCTGATCGGCACCTGGAGCTTCACCGAGACCGGTGACACGACGGCCGCCACGATATCCCTCAACGTCGTCAAGGATAGCGTCATCACCTTCCAGGAAGTCATTGGGCTTCCGGAATAGCAATCGAACTGGAATCCGGGCCGGGCACCTTGCTCGGCCCGGTTCGCATGTGGTCCACGGGATTCGGGGTCCGAGGCTGGTCGGACGCCTCGGGATCGCGCGTAACAAAATGAACGAAAGTCGGGATAGGGATCTGGCCCATGGATTTCGAGTGGACGCTATTTTTCCAGTTCATGATTATCGGCCTGGCTACGGGGTCTCTGGTTGCCTTGATTGCCCTCGGTTACACGCTGGTCTACGGCATTATTGAGCTCATCAACTTTGCGCACGGCGAAGTGTTCATGATGGGTGCATTCTTTGCCGCGTCGGTGGTGGTGGTTACGGGCGTGACGAGCGATTCTTCAACCGCCGCCATCGTCGGGGTTCTGCTGCTCACGCTGGCCGCATCCATGATTTTCTCGGGATTGCTCAACGCAGGGATCGACAAGGTCGCCTACAGCAGGCTTCGCAATTCGCCTCGACTGGCGCCGCTGATCGCGGCCATCGGTATGAGCTTCATTCTCCAAAACATCGCTATCTATTGGAAAGGGCCGAATCCATTCACGGCCCCCGACCTGATTCCACGTGAATTTCGAACCTACAACGTGCTCCAGGAATGGCCGATTCTCGAAGATTGGTTCGCGGATTCTACCTTGCGCCTGCGCCTGATCGATGTCTTGGTCATTGGCGTCACCATCCCGTTGCTCATCTTCCTGTCCTGGTTCGTCTACAAGACGAGGATCGGCACGGCGATGCGCGCCACGGCGCAGGATCGCGAAGCTGCCGCGCTGATGGGCATCGACATCAACCGCACGATTGGCGTCGCGTTCCTGCTCGGTGGTGGCCTGGCGGGCGCGGCAGGGATGGTTGCGCTCTTCTACAACAACTCGGCCCGATTCCAGATGGGATTTACTTATGGCCTGTTTGCCTTCACGGCAGCCGTCCTGGGTGGCATCGGCAACTTGGGGGGTGCCGTGCTGGGAGGCTTCCTGATCGGGCTGATCTGGTCCTACAGTGACGGCTTCATGGGCATGTACGTCAGCGGTTGGGGGAGCCAATGGACCAACATCGTCATCTTCAGCATCCTCATCCTGGTACTCGTATTCCGGCCCTCTGGTCTGCTCGGCCAGTCGGTACCTGACAAGGTCTGACGACCAGGAGGAGTTCGAGTATGGCAACGCTAGCCGCAACCCGGGCAGAACAGTGGTTCGCCGAGCGCAAGCAGGAGGACCGGAAGCGCTTGATGTGGGTCTTGGGGGGCTTCGCGATCGCCGCACTGTACCCCATCGTGGACAAAGCGCTCGGTTGGGACCTGCTTGGCCAATGGATTCCGATCTTCGTTTACGTGATCCTGGCAATGGGTTTGAACATCGTGGTCGGCTACGCCGGCCTGCTCGACCTCGGGTACGTGGCCTTCTTCGTGATCGGCGCCTATGGTAATGCCTTTCTCACCTCGCCCAACAGTTGGTTCGTGCAACAAGGATGGGTGCCGGAGTTCCTTCAGAGTTTCTGGCCGGCAATGGCCGTGTCGTGGCTGCTGGCTGCCCTCTTCGGGGTCATCCTCGGCGCCCCAACCCTCCGCCTTCGCGGCGACTACCTGGCGATCGTGACCCTTGGGTTCGGCGAGATCGTCCCCGATTTCTTCACGAATGCGGACACCATCACCAACGGCCCACAGGGAATTACGCAGATCGCCAACCACCCGCGATTCCACTTCCAGGTGGCCGCGAGATCACCTTCAGTACGACGGACCAGGCGAACTGGTTCTGGTTGATCCTCGCCGTGGGCCTGGTCTCGCTGTTCATGATCACCCGGCTGTACGATTCCCGGCTAGGCCGCTCGTGGCAGGCGATCCGGGAGGACGAGATCGCGGCAGCCTCGATGGGCATAAATACGGTGTCCACGAAATTGTGGGCGTTCGCACTTGGCGCATCCTTCTCGGGATTCGCGGGCTCGCTCTACGCAGGCTACGTCCGGGTGGTGTATCCAGACCAGTTCCAGTTCTCGGTGTCGATCATCATCCTCGCGATGGTCATCCTTGGCGGCATCGGCAATATCTACGGCGTCATCGCCGGCGCCCTGATCATCGGCACGTTCGACCGGATCCTGGCAACCGAACTGACCAAACCGCTGAACAAACTCGGTGAGCAAATCACCTGGCCTCCGTTGGATTGGCTGGGCGAATGGATGGCCAATCACAATCTCAACTCCGACCGGTTCCTGATCTTCGGTCTTGCCCTGGTATTGATCATGCTCCTTAGGCCTGGTGGGCTCTTCCCCTCGGCCCGCCGCGCCGCTGAAATGGAAGGCGATGACGACCCCGGCGGGGACGAGCAGTTGTACGACGTGGAACAGGAGAATGGGCGGTTTGCTCGGGGGGAACGTGTAGCCATGATGAGCGCAACCGAAGCCGGACCGCCTATCCTCGAAGCCAGGGGCGTCACCAAGCGCTTTGGCGGTTTGGTGGCTGTCGATACTGTCGATCTCAGCATCGCCACTGGCAGCATCAAGAGCGTGATTGGGCCGAATGGCGCAGGGAAAACGACCTTCTTCAACATGATCGCCGGAATCTACCAAGCCAACTGAAGGGACGATCTCGTTCAAGGGCAAGCCGATCTTCGGTGAGAGGTGGGGTCGGCGGAACGTCGTTGCGGCCGGACCAGGTAACCTCGCTCGGTATCGCCCGTACGTTCCAGAACATTCGATTGTTCTCGAATATGACAGTGATCGAAAACGTCCTCATCGGCATGCACTCGCGGATGAAAGTAGGTGCTATAGGGGCCATCCTGCGCACGCCGCGGCGTCATGAGAGAAGAGCACGAGGCCCGAGAGACGGCCTACAGCCTCCTCGACTACGTGGGGTTGAGCCGGCAGTCGCAAACCACGTCCAAAAATCTCTCCTATGGCGACCAACGCCGTCTCGAAGTGGCGCGGGCGCTGGCGAGTGGTCCGAGCCTGCTGCTCCTCGACGAGCCGACGGCCGGCATGAACCCGCGGGAGACCGCGGCCATGACGACGTTCATCGACCGTATGCGGCGCGAGCTCAACCTGACCATCCTCCTCATCGAGCACGACATGAAGGTCGTGATGGGCATTTCGGATGAAGTTGCCGTGCTGGACCACGGGATCAAGATCGCAGACGGTACCGGTCGCCGAGGTGCGAAGCGATCCCCGGGTTATAGAGGCGTATCTCGGCAAGGGCGCGGCGGAACTATCCAGGCAGTTCGATGTGAAGCCAGATGCGCCGGCCGTGTCGGAAGCCGGCCCCGATTCCGCTCGATCAGTCTCGGCCAGGAGCGAATCCGTGAATTCGAAGTCGAGCGCACAAGCCGCAGTTTAGTGAACGTGTGAATTGGAAATCTGCAACATGATCGAGACAAAGATGTTGGAGATGCGGGATGTCAACACCTTCTACGGACACATCCACGCGCTCAAAGGGATCACCATAGACGTCAACCAGGGTGAAATCGTCACGCTGATTGGTTCGAACGGTGCGGGCAAGAGCACGACCCTCAAAACGATATCCGGGTTGCTGTCACCGCGCACTGGTGAAGTGTTGCTGAAGGGAAACCGGATCAGCGGAATGCCGGCGCACAAGGTTGCGGGTTTGCGGGTCGCCCAATCCCCGGAGGGGCGTCGCGTGTTCCCAAGGATGTCCGTCCTGGAGAATCTCCAGATGGGCGCGTTTGTGCATGGCAAGATGGACCCGGATGACCTGGCCAGGGTATTCGACCTGTTTCCTCGCCTGAAGGAACGCGTTAGCCAGAGCGCCGGCACCATGTCTGGTGGCGAGCAGCAAATGCTGGCAATTGGTCGCGCGTTGATGGCCAAGCCTGAGCTGCTGTTGCTGGATGAGCCCTCGATGGGACTTTCCCCCATTCTGGTGGAGCAGATTTTCGCAATCGTGCAGGACATCAACAAGCAAGGCACCACGGTGTTGCTGGTGGAGCAGAACGCGCTGATGGCGCTGGCGATCGCCAATCGCGGCTACGTGCTCCAAACTGGCAACATCCTGCTGACGGATGGTGCAGCGGCGCTGCTCAAGAATGAAATGGTGCGCAAGGCGTACCTCGGCGAGGTCTGAAGCGGCCAGGATCAACCGGTCGCGTTTTTCGACCGGTTGGCCCACGTTCGGGCCATGGTGAACATCTCCCATGCCGTGATCGCCAGCACTGGCAAGAATACAACTCCCGTTACGATCATCAGGTACCAGTAGTACCCCCACGCATCGAAGTCCCAAACGCTCCACAACCATATTGTGCATGCGTATCCCAGCAGAGAGGTGACCGACCAGACCAGCGCGCGTCGCCAGGGAGTTTCCGGAATCAGCACGGCAGCCAGCGGCACCAGCCAGATGACATACCAGGCACGCTGATTGGTGGATGCGATAAGCATGAATATGAACATTACCTCGAAGCTGGCCCGGAATAGCCGGTCTGGACGCCGCCAGCACACAATCATCCAGATCGCGATTGTCACGGCGACGATTGCATACGCAACGTTGCGAAGCAATTCGGGATCAACCCTCAGGTCGGTCCATTCCAGCAGCGATGCCATGATCACCCACGTCAGTGATGCGCTGACCTTGGCACCTTGTTCCTGAGCACTCCTCCACAGAGCATCAAGGTCATAGAACGGATACATGCTGATCGCAATCAACACAAGCATCCACGCAATCGACCACAAGACCCCGCTGGTTCGAGCCAGGCGGCCGGGATTTCTGCGCCAGATCGCGACAATCGCGATTGGGATCAGGATGATCGTGACGTATTTGATGAGGACGGAAGCGAACAGAAGCGGGATCACCCATGTATCGTGCCGCTTTTGCCAGGCCCAAAGAGCGGCCACGACTGGAACCATGAGCGTGACGTCGTTGTGCGCATTGCCGATGCCGTCCCACAGGACGAGCGGGTTCCACAGCCAGAACAGGGCCGCCACGAGCGCCCATTCCGGATGTCGCATTTTGACAATGTCGTAGATCAGCCAGCCGATGGCGATCGTCGACACTACGCCCAATACTTTGAACCCTATGATTGCACCGGCGATGCTGTCGCCCCCGATCCAGGTGACTGGCGCGGCGAGCTGATTCCAGAGGGGGCCGTACGGAGAGAGGTTGTCTGCCCATTCCTTCGAGGCGTACGTCATGTATGGGTCGGCATCCCAGTGAACCACCGGCGGCACGGCATTGGGGTTTTCGCCGTAGTGGGTCAATAATCGGGACCTGGCCGCATAAATGTAGACATCAATAGCGTTTGTAGGATACATGAGCAGGAACGATCCCAGCATGGCCACAGTCGTGACGCAAACCAGGCGGATTTGCTGGGTGAAAGTCTGGCCGTGGAGAGCCTGGAACAGACGCCACATGCCCCAGAGCCACAGGGCGATACCACCAATGAACAATACGAAAGCCGCGACGTGGTAGTCGACGATCTTGCCCTGATCCACCAGCCTTGTGCGGTATGGCCAAAATGGATACTGCAATGCCCAACAAATGGAAATGGTCGCCAGGCAGGTAGCGGGGATCACTTGACCCCTGCTGATTCCTGCCGACCTTCGTTGAGTTTCGGCTGGATTCCTTGCACTCACGTGGTGGTCGACCTCAATGCTGATGACTGAACAGCTCGATTTGCGATTCCGTCCGCGAAGCCACAATGGTAAATCAACGTCATAGCACACTATTGCGTTGCGGATCGTATGTTGGACACACCGTTCCCAATGTGGAACGAGTTGTGTCCGAGGGTCGTGCCGAGTGCCTCGCCAATTGATAGGTCGCACACCCCAGGCCTGAACGTCTCGTCACAACCAATGAAGTCCTATGCCCCTGGACGCTTGGTACTTTCAATATTTTGTGCAAATTGCACATTTTTAGATTGAAGTAGAGAATGTGCCCGCATTCCGCTGTGCAGTTTGATGAGTTTGCATACGTGTTGGATACTGGGCTATCAATGCCGTTGATCGAATGAAGTTTTTGACCTCCGGTTGAGGCGACAGTATCTGGCCCCGGGTGTCTTGAGGAGACCTGCAACACATGACTCCCACTCCAACAATTGACAGAGTTGAACTGCCTCCGCGGATCGCGCGGCTCAATGATCTTGCCTATAACCTGTGGTGGACCTGGAGCAAACCAGCCCGGGTGCTTTTTTCCGAGCTGCATCCCGTGCTGTGGCGGGGGGTTGAACAGAACCCGGTGCTCTTCCTGCATCGCATCGAACGAGAGCGACTGACCTCCGCGGCGGAAAACCCGGAATTCCTCGCCCGATACGACAAGGTCGTTGCTGCCTTCGACGCCATGATCAACATGAGCGACGAGGATACGTGGCTTGGACGAAACCGACCAGATATGGTCGGCAAGACGGTCGCTTATTTTTCGGCCGAATTTGGGTTGCATCGAGCCTTGCCTATCTACTCGGGCGGCCTGGGAGTGCTGGCTGGCGATCACGCCAAGGAAGCCAGCGACATGGGGATCCCGCTGGTTGGCGTGTCGTTGCTGTATCGGCAGGGGTATCTGCGCCAGCGGATCGACCATGAAGGGTGGCAGCACGACGTTCCGGCAATGCTGGACCCGCGCGCCGAGCCGACCACCCAGGTCTTCAACGCCGACGGAACACCCGTCCAAGTCGAGGTCGATCTGGCCGACGGCAGTGGTCCCCTTTGCCTGGCCGTCTGGAAGGTACAGGTTGGGCGGGTGCCGATCTACCTGCTGGACTCGGATGTCGAAGGCAATCCGGAGTGGACACGTGAGCTCGCGTCGCGACTCTATGGTGGCGACACCGAGCACCGGCTGCGGCAAGAGATCGTGCTCGGAATCGGCGGTGTTCGCTTGTTGCGGATGCTTGGGATCGAGCCGGCATACTGGCACGCGAACGAGGGACACGCGGCGCTGCATCTCCTCGAGCGGGTGCGCGAACACGTCCAGTCGGGCCTGACGTTCGACCAGGCTGCCTCGGAGGTCCGGTCCTGTACGGTCTTCACGACCCACACGCCGGTTCCAGCTGGCCACGACATTTTCAGCGACCAGATGATGGAACGTTACTTCCGCAACTATTGGCCCGAACTGGGATTGTCGAAGGCAGAGTTCCTCGCTCTCGGCGTACACGGCGAACAACAAGGATTCAACTTTACGGCGTTGTCGCTCCGCCTGGCCGGTAATGTCAATGGTGTCAGCGAAAAGCATGGCGAAGTCTCGCGCGAGATGTGGCACGACCTTTGGCCGGACAAGACTATCCAGGGAACGCCAATCATCCATATCACGAACGGCGTTCATCTGCGGACGTGGATCTCTCCGGTGATGCGCAATCTCTTCGAGCGATACCTTCCGAGGAACTGGCGGGATCGACAGGAAGATCCGCTTGTCTGGGAGACGATTCTCAACATTCCGGATGCCGAGTTCTGGGCCGCCCATCAATCGGCAAAACAGGAACTCATCGATGAGATGTCCGAGCGTGCGCGCCGCCGCTACGCGGAGGGGCAATTCGATGCCTGGCAACTCCTGTCATCCGGGCCGTTCCAGAATGCCAACGCGCTGACCCTTGGGTTTGCGCGTCGATTCGCGACCTACAAGCGGGCAACGCTGCTGTTCAGGGATATCGACCGGCTGGCGGCGATTCTCAATAATCCGGATAATCCTGTGCAGATTGTGTTTGCCGGGAAGGCTCACCCGGCGGACGAAGGTGGCAAGCGCCTGATCCAGGAAATCTACACGCGGGCGCGCGATCCCAAGCTTGGGGGACGTATCGCGTTCGCAGAAGACTACGAGATGGGTTTGGCAAGCCTCTTGGTGGCGGGGGTCGATGTCTGGCTCAACAATCCCCGCTACCCCCTGGAGGCAAGTGGCACCAGCGGGATGAAGGCAGGCGCCAACGGCGTACCCAACTGCAGCATCCTCGATGGTTGGTGGATCGAGGGGTGGGCAGAGGGTGACACGAACGGGTGGGGAATCGCGCCATCCGAGCTGGAGGGCGACGCCCAGGTCGCAGCCGAGGCCAACGCCTTCTATGAGGTTCTCGAAAAGCAGATCGTTCCGAAGTACTACGATCGAACGTCGAGCGGCCTTCCACACGAGTGGATCTCACTCTCGAAAGAGGCGATTCGTACGATTGCGCCAGCATTCAGTGCCCGCAGGATGCTGATCGACTACGTCGACAAGCTCTATTCGAAGGCGGCGGGGGTGGAATCCAGGGAAGCCGTATTCATTCGGTAACCGGGATCGACATCAAAAACGGCCCGGTGGTCAATGACCGGGCCGTGTCGTAATTCGCGCATACCAGACCTACGATGCAGATTCCCGAGGAATCCTGGAGGTCTCCCATCGCGCCGATGATCCAGCTGGAAGATGGTGGGCAGATGGAGTGCGGTTGCGCGCAAACATGTGTCGAATCCCGGATGCGGCTTCGCCAAACGCCACGCCAACCAGCACGCTGTTCACGAGCAACACTGGCAGATAGTAACGATAGAAGTCCACTCCCAATCCAACGGTCACTGCGGCAACCTCCGCTGCCATCAAGAGCGCCACCATCGCGTGGGGACTCCAGAGGCCATGGTTGATAACAATCCTCAACAGCAGGATTGCTCCAATCGCAACAACGATGAAATCGAGACTGACAGGGTTGTCGATCGAAAATCCCAGGCGATCGTTCATCCATCGCTGAAGGTGCTTCGTAGTCGATGCTGCGTCGTGCAGCTGTTCGCCATATCGCATGAAGGCTTCCCTGGGATTGTCTACCTTGGCCCAGGGGAAAACGCGGGCCTGGCTTGCCATTTCCGATGTGCGAAATTCGAGCAGATCGAGCGAGCGTCCGATTGGATCCACCCACAGGAATGGATACATCGCGACAAAGGTGAGCCCCGAAATCACGGGCTGGACGAAAAGGAGCAGACCCCGGCGCGACGCTGGCCAGCGCAGCGCCGCTCGACCATGTTGCCGCCATTGCCACGCCAGCCACAGCACACCAAATCCAGCGAGAACGAAACTCAGGGCAAGCGGTGCAAGTTTGGTGGCGCCTCCAAGCCCAAGGGCGACTCCCATCAGCAATGCCCAGCCAAAACTCGGTCGTTTGGCGAACCTGAAGGCCGCCACGAATGTTACGGCGAGGGCGAATGCCAGCAGTTCGTCAGAAAGCGCCTGCGTGCTGAGCGTTATCTGGAGCGGGTGGTAGGCAAGGAACAACGCCGCAAAGATGCCGCCGATTCGATTCGTAAGCATACTGGCCAACATGAAAATGAGCACTACTACCAATGCCCCAAGCACGGCGTTTGTGTTTCGCCCGGCGATCAGCACATCGCGCTCGGGAATGGCTCCGGCAAGGGTGTTCCATTCTGAGCCGTAGTTGAAATCCCAGACCGCCAGTTGAGTAGGTTCCTCGCCCTGAAGCAGCAACCCCAGACCCAGCAGATAGCTGCCTCCAGGAGGTTGTCCACGGCTGATGTAATAGTCTTGCCAAGTTTTCCCATATGGATCCTGGAAGTCCTGGAGGTAGTTCGCCCGATTCAGCCATCGCGTCTCGTCAGGATGCAGTTCGGTAGACCGGACATGGTCAGCATTGATCGCGAACGAAATCGCGAAAATCGATGCCACGAGGAGGACATTGATACCCCATTGGAAATACCTGGAACGCGATCCGGATGACGTGCTGTGGCGTCCGACGACCGTTCTGGGATTGGTGGTCACTCGATGACGTTGCCGGAAGCGTCCGGTAGCACAATTAGGCATGCGGATGTCCGATCGCGGTTGCTGGCTGACTGGCGTTGGCGACATCGGTCACCGAATGCCGGCTTACATGCGAAATCGGAGGGCGTTGGCGCCGCCGGGACAAAGCGCCGATCAGCAACGGCACCGCGCATCCTGCCCATATGACTGCAGCAAGGGCAGTCAGCGATCCAACCGGATTGCGGCCGGCTATTGACACGATACCAACCAGCACCGAGCAGGAACCAATTGTCACTGCATAGATACCAAGCGATCTGGTGGTTGGAACGAGCGTCAGGCGCTTCTCGCGGATGACCGGTACGACGAAGTATCCGATGACGACAACCTGAGCGAGGCCAGCCACGAGGAACCAGGACACCGAGTTGAGACGATTCTGGATTGCGGATAGCGGCGCCGGATCGGGCGGCGAGTATTCCGCGAAATTGATTACTCGACGGACACCGTAGAGAATCGAAAGGTTGAAATCGCCATCCAGAAGGGACGGATTCATCTCTTCATCGACCACGTTTTGCAGCGTTTCCTGGTTCATCTGGCGAATTGGCAATGTGTTGGCGCCACTCGAAGCGACAACAGATGGTGCGCGCCCAGATACACCAGTGTCTATCATCAGCGAGTCTGCGTCCTGGATATTGACCAGGTAAACAAGACCGTCGTCCGCTCCCACGGAGGATTCGACACCCCATTCGATTCGCAGCTGATCGGCAAATGACTGCGATTGCTCTGGCGTGTCGGGTGACTTACGGGTGTAGACAAGGATTTCCACGCCAAGCGTTCGTGCTCGCGCGAGTTCCCTTTCGAGTGATTCCACCTCCTCTGAGGTGAGGACGTTGGCCTCGTCGTACACGCGACGATCTCGATCTCGATCTCGTGATGGAAAATCGCCTGATTGCGCCTGGTTGATCGTGCCGTGGCCAGCAGGTTGGGCTGAGGCCCAGGCAATCACCGGCATTGCGCACAATCCGCACAGGATGGACACGAAGACGATCACCGATCGAACCCAATGACTCCGCACCGTGGAAGCTTTCGCAGGTGTGGTTGTTGGCTTCGTCATCATGGTGGCGCTTTTTCCCGAATCAGTGGGGGGCGGTCTCGCCGATGAGGCAAGTGCCACGATCTGAAGGTATCCAGTGTGATTGTACTTCGACGCAACACGCTTGCGCGGCGATCCAGCGTGGCGAGGACGGTATCAGGGATGCTCAAGCCGGTGGATATATCGCCGCTGCACGACATCGAAGGCTGCTCCGATGCCGACTCCAACACACACGCTGGCGACCACCAGCAGAGGCAGGAAATAGCGATAGAAATCTACACCCATGCCCACGATGACGGCGCCGCATTCGGCTGCCATGAGGAGTGCCGCCAACGCTGGTGCGCTCCACAAGCCATGCCGGATTACGATTGCACACAGCGCAACAATCCCTGCGGAAATCAACACCATATCCAGGGAGACATTGGAGGGGGTGAGATTGACCGTGTCTCCGAACCAGTTCTGGACGCGTAGCGAGGTCGAATAGTCCTCGTTGAACCGTCGACCGGTTCGCGCGAGCGCGCCAAGAGGGCCATCGACCCCGGCAATTGGCCAGGCGGTTGATTGTCCATCCATTTCGGTGCGGCGAAAATTGAACAGGTCATAGGTTCGACGAATGGGGTCGGGCCATAAGAAAGGGTTGATAGCTACGAACGTTGCAAATGCGATGGCTGGTTGCGCAACTAGCATCCAGCCGAACCTTGCCTTGGACCAATGGATCCAACTATGGCCGTTTTGGGACAATTGGATGATCAACCACAATCCACCGAAAGCGGCGAGTGGCAAGCTCAGCAGGAGTGGCGAGAGTTTGGCGGCACCCCCGAGGCCGAGCAGGATACCGAGGAGGAGGCCAGACTCAATTGACGGTTTCCGCGCGAATCGATAAGCCGCCAGGAACGAAAGGACCAGGGTCAGCGCGAGCAACTCGTCTGACAGCGCCTGGGAGCTGAGGCGCAGGTGAAGTGGGTGCAGGCTCAGGAAAAGTCCGGCGGCGAAACCGCCAAAACGGTTCGTCAACAGGCTGGCCAGGGCGTATACGCAGACCACGACCAGTGCGCCGATCACGGCGTTCGTGCGTCGCCCGGCGTTCAGGTCTTCTGCGCCCGGATATGCGCCAGTGTAGACATTCCATGCCTCATCGTAGGAGAAATCCCAGACGCGGTTGGTGACCAGATCGCGTCCCTGGAGGAGAAGGCCAAGACCCATCAGGTAGTTTCCAAGTGGGGGTTGCCCTCGGGTGGTGTAATAGTCGGCCCATGTGTCGCTGAACGGATGAGCCAGGTCCTCAAGAAAATAGGCGCGGTTGATCCAGCGCGATTCGTCGCGATGGAAGTCGACTGTGTCCATGTTGTTGAGGTTCTGAAAGAGCGAGAACCCGAACAGCATCACGGGCAGGATCCAGGCCAGCCGGATGCGCATGAGCCGCCTGGAGGTGCGCCACGGTTGTTCCAGGATGAGTGAAGGCCCCTCGCCTACTTTGGCCTCAAGCGATTCTGGATCACGTCCGTCGACCGTGACAGGATTGACCTTCGGGTTTGATGTTCGTCTATGGCGGACCGGGATGTTCGGTTCAACGTCGGGTCTCGACCTTGGCGTTGCGATCATCGTGATTTCATCCCGGTCCGAACTGTCCTGTCGCGATGAGTAGACGCTGGGCGAGGAGTCACCTTGATGACGCGTTTGGCCGTGTGCCCACTGGCGCGATCGAGAATGATCGCCTGCCACACAACCACGACTCCAAGCGCAATCGCCGACAGCACCCCGACTGTGCTGTGGCTTGTCGCTGCCAGCAAACCGATGACCAGCGCCACTGAGCCGCAAACAAACACGGCGCCAAAGGATTTCGAATCATTGGACGTTCGCCGAAGCTGGTTTCGGACAATCCATGCGCTTCCGGCGACGGCGGCGAGCGGACCGAGAATGGCAATGGCAGACTTTGTGGCCGCTTTCCAGCCGCGCACGTCAACTGTGGCTGGAGGGGTGTATTGCTCGAGATAGATCATTTCGCGAAGACTGTAGACGATGGCCCGTGCCGGTTTGCCCTCCACAAGTTGAGGGACCATCACCTCGTCGTGCACACGTTGAAGGGTATCGGCTGTAAGTCCATTCACAGGCAGGGTGTTGGCGCCAACGGATGTCGACATAACCATAGATCGATCATCGGTGGGATCGCGTGCAAGGTAAACCAGTAACCCATCGTCGGCTCCCCTGGATGATTCGATGGCGTGGCTGATTCGCAGTTCGGTTGCGCGGAAATCAGCCTGACCCTGGCTCAGGGCCGCGTTCTCGGTAACAACCTGCGTTGGAATGCCATTGAGATTGAGGCGATAGGCGTCATTTATTGCAGAGCGCTCCTGATTTTCGTCCATCACATTGGCGTTGTCGTTCACCATATACCAGTTCTGGCCGACGCCACCGTGGCCCGATTGGCTGTGGAGGCCGGGCGCCGAACTGGCACCTTGAAGAGACAAGGCGACCAATACCAGCAAAGCGCAACACAGCCACAGGATCGGTCCCCCTGGCAGTGGCGACGCATGGATTGATCGCGTGATGGCGTGGCAAGTTCGCAACGGAGGGTAACCCCAGGCTGACGTCGATCGGTCGCAAGTGTTCGCAGCACGCGCAAGGCTTGGTGCGCGCTGTGGCATGTATACCAAACGCATGCGGATATGACCCCGAATTTGCTCCCCGGTTCATGGTCAAGGTGAGAGGATGAGAGCTGCATTCGTGGCAAGGAAACTGGAAGACGCCACGCCAGGAAGCGATTACGCTTCACGTATGGAACTGCCGAAGGAATCGTCACTGGAGAGTGCATAGGTGTCGACAACCGTTCAACGATCAATCACGCGCCTGCTGGTCGCCAATCGAGGCGAGATCGCACTGCGGATCATGCGAGCTTGCCGGGAAATGGATATCGTTTCGGTTGCGGTATTCGGCGATGGAGAGGAAACTGCCCCGCATGTCCGCTATGCCGACGAGGCGTACAGATTACGGTCCGGTTCGGGCCTGGCGTACCTCGATTTCGAGTCCGTATTGTCGGTAGCGCGAGAAGCGCGAGTCGACGCGATACATCCCGGATACGGATTCCTGGCGGAGAATGCCGCGTTTGCACAGGCAGTGGGTGAGGCGGGAATGATCTTCGTTGGTCCGTCTCCCGAGGCAATCTCATCAATGGGCGACAAGGTTGCCGCCCGGAAGATCGCAGTGAACGCCGGGTTGCGCCCTGTGCCCGGAACGCAGGACCCTGTCGATTCGGTTGAGGAAGCGATTGCCGCCGCCCTGGAAGTCGGCTATCCGTTGGCAGTCAAGGCAGTTGGCGGAGGCGGCGGACGTGGATTCCGGGTCGCCCGCGACGAATCGGAGATTGCCGACGCGTTTCGGGGAAGCAGCGGCGAGGCCGAGCGCTATTTCTCGAATCCCCAAGTCTACTTGGAACGATATCTCGAACACCCCCGGCATATCGAGGTGCAGGTTTTCGCTGACCAACACGGGAATGTTGCATCGCTGGGCGAACGCGACTGCTCTATCCAGCGCCGCCATCAAAAACTGATCGAGGAATCACCTTCGCCGGTGGTGAGTGCCGAACTTCGCGAGCGACTTTCTCGAGCAACCGTCGATCTGGCTCGCTCCGTGGGATACACCGGGGCCGGAACCGTGGAGTATCTCCTCGACGAAGCGGGTGAGTTCTATTTTCTAGAGATGAACACCCGCATTCAGGTCGAACATACGATTACCGAAATGGTGACCGGGATAGATCTCGTTCGCGAGCAGATCGGGGTGGCGATGGGCAAACCATTGTCGTTTGGGACAGATCGCGTCCCAGCCTTCGGTTGGGCGCTTGAATGCCGGATCAATGCTGAAGATGCCGGGCGGGGATTTGCACCAACCCCGGGCACGATTTCCAGGTATCAGGAACCAACGGGGTTCGGTGTACGGGTCGACGGCGCGCTCGGGGAAGGCGACGCCGTATTGCCGCAATTCGATTCGTTGATTGCCAAGCTCATTGCCTGGGGACGATCGCGGGATGAATCGATTGCGAGGATGACACGGGCGCTTGAGGACTTCCGGATTACAGGTCCAGCGACCACAATACCATTTCACCTCAATGTCCTGGCGCACCCGGAGTTCCTTGCTGGAAACGCCACGACGACATTCCTGACAGAATTTCCCGATGTGCTGCCGATTGGCCAGGAACCGGGTCAAGTGGAGGAAGTCGACCCCGTGGATTCCGAACCACTTGACCTCCTGATTGAGGTCAATGGGCGTCGTTTCGAGACAACGGTGCGTGGACTTCCGCCCATCGGTGCAGCCACCTCTACCGTCGCGACAGAACGACGACCAAAGCGGACTGGCACGCAACGATCCGGCGCCACGACTGCGAATGGCGACACACTTGTGAGCCCGATCCAGGGCACGGTGATCCGGGTCGATGCCAGAGATGGGGACATGGTGGAACAAGGACAGATTATTTGCGTCGTGGAGGCGATGAAGATGGAAAACGAACTTGTCGCTCACAAGACAGGGATGGTGGCCGGGCTGAGCCTGACAGCCGGGGCCACTGTCTCGATCGGGCAGGCGATTGCATCGATCGTACCAGTCTAGCCAACCAGAGCAAAATTGAACATATTCGTTGTTCTAGAAGTCGATGCTGGTAGCGGCCGCCCTTGTGGCGGCCAACTTGAAAGGCCTGCATCAGGCAGCCATAAGTTCAGCACTGACTACGGGTGGGCGATTTGCATATTCGGTCCACCTTCGGGCCGACACAGGATCGGCCACCCTCTTGTTGGGAAGGCACCTCTACCAGTCGACTCGCTCCGCTGCTAGGTCAGCCCTTCCGCGAATCAAACTTGGCGGGCATTTTCCCAAGATCGACATAGCTCGGTTTTTCGGGCACGACATAAGTATCAGGATGAACGGACGAATTGTCCGTACGCTATAGACAACGACACCCCGGAGGCGCTATTCTGTGGATAAGAGTGGGGTTAAGTGGGGACAAGTGGGGTTGATTGTGGATAATTCCACTTCACGATGCGAAGTAGCATCGTGGAATTGATCTGACCGTTCCCGATGCATGATTGGTCGACCGGTGTTTCTCGGAAGCCACAATCACAACCTGGATTCCAAGGGCAGGGTCGCCATTCCGGCGCGGTTTCGAGAGGAACTTGCGCAAGGAATGGTGCTGACCCGTGGCTTCGATCGGTGTATCGCGCTGTATCCAATCCCGGCTTGGGAATCGCTGTCCGCAAAAATCAACGAGTTGTCGATCGCAGATGCTGATGTTCGCCAATTCCGGCGAATGGTGTTCTCGGAGGCGGCTGATCTCCAGCTCGATTCCCAGGGCCGAATCCTGATTCCGGCGGCATTGAGATCGTTCGCGGAGATCGATCGTGAGGTTGTGATTATCGGAGTTCACTCCTCGGTCGAGATCTGGAACCCGATGCGGTGGGGCGCAACGTCCAGCGAAATGGACACCTCTTCCGATGACATCGCGGCCCGTTTGGCGGGGATGCTGTAGCATCTGTGGGAGATCATCGATGACGCTCTGCCTCACGGCGACACCACGTGGAAAAACAATGAATTCCCCGGAAGCGCAAGAACTCCAACGCCAACCCACGACACCCAATACGGATCAGTCCCAGCTGCCAGACAATGGTCATACGACTGTCCTATTGCGTGAAGCAGTGTTGGGCTTGCGGCCGCGCGCGGGAGGCGTGTATGTCGATGGCACTTTCGGTGGAGGCGGACACACTGCCCTCCTGCTCGCTCAATCCCCGCCTGTGCAACAGGTCATTGCGATTGACGCCGATGTGCAAGCCGGACCGCGAGCGTCCAGTCTGGAGTCGCTTCCCGGCAATTCCGGACGTGTGCGCCTGATCCATCGAAATTTCCGCGAACTCGAAGAGATCGTGGCAGAGGCCAGAATCCAGGGCGTCGATGGCGTCCTGCTCGATCTTGGATTGTCGTCGTTTCAGCTTGACGAAGGTGACCGCGGGTTCTCTTTCCGGTTTGACGCGCCACTGGACATGCGATTCGACCAGTCAAGTGGCGTGACTGCCGCTGAACTGGTCAATTACCGGGACGAAGGGGACCTGGCGCGGATTTTCTGGCTATATGGCGAAGAAAAGCAGTCGCGCCGGATCGCCTCGGCGATCGTTCGCGAGCGGGAGAAATCCCCGGTCATCACAACCCGGCAACTGGCGTCATTGATTGAGCGAACCGTTGGCGGGCGCCGGCGATCGCCGATTCATCCGGCGACACGGACGTTCCAGGCCCTGCGGATCGAAGTGAACGCCGAACTCGATTCGTTATCAGAGGTGCTCGGCGCTGCCGTGAACGTCCTTTCGGCGGGCGGTCGGCTGGTGGTGATCGCCTTCCACTCATTGGAAGACAGGATCGTCAAGCGATTCATCGAAGCTGAATCGCGAACGTGCGTGTGCCCTCCGGACCAACCTGTCTGCACATGCGACACTGTTCCGAGATTGCGGAAGATCGGGAAGCCGATTCGACCCGCAGAAGAAGAAATTCGCGTTAACCCTCGCAGCCGAAGCGCCATCATGCGTGTGGCAGAGCGGCTGGATTCCTCCGGAAATGTGGCTGAACAAGGAAACGGTGAATGATTCGGTATCGGTTGAAGGATGTCCTGGCGGGTACCCAGGGCGAACTGCGCGGCGAGGTTCCGAGTGGGCTCGTATTTCCCCGTTTTGAACGCGACGCGCGAAAAATCGAACCTGGCGACCTGTATATTGCGGTCAAGGGAGAAAAGTTCGACGGAAATGACTTCACGCCAGATGCCGCAGCACACGGGGCGGCCACGGCAATCGTGTCCCGAGCGTGGGCGGATTCTCATCCTGACTTCTCGCTGCCACTGATCGTGGTTGAAGACACGACTGTCGCTTTGCAGCGGTGGGCCAAATGGCGACGTGATCGGCTCGATGTGACCGTGATCGGGGTGACTGGCAGCATTGGCAAGACGAGCGCCAAGGAATCCATTGCGGCGGTGCTTGGCCAGGTCAAGCGCGTTTACAAGAGCCCAGGCAGTTACAACAATGAAATCGGATTGCCGTATTCCCTGCTCGAGGCGGCCGACGACACCGAAGTCATGGTTCTGGAAATGGGTGGCGCCTATGCGTTTGGCGAACTCACGCTTCTAGCCGGGATTGCGGAACCGCAAGTTGGTGTGGTGACCAATGTCTACCCGGTGCATCTTGAACGCATGGGGACGATCGAGGCGATCGCGGAAACGAAATCTGAGCTGGTGCGCGCACTGCCGGCAGATGGAATCGCCGTACTCAATGGCGACGACGAGCGCGTACGGGTCATGGCTGACAGCACATCAGCTCGTGTCGTCTATTACGGACTCGGCGCCAACAATCACGTTCGGGCCGAAGATGTCACTTCCGAGGGACTTAAGGGCACCAGCTTTTGGTTGACAATTGCCGGCGAACGGTACTTCGTGCGGGTACCTTTCGTTGGGGCCCATGGTGTGCAGGTCGCGCTGGTGGCGCTTGCAGTCGGTCACGCATTTGGAATGCACATTTCCGAAATGCTGACGGGCTTGCAAGATCCAGACACTCAGGTTCGGTTGCTCCTGGCGCCGGGCCCAGCCGGTTCCGAGTTGATTGACGATACCTACAATGCCAGCACTCCATCCGTGCTTTCGGCGCTCGGATTGCTGGAGGATATCCCGGCCAGGCGACGTATTGCTGTCCTTGGCGAAATGCGGGAGCTCGGGAGGATTTCAGAGAACGAGCATCGTGTCGTGGGGCGGCGAGCGGGCGCAATTGTTGACATGTTGATTACCTATGGCGACGGCGCTCGCGTGCTTGCGGAAGAGGCAGAAACGATGGGTGCCGGGGGACAGGGGATTACTGTGCGTTCGTTTGCAGAGGGCGAGAAGGATGCGATCGTGAGCCTGTTGCGAACGGAGCTCCACGCCGGAGACGTAGTGCTCATCAAGGGCTCGCGTGGTCTGGCCATGGAGACTATCGTGCGCGATCTGCGCACTGATGTCCACCACGCAGGCGGGACGTCCGCGGGTTCGGTCAGTTCATGAGCCAGGTTCTGTCATTGCCGTCACCGCTCGTGCTGGCCGTGGTCGAGGTTATGCCTTCGAACCCCGAAGAGAACATGGCCGTGTCGCTTGCCCTGGCGGCCCTCGCGTTCGCGGTGACCATCATTATTGGGCGACCGATGATCACCTTCCTGAGACAGAAGAAGTTCGGAAAGAAGGTCCGGGACGAACTCACGCAACATGTCGGCAAAACTGGTACGCCAACAATGGGTGGACTGATGGTCACCTCCTCGGTGGTTGTGGTCACCCTGATTTTCAACACCATGGGTCGCCTCTCGATGTTGCTCCCGATTGCCGTACTGATTGCCGCCGGGGTGCTGGGCGCCGTGGACGACCGGATGAACCTGGTAGGCGGCAAGAAGAGCGGGATGACGGCTCGATTCAAGTTTGTGTGGCTGACGCTGGTGGGCGTGATTGCCTCCCTGGTACTCTACCTGCCTGATCCGTGGGGACTCGGGCTTCACCATGCCTATGTCCCGTTCTTTGGCCGGCTCGATATTGGCTGGCTCTATATTCCAATTGCTGCTGTCGCGATCGTTGGAATGTCCAACGCGGTCAATCTCACGGATGGTCTGGACACACTGGCCGCGATCACCGCCGCTGTCGCCTTCTGCGCGTACGGGATTATTGCCTACCGGCAGGGCCAGCTGGGCGTTGTCACATTCTGTTTCACGATGGTCGGGGCGCTGGCCGGATTCCTGTGGTTCAATGCACACCCTGCCCAGGTGATCATGGGAGACACTGGTGCACTCGCTATTGGAGCGGCCCTGGCCACAGCTGCATTCATGACCGGGCAATGGCTCTTGCTCCCGGTTGTCGGCGCCGTGTTCATTGCTGAAATGCTGTCAGTGATGATTCAGGTCACGTACTTCAAGATGTCTGGAGGCAAGCGCATTTTCAAGATGTCGCCATTGCATCATCACTTCGAAATCCTTGGCTGGTCGGAAACCCAGGTCACAATGCGGTTTGCGCTGGCGGGAATGATGGCGGGGTTGCTTGGTGTCGCCCTGGCCTTGCTCTAGATGACTGAGTCGACGACCAAAACCGGGCAAAACTGGACAGGAAAACGCGTCACGGTAATGGGACTCGGTGTCCTTGGTGGAGGTGTTGGGGCGGCCCGGTACCTCGCCACCCACGGCGCGATCGTGACGGTCACCGACATGCGCGACGCTGGGACACTCCGCGAATCGATTGCGGACCTCGAAGGTCTTCCAATCACCTATCATCTCGGTTCCCACGAATTGTCCGATTTTACGTCGGATGGCGCCGATGTTGTCGTGCGCAACCCTGGCGTGCCGATGGATTCCCCGTTTCTGCAGGCGGCAGCAGAGTCCGGAGTTCGGATCGACATGGAGATGTCGATCTTCTTTCGGGATTGCCCGGCGCCGATCATTGGGATCACTGGCACCAAGGGCAAGACGACAGTTTCGGCGTTGATCGGGTCGATCCTTTTCGCCTGGAAGCCAGAATCATTGCTGGCCGGAAATATGGGGATCTCGGCGTTGCTCGAACTGGACCGCCTGACCCCTGAGACGCCGGTGGCGCTCGAACTTTCCAGTTTTCAGATTGAGTCGCTCAACGATCATCGACTCAGCCCGCACGTTGCCGTTCTTACCAATGTGTTTCCTGATCACCTCGATCGCTATCGCGACTTCGAGCACTATGCGGCTACCAAGCGAGGTCTCGCTCACTCGATGCAGTTGCGTGATGTTGTGGTGTACAACGCCGATGATGTCGAGGCGTTGAGGATAGTTCCGGAGACGATGGGCAGACTGTTTCCGTTTGGCATCGGATCCGGACGCGGCGATGGCGCCTGGTTGATAGACAGCGACCTCGTGATTATCGATGGCGCCGAGCGGCATTCATTTCCTCGCCCCCGGTTGCTTGCACTCGATGGTGATCATGGCGCGCGCAATGCACTGGCCGCAATTGCCGCTGCCTATGCGTATGGAGTTCCGGCAGGGGCGATTGCTGAAGGACTCACGTCGTTTCGCGGTGTCGAGAACCGTCTCGAAATCGTCGCTGAAGTCGCTGGTGTGACCTATGTGAACGACACGTCAGCCACCGCGCCGGTGGCCGCGATCGCCGGTGTCAGGGTCCTGTCGCCAAGGGCGACGCGGTTGCACCTGATCGCCGGAGGAGCGGACAAGCGGACCGACCTGACTCCATTTGCCGATGAGCTGGCTATGGCGAATGTCCGCCTTTACCTGCTTGAAGGAACAGCCACGCCGACCTTTGCAGCGTTACTCGCCGAACGCGGAGTGGCGGTTTCCGGTACATTTGACTCCATGGCATTGGCGGTGGCTGCTGCTGCATCCGAATCCGGCCCCGGCGATATCGTTGCCCTGTGCCCGGGCTGCGCCAGTTTTGGGATGTTTCGAAATGAATTCGATCGTGGTGAACAATTCCGGCAGGCTGTGACAGGCCTTGGATCAACTCGATAACCAGAGACCAGGAACTCCTATCGTGACCACACACGCCCACCCCGAACTCGAACCCGTGATCCCACCCGCCCCAGCCTACGTGCATTTCATTGGTATTGGCGGAATCAGCATGAGTGGATTGGCGCGAGTGCTGCATGGCGCCGGGTATCACGTCACTGGCTCAGATTCGACAGAGTCGGCTGCAGTGCTGGAGCTGCGCGACCGTGGCATCCCGGTCGCCATCGGTCACCACGATCCTGTGTTTGCGGCTCGAGCCGACATGGTTGTCAGTACCCGGCGAGCGGAATTGCAGGCGGCAACAGAACTCGATGCGGCCCGCGCCAATAACGCATTGATCGTCAAGCGAGGGCAGCTCCTGGGCATGATTGCCAATCCCTTGCGATCCATTGCGGTTGCGGGCACGCACGGGAAATCGACGACATCGGGCATGATCACGATCGGCCTGCTCGCGCTCGGTCAGCAACCTGGCTTCGCGGTTGGGGCGATGCTACCGGGGATGACCGAGAACACGGCGGCTGGCACCGGAGAATTCATGGTCGTGGAGGCCGACGAGTTCGATCGTTCGTTCCTCTGGTTGCGTCCGGAAGTTGGGGTAATCACCTCGGTCAGTTTCGATCACCCCGATATTTATGCCGACCAGGCGGACTACGATGCCGCGTTCGAGATATTTGCCCGTCAAATCAGACCGGGCGGGTCACTGATCATCGCCGCAGATGACCCTGGTTGTCGCCGTGTGATCGACACATTGAAATTGGACGGAACGCTTCCGTATTCGCTGGTCACATTTGGCGAGTCGGAAGATGCCGATTGGCGCCTTACCCATGCCGAGGATGGCTTGAGTTTCCGGAGTCCCCAGGGCGAAACGATCGAGGCGCACCTTGGTGTGCCTGGAATGCACAACGCCCGGAACGCGATTGCGGCGGTTGCGGCACTGAATGCGATCGGATTCGGACCGTCCGAAGCGGTGCAGGCGTTGGCGACGTTCAGCGGAGTCGGACGGCGGTTCGAACACAAGGGGTTGATTCGCGGGATTGATGTTGTGGACGACTATGCGCATCATCCCGACGAGATTGGCGCCGTGGTTGCGGCGGCTCGATTGAGCTATCCGAACAGGCGCGTTGTTGTGGTGCATCAGCCGCATACCTTCAGCCGCACGAAATCGTTGCTCGAGGAGTTCGCTGTCGCCCTGGATCTCGCAGACACGGTCGTACTGCTGGACATCTACCCATCCGGCGAAACAGACACGCTTGGAATTTCTTCCAACGACATTCTTGCTCGCTTGACGGTGACTGCGGTTGCGGCGGAGGGGCCTGATGATGCCGCAACCAAAACTGCCGCACTTGCCAGGGAAGGCGATGTCATCCTTACGCTCGGGGCAGGTGACATCACCCGCACTGGCGCGCTCATCCTTGAGCAGCTTGCCCGTCAGGATGCCGAGGTACCAGTGGAACCTGCTCGAAGGTCAAGAACAGTGACGGTGGCCACTGCGACCTTCGAGATTCCCGGTTCCCCTCAACTGAAGACAATGCGTGACGCTTCGATGTCGATCTTCACCACAATGCGACTTGGGGGCACCGCCGATTATCTCGTGCGGACACCAACGGCCGACGATGTAATTGCTGCGGTGCGATGGGCGGCAGGTGAAGGCATCCCAACCACCGTGATAGGTGGCGGTAGTAACCTGCTGGTCGGCGATGCAGGGATTCGTGGCCTGGTCATCGTGGCGCGAACACCAGGTGAACGTGCGGACGCACTCCTCGACGTAATCGATATGGGCGAGCAGGTTGAGGTGATTGTTGGAGC
Source organism: uncultured Chloroflexia bacterium (assembly GCA_963763125.1). Lineage (GTDB taxonomy): Bacteria > Chloroflexota > Chloroflexia > Thermomicrobiales > UBA6265 > JACCYX01. The sequence continues at coordinate 2,445,079 of CAVXMV010000005.1, forward strand.
CCAGGCCCCGCTATCGTGGGTTGGGCGCTACTGTGCCGAGCACGGATGGTCTGGAATGGATTGGGGCGTTGGTCTGCCGGGCCAGATTGGCGGAGCTACGGTGAACAACGCCGGGGCCCACGGTACCGAGTTGAAGGACCATCTGGTCGGTGTCGATCTCTTGCGGCTCGATGGCGAAATTGAACGCGTTTCGGCGACCTGGATCTCTGCATCGTACCGGATGACCCGGATCAAGGCTGCCGAACGACCGCGGGAATGGATCGTGCTGCGGTCCATTTTCCAGCTGCCCAAGGATGATCCTGCCAGGCTCGTTGCCCTTGCCGATGACCACGCCAGGTTTCGGAAACAGACACAGCCAACGGGAGCATGTTCGGGGTCGACATTCGCCAACCCGGAAGGCGACTATGCGGGTCGATTGCTGGAGGCTGCCGGTCTCAAGGGGTTCAAGCTTGGCGCGATGCAGTTCTCACCGAAACATGCCAACTGGGTGGTCAATAATGGCGGTGGCACTGCCCGGGAAGCTTGGGAGCTTATCATGCACGCCCGCGAAACGGTGAAGAATCGATTTGGTGTCACCCTGCGTCCCGAGATCGAACGAGTTGGCGAACCCTGGGATTGACGAGCGGGCTGTCCCATTTTCGACAACCGGAAAAGGAAGACCAGTACATGGCAAATGGAAATTCAGGCACGCGAAAAATCCGGATCGGACTGCTGTTTGGAGGACGGTCCGCCGAGCATGACGTCTCGTTGCGATCGGCAATGACGATTCGGAATGCGCTCGATCCCGCAAAGTTCGAGATCGTGCCAATCGGGATTACAAGGACAGGTCAGTGGGTGTCCGGTGGCGATCCAATGCAGGCGTTGACAGGTGCTTCGCCCATGTTTCACCTTGGTGAAGGTGAGCAGTCTTCGATGACGACGCTCGATGAGACTGCGACCACGGCGTTGGTCCTGGAAGCTGGATCATCGACATCGGCAGCCGTGCCAAATGGGATCACGGATGGCGTCGACATCGTGTTTCCGGCCCTTCACGGTCCGATGGGCGAGGATGGCACGGTCCAGGGCATGCTCGAGCTGGCGGGGGTTCCCTACGTTGGATCCGGAGTGCTTGGTTCTGCTGTCGCGATGGACAAGGCGATCACGAAGACGATCCTGGAACAGGCAGGATTGCCCCAGCTCCCGTGGCGGCTGGTCAACCGCAAGGATTGGGAGCGGGATGCGCCGGCGATCACCGACTGGATAACCGAGGCCATAGGATTCCCGTGCTTCGTCAAGCCAGCCAATCTCGGTTCGAGTGTTGGTATTTCCAAGGTACATGATGTTAGCGAACTCGAACCGGCCATGCGGCTGGCAGCGCGCCATGACCGCCGGATTGTCATCGAGCAGGGTGTGAACGCGCGTGAGATCGAGCTTGCGGTACTCGGCAACGACGAGCCAATAGCCTCGGTTGCCGGCGAAGTTCGCCCAAAGGGTGAGTTCTATGATTACAACGCGAAGTACATCGACGACACTGCTGAGTTGATCATCCCGGCCGACATCGATGCCGAACTTCTTGGATTTCTCCAAAACCTGGCGGTCGATGCCTTCAAGGCGCTTGATCTGGCGGGTCTGGCCAGGGTTGACTTCTTTGTCGAGCGAAATACGGATCGCGTGTTCATCAACGAGGTCAACACACTCCCGGGCTTTACATCGATCAGCATGTATCCAATGCTATGGGCAGCCACGGGAGTGCCAATTGCGGACCTGGTCGATCGCCTTATCCAATTGGCGCTCGAACGGTACTCCGACCGCAACTGAACGATTGTGGCGAGCGAACCCGCGTTCGTTCGCATGTAGGTTCAGTCAAAAGCGATGTTGTTGCATTCGTCAAGAGCGTATGGACACCATGCTATACTTTGCGGACATGGCAAGCGTAGTGAGAGGTGCCGGGCCGACACCGGGCAACTCAAGCCGCATTTCAATGTCTGCCGTGGCTTGGTTGAGGATCATCGTATAACCCGGCAATTGCACGGTGTTCGAATCGATGGGTTCTCGAGAGAATCAGGTGAAGGGCCAATGGCGCTCGATTGACTTGCAGGATAATCCTTGCTGATCAACTCGGGACCCATTCGGCCGATAGTCGATGAGCCGAGCTTCGCTTCTACATGGATGGTGATGGGACGATGCAATCCCGCGGACAGAACCCGGCGAGGGGGCAGCAATCAGTTCGAGTTCACGGCGCACCTGTCGCGAACCAGGCGCGGCAGCCCATGGATCCCGGCGGACAGCCATCGGCGCCCAGCGGAGGCGAGATTCCGGCGACACGATGGAGTTCGCTTGATTCCTATGCCCAGGCATTTGCCCGAATCAAGGTGATCGGTGTCGGCGGCGCCGGAGGAAATGCGATCAATCGCATGGTCCGCTCCGGGGTCGACGGTATCGAATTTGTGGCGGTCAATACCGACGCGCAGGCGCTGATGACCAGCGAAGCCACGATCGCGGTGCGAATCGGCGACAAGCTGACCAAGGGGCTCGGCGCTGGTGGCCGACCCGAAGTTGGGGAACGGGCTGCCGAGGAGAGTTCCGAGAGCCTGGCCGAGGTGATGAAAGATTGCGACATGATCTTCATCGCTGCCGGCATGGGTGGCGGGACCGGAACAGGTGCCTCGCCAACGATTGCGAGACTCGCCAAGGCGGCCGGCGCCCTGACGGTGGCTGTTGTGACCAAGCCGTTCGACTTCGAGGGGGGACGTCGCAAACGCGCAGCTGAGGAAGGCATTGCCCTCCTCAAGGAGACGGTCGACGCCCTGATCACGATTCCGAACGAACGACTTCTCCACATGGTCGACCCCAAGACCACCGTTACCGAGGCATTCCAGATTGCGGATGATGTACTGCGCCAGGGTATCGCCGGGATTTCCGACCTGATCACCAAGCCGGGTGTGATCAACCTCGATTTCGCCGATGTGAAGACTGTGATGCAGGATGCCGGTTCTGCGCTGATGGCGATCGGCTACGGCGAGGGCTCTGACCGGTGTGTGAGTGCAGCGCGTGAGGCCATCGAGAGTCCGCTCCTGGAAATGAACATCCAGGGCGCGAAGGGCGTGCTGTACAACATCAGCGGCGGTCCCAATCTCACCCTGTTTGAGACAAGCGAGGCGGCAGATGTGATTCGAGCCGCCGCCGATGATGATGCTGAGATCATCTATGGCACCTCGATTGACGAGTCGCTTGGCGATGGCGTGATGATCACGTTGATCGCGACAGGGTTTGATGAACGGGTCGGCGCCGACGCCTTCTCCGTTCACAACATGGGCCGGGAGGTGCCGCGCGACTCAGGGCGAAGCCAGTCCCGCCAGTCACGCCAACCTGTCGCGGAGCCGCCCGTATACCCGGACGACGAATGGGAAACCGAATCGTCGATCGTGCGTTTCCTGCGCGAACGATAGGATTGACAGGGAAACGCAGAACAGGACGATGCCACCCGACTCGGGTGGCATCCTGATTTCAGGCGAGTGGCACTTTCCAGGGTGCGGGCGCCCCAAAACAGGTGGATGCAGTGCGGTGTCCCTACTGTCGAACCGATGATTCGCGAGTTGTTGATTCGCGGGAGCTCAGCGGTGGTGATTCGATTCGCCGCCGGCGGGAATGCGTGGGCTGCCACCGAAGGTTCACGACCTATGAGCGGGTTGAATCGGTGTCGCTGGTAATTGTGAAGAAGGATGGCCGGCGCGAGGAGTTCAACCAGGACAAGCTGCGCCAAAAGCTGCGGGTTGCGCTCACAAAACGACCGGTCAGTGAAGACCAGATCGACAAGGTGATATCCCGGGTCGAATCCGGGTTGATGGCCATGAATGTGAAGGAAGTTCCCTCGGAAGCGATCGGAGAAGCGGTGTTGCATGAGCTCAAGGACCTGGACAAGGTCGCCTACATTCGCTTCGCTTCCGTCTACCGGGAATTTGCCGATATCGAGGATTTACGTCGTGAGGTCGATACGCTGAATTGATTCGAGCGCGGAATACAGCGCATGGAAGAGACCCGAGGGATGTACTCCCTCGGGTCTTTCTTGTTGTCCAGTAGCCCTAGAGGGCGATGACCTGATCGACTTCCTGAGTGCCCTGGGCCAGATGTGGGGAGAGGCGATCCAGCAGCTGCTTTTTTGGCAATGCACCGACGATCTTGTCGACCGGCTTGCCGTCCTTGTAGAGAATCATGGTTGGGATGTTGAAGACACCCAACTGGCTTGCATATTGCTGATTCTCGTCGACATTCAGTTTGACGATCTTGATTTTTGCTTCCTGCTCGGATGCGATCTCTTCGAGGATCGGGCCGACCATGCGACACGGTCCACACCAGGGAGCCCAAAAGTCGACCAAAACGGGCTTGTCCGCTTCGATGACTTCCGACTGATAGGTGCCGTCGCTGATTTCAAGTGGTTTTGCCATGTTGCCCTCCCAAGGGTGGCGGAAAGAAAGGTACTTCCTAAAGTATACTATAGCGCCGTGTCAATGAAAATGGCTTCGTGAAGCACCGTCGCCTGTGCTAGACAGTGGTTCACGATGTGGCGTCAGCATAGCACGGACCGGAGATCTGGAAAGAGGAGAAGCTCTCCTTGGCGACCGGATCGGACTGATTTCTTCAATCGACTTCGCGAGTTGAACCAGCTCCTCCCCGGCTACCCACCCACTGGCTGACAGCCGCTGCTGAGGAACAGTTGAAGTTGTACCTCTCCAACCGGCGTCGTGTTCGGCAATGCAATCGATTCGCTTGCGAGTTGAGGCTCGGATCCGTCGCTTGGATCCGGCAAGAGTTCCGGGAATTCGTCCTCAATGAGTTCGCCTATCGCATCCGAAAGCTGGACACCTTCGCCGAGTTCATTCGAGCGTGAGGAGATGTTGACGAATCCGATCCGGCAATTCTCGCCTTCCACATATGGGCCCAAAACCGATTCCAGTTCCGAACGAGCATCGTCAAGTGCGTTGTTTTCGCCACTCAACACGCCGTTGAGATCGACCTGAATTGTCTCTTGCACGGCATTGGGATTGAGCGAGTTGAGCTGCACCTGCTCATCGAGCGCGGCCGACGTTGCCTGGGCATCTGCCACTTGCTGGTCCGATGCCTGGCTTGTCGCTTCGGCGTTTGCGATGGCTTCGGATGCGGCGTCACTGGTTGCTTCCGCATTGGCGATTGCCTCCGATGCTGCATCGCTCGTGGCCTGAGCAGAACTTGCCTGTGCTTCACTGGTCGCCAGGGCATTCTGTGCAGCTGCAGCCGTGGCCTGTGCATTGGCGCCGGAGTCGGCGTTTTCGGTGGCGATAACCTGGATCTCTGCTTGTTGCGTCGCCAGGTCATTGAGCGAGTTGGCTGCCTCTGTCGCCTGTGCAACATTGGTGGCAAGTTGGTTGCTGAGATCGTTGGCATCGCTTTCAGAACTGGCCTGTTCGGTCGCCAGTGCATCGATCGTGGCCTGGGCCGCTGCGGCTTCCTGGGCAGCCTGCGCGTCCGCTGTGGCTCGCTCGTCGGCGCTCATTGCGGCGCGAGTAGCCTCGGCTTCGGCAGTTTCAGTTGCGGACGCAAAGATTTGGTCGGAGGCCTCCTGAGTTTGCTGTGCGCTGATCTGCGATTGATCGATCTGTCCCTGGAGCGCCTCGACGGTTTGCTGGTTGTCTGCCTGCTGGAGAGCGAGGTCGGACTGAGCAGTGGCGAGGAGATCAGGCGTTGCCGTTGGCGTTGGGGTTGGAGGCGCCTGGCCGACCGTGTTGGCGACGGCGAACAACATCGCCAGGCCAAGGAGGAGGTCGGCGAACAGCCAACCACCGAGGACGAACATATCGCGTCGTGTCCGCTTCTTTCGCTTGAAAGATTGCATTAACGAACTCCGAACCGTTGCCTCGAATGTGCGTACATGGATTCATGCATCACGATCGCGACCACGTTCCGCGTGCCGTTCCACTGGTCTTGCCGTCGCCGCTGTCCTGACGGCCAATTTCGGCGCGGAGGGCGGAGGCGAACGCTTGCTGCAGATTCTCGGTGCTTGGAGCTTGCTGGACCATGCGGTTGAGCGTGCTGGCGAGACTGTCGAGGCGCTGAACGAGATGCTGGAGATCCTGGTTGACTTCTCGTTGGCGCTGGGCGGTGGTCAGGCCGACGGAACCGAGTTCCTTGGCCACACCGGTGATGTCTTTTGCAATATCGGCCTGCTGCAGGAGAAGCGTATTGAGGGCATTCGCGTGCTGGCCCGTTTGGGTGCCGAGGCGTTCAAATTCGCTGCGGATCCGGTTCAATCCGAGTCCTACATCATTGAGTGCGCGGGTCGTCGACTCCGCTCCCGTTGAGTTCGAACGCATGGCTTCGGCGAGACGGCCGCTGGCTTCCATGTCGCCGACGATCAATTGATCGACCCGCTCCTGGCTTTCGGCGATGCTTTGGGCGATTTGGCCCAGTCCACGGACCGCATCCGAGGCGATGCGACCGGCCTGGGCTGCCTGCTCGGCGCCTGTAATTGCCTTCTCCGCCGTCTCGGCGAGATTCGTCGATGCGAGCGAGAGCTGGCGAGTGACGGCCTGATCGCTCTGGATCGCCGACGAGGTCATCCGTTCGAGACTGGTAACGGCGGTGAGGAGACTGCGTTGCTGGTCGCCCGAGGCACTGACTTCGCTGGAGAGGTCCTCAAGGGCCGTTTCCAGGCCTGAAGACACTTGCCTGAGGTCAACGAGGAGCCGGTGCATCTCTTCGGCGCCAGCCCGCATCCCGGTTGCGAACTTGCCAAAGTCCGCAAATTCCTTCTCACGGCGAGTGGCAAGGTGTTCAAGCCGATCGTGCTCGATCTGGAGTTGGGTGAGCAACTCCTGGCTGCCTCGATCGAAGCGATCGGCGAGCCGCTCGACGCTGTCCGCGAGTTGGGCGGGGCGATTGGCGCGGTCTCCAGCGAGAATTACACCAGCCTCGGCCATCACATTGTCGAATTCGGCCTGGAACGAAGATGCCGTATCGGCTATCAGGTCTTCCTGCTCTTCACGCCGACCGTGTGTGTAGAAGGTCAGGATGATCATCGCCATGATCACTACGGCATCGATGATTGCCACCGTCGAGAACGTAGGCGACCACCAATTCGACTCGCCGCCAAAGCCTCGTTGCCACAGCAGGAGGAATGGTGTCCCCGCTTCCTCCGGATTTGCCTCGAGGAATCGATCATAGGAGCGTGAGGCTTCGGCGAGTGCTGCCCAGGTGAGTAGGATTGGGACAAGCACGAGCACGTTGCGAACCTTGTCCGCAATCTCAATCCGGCGAGGAGCGTATCCGCCTTCGCGCCGCACCGCGTACACATGCGAGAGTCGATCGGTGTTGAATGCCCGTCGGAGGTCAACGTCAGACCAGCGGGCCCGGCCGGTTTCCGAAGTAAGGGCGTTGCCAAGGTCGCGCAAACGAGCCGATGATCGGGCATCGACCTCGGAAAGCGAACCTGCGATGCCCTGGATTTCGGAGGCAATGTTGCCGGCGGTGGACCAGATGCTGCCCGTGGCAGCACCGTTCTGTGGCCGATTTCGCCAGGTTTCCTGAGGTGACGATCCATCGTGTCCGAGAATGCGATCGACTTCCTGATCAGGGGCCGTGGTTTGGTTGTTCCGTGTTCGAAGTTGCAAGGGCTTGAACCTTTCCGCGACCGCTGTGCACTGCGGCTGCCTTGCAAGGTCTACTACAATCGATGCGATTGCGGTGTCACTCGTTCAGCAGAAGCGTCACAAAAGGCTGACACCAGCGCGTCTTTTTGCGAGAGGACCAACAAACGTGGACAAGCTCGCTCTTTTCCAGAACGCATTGGCAGAGCGTCGCGTTCCTGCGCTCGCAGAATTGCGAGCCCGACCCGTCCTGAATGAGGCAGGGCGGCCCCATGTTGTTGCGGGAAACAACGCCTTGGTTGCGCACCTGAAGCGAGCTGACGGGAGCGACGTTGCATTACGTATCGTAGCATCCAGTGGCAAGGATCGCGACTGGGCTGTACGTTACACCGCCCTGGCCGACTTCGAGGAGTCACATTCTCGCTCCCGATTGCCATCTGCAATTCGGCTTGTGCGTCATGGTTTGCCACAGCTGGACTCAGGGATAGACGGAGACGACAACGAGTCAATCGGTGTCGCGATGGAATGGATCAAGGGCCCAACCTTGATTCAAGGCGTGGATCGGGCAGTCCGCACCCGCAATGTGGCCGTGATCCGGGCACTTTCGGCAGCGTTTGTGCAGCTGTGGAACGACTTGCAGACTTCCGATTTCGTGCATGGCGATTACACCGCCCAGAACCTGCTCGTGAGATCAAACGGTCAACTGGCGGTCGTCGATCTGGATGGCGCCTCCTGGCGCGATGCTCCATTGGGTCCGACTGGCGAGGGAACACCAGGCTACCGGCATCCAACACTCTATCGAGACGCTGCCCTTCGGGATGCCTACGCCACGCTGGTAATAGTCTCTTCCCTCGCGGCGCTTGCCGACGATCCGGGTTTGCGCACTCGACATGGCGATCCATTGGGCAAGATCGACGGCGCCTTGCTCTTTTCGGCATGGGACTTGTCCGATCCGTTGACTTCACCGGTTTTTGCGGACGCCACTAACAGTGCCTCCGGTTCAACACGCGTATTGTTGGCTTCCCTCGCCTCAGCCAGCATTGGGACTTCCCAGGACATCTACGATGCGTGTGAGTCAATTCCGCGATTGCAGATGCCGTCTTCGACAGGCATCGTGCCGGAGGTAGGGGCGATATGGGATGTTGCGCCCGTGGTGGCAAGGATGCGGGCTCACTACTCCGATACATGGCAGGTCGACCCGATTGGAAACGACCCGGCGTCCACATTGCCCGAAATCGAGATCAAGTCGCCGACCCCGCCACCTGCGTGGACGACATGGGAACTACCTGACGAGACGGTGGTCGAATCGGTGTCGGCCGAGGATATCGCCGAACTCAAGACCGCTTTGGCTCGAAACGACGAGGCCGAAGTTGTCCGTATCTGGTCGCAGATCGAACGGGACCCGATCGCCCGCCTTCTTGCCGGAGAAGTTGAATCGATGCTCTCGGCAGGGTACGAGCGACGTGTTATCGCAGAATCGCGTCGCAAACGAGATGGCGCCGTTGTGGCCATAGCAGGTGAGGCCTCCAGCCGACGTATCCCGCTCGGCCAACAGGCCCGTCGCATTGTTCGCCAGGCCCAGGAGCGGATCGACGTGCGTGGAAGACTCGACGCCGCACTGGCGAGCGGCGATCGACAGCAACTTGCCGACCTGGCGATGTCCGGCCAACTCGTCGTGCTTGGCGATGCCGACCGTCGCTCCCTGCAGCACGTCTTGCAGGCGATCGAATGGCCGGCGCTTCAACGGGCGATCCAGACCGATGACGACGTGCTGATCGCCGCCGCCTTCGACGAAGAATTGTTCGAGGGCAGCACGCTCCTTGATCCAGGCGTTCGGGAACGCATCGAACTCGCTCGAAACCGGGTGCAATGGCTCACTCGCATTCGCGAAGCGCTTGCCAACCGGAATGCGGTCAGGCTGCGGGAACTCCTGGTTGACCCCCCTGCGGGAGGTCCGGAGCGACTGAGCGTTCCAGAGCGACGCCGGGTGCGACGTTCGATTGAGCAACATCAGGCGCTTGGACAACTCAACAGCGCGATCAAGTCGGCCGATGACCAGGCGATAGTGTCCGCATTGAACCGGGTCGAGCGCGTTGGCGCGCGAGTCCCGGACCGCAAGACGTGGTTAGATATCCAGCGCGTGGTTGAGCGCGTGGCAATCATCGACGATTTGTTGGAGGCGTCTGAAACGCGGCCGCTCGACTATGCGCGAATCGCCCAATTACTGCCGGCGATTCGAGCGCTTGGACTGGAACGGGATCCTCGGCTTGGTGACGAGCATCTGGTCGAGCGTCTTCAGGAACATGTGGTCAGGATGGCTCATGTGCGGCGCATCCAGGCGGCGATTGCACGGGATAATGATGTGGCGATATTCGCGGCAGCCGTGCCCGATCCACGCAACGCGTTGGAGATGCTCTCCGAGGCAGAACGCACTCGCGTCGCCACCGCGATCAGGGCCCGCCGTCGTGAGGGCCAGCCCCAGGCATGAAGCGGCGGCGATCATTCACGATCGCCGCCACCTGACCATGCGCTACTGAGGTAGTGGCGCTGGCTGTTCCCAGGTACCGGACTCGGAACTCCGGGCCACTGCGTCGAGAACTGCCTGGTTCTTGTATCCATCCTCGAACGAAGGAAGCGGATTCACACCGGTGCGGATGCCGTCGAGAAGGTCTTTCACGACATGGACGTGGGTATGCTCCCAGCCGATGATATGCCCGGCTGGCCACCACGCCGCTGTGTAGGGGTGGACGCTTTCCGTGACGTTGAGCGTGCGGAATCCCTGGAGTCCAGACTCATCTTCCCGGAAATAGACCTCGAGCTCATTGAGCCGTTCCAGATTGAAGGCGATGCTGCCCAATGAACCATTGATCTCGAATCGGTTGTAGTTGCGGCGGCCGGTTGCCATGCGGGTTGCCTCGAAGGTTCCTGTCGCCCCATTTTCGAACCGGGCCAGGAATGTTGTGGAGTCGTCAACTGTGACGTCTCCCATTTCGTCTCCTGCTTCCCAGCTCAAGCCGGAACCTCCAGTATTCCTGGCCTCGACCGGACGCTGCTTGATGAAGGTATCGAGGGTGCCGACCACACTGGTGACTGGCGCGACGAGGAACTGGGACAGATCCAGGATGTGGGCACCGATGTCTCCGAGCGCTCCAGAGCCAGCAAATTCCTTCTTCAAGCGCCAGGCAAGGGGAACAGTCTCGTTGACCAGCCAATCCTGAAGGTAGACTGCGCGCCAGTGGCGAATCGTACCGAGCCGCCCTTCATCGATCAGTTTTTTGGCGAACTGGACCGCGGGAACGCGCCGGTAGTTGAAGTTGACCATGTTGATGGTCCCGGCCTTGCGCGCGGCGAGCAGCATTTCACTCGCTTCCTCAAGCGAGTTGGCAAGCGGTTTTTCGCACAGCACATGCTTGCCAGCGTCGAGTGCGGCGAGCACGACCTCGCGATGGGTATAGCCCGGTGTAGAGACATCGACGAGACCGATGTCGTCCCGGTTCACCAGGGCGTGGTAGTCCGTTTCGACTTCCTGCCACCCAAGTTGCGCTGCCGCATTTGTGGTGGCTTCAAGATCGCGACCACAGATCGCGCGCATCACCGGTACGGGGTCGACATCGAAGAATCGCGCCACCTGGCGATAGGCGTTCGAATGCGCTCGCCCCATGAATTTGTAGCCAACCAGGCCCACACCAATTTCGCTCATGTATTACTCCCCGTGCGTCCGATCGAATGAAGATGAAACCCACCAGGCCTCGCCAGGCGTTTCGCGGATGACAGTTGTCTTCAGGAATTCGACCGCCTTGGTGAATCCCTCGTTGATGCTCATCAGCGAATCCTCGTGCTCGATCGAGAGTGCGCCGTCGTAACCCGCCAGCCGCAACTCGGACACGAGAGATCGCCAGAACTCTGGACCGTGACCGTATCCCACCGTCCGGAAGATCCACGATCGGTTCACTTCGTCGGTGTATTGCTTGGTGTCGAGCACACCGTTGCGTTTGATGTTGGGCTCGTCGAGCCAGGTGTCTTTCATGTGGACGTGGAAGATGGCATCCTTTAGCTCGCGAATGCACACGAGCGGGTCCATCCCCTGCCAAAAGAGGTGCGATGGATCGAAATTGACCCCAATCGCCTCCCCACCGATGTCGCGGAGCTTCCAGAATGACTCAGTGTGATACCCCAGGAACCCGGGATGCAGTTCAATCGCCACGCGCACGCCGTTGTCGGCCGCGTACTTGCCTGCTTCCGACCAATAAGGGGTGGCGACTTCTTCCCACTGCCATTTGAGGACGTCCGCGAAATCGGTTGGCCACGGGCATGTCACCCAGTTGGGATATTTGGCGTTTTCAGTGTCGCCCGGACAACCGGAGAACGTGATCACGTTCTGGACACCGAGTTGGCTGGCTAGCCTAACAGTCTTGCGGTAGGACTCATCGTCGGCCCTGGCGGAAGCCTTGTTGGGGTGCAGCGGGTTTCCGTGGCACGAGAGCGCGCTTATCTCGAGTCCGCGACTGGTGATCAGATCCAGATACGCCTTCTGAGCAACACTATTGTCGACCAGGTTGTCGAGATCGCAATGGCTGTTGCCAGGAGCGCCACCAGTTCCAATCTCAACAGCTTCGACGCCTGCATCCCTGATGTAATCCAGCGCTTCTTCGAACGGACGCTGGGCGAATAAAACCGTAAACACACCGATCTTCATCGCGTTTCCCTTCTCTCAGAATGTTTGCCGTCATGGTCGGCATTCTACCGAGTGCATCCAGCACGGGCAACTGCCAAATGGTGCGTGAGGCGCATCTCGCTGACAAATGGAGCAGCGTGACCGGACCTTGAGTTATTCCTTGGTTGCACCCGTGGTAATGCCCTGGACGATGAATCGTTGAAGCAAGATGAACACGATCACGATAGGAATCGCCACCGTCGTCGAAACCGCCATCATCTCATTCCATCGAGTGCCGTATTGACCTGAAAATCGATTCAGGGCAACCGTGATTGGCTGGATCTTCTCGTTGAGGTTCAGCGAAAGGGCAAAAATGAACTCTCCCCACGCGAGCAGGAACGAGAATGCGGCAACTGTCACCAACCCCGGCTGCACGAGTGGAAGCACGATTTGAAAGAATGCCCGGAACCGATTGGCTCCATCGAGCATTGCCGCCTGCTCGAGCTCACCCGGCACCGTCAGGAAATACGGCCGCATCACGATCACCGCAAATGGCAGAGTGACCGAGACGTCGGCAAGGATCAGCCCCTGGTATGAATTGGTGAGGTCGAGTCGTCGGAACAGCACGAACAGCGGACCGGCGATCACGATTGCGGGCAGGAGTTGACCGAGGACGAGAAGGAGCACTGCCACACCACTCCCACGTAGCTTCAGGCGTGCCAGCGCATAGGCTGCTGGCGTGGCGAGCACCAGCGTCAGCAGCATCGTTCCGGTGGCGATGATCAGGCTGCTCAGGAATGCCCTGTGCACCACGCTGTTGTCAACCACGGCGATCTTGTACGCATGGAAGTCGATCGGGTTGGGAAACAGTTGTGGCGGTGTCGAGAAGATCGCTGGCATCGTCTTGAGCGACGTGATCACCATCCAGTACACAGGGAAGAGGTAAATCCCAACGATCACGACGGCGATCGACGTCAACATCCAGGCGCGCCTGGACTGATTGGAGCCGCTCATCAGGAGGCCTCCTCCCTTTGGGAGTACCAGACGTACGTAGCGGCAACGATCAGCAACGCAACGAGCATCACCACTGCCGATGCGGCCCCGACACCGAATTGGAAGGACTGGAACGTCTTCTCATAGGCGTAGATCGGGAGCACCGTGGTGGCATTGACCGGACCTCCGGCGGTCATGATGTAGATCAGGTCGAAGACCTTGAAGGTGTAGATCAACCCGAGCAGCAGCACGCTCAATGACACGGGCCGCATGAGCGGAAATGTTATTGACCAGAACCGTTGCCTGGTCGACGCGCCATCGATTGCCGCCGCCTCGTACAGCGTGACCGGAATGCCTTGCAGCCCTGCCAGCAAGAGCAGCATGTTGAACGGAATGCCCACCCAGATGTTGGCCAGGATCGTCCCCCACAGGGCGGTGTCGGCATCGATTAGCCAATACTTGTTTTCAGACATGAGATTGATGCTGACAAGCGCATAGTTGAGGATGCCGTAGTCTCCATCCAGCACCCAACGGAAAATCGTGCCGCTGAGAACGGTTGGTATTAGCCAGCCAAGCAGCATCATCGCCCGCAATAGTGCGTTGCCAGGAAACGGCTGGCTGAAGAAGAGAGCCAGCGCGAATCCGATCGTGAACTGAAAGGCGATTGACCCGGCTGTGAACAGCAGCGAAAGCCTAACCGCATACCAGAAGTCCGGATCGTCGAAGATGGTTCGGAAGTTTTCCAGGCCGACCCAGGATTGATCGTTTGCCAGGAATGTCTGGATCGTCACATCGTGGACGCTCATCCGGATGTTCTCGAACACCGGATACAGCATCGTGAAACCGATGTACACCATCGCGGGAAGCAGGAACAGGTAATTGCCGAGCTGTGACCGGCGCCTGCGATGCGTTCCCTCCGTTCCGACATAGGCGGTTGATTCTGCGTTGATGGTCATGGCCTTCCTCTTCGTTGAGTCGATGGGAAGAGCCAGTGGGATTGAAGGTTCAGTCCCACTGGTCATGACATGGCTAGGCTTCCGGCAACAATGGCGTGATCACGGACTGTGCTTTGGCCAGGGCATCCTCGACCGATGACTCTCCGCTGACGGCGGCTTGAATTGCATCCTGAATGGCCGCCGAAATATCCGGATACTTGTCTCCGTATGCTCGTGGCTTGGCAACCTTGAGCTGTTCGACGAAGACATTGATCACCGGATCGCCAGTCCAAGCTTCATCGGTTGCCAGGTCGGCTTTGCTGGGTAGCTTTCCGGCATCGAGGATGTAGGCCTTGAGCACCTCGTCGGTCTGGCGCCACGTCAGCAGTTCCCAAGCCGCGTCGAGGGCAGATGTGCCGCCGACGATCGCCGTGTTTTCGCCACCGAGGATGGAGGCGGCTTGCGTCTCTACCGGCAGGGTTGCCACCGTCCATTTGAGGTCGGGCGTGTCGTTCTTCAGGCTAGGGATCTGCCATGGTCCGTTAACCATCATGGCTGCCTTCCCGTTCTGGAACTGGCCGAGCACGTCCCCCTGTTTCCAATTGAGGATAGCCTTCGACATCCAACCGTTGCTCACATAATCGGTCCACAGTTGGAGCGCCTTGCGACCACCTTCACTGTCGATCGTCGGGATATCTTCCCCGGTCTCCCAGAGAAAGGGGAGCCATTGGAACGTGCCCTCCTCGCTCTTGATGCCACTCACGGCCAGGCCGTACACATCGTTTTCGCTGAGGGACTCGACCGCCGAAGTGAGTTCGGCCCATGTCGTGGGGATTGCCTGATTCTTCGCGGCGAGGAGATCGTCATTGCTCCACAGCACCAGGCAGTTGCTGTTATCGGGAATTCCGTAATTCTTCTCCTGGAATACCGTGGAGTTCCAGGGACCCTCGAAATATGTGTCAGCCTGACCCCACTCCGCGATTCTGTCCGTAAGGTCTTCGAACACACCGAGCGAGGCAAACGCCTGGTGATCCGGATTGTCGATCACGACGATGTCTGGAAGGTCGCCAGCTGCAGCTCCCTGAAGCAGCTTTTGCTTGAGATCGGCGAATGGAATGTAGGTGCGTTCGATCGTCACGTTCGGCGCGACATCCGTGTAGGAGGCCAACTGGGTGTCGATCGCCACCGCATTCTGGCCGTCAAAATAGTCCCACCACGTGACGGTCACCTGATCCTGCCTTGAGAAAGCGGGAACGGAGACGAAAACGGTGGACGCCGCGGCGCTGGCTGCGATGGCTCCAGCGGACTTGATGGCAGTTCGGCGGGTGAACGAGGGAATCATGGTGTCGTTCCTTCTCTATCCTAGTTCGCGATACGCGGAGAGGCTCCTAGCCTCCTGTCAGGACCCGAGCCGTGCTTGATCGCACAGTGATGGACGGACTCAGTACCAACTGTTGCGGTTCTTGCACCCTCCCTTCCAGCTGATCGATGAGCAAGTCGACTCCACGCTGCCCCATTTCCTCAGCAGGGAAATCGATTCCAGTGATTGGCGGTACGAGAAATTCTGCGATGCGGGGCGAGAGCATGCCGACGAGCGAGACGTCGGCAGGGATCGAGACGTTCATGGCGGCAGCGGCTTTCACGATACCGCTGATCGCTTCGGTGTTGGAGCTGATCAGCGCCGTGAGATTGGGGTCGATCGCGAGCAACATCTCGAACGCAGTTTCGCCATCGTGCGGGTCGCCACCACAGGTGTGGAACAGGCCGCAAAATCCGAGGTCTCGTTGACGTTCCTCAAAACGCTCTCGCATTCGGACCGTTGGTCCATAGCCCAGCGATTCGCCGGCAGACCTGCACAGCAATCCAATATGGCGATGGCCAAGGTCCAGCAGGTGATCCACGGCGAGGTCGACTGCATACTGGAAGTCGAGATCGACGAAGTGCAATCCGGTGTTGTCAGCTTGTCGACCGATGATTGCGAACGGTACATTCTTGATCTTGAGCAAGTCGATCCGTGGGTCAGACATCGTGATTTCCATCAGGACGTAGCCGTCCACGAATCCACGCTGGATCAAGGAAAGGACATCTTCCTCGGCATCGTTGGTTGTCGAGAGGATGAGGGCGTAGCCGCGGTGTTCCGCCTGGGACGCGGCGGCGGTAACGAACTCCATGGGCATGGGTGAGGCAAGGGATTCCAGCGAAGGATAGAGCAAAGCCAGTGTGCGTGTCTTTCCGCTGGCAAGGGCCCGACCCTGATTGTTGGGTCGAAAACCAAGATCGTCCATTGCCGCCAACACACGCTGTCGCGTGGGCTCCGAGATTGGTCGCTTGCCACTCAGCACGTAGGATGCCGTGCTGACGGAGACGCCGGCGAGGCGGGCGACATCGGTCAGTGTGGTCATGAGGACGTTTCCCTCATCGTCTCACCGCTTTCCCTGCAACGAGAAACCAACACCGGCGCCCTTGGCATGGGCGGTCCAGAGTTCCACGATTGTCGAAGCGTTTCGATGAACCGAGTATAGGACTGGAGTACGATGCGGTCAACACCCACGGATTCGCGCCGTCAAACCGGTCAGGAACCAGAGAGGGAGTCGCGTGTGCGTGGACCATGCCGGAGTTGCTCTTCTGCTAAAGTGACGAGAGTACGCACATGCGTGGCGGGTAGGCGCCAGATGACTTGGGGCGGACGGCCACGACCATTGCAGCAGGAACCAGGAAACCGCACACTGCCATGACTGATTCCGGGACAACATCGTTGTCCGCACCCGGCAAACAAACGATAGATGGTCGATATGAGGTCTACCTCGACCAACCGCTGGGTGCAGGCGGCCTGGCGAGGGTCTTCCGGGGGCTTGACCTGCGATCCCGGCGCGACGTTGCGATCAAGACACTTCGCGAAGAGTTTCAGGCCGACCCGGAATCTCGCCGCCGTTTCCGCCAGGAGGCCCGGATGATGGCGTTCGCCGCTCATCCCGGCCTTGTCACGATCTATGACCTGCTCGAGCAATCGAATGAGTCGTGGATAGTGATGGAGCTCGTGCCCGGCCGTAACCTGAAACAGGTAGTGGCGGAGGATGGGCCACTGTCACCAATTGAAATGGTGCCCATCCTGGACAAAGTTGCCGATGCCCTGAGTCATTTGCATGACCGAAAGATTGTCCATCTCGATATCAAGCCGCAGAACCTGATCCTGGCCGATGACGGATCGATCAAGCTGATCGATTTCGGGCTCGCGCAGTCTGTTGCGCCTCGTCAGGACACGATCGGTGGTACGGCATTTGGCACGGCGGCGTATCTCTCTCCTGAACAGGGCAGTGGAGCTGCGGTGGATCAGCGCACCGATGTGTACGCCCTTGGCTGCGTGATGTTCGAATTGCTGACGGGCCGCCCGCCATTCGAGGCGCCGGAGGGACAGGACCAGAAGCGACTGCTGATCGCCGACCACCTGGAAACCGATCCGATGCCACCGTCGAAGGTGCGCCCTGATCTGGGACTACCTGTATGGGTGGACGATGTGATCGGTCGTGCCCTCGAAAAATACCCTGAGCACCGGTATGCGACCGTGCGCGATTTCGCTGATGCCGCCCTGGCTGGTCTTGATCGTGAATCGGGAATGGGCGACGAGTCCACGCAGGTGCTTCCGGATAATCGCCGCCATGTTCCCCGGATCACGTGGACGCGTGGCCCAAAACGGGCGCAGCCCGACGAAGAGGCGGTCGATTTCTTCGACGAGGACGAAGATGACGATCCCGGTCCATCCATTGGCCGCCGGGCCTGGATTGAGGGAGGCAAGGTGGCGCGCCGATCACGGCCGCTGCATCGCACGATCTGGCGATTGGCGATGATTTTCGCCATCGGCAACCTGCTGCTGGCGACTGTGCTTCTCGCGCGGGAGGGGCCGGAATCGCTCGTCCAGCGGTTCCTCTCGGTTGTCCCTGGCACAACGACCGAAGTGTCCGTGGATAGTCTCAATCTGCGGAATGGGCCGGGTGCCGAGTTCGATGTACTCACGTTGCTCACGTTGGGCGCAGAGGTCGATGTTACCGGGCTTTCCGAGAGCAACGATCAGGGACGCTGGTGGCCGGTCAAGGTAGAACAGGATGGGACCACCTACGAAGGATGGGTGTGGGCTGACGGTCTACAGGCCAACGAATGGACTGGTCGGATGTCGTTCATGCAGAACATCGTCGATCGGGTTCAGGGTGTTCGCGAAAGTGTTGGCAATGGATTCGACACTGTGACGGGTGGTGGCCATTCTGAGTACTGCCTGATGTCCAGGATGAAGAGTGGCCACATCTCTGAGCCCCGCTGGATGTGGCGGCCACATCGCTCACTCATCCACGCACTCCCGCAGTGCCAGCGCGTGCCTGCGTGGCTGATGAATAATCCGGGCCAACTGTTGATCCTGCCTGGTGGAACATTCGGTCAGGCAGTGGGGTCGAAGATCGCGATAGCCTTGCGCACCAGCTTGGTGTGGTAGTCGGGATCGACGGCCCAGGTTCCAGCGAGATCCTCGATCGTTCGGATTGTCCCGGCCCAGCCAGCCTCGAATACCCGCTGGTATGTAGGGTCTACGCCCTGCAACACAACCGGGAGTGGCCTGGAGTTGCCAAATACCTCAGCGTGCATGTGGGCAATCTGGGCGCGTGCTGCGATCGTGCCACTGGCGAACGTTGGACTGGCATTGTTTTGGGTGGGGGCGCCGGTCACTCCTATGCCCGCCGGATTCAACCGAAGCGTCCACCAGGAGCTTGTCCAATTGCCGGTCTCATGGGCAGATTGGGCGACCAGAATCGCAGGGTCAAACCCTATCTGAGGCGCAAGTCGATAGACTTCCACAATGTATCGCTCAACCTCGGCGATGCGCAGCGCTCCGGCGGCTCGTGCAAAACTCATCGCCTCGGAAACCGAGCCCCGCGCCGGGCCGACGATCGTGTTGGTGACATCGAATGGCGCGTCGGGAACCGGCGGATTTGTCGAGTTGATGGTCAGGTAAGATGCGAAGGCCCAGCCAGTGAAACCGTTCCAGGAGACGGATCGGAATCCGTTCGTTGTCTGTCCTGTCAGTGTAACCACGGCGCCCCGTGGTAGGACGGTCAGCACCGTGGACGAGGTATCAGGGCCCCCGCGAAGGTTGAGTCGATCGATAGTGGTCGCCGTGCCGCTCGGGACGGGAACGGTGCCTTCTTCCGCAAGATAGGTTTCGGACGCCCAACCATTTTGACCGTTGTACGAAACAGAACGGTAACCGTTGTTTGACTGTCCAGTCAGGATCACTTCGCTTCCACGGGGCATGACGACGATCACCGCAAACGTGGTGCCCGGGCCGGTTCGGAGGTTCAGGGCATCGGTCGTCGTGGCATTGCCCTGGGGTTCAGGTTCGGGGACTGGAGGCGTCGTGCCGAAATCGAGGAACTCGGCATATGCCCAACCGCTGAAGCCACCCCAGGTGACCGATCGGAAGCCATTGGTGTCTTGCCCGGTGAGTGTCACGATCGCGCCCTTCGGCAGGACAGTGATTGCGGCATATGATGTTGCAGGTCCCGATCGAAGATTCAGGCGATCAGTGGTTGTCGCCGTGGTGTTTGGACTCGGTTCCGGGCTATCGACTGAGAGATAGGTGCCAAATGCCCATCCTTGCTGACCGTTGAAGGAGACGGAACGAAAGCCGTTCGTTTCCTGCCCGGTCAGGATTACCTTGCTGCCAACCGGAATCACTGTCACCACGGAGTAGGAGAGAGCCGGCCCGGAGCGCAGGTTGAGGCGGTCAGTCGTCGTTGCTGTGGGGGTGGATTGCAATTGGAGATTGTTAGCGAGTGGGGCGGCATATACCGCGCCGGGAACCTGGCTGCCCATGACCAGAACCAGCGTCATTATTGCGAGACCGAGCTTGCGCATGGAAACCTGCCATCCCCCAAAGAACCGAACACTCACTTGTATGTTGCTTTGATAAGTTCCGTACGTACGAAGTCTAGATGATAGGAGGATACTCGACAATAGCCAATCAACATTCGGCAAATCATCGCTTTGCATTACGCAAGTGCCAGATAAGTGTGTCCGTACATTACTTTCAGTGAGGTCATAATATTTCGCCCCACGGATCCGTGTGTCGCGCAAATGAAGAGCACAAAGACTCATGCGACACGGCGTTTCACCCTTCTGGCGGCAGGTCTCAAACTCTATGCGGGTGATCAAATTGATCGCATCGAGGCGGGCGGGGACGAGTTGTGACAGATTCGCAACAATATGTCATTGGATTGCCACAGATTGGAATCTGCCGTGCAACACATGAATGCCAGAATAATTGATGTAAGGAGAGTGACTCGGATCCCCGCCGTTACCTCAAAGGAGAGGCGACATGTTTACCATTGCTGCAATCGTGGTTGTTACACTCGTTGGCGTGCTGTTTGCGATGATGGCGGTCACACCCATGCTCGTCGAGACTGATCGACCAAAAGCTGATCGTCGCCTCAAACTGGTCGTGGTCAATGATTCGACCTCGACCTCGCCATCCGAACCGCTTCGCGTCGCATGAAGCAGTATCATCGAGGTTTGATGTTGTAGATCGCCGGGAAGGAGCCCGCATCGGATCCTCCCGGCGTTTGGGAGCTGGGGGAAGGTTTGGCGCACATCCTGGTGGTTGAGGACGAACATGAACTTTCGTCACTCGTCCGGCGAGAAATGGAGAACGTCGGACACCGAGTCACCGTGGCATACGATGGACCATCAGCGGTTGAGAAGGCGCTCACCCTCGATCCTGACATAATCCTGCTTGACATCATGCTTCCTGGTTTCGACGGCATCGAGGTCACCCGCCGGGTACGCGCCGCGAAATCCGTTCCGATCCTGATGCTGACCGCCCGTGCGACCGAACTCGACAAGGTGTTGGGATTGGAACTTGGCGCCGATGATTACCTGACCAAGCCATTCTCGATGCGCGAGCTACAGGCCAGGGTGGGCGCAATCCTGCGCCGGTCCGAGATGATTCGCGAGCAATCCCGACCGCGCGAATCGAACGAGACGATTGCCTTCCCCAATCTTGTGATCGACACCGCGGCCCATGAGGTGACCAGCAACGGAGCGCGGATGTCGCTCACGGCGACCGAGTTCTCCCTGCTCACGTTGCTTGCGAGCAATCCGGGCCGCGTGTTTAGCAGGGAGTTCCTGCTCGAGGAGGTCTGGGGAAACGACTCGGTGGTGTTCGACCGCACGATCGACAGCCATATTCAGCGTTTGCGCAAGAAGCTGGGTGGCGCTGATTCGCCGGGTGACTACATCGAAACAGTGTGGGGGGTCGGTTACCGATTCTCCGCAAGGCCAGTTTCGTGAGCCATGTACAACTGAACGCAGGGAGGAGACAGCGCACAGTTCGCCAGCGCGTACGATCGTCGATCAAGGCGCGTCTTGCCGTGTCCCACCTCGCGGCGGTCACCGCCAGCACGTTTGTGTACGCCACCGGCGGTTTTTTCCTCGTCGTTCTTCTCGCGTACTTGAACGGATACAACACCCCCTCTTCCATGATCCAGCTCATCCCGGAGTTTCTGGGAGTTACGATCTTCGTGCTCGTTCAGATCGGTTTGATAACGCTTTGCGGGATCATCGTGGCGCGGATTGCGAGCCGACTTGTATCGAGGAAGATGCTCAAACAAATTGCCGAGCTGGAAGATGGATCGGATGCGATCGCGGCCGGGCAATTGTCACGTCGCGTGGCCGTTTTCACCGAAGACGAACTCGGGAGGTTGGCAGAAAGGTTCAACTACCTGGCTTCGCGGCTAAGCGCAATCGATGTCCAAAGGCGTGCATTCGTGGCCAATATCTCGCACGACTTGCGAACGCCAATCGCGGTAATCCAGGGCCACCTCGACGCCCAGCTGCATGCGGACGGCCCGAGTGAGCTTCCGCCCGAGCGCTCGTTCCAGGCAATCGAGCATGAAATCGAGACCTTGTCGCGCCTGATCGAGGACCTGTTCACCCTCTCGCGGCTCGAGGAAGGGGTGATGCCGGTCTCCGCAACGGAAGTCGACCTGGCCGAGTTGGCGATGGAGGCGGTGGGAGGCATGCGACCGTATGCGCTCAAAACGGCCAGGGTGAGCATCAACTCGCTGGTGCCGGATTCGTTGCCAAAGGTGCTCGGTGATCCAACCCGGATAAAACAGATCGTCAATAACCTTCTCCATAACGCTGTTCGCCACACGCCTGAAGGAGGGTTGGTGGTTCTGCAAGCCCAGTCAGATGGAACGGGCAAATGGATCGACATCACGGTTCGCGATACCGGGGTCGGCATCCCGCCTGACATTCTCGACAAGATCTTCGAGCGGTACTATCGGGGTGACACTATTGGCGCGAAGGGTGGTACCGGACTCGGGCTTAGCATCGTAAAGCAGCTGGTCGAAATTCAGGGCGGGAGCGTCTGGGTGGAATCGACCGTTGGCGAAGGTACGGCAATCACCTTCCGCCTGCCGTCAGCGACCGGGTCCGCACGCTAACTACCGCTGGCAAAGATCGTCGTCAGTTCGCGAAACGTCACGAGTTGAATAAACCGCCCATCCCAGCCTTCGATAGCGAATTCCTCCACCTCCAGGTGCCACGTCCGGGAGTGAGGAATGAACACGGCGTTGAGCCCTGCCCGTATGGCCGGATTGATGTCCGAACGCGGTGAGTTGCCGATCATCCAGGTTTGACTCGGCTCGAGATCAAGCGTGTCTACCGTCGAGCGATAGGTGTGCTCATCCTTTTCATCGGTAATGAGCACAGCGTCGAAATACGAGTCGATCCCGGATCGCTCGACCTTTAGCCGCTGTTCCTCGTCATGTCCCTTGGTCAGTAGAAAGAGGTCGTGGTGGGGCCGCAGGGCGGCGAGTGTGTCCTCGACACCATCGATCACGTCGAATCGCTGCTCGAGAATCCGCAACCCCAGTTGCTCTGCCGCCGCCAGATCAGGATCGTCGTCGGGTACTCCGGTGATGCGTTGGAAGGTGTCTCGCAGATTGCGCGCAAAGGCCCGGGCGCCATAGCCATGTGTTCCCCGATTGGCAATCCCTATTTCGTCTGTGATCGACTGGATCTCGGTCCTGGTCAGGTGTTCGTGATTGAGGAATGTCACGAAGTCCTCGAATGCTTCCTCGAAGTGGATGTTGTTCTCCCACAGCGTATCGTCGGCATCGATCAGGAGATGTTGGCGACTGAGGAGTGGTAGGGACGTCATCGGGAACCTCGGCAAACCTGTTCAGCCACGATCAATCAGCGCGATTGCTGGCGCCAGCCATTCGATGGACTGCGGGGTAATTGGGTCGAGCACGATCTGGATGTGGTCAATGCCGATCTCATGGAATGTCGACAGCTGCGCGGCGATCTCATCTGGTGATCCCGAGATACCAGAGGTGCTTCGATTTTCGGTCGAACCGGACATCCGGCTGGATCCCCCAGGCGCCGTAACAAGCACGGCGGCCGTTCGGCGGATCTCGGAGGGGGCACGACCAACTTCCTGGCAGAGTGCATCAAGGCGATCAAGGTGGGGACGAAGCCCGGTCACGGAATTGCCATAATCCGCGTACCAGATGTTCCACATATCCACGTGCGGTAACGTCAACCGGAGCATCTTCTCGCCGGTGGAGCCAATCATGATCGGCATTTTTCCGCGACGCGGACCGCGAGGCGTGAGCACGCATTCGTGGGCGGTGTAGAACTCGCCATCGAAATCGATCTCCCCTGTGCGAATAAGCGTCCGGATAATTTCGAATGCCTCGGTAAACCGGGCAAATCGGCGATCGAACGGAAAGCCAAATGCCCGATATTCGGTCTCGTTCCATCCAGCACCCAGACCCAGGATGAAGCGTCCGCCACTGATTTCGTCGATCGTTTCCGCGATTTTCGCGGTCATGGCAGGATTGCGGAACGATGTCGAGAGCACGAGTGGTCCGAGTTCGATCCTGGTGGTCGCTGCCGCGAGTGCGGAAAGCATGGTCAGGCATTCCCACGGTCCACGGGACGGCTCGTTCTCATACGAATAGAGCAGGTGATCGCCCAACCAGAGCGAATCGAGGCCGATTTGCTCGGCGAGTTGGGCCATGTGCAGGTGATCGCTCCACAAGGCGACATATTCAACCTCGGGCAACTGAAGACCGATCTTGAACGACTTAATGGGCATGGTCACCTCGACGATTGCTGTGGATCATGTTGCCCAAAATAGACGGCACAGAACCACTCGGAACATCGGAATGATTTTAGCCGAGGATGTTTTGTCATGGAGTGATGGTATTCATGAAGACCACCCAAATGGGTTGCTTTCATGGGAAAGTGGGTACTTAGTGTCATGTTGACAATTACTCGGGATGCCCATACCATTCGCGCAGTAATAGACGGGCCAGACTGGCCCGGCAGGCACGATCAGGATTCGTGCGAGGAGACCGCAACACATGGTGGTCAAGCGAGATGTTTTGGAATCGGCAATGTGGCCGACGCTCACTGCACATCAGCCTGAAGTTCTTCAGGTGGAAAAGGATCCCAGGCGCACACTTTGGTTGGTGGATCCCCAGATGGAGCCAGCATCCTGCGTCCCGGAAGAGGGAACTGGAGCCTACGATCAACTCAAGCAATATGGAGTGGGTCCATTACGACAGGAGCGGATTGACCGGGCGTACTTCAAAATACCAGCGGACGAGCGCGATGCCCGGATCTGGGACCTTCGGAACCAGCTCGGTTCGAGGCTGACGATTCTCGGTCATCATTACCAGCGCGACGAAGTCATTCAGTTCGCCGACTTCCAGGGTGACTCCTACAAGCTGTCTCAGGAAGCTGCGTCCCAAAACGAAGCCGAGTACACATTGTTTTGCGGCGTCCATTTCATGGCCGAAAGCGCAAACATTCTCGGCAGCCCGGACCAGCACGTGATCCTGCCCAATCTTGAGGCCGGGTGCTCGATGGCCGACATGGCGAAACCGGAAGACGTCGAAGCAGCCTGGAACGCATTGGCGGACCTCGGCATCGAAGGCATCATCCCCGTGACGTACATGAACTCCGCCGCTTCGCTGAAGGCCTTCTGTGGCCGCAATGGTGGGATAGTCTGTACATCGTCGAATGCGCCGCGGGTCTACGACTGGGCCTTCGATCGGGGAGACCGCCTCTTTTTCTTCCCGGATGAGCACCTTGGACGCAATACCGCGGTTCGCAAGGATATCCCGCTGGATGAGATGGTGGTTTGGGATCCATTCAAGCCACTCGGTGGCAACACCGAGGAAGAACTCCGGAACGCCCGGGTCTACCTCTGGAAGGGCTATTGCTCCGTTCACGCACGGTTTTCTGCCGCACAGATCGCCAAGGCCCGGGAAGATTTCCCTGGGGTCAACGTGATTGTCCATCCGGAGTGCCCGCTGGATGTCGTTCAGGCATCGGATCTCGATGGTTCGACGGAATACATTATCGATGTGATCAGGGCAGCGCCGGCCGGGACCACCTGGGCGGTCGGCACCGAGATCAATCTCGTGCGGCGACTACAAACCCAGATGCCGGATAAAACGATCTTCTGCCTGGATCCGGTGATCTGCCCATGTTCCACGATGTACCGCATCCATCCGGCATACATGCTGTGGGTACTCGAGCACCTGGTGCGCGGCGAGATCGTCAACGAGATCAAGGTTGAGCCGGTGATTGCCGACCAGGCCCGGGTTGCACTCGATCGAATGCTTTCAGTTCCCTAACGGAGACACAGATGACACTGATCGAAGTTGGAGCAGAGGCTCCCGATTTTAAGCTCCTGAACGATGAGGGAAACGAGTTTCATCTTGCCGATTTGCGTGGTTTCGTCCGGGCCATGCTGGTTTTCTACCCGAAGGACTTCACTCCTGGCTGTACCGATCAGCTCATCCAGGTGCGAAAGAACATCGAACACCTGCGCGGCGCCGGGATCGAGCCAATGGGAGTGAATCCTGACGATGCCGAGAGCCACAAGGCATTCCGCAAGGAACACGGTTTGAACTTCGATCTCCTGGTCGACGAGGATGCCGGGGTTGCCCAGGCGTACGGTGCAATCAAGCCCGGAGGCGAGGGTATTCAGCGTTCCGTTGTGGTAGTGGGCAAGGATGGCAAGGTCATTTTCGCCGAGAACGGGGCGCCGCCGTGGCAACGCATCCTGAGCGCGATGCGCCAGACAGACCACGTGCCAGAGGCTGTTTCCTGACCGAGCCCGATCAGGAAACTGAGTCACCCCCGTTGAGCCAATAGAACGGTACATCGAAATAGGTGCACATCGTAACCTCGTCCTGCCTGCTGAGTGGGGCGAGGTTTTCGAATTTCGGGGCTCCCTGGAGTTCCTCACGACTCGTATCGATCCTGACCGTCCAGCCACTGGTATCCGCCAGCACTGCTGGAACTGCGACCCTGGTCTTTTTCATTCCGAGGATCCCGCCGAAGCTCACCAGGATATAGCGGATGACCACGCTCCGACGATCGGTTGCGGATCGTGGGGCGTCTTCGCCATCCGGAAGCAGCTTGTTCTCGAACAGCACATCGACGATCGTACCAAGCGGCTCGCCATTAATGGCAACGGCTTGGCGGCCGCGAAGGTCGATCGAATGATTGCGCCAGCCACCGTCACTCGTAAGTCGCCGCAATGGCGCGATTGCATCGGCGACCACCACGGAGCCGCCGCCATCGGGACCGGTTACGAGCAATCTCGAGGCAGTCCGTTGAATTGAACTCTCGGTTCGGGCGAGGCCAATGTGGATCGCATCGAACGACGAGAACGTATTGTGCGCTGCCCGCAATCGTTCGGCCTGGCTCGACGTAACCGCAATAAGCGGAGATCCAGCCACGACGCGCTTCTCGAGATAGGACGACTCATCCTGCCCGAAGCCAAATGCGGAAAGTGCCCGGCTCAGTTGACGGCTGGAATCGTTGGTGGAGAACAGCGCGTCCTCATTGCTGTCTGGCGTCGGTCGTGCATCACGAATCGTGGCCAGCACAGCGCCGATCGGTCCGGCGACGAGGTAGCTGGCACGGTCGGGTAAAATCAGCGAAGCAAGTCCCTGCAACCAACTGGCGACCGCCTCAAGTGCGGACGACGCAATGACACGGGAAAGCACCGTTTCGTATTGCACATTGGGATCGGGATCGAGCACTCGCTCCCGGAGGATGACCGAAATCCCCTCCGATGGCTGATCGCTCTTGCGCAGGGAGGTAAGAGCATGCTCCGCATCGATCGTGTCGTCAAACAGGGCAATGATCGTGCGGAGGAATCGCTGTTGATCGGATTCTCCCGTGGCGTCGGGGGAATCACCTGAACCTCGTGGATCTTTGGCGAGCATCATGGTTGGGACGTTTCGTTTCCACGAACACTGTCATGTTGTTGCGTTCGAATCGCCGGTGAGCGCATGCCACGCTTGAGCCGGGAGAGCGATCCGCTTGTCGGCGCAAATGGCGAGCCGAACTGGGCCGGCGACAGCGGCGCTATATCCATCGTGCTGAGATCGGTAATGAGACGGTCATCTCGCCCACGCAGCAAGTTGCTGACGAGTACCTGACAGGCCGCCCCAATCGGAATTGCAAGCAGCGACCCCATCGGTCCTGCCAGCGCATTGCCGATCAACACGGCCAAAATAACCGTCAAGGGACTCATGCCGACCGCGTTCTTCATGACCCGAGGCACGAGCACCGCACCTTCGAATTGCTGGAGGACCACCGCGAAGATGATGACCCAAAGTGCCTTTTCCGGTGAATCGGCAAGCGCGAACAGCGCCGCCGTACCACCACCGATGAACGGGCCGATGAACGGGATCGCTTCGGTAATACCTGCCCAGATCGCCAGCGCAAGCCAGAACTGCAGACCGATGAACCAGTACGCAACGCCGGAACACACGCCGATGATCACCATCAGGATCAGTTGGCCACGCGTCCAGCCACCGATCCGAAATTCGATTTCATCCCAAATCTCATGGGCGCGGGCCCGGTGACGAAGCGGAAACAGGCCCAGGCTGACGCGCTTGATCGTGGCCTTTTCAGTCATCCAGTAGAACGCAACGATCAGCAGGGAGACAATCGTGAACAGGATGCCAAGCACCGAGGTGGCGGCTCCCACTGCCTGGTCCTGACCGATCTCGGGGGAGTTGCGAATGCGGGTGTAGGTGTTCTGGATCCGCCAGAGAGTTTGGTATCCGGATTGGCGGATCAAGGCGTTGTCGCTGTCAAGCGCCCGTTGCCGAAGCTTGTCGAACATTTCCGGGATTGCGGCATCGAGCGAGGCGAACTGGTGCACAATAACCGGCACCAGCAAGTAGAGCCCGCCGACGAGGATCGTGAGCAGTGTGGCATACACGATCAGGATCGCCTGGCCACGCCTGAAGCCCGCGCGCCGCAGGCGAAACACGATTGGTTCGATTGCCGCCGCAAAGATAATCCCGAGGATCATCACGAAGATGATCGACCTGATCTGGACGACCGTCCACGCCAGCGCAACCACTGCCAATACGGCAAACGTGTAGAGGATGAGGCGAGTGACAGACAGTGATGTAGGCACCTTGATCCCCGGCAATCTGGCGAAACACGCGACAACTCGACTGGGGCCTGGCTGACCTCAGCGCATCCGTACCTCACTTCATTCTAGCGAACCGTGGCAAGTGGCTGAACGTTGGAACATTGGATACGGATGAAAGGCCCCATGGAATCGCATGAACCCCCATCATCCGTGAAATGAGGTCAGTACCCTACGGGCGATTCAGGAATGCGTCGGCATCAGCCGGGGTGGCGAGCAGTTCCGTCTCTGAGGTCCTCGTACCCGCTTCGTCCCATGAGCGCGTAGGTCGCGTTCTTGCCGGCTTCCACTCCCGGCTGTCCGAATGGATTGACGCCATACAAGGCGCCAGCCATTACCGTCTGGAGTTGGAACAGGTAGAAGAACTCGCCAACGATGGCGGCGTCAATCGTCGGAATCGAGATCGTCAGGTTTGGACGCTGGGCGCTGGTCAATGCCCAGGATGTCGCCAGACGCTCGCGATCGAGCAACTGGCCAAGCTCACCGTCGTTGAAGTATCCAAGCTCCGGGATGCTTTTCGGCGGAGTCGGAATTTCCACGGAATCGCGGTAGCGGTCGATTGATACCAATTGGATCAGCTTGTCATTCGGACCTTCAGTATAGAGCTGGATCTGGGAATGCTGGTCGATCGCGCCAAGCGCCTTGATCGGGGTTTGTCCAGCGTGAACCACTTCGCCGTTGACGGCATTCTTCTTGCCGAGACTTTCTGCCCAGAGCTGACGAAACCAGTCTGTGATGCCGAACAGGGAATCGGCGTACGGCATGGTGACGAGCATGGACTTGCCGTGTTTCTGATCCGAGAGAACAGAGAGGGCAGCCAGCAAATATGCCGGGTTTTCCCTCACGTCGCCGGATGATGCTCGCTCGCGCATCGCAGCGGCTCCGGCGAGCATGGCGTGAATATCGACCCCCGCCAGCGCAGCCGGGATCAGGCCGACAGCGCTGAGCACTGTTTGCCTGCCGTCTACGCCCGGAGGAACCTGGAAGGTGCGATACCCCTCCTGGTCAGACATTTGGCGCAGGAGGCCACTTTCGGGATCGGTGGTGGCGATGATTTGCTTGCGTGCCTGTTCTGGGCCAACTGCCTTGTAGAGCGCGTCCCGGACGACCAAAAAGTTGGCAGCCGTCTCCGCGGTCTGGCCAGACTTGGATACCACGTTGACCAGGGTCTTGCTGAGGTCCACGGTATCCAGCGTCGCAGCCACCTTTTCCGGGTCCGGGTTGTCGAGCACGAAGAATCGAGGACCATTTCGGCGCTCGGCAGGCAGGAGATTTCGGTAGGGATGGGTCAGCGCCTGGATTGTGGCGATTGCCCCCAGCGACGATCCACCGATCCCGATCAGGATGAAGTCGGTATAGCGCTGACGGGCATCGGATGCGAATTCCGCGATCTCATTGGCAAGGGCAGTGTTATCCGGCAGATCCTGCCAACGCTGCGCGTGTGAGTCATGCTCGCTAACGATCCGTGCATGTTCCCGTCGGACGAGATCGGCTACGCCATCGAGATCGGCGTCGGTCACCCCGTGCTCAACGCCGACCGCCGCTGACGTGGCATTTCGATAGTCGATAACGAGCCGGGACGCAACAGTATCTGCGCTCACAAGGAATCCTTTCATCACTATCAGTGCGCAGCCAATCCGGGCTTGCCGAATGGGCGCGCATTCCATAGCAAGGATGGTAGCACTCAGAACGGAACCGGGTCGGGCTGCCCAATGGACGCTATGGTGACTACGCAGGAGTTGGTATCATTCCGGTGCTCTCACTGGCGCATGGATGCCGGGGCAAGCAAGTGATCCGGTATCTGAGGACTAGGTCGACGAAGACCGCATTTCAGGAGGAGTCATACGTGGTTACGACGCAATCGAACACTGGTCTCGCATTAGACAACGCAGCTTCGCCAGCGGAGCTGGACCAGCTCGCCCGGGAACACGTTTGGGCTCACTCGCTACCATGGGTCGACGTTGCCGAAAATGATGGCCAACGGGTCTTCGCAAAAGGCGAGGGCTCGAAGCTGTGGGATATCCACGGGCGCGAGTACATCGATGGTATTTCCGGTCTCTGGGTGGTGAATGCTGGTCACGGTCGCACCGAGATTGGCGCAGCGATGGCCGAGCAGGCAGGAAGAATCGCCTACGTCTCCGCCGAGGCCTACACAACCGAACCAACCGTGCATCTTGCCCACAAACTTGCCGAGATCATGCCCGGCGATCTGTCTCGCGTCTACTTTTGCTCGGGCGGTTCCGAAGCAGTTGAGACCGCTATGAAGATTGCCAAACAAGTCCAGGCAATGCGCGGATTCCCACGTCGATACAAGGTTATCGCCCGGCGTGGTTCGTACCACGGGATGACCCACGGTGCGATGAGCCTCACCGCGACCCGCAACGAGGCGTATTTCGGGCCGTTCATGTACGGTGTCTCGCACGTTCCTCATCCCAATCAGTACCGCTCGGACTTTGGCCTCGAAGGCGAGGCAGCCGACATCATGGCGGCGAAGTTCGTGGAACTGGAGATTGAGAACCAGGGACCGGAAACCGTCGCGGCCGTGATTGGCGAGCCGATTTCGAGTGCCGCGGGCGTGCACGTGCCATCCGCGACGTACTGGAAAATGCTGCGTGAGATCTGCGACCGACACGGTGTGTTGTTGATCGCCGACGAAGTGATCAACGGATTCGGACGCACCGGCAAGATGTTTGCGGTCGAGCATTTTGGCATCGTGCCAGACATCATGACGATCGCCAAGGCGCTGACGTCCGGATACGCACCGATGGCGGCCGCTGTGGTGCGCCCCGGCGTGTTCGACGTATTCATCAAGCAGGAGGCGATCGGGATGGGTCACTTGTTGACCTTTGGTGGACACCCGGTGTGCGCTGCGGCGGCCCTCAAGAACCTCGAGATCTATGAAGACGAAGACCTCGTCCAGAAATCCGAGGATATGGGCACCTACCTTCGGGGACGCCTCGAAGAACTGCGCAGTCACCCGACTGTGGCGGAAGTTCGTGGTCTCGGTTTGCTCGATGCGATCCAGGTTACGCCGGACAAGACGAACAAGGGCAAGTGGAAGAAGGACTCGAAGTTCCCCAAGCGACTTACCGGCTTGCTGATTGAGCGCGGCTTCATCACCCGTGTGACTGCGGAAGTCATGCACTTCGCGCCGCCGCTTGTGGTCACCAGGGACGAAATCGACACGATGGTGACGATTGCGGACGAATGCCTGACGATCGCCGAGAACGAATACGCTTCCGAAATCACGGTGTAGAACCCAGCACCCGATAACCGAACGGCCCGGGAAGAAATCATCTCCCGGGCCGTTTGTGTGTCTTTTGCGCGCGATCTGAGCGCGGGCGCATTATCGGCCCTTGCGGGCGTTGAAGCAGTCCCTGCAATAGACGGGGCGGTCCCCACGAGGGACAAATGGAACCTGGGTCTCTGCTCCACAGGCAGCACAGACGGTGTTGAACCGCTGCTTCGAGACATTCGAGCGGCTCCCCGTCCGATCATTGGCATGGGCGCCACCACGAGTGGTTATTGACCCGGATTCCGTCATGGAGTGGGATTCAACGCGCTCATAGAGAGCAATCAGGTCGGCGTTCCGGATCGACCGCTGGCGGGTACGACATTCGGGGCAGCTGACGGGATCCGGCAATCCTCTCTCACGTCGAAATTGCTGCTCTGCCACAGGTACCAGGAAACCTTCTCCACAAACTGCGCACTTCTGTTCCATTGCCGTTTCCATGATCGGTCGTTTGCTCTCTTGCGTCAGACGTTCTTTTTCCTCCTGCCATGGTAGCGTACGCTGTCGAATCGGAGGTCTGGCCAGCATTCGATTGCATACCGAGTCGAGCCGTGATCCGGATGGCGAATCATTTTGGCCGCCACGAGGGCGGCCACTACCTGTTGAGGTAAGTTGGGAAGGTGTCGACACGATGGGGTAGTCAGGCGTTGACCGAAGCTGAGTTTGCATACAGCTGCTGGATAACGTCCTCGATTGCCGGCTCTTCGATGCTCATGTCTCGAATCGTGCCAAAGGCGCCCATGATCGCGAGCACTTCAGGTGCGCTGTGGGTGGCGCGATCAAAGGCTACCTTGACACGCGGACCATCCTGATCGGTGAGCAGGATTTCGACGGGCCAGTTGTTGTGGGTGAGATCGGGAACGCTGTCGAAATCGATCGTCAACCGGCGCGTCGCGGCAAACTGCAACCGCAATTGTTCAAGATCGCCATCGTGAACGATACGGCCGTGATCGATCACGATGATCCGCTTGCACAGGCGCTCGATATCGGCGAGGTCATGGGTCGTGAGCAGTATCGTCACGCCCGACGTACGGTTCAACTCGGCGAGGAACTCCCGGATCCTCGTTTTCGCGACGAGGTCGAGACCAATCGTGGGTTCGTCAAGGTACAAGATCGGTGGTTCATGAAGCAGCGCAGCGGCCAGATCGCCGCGCATCCGCTGGCCGAGCGATAGTTGCCGGACCGGCGTTTCCATGAACGGTCCCAGGTCGAGCAGGTCTGAAGCCATTTCGAAATTCTGTTTGAATCGCGCCTCAGGAACCTTGTACATGAACCGGAGGAGCTCGAGCGATTCCGAAAGCGGAAGGTCCCACCAAAGCTGGGTGCGCTGACCGAAAACGACCCCGATCTTCCGTGCCAGATGCCGGCGTTCATTCCAGGGCGTGTGCCCGGCGACATCGACTTCCCCATGTGTGGGAACAAGGATGCCGGTCAGCATCTTGATCGTCGTCGATTTGCCGGCGCCGTTGGGTCCTATGTATCCAACGATCTCGCCGGCCGGGATATCGAACGACACATTGTCGACTGCGGTTACTTCGGTTCCTCCCTTGTCGACGAGACCGCGCACCGCTCCCAACATGCCCTTTCGCTGGTTTCTCCGCCAGAATGATTTCGTGAGATTGCGCGCCGAAATAATTGCTTCAACCATCCAGAGGATGCCCTCCCACGTTGCTTCCAAAAGGTTTCGCCTGACGGTGATCGATCTGGTGGTTCAGACCCGGGACACATTGGGTTTACACTGCGCTAGCTTCCTGTCGACCGATAATGTCGTATTGCGATCGACCACCCTTTGCCGACAACGGTGCAAAAGATCACGGCGGCAATCGGCGATACGAATGGGGCGAATCCCGGCAATCCAAGCGGATCGGGCTTGTCCAGGAAGTAGAGCGACGGGTAGTAGGTCATGAATCCGACCGGAATGACCCAGAGGAAGAGGAAGCGCATGCCTTGCCGGAAGATGTGCAAAGGGTACTGCCCCAGGTCGGACCCACCATAGGTAAACGCATTGACGGCTTCGATCGAGTTTACGGTCCAGAAACTGATGATTGCCTCGATTGTGAATAGCGCCGCGAACAATGCCATGCCGCTCACAATTACGATTGCCATGTAGCCAAGTTTTGCTGCCGTCCAATCTGTCGAAACCGTTGTCATGCCAATCGCGAGGAGCAGGATGCCCTGTCCCAGGAGTCCGAAGTGGCGAAGTGAGACTTCGTTGACCATTGACTGAATGTAGGAAGACATTGGACGAACAAGTGTGCGATCGAAGTTGCCGTCCCGGATCAGGTCGGGGACGGTCTGGACGCCGTTGGCGACGGTGTCACCGAGACTGAACATCACCATCGAAAGCCCGTGCAGGAAGATGACTTCCTCCAGCGCCCAGCCACCCATGTCCGAGAAGTGCTGGAAGAGTGACCACAGGACGACGATTTCGGCGAAGTTGACGATGAAGTTGCCAAAGATCTGCATCCAGAACGAGGAGCGATATTGCATCTGCCCGCGCAATCTCAGGGCGGCGATCCGGAGCGCGATGCCGATGTCACTCCGGATGTCGGCGATGTTATCCACCCTGCACCACCAGCTGGCGCTCGCCTATTCCCATCAGATACCGCGCCGAAAACACCAGAACTGCAATCCAGAGCACCTGGAACCCAAGACCCTGCCAAATCTCGACTTGCCCAAGGTAGATCTCGTTTGGCGTCATGATCACGGCGCGGAACGGAAGGATGTTGGCCGCGATCTTCACTGGCTCGGGAAGGAAGGCCAGCGGCGCGAGCATTCCGGAAAGCACGTTGAACACAGCGGCAAATATGGCGGCAATTCCGCGCCAGTCCATCACCCAGAATCCGGCGAGGTTTGCCATGAATCGGAGGCAGAAACTCACCGTGACGGCAAGTGCAATCGAGAGCAGGAAGGCGACGAACCGTACGTCCTGAGTTGGGGAGGAGAATATCGAAGAGCAGCGCCCCAACCAGGAATGTTGGAACTCCCCGGACAATGAAGTGTGCGAGTGCTCGTCCCAGGTCGCGCGCGAGCCAATATGTGAAATAGTCGTACGGCTTCAGGAGCTCGCTGACTATCGCTCCGGACTGAATATTTCGGGTGACTTCCCACCAGCCCCACATGTAGACGGTCATCAGCAGCGACTGGTTGATCCAGACCAGCGTGATCGTTTGGTCCTTGCTCCACCCCTCAACCGAATCCGCTCCGCCACTGGCCTGTGACTGATACAAGGCCAGGAACACCGAGGCGATCATGATTCCGAATATGCCATTGGTGAAGATCCCGGCCAGCGCCGCACCGCGATAGGCGAGCGTTTGCTGGAAAGCTCGTCGAGCCAATTCAAGATACAGTCGCACCCGGTTCCCCCCTTCGCATGTTCCATTCGGCGGAATTAGCCACGTCGTCGATTCAACGGCACACGGCAGCAGCCCCGGGGCGTAATTGCCCCGGGGTGCTCAAATCGACTCTGTAACACCGATGCGCCCGAACACACATCGACCCGCTGCCTGATTGTGGCGGGCCGGGCATAATACATCATGGAGAACATCGGGTCCACTTCGGTCCCGTGTCATTTTCAGCGGAGGAATATCCAGTGGTCGAACTGACAGCAACCGAGATCCCGAGCCGTGCCCAAATCGCGCTTGAAGATACCTGGGATCTCACGACGATCTATCCCACCGACGCCGACTGGGAAAGTGAATATGAGGCCGTCACGCCTGGTCTCAAGTTAGCGACCAGCTATCGTGGCAGGCTCGGAGAGAGCCCGGCAGTGACTCGTGAGGCGCTCGACGCGATTTTCGGACTCGAGCTGCAAATCACCCGGCTGGCAGTCTATGCCAGCCTGCGCCGTGACGAAGACACCACCAGTCCGGAAGCGACCGCTCGGTACGAGCGCGCCATCGTGGCCTCGATTCAGGCCGGGGAAGCGCTCGCGTTCCTGCAGCCTGAAATCCTGGCGCTTCCGACCGAGGTGCTCGCCGGCCTGATAGCTGCGCCCGAGCTCGAAACGTATCGCCATGTGCTCGAGGATCTTGAACGTCGCCGTGCCCACGTCCGATCCGAAGAGGTCGAAGAGGTTCTGGCCCAGTTCGCCGATGTTTCCCGGGCTTCGTCCGAGGCATTCAACGCGCTCGACAACGCTGATCTTTCCTTTGGTGAGGTTGCAGATGAGGATGGCAAGCAGATCACCTTGTCAAAAGCTCGATACGGCCTGCTGATGGAGAGCCAGATTCGCGAAGTGCGCAGGAGCGCCTTCGAGAGCATGGCCAGCGCATACAAGACGCATGCCCACACGATTGCGTCACTGCATGGATCTTCGGTCCGCAAGGACGTCGCGGCGGCGCGGGTCCGTGGCTACGAGTCGGCGCTGGACGAGGCATTGTTCGACGACAACATGCCGACATCGGTGTACCACAGCTTGCTTGAAGTGGTGCGGGACTCGAAACCATTACTTGAGCGATCGCTGAATCTACGCAAGCGAGCATTGGGCCTGGACCAGTTGTACCGGTATGACCTGCGAGTGCCGCTGGCGAAGGAATCGCGCAAGAGCTATGACTATCGTGAGGCCGTTGACATCGTCCTCGACGGAGTAGGGGCACTTGGGGATCGCTACGTAGGCGATCTCCGGGGTGGATTCAACTCGCGTTGGGTCGATGTTCATGAGACGAAGAACAAGCGATCCGGGGCATATTCGTGGGGGGTCTACGGCTCACCTCCCGTGATGTTGATGAACTGGAACGGCACGCTCTCTGACGTATTCACCCTCGCCCATGAGGCAGGTCACGCGATGCATTCGTTCTATGCAAGCGGCGCCCAGCCGTTCCATTCCGCGGGATATCCAATCTTCCTGGCCGAGATCGCCTCGACCGTGAATGAGGTTCTGCTCACCTGGCACCTGCTTGGCACCGAGGCTGGAGCGGATCCAGCTGGCCGATTTTCATTGCTCAACCGATTCGTCGATGGGTTCGAAGGAACGATCATCAACCAGGCGAT
This sequence comes from uncultured Chloroflexia bacterium, assembly GCA_963763125.1. GTDB lineage: Bacteria > Chloroflexota > Chloroflexia > Thermomicrobiales > UBA6265 > JACCYX01. The sequence goes on from CAVXMV010000005.1 coordinate 2,482,067, forward strand.
GTACGCCGACTTCGAGCTACGTACGCACACGGCGGCCGAGGCGGGACAGCCGCTGACGCTGGAGTTCCTGAACGAGCAATTTGGAGAGGTGCAGACCGAATTCTCACCCGGCGTCGTTGTCAACGAGGACACTGTCATCCACTGGGCGCGCGTGCCGCACTTCTACCGCGCGTACTACGTATTCCAGTATGCCACCGGGCTTGCTTCCGCGATCAATATCGCACAGGCAGTCCGTGATGAGGGCGATCCCGCCCGCAATCGATACCTCGATATGTTGTCTGCAGGTGGCTCCGATTATCCATTGACCTTGCTGAGGAATGCAGGAGTCGACCTCTCGACACCGGAGCCGATCCGAATCGCCTTCAAGGAGTTCGAGCAGGCGCTCGCCGAAATGGAACGACTCGTGGATGATGGCGTACTCAACGACTAATCGTGTCGGGGCTGAACGACAACATGGACCAATGGGGATGCGCGTCATGAACTGGAGTGCGGCACGCCGGATACAGGGGTTCAAGCCGACCGTATTCGCGGAAATGAGCGAGTTATCGGCGAGGCATGGCGCCGTGAATTTGGGACAAGGGTTTCCCGATTTCCCTGGGCCGGAGTTCGTGAAGTCAGCCGCCCGACGAGCGATCGATGCCGATTTCAACCAATACGCGCATCCCCATGGCGTGCCTGCCCTACGGCAGGCGATCACGGAGGACTGGACCGCGCGATACGGGATTGACGTCGATCCGGATCGCCACGTCACCGTCACCTCCGGGGCGACGGAGGCAATCTTCGATGCGATCATTGCGTTTCTCGATCCGGGAGATGAGCTGATCACGTTCGAGCCATTCTACGATTCCTATCCCGCCAGTGTCCTGATGGCGGGGGGCGTCATGCAAGCGGTTCGGCTGCATCCGCCAGACTGGAGTTTCCAGGTTGAGGAGCTCCGGTCCGCAATCACGAGTCGCACCCGGGTAATCCTGCTCAATACTCCACATAATCCTACTGGCAAGGTTTTCTCTCGAACGGAGTTGCAGGCAATTGCCGATCTTGCGATTGAACACGACCTGGTCGTGATCACCGACGAGGTCTATGACCGGATCACCTACGACGGGGCGGAACATGTGCCATTGGCGACTTTGCCGGGAATGTGGGAGCGGACCCTGACCATCAATTCGACCGGGAAGACCTTTTCGCTTACTGGCTGGAAGATCGGCTATGCGATCGGCCCCGACCACTTGCAGGCTGCGTTGCGGGCTGTGCATCAGTTCGTGACGTTCGCGACATCGACCCCGTTCCAGATGGCGATGGCCGAGTCGTTGAACACTGCGAACGATGTTGGGTATTACGCCGACCTGACAGATGCGTACACGGAGCGCCGCAATCTGTTGACACGAGTCGTTGAAGATGCGGGAATGGCGGTGTTACCCGTGCAAGGCAGCTATTTCCTGCAAGCGTCGTTCGAGACCTTCACGTTTAACACAGATGTTGCATTTTGCCGCTGGCTGATCGCGGAGATAGGCGTCACTCCAATTCCGCCATCAGCGTTCTACGTGGATCCTGATTCCGCTCCCAAACTGGTTCGATTCTGCTTTGCAAAAGATGTGTCGACACTGCACGAAGCAGGTCGTCGCCTTGAGAAACTTGCGTCGATTGGTTCAACATACGCAGCCGTTTGAATTGAGATAGAGGTGTTCGGTGGTTAGTCCGATTGAACGTGTGGAAGCATGTGGCGTGGTCGCGATTGTGCGACTGGACGATTATTCCTCGGCGGTTGAACTCGTGCGTGCCCTGCTCGACGGAGGCATTGACGTCGTGGAGTTCACGTACACCAATCCCAAAGCGGGAGCAGCAATCGCTGAGGTGAAAGCGGCCCTGGGCGATGCCGTCCTGGCCGGAGCAGGGACAGTGCTCGATCCGGAGACGTGTCGCGCCGCGATCCTTCAGGGCGCTGATTTCATTGTCACGCCGACGGTTCAACTCGATACTATTCGGCTCAGCCAGCGCTACAGCATCCCAACCGTGATCGGGGCATTTACGCCGACCGAGATCCTGACGGCCTGGGAAGCCGGAGCCTCCTTCGTCAAGGTATTCCCGGCCAGTGCGGTCGGACCGCGCTACTTGAAGGACGTGGGTGGGCCGTTGCCGCAGGTGCGGTTGATCCCAACCGGGGGAGTCAGCGCCGAGAACGCCGGTGATTTCATCCGGGCGGGGGCCAGGGCCGTGGCGTTGGGCGGAAACCTGGTGGACGCACAATCCGTAGCGAATAAGGACTGGGTTACGATCACGACCCGGGCCCGGGCTGCCGTGGCGGCGGTGCAAGCAGCCCGCGCCTCCTGAGCCAATTCGTCAGCGGCTCTACGTTGACTTGCTCTGTACACTTGCATACAGGGGACGAATAATGGATGGGCATGGGTTGGGTTTGGCCCATCTGGAACAAGGCGAGCAGAACTGCGGACGGAGCAACATGACCGACCAGGAAATTCGACTGCCACTGTTGAAACGGCTTGCGGAACAGGCGATGTCGGACCACGAGTTCCGACTTGCCGCGCGAGAGGATCTTGACCGCGCGTTGATCCAGTACGGCTACAACCTCAATTCAACCGAGCTGCCGCTTGTGCACAGGTTCCGGGATGCGCTGGCGGAGGCCGGTGTTGACCTCTCACTCGCCGCGGAACTCAACCTGGACCTGGACGACGACCTCAGCGTCGAGGACTTGACTCGCCTCGAAGCAGCCTTGAGAGAAACGGCCCGTTAGAGCGATTCTGCGCGGAGATTCCTGCCCTCCACGACGCCATCTGGTTGTAGCCGCCCTTGGGGCGGCCACTACCAGTAGACGCATATCATGGACACTAGTCAGCCGCGATCGTGCGTTCCGAAGAGCCGATCTCCAGCATCGCCCAGGCCAGGCCGAATGAAGCGACGTTCGTCCAGTTCACGATCGACGGCCGCCACGTACAGATTCACGTCGGGATGATGACGATAAACATTCTGGATTCCTTCCGGGGCCGCTATGATGCCCACGAACTTGATCCAGGTAGCGCCCCATTCCTTCAACACCCTGATTGCGTCGACGGCGGATCCACCCGTTGCCAGCATCGGGTCGAGCACGATCACCAGGTCGTCGGGGCATTTGGCCGGAAGTTTGTTGTAGTAACTCACCGGACGATGCGTTTCCTCATCGCGATACATTCCGAGGTGCCACACTTCTGATCGCGGAAGCATGTCGGCGGCGGCCTCGACCATGCCGAGTCCGGCTCGCAGAATCGGGACCAACCCAATCTCCAGGTCAACCCTGTCACCGGTCGTATCTTCCAACGGGGTGGAATAGGGAACTCGCGTTGTCGGCAAATCCTGGGTTGCTTCGTAGATCAGGAGCGTGGTCAGCTCGCGACCCAGCTCGCGAAAGAGTTTGGTATCGGTTCGCTGGTCAGAGAGTAATGTCTTCTTGTGCTTCACCAGCGGGTGCTGGCTTTCGTGAAGCGTGGGAACGGCCGGCATCCTGCTCTTTTCGCGCATCGTGATGTCTCCGGACGTTGACAATCAATTGGACAGCAGGCCAAGGTCGCGCAGCAAAGAAAAGCCCGCTTCAGTCTGTCCCTCGGGGATGTACTCGAGGCTCACCCACCCGGTGTATCCCGAATCGTCGATCACTTGAAACAGCCTGGCGAAATCGATTTCGCCGGTGCCGGGCTGGTGCCGCCCCGGGAAGTCGGCGATCTGGATATGGCTGATCTCCGCACCACGTTGCTCGATAAAGGCGAAGGGATCCTCATCCATCCTGATCGCGTGATAGATGTCGTACTGGAGACCGACGTTGTCGCTTTCGGTGGCAGCGATCAGGTCGAGTGCGGATTGCGTCGTGGGCAATGCGAAGCCGGGTACATCGAACGTGTTGACCGGTTCGAGGGTGAGGGGCACGCCGATCTGATCCAGCGCTTCTGCCGCCAACTCAACGTTCTCTGCAAGCGTCCCAAGGCTACCTGGTTCGGTGCCGATCTTCCCCGCAAGGCAATTGATCCGGCTCGGACGCAACACATCGGCGTAGTCGACCGCACGCTTCAACCCGGTGGCAAACTCATCCTTCCTGGCGGGTTGGGCGGCAATCCCGCGATCGCCGGATGCCCAATCGCCAGCGGGCAGATTGAACAGCACCAGTTCGAGGTTGTTGCGTTTCACTGCATCGAGCACCGTCTGAGGTGTCTCCGAGTAGGGAAACAGAAACTCGACACCGCGAAAACCCGCGGCTGCGGCTCGATCAAATCGTTCGGGCACCGGATACTCTGTGAAGAGCATCGTCAGGTTGGCGGCGAGCTTTGGCATTGGGCGATGGTTCCCTTCGATGAGGATTGCGATCCATGGGCGTTCTTCTCCGAGTCATTTTGCCAGAGTTGCGGGAGGAACGGTGGCGTGAGCGAGAAATGTGTATCACGCAGACAGGAATCGCCGGATGATCGCAACACAGACAATATGCAAATCCTTCGGCGCAACGCAAGCGAATGTTGATGTTTCCATCGCGATCCAAGCTGGAGAGATCGTTGGACTTGTCGGTGAGAACGGCGCTGGAAAGTCAACCTTGCTTTCAATTCTGGCCGGTTTCATCCAGCCGGATTCAGGGGACATCTCGGTCGAAGGGCTGCCGGTTGTATTCTCTTCGCCCAGCGCTGCCCTCGACGCCGGGATTGGCCTGGTCCATCAGCATCTCTCGCTGATCCCAACTTTTACTGTGCGAGAACAGCTGGCACTTGCGGGCTGGACCGAGCCGGCGCTTCCAAAATCATTGGTGCATGACTTCAACGGTGATGAGATCATCGAGAACCTGTCCCTGGGCCAGCGGCAACGGGTTGAAATCGCCAAGGCGTTGGTCGCAAATCCCCGCACACTCCTGCTCGACGAGCCAACGTCGATCCTTGCGCCGTCTGAGGTCGCGGGCTTGTTCTCCCTGCTTGAAGACATCCGTTCCGGTGGGACAGCGGTTGTGATCGTCACCCACAAGCTGCGCGAAGTTATGTCGCTGGCTGGAAGGATCATTGTGATGACTGGTGGGCGAATCGCTGGAACGTTCGAGCGTCTGGGAGGTCAGTGGGCACCGAATACCGAAACGGCTATCCTGGCGCGGATGTTCGCCTGGGATGAGCAGCCTCATGCCGAGGATTACACACCCAAACATGGTCAACCAGTCAGGGCGATCGATGCGCCCGCGATGCCGGTGTTAAGCGCTTCGGGGATTGCAACCGAAATCGAACCCGGCTCCCAGCGTCTCAGCGGTATTGCCTTCGACCTTCTGCCTGGGCAAGTGCATGCAATCGTCGGAATCGATGGGCAGGGACAAAGCGAGCTGGCGGAAGTCATCGCCGGCTATCGGCCAGCTACGGGCGCAATGACGCTCGACGGACAGGAAATGCAGCCGCTGACAGCGGTCGAGCGCGCAATCCGTGGGGTGGGGTTGCTGGTCGATGATCGGCTTGGCGAGGCGGCAGTGGGTTCGTTCTCGATCGCTGAAAACCTTGTGCTCAAACGTCCGCGCCCGTCACGGATCGAGCGCCGTGGCGTTTTTCGACAATGGAGAAGTCAGGAGACATGCCCGTGGGGTGATTGATGACTGGCACGTTCATCCGGTCGACCCAGGGGCTCGGTTCGACACGCTCTCCGGCGGGAACATGCAGCGTCTATTGGCGGCTCGCGAAATTGACCGCACTCCGAGAGTGCTGGTAGCTCTGAACCCCGTCCAGGGACTGGATGCCCGCACGACGCATTTCCTCTGGACTCGCTTGAAGAGCCTTTGCGAGCAAGGAAGCACGGTCCTCATTTTCACGACAGATCTGGACGAGGCATTCGCGCGAGGTGACCTGATAGGTGTGATGTTCGACGGGCAATTGTCGACATTGGAACCGAGATCCCTGGCCGACGTCCAGGCCTATGGCTCAATGATGGTGAACGGCTGGTGAGCGCGATCCCGCGATCTCTGAACAATTCGGGCGACGATGCAGCTCGCTCCTTGCGAATGACGCTAAATCCGGTAGTAGAGTCGCTGGCTGCAGTAGCGATTGCATTCGCGATTGCCGCTGTTGTCCTCATCCTCACTGGCCACGATCCGGTCCTTGCGTATTCAGAGTTGTTCGAACGCACTCTGCTTCGCCCGGCCGGATTGCAGGAAATCCTGGTACGGGCTACGCCACTGTTGATTGCCGGACTTGCGGTGTTGGTCGCCGCCAAGGCTGGACTTTGGAACATCGGAATCGACGGCCAGGTCCTGATCGGGGCGCTGGCGGCAGCTGTCGCCGGAACCTGGTTGGAGGCGACCTCTCGGCCCGCGGTGTGGGTGATCGCGCTGGTGGCCGGGTGTGTAGCTGGTGCCCTGTGGACGGCTATCCCTGCAATTCTTCGGGCCCGATGGGGAATCAACGAAATCGTCACCACGATCATGTTCAACTACGTGGCGATTTCACTAACGGCCTGGTTGGTCAAGGGGCCACTCCATGACGAATCGCTGGTCGCCCCCCAGACTCCGCTGATTCCAAGGGATCTTCGATTCTCCAGCTTTGGACGACTCCCGCGTGCACGTCGGACTTCTGGTTGCCGTGGCACTCTGGGCGCTGGTGGCGTGGTGGCTTCAGCGGTCGGTCGCAGGGTTCGAATTACGGGCGGTTGGCCAGAATCCCCGGGCTGCCCGGCACGCGATGATCCCGGTGCTGGCCATCATTTTCCTGGCCCTCATCGCCAGCGGCGCACTGGCGGGAGTGACGGGCGCCAACGATGTACTTGCCACAAAGGGAATGTTTCAGGCGGAGTGGAACCCCGAGTATGGCCTGAGCGCCTTTGCGCTGGTCTTCCTGGCACGCCGCAACGTGATCGCGCTCATCCCGGCCGCCTTGTTTCTTGGAGCATTGGCATATGGAGCGGATGTCATGCCGAGGGCAGCCGGTATTGCGCCGTCCTTTTTCACGCTGTTCGAAGGGATTCTGCTCATCGTATTGGCCGTCTTCCGATGGCAGCCGTGGCGGCGCAAGGACATGGTCCAGTCATGAACGTCGAGTCGGTGCTCACGGCACTTGTTGCCGCAGCCATGCTTAGCTCCGTGCCGCTCTTGCTGGCGGCGGTTGGAGAATCGATTTCCGAGCGTGCCGGGTTGCTCAATCTCGGGATTGAAGGAACGATGCTGGTCGGCGCATTCTGCGCGTTCTGGATCGCACTGGAGACCGATTCCGGCCCCCTGGGACTGCTCGGTGGAACGATTGCCGGGCTGGTCATTGGAATCGGGTTTGGTGCATTGGCCACCAAAGGCAGGGCCGACCAGGTGGTGCTCGGCCTGGGACTGACCCTGGCGGGAGCTGGAGGCACCACCTTCCTGTTTCGAGAGGTTTACGGCTCGCAGCAGCCCCTGCTCGCGCATGGGCTTGGTCGCCCATTCGAAGGGTGGGCGGATTGGTTGCCTGTAGTTGGTCCCGCAGTGGCGCAGCAGCGATGGTTCGTGTTCGTATCCTGGGGGCTGGTGCTGGCTGCCCAGTTCTTACTGTTCCGGACGCGTATGGGATTGCAGATCCGGGCAGCAGGGGAATCGCCGATCGGCCTCGAGTCCGTTGGCGGTGACGTGACCCGTGTACGAGTGATCGCGGCGACGATTGGTGGCGCGTTCAGCGGGCTGGCTGGCGCGTCGCTGGCGACGGTTGAGCTCGGATTTTTCAGTCCCGGAATCACGGCAGGAGCCGGATTCCTCGCGATCGCGCTTGCGATGCTGGGGAGGCTCTCACCCGTTCGAGTCGCGCTGCTTACCTTGCTGTTCGGGTTGCTTACTGGGCTCGACACGGGGCTGCAAATCGCTGGGGTTGATGCCCGCCCGGAGTTCTTGCAGATGGTGCCGTACCTCGGTATCGTGATCGCACTCGTGCTGTTTGGTCGCGGGGCCCGGATGCCGAGCGCACTCGGGCAGACCTACAGGGGAATGGCCGCTCGCCAATAGTCGATTGGCCGTCGAACCCGTAAGATACTGACGATCTCACGTCGATTGGTTCGACAGTGTAATACGCTGCAATTGTGAAGGCTGCTCCAATGATAGGTGACCGGTTCAGGATGAGTTCTTATGTGTCGCGTCTGGCAGTTTGCGTGGTAGCAGTGGCCGGGCTTTTGGTATCGCCTGTGTCCAGCACTGCGGTTGCCGACGACGGTGCAATCGATAGCGTCGCAATCGTCACTCCAGGCGAGCCGGACTAATCAGGGATGGGATCAGCAGGGAGTCGACAATCTCGTCGAGGTTGGGGAAACGCTTGGGATCGACGTGGAAGTGGTCGAAAACGGCGGTTACGACGATATCACGCCGATCCTGAATGATCTCGCCGAAGACGGCGCGGACCTGATCTTTTGCCATGGTTCGGGTTACCAGACGGTGTGCCCGGAATTCGCTCAGACGTCGGGTGTACCAGTTGTCGTGATCGAAAACCCTGGCGCCGTCGAGGAAAACCTGATTTCGGATATCGAAACCCAAGCCCAGGAAGCCTCGTACCTGGCTGGTGTGGTCGCGGGTCTGGAGACGAAGTCTGACACTGTGGCAATCGTCGTCAGTGGCGAACCTCCGACGTGGAACTACATGACTGTCGGATTTGCTGAGGGGCTCTACTCCGTCAACCCTGAGGCGACCCTTATTTATCAGGTTATCGGTGAAGCAGCCTATGACGATGCCCCCAACGCCAAGCGGGTCACGGAGTCCGTGATTGCCGCCGGTGCGGATATCGTGTTCGGCATGGGCGATGGAGCATCGTTTGGGATGATCCAGGCAATCAACGAACACAACAATGATCTCGAAACGGATGATCAGGTGCGGTTCATCGACGTGATTGGTGACAAATCCGATTCGGATGCAGGTCAGCATCTGTTGACGTCGGTGTTGTTCGATTATCGCGAGGCATATACGCACCTCATCGAGCAGCTGCAGAACGGCTCATTTGGCGAGGTCTACACGTTGAACCTCGAAAATGAGGGTGTTCGCTTGCTGGAGTTTTCATCTACCGCCGATGAAGCGACAGCCACCACCGTCGCGGATATCCAGGAACAGATTGTCGACGGCACGATATCGGTCTCGATCATTGGCGATTCCGATGGGATGCATGAACGGCTGGACGAACTCTTTCCCCGATAGTGCATTGATGAAAGGTGATAGCTGGATGACGACGTGGCCAAGGTTCAACATGGCGTCGGGGCCGGTGGATGTGACGGTTGAAACGTTGCGGTCGATGCAACGGCCCGTGCTCTATCACTACGATCCGGCTTTCATCGATATCTTCGAGCGCACCACCAATTTGCTCAAACAGGTATTCAGGACCGACTACGATGTCGTGATCATGCAGGCCGAAGCGATCCTTGGGCTGGAAGCAGCCGCGGCATCGTTGATTGCCCCAGGCGACAAGGTGCTGAATGTCGTTTCCGGTGTGTTTGGCAAGTGGATGGAGGATTTCATCTGCAAGTACGGCGGTGACCCGGTCGAGATCTCGGTGCCGTACAACGCCGCGGTCGACCCGGACGACGTGCGACGCGTGCTCCAGACTATTCCCGACATCAGGTTTCTCACGATCGTCCATTCGGAGACGCCATCGGGGACGGTGAATCCGGTTCGCGAGATTTGCCGCATCGCTCGCGATTTCGGGGTGATTACGATTGTCGATACCGTGTCCGGGCTGGGGAGTGAATTGCTTAGCCCGGAGGATTGGGCGATGGACGTAGCGGTAGCGGGTCCGCAGAAGTGCCTCGGCGGCACTCCTGGCCTCTCCCTCATTTCGGTGAGTCCGAAAGCGTGGGCGGCGATGGAGGCGCGTGAGAACCCCCTCCGTGGCTCGTTCCTTTCATTGCTGGACTGGAAGTCGACGTGGATCGAAAATCATCGATTTCCGTACACGCCGTCGGTAACCGAGGTCTATGCCCTCGAATCGGTGCTCGAGCAAACACTTCGCGAAGGCATGGAGTCGTTCGTGGCGCGCCATCAGTCCAGCGCCAGGGCAACGCGGTCAGCGGTCAAGGCGGCCGGTCTCGAATTGTGGGCGGAGTCGGAATCGATCGCGACGTCGTGCTGCACCGCCGTTCGTGTGCCGGATGGCGCCACCGATCGCCAGATTATCGAGACGATGCGGTCTCGCTACGGCGTCATGATTGCCGGGGGATATGGTGAACTATCCGGGAAACTGATCCGGCTTGGCCATATGGGGCAGGCCGCGCACCCGGCGCTGGTTGTCGCCCAGGTCGGGATGTTCGAACGAACGCTCGCGGATCTTGGCATACACCACCGACTCGGCGCCGGGGTAGGCGCCGCCCTGGAATCGTTCTCCGGCTGGAATGACTCAACCAGCGAATATCCAGCTTAAAGTCGGTTGATCGGTGAAGTTCGGGAGCGGCGGCAATACGCTCGCTCCCGAAACCACGGCCGGACACAAGGTCCGCAACCCTACACGGACCAATGAGGGCAACATCGGTACACCTCGATTCACGCGAGTTTTCGCCATTCGTGGGCAATATCCCGCAAGGATCGCAGACGATCCTGGTGATCGGGAACGCGCATCGTCAACATCACCTCATCGGCCGCAGCTTCGATAGCGAGGGCGTGCACGGCTGCGGCGACCGTTGGCGCATCGCCGACAAAAGTGTTCGCCATAAACTGGGAGATCTGGAGACGTTGGAGATCGCCCAACGGATTGGCAAGCGCCTGTTCAAGCGTGGGCAAAGGTTGTTGTTGCCCGGTAATCAGCTGGTAGGTCGAAATTTCGACGATCTTGAGGAGGTCCGAGGCGTGATCCATCGTCTCGCCGACAACGGCTGAGCAGGCGAGGATGCTGTATGGGCGGTCGAAGTGAATCGATGGTTCGAAGCGCTCGCGATAGGTTCGTAACGCGGGAACGGCAGCAGGCCGGTTAATATGCGAGGCAAAGGAGAAGCCCAGGCCAACCTGGGCCGCGAGATGCGCGCTGAACCCGCTGGAACCGAGAAGGTAGATGGGAGGCAAGGCGACATCAGTCGGGATTGCCACAATTGGACCGGCGACGCCAGGTGTAGCCGGCGGGTTGTCCCCATAGGCCAGGAGTTCTGACAGGCGTTCCGGATAGTCGTCTGCCTGCAGTGCCTCAGGTGTCCGTCTCAATGCCAAAGCTGTCCGGGTATCGGTGCCGGGCGCCCTGCCAAGTCCCAAATCGATCCGTTCCGGGTAGAGTGCCTCCAGCAATTTGAACACTTCGGCGATCTTGAGGGGCGCATGATTGGGAAGCATCACGCCGCCTGACCCGATGCGGATCGACGACGTCTTTGCCGCGACGTGCTGGATCATCACTTCCGGTGCCGCGGTGGCCAACGCCCGGCTATTGTGATGTTCGGCGAACCAATAGCGCCGATATCCAAGGGACTCGGCAGCCTGGGCGAGCGCCACTGACTCCGCTATCGCGCCAGCGGATGAGATGCCTGACTGCATGGCTACGAGGTCGAGAACCGACAACGGGATATCACTCATTGCATTTCCTGTGGTTCAGTCGTGACGAATTTGATTGCTTCGACAGCAAAGATCGCCACCGTAATCAGGGCCGACAGTACGCACGGCATTGGCAAATTGCGTCGATCACCCAGATTTCTACATAGGTGAGGTAGATCGCATATAGAAGCCCTGTCAGCGACAGCGAGAACAGGATCGCGGTGATGGGTTCCTGCCACCTCAAATTCATGGCGCGGATTATGCCGAGTGCCAGCATTGTGACGTACATGACGAGCCCTAGAACTGCGATTGGGACGCCTGCCAAAGTGGCATAGGCGCTGGTTTGCACGAGCGCGCAGTCACCGACTCCGCAGACCAGCGCGTCGTGTTCGTAGTGCACGTAGGTCAGATAGGCGGCAACCAGAACACCGGCGACTGAAAGCACGGGTGTGAGCCAAATCCTGAGGAGATGGCTCACTGTGGAAGTGGCTCACCTGCGAGCGCGGCTTCGATCTGCCGCTTCAGCAAGTCATAGCCCTGAGTTGTGTATTGAACGGTTTGACCGTTGATCAAGAGAGTCGGAGTGGAATTGATCCCGGCGGCCTGGGTCGCGGTGAAATCATCTAGTACGTCTTGCTGGTGCTGACTGGAATCCAGACACGAACTGAACGCGTCCTGATCGAGTCCGAGTTGACCCGCAATCGCCTGGAGTCGATCGTCGGAGAACGCACCTTGATTCTCCCCATCCTGATTCTCGAACAGGAGATGGTTGTACTCCCAGAACTCACCCTGGTCCATCGCACATGCGGCCGCCTCGGCTGCCTGAACGGACTCATTGGATGGCGAGGTCAGATCGCTTCCGCCAAGAAACGGGAAAACCCGGAATTCAAAGGTGATATTGCCGGGCTCGACGAAATCCTCGATCAACCGCGGCAAAATCTCACGGGCAAATTGACCACAAAACGGACACTGATAATCGGCGTACTCGACCACGGCAACTGTCGCAGCGTCATTGCCAAGAACACTGCCATCCTGGGGAATGCTCGAAAAAGTGATCGACTCGGACGCTGGGTCGTCTGGCTGGTTGAGGATAATGAGCATTGTCGTCACCGCCACGGCGCCAACGATACCCAGAATCATCAGGCGCAGGCGACGCTGCTGGTGATTGGTCGCGATGGCCGCCTGTTTCCGTTCGGTTCGCCGGGTTGCACGATTAGTGGACTTCGTTAATTTCTTGCTCGACATGATTGAAGACCATTCCGTCATTCGCCGATTCTCAGCGTTCCAGGCCTAGGCTGCTCCAAGTTCTTTCGATTCCTGGTGACGCACTTCATCGAGAAGTTGTTTGCCAAGGATGAACCCTGTGAACGGGGGAATCGATTCGAAAAAGGAGACGATTGTTTTCCGGATTGGCCAACGTTCCTGAATATGCGTTGCAAACAGGAGCACAACGAACACGACGAACAGCATGCCGTGGATCGGCCCCATTAATGACACGCCGCGTTCGTTATCGAAGCCGTACTTGAGGACCATCCCGACAAGCAAGCCTATCCACGAGATGGCCTCCATGAAGGTGACCACCATCAGCGCCTTGAGTGCATTCACGCATTGTCCCTTTCTGAGGGGATTAGGGCGCCTTGCCGGCGCGAGGAGTTCCTGGATCATCCCGCCAATAGGAGGAATGTTCATTTGAACATAGCATCTCAAGGTAGCCGAGGGAGGCTGGAGGGGGAGAAGTCGCGGCAGGGTTGCCACATTCGGGTGGTGCGTTGGCGAGCGGGCAATAACAAAACAGCCGACCCCGTAAAACGGGATCGGCTGTTGGTGTAGCGAGGCTACCTACTGGTCGAGCAAGCGAATCTGCTCGGCGCGCGGACCCTTCGGGCCCTCACCGAGGCGGAATTCAACATGATCGCCCTGATAGACTCGGGCACCGTTAAGCGCGGACTGGTGGAAGAACACGTCTGCTCCACCGTTGTCCTGCTTGATGAAACCAAAGCCCTTGAGGTCGTCGAAACGATCGACGGCGCCGGTTACGAGAGGCAGGCTGGACGGATCGACATCCGACTCGAAGCCACGTCGCGAACCACCGCCACCGTCAGCGGCGCGAGCCGGACGAGGATTCGGATTGGATTCGAGAACGGTGACAGAGTCAGCAGCCGGTCCCTTGGGACCCATGCCTACGGTGAACTCGACGCGGTCGCCCTCGCCAAGATTCTGATAGCCGACGGCGGAACGGTGAACGAAAAGATCCTCTTCGCCGCCATCACGCTCAATAAAACCGAAACCCTTTTCAGGGTTGTACCACTTGACTGTTCCCGTAGGCATCGTGCTGTGCTTCCTCGTGTTGCCTGATCGTCGGCGCACCAGACCGACTCTATAAGTCCCGTGCAAAACTGTATATGCGCGGAGTGCAGGGTCAACGTAACACGCACAATCGTGGTTGTCCACTATTGGAGGCACAAAAACAGGAATTTCCCTTCCTCATCCAAACGTCGAAGGTACCGGCTGAGATGGTCCAGGCGACATCTGCACGCGCATCGCCGAATCGCCTTGGCTATTTATGGGCGTACGTACGCGACGAGGTAAGCAAGCGACCTATCGAAGGTGCTCGAGACATGGCTCATTGGTACTTCAGGTGTGGTTAGAGCGCCAAGGAGAATCCATAATGCGTGCGCTGTGATCGACTGTGAAGAAGGTGGCGACGGTCGATGGATCAAGCGCCACATTTCCGGGTTCGAAATGCCATGCACAGGAGGAGATCATCGTGGAGCTCGGAATTTACACGTTCGTGGACTTGCCTCTGGGGGTATCGAGCATGTCGCCACACCAGCGAGTGAAGAACCTGATCGAGCAGGCTGAACTTGCCGACGAGGTTGGCCTCGATGTCCTCGGTATCGGTGAGCATCATCGCCCAGACTTCGTTTCGTCGGCCCCAGCCGTGATGCTGGCAGCGATCGCAACCAGAACCAGGAACATTCGACTAACCAGCGCCGTCACCGTCCTGAGCTCGGATGATCCCGTGCGTGTGTTTCAGCAATTCAGTTCGCTCGACCTGTTGTCCGACGGGCGAGCAGAGATCATGGCTGGTCGCGGCTCATTCACCGAGTCATTTCCGTTATTTGGCTTCGATCTCGCCGATTATTCCGAGCTGTTCAGCGAGAAGCTCGCGTTGCTCCTGCAGATTCGCGAACAGGAACATGTTGCCTGGACCGGTAAGCACAGGGCGCCATTGGCCGATCAGGGAATCTATCCACGACCGCTCCAGGATCCTTTGCCGATATGGGTCGCCGTTGGTGGTACGGCATCTTCGGCAGCGCGTGCCGGAACGTTAGGGCTGCCAATGGCGCTGGCGATCATTGGCGGAACAACCCCTCGGTTCGTGCCGATTGCCGATCACTACCGCACGGCTGCTGTGCGAGCAGGTCACGATGCCTCGCAAGCGCGGGTGAGCCTGAACACACTTGGCTACATAGCGGACACGTCGCAACAGGCAATTGCCGAACATTTTCCTCATTTCGAACCGGCGATGGCGCGAATTGCCCGCGAGCGCGGGTTCGCCCCACCAAACATGCCGCAGTATGTGGCCTCGACCGCCGTAGACGGCGCTTACGCGGTTGGGAGCCCGGAACAGGTCGCGGAAAAGATCCTGTTTCAGCATGAGATCTTCGGCAACGACCGGATGCTGATGCAAATGGATCTTGGAACGATGGATCATGCCCACGTCATGCGGTCGATCGAGCTCTTTGGGACGAGGGTTGCCCCGATCGTTCGCGGTGAAGTGGAGCGACGAAAATCTCCGGCAGAGGATGATCAGCCTATCGCCCTCTAGCGTGCGCCCTGGCACGCTCGCGGATCCACTCGATCACTTCCGTCTTGGCATCGGCATACTGCTGGACGGATTCCCAACCTCGGGTGACAAGATCGAGCTTCGTCCGTTCGTACAGCTCGCGATCTTCGGGATGCGAACGCAGCCCATCGCGAAAAACAAGGTTGCGTTCGACTTCTCCTGAGTCTTTCGACCAAACGTGCAGGTTAAGGTCGATTTCCAGACACTTGAATACGCAATGTGGTTCGGTACCGCCAAACGGAGAATTCGATCTGTTCTCCGGTTCCCGGATCCTTAGCACCTATCCGGCGGACTCGAGTTCCGGAACGTACGCTTCATCGTCTGCCGCGTCATCGACAACGAGCAACATGTCGATAATCGGCTTTGCCGCCAAACCCGGCACCGAAGTTGAACCGACGTGGTCGATGCTGATTTCGCGCCCGCCAAGGGCATCGACGATCCGTGCCCGCTCTCGATCGTATATCGAGGGCCAATGGGGATCGTAAGGCACGATGTTGATCGGGCCGTTCACGGGCGTCGGAGCGTTGAGCGGATGATGCCATACAGGTGTTGTTGACATGGGGTATGCCTTCCATGGATTTGCAAGCAGCCTCGCATGGTATCCGAGCGATAGAATTGGGGCAACCATGCTCAATAGGTTTATTGACTGTCAAAGTCGTGCAAGGAGGCGTGCAGGCACATGAGAACGAAGCCGAACGATCTGGATACCAGTGCGATTGCTACGGCTTTATCGGAACGCTGGGGAATAGATGGCGTTTCACTTCGATACGCACCGCTCGGTTTCGGTAGTCATCATTGGATCGCCTGCAAGGAGGATGGCGAAGGGTGGTTCGTTACTGTCGACGATCTCAGTGCCGATCGGCTCGGAGAGACTGAGGGAGATGCCTTCGAAGGTTTGGCCGGTGCATTTCGGACCGTTGCCTCGCTTCGGGACCGTGGCGGATTGCCATTCGTGATCGCTCCATTGCTGGACAAGACTGGCGAGCCGATCACGCGACTCAATGGTCACTATTCATTGGCAGTCTTCCCGTACCTTGATGTGGAGGCAACCGATTTTGGCGAGTTCCCTGTCCTGGCAGACCGCAATGAGGCGCTGCGGATGGTGGGCCAGGTCCACTCCGCGACAGGGGAAGTTTCCAACAATGAACTGCGACGAGACACTCTGGTGGTACCAAATCGCGTAGCGTTGCTGGAGTCCCTCGAAGCCCTGGATATTACCTGGAATGCCGGGCCGTATTCCGAACCTGTCCGAATTCTCCTGCGGGAGCATCACGATGGGATTGGGCGCCGGTTGGATCGCTTTGACAATCTCGCCGAGATCGTCATGGCCGATGATTCGGACTGGGTTATTTCACACGGAGAGCCGCACGCCAGTAACGTCATTCGGACGCGGGATGGCGAGATGGTGATGGTGGACTGGGATACGGTGGCATTTGCCCCACGGGAACGTGATCTTTGGATGCTGATAAGTGACACGAATCCCGATTGGACCGACTATGCTGACGTCACCGGTGTGAAGTCCCTCTCGAATGATGCATTGGATGCATATCGATTGTGGTGGGACCTGTCAGAAATTGCCGTGTATGTTTTATGGTGCCGCTTGCCACATGAGCGCACTGAAGAAATGGCGATCGCCTGGGAGAGCCTGCAGGAGTATCTTCCGAACTGACCGATGATGACGATTCCAGGCAACCCTGCGGGAATGAGCCAGGAAGGACACGCGTTCCCACCAATGGAATCCCCGGAGGCGAGAGTCCGAGGATTCCACGGTCCGACCGGACGTTCCTGAATCGTTCGCCCTGATTAACTCCTGCTTACTACTCTGCTCCTCCGTGAGCGACGGTCTGCACGTGTCAGACGGAGCAACCTCGTCGTCACAGGTCGCCCGTTTTCGCGGATATTTCCCCGAAGCACGCGTAGTGCGATCGTGGGAGTGAGCAAGGTTGATGGTGGCTCGGTGAAGTTAACTACTTCCACGAACGCGGCAGCCACGGTCGATTCGCTCCGCGCAGCAATTTGAAACCGATCCATATACCAGTTCATCGCGCGTACCTTGCGAGGCGGCCGGTATTCCGCAGTCGAGAAGCGCAGGTCTCCGCTTGCCGCCATTCTCCACGCGGCCTCCACAGGCTTGGCTATCGCCTGGAAAAACCGGCTGGCAAGTTGCTCGGTGCCGTCGTCGAGGCATTGTTGCAAGCAAAGCGCCTCGAGGGCGGCGACTGTCATGCCCTGTGCGTAAACGGGATTGAATGCGCATATCGCATCGCCGAATGCAAGCAGTCCGGAGGGAAAGGCGCCAAGTCGTTCGTAAAATCGTCGCTGGCTTTGCGGAAATCCATAGACTGCTCCATCGTCCACCGGCTCCGCATCAAGAATGAGTTGGTGAACTTCGGGAGCGGCCAGTGAACGCGCAAACTCCGTGAATCCCCGGAGATCGTTTGGGGGTTGTACTCCTCCTCGACCGGCCAGTGTCACAAGCCAGCGATCTCCTTCCTGCGCAATTGCCACAGACCCACGCTTCAACTCTGGAGACGCGACGATGACCGTTCCGTACTTCCCTCGCATTTGCCCTGGTGATCGCTTGAACAACCGGGTGGCATAGCGGACCTCGACGCCCACTCGCGTTTCCACCGGAGGGGCGAATCCGGCATTCCGAAGCCAGACCGGAAGTTGGGAGCCCCGGCCACTCGCGTCAACCACCAGGTCGGCACTGAGGGCTTCAGTTCGGCCCCCTGTGATTGCCTGGACGCCGGTAACCGATAGACGCTTGTCGTCAAAATCGAGGGATTGTACGGCGCATCCCTCCTTGATCGAGACATTGTTGCGTTCCAGCAGCCTCGTTCTGATCTGGCCTTCGAGCGTCGGTCGACCAAGGAGAAGCGTCTGGGTTTCCGAGTCAGCCTCGCAATGATAGCCGCCATTCTGATACCAGAACACGTCCTTTCCCATGTTGGCTGGAATTGCCCCCAGTGACATCAATTCGTCGGTGATTCCAGGGAACAGTGCTTCGATAATCGTACGGCCGCGCGCCATGAGGCCATGCACGTGCCGACCCTGTGGTATGCCCTTGCGATGTTGGCCAGTCTCCGGCAGGGTGTCCCGCTCAAGGACGAGAACCTGGAGGTAGCGGTCGGCCAATACCCGGCTCACCAGCAAACCGCCGATACCTGCGCCAATGACGATGGCCTGGCTGGTTGTCGGCGCAGGTGAATCGGTTTCGTGCTCATGAGATAGTGCTAATCGTGTACTTTCGAGAAACGGAATAGAAGGTAGTTGTGCCATGTGATTCCTCCTGGGTATTGCCCCAATCCCGGCGGTTCCCAGGGAAGATGAACGTCTGGATGCCAGTTGAGAGGCCGCACATGTCTTTACCATTTCCAGGGTTCTGTGCGTCTCTCGACGATTTACCCCGGTTTCCCGCAGGAATGCGACACGATCCATGTCAACAGGCCGAGTTGATGTGCCAGCCGGCGGAGATGACCAACTCCAACGCCGTCACCGGAAGCCGGTTTCCAGATGGTGTCGGACTCAACTCCGAACCGTGTGCCATTGCCTCGAACTGTAGGGACGAATCGTCAAGAGATCGTCAATATGATTTGAGTCGACGGCAGTTCTTGTGGCCGCATCGCTTTCGTTCCCTGGCGATCGGCCGCAAGGCAATCCGAGGACGTGCAAATCCTCGACAATCTGCCTGTCATGGAGTTGCCACCAGATGTGGGTGTGGGATTCATTGAGAATCTCTGGAGCGAGCTGCGGCATCAGGTCCCGGAGCAGGAGCTTCTGGTCAGCTAGAAGGCTGTAAAACTGCCCTTTGATGAGCCGTCGCCGTCCGGAAACGATTCGCATTATCAAACTGATTCAAACTCGCGGGTCCTCAGCAATTCAGTAATTCACGATCCAAGTCCGGTTTCATCAGCGTGCAACCTCTGGTATCGTTCATCGGCCGATCGGAATGACTGTCACGGTATGAGGCGGATCTGTGCAACGCTGGTATATCAGCTTCCATGGCGGTGACGATCCGCATGAGTGGAACAACATCCACATCTTCGATCTCGCTGGCAAGCCGCTGGGCAAGGCGCTCGCGACGCATACGCTCCCGGTCGATTTGGAATTGCGCGAGTTGCGCGGGTTTGCCTTCGGGCCGGATGGCGATCTCTATGTCGCCAATGCCTACAAGGACGCGTCGCAGGTGCTCCGCTTTGGGGGCATGCCCGGCAGTGACGGGAAACATCCCTTCCGGGAGGTCTACGTCGAACAGTATCACGCCAATCCAGGGCTGGCCCATCCCTTCGACGTCGCCTTCGGGCCGGACGACCATCTTTACGTCCCGAGCCAGGATACCAACGTCGTCGGACGATACTACGGTCCGCGGGCTGCGGAAGGGCAGTCAGGGCGGCCGATGCCGCATCCTCCGGCTCTTCGCAATAGCGACACCAGGCGGCTCCTGCCGGGAACTTTCGTCCCGTCAGAAAAACACGCTCCACGCGGTGTACGAACCGTCCGCCGTGCGATCTTCGGACCGGATGGGAACCTCTACGTCGCGGACCGTGATTCCGACAGCGTCAAGCGCTACGACGGCATCAGCGGTGAATATCAACGCGAATACCGGCATCATCAACTGACTACCCCGGTACACCTGGCATTCCGATCCGGCGGCAACGAATTGCTCGTCGGCAGCCGCGACGGGCACACGGTCTTCTCCGTCAATACAGTATCTGGCGATGTTGCACGGCTGATCGAACCGGGCGCGGGCGGACTCGAAGCGCCAGCCGGTTTGGCGTTCGGCCCCTCCGGTAAGCTCTACGTCTGTAGCCGAGAGACGAAGCAGATTTTGCGATTCGATTTCGAAACCGGAAAACCGGACCCGCAACCGTTCATTGACGGACTCAATGACTATCCCGAGTTCATCTCACTGGTTGGCAGGTGATGAGGCGTGGCGGACTTCGACACCAACAATATCGGGGAGCTTCCTGGGCAACGCCATGAGGCCACCTCTGCTTCTCTCCTGTGGGTGGTGTCTGGCGGCCGAAAATCGCCAACTGTCAGTTGGCGATTTTACCTGCTGACGCAAAGAGTCAGAAGTTGATGGTTGTATGGGTGGGCCTTGACCTGCTGATTGGTGTCTTGTGGGGTGGTGGGCCGCGAAGGATTCGAACCTTCAACCTGCTGATTAAGAGTCAGTTGCTCTGCCGTTGAGCTAGCGGCCCCGGGGAGAAACTATACGAGGCAAGCTCGCCGGGTGTCAAACGCGATCTGGCGCTTGTTCCGGAATCCCGGCGAGCTTGTACGGACCTAGATGTCGGCAACCTCCCTGAACCAGCCAGCTTCCTGTTCGTAGGCGTGGGCGACGCCAAGCAATGTCTGCTCATCGAAGGCCTTGCCAAGGAACTGCAGGCTGACCGGAAGGCCGTCGCTGAATCCACACGGCACGGCAACTCCGGGAATTCCGGCCATATTCGCTGGAATCGTGAAGACATCGGCGAGATACATCTGGTATGGGTCGTTCGTCCGCGACCCGACGTCGAAGGCGACCGTGGGAGAGGTTGGCCCGGCGATCACGTCGACCTGCCTGAACGCCTCATCGAAGTCCTGTTTGATCAGGGTGCGCACTTTCTGTGCCTTGACGTAATAGGCGTCGTAGTAGCCGCTGCTCAGTGCATACGTGCCGAGCATGATTCGTCGCTTCACTTCGGCGCCGAAGCCCTGACCGCGAGTTTCGCGATAGGTTTCCTGCAACGACGGCTCGTCGACCCGGAGTCCATACTTGACGCCGTCAAATCGTGAGAGGTTGGCACTGGCCTCGGCCGGGGCGGTGATGTAATACGTGGCGAGTGCGTATTCGGTGTGTGGGAGCGAGATATCCACCAGTTCCGCACCAAGGTCCTCGAGTTGCTTGATGGAGGATGCGATCGAGACGGTGACGCCGGATTCCATGCCGGCGACGGAGTATTCACGAGCGATTCCCACGCGGACGCCCTTGAGGTCAGTTCGCAGCCCGGCTCGAAAGTCGGGAACGGGTCCGCTGACCGATGTCGAATCAAACGGATCGTGACCGGCAACTGCATTGAGCATGATCGCCGCATCCTCAACCGTTCGGGCGAATGGACCGATCTGGTCCAGGCTGCTGGCGAAGGCAATCAACCCGTAGCGCGAAACTCTCCCGTACGTCGGCTTGAGTCCAACCACGCCGCAGAATCCAGCCGGTTGGCGAATCGAGCCTCCGGTGTCCGAGCCGAGCGAAATGACTGCTTCCCGCGCCGCGACACTTGCCGCCGAGCCACCACTCGACCCACCAGGCACCTTGCTCAGGTCCCACGGGTTGTAGGTGGGGCCGAAAGCAGAGTTTTCGGTAGAGGAACCCATCGCAAACTCGTCGGTGTTCGTCTTGCCGAGGAACACGGCCCCCTGGGAACGTAGGCGAGAGACAACCGTGCCATCGTACGGGGATACGTAATTCTTGAGGATGTGAGATGCAGCTGTGGTTGGGGCGTCGGTGGTAACCAGAATGTCCTTCAAGGCAATGGGGATTCCAGTCAAGGTGTCCGCGTTTCCCGCCGCGATCCGTTCGTCGGCAACCTGGGCCTGAGTCATGGCGACTTCCCGCATGACATGGAGGTAGGCGTGAACGTCGCCGTCGATGGCGTCGATCCGATCGAGGTGGGCCTGGGTCAGTTCTACCGATGAGATGTCGCGCGCGTCGAGTGAAGCACGCGCTTCGGCAGCAGTCAGAGAAGTAACGGACTCGGTGCTCACGCGCTACCTCCCTCGGACTCGCCGTTATCCATCACAGCCTTGACCTCGAGGAAGCCGTTTCTGCTCAACGGGGCATTGGACAGTGCCTCAGCCTGGGGCAGTGAAGGTCGAATCTCGTCGTCCCGAAGCACGTTGGACAAGGCGTTGACTTGCGCGGTCGGTGGGATCTGGTCGGTGTCTAGTTCCTGCAACACGGCAATGTGTTCCAGGATCGACGACAGTTCGTCGCGCATGCGCTCTGTCTCTTCTTCGGAAAGACCGAGGCGGGCGAGTTTCGCGACGTGCTCGACCTCGGCAATGGTTAGGGACATGGTTACTCCCGATTTCTGCGTGAACAAGCCTGCGGACTGAGGCGCATTCCGGAACAATCGGCGCACTTGCGTGCCCGGACAATGGAACGGCTCGCCGATCGCCTCGACGAATCATGGTACCAGATGCCCTAACTGCCCTGATGAGACTCACGAGTCCAAACCACTCTCCCGTTCACCATCGTGCCCATCACCTCGAGGTCGGTCGACCACCAGGCAAGGTCGGCGCGGGCTCCGGATACGAGCCTGCCGCGTGACGGATCGCGGATAAGATCGGCTGGAACTCTTGTCGACATGTGGAGCGCCGTGCCAGCCGTGACATCGGCCCATTCCACGAGGTTGCGCACGGCCTGGTCCATTGTCAGCACTGAACCGGCCAGTGTTCCGTCTGCAAGCTGGGCGGTGGTCTCGTCGACGAGGACGGCTTGCCCCCCAAGTTCGTAGGTTCCCGGTCCGAGCCCGGTTGCGGACATCATGTCGGACACGATGGCGACGCGATCCGGCCCTTTGGCGCGAAGCGCAAGGCGAACTGTCGCAGGGTGTGAATGGACTGCGTCCGGAATGATTCCGGCAGTGACACGGTCATCGGTCATTGTCGCCATCATCGCCCCAGGTTTCCGGTGATGCATTGGCGACATCGCGTTGAAGAGGTGCGTCGCCTTGGTGGCTCCGGCGTCCACGCCTGCGGAGAACTCGTCGTATGTCGCGTCGGTGTGGCCCAGACTGACGATTACGCCTCTTTCGGCCAACCGCTTGATGCGGGAAATTCCACCATCCCGTTCCGGGGCCAGGGTCACCAACCGGATCGCTGGCTGGTCGATCCATGAATCGAACAGGCGATCGTTGGCGGCCTCGATGTAGCGGAGCTGATGGGCGCCCTTCCGCGCTGGAGATAGGAATGGTCCTTCGAGATGCAATCCCAGTGGCGTGGCGCCAATTGAGGTGTCGACCCCGGCGTACGCATCGAACACCTTTGGGTAGAATGCCGCGTCCGCCGTGACCACTGTCGGTAACCACGCGGTGACCCCCGTGGGCAACGACCAGGTAGAAACGTGCTCGATGTTGCGGGGATTGTCGCCGATTTCCTTCCCATCGGCGCCGTTGACCTGGAGATCGATGAGACCGGGAGAAACAATGCCGGCGTCGATTACATCCGGCGGCAGGTTGCCATCAGAAATGTGGCCGCGACGTACGCTTTCGATCTCGCCACCTGAGAGCACAATCGTGCCTCGCTCGAGATGGGAACCCAACAGCAGCCGGCCACGAATGGCAATGGACGAGTCATTCATGATTTGATCACCCTGGTGTTGTACGCGCGAGCAATGGATCGCGCGGCGGTAAGCGCCGGATCGTCGACGATGGTGTATCTGAGATCTGGCCACTCATGCAGTAGCCCCTCAACGACGTGATTCCGGAAGCGGTCGATGTGGACGAACATCCCCCCGGTGAGCGCCAGCGGCAAGCTGGATACGAATCCAAGCCTGCGGGCCGCTGCCGATGCGGTTTGCACCAGGCGGCCCGCTGATGAGGCGATGATCTCCGTGGCGATCGCGTCGCCGGCATCGGCTTCCTCGACAACGAGACGAGAAAGACTGGCGAGATCTCCCTTGGTGGTTTGCGGTCCGTACACGAACGCAATCAACTGGTGTGGCTCAGTGAGCGCCAATTCCCCGGTCAGGCGCCTCGTGAGGGAGGTAGCTGGACCTCGGCCATCCGCCTCTGATGCGAACGCGTCAAACATGCGGCGGGCGAGATCGTAGCCGCTGCCTTCGTCGCCGATGATCTGTCCCCAGCCACCAGCCCGTGCGCGTTGTCCGGCGGCGTTTCGCCCGAAGGCGATTGAACCGGTTCCGGATACGATCGCCAGGCCAACTGAGTCAACCAGTGCGCCAAGCACAAGTTCGGCATCGTTCGTCATCCGGATGTCATGTGCCAGGTCCACGAGATAGGGGTTCAACGCTCGATGATCTTCGGGGCGATCGCTCCCGGAGAGACCGAACCAGGCTTCGGTAAGTTTCACATCCGGACCGGCGATTCGGAGCGATTCCTCCAGGGCATCGCGCAGAACAAATCCAACTGCATCATGCCCGGCAATCGCCGCATTCGACGTGGTCGTGAGAACGCGGGCGAGCTCTTTCCCGTTGGCGTCGACCAGCACAACCACGGTCTTGGTGCCGCCGCCGTCGATGCCGGCAAAAACAGGAGTGGTCATGAGGCGGCTGCTCCCAGGGCAAGACGCACGATTCCGTTCGCATCCGAAAGCCGGGCACGCGCCTCGCTGGCCGAAATGCCGAGCCTGGAGGCGACAATTGCAGTCTTGACTTCACCCTCGGCTTCGGCCAGTGCAGCGAGTGCAGTTTCCTCAGAAACGTTTGCGGCGTTACGGACGATCCCGATGGCCCGTTCCCGGAGTTTGGCATTGGTGGATTGCACGTCCACCATCAGGTTGCCAAAGGTCTTTCCCAGTTTCACCATCGTGGCGGTGGTGAGCATGTTCAGCACCATTTTTTGCGCGGTCCCGGCTTTCATCCTGGTCGAGCCGGTGAGGACCTCGGGACCGACGATTGGTGCGATCGTGATCCGGGCGACCTGCGAGAGCGCTGAAGATGGCGAATTGCAGAGGCCGATCGTCGTCGCACCAATTGCATTCGCATAATCGATGGCTCCGAGCACGAAAGGGGTGCGCCCACTCGCGGCGATTCCGACAACGATGTCGTTTGCTTTGAGCTGTACGCCTTCAAGGGCCTTGGCGCCTTCGTCACGGCGATCTTCGACTTGTTCGATTGGGTGCCGAAGGGCGTGATCACCTCCGGCGATCAGGCCTATGACCAACGTCGGGTCGGTATTGAAGGTTGGTGGGCACTCCGAGGCATCGAGTACTCCGAGGCGTCCAGAGGTGCCTGCACCGATATAGATCAACCGGCCCCCAGCGTTGATTGCGGCAACGATTGCATTCACGGCTGCTGTGATTCGCGAAATCTCCCGAGCCACCGCGTCGGCGACGAGCCGGTCTTCATCGTTGATGACACGGAGGATGTCCATGGTGTCAAGCGTGTCCAGGTTCGCGCTGCGCGGGATTTCGCTGCTCAGTCGCCAGCGCAGACAGGTCGATTCGTTCATTAGGCGTTGTCACATGATTCTCCCGAATGGGTGCGCTGATCTCAATAGAGAAGGATATCCGTGCAGTTGCGAAGAAATCCGGCCGACTCATTCGACCACTGGGTCACGAGTGCATCAATACAGCCACCGGAATCTATTACGTCGCGGAGAGTGCTGCCTCCGGCAAGCTTGTCCACGAAGAATGCGCCATCAGTCGGAGCCAGCCAGGAGAATTCTTCGGGGTATCGGTGACTAATTGTCGAAAGCAGCCTGGGGCCAAGGGCGACGGAATCAAATGACTCGCGATCGAACACATGGACCTGGATACCGCCACAACGCACGCCCTGATGCTTGGAGAACATCGGCGTGTAGAAGACCGGGCGAAATCCGGCGCCCGCGATGGTGAGTTCATTCAAGTCCGCGACCAAAGAATCCGGATCGATCCAGGGAGCCCCAATGAATTCGAATGGGCGGGTTGTACCGCGCCCCTCCGAAAGTTCGGTCCCTTCGATAAGGCACGTTGCCGGATAGATGGTGACCGATTCGAGCGTGGGAAGATTGGGAGACGGCAATACCCACGGGAGGCCCGTTTCATCGAACCACATGTCACGGCGCCAACCGGTCATCGGGATCACCTCGGGTGATGGCAATTGATGATCACGGGCCCAAAGGCGACCGAATTCGCCAAGTGTGAGTCCGTGCAGGATCGGCACCTGGTGAATACCGACGAAGGAAGCGAATTCCGGATCGAGCATATTGCCACTTACCCGGTTGCCGCCAAGCGGATTGGGACGATCGAGGATGATCACACGCTTGGCATGGACTGCACAGGCATCCAGCACATGGGCCACGGTCGAGAGATAGGTGGCGAATCGCACGCCGATATCCTGGAGATCGATGACCAAAACATCGATCTCCGCCAGCATCTCCGGGGAGGGCGATTGCGTCTCCCCATAGAGGCTGTATATCGGGAGGCCAGTGGCGATATCGAGACCGCTGTCAACGTGCTCTCTTGCCTGAGCTTCGCCGCGCACTCCATGTTCGGGGCCGAACAATGCCGTGAAGTGCAGCCTTCCGTCCGAAGACAGCAGGTCCACCGAACTTCGCAGGCAATGGTCGATTCCCGAGGGATTCGTAAGCAGCCCAAGTCGACAGCCCAACGCCGAAGCGGGTGGGTTAGCGATGAACTGGTCGAGACCTGACGTGACTATGCTCATTCGTGAATTACTCACGTTTCAAGAGTCGCAAATTGGCCGCATTTGCACGAAATTTTTCCTCAAGGAGATCAATGACGTGCTTCGCGTTGGGCTCGACTGAGATCCCGAAGGCGAACTCCTGGCCCTCCAGGCCGGAAACCATCACGATGCCGGACCAGCCTCCAGAATTTCGCACCTGTATGAGGTCTTCCAATCCTGCCCGGAGTGCTACCTTCGAGAGCCGGGAACGAGCAACCAGAAGGATCGCCGCCGGTTCCAAACGGGTGATGAGTTCACTCACATCCCTTGCAGCAAGGCTGCCCGCAGCCCAGTGCACCCGATATCCGGCTCGCGATAGCGCGATAGCGTAGCAAAGCGACAGCAGCCGGGCTTCGGAATCCTGCATCGCTGCGACAATCACGCTTCGCCGCCCATCCTCCGGCCTGGAGGCATCAAATGCAGCATGCAATTTCCTGGCAACCCAGTCCCGACCGAATGTGTCCTGAACACGGGATACACTGCCCACTATCTCGCGTTCCGGCAATACGTCATCCAGTGTTAGCAGTACTTCGAAGCAAACATCCTCGACCGACGATGTCCACAGGGCGTCGGCGAGAATGGTGTTCAGGGCAACATCGTCAATGTGCTCGATCGCTTGCATCATCCTGTCGATGATTTCCTGACCCGCCAGTGAGCGCTCTGTCGCCGGTTGCGTAACCGGGAACGGATCGTGACTTTCGGAATCCGGGGTATCCGATGCTCTCAAATCAAGGATCGCTTGCTCCATCGTTCGACCGCGCTCTCTCGAAGCCTGAAGCGATTGGATGACCTGGATATCCTTAGTGGAATATGTTCGCTGATTGCCGCCAGTGCGGCCCGGAGTTGGCACGCCGAAGCGGCGCTCCCAGGAGCGGATGGTGTTTTCAGGCACCCCTGTCATCGCGGTGACCTGCTTGATGGTATAGACTTGCTCGTCTTGCCGTTGGCCGCGATGCTCCATGCTATTCGTTCCTCACAGAGTCGATGAACGGATGTGGTCGTGTGCTTCGCGCGGCCCATCAATACCATCGGAGCAGTTCGACCAGGTGACGGTTTCAACTTCGCGCGAAAAGATGTGGTTTGGATGGTCACGGATGCCGAGGCGAATACTCGGGTTGATCAGCCTCGTTATTGTTGCAGGTTTGATCGTTGCGTGCGCCGATGATTCTGGCACCGATGACGACCGCCGGTTTGCGAACGAACCGGCGACGCAGGTTGCAACCGAGGCGACAGCAACCGAATTGACACAACCAGATCCTGAGCCGACTAATCCCCCCCTGGCCTCTCCTGAGTCATTGCTTCACGCGCGAGGCGCGCCGACTGTTATCTACGCGCTCGTTGATGGCGAGATTGAGATTGTCGACACCACTCGACCTGGCGAACATACCGTGATCCCGGCCGAGCCTGGGCGCCAGTTTGCCGGCATCGCCAGCTCGCCAAATGGAGATCGCGTAGCGGCATTGACTATTCCCGGAGAGGGTTCGTCGGACGGCGCCGACGTCGTCATGTTTGACCAAACGGGGAGAGAGTTACGTCGATGGTCGACGATTGGCGATCCCGGAATTCAGGCGGCGACTCCAGTCTCAGGCGAGCTTTACGGGGAGACAATTCCGGGCACGATTAGCTGGGCGGCAGAGGGTAATTCGTTGCTTTTGGTACTGGACGGCCGCCAGCTGATATCGGTCGACATAAACGGCGATGCAGCCATGTTGCGTGTTCCTGAGCGAATCCATGACATCACGTATGCCGCCTGGTCACCACGAGGCGACAAGATCGCCCTGCTTGCGAACGGCTCGCAAGGCAACGATGTGATATGGGTGATCGACCCCTCCGTCGACGGGGAATCAGCCATTCAGGTGGTTCCTCCCAATGCGGATGCATCGAATCCGGGGAGAGTCACCAGGTTTTCGTGGTTGCCAGATGGCTCCGGATTTGCCTACATTCTCGAACATGACACGGGATCAACGCCCACCAGCGGCCAGCTCTACACCCTCAACCTGAATACGGGAATCAAGTTGTTGGTAGCGACTCCGGGTCGTGGCGGACCCGCGGCGTCAATTGTTGATTTTGTCGTAGCCCCGGATGGAAAATCGATTGCATACACTATTGCCATCCCAATCGATGACCAATGGATGTTCGACAGCCTGTGGATACGCTCGTTCAAGTCAACCAATCTCTACAATGTTCCTGTGGGGACGCCTGACGGGGTTGACCAGGTGTGGTGGACGGACTCAGGGATCGCGTGGGAGCAGCAGACCGGAGCGTTGCGAGAGATTGTCCTCAAGCCATTTGAAGGCGACCCGCAGCTCCTGCGGACGATCGAACCAGGCGGTCCAGCGACGCCCGAGGCAACGCCGATAGTCGGCACACCTGATGTAGCCCCACCAGAGGCAACTCCCGACCTTGGCACACCCGGGACAGGTACCCCTGCTTTGGCCACGCCTCGCGACTAGTCAGAATGGTCCAAATGCCCTGGAGGGCTCCCGACCTTGTGGCGACTCTTGTCAATCGCGTGGTAGACGCACGATGCAATTTCACGGTTTACGAACTTCGGGAGGGTCGCAGCAGGTCCTGGCTGGTGGATTGTGAACACGCGGGCGGATATACGCGGGCAGGTAACCAAGGGACCGGCTCGACCTAGAGCCCGCCAATCCACCCTTGCGAGATATGGTTCATCCTAATTTCATATCAGGTATTGGGTGTTTGCCTGAAGCCTGCGTTAATCCTTGACCTCTTCGGCGTCGAAGATGTTCTTGGCGGCAGTGATTCGCGCCAGGTTGTCCTTTTGCGCCTGCTCGGAAACACCCTCGGCGTCAACAACATCGACCAACTTCACCTTACTCACCGGTTCACGTTCGACTGGTGCGGTGGCACCGCGGTCGGAAACCGCAACTGGCGACTCCGGTGAGTTCTGCACTGAAGGGGGAGTGGCAGGTTCCTGAATGCGCAAAGACCCGCCGCCAATCAACTGTGCTTCCTCGCGGGTCACGCAGGTGACCTGCACATTGGCATTCACCAGTCGTCCGATCACACTCTCGACAACCTGTCGAACGTCGTCAGTGTTGACCCGATTGCGGTGAAACTCGTAGGGCGAAACCAACACGACCTGGGTTCCGTTTACGGCGGCCGGATCGACCTGCTGGAGCAGGGCCTCGATTCGGCGGTTTACTGCCTTGACGTCGGCACGGATTTTCGACCATAGATCGACAATCGTGGCGAGAGAGAGTTCCCCTGGCTTTGATGCAACCGCCGTGGAGGGTGGAGGGGCCTGGATGGGTTCTGGCGGGTTGTTTCGGGAGCTGGCCATTTCCGGTGCAGGTGTCGCGGGCCTAGGTGTCGCGGACTCGCGATCCGGTGCTGGCGCCGTGCCTCGGACCCGATCTCGAAGTGATGTCTTCGGTGCCTGATTGGTGGCTGGAGGAGGCTCAGCGTTGGGTGGCTGATGACCCTCGTCTGAACGGTATTCGCGCTCATACCCACCGGAGTCATCACGGTTCTGCTGGATCGGGGTGTTGCTGGCAGCCTGAGTTTGGCCGCGTTGAGATCCTTCTACGATCGCGATCTCAAGCGGCAACTGCGGAAATGCCGATCGCTTTGCGCGGAAGTCGATATCAGACAACTGGCGAATGAGGCCGGCCAATTCGTCCAGTGAGAATCTGCTGGCGAGTTCTTTCGCCGTCTCATCGGCATCGACCGTTCCGCCTGCATTCTGGAGCAGGAGCAAACGAATGTAGGCCACCAGCTGGCGACCAAGTTGCCGGATATCGTCGCCAGCGTCCACGGCAGCGCTGATTTCGCGAAGCCCGGCAGCCGGGTCACGATCCGCAAGTGATCGCACCAGGGTCTCGACGCGCTCGTTGCGGCTGACTCCGAGTACGGTTCGCACCATTTCGGCAGTGATCGGTCCGTCACTCCCGTCGGCCGACTCCCGGTAGACCGCAATCTGGTCGAGCATGCCAAGTGCGTCGCGAAGACTACCAGTTGCCTGGCGTGCGATCACAGGGAGCGCGTCGTCCTCGATCTGGATGTCCTCACTGCCTGCCACCGTGCGCAACCGCGAGATCATCGCTTCGCTGTTGATGCGCCGGAAGTCGAATCGCTGGCATCGCGAGACAATTGTCTGGAGCAACTCTTCAGGATCGGTCGTGGCCAATACGAACTTTGTGTGCGGCGGGGGCTCTTCCAGGGTTTTCAGGAATGCGTTCGCAGCGGCGCCGGTAATCTGGTGCGCTTCGTCGATGATGTAGAACTTGGTCTTGAGCTGGGTCGGGGCGTATTTTACACGTTCGCGGAGATCACGGATGTCGTCGATGCCACGATTGCTGGCGGCATCGATTTCGATCACATCCGTTGTCGCGTTGCCATTTATCGCAACACATGCCGCGCACACGTTGCACGGTCGTACCTTTGGGTCGGGAGCGAGGCAATTGACGGCTTTGGCCAGTAACCGTGCGGTCGTCGTTTTTCCTGTGCCACGAGGTCCGCAAAACAGGTAGGCATGGGATATCCGGTTCAGGGCGATCGCATTGCGGAGTGTGTGAACGACGTGTTCCTGGCCAACCAGGTCATCGTCCGCGAACGATGTGGGCCGGTACTTGCGATAGAGCGAGTTTGTGGCCAGCGGCATCGACGTGCCCTTCGATCCTTCCTGCATTGGAGAATCGTGTGCCGTGAGATCGAAAAGGGAAGCATCGCTCATGAACGTGTGAACCTGTCTCCATTGTGCAACGGTGAACCCAACCCGGTGTGCCATAAGCGGCGTGGAAGGATGCCTACGTTCCCCGAGGTACTCGTCGAGCATCGACCGTAGGTCGCACCCACGATGGTCGTCCAATGATAATGCGCTTGGGAGATGATGTCCGCCGGACAAGCAATCGTCGCGGGTGATGTCGGCTCAGTATATGTTGGCGAACATCTGTTCCACAATGAGATTGCGATGCCATGGGTACCTTGTATGTCGTTGCCACACCTATCGGAAACCTTGGAGACATGGCACCGCGTGCAGTTGAGGTGCTCCGTTCGGTTTCATTGATCGCAGCGGAGGACACACGCCACAGCGCGACGCTGATGCGGGAATTTGGGATCGCAACCCCGATGATAAGTTACCACCACCACAATCGGGCGTCGCGCGCCGACAGGATCATGGCCGAACTTGATGCCGGTGATGTGGCGTTGATCAGCGATGCAGGAACACCCGCGATTGCCGACCCGGGGCATGAACTTGTCGCAGGAGCGATCGCCGGTGGACATCGTGTGGTTCCTGTGCCTGGCCCTTCATCGATGATCGCGGCCGTTAGTGCGTCGGGACTCGTGCCGGGCCCGTTCGTGTTTGTCGGTTTTATGGCCCGCTCTGGCGAGGAACGACGAATTGCCCTCGGCAAGGCGATTTCGACAGGGTATCCATTCGTGATTTTCGAATCTCCGCTGAGAACTGCCCATACCCTCGCCGAGCTTGAGGTTGCCGCTCCAGGGCGGTCCGCCGTCGTGGCTCGCGAGTTGACGAAGCTGCACGAAGAAATACGTTCGGGATCCGTCGCCGACCTCGCAGTGGCATATGCGATCGATCCTCCTCGCGGAGAGGTCGTGCTGGTGATTGGGGCTGCTGCAGAGGAATCGGGTATGAAGACCGACGACGTGGAGTCAATCGCCAGAATGATCCTGGCCCAGGGCGTAAAACCAAGCAAGGCTGCCCGAGAGTTGAGTACGATATCGGGCATGCCCGCCGCCGATGCGTATGATCTGGTGCAACGGATTGCGAAGACGAGTCCTTCCCGTTAGCGACGGTGGAAGGCGAGCCTCCGATGATGCATCCGGACACTCTGCAAGATGCCGACCATAATCAGGCTGCTCCAGAGCGACGAAATGCCTGCGCTCACGAATGGCAAGGTAATGCCAGCAACCGGCATCACGCCCAGGTTCATCCCGATGTTCAGGAACGCCTGGAAGAAGAAAACGCCGACGATGCACACGGCCAGGCATTGACCAAAGTGATCGCGGGATACCTCGGCCACGATCAGCCCTCGCCAAAGGAAGATCATCAGCGCCAGGAACAAGGCGATCATCCCCAGGAATCCGAACATGCCGCTCGCATGGGCGAAGATGAAGTCCGATTCCCGCACGTTCAGGAGATTCATCTGGCTTTGGGTACCGCCCTCGAGCCCGGCGCCTACGAGACCGCCGGCCCCGATGCTGATTCGGCCCTGAATCGGTTGGTACCCGCAGGTGAGCGCATATTGCTCCGGATTCAGCGAACAGGTCAGGCGCTCCCGTTGGTAATCCTGCAATACGAATTGCCAGGCGAACCAGATTGCGATTGGCATCAACGCAACTACCGCCCAGATGTAGAGCTTGCGGGTACGAGCAACCAGCAGGGAGGCTCCCCAAAATGAGATATAGACCATTGCCTGGCCGAGATCCGGCCCAATCAGGACGATGAATGTAGGAAGGGCAACGATCATGCCGGCAATCACGAAGTTGCCAAATTCCTTCATGGCCTCCCCGCGCGATGAAACGAAGGCGCACAACGCGATGATCGTTGTTACTTTCGTGAATTCGGATGGCTGGATGGTCGTGAAGCCGAGGCTGATCCAGTTCCTCGCCCCGGTGCCTTCGATTGCCACACCCAGTGGACTCAGAACGGACAGCAATCCAAGGATCCCGACCGAGTACAGAATCCAGGCGGTGGATTCGAAGTAGCGATAGTCAATCGATGCCACGATGAGCATCATCACGATTCCGACAACGCCGTAGAGGAATTGCTCAGTGCCGATGTTGAGGGTGGCAGGATTAGGAAGACCAACGGCGCTCCACACCGTGATCGTTCCAAACACCATGAGCACGAGCATGGTGATAAACAACATGAAGTCGAAGTCACGCCAACGTTCGTTGGTCGCGCCCTGAACCTGGAAACTGGAGCGATTGTGCCGGGCTGAAATCATTGAAATTCTCGGATGGGGAGCGATCACGACAGATCGAGTGAATCGTCGGCAAGATCGACTGTCGAGTCACATCATGGCACTTGACGCCGGAACCCGGCAACCTGATGCAGTCAGATGGACCGGGATCCCGGGACGTGCGCCCCAAATCGACCAGGCCCTCGCTGAGGAACGCGGTACAATTGACTATGGCCGAACATATAGTGTCTGCGATCATCGACGTTCGTTTGTGAGATCCTGAAGCGGGAGGAGACAACGGTGTTTCCGATAAACGATGCCCTTGATGCCATTCTTCTCGGCACGTTCCTGTTCGGGATGTTGTTCACCATCGGATCGCTCGTCCTTGGTGTCGCCGATCTCGGCGTCGACCACGGTGGCGCTGACCATAGCCTAGGCGATCACGGGTTCGCGAACCTGTTCAATGTCAGCTCGATCCTTGCCTTCGTCACATGGTTCGGCGGTGTCGGCTACCTTGCGCGCAATGGCCTTGGCTGGAACTGGTTTTTCAGCCTGCTGCTGGCCATCGCCGGCGGATTGTTTGCCGGTTGGCTCGTCTTCCTTTTTATCCGCAAGGTGCTCCGTTCCCCAGACGATACGCTGAATCCAAAGGACTACGAACAGGTGGGAGTGCTTGCTCGTGTCACCTCGTCGATCAGACCTGGAGGTGTCGGAGAAATCGTTTGGGAGCAGCGAGGCACACGGATGGTGACGTCCGCCAAGGCCGCTTCCGCGGAATCGATCGGTCGCGGGACTGAAGTGTTGGTGCTGCGAGTTGAACGAGGCATGGCGGTAGTGGAACCGTTCGAAGGATTGCTGAATGGCGGAGGTTCAGCCACCACGCCAGGGAATTGACGTTCGCTATCCACGGATACCTGTGTGATCACGTTTGACGTCATCCAGTCAGGTTTAACTGGTAATTTGCGCAGTGAGTTGCAAATCGGTAAATGAAAGGCTCATCTGGTGGAAGTCGTTACATTGCTCATCGGGGTCGCGGTTCTGGTATTGGGCCTCATGCTCATCCTTGCCCTGGTTGCTCGTCTTTACCGCAAGGTCGGGCCGAACCAGGCACTGATCGTCTATGGGTTCGGCGGCACCAAGGTCGTCAAGGGAAGCGGCAAGATCATTTGGCCGATGATTCAGTCCAGTCGCGAGCTCTCACTTGAACTTATGAGCTTCGACGTTGCGCCAACCCAGGATCTCTATACCAACCAGGGCGTGGCCGTGAACGTCGAGGCGGTTGCACAGATCAAGGTCCAGTCCGATCCCGTCAGTATCCTTACGGCGGCCGAGCAGTTCCTGACCAAGACCCCGATCGAGCGCGAAGGGTTGATCCGACTGGTAATGGAAGGTCACCTTCGTGGCATTGTCGGCCAGCTCACGGTCGAGTCGATCGTGAAGGAACCGGAAATGGTTTCCGATCGGATGCGCGGAAATGTGGCGGAAGATATCGCCAAGATGGGCCTCGCCATAATTTCGTTCACCATTCGAGAGGTTCGAGACAACAACGAGTACATTCTCAATATGGGCAAGCCTGATGTGGCGCTGGTCCGTCGCACTGCGGACATCGCCGTGGCCGAGGCGGAACGCGACACCTCGATCAGGAGAGCCCAGGCCATGCGTGAGGCCAGAATCGCCGAAGCCGCGGCTGAACAGGAGAAAGTTACGGCGGAGTCGATGAGCCAGACCAAACAGGCTGAGGCGGTTCGCGATCTCGAATTGAAGAAGGCCGAGTACGATCGATCGGTCCAGGAGCAGCGAGCCCAGGCCGACAAGGCCTACGAAATCCAGGCTAACGTCCAGCAGCAGCGCATCGTTGAAGAGCTTGTTCGCGTCGAACGTGTCCGCAAGGAAGGGGAGACTGCCGTTCAGGAAGCGGAAATCCTCCGGCGCGAAAAGGAACTGATCGCCACCGTGCTGCGGGCCGCCGAAACCGAGAAACAACGAATTGAGACGATAGCGTCGGCCGAGAAGCAGCGAGCGATTCTCCAGGCATCGGCCAGGTCCGAGGCCATCAAGCTTGAGGCTGAAGCCGAAGCGATCGCGATCAGGGTCCAGGGTGTGGCACAGGCGGAAATCATCCAGGCCAAGGGACAGGCCGAAGCCAATGCAATGCAGCTCCAGGCTGCGGCCTATCAGGAATACAACCAGGCGGCAGTGCTCGACAAGTTGCTTGCCCAGATGCCGGAAGTTGTCCGGGCGCTCGCCGAGCCACTCACCAAGGTTGACAAGATCACCGTTATTTCCACCGGCGCCGATAGCAACGGACAGGGCACTGGCGTCAACCGGATTGCGACAGATGTCACTTCCATGATTGCCCAGTTCCCGGCGATGCTCGAATCCCTCACCGGTGTCCGGATCGAAGATCTGCTGAAGAATGTGCCGCAGACTGGCTCAACGTTCCGTAAATCGGAACAGGAACCGGAAAAGGCGGCAGGGAAATCGGAAACCACCGTACCCGCCCGCAAGCCGGAACCCAGGAATCCGCCAACCCCTCGGGTGGAGGCCGAACCGGTCAACCCGGATTCGACTCCGAATGGACAGGATGAAGCCGTGACCAAGGCGAAAGCTGGCGACACGAAGTCGCAGGGGACGCCAGGGTAGGAAACGTAGTCGGAACCGGAGAGACAGGTGATACCCATTCCCGGGGGTGGGTATCACCATGCATGCTATTCTTTCGGATGCGTTTCCGCCAGTCCGGCGGCGTCTGGTCTTGATGGCTCGACCCTCCCCAATCCACGAGGCTACTTGCGTAGATGAACGACGATTTACCGTTTTTCGGCTCAGCACACGATGTTCAACGTCTCCGTGCCGAAGCGCTCGGAGAACCGGGGCAGCGACGATTTCGACTGATCGTGGTAGTCAGCGACGAGACCTACATCATTTGGATGGAAAAGCAGCAAATGCAGGCGTTGGGAATGGCGATCGGGCAGATTCTGCAGCAGGTCCCCTCCAGCGGTCCTGATCTCGACTCCGGGGGCGCTCCTGGCGAGTTCGATGAAACCACGAACAACCAGTTCCGGTTAGGTCGTGTTGAGTTGGGTTTCGAGGAAACCGCTGACCGAATCGTGATTCACGCGTTCGACATCCAGGACGATGACTCCGACCCTGGCTTGAACATGCGACTTTCGCGGGGACAGGCGCGCGAGTTGACAAGGGATGCGGCCGCTCTTGCCGCTGCTGGCCGTCCGATGTGCCCGATGTGTGGCCAGCCCATGGATCCCGAAGGCCATGTCTGCCCCGAGCAAAACGGCCATTTGCCGCTGCCGATGGACGACACGCTTCTCAGCGAGGACTGAACGCCCAAAAAGGTTGACACCATGCATGGGCGCGCCGTACTATCGAAGCAGCGGGGATATGCCCGCCGCGCTGAGATGAAAGACTCCAGGATGCATTCAGCTTTCGGCCCTTCCAGCTTGATTAGCCTCGTACTTATTTCGCTCCCAGTAGGGAGCGGTTGGCGTGCGGGAGGACAGCGGGCTGAATAGCCGAATCGAATACGAATCTCACGAAATCGCTGGCCTCCCTCACATCGGGAGGCCTTTTTGTTTTTGATGCTACCGACCAATGTCGCCCGGGACGCATTCGAAGCCTCCAGGAGACCCGATGCAGGGGATGCCGGAGCGCGGCTGACCGGCAGGAACTCGCTTCGACGAGTGGCCTGTGGAGATGCCAGCAGTTCACTTTCGACATGGTGGACATTTCGGACACGCGCCGTCGCGGATGGATCACCAGGTACGTGCTGGTGAATATGGAAACGGAGCAACAGCATGGTCGTCGCCGAACCACAAGCGGCAGCACCAAAAGCGCAAACAGCCGACGCGCATTCCAAACCTGTTCAGGAAATCCTGAGTGGCGCCCAAATCACTTGCCGCAGTCTGGACGCTGAGGGTGTTACCACCGTGTTTGGGTACCCGGGCGGTGCCGTCATTCCCTTGTACGACGCCATTCCCGATGCCAGGTTCAAACATGTCCTCGTGCGCTTCGAACAGTGGGCTGGCCTGGCAGCCGTTGGCTATGCCCGGGCAACCGGCGACGTTGGGGTCTGCATCGCGACCTCCGGTCCCGGGGCCACCAATCTGGTCACGGCGCTCGCCGATGCCTACCTGGACTCGGTGCCGATTGTGGCGGTAACCGGCCAGGTTAATCAGTCGCTGATTGGCCGGGACGGTTTCCAGGAAGTTGACATCACGGGCATCACCCTGCCGGTCACCAAACATAACTACCTCGTTCGTCGCGCGGAAGATATTGCGCCAACGATCAAGGAAGCGTTTTACCTCGCGAGATCTGGCCGTCCAGGGCCCGTGCTGGTCGACATTCCCAAGGATGTTTTCCTAGCCAAGGCCAGATTCGATTATCCGAAGAAGACCGGTCGCAAGAGCTACCAGCCAAATATCGTGCCAAACATCCGGCAGGTTCGATTGGCAGCCGACGCGATCAACAAGGC
The DNA here is from genome assembly GCA_963763125.1 of uncultured Chloroflexia bacterium. Lineage (GTDB taxonomy): Bacteria > Chloroflexota > Chloroflexia > Thermomicrobiales > UBA6265 > JACCYX01. Next base: position 2,520,119 of record CAVXMV010000005.1, read on the forward strand.
GAAAAAGCCGCTAATCATGGCTGGTCACGGCATCATTCTCAGCAAGGCCGAGGATGAGTTCAAGCGGTTCGCCGAATTGGCTGGCATACCGGTCATCTACACCCTGCTGGGGCTCGGGTCCATGGATGAGCAACATCCGTTGTCGCTGGGCATGATGGGTATGCATGGCCACCGCCATGTGAATCGCGCCCTCGAAGAATGCGACCTGCTCCTCAATATCGGGGCCCGCTTCGACGACCGGGCTACCGGCAAGGTCGCGGGATTTGCGACGAACGCGAAGATAGTCCACGTCGACATCGACCCAGCCGAGATTGGCAAGAACATCCGAACCGATGTGCCTGTCGTGGGCGATGCCGGGGAAGCACTTCAGCTGCTCGCCAACGAGGTCCAGTCGCGGGACCATTCCGCCTGGATCAACTGGATTCACGGTGAGCGAAACATCGTTCTCGAACGGGCACTGGAAGACGTGCCCGAGACACCTGAGCCGTACGCGATCATCAAGGCGATAGCCGAAGTCACCGATCGTGAAGCAATCGTTACGACCGATGTCGGGCAGCATCAGATGTGGTCTGCCCAGTTCCTGGGGGTGAAGCACGGCAAGCGCTGGATCACCTCCGGTGGACTGGGCACGATGGGATTCGGGTTGCCGTCCGCGATTGGCGCCAAGATGGGTCGTCCTGATCTTGAGGTCTGGTCGGTCATCGGTGACGGCGGTTTCCAGATGTCGTCGAGTGAGTTGGCCACGGCGGTTCAGGAAAACCTCGATATCAACATCGCGATCATCAACAACGGGTACCTGGGAATGGTTCGCCAGTGGCAGGACCTGTTCCAGAACCGAAACTATTCCGAGGTGGCGATCAGTGCACCGGATTTCGTCAAACTCGCGGAAGCATACGGCGCCACCGGTATCCGGGTTACCCGGAGCGACGACGTAATCCCGGCCATCCAGAGGGCGCGGTCGATCAAGGGACCGGTCCTCGTTGAGTTCGTGATCGATCCCGAGGCCAACGTTTACCCAATTGTGCCGCCGGGCGCCAGCAATTCCGAAATGATGCACATGCCGTCCGAGGAGGATCTCTAGCCATGCGACAGACACACACCCTCGTCGTGCTGGTCGAGGATCAGCCCGGAGTCCTGAACCGAGTGGTGTCGCTGATGCGACGTCGTCACTTCAATATCGATTCGATCACCGTTGGCCATTCCGAGCAGCCGGGATTGTCCCGGATGACGATAATCGTCACAGGTGAGGATGGCGAGGTCGAGCAGGCCGGCAAGCAACTGTACAAGTTGCTGGAAGTCGTGAAGGTCACCGATGTGCCTGCCGAAGATGCGATTACTCGTGAGCTCGTGATCGTCAAGGTCGCGGCCAAGGGTCCCGCCCGCTCTGAAGTGATTCAGATTGCGGAGATTTACAGCGCCCGAATCCTGGATGCGACGCCGAACACCCTGATGATCCAAGCCACCGGCAGCGAAGACCATATCGACTCCTTCCTGGCGATGATGCGTGTGTTCGGCATTCGCGAAATGGCGAGGAGCGGCAAGATCGCGATGTCTCGCGGATCCGCACCGGCCAAGCAAGGCCGTATTGACCGTATTAGCGATGGCTCGTACGCTGTGGCGGATTAGAAACGGGAAACGGGAGCGGCAAACGCTCCCGTTTCCGTTGTTCGATCGGATTCCCGCGATTTCCTGTGAATCACCATACCGCCGGCGATGGACGTCGCGGTCATTTGCGAGGGCAGCGCTTGTTGCCTGAGGAGGAAATTTTTCGATGCCGGCTGTGATCTATTACGAAAACGATGCAACGCTTGGCCCGCTTCAGGACAAGACAATCGCCATCATCGGTTACGGCGCCCAGGGGCATGCGCACGCGCTGAACCTGCGAGATTCCGGCCTGAGCGTGATCGTTGGTTTGCATGAAGGAAGCAAGAGCCGGGCCAAGGCAGAGGCGGAAGGCCTGACGGTCGACTCCGTGGCGAACGCCGCCCAGGCAGCCGACGTCATCATGGTGCTGGTTCCAGATCATTTGCAGAAATCAATTTACGAAGAATCCATCAAACCTTACCTCACCGCGGGCAAGACACTCATGTTTGCCCATGGCTTTTCCATTCACTTTGGCCAAATCGAACCCCCGGTCGATGTCGACGTGTCGATGATCGCGCCAAAGGCTCCCGGACAGCGTGTCCGCGAGTTGTACGAGGAGGGTGTTGGCGTTCCAGCATTGATCGCGATCCATCAGGATCCCAGTGGCAGCGCAAAGGAGGTGGGGCTCGCGTACGCGAGAGGAATCGGTTCTCTCAGCGCGGGCGTTCTTGCGACCACCTTCAAGGAAGAGACCGAAACCGATCTCTTCGGTGAGCAGGCAGTGCTGTGCGGCGGCGTGGCCGCCCTCATCACCGCCGGATACGAGACGTTGGTGGAAGCCGGCTACGAGCCGGAGAGCGCCTACTTCGAGTGCCTCCACGAGATGAAGCTAATTGTCGACCTGATCTACGAAGGCGGTCTTACCCACATGCGCGAAGTCGTTTCCGACACCGCGGAGTGGGGCGATTACTACGCTGGTCCGCAGGTCATCAATGCCGACACGAAGAAGGTGATGAAGCAGATTCTCGCCCGCATTCAGGACGGTACCTTCGCTCAGGAATGGATCGCCGAAAATGAGAGCGGCCGCAAGAACTTCCTTGCACGACGTGAAGCTGAAAAGTCCCATGGAATTGAAAAGGTTGGCGGTGAGCTGCGCGGCATGATGCCGTGGCTGAAGAGCGGCAAGGCCGCTCGCGATCAGGCGGCTGCCAACCGCAGCTAGCACGGTTCCGAAGGGAGCCTGGTGTTGGCCGTCTACTCGGCGGCCAGCACCGACAAAAACGCACCGGGCACCCATCGGACGCCGCAGCACAGAACAACCTCACGAAAGTAGAGACACGACATGACCGACCAGGAGAGCAACGTAACGAATCCGGATTCGCGTGTGATTGTCTTCGACACCACACTTCGGGATGGGGAGCAATCGCCTGGCGCGACACTCACCGCAGACGAAAAACTCGAAGTTGCGGATGCGCTCGTTGCGCTCAAGGTGGATGTCATCGAAGCTGGATTTCCGGCCGCTTCACCAGGTGATTTCGAGGCGGTGCGTGCCATCGCCTCCCGCGCCAAGGGAGTGACTGTTGCCGGGTTGGCCAGGGCCAATTCCAAGGACATCGAACGGGCCGCCCAGGCGGTGAAATCGGCCGAGAGTCCACGAATTCACACATTCATCGCAACGTCGGACATTCATCTTGAGTACAAGTTGCGAATGACCCGCCAGCAGGTGCTGGATCGTGTCACGGAATCGGTGACCCTGGCCCGAAGCTTCGTGAGTGATGTCGAGTTCTCCTGCGAGGATGCCACGCGCTCCGACCCGGACTATCTCGTCCAGGTGTTTGGCGCGGCTATCAAGGCCGGTGCCACGACACTCAACGTTCCGGACACGGTGGGGTACACGACGCCAGCAGAATTCATCGCGTTGATCGAACACCTGCGCAAAAACGTGGACGGCATTGAGGACTGCATCATATCGGTGCACTGTCACGATGACCTGGGGCTCGGCACGGCCAATACATTGGCAGCGGTTGGCGCAGGCGCGCGGCAGGTTGAAGTCACCATGAACGGCATCGGTGAACGTGCTGGGAACACTGCGCTTGAGGAAGTCGTGATGGGACTGGCGACGCGCTCCTCCCAATACGGTGGCGCGTGGACCCGGGTCGAGAAACAGCGCCTGGTGCCAATTAGCCGCCTAGTCAGCTCCCTGACTGGTGTCGCGGTCCAGGTCAACAAGGCGATCGTGGGCGCCAATGCGTTTGCTCACGAGGCAGGCATTCACCAGGATGGAATGCTGAAGAATCGATCCACATACGAGATTATGGTTCCAGAGGACGTCGGGTGGGAGGGTACCAAGCTGGTGCTCGGCAAACACTCCGGGCGGGCGGGGTTCCGCAACGCACTGAATGACCTCGGTTTGAAGGTGCCTGACGACCAGCTGGATGGCGTGTACCAGCGATTCCTGGAACTCGCCGACCGCAAGAAGCACGTGACAGGCGCGGATATCACCGCCCTCGTATCGGACGAGCTCGCATTGGGCGACAGCAAGCTGCACCTTGTGCGATGGAACGCCAGCATCGGAAGCGGCGGCGCGGCCTCGGCGAGTGTGGTGATTGAGCGCGACGGTGTCGAGTTCGCAGGCGATGCCCATGGCAACGGTCCTGTGAACGCGCTGTTCCAGGCGATCGATTCGGTCGTCAAGGCCAACAATGAGCTTACGTACTATCACGTCGAGGCGGTCACGCCCGGTGAAGATGCCCAGGGCCAGGTTCACGTTCGAATCAAGGTCGATGGCGAGATCTACACAGGTCATGGCCTCGCCACGGACATTGTCGAAGCGAGTGCCAGGGCCTACCTTGCCGCACTGAGCCAGTACACCGAGCAGCGTCCGGATACCATCCTGATGGGTTCATCCACGTCGCGCTGGAGTTAGCTGAGGTGACTGCTCAATCTACTGAAGCCACCGACCGCAAGGACGTGGTCTGGCAATGCGCGGACACGTCGAACAACTACCATCAATCCCGGAAGGGTATACCGTTCGTCGATGCACATTTCGACATCACCGAACGGATCCTTCGCGCTCACGGTGTCGAGGTCCAGCAATTGCTGGATCTTGGCTCCGGCGACGGCATTGCAACACAGGCGATGATCGATCGGTTCCCGGTGAGGAAGGCGGTGCTGGTCGATTTCTCGGAACCGATGCTGTCTGCGGCGAAAGCACGCTTCAAAGACGCACCGGTCGAGATCGAAATTGTTAACGGCGACATGATCGAAAGCGCGTGGATGCCGGACATACAGAGAGCTGCGCCATTCGACATGGTGATCTCCCGATTCGCAATCCACCACCTGCCGCATGAGCGGAAGCGCTCACTTTATGCAGAGATTTTTGAGGTACTTCGACCGGGCGGGATGTTCGTCAATATCGAACACGTGCAGTCACCAAACGCGCAATATCAGGCAGCCTTTGACCGAATGCTGGTCGAAGGGATTCATGGGCTTGCGGGCGACCGTCAAACAATTGAAGATGCCGAGAGAGCCTATCGAAATCGACAGGATGCCGAGACGAATATACTCGCGCCGGTCGAGGATCAATGTGGCTGGCTTCGCGAGATCGGCTTTGTCGACGTAGACTGCGCGTTCAAGGCACTAGAGCTCGCCGTGTTCGCCGGTCGTAGGCCGCTGGAAGCGTAGGGATGCTGTCCTTGTGCCGGCCTCGTTGGACGCTGAAGAGGTCAGCTCGCTTTCAAAGGGGCGGATCTGGATCGACCGGGAAGGACACCTCCCCAACAGACATGTGGTCGATCCAGATCCGCCCGTACGAGATCCGGTTTGCCATGCGTTGACCCGGGGTTCCGTATGAGTGGTTCTTGTACGGCTGCGGCAGCGCAGCTTGCTCCGCCCGTGTCTCTCAAGTGTCGATCGAAGTCGTTGGAGATTGCAACTCAGCCGTCACCCTGAACGTTTCTGGTTCATTCAACCGGGCCATCACATGCCCCGGCACTCGCACCATATCGGAGGCAACCCGTGTCCTCGCCAAAAACTCTTTCGGACAAGGTTTGGGAACAGCACATCGTTCACTCGGCTGTCGACGAACCCGACCTGCTCTATATCGATCTTCACCTCATTCATGAAGTTACGTCGCCGCAGGCATTCGACGGATTGAAACTTGCGGGACGCCCGGTCCGACGACCTGACCTTACGATTGCCACGGCGGATCACAACGTGCCGACGATGAACATCGGACTTCCTATTGCTGACCCGATTTCCGCAACGCAGGTTCGAAAGCTCACCGAGAATTGCCACGAATTCGGGATTCGACTGCATCCCATGGGCGATCCGGGCCAGGGTATCGTCCATGTGATCGGACCCGAGTTTGGACTTACGCAGCCCGGCATGACTATCGTCTGCGGCGATAGCCACACGTCTACTCATGGCGCCTTCGGTGCGCTTGCGTTCGGGATTGGCACCAGCGAGGTCGAGCATGTGCTCGCCACCCAGTCGCTTCCGCAAGTGAAGCCGAAGACGATGGCGATCACGGTCGATGGAGAACTCCGTGACGGAGTCACCGCCAAGGATGTGATCCTGGCGATCATCGGCAAGATCGGCACCGGTGGAGGTGCAGGATCGATCGTGGAATACCGTGGCTCAGTCATTCGATCGCTGTCGATGGAAGGTCGAATGACGATCTGCAACATGTCGATCGAGGGTGGGGCCAAGGCTGGAATGATTACACCGGACGACACGACCTTCGCCTACATTGAGGGCAAGGAGTTTGCTCCCAAGGGCGCCGAGTGGGAAATGGCGCTAGATCACTGGCGATCCCTTCCAACAGACGACGGCGCCACGTTTGACCGAGAAGTGATCCTCGACGGAAACACGCTTGCACCGTATGTCTCCTGGGGCACCAATCCGGGCCAGGTTGTGCCGATCGACAGCTTCGTTCCCGACCCGTCGCAGTTTGCCACCGGCGGGGACCGGGACGCAGCCCAACGCGCGCTCAAATACATGAATCTTGAGGCGGGCACCGCGATTCGCGACATTCACGTCGACACTGTCTTCATTGGATCCTGTACCAACAGCCGTATTGAAGACCTGAGATCAGCCGCTCAAGTGCTTGAGGGACGGCACATTGCCGGCTCGGTGCGGGGCATGGTGGTACCAGGTTCGATGCGAGTGAAGACGCAGGCCGAGCGAGAAGGGTTGGATCGTATTTTCACCGCGGCGGGATTTGAGTGGCGATCGGCAGGGTGCTCGATGTGCCTCGGGATGAACCCTGATCAACTCCAGCCTGGTGAGCGTTGCGCATCGACCAGCAACCGCAACTTCGAAGGACGCCAGGGAAAGGGCGGACGAACTCACCTGGTTTCTCCACAAGTTGCCGCCGCAACCGCAATCGCTGGCACCTTCGCCACTCCTGCCGACCTGTAGTTGGGCCAATCGCGTAGCAAGGCCTGATAGTAGCCGGTCCTATGCCGGTCAATCCGTCCTCACATCGTTCAAGTTGGCCTCATTACCTGTCAGGAGACCTTTGACCTATGGAACCTGTAAAGAAGATCGAAGGCCGAGCGGTTCCGCTCGAACGAAGCGACGTCGATACCGACCAGATCATCCCTGCTGTCTACCTTAAGCGTGTGGAGAGAACCGGATTCGGAGAAGGGCTGTTCGCCGCCTGGCGTGAGGCCGACCCGAACTTTGTGCTCAATCGACCAGAGTTCGACGGCGGATCGGTCCTGATTGCAGGTCCCAATTTCGGAACCGGGTCGTCGCGCGAGCATGCTGTTTGGGCACTCATGGACTACGGATTCAAAGCGGTGGTATCGCCAAAGTTCGGGGATATCTTTCGCAACAATGCGACAAAGTCAGGTCTTGTACCTGTCGTCGTACCAGAAGATTTCGGGGCCGAGCTGCTTGAGGCCGCCGCGGAACATCCATTCCTGGAAGTGATCATCGACGTCCAGAACCGAACGATATCGGCGCCAGCCGTCGGCCTGGAGTCAACGTTCCCACTCGACGATTTCACGCAGCGTCGATTACTGGAAGGACTCGATGATATCGGGCTTACGCTCACTCACGAGGCAGAGATAACGGTATTCGAACGGACACGTCCCGCCTGGAAGCCTGCGGTCGATCACCCGATGCCCGTGACAACGCACTAGCAATCCAGGAACTTGGCGCGTCCGGCCAAGTCCAGAATCACCCAAAAACTGCAAACTTGTCCTTGTCTGAAATCAGACGTTGTCCGTTTCGTGACGACTTTGCCTGGTAGTGGCCGACCTTTTGGCGGCCAGTTGAGACAACAACATCCCATTTCAGGAGAGTTTCCTTCCATGACTTCTCTCACCTCGCTATCCACCACTCCCATATCGGCAATGATTGCGGTCTTCGCCGGGGACGGTGTTGGACCGGATGTCATCGCCGAGGCCCGGAAGGTGCTTGATGTGATTTCCGCAAGAGGTGGTCATTCGTTCACCTTTGAAGAGCTCCTGATTGGCGGAGTCGCGATCGATGCCTACGGCACACCACTTAGGGATCAGGATGTCGAGGTCGCCCGAAGTGCTGATGCAAGCCTCCTTGGCGCCGTTGGGGGACCGAAATGGGACAACCCAACCTTGCCGGTGCGCCCTGAACAGGGATTGTTGAAGATTCGGAAGTCGCTTGGTCTGTATGCCAATCTCCGTCCAGTTGCTGTCCTCGACGCCCTGCTCGATGCCACGCCGATCAAACCGGAGATCCTCGCGGGGACCGACTTGCTGGTGGTACGAGAACTTACTGGCGGTCTCTACTTCGGTCGACCATCCCGGCAATGGAAAGAGCGGCGAGGCAGGGCTGCCGTCGACACCCTGATCTATCGCGAGCATGAGATCGAACGTATTGCACGACTGGCGTTTGATCTTGCGCGTACGCGAAAGTCTCGCGTCACCAGTGTTGACAAGGCAAACGTGCTGTCATCTTCGAGATTGTGGCGATCGGTCGTGACAGAGGTAGGTCTCGAGTACCCGGACGTGGTACTCGAACACATGCTGATCGACGCGATGACCATGAAGCTAATTCAGCAGCCGTCTGCCTACGACGTGATTGTGACCGAGAACATGTTCGGCGACATCCTCACCGATGAGGCATCGGTACTTGGCGGTTCGATTGGCATCCTACCGTCGGCCAGTCTTGGGGCGCCTGCGGCCTCCGGCAAGCGCCCAGGATTGTTCGAACCCATTCACGGGAGCGCCCCGGACATTGCTGGAATGGGCAAGGCGAATCCGATTGGAATGATACTGTCAGCGGCCCTGATGCTCAGGACATCGTTGGGACTGACCGCTGAAGCTGCTGCCGTTGAACGCGCCGTAATGGACACGATTTCATCCGGGATCACTACTCCGGACCTGCTTGGTGGCATCGCGACTACGTCATCGTTCGGTGACGCCGTTGCTGAGCAACTTGCGGCAGTGGCCTGACGAGGTGTGACCAATCAGGAGCGATAGCGGGCACGTCGGAAACGGGCGGACAATAGCCTCGAAGAGTTCGTGCTGGCAAACGATGGTGGCGCTCGATCCAGGTTCGCCCGAATTGAAACGTGGTTCAGGTTCGCCGGTACGCCACGCGTATACCCGATTTTGCATTGCGAAGATCGGGCGACGCTAATCGCGTGGCAGCTCCGGTCGTGTAGGGATCGTACCGGTAGCCCTTGTGGTACCGAGTAGAAACTCGTGGACGACTTCGAACGGCGGAAATGATTCGCTGGTGTCGAGCAATACGACATCGACGTGTTCGACCATAAACCCTCCAAGCGGAAGATCGCGCCATTCGGCGAGCACTGCGGGAAGGTTACCGATTGGGGCCGAGCGGTCATAGTGCGCCAGCGTTACGTGGGGCAAGTATGGATACTTCGTGCTGGGAGGAAATGCGGCAAAATCCAGCATCCGGCGGTGAATACGAGAAAGCCATCCGTCATCGTGAACATCCAGGAACGCCGCATCCGCAAATGAGTTGACCGGTCCCAAGGTGATCGGAAACTTCGGGAAGTCCAGTAGCGGTCTCGCTGACATGGCGATAAACTCACCGAGCTGGTGTTCGGAAAGCTCCTCGCGCCGGCTCGGCTCGTCGCAGACGAAGCCGATTTCCTGAACCGGGATGTGGAGGAACGAATCTGGATGCATCCGCACGTAGGGGAATTCTGCCAGCATCGCCCTCAAGCCAGATATCTCCGGAGCCAGGCACGACTCTGGCACACGAACGCATGCCATCGCAAACTTCCCGTTGCGGGAAAGCCATGGATTTGTATCGTGTCGCCCATCGCTGACTTCCTGAACGGTTCGCAGATTTTGCCAGACACGACGAAATGCTTCGTCCTGCTGGGCGGCAGGATCGGGTAACCACCACAGCGGGTGACGGGCCGTATTCTTGATTGCCCGAAATTGCTCCCGCTTCGGCACCACCTTCCGCGGAAGTTCGCGAAACTTACTCAACTGCCTTGATCTTGAGCATCATGGAACCGCCAGGCGTTTCGACAGAAGCAGAGTCACCAGCCTTTTTCCCGATCAATTCGCGGCCAATCGGGGATTCAGTGGAAATCAAGCCAGCAGTTGGCTTCGCTTCGATGGCGCCAACCAGGGTGTATTGTTCGTCTTCACCATCGAAATCGACGGTAACCTTGCTGCCGACGCCGATCACGCCGTTGGAATTTCTCGCATTCGCGTCGTCCAGGACATTGACGTTTCGAAGCATTCCCTGGAGTTCAATGATGCGCTTTTCGATCATTGCCTGATCCTGGCGGGCTGCGTCGTAGGCTGCGTTTTCCCGCAAATCGCCATGCGATCGAGCTTCGGCCACAGCCGCCACGATCTGCGGGCGCTTCACGTCGGTGAGATCCTGCAATTCCGCGGTCAGTCGCTCAAAGCCCTCGCGGGTTACAGGAATCGGCTTGTTGTCCATATGTCAGTTTCCCCAAATTGCTGCAATCGAAAAGCAACGGCGCTGTGACCACTGGTGTATTGAACAGCAGCCGCGCATTAATCAATGCACGGCTGATCTTGCGTTTGCAGCGTTCTCTACAGCGTGAAGGCCAATCCTACTCGACTTCAAAGGTTGCTTCAATCTCCACGCAGATCCTGTTCGGCAATGAAGCGAATCCTACAGCAGACCGCGTGTGGCGTCCCGCATCTCCTAGCACTTCGACCAGTACATCCGAACAACCATTGATGACCTTTGGTTGCGACTCGAAGTCGGGCGCGCTGTTGACCATTCCCAGCACCTTGATCGTCCTGGTGATCCGGTCGAGCGAACCGAGTGCCTGTTGGGCTGTGGCCAGAATCTGCAGCCCGACCGAACGGGCTGCCAAATAGGCATCGTCGATACTTACTTCGGTATCGACCTTGCCCTTGGGAGATGTGTCGGCCGGACCGGTACCACTGACAAAGAGGAGTTTTCCAGACTGTACATAGCGGACATAGTTCGCTGCGGGAGGAACGGGAGTAGGGAGCTCAATGCCGAGCTCTGTGAGTCGATCTTCAATTGTCACGCCGTATGGCCTTTCACATGATGCAACCAGGACTATCCCTCAGTGCCTATCGTGACCCAAAAAGCTCGGTCAGCCGGGTGAGCGTACGCTTGAGTTCCTCGTCGCTGGTCGCGAACGAGAGGCGGAAATGCCCCTCTCCCGATGCTCCGAAGGCGACGCCTGGAACAAGCCCGACGTACACCTCTTTCAGTATTCGATCCGTCAGCCGAATCGAGTCAACATCGATTTCTCGAGCGTCAACGAGTGAATAGAAGGCGCCTTCGACCATTTGCGTCCGGAGGCCACGAATACCATTGATTCCAGCAGTGATCAGGCGCCGGCGGCGATCCCAGGCACCGACCATATCCGAAATCATGTTCTGGGGGCCGGATAGCGCGGCCGCGCCTCCTGCCTGCGCAAACGATGTGGCGCAGGTCGTGGCGTGGCTGTTTATCTTGGCGAGCTGGGATACCAGGTCGTTGGGACCCGCAACATAGCCAAGTCGCCAACCGGTCATGGCATATGCCTTGGAAAGCCCGTTGAAAGTGAGGGTGCGGTTTGCCATCCCAGGCCAGGTACCGATGCTGAAGTGCTGGCGGCCATCGTAGATGATTTTCTCGTACATCTCGTCGGTCCACACCATCAAATCGTGTTCGATCGCAAACGCAGCCAGGATGTCGATTTCCTCGCGGGTCATCACGCGGCCGGTCGGATTGTTCGGTGAGTTCACCATGATGATACGCGATGCCGGGGTGAAGTGGGATTCCAGGATCTCGCGGGTGATCGCGAAGTTCGTATCCGGATCGAGGCCTACGTGAATCGCTCGCCCTCCGGCGAGCTCAACAATGGGAACGTATGAGACCCAGGCAGGCTCCAGCACCATGACGTCGACACCTGGCTCAACGAACGCCTGGGCGGCCAGGAAGAGTGCGAACTTCCCGCCCGGGGTGACCATGACGCCGCCGTTGGGATCAATCGAAAGACCGTTGTCCTGAAGAAGTTTGGCAGCAATTGCTTTCCGGAATGTTGGAGTGCCCGTTCCCCCGACATAATGGGTGTCTCCGCCGTTCATCGCAGCGATTGCCGCTTCGCGGATGTGCGCAGGAGTAATGAAATCCGGATCGCCCCCTCCGAGATCGATTACGTCGATCCCTTCGGCCTTCATCTTGCGCGCTGCATCCGATACGGCAATCGTGGGGGATGGCTTCGCGTCCCGCACGCGTTGGGCGTAGAAATCCTGGCTGGTCCGCTCCGTTGGCACGTCATCATCCTTCCGCACGTTGAAACAGTTTGAATAAAGGTGATCGCTGGGCGATTTCCTCTAGAGTCATTCTATCCGGTATGGCGGTGGCCGCGGGGTGCAACCCGGGCACGACCCGTGGATTGCACGTGGCGGAAGCGCAACCCGAAGCCCATAGCCGGCGTTCTTCTCCTATGGATTTGGACGTCACCGTCTCGATCGTCGTGATGATCGCCGCAGGAACAGTATCTTGGAAACGAGTTCACGATCATGAGTCACCATAGAGAAGCAAGATCAATGATCAAGAGGCTGGCAGGCGCGTGGGTTCTGATCGTGCTGTCATTGATCCTCCAGACTTCAAGTGCCTCGGCTCAAGATCTCAAGGTAGGAGTTGCTCCAATCGAGCCAACGGATATAGCTGGCAGCGCTCCCGAAAGTGTGGCCCCCAATGCTCACGAACTCGGTTTGATTGAAGCAAATACGTATGCCAGCCCACAGTTTGGGACAGTGGTGACGTGGGTGGCGCCATGGGAAGCAGACCTGGCATCGATGGAAACTGACTCGACCAATGCACTGGATCGCCTGAGCATCGTGACCGACTCAGCCCGATTCCAGGCATTCTTCATTTTGGCGCAGGGGGAGACACCGGAGGAATATGCCAGCCGATTCATCGAGTTTCGTTTGAACGATGATCCAACGATCAAAATCGTGGAATCTGGGACAATTCGCGGGGTTTACTGGATCGGGTACACCTACGCCGCGCAGGGCGGGATCGTCCAGGACATCGTGGAGATCAGCCTGGTCGGAGACAGCAACACCATCCAGGTCGTGGAGATCATCGGGTGGCCGGAGGAGTTCAATGATTCATTTGATGACGCCATGGATAAGATCGATGTCAATGGTGGGGCGCCGTTCCTCGTCACCGACGGATGGCCGGAATCGGGAACTAACAGCACGCTGATTGCCTGAAGTGATAGGCTTTGCCAAAGGATTTCCGGACATTGCATTAAGTTGCCTGGCAGTTCGGCGATCACGTCAGTGCACAAGGATTTGGGGGAATCTCAACGCGATGAAAACCTTGCGCTCAACAAATGTGACGCGGTTTCTGTTGATTGTGCTCGCAATGATCCTTGCGTCCATGTCAACGCTCACCGCGGCGCACGCTACTGTACAAACTGAGGACACGTACGAGTTCAGGAGTGGCCAGACACTATCCTGGAGCGGCAATTGGACATATGACGACGAACTGACCTTTACCGACGGTGAGGTCGAGTCTGTCTCGCTCACGCAAAGTGTCTCAGTTCTTTCGGTCCTGAGCCTGCCGAACGATTTCAACATAGATGAGGCCAGAGACATTTACCTGGATTCCTTTCTGGAGGCTGCGGGGGACTACTTCACTATTGATCGCGGCTCATATGGCGATGTCTCCTATTCTCTCGACATGGTGACGATCGAAGGATTCGACTTCGGCGCCTTTACCTTGTTCCGGGCGGGCTCCGGAAATACCCCGACATTTGCTTACGTCTTCCTATCCGAGGCGTCTGTCTTTGGCGCGCAGTTTTCCGACGCCCAGTCCAGTTTTGCCCTTGACGGCGCAGGGTTGTTCGATGGAGTCGACGGACAGGGCCTGCAGGATCAACTGGTGGCGAATACGGGGAACAGCGACGATGACGGCGATGTAACGCCAGAGTCCGGTGATGATGAGGTCACCCCCGAGGCGGACGAAACTCCAGCTGCTTCCAATCGTGGAGACAAGCTTCGCGGTGGCGGGGATGACGACTCCGACCCGACCGAGCCTGCCGATGACCAAACCGAGCCAGACGCCCCGAGCGGGACGGGCCTGGTTGAAGATGGCTATTACGTGAGCCCACAGTTCCTTGCCGAACTGACATGGGAGGGTACCTACACGGTCGATACCGAACGAGAGGTTCATGTCTCATCGGATGAAGTCAACGGTGTTGATTTCCTGGCCCTGACCTCGACCGGGGATGCCCCGGCATTGCTTACCGTGCAGTTCCTGGCGGCGGGGGACGTCACACCGTCACAGTTTGTGGAAATCTGGCAATCAGCAGAGTTCCTGGCCGATACGTCCCTGAGCGCAGACGCCGAGGTCGTTCTGGCAGATAGTTCGGCGGTGATTGGCGGAGTGGTGGTGCGCGATTTCCTTGAAGACGGTACAGAGATCATGTCGTACCGAGAAGCGCACCTCCTTGAGGATCAGGGCGCAATCGCCGTGTTTACCTTCAACTCACTACCGGCCAATGCAGAAATTGCCATTACAGACTCCCAGAACGGAATGAAACTGAACGGCGAACCTGTGCTGGATTTCTTCACCGCGGAGGAAATGCTCGCCGATTTCTAGCCGAAATTGGTCGAGTTCCCGTTGAATCAGAGGTTGGAGACGCGATCTGGATTACCAATCCAGATCGCGTCCATTTCCATTGAGGTGAGACTTGCTCCCATGATGGGTAAGTCAATGACGAACGTTTCGAGTCGACGGGTTGGCACTCTGGGTCACTGATTTGCCAATTCGTTAGCACTCACCCCTTGCCGAGTGCTAAAAGCTGTGCTAGATTTGAGACCGAAAACAAGGAAACGCTCCATGTGGAGCGTTTGGTGTGTCAGACGTCCGAAATCATCGGACGCGTGCAATGTCTCAGGAGGACAGGGAACCATGTCGGATTCCGCATCCAAGCTCAAGCCCCTCGGCGATCGTCTGGTTGTGAAGCCAGCAGGCCGGGAAGAAACCACCAAGAGCGGTATCGTGCTGCCGGACACCGCCAAGGAAAAACCACAGCGCGGAACGATTCTTGCCGCCGGCGAAGGTCGACGCGACGATGATGGCGATCGCATTCCGCTCGACGTCAAGGTTGGCGACGAAATCCTTTTCGCCAAGTATGCCGGCACCGAGTTCAAGCTCGAGGATGAGGATCTGCTGATCCTGTCCGAGAAGGACGTTCTGGCTGTCGTCAACGCCTAATCCTGTTCGGCAAGATCGACGTCACGTTCACCAATACCGACAAGGAGTTTTTACTGTGGCCAAGATGCTGGAATTCAACGAAGAGGCGCGTCGTTCGCTCAAGGACGGCGTAGACGTTCTCGCGAACGCCGTGAAGACGACGCTCGGTCCCAAGGGCCGCAACGTTGCGATTGACAAGAAGTTCGGTGGCCCGACCGTGACCCACGACGGCGTGACCGTCGCCAAGGAGATCGAGCTCGAGGATCCGTTCGCCAACATGGGCGCCCAGCTCCTCAAGGAAGCCGCCACCAAGACCAACGACGTGGCCGGTGACGGCACGACGACGGCGACCGTGCTGGCCCAGGCGATCGTGCATGAAGGCATGCGCAACATCGCCGCCGGCGCCAACGCGATGTTGCTCAAGCAGGGCATCGACAAGGCTTCCGATGCGGTGGTTGCCCACGTCCTCGCGCTCGCCACACCGGTCGAGACTCGCCAGGAAATCGCCCAGGTCGCCTCGATCTCGGCCGCTGACGAGGAAGTCGGCGAGCTGATCGCCGAGGTCATGGAGAAAGTCGGCAAGGACGGCGTGATCACGATCGAGGAGTCCAAGGGCTTCGAGTTCGAGACCGAGTTCACCGAAGGCATGCAGATCGACCGCGGCTACATCTCCCCGTACTTCGTGACCAACACGGAGCGCATGGAGGCCGAGTTCGAAGATCCGTTCGTGCTCATCACCGACAAGAAGATTTCGTCGATCCAGGACATCCTGCCGACGATCGAGACGGTTGCCCGCTCGGGCAAGGCGCTCGTGATCCTCGCCGAAGATGTCGATGGCGAAGCCCTCGCGACACTCGTCGTCAACAAGCTCCAGGGTCGATTCCAGTCCCTGGCGATCAAGGCCCCGGGCTTCGGCGATCGCCGCAAGGAAATGCTGCGAGACATCGCGGCCCTGACCGGCGCCCGCGTGATTTCCGAGGAAGTCGGCCGCAAGCTCGACAGCGTCACCGTCGAGGATCTCGGTTCCGCTCGCCGGATCGTCGCGACCAAGGACGAGACGGTCTTCGTCGATGGCCAGGGCGACAAGGGCGAAGTCGAGGGTCGCATCTCCCAGATTCGCGCCCAGATCGAGAACACCACATCCGACTTCGATCGCGAGAAGCTTCAGGAGCGACTCGCCAAGCTCTCCGGTGGCGTGGCCGTGATCAAGGTTGGCGCTGCCACCGAGACCGAGCTCAAGGAGAAGAAGCACCGCGTTGAGGACGCCCTGAGCGCCACACGCGCCGCCGTTGAAGAAGGCATCGTCCCGGGTGGTGGAGTTACGCTCGTCCACGCGATCGCTGCCCTCGATGACGTCAAGGCCGAGGGCGATGTCCTCACTGGCGTCAACATCCTGCGCCGTGCTCTTGAGGAGCCAATGCGCGGTATCGTCCAGAACGCTGGCCGCGATGGCGCAGTGGTCGTGGAGCGCGTGCGACAGCTGCAGGCCGAGAAGAAGCGACCAGAAGATCGGCTACAACGTGCTCACCGATGAGTACGTGAACATGGTCGAGGCCGGCATCACCGATCCGGTGAAGGTGACCCGCTCCGCGGTCGCCAACGCCGCGTCGATTGCCGGCATGATCCTGACCACCGAGGCCCTGATCACCGACAAGCCGGAAGCGGCTCCGGCCGGCATGCCGCCGGGCGGCATGGGCGGCATGGACTACTAGTCCATACCCCTCATAACCACGGCAGAACAAAGCGGACCGGCGAGCAATCGCCGGTCCGTTTTTTGTATCCGTAACCACTGTTGCGATGGACTTCGGTCAGATGCCGAGCCAGCTTTGCACGTAGCCGGGGAGGGCCGACCAATCGCCCTGGTAGATCCAGGCGCCGCCGGAGGTGTAGCCGGACCAGAGTTGATCCTCGATGTTGCCGAAGACGACATTCTCCGCGGTGATGGATGGGATGGCGTCGATCAGTTTCGCCTGGGTGGCGGCATCGATGTTGGTGCGGACGACGTTTCCGGAGAGCGTGGCCACCAGCTCCGGGACCTTGGTGAGCATGGCGGGATCCTGGAGTTTGGACAGGAGCGCGGCGAGCACCAGCTGCTGCCGCATCACACGACCGCCATCGCCATCCTGGTGGCGGGTGCGGCAGAATCGGATGGCCTGCTCGCCGGTGAGGGTGATGGGGCCTTCGGGAAAGTCGGCGAAGGTGCCATCCTTGACGGCGTATGGGTTGTTGACGGTCACGCCGCCGACGGCATCGATCAGCTGCGGGAAGACACCCATATCGGTGAGGGCGACGCCGTCGATGGCGATTCCGAAGTTGTGGGTGATGGTTTCCACCGTGGATGCGGCGCCGATATCCCAGCGCTGTTCGGGATCGGTCTTGACGGCGTAGTTGAAGGCGGCGTTGATTTTGCCACTGCCGACGCCTGGGATCTCGACGTAGAGATCGCGCGGGATAGAGAGGGTGCGGACAGTTCCGGCAGCGAGATCGACGCGGGAGACCATGATGACATCCGTTTGCTCGGAATCTTCCGGCGTTCGCTTGTCGGTGCCGAGGACGGCGAATGTCCAGGCGTTCGCTTCCTGGGCGAAGGTGGGCCGAATTGCGAGCGAGGCCAAGGCTCCGGCGCCGAGGGTGAGCGCGCGTCGTCGCGACAGTGGCAGGGTCCCGTTGGTGTTCATGAGGTGTGGATCTCCTTCTCGCGCCGTTCGTGTGGCGCGTGGTTTCTCACTACCTTACACGCTGGGTTCGTTCGACTGACCCCTGAGGGCCAATTGGATCACGATGCAGGAGTCGATTCGTTCGGCGAATTGGCGTGGGACCAGGTGTCGAGCAGGGCGGCGCTGCCGACGATGGCAAGGGCGACGCCGATGAGGCCGACCATGTAGCGGGTGAAGGAGGTGCCCCAGACCTGGTCGGTGAGGGGCCAGGCGAGGGGAACGAGGCCGGTGCCCATGTCGCGCCAGAGGTGGGAGATGGCGCCGAGGGTGATTCCGAGCCAGACGTTGGCATGCCGGCGGTCGATAAAGCCGACGAGGGCGAGAAGGATCACCATGAAGACGGAGTGGGTGCCGTTACGGGACGAGCCGGCGATCGGCTCGGTGAAATCCAGCATGTTCATGACGTGGCCCAGATCGAGGATCACGCCACCGATGAGGACCGACCAGATCGGGATCGGCAGGCGGAGGGCCCGCAGGGCGAGGGCGAGAATCAGGGCGGTCAGGGAGTGCCCGACTTCGTCGTAGACGCCGTGGATGGTGAGGGTGCGCTCGGCGGGTCCGGGCTCGGCCAGGCGAAGCACCGCAATCGCGATCCATGCGCCGAAAATGCCGCCAAGACAAACGGCATATTGGAGCGGACTGGAGCGGGCCAGGGTGTCGCTACCCAAAGTGCCATCCCGGGTTACGCTGCTCGATCACTGCGGCGGGTGCACCGACGGCAGTGACGTTGGCTGGCAGGTCCTTGGTGACTGCCGCCCCGGCTCCGACGATTGTCCACGCGCCGACCCTGCGACCCGGGATCACGTTGGAACCGAGACCAACGAACGTCCCATTGCCGACCTCTACATTGCCCGCAAGGTGAGCACCGGGTGCGATGTGGGTGAAGTCGCCGAGGGTGCTGTCGTGATCGATGCTCGCGCTGGTGTTGACGATGGCGTGGCTACCAATCCGGACATCAGGCTGGATCACTGCACCGGCACAGACAAGGCTCCCTGCGCCGAGCGCAACGCTTTCAGCTACGTAGGCGCGCGCATGTACGATTGTGGCCCAGGCAAGGCGATTGGCGAAGGTGGTGGCTATTGTCTGGCGGGCCGCGTTGGACCCAATCGCAATGATCGCCTTATCGATCCTGTGTTTCCGAAACGATTCTTCGTTGACTGGCCCACAAACGGCAACGCCCAGAATGGTTTGACCCAACCGGCCCGGATCATCATCGAGGCAGCCGATGACGTCGAATTCGCCAGTGGAGCGGGCTGTGTCGATGGCGACCTTGGCGTGGCCACCGGAGCCGATGATCCACAGCGGCCTCATTGGGTGATATTCCTGTTGTCGTCGAATCGGGTCATGGTTTCGACCCCGCCTCCGGAAATGCCTTCGCGCCGGAACACCTTGACGAGGGTTAGGAACAGGATTTTGATATCGAGCCAGAGCGACCAGTTGTCGACGTACCAGACATCGTAGGCAAACTTCTCCTCCCAACTAATCGCGTTGCGACCATTGACCTGGGCCCAACCGGTGATACCGGGCCGAACCTCGTGGCGACGCATCTGCTCCGGGGTGTAATGATCGAGATAGTCGATCAGGAGCGGGCGCGGACCCACAAGGCTCATGTCGCCCTTGAGGACGTTCCAGAGCTCGGGGAGCTCATCGAGACTGGTGCGCCGAAGGAACCGCCCGTAGTCTGTGAGACGCTCGGCATCGGCAAGTGGTTTCCCGTCGGGACTTGTTGCGTCTTGCATCGTGCGGAACTTGACCATTTCGAATGGTTCACCATTCAAACCAGGGCGAGTTTGGCGGAAAAAGATCGGCGATCCGAGTTTGCGTTGCACCTGAATCGAGGACCAGATGAAGACGGGCGAAAGAACTATGAGGGCCATTCCCGCCGCCAGAATGTCCAGACTCCGCTTGACTGCCTGGCGATTGCCTCCCAATGTCACCCGTTTGCTCGCCTTTCGAGAATGTCAGTGTATATGCCCAAGATTTCCCGGGAGGTACTCCGAACGTCAAATAACTTGCTAGCCAATACCTGCCCCTGGTCCGCGTAGCGCTTCGCACGCAGTGGGTCACCCAGAGCATCGCCAATTGCGCGGGCAAGAGCATCCGGATCCTTTGGGGGAACAAGCCAGCCCGTTTCTCCTGGTTTCACGAGGTCAGGGAAGCCCCCGACATTGCTCGCAATGGTCGGGACGGCAAGCAATTGAGATTCTGCGGCACCGCCGACGTTTTCGGAATGAGACGGGTGGGCGACGACGTCGAAGTCCGCATAGAGATAGGGCACATCACTTCGACTGCCAAGAAAGAATGCGGCCGAGCCAAGCCGTTCCTGGCCGTACTCTCGCACCTTTCGCTCGTAGTCATCGGCACCAGCCCAGGCGCCACCGATGAATACCCCAACCACGTCCTTGTCCTGATCCCGAAGAACTGCAAGGGCGTCGATCAAGTCTTCGTGTCCCTTGAGTCCCCGTTTCTGACCCAGGTACCGCTTGGGAGCATACATATAGGCGACCATGCCGACTATTCGCGTCGAGTCGGCGATGCCCAACTCCGTCCGGAGTTTGCCGGGCTCACGACGCTGTATTTCTTCAAGATCGGTCCCGTAGATCAGAAGACAGGCGCTCCTTGGGAATGCCCGACTGGCGGTAACGATTGCAGGTCCATTCGCACAATCCAATCCACGAATCACGAGGACCCGCCGAGCGAATCTCCATGGTGCGGAAGAATGGATGCTCCAGATGGAGTGGGCCCGGGACCTGGAACACACGCGGGATCTTGTGCCGTTTGCCGAGGGCCATTCTCATCGTGAGCGTGGTTCCGACAAAATGGCTGTGGATGATATCCGGCTTCACATTCGAGACAACGTTTGTGAGATCTTCAAAGAAGAGATCGCCATCGATGTGGTGATCTGATGGAAAGGCTCGGCTGACCCTCATGCACGACGACCCCGGCTTCGCGATAGAGTGGGACGAGCGATCCATCGGTTGGCATGAGGACGTGAACATCGACGCCCAGCGCTACAAGCTCCCGCATTTGGCGAAGGGCCCAGGATACTCCGTCGGATGTCTTCAGCAACTGGAGAACTCTCATCGTTTGCGCCCGGACTCAATCCATTTTTCGGTTTGCGAGCGAACGGATGAATAAAACTCTCGCCTTCGGGTTTGAAGGATATCGTGGTGATAGTGCCGGGCCTTACCCAAATTTCGAGCAGACATTGCCGCCATGCGAGCCGGATTGGAAACGACCTCGATCATCAATTCTGCGAGGGATACATCATCGCCTGGCTGAACCATTTCATCGGCTTGCAGCAGTTCCGGTATTCCACCGATGGATGTGCCAATGCAAAGAACTGCTCGCGCCATGGCCTCGATCATCGCGCGAGGCAGGCCCTCGGTGCGTGACGGAAGAATGAACAGGTCGGTGCTATCAAGCCTGTTTGTCAGCAGGTCACGATTGGCGATGAAGCCTGAGAACGTGACAATGTCGCCCACGCCAAGGTCATCCGCCAACTTTTCAAGTTCCGCGCGATGTCGTCCATCGCCTATAACAGTAAGACGAACATCCAATCCTCGTCGCGCACTCGCCTTATGGACCTGAGCAACACGTCCACGCCCTTTAAATTTGCTCCAGGGAACCAACCAGGGTGCATTCGATTGGTTGGGAAAAGGATCGGGAGTACGTCCGAGTTCGGCAAATGCGTCTTCGTTAAGGCGATGCTGGAGTAGTTGGTCGCAAAAGCCAGTTGGCCGGCTGGATAGCGGTCTTGAAGAGTTCCGGTGCTTACGTAGGCGAGTGCAGAAGCCTTGCTTGTCTGAGCAGCAAGAGTTCGTGTGAAATGCCAGCGAAAGACCGATCGCAATGAATGCCTTACTGCACCAGGCGCAAATACATCATACGGATCGCCGATGATCTCTCCACCCCAAGGACGTCCATCTATTACCCCCGCCACGTCAAGAACTGCGCTGCCTATCGGACCGGGGAGCCGAACGATGCGGAATCATCCGGTCCAACTTCCTTCCGAATCCTTGATCGCAATTTCCTGATGTTCATAAGTATCCAAGTGGACCCTGATAATACGGAAGTGGAATGACCTGGATTTGGTCCGTTCCAACGATTTCGGAGTCCAAATCGACTTGCTCAACAGATTCTGTGCGAGCCAGAATGCGATGAGTCGAAGATCTCCAGATAGCGATTCCAGAACGAATTCTTGAACCCTGACGCTGTCCAGATGTGCCCTTCGGGGGTCTGCTGGAACCTTTGCTCGAATGCCAAAATGACGTTCAATTGGTCTTACCTTCGGACAGTTCACGCTCAATTGAATATTGGTCGTTCACCGATAAAGGTGTATGCGCAACATCTCGGTGAAAATCCATGCCGCGAAAACACAGCCAAACCCAAACAAGAGATGAGCAGGTAAGGCCATAAATGCGTTTCTGACGTTGATAAGCAGTTCGACCATAATCAATCCTGTCATTGCATTTGCAAAAGGCGAGTTCTTCCATTTGTTTAAGCAATCCCACAAGGAAACCTATTGCGCCCATTACAAAGATGATGCCGATTTCCCGGAAGTTCTCATACGCCTGGGCAATTGGAGAGAATCCGATAGGCCCCAATCTGTCTGAAACGACTACATTCATCAGTCGATCATCATCGGACGCAGGAACACAGTCTCGAACGAGCTGAATTGTGCACAAAAATCGATCAACAGGTGCCCAATAAGTTGCTCCACTTTGACCATTGTCGCTAGGTGTTTCCCAATCAAGTACCTCAACGACAGGACGAAGCGTCGAGCCCAGTTCGGTAACTCCATCGAACAAGCCGCCACCCACAACGATCGTTTGGACGGAACCTATTCCAACTTGGCGAACTTCCCGGATGGCTGAGATTAGGACGAGGAGAATCAACGCGCCGACAATCGTAGCTCTTGCGGAAGGTCTGAATCCTCGACGAGCTCGTACCACCAACGCACCAAGTGTCGTAAAGAGCACCTCTCCCCGCAGGCCGAGCGGCAAAGCGAATAGCGCAAAAATACCAAAGCACATATATGCGATCAGGTGAAGACGTGACTTGTTGGAGCCGCTGGTGGCGGCGAGAAATGCAATCCTGCCCCCAAGAGTATCCAAACGTATCCCGTAGACCCTACGGTGCTAGTGGCAAGGAGATAGTCGGCGTACGACCCAAACAGGAGTCCGATCCCGCCGCTGCGGACCACCAACGCAAACCAGGCAAACACTCCTATGGACACCATGGCGAATCCTACCCAAGTGAGGTAGTAGGCGAAGGTGCGTTGACTGCCCGTTATGATTGAATGTCGCTGTCTCGTGCTGACAGGGCGTGTTCCCAAGCCCGCTAAGAAGACACCGAGAGAACACGCAGTTATCCCGGTGGCGGCCAAGACTGTTGCCTGTGACATCCATGCGTTGTAAAACCAGCGCTCCAGCAGCTTAGCCATTTCTTCGCTGATTTGCCCCAAAACGAATGCGGCGACTGCCCCGAAGTGAAAAAGGGCTAGCATGATCAAATATACTGAAGATGGAGCCCAAATATCCCCAGGCGTAACCACAACCGCAAAAACGACCAATGCAGCCACATATATGGAGAGAATTCCACCCAAGGTTTGAAAGTCGAGCGTAAGAATTTGGTCATGGTAATTGGTAAGCCAAAAGAGCCCTATTGAGGTTACAACTAGGCCAACCAACGACCATAGATTCAAGTAGATTAGCCGACGATCGGAAGAAATGGCATTTTCTGATGTAGTCAGGATTGTGGACACACTACAATCCTTGCCAGACACTTGCCAATTGATCCGAACAAACTTCGATCGCAAACGCAGACTTGCGAAATGATAGAAGTGCAGAATCACGACTAACGGAACCGAAAGTGCTGAAAGTATGGCTTGAGTCCAATGGTCATCCGGTGCTTGCGGATCGAGGCATTCAACTGACTTGAGAACTGCTGCTATTTCCTTGATTCCGGGAAGATCACTCGCAACGACGGGAATTCCCGCCGCACGCGCTTCGAGTACGACTCCGGGCAATCCCTCGCGTAGCGATGGAAATACCATAACATCGCTCTGCATCATCAATCTGGGGACATCCGATCGTAGTCCCAAGAATCTGACGCAATCCGCCAGCCCAAGGTCGCCCACTTTGGTTCTGATTTGCTCTTCGAGCCGATTTCCTCCTTGACCAACCACGAGGAGCACCGCTCGGGATTCCACGGCCTTCAGATTGTGAAATACGGAAACCAGCTTCTCGTGATTTTTCTCGGTGCTGAACTTTCCAACATTCAGGATCAGTTGTGATTCAGAAGAGAGATTGAACTCTTCACGCACCGAGAATTCGTCCGTCGATGCAATGTACGGCGCGATGTCCAGGCCGTTGTACACGACTTTACATCTTTCGTCTTCGCCCATGTGTCGCGTCCAGGCGAGGTTCATGGAGGCATGATTCACAGCCAGAATCCTGTTGGCGTTCTTGTCGACAAGACGACGCAGAAATCTGGGATTGAACTTGCCTGCGGATTGAGCCGTCTTTCCCAATTTCTCCTGTTGCTCGAAAGTGGGCAGTTCGACCGGAATGTTTTCTGCGTTCGCCAAATGCAGAATGTATCCGGAAGCATAGTAAACATGAGAATGGACAACATCTGGTTTGATAATACGCAGGAGGAGGTGACGGAATCACCTCCCAAATCCAAGGCCAAGTTTGCAAAGATGAACATCTCCACCTAGCGAGCGAATTTGCTTCATTCCAAATCGCCGGATTGACCACTCAGGGCACAGAATTCGAGTTGGAATTGGGAACGGTCGATATGACGCATTACATCCAGCGTGCGAAGTTCAGCACCACCGCGATTCATTCGGCCAAACACATGAAGCACTTTTGTCGGATTATTCAAGTGGCGTCACCTGCAACTGACATGGCAAATGTCTGTTCTACATTTCCTGTTTCCTGACTGCTGGCAATGACCGGATGCGCATACATTTTTGTTCGACTCTAATTCGATACTCGTCAATCGTCGCGATTTTACGCGCAGGAACTCCAACGGCCACAGTATTAGATGGAACGCTGCGAGTTACAACGGTCCCTGCGCCTATTACACAGTTTTCGCCTATTGAGACTCCAGGCATGATAATTGCGTTAATTCCAATGAAGACATTGTTCCCAATAGTTATTGGACCAAACACATCTATGTCGGGATCCTGTTCTCTGAACACCCAAACGCCACCGTCGTGTGTGACGAATTGGACGCCACTCGTAACTGTCACATGATGGCCGATAGAAATAAGATATGGCTCAGACCCAAATGTTCCAGCATTAATTCCGAGAAATCGACATTGATCCCCAATCTTCACTCCGAGTGACCTGGCATAGCTGACAGGGTCACGACGAACTTGATATTCGGGCTATTAGCCCACTAATTACTGATCGCATTGACTCTCGCTTTCGGATCAAATTTCTCACGCATCGTCGCTTTCCTAAGATCACGCGCAATGACCAATGCATAGGCTCCTCCCTCAACCAGTCCACTAGCGAGGAGTGCCCAGGCTGCGCCAATAGCTCCGTGGTCTCCAATCAGGAACCAACAGAGAGCGATGAGCACCGCCAGAGATACAAGATGAATTGGCAACTCGATAAGGAATTTTCTCATTGCGCTGCATGCCGTTCCAAGGAAGATGTATGCGTATCCGACGGCGGCATCAACTGCAATCCAAACGAGCAATTCCGTTTGCGAAACGTAATCCTCGTTATAGAGAAGTCGAAGGATTGGCCCGCCCACTGCAACTGACAACACTATGCCAATCAATCCCAGAAACAATCCGAGCATGATGAGTTTGCGGAGTAGAGTCAGAAACGCGGAGAAATTCTGGTCGGCGTAGTATCTTTGATAATCTGGGCGTTGCCGATTGCCCGAGTGCGTTAATGACCAATCCTCCTGCAACGAGGACATAGGACATTCCGGCAAATACTCCCAACTGGTTCGTTCCCTGATAATGCTCAATGAAGTATCTTGGGATGCTGATGCTCACAGCAGCCAGTAGAACCGTGATTCCGAGTGGAAGCGCGGTAATTGCAAGGTGTCGCAAATGTTCGGAATTCCAATTTGACCTCCGGCGACTGAATGCCGAAAACAGAACATTCGATGAAAGTGGCCGCGAATCGCCAAGTACTTGAGACGTTGCAGGAATGTCATAGGCAATCAGGATTGCAGCCCAACTCGTGGCCATTCCGGCGACTGCAAGTTCCAGATTATCCGTGGCGTATACGATCGATCCAAAAACCGGAAAGGGAGAGTCCGCCCTTGAGGAATTGCGAAATCGCGATTCGCTTCATTTGCTCTCGCTGCTGGAAAAGCCCAAAGAATATGTCTGAAAATGCTTCAATTGCCTTCGCAAGACCCATAAACAAAATGACCCATCCGAGATCAGTTCCCAAACCTATGGCAGCAATTGCGGCGATTATCCCAAGTGCAAAGAAGTGGTAATCAATCGAAGACTAAAGTAATCGCTGAATGAGTATTCGTCGTTGGCATCACTAGCGAGCACCGCTCGCAGTTTCAGATTTGAGAACACCATGATGGGCGTGGCAATAGCGGTTGCAAGTGCAAATTGCCCCACCATTTCTGTGGATCCCAGCTTTGCAAGTGCGGCAAGCATGGCCCATTGACATCCAGCGAAGAACACGTTTCCCAGCATCGTCCAGGAAAAGTTGCGCCGCAATGAAGCGGGCATGTTTCGGTTGCGTGCTCCTGAATCAACTCGACTTTCGCTCGCAGACATTCTCTTGCCTAGAGACTCAGCAAACGGCTATCAGCGCCGATGCCTGACTTAATCGTCTTCCGCGTGTCAACCACCAGCCTGGCTTCTTGTGCAATCTGCTGAAGGTCGATCATCGAGTGATTGGTGGCAATCACTACACAATCGGAATCTAAGAGCGTATCTTGGGTCAATGGCTGCGACGTGAGCGTGCCTCGAGGTACGGCAATGCTCGCTACATGCGGATCGTGGTAAGAGACATTGGCGCCGGCTTCCTGGAGGAGGGCGATGATGTCCAGCGCCGGCGACTCGCGGACATCGTCGATGTCCGGCTTGTAGGCGACACCGATCACCAGGATGTGGAACCCTTGACGCTCTTCTCGAACTCGTTGAGCGCCGGCGGCGACCTTGCTGACCCGTGGTCCGGCATGCTGGAGTTGATCTCGCTGGCCAGTTCGATGAAGCGGGCCTTGTAGTTGAGCGTCTTCATCTTCCAAGAGAGGTAGTGCGGATCGAGCGGGATGCAGTGTCCGCCGATGCCGGGTCCGGGATAGAACGGCATGAATCCGAACGGTTGGTGGACGCGCCGTCGATCACTTCCCAGACATTGATGCCGAGCTTGTCGCACATCAGGGCGGTCTCGTTGGCGAGGGCGATGTTGACGGCGCGGAACGTGTTTTCGTGAAGCTTGACCATTTCGGCGGCTTCCGGTGACGAGACCGAGATCACCGTCTCGATGGCGGTCGCGTAGAAGCGCGGCGGCAAGCTCGGTCGAGTCGGCTTCCATGCCGCCGACGACCTTCGGGGTATTGGTGATGCCATAGGTCGGGTTGCCGGGATCGATCCGCTCGGGCGAGAAGGCAAGGAAGAAGTCCTCACCGGCCATCAGGCCGGTGGCTTCCAGCTGCGGCAGGATGATCTCCCGGGTCGTGCCAGGATAGGTGGTGCTTTCGAGGATGATCAACTGGCCCCGGCGCAAGTCGCGGCGACCTGCTAGGTGGCGGCGGCCACGTACGGAGATGTCGGGATCGCGGGTCTTGCCAAGCGGGGTCGGCACACAAATGCTGATGATGTCGGCTTCGCGCAGGCGTGTCATGTCGGTGGTTGCCGTCAACCGGTCGCGATCGACCAGGTCGCGAATCGTCGATGGGCACGTCGGCAACGTGTGAGCCGCCGTTGTTGATCGTGCGACGGTGCCGGGTCGACATCGAAGCCGATCACCGGAAATCCCGCTGCAGCAAATGCGGTGCCAAGCGGCAACCCGACGTAGCCAAGACCGATCACGCCAAAGGTGGCCTGGCGGGTTTCGATGGCTAGCCGTGAGTGACGTCGAAGGCAGGTGCCGTGGATCGAGGCCATGTGATGAGGAGAGTGTTCAGTCATGGTTCATCCAGGAAGTCCCTTTGTATCTCAGGCCGTGGCTGGTGCAGGCTGCGGCGAGTGTGACGAAGGCCTCGACGGTGCGAGTTGAGCCCCTTTCAAAGGAAACGGTGATGTCGAAGCCAAGCAGTTCCCGCGCCCGAGCGATATCTGCGAACGAGTCGCGGATATCGCCAGGCGTGGAGGCGCGTAGATCGGGTCGGGATCGATACCCAGAGGTCGCCCATCTGGCGAAGCATGTCGTTGACCTTCACGGTCTGATCCGGATGCGAGGTTGATGACTTGCCCTGAGGCCCGGGTGCGGTGACCGCGAGCAGATTGCCGTTCACGACGTTCTCGACATAGGTGAAGCCGCGAGATTGTTCGCCATCGCCAAAGACGGTTGGTCGTTCTCCCCGGGAAAGTGCGGTCAGAAACTTCAGGACCACGGCCGCGTATTGCGAGAGCGGGTTTTGGAATGCCCGAAGACGTTGAAGTAGCGAAGCGCAACGGTTTCGAGATCCGTAGACCCTCGTGAACACTCCGAGGATTGCTCCGCAGACAGCTTGGTCACTGCGTATGGCGAGAGGGGATTGGGGTGAGGCCTTCATGTTTCGGAGAGACGGCATGTCGCCGTAGACCGAGGATGACGACGCGTAGACGACTCGGCGGACACCGGCGTCGCGAGCGGCAACCAAGAAGATTCAGTGTGCCCATGACGTTGACATCGTAGCTGGTTTGGGGATCGGCGATCGATCTAGGAACTGAGCCAAGGGCGCCTTCGTGGAAAACGACCTCGACGCCCTCGACGGCATTTCGCAAGTTCAACGGTGTTCCGAAGATCGCCTTCAATGAACTGGAAGTGTCCGTTGATCCGGTCGAGATTGGCGCGATAACCGTTGGAGAAGTGGTCGAATCCGACGACATCTTCGCCATCGTTGACGAGACGCTCAACGAGATGGGATCCGATGAAACCGGCAGCGCCAGTGACAAGTACCTTCATTGCCAAGGAGCACTACATGGTCTGCGATGCGGTCGCAGACGTAGTCGACCTGCTCCTCCGTCATGTCGGTAAAGAAGGGATGGCGAGGGTGGTTTTGGCGACCGGCTCGGTGACGGGGAAGTCGCCGCCTGGTACCCGTATCGTTCGCGGTAGTACGGCTGGAGATGGATCGGGACGAAGTAGGGGCGAACGGGAACGCCGTCTTCCTGCAGTTTCGGGGATCAGGGCGTCGCGGTCGATCCCTTCGGCGAGGCGGATCACGTAGACGAACCAACTCATCCGGGTGGTTTCCGGCGCGACGTAGGGCACGCGTGACGCCATCGATGCGGGCCAGCCGTTCGGTGTACCAGGCGGCGACCTGGGCGCGGCGGGCCAGGATGTGTCCAGCCGGGTGACCTGGGAGAGTCCGAGGGCGGCGCTCATCTCGTCGAGCCGGTAGTTGTAGCCAAGGCGAACGTGGTTCATCCAGGTGCCGGCGTCGTCGCGTCCCTGGTTGGCGAGGCTCCGCAGGACCTGGGCGTACTGGTCGTCATCGGTGACGACGATGCCGCCTTCGCCGGTGGTCATCTGCTTGTTGGGGTAGAAGGCGAAGACGGCGGCTTTGGCAATGCCGGCGCCACCGACCCGCTTCCCGTTGCGCTCGGCGCCGATGGCTTCGCAGGCGTCCTGGACGATGGCGAGGTCGTGCCGGGCGGCGATGGCGCCGATGGTCTTCGATGTCGGCGGGCTGGCCGAAGACATCGACCGGGATGATCGCTTTCGTCCGCTCGGTGATGTTGGCCTCGACGCGGCTCGGGGTCGATGTTCAGGGTGTCGGGGTCGATGTCGGCGAAGACTGGTTTGGCCCCCTGGAAGATCGCGCAGTTGGCGGAGGCCACAAAGCTGAACGGCGAGGTGATGACCTCGTCGCCCTCGCCTACACCAGACGCGGCGAGGCAGACGTGGAGGCCGCTGGTTCCGCTATTGACGCCGACCGCGTTGCGGACTCCGGAATAGGCGGCGACTGCCTCTTCAAAGGCTTTCACCTTGGGACCGATGCTCAAGGTGGGTGTGCGCAGCACACTGAGCACGGCCTCGATATCCGACTCGGAGATCGAAGGCTGGGACAGTGGGACTTGCATGCGTGTTCGTAGATCGTGTGCCATTCATTCTCCGTAGCGGTTGAAAGGAACGCTGATTCAGGCGGTTTCGGTCTTTTTGGTGAGTGACGTGGCCATTGGCCAGTGACATGTCGACGCCGTCGGCTTCGTCGACGTTCCTCATGATCAGGGTGCGGATTTCGGATGGGCTGCCATTCTGGATGACTTTGAGCAGGCGGCGCATCATCAGCTCGGCCGGTTGCCGTTCGGCGACGGTGCCTTGATCGAGGATGCGGATCTTCGCGTGGCCGGTTTCGCGGGCCGCTTCGAAATCGAGCGAGAGTTCCTCGAAGAGTTTTTCGCCTGGGCGCAGGCCGGAGTAGGCGATTTCGATGTCGATGCCAGGACGCTTGCCGTGGAGGCGGATCAGGCGATCGGCGACATCGACGATTTTCACGGGTTCGCCCATGTCCAGCATGTAGATGACGCCGGAATCGCCGAAGGCGCCGGCTTCGATGATGAGTCCGGCCGCTTCGGGGATGGTCATGAAGTAGCGGGTCATGCGCTTGTCGGTGATCGTGATCGGTCCGCCGGCGGCGATCTGCTTCTCGAAGAGGGGGATGACGCTGCCCCGGCTGCCGAGCACGTTGCCGAAACGGACGGCGCAGGCGCTGAGTCCGGTGATTGTGGCGACATCGCGGACGACGAGCTCGGCGATTCGCTTGGAGGCGCCCATCACGCTGGAGGGGCGGACGGCCTTGTCGGTGGAGACGAGGACGAAGCGTTCGGCGCCGACGGTGGCGGCAGCTTGGGCGACCTGGTAGGTGCCAAGGATGTTGGACTGGATCGCTTCGTGCGGGAAGTCTTCCATGAGCGGCACATGCTTGTAGGCAGCGGCGTGGAAGACGACGTGCGGTCGAATGTCTTCCATGATTTTGGATCCGGGTGGCCTGGATAACGGAGGCGACGATCGGGATGAAACGTGTTTTCGGCGCGCCTGCCTTGAGTTCCTGCTGGAGGTCGTAGAGATCGCTTTCGTTGATGTCGAGGCCGTAGATCATGTCTGGTTCGCCGCGCAGAGCCTGGCGAACGACTTCGCGGCCGATCGATCCGGCGGCGCCGGTGACGAGGACGCGCTTGCCGCCGAGGAATTCCCGGGCGCGCTGGGCGTCGGTGTCGACGACCGGGCGACCGAGGAGGTCGCTGGTGGGGACGGTGTGCAGCCGGGTGGCGTCGTCGCCGGTGAGGATCCCGCCGATCGAGGGCATCGTGAGCAGTGGGACGCCGGTGTCGCGGGCGACATCGGCGATGCGCTGCATATCGAGCTCGGAGGCCGAGGGCATGGCGAGGATGATGGTTTCGATGTGCTCGCGATCGACGACGGCCTGGAGGGCGCCGGTGTTGCCGAGCACTGGAACGTTGCGAATGCGGCTGCCGAGCAAGGCTGGGTCATCGTCGACGAAGGCGACTGGCCAAAGGCCGGAGCTCGAGGTCGCGCTGCAGTTCCTTGACGATGAGGATTCCGCCCTCGCCGGCGCCGACGATGAGGGCCGGTTTGAGTTCCAGCGGCGCCCCGGAATCGTCGGTCGGCATCGCGACGCTGGCGATGCGGGATGGGCGGACCGAATCTCGCCCGAATAGTCCGCCAGTTCCCTTGACCAGCATTCCGCCAAGGATTCCAGCCGAAAGTGAGATCGTGTTCCAGGCATCCCTGGCGAGGATCAGGACGGCTCGACCAAGGATGCGCGCGTCAAGCTTGAAGGGATCGGTGCTTGACATAGTAGAGATCGTATTCAAGCGCGAGTCGAATGTCGCGAGGGGAATCGGTGTACGGGAATCGAACGCGGGCGAGGCTGACCAGACCTGGGGCGACAATGAATCGCTGTACGTAGGCGCGAGACAACTCGGTTCCGCGCTCGTTCGTGGCCTGGTCTTCCGGTCGTGGACCAACCAGGCTCATGTCGCCAACAATGACGCTCAGCAGGGCTGGGGCGACGCGGAGATGGAGGCGGCCAAGCGCGCCATTGACGGATTTCGCGTATCTGGTGCGCCGTGACCCCGAGTCCAGCCGGGTTGGAACGAAATCAAGTTGCCGGAAGGTGAAAGGGTATCCGTTCTTGCCGACAAGTTCCCGATCTTTCAGGAATGTCGATCGACCAAAGCAGAGGCAGAAATAGAGGTACAGCAGGATAACGGGAATGGCGACAAGGGCAAGGATAATCGACCCGAGGGCAATGTCGATCAGTCGCTTGATCGCGAGGTACGACGGCGATGGGGAATTGTCGACGCCGGGGAGGGCGCTCCCATGATTGCCATGCTGAACCGAGGCGCGACCGAGTAATCGTTCCAGTTCGTCGGATGCGGCCCGAATTGGAATCGACCTGCCCTTGACGTCCAGGATGTGTGCATGCTCGGAACTGATGGTGGCGTCTGCCACTGCGGATTTCAATTGCGCCGATTTGGCAAGACGCTGGGCATCCTCGAATGTGCTGACCCAGACCCATTCGGTATACGGTTCCTGTTTGGATCCTTGCGTGATTGGATCGCCGATTTTGTGCGGCGCCTGGATGATGGCGGACATCAAGGAAAGATCGCCACCGCTGCCAATAAGCAACGACACGCCGTGTAACGGTCGTGGTGCCTGGTGCTTGCCGATGCCCATGAGTCCCCTTCCGTGATCGCAGCAAACCGGGGTCACGGGAAGGTTCTAGAACCTGTTGCGGTAAGGCAAGGTAGTCTGTGCCTGGCATGCGAATCAATATGACTTGGCGAGAGTTGGTACACGCTCCCACATCTGTGGAGCTCGTTCTCGCGCCTGATTGCAACCCGACGATTTTCGGTGTATTGCAACGTCAATCGCATGACCAGCGTCCAGCCAACGCCTGCCGTTCCCCCTGTGCGCTCCCGCAGATCCCTCGAAAGGGGCCGCCTGTGAGATCGATTGCTGGCGATCGTTGTCGATCGTTCCGGCAAGTCGGATCCCGGTGACGTCTTCGGTGCGACTGTGACCCTGGGCACATGTTCTCATCCTCGATCACATTCCCCACAGAATGTGATCGGGCTGACGATGGTCCCACAAAGTGGTTCAAAATCTTGTCCACTGGCGGGGCAATCCATCCATGCCCAACCGCAAACTAACATGGCCGATTTGCAGAGTCAAAGTCTGCGGGTCGCTTCAATCTTGTGGATGGAATACTGCACGAAATCCAACCCAAGGGTGCCAACCCGAAAGTACTGGAGGCCACCATGACTGATGGTTTGTGCCTGTCACAGGTGTTAGTTGGCCCCAACAAGCCAGTCGACATGCTCGCGAACAACCACCGGATCAGAAACGACAAACGAGAGATTCATCTGCATCAGTTCGTCGTAATGCGTGCCAACATCGCCGGGAATAGTTCGGGATTCAAGGGACATGGAGGTGCAGGTGTCTCGATAGGTGTTTGCAAGATTCAGGAGTTCGACTGCGCCGTAGTCCGTGCGGAAGTTTTCGGCAATTGTCGATACGACACTGGGTACAAGACTCACCAGGTTCGAGTCGCCTGCCTTGTCCAGCAACGCTCGCAGGACCTGCTGCTGCCAGAGATCCGCCCGAAATCGCCGTCGGAACCGCCGCGATATCTCGCATAGAGCACGGCACGCTCGCCATCGAGTTCGATGGCGCCGCTCTCGAACTGTTGTCCGCCGATGCTGAAGGCCTCGGGGTTGTCAACGGTCACGCCATCAACGGCGTCGACGACTTTCGTCAGACCGGAGAAATCGATCAAGCCGTAGTGGTCGATTTCGATGCCCAGGTACTGCTCAACCACTTGCTGCTCGTAGGGAATGCCGCCAACAGCCAGTGCATGATTGATCTTGCTCATCCCGTAGCCTGGCAGCTCGACCCGACTGTCTCGGGGAATGGAGAGTACCCGGCAGGAGCCGGTTTCTTCGTCCAGGTGGAGGACCGCGAGCGAATCCGGTCGGACGCCAATGTCGATCGAATCTCCGCTGCGAGCGTCGACCCCCATGAGGAGGATGTTCGTTCCGCCGGCGCTGGCGGCGACCTCGGGGGTGGACACCGGTGCAACGGCAACGTTGGCAGGATCCGGAGTGTTCTTCGAGGGCGCGGTGGCGAGAGGTGGCTCACCCTCGTCTGGCGCCACCACATTGTCTTGTTCCCGAACTTGCTCTTGCCTCTGCCGAACGACTTCCTGGGCAGGACCCGTGTCGATCACGATGGTGTCACTCCCACCTAGCGCAGCGCCGCTCAGCTCTGGTGGCGGCGTGCTCACGGAGTGAACGGAATCGAAGGCCGACATTGTGCGAAAGGCGACAACTCCCGTGGCAACTGCGAACAAGGCGAGAATGGCAATGGGCACCACGTAGAGCGGACGCCGGTACCAGGATTTCCTGTGCCTCCGGGATCGTCGCCGGGTCGATTTTGACGAGCCGGCGACGGGGCGTGGAAGTGGAGTGAAACCCTCGCTGGCCCCACTCGCCGTTGTGGATTGTGCGGAGCCGGATTGTTGACTCCAGGCGGAATCCGTCGTGCCGGCCATTGCGTTTCCGCATTTCGGACAAAAGCGGTCTCCAGGTTGGACGGCCGCCTTGCAGGAGGCGCACGATGGCCCTGGCTGCCGGGTGGAATTGTTCGAGGGATGGGAATCGGAGCGATCTGGTGAGAGGGAAAACGAACCTTCTGCCAGCATGGAGGACCCTTGTGTGGAACGAGGACGTGCGTTTAGCGTGCCACTCTACAGGAGCAACCAAACGTTGTCGAAGTGGATTGGGACTCAAAAGTGTGCGTTGATTGTGAGGCGGCAGCAGTCTGACGTGGTGGAATGGGTTCTCTGTCTGATCAATGCAATTATTGATTGCGTCCCGCTGGACGCAGCCAAACACAACCTCCCGGCGGCACGGAAATCAGCACGGAATCCGAAAGGACAGTTGGCATATCCGGCACCCACCACCATGGGCCAGATTCGGGCGGACCCCATGCTGCACTCTGGACTGGCGCCGGATCGACAAGGCGCAGTTGCGGGTCGATTCGCTATGCCGCCGGGTTCGCCCCTGCGCATCCCAGAAGTATCGCCCCGCAACCGGATTCCGTGTTACGCCATTACCTTTCGACTCTCGCTGTGCAGGTCCAGGACGCGGGTGGTGTGATCACTCAATTCCTGGAAAAGCCCATTCGCCTGCGCCAGATTGACGCCGAGTGAGGGGATTGCCTCGCGGAGGGCGGGTTGCCAGGCAGCGAACTCGGTGGCGAAACATCGCTGCATCACGTCGAGCATGATCGCCGTTGCCGTCGATGCGCCTGGCGAGGCACCGAGAAGCCCTGCAATCGAGCCGTCCTCCGATGTGATGATCTCTGTTCCGAATTGCAATACTCCGCGTTTTCTTGCGGTGGGCCGCATGATTTGAACTCGCTGGCCGGCCTGGACCAGTTCCCAATCGCCTTCGGTCGCGGAAGGCACAAATCCGCGGAGGTGATTGACGCGGGCCGATTTGGATTGCAGGACTTGCTTGATAAGATATGCCGTGAGGGGCATTTCGTCCCTGGCAACGGCGAGCAGTGTTCCGATATTATCTTTCCGAATTGACCGACCGAAGTCGAGCCAGGAGCCTTTTTTGAGGAACTTTGGTGTGAAACCTGCGAATGGACCGAACAGCAGCCCTCGACGGCCGTCGATCATGCGGGTGTCCAGGTGCGGGGCGGTCATTGGGGGGGCGCCGGAGGCGGGTTTGCCGTAGACCTTTGCGTTGTGCATGGCGATCAATTCTGGATTGGTCGAGCGCAGGAACTGGCCGCTGACAGGAAAGCCGCCAAAGCCCTTGATTTCAGGGATTCCCGACTTCTGCAGTAGAGGCAAGGCAGTGCCACCGGCGCCGACAAACACAAAGCCGGACACATGCGATCGCTGCTCGCCGGTCGCACGGTTCTTGCCAGTCACTTTCCAGTGGCCATTGGGAGTGCGCTCAACATTCTCAACCTGATGACCGGTAAGTACCTCAACACCCCGTTGCTCCAGGGCGTTCACGAGGTGTTTTGTCAGCGCCCCGAAGTTGACATCTGTGCCACCCTCATTTCGCGTGGCGGCGATAGGCACGGACATATCCCGGTCTTTTGCCATCAGGGGTAACCATTCGCCAATCTGGTCCGGGTCGTTGGAAAACATGGTCTGGGCGAATTGAGGGGTTCCAATCAGCGCTTCGTGCCGCATTCGCAGGAAGTTGACGTCGTCGGCGCCTTGAACAAACCCAACGTGGGGGACTGGATTGATAAAGGATTGTGGACGAGTGACGATCCCTTGCTCAACCAGCCAGGCATAGAATTGGAGAGACAACTGAAACTGCTCGTGAACGAGCAGCGCTTTCTGAATGTCGATCGAGCCGTCGGTTCGACGAGGGGTGTAGTGGAGTTCGCATAGTGCGGCATGGCCAGTACCAGCATTGTGCCACGGGTCGGAACTCTCGAGTGCGACAGATTCAAGTCTTTCAAACAGCGTGATCGAAGCATCGGGCCGAACTATTTTCAGTAGCATCCCCAACGTGGCGCTCATGATGCCGCCGCCAATGAGCGTGATGTCGACGTTTGAATGTGTGGCTGCCAAGACAAGACTCCCGCGTACTGCTGTGCACAATGGTCCGTTTCAGTTTGCCAGCGACAAGAAGCTGGGGCGGACTGAAATTCCTGGTCTCCATGTATCCGCTCTGGTTGCAATCGTCAAGACAACCGCGCCTGATATCGTGCGATTGATCGGTGGGTGAGGCAGAATCGAGGAAAATGAGTCCCTCTCAGCACTGACAAGCCAACTGTCAAGCAGGTATCAATGAAATCAGGTACCGACAGTGGAAGTGGATACATTACCTGGTGCCTTCGAAGAGAGGTTTCCCCGATTAATGCAGCACGAGTTTGAGCGAACGATTGCCAGGAATGGTGACCACGAGATTGTGATCAAGAAGTCGCGGTTCATTTGCACAATGACACGGGTCGCATCAGAGGGCGATGCGCGCGAGATCATTGAGTTGACTCGCAAGAAATCCTGGGATGCCAATCATCACTGCACGGCCTGGCGGATGGGCAAAGGCGGTCGACTTCAACGATCCAACGACGATGGCGAGCCATCCGGAACGGCCGGTGTGCCGATGCTTGAAGTTCTGGTCAAGCGTGATCTTACCGACGTCCTGGCGATCGTGACGCGCTTCTTCGGCGGCACAAAGCTTGGCGCAGGTGGCCTGATCCGCGCCTACGGCGGGGCCGTGTCGGCCACCGTCGATGTCCTGGGGATTGTCGAGCGACGCCCACTTCACATGGTCGATGTGGCGATTCCGCATGCGGACTCCGGACGAGTCGAGAATGCCCTCCGCTTCTCCGGTTATGACCTCGCCGGGGTCACGTACAATGCGAGTGATGTGTCGTTTCGGGTTCATCTTGGACCAGATCAACTGGATCGATATCGTGCGTATATAGCCGAGCTCACCAATGGGAGAGCCATAGCCCACGACGATGGAGTGATGTTTGTGGAGGTTGCCCTTTAGTCATGTGTGACGCTGCCGGAACTCCCTTTTGGCGAGCGCAAAGCATCGGGCCAGGCTGCATCGACAGGCTCAGGACGCCTCTGCCGGGCACCGTAATTGGCAACGATGCCTGGCAACCGCATGGTTTCGGCGAGAGATTCAGATAGAGAGTGAGTATTTGGCTGTGTCAGAAGCAAAGAAGAATGGGGTGATCGTCAGAATCGACCCACGGCGGTGCATTGCCAACGCCAAGTGCACGACGGCGGCGCCGGGCATCTATGTGATCGATGAGGAAACCGGTGTCGCCGTACTCGAGAACGAGGATTCCGCTACGCTGCAGCAACTGTTTGCAGGAGCCAGAGCGTGCCCGACGCAGGCAATATCGATCGAACAGTTTGGGCGACGAGTGTTTCCCCAGATCGTGACGCCCATGTTCGGTGATGACGCCAAGGCCAGCGAGTCGTAGTCAGGGCGAGCCGAATGTGACATGGCACTCGGATTGGCTACCATTTGACCTTCAAGTGGACTGCCTGAAGTTTGCATTCTGGATAGCCAGATTGGCGCGTCCGCACGTCCGAGTTGCAAGTTGGCTCCAAAGTGGACGGTGATATGCAGGTCAGGGAACGCGGCCAAAGAAGCGCGCCATGGTCCGCCAGCGTGCCCGTACGAGAGACGTGCTGCGTGCGTACTGCCGTTTTACCTGGGTCGGGAGAACCAGCCAAACACAGTTCGCCGCTTTCGACCCTCGATGGACTGGATGGGCGCAGCACCCCGAGTGCTTTCTCCTTCCGGTGACGGCCTTGAATGCAGCCACTGATCAAATGTGGGGATGGATTGGCTGTTGAGCAGTTGGGCCGGAGAGAATGTGGTGGCCCACTCCACGATGAGCGCTCCATCACGCAGGTTATTGCGGATCCAGTCCAGGCCAGCGGGGACCTTGGCCAGGCGCTGCCCGTCCGAGTGGGCATCAGTGGAGAGCACGATGATCGCATTGCGATTCAGACCGAGCTCAAGGAGCGCTTTCGCCGATTTTTCGGCTGCTTTTCCGTACACTCCGGCAAAACTTGCCGCAGTCAATTGCATGGCAGTTCCCTGATCCGCGACACGAAGCGCCAGTTCGGGATTGTCTTGCACCGCTACATATCGCTCAGGGTGGGCGAGGACTGGTCGGTATCCGGCGGCACGGAGGTCGAAGAGGGAGGAATCGGCGTGTCTCGGCCATCCGATGAAGGGGAGCTCCACGAGGACAGCATTGCTCCCGTCAAGCGTCGACGGTTCGTTGGCCAAAAGCCGATTTGCCAGTCCCGGCATGAGCAGATGCTCGTAACCCAGACCCAACGAGAGTCCAAATTCTGCTGCAACAGGCCGGAGCTCGTTCAGCGCATCCAAAGCCTGACGGTGGTACTCGGGGGTGAGTGGTTCCATAAGGTGTGGTGTAGAAACCAACCTCGTGAAGCCTGTCGCTCGCAGTCGATTGAGCATCGCGCGAGCTTCGCTGGTCGACCTGGCGCCATCGTCGATGCCGGGCAGGACGTGAAGATGCAGGTCAATCATCGGTTTGTCCATTAGTAGACAAGGCGTTGTTTCCCAGTGTGAATTGGGCTAGTTTTCTGGCCCGGACTCTGCACAAAATGCTGCGCCAGCATACACTACCACCCGAATACGCCTCCGAATGGCAATCGGGTTACAAGTGATCAGGCGTGTACGTTGTTGTCAAACCGGGGGGACCATAAGTGGAGTTGGATTTGCGCCAGTTGGTGCGTATTGCACGGCGATGGTGGTGGCTTCTGTTGCTCGCGCCAGTAATCGCCGGGACGACAGCGTTCATTGTCAGCGAGCGTCAACAACCGCTCTATTCCGCCAGTGTTGTGCTGCGAATCAATCCGCCGGCGACATCGACGCTGGATGTGAACGCTGTTCGATTGAGCCAGGAGCTTGGAGAGACATATCGTGCGCTGCTCACCTTTACGCCGGTGCTCGATCGGACCATTGAAGCCCTGGACTTGCCCTATACATCGGATCAGCTTCGGAGCAAGGTCACAGCTACCACGGTGAGGGATACGCAGCTTGTCCGCGTTTCAGTGTCGGAGACGGACCCGGACCGGGCGGCCCTGATTGCCAATTCTCTTGCTAGGGAATTCACCGCATACGTGAATGAAGACGCCCAGAAGCAACTTGAAGTCCAGGTTTCGGGACTCGATGATCAGATTTCCGAGCTAGAGGGCGATCTGGCCGAAATCAATGCTCAAATCGTCGACCTCGATGTTCCGCAGAACGATGACAACGCCGATATCCAGGCGCAAATTCGAACCCTTGAATCCGAACGATCCCAGGTTGAGTCACAGCTTGACTCGCTGCAACAGCAGGTCCAAGTGGTGGCAAGCGCAGTGACATCCTCCCGAGTCCAGGTGACGGTTTCCGATCCCGCATTTCCGCCAAGTTCTCCCTATGCACCACGGGTAGCCTTTTATTCCCTGCTTGGCGCGTTCGTTGGGCTCCTGATCGCACTTGGTGCGGTGGCGCTCCTCGAATACATGGATAACTCGGTCAAGCCTGATTCGGATTTCCAGGATTTGACGGGTACGGCAGTGTTGGCGATCGTTGCGACCATTCCCAACCTTCGGGCTGGTGGGCATCAGGTCTATACGGTGAGCGAACCCCGATCACCTTCGTCCGAGGCGATCCGCATGCTTCGCGCCAATCTCGAATTCGCAGCGGCGGGCAAACCGATAAAGGCACTGGCGATCACGAGCTCAAATCCGGGCGAGGGCAAGAGCACGGTCAGCGCGAATATCGCGGTTGTGATGGCACAGGCGGGTCTGAAAACAGTGCTCATCGATGCCGACCTGAGAAAACCAACCCTTCACAAGATCTTCGGGATTTCCAATGATGTCGGTATCACCAGGTTGCTGACCCATCCGGAGGAGTGCTGGCAGGACTCGTCGACGCGGGTGGCAGTTCCCAACCTGACGCTGATCCCGAGCGGTCCGGTTCCTCCCAACCCCTCCGATCTCCTGAGTATCGAGGCGTTCCCGGCACTCCTCCAGAAGATCGCCCTCGAGGCCGACATGGTGATCCTCGACACACCACCGGTGTTGGCAGTTAGCGACCCACTGGTGATTGCCCGCCACACTGATGCCGTTCTACTCGTAGCGAAGCCGGGTCACACGCGACGGGATGCCCTTCGACATGCGGCAGACGCACTGCAAAAGGGCAATACCAGACTGATCGGGATCGTTCTCAATCAACAACGATCCAAGGACAGCGTGGGTTACTACTACTACGAGGGGTACGGTCCCGCACCTGGACCCGCGCCAACAACTGCTGGAGGCGGGGAGTAGTCCGACGCGCATGGAGAACCGACCAGATACGACGACCGTTGACGACGTTGCAGAACAGTCGCGGTAAGCGAGGAATGGACAGCCTATGCGTCGCTGGATACTTGCTGTTTCGATTGGCGCCCTGTTACTGGCTGGAATCGCTGGATGGAGAATTGGTCACATGGCAGGTGGCGGAGTCGACGAGTCGACGGCCACCTTCCCGGTCATTGAGGAGGCGGCCACCACCCCGAATTCACCGGTTGTGACAAGCCGCCATCGCCATCGCCTACGCCCAGTGACGCCTCCTCGACGCCCGCGTCGACCCCAATCTCCACTCCGGAGTCGACGGTAGTTTCTCCAACCCCAACTCCGACCAGTACACCGATTTTGACAGAATTCGTGCGCGGAATGGCCCGTCACTCAGATCGCCAATCGACGTAAATGGACTTGACATATTGGATTGACGGTATCGATGGAGACTGGTGCGGGCGGCGGGATTCGAACCCGCACGGGGTTTCCCCCAACGATGTTTAAGACCGTAGCGTCTGCCATTCCGCCACGCCCGCGATGAGCTGGTTACAGCCTGCCCAGCGCTTGAAGAATACCGCGTTTCCCGGCAATCAGCTCGACGCGGTGGAGATCCCAGTCAATCAGTGCGCGATCCTTGTCCTAACTACGAGACTGGACGATGATCGTTTGACCTGATCCTGGCGCGAATCATCGAATGGGGAATCGAGATGCCATCCGGACCAATTCCACTGGCGTTCCATCATCTTCTCGACAGCACGACGCTCGGTCACCTGGCAACGATTGATGAGGCTGGAAGACCGCAGGTAAACCCGGTGTGGTTCTTGTGGGATGGTGAACACATCCTACTCGGCGTCAAGGCGAACACAGTGAAATACCGAAACCTTCGACGAGACCCGCATCTGGCGATTTCGTTCCTGGATCCAGAGGACCCTTTTCACTACCTCGAGGTGCGTGGTGTGGCCGTTGAGTTCGAACGGTATCTTGACCTGACGTTCGTGAACCAACTCTCCCAAAAGTACGTGGGTCGTGACATGGATCCGAGCGAAAAGGGGCAGGAGCGCTACAAGCTGACGGTTGAGGTCGAATCGTGGACGGGGAAGTGATCGACCTGACCATGCAACTGAGTTGAAGGAGCGAGATTAGTGGAGCAGAGGCGATCTCACTCCCGGTTGCTTAACATGTGACCGACCACTTGGGTGGTTCAGCACCCAAGTGGTCGGTTTCTGGCCATGTCGCGCGCGGCGGCCAAGATTGCGATTGCGACACTGTCCTACAGGTCAATAGTGAACCTGGCACGGGGAGTGGTCTGTCCAGGTCGTTGTGTCGGTCGCGATAGCGGGCGGAGCAAGCATCGCTTCGCTGCCGCAGCCCTACCACATACCGGTGGGTAAAGGACAGTTCGGCGTAGTCAATCCAGTGAGGAGCGAATTTGCCGGAACTCTCCCTCGCGGGCGCTAGTCTCTCTGCGGCAGCACTGTTGCTTGATTTTCAGTGAGTGGCGCTTTCGGACCCGCTGACAATGCAGTATGTGGTTGCTCGCGGGAATCGCAGGCACATAAGATGCAGTGGCATCGACCAGTGGAGGCGCCGTCATGACGCCGTCCTAATTCGGCACGGTCACCTGGCTCTTCGCCTGTCGCCGCTCCCTGCGCCCCTTACGGCGTTGGAGTCCCCACCGTCGTCAGCTCGTCCTCCGTAATAACCCCGAGCT
This sequence comes from uncultured Chloroflexia bacterium, assembly GCA_963763125.1. Lineage (GTDB taxonomy): Bacteria > Chloroflexota > Chloroflexia > Thermomicrobiales > UBA6265 > JACCYX01. The sequence continues at coordinate 2,562,854 of CAVXMV010000005.1, forward strand.
GCATGAACAAGCCGAGAGAGTCGCCGGTGGACCAGGTTTCTGCGATCCGGCCGCACTCGATACGGTAGATGTGCATCGATTCCCATGTGGCCGTGCCGCCCGTCGGCGGGGCGCCGAAGTACTCCCCATTGTGAGTCAACTGGGCGGTCCAGGCCAGGGCGACCAGATCTCCCTCGCTGAGGATTGTCTCGATGGTGACATCGGCTGCATCAAAGGCGTCCTGAGCACGCTGGACGCTGGCCTTGAACTCCTCCGGTCCATCCCACTCGCCGGGCCCGAGGGAGCGATGGTGGACGTAGTTGGCGGTCAGCAGCTCGTCGTAGGCATCGACGTCGTCCGCGAAACGAAGCTCGACGTGCCGGCGTGCGAGTGCCTTATTCTCCTCCGGGGTCGTGGGCGGGCAGTCAGCCACCGGGCTTGCCTCTGGCGTGGCCTCCTGCGCCGCAGCCACCCTGGTGGCGCCAGCGACTGCCAGGCCACCGATCCCGACGCCAGTGCGCAAGGCTGTTCGGCGAGAGAGGCGGTTACCGAGGATTTGGGTCAGGCGATCGAAGCGGTGGGGGTGCATCGCAATTTCTTCTTGGATCGATGGCATCGAATGATGAGGGGGCGTTTCCCCAAGATCCAAACCGAAAGAACGGGAGCTAACTGGGAGTATACACCCGTCGCGGCGACGCGCTGGCCCCACTGTAGGGTTCGAGCCAGTAAGCAACGCCACGGTCGAGTACGTTGCCAGGCCGCGTGACGACTTGACGGTTCTCGCATCGAGTGGTAGCTGGTCGCCGACCGACCCGCGGCGGCCCGCGCTCAAATCCGCCGTCGCGACGGCGGAGCCCCACCTACATGCCGTCATCGCTGATCGGCCGAGCACGGGCTCGGGCGACTGGAGCAGCCCGAGAGTATCGCCGACCGAATGGACTGTGTACCCGCCGTACCCCGGTGACGGAATGGGCGGACACAAGGTCCGCAACCATACACTGAACTGCTCATTGAGCAACCGCACGACCAACGCGCAACGGGTATCATGCCGCTAATAGAAGCGCCGCGGGCAACGTCAGATCGTCCGTATCGGCCGTGGAAGGAGTCACCATGAACCCGTCTCGGTTCGACACGGTCACTCGGCTCTTCGCCACCCGCCAACGCGCTGGAAAAGGCGCTGGGCGGCCCATAACCGGTGTGCTTGGCGGTCCTGACATAGCCATAGACCGAACAATGCATTAATGCATTTAGGAAGTCAGCGCGGTCGAGCATGTCGAGGTTAATCCGATCTAGTATTACGCGGAAATGCTGATCCTTCTGGTAGGCTGGTGCCGCACTCACCGAGATCTCGTCAAGATCCAGCTGCCCAGCGGCGATCAGAAGGTCCACATGCCGTAGCCCCAGGACACTGGCAATCCGCCGCCACAAAGCGGGCTGCTATTCTGCATGATGGGTCGCCGCCGAAGCGGGTCGGTGGAGACGATGAGCATGACTGACACACTCATGAGGGGCCGTACACCCTTCGAATCCCGGTCTTGGCTAGCAGAGTTCGCACAACTGTCGGCCGCGGATAGCGAAGGAAGCCTGGCTGTCGAGAAACTGGAGCAGCTCGCGATCTGCGCTTATATGGTCGGCAGAGACGACAAATGCGCAATTGCCTGGATGCGAGCCCACCAGGAGTATATGCATCGAGGGGAGGTGCGCCGCGCCGCGCGGTGCGCGTTTTGGCAGGCAAGCGGACTGCTCTTTCGGGGCGAGCTCGCCCCGGCAATGGGTTGGATCGCCCGCGGTCGGCGCGTGCTGGAGGCCGCGCCTCAGGACTGCGTCGAACGAGGGTGGCTCCTGCTCCTGACAGCGTTGCCGGTCATGTTCGAAGGCGACGCAGTTTCCGCGTACCATGCGTTTGCCCGGGCGGACGAAATCGCTGAATCGCTCGGTGACCTCGATCTCGCCATGTTCGCGCGGCTCGCCCGGGGCTGGTCATTGATTCGGCAGCAGCATCTCGCGGACGGAATGGCGCTGTTGGATGAGGTCATGGTCGCCGTCGTGGTTGGCGAACTCTCACCGATCCTCACCGGCATCGCCTACTGCTCGGTGATCGAAGTGTGCCAGTCGGTGTTCGACCTGCGGCGCGCCCGGGAGTGGACCGCCGCGCTCTCCCGTTGGTGTGAGTCCCAGCCCGACTTGGTCCCTTTCCGCGGCAACTGCTTGGTCCACCGCTGCGAGATCTTCCAACTCCAAGGAGCATGGCACGATGCCCAGGATGCCGCCCAGCAAGCGTGCGACTTGCTAGCGCCCCCGCCTTTCTGGGATTCATTGGGGTGGGCGTACTACCAGTTGGGCGAGATCCTGCGACTGCGCGGAGAATTCGCCCTCGCGGAGACATCCTACCGCCAGGCAAGCCAGGCTGGGCGGGACCCGGAGCCGGGGAGGTCGCTGCTCCTCTTGGCGCAGGGTGCAGGCGAGGCCGCAGCGACGAGCATCCGACGCGTGCTGGACGAGACGACAGGCCCGGTCGCCAGGGCCAAGGTGCTGCCTGCCTACATCGACATCATGATAGCGGCAAACGATCTTGGCGCCGCCCGGGTGGCCGTCGACGAGCTCTGGCGTATCGCGGACGAGCTTGGCGCGCCCTACGTGCGTGCGATCGCCGTCCATGCCGCGGGTGCCATGCTTCTGGCCGAGGGGGACGCGCGGTCAGCGCTCATCGAGCTGCGCGGTGCGGCCACCATGTGGCGAGGGCTCGAGGTGCCGTACCAGGCGGCGCGAGTCCGTGTGCTGATTGGGCTTGCGTGCCGCGAGCTCGGTGACAGCGGAGGCGCGGAACTCGAGTTGGACTTGGCGCGCGGCCAGTTCGAGGGACTGGGCGCTATCCCCGACCTCGAGCATCTGAACCGCCTCTTGCGCATGGCTTCCACGAGACCGGTTGGCGGACTGAGCGCGCGCGAGCGAGAGGTGTTGGTGCTCCTGGCGTCGGGGAAGACGAATCGTGCAATCGCAGCCGAACTCTTCCTGAGCGAGAAGACCGTCGCCCGCCATGTCAGCAATATTTTCACGAAGCTTGAGGTCGCGTCCCGGGCGGAAGCCACCGCGTACGCCTACAAGCACGGATTGGCCCGCTAAGGCGCGACTACACACAAATACCCACGTCCTTCATTGTTGATTGGGTGTTTCTGCCGAAGTCGGGGCGGCGATCGGTCTCTACCATCGTGGTCGAAGGTTCGGCGGATAATCTGATGACACCCGTCGCGACAAGCAAGGAGAATGCAATGTCCACGAGACAAGATGCTGCAATCATGACGGAAGAGCACGCCGCCCCACAGGAGGCGTGGGACACCATCGCGGATGGCTATGACCGCTACGTGGCCCCCCAGGAGGTCGCGCTAGCAAACGAGGCACTCGCGTTAGTGGGTCTAGGGCCCGGAGAGCGATTTCTTGACGTCGCTGCAGGGACCGGGGGTCTGAGCCTCCCGGCGGCCCGGCTCGGCGCCAAGGTCCTCGCCACCGACTGGTCCCCCGCGATGATCGAACGGTTTAAGTCGCGCGTGCGTGACGAGGGGCTGTCAGACGCAGAGGGACGAGTGATGGACTGCCACGCGCTACAGCTAGAAGACGACACGTTCGATGTCACCGGATCCCAGTTTGGCGTCATGCTGGTTCCTGATCAGCCGCGCGCGCTGCGTGAGATGGTGCGCGTGACGAAGCCCGGCGGCCGCGTGCTGGTCATTGCGTACGGTGCGCCGGCGGAACTCGAATTCCTGCAATTGTTCATCGGAGCCCTCCAAGCGGTCGTGCCGAACTTCGCCGGCCTGCCCGACGATCCGCCACCGCTCGAATTCCAGGTATCTGACCCGCCGGTCCTGCGGCAGCGGCTGATTGACGCGGGCGTGAAGAACGTGAATGTCGAGCCGAGCGCCGAGAGACCGGTGTTCCGATCCGGACAAGAGATGTGGGACTGGGTCTTGTACAGCAATCCGATCCCGGGCATGCTCGTCGGCGACCTGACCGAAGGGCAGCGGGCCACGATCAGACAGATACTCGATGGGTTGCTACGGGAGCGCTCCGGTGGAAACAGGGCCGCCGTTCTCACGAACAAGGTGCACATCGCCATCGGGACCAAGTGAGGGAGCGTGCCGGACGAATGGAAGCCGCTGTCATGGTACAAGCCGGAGTCTTTTTGGTAGGCGGTGGCTAGACTCCCAACTTGGTGGATCCATTTTCGCGCCAATGGCGATCAAGAGTGGCGGTCAGACGTGAGAACCGGGCCGCGGGGGCGAGAACAAGACACACGCCGGGCCGCATTGGCCCGGCGTGTGTGCTGGGGAGAAGACGATTCGGAAGGTTAGCAGTTCTCGTACTCGATGCCGTCGTAGCCGTCGTCCTCCAGCATATCGATCACGTCGTCAACCGCCGGATCACCGGCGAACTCCTCCAGTTCGTCGACCGTGATGACACCGTCGTCGTCGAGGTCGAAGGCTTCTGAGGTCCCGGTCCTCGTAGCAGAGGAGGTCCTCTGAGGACGAGTTGTTGCCTTGATTGTTCGAGGAACCCAGCTCCTCGTCATCGAGATTGACGCGGGTGTAGTCGTCGAAGGAGCGGGGAACTGCCTCCGCGTCGATCATTTCCTCGGCGAGGTCGAAGAGATCGTCGGCGTCGGCCTCGGTAGCCGGCGAGGAGGAAGATTTCCTGGTCCACCGACAGGAGCATGACATAGCCGGACTCCCAGCCGTCATAGAAGTTCAGGTCGCCCTCGAACACCATGTACTCGTCGGCGCCCTCGACCTGATTCCGGTACCCCTCGCTCGAGACCCTCGGCCCACCAGTACTCATCGAGGATGCCGATGGTCTGCAGGAATTCCTCGGCATAGACGGGCGAGACGAATTCGGCCGCCAGGCGCGGATCGTCCGGCTCGATGTGGATCAACATGAGTCCGGTATCACCGTCGTCGGAGAAATAGCCATAGCTGGTCATGTCGTAATCGATATCCTGGGCGGCCACACCGGCCAGACCAGAGAACAGGGAAAGCACGAAGCCCAGCAGGGCGAAGAAGGTGATACCCAGGCGTTTGACGCCCGGGCGAACAGCAACGAAGCGCGCCACGGTGTTCCTCCCGAAGATGTGCCGGAGACGTGGGATCCGGCTGAGCATGTAATCGTTCGGTCCCAAATGTCGAGAGGTCCGGACCGCATGGATGCCGAGCCATGACACTCGATCGTGTGACCGGGAAGCGAGTGCGGTGCACGGTCGCTGCCTATCACTGCCGGTGGTCCTGAGCATGTCCTTGCCTCAGACCCTCCATAGCGAAACGTCAACAATGCCGATACGGTTCCACGGGGAACCTCACCGGGCCAGGACCACGCACTCCTGGAAAAGATTGCAGCCCGGTTCGACACCTGAGGGTGACCCAAGCGTGCACACGAACGGGGCCCCGTCACTGTGCGGCGGTCGGGCATCCAATTTCATAAGTAGTGGAGGTCGCCACGTGATTGCCGTCGGCATCGGTGGCCACGGTGTAGACGCTATAGGTCACGCCATCGGCGGGCCAGCTTAAGCCACTGACGACTTGCCCGTTCGGAAAGCTTTCTGAATACGTATACCCCGTGTCCACAGGGATGAACGCGCCGTACGTTTGGAAGCGGTATCCAGGACCCTCCGTGAAGTGATAGACCTTGACCCAAAACTGGCATGTTCCGCCTGGCCCATATTGGACCTGTTCGATCAGGAGGTAAGGCGCGGGCACAAGAAGTTGGAGGTCGTTGCCCTGGGCAACGTAGCTGACACAGTGACCCTGATTCTCGAACGGATTGCCATCGGCGTCGAGCCAGTCCTGCCAGCCGCCATGCTGGCAGGCGTCAGCGGCATCCGAATTTCCTTGGGCCAACGCCGAGTGCGACCCGTACAATAGCACGACAGTCAAGCCAAAAAGCATGAGAGCCAACCGCAGGATCTTCATTTCCAACGCTCCTTGGTGGTGAGCGGAACCACTTCCGCTCCTTGTAATGCCACAGTAGGAGACCGCCAGACCTAAGTGAATACGTCAATTGATGTAGTTTCGGGTGCCAATGTGGCCCGGGGTGAGCCGGACCTTCTTGTTCGTTCCGTTCGACGGGAGCGATGGTGGTGCGTGTCAGGCCATCGGCGCCCTCCTGGCCGAGGAGAATGCTCAATTGGCGGTCGTTTCACTGCGAACAAGAGTGAGCACAACGACCGATCCGCCGTTGGCGGCACCTATGCCGGCGGACAGTTGGTCGTCTCTCGGATCGTCGCTCCTACTCTGTCTTTCCCGTTCTCATCCGTACCTCACCTCCACGCCGGCACAGTCATCGATTCGCCTTGGTCACGATCTAGACGATGCGACCGTAGCTCAATCCGTATTCCGAGGCAATCTCGCCCATCGCGGCCAGCACCCCGTCCAGACTCAGGGCCGCCACCAGCGTCGTGGTGGGGTCGTGGGTGCGCGGGACCGTGCCCACCACCCGCTCCCCACACGGCGCTCGGCCGTACCGAGGCGTCATCGCCAGATTCGTCCCGCTCTCATCAACCAAGACGAGGGCTGCCGGATCATACAGATCCGGCCCCTCCCGCCAGGCGGCGCGGCGGATGGGGTCCCGTTCGCTGGCGTGCAGGACTTTTTTGAACGTGATCCCCAAGCGGCGGATCGCCCGCGACATGGTCAGCACGCGCACGCCCTGCCGAGACGCCCAGCGCGCGCAGTGCGCGGCCCGCGTGGCGTCCGGCTGCTGGGCCACTTGCGCCCGCAGCGCCGGAGCTTCCTCTTGCCCGATCCGCGGCGTTCGCCCCGTCGCGATTTGGGCACCACGCTGCCGGTGTCGCGACGTTGCTGCTGCCAGCGGGTGATCGTCCTGGTTCCAACGCCGAAGAGGCGGGAGGCCTCGGCTTGACTGAGCCCGGCGTCGATGGCACCCAGCAGCCGCTCGCGGAGGTCGACCGAATACTGCTTCATCCCCGCAGAGTTCCATCTACCAAACTCTTTCGCAACCCGCTCTAGGTGGACGCATTGGTGACCGACGGGTTTCCGGGATGTCGTCCGGGGTGTTGACGTGGTCGGTCAGTCCGGCAACTGCACCACCATTGCCAGCACTTCTCCATCGCCCATCACCCGGGCGCGGTGCCCCTTGCCAGTCGTGTCCTCGAGAAGCACGACACTGCCCGGGCTGTGGCTCCGGCGGTCACCGTCGCTCGTCTCGCTCTCGCACTCACCGGTCAGCACCACGAAGTACTGCCGGCGCGGCGCCGGATGCCAATCGCCCGCCCACCCGGCCGGAAAGCGAGCGAACGCAGCGCCGGTCGCCGGGGTCATCGCGGGGTACGAGGTGCTGGCCGAAGCCGTGTCCTCGTAGTGTGACTCGCCGGTCGCATCGGCATAGACGCGGATGTACTTCATGGCGGACCCTCTCAGGGCGTGTCGACAAGGCGTGCCGCTTCAACCGCGACCGGCGGTCGGGAAATGCATGCGGTTGGCAGTGCAGCTGACGACGGTATCACCGGAATCCAATTGAACCGCACCGAACGAGACTGAAAGGACACGCTCGGCCGCAGCTCTCATTCCTTCCGGTGCTGAAGTCGTCGCAGGATCCTCCAACGTGTTTGCCTTTCTCGTTCACCCATAGGTCGCGAAACTCATGCGCCTTGACCTGAGCAGTGAGTGGAAATTTGCCCACGTTGAGTGAGCTGCGGACGAGTCGGGGAGCCAGGCGCTTCATGCCGGTTCGATGCTGCGCGCGATCGGTTGTCTCCGCGCTGCTTACTGCCCTCAGTGGGCGGCCTCACCCGTTCCTGGTGATGGACCTCTTGTGCCGGATGAACCGTATATTGTACCTCACCGACGTGCAGGTCAATCGCTCCCATTGGGACATCACGTGAGGCCTCCTCAAGATCGGTGACTGCTAGAATCTGCCACACGAGTTCGCTACCATGAGAGGTTCTCAGGATGGACGCAGCCGACGTTTCCACAGTGGTCCCGACGCTCACGAGCACCCGACTCGTTCTGCGAGCATTCACGCTAGAGGATGTGCCACGGGTCGAGCACCTCCTCGATACGCCCGAGATCGCCGCTACGACGTTATACATCCCGTATCCCTACCCGCCCGGTGCGGCGGAGGACTGGATACGATCCCATCCATCTGCAGCTGCTGCCGGTGACGAGTACACCTGGGCAATCACGCAGCGGGACACGGGTGACGTGATCGGGGCGATCGGGCTCCGGACGGTGACCGACCACAAACGAGGTGATCTCGGGTATTGGCTTGGGGTGCCGTACTGGAACCAGGGGTACATGACCGAGGCAGTCAGACGGATGATTGCCTTCGCCTTCGACGATCTTGGCTACATGCGGGTGGAGGCAGGATATTTCGCGCATAATCCCGCCTCTGGCCGGGTCATGGAGAAGGCCGGGATGGCCTACGAGGGCACGCTCCGCGCGTACTATCAAAAAGAGGGTCAGCCCATCGATATCGCGTTGCGGGCCGTTGTGCGTGATGCCAGAACCCCTCGCTGATGGAGCGCCGCTAATGGTGAGGCTTCTCAGGTCGCATCATCCGTCGTTCCACGTGCTTGCCTGGCAGCGGGATGCCGCGTAGTTCTACACAGGCGGTGATGAGGGAAATCCTGCCAGCCCCTGTCGAACAGCCGATATGGCGGCGGCCGTCCGGGACTCGAGTCGGAGCTTGGTCAGGATGTGGAGGACGTGGTTTTCGACCGTGCGCTCACTAATTGAGAGGGTCTCAGCAAGGGTTCGGTTCGAGGCTCCCTCAGCCACCAGACGCAGGACTTCCAGCTCGCGCGGGGTGAGCCCGGCGGGAGGGCTGTGCGGTAGTGGTGGCGGCGCCGTCACAAGGGACCTGGCCAGATCCAGGAGATCATCGAGTGCCAGTGCTGCCCGTCCTTCCGCAACCAGGAGTGCTGTCGCGGTCTCCAGCTGGTCGAGCGTCAGGGCCACCTGCCCCAATTCGGTCAGCGATGCCCGCACGCCACCCAGGTCCCGGTCCGCGGCATACGCTTCGGTGCTCTCGATCAGGAGGCGGGCGGCGTCCCTCTGGTCTCCCAGCTTGTGGCGGAGCCGACCTGCGACCAGCCCGAGCCACGAAATGCAGTGCGGATTGCCGCACGACCGGGCTAGCTGCAGGCCCGCTTCGGCCAGGCGCAGCGCGTCCGGGTCGTCGCCAGTGTCCTTGGCGACGTCGGCAAGCTCCCCCAGCGCGATCGCGGCGTGGTTCTCGGCATCGCGCATGCCCGGCGTGGTTTCCAACGCGCGCGTCAGCCAGCTTCGCGCCGTCTCGAGGGCACCCGTCTCCTGCGCTGCACGGCCAATCTGGAAGCAGGCCCAGTATTCGCCGTAAGGATAATGCTGCGCTTCCGAGAGCCGCCGCAGCTCGCCCGCATGCATTCGAGCCTCCGGGAAACGGCCCAGCTTATTGTTGAGCGCACCGGCACCGATCAGGGCCTCGGCGATGACCTGAACCGGCAGGTCCCCCCGATGCGGCAGGGTGCGCTCGATCCAGGAGAGACCTTCCGTGACGCGCTCGGTCCAGGCCTTGCCACCGATCGTGTGGCTGGGCCACCAGACAGGCCGGAGCGCGTTCGAGCTCAACCAGGACACTATCTGCGTCCCTGCGGCATCTCCTGCCCGCGTTGGCCGGAATGGCTCGGCCAAGGTCAGCACCGTCGCCGATTCTCCACTCTATCTCGCGGACTGGTGGCACTCGGAAACTGCTCGCGTGCGGGTTGAGCGTCCCCCGGAATATGTACCGCCGACCACTCAAAACACACCACCGCATTGCAAATCGGAACGCATGGGAACAGGTCCCAACACACGCCCATTCATCGCCAAAATAGGCTACATCTACACGTATGACGGTCTTGATTATGATGTCGACGCGGCTGAATTGATGACCGCGCTCCAGGGATAACTTGAGGGCTGGAGTTGGCGCAAGCGCTCATCAATCGAGTGACGACTGATGCTTCGCCTCTCCCAGGATTCTCCATACATAGGATGCTGACAACGTGAACTGTTGGGCAATGACGCTCACCTGCACCCCAGCAGCCCGGACGGCAACGATCTCCCGGTTGCGTGCGTCGTGTTGCCGATTGCGACCATCGGCGCGTCGGGGTGGGCATCCCATTTCCTTGGCAATCTTGGATATGCTGGAACGGGTCAGTCCTGTCCTGGTGGCGATGTCCTTGACAGGAACAAAGGCGTTGTAAAGCTCGACGATCTGTTGATCGCGCAGCGCCTGGTCGGGACGCTTCGGTCGGCGCCTGGTGCTGTGGGTCGGTCGACCGGTCGGACCATCGGTGGGAATTCCCCGCCGCCTGGCCTCAGCAACAATCTGCACGATCCGCGGAACACTCAATCCAAACTGCTCGGCAATCTCGCGCTTGGGCTGTCCGGCGACATGGGCGGCGATGATCGCGGCATCACGCTCCGGCGATGATCGATAGGGGGCAAGGGCAGTTGCCCGGCGGCTGGCCTCCATTTTGCGGGCGATGTAGGCGACCTGCGGACCGCTCAAGCCATACGGAATCCCGATATCCGCTGCCCCCATCCCGCCATCGTACAGCGCCGCAATCTCGCGGTCCCGATCGACGTGCGCAAACCGGTCCCGTCGTTCCCGCCGTGGTTTGTCGACCAACGAGATGCCATTGGCGAGCAGGACGCGTCGCACGTACGTGGGATCACAGCCGAGATCCACCGCAATCGCGTTCATCGCGGCGTCGGTCGTGGTGTACCGCTCGATGATGGCCGCCTTGAGGACTGCTTGTTCTTCCCTGGATCGCGTTGAGGCCACGAGTATGGCTTCTGAATCGACTGGCAGCAGCTGACGCACAACCGCCGCATACCCACTCCCCCGGTTGACTCGAATCCGTGGGGAGGCAGTCAACGCAGCTCCCACACCATCGGCGTACTTGCATACTGTCCGTACGCCCCAGTATTCTACATTTTGCGGATCACGATGAATGCCAATCACGAAGAGGCATGCCCGCATCGCGATACCGGGGAAAGGTGATCATGTCGCGGCATCAGTTTGCTCGATGTTGGCAGTCGGTCGTATCGGTCGTCGTCCTGTTGCCGCTGCTTGCGGCCTGTGGCTTTGGCTCGTCCGACGCGAGCCAGGATACGTCCGCTTGGGTAACTGACGATGAAGCGACATCAAGCGCCACCGGAACCGAATCTTCCTCCCCTGAACAGGTCAACCTCGACGCACATATCGCTATCGCGACAGAACCCGCCTATCCACCCCTTACCGCCATCGAGCTGCAATCGCTCCAACCCAATGAACTCGGCGCCATTCCGGTTCTGGAGTACCACGAAATCACCACAGATCCAGCCGAAGAGGCGGATGTGTATTCGCGGACTGCCGACCACCTGCGCGGAGACCTGCAATGGCTCTATGACCATAACTTTTACGTCATCTCTGCACGACAGCTCGTTGAGAATCGAATAGCTGCACCGAAAGGCAAACGTCCGGTTGTCCTGACCTTCGACGATAGCAGGGCCAGTCAATTCCTCTGGCACGAGGTGAGCGACGGTGTGCGGGTCATCGATCCGGATACCGCCATGGGCGTGCTCGAAGCATTCTTCCAGGCGCATCCGGATTTCGGACGCGGCGGGTTGTTTGCCGTGTTGCCGTTCAACTGCTTCGCCGATGGAAGTCCCCTCAACACCCCCGAGGACTGTCCGGACAAGCTGCGTTGGATGGCCGACAACGGCTATGAGATCGCCAATCACACCGCCAGCCACCAGGACCTGCTGGATGTCTCGGATGAAGAGTTTGCATTCGAGCTCGGCGATCCCTTCATCTGGGTACGTCAATTCGTCCAAGGCGACGCGAATGCAATGGATCTCCTGGTGCTGCCGTTTGGTAATTACCCTTCCCGAGAACTCCATCCGGAGCAACGAGAGATGATGCGCAACGGATTTACGTATCAAGGAGTCGAAATCCAGGTACGAGGAGCGTTCATGGTCGGAGCAAATCCGACGGAATCACCCTCCAGTACGCAATACGATCCCCTCTTCATCGCCCGTATCCAGGCCTATGGCGCCTCGCTTGATCAGTGGTTTGGCTGGTTTGAGGATGGACAAAGCATCGTCTATGTCAGTGATGGAAACCCAACGACGGTCACGATTCCGGATCCTGTCCCGAATGCTCTGGCCGATCAGTTCGATCCCCAATACATAACGGCCGATGGACAAACCTTGATCCAGTACGATCCAGTCACCGGCCTCACAACTGGCACGGTCTCGAATTAGTACGTTCTCGAAACTCGCCGTCGGCCTGGGTGACTGTGGGACATTCCACGATCGCGACGAACGGCCCGGGGTTACCGAGCCGTTCGTCGCTCGTGTGTGATGCTGACGCGAGCGACGCCCATGTCGGACGCCGCTCGTTGGCGGCGATGCCTAGCAGGTCATAGTGGCAGGGCCGAATACCGACACCCCGTCGATGAGAACCTCCGTGTGCACGTCGGTGCGTCCGAGGTTGCCCCAGTTCTGCAAAGAGCAGCTTCGCCGAACCGGTTCCATCCGTACCAACCACGATGGCAAACGAGTTGATCCCGAGTAGCCGAACTGTTGGCCGGTGGTGGTCGAGGTGTCGATATAGACGAAGCTCAGGACCGTGCCCGTGGGAAAGCCGGTCACGCTCGCCGTGCCCCAGCAGCGCTCTTCTGAAGCGGGGACCACGCTGAATGAGCGGGTGGGGGTCGCATCCGGGATGTCTTCCACCGTGCCGCCCTGGGCCCCATAAGACACGCATGCTCCTTCGCTGGCAAAGGAAGTGCCATCCTCCCCGCCCTGCAGCTCTTCCCAGCCGCCCTTTTGGCAGAGTTTGGCGTTGTCGTTATTGCCCTTGCCGGGCGCCGCGCTGGCGGGGCCAAAGGACACCGCCAGGAGGGCGAGCAAGGCAAGCAGACCGAACACATTAGACAGGCGGCGCATAGGGGTTGTCCTCATCGGTTGATCGTCGTGACGGCTGTAAACCTACGAATGCGGCGCCTGCTAAGCCCGCCCCACCTCCTTGTTCCTGAGGTGACCAGCGTCCCGGGCCACGTGTCCACCAGCGCGACATCCTGCTGAAATCCCTTACCGACCGTGTGAGGCAGGTGGGGACGCGGGAGTACACGTAGCAGTACTCGAGTGAGTATCTAGTCTCGTGTGGGACGTGATGTTCGCCCGTGTGTAGAAGGGTCCCGGATATTCCGCGGTGTACGCCCTCACTGGCGAATGCACCCACACAGTTGCACCCACAGTTGTGGAGACAGTCCAGGCCAGTTCTCCTGCCCGTTCGTCTTCCCCCTGTGCGTTCTGCGCGATCCTGATGGCGCGAGCGAGGCTCAGCTGAAGAAGCGCACGTTGACCAACCTCTACAACCAGCGGCCGACCTGGCTCCAGCACGCGCACGGCCGGCTCGACCGCGCCGTATGGTCCGCATACGGCTGGGTCGATCCCGACCCGGCCAATGTTGATGAAGACACCATCCTCTCGCGGCTGTTGGCGCTCACCTGGAGAGATCAAGAATCAACGCTTGACCACCGCGAGGTGCGCTGGTGCCGCCCGCGACGGGTCAGGCGGGGTTCGTTGTCATCGGGGGATGTGAAATTGAACAGCCAGCCCCCGCCGAACGCAGGCTCATGGCCAGGACCTCGTAGAAGGCGTATTCGTCGCCCTTCAGCCCCAGTTCATCGCCCCGGTTGGCGGCGGTTTTGAACTCCTTCGCCAGGTCGACTGACGCATCGATGGCATACGATGCAATGAGGTAGATGGTTTTTCCTTCCCGCTCGCGCACGAATGACGTCACGGTACCGCCCTTCTCCTGGATTTCCCGAATCATCTCGTTCTGGCGTTGCTCGCCATCGGAATCATCCGAGGCATAGGCGCCAAAGAAGGTCAGTTCACGGATTTCAGCCACGCCGCACGCTCCACTCGCAGGACGACCAATGCTCCACATGTGGAGCATTGGTCCCGATAAGAAGTTGTATGCCGATTGACCGTAGTACTTGAACTGAAAATATTTACAGTGGGGCAGGAGCTCCTACGAATCGAAGCAGGGTTCGTGGCGGAAGCGGGCAGGATCAACCACGAGCTCGCCCAGCAGTTCAATAAAGGCAACGACGCGGGGATCGGTCACGACGATCGCCCCCACGTCGCCATCCTGCTCTGTGTGGCCATCCTGCCGCTGCCCGTCGTGCTTCACCGCCACGACCAGCCATCGCCCGTCAATATCCTGGTCGAACCACAACTCTCGCTGAACCACGATGCGTTGCTGCACATCGTCCGGGACAACGGACATGGGAAGCGGTCCGTCACTACCAAACATTCGAATGGGTACCTTCATCTGATTGGTCCCTCTGTCCGCACCCATTGGGACCGTCCGATGGGTGCCCGCTCAATCAACGCGTTCTCGGCGCACTGAAGCGTCTTGTCATGACCGTACGCTAAAGCACCGTGGGCCAAATCGCTAGGGTAGACAACCCCTAATCCCAAAATGTATGATGCCAAAAAGGCAACGGATGGATGCTTCTTCCTCTTTTCAGTGTTTGGGGGTGCAGGATGAAGAAGACGCTGGGATCATTCATTCGCGACCGTCGTGTCGAATTGGGGCTGACACAGGAAGCGTTGGCGGAGCGCGTCGGTGACACCGTGCGCCAGGCCGAAATTTCACGCCTGGAAAATGACAAGGTCACCCTTCCCCGCCGTGAGCGCCTGGAGGGGATCGCCGCCGCCCTCGACCTCTCGATCGGTGACTTGCTGGTGGCCACCGGCTGGCTGACCGAGGAGCATCTCGCGGTCCTCCCGGGCGGCTTGAGCGCGAACGGCCATGCCGATGGGACGCCGGCGACGGCAGGGAGTGACGAGCCCCTGGGCCAGGCCGAGGAGTCGCTTGCCGAGGCCAGGGAGATGGTGGCACAAACCGCCGAGAAGCTTGAGGAAGCAGAGCAGGCACTCGTGCTTGTCAGGAACGATGAGCATGGGAAACCCCATGCCTCCGAGCCGTCGTCGATGGCGGCCCTGTGAGTTCGCACCTGAGACGCCCGACGATCGCCGGAGACGACCGGCATCAGGGACACGTGCCCGCAGGGGACGGGCACCACACTCGGCTCGACGCTCTCCGCATTGTCAAACCGCGGTCAACTTCGTGAATCGCTTCACTTAAATTGGCGGCACACTGAAAACGAACGAAATCTCACAAAGCATTGGCTGGTGCGTCGTTATAAAACGCACCAGCCGGGAGGCACAGGAGCACCGATATCGCGTTTCGTGAGCGCAGAGCTGGCGATGGCCTAGCTACGTTCCTCGTCGCCCCATCCGCGCTGCGCCTGAGCCGGTCGCTTTCCTGGCCTGCGGCTTTCTCGCCAAATCCCCAATCATGATCGGTTCGCGGGGTGTGGGCACCGAGCTGGGTCAGGGCAGCCTGCCGAATGTCCTGGGGCTGGTCGCCGAGGAGAACCTCGGCGAGATGCTGGGCATCCTTGGAATCCACCGTGGCCTCGCTGCCGAGTGCGAACTCGCCCTGGAGCGCCGTGTGGACGCGCTCAATGTCGACGGCGAAGGCATCGGCCACCTGGCGCGCGGAGAACGTTGACGACAGCCCCTGGTCTTCACCGGCCGGCGCATATTCGCCGGCCTCGTTCAGGGCGGTCGGGATCGTGTCGGGGTGGTCGGAAGGCTCGGTCATGGCTGGCGTCCCATCTGCAGCGTCTCCGCATGGCACCCGCCTTGGCAGAAGACGGGTGCCATGCCAGAGCTAGGTGCGAGCAGGCAAGGGCCCGCAACCGGTGGAGTTGCAGCGTACCAAGGCTGCTGGGGTGCATCCATGGTGAATGAGCCATAGGCAGGCAACCTATGCTCGACGGGCGGCGGGACGGGCGGGGCGGTGAAGCCATAGGCGCCACCCTCGTCCCGGACGACGCAAAGCAGAACGATTAGGCAGACCGTCAGGAACGGCGCAGCGGGCCTTCCGGCGACCACGCGGTGAAACCAATCCCTTCCTCCCCGGTCGAGCGGGTCGCGACCCGCTTGGCAGGTAACCGGCCTGGGAGGAACGGTAGAGACAGCGCTGGCCCAGTGCCGAGGCGCCCAGGCCAGCGCGGCGCTGCGTCCGGCACGGGGGCGTGCCGGCCAGCTAGGCGACCTTCCGAGGTCCGTACGTCAGATCCTCAAGCAGTGCCGCCCTACTAGTGAAAGTAGCAAAGGATCCAGAGGATCAGTATGGAAATCCACCCATATGCACCAATGCCATTGAGTGCGGAAGGGCTCGCTCAGCGGATACTGAGCACCACAGTCGCCCAGGACGAACGGAATACAGAGAAACGGCTCACGTACGTTGAGCCGTTTCTCTGTCTGGCGTGGTCAGCGGTACACGACGTTCGCCGCTGAGTATCGGGATGTTCATCTCGCGCTCCCGCATCTGGCCACCGAAGCCCTTCGAAATACAGTGAATGACGTATTCACCTTCGCCCGGCGCCCGCCTAAATTCGGGGTATCGGAGAGCGGAGCTGGTCCGCTCCTCATCCAGGAGGGATGGCGATGAACGGCTTGCGGGTATTTCTGGTGCTGGTGGGGCTGTTGGTGCTGGTTGGTAGCGGGCTCCAGGGAGGGCTGGCACAAGGTAACAGTGAGGAGGCGCATGCCTGTCAAAAGGGCGGCTGGACTGGGCTCCAGGGAACGGACGGAACGGTCTTCGCCAACCAGGACGCGTGTGTCAGCTACGCGGCCCAAGGTGGCACGCTGATCGCCAGGACCCTGCCGTCGATCACCGTGAGCGTGGCACCCGGGGTGGATGTGTTTGGGGGACCGGGCTTCACGATTGCCGGGACCGGGACCAACTTCACCCCCAACGTGTGGGTCCATTTTCAGGTGCAGTTCCATGGTGCCGGCACCATCTGGACTCATACGTTTACCTCCGACAGTCAGGGCGGGGTTAGCTTTGACTTCACGCCCTTTGTGGCCTCATGCAGTCGCTATCAAGGCTTTGACTTCACCGCCTCCGACAGCGTAACCGGGCAATCCGTGACCACCACCGTGACCACGGTTCCCTGCGATTGACGGTCCAACTCGTCGCAAGGATGGGGAACGGTTCAACGTGTGTTGAACCGTTCCCTTTGTCCCTTACATCCTCAAGAGTTGCTGTACAGCGATCCATCACGCTCGGTGGCGTGTAGGCAGAAACACTCTTGGCACAGAAAGGAAAGGGACTTGATGCGTCTCGATTCGAGCCCGACGGGGATCGATACCGTGTGTGGGCCAGCACCGAAGGCGAGGATCAGGAGAACGGGAGCGTTTGTCGTAACCGTCGATGAGGTCGAGGTAGAAGGAGTGGCTTAGTGGCGTTGACGCCATAGGAGCCACATTCGCCCAGGACGAACGGAGTCAACGCCACGTGACCCCCAGGTGCCGGTTGGGGAACACCTGGGGGCTGGGAAGTGCGTCGGGTTTCGGATGGTGCTCAACCCGACTCCCCCGCATTATCCTAACCCTGTCAACTTCGTGAATCGCTGCACATGATTGTGCGGCACACCCAGGACGAACGGAATCAGCGACATGGCCCG
Source organism: uncultured Chloroflexia bacterium (assembly GCA_963763125.1). Lineage (GTDB taxonomy): Bacteria > Chloroflexota > Chloroflexia > Thermomicrobiales > UBA6265 > JACCYX01. The sequence goes on from CAVXMV010000005.1 coordinate 2,580,402, forward strand.
GCACACCCACCGGGCCATTGTTGCGTCCCAAGAGCAAAGGTAGCGATATGAGCACATCAGGGAATGCATGGCAGCAGCTCGCTGACGAGTGGGAAGCAGATCACCCCGGATGGAACGTGATTGAGCAGCACCCTATCGTCTTGGACAACTCAGCACTCCTTGACCCGAATGGCTTCATGGTTCGGATCCAGAACGTTGAAACGGGTAGTGAGGTGTCAGGATTCGGAGCCGGTCCTGGTCGAGGCGTTGGCCGACCTCAATCGGCAACTGAGAGCGCGGGAGATGGGGTAGTGCGATGGACCGCGAGACCATCCGGATAGCTGGGTGAGCCCGAATCCATATCGGGGTTCGCTGAAAGCGGGACTGCGCTTGGGATGGCCACATGCGACTGAAAGCAAAAATCGACGACTCGAAATGTCGCCGATATCCTTGATTTGATGGGGTTTTCGTGGAGCGGAAGACGGGATTCGAACCCGCGACCTTCTCCTTGGCAAGGAGATGCTCTACCACTGAGCCACTTCCGCATGCTGTTGCTCATCAGCAGAGTGGATTCTAGGCTTCCACTAGGTGCTCTGTCAAGGCCGAGGCTCCCGAATTTCGGCAATAGCGCCAGACTCTCTGATAGGCTTCAACGATGAAGCGGCGGGTTGCTCCGCTGCCGTATCAGGAGGATTCCATGGCATCAACCAACTCATCTCCAGTCGCCTCGCTCGTTTCAGCCGAATGGCTCGCCGAGCATCTCGATGCGCCCACGCTCCAGGTGATCGATATTCGTGGCTACGTAAAGGCCGAGAATCTTGGAGGCGGGCGACAGACGTCGTCCTACACCGGCGCCCTGGAGGAATACCTCGCGTCGCATATTCCGGGCGCCACATACATTGACTGGACAAAGGACATCGTTGATCCCGGCTCTGACGTTCCTGTCCAGATTGCCCCACCCGAGGTGTTTGCCGCCGAGCTTGGCAAGGCGGGCGTGGATGCCGAGACCGATGTCGTGGTGGTTGATCATACGGGCGGGCACTTTGCTACCCGCCTGTGGTGGGCGCTTAACTTCTACGGACATGACAGCGTGTCGATTCTCGATGGTGGATTCAATCGCTGGCAGGCGCTTGGGTTGCCGACAGCTTCGGGGGAACACGCAGCGGTGACGAGGGAGTTTGTCGCAACGGCGCGCCCGGGCCTGTGGAGCAGCGCCGGGGACGTGGCCGACCTGATCGAGTCGGGTCATCGACAGATCGTGGATGCCCGCGACCCGGAGACATTCTCAGGGGCGGTGCAGCGCGGTGCTCGAGGTGGTCACATTCCGACGGCGAAGAACCTTTCGGCCAAGGACCTGTTTATGCCAGACGGACGCTGGAAACGACCGGATGAGATTCGGGCGGTGGCGACCGCAGCCGGAATTGATTTCGATCAGCCGGTAACGGCGTATTGCAACGGCGGCGTGACTGCTACCGCAGTGCTATTTGGCCTGCAACGGGCAGGGCTGACTGACATCAGCAACTACGATGGTTCGTGGAACGAGTGGGGAGAACGCCAGGATCTTCCAGTCGAAGGCAATCGCGATCTCTGGAAGGATTCATAAGGCGGTTCCCAACCACGAGTACGGTATTGCAATGTGCGAACCGGAACCAATACAATGCATCCGCGAGAAACGGGCGGACACAAGATCGACCAGGATCGGATTGGCGAGGTGTCGTACCCGGTCGACTCGCTACGCTGCCAGGTCCGCCCTTATGGAATCCGATTGGTCGAGCCATCGGATCGAGACTGGCCAGACCGGGCAGAAACAAGGTCCTCAGTAGTCCAAGAGTTCATGTGTGCCAGGTGAGAACACTGACGCCATGCTAAATGTGCTGGGCATGGCAAACCCCGGTGTTCGATAAGAACACCGGGGGTTCCTGCTTATGGTGCCAAGGCGCGGACTCGAACCGCGGACCGCACGATTTTCAGTCGTGAGCTCTACCAACTGAGCTACCTTGGCCAATGAGGGGGCGCAGTGAACAGCCCTCGACTCGGTGGGCGATAGAGGGCTCGAACCTCTGACATCCACGGTGTAAACGTGGCGCTCTTCCAACTGAGCTAATCGCCCAGAATCCGCAGGAAAGTTGATACGGTGCCCAGGAGAGGACTCGAACCTCCACGCCCTAAACGGGCACTAGCCCCTCAAGCTAGCGCGTCTGCCGATTCCGCCACCTGGGCAGGTGTTTCCTTCAGCGAGGCGAAGTATAGGCGCTTGTTTGAGTTTGCGTCAACACGTAGTCGGGGCATTTGCGGCACACCCGGTTGCCCGGTATCGCGACGGTTCGTTGGCGATATGAACAAACACCGTGGATTCTCCCTGTTCGATCGCTGCGGACCGGTCGGTTTAGGTCTCGAGGTTGCTGACCTGTCACGATCGAGCTTCGGAAATACGCCGCCGTGGTAGGATTTCGTCGGTACTGGCCGCGAATGAAAACGTCTTTCAGGCTGCGGACAACCGCGCGGGTGCACTCACTCAATTCTCCAGAATGTCGCAAGCGCCGATTCAATCGACGCGTCCTTCGAAGGAGATCCGCATGTCACACAAACTGGCAGCCAATCCCAATGCTCGACCCCGGGTGACGATTGTTGGAGCCGGCATGGTTGGCGGCACGGTCGCCCAGTTGCTCGCCCAACGCGACTATGCCGATATTGCGCTGATCGATATTGTCGATGGCTTGCCACAAGGCAAGGGGCTCGATCTCCTTGAGGCGGGCCCGGTGCTCGGGTACGACTCGATGATTGTCGGCGCCAATACCTACGAGGAAACGGCCGATTCCGATCTGGTCGTGATTACATCAGGTATCGCTCGCAAGCCAGGTATGAGCAGGGACGATCTGCTGCGGACAAATATGGGCATCGTGAAGTCGGTGACTGAGCAGGTGTCGGCAACTTCTCCAAATGCCGTGATCCTTGTTGTATCCAATCCGCTGGACGCGATGTGCCACGTTGCCTTCGATACCGCGGGATTCCCCAGGGAACGGGTGATCGGGCAAGCCGGTGTGCTCGATTCCGCGCGCTTTCGCACGTTCATCGCCCAGGAACTCGATGTCTCCGTGCGCGACGTGAGTGCGTTCGTGCTCGGTGGGCACGGAGACACGATGGTTCCGCTTTCCCGCTATTCTACCGTGGCCGGAATTCCGATCACCGAGTTGATCTCGCCGGAGCGAGTGCGTGAGCTCGAGGAACGGACGGCCAACGGCGGCGCCGAAATCGTCGGCCTGCTCAAGACCGGGAGTGCGTATTACGCGCCAGGGGCATCTGTGGTCGAGATGGTCGACGCGATCCTGCTCGACCAAAAGCGTATTTTGCCAAGCAGTGTCTACCTGGAGGGCGAGTATGGAATAACTGGATTGTTTGTCGGTGTTCCTGTGAAACTTGGCGGCAACGGCGTGGAGCAGATCATCGAAATTACGCTGACCGAACAAGAGCAGACCTCGCTTCTCAAATCGGCTGCCGCAGTGCGAGAGCTCGTTGAGGCGATGAGTCGACTATCTTCCGGGGCCTGACAACTCTTCCTTGCCGAAATCGAACTGGAGGACCTGTGCCAAACAAGAACCCGATCGCGGCTGTGGGATCTATCCGCAACTTCATGAGCATCGTGAAGGAAGTCAATTTCGAGGAGATCCGTGAACGTGCCGAGCAGGCTCCCCGGATCCTGATGATCTCGACGACACGGGAGGAGGCGGAAGAAGCCTCTGTCGCCGTATTTGGCCCCGATCCGGAGCGGTTCGTCGAGTACAGGACCGGCGAACGTGTGGGCAAGTTTGATTCGATGCACTTCGACGCAGTGATCGTGTGGGACCCGGACCATTCGGGGCTCTTCGATCAGGTCCGGAAGCAGTCGTCCCAGGGGCGCACCGACCGGGTATTCTTCCTGGCCAGCGACGGGCTCGACGCGGTCGAACGGTTGCAGACCGAAATCGTGATGACCGATCCGGATATCGCGCCAGCGTTTGGACGCTGGTTCGTGCCATTTCGACCAGCCGCCGTGAGGGCGATCATTGACGAGACAGCCAAGGCGAACGCGCAGTTCGCATTCATTTCGAACGTGCCATCGATCGTGCCGTTGTTTGGCGGATTCCTTTCGGCCGGGGCGGACCTGATCGTCCTCACCAAGAACCAGGTGATGATGAGCTACAAGCTTGCCGCGACAAATGGCCGCAACCTGTCCGACCAGTCTGGCATCATTCGTGAACTGGCTCCGGTCGTGGGGGCAGGCTTCGTGTGGCGGACGGTTGCCCGTGAAGCAACGTCGTTCCTGCCGTTCCTGGCGGGGACGATCCCCAAGGTGGGGATCGCGTTTGCGGGGACCTACACGATTGGCCGCGCGGTCGACTACTACTACCGCTTCGGGAAGAAGCCGACGCGTGAGCAGATGCGACATTTCTCCGAGCTGTCGGTGAAATTGGCGGCGAGCATCCCATTGCCCGGCCGCGACAAGTCCGACAAGGTTGATGCCCAGATCGAGGAAGACCTGCGGCGATCAGTTGAGAAAGCCGAGAGCCAGGAAGGTGATCAAACACAGATCCAGTCCTGAGCATACAAGCCGGCAATTCGATTTCTCTCGAAGGAACAGAAACACAGATGATTCGGCACGTCGTGCTCGTGGGTCTCAGCGGAACGGGCAAGAGCTCGGTTGGACGATGTGTGGCCACCGGGTTGGGATGGCCCCTCGTTGATACCGATGCGGAAATTGAGCGACGGGTCGGACGGACGATTCCGGACATCTTCCGGAACGATGGAGAAGCGGCGTTTCGAACGATTGAAGCCGAAGTGATGCGCGAAACGCTGGCCAACGATCGGGTAGTAATCGCTACCGGCGGTGGTGCGGTAATCGACTCGGGCATGTGGACGAGCGACCTGCTGGGGTCGCCCGATTCGCTGACTGTTTGGCTGGACACCGATTCCGCCACGCTGGTGCGGCGACTGGTGCGTCAGGCAGAAATGGATGGCGCGACGGCCGATCGTCCGCTCCTGAGCGACGGCGATCCGCTCGCCAGGCTGACTGCGATGCGGGAACAACGGATAGGTGCATATTCACGATCCGATATTGTTCTCGATGTGACGTCGAGAACACCGACCGAACTCGGTAACGATCTGGTCGAACTTGTCCGCCTGGGTTGCGGTGAGGAAACACTTCTCGACCTTAAGGTAGAGACTGCTCGCTCCGCGATCCATGTTGGATTGGGCACTCGCTTCACGGTTGGTAGCCTGATCCGGCATCGGTGGCCGAAGGCGCGCCAGATTTGGGTGGTCATTGATGGCCACCTTGAGGCACATGCGGGGAGTGTCCTCGACGAGTTGCGAACGTCATCGACAGCACAGGTCAACACACTTGCGGTGGCTCCGGGCGAAGGAAGCAAGAGCCTCGCGGGGCTGTCCCGGCTATACGACTGGATGCTGTCAGGCGGGGCCGAGCGCAGCGATGTGGTGGTTGCGATGGGCGGTGGGATGGTTGGCGATCTCAGCGGATTCGCGGCTGCGAGCGTCCTTCGCGGGATCGGGTTGGTGCAGGTACCGACAACGCTGCTCTCGATGGTGGACAGCAGTGTGGGCGGCAAAACGGGGATCAACCACGAAACGGGCAAGAACCTGATTGGTGCTTTCTACCAGCCTCCTGAAGTGGTGATCGATCCGGGATTCCTCCTGTCGCTGCCGATCCGGGAACGACGGTCGGGTTGGGGCGAGATCATCAAGCATGCGGTGATCGAACCGTCCACGCCCGGCGGGGATCCTCCAGTGCTGCTGGGGGTGCTGGAGCGGAATGTGGCGGCACTTGCCGGACTGGAGACTCCAATTACGCCGTGGCTGATTCGGCGAAACGTGTCGCTGAAAGCGGCAGTGGTCGAAGCGGATGAGCGCGAGGCGGGGATTCGTGCGTACCTCAACTTTGGCCACACGATTGGTCACGGGATCGAGGCAGCGGGCTACTCGTTGTTACACGGGGAAGCGGTTGCCATTGGGATGTGTGCAGCACTCTTCATTGCGCGAGAGCGAGGCTTGATCGATGTGGAGTTCGAACAGCGCATCCGGGCCCTCATCGTCGCCTATGGATTGCCAACCAGCGCCGACGTCGACCCCGGAATGGTGCGCGCAAAAATGAAGAGCGACAAGAAGAAATCAGCCGGAATGCAGAAGTGGATCCTGCCCGTGCGTGAAGGCGGAGTGACTATCGTCACGAACGTTCCCGATGACGCAATCGACCGCGCGATAGGCAGCGTGACTGGCGCGGATCGAACCACATGAGCCGTCTGTGCTATGCTCAGGCGAATGCTTCGTCAATCATTGAATTGGCGGGCAATCATCGTGTGTCTACCACATCAGGATGTGGACGACGGAGCGAGATGCGGGTCATCTTCCTCCCTTCCAGTACATCCTGTCACCTCCAAGCAACCCCGGGGGCTTAGCCAGCGTGACTTCTCCTTCCCAGGTGGTCGTGAGTGCGTCGATTGCATTCGACCACGTCATGACCTTCAACGGTTCGTTCAAGGATCATCTCCTTCTCGACAAGGCACATGTGCTGTCGGTGAGCTTCCTCCTCGAGTCACTCAAGGTTCAACGAGGCGGCATCGGGGGTAACATCGCCTACAGCCTCGCCCTGCTCGGGGTTCCGTGTTCGCTGGTTGGCGCGGTCGGTGAGGATTTTGGTCCGTACCAACGGGTTCTCGAAGACCTGGGCGTGGATCTGTCTGGAATTGTCCATATCGAAGACGATTTCACGTCCAACGCCTACATGAATGCGGATCTGATGGATAACCAGATCGCGGCCTTTTATCCCGGGGCGGGAGGCCGTTCCGGCGAAATCGACATAACGCCGTGGGTGCCGGGCACTCGATACGGACTGGTTGGGGCCGCGGCACCGGATGCGATGGTTCGACATGCAGAAGAAATCGTCGCTGCCGGTTCCAGGCTCGTGTTCGACCCTGCCCAGCAAATCGTCATCCTCGATGGTGAGCAGCTTGCCCGGGGAATCGAGATTGCCGAGATCGTGATTGGCAACGACTACGAATTCGGGATGATGGAACGGAAGACCGGACTCACGATCAGTGACATTGCGGCCAGGACGCCACTCACGGTTGTGACCTATGGTGGCGAGGGATCGGAAATCTGGTCAGGGGGCGAATCGGTCCGGATTCCGATTGCGGAAGCCGATCCGTTTGTAGGGCCAACCGGTGGAGGCGACGCTTACCGAGCCGGTCTGCTCAAGGGACTCTTGCTCGGCAAGGAACTGCCTGTTGTCGGTCGGATCGCGGCCCTCACCGCGACCTATGCCGTTGAACATCATGGTACCCAGGAGCATTCGTTTACCCCCCAACAATTTGTCGCGCGATTCGCGACGGCGTTCCCTGACTATGGGGATGCCCTTACACAAAAAGATTTCCAGACGGCCGACAGCGGCGTCGTGGCGGCAAACTCGTAGCGCGATCATGTCCACGTGATTCGAACGTGGGAGTTGAGACTGGGCCGAAAACGCCCGAAGGAGTACAGGACCACATGGCGACATCTACGCCAACCTCTCGGAATTTTGACATCAAGGATCCATCCCTGGCCGCGGCCGGCTGGCGTCGTATCGAATGGGCAGCGCGTGAGATGCCGGTGCTCAGCCAGATTCGGGACACGTTTGCCAAGACCCGACCGTTCGAAGGTCTTCGCCTCGTAGCCTGTGCGCACATCACAACCGAAACCGCGAATCTGGCCCTGGCCCTCAAGGCAGGTGGGGCGGACGCGGTGCTTTGCGCCAGCAACCCGCTGTCCACCCAGGATGACGTGGCAGCCGCACTGGTCGACGCCGGTATCCCGGTCTTCGCGATTAAGGGCGAGGATGGTGAGACCTACCACCGTCACATTCACCAGGCGATTTCGCATCGACCGCAGATCGTCATCGACGACGGCGCCGATGTGGTTACGATCCTACACAAGGAGTACCCGGAATTGCTGCCGGAGATTCTTGGCGCTACGGAGGAGACTACAACGGGTGTCATCCGCGAGCGGGCAATGGAAGCCGCCGGCGTACTCAAGTTCCCGGTCGTGGCCGTCAACGATGCCGACACCAAGCACTTCTTCGACAATCGCTATGGGACTGGCCAAAGCACGATTGACGGCATTCTTCGAGCGACGAACATCCTGCTCGCAGGACGCACGGTCGTCGTGGCCGGCTATGGCTGGTGCGGCAAGGGTATTGCCACGCGAATCCGGGGCATGGGTGCCCAGGTCGTAGTTACCGAAATCAATCCCGTCCGCGCGCTCGAGGCAGCGATGGATGGCTTCCTGGTGGAAACGATGGAGCAGGCAGCGCCAAAGGCTGATCTGGTTGTTACGGCCACTGGCAATATCAACGCGGTGGACCGACATCATTTCGAGGCCCTGAAGAGCGGCGCGATTCTCGCCAACTCAGGGCATTTCAATTCCGAGATCAATCTCAAAGCGCTCGCCGAAATGTCCGGCGAAGGCCGGCGAACACTTCGACCGTTTGTCGAGGAGTTCACCTTTGGCGACAAGAGCCTGATCGTGCTGGGTGAGGGCCGGCTGATCAATCTCGCGGCAGCCGAAGGGCACCCGGCGAGCGTGATGGACATGAGCTTCGCGAATCAGGCGTTGGCATCCGAGTACATTGTCAATGCAGGCCGCACGCTGGAAAATCGCGTGTACCCGGTCCCGACCGAAATCGACCAGCGAATCGCCGCGCTCAAGCTCCAGGCAATGGGTATAGAAATCGATATCCTCTCCGCCGAGCAAGAGCTGTACCTGAATTCGTGGGAAGGCGGCTCCTAGCCTGACTGCCGGTCTCGCGGCGATGTCAAGTGCCGCGAGACCGGCAGATGACTTGACAATACCACCCAATTGTTATTTGCACTGCCCGGACCAGTCAGCGCAAAAAGGAACATGTCGATGACAACCACCTTTGACTCCTCTCCCAAACTGCTCTTCACATCTGAGTCGGTGACCGAGGGGCATCCAGACAAGGTTTGCGACCAGATTTCCGATGCGGTGCTCGACGCAGTGCTCGCCGAAGACCCGTATGGTCGAGTGGCGTGCGAAACATCGGTCAAGACCGGGCTTGTGCTCGTTTTCGGTGAGATAACGACGACGGCGTATGTGGATATCGATTCGATTGCCCGCAACGTAATTCGAGAGATTGGGTACACGCACTCCGACCACGGCTTCGATGCGGATACCTGCGGCGTCATCGTGGCGATCAAGGAACAGAGCCCCGAGATTTCCGGTGGGGTTACCAAGGCGCTCGAGAATCGCTCGCTGGCGGGTGGCGGAGACAAGTACGACGAAACTGGCGCCGGGGACCAGGGGATGATGATCGGGTACGCCAGCAACGAAACGGAAGAGTTGCTACCGCTCCCGATCTCGCTCGCCCACAGGATTGCCCAGCGCCTGGCGGAAGTTCGCAAGAGCGGCGAGATTGGCTATCTGTTGCCAGATGGCAAAAGCCAGGTCACTGTGGAGTACTCCTTTGGGAAACCGGTTCGCGTTGATACTGTGGTGGTCTCGACTCAACATCTTCCAGAGCCAAGCAACGCCGAGATTGAGCGTGACGTGACCGAGCTGGTTATCAAGCACGTTGTGCCCGCTGAGTTGCTGGATGAGCGAACGAACTACTACGTCAATCCAAGCGGTCGGTTCGAAATCGGTGGGCCCTTGGCGGACGCGGGCCTGACTGGCCGCAAGATCATCGTCGATACTTACGGCGGAATGGCTCGACACGGTGGAGGAGCATTCTCGGGCAAGGATGCAACGAAGGTCGACCGCTCCGCAGCCTATGCCGCGCGATACGTGGCCAAAAATGTGGTCGCTGCTGGTCTTGCCGATCGATTCGAGTTGCAAATCTCGTATGCCATTGGCAAGGCGCACCCGGTGTCGGTGATGGTGGAAACGTTTGGTACGGGTCATGTCAGCGATGAGACGATCGAAGTCCTGATCAAGGAACATTTCGATCTGCGGCCCGGCGCCATTATCGAGCAGCTTGACCTGCGGCGGCCGATCTTCCGGCAAACCGCAGCCTATGGTCATTTTGGCCGGCCTGATCTCGACCTTCCCTGGGAGCGGACCGATAAGGCAGAAGCACTTTCAGTTGCCGCTGGAATCGCCCCAGTACTTGGGGCAGTCGTCGCGGAGTAGATCGGGCCCCGCCTGGCGCTGCGGAGTGGACCCATAGTCCACGAAACGGGCGGACACGAAACCTCTTCGCGATGCGGTCCCGGTGACGTTTCAGGCCCGCCCATCCCAAAGTGCGTGCTCGAATTGTGTGCAGAGGGGTTGTCGAAGCGATTACTCAGGCATGATGGCGGGGCTCGCGAGCAGTGCTCAGGGCCCCGTAATCGCGTGGCGGAACGAATGTGCGGGAAACTCACTACACGTGTCAATTACTGTGCTATAACGCTTGCCAGAAATGCCATGTCGCACTGCCTTTCCAGGAAGATTGTTGCCTGCATGAAGTTCATTATTGCTATTGTCCAGGATTATGACTGCGACCGGCTCTTGAGGGTCGTCACGTCGGCAAGCATTGGCGCCACGAAAATAGCAAGCACTGGAGGGTTCCTTCGCACTGGAAACACGACGGTGATGATGGGAGTGAGTGATGATCGCGTGGCAACCTGTTTCCGGCTCATCGAGCAATCATGCCGATCACGAGTCGAGGTGCAACTCGATCCCGTTGCCTCGGAGTTTGCGGAGTGGTACGCGTCGGGCCTTCACGAAGTGACGATTGGTGGTGCGGTGGTGTTTCAGATCAACGTTGACAGGTTCGAGCGGATTCCGGCACTCGGATAATCCTCAGCATGATTCCAGACTCGACCTGGTCGGCTGCCACGAACTCAAGGCCGCTCTAAAGACGACGCGGTATCAGGACGGATGTCTTGAGGATGGTGATCGGAAAGACTCCCCCGATCACCATCCCCGATCAGGTCAAACGCTCACGACGGTTTCGAGATTCCCATAACGCGACTCTTCCGAAAGCATCGGGGAGAGGATAAGTTGGGCTGCCATCACGTGAGGGCAGGATTCGAGAACATGTGCTTCGAATGTGTGGCATGTGCAGTGCCAACCGTGCTCGGTCAGCGCTACGTCGTACTGATCGTGCGATCCCTGGAACGTTGCAGCGAATGTGGTGATTTGAATCCGCTCAGGTTCTTGTGCATAGCGATGCGCCTTGTCGATCTTGCCGATCATTCCGGAATTCATGAATCGGTTCTCCTTCGCTGCGATGCCTTTTGCGACCGCTCGACGCCTGAATTCTGCGTACCCTGAAAAACATCGATCCCCACGTTCAACGTCTCTCCTTTCCTGTGGATTCGGGGATCCCGCCTACCCTGTTGCGTCCGAGAAAACGAAAACGCACCGTCGAGCATGGCTCGTCCGGTGCGGGGAACGGTCGTCTATGGTCGTAATCATGGTCCAACGCAATGCCCTCCAAACGGTGGTACTGCGGGGCGACGCTTCTTGGGAACGGAGTATACCAATACTCTGGCTTGAATGGCCATAGCCCGCTGCCTCCATCTTGCAACCGAGCTTTCCCAACCTCTGAACAGTCACCTACGGTCGATTGTACGACTGGCCAAATCTGCCCGTTTGACAGGCGGACACCAGGCTTCAGCACGTCAGGCGCGTATACTTTGCAAGAATTGAATCAAGGGTGGGGGGCTGGATAGTCTCGGCACAAATGGAATTGCCAAGGTATTCAAGTACTCCTGGAAGTTTAGTTGGGATATCCGCCACCGATTGATCAGAGGGCTATACCTCACGGCGAATGACGCCCTAGCACACAAGGAAGCGCATCAATGGCTCGCAAGTCCGGGCACACTACCCGCCCCAAGAAGAACAAGCCCGCGAATCAGGGTAGGCTCCCGATTGGAGCCCCAACCGAGGTGACCGAAGCACCGGCATCAGATGGGGGTAGCCCCGAACTCGTGGCGGAAACTGTCGTCGGCAATGCGCCGTTGGCTACGCCGAATGCGGCGACTGCACCGCGAGCCACATCGTCACGCAAGACCCGGCCGTATCAGCAGCGCAAGACATCGCCGACCGCCCGGATTTCGCCAGCTGCATCGATCACGATCACCAAGGAACAGGAGTATGCGTTCATCCGCGAGGATCTTCGCAGGTTGCTGCTCACGGCAGGGGTGCTGACAGTGATCATGATTGGGCTGCTGTTCGCCATCGATCGATAGTGGAGCCAGGACGTTCGCCACTTGATCTCGTTGGTCGCCACAATGGTGGCCACTACCGGGCGCCATTTTCGAGAGGTGGCCAGATCAGCGGGGGCGGAGCACTCAATCCGCCGCAGTACGTGACGGGATAAGGTGTACACGCATACGTCGGCGCCGACAAAAGTTCGGCAGCCCTTTGGGGGCCGGACCGAACAGGAACACCCCGGGCGCTTTCGCCCGGGGTGTTCCTGTTCTGATGTCCTGAATAAAACTGGTCAGCGACCAGGATTACATTGCATCGCGGTCTTCGTCGTCGTCTGCGTGGACCGAGCCGTCGACAAACTCGCTGGCGTCGGTATCCTGTTCGTCGTCATCATCATGGTCACGGTCCGATGCAGAGCGATCGTCGTCCAGTTCTCCATCTTCGTCGTCTCCGAAGATGAAATCGCCTTCTTCACGTTGAAAGAGCAATTCGCGCTCACGCATGAGCTCCTGCGTCTTGCGGACCTGCTCGGGGAACGAGAGCTTGGTGGCCTGGGAAGGATCCTTGAAGGTTTCGCGAATGATGATGCGAAGGCTTTGGCGGGAGATGCCCAGCGCGAAGCTTTCGTACTGGTTGCCGCCGTCCATCAGGTCGGCCAGGCGCTGTCCGATTGGAGCGCCCACTTCGCCGAGCCGGACGTCGTCATCGCTGAGGACGAATACCTTGCCATCCTCGGCAACCAACCGAAGCTGCTCACCGGGGGAGACTTCGGCAAGATGCGACAAATCCGCTGGGTTGGCGATTTCTTCCACCCACGTTTTGCCGACCTCTTCGATGAAGGCGTTGGGGCGAGGAAGGGTGGTATGTGCGGTGTCTGCGCCTTCCAGCGTGCCGTCTGGCCGGTTGTACAGCATTTCCAGCCGTTGGAGATTGCGGCGGGCGATCATGTTGGCGGGATCAGCCTTGAGCGCTTCCGAATAGGCATCGCGGGCAGCGCCAAGTTGACGCAGCTCGATAAGTGCGCGCCCCTTGCGATTCAGTGCCTCCGCTTCCCGAGGAAATCGCTCGATGAGTTTGTCATTGATGGCCAGCGCTTCTTCCCAACGGCCTTCAATGGCGGCTTCCTGGGCCTCTGCAATGAGTGTGCGTTTGGTTGACTTGTCTTTTTTGCCTGCGACCAACGGTCGATTCCTTTCCTGTTGCCTGATGACGGAAACTGTGTCCGACGAGAGATCGTGATTTGATTAGCGAGGAAAACTGATAGGTTCTCCCATCAGATACCAGGGGGACGTACGAGTGATGCGGACATCGACGAGTTTCCCTACCAGTTCGGATTCACTGTCGAAATGCACCAACGTGTTGCCCCGGGTTCGACCGGTCCAGCGTCCCTTCGAGCGCCCCTCAACCAGGACTTCGTATGTTTCGCCGAGTCGTCGGGCATTGAGTTCGGTGCAGACTTTCTCCTGTAGGTGTTCCAGCGCCTGATGGCGTCGAAACTTTTCCTCATGCGGAATGTCATCGTCCCAGCGCGCTGAAAGCGTGCCCGGCCGCGGAGAGTACATGGCGAGGTGGACCTTGTCGCATTTGGTGCGCTCAAGCATGTCGTAGGTCTGCATGAACTGTTCTTCAGTTTCTCCGGGGAATCCGACGATGATGTCGGTAGCGATCGTGACACCCGGCATTTGTTCGCGCGTGTAGGCGATGCGTTCCATCCACTGGTCACGCGTGTATGTGCGTCTCATGCGGCGAAGCACCTCGTTGTCGCCTGCCTGCACGGGAAGGTTCATGTGCTCACACGCAGAATCCAGTTCGGCGATCGAATTGATGATGTCGTCCGACATGTATTTTGGGTGTGAAGTGAGGAAGCGCAGCCGGTCGAGACCGGGGATTGCATCGACGGCCCGCAGAAGATCGGCCAGGGACGGCGTTCCAGGAAGGTCGTGCCCGTAGGCGTTGACGGTCTGTCCGAGCAGCGTCACTTCACGGACGCCAGTGGCCACAATCCGTTCGACCTCGCGGACGATGTCTTCGAATGGGCGGCTGGTTTCCTTGCCGCGCCGGTACGGCACGATGCAATAGGAGCACAGGAAATTGCAGCCATAGATAATTGGTACGTATGCGGTGACTCCGCCTCTCCCAGCCTCCATCTCTGGCTGGTAATAGTGCGGAAGGGCGTCCAGATCGTCGTCCAGCATCGAAAGTTCGGGGACGACCACGTTGCAACTTGTCGAAATCCGAAGGATCGAAGAAGAGATCGACGTGGGGGAATTGTTCCTTGAGCTTTTCCTGCTGCTTCGTAACCATGCAGCCGGTCAAGACCAATGGCATGTCGGGCTTCTGTCGCTTTAGGCGCGCCAGGTTGTTGAGCTTTCCGGCGACGCGGTCTTCCGCTGCCTGGCGGACGACGCAGGAGTTGAGGACGACGATGTCGGCATCGTTTTCGTCGTCGGTTCGCTCGTAACCTACCTCCTGGAGCATTGCCGCGACTTTGGCGCTGTCGGCTTCGTTCATCTGGCAACCGATCGTCCAGATAAAGAAGCGCTTCCCATTCAATGGCAGTCGTGGAGGCGAGAATTGTGACTGATTCATGGGAGTGATTTGAATTATTGGCGTTGATGACACGACAGATCCCTCCGCTTCGGCAAGCATGCAAACTTCACCCCTTGGAGAACTCCCGGGGCAAAGTGGCCGATGCAACACCCCAGTATAGACAGTTTTCGGTTACCCTGACACGTTCAGGTCGGCAAATTCCCTACCTGTTATCGAGTCGATCCGTGGCTGCTGCCGTGGTAGTCTGACTATGAGGCAACTGAAGCCTGCAGTCGACTGCGGATAATTGCGAAACCAATGTCCGCACCTGGCTCGAACGATGCCAGGTGCGAAGGGACCTCAGGGACAAGCAAGCAATGATAGAGGATTCATCAAGTGGAAAAGACGAACCCCGCAACCATGAGATTGTCTGCTATCAGAAGGCGCGCGAGCGCGAGCATTGTCGCGGTTGCAATCATGGTTTCCTGCGCCTTGCCAATCGCCGGTCTTGCCTCTCCGGGTGTTCCGATGGTGGATGCCAGGCACGCGACTTCTCAGAATGTTGACTACATTGGGGCAGAAAGTGGCGCTGCGCTCGATCTCGGGTTTCCGGTACTCGTCCCAAGCTGGGTGCCTGGGCCGTTCGGGGGGACTCCTTCCATAGACGCAGGTGGTGGTTACTACAGCCTGTACTGGATGAATGGGGGCGGCGAACCGACATTCCTGCAAGTCACTGGCCAGGTCGGTGGCGGGCTTCCGGCCGGTTCCCCCTATGATCTCAACGTTCAATTGTTCATTAACGCGGATGTGCAGGGCTATGGCGCAATTCACGACGTGACTCCGGCCTACGACGCTGTTTGGTGGGTTGCCGGTGGTGTGTTGTACAAGGTCGAGAGCCGCAACTCCAGCACCGACAGTTTGACGCTCGCCAATTCCCTGATTACGTTTGTTCCGCCCTCGGCGCCTGAGCCAGAGCCGACTGAACCTCCAGTGGTGGATGAAATCCCGGAGCCCGAAGTTCCTGCCGATGAGCCGGATAGCGATAGTGGCGGTGCAACAACCCTGCCAGAGGAATCGGAAAGCGATACGTCTGGCGAGGCAGTTGCCGAGAACCCTGGCGACGAATCGGACAATGAACCAGCGACAGACGATGGTGGTTCCTCCACGTCCCCGACGGTTGTTCCGGTTGGATCTGACGGGACCGGCGTGTCTTCGGTGAACTCGGACGGAACCGGCGGCGCCCCCAATTTGGTGATCGGCGGGGACGGCACGGGCGGCACTCACGATGTAGTCGTACCGCGCCGGCCTGGTGTGTCAATTCCGTAGGGATTGCGCCGAGAGAATTTGTGCTGACTCAGCCACGGGCGGATCCTGCCTGGACAGGATCCGCCCTCGCCTTTCCTGACACTCATCATCGGAACTTCGACTCGGCGGTTGTCGCAAGGGCTGCACGGAAGCATCGGAATGACGTCCCGGTGCCGAGTTCCTGTGACATGTCCGCCCGTACGCGCCATTGATGAAATAACGATTCACCTGGACAGCACGCTATTCCACATACAACCTAATTTCCGTCTGGCAGTGGCAGTATGATCGTGAAGCACGATCCCCCACCAGCTGTTTCGGACATGGTGAGCGTTCCGCCATGCTCCTGTATTAGTTCACTGCTGATGTACAGCCCCAAACCTAGACCTGGAACGGCACTCTCGGAGGCGTTGCGCGCCCTGTAAAATGCAGTGAACACGGCGTCGCGATCATTGGCGTGAATGCCGGGCCCCTGATCGACCACGGCAATGCTGGCCGACCTCGATGATGCATCGTCGGAAACGATGTCGACGGTAACGCTGACCATTCCATCGTTGGCGTATTTCACAGCGTTTCCGACAAGATTGTCCAGAACCTGATGCAGTCGATCGCCATCAACTTCGGCGTCCAGTGAGGTTTGGCGGGTGACCAGCACCACCTCGTGACGATTGGATGTGGCATTCCATGCATCGACGACAGAACGACAGATCGCAATGAGATCGGTCGCCGTGCGGCGGATCTTGAGTCGACCGGCACGCAGACGGGACACATCGAGCAGGTCGTCGACGAGGCGCGTCATCCGGTCTACGTGCTGCTGAAGACTTTGCAACCAGGCCACGTGTAGATCGTGATCTCCCTCCTTCTGAAGATCACGCGCCACGACCTGGGCAAACCCGCGAATGGGCGTCAATGGCGACCTGAGTTCGTGGGAAACGACCGAAATGAACTCATCGCGAAGTCGTTCTGCTTCCTTGAGAGGTCCGACATCCTGAAAGATGCCGACGACGGCATCGATCGTGCCATCTTCCGCTCGGAGCGGAGCGGCGCTGGCGACGAGGGGGATGAGCACGCCATCCGGTTGGCGAACCGTAAGCTCGACACCAGTGATAACGACTCCTTCCGCCAGGGAGCGGAGAATTGGGATTTCGGCATCGGAATCGGGTGTGTTGACTACCCGGAGTCGGTCGGCGCGACGCCTTTCAGGTGGATCATCGTGGTGGAACCCGAACATTCGCTGGGCAGCGGCGTTGGAGGCGACGATCGTTCCATGGGGTGGCCGAGCGACCATTACGGCCTCGGGAATGGTTTGGATCACTGCCTGGAGGCGCCGGTAATGGTCTTGCACGCGATCCAGCAGTTCGTCCTGATCGTCGGCCAGGCGAGCCGCTTCCATGAAAGCGATGGTGCGATTGGCGAGCGCGGAAAGTCGCGCGATGGCGGTTTGCGCGAAGCGATATGGGACGTACAGGCCAACCCAGGCGACCCCGACGAGTTTGTCCGTAGGGTCGATCAGTGGCACGCCTGCAACTGACCGGATGTGCGGGTTGGTGGCGACAATGTCGGCAACATTGTTGTCCTCACGTGTATCGAACACGGTGATTGGCCGTCGTTCACGGGCAATTCGACCCGCAAAACCCTGCCCGACTTCGACATCGATGCCTGCCAGGAGGTCATCTTCCGGATCAGGCTCATCGTCGCCATAGGCGGCCGCGCGAACCAGCATCGAATTGGGGCCGTCGACCAGGTACAACGCGCCAACCGATGCGCGATTGACGCGAACCATCGCAGTCAGGATTGTCGACAGCACGTTCACATAGGCGGTCTGGTCCCCAGGCGGCCGTTGCGCCGCGGCGATTTCGACTGCACTCAAGGCGGTATTGGCAGCGCGGAGTGAGGCGGATTCCAGCCGGGCATTGGCCCGATCGTACTTGAGGTGCTCAATGGTGATGATTGCGCCGGCGGAGGTGAGGGCAAACACGATCTGGGTCAATGCTGCATGCCATGAGCGAAAGCCGTCTATTGAATAGGTATCACCAAGGAAGAAGACATCGAGACACATCAGGGATACAACAGCCGCAGTAACCCCGCCGACCCAGTCTGCTGTGTACGTGGCAAGGCCGACGGCGAGCAATAACAGCATCACGGGAACAGTGTCGAGCCCGCGACCGTCCAATGGGCTCAAGGCAATTGCCACCAGGAATGCCGCCGCAGCCGCCAAGACGAGTCGCCATGGTTGCGTCCTGGCGGCGCGCATCGACGTGACGTGCTCGCTCCCGATCGATACCCAACGGCGAGAGGCAATAGCACCCTGGCCGAATGTGTCCCGCATTGACTGGGTTGACTGACTGAGACGCTCCCAGGTTTGGGGAGCCATCCGGGCCCTGGCCCATTCTTTGGTGCCTTTAATCATTTGCGGAAGTCACAGACCTTCTCCGACTTGCCTGGAAGCGGCGGCGCACCGATTGAGATTCGTTCTCTCGTGGCGTGAATGCCGACGAAAGTGGGCCAGCTCAGCACCTGTCTCGCAACCGCATTGTACAAGGGGCACTGGAATGCCCAATCGACTTGTGCCGACTGCACGAATGGCGGGTGGAAAGGCGAGGCAATCAGTCGGGATTCATGGATGCGAACGTGTAGAATCAGTGAAGTACGCATTGAGCGTAGGCATAGGAAGTGGATGCTGACCCGTTCGTGCAGCATGTCATCACGCAAGAGCATCAGGAGAGAATTGCACGTGACTGAAGTCAGCGCCACATCTACCGGGTTGGCGTCCTCATCTGAACCTATTGTCGATATTTCAATCGTCGGCGCCGGGCCAACCGGCCTATTCGCGGCGTTTTATGCCGGGCTGCGAGGCGCTAGTGTCCAGATCATTGACTCGCTGGAAGAAGTAGGCGGCCAATGCAGCGCGATGTACCCGGAAAAGTACATCTACGATGTCATTGGTTATCCCAAGGTTTTGGCCAAGGACTTTGTTGCAGCGTGCCTCGACCAGGCCATGCGCTCCGACCCGACGATTCACTTGCGGGAGCAAGTGCAGACCCTGGAGCCGCTGCCCGATGGCACTTTCGTCCTGCATACCACGAAGGCACAGCGACGAAGCCGCGCGGTGATCATCGCGGCCGGCGTTGGCGCGTTCGAGCCAACTCGCCTGGGCGCCTCGGGCGTTGTTGAGCTGGAAGACAAGGGGATTCACTATTTCGCCAAGCACATCGAGGACTTTCGTGACCGGAAGGTGGTAATCGTCGGCGGTGGAGACTCGGCGGTCGACTGGGCGTTGACCCTGGAGCCGATTGCGAAAACGGTCAACCTGATCCACCGTTCGAAGTTCCGGGCCCACGAATCGACTGTCGCCGATCTCGAGGGGTCGACCGTGACCCTGCATTACCCGGGCTACGAAGTGATCGATGTGCGGGCAGGCGAGAATGGCCGGATCGCCGGGCTCACGTTTCGCCACCTCGAAGGCGAATCCTACGACCTCGATGTCGATGAACTCATCTGCGCAATTGGATTCAAGGCCGATCCAGGGCCAATCAAGACGTGGAACCTGGAACTGCAACGAAATCAGATCCAGTCGGACCATACAACAATGCAGACGAATATACCGGGCGTGTTTGCGGCGGGCGATATTGCCACCTACCCGGCCAAGTTCAAGTTGATTGCGACCGGGGCCAGTGAAGCGGTGACCGCAGTTAACCATGCCATGCAATACATGGATCCCAGCGTCCGGCTCGATGCGGGGCACTCGACAACGATTATGGAGAAGCGGGAGAAGGTCGCAGCAACGTAGCGTCCGTCAGCTGACGGGAGAGCTTGTTGGAAATATTGGCCGCCCCAAGTGTACAGACCGGCCACTACCGGAATGAGGCCATAGTCAATCGATGCAACGCGGAACGGGCCGGCAACCAATCAGGTTGCCGGCCCGTTTTCGCGATGTTGGCTGGGTGTCAATATCCGCCGAGACCAACGCGGTCGCGGACCTTCGCCATCGTTCCACTGGCGTACCTGCGTGCCTGTTCGGATCCCGTGCGAAGGATGTTTTCAATAACTTCCGGTGATGCTTCCAGTTCTGCGAGGCGTTGCTGGATCGGTTCGATGGCATTGACCACGACCTCGCCCAGTTCTGCCTTGAAGTCGCCGTACCCCTTGCCCACGAATTCTTCCTGGACCTGAACGGGTGTTTTCTCGGTTAGCGTAGCGTATATCGAGATGAGGTTGGTTAGCGCCGGTTTTTCCGGGTCGACAATGATTTCGCTACCGGAATCGGTCACCGCCCGCTTGATCTTCCGGCGAATCACATCGGCCGTATCGCTCAGGGCAATGTAGCTATTTGGATTTGGTGAGCTCTTGCTCATCTTTTTCGAGGGGTCATCGAGTGACATGATCCGCGCGCCATCCTTCTTGATGTCGGGGGCCGGTATCACGAGGGTTTCACCGTACCGCTGGTTGAACCGATTCGCAACATCGCGGGTGATCTCAATGTGTTGCTTCTGGTCCTCACCGACCGGAACCAGATCAGTATCGTAGAGTAGGATGTCGGCTGCCTGGAGGACGGGGTACGTGAACAGGGCGGCACTTACCGACTCGTCCTGGCCACCCGACTTGTCCTTGAATTGGGTCATTCGTCGCAACTCGCCGAACTGGGTCACTGACTGAAGGATCCAGCACAGTTCGCTGTGCTCCGGGACGTCGGACTGGACGAAGAGGGTACTTTGGCTTGGGTCGATCCCGGCTGCAATGATGATGTTGCCGAGGTTGCGGATGTTGCTTCGCATGCCTTCACGCGTTGTCGCCAGCGACAACGCGTGAAGGTCGACAATGCAAAACATATTGTCATAAAGCGTTTGCTGCTGGACCCAGTTGCGGATCGCCCCGAGATAATTCCCGAGGTGGAAGTTCCCGGAAGGCTGAATGCCGGAGAACACCCGGAGCTTGCGGTCGGTTGCGTGCGTGGCTTCTGGCTGTAGGGCTACTTGCTGGGTCACCATGTTGAGAACTTTTCCCCTGATCGTCGACATCCGGCGAGTTCCCGCCGTCTTCATCGTTGCCTGTGCGACAGTATACAAATGGAACCGGCTTGCACCAGAGCAAGCGACCTTCGATCACGGACCTCGCTTGGCTCAAGGAGGCGGGAGTGCTGCAAACACTCATCATTCAGCGTCACCATGCCAGTCGCTATCGTTTCATCATGCGGACCCTGGTTCGGCACGGACTGGGTGGCCTTGTCGGACCGGTCGACATCGGCGGGCGAATTCGCCAACGCGTGCCCAGGATCCACCGTCTCGACGAGCCCGGGCACGATGCGCTCCAGCGTACAAGGCCGATACATCTGCGACTGGCTCTGGAGGAGCTTGGCCCGGCCTTCGTGAAATTCGGCCAGATCCTTTCGACGCGGGCCGACCTGTTGCCTCCCGCGTACATCGTTGAGCTGGAACGGCTTCAGGATCGCGTTCCCGCAGAGCCGTTCGAGAAGATTCGTGAGACTGTCGAGAACGAGCTTGGGCAATCGATCGACGTTGCCTTTATCTCGTTCGAGCCACTTCCGTTGGCGGCAGCGTCGATTGGACAGGTGCATGCGGCGGTGCTTCCCGATGGAACCGCAGTCGTGGTCAAGGTGCAGCGTGCCGGGGTCGAAGATACGATCGCCGAGGATCTCGACATCCTGGCAGACATGGCCAGGATTGGGGAATCGCGCTCGTCGCTCCTCCGCCAGGCCGACGTCGTGGGTCTGGTGAGGGAGTTCTCGTGGACGATCCGGACGGAGCTCGACTATCGCCGCGAGGCCACCAATGCGGACCAGATTCGAAGCGCGCTCGATGATGGCGTGCGGTACCGGATTCCCAGGAACTACCCGTCGCACAGCACACGGCGGGTGCTAACCATGGAACGGATTCATGGTGTGCGAGTCGACCAGTTCGCGGAGTCGGAGACAGCCGCGGTAACCGGCCAGACCATCGCCGAACGGCTGGTCGTGGCCACCGCAGAGCAGGTGCTCCGAATTGGCATGTTTCACGCCGACCCACATCCGGGCAACTTCGTGGTGCGTGAGGACGGCGCCCTGGCAATCTTCGATTTTGGGATGGTCGGCATTATCGACGAACGGTTGCGGGAACGACTGATGCTCCTGGCACTGGCAGTCTCACAGCGCGACGCGGCGCGGATCGTCGACGAAATTGCGCTACTCGGCGCATTGCCGGCAGGTTGGGACCGGCGCCTGATGGAACGGGATGTGACTCACCTGGTCTCGCAATACGTCGGCACCGCGCTGCGGGACCTGCCCCTGACCCTGATTCTCTCGGACATAATGGACCTCATGCGGCGGCACGGAACGCGCATGCCCGCGGAGCTCGCCCTGCTCGCGAAAACGGCCTCTATGCTGGAGGCCTTGAGTCGCCGGCTGGACCCGGATATCAACGTGATCGAGGTCGTAGATCCCACCATTCGCGCGACACTTCGGGAATTCTATTCACCTACATTCTGGGTGAAACGTTTCCGGATGCAACCGTTGGATGCGATGCTGCTGGCGGCGTCGATGCCGAGCCAGATCCAGCGCCTGCTCGCCCGGATCGATAGGAATGACCTGGTGTTCCATGCGCGTATCGATGACTTGCCACAAATCCTGCGCAACGTGAACGCGATGGTCAATCGACTGGTCTTCGCGATCATGACGGCTGCTGGCATGCTCGGCACGATGTTCCTTTATCGATCGCTCAACCCGGATTTGCGATCGTTTCCCGGGAGCCTGTTCCTGGTTGTTTTTGCGGGCCTGGGCGTGTTGGTGCTATACGGGCTCTATACAGTTTGGAGGAGTGGCCGGTAGGTCAGGCTAAGTGCGGGTTCAGTGCGGAGGCCTGGTGGGAGAGATCGACTTCGTCCTCGCACTCGGGCAGCCAGGTCGTGCCATATGCACGCATGCTTTCGATGACGGGGAGGAGCGCCGTACCCTTTTCGGTGAGCATGTATTCCACTCGAGGCGGAACCTCTGCGTAACAGGTTCGGGTGACCACCTCCGCCTCTTCGAGTTTCTTAAGCCGCTCGGAGAGCGTTTTGGGGCTGATCCCGCGGAGCGATCGCTCGAGTACGCTGAATCGCTTCTCACCCTTGACGAGATCACGGATGATCAGCGGTGTCCACTTGTTGCCAATCAACTCGGCGGTCCGCGCAACCGGACATCCGAGATTCATCGTGTCGTGCTTCGCCATGAGGTGCCAATCCGATCCTGAAAATGCGCGGAATCCTTGATACTTCACTAATGATAGCATCGTCGTCCGGCGCATACAACGGTTGTTCCCAGGCGGCGAATGCATGGCCTCGCGGCGGCTGCGCCGTATACTTGGTCAGCTATTCGTCGGCGACCCTGTGACATCAATCTAGCGCGAACGCAAGCAATGTCAAGCTCGCGCCTCCCCATCGAAGGAAGAACGGCCTACGTGATCCCATTTGTCCTGATCCGGATTACCGCCTATGCGATTGCGGCAGTCGTCGCGACGCTTGTGCTGGGCACAATCTCGTCGCGCCTGATCACCTTCGATACTGCCTCAACGGTCCTCCTGTTCGGGCTGGTGATCGGGGTGATCAATGCCTTCATCAAGCCGGTCGTGGCATTGCTGTCGCTGCCGATTACGTGCCTGACCTTCGGGTTGTTTGCGCTGGTGATCAACACTGTGTTGTTCTATTTTGGCGCCACCCTGACTCCTGGTATGGACGTCAGTTGGTGGGGAGCGCTGTTTGGCTCACTTATTGACGAGCATCGCCTCTGGCCTCATGTTCTCGGTCGTGGACGAATAGGAGGGCGCCATCATCAACGTTCTCGAGAAGCGGCGCGCGTTCGATGTGCCACTCACGATTGGGGTCATTGCCGACACCCACATTTATCCCTCCAGCGCACGAGAGATCCCTCGTCAGGTGATCGATCTCTTCCGGCGCGCGCGCGTCGGTCTGATCGTCCATCTGGGCGACGTCAACAGCTCGTGGGTGCTCGAAGAATTGGCAGAGATCGCTCCATTGTTGGCGGTGGTCGGTAACAACGATGACGACGAATTGCAGGATGGATTACCGGAACGCATCAGGTTCACTGTGGGAAGGCACACGTTGGGGGCAGTGCATGGCGATGGCGGCCGCTCGGCAAAGGATCAGGTCAAGCAGGCTTTCGGCGGGAAGGTCGACCTCGCGATGTTCGGTCACAGCCACATTCCGTACATAGGTGAATTCAAGGGCACGGTACTGTTCAATCCGGGATCGGCGACCGATCGAAGGTGGCACGAACATTTTGGAGTCGGTATCGTGCAGGTAGCTGAAGACCAGATCAGTCCCGAGTTGATTCTCTATGCCAACCCGGAGCATCTGGACAACATCTTGTTCGAAGATCAGGCAGTCGAACCTCACTCAACGGAAAGAGTTAGCTCGTGACGATCCCAACTACAACCGCGACCGATCCTCGATTGAGCCAGGGCCGCTGGCTGCGAATTCCAGGACCGACCGTGGTCCATCCAAATGCCGTGATCGCCCAAACCAGGGACATGATCGCGCACCGTGGACCTGAGATGTCGGCGTTCATGGCCGAACTCCGCGAGAAAGCTGCAATCGCGCATCGCACCGAAAGCCAGGTCTTGATGTGGGCCGGAAGTGGTTCCGCTGGTTGGGAAGCTGGGATTGTCAACCTGCTGTCCCCAGGCGACAAGGTTGTCGCTACCGTTTCCGGTGCGTTTGGTGAGCGCTTCGCGTGGCTGGGAGCGAAGTTCGGTCTCGACGTGCATCGCGTGGAAGTTGAATGGGGGCAAGCCGTCACCGCCGAGCTTTTCGCCGAGGCACTCGAGGCGGCGGGACCGGTGAAGGCGGTGTTCATCACCCACAACGAGACTTCGACCGGTGTGACGAATCCACTCAAGGAACTCGCCAGGTTGGCCCGGGCGGCGGGTGCCTTGATCCTCGTTGACGCGGTCAGCTCGGCGGGAGCCATGCCCCTCGACGTGGATGAGTGGGACCTGGACTGGGTCTTTTCCGGCGTGCAGAAGGCATGGATGTGTCCTCCGGGGCTGATGATGGCGGCGATCAGCGAGCGGGCGATGGCGGCATCAAAGGATGCAGGATTCAACCGCTTCTACTTCGACCTCGAACCAATGGCCAAGGCGGCAGCCGAGGGATCGACTGCGACGACGCCTGCCATTTCGCTGCTCTACGCTCTGGATGCCGCCCTTGATGCGGTTCTCGACGAGGGACTGGAGCAGGTTTGGGCGCGACACGATCGATTGGGCACTGCCTTCCGGTCCGGTCTCGAAGCAATTGGCGTCGAGGTGTTGGCCGAACCCTGCTACGTATCGAGCTCGGTGACGGCCTTCCGTGCACCGAACGGACTGACTTCGGAGGACCTCCAGCAGCGAATCAAGGAAGCGACCGGTATCGTGATTGCCACCGGGCAGGGACATTTGGCGAAGACGCACAACCGGGTCGGACACATGGGCTGGTCAGAGCAACCGGAATTGGATGCGACGCTGGAGGCGATTGCGGCGGCAACGCGGTAGTTGCCTCGCCCAGCGGGAGGACACAAGGTCCTCCCATACGTATGCCTTGGCGGGAAGGTGGGCGGACAACTGGATCGACCACATGTTGGCCGCCACAAGGACGACCACTACCAGGAGTAGTCTTCACGGTCGATCCAGTGTCGCCCGTACCACACCCAGTCTGCCACGCGTGAACCCGGATTCCGTGTGACTCCCACATCCAGCGTCCAGAGGGGTGGGCGGTCACTACGCGAATGGAGTCGACCGGGGCCAGTTCACGATGAACTAGTGCCTGTTGCGGCAGATTCACGCCTAGCTTATACTTACCGTAAACCTCCACCAAGAGACAGCCTCTTCGGCGCGATCTCGCTGGGATGGAGGCTGCTG
The DNA here is from genome assembly GCA_963763125.1 of uncultured Chloroflexia bacterium. Taxonomy (GTDB): domain Bacteria; phylum Chloroflexota; class Chloroflexia; order Thermomicrobiales; family UBA6265; genus JACCYX01. Next base: position 2,606,282 of record CAVXMV010000005.1, read on the forward strand.
CGTGTTTTTTTATTAAGGTAGGTCTATGGACGGTACGGACGTTCGTGAGCAAGGTACTGACAGTGACGTTTCCACGCAGAGTAATTCTGCTGAGGAGATGGAACTAGCCGACGGCCTTTCGCTCATGGAGCAATTCCTCAGCGATCCTAGCCATGACTATAAAACCCTGAAATATGGGGATGTCATGGAGGGAATCATCATGCACCTCGATCGGGACGAGCTGCTCGTGGACATCGGGTCCAAGGCAGAAGGCATTGTTCCGGCCAAGGAGTATTCAAGTCTTTCTGCTGAGGAGAAGGACAAGCTGGAAATCGGGGACAGCATCCTGGTTTTCGTGGTTCAACCCGAGAATCCGGAAGGGCATCCGGTTGTCAGCATCGATCGCGCTCGCCAGGAGAAAAGCTGGCGCAAGCTGCAGGAGATCCACGAGCAAAACGAGGTCATCGAGGCTGAAGTCACCAATTACAACAAGGGTGGTCTTCTGGTCAATCTCGATGGCGTCCGCGGCTTCGTGCCTGCCTCGCAGGTAAGCGAGATCCGCGGTGGCGACGAATCCAGCAAGCAGGCCGACATGGCTCGCCTGATTGGTACATCGTTGCCGCTCAAAGTCATTGAAATCAATCGGCACCGCAATCGCCTCATCCTCTCCGAGCGACAGGCGATCCAGGAACGCCGCGATGTCATGAAAGAGCGCCTCATCGAAGAGCTCAAGGAAGGCGAGATCCGCAAGGGTCGCGTGTCCTCGATCTGCGACTTCGGCGCCTTTGTGGACATTGGAGGAGCGGACGGACTCGTTCACCTTTCCGAACTGTCCTGGAGCCGCGTTCGCCATCCGAGCGAGCTGCTCAAGATCGGGGAAGAGGTCGACGTCTACGTCCTCGGGATCAATTCCCAGGAAAAGAAGATCGCCCTCTCGATCAAGCGGACCCAGGCCGAACCGTGGAGCCGAGTCGCCAACTCGTATGAAGTTGGCAAGTTGGTGCGCGGTACGGTGACCCAACTCGCGAACTTCGGTGCGTTTGCCCGCATCGAGGACGGCATCGAGGGCCTGATCCACGTTTCCGAGCTGGCCGACGAGCGGATTCAACATCCGAAGCAAGTCGTCAGCGAAGGACAGGATCTGCTGCTTCGCATCATCCGGATCGATCCGCAGCGTCGACGCATGGGCCTGAGCCTTCGCCGCGCGCTGGATACCCCGGACGATGAACTGATCGGTGTGTTCGGCGAGGGCATCCTCGAAGAGCGCGACGCTCTGGTGCAGAAGATCAAGGACGCCCTGGAAGCCGAAGGGCTGACGGGCCAGTTCGCCGAGCCGCGATCGGAAGATGGCGGAACGGATGAGGGCGCTCCCGCTGCATCCGAATCCCGCGAGCCGGAACCGGTCAAGGTTGTAGACCAGGTAGCTGCGTTTGAAGAGCGACGACAGCGTGCCGAAGAGGCCGCTGCTGCGGCATCGCGAACTGCCCGTCAGTCGGGTGCACGCCAAAGCCGCCAGTCCGAGTCCCAGAGCGCATTCGAGGGAGAAGACCTCTCGGCAATGGCAATGGCGTTCGCGCTCGCCGGTGCTCCTGAGGACCTCCTTGGTGACGAATCCACCGATACCTCAAAGCCAAAGCGCAAGAAGCGCAGCAAGGCTGAGGACAACGACGCGGAAGCGGAGACTGAAGCAATCGCTGAGGTCGAAGTGGCCGAAGCGCAAGAAGTCGAATCCGCTGCTGAAGCACCTGTGAAGTCGAAGCTGTCGAGGCTGTTGTTGAGGCCGTACCGGTCGAGGCTGAGGTCGAAGTGGCTGCGATACCAGATGCTGAGGCTGTCGCTGAATCCACCGAAACCGTAAGTGCCCCAATCAAGGACCGGCTCCCGACCGAAGGCGAAGGCACGGACTGGGTTGCCGGAGACGAGACCAATAACGTGCCGGAGGGGTTCTCGATCAAGGGGAACGCCAGTTCACGCATCTACCACCCGGCTGAGTCGTCGTCGTACGACCACACCGTGGCAGAACTCTATTTCGCCACACCGGAAGCGGCCGAGCGAGCCGGCTATCGTCTGCCGAAGAATCTGCAAGCGGCAGCTGATGCAGCAGGAACCGCTGCCGACGAGGTCGTTGAGGCAACCGAGGACTAGTCGAACGCGGTTCGATTCGCTCGCGAGCGTCGACATCAATTCACGACTCGCGGAGATAACGGCAGGTGAGGGAAACCCACCTGCCGTTGTTGCCGTTTAACTAGCAGGTCGTGCATAGTAGGTTTGGGGAGTAGCACAATAGTGCTCTCCGTCGCACAATAGTGGCAGGACGTCCAGGCACGCCCAAACTGTCGTATATCGTAGTAGCACCTGATCGATGAAAACAATTCGACGTTGGCGATCGTGTTTTCATCAAGAATGGGAGAGCCCGGATGGCGGAGAAGTTCGACAAATTTACCGATCGAGCTCGCAGGGTCCTTACGCTCGCCCAGGAAGAGGCCCAGAGGTTCAACCACAACTACATTGGGACCGAACATCTGCTTCTTGGCCTCGTGCGCGAAGGCGAAGGCGTTGCTGCGAAAGTGCTGAGCAATATGGGGGTCCAACTCCCGCGGGTCCGCTCAGCCGTCGAGTTCATTATTGGTCGTGGCGAAACGATGATTATGGGCGAGATCGGATTGACGCCCCGCGCCAAGAAGGTCATCGAGCTTGCCGTTGATGAAGCCCGGCGCCTGAATCACCATTACATCGGGACAGAGCACCTGCTGCTTGGCCTCGTCCGCGAAGGCGAAGGCATTGCGGCCGGAGTGCTCGAGAGTCTCGGCGTCAACCTCGAGAAAGTGCGCGCGCAGGTGATGCAGGTCGTCAGCCAAAGTGCGACCGCCCAACAACAATCGAAGTCCCAAACCAAGACACCTTACCTGGATGCGTTGGGGTTCGATCTCACCGAGGCGGCGCGATCGCAAAAACTTGGCCCCCTTGTGGGGCGCCAACTCGAAATCGATCGCGTGATGCAAATCCTGTCCCGGCGAACCAAGAACAACCCGGCGTTGATCGGCGAGCCCGGGGTTGGCAAGACCGCGATTGTCGAAGGTCTTGCCCAACGTATCGTTTCCGGTGACGTGCCAGAGCAATTGCAGAACAAGCGCCTGGTGGCGCTCGACATCGGGGCGCTCGTGGCGGGCACCAAATACCGGGGCGAATTCGAAGAACGGTTGAAGAAGATCGTCAACGAGGTCAAGGAGACCAAGAGTATCCTCTTCATCGACGAATTGCACACCCTCGTTGGAGCGGGTGCCGCAGAAGGCGCAGTCGATGCCGCTAACATCCTGAAGCCCGCGCTTTCGCGGGGTGAATTGCAAACGATTGGCGCGACGACGCTCGATGAGTACCGCAAGTACATCGAACGCGATGCCGCGCTGGAGCGGCGCTTCCAGCCGGTGCGAGTAGAAGAGCCGTCGATCGAGGAAACCGTAAGCATCCTGGAGGGCGTCCGCGAACTCTATGAAGAGCATCACGGACTCAAGATCAGCGACGAGGCGCTCAAGGCGGCGGCAAACCTGGCCGCGCGCTACGTTACCGACCGGTTCATGCCAGACAAGGCAATTGACTTGATCGATGAGGCGGCCTCACGGGTGCGGATGCAGCGTTCTGCCGCCCCGCCAAATCTCAAGGAAGCGATGGTTGGCCTGCAATCGCTGCAGCGCGAACTGGATTCCGCGGTGAATGGCCGTGACTACGAAATGGCCGCGGAATTGCGGGATCGTGAGCGCAAGTTGCGCGATCGGATCGAGCTGCAGGAACAGGATCTCAAGGATACCCAGTCCTCCGAGGAAACCTATGTCACCGAGGAAGACATTGCCGAGGTCGTTTCGATGTGGACGGGCATTCCACTGATCCGGATTGCTGGCGAGGAAAGTGAACGCCTCCTGCACATGGAGGAGGCCCTGCACAAGCGGATCGTTGGTCAGGAAGAGGCGATAACGACGATCTCGAAGGCAGTGCGCCGGGCACGGGCCGGGATCAAGGATCCGCGGCGCCCGATCGGATCGTTCATCTTCATGGGGCCGACCGGCATCGGGAAGAGCCTGCTGGCGAAAGCGCTGGCCGAGTTCATGTTCGGTTCGGAAGAACACCTGATCAAGATCGACATGTCCGAATTCATGGAGCGACACTCCGTCGCCCGCCTGGTCGGGGCTCCTCCGGGTTACGTCGGATATGAGGAGGGTGGCCAGCTGACTGAGGCCGTCCGCCGCAAGTCCTATTCCGTGATCCTGCTCGATGAGATCGAAAAGGCCCACCCGGAAGCGTTCAACATGCTGCTCCAGATCATGGAGGATGGCTCGCTGGCGGACGCCAAGGGCCGCAAGGTCGATTTCCGGAACACAATCATCATCATGACCTCAAATGTTGGCGCTGACGAAATCAGCAAGAACATGACGATGGGGTTCATTGCCCACGAGGACGAAGAACGAACCAAGAGTCGTGAATACAATGCGATGAAGGACAAGGTGATGGGGCGTCTGAAGCAGACATTCCGACCCGAGTTCCTGAACCGGATCGACGCGACGATCGTGTTCCATTCGCTCTCGCAGGAGCAGATCCGACAGATCGTCGATCTCGAAATGGCTCGTGTGCGGCAACAGCTCGCTGAACAGGACATCACGCTCGACATCGACGTCGCCGCGAAGGACCTGCTCGGGGATCGCGGATACGATCACACGTATGGCGCCCGGCCGCTTCGCCGGATCATCCAGAACCTGATCGAGGATCCACTGGCGGAGGGTCTCCTGACGGGTCGATTCCTGCCGGGGCACACTGTGCGGGTGACGGTTGAAGATGACTTGCTAAAGCTTGAGGAAGTCTATGAGCTCGCGGCTGTCTAGCCGCATCGCGAATGAACTGACGGGGAGCGTGGACGCATTTGCGCCCACGCTTTTCCATATGCGGGGCTCGTCGTTCGACCAACGAAAAAAGCTATCAGGATCTGGAAGTGAAACGCGATGCCAAAGGTTCGAACAACCTGGGTTTGCCAGCAATGCGGCGCCATCAGCCCGGCCTACCTGGGGAAATGCCCGGCGTGTGGTGAATGGCACTCGATGGTGGAAACGATTGAGGACCGGTCACCAGCCACAGTCAACCGATCGCGGCAGCGCACCGCACTGCAACCGCTGACGTCGATCTCGTTCGAAGGCGAAGAACGAGTGCCAGTGCCGATATCGGAACTGAACCGGGTGCTCGGTGGCGGGCTCGTGCGCGGGTCGCTGGTCCTGGTTGGCGGTGATCCGGGGATTGGCAAGTCCACCCTGATCCTGCAAGCGGCAGGCCTGCTGGGGGACGTGGATCATCCCGTGGTGTACGTTTCGGCCGAAGAATCCGCCCAGCAAATCAAGTTGCGGGCCGACCGGCTGAAGGTGCGGCCGGATCATATCCTGATCCTTCCGGAAACCAACCTCGACACGATCCTGGGAAGCATCGATGGGGCGAATCCCGCCCTGGTCGTGATCGACTCGATCCAGACAGTGATGCTGGAGGACATCTCGTCGGCGGCGGGCAGTGTCTCGCAGGTCCGAGAGTGCACCAGCAGACTGATGCAATGGGCGAAGCCGCGCAATATACCGGTGTTCGTGATCGGGCATGTGACCAAGGAAGGCACAATTGCGGGACCGCGCGTCCTGGAACATATGGTGGACGCCGTACTCTACCTTGAAGGCGAGCGATTTCACCAGTTCCGCATCCTGAGGGCGGTGAAGAATCGATTTGGCTCGACAGATGAAGTGGGCGTTTTCGAAATGGCCGATGTCGGCCTGCGCGAGGTGCAGAACCCGTCGGAGGTCTTCCTGGAAGGCCGATCCGAGATTGCGCCTGGTTCCACGGTGGCGGTGACGATGGAGGGAACGAGGCCGATCCTCGTTGAGGTGCAGGCGCTGGCGACGCCATCGTCGTTTGGCCTGCCGAGGCGAAGCGCAAATGGACTGGATACAAGCCGATTGCAATTGCTGGTTGCGGTCCTGCAAAAGCGTGTCGGGCTGAGCCTCGGTGCGCAGGATGTTTACGCCAATGTCGTCGGTGGCTTGCGGATTCTCGAACCGGCGGTCGACCTCGCAGTGGCGGTTGGGATCGCCTCAAGCTTGCGTGACCGCCCGGTAGACCGCAATGCGGTAGTCATCGGTGAAGTCGGTCTCTCGGGGGAATTGCGCTCCGTGAACCAACTCGACCGGCGGATCAACGAAGCGGCGCGACTGGGTTTCACTCGGATGATCGTGCCGGAAGGCGCTCGCAAATCAATTGGCGATATCCCGTCGACGGTCGAGGTAGTTCGTTGCAAAACTGCCGCCGAAGCGATCGAGGCGGCGATTCCGTAGCGGCGGGCCGAGACATCCTGCGTGGTATCTCGGCAGCCCTACGATTGAACGAGTTTCAGAAGTTCGTCGACGAGTCGGGCAGCGGCGTCCGATCGACTGGTCGTGCGGGCCGCACCAGACATCGCAGCGCGCCGTGCGGGATTGGCGATGAGTTCGAGGATCTCCTGCCGGAGCCGTTGTGGGGTGGCGTCAGTTTGTTCAATGACGATGGCAGCCTCCACATTGCTGAGGATTCGGGCGTTTTTCCGCTGCTCGTCACCCCAGGTTCCTGGCAGGGGGATCAGCACGGAGGGTAAACCCAGGTAGCCGAGTTCGCTGACGGTTCCCGCGCCCGAGCGGGCCACGACGAGATCCGCCATGGCATAGACGTCAGGCAGCTCGTCGCGGACAAACTCCACGACGAGATAGCGGTTTGCCAATCGGTTCGGAAGTCGACTTCGCTTTTCCGAGAGCCGGGCGAAATCGTCGTTGGCAGACGCCGGTCCGACCTGATGCACGATCTGAACATGTTCAAGAAGATCTTCGAGCACCGATTCGACTCGCTGATTCAAGGGTGAGGCGCCCAATGCGCCTCCGGTGATGTAGAGGACGGGCAGATCTCCTGTGAATCCGATGCGCTGGCGACCGCGCGCGGCATCACCGTCGTTTAGTGACGAGCGAACGGGGTTGCCTGTGACCACGACATTCTTGTGCCGTTGGCGAGCCTGGACGGCGGTTTCCTCGAAGCCTACCGCGAATGTCTTGGCGAACCGCGAGGCTGTCTTGTTGGCGATGCCGATCTGGGCGGTCTGTTCATGCGTGAGGATCGGAGCGCGGCGAGCTCCAGCAACTACGGTTGGCACACTGACCGCTCCACCGGTGCTGTAGATCACATCCGGACCAAAGGCACGGACTTTCTGCCAGGCCTGGACAGTCCCGACTGGAACGCGCATTGCATCGGTCAGGGTCTGGACCGAGAGGTAGCGGCGCAGCTTGCCGGTCTGGATCGCCACGAAGGGAATCTGGTTGGATTCTGCGACCTGGCGTTCAACTCCCTTATGACCGCCAACCCACAAACCATCAAACTCCAGGCCACGATTTCGCATCTCCTCGATCACCGCAACTGCCGGGAGGACGTGGCCACCTGTGCCCCCTCCAGCGATGAGGAGGCGGAATCGCTTGATTGTGGTGGGCACGGATGAAATCTCCTGGAGAGCATGACGAACAGACCGCTTGCTGGTCACAGAGTATAGTGCGCAAGCAACCCTGCTCGCTTCGATGCCAGAAGGACCGGGTTGAAACCGTGAGCGAACGCGTATTATCGGAAGACCAGTCGTTGAAACTCGTGCTACCATCCCTATGGCATTCGTGCACCAGATCCGGAAAGCGATCATCACCTGAATCCCGACCAGACACATTCGATCGATCAAGATGACGTTGCCCCGGATTTGAAGCGAGCCGGGATCGTGACCGCGATAGCCGCCCTGTTTGTGGTCGTTCTCGATCAGGTTGCCAAGGCGTTCATCGTCGCCTGGATCGGACCTGAGCAGGCTGACAGCCGGTGGGAACTGGCCGGTCGATTACTGGCGTTCGAATACGTTGAAAATACCGGCGCCGCGTTTGGGATCCTTGCTGGTCGGGTATGGTTGCTCTCCGTGATGGCGCTGCTGGTCGGAGCGGATTCCTGCTGGCATTCCGGAATCAGTTGCCACACAGCAGATTGCTTCAGCTGGGTATTGGACTCATCGTTGGCGGCGCCATTGGAAACCTGATAGACCGTTTGCGGTTGGGTTATGTGGTTGATTTCATTGCGGCAGGAACCTGGCCAAAATTCAACATTGCTGATTCCGCGATCACGATTGGTCTGATGCTGATGGCGTGGACCGTATTTCGCGACGAGACCTCCCGGGAGAACACCGAATGACAGACGAAACACCGGACGCGGCGACACGCCAGGCGGATACAGAGGATGGATCGTTTGAATTCTTCGATTTCTACCCCGACAGATCGCATCTTGGCCTTCGACTCGACCGGTACGTTGCAAGCGAACTGGCTGACCTCAGCCGAACGTATCTCCAGACCCTGATCGACGAGGGGCAGGTGCTGGTGGATGGACAATCCCGGCGGGCCGCCTTCAAGATCACCCCGGGACAGCACGTGACGGTGGCGATTCCCGAGACAACCGAAGTGGAAATCGAGGCGGAGGATATTCCACTCGACATTATTTACGATGATCCTGATGTCGTCGTCATCAACAAACCGGCCGGACTCGTCGTGCATCCTGCGCCCGGGCATCCACGCGGCACGTTGGTAAACGGCCTCCTGTTTCGCTATCCGGAGATTTCGATTGCCGGCAGCTCCCGACCTGGGATCGTTCACCGGCTCGACAAGGACACCTCCGGGGTGATGATCATCGCCAAGAGCGACCGGGCACAAACGAGTCTTGTAGAGCAATGGCAGGACAGGACTGTGGGCAAGGAGTACGTCGCGCTGGTGAGCGGCGTGGTCGAAGAGGAGCAGGCGACGATCGATGCACCGATCGGGCGCGATCCGGCGAACAGATTGCGGATGGCGGCAGTCCGCTCCGGCAAGGACGCGCTGAGTCATTTCACGGTAGAAGAACGATTTTCAGACACATCGTTGCTCAGCGTCGCCATCGACACGGGCCGCACGCATCAGATCCGGGTCCACCTGGCGATGATCGGTTTTCCGGTGGTCGGCGACAGGCTGTATGCGACTCCCAAATCGAGCGGCATTGCCACAAAGTACGAGATCAAGCGCCAGTTCCTCCATGCGAGCTCGCTTACGGTAGAGCTTCCTGGTGGCGAGCGCCGGACGTTCGAAGCGCCGCTTGCGAATGACCTGGTCGATGCCCTGAATCGAATCAACGAGATTTCCTGATGGCGAAACAGCGACCGACTGCCGCCGAGGCCAACACGATGATTCGAGATTGGTTCGAGAGTGGACTTCGGGCTGTCGATCCGCGTTTGGCGGTACGACGAAACGCACACTGGGACGGCGAACGACTTGGGATCGGTTCGGACTCGATTGCGATTTCGCCGCAATCAAGGGTGGTCGCGATTGCGATTGGCAAGGCTGCCACAGAGATGGCGCACGGTTTGACAGACGTGATGGGCGATCGGATCACCGGTAGACTCGTTCTGACCAAGGACGGGCACGCGGTCGATCCGCCAACGCACTGGCGGGTGTTCGAGGCATCGCATCCCGTTCCCGATGAGCGCGGTTCGGCTGCTACCGGGGCGATCATCGCCGAGGTTGAATCGCTTCAAGTTGGCGATGTCGCGATTGTGTTGATCTCGGGAGGGGGCTCGGCGCTGCTCGAAGCACCCCGTGCGCCACTAACGCTTGCAGACATTCAGGACACGACACGATTGCTCCTTCGCGCGGGGGCACCGATCCAGCACCTGAATGCCGTGCGCAGCGAACTCAGCATGGTCAAGGGAGGAGGATTGCGGCGGGCGATCGGCGAGGCGACGGTGCGTATCGCTCATCCTTTCCGATGTGCTCGGCAACGATCCGACCGTGATCGCGTCGGGACCGACGATAGAGCGCGAGTCGAATCGGCAGGCGGCGTTTGAACTCCTTGACTCCTACGATCTGGTCGACAGCGTGCCCAGGGGAGTGATCAACCTGTTGAGGTCCCCTGTCGAAGGAACGTCACGAGGCAAATTCACTGCGGGCGACGTGTATGCCGTGATCGGGGACAACGACAGCTTCGTGGAGGAAATCGGCCGACAAAGGCCGAGGAATGCGGGTATCGGGTCGAGTTTGCAGTGCGACGGGCCGAAGGTGAGGCCCGGGAGCTGGCGGCAAGGTTTGTCGATGCCACCCGTGAATGCACCGAGGATGTAGATGTCGTGATTGGCGGCGGGGAAGCGACGGTCACCGTTCGGGGCGACGGCAGCGGCGGCCGCAACACCGAGTTTGCCCTCACGGCGGCCATTATCCTGAACCGGGATGGCGACGACCTGGTGGTGGCCAGTCTTGCCTCGGATGGGCAAGATGGTTCGATCGACGCCGCAGGTGCCATTGTCGATCGGCACACGATCCAGCGTGGAGCCGATCTCGGTCTTGACGCGATGCAATATCTCGACAATAACGATAGTGGCAGGTATCTGGAGCAGGTGGGGGCGCTTGTTCAGCCCGGTCCTACAGGGACGAATGTCAACGATGTGTACATCGCGGTCAGGGTCACTGCCGCCGATTAGGTTTATCACGAAGGAATTCAGCTCACCATGAACGGTGCCCAGTCACTGGTCCAGGCCTTGCGCGATGTCGGGGTCGACCACATTTTCGGCCTGCCGGGTGACACCGGAATGGCTCTCTACGATGCTCTCTACCACGAGCCCGCGATTACCCATGTGATGACGCGCGATGAACGGTCGGCCTCGTTCATGGCAGACGTCTACGCTACGAGTCTCTCGCCGACTTGGTGTCTGCGAAGGACCAAGCGGCGGCGGAGCCACATATATCATTCCTGGTGTCGCCGAAGCCCAGGGCACGGCGATTCCAGTGCTGTGCATGACATCGGACACACCGGTCAACGAAGAACACCGAGGCGTGCTCACAGAGCTCGACCAGGTGGGATTGTTCCGGCCGATTACCAAATGGTCCGAACGCGTCAACCGAGCATCGAGCATGGAAGATGCCGTTCATCGGGCGGTGCGCCTGGCGACCAGCGATCGCCCGGGGGCAGTTCACCTGTCACTTCCGTCAGATGTTCTCGAAGACGACGGCGGAGTCAACGATCGGCGGGGAAGGGCGGCAACGGTGAGCAGCGTGCCAAGCTCTCGCCCTCGGGCCGACGCCAGCGAAGTACAGCGCGCGGCAGACCTCATCGCCCAGGCGGACAGGCCAGTGGTTGTCGCTGGCGGCGGTGTCCTCACTTCCGGCGCGTGGGACCAATTACTGATTTGCGGAAGCGACTGGGATCCCGGTGGGGACAAGCATCAATGGCAAGGGTTCGATTGCCGAGACGAGTGAGTGCTCGATTGGCGTTATAGGAAACAACGGTGCTCGATCCTATGCCAATGCCTGGGTCGCCGAAGCTGACCTGATTCTCTACATCGGGACCCGGACAGACTCGACGACAACCGTGGCATGGACATTGCCCGCCAAGGCGAATCCGCCGATCACGATTCATCTCGATGTGTCGGCACGGGAAATCGGGAACAACTACCCCTCGAGCGCCATGTTGCAGGGTGACGCCGCGGTAACGCTCGAGGACCTCCTTGCTGCAATCGATGATCCTGATCGATTGCGGGTGCGAAACGCCGAGCGACTGTCCAGACTTTCCAACGAGAAGGCCGCTTATTTTGAGCGCGTGGCAGTCGATGCCAGGAGTGACAGCCAGCCGATCAAGCCTCAACGCCTGATTTCAACGCTCCGGGGGCTGCTGGATGATGATGCGATCATCGTTGCTGACCCTGGCACGCCGACGCCGTACCTATCGGCGCAATACGTCCTCAACACTCCTGGCCGGACCACGGTCATTCCCCGTGCCTACGGTGCCCTGGGTTACGCAATTCCCGGCGTGGTTGGCGCACACTATGCGGCGCCGGGCCGGCGAGTGGTGGGCATGCTCGGTGACGGCAGTTACGGGATGTCAGTGGGGGAGCTGGAGACGCTGAGCCGCCTGAACCTGCCGATCGTGATCATCCAGTGCGACAACGGCGCCTACGGTTGGATCAAGGAACTCCAGCACCTTTACCACGACAAGCGTTACTACTCGGTGGATTTCAATCGGATCGACTACGCAACAATTGCCCGGGGATTCGGGATGCGCGGCTACCACGTCGAGGATCCGGTGGAACTGAAGGGGGTCCTCAACGAGGCACTTGACGGCGGAAGGCCTGCGTTCGTCAACGTCGTGACCGAGGCACAAATGACAGAGACACCGCCTGTCGCGACCTGGGAGCGCACAGTCGCTGCCTCACAGGTCCCGGGGGCTGTGTCATGACCAATGGGCCAATGATCATCGATGTGGACACTGGGGTTGACGATGCCGTCGCTCTCGCGCTGGCTGTCGCGGATGGCGCGAACCTGATCGGAGTGACGACCGTCGCGGGAAACGTGACGATCGGGGTGGCCACGCGCAATTCGCTCGATGTCCTGAGCTACCTTGGTCGCCCCGACATCCCAGTGCATCGTGGGGCCAGCCGCCCACTGGTGGCGGCCTATCAGGACGCCACCCACGTTCATGGCGACAATGGACTTGGTGGCATGAAATTGCCGACGAGTCCGTCATCGGAGGCTGCGCTCCCCGGGCCAGCATTCATTCTCCAGTCGGCAGAGAGATTTGCCGGCGAACTCTCGATCGTGATGTTGGGTCCATTGACCAACCTGGCCATCGCGATGAATGTACGGCCCCAGATCGTGCAGCAGATCAGGAAGGTCGTTGTGATGGGAGGGGCGTTTCACATTCCCGGAAACGTTACCCCGAACGCGGAATTCAACGTCTACGTCGATCCGGATGCGGCGCAGCAGGTCTTCGATGCAGCCTGGAACGATATCACGCTGGTTGGTCTGGACGTCACCCATCAAACCGTGATTGCTCGGGAACTCTGGGAGCAAATCCCGGTTGCCGCAAATGGGGCAGCGGGCCTGGTGCGGGGCGTCATGGAGCGAACCTTCACCGAGCGACAGATGTCCGGGTTCTACCTGCACGATCCGCTCGCGGTGGCGGTTGCGCTGCAGCCCGACCTGGTGTCGGGGGAACGTCACAAGGTCAAGGTGGAGTCTGGAGATGCGAAACGAGGGAAGACTACCCCGACAGTTTCCGGTGCTGGACCGATCGTGTCGACCGCCGTTGACGCCGCTCGATTCGTTTCCTCACTGAGTCGCTCGTTGGGGTTGCCGGACGTGGACGCGCGAGCGGGGCTCGACAACGCGGAGTAGTCGACTGGCGTCAGGGAGACCGGTCAACGAGTGTGGGCCGGATCGAGAAGCCCTTGGCGTATGCGCTGCCGTCCTGGTCGCCATCAGTCGGATCGTCGATCGCATCCAGATTGAGCACCTGATGCCGGGGCACGCCGGTACGTTCCCGCTCCCGCTTTTGGGTCATTCCCGTGGCAACTGGCGAGTTGTTGGGCGCCCGCTCCTGCATCAAATCGAGGCTTCGTTATTGCTTCCTGAACAATCCCGGTAAAGGGGTAAGCACGCGACTCGCCTGTCTTAACTGTTGTCTACACCACAGAAATGTCATTCGTAGCGGACTGCATCCGCGGCCGGAATTTGGGCGGCAAGACGTGCCGGAAGGCTCGTGGCGACGGCCGTCGCCAACGGGATCGTGATGGGGACCGCAATCAGCCACCACCATGGCGCATAGACGACATTCGTGTCGGAGTCGCCGCCAGCGAGAAGATATATCGCCAGGTACAGCCCGACGCCCACTGGAATCGAGATGAGCGAAGAGATGAGTGCGACTGCCCAATGCACGCTGACGAGACTCAACGTAACCTGATTTGGCGTCAGTCCGACCGCTCTCAATACGCCAAAATCCCTGATGCGTTCGCGGACCGAAAGCAGGGCCACCGCCACAAGTGCGCTCAATGTCATCACCGTCAACACGGCATCGAGCGTGAAAACGAGTACGGGTAGTTCGGCGGGCACGTCGCTTACCTCGCCGCTCGGTCGGGCATCGAGCGCGGCCTGTATGGAAAGTGTCGCAACCATCGCCGCACTCGTCACGGCGATCGTGAACATCAGCCAGATAAGGCGATTCCTCCTTGCGAGGAGATCTTTCATGCCAAGCATCATCGGGATCGGCAGTGTGGATGCCGCAATCGCGCGTCCGAACCGGGACCCCGATGTGGGAACCAGAGTGCCCGAGCGGATTGCTTGCAGGACTGTTGAACGCGTACTCCTCCTGGCCGAGACGAAGGCGCTCACGACGATGACCGGAAGGATGACAATGCCCGCGACGAGGATGTGCCACGGGTTCGCCGCGACATTCGGTGAACTGATGAGCGTCGCGGCGGTGGACGCCGCGAGTCGCGGCGCGAGGAGTGCGCCGGGCACGAAGCCGATGACGATCCCTACGACGCCGAGCATCGCGGCTTCGATTGCGAACACCGTGCTGACCTGCCGCGGTGTCAGGCCGACGGCTTTCAGAAGCCCAATCTCGCGATACTGGCCGCTCACGCGAGCGCCAATGAGGATCGCGACGACGGCAACGCTGACAATGAGCAACAGGATCGCGTACACCGTCAGGATGAGCTTTACCGGGTCGGCATCGCGCAGCGCCTCGTCCTGCTGAGCTTGCCAGGACTGAAGGTAAACTGATCCTGGTGTGAAGAGTGGGTATGCGGACTCGGCGAACGTCGAAGCGGATGACGGATCGTTGAGGCGGACGGCCTGGAGCCATGTCCAGCTGCCTTGATCGGGAGCCACTTGCTCAAGGGTCGCCCTCGTGACCCATGCCAGGCCCGGATTACTACGGGGATATCTCGGCTGGCTGGGCAAGACAGCGGTTCCCACTGCTTCAAGTTGAATCGCACCCGATGCGGTCATGAATGTGAGCGGCGATCCGCCTGAGATTTCGAGCGCCTGCGCGAGACTGTGTTCAAGGACGATCGTTCCCGCACCGACCCCGGTGCCCTCGATCTGGACCGGTACATTGATTTGCGGTTGGCCATCCAGGCCGGCAAGGAGAACTCGTACTTCTCGCCCGTCAACGATCATGGTCGCAGACGCTAACGGAACGGGATGATCGCTTTCGGCGACACCAGGGAGGTTGGCGACGGTCTGTGATTCGGCCTCCGACGAGACGTTCGCGAGCACGTGCGCTCCGTGTGCGGCGTCAAACGTCCTCATCCACGGGTCACGCGCGGTCGAGCTGACCTCAAGGGTGAGAACGATCGTGGCAGCCGCGGCCCCGGTGAGCAGGATGGTCAGCATGCTCGCCAGGAGACGCGATCGGATACCGGAGAACGACAATTTGAAGAGCGTTGCGATCACGGCCGTCCCCCCAGCTCAAGGAGCTGCGCGACCTGGCGAACCGCGCCAAGCGCCGTTTCGTCAACGACGTGACCATCGCGAAGCGTGATGACTCGATCCGCCGCCGCGGCGACCCGTGCATCGTGGGTGACGACCAGGAGTGTTTGACCTCGATCGCGGACACTTCGCAGGAGCTGAAGCACCTCCCTGGCCGCAGCAGAATCGAGGTTCCCGGTCGGTTCGTCGGCGAACACGATGTCCGGCGCATTTGCCAGCGCGCGTGCCAGCGCGACGCGCTGCTGTTCACCGCCTGACAGGACGGCAGGAGCTGTGTTACGCCTGTTTCCCATCCCGAGGTCCGCCAACAATCGATCCGCTGTCCGGCGAGCATCTCGTCGTCGTCGGCCGGCCAGCCGGAGTGGTAACTCGACGTTCTCGCCCGCGGAGAGCGTGGGAATCAGATTGAAGGACTGGAACACGAATCCGACTTTTCGCCGGCGCAGTCGTGCGAGATCGGCCTCGCTGAGTTCGTCTATGCGTTCCCCGTCGAGCCAGACTTCGCCCTCAGTGGGACGGTCGAGGCCGGCCAGAACATTCAACAGCGTCGACTTGCCGCAACCGCTTGGCCCCATGATGGCCACGAATGCGCCACGCTCGACGACGAGATCGATTGAGCCCAGGGCGGAGACCCGTGAGACGCCGGTGCCGTAATGCTTTGAGAGACCTCTTGCTTCGACGACGCTCGTCACAGGGATTAAACCTCCGGGATGCGTTGCTCGATCATGTCGAGCCATTCCAGATCGGCTTTGAGATGAAGAATCGCGCCTTCCACAAGCAGCTCGGTTGTAGCGCTCTTCGCCCGAGTCTCCAGTAAATCGTCGAGGTCGCGCAGTGACTGCAAGTACTCACGGCGCTGCCCCTCGAGCAGTTTCCGTGGCTCGGCGAGACCAGCTCCCGCTACGAGCACAAACTTCATGAAGAATTCGTCCCTCATCCGCGTACCTGGGATAGGGGCCTCGATCCAGTCCGAGAGCACCGCTCTCCCCGCATCCGTGAGTGTGTAGACGCGCTTGCCACGGGTGTCTGCCAGGACATCTCGACCGATGATCAGGCCATCCCTCTCCAGCCGCGCGAGCGTGGTGTAAATCTGACCGGCATTCAACTTCGGCAGGAGATCGCCGAACTCGCGTTCGAGTGCCTGCCTGAGTTCGTAGCCGTAGGCACTCCGGCCGGTCATAAGTGTGAGGAACAACTCTCGCATAGGTATCCAGTATATATAGTGCTCGGTGCCACGTCAAGACCCGAGCCAAGCCGAGGTACCGGGGCGAGTCAGGGGGGCACCCAATCCTGCGTTGCGCGGAGTTTGGTCTTAGCGTCGTCGAACGACTCCCACCGCGGCTGAACAAACCCTGAAGGGCCGCGCGAGTCTGGTGGAGATCATTGGTGGGGTGTTGGCGACGAGGCATCGGAAGAGAACCAGTGGCGCGTCCTCTCTCCCCAGTTCCCCATGAATAGTCCGGGCTAGGCTGAGCGGTCGACGGCAATGTTGAGGAGTTCGAGCAGGAATCCTCGCGTCTCACTGTCTTTCACGACGGCAAGTCGTGACTCTGCGCTGCTCGTGAATTCGCGCGCTCGTTGTTCGGCTGTTTCAAGCGAACCAGAGGCGCGAATCTCCCCGACAATCTGGTCGATCACAGCGTCGTCGGTTTCATCACCAGAGACAATGGCTCCCAGGGTAGACAGGGAATCAGCACTCGCGGACTCGGCGTACACCATCGTTGGCAGCGTAACGACTCCCTGGCGGAGGTCGTTGCCAGCAGGTTTGCCCAGTATTTGGGTTCCTTCGCGAAGATCGAGAACATCATCGACTATCTGGAACGCCATGCCGAGATCCTTGCCGAAGCCTCGAAGTCCCTGAATCGATGGCTCGTCGGCGCCGCCGATCACTCCCCCCATTTCGGCGGCGCCTGCAAACAAGGCCGCCGTTTTCCCATAGATCCGACGATCGTAGTCGTCGCGATTCTGGTCCAGACGGTGAGCGTCGAGCGTTTCTCGAATCTGCCCATCACAGATCTCGGCAAGCGATGTCGCAAAAATCGTGACTACGCGCGTGTCGTTGCTCGCGGCGGCGAGGATGGCGCTTTGAGCGAACAGGTAGTCGCCGATCAGGATCACCGCACCCGAGGAGAGCTGAGTGTTGAGCGTGGGTTGGCCGCGTCGAAGGGCAGCCCGATCGATATGGTCGTCGTGGACAAGGGATGCGGTATGGAGCAACTCTATACCGGCCGCCGCAGTCACTGCTCGCTCCTGATCGTACGAGAAGGAGCGGGCAGCAAGGAGAAGAAGCAAGGGACGGAGCCGCTTGCCACCCGCCTTGACGATATCCTTGATCAAGGACGACACAATTGGAAAATCAACCGTAGCCGCTCGATCGACTCGTTGATCAACGAGTTCCATATCAGGAGCCATGGTTTCGAATACGTTTGAGGTTTGCAGCTTCACCGAGGCACTCCGTCGTGCGACATCTCGGATAGGAAGTCGCTGAATGATGTTCATTTGTAAGCTCTGATTATCTGCCGCACGCTGCATGGGTGTCAATTAATACCGATAGTTCAATGCGGTTTCATTCTGTAACCCTGGAAAGGATATACTTCATCGGCAATAGTTTGCCTTCATCCTGGACGCAAAACCATGATTCGCCCGTTGAAGGGGCCATTGCCTGCAATACGAGCAACCTGGTCTGCACGCCGCGCAGGCTGTGGCACGACTAATCCAAACAGGTGATCATGCCTCCCTCTCGAACCACTCAAGAATCGACATACGACGACGCGTTGACGGTTGACGGCGATCGTGCAGGCCCCGATCCATACGATTGGCCTGCGCCACCCAAGGGGCGATCCCAAACACGGATGCTGCCATGGCTCGACTGGAAATTCAGCGCAGTCCTGCCGTTGGCCTTGCTTCTCATTTTGGCGACCGCCTTGTGGCAAATCACCAGGTCGGAAGACCTCATTGATTTCACCGTCAATGACAGTTCGACGGGGGAGTCTATAGCTGGCGCCCACGTTGCTATCGATAACGATATTTACGCGGCGGACGGAGATGGCGTCGTGACCATTTCGCGGCCGGAGGAGCCTGTGCCGGTACGAGTGAGTGCAGACGGGTACATTCCGACCACCGGTGAAGTCACGAATGACACCAGCAATGCCCAGACGGTTCAACTCCGGCCCTCGACCATCATCGGGAGGCTGACTGACGAAGACTCGGGCGAGCCAGTTGTCGCAGCAGACATTGCCGTTCTCGCACCAGACGGGAACGTCGTTTCATCCACGCAAACTGACGAATCGGGAACTTATCGACTGACCGATGTCCCCGAAGGAGCCACTCTCCAGATTGACGCCGGCAAGTATGGATCGTTTTCAGAGGGCGTTGACGGCAAGACTGAACTGAACATTGCGCTGACGATCACGCGTGCGAACGGGGTGATCCTGAACGACAGTGGCGAGCCATTACAAGGCGCGATCGCTCGCGCAGGCGACGCCACAGCCGTTGCCGCAGGAGACGGAACCTTTTCCATTGAGGGCGTGGCCGAAGGCGACGATGTCACGATAACGGCGCCAGGGTTCGAGACCATCGTTGTCCCGGTTGCAAATGGTCAGATTGCAGACGTGCAAATGTCTCCAATGCTGATCAAGGCTGTCTACGCAAACTGGTCGATCCTGGGGACTCCGGGTGGTCTCGATGAATTGATTGAGATCGCGAATACCACTGAGATCAACGCAATTGTGATCGACGTTAAACAGGACACGGTCTATTTTGATAGCCAGGTGCCGTTCTTTGTCGATGCGGGAACCGTGAGTCCGGTTTATGACATTGATGAGGTGCTTGCCAAACTCAAGGACAATGACATTTATGCGATCGCGCGACTTGTGGTGTTCCAGGATCCCCTCGTCGCCGAGGCGCGCCCCGAATTGGCCGTTCAAGACGTCAACGGCGGTTTGTGGGTGAATGAGATGGGTGTTGCCTGGGTTAACGCATTTCATGAGGAGTTGTGGGATGGGAACATCGAGCTGGCGTTAGAGGTCATCGAGCACGGGTTCGACGAAGTGCAATACGACTACGTTCGATTTCCCAGCGACGGCGATCTCTCGACAGCCGATTTCGGTCAGGAATACACGGCCGAGGCTCGTGAGGCCGCGATCACGGAATTCGTGAAGCGAAGTCACAAGGCGATCAACTCAGCGGGCGGATTGTTGGGAGCCGATCTGTTCGGCTTCATCACCATCGTCGACGACGAGCAGTACATCGGGCAGCGCTTCAGCTCATTGGAACCATATCTCGATTACGTCTGCATGATGATTTACCCGTCTCACTTTGAAACGGGCAACATTGCCTCTGCGCCGGGGCATCCGAACGACTATCCCTACGAGACCATCGTTGAAAGCCTCGAGCGCGCCGAGCAAATTGTCCCTGGTTCATCCGCCAAGTTTCGGCCATGGTTGCAGGATTTCTCGTATGGATATAACGATCTCCGCGATTACACCGCCGCGGATGTCCGTGCCCAGATCGATGCGGCCGAAGACTTCGGCGCTAGCGGCTGGATGCTTTGGGGTGATCCATTCAATGTCACGGTCGATGCCCTGAATGCTAAACCCGGGGACTGAATGCGGGGCTTCGATCGGGCACGGATGGAGCGGGGGTTGGAGACGAAAGCGCAGGACGTGGCCCGACCTGGCAGACACCCAGCCCTCAGATTCCGGGCATGGGCATGAAAGTCCATGGTGGATTGCGTTCGTGGATCCGGCTGATTCGCCCACAGCAATGGACCAAGAACGCGGTTGTTCTGGCTGGCGTGGTTTTCAGTGGGCAAGCCGACCAGCCGGAACAGCTCATCAATGCCCTCGTCGCCATGATGGCATTCTGCCTTGTCAGCAGTGCGGTCTATGTGTTCAACGACTGGCACGACCGGGATGAAGATCGCCTCCACCCCACGAAGCGCCGACGGCCGATAGCTTCTGGCGAAATTTCTGCCCGATCCGCCCTTGTGTTCAGTTCGGTCCTCCTGATTGCCGCTCTGGCGATCGCTTTGACTGTGTCACTCCAACTGAGCGGAATCATCCTGCTCTATGCCGGGCTGATGGTTGCGTACACACTCTGGCTGCGAGAAACAGCGTTGCTCGATGTCCTTACGATCGCCATCGGCTTCGTACTCCGGGCCGTGGCCGGTGCTGTCGCCGTGTCAGTGCCGCTATCTGTCTGGTTGTTCGCTTGTACGGTGCTCCTGGCATTGATGCTTGGACTTGGCAAGCGACGACAGGAGCTGCGCATGCTTCATGGTGATACGAGCCATCACCGGCCGTCGCTCGCTGGTTACGCACACATAGACCTCGACCGGGTGATTCTTGGCATTGCTGCGTTCACATTGGGCGCATACATCTTTTACTCGCTCGCCGTGCCGACTTTTGGGCGCAGGTTACCGATGATCCTGACGGCGCCGTTCGTGGCGATTGCGATATGGCGCTACCTCTACCTCGTTTTCCGACGGAATCTCGGCGGAGCACCCGAAGTGCTGCTTGTACGTGACCGTCCGCTATTCCTGAGCATCCTCGCGTGGGCGATTGTTGTGGCAATCGTACTGGCCAGTTAGCTAGGTTGAGCGCATCATAGGTGATATGATCCGTAGCAAGTTAGTGGATTCTTCTCTATACTGAATCCATGAACATGCATGGATCTGGATGTGCTGCTTCCACGGATCCTGTGATCGCTTTTCTTGCCGAGGAGTTCCCATGATTGTTGTACGCCGCGGTCGGCCGCGCGATCGAGTTCGACGCTCGACAGATATTGACGAGATGTTTCGCGCCCTGATGTCGCCACGCGGGGCGGTGAGTACGAGGAGTACCGGTACGTGGCGACCGCCGATCGATGTCTACGAAAAACCGGACGCGATCATGATCGTTGCCGAGATCGCAGGCATGGATCGCGAGGAAATCGAGATTATCATCGAGGGCGATATCGTTTCACTGCGAGGTACGCGATCCGATCCCAATGTGTGCGACCAGCGATCATTTCATGAAGCACATATTCCGTACGGTTCATTCGCAGCCGACGTGTATGTTCCATTTTCTATTGATAGCGAATTGGCGACCGCCACGTACGAAAACGGTTTCCTAAGAATTGAATTGCCTCGGATTCAGGGGAGAACGATCACCCCAACCACCCCGGAACCACGGGTTAATAGTGAACGGAGCGATGCATGACCGACGAGATGAACAAGAACAAGCCCGACGATGTTGAGCCAGGCACGGACGATCAGATCGAAGAACCGATCGAGAACGTGACTGATGAAGCCGTCACTCTGGAACCCGGTTCAGAAGCGCTTGATGACATCGTGGCCGGTGGTGACGATGACATCGAACTCCCGGAAATCGAGGAACTTCCATTGCTGCCGCTTCGCGGCACTGTGGTATTGCCAACAACGTTGGTTCCGCTTGCAGCAGCCCAGGCGAGATCGTTACGGCTCATTGACGATGCGATGGCGGGCGACCGCCGCGTCGCATTGGTGATGCAGAAGGATCCGGACCTGGCGGAGGGCGCCGGACCGGACGACATCCTGGAAATCGGCACGATCGCCAGTATTCACCAGATGATGCGAGTGCCCGATGGCTCGATGCGGCTGGCGGTACAGGGCGTAGACCGCGTTCGTGTGCTGGAGGTTATCCAGGAGGAACCATATCTGGTGGCTCGCGTTCGCCGGGAGCCGGAACTTGTCGAGGATTCGGTAGAAACGCAGGCGCTCGGCCGCAACACGCTGGACCTGTTCCAACGGCTCGTCGCTCTCGTTCCCCACCTTCCGGATGAGCTGGTGACTGCCGCCCTGAATGTCGATGATGATCCCCGGCGGCTCGTCTACCTTGTCGCCTCGAATCTCAGAATGGAGCCGAGCGATCGACAGGAATTGCTCGAGATTGATTCGGTCAAGGACAAGCTCAAGTTCCTCAATGCGTTCCTGACCAAGGAACTCGATGTTCTCGAACTGGGGAAAAAGATTCAATCCGATGTTCAGGAGGAATTGAGCAAGTCTCAGCGGGAATACTTCCTGCGTGAACAACTCAAGGCAATCCAGAAGGAACTCGGCGAGAGCTCTGAGACCGAAGCAGAGGTAGATGAGCTTCGCGGCAAGATCGAGGCGGCAGGCATGCCGGAAGAGGCGGCCAAGGAAGCGCGGCGCGAGCTCGACCGGCTTGCCAAGTTGCCTCCGGCAGCTGCTGAGTACGGGGTGATCAAAACCTACCTTGATTGGCTGACATCGCTGCCGTGGAGCACATCGACCGAGGGGGAAATCAATATCTCGCACACCCGTGAGGTACTGGACCAGGATCACTACGGCTTGGACAAGATCAAGGATCGAATCCTTGAGTATCTGGCCGTGCGCCAACTGAAGCAGAAGGCGGCGCAGGAAGCGGGCGAAGACGCTGAACCGTTCGTCAATCGGGAACCGATCCTGTGCTTCGTCGGCCCTCCGGGTGTCGGCAAGACCAGCCTTGCGCAATCAATTGCGCGCTCGCTCGGTCGTGAGATGACGCGGATGTCGCTTGGCGGCGTACGCGATGAGTCAGAGATTCGGGGTCATCGGCGGACGTATGTTGGGGCAATGCCAGGTCGCATCATCCAGGCGATCCGGCGCGCCGGAGCCAACGATCCGGTGTTCGTTCTCGACGAGGTCGATAAACTGGGCAATGACTGGCGGGGCGATCCGTCGTCGGCACTGCTCGAAGTACTCGACCCGGAACAGAACAACACGTTCCGCGACCACTATCTCGACGTCGCATTCGATCTGTCAAAGGTGATGTTCATTGCCACGGCGAACATGCTGGACACGATACCGATCGCTTTGCGAGATCGGATGGAGATCGTTCAGCTCAGTGGCTATACCGACCAGGACAAGCTGGAGATTGCCAAGCGATATCTCGTTCCCAAGCAGATGAATGCCAATGGGCTCAAACCGGATCAGGTGATTTGGCAGGATGAGGCGTTGCTCGCGATCATTCAGCACTACACACGAGAGGCAGGTGTTCGAAGTCTCGAGCGGGAGATCGGTACCGCGTTCCGAAAGGTGGCGACTGCGGTTGCCGAAGGACGAGAGACGCCGGAATCGATTGGACGCGAAGAGATTCGCGAGTACCTCGGCCGACCGCGGTACTACTACGAGGAGCGGGCTGCTCGCACTTCGCAAGCCGGAGTTTCGATTGGCGTGGGTGTCAATGCCGTAGGCGGAGACATCATGTTCATCGAGGCCAGCCGGATGCCGGGCAAGGGATCGCTGACGGTTACCGGGCAACTCGGTGACGTGATGAAGGAATCGGCGACGGCGGCATTGTCGTTCGTGCGGTCACGGGCGCGGGATCTTGCATTGGAACCCGACTTCTTCGCATCGTCCGACATCCACATCCACGTGCCAGCAGGTGGGATTCCGAAGGATGGTCCATCGGCGGGCACGGCGATGACCACTGCACTGACGTCGCTGCTCACCGGAGTTCCGGTGCGCGAAGATGTTGCAATGACCGGCGAAATCACATTGCGCGGACAGGTGCTGCCAGTGGGAGGGATCAAGGACAAGGCGTTGGCAGCCCAGCGCTCCGGCGTGACGACGTTTGTGCTGCCGCGACGGAACGAAGTGGACCTCGATGATCTTCCTCAGGAACTGAAGGACAAGATGACGTTCGTGCTTGCCGACACCATGGATGACGTGCTGGAAGCGGCAATGCCGGCTGAGTTCACGGACCGGCGTCGATTGCACAACGCGAGTCAGGCTTCGACGGCCGATGTTCGGGAGCCCGTGATTCTGGCAAGTTAGCCAGATTCGAACGCATTGAAGAACGCCCGGTGATCGATGGGTCACCGGGCGTTTCGCGTTTCGTGCAGAGGTTGGGATCAGGTGGTTGCCGGCACGCGCGCTGCTTCATGGACGAAAGCGCTGAAAATGGCGGCATGCCGAGGATAGGCGCCAGAGAGCATTTCGGGGTGCCACTGGACGCCCAGCCCAAAACGCATGCCAGGATGCCAGAGTGCCTCGATCACACCATCGTCGGCGGTGGCTACTATGACGAGGTCTGTCCCGGAGTCCTTTACCGACTGATGGTGGAAGGAGTTCACGTCGAAGGACTGCGTGCCAACGATTTCCCGGAGTGGGTTGCCGGGCATGACCGTCACGTTGTGGCTGACTTCGTCTCGCATTTTGCCCAGGTTGTGCTGGCGGTGCTCGATCGGATGGGCTATCTGTGTGGGGATGTCTTGTACGAGCGTGCCGCCCTGGGCGACGGCCATGACCTGGATACCCCGGCAAATGCAGAGCGTCGGAGTATCGTGGTCGACGGCATAACGAAATGCGAGTGTTTCGAAGCCGTCCCGCTCGGTGTCGATCCCGTAGGTCGTTTCGTGGACATCGCTGTCACCATAGAGGACGGGATCGAGATCGCAGCCACCGCTGATGAGCAGGCCATCGAGTCGGGGAATGGTTTCTTCAAGGTCGGCCTTATCGGTGGGAAGGATGACAGGGATTCCGCCTGCGGCCCGGACCGAGTCGACGTAGGTTCGCGAGAGGCAGTAGCGATAGAAGGAGCCGTGTCCCATTTCATCCATGCTTGGTGAAGGGGTGATGCCGATAAGTGGTTTCATGGATGTTCCTCTATGCGCTGGAGCGAGTGCCCGTGGTTGGCCAATGCCATGCAGTATATGAGGATGACTGCGTGACGCAATGGCCGGAAAACACTGATTTAAGCCATTTGCCGGTGCGGAGAGGGATGCAGGAATGGATGCTGGGAATTCCTTGACAGGGGGGAGTGGGGGGCCTACTATACGTGAGCCCTCGGGAACGAGGGCGCTTCTGCGAGTCGGGAACGGCGGACGGGGGACCTTACAAGTCAGCACAGACCGCCGGGACGGGGGTCAGGGGACCGGGGACGGGTCGCCTTTGGGATGCAGGTGGGCCGCACTGGAGACAGGGGCGGGCCGTTGCAGCCGGAGGGGACTTGGATCGGGGTTGCCTTGAGCCAGGGTGAGCACAGGCAGCGCGGGGGGAGCGCCAGGGACGTGGGAACACGGGTCTGGGGGGACGTTCCGGGAACGGTGGTGTGCGGAAGACGAAGCAATGCAGGGCGGAGCGTCCCGGTGGATGGCGGGAACCGCGGCCGGGGGACCGGGGGTGGCAGGCTTCCGGGGTCCGCCTGCCGGCCGACGCCGCAAGGCGAAAACGGAAGAGCCACGGCGGGAGACGAACCCCCAGGGCAACCTGGACGTCTGGGGCCGATGGCGATGGTGGAGAGTTTGATCCTGGCTCAGGATCAACGCTGGCGGCGTGCCTAATGCATGCAAGTCGAACGGGGTTCCCTTCGGGGGACTCACGTGGCGGACGGGTGAGGAACACGTGGCCAATCTGCCCGGAGGCAGGGGGTAGCCCGCGGAAACGCGGGGTAATTCCGTATGCGCTCGCTCCCCGAGTGGGGGGTGGTGAGGAAAGGCGCAAGCCGCCGTCGGAGGAGGCTGCGGCCGATTAGCTGGTTGGTGGGGTAATGGCCTACCAAGGCGATGATCGGTAGCTGGTCTGAGAGGACGATCAGCCACACGGGGACTGAGACACGGCCCCGACTCCTACGGGAGGCAGCAGCAAGGAATTTTCCGCAATGGGCGAAAGCCTGACGGAGCAACGCCGCGTGCGGGATGACGCTTTTCGGAGTGTAAACCGCTGTTCGGGGGGACGAAGCACTGACGGTACCCCCGGAGGAAGGCCCGGCTAACTACGTGCCAGCAGCCGCGGTAATACGTAGGGGTCGAGCGTTGTCCGGAGTTACTGGGCGTAAAGCGTGCGCAGGCGGCTCATTGCGCCCGGCGTGAAAGCCCCCGGCTCAACCGGGGAGGGTCGTCGGGGACGGGTGAGCTTGAGGGTATCAGGGGCTGGTGGAATTCCCGGTGTAGTGGTGAAATGCGTAGAGATCGGGAGGAACACCCGTGGCGAAGGCGGCCAGCTGGGATACACCTGACGCTGAGGCACGAAGGCGTGGGGAGCGAACGGGATTAGATACCCCGGTAGTCCACGCAGTAAACGATGCAGACTAGGCGTGGGGGGACTTGACCCCCTCCGTGCCGGAGCTAACGCGGGAAGTCTGCCGCCTGGGGAGTACGGCCGCAAGGCTAAAACTCAAAGGAATTGACGGGGGCCCGCACAAGCGGCGGAGCGTGCTCTTTTAATTCGTCGCAACGCGAAGAACCTTACCAGGGCTTGACATGGACCTGCATCCCCGGGAAACCGGGGGGCCTTCGAGGGTGGTCCACAGGTGCTGCATGGCTGTCGTCAGCTCGTGTCGTGAGATGTTGGGTTAAGTCCCGCAACGAGCGCAACCCTTGTGTCCAGTTGCGATTTTCTGGACAGACTGCCGGGAGCAAACCGGAGGAAGGTGGGGATGACGTCAAGTCAGCATGGCCCTTACGCCTTGGGCGAGAAGCACGCTACAATGGCCAGGACAATGGGTTGCCAAGCGGTAACGTGGAGCTAATCCCCCAAACCTGGTCTCAGTTCGGATCGTGGGCTGCAACTCGCCCACGTGAAGGTGGAGTCGCTAGTAACCGCAGGTCAGCACTACTGCGGTGAATATGTTCCCGGGCCTTGTACACACCGCCCGTCACGTCATGAAAGCCGGCAACACCTGAAGCCGGTGGGCGAACCCGCAAGGGGGGCAGCTGTCGAGGGTGGGGCTGGTGATTGGGACGAAGTCGTAACAAGGTAGCCGTAGCGGAAGCTGCGGCTGGATCACCTCCTTTCTAGGGATTATCCCGAAGGTCAGGCCAGGACCCGGTGAAGCGGGTCGCAGGGGACCGAGCCTCGGGGTGCGGTGGCCGCCGGCAACGGTGGTCCGGCCCGGCAGGGGCGCTCGCGGCCCGGGGAGGATCCTGGAGGACCGCGGTCAGCGGGACCGAGTCGCGGATCGGTCATTGCTTCGTCTTCGGCACAGAGCCGGCAGGGTTGCCTGTGTTGGATGTACACGACCGACGGGCGCGTAGCTCAGCTGGTTAGAGCGCGGCCCTGATAAGGCCGAGGTCCCTGGTTCGAGTCCAGGCGCGCCCACCCGGCAAGGGGGGACGAACGCGTCCCGCACTCGGGGAGGGGGCCGTAGCTTAGTTGGGAGAGCGCCGCCCTTGCACGGCGGAGGTCCGGGGTTCGAGTCCCCGCGGCTCCACGACGGACGGTACGACCGCACCTTGACAGAGGAAGACGCAGCCCCACTGGGGATGCAGCGCGGGTGGTGACGACAGGCGTCACCGCGCGCACCACGAAGACGACACCGGCGCGAACGCCGGTGGGAGAAGAACCACAGAAGGGCACAGGGTGGATGCCTAGGCGCACCAGGCCGATGAAGGACGCGGCCACGCGGCGAAATGCACCGGGGAGACGCTGGCAGTCTGCGATCCGGTGATCTCCGAATGGGGCAACCCGTCAGTGGTGATACCTGACACCCAGTCCAGGCTGGGAGGGAACCGGGGGAACTGAAACATCTCACGTACCCCGAGGAACAGAGACGATTCCCGTAGTAGCGGCGAGCGAACCGGGAGGAGCCTAAACTTGCCATGCGTACGAGGCTGCCGCCGCTGCGTGGTGAGGGTTGAACGAGACGCGAGGAGGGCCCGGCAGGGACCTCGTCACCAACCGTCAGGCAGCCGAACACTGCTGGAACGGGTGACCGGAGCGGGTGAGAGTCCCGTAGACGACGCCTGATGGAGCATGATGTCGCGTGATCGTGA
Source organism: uncultured Chloroflexia bacterium (assembly GCA_963763125.1). Lineage (GTDB taxonomy): Bacteria > Chloroflexota > Chloroflexia > Thermomicrobiales > UBA6265 > JACCYX01. The sequence continues at coordinate 2,634,340 of CAVXMV010000005.1, forward strand.
GTACCGCCGGACACGCGAAATCCGGTGGGAAGCAGGGCCGCCCACGGCCCAAGGCTAAATACCTGGTGCGACCGATAGTGAACCAGTACCGTGAGGGAAAGGTGAAAAGCACCCCGTCGAGGGGAGTGAAAGAGACCCTGAAACCCTGTGCCTCCGGCCGGTCGGAGCCCCGCAAGGGGTGACGGCGTGCCTTTTGTAGAATGAGCCAACGAGTAATTCGGCGTAGCGAGGCTAAGGCGGCGTACAGCTGGAGCCGGAGCGAAAGCGAGTCCGAAAGGGCGACGAGTTGCGTTGAGGTGACCCGAAACCGGGTGATCTACCCTTGGGCAGGGTGAAGCGCGCGGAACACGCGCGTGGAGGCCCGAACCCGTGTCAGTTACAAATGGCAGGGATGACCTGAGGGTAGGGGTGAAATGCCAATCGAACCCGGAGATAGCTGGTTCTCCCCGAAATGCATTTAGGTGCAGCCTTGAGAGAGGCCACCATGGAGGTAGCGCACTGAATCGGCGAGGGGGCTTCCCGCTTACCGACCCGTATCAAACGCCGAATGCCGTGGTGGGACACTCAGGAGTGAGACTGTGGGAGCTAAGTTCCATGGTCGAGAGGGAAACAGCCCAGACCGCCAGCTAAGGTCCCGAAATCCATGCTAAGTGGGCAAGGTAGTCGTGGCGCGCAGACAACCAGGAGGTTGGCTTAGAAGCAGCCATCCTTGAAAGAGTGCGTAATAGCTCACTGGTCGATGCGCTGCGGCGCCGACAATCCACCGGGGCTCAAGCATGGTACCGAAGCTGCGGATGGTGATAAGCCATGGTAGGGGAGCGTCGTGGTCAGCAGAGAAGGGGGCGCGTGAGCAAACCTGGAGCGGCCACGAGTGCGAATGTTGGCATGAGTAGCGCGAGGGGGGTGAGAATCCTCCCCACCGAATGCCCGAGGGTTCCGCAGCGATGCTGATCAACTGCGGGTGAGGCGGGCCTAAGCCGAGGCCGGAAGGCGTAGGCGATGGACAACGGGTTCAAATTCCCGTCCCGTTCGGCACCGTTTGAGCGAGGGCGTGACGCAGCGGGCTAGGTCCGGGGGTGGCAACACCCTCCAAGGTGGTAGGGAGGTCCCACAGGCAAATCCGTGGGACCGGTGACCGAGAGCTGAGTGGAAGGTGCGGGGGAAATCCCCAAGCCGGACGGATTGATGCCGAACTGCCAAGAAAAGCGTCTAGCGAGGTGGACGAGCGACCGTACCGCAAACCGACACAGGTGGGCTGGTAGAGTATACCAAGGTGGACGGGAGAACCTTCGTCAAGGAACTCGGCAAATTAGTTCCGTAACTTCGGGAGAAGGAACGCCCCGGTAGGGTGAAGCGGCATGCCCGTGGAGCTCGAGGGGGTCGCAGTGACCAGGCCCAGGCGACTGTTTACCAAAAACACCGGTCCTTGCCAACGCGAATGAGCGTGGACGTATAAGGGCTGAGACCTGCCCAGTGCTGGAAGGTTAAAGGGAGGCGTGCGAGCGCTGAACCGAAGCCCCAGTAAACGGCGGCCGTAACTATAACGGTCCTAAGGTAGCGAAATTCCTTGTCGGGTAAGTTCCGACCCGCACGAAAGGTAGAACGATCTGGGCGCTGTCTCGACGGAGGACCCGGCGAAATTGCAAGACCGGTGAAGATACCGGTGACCCGCAGCAGGACAAAAAGACCCCGTGCAGCTTTACTCCAACTTGTCGTTGGGCGCGGGTGCCGTTTGTGTAGGATAGGTGGGAGTCGGTGAACTCCGGGCGTCAGCCCGGGGGGAGACGCTGGTGAAATACCACCCTGACGGCGCCTGTGTCCTCACCCGGGCCCATGAAGCTGGGCAGGGGACCGCGGCTGGTGGGGAGTTTGACTGGGGCGGTCGCCTCCTAAAGAGTAACGGAGGCGCCCAATGGTTCCCTCAGGCCGGATGGCAATCGGCTGGAGCGCGTAAGGGCACAAAGGGAGCTTGACTGCGAGGCGGACATGCCGAGCAGGGACGAAAGTCGGGCCTAGTGATCCCACGGTACCGAGTGGCAGGGCCGTGGCTTAACGGATAAAAGCTACGCCGGGGATAACAGGCTGATCCTGCCCAAGAGTCCACATCGACGGCAGGGTTTGGCACCTCGATGTCGGCTCGTCGCATCCTGGGGCCGGAGAAGGTCCCAAGGGTTGGGCTGTTCGCCCATTAAAGCGGTACGCGAGCTGGGTTCAGAACGTCGTGAGACAGTTCGGTCTCTATCCGCTGTGGGCGTATGGGTGTTTGAGGAGCGTCGTCCCTAGTACGAGAGGACCGGGATGAACGAACCGCTGGTGAGCCAGTTGTCGGACAACCGGCATCGCTGGGTAGCTACGTTCGGGCAGGCGAACCGCTGAAGGCATCTAAGCGGGAATCCTCCTCCAAGACGAGACACCCCTGAGTTTGATCTTGAGAGACCCCCGGGAGACGACCGGGTTGATAGGCGCGGGGTGGACAGCGGGCAACCGACTGGAGCTGACGCGTCCTAATGGTCGAAGGGATCTTGACCCATCTACGTCTCGCATGGTGGAAGCTTCGTGGTGGGCGCGGTGGGGCCGGTCGGAGGACTGGCGCTGCATGGTGCGCAACAGACAGCTGACGACGTTGGGATGTGCCCGTGGCCGAGAGCGTGCTGGCTCCACCCGGTCCCATCCCGAACCCGGTCGTGACCCAGGACAGCGCCGGAGAGTACTGCACGGGCAACCGTGTGGGAGGCGAGGCCGCTGCGGGCACATCCCAACGCCGTTCGTGTCGGCACCCTGACGCGGGGTGGAGCAGTGGCAGCTCGTTGGGCTCATAACCCAAAGGTCGGAGGTTCGAATCCTTCCCCCGCTACCAACAGCCCCGACCCGCCGTCACCCCGGCGGGTCGTCCCCGTTAACCCCCGCCGCACCCCCGGCCACCCGCCGGGGGTGTTCTGTCTGGTTGACCTGGAATCATGCCTATCCAACCCGGATGAGCTCGATCTACCTCGATCTACAAGGCTAATGCGGCACCTGCATCAGCCCAGGCCGAGGGCGGCCCGGAGAAGGACGGTCTGGTGGCGGGGCAACGTGTCCAGCAGAACATCTGTGTCGTCCACAAACGCCGCCGAGAGCTCGTAGGTATCGACGACGGTAACGTCGTGCCTTTCGGTTGTGCGCGCAACGTAGATTGCATTCAGGAATACTGGATACGGGTAAGGATAGATCGGCGGTTTCGGAGTCAGGTGGCGGTAGACGAGTACGCCAAGTTGCTCCCCCGGCATCACGGAAAGTCCCGTTTCTTCCATCACTTCCCGAATCGTGGCATCGCGAGGCGATTCATTTCCCTTGCGCCTGCCTCCAGGAAGGAGATGCATCCCGCTGGGGTTCTCCATCACGAGCACAGACGACGGACCCAGGATGATGCATCGACCAGAGGTGGTGAGGTGATCTGGAGGACGTGCGCCGGTGATGTAACTCGATACTTCCAATTCGATTTGACCTCCTCGCCAGAGGACAGTTTCCGTAGATTCCGGTTCCAAAGTTGCAAGATAGTCCTGGAATTCCTTGTCCTGTAGTTTCATGAATATCCTTTGACATGGTGATGGTTGTTAGCTGAAGAGTTCCAGTTGGCGTGATGGTTTCTGCTGCCGCGCCTGTTCCAGGGATGTCGTGGGTGAAATCGTCGGAAAGAACGCGTCAAAGTCGGTTGGATGGTCGAAGAGCTGCTCAAAACGGCTCGCCGTGTCTTTAAGATGACGCAGCAGGACTGCTGTGTTCTCATCCTGCTGATAGTCCTCGGTGAACCCCAACGTTCCGTCGGCTCGCTCATACAGGGACACGCGCTCTCCATACCGCCAACGTCCGGGATTTGTTTCCAGGAGTTGCTTCAGCCGGGGACGGCTGCCGATTGTGGATTGGCGGAGCATCGACCACTGGCTGAATGCTTCAGGTGGTATTCGTTTCTCCATAATGAGCGTTGCCAGGGCGAAGTACCGTTCACGGGCCGCATCACGCTGATCCCGCATGAAGTCAAACGCCGCCGCTTTGAGGAACTCCCGAAAGCAGGGTTCCATCCTCCTGCTTCGCAGAGCACTCCCTTTCATCGTCATCGTGCCATCGTAGGCCAGCAGCGCATAGTTCTTGAGCTTGAGGGACATCATGCGTTCGTAGCGTCCGTCGTGCGCAAGCCTGATTCGTCCTGGCAAGGCATCCGAGAGGTGCTGGACGAAGGCTTCTTCATCTTCCCTGGTGTGAACAGCCGGCGGAGGCGTGAAGAACACGCCATCCGTGTCGACTTCGATGGGATCTGCTCCATCAGCGGTGAGCTTGGCCACCACCAACTGGATGAGACGCTGCCCTTCGAGGGTAATCTGCTCGGCGGCGTCGAAGTCATTGAACCGACCACGGCCAAAGCCCAGATACCCGAAGAAGGAATTGATAAGTACCTTGAACGAGCCTTGCAAACCGTCCCACAACGCGTGCTCGTCCCCGGTGGCGAGTTCTGCACTGCGTTTGGCCTCGATGCGGCGGGTGGTCAGGTCGTGGAGGAGGAGCGGGAACGCCTTGAGCACATCGTTGCGCGACGTGATGCCTTTCTCCAGCATGATCGACGGATAGAGGCTCTCGACATCCGCCTTGACGATTGGGCCAAACACACCTGACTTGATTAATTCCAGATAGGCGCCAGCGAATGGCCGGGATGGGGCTGGTGTGGGAAGACTATGGTTCACCGTGAGATATGCACGGATCATGAGGTGATCGATTTTGGTGCCCATGCCTGCGGCCGTAGCGGTTTGGAGCGCCATGGGCACGATCTGGGTTTGATAGAACTCGGTGGGCAAGGTAATGCGCGACAGTCGATCGACATCGCGAACATCGTCGAGGGCGTAGCGTGCGAGACGTTCGCGCGAACGCTCACCGGCCCGCCAAAGCTCGGCGATACGCTCGCCTTCGACATGGACCCGGTCGTCGCGCTCGAGCGCGAGTTCCCGCATTATGCTCTTCAGTCCGTAGCTTGAGAGTTTTCCCTGCACGTCCCAGCGTTGAATCTGTTGATAGGTGTCAACGATGTGGCGACCGCGAATGTGGACCGAGGTGTATGGAAGTGAAACCGGGCCAACCCTAAAATTGCTGCGAGACTGGGCAAGGATGGGGAGAGATCCATCCCGGCCGAGGGCAAGCGTGACGCTGGTTCTCCGGGAACGCTCGATCAGGTAGGGCAGGTCGAACAGGAACACGTTGTGGCCCTCGATCACATCAGGGTCGAGTTGCTGCATCACACTGACAAGGCGTTCGAGCAGTTCGGCCTCTGTGGACTCCTGGACCAGGACCTCCTCGAAGTCGCCCTGCCGGAGGGCAATCATGATCACTTCAGCTTCGGGTTCCGCCGGATCAAGGCCGAGTGTCTCGATATCCAGCTGAAGTCGACGAAGGTCGTGGAACTGCATTCCCTTGAACAGAGTGTTGCCTGATGAAATCAGATACTGGGAGATCGGTGATTTGATTGCTAGCACCGAGTAGTCGTCGTTCGAGAGCGAGTCGGTTGCGTTGCGGAATTCTGCGCGGTCTCGAAACTGGAGCCGGGTCGATAGCGGCAAGTCACCTCCCAGCTGGCGTGCTTCGACGCCTCGCCTACTAATCAGCGATGAATCTCCCCTGACAACAAGCCACGGGGAGAATGTTTCCGTAATTCGGAGGGTGGACCCGTCCGCCTGGCGTTGATAGAGAGCGATCTCACTTGGGCCAGACGGCTCGACGCCGACGATCCGCTCTTTGCTGTTTGCGCCATACAGTAACTGCAGGGCGTCAGATTCGGTAAACTGTCGCAACGGTCTTCATTTCCTGATGTGAGCGATTCCAAAGTGCCGATCGCTCGCGACTTGACTATGCGATGGGCGTGATTCGACCATGATGCCACTTTGGGACCGACTTCGGTCGGGAATTGTGGAAGCGGTGTATCCGAAAACGTGTGCCGGATGCGGCATGCGTGGGACATGGCTGTGCGTGATGTGCAGTGATTCGGTGCCCAGGCTCGACACCGGAATCTGTTTTCGGTGTGGCGCACCCGAGCAGACCGTGTGCCATTCCTGTTCCCAGTTGGATCGGTCGATCCATCGCGCACGAGCCGCGTATCCATATATGGGATGGGTGACGAACGCGATTCGATCGTTCAAGTATGCGGATGAATGGACCAGGGCATCCGATCTGGCCGACCGGTTGGTGACCACAATCGAGTCATTTGGCCCGGTCGATGCCCTGGTGCCAGTGCCGCTCCATGCCACCAAGGCTCGTAATCGCGGGTACAACCAATCCCACCTGATCGCGGAATCAATTGGCCGGCAACTTGACGTGGACATAATGCCCTTATTGGTGCGGACGCGGGAGACTCAGTCTCAGGTTGACCTCAACAGGGAGGATCGAGCCGTAAATGTAAATGGCGCGTTCAGTCTTGACCCGGGATGGTCGCCAGCGCCCGGAGGTCGATTCGTCCTCATCGATGATGTGCGGACGACGTGTGCGACACTGAACGCCTGCGCGAAAGAGATACTGAGGACGACGCCTTCCCGGATCTTCGTGGCAACACTGGCCTTTGATATCCCGAGTCGCCAGCTCCAACCGTGGCTGGATGCTCACACGTGTTCCCGCCATCGGCCAGGTGGCGCGTGAATACCTAGACGGCATCATTTCCGAGTACTTCCTTAGTCGACCCGACTCGCTACATATTGGTGAGCGAAGGCGCGTGCCCAGGCGTCTGCTTCGAAGATGACGTCGAGATCGGTGACTTCAACTGCGTCATGGGCGGCGAGACTCGACTCTACGATTTCAATGATGTCCAAATAGCCAATCGTGCCATCCATGAACGCCGAGACGGCGACTTCATCCGCGGCGCTCAGCACCGTGGGGAAAGTCTTGCCACGCTGTCCAGCCTCAATCGCCAATCTCAATGCCGGGAACTGATTCAGGTCCGGGGGTTCGAATGAAAGCGACAACGCCGTCCCCAGGTCGAGTGGTTTGCAGGGACTCGTGACATGGTTGGGATAGGTGAGGGCGAACTGGATCGGAAGGCGCATGTCGGGAGGACTGAGCTGGGCGAGCGTGCTGAAATCGTTCCATTCGATGAGTGAGTGAACAATCGATTCACGATGGATGACCACCTCGATCCGGTCAAACGGCATTGCGAACAGGTGATGGGCTTCGATAATCTCCAGCCCCTTGTTCATCATCGTCGACGAGTCGATTGTCAGTTTGTTCCCCATGCTCCAGGTGGGATGGGCGAGCGCATCGGCGACGGTGACGTCCTTGAGGTGCACGCGGGGCGTCCGCAGGAATGGTCCGCCGGAGGCGGTCAGAATGAGTCGATTCACCAAAGCGGTGTCTCGTGATTGGATGCACTGCCAGATGGCGCTGTGCTCGCTGTCGACTGGTCGCAATTCCACGTTGTGCCTGGCAGCCAGCGGAATGATCAGGTCCCCGGCACAAACGATTGTTTCCTTATTGGCAATTGCAATAGTCTTGCCCGATTCAATGGCGGCCCAAGTGGCCCGAATTGCATCGTGCCCGGAGGTTGCGGCCACGACGATATCGACATCCGGGTGGGTTACCGCTTCCACGAGACCTTCGGGAGTGGGCAAGACCCGCTTTCCGCCGATGGTGCCGTGAATGCCCCGGGCAACAACCACACTGGGATTGAACTCGGCAACCTGTCGGGCAAGGAGATCAATATTCCTGCCGGCCGCGAGCGAAACAACCTCGAACTGGTCGCTGAGGCGGGAAATGACGTCGAGGGTTTGGGTGCCGATGGATCCGGTCGAACCGAGAACGGCTACTCCGATACGAGACATGGTTGTACTCCGGATGGGTGCGCAATCCACTAGCGGCCTGGAGCCGCATGTTCGACGTTCAACGGGCTAGAGAAATCCGGAGATGAGCCAGGCGGCGACAATCACGAAGATGAGCGCATCGATCCGATCGAGCATGCCGCCGTGACCAGGGATCAGGTTGCTGCTATCCTTCACGCCGCGGGCGCGTTTAAGCATTGATTCGGAAAGATCCCCGATTTGCCCAAGTGCTCCGAGCACAACCCCAACGACGACGGCCCATGCGATACCGATGTCCATGCCGAACGCGAGATCGCAAATCACTGCGGTGAGCGCCGCGGCAACCAGGCCACCGAGTGCGCCCTCGACCGTCTTGTTTGGGCTCACGCGTGGAATCAGCTTTCGCCTGCCCCATGTCTTGCCGACGAGATACGCAAATGTGTCAGAAAGCCAGGTGACGAGCAACGCGAGCAAGAACCAGGCGAGCCCGCCGCCCGTTGCCGTCGAGACACCCGGCAAGAACCCGGCGAGGTCCCCTACCCACCCGGTTGCCGGAAACTCGGTGGCGTTTCGCAGGTCAATCGCGGCATATGTGGGGAGCGCGAGATAGAGGGTAGTGGCGGTCGTGGTCGTCCAGTTTTCGATACCATTGGTATCGCTCAGGAACACCGAGGCGGCCAGCGGGGCGCCGACGGCCAGCACACAAAGCAGGGCGAATGCATTGCTGCCGGCGTCGGTTGCCGCCAGCAGACCAGCAAACACAACCAGCGCGGTGCCGATGTATCGAATGGGAGATGATCGTTGGGACGTGATTGCGATTGCTTCTTGAAAGGCGATTGCTGCGATAGCCGTGAATGCGATCGCGAACACCCAACCACCGAGCAACGCGGGGACCAACCCGACCAGGACGACGCCAATCGACGAGATCGCTCGTTGTCGCACGGATGCCTAACCCCCCGACGGGGTAGAAGCGAGAGCGCCAAACCGGCGTTCGCGTCCAGCATAGTCTTCGACCGCTTCGACAAGATCCTCTGCACCAAAATCCGGCCAGAGTTTCGGAGAAAAGAAGAATTCGGCGTACGCGCCCTGCCAGAGCAGGAAGTTGCTCATCCGGTACTCGCCGGATGTCCGAATGATCAAGTCGGCATCCGGAAGGTCTGGCGCGTAGAGTCGGTTTTGGATAGCCTCTTCGGTAACCTCGTCAGGTGGGACGCCATCCCGAACCAGAGCCTGGGCAGCGTGGACGATTTCCCGGCGACCGCCATAGTTGAAGGCCAGGGTGAGGGTGAGAGCGGTGTTGTTCTTCGTGAGTTCAATTGCATCGAGCACCGATTGTCGAAGGGTTGGCTCAAGGGCGTCGAGCTCGCCGATGTGCCGCAACCTGGCTCCCTGGCGATGTAATTCTTCGGTTTCGCTGTCGATTGCGTGGGCGAGGATGCGGAGAATGCCCTGAACCTCCTCAGCAGGTCGCGACCAATTCTCCGTTGAGAATGCCCACAGGGTCAGGTATTGGACACCTATCTGTCCTGCCGCCTCGGTAATGCGTCGGATGTTGTCAGTGCCACGCTCATGACCCTGGATGCGGTCGAGCCCACGCTGCGCCGCCCAACGTCCATTGCCATCCATGATGATGGCAACATGACGTGGAACGCGCCCGGTTTCAAGATGTGACGGGATTGAGGCATGGTTCCTGGCAGTCATGGCTAGACCTCGAGAACTTCCTGTTCCTTGGTCTTGCCGATCCTGTCTGCCTCGTCCACGTATTTCTTTGCAAGATTCTCGACCTCCTGACTTGCGCGTCGCTCGTCATCCTCCGAGATCTCTTTTTTCGAAGTGAGGTCCTTGGTCTGGGAAATGGCATCGCGACGGATGTTGCGGACCGCAACCTTGCTTTCCTCAGTTGTGGCGTGTACGACCTTGACGAGTTGCTTTCGACGATCTTCCGTGAGCGTGGGAATGTTGAGGCGGATAACCTGCCCGTCGTTATTCGGATTCAGGCCAAGGTCTGACTGCATGATTGCCTTTTCGATCGGGCCGATGCTGCCCCGATCCCATGGCTGGATCACGATCATGCGGGCCTCAGGCGTCGAAATCCCGGCAAGCTGATTTAGTGGCGTAGAGGTGCCGTAATAGTCGACGTGAATGCGATCGACCAGGGACGGCGAGGCGCGACCTGTTCGCACCGAGTCGAGATTGTGATGCAAGGCATCCATCGCCTTGCGCATGCGGGTTTCCGTGTCCTTGATGATATCGGCAATCATGCAGCACGAGATCCTTTCACGTGGGTATTCGTCAACGTGATCAACGGGGCACGCTGTTGCGGGATGATGCTTGGGTGGTCAGGCAACAGGTGATGTTGAGGATACCAAAGTTCCGACGTGCTCGCCTTCAAGAACGCGGTCAATTGCGCCATCCGCGGTCACATCGAAGACCAGGATCGGCAGCTCGTTGTCACGGCACAGGGCCAGGGCCGAGGCATCCATGACCCGGAGGTTCCGCTCCAGAGCTTCCTGATGGGTGATGCGATCGTACCTGATCGCATCGGGATCGGTGCGGGGATCGGCAGAATAGACGCCGTCGACGTTGTTCTTGGCCATGAGAAGCACATCGACATCGAGTTCGAGGGCGCGGAGCGCGGCAGCGGTGTCAGTCGTGAAATAGGGATTGCCGGTGCCGGCGGCGAGAATGACGACGCGGCCCTTTTCCATGTGCCGGATAGCACGACGACGGATGTATGGTTCGGCAACCTCGTGCATCGCGATCGCCGTCATCACTCTCGTGTGCACGCCTTCCTTCTCGAGCGCATCCTGGAGAGTCAGGGCGTTGAGCACAGTGGCAACCATGCCCATGTAGTCGGCAGTCGCGCGGTCCATGCCCTTGCTACTTGCCGAGAGTCCACGCCAGATATTTCCGCCGCCAATGACTACGCCAATCTGGATCCCGCGCTGATGAACGGAACGAATCTGGCTTGCCATTTCGTGGGCAATAGCCGGATCGATGCCGAAGTGCTCCTCTCCCATCAGAGCTTCGCCACTAAGTTTGAGCAGGACTCGCTTATATGCGTTTGCCATGGTGGTGAGCATCCTTTGAAAGAGATGTGAGCGATGGACTGGGAAGTAGGTGGCGGCAGTTGCCTGTGCTGCGTTTACCGCCGCACGGACGTTCGATGAGCCCATGCCAGGTTGCTACTCCCGGCGGAGTCGTCAAACATGGCTTGTCGGGGCAATCCAGATCGGTGTTCCCGGATACATAGCAAAACGCCGCTTCTGGGGGGAAGCGGCGTTTTGAGGGGTGCTATGCGCCTTGGCCTTCTTCGGCCACGCCAGCTCCAAGTTCGAAGCGAGAAAACCGCCTGATCACGATATTCTCGCCAAGTTTGGAAATGCCCTCCTTGACGAGATCGTTGATGGTCTTCTTGGCGTCTTTGATGAAGGTCTGGTCGAGAAGGACGACCTGCTTGATCGCCTCATCGCGGGTGCCGAATTCCTTCTCAAGCGCAGCAAAGTCGGCCTCGGGAATCTGGTCCACGGAGACATAGCGTGGCGGAATCGCCGCTACCTGCATCGCCACGTCGTGGGCGAGGGCCTGAAACTCGGGCGTGCGAGCCACGAAGTCGGTTTCGCAGTTGATTTCAACAAGTGCGCCGATGCGGCCACCGCCATGAATGTAGGGTTCGACGAGTCCCTGAAGGGCGCTCCGGTCGGATTTCTTGCCAGCCCGGGCCAGACCCTGCTGACGTAGCACCTCGATGGCTTTCTCGACGTTGCCGTCAGCTTCTTCAAGTGCGCGCTTACTATCCATGATGCCGGCGCCCGTCTTGTCACGTAGCGCACGGACTTGTTCCGTTGTTACTGCCACTGGTATTCCCTCATGTCGTCGTATTCACATTGTGGGCAAAAGAGCTTGTTCGATACCGATCGTGAGCCCGTAAGGGCCAGGATCGATCATCCGGGAGAACGCTGGCCGATCACACCCTGATCGGCCAGCGTTCGACTAGTCCCGCGGTTCGGCGCCGGCTTCTGCGTCTTCGTCGGAGATTTCGCCTTCGGCACTTTCTGCGGCCACGGCATCGGCAAAGTCTGACACTTCCCCGGTGACGCTTTCGCGTTCGAGGCGACCATTGATTGCGGCCTGGGCAATACCCGAGGTGATCATCCGGATCGAGCGGATCGCGTCGTCGTTGGCCGGAAGGACGATGTCGATCGGTCCCGGATCGGTGTTGGAGTCGACCATCGCGATCGTGGTGATGCCAAGTCGCTGCGCCTCGTGGACGGCGAGGTGCTCACGCTTGGGATCGATGATGAAAATCGCGCCCGGGAGGGAGGTCATCTCACGCATGCCACCAAGGGTGCGCTCCAGCTTATCGAGTTCGAGCTGCTTCTTGGCGGCTTCCTGCTTCGGCAGGTAATTCCAGTCGCCGGATTCGCTTTCCGCAATCAACTGCTTGAGGTGGCGGAGCCGCTGGCGAATGGTGACGAAGTTTGTGAGCGTGCCACCAAGCCACCGTCGATTGACGTAGAACTGACCGCTGCGGTCGGCTTCCTTCTTAACGATCTCCTGAGCCTGCTTCTTGGTGCCGACGAAGAGGATGTGGCCACCCTTGGCGGTGATTTCACTCACCAGTTCGTGGCTCTTGTCGAGGAGGGGAACCGTCTGCTGAAGGTCGAGAATGTGGATGCCATTGCGCTCGGCGAAGATATAGGGCTTCATCTTCGGATTCCAGCGATTCTTCTGGTGACCGAAGTGGACGCCGGCTTCGAGCAGCGCCTTGAGACTGACACGCGGGTTGCGTGCCTCCGTTGCCTGGGACATGTGCGCCTATCCTTTTGGTGTGTTGTGCTTCCGCGCTGGTCATCCCGAGTTCGAACCTGGCCGCACATGCGGATATGGCACACCAAACTCAGTCACAACGCGTGCAAAATAATCGGCTTGGCGGATGCCAAACCGGAAGGAAGTATACCACCTGACTCCCTATAAAGTCGGAGTGAATGCCGGCGGACGATGAGTGCCGGACTACCGAAGCAATATGTTCCTGGATGGGTGTGCGGTAGCTTCAATCTGGGTCCGGCACAGGAGATTGGTCGATCTTGTCGATTATGACGAGAACAGCGGAACCCCGGTGCTTGCAAGTACCGGGGTTCCGCTGTCTGGGTGTGATTGAATGCTGCCTACTCGGCTGGCTCGATAAACGGTACGCCGTCGCCACTGGCGGCGGCGACCCAGCCGACCTCTCCAGTATCGGAGACGATGACTTCGTACCAGGTTAAGCCATCGGCCTCGACCGACTCACCCTGAATTTCCAGGACCTCGCCGTCTTCGAGCGCGCGAACGACGTTTTCTTCGACTGTAGTTGGATCGGAGCGCATGTTGACGCCATCGACCACAACCACGAAGTCACCGGCCGCGAACGTTCCGGCATCACCCTCGTCAGGCGTCTCTCCGCCGTCAGTCTCTGGTGGGGTAGAGTCGATTTCCTCAGTCGGGGTTTCGACCGGTTCCTGAGTCGGCTGCACGACCGGCGCCTGGGTTGGGGCCGGTGTCGACGGAGGGGTAATGATCTCCGTTGTGCCTGGGGTCTGGGTCGAGATCGGCTCCTGACCTCCATCGTTATCGTTGGTGAGCTGGGATGCCCAGAACCAGAACAGCCCGATCATGAGCAGGAGGCCGATGATCGGAAGCGCAATCCGAAGGTATTCGGTCCAATAGCGTTCTTCCGGCTGGAACTGGACCGATCGTTGGCGACCGCCACCCCCGGAACCCCCACTGCCAGAACCACCTGAACCTCCGCGTTGTGCTCCCGGTGCCCGACGCGTGTTTTGAGGGGGATCATCTTCGTACGGCGGATCGTCGTCGTAGCCACCATAGCCGTCGTCGTCAGAACCGCTGGCGAACATCATGTTGCCGCCGCGGCGATCACTGGGCTTTTGGCCGGACGCAGGTGTCATACCTCCGCCTGCCGTAGCAAAAGCTGGCCGCGGTAGTTGCAGCGACTTGAGCAAATTGGTGCCTGGAATGTTTGGCAATTTCACGTGTGCTCGACCTGCTATCTCTAACGGGGCTTTTCAGCACCTCAATCTGGTAGCCGAAAGACTCCAATCCCGCAACGGCGATGTGCCTGATTCCAACCCGGCATTCACAGGATTGACATTGTGAGCGCTAACCGGGGGACACGATTCGAAGCGATCCTTGCTGAATTGCCCGGCTCGTCAATGGCCGAATCGATGTTCCCTGGAGTGCTCGAACAGCGTCGCGTCGCGGTGTCGAGGAGCGATTTGGAGTATAGCACGGGAGGTTTTGCCAACTGGGCAATGACCATCGTGCGATCGGCCGTCAACTGATCCTTCCAGAAGTGAAAACGCGTGATCCCGCAGATCGGTGTTGTTGCCCTGAGCAACCTTCATCGGTGCGAAACCACCCCAGAAGCCCTGTGGCAGCGACGACTTTCTTCTGCGCACCTGATTGCGAGCGCGCCACGCCCTAGTACGACGTGGTCTCTGCCGGACCTTCTTCTTCCGTGGTATCCCAGGTGGTTTCCTGGCCGCCGAACCGCCGGATGAAGGTATTGCCGCCGGCCTGGCCAGCGTTGGTCGAAGACTCCGCCGCTGGGCGAGCCGGTTCGGCCGATGCCGATGAGGCACCTGTGGCGGCGATCGTCGATCGCGGTCGGGTCGACCGCGCGGACCCGCCACCGTAAGTCTTGTCGGTTTCCATGACGAGTTCACCTTCATAGAAGGCGCCTTCGTTGACGACCAGCGTCGCCGTGGTGATCTTGCCCCGGACCTTGCCGCTGTCGAGTATCTGCAACTTGCCGTGGCAGGTGATGATTCCTTCGAGATCACCTGCCACGGTGATGTTCTCCGCTTCAATCGTGGCATCGACTGTGGCGCCCTGCGCAACGTAGAGCGTTCCCTTGCAGTTGATGGTCCCCTTGACCTGACCTTCAACTCGGAGGTCACGGGTCAGGTTGAAGGTGCCATCGAAACTGGAATAGCGATCGAACACGCTGACGGACTCTTCCTGGCCACTGGTCGCCTGGTAGTCGCCTTCCGCGGCATAGGAAGCGGCGTCGTAGGTGCGCATGGACATGATGGATGCTCCTTGGGGCGAAGAGGTTGCCGGTAATGCTTGAAGGGAAATCAGGAGGCAGTGCGTGAACGGCGCTGAATAACGGACGCCGCCCCGGATCGATCCGAACGCGATTCGCCGCTGGACTCTCCATTGCCGACCTTGAAGTTCCCGTTAATGCTTGCGCCCTCATGGACCACGGAAATCGGCGACGAGACATCGGCTGCGATCTGGCCAGTAGGGAGTGCCTCGAAACGACTCGAGGCAATGATGCTGCCGCCGACCACGCCGGCGATGAGAATCCGCTGGGCGGTGATCGTGGCATTGACCTCTGCGCCGTCGGCAACCCAAACGTCTTCGCGGGCGGTAAGCGTTCCCTCCACCTTGCCATAGACGTGGATGCTATGTTCGGATTCGATATCGCCCTTCCAGGTCGTATCCCTGGCGACGACGCTGATTTGGCCGTCAGCAGCGGGGATTTCCGGGATGGCCGGCGCGCCGTCATCGGCCAGTGCCGGGGAAAGCTGGCCAGGCTGGGCTGGGTAGGTGCCGAAGCTGTAGGCTCCGGCATCCTGATCCGTCAGATTCGCCTGATTTCGGTAGAGGTTATCGCTTGCGAACTGGTCATCATTCAACTCGGGCATCTCGTCCTGCACGTCGTCCAGCTCATCGCCAGCGTTCCCCAGTTGGTTTCGGAGCGCACTCATCTGGCGTTGAAACGAGTCGACCTTGTTGTCTCTTCGGAAGACCACGTTACCACCTCCTCAAGCTGCTGGTGCCAGGGCAGGCCCGGAGCGAGCTGAGCAATAGAAACTGCACCAAGCGACTGCTTTCGAAGTGGTGCGAACATACGCCTGCCCAACAGGCGAGCAGGACACTGGTGCGGGTGCAGATGCTCCATAGTAGCATGCTACACGACCTTCCTCAACGAGTATACATGACAGCGACAAGTATGTCCGTACATTGCCGTCAAGAAGTTCTGCGGATGTTGTTGCGATGGAGTTCGAGGAGGATCCTGTTGGCTAAAGTCCTAAGTCAACGTCAAGAGACCAAGGGACTGTCTGGAGTGAACGTTCACGCAGATATATGTTGTTGTCAACAACATATATCTGCGTGAGACTATTGGTGTGAAGTCGTGCGAGGTGATGGTGAGGATTTTCATGTCGTCAATGACTTCACCCGCTGCAGTCGATTGGCTGCGGTTTGGCCCACTCCGACGTTGGGCCTCGCGCAGGTTAGGCCCACGGTATCTGGTTGCGAGCAGCCCACGCGTTAACCTGGATCGACATCAGTGATCAAGGAAGGTCGGTGGGACGTATACCTAAGTGGGATGCGTCAGTGCGACAATCTAGCCCATGCGCCGCGTCGCCCGGATCTGGTTTCCAGTAGCCGCAGAGACGGCGAGCAGGCTGGCAAGTGCGAGCAGGAACGCCAGACCGTGTGACGAGTCATGGCCGTTTGCTCCGGTCACGGGCAGCGATCGGATCAGCGATGGAGAGTTGCTATTACTCGACGATTGTTGTCCCGAGTTTGAACCGCCACCGGCGCCAGAACCCGGCGATGTCGTACCTCCTGTGTTCGACGGCGGGAAAGATGTGGGATCGGATTCATCGGTGACTCCGTTGTTGTTGTCGTCCGGGTCATGGGCATTCGAAATGCCATCGCCGTCCGAGTCCTGTTCGGGGTCGAGAATGTCCGGGCTATCGTCAGGGGCAGAGCCAGGCACACCGGGCTGAGAGTCCTGATCGTCGGCTACTCCATCGTTGTCATCGTCGGGATCGAAGTCATCCTGGATGCCGTCGCCGTCGTTGTCTGCGAACGCGGCTGTTCGTCCTGAGGTTGACTGTGAGGGTGTGGCGAGGGTCACGTGTGCCGTTGATAGAGAGGCAATGGCGGCCAGCAACAGGACGGGTACCAGGCGTCGATACAGCAACCCAACGACGAGTGTCATAAAACATCCCTTTCCATCGAATTCGATGAATCCAGCCGAGGATGACATGGGTCCCGTTGGCAGATCACTGCCGTGCACTTTGGTTGTAGGTTCGACTTGACGGATTATTTCATAGCCTGGGCATTTGTGACAGGTGTGATCGATCGGGCCCGGAAAACGAGGATGCGGTCCGGACATCAACCAGGTGTACATAAGAGGAAATTGAGGAGTAAGCTGGTGCTCTATCCTGATCTGGCGCCTGCGTTGCAAAGGAGTCCGTACATGCACGATGCCGATTCAACAACAACGGATACTAACCAGCGTGATGCGCTTGTCGAGCGCCTGTTTGGTGCGACACTGGCAGCGATGGACCTGTTCGCCGTCTACATTGGCGATCGATTGGGCTTCTACCGGATTCTGGCGGACGGCAAGGCCAGGACATCCTCCGAGTTGGCATCTGCCACGTCCACCCACGATCGGTATGTGCGGGAATGGCTTGAGCAACAGGCCGTAACCGGTCTACTCGAGGTTGTCGATGCAGACGCCGAAGCGGGAGACCGCGAGTTTCGCCTACTCCCAGGACATGTGGAACCGCTGACTGACCCTGATTCATTGTTCACGATGACCCCTCTCGCCCAGATCTTCGCCGGTTGCGTCAGGCCACTACCCCAAATCCTTGAAGCATACCGAACCGGGGGAGGCGTTCCCTTCGATGCCTATGGCGTTGACCTGGTCGAAGGACAATCTGGTTCGACGCGCCCGATGTTCCGGCATCAACTCATCCAGGAATGGCTACCGGCGCTGCCTGACATTTTCCAAATGCTGGAGTCGCGAGCGGATGCCCGGGTTGCCGACATTGGTATGGGTATCGGGCGTTCAAGCATCGCGATTGCGGAAGCATTTCCGCGTGTGCTTGTCGATGGTTTCGATCTGGACGAGCGGTCAGTCATGGTGGCCCGGGAAAATGCCGAAGCAGCCGGTGTTGCGGACAGGGTGACGTTCCATCTGCGTGATGCCGGTGACCCGGAGCTGGCCGGCAACTACGACTTTGCGTTGGCGATCGAGTGCATACACGATATGGCGGATCCAGTTTCCACGCTGCGCTCGATGGCAAGATTGGTTGGCCCGGGCGGCACTGTCCTGATTGGAGACGAACGAGTGGCCGATTCATTTTCGGCGCCGGGGGACGATGTCGAACGGTACATGTATGGATTCAGCATCCTGCATTGCCTGCCCGTTGGCATGTCCGATCAGCCATCGGTGGCGACGGGTACAGTGATGCGTGCCTCGACGCTTCTTGGATTTGCCATGGAGGCTGGTTTTAGCCGAAGCGAGATTCTTCCCGTTGAGCACGACTTCTTCCGCTTCTATCGTCTGACGGCATAGCAGACACGGTGCGGATTGTCATGGTGCATCGTGAATGGTGGTCGCGAGAAGTCGTACCTGATGGTCATAGGAGCAGACTGGCGTCGGCGTGGGGACAATCACATATTGTGGGCATCGTTCTAGCCTCTGGGCGCATCGGACTGCGATGAGGCCTCGATATCGGGTGCAAGTGACGCAAGTGGAATCGTGACCCGGAAGAGACGTGCGACCCGGCTCGGACTCAACATCGATCATCCCGCCATGTTCTTCAGTCACGATTCTCCAGACGGTGTCCAGCCCCAATCCCGTACCCTGGCCCTGTGGTTTGGTCGTGAAGAATGGCTCGAAGATACAGGCGAGATCCTCCGGGGCAATTCCGCTCCCATCGTCCTCGATTTCGACAATCGCACGGTCGTTTTCATGCCGGGTACGGATCGAGATCGTTCCGCTGCCTTTGGTGGCATCGATCGCGTTGTCGAGAATATTGGTCCACACCTGGTTCAGGGTATTCCCGAACACGCGCACCACTGGCACGTCGCGATCGTAGGCCCGCTCAATGGAAATATCCCGCAATCGATGTCCCAGAATGAGCAGCGTGTTCTCCAGGCCCTCGTGGACATCCGCCACCTGCTCGGTGGTGCGATCCATATAGGAATAACCCTTGACCGCGTTGACCAGCTCGGAGATACGATGGCTGCTGCGGGTGATGACCTCGGCAAGCTCTCGAAGCGTCAGCGTCCCGGTCAGCCAATCCAGGGTTGTCGACACCGACGATGCCGGAATCCGCTGGGCCAGTTGTTCCAGCCGATCCACGGTGATACCGGCTTGCACAATCCCTGTCGCTACCTCCCAGGCACGGTCGACATCGTGATCCTCGAGCCATTCCTCGACACCGGACTCGCGATCACTGATTTCAAGTGGGCTGAGAGACGTCCCGCCGGGCTCAATTGGCTGGACCTCGTTGAGCAGCGTGTCGATCGCTTGCCATTGCTCGGGTTGCAGTTCCTTGCCGATGAGCTCGCGCATTGCCACATCGCGTCGGACCAGGGTTTCCGAAAGCCTGGCGCCTGCACGCTGGGCAGCAGCCGCAGGATTGTTCAATTCATGGGCAAGGCCGGCCGAAAGCTTTCCCAGTGCGGCCATTTTTTCCAGGTAGCGAGCCCGTTGCTCACGCTCGAGTTGCGAGTTGCGTTCTTCCAGCTCTTGCGCTCGAAGCCGCTCGGAGATATCGCGAAAGAACCCATGGGTCGCGACAACCTTGTCACCGAGGAACCGGGAGGTAACGTTGCCCTCGACCGGGATCGGCTTTCCGTCCTTCGCGACAAATGTAGCCGTCATGTAGGGGATTGGCTCGCCACTCAATGCCGTCATGAAGAGTGCTTGACAGTGGTCCACCGATTCGTTGTAAACAATGTCCCAAATATTGAGATGTTTGACTTCGTCAGCCGTGTATCCGAACGTTTTCAGCCATGCGTTGTTGACGAACTCGAACGTTCCGTCGGGCTTGACGCTTTGAATCATGTCCGATGCGTTTTCGATGACCGCACGGTACCGTTGCTCGCTCTCGACGAGTCGCGGATCGACCTGAGCGTCGTTGGTGTCGGTCATGACTGCATCCTCGGTGAAGACATGGAGCAGGAACAGAATCTGTGGGTGGCTCGTAACCGTGATTGCCTCGCCAGACCCATGTATGATGGTATCGCAGTCTAGCACAACATTTGCGTTGGATTACGGGGACCAAAACAGGGTACACATGGAGATGGCACCAATCGAGACCGACTGGTGATCGATGCGATACGCGGGGTGTCCGAACACCTCGCTTCACGCCTGGTGTTGAGCGATATTTCCAGGATCAAGGTACCCATCGGATGAAGCTGGAGAGAACCGATGAGCAAGCCGATCATCCTCACGGTGGATGACGATCCGGAAGTGCTGCAGGCAGTATCACGCGATGTCCGGCATGGATTCGGCGAGCATTTCCGGGTTGTCCGCGCGGAATCTGGAAACCGGGCGCTCGATGTCCTGCGCCAGGTGAAGCTGGCCAACGACGCGGTGGCCCTCATGCTTGTCGACCAGCGTATGCCAGGGCTTTCCGGTGTCGAAATGCTCAGTGAGGCCCGGCAACTCTTCCCGGCACGCAAAACGCGTGTTGTTGACGGCGTATGCTGACACCGATGCGGCGATCACCGCGATCAATGACGTGCGACTCGACTACTACCTTGTGAAGCCCTGGGATCCGCCCGAGCAACGTCTTTACCCTGTGCTGGACGACTTGCTTGACGATTGGCTTGCCGGGTATGTGCCGACATTCGACGGTATCCGGGTGCTCGGTGATCGCTGGTCGCCCGAGGCACATGTCACCCGGGATTTCCTGGCCCGAAACCAGGTTCCGTATCAGTGGCTTGACCTGGCGACCGATCCAAATGCCCAGGCCACGCTGGAATTGCTCCGGATTGAGGCCACCAACTGCCCGATCCTGATCTTTCCCGATGGTTCCGTAATGCAAAGGCCTTCGGTCCAGGAGATTGCGGAAAAGGTTGGTCTTCGTGGTCACTCCGAGGTGCCGCTATACGATGTAATCATCATTGGCGCCGGCCCTGCGGGTCTCGCAGCCGCGGTATATGCTGCCTCCGAGGGCCTGAAAACGGTCCTCGTGGAGCGCGAGGCGACAGGTGGTCAGGCAGGAATGAGCTCAAGGATCGAGAACTATCTCGGGTTTCCGGCCGGGCTCAGCGGAGGCGATCTGGCGCGCCGGGCAATGATTCAGGCGCAACGTTTCGGCGCCGAGTTCCTGCTGACGCACGAAGTCGTTGCTCTTGAGGATCACGATGGCGTGCTTGGTGTCACCTTGAGTGACGGCTCGGAGTTGCGTGCGCATTCGCTGATCGTGGCCACCGGGGTCGAGTATCGCCGCTTGCAGATACCCGGTGTCGATCAATTGACCGGGCGCGGTGTGTATTACGGGGCTGCGATGTCCGAGGCATCATCGATTCGTGGTGAGGATGTATTCATCGTTGGCGGCGCCAACTCGGCAGGTCAGGCTGCGATTTACTTTTCCGATGTAGCACGAAGTGTGACGATGCTTGTGCGCGGCCCGGCCCTTTCCTCGACGATGTCGCACTATCTTGTCGAACGAATCGAGCGCACTCCGAACATTCACCTTCGATTCAACACCACCGTCGACGAGGTCATTGGCAACGAACACCTGGAGTCGCTGGTTGTGAGGGACACCACCTCCGACGAATCCGAGACCGTGTCCGCCAGCGCCTTGTTCGTGTTCATCGGGGCCCTACCGCGGACCGAATGGCTCGACGGAAGGGTCCTGCGAGACGAGAAGGGGTTCGTCCTCACCGGA
Organism: uncultured Chloroflexia bacterium; assembly: GCA_963763125.1. Taxonomy (GTDB): domain Bacteria; phylum Chloroflexota; class Chloroflexia; order Thermomicrobiales; family UBA6265; genus JACCYX01. The sequence goes on from CAVXMV010000005.1 coordinate 2,655,857, forward strand.
CCGGAAGTGATGGTTGACGGCCGACCGAGGACCTGGAGATTCGAGCGAGATCCCTACCTGCTGGAAACGAACATTCCCGGAGTGTTTGCTGTCGGCGACGTTCGCCACGGTTCGGGCAAGCGGGTGGCGACGGCAGTCGGCGAAGGTGCAATGGCCGTGATGTCGATCTGGCAATACCGCGCCCAGGCCGGCTTGTAGGCACACCGTGACAGTTCGACCGGGAACGCCTCGATCGCGGTCACTCAACGCTCGCCATTACTCACTGGATTGATGAAACGTTTTCCGACGCTCTGCGGGCTTCGTATGAATTGATTTCGCCCTTGACGTTGACGCGCAGCGGCATTGTTCGCTATTGATTCGGCGTGGCCGGAGGTTCGACCTCGACGGCGATGCTCGCCGGCAGGTCTTCGGCGAACAGGGAAGATGCCAGGATGACGGCTGGCAGGTCACCTCGATTCTCGGCGATGTGAACCATACCCTCCATCTCCACGAAGCGATCGCCAGCCTTGAACTCCGTTTCCTCACCGGCGAAAAGGATCTCCTCCTCATCAGAAATGCCGTCTTCGCCGAGTTTGGTGAACGGAAGTTCTCCACTCACCACCGTGTAGTGAATCGAACCCGAGTCGATGTAGATCAGCTGCATTCCCGGATGCATATGGGCGGGCACGATGCTGCCGGGCGGGATCACTACGCGTGCCAACACCAGTTCATAGCCAGGAACGACTTCAGGAATACCGTTGTTGAGCACTTCCCGGGTAGTTTGGGTGGTGGAGTCAGTCTCAAGAGTAGCGTCCTGCGCCATCGTTACAGGCACTAGCGGGCTCATGACCAGTGCAATGAACGCGAGAATCGTCAACCGGGCGCGAGAAATGACCATGGCTTCCTCCTGAGGCGCATATTGAGTTGTGTGTCGTCTGGGATCCATTCGCAGCATACCACCGGGGCCGCTCGTCGCGAATGATCCGCGGCGCACTCAGTTGACTTTGGCTCGTGGCGATTTTTAGTGACATTGAGTGATCCACATACGTATTGTCGATGGGATCTGGCATTCCCTTCGCTCTCAACCCGGCCGGGCAGGACCGTGTCCGGTATTTCGCCGGTGGACCGAATCGGACAGGATCGACCTCCACGTAGGAGCACTTGGTGAGAGTTTCGTTGACGCCTTGCACCGGGAGGCAATTGCCATCGGGTTGCCGGGCCGGCAATTGACAAGATCGTACTCACCAATCCGGCATCTTCTGGAAGTTACAGATGCGCATTCGTGTAGCCAGGGATGAATTGTCGGTTCATGCATTCGCGGGAACTGAAGTTGTGCTGTTCGGGATCGATTTGTCGAAGGAAATGACCGCGCAGACCCAAGGTTTTGGTTTAGAACGGATCGGCGAGGAGAAGCAGGCTCGACAACCGATGCTCGGTCTCAAGACATTCGCTTAATGTAATGTAATTGTGGGCGGAATTGCTCAGATACGAGACTTGTACAGCGAGCGGATCATCATGATCTCGCCGCGATGTTCGGCTTCGTGCTGCATCAGGTGATGGAGTGTCCAGGCTGGGGAGATATCGTAGTTCCACTCCGGAAATGAACGCGCCGCGCCGAGTTGTTCCGCGCTGAGGTCCGAGACGCTCGCCAGGAATTGGCTGCGAACCGTATCGAAACTCGCGAGGTGTTGGGACAATGGAATCCCGGCCACGACTGTCAGGTTGCCATTTTCGGCGCGGTCAGGACCCGGGATCAGCAACATGAGATCGGGAAAGTAGTCCTCCATCCCCAGAATGTCGCAACACAGGTAATCGGTTTCGATGAGCGCGATGTGATTGAGCAGCGTGCCAATCGAGTTTGCGAGACCGGGCGGCGTCCAGTCGAGCTCATCCTGGGTCAACCCCTCAAGGGCAGCCCTGGTTCGGCGCCGGGTGTCTTCAAGAGCCCACAGCCAACGCCCAAGCTCTGGATGCGTGGCGGGCAAAGGTTCGATGACGCGGTGTTCCCAATCGCTCATGTGTGGACCTTTCCGGATGGGGCGAGAGAAGGCCGAGCGCCAGCAGTTTGGTCATCCTGCTCTTCGGCACCGTCAAGCCCATCGTTGCAGCAGTTTTTCGGCGTCCTCGACGAGTTCCGCAACAACGTCGGCGGCTGGTTGTATGCGTTTCACGCCACCGACAGACTCTCCGGCCCAAAGCGACATTGCCTCGATGTGTCCGGTCGTTTCCAGGGTAACGGACATTGACTGGAACCGGTGAACAGGTACGCGCTCCTGGCTGTACTCAACGAACCGTTCTCCGACAATGTCTCCCTCGAAGGCCGTGGCCGCTTCGATGGCCGATCGGAGGCATCGATGAGGTGCGTCCGGCCAGCCGACGGAAAAGGCTTCGGTGTAGACGGTGTCGTCCGCTTCGGCAGCGATGAGCGCCTTGACGTACGTCGGATGGGCACCTGCCTCCTCCGCGGCCACGAAGCGGGTGCCGATCCGAACTCCATCGGCGCCTGCGGCCAGCATTGCTGCGAGGGCACGTCCCGTGCCAATGCCTCCGGCTGCCAGGACCGGTACATCGACGGCCGCGAGTGTCTGGTCCAGGAGTGCCAAAAGCCCGACCCGACCGCGTACATGACCCCCTGCTTCCATGCCCTGAGCGACGATGAAGTCACAGCCCGCATCAGCCGCCGCCACAGCTTCTGCAGATGAGCCGACCTGCCAGGAAACCAGCGCTCCTCCGGCGTGGGCTCGATCTATCAGTGGCGCGTCAGGATCAGCCCAGAAGAAATCGATAACATTCGCGCGGGTGGCCGCAACATCGACACACCGACCGATGAAATCGCGATCTTCCTCCAGGTCAGGCACGAGGAAATTCACGCCTATGACGCCATGGGTCTGCCGGCGAAGCTCGTCGAGCTTCTCGGCCAATACGACCGAAGGCATGGAGTTCCACGACACCATCCCTTGCCCACCCGCATTTGCAACAGCTGCGGCCAGCCTCGGGTTCGCCAGACTGCCCATCCCTGCTTGCTGGATCGGGACCGCGCATCCAACCAGGTCCGTAAACCTTGTCCTGAGCATTCAGTTCCCTCCTGGTGTCGATTCATGAATGATCGCTTTGCCTGGCCGTCATCCCAACGCCATGTGACCGTGACATCACGTTGGTTGAAAATCACTGTGACGCCTGGTTTCGCCGTGGTCACGCGGCGATGCCATGCCTTTCTCGCTTACTTGACAATGGTTGCTTCAGAATTGATAGTCTTATTTTGATGGAGCGGACTTTACACTCACGATGATATCCGAAACGAGCAGAAACGGTTGACGAGACGAGTGACCACGAAAAGCCACGAATCGAGATTGTTGGAGATCAGTGAACTGCTGGCGAACGTCGCTGTTGTGTGCGCAATTGGCAACACGCCGCTGCTGCGACTATCGCGACTGGCCAGCCTGTCCGGCTTCAACCCGTCGATAGAGATCTGGCTCAAGGCGGAATGGGTGAATCCGGGCGGCTCGGTCAAGGACCGGCCTGCTCTCGGGATCGTCCGTGCCGGGCTGGAGAGCGGCCAGCTGGGCGGCGGCAGGATCCTGCTCGATTCGACATCGGGGAATACCGGCATCGCCTACGCGATGCTCGGCGCTGCGATTGGATTTCCCGTTGAGCTGGTCGTTCCGGGGAGCGCTTCCGAGGAACGGCAAAAGATTCTCGCCGCATATGGTGCGACGGTTGTTGAGAGCGATCCGTACGACGGCTCGAACGGCGCAATTCGCCATGTTCGAGCAATGGCGGAGGCAAATCCGGATCGCTACTTCTACGCCGATCAATATGGCAATGCCGCCAATTCCGCGGCGCATTTCGCGACGACCGGCCCGGAGATCTGGCGCCAGACAGGGGGCCGAATCACACACCTTGTCGCCGGGCTTGGGACCACTGGCACGCTCATGGGAACAGGCCGATACCTGAAACAGCAGAATCGAGCTGTGCAACTGATTGGCGTGCAGCCTGCGGAATCGTTTCATGGTATCGAGGGACTCAAGCACATGCCGACGGCAATCGTGCCAGACATCTATGACCCATCGCTGCCGGATCGCCAGGTTGGGATCGAAACCGAAGAGGCCTTTCACGCCGCACGCGAGCTGGCCAGGTTCGAGGGGCTTTTCGTCGGGACGTCGACCGGAGCGGCCCTGGTGGCCGCACTGCGAATGGGTGCGGAGGCTGCGGCCTCTGGTCAATCAGCGGTGATCGTCGCGATTGCCCCGGACAACGGCAGCAAGTATCTTTCGACCGGTCTTTGGGGAAACTCGTAGCCGGTACGTTCCGGCAACAGGAGATGATTCGATGGCGCAGAACGGAACGGTACAAATACTCATTCCAACCCCGTTGCGGAGTTACACGGGTGGCACGGCCAGGGTTCAGGGGGCAGGCAGCTCGGTTGCCGATGTGCTGGAGGATTTGAACGCGAATTATCCAGGTATCCGGGACCGTGTTTGCGAAGCGGACGGCGAAATCCGCCGGTTCGTAAACGTGTTCGTCAATGGCCAGAATATCCGGAAATTGCAAGGCGCCGCGACACCCGTCAAGAGTGGCGACGAGATTGGGATCATCCCTGCGATGGCGGGCGGGTGGTGAGCCAGCTGAAAGAGCGGCTGCTCGTCCCCAAGACGATTCGGGACGAGATCATCGCCCACGCCCGGGATCATGCGCCGCGTGAGTGTTGCGGGGTCATTGCCGGCAAGGATGGAGAACTCACCCAGCTCCATCGGTTGACGAATCTCGAGCAAAGCAATAACCGGTATCTATTTGATGACGAGGAGTTCTACAAGGTCTATTGGGAGATCGAAAATCGGGGCGAGGAGCTGCTTTCGGTCTACCACTCGCATCCGGTCACGGTCGCCTATCCTTCGAGTACCGATGTCGAGTTCGCGTTCTGGCCTGAGGCTGTCTATCTCATCTGCTCACTGGAGATCGAACAGTCTCCGATCATCCGCGGATTCCGGATCATCGATGGAGAGATTTCGGAGACTTGATCTGCCGTAGGCCAATCAAGACAGGGATTCACGAAGACAGGGGCCTCCCGGCGAACCGGGAGGCCCCCGTTTTGGTGCGTCAGGCGTGGGCGAGGGCCGGCACCGCGCACGAGATATCCGTGTACTCGATGTGATCGAGCGAATCCGGGGTCAGCGATCCGCAGATCGGGCAATCGGCGTCCCTGTCCAGCTGCATCTCGCGGAATGAGGCATCGAGTGCATCGTAGAGGAGGAGCCGGCCCGTCAATGGCTGCCCGATCCCGATGATCAGTTTGATTGCCTCGGTAGCCTGGAGCACGCCGATCACGCCTGGAAGGACGCCAAGCACACCCGCCTCCGCGCAGTTTGGGGCGAGGTCCGGTGGGGGAGGATCCGGGAAGAGGCAGCGATAGCATGGGCCCTTCGCTGCGTCGAAGACCGTTACCTGGCCCTCGAAGCGGAAGATGCTGCCGTGGATGTTTGGCTTGTTCAACAGGACGCACGCATCATTGACGAGATAGCGGGTTGCAAAGTTGTCCGTGCCATCGACGATAACATCGTAGTCCTTGAAGATCTGCAGCACGTTTTCCTTGGAAAGCCGGACTTCGTGGGAGACGATCCTGACATCCGGGTTGAGTGCGGTCAGGGTTTGCCGGGCGGACTCCACCTTCGAGATGCCAATCCGCTCGGTTGAGTGCATGATCTGGCGCTGGAGGTTCGACTCGTCGACGACATCGTCATCGATGATGCCCAGTGTGCCGATGCCCGCCGCTGCCAAATAGAGACCGGCTGGAGAGCCGAGACCGCCGGCGCCGATCAGGAGCACCTTTGCTTCGAGCAGCTTCTGTTGACCAACCTCGCCGATTTCCGGGAGGAGGAAGTGGCGGGAGTAGCGCCGCTGCTGCTCAGAGGAAAACTGGAACGGAGTGGCCCAGGGAAGCCCAGCCGATTTCCAGGCGCCGAAACCTCCGGCGAGCGAAACGACATTGGAATACCCAAGCTCATGGAGCGACTCGGTTGCGAATGCGGAGCGTGCGCCTCCGGCGCAATAGATGACAATCGGTTCGTTGCGGTCGTTGACGGCATCCTCGATCCTGGCTTCGAGAAACCCGCGGGGAATGGCGGTCGCACCCGGAATGACACCTTGTGCAACTTCGTCCGGTTCGCGAACGTCGATCGCGTGGGCGCCAGCTGCGATCAGCACTTGAGCCTGATCCGTATCAACCTCATCGATCCGGGTTTTGACCTGGGTGAGGAGATCGCGATATGTAAGGGGCATGATCTCTGGTCCTTTGGCGGAGGAAGGCACGGTACGGTTCTGAGTACGCGTGCAAACCACGAACGAATCATAAGTCGAGCATAGTGGAGCCACGACTGATACGCAACATAACTGCCTTTCGAGTGAGGCAATTGCCCAATCCGGAAACCTGTTATGGTCTGCCGTGTGTTCGCCCATGCTCCACGGATTCACATGTGAGGATTTGGCCCGGAACCTGTTCGCCGCCTTCTCCTGGCAGGGGAAAGATTCCGCTATCCGGCACCCGATTTTTCCTGGCCGGTGCGAACAGCGGCGATACCCTGCTTCAATGCCTGACCGTAAATCCAGAGGTCGCCGCTGTAGGCCACCGCGCGGAATCCTTGACGGAGAAGGGAACGGGCACTCTCGACATCGGAGGCCATGATTCCGGGTGATTTGCCATGCCGGTGACAGGCGTCCAGGACACGATCGACAGCCCGCAGGTAATCCGGATGGGTGAACTGGCCAGGTATGCCGAGCGACGCCGACAAATCAAAGTGGCCGATCCAGAGCACGTCAATCCCCGCGACCGCCGCGATCCTGTCTGCCTGCTCAACGCCCGCTGCTGTCTCGATCTGGGCGATAAGGAGCTGTTCGTCGTTTGCACTTCGCATCTTGGCGACGATATCGCCGCCTTCGTAGTCATCGTGGGCGATGGCGAAAGCCGTGCCTCGCGCGCCATCGGGAAAATATTGGGCCGAGCGGACGATCAACCGCGCTTGCTCCTCACTCTCAACCATTGGCACCATCAGGCCCATCGCACCGGTATCGAGAGGCCCTGACAGCAGGTGGTATTGCGTCGCCGGCACCCTCACCATCGGCACAGTGTCGGCAGAGCGGGTGGTTGCCATCAGCATCCGAATCGTCTCGATACTCCAGCCGGTGTGTTCCATGTCGTAGATGATGAACTCGGCGCCTGCCAGCGCCGCAATCCGCCCGATACCGGGTGTGTTGAACTCGAAGACCATTGTCCCGATCGCCACGTCACCCCTGGCGAGGGCATGTTTTACAGGATTGGTTCTCACATCTCCCCCTGCGCTGCATTTCGGACCAGCTTGTCTCGAAACTGACTTGTAGTAAGCACGTCACGATTCACGACGTGCGGCGGTTCCCGGCCCGCTGCCACGTCCAGAATGCCACCGAGGGCGCTCCGTCCGGTGAGGCGAATCCATTCGTCGGTCCAACAGAGCGCGTGTGGGGTGACGATGACGTTGTCCAGACTGAGAATCGGGTCATCGGGATCGACTGGTTCCTGCTCGAACACATCCAGTGCCGCTCCGGCGATGCGGCCTTCCTGAAGCGCCTCGGTGAGCGCTGCCTGGTCGACAATCGGACCACGGGCAGCACTGATCAGGAAGGCGGTCGGCTTCATCATCGCAATTCTCCCGGCATTCACCAGGTGGCGAGTTTCGGCAGTTAGTGGAGTATTGACCACGACGAAGTCGGAAGTGCGGAAAAGTGTCTCCAGCTCGACCAACTCGACACCGAGTGCAGCGTCAGGCCGAGCATACGGATCGTGGGCAATGTGGCGCATGCCGAGTGGTTGTGCGATCGCAAATAGCTCGCGACCGATATTGCCGAACCCGATGGATCCGAGGACCCGCCCGGTCAGGCCCACACCCATGTAATCGACTTTCTGGGCCCAGTTGCCAGACCTGGTCAAGCGATCCTTCTGGAGGAGCCGTCCGCTGAGCGCGAGGATGAATGTCAGAATGGCGGTCGCCATTGGTCGGCGGATGCCATCGGGCGTGATCGTGAGCGCAATGCCATGTCGGGTACAGGCTTCCACATCGATGTTGTCGTAACCAACCCCGTAGCGAGCGATGATCGTGAGTCGATCCGTGCCGTTGAGTGACGCCGCTGAAACACGGGGTCCAAAGACAGCCAGGGCGTCGTATCCCTGAATGTGTTCGGGAGCCAGTTCGTGGGTGTTGCCGGCCAGGAACTCCCACTCTACATGGGCGGCATCGTCGAGGAGACCCAGGCCGATATCGCCCAGTTCCACTGTGCCATCCGCCCCCAGAAAATCTCGCGTTACGCCAACCCGAAACATCGCGGTCATCTGCCCAACCTCAGCCGTGTGTACGCACACCAGGTTCGATCCCACAATCGCCAGGCTCAGGGGAACCAACCAGGAAAACGGTTTCGTCCGGAATGTGGTGTTCAGGACGGGGGCGATTCCGAGGAACGCGATCATACCATGAGAAGATTTGGTGATCATACCAAGGCAACGCGACTTGAACATCGGAAACGAGATTGTCCATTGGGGACTGGCCGTTCGCCGGATCGGATCAATGACAAACACAATCTGTGAAAACAACGCGTCCAAACCGTTGTGTGAGCTCGGAGGAATGTCGGATCTCCAATCGGTTCACAGCCCGGGACTTGCCAAGGCGGCTCCCCGCAGCCGCTAGACGTCGCGCATCGGCGGCCTGCGCGTTGGCGCCTGGATTGGGAATGCTGGTTTCGGCACAGCTCGCGCAGGGGGCGGGGGCCGCCATTATGCTCCCGGCGTCGCTGGCGTTGATCCGAGAGGCGTGCACAGACGCGGCAATGCGTGCCCGGGCGATCGCAGTGTGGGCGATTGGGGGCGCGGTGGCGTCGGCTGCGGGCCCCGTGAAAGGCGGTTTCCTGATCCTGCTAAGCTGGCGGATGATCGTCTTCATCAATATTCCCGTGGGAGTGGTGGCGCTGCTCTTGCTGACTCGTGTCCCACGCTCGCCGCGTCGGGCAGTACCTTTCGACTGGGCAGGGCAGGTGGCTGCAGTTGCGGGATTGGGAGCGCTGATTTTCGGATTGATCGAGGGCGCCGCCGACGGGTTCGGATCGCCGGAAGTCGTGGGATCGCTGGCCATTGCAGCGGCGGCGCTGACTGGCTTCCTGATTCTCCAGTCGCGGGGGATCCTCCCGATGGTGCCATTGGAGCTGTTCCGTTCGCGGCCCGTGGCAGTCTCGGTGTCGGTCGGCTTCGCCTTCATGGTCGGGTTCTACGGGTTGGTGTTCCTGCTCAGTTTGTACCTGCAGGAGCACCGTGGTCTGTCGCCACTGGAAACCGGCCTGGCATTCCTGCCGATGACGGCACTGACTGCGTTCGTGAACCCGGTGTTGGCCCGGATTGCCGAGCGATTCGGACCACGCGTGCCGATCGCTGCCGGGCAGTTCCTGATGGCGATGGGACTGATGAGTGTGTGCCTGGCCGTGAGCGGCGCATCCGTCGCGCTGCTCTCCATGCTGACGATCCCGGTGGGGATCGGTGGAATGGCGCCGCTCCCACTCGCTTCACAACCCACCTCGCCATGGTTGAGGTCGACGACGTCGGCAACAGTGCGTTCTGAGGTGAGCACGTTACCGACGATGAGTACGGCCAGCAACCCGGGTAACCGCGCGTGCCATGGCGCTGCGGACAAGGCCTTGACGCGCGACCGTGCCAGAGGTGGGAATTTGGCCATTTGCGTGGGGGGTGGGGAGAGTTGCGCCCGGCCGGACTCGACGCTGCGGCCTCTCGCTGCAGAGGAAACCGCTCGAACCGCTGAGCCATAGGTGCGTTTGGGAGGCGTCACCCCTGTTGATGACTTGGCATGCGCGATCAAGGATGATGTGGGACCCGCCTGAATGTGTCTTGTCGAAGATGCGGGACGATTTGCGGGCTACACCGCAACCGATACGCAAAATGGATTCTGTCAACTCCCGGCGAGCTGCCGCGACGGAACTGCTCAACGTGAGTCCATCCCTGCACATTTGGTGCGATTGAGGTCGCACACGAACGATATGGATCGAGGTCAGGGTCACTCAGCGACGACTTCGGCGTACGAGGGTGATTTTCGGTAGGCGCGTGGAGAGCGACCAGTGCGGCGGCAAAAGACCCAGCTGAAATAGGCCGGGTCGTCGAAGCCCGCACGAGTGGCGATCTCGGTGATCTTGAGTTCCGTGCCGTCGATCAGGACCTTCGCCTGCTTGACTCGATAGCGATTCAGGTAGGTCCAGAGTGAGATCCCCATTTCCCGGTGAAAGAGGTCGGTCAGGTAGTTCTCGCAGACTCCGAGAGACGTGGCCAGGTTGGTTCTCGTGATAGGCTCGCCATAGTTCTCCTGAACGTACGCACCTGCCATTTTGGTAGGCGGACTCGTCTTCCTTGGCGAAGCACCGGATTGAATCACCGGGGAACCCGGGAACATGGCAAGACCGCCGATGGTTGGATTCTCCTCAGGAAACTGCGTAATATCGGGGACTGTCTCAATCGTTTCGTTGTTCAGTTGCCGGTAGAACCGTGCGTTCTGGAGGGCGAGCCCGAATTGGTCAGCCAGCGCCTGGAGACCGAGCAGATGAACGCGCGTGCAGGGCACGATCCGGTCGGCGGACAGGTCCAGCAGACAGCATGTTTTGCCGCCCAGCTCACTCCCGTGCGGCTCGAGGAAGAACGGCTCAATGCCGGTGATCTGCCCCTCCTGCTGGAGCTGGCTGAAATGTTCCATGGTCTTACCGAAGGCGCGACCCTGGTCTTGCTCCCTACCAGCGCCGGACGGTAATACGTGAGGTCTTGAAGCCATCGCTGAGTCGCTGAAGGACATTCTCACGAATGCCGGGATCGTTGACGCCTGACCAGGTCACTCGTACCTGGGTGGACTCGTCAATCATGTCCCGGACCATCTGATCTACATGGGAGCCGAGGCGGGGAATTCGGGCCAGGAAACGTGGAAGGTGCAGTCTGTGCAGTTTTGAGTGAACCGATATTTCGGGACTCATTTCCGGCCATGGCATATCGGCCAGTGCTGCCTCTGCCAGTGCGCGTGTTTCCGGGAGCGTGCGCCCATCGCTGCCGGCGCCATGAACGGTAACGATCGTTAACACTGCTCGTTCTGGGCTGTGATTGATAACGGCGTTGGTCAGGACCAGCGAGTTCGGCACGACGATACGCGTTCCGTCGTCGTCACGGATCACGGTGGTCCGCCAACCTATTTCTTCGACCGTACCGCCCACACGGTGAACCGAGTAACTGATGCGATCGCCGGTGCTAATGGGGCGCTCGAACAGGATGAAGATGCCGCCAATGAGACTTTGGAGCACACTCTGCAAGCCGAGCGCAACCACGAGCGTGCTGAGCCCGATCGCGGTGACGAGGGTCGACCAGGTGACACCCCAATGCGTCAGGAGGATGGTGACGCAACACCCGAGCACGGCGAACGTCACGACGTTCTCGACGATGCGCTTCGCATTTTCCGGGACCAACGCGGGCCTCAGCTGGCGGCGAACCAGGCGACGTAGTACTCGGATGATTAGAGCGGCAATAACGAAGGCAATTGCTGCCTGGACCAGGCCATATCCGATTGTAACCAACTGCTCGAATGCGGTCCGAAACGTGTCTCTCACTTCGGCTCCACTCTGATGTGATACGGCCCGGCTCGCCCCGCACCACGTTCCGTTGGAGGGCGTCGACTGGTGATGCACCCTTCATGGCCAGTTCCTCGCCCTACAACGCCGACTGGAACCGATGGGAGGAGTGGTGATTGTGCCACGAGAAGGGCCGCGCTGGAAGGCCGATCCCAGGCCCGAACCGGGGCACCGCGGAACGCGCCGTACACATTTGGGACACGCAACGGGCCAGGCATTCAGCCTGGCCCGAAAATCCCCGCCATTTCGGTGAAAATTGGTACGCCCGGCAGGACTCGAACCTGCGGCCTCTTGCTCCGGAGGCAAGCGCTCTATCCGCTGAGCTACGGGCGCGTACGAACGCGGGTCTTCAATTTCTGGTGGCCACTTTACGCAAGGACGCCTGAGCGCTTTACACCTTGTGGCGAAGATTGTAGCACCGGTCGCCTGGCTCTGGCGAATCAGGAATGATACCCCAGCGCCCCGGTTGACTTTCCGCTTTGGCTCCGCACAATGAAAGGTAGGTGACATCTGCGATTGCCGCTTGATCAGAAGGGTGACATGACGAATCTGGTACGTCACGCACACCCGTTGGGTCGCTGGTGGACTCATGAGCGAATTCGCCAGAGCCCTGTATGATATTGCCGCGATGTGCGGGACGAATGAGCACCAGATCGCCTGGTAGGATGATCTTTATGCGTTCGCGTTCGTCCGCTCCCACGTATCCGCCTGATTGAATACAAGTTCAATCCCATAAGGCTTAGTCATCATGCGCCTTTGGTTCGTTTTGCTTCTCATTCCTCTCATTCCTGGCAATTGCGTTGGCGCACATGTTTTGCTACCTCTTCTGTGATCGACTCGCCCGGCGGAACTTCGGGAACTACCGCAAGTGCCGGATGATGAGCGACCGACGGGTCCGGCAGCGAATCATTGGCGCCGCGTTTCTGGCCCAGCTTCGGTCCACATCCTGGATAGTTCCACAGACCCAACAGGAAAATCTCCGGCAATCACGATTCCCGATTCGAGAAGTGATCTTTCTGACGTCACCGAGGTGACGCAAACATGAGAGGAGCAATCCTTGATTCAGAAAACCTTCAAACTCGCCATGACATCGGTGACACTGGCACTGCTCGTTCTTGCAGTGATCATTGCGCCTGCAAGTGCCCATCAAAGTGAAGTTTCGCAAGGCAATGATTTCGCAATAACCGCATCCGATCATCGGTCAGGCACTGTCTGTGACCAGGAACGTGATGGCCATTTCGTGTCGGCCACCTGGCGTGACGCGGAGGGATTCACCGTTGGCTATGAAGAGGACGGTGGCGATTCCGGGTGCGACGAGATCAGCTTTAACGGCAAAGCAAACACCGTAGTTGTCTGCGAGTTGACCGTAGGTGACTTCGCGTGCACGGACAGCCACAAGGTATAGCGGCTATCCACAGCACGATTCACGCGTAACAGCAAGGGAGCGGACTCCAATCCGAGTCCGCTCCCTTGCGTGTCGGCCGGACTCTGAAGGCGATTCCCGTTCGCATCCGGTCCGGGCGTGCCAATGCATCACCGAGAAAACTTCGCCAACGTATAGACAACATCCGGCGACGCGCTTACCTTGTGCCACCAAACGACTACATGGAAGGTGGGGAATGCTGAACGCGTCGCCTCCGACCAACACGCCACGTATGTCACTGGTGACTCACCACATCCGTTCAGAAGTTCTTGGAAGGACTTTCGATGCCCGACCCTTCTCCTGGAGCCAATCAGCCGCATCCGAACGTGCTTCGCCTCGGCATTGTCGGGGCGGCGCGCATCCTGAATGCCCACCTGCGAGGTATCAAGCTCATCCGCGAGGCCGGACTCGCCGACGTACGGGTGACGGCGATCTCCGCCCGACGGCTCGACGATGCTGCCACCTTTCGCCTGCGCGGCGAAGGTCCGCCTCCGCGGCCGCCTGTCTCCACCAACGAGCGTGATCCGCTCGGCGCACCCCATCTTTACGTCAGTGACCTTCACCCGGATACCATTCCCGCCATCTACGACAATTGGCAAGCGATGCTCGACGCCGACGATATCGACGCGGTGCTCATTCTCGCGCCGGTCGGCCTGCACCACACGATTGCCCTCGACGCAATCGCTGCCGGCAAGCACGTCCTGATCGAGAAGCCGTTCGCCATCAGCGTCCGTGCCGCCCACCAGATCGTCGACGCTGCCAGGGCAAAAGGACTCACGGCTGGTGTCGCCGAGAGCGTGCGCTATACCGAGCCGACCCGCGCCGCTCGCTGGCTGATCGACCAACGGATGCTCGGCGATCTCCAGCTCTGGATTTCCGGAGGGATCGGCGGCGGTGAATGGTCGCCCGATCAGATCGTTGCCCGAACCGCCTGGCGCCACCAGAAGCTTCCCGGTGGTGGTGGCCCATCTCTCGACTGGGGTGTCCACCTCTTTCACAACATTCGTTACCTGATGGGCGAGGTGCGTGAAATTAGCGCCTACACCGCCATTCTGGAACCCGAACGGTTCGAGCGCGATGCCTACGGTGCGACTATCGGGCGAGTAACCAACGAGGTGGAGGACGTCTTTTTCGCCAACCTGAAGTTCGCCAACGGTGCAATTGGCACCACGTTCGGGGGATGGGGCGGGCATGGCGCGGGCAGCGGCTATGGCAAGGGCTCCACGATCTATGGCTCCCAGGGCTCGTTGCAGGGTGACGAGGTGACACTTGACAGCGGCCTGCGCGGGACCACAACCGACATGTACGCACGCGGGGCCGGGGCGGAGGCGAGGCAAACTCACTTCCCGGAAGGTGTCCGTGATGCCTTCGCGCTGGAAATGCTCGACTTCATTCATGCCATTTCCACGTCGACCCCGATGGAAGCTTCAGCCGAAGAAGGATTGCTCGATCTCGCGACTGCCTTCACGATGCTCGAATCGGCCACCCTCAATCGCCCCGTCACCGTCGACGAGGTGGTCTCCGGCAAGGTCGACGCCTACCAGGCAGAGATCGACGCCCACTACAAGCTGGATTCCTGATCGTTTGGTACCGGCCTGACCGGAGGAGGTGACGGAGAAGGTACAACTCGTAAGGGGCGACCCTGAGTCGACACAGGGTCGATTCCTACGAAAACAGGACACGTTCGCGTTCCAGACACTCGCTCATGACGATCTCAATTGCTCCCTGGAGGGATGCACACCAGATGGACGCCTCAACAGAATCCGGGTCATCACGGCAGGTAGGCATCGGCGTTATCGGCTGCGGCGGCATCGCCCGTCACGCCCACCTCAACAACATTCAGCGCAATCCGCGGGCGCGCCTCGTCGCTGTCTGCGATATCGACCTCGACCGCGCAAAGGCGGCAGCTGCCGAGTTTGGCGACGGCAGCACCGTAGCCTACCAGGACTTCCACGAGCTGGTGGCCAACCCCGATGTCGAGATGGTCAACGTCACCACCTGGGCTGCCGCCCACGCCGAACCGGTGATCGCTGCGGCGAAGGCCGGGAAGCATATCCTCTGCGAGAAACCGATCGCCACCACCCTCGCCGATGCCGATGCGATGGTTGCCGCCGCGAAAGAGGCCGGGGTCAAGCTCACGATGGGCTACCAGCCGCGCTTCGGCAACCATTGGCCGCGCGTGAAGCAGATCATTGACGAGGGTCTGCTCGGGGAGATCATGGGCGTCTCGCTCGTCTCGGCCAGCCCGTCGTCCCACGGTGTGCCGTGGTTCCTGAAGAAGGACCTGGCTGGCGGCGGAATCCTCATCGACTGGGGCATCTACACCGCTTACACCCTCAACTGGTGGCTGGGCCCGGTCGACCGCGTCTTCGCCACCGCCAAGACCTTCCGCAAGGAGGTCGAGGTCCGGGGCCAGCTCGTGACCGATATCGATGTGGAAGACACGGTGGCTGCCCAGCTCTCGTTTGCCAGTGGGGCGATGGGCACCTGGTACGCCGCCTGGGCGGTGAAGGCGCGCCATGGCCACACCGCGATCGACGGCCGCGAGGGCACCCTCGTGATCGATGGTGATACCCTCCGCGTCAAGAGCACCCGCATCAACGATCCGGACTACCTCTCCGGCTGGCATGAGATCACCGTGACCGACCCTCCGCTGGTGGAGATGCACTACCGCAAGGTCGATCACCTCATCTCGTCAATCCTCGACGACACGCCGCTCCTCCTCACCGGTGAAGACGGTCGCGACGCGCTCGAGTTGGTGCTCGGCATCTACAAGTCCGCCGAAACCGGGCAACCGGTTGATCTGCCGATGGAGCGCGAGACGCTGTACGCGGTCGAGGAACCCGCTGCCGACTGAGCCGGGACACTCCATTGCGTCGGTGCCGACTGCGTGTCGGCCCGGTACGCGGCGGTGACTGCTCGTACGGGAGGGTCTTGTGCCCTCCCCGGTGGCCGGCACGAGACCGGCCAGTACGAAACGAAGCACACCAACGGGCCGACACGAGGTCGGCCCCTACGACATGAGAGGACACTTCCCTACATGGCTGACAAGATTCGACTCGGTTTCGTCAGAGGCGACCATCTCCACACCAACGATCTGCTGAAGAAGGCGCTCGAATCGCCGACCGCCGAGGTCGTCGGTGCCACTTTCCACGATGACGAACTGCGGGCGTGGTACGCGAAGGAGTACCCCGACCTGACGATTTACGATACCGATGAGGCACTCTACGACGGGGCGAAGCCGGACGCGATCGTGACCTGCGCCAACAACCGCGACGCCGCCGACGTAATCACCGATGCGGCGCAGCGCGGGCTCCACGTCATGAAGGAGAAGCCGATGGCAGCCTCGCTCGCGATTGCCGAGCAGATGGCGACCACTGCGGGCCGGTACGGCACCCGGCTGATGATCAACTGGCCGAACAACTGGTCACCCGCGATCCAGCACTTGAAGACGCTGGTCGACGAGGGTGCGATCGGCAACGTCTGGCAAATCCACCACCGGGCCGGGCACGGTGGACCGCCGCAGAATTTCCTCTCCAACAGCCCCACCGGACGGGTCGGCTGGGAATGGTTGATCGACCGCGAGCGCAACGGCGGCGGCGCGGCGGTCGACTTCTGCTCGTACGGGGCGGCGCTCAGCCGCTGGATCATGGGCCAGCCGAGCAAGGTCACCGGCGTCGGCGGCCGCTATTCCAAGGAGTTCTTCACGGTTGAGGACAACGCCGTAATGATCCTCTCCTACTCGAAGGGGCACACGATCACAGAGGGCACCTGGACCCAGCCAGCGGTGCCGGTGAAGATCCCGGGCATGGTCTACGGTGATGGCGGCGCGATCGCGATCATGAGCAACACCGAGCTGAAGATCGCGACCAAGGGCATCCCCGGCCAGCATCAGGGTCTCCCGACCGAGGGCGAGACGATCGTGGCGCCGGAGCTGCCGGCCCACTATGCCTCGGCGATCGACTACTTCACGTACTGCCTGCTGCACGACGAGCCGTTTACTGGGATCGTCTCGCCGGAGGTTTCGCGGGATACGCAGGAGATCCTGGAGGCGGGCCTGCTCTCGATGGAGACCGGGCACGAGGTGAGCCTGCCACTCCCCTCCTTCCTCGGCTAGCCGCCCTTCCCCACGAACGCCGCACGCCGGGCAGGAGATCATCCTGTCCGGCGCATTGCGTCCGCCCTTGTCCCACGTCAACCCATGCAGATCCAGGCAAGGTGAGCCAGGATGCCGCCAACCGACGGGAACGACCCGTGAGAGCCTGCTCAAGGATTGACCGATTGGTCGTCCTCAAGCGGGTGAAGATCGATGGGCGTGAGCACCCAATGGAAACCGTGCTTGATGCCAGTCCTGTCTCCCTGGCCCGGGGAGAAGTACTCCTCGATCAGGCTCACGAGTCTATCCCTGAATTGGGCGGCTTGTTCCGGGGAGAGTCGACCGCGATGCTCGCCGCTGGCCTGGACGACAGGGCTTCCGTACAAACCCGCTTCGGCTTCATTGATGGCGTCCTCGAAGTCGTCGACGAGGCGGCGGGGAAACGCGCGCCCGGCTGACCGTGGCTGGTGCACCGCCACAGCTTTGGAGCCCTCCGTCGTTCGGGTCCACCACGTCTCGTCGTCACTCACGACGAGGTTGTCCCTGCGCATCTGGCGGAGATGCCAAAGCAATCGCGCATCCGTGATGTCAACCTCTTTGGCGATATCGGACAGCACCTTGCGCTCGTCAAGCGAAGTCAAAATCCGCCGCCTTGCTGCGTAGCGATCCATGCGTGCTCCTGACGAATGATGGCTGCCGAACAGGCGAATGGGCCTGGGACACCGCGGAAGAGGCCCCAGAAGATCGTGCCGGGTTCACACCAGGTATCGCGATCTGCCTGGATAGTCTATGGGGCCGCTCGGTGTTCGTCATGCCGGGTCGTCCGCGATGCGCTCGAGGTAGCGCCAAAGGCGGCCGACGGCGGCGTACCGCCGCTGGCTGGTGAGGTCGATCCGGTCCTGCCGCTGGAGGAGAATGTGCCGGACCGCCCCCGGATTCCGGTTGGCAAGCTCGCGGAGGATCGGCCGCAGCGCCTCGATCCCGTACCCGGCATCGCGCAGGATGACAATCACGCGGATGTCGCGCACGGTAGCGGGGTCGTAGGTGCGGTAGCCGCTCTGGCGGTCGCGGGCGGGCCGGCAAAGGCCCTGGTCTTCCCAGAACCGGATCGTGGTGGTGGGCAAGCGGGACGCGGCTCACGGCAACGCCCCGACTACCAGCTGTTCTCGGGCCGCTTCGACCACCTCGCAGTCCGCGACCGGGGAGGGCAAGGGGCAAACTGGGGCAGGAATCGGCGCACTGCCTGCGCATGGTCCTGCACATCACCACCGAGGCAGAAAAGGGTTCCTGCTGGAGACAACGGCGGCGCTTTCCGGACCAGGTGGGCCGCCTTCGAGACTGTCCTGCCTCGAAGGCGGCCACAAAGATCGGATCCGGACGCGACCGGAGGGGCTCACCTGAGCTCTATATCGTGACCCGCAACCGCCTGAGCGCGCGAAAGACCTGCGTCCCGTGGTATTCCAGCGGCTCACCCGTCAGCTCGAGATCGGGAAACCGCGCGACCAGTGTCGCCAGCGCCACCTGCCCTTCGAGGCGCGCCAGCGCTGCCCCGACGCAGAAATGGATCCCGTGGCCGAACGACAAGTGGCGGTTGTCGGCGCGTCCGAAGTCCAGCCGGTCGGGCTCGGGAAACCGACTCGGATCCCGATTCGCCGCGCCGAGCCAAAGTTTGACGAGGTGTCCCGCGCCAATCCGCGCACCGCCCAACGTCAGGTCGTCCGTCGCCAGCCGCGTGGTCATCTGGGCCGGACTGTCGTAGCGGAGCAGCTCCTCGACGGCAGGTCCGATCAGTGCCGGATCGCTTCGCAGCCACCGCAGCTGATCTGGGTGGCGCAGCAGTGCAAGCAGCCCGTTGCCGATCAGGTTGGTCGTCGTCTCGTGCCCGCCGACCAGGAGGATCACGCAGGTCGCCAGCAATTCGTCGGCCGTCAGGGTGTCGCCCCGCTCTTCGACGGCGACGAGACCGCTGATGAGATTGTCGCCCGGCTGTCCGGCGCGATTGTGCCACAGCGTCGCCGAAGTAGGCGGTGAGTTCTTGGATGGCGCGGTCGGCGCGCTCGACGCCGTCGTGACTCGTCGGGCCGCCGATAAACGCGGCGAAGTCGTCGGACCACGCCTTGAGGCGGTCGCGGTCCGTTCCCGGCACCCCCAGCAATTCGGCGATGACCGTCGTGGGCAAGGGGACGGCCAGGTCGGCGATAACGTCGAGTCGTGCCGATGGCGCCGCGCGTG
Source organism: uncultured Chloroflexia bacterium (assembly GCA_963763125.1). Taxonomy (GTDB): domain Bacteria; phylum Chloroflexota; class Chloroflexia; order Thermomicrobiales; family UBA6265; genus JACCYX01. Next base: position 2,675,269 of record CAVXMV010000005.1, read on the forward strand.
CGAGCAGATCGTCGACGATCGCCTGGATGCGTTCGCGCAACCCCTCGACGACCCGCGGGGTGAACGCCTTGGTGACCAGCCCACGCAGCCGGGTGTGTTGTGGCGGATCGGCGAAGACCATCATGTCGCGTTGGATCTGGGCGAGGGCACCGAATTCCCGGCGTTGCTCCTCCGAGAGAAACCGATCGGACCGTGCCGCGGCGAGGCGTGCGTCGCGCAGACCCGCGTGGACCTCGCCGTATCCCACGACGTGCCAAATCGGCGCCGCCTCGTCGCGATGCACCGGTCCCGTTGCCCGAAGGTGTGCATAGGTCGGGTACGGATCCGCCTGGAACTCTGGGCTGCCGAAGGGAGCGTGCATCCGCTCAAGTTGATCGACCATTGCCGGCTCCTGACCGTGGCTGTGAGCGGTGTCCCGCGCTAGTTGATGCGTTTGTCGTACCCCGCCCACTCCCTCTCCCGCAGCACGAACTTCTGGACCTTGCCGGTCGACGTCTTTGGCAACTCGCCGAACTCGACGGCGACCGGGCACTTGAAGTGGGCGAGGTTGTCTCGGCAAAAGGCGATGATCTCTTCCGCCGTCGACCTCCATCCCCGGTCTGAGCGCGACGAATGCCTTCGGGCGCTCGCCCCATTTCTCGTCGGGGACGGCGACCACCGCGCACTCCAGGACGGCGGAGTGGCGGACGACGACCTGCTCGACCTCGATGGTGGAGATGTTCTCGCCGCCGCTGATGATGATGTCCTTCTTCCGATCGCGCAGCTCGATGTAGCCGTCGGGGTGCATCACCGCCAGGTCGCCGGAATGGAACCAGCCACCCTCGAACGCCCGCTGCGGTCGCCTCCGGGTCGGCGTAGTAGCCCTGCATCACCGTGTTGCCGCGCATCACGACCTCGCCCATCGTCCGGCCGTCGCTCGGCACGTCGTTCATCGCGTCGTCGACGACGCGCACCGATTCGACGCCGAGATAGGGCACCCCCTGGCGCGCGAGCAGGCGGGCCTGCTCGTCGTCGGAGAGCGCATCCCACTCCGGGTGCCATTCACAGATGGTGGCCGGGGCGTACGTTTCGGTCGCACCGTAGATGTGGATCGGGCGGAAGTTGAGGTCACGGAGCCGGGCGAGGAGGGTCGGCGAGGGGGGCGCGGCGGCGACGACAAGCGTTACGCGCCGGTCGAGCCGATGGGCCTTCGGATGTGTGACCACGCCGAGGTGGACCGTGGGCGCACCGTGGTAGTGCGTGACGCCGTACGCGTCGATGAGGTCCCAGATGAGGTCGTAGTCCACCTTGCGCAGACAGACGTGGGTCCCGGCAACAGCGGTGATCGCCCAGGGAAAGCACCATCCGCTGGCGTGGAACATCGGCCCCGTCCAGAGGTAGACGCTGTCGCCCGTCAGCCCGATCTCGACCACATGGGCGAGGGCCATCAGGTAAGCGCCGCGGTGGGTGTAGACCACCCCCTTGAACCAACCGGTCGTGCCCGAGGTGTAGTTGATGGCGATAGTCTCCTCTTCGTCCGTGAGCAGGCTCGCGACGGGCGTCGTGGAGCCGGTTGCCAGGAACGCCTCGTAGGGATCGCCCTCCAGACCGGTATCGTCGATGCGGACGACGCGGATGCCGGCCAGATCGAGCGACGCCAGGACGGGTTGCAGTTCGGCGTCGACGAAGAGGAATCGCGCCCCGGAATGGCCGAGGAGGTCGCCGACCTCGCGCGCGTTCAGCCGGGTGTTGATGCCGACCAGGATGCCGCCCGCGGCGGGCACGGCGAAGTGCGCCTCCAGCATCGCCGGGATGTTGGGGCAGAGGAACGCGACGCGGTCGTCCTTTTCCAGCCCGGCGGCGCGCAGGGCGGACGCGAGGCGATCGACGCGGTCCGCGAATGCGCGGTAGCTGTACGACGTTCCCCGGTTGCCGTGGACGACCGCCGTTTTGTCCGGGAAGACGGCGGCGGTGCGGCGCAGGAAACCCAACGGGGTCAGCTCGGTGCGAGAAACCCTGTCGTGCCGGTCGGTCGGGACGACGGCGGTGTCCCGTGCGAGCTGTGCAATCATGGCGGACTTCCTTCTTTATGTCGTAGCCGAGTTTCATCCTGAGATGCCTGCCACTATGAGACCCCGCGCCTTCCAACGCCAGACGCAAGCCACGCAGCAACCCACGCTTCCGCTGATTGCGTGGGTCGGCAGCCGGGCGTAGGATGGACCAACCCTCGACTTCGAGTGACCGGGCGCCCTGGCGCGGAGGTGGGCGATGGACGCGACGCCGTCGACGGCGGAAGCGGATTTCGGTGACCTGCTGCGGCGGCACCGGCAAGCCGCGGGTCTCACGCAAGAGGAGCTGGCGGCGCGCACGGGCCTCAGCGTCCGCGGTCTCAGCGACCTCGAACGGGGTGCCCGGGTCACTCCCCGCAAAGACACGTTGCAGTTCCTGGTCGATGCGCTCGGTCTCGCCGGCGTCGAGCGGGAGAAGTTCGTCGCCGCGGCCGGCCGCCGGATCGCCACCAACGTCTCTCGTGGGCCCTCCGATCATCACACGCAAGACCTGCCCGTGCCGCTCTCGGCCCTTGTTGGCCGAGAGCGCGAGCTCGACGCGGTCCGCACCCTCCTTCACCGCCCCGGTCTCCGCTTACTGACGTTGATCGGTCCCGGCGGCGTCGGCAAGACCCGCCTGGCCCTGCACGTCGCACACGATCTCAGCGACGCCTTCGGCGACGGCGTTCGGTTCGTCTCCCTCGCCGCCGTCCGCGACCCTGACCTCGTCATGACAACCATCGCCCAGGCGTTGGGCCTGCGCGAGGTGGGTAATCGCCCGATGGCGGAGCGACTCGTTGCCCACCTGCGGAGCAAGCAGATGCTGCTCGTGCTCGACAATGTCGAGCAGGTGCCGACGGCCTCACCCCAGATCGCCGGTCTTCTCGCCGCGTGCCCGGGACTGACGGTGCTGGCAACGAGCCGAGCCGCGTTGCGCGTCTCCGGCGAACACGTGTTCCCGGTCCCTCCGCTGGCACTGCCCGATCCGGAGGACGCCCAATCGGTCGACCAGATTGCCGGCACGGAGGCGGTTCGGCTCTTCCTCGATCGTGCCCAGGCGGCCTCGCCCGGCTTCGCGCTCGTCGAAGCAAATGCGCCGGCAGTCGTGGCAATCTGCCGACGGCTGGATGGTCTGCCGCTAGCCATCGAGCTGGCAGCGGCCCGGGTTGGCCACCTACCTATCGCCGCGTTGCTGATGCGCCTGGAGCGGCGGCTCCCCCTGCTGACCGGCGGACCGCTCGATCAGCCAGCTCGCTTGCGGACAATGCGCGACGCGATCGCCTGGAGCCACGATCTGCTCGCGCCCGAGGAGCAGCGACTGTTCCGCCGCCTCGCGGTCTTCGTCGGCGGCTGCACGTTGGAGGCGCCGAGAGTGACGTCGGCGGAGACGCGGAGGACCGACGTCCTGGCCAAATCCCGCCTCCGCCCTCGATCGGCTCGACGGTCGCTGGTGGACAAAAGCCTGCTGTGGCAAGACGCGCAGGCCGTCGAGCCGCGCTATCGGATGCTGGAAACGATCCGCGAGTACGGTCTGGAGCAATTGACTGCGAGCGACGAAGCCGAGGCGGTGCGGCGGCGGCATGCGGAGTGGTGCCTGACGCTGGCAGAGCAGTCGCACGCGGGGATCCCCGGTCCCGACCAGCGGCCATGGCTGGAGCGGTCCGAGGTCGAGCACGACAACTTCCGCAGTGCCCTGGCGTGGCTGCTGGAGCAAGGAGATGTCGAGGCGGTTCAGCGCCTGGCGGGGGCACTGCATCGATTCTGGTACGTTGGTGGGCACTTGAGCGAGGGTCGGACCTGGGCGGAGCGTGCGCTGATTGGCGGCCCCTCGACCCCGCCCGCCACGCGAGCCAGGACGTTGCTCGCGGCCGGGTGGTTGGCCTGGGCGCAGGGCGATCACGCCCAGGCCGTCGATCGAGTGCAGCACAGTCTGAACGTGTTTCGCGATCTGGACCAGTCCAGCGGAGTCGCCGAAGGGCTCTACGTCCTTGGCATGGTTGCGGAAGATCGTGGTGATTACCCGCAGGCGACGGCGCTGCTGACGGAGGCGCTCGGCCTGTTCCGGGCGCTGGGCGCCACGCCCTGGGTGGGCTTTATTCTCAACGCGCTCGGGATCGTAACCTACGAACAGGGCGACGGCGAGCGCGCGACCGCGTTCTTTGGGGAGGCGCTGGAGCAGTTTCGCGCCGTGGGAGAGATTAGCGGCACCGCCTACGCGCTCACGAACCTGGGCAAGATCGCCCTCGCCGCGGGCGACTTCGACCAGGCGTCCGCGCGCTACCACGAGAGTCTCTCGCTGCGGAAAGAGTTCGGCGAGCCGGTGAGCCTTGCCGGGTGCTTGCGCGGACTCGCCATCGTCGCGGCCAGCACCGGGCAGCCGGAGGCAGCGGCCCGCCTCTTCGGCGCGGCGGAGGCGCTGCGCGAACGGATCGGACTGCCGCAGCCACGGCATCACGCGCGGTACGAGCACGCCGTCGCCGCGTGTCGCGAGACCTTGGGCGACGAGCGGTTGCGTGTCGCGTGGCAGGACGGCCGGCAACTGCCGCTAGAGACTGCGGTGACCGAAGCGTTGGGGATGACGCCGAGCGCGGGCCGTGCCGCACCCAGATCCTCGTAAGCCAGCCGGCGATGCCGCGGACCCGGGGCGAGAACTGGCGGCGATCCAGCCATGTACCGAGCGGTTACCGGGACCTCTGGAATCGGAACTGGTCCTGTCGCCCGGAGGCAACACCATGGCAACGCACGTCCCGACTCCCGCACTTGGCGAATCGATCGACGCCGCCTGGCGGGAATGAGGACCTTACCTCTCGAAGCGGCAGTGGGAACGGTGCGCGAGGACTACTCGGCGGACGGCGCGGCATGGTGCCTTTCCTCACGATCGGCAGCCGCTCCTTCTCTGTGTACCGATGGGATGATCGTGTCATGGCGTGCCTGCCAAATCTAGCGTCCAGTGGACACATCAAGGCTGGCCACTTTATGCAGAGCGATAAGGCTACTTTACGCAAAGGGCAAGGGGCTGGATGGTATGTTTTGGTCGCTTTATCGGGGTTTTTGTGGGGGAATCGACTGCGTGGAAACCGAGGGTGCGAGCGCTATTTCCGGAGGCAAGCGCTCTATTCACTGAGCTACGGGCGCGCAACACAGGCACGAGTATAGACGGGCAGGCAAACGCAAATCAATGGTCCTGCCTCACGGTACTTGCCCCGTGGTCATTCTGATGTACGTTCATTGTGTCCGACTTCGGCGGACCGCTACCATGTTGGGGATGGAATTTGGGCGCGATGGTCGCCAGATGTCCAATCTCGAACACTCGCTAAGATCATCCCGGATCGGAACGGTTCATTACTCCATGTTGCGCGCTTTGAAGATCGGTCACATCTATGGCGTCGACGTCAACGTGCACCCCACGTTTGGCCTCGTCCTTGTGTGGGCGGTTTGGCAATGGGGGTTTAGCTCCTCGCGCGGATTTGGCGCCTTCCTGCTGGGGATGCTGCTGGTGATCCTGGTGTTCGCCTCGGTCCTGGTTCATGAGCTCGGTCATTGCGCGATGGCGCGTCAGTTCAACATCCGGGTGCTCGACATTACCCTTTGGCCGTTTGGTGGTGTGGCCCGAATCGAGCAGATGCCGGCACAGCCACGGACCGAGTTCCTGATCGCGCTGGCGGGTCCGGCGACGAATCTCGCAATTGCGGTGGCATTGTTTCCAATCGTGCTCCTGATCGGGGTGCTGGCTGGCCGGGATGCCCTCTTCTCGACAGGCGATCCGTTGGGAACAATGACCCTGGCCACGCTGGTGACGTACCTGGCGATCGTGAACCTGTTCATCCTGGTCTTCAACCTGCTACCAGCCTTTCCGGTCGATGGGGGACGGATGCTGCGGGCGGCGCTGACACCGTCAATCGGCCGGGAGAGCGCAACCTCGGTGGCGGTCGCCGCAGGACTGGCGTTCGCGATCGCATTCGTCGTTCTCGGCATTTGGCAGCGGAATGTGGCGATGATCGTGCTCGGGTTGTTCGTGTTCTTTGCGGCGCAGGCAGAGGCACGGGTCGAGCGAGTTCAGTCCGCAATGAGGAGACTCAAGGTAGGGCAGTACGCGCTTTGGGACATGGGTGGTGTTTCTCCCACAGAACCGCTGACCTTTGCGTTGCGTGGCGGTCCGCGAGACATGGCGGTTACCGACAATGGCCAGGTGGTGGGCATGCTTTGGCGTTCCCATTTGCTCGATGGGCTGGCGGGCGGCGTGGCGGGTCGAACAGTGGCAGACGTGATGGACCGCTCGGTGTATATTGCAGACATCAACGACTCGATTTTCGATGTGCAGCAGCAAATGAACCGCATGAATCGCTGGGCGGTGCCGGTTACCGAAAGCGGACGCTATCGGGGTATCTTTACCGCGGACCGATTCGTGCATCTCTACCGCCAGATCGCGCCGGGGATCATGAGTAATACTTCGATCTCTGCGGAATGGCGAGACGCGATTGCGGAGACACTTTCTTCATGGAAGCGTTACCGCCGTCACTAGCAGAAATTGGTACTTCGTCTCTTGACGAACAAATGCGGAAGCCTGTAGAGTAACGTATGGGGGCGCATACCCCCGTTTCAGGAGGCATACCACATGAAAGTTTCGACGAGAGGCGAGTATGGGATGCGCGCAATGGTTGCGCTTGCCCATCATTATGGCTCCGGACCTTTGTCGATAACTGATATCGCCAGGGAGTCCTCCGTTCCGCCAGCCTATCTCGAACAACTCATCGCACCGCTCCGTCGAGCAGGAATTGTTGAGAGCAAACGTGGCGCACATGGCGGTTACGTTCTTGGCCGCGCTCCAGAGGACATTCGGGTTGGCGAGGTCTTCCGCGTTATGGAAGGGCCAATCGCGCCGATGGACTGTGTCTCCGAAGATGAATCAGAGCAGACGTGCCCATTGATCGACGGATGCGAAACCCGCCCGGTGTGGATGAAGCTGCGCGATTCGATTATCGAGGCGATTGACTCACAATCGCTTGCCGATCTGATCACCACCTCGCCAAAGCACGCGGTACAAGCGGACCGGGTCGCGACTTCCGTCTAATACGGCCCGCGCAATCGCCGCGTTTTCGCGATCCCGATTCGGGAGCGAGCATCTTCCATGACCTACAGTGTTCCCTCGATATATCTCGATCATGCCGCAACCACGCCGACCGACCCCGAGGTCGTTTCGGCGATGTTGCCTTACTTCACCACTATATTTGGCAATCCCTCCAGTATTTACCAGATCGGTCAGGACGGACATGCGGCGCTCGAACGCTCGCGGCGAGCAATCGCGTCGATCCTGGGAAGCCGTCCGTCCGAGATTCTGTTCACGAGTGGCGCTACCGAAAGCAACAACCTTGCCCTCAAGGGCGTGGCCTGGGCAGCGAGAATTGCAAACCCCGATGGACCGGTCCCCCATATCATCACCAGCGCAATCGAACATCACGCGGTTCTGCATGCCGCCGAGGCGTTGGTGGAGCAGGGATTCTCGCTGACCATCCTCCCGTGCGATGCCGAGGGGATCGTTACGGTCGACAGCTTGCGCGAGGCAATCAAACCGGAAACCTGCCTGGTATCGGTGATGTACGCCAACAACGAAACGGGCGCGATCCAACCGATCGCAAGCCTTGCCGCTGTCGCTCACGAGCACGGGATTCCGTTTCACTCGGACGCTGTGCAGGCGGCTGGCCTTTTGCCAATCGATGTCCAGAATCTCGGCGTCAACCTCCTGTCACTGACCGCCCACAAGTTTTATGGACCGAAGGGTGTAGGTCTTCTCTACATAAGGAAGGGAACTCCGATCCGGTTCCAGCAGGATGGCGGTGGCCAGGAAACCGGGCGACGCGGTGGCACGGAAAACGTGCCATTGATCGTTGGACTGGCCGAAGCGCTCCAGCGGGCAGAGTCGATTCGGAGTGAGTATGCCGACCACACGAGTCAGCTCCGGGATTTGCTGTGGGAAGAGATCAGGACATCGGTGCCCGACGTACGACTAAATGGACCGCAGCCTGGTCCGAACCGGCTCTCGAACAATCTCAATGTGAGTTTTCGCGGGGTGCAGGGGGAAACGGTCCTCCTTGGTCTCGACATGCAGGGTGTCGCGGCGTCGGCGGGTTCGGCCTGCACAACCGGGAATTCGGAGCCGAGTCACGTGCTGTTGGCCGCCGGGTTAACCGAAGATGAGGCTCGTGCAAGCCTGCGGATGACGGTTGGCCGGGGGAACACTCGCGAGGAAATCGAAGACGCCGCGACCGCGATCCAGGATGTTATCCAGCGAACGCGTTCGTTGGCAAGTTCACCTGTCTCCTGATGCCCATAGCATTCAAAAGTGATCATAAAGCGGTTTGGTAGGGTTGCGGCAGCGCAGCGCAGCGATGCGTGCTCCGCCCGCGCATGCTGACAGTGTTGCCCGGAACACTCACCAACTTTCCGTTCACAAATGGGCAAGACGCGATCAAATGCGCAGGTGGGGATATTGGCCGGCACAAGACCGGCCACTACCATGAACTCCTATCCGGGCTATTTCAACTTGTGCCAACTGACGACGCAGCCAATGTCGCCGCCGTGGATGCCGCAATGACGGCGGCCTGGGCATCCTTGACCACTTTGGCAACGGTATCCCCCATTGCGTCGGACTTCGCGATCTCCTCGATCCGCTTCTTGACGTGCTTTCGCTCCTGACGGCTGAAGACCGTTCCATCAAGGCCGCAGCCATGGAGCAACCCGATCAACGCCGCCGTGTGGGGTCGGACGGTTGCGCTGCCGTTCCCCAGCACCGTATTGCGCACATCTTCCCTGATGCCTCGTTCGGCGCTGGAGTCGACGGCCGGAAATCGATCAGCGGGGAAGATCCAGAGGATCCTGCGTTCCTCTCGCCGGAGCAGTCCGCGTTCGATGAGGCCGTCCAGGATCTCGTCTCGCAGCTTGTTGCTCGCGAGCTTTTTGACCCAGTACTTCGCATCCCGGAGTTTGGATTCCGCGATGGTCGAAACGGCCCTGTCCCCGACCTCGTTGCCCGTGACTGAGTCGCCGGAATGATGCAGCACGTCACCGACTGCTGTAAGCCGCCCGCCTTCCACCAGCTCGACGATCACGGCACCTGCCAGCCCGTAGTTCAGTGCGCCCGAGTTGGTGGAGATCTTTCCGGTCTGGTCGTCGGTAGCCAGCAGAAGTAACGCTTCCGCAAGGGAAATTGTGAAGGGAGCCGGGGAACTGCTCATCGAGTAGCTTTCTCCACCTTCGTTCGATTACTTCACCAACTGCATCAAATTGCGCACAAAGGCGAGATCGGCCGAAATGTCTTCGGGGTGGTCGTCTTCCAGTGTCCAGCACAGCGAGAGCGTGGCGTGAAATGCAGCCCACTGTGACAGGCGCGCTCGATCTTCGTTGAGAACCTCGGCGAAGATGTCGAGCCGCCGATTGGCCTTTTCGAGGAAGCCATCGCGCTCGGGGAAACCCCATGGGTTGAGCATCCACGTGCCGATTTCGTAGCCGCGTTCCCCGATGAGACCCTTGGGATCGATCGTCACCCACCCACGGTTCCCTCCCCAAAGGATGTTCTGGTGGTGCACATCGCCGTGAAGGAGCACGATGTCGCGCTGGGTGGCGATCAGGTGCCGTCCGATGGCAACCGCGTTGGCGACGATGTCAGCAGGAATTTCCGGAAGGTGAGGCAGATCGGCAGGATCGTAGGTTAGCAGGGCCCTCGACCACTCCTCGAGCGGATAGAGGTGATCTGGCCGGGAGGGAGTGCGCCAGAACTGGAGCATCATCCCGGCCCCGATGCGCGTCGATTCCTCGTCGGAGAGATCCGCGTCGTCCAGCATGGTTCCCGGCTCTACGCGCTCAAGGAGCATCAGGGCAGCAGCAGGATCGGAATCGATCAGGCGCACCATGCCATGTCCCGCCGCCTGCCGGAGTGCTTCAATCTCGGAATCGACTTCCGGAGTCGGTGGGCTGAGTTTGAGGACAACGTCCCCGATCCCGGGCGACGTGCCAAAGAGAACGAGGTTGAATGTGATCGGTGGTGATGTTGGCAGGATCGTGATCTCGTATCGATCGCACCAGGTGTCCAGCAGGTGCGGCAATCGATCGAGCCACGCCAACGTGCTTTCGGGGCCACGATGATTCATCCAGCGCCGCAACAGCAATTCCGGGAGTTCGATGCCGGGCCCGACGACGATCCGGCGTATCGTTTGGGTCATACAATTTCCTCAGGGATGGAGTTCATGACAGGTTCCTGCTCCTCCGGTTGTTCAGCGTCGGCCATCGCAAGGTTCAGCAATGCCGCGCCATCCTCACCTTCGAGTTGCCCGAGAGGCGGAAGGTCGGCCAGCGAGCTTAGCCCAAAGAGCTTGAGAAAGCTGACCGTGGTTCCGTACTGGAATGGATTGCCAACCGCAGCCAGCCGGGAGACAGGTTCGACAAGTTCACGTGCGTGGAGCTTTGCCAGCACACCCGAGGAGTCGACTCCCGCGGACCGCTTCGATTTCGGACCGGGTCACAGGCTGCTGGTAGGCCACGATCGCGAGAGTTTCCAGCGCGGCTGACGAGAGCTTGCCCTCACGCTCAAGGCCGAGGAATGCGCTGATCTGGTGCGCGAAGCGTGGCGCGGTGGCCAGGTGCAGGTGCGATGCCGTGGCGTTGGACGATCCAGCCACGGTCCACGCGGCTTGCGAGGTCAGTCCAGCGCGGTTTGGATGCGGCCTGGTTTCACCGCCGCCGCTTCGGCGAGTTCGTCGATGGTGGGCGGTTCGGGCGCGACCAGCAGCAGCGCTTCCACCAGGGCGGCGAGGTCGGTGTCGGATAGCGCGTCGCCAGGTTCTGCGCCGTTGAGGTAAAGCTGTTCAGGTGTTTCGAGTGCAGGCATGGTGTCTATCACATGGAACTCCGGGTGCTCAATGGAGGAATTCGTTGTCACCGTCGGCTGACGAGGAGGGCTCTCCGGCTGATCCAGGGCTGATTGCCATGTCGCCGAAAAGCTCGCCCTGGACGACGTCGATCGATTGGCGGCGAACGAGGACGAGGACGGCCAGGAATGCGGTGGCGACCTCGGTTCGCGTGCGGTAGTCGGCGACGATGGTGCTGAATCGAATCGATCTCGAGCGGGCGACGAGCTCGGAAACCCGGGCGACCAGATCACGCAAACTGATCGACGCGCCGCTGCTTGATGAACTGTGGGGCCTTCGGGATCACCGTCAATCGTCGCCGCAGCGACTTGACGAGAGCAGATGCGTCATGGCTTGCCATCCGGGTCGGCTTGCCTTGGGTGGGGCGGGCTATTGCGCCATTCAGGGCGGGACCATGGGCGATGTTGCCGGCGGCGTGAAGTTTCCCCAAATGCAAGGCGAGGTCCTTGACGCGCTTGTACTCCCGCAATTGGTGGGTAAGATCGCTCTGGTCCAGCTCATCTGTTTCGACCACTGGCCGCGGCAGGAGTGAACGGCTCTTGAGCACGGTCAGCCGCGCCCCGACTGCCGCAAACTCGGCAATCACTACGGGAGGGGCGGAATCGAGGGTTTCGACAAACGCGAGGAACTGGTCGGTGACGGCGACGAGCGAGACATCCTCGATGTCGAGTTGGCTCCGCTCGATCAGGCGCAACAACACATCGAACGGACCTTCGTACGTCGGCAGCCGGAGTTGGTAATTGGCGAGGATCGGCTCGGAGCCGTTGGTGATCCTGTTCCATAGAGACACATTCTACCGCGCAGGAACGGGAAAGCTCACTTCATCGGCGACTGCCAGGGCAATCAGGTCGGGGTCGACGAGTTCGGTCCGCTCGTGGTTGGCCACGAGCCATAGAACGCGCTCGTTATAGCCAGACGAGGCCGCGAGCACGGAGCCAGTGATCGGATGCCGGCACAGCACCCATAGCCCCTTTCCCAGTCGAGGCGGTGACTGCCAGGTCGCTATGCGGTCCGTTGCGCGAGGTGAAACCCGGGCGATCACCACCTTGGCGATGCGGGCCGCCAGGTGAATGGTGATCCCGGGAACGGATTTGCCGACATCGTGAATCAGTCCGGCGGTGATGAGATCATCGTTCGCCCCTTCGTCGGCGAGGATCGTGGCCACCGCGACGAGGTGCGCCTGGTCACTCCCGGGAAGGGACCGAAATCGCTCCGCGACTTCTCCGAGCAGCAGACCTGCGAACCGGTCCGGGATCTCGACAACCGTGCTGTCGGACGCGATGTGATGCCGCACTTGCGAGTACCGGTGTCTTGCTGCGTGAACGCTGGCCCGAATGCCGTCGAGAAGCCTCAAAGTCCGGTATTCACTGCATCGAACAGCACCTGGCGAACCGGGACGCATGATGCCGCCGACGATCGAGTCGCCAAGTTGACCACCGATGAAGAAGAGCAGGAGCAGGATCATGAATCCGTATTGCTCGAGCGGGCGCCAGGATTGGCCGCCAGAAGTCCGGAAGGATTCCCTGCAGGATCTTGTATCCATCAAGCGGTGGAATCGGGATCATGTTGAATGATGCGAGCAACACGTTAACCGTGATGAAGCTGGTGATGAAGAGCCAGATGTTCTGATTGAGATCGACCTGATTGCGGATGACTAGTTGGTACGGAATCGCCATCAGCAAGCGCCTGGGCCACGTTCGAGAGCGGTCCGGCGAAGGCAACAAGCGCCATGCCCACCTTGCGGTGCTGCGCGTAGCGATGGGTGAACCGGGATGGGTTGACTGGCACCGGCTTGCCCCAGCCGATGAACGGGAAGCCGATCGAGATCATGACCATGCCGAAGAAGCCGAATGGGATCGAAGTGTTCCACAGGGTTGAGCGTGATCCGGCCAAGCTCGCGCGCGGTGTTGTCGCCAAGCTTGTGGGCTGTCCAGGCGTGCATGAACTCGTGGATGGTCGTGGCGATCACGAACGAGAGCAGGAAGGCAATGATCTGGTCGGGATCTCGGAGATTGGGACTCAGGTTCACGAGGTGAGGCCTCGATACGCAAGAAAAACGGCGATGACGCGCATAGTATGCGTCATCGCCGTTCGGCGTCATTCAGGTGGTGCGCGACTAGTCGGCCGCGCGCGCTGAGGTCTGCTCGGCGGTGTCGGCTCCGGAACCCGGGTACAGGTGACAGGCCACGAAGTGTGCGGATCCCTGCTCGGCGAAGAACGGATCGACCTTCTTGCAGACATCCATCACATACGGGCAACGGGTGTGGAAGTGGCAGCCGGAAGGCGGATTGATCGGGCTCGGCACATCGCCGGTGAGGATGATGCGCTCACGCTTGACGCTCGATCACCGGGTCCGGGATCGGCACCGCGGAGAGGAGCGCCTTGGTGTACGGGTGCAGCGGGTTGTCGTACAGCTCATTGCGATCGGCCAATCTCCACGATCTTGCCGAGGTACATCACGGCCACGCGATCGGAAATGTGGCGCACGACCGAGAGGTCGTGGGCAATGAAGAGGTACGTCAGGCCGAACTGCTCCTGAAGGTCTTCCAGGAGGTTCACGATCTGGGCCTGGATCGACACGTCGAGGGCCGACACCGGCTCGTCGCAGACGATGAAATCCGGGTTCGCGGCGAGGGCCCTGGCGATTCCGATTCGCTGCCGCTGACCACCGGAGAATTCGTGTGGGTAGCGGTTGGCGAAGTAGGGGTTGAGACCGACGGTCTGCAGGAGTTCCTGCACGCGCTGGGTGCGCTCGCTCTTCGGCACCAGCTTGTGGATCTGCATCGGCTCGGAGACGATGTTGCCGACCGTCATGCGCGGGTTCAGCGACGCGTACGGATCCTGGAAAATCATCTGCAGGTGGCGACGCATCTTCCGCATTTGGGTGCTGTCGAGCGTCGTCAGGTCACTGCCGTTGAAGATGACGTTGCCGGCGGTTGGCTTGTACAGCTGCAGGATGGCGCGACCGGTCGTGGACTTGCCACAACCGGACTCTCCCACGAGGCCAAGTGTTTCACCGCGCTTGACGGAGAACGAAACACCGTCGACAGCCTGGACGGCGCCGACCTTGCGCTGGAAGATGATTCCCTGCGTCAGCGGGAAGTGCATCTTGAGGTTCGCGAACATCCAGCAAGGGCTGCACCGTCACCCTGGGCGGCGGCGTGTTGCAGTTGATCGCTGTCAGATTGAGCGGCAGCAGCAGACATGCGACTTTCCTCCAAGGTTACTCAGGACTGATCTGGCTTGCCGAAATGCCCAGGTCAGGCACGCCCGGGTTGAGATCGCTCAATGGATCGGAAGGTTCAGGCAGACCATGTTCCCGGGCGACTTCGTTCTGGTCGTCCTCGCGGTGAACATCTTCCCAGAACCAGCAAGCGGAATAGTGACCCGGCTTGACTTCCAGCAGGGGAGGATTTTTCTGTTCGCACTTTTCGCTGCGCATAGTTGCAGCGAGGCACGAACGGGCACATGTCAGGGAGGTCAATGAGATCGGGCGGAAGTCCGCGAATCGGTTGCAACTTCTCCTTGCTGCGGGCATCGAGTCGAGGAATCGACTTCATGAGGCCCACTGTGTAGGGATGTCGCGGATTGGCGAAGATTTCCTCGGTGCTGGCCGTTTCCACGATGTGACCGGCGTACATGACCTGCACGCGATCGGCCATGCCGGCAACCACACCCATGGAGTGCGTAATCATGATCACGCCGGTGCCGGTTTCGCTCTGCAGGTTGCGCATCAGGTCGAGGATCTGGGCCTGGATCGTCACGTCGAGCGCGGTTGTCGGCTCGTCGGCGATCAGGAGTTTCGGATTGCAGGAAAGGGCCATCGCGATCATTACGCGCTGGCGCATACCGCCGGAGAACTGGTGCGGATACTGGTTGACGCGGCTCTCGGGATTCGGGATGCCGACCATGGTGAGCAGTTCGATCGAACGCTGCTTGGCCTGCTCCTTGTTCATCCCCATATGCAATTGCAGGGATTCGCTGATCTGGCGATTGATGGTCAGCACCGGGTTTAGGGACGTCATCGGATCCTGGAAGATCATCGCGATGTCGTTGCCGCGAATCGATCGGACCTGCTCGTCGGACATCTTCAGGATGTCGCGGCCGTTGAAATTCACCTCGCCATTGACGATCTTGCCAGGCGGGTTGGGAATCAACCGCATGATCGAGAGCCCGGTCATGCTTTTGCCGGAGCCGGACTCGCCCACTACCCCGAGTGTTTCGCCCGGCATGACGTAAAACGAAACGTCATCCACGGCTTTCACGACACCATCTTGCGTGAAGAACTGTGTCTTCAGATTCTTCACTTCCAGAAGCGGTTGGCCACCCGTGGGCGACGCACCAGCTTGTGGGGCCGTGGTTGTCTGCGCTTGTGCCGCCATCCTCGCTCCTCTTGCCCCTGATTCCACCGGGTGGATCCTGGGCGACTGTTCTCTCGGCTGAATATGCGCGGTTATCGATCAACGGTGGTCAGGGGGAAAGTTCTCAAGACGCCCGGCGAAAAGATCAACCCTTGTGGCTATCGAGCCACGATCCTGTGCGTTCGAGAGGCTCTGGGTGTGCAAGATAGCACAGCCGATCGCCAGCGGCAACGGTCTGCTTTACGCCGAACGAACTTCGCACTGCTTCGTACGCTATTCAACGCTCTCTCTGGTGCACATTGTGACCGATAATGGTGTCTGGCAACAACTCCAATTCCCCCGCGATCCGGTCTTTTTTCACCGACTGGTCCTTGGAAGGGCGAGCAGGAACCTGGCGCGGCCAAACCGGACAGGCCGGATTTGTGCAATCTTACGATTTGGGTGCAGCGTCGATGTATGCCTTGGCTGCGGCGGCGAGCATGCCTGGCGAGTTGGGAATGATCATGTCGAAACCACGGTTCGCCACGATCTTCGCAGCGTCAGCAGTGGGCGCGGTGGTGCCGACCTTGATTCCAGCCGCTTTGGCCCTGGCGACGACCTGGTCGCCGATTGCAGTAACGTCGGGGTGGCCCGGCTGGCCTGGAAAGCCCATCGATTGCGCGAGGTCGTTGGGACCTACGAAGAGGACATCGAGCCCCGGCACCGCAAGAATCTCATCGAGCTCGGCGAGCGCGTCGATGTGCTCGAACTGGATCATGGTCAGCACCCGATCGTTGATAACGGGCACGAGATCGGCGGCCGGTGCGTTCAGGCCCCAGTCGAACACCCGGCCGCCGGCGAGGCCGCGGCTGCCATCCGGCCAATATTTGGTGGCCTGAATCGCCTGGGTGGCTTGCGCTGCATTATTGACTTGCGGCACCATCACTCCAGAAACACCAATGTCCAGGAACTTGAGGATGACCTGCTTGTCATTCTGGCCAACCCTGGCGAACGCGGTCATGCCTCGCGATTCCGCGGCCAGGACCAGGGGATAGGTGGAGTCAGGCCCGAGTGGACCGTGTTCGCCATCAAGCAGCACAAAATCGAAGCCGGCGACGGCGAGGATTTCGACATCGATGGCGGAGATAGTCGGCACGAAACAGCCGTAGACAATCTTCCCGGCCGCGAGTTTTTCCTTGACCGGGTTGTTGAGATTCATGCGTTGCTCCCTGAGTTGATGCCATGCGGCTATCGGTCGAATCCGATATCTGCCGCCACCAGATTGCAGGCATTGTTGATGAATATTGCAAACAGCGCAATTGCCGGGAGTGAATGAGTGACAGAGCCCTCAGCTGCTTCCAGGGACCAGACTCAATTGAACGAGGATCGCGACCGCGCCTATTGGGTTGCGTTTCGACTAGCCGAGGTGACCTCGGCGTCGCGGTTCCAGATACTTCGCGACCACTTCGGTTCGCTCGAATCGGCATGGAACGCCGATGCGGTCCAGCTGCGGCGGGTGCTTGGCGACCGTGAACGGGCGTTGGCAAAACTGCTCAAGGCACGAACCACGATCGCGATCGATTCGGAGATGGAACGGCTGGACCGCGACGGCGTCTCGATCGTGACCCTCGCCGATGACGGATATCCGCGGTTGCTGCGCGAAATCTCCGCGCCACCGCCGGTCCTGTTCTACAAGGGGCAAATCCTGGAGATCGATTCCAGTGCCGTCGCGGTCGTCGGGACGCGGCGGCTGACGGCCTATGGCCGCGAAGTCGCCATGGATATTGGATCCGGACTGGCAAAAGCAGGCGTGACGGTTGTTTCCGGATTGGCGACGGGTGTCGATGGAATCGCACACAAGGCGGCGCTCGATGCCGGTGGCCGCACGTTCGCCGTGTTGGGGAGCGGAATTCGGGACATCTATCCGCGGGAGCATGACGGGTTGGCGAAACGCGTTTCGGCCCAGGGAGCGCTGATCTCCGACAATCTGCCTGATGCCAAGCCCGATCGCTGGAACTTCCCGGCCCGGAATCGAATCATCTCGGGCCTCTCGCTCGGTGTCGTCGTCGTTGAGGCGCCGGAAAAGAGTGGCGCCCTGATCACCGTCGACTTCGCCGCCGATCAGGGGCGGGATGTGTTTGCCGTGCCGGGGATGACGACCGCAAGTGCGAGTGCCGGATGCAATCGAATCCTGCGCGATGGGGCTCGCCTTGTGCGGAACGCGGACGATGTGCTGGAAGATTTGCGCATTCGACGCGACGCCGAACCAGCGGACGTGCAGCAGCCATTGGTGCTGGATGAGGATGAGCGGCGTATCCTGAACGTGCTGACCAGTGAGCCGCAGCACATCGATGACATCGTCGAATCCAGCAGTTTGCCGTTGCCTCGTGTTTCAGCGGTGCTGCTCACGCTGGAGCTGCAACAATTGGTGCGCAATGTGGGAGCCCAACACTACACGCGGCGGTAAATACAGGCAGTATCTGGCCACCTGGCGAGAGATCGCCGCTTGACAGAACTTGACAATCATTCCTACTGTTGAAAAAGGTACATTGGTTCGCGATCGAAGCGAACTCGCCCGCTTGAGTGATTGATGACGACGCTGTGAATCATCCGCAGCGAGCCCTCTGAAAAGCGAGCGCCTTCCATTTGGGAATAACAAGCCTGGTGCAATCCGGGCTTCAGGATGAAGAGAACAAGGTTCAATACTCCATGACAGATACAGCGTCGGCTCCTGAAAAGAGCCGAGCGAAATCCACTGCGGCAAAGAAGCCGGCAACCCGGAAGAAGAGCACAACGACCGCAAAGAAGCGGACGGCGGCTCCTCGTGGCAAGCTCGTTATCGTTGAGTCTCCCGCGAAAGCACGATCCATTGGTCGCTATCTGGGAGCGGGATACACGGTCAAGGCATCGATGGGGCACATCCGCGATTTGCCCAAGAGTACGTTGGGGGTAGATGTCGATGCCGACTTCCTTCCCAAGTATCTGGTTCCCCGTGATAAGACCAAGGTCGTCAAGGATCTCAAGGAAAGCGTGCTTGGCGCGAGGGAGATTTTCCTCGCGACAGACCCTGACCGCGAAGGCGAAGCAATTGCCTGGCACCTTGTGCAGGCGACCGATGCAACCGACAAACCGTTGCGACGTGTTGTCTTTCACGAGATCACGCCAGAAGCGGTAATTGCCGCGATGGAAAATCCGCGGGAAATCGACATGGATCTGGTCGATGCCCAGCAAGCGCGCCGGATTCTCGACCGCCTGGTCGGCTACGGAATTAGCCCACTTTTATGGAAGAAAGTGAAACGAGGGCTGTCGGCTGGTCGCGTGCAAACGGCGGCGCTGCGGATTGTGGTCGACCGCGAACGCGAGATCGACCAATTCATTCCTGTCGAGTATTGGTCGCTCGATGCCGACCTGAGCAAGATTACGGGCGCTCCGCCGACCGACCGCGACAAGTTCCGGGCAAGCCTGCACCAGGTTCACGGCAAGAAGGCCGACCTGACGACTGGCGAGCAGACCCACGCGATTGTCGCGGCGCTCGATGGCGCGTCGTGGCAGGTTGCCGATGTCGTTCGTCGCGAGACAAAACGACGACCACAGGCTCCGTTCACCACCAGCACGTTGCAGCAGGAAGCCTCGCGCAAGCTGGGATTCGCGTTGCGCCGGACTATGAGCATCGCCCAGGAACTCTATGAAGGGGTCGATCTTGGCTCCGAAGGAACCCAGGGGCTGATCACCTACATGCGAACTGACTCCACGAATGTCGCGTCCTCAGCGCAACATTCTGCGCGTGAGGCGATTGCCTCCAAATTTGGACCAGCCTACGTGCCGGACAAGGCGCCCGTGTACAGCCGCAAGAGCAAGGGCGCGCAGGAGGCCCATGAGGCGATTCGGCCGACCTCACCTCATCGGGATCCTCTCTCCGTGAAGAAGCTGCTCAGCGCTCCACAGTTCAAGCTGTACCAGCTCGTGTGGCAGCGATTCATGGCGAGCCAGATGGCCTCGGCCACGCTCGACAACACGCGAGTCGATGTCGGGGCGGGATCGGTTTCTGAGATTTCCACCGGGAAGGCTCCGTATATCTTCCGGGCAACCGGTTCAATCGTGAAGTTCCCCGGTTGGATGGCGGTCTACCAGCAGGGTCGCGACGAAGGGGATTCCGACGAGCTCGATCGAGGCGCATTACCTGACGTATCGACCGGTGAAAACCTCAACCTGCTTGCGCTCGTGCCCGACCAGCACTTCACCCAACCGCCACCGCGGTACACCGAGGCGACTCTGGTGAAGGCCATGGAAGAGCAGGGGATCGGCCGGCCGAGTACGTATACGCCGACCATCGCAACCCTCCAGGCGCGCAATTACGTGGCCGTCGAGGAGCGCAAGCTGGTGCCCACCGAACTCGGCTTTGTGGTGAGTGATTTGCTGGCGGAGCACTTCCCCAACCTGTTCGACGTTGGATTCACATCGCAACTGGAAGGCGAGCTCGACGAGATCGCCTCTGGCGAGCGGGCGTGGATCCCGACTCTTCATCAATTCTATGGCCCATTCACGACGACGCTCGAAAAAGCCGAACAGACGATGGAGCGGGTCAAGATCAGGGACGAGCCGACCGATGAGATCTGCGAGATCTGTGGTCGACCGATGGTGATCAAGCTGGGTCGCTACGGCAAGTTCCTTGCCTGTAGCGGATTCCCGGATTGCCGGAATGCCCTCCCATTGCTGACCAAGATCGACGTTCCGTGCCCGACCTGCAAGGAAGGTGAAGTCGTCGAGCGGCGCTCCAAGAAGGGGCGGACATTCTATGGCTGCAATCGCTATCCAGAGTGCGACTTCGTGTCGTGGAACAAGCCGACCGGCGAGTTCTGCCCGGAGTGCGGTTCGTACCTGGTCTACGTCGGACGTGGCGCGTCGGTGAAGTGTTCATCGTGCAATTACACCGGTCAATTGCTGGCCAAGGCTGGCGATTAGGACCGAAACCGTTTGGTTTGCTGGTACGCCGATGACCGGGATACTTGTGACAAGCGAGTTTCCCGGTCATGCTGTGTAACAACGAAATCCGGCTACGCTGAATGGCAATTTCAGGCTCAATCGATGTGGCTGGAACTGTGGTGAATCACTCCATGAATGCAGAACTCTATCCAAGGGCCCACGCGACGACGATCGTCGGCGTCAAGCGAGGCGGTCAGGTTGCACTTGCCGGTGATGGCCAGGTGACGATCGGCGATGTGGTGCTCAAGCACAATGCGCGCAAGTTGCGCACCTTGTACGACGGTCAGGTTGTGGCCGGGTTTGCGGGGGCTGTCGCCGACGCACTGACCCTCTTCGCCAAGTTCGAATCGCAGCTCGAGGCGTGGGACGGCAATCTCCGCAAGGCCGCGGTTGAACTGACCAAGGAGTGGCGGACCGATCGCTACTTGCGTCGCCTCGAAGCGCAGTTGATCGTTGCCGACTGCGAATCGTTGCTCCTGCTTTCCGGCGAAGGCGATGTGATCGAACCGGACGATGGTGTGCTGGCAATTGGATCCGGCGCGCCATTCGCGACAGCCGCGGCGAAGGCGCTCATGCAGAAGACCGATCTCAGCGCCGAAGAAATCGTGCGTGCGTCGATGGAGGTGACGGCACAAATCTGCATCTTCACCAACAATCACATTTCGGTAGAGGTGGTTCAGGCTGAGACCGAAGCCGATGGGATTGAAGCCGACGTCGCGAGCGAGGAAGCATCCTGATGGCCGATTTGGCTCGAAAACCCTCTGGCAAGGACAAGGTTGTGCGTCCGGTTCCCGATCTCGACGTGGAGTCCACGCCAGCCGAGAGTCTGACGCCCAAGCAAATTGTGGCGGAACTCGACCGGTATATCATCGGGCAAAACGACGCGAAGCGGGCGGTTGCCGTCGCTCTCCGCAATCGATATCGCCGCCAGCAGCTTCCGGAGGAAATGCGGCGCGAGGTACATCCCAAGAATATCCTGATGATCGGCTCAACTGGGGTCGGCAAGACCGAGATAGCGCGTCGCGTGGCGCGCATTGTGGATGCTCCGTTCCTGAAGGTCGAGGCCACGAAATTCACCGAGGTTGGGTATGTCGGTCGCGATGTCGAATCGATTGTCCGCGACCTGGTGGAGATCGCGATCTCCATGCTCCATACCGAACGCACCGAGCAGGTCAAGGAACAGGCCGCGGCACTTGCAGTCGAGCGGCTGACCGAAATCCTCTCCGAACAGGAGCTCAGTCGAAAGCCGGTCCGCGCAACGCGGAGGGCCGACGACGGCGATCTTGATGATGAAGATCGCGCCGAACGAGAGGCCCTGGCGATCGAGCGACGCCGTCGTCGCGAACAGAAGCGTCTGAGGCAATTGCTTGACGAGGAAGCAATGGAGGACGAAACGGTAGAGATCGAGATGGAGTCCGATTCGGATTTCGACGAGATCCAGCCGTTTGAGATCATCTCCGGCAACCCGGAAGAGCTTCAGGACACCTTCTACGAATTCCTCGATGGATTGATGCCCCGGCGGCGAACCCGGCGGAAGGTATCGGTTCGTGAGGCGCGGCGGATTCTCGCCCAGCAGGAAGCGAACCGGATGGTGGATTTCGATGCTGTGGTCGAAGCGGCGATGCGGCGAGTCGAAGACGCGGCAGTCGTCTTCATCGATGAGATCGACAAGACGATCTCCGGCGATAGCGACTCCGGACCGGATGTTTCCGGCGCCGGCGTGCAGCGCGATCTGTTGCCGATCGTCGAAGGGTCGGCGGTGATGACGCGCTATGGTCCGGTTCACACTGACCACATCCTGTTCATTGCAGCTGGGTCGTTTCACGGAGTGCGGCCGTCTGACCTCATCCCCGAGCTTCAGGGCCGGTTCCCGATTCGGGTGGAACTGCAATCACTGAGCGAGGAAGACTTGCTGGCAATCCTTTCCGAGCCGCAGAATGCCTTGACCAAGCAATACATGGCACTGCTCGGAACGGAAAAGGTCACCGTGGACTTTACGGAAAGCGGCCTGCGCGAGGTTGCCCGGATCGCCACCCTGGTGAACCAGCGCACGGAAGATATCGGGGCGCGGCGATTGCAAACGATCCTGGAACGCGTACTCGAAGAGGTGTCGTTCAACGCGCCCGAGATGGCCGACCAGCACGTCTCGATCGATGAGGCGTTCGTGCAGGAGCGAGTTGGTGATGTGGCCGACGACGAAGAACTGAGCAATTTCATCCTGTAGTCAATCTGGACGTGGAGCTGATGGTGTCGGAACGCAAGGTTATCGCTGTCGATTTTGGGGGAACGCACATCCGGGTCGGTGTTGTCGGGGAATCCGGAAATCTCGCACATCACGGGCGGGTTGCCACCTGGGCCGATCGTGGTCCGGACGCCGTCATTGAGCGCATGGCTGAGCAGATCGTGAAAACCGCATCTGAGGCCGCGATTGGTCCCGAGATCCCGGTGGGGGTGGCCTCACCCGGCCCACTAAACCCACGAACCGGAACCGTGCTCTATGCACCGAACCTTCCGGGTTGGCGAGATGTGCCATTTGTCTCGTTGCTTGAGGCAAGAATCGGACACAAGGTTTATCTGGCAAACGACGGCAATTGCGGAGCGCTGGGCGAGATTCGATTTGGCAGCGCGAAGGGCGTCCGCGATCTCATTTATTTCGCGCTCGGGACCGGTGTCGGTGGCGGTGTGGTCAGCGGCGGCAAGCTGATCGATGGCGTGCGCGGATTGGGCGCCGAAGTTGGGCACCTCGGTATCGCCATTGATGGTCCTCGTTGCACGTGCGGCAGTATCGGCTGTCTGGAAGCATTCGTCAGTGGTTGGGCGATTAAGCGAGAGGCTGAGGCGGTGGCGACGACGGCCGACGGCGATCGAATCCGCGAACTGGCCGGCGACGGTGAAATTCACGCCGGTGTCGTCGCCACAGCGGCTGATGAGGGAGATCCAGCGGCGCGATTGATCCTGAACCGAGCCGGCCGCGCGTTGGGCGCAGCGATGGGCGCCCTGACCAATATTTTCAATCCCGGCATGATTGTGGTTGGCGGCGGTGTCGCGGCAATTGGCGAACACCTGCTGGCGCCGGCCCGTGAAACGATGCTAGCGTATTCGTTCGTGGACATGAGAAACGACCTGACGATTGCCTATTCCTCGCTGGGAAATGACACGGGCATCTATGGGGCGGCGGCGCTGGCGCTGGAAGAGTCTGCGCGAACCAATTGACAGAAGCAGGTGTGGCCGTTGGCACCACGTTAAGCCCGTGCAATACTTGACAAACTTCATTGGATTCGGTTGAAGGGAGAACATCGTGGCTGCGGAACACCCAACGTACATTTTTTGGAACAACGAACTCACTCGTTGGGAGGACGCCACCATCCATGTAACGAGCATTGCATGGTCAGCACTGGGAGCGGTGTTCGAAGGTATCCGTGGCTACTGGAACGCCGACACCAAGCAGTTACACGTCTTTCGACTGGCGGAGCATCTCAATCGGCTCAAATCTTCGACCCGGCTCGTGCGCTTGCCATTACCGTACAGCACGCCAGAGCTCACCGAAATCATCATTCGATTGCTCAAGGAAAACGAGTGCCGCGAAGATACCTACATCTTTCCGCTCGTATACGGGGCCGATGCCGAAGACAAGCGATTCGACCCGAGCGCGCTTGGGTCGGAGTTGATGATCCGCACCAAGTCGATTGCAAGTCACCTGGGCACTGATTTCCAGCAGCATGCGCGCGTCAGCACCTGGACGCGTATCTCCGATACCGTGATGCCGCCGCGAGTCAAGAACATTTCCAACTATCGCAACGGGCAGCTTGCGACGCATGAGGTAAGGCAGGATGGCTACGATGTGGCCTTTATGCTCAATCCCCAGGGCAAGATCAGTGAAGCGCCGGGCGCCTGCATCGCGTTCGTCGCCAACGGCAAGTTGATCACGCCGGATGTGACCAGTGGAATCCTCGAAAGCATCACGCGAGATGCCGTGATCACCCTGGCCCGCGAAGAACTTGGTCTTGAAGTGATCGAGCGAGCTGTCGACCGAACCGAGTTGTATCTTGCTGACGAAGTGTTCACCTGCGGCACGGCAGCGGAAATCACCCCGGTTGTGTCTGTAGACAAGTATCCGGTGGGCGACGGCGCAATTGGTCCGATCACGCGAAAGCTGGAGGCCTTGCTTGAGGACATCATGCGTGGGCGGAATGAGAAGTATGTCGGCTGGGTGACCTCCGTAAACATGGCAATGGCTCTCAGCTAGCCGAGAAAGCAGACTCCATGAAGGCCCCGGCCAGTCAAATGGTCTGGGGTCTTTCCGTGGTTTGTGCGACTGGCGATTAGCGGCTTGCTTCCCATTCGCGGCGGAGGATGGCGAACACCATTTCACTGCCGAATACGCCCTCGCCGTCGAGGGCAGATAGCCGCATATCCGACTCCACAAGCAGCGCTTCCTGACGCATACCCAGCCGCCGGCTGACATTCGCGGATGCCACATTCTCGGCATCTAGCCGGGCAAAGACCCGGTGGAATCCGATCTCCGAGAACGCGGCATCAAGCAGGGCGCGCGCCGCTTCCGTCGCGTACCCCTTGTCACTGAACTCCGGATTGAAGATCCACCCAATCTCCGCTTGCATGGCAAGTTTGCTTGTCCAGGTCAAGGTTGCTTCGCCTATGACGCCAGGCGCGTCTCGCCGGACGACCGCCAGGGCGATGCTGTCACTTTCACCGGTGAAGGCGATGGTGGCCCGACTGGCAATGCGTCC
The DNA here is from genome assembly GCA_963763125.1 of uncultured Chloroflexia bacterium. Lineage (GTDB taxonomy): Bacteria > Chloroflexota > Chloroflexia > Thermomicrobiales > UBA6265 > JACCYX01. The sequence goes on from CAVXMV010000005.1 coordinate 2,700,288, forward strand.
CGGTGCCTCCTCGGGTGTCCACGGCGGTCGATACAGATAGCGGGCCACGTCTGGGTGAGGCTGATAGCGCAACGTACCGTCCACGTCGCCAGACTCGAACCGGGCAGTTCCAGTCGCTCCGTGGCAATCGGCAAGGTGATGATCCAGGCCCACTCTCCGTATCGAATAATTCCGCTCCAGGATATTATTACCCTTCGTCGGGGAACTGGATGCCGTATGGTCGGCTTGCATAGTCATAGAGGAGTTCCGGGAAGTCGCTCCGGGACGCGTCGGCAAAGCCTCGGCTGGCGGGCTTGATCTCGGAAAACTGGATCATGAACGTGACATCGCCGTTTCGGTAGAAAAAGTAGAGGCTCCAACGTTCATCGCGTTCCAGAAGCGTGAAATCACTGGTGAGCTGTGATTTATGGGCCTCCAGGTGGGCGTAGGCATGTTCGAGATTGTCGACTACGAAGCCAATGTGGTGCCACGATGAGGGCCGATCGGGCGCCATCGGTTCATCCGTGCCGGCATCGAACAGAAACAGTGCCGTTGGGCCCGTGGCCAGGACCGTGAGGTGCGCGTCGTCGCGCATGACCTGCATGCCAACGATCTCCGAGAAGAATGCACGGGCGCCGGCGCGATCTGCGACCGAGATTGCGAGATGATCGAATCCAATTGTCCTCCACGGTCCTGCTTCACCGGTGATCGGCTCGGATTCCGTGGTGATATCGGTCGACCCGTAATAGTCCTGGATCTGGCCAACGAAATTGTCGGCGAAGAGTTCGTCGCCGCTCGCGGATCGAAACTTGAGGCGGCATCCAGCCGTATACTGAACTGGTAACGCGGAGTGAAATGCCTGGTGAACGATCTGCCCGCGACGAGCTTCGGTTTCGTAGGTCCCACCTTCGAGCAGGAATCGCACTGATACGGTTTCGTTGGCACGTGGCACAGCCATGAAGAGATACTCCTGAGGGACGTGGTTCGGGATGACCTGCTGCATCTCGCAGGATCGATTCATGGAACCACGCAGGCGACCAATTCGTCCATCGGTTGAGTCTGGTTTTGCTTTACCGCACCTCCGTATTCATCTGCGGAGGGATCAGAAGGGTACATAATGTCACAAAGCGCTCCCCAAGCTGAAACCTCGGAAAGAGTGAGTCGGTTGAAAAACGCGGCCAGGCGCATCGATCGGCATCTGCGAATGGTCATGGTGGCGATGATGCTCCTGCTGGCCGTGGGCGCCGGGATCGGGATCGATCGCTTCGTGCTGGAATACACCCCGGTTGGTGCTCAGCGCCAGGATGATCTGGCCGAACTCGACGAGTTCACCATTCTGGAAGAGACATATAACGTCATTCGCGAAAATTACGTGCAATCCGAGGAATTCACCGACGAAGATCTCATCTACGGTGCAAGCCGGGGAATGGTCGACGCGCTCGGGGATGAGGGGCATTCCAGATTCCTGGACCCCGAAGAAGCCGCAAATTTTGAAGCATCATCGCGCGGCGAGCTGGTCGGGATCGGGATACAGGTCGATACCACCCAGTCACCACCGCGTGTGATCATGCCAATCCAGAACTCGCCGGCGTTCGAAGCGGGGATCCTGGCCGGTGACCTGATCCTCACGGTTGACGGTGTCGATACTACCGAGTTTCAGGATCCGGAAGAGGCAGTCGAACTCATTCGAGGCGATGCTGGCACGGATGTCACGATGGAACTGATCCATGAGGGCGAAACCGAGAGCTACGAGGTGACGATTACCCGTGCCTTGATCGAGGTCGATCCGATTTCCTGGGCGATGCTGCCGAACGACGTGCTCTGGATTCGAATTTCCGAGTTTTCCAGCGGCGCGACTGAGGGCCTTGAGACCGCCCTTCAGGAAGGCAAGGAACTCGGCGCCAAGGGCGTGATTCTTGATCTGCGGGCGAATCCGGGTGGTTTGGTGTTTGAGGCCATTGGCGTTGGTTCGCAGTTCCAGCCGGACGGCTCGGTGCTTTATCTGGAAGAAGACTCAGCGGGCGACCAAACCGAAGTCACGACGGTGGGCCATAGCGGCGAGTGGCAGGAGGAGCCGTTGGTGGTGCTGATCGATGGCGACTCGGCCTCAGCTTCCGAGATCACCTCGTCGTCGATCAGTGACAACGATCGCGGCATCCTGATCGGTCAGCAGACGGCCGGCACCGGCACCGTGCTCCTGCCGATGGAGTTGAGCGATGGCTCGATGGTCCTGATCGGAACCGACCTTTGGTTGACCGCCAACGGTGACGTGATCTGGCACGTTGGGGTCGCACCGACGATCGAGGTCGAGAACGAACCAGGCGTTCGAATCACGTTGCCGTATTCATTCGACGACAACGAAGTTACCGACGCGCAATTTGCGGATATCCAGGACGATCAGCTCCTGACCGCGTTCGACGAGATCACTGAAGAGATCGCCAACACTGAAGACTGATAGTTGATCAACGCTACGTGCCGCCCCGGGTTTCCCGGGGCGGCACGTTGTGCTAAATCCCCCACGTGCCTGTACCGGCATGATGGGAACAACCCGCACTCCTTTCACGTCTATAGCTGTGGACACACCACCTGTGGGCACACCCCGCGAAGGACGTCGGTCGCCTTGATCGATGGAGTTGGTTGAAGGAGAAGGCATGGCATTGGACTTGGGCGGCAGTTCGGAGTCATCCGGGGTGCATTCGTCCCGTGCGTTGACATCCCGAGCACGGAGACACCTGAGAGTGCTTTTCACCGCGGGACTTGTGTTGATCGGAGTCGGCGCCGGCATGGGTGTTGAGCGCCACTTTACCGAGAGTGCTGTCGGCTCACAACGATTTGAGGACCTTACAGACCTCGAGGAATTCGAAACCCTTGTCGACACGTACGAGATCATCCGTACGCGAGTACGTGCTCTCGGATGACATTTCGGATGAGGATCTCATATACGGCGCCAGCAGGGGGATGATGGATGCACTGGGAGACGAGAACCATTCGATGTTTCTCGATCCGGAAGAAGCAGAAAACCAAAACGCCGCTCGAGACGGAAATCTTGTAGGTGTCGGTATCCGGGTTGACGATTCCGTGTCGCCCCCACGCATTATCGTTCCTGTTCAGGATTCGCCGGCACTGGAGGCAGGCATCCTGCCTGGTGACGAGATTCTGGGGGTCGATGGCGTTTCGACTTCGGGTCTCGAGAACACTTCAGACATCCTCGATATGATCGTTGGTGAAGAAGGAACGGATGTGACGCTGGAAGTTCGACATCTCGAATCGACAGAGTCAGAGGAAATAACGATCACACGTGCACTCATCACCACCGACACCCTGTCGTGGGCGATGCTTCCGGACAACGTGATGTGGGTGAGAATCGCCGCGTTCAATGAAGGCACATCTGCCGATCTCGAACGCGTTCTGCGCAGAGGGGCGCGACTTGGCGCGGAAGGCGTCGTACTGGATCTCCGCAGCAATCCGGGCGGATTGATTGTGGAGGAGATCGCTGTTGCCAACCAGTTGCTGCCGGAAGGATCAATCGTTTTTCAAGAGCAGTACGCGAATGGCGATATCGAGATCGTCAGGACCACGGAAACAGACGGCGAATGGCAAGAACAGCCACTTGTGGTCCTTATCAACGGGGAATCTGTGTCTGCCGCCGAGGTGACCGCAGCGTCCCTGGCCGAAAATGACCGGGCGGTCACGATTGGCCAAACTACGTTCGGCACCGGCACCACTATCATGCCAATGGCGCTTGACGACGGATCGATGGTGCGGATTGGTGTGTCGATGTGGCTCACGCCCGACGGAAACGTGATCTGGCATCAGGGACTGCCCCCGATGGTTGAGGTTGCGAACGATCTGCACGTTCCCATTTCGTTGCCGTATTCGTACGACGACAACGAGGTATCCAGCGAGGAGCTGGCGGCGATTGAAGACGATCAACTGTTGACTGGCTACGAGGAAGTCATCGACGTGATCGCCGCCGCCGGGGACTGATGCGAACGCCACGACTCAGGCGCCCCTAATCTCGGGGCGCCTGAGTCGTGGCGATACACGATGTGGCCTGATTGTCACGATTTCTTGCGTTTTGGAATGCGTGGCGTGGTATTGTTCGAACGGAACAATGCAGAGAAGATCGTCCGTGTTCGCCTCCCGAACGCGTTCGCCGTTGCAAAGGGAAAGCTCAAGGGTCCTGGACTGTAAGGAGATGGGCACCGGCATGATCTCTGTGGAGTCATGGCCAGATTCGGCCGTGAAGTTATGGACGCTCACCCAGCGATTTCAGAAGTTTATCGTCGTCGGGGCAATCGGCCTTGTGGTCAACCAGGTCGGATTGCTGTTTCTGCACGACGTGATGGGGATGGAAGTTCGAGCCGCCTCACCAATTGCGATTCTCGCGTCAATGGCGGTGACCTTTTATCTCAATGAGGCGTGGACATGGCATGATCGAGGCAGCGGACGCGTGTTGCATCGCGCCATGTCCTACGTCCCGATAAACATTGGCGGCCTTATCATCAATTGGGGCGTTCTGACGTATCTCCACGACTCGTTTGACATGCACTATCTCATCGCCAACCTCTTCGGAGCGGCGCTGGCAGCAGTCTGGAACTTCGCTCTCAACAACGCCATTACCTGGCGGGCACAATGATTGGCGCGTGCAACGCGACACGGAATGTGCCTGTCGGCGTTTCGAGCTGATTTGCTTGATATCGCGAACAAGGCGATGCCTGCGCTGGGCATTCGTTGACCGTGTGGTATAACCATTGGCGTCATTGTCGCCCGACCGCAGGGGTGATTTTGTGTGCCTGACGTGACGCAATTGCCCACAGTTTCCGATTAGTAATAACCCCCGAGCGACCTACATCGCACAGGAAGGAACTCCAGGAAATGCAGAACGGCCAAACCTCGAATGGAGCGGACGCCGGCAAGTCCAACGAGCCCCGCAACATCATCATGGGCGCCGGACCGGCCGGGCTTTGCTCCGCCTATGTGCTGAGCAAGGCTGGTGCCAACGCGACGGTCGTTGAGTCTGCGCCGTTCGTTGGCGGATTGGCCCGAACCATCCGTCGGGAAACGGAAAACGGCGAGTTCAAGTTCGATATCGGCGGTCATCGCTGGTTCACCAAGAACGAAGAACTCAACGAGTTGTTCCGCGAAGTCGTCGCCGAAGAACTCCTGTGGGTCAATCGCATCAGCCGAATCTACTTCGATGGCAAGTATGTTGACTATCCGTTGAAGATCGGAAGTGCGCTGAAGGCCGTTGGTCCGATCACCGCTGCCAAAGCGGTGGCCGACTACGGAAAAGCCCAGGTCGAGCAGAAGATAAAGCCTGAGCCGATTGAGTCGATGGAAGACGCCTATATCAATCAGTACGGCGAAACGCTCTACAAGCTGTTCTTCCAGGCATATTCCGAGAAGGTGTGGGGCCTCAAGTGCGATCAGCTCTCGGGCGACTGGGTCAGCCAGCGCACCAAGGGTATGTCGCTGGTCACCGCGATCAAGGATGCGGTGATTCCATCGAAGGGTGAAGTCGTCAGCCTGATCGACCAGTTCATGTACCCGCGCGACGGATTCGGCCGATTCTCGGAGCGAATGGCCGACGCGATTACCGCCTCGGGTAATGATATTCGGCTCAAGAATGCGGTTGAGAAGATCGTCCTCGATGGCAATCGGGTGAAGGGCATCCAGGTTCGGACCGAGAATGGTTCCGAATTCATCGAGGGTGACAATTTCATCTCCTCGATCCCGTTCACCGTGCTGGTCAAGATCATGGAGCCGGCGGCTCCGGCAGACGTGATCGAAGCTGCCGACTCGTTGACCTTCCGCGACATCATCACCGTCAACCTGATGATCAAGAAGCGCCAGGTAACGCCGGACACCTGGCTCTACGTGCACGACCGCAACATCCTCTTCGGGCGCTTCCACGAGCCGAAGAACTGGAGCCCGGCGATGGTCCCGAGCGATGAGTACACCTCGCTCGTGATCGAATACTTCTGCACCAAGGGCGACCACATCTGGAACATGAGCGACGAGCAGCTGGTCAACCAGTCGGTGAAGCATCTTGTCGAGGATCTCGACTTCGTGCGGCCGGATGAGGTGCTCGGCGGGTTCACCTTGCGGGCGACCAAGGCATACCCGGTCTACGACCTGGACTATCAGGAACCGTTGCTCAAGATGAAGAACTACATCCAGAGCATCGAGAATCTCCAGTACATTGGCCGCGGCGGCTCGTTCCGCTACAACAATACCGATCACTCGATCGAAACCGGAATGCTGGCGGCGAAGAACCTGCTTGGTGAGCACCATGACCTCGAAAGCGTGAATGCTGACGAGGAATATCACGAAATCAAACGCAAGGATGCCGCCACGAGCGCCGTCTAGCATTGCGAGCGGGAGGGGGGCGAGTTTCCCCTCCCGCGCACCTGCATTCGAGAGGCCAATGGCTGAACCCCGAACATCGGAACCGACTTCGCCAAGTCCCCGGACCGCCGATACCGGCGCCCACCGGCGAGGATCGACGATACGATTCGTTGTCTGGGTAGTGCTTTCCGTGGCATTCGTGGCCTTCCTGCTGTTTGGCTCCGTCAATGCCCGGATCTGGCGATTTGGGCAACTTCGGATCGAGTCGAAGTCAATCGCAGAAATCTGGAAAATCCAGGCGGACAACCTGCCTAACCTGACCTCCGGATGGATCATGCAGTCAGTGTTCATCGGTTCGATGCTGGTATTCGCTGCCTGTGTCATTGTCGGGATGCGCTTCCTTCTCGAACAGGCTGCATCCGATACTTCCCCGGTTACCAATGACCGAGTGTGACCTGACGTTGCGGTCACGATCTCGCCCCAAAAGCGAACCATCCCTACATGAATAAATCATCGTCACCTGAAGGACGGAGACTATTTGTTTCGGATCCACTTGCCGTAGTGGGAGCCGTTGCACTGGTGCTATTCAGCGCCTGGGTGATCTGGCAACTTGGCGGTTTCGACCTGATGTCGACCGTGGATGCAGGCGGGCGCGCGCAGTCTATCGCGAACACATTCGCGACCGTGGACCATCCATTTCACACTGCCCGGGCCCAAACGCTGCTGGACAGCCTGCGGGAAGGGCAACCGCTGCGATGGATAGCGAATCACCAGGGCGGGTACCCAGTCGAGTTCTACCCGCTCGGTACTGCCTGGCTCGATGTCGGGTTGTGGGCGCTCCTGATGGGAGCATTTCCCATCATCGCGGTGCACAAGTTGGCTGTGCTGATCATCTTCGTCCTGCCAGCCCTTGGGTTCTGGATCCTGGCCCGGGGTGATCGCCTGAGCCCGTTTGTGCCTATCCTGGCCCTGGCAATTCAGGTCACACAGGTGGGATTTTGGACAAACGGTGGCTATCTCGAACTTGTTGTGTGGGGACTGGTCGCCAATGTCGGTGGGGCCACGCTGGCATTTGTCGCACTGGCGGCGCTGGCCCGGTTCGTACTGGAGGGCAATCGCTGGTACGCAGTGATCGCGATGCTTGGCTCCAGTGCAGCCCTGTATACGAATACCCGCTCCGGAATCGCGGTCGTTGTCGCAGCGGTAGCGGTGCTGGCGGGTGTTGCGATCAGGCGCGATCCGGAGCGCGAGGTGCCGATTGCTGTGGCCGTGCGCCGATTGGTGCTGGTCGGTATCGTGAGCATGTTGTTGACGGCGCCGCTATTGTTCTCGATGGCTCGGTATGGGGATCTCTATTACTTCGTACATTACATGGATTATGAGAATTTTCGAGCCTTTTGGGACAACACGGAGGATTCGGTCTCCCGCCTGTTCGTGCTGGTCGCAATAGTCGGAATGGCCCTCGCCCTGATCGTGCGCGGGCTGCCCGTGATGCGCATCGTAGCGGTGTCAACCCTCTTGTATGGGGGTCTGACGGTGCTGCTCTCGTTTGGCGATATCAATCAGGGAGTGATCCAGCAGCTGGAAACGCCACGCCTGATGCCGTTTCAACGGCTGCTGGTGATTTACCTGACAGCAGGGGCGGTCGGATGGCTACTTGATCGTTTGGCGGGGCTGCTCCTGCCTCGGTGGCGGCAGCCTGTCACGGCATCCTTGCTCATCGTAGGCGCTGTCATTACCCTGGCCTCCTACGATGGCGCGCTCGGTGAGATACCCGTCGTGGATCGGACCTCCCCGACCCCCACGACAGGAGTACTGGAGTCGTCGCAGTTCGCGGAAATCGTCGCTTCTGCAGATGCACTAGTCCCGGAGGGAACGGCGATCTATGTCGTGGGCGATCAGGAAAGCTGGTGGCATGAGCAACTTTGGGCACCGGCTCATTCCGAGGCGCCGTTTTTCTACGACGACTGGATGTGGTACTGGCATCCGGATTTCGATGCCCCGTACGACAAAGCAGAGGGGCATTTCATCCCCAATCCTGCCCAGACATTCACACAGGAGTGGTTGCAGGCCAACGGTATCGGTGCGCTGGTCGTTACCAACATGCCGGTGCCAGCCGGCGGTCAGGATCCGCGCCATGCGGCCGCAGACAACCCCAACCTCGAGTTCCAGCAGACGATCGGATACTGGGATCTCTACCAGGTGCGCGATCCGGGCTCAATCGTCACAAATGGCGACACACAACCGACCAGCCTGACGATCGAGAATGAGCGCATCATGGCAACGTTCGATGCGGCGTCGGGCGATGTGTACGTGCGGCGAAACTGGTTTCCACGTTGGGAAGCCTACGCTGACGGACAGCAGATCGATGTGGAGCGAACCGACAACGGGTACATGCGCCTGGACGTGCCCGAAGGCACGCATGAGGTTGAGCTAATCTATGCAGTGACCTGGCTCGATTGGCTGGGCCGTATTGCCGCCGTTCTGGGGCTCGCGCTTGTCGTGATCGTAGGCCTCGGATTGAGGAAAGGGCGACTCAGGCGACCGGTTGATCATGCTGGGGTGTGAGTCGTGCAACGAGTGAGTCACCGCTGTTGGAAATGACCCACCTGATTTTGCTGCCGCGACCGTACATCGGTTTGACCAGACCCCGGGCACGGGCACTTGTGAACAAGGCGTCAACGAAGGCCCTTGGTAGATCGAGCGAGATCGCGAGCTCCCCGGTTTCAGGGCCAGGTTGATAGCCATCTTCCAGTGTCTGGAGCAGACTGAGGAAGCGCACCAGAAACGGATCCAATGGTGAGGCTGGCGCAACATTCTCGCTCAAGGAAACTCCCAGCCAATGACGAAGGAAGACATTCGGCCATTGTACAGTGGCGCCCGAGATTGTCGGGGCTGCTATCCTGAACAGAAATGGGCCGACGAAACACCTGCGTTCCCGGCCGTCGTTGAGTCACTCCAAAAGGTTCGATGCGCTTGACCAGTGAAACTTCATCCGATGCAGAACTCAATTTTTCCTCAGTCGGTCTTCCCGGCGGTTCGTTGCTGGCCTCGATCTACGATCGGGCATTCATGCAGTTATCGGATCGCGGCGGCGCCAGCAATGCCGTTGGCGATCGCTGGGCCGCGCTATGCGCCGATGCACTGGTTACTGCCAGTGATTCCTCTTGTGCCCTGCGCACCGGTGAACCTGGTGTAATCGCGGAGACAACTGTCCGCCTGGACCATATACCGGAGATCGCTCGAACTGCCTCGCGCAATCAGATGCAGAATCCGGATTTCCTGATGGTCGGTGAGCGAGCGGGCACAAAGGTGATGTGGGCTGCCGATGCCAAGTTTTCTGTCGATACAGCCCGGTCGAAGCAGGTCAGCAGTGGAGTTGTGCAGGGATTGCTTGGCCTCGGTGGTGAGGTGCTCGAGTTGTTACCGGACCTCGATCCGGCAATGACGGTCGAGGATGGCGTCTTTCTATGCCCCGACTATCCACTCACCCATCGCCTCTTGCGCGATCGACGGGGTCCGCGACGGGCTACCGTGCGGATGGACGAAGTCAGGTTCGTGCCAGTATCGTCCGCGCAATTCCTCGAGCCATTGGGGCAGCGCGGTCTTCAGTCGTTTTTTGCCGAACTCGATGCCTTTCCCATCGACACCTCGATCAGCCTAATGCTTGCCGTCTACTACTTTCGGCTTTCTCGAGCGGCACTGGGTTGCTGGCAGGATCAAACGTCGCCATTGCTCGCCTATCGCGATACCCCCGTGATCGACGATTCGGCTGTCGAAGCCGAGGCGAGAGCATTGGCAACCATGCGTACAAGCGCCTGGGGCCTCGTTCAGCGTTGGAATGACCTGGCGGATAACGTGCGACAGCAGCGGACGGCGATAGACCAGGTGACATCGCCGCCGGTCAACGGGAAGAAACTCCGGGAACAGATCGAAATCGCGGCAAGATCTGCCGGTGTCGTTGCTCCATCCGGCTCAAAGGTGCGACGGGCAATCGGGTCGTGGTACCGAGGGCAGATTCGCGACCAATTCGGTCCAATTACCCCGCCTGTGGGTGATTTTGGGGCACTTCTCGATGACCTTGGACGGTTTTGCAGGTCTCTTCAAGCGGAGACAATCGTCATAACCAACAGGATCGTTGAGGACACTGTGGCCGAAGCTCCACCTGTGAAGCCCTGAGCTTTGGGAGGTTTAGTCGGCAATGCGCCAGGTGCAGACAGGTTTGGCATCTGCCGGTATGATTGCTGCGCCTGGGCTATTGAGGGCGAGTTCATGTCGCGGACCTGCAAGCCAGGTTTTGCTGGTCTGTCGACTGCTACTGACGACGATTCTTTCACCGGACACGAATGCACGGCATCGTGGGATCTCAGTGTTTGAGAGGGGAGTACACATCGGATGACAGATGCGATCTCTGATATTGTCAATACGAACGTCCGAGTGACCGTGAATGGACAAACCCGGTCGGCCGCAGTCGAGCCGCGAACCTTACTGGTTCACTTCCTGCGGGACAATCTGGGACTGACCGGGACGCATGTTGGCTGCGACACGAGTCAGTGCGGAGCGTGCGTGGTAACCGTGGACGGGATCACGACAAAATCGTGCACGAAACTTGCCGTGCAAGTCGATGGAAGCTCGATCGAAACGATCGAAGGGTTGGCTGACGGCGACAACTATCATCCAATCCAGGATGCATTCTGGGAAAAGCATGGGTTGCAATGCGGGTATTGCACGCCGGGAATGATCATGTCAACGAAAGCGCTCCTCGAACGAAACCCCAATCCTTCCGAATCGGAAATCCGGCATGAGCTTGAAGGCAACATGTGCCGCTGCACTGGCTATCAGAACATTGTCCGCTCTGTTCAATATGCGGCCGAAAAGATGCGCGAACAGGGTGCCGACTAGGTTTCACAGAAATCGGCATCGTTCCGGATTTGTGATCGGGGGAGTTCAACGTGTTTCCAACTTCTTTCGCATACCATCGGGCGACTAGCGTCGCCGATGCCGTGGCCCTTCTCGCCGCCAACCCGGATGCGAAGCTTCTGGCTGGTGGCTATTCGCTGATTCCGGCGATGAAGCTGCGCCTCGCAGCGCCACCATTGTTGATCGATCTCGGCAAGATCGGTGAACTGAAAGGCGTCACGCTGTCCAACGGCGAGGCAGCGATCGGGGCGATGACGACCTACGACGAGCTGCGCGGAGCTGATGGTGTTGCCGCGGCGTTTCCGGCAATCCTCGAAGCGATCAATGTGATTGGCGACCAGCAGGTCCGGGCTAATGGAACGATAGGCGGCGCCCTTGCCCACAACGATCCCGCTGCCGACTTGACGGCAGTGTTCCTGGCCCTGGGCGGCAACGTGCAGGTGGCAGGCGCATCTGGCGAGCGAACCATCGACGGAGAGGATCTCTTTGTCGATTTGTGGACGACTTCACTGGAACCGGATGAAGTGATCACCCGGGTGAACCTGCCAATTCCGGTGGGCGGGACAAGTTCGGCGTACGCCAAGCACTCGCATCCGGCAAGTGGATACGCCGTGGTTGGAATTGCCGTCGCGATTGAGCAGACCGAAGGCGTCGTATCCAAAGCAGCAATTGTGGTTACCGGTGCGACATCCCGGCCGACCCATGCCGCCGCCGCTGAGGCGTCCCTGATCGGCAAGTCGCTGGACGAGCAGGCTATCGCAGATTCTGCACTACTGGCAGCAGATGGACTCGAAATCAATGGCGATACGTATGCCTCCGAAGGATATCGAACGCAATTGATCAAGGTGCTCTCGAAACGTGCCTTGCAAACCGCCGTTAGTCGTTAGCGCCATATTTCTGCAAGCCTGCAACATGTTCATCCGTGGGCCAATATGCGTGTGGACCAGACGTCGCATGCGAAGTTCCTCGTCACGGTCCAGTAACCCACCTTTACGAGCCCGGGCCGTTTCCTGACATGCACTAAACATGCACTAACCGCCCTGCCACAGACAAGACAAGGAAACCCCGGCAGCGAATGTCGCTACCGGAGTTTCCTTGTCACATTGTTGGAATGTCACTACAGAATGCGGAACAAGGCGACCCATGCCACGAATTGCACGACCACTGCCCCGGCCAGGACGAAGCGGCTGGCAAAGCGGTCGATTGGCGAGACGAACCAGGCAATCACCATATTCATCAGGGTAAACATGGCGGCCATCAATGGGAGCTTCCAGATCGCCGACTCACCCTGGAAGTTTTCCAGCACTCCCGATGCACTGACATGCGTTGCGAATTGAGGCGCCAGGGAATCGACCCGGTTCGCGACCAGGATTGCCATCGCAGCCAGACTTGCCAGGCCAATGCCAATGATTCCGAGAGAAGGCGCATCGTTGACAAGGTCAGCCTTGGCGATAGCTGCGGGAAGCGTCGGTTTCGTGATGGATGGCATCCTGAGTTGCGGAGCCGATCGTGGCGCGCGGGCCGCATCGTATTCACTGAAGCCGTCATCGAAGTCTTCGTAAGCATCGAATTCGCCGTAGTCTGAATCGACCCGACTGGTATCGTGCTCTACGCTGCTCGCGCGGGCGAGTGGTCGAGTTGATTGACGTTGGCGGGTCGGACTCGGCTGCACATACGCCTGATCGTCGTACGCATCGCCGGGATAGACTGTGTCGTCCACCGGGGAGGCGTAGCTCGCTGTTTGAGAGGGCGGGCGATGTGAGGACGATCGAGCTGGCTGGGACACGGACGAACGCGTGGATTGGCTCAGGTTTCGTCGGAGTCGATCGATTTGCGCAGCTGTGCCCTGGTTCGATGGTTGCCGGGAAGGGGGCCGTGGGGGCTGCGATGACGCCTTCTGTGAACCTGGCGCCTGGGGTTGTTGGTACGGATCCTCGAATTCGACATCCCAGTCGTCTTCGAACAACACCTCGTCTTCATAGAGAGGTTCCGACCCGGATGGTGCCGGATGCTCTCGATTGTATCGATTTTGGCGATCGTTGGAGGACACGGTTGGTGTCTCCTATCTGTTCGTGTTTGGACATAAGACGACGTGTTGCTGTTGGGAGGATACCATAGCAACCTGACGCTCCTGCCTCGTGCTTGTCGCGAGGCAGGAGCGTCAACATTAGCCGACCGGTGTGCCAACCGCCGATGGAGTGGCGCCCGGCGTGACTGGAGGCACTGAGGCCGGACTCGCCGCCGGCGACGCCTCAGGTGAGCCAGGAACTACCGGTTGCGGACCAACGATTGGTGGTTCTACCGTCGGCGTGGCGGGTGCTGGAGTTGCCGGAATCGGCGTCGGGGCGCCGGCGGGTGGCGCGAATGCGCCCGCCGTCGGAGTCGGCGTCGTGTCGTAATCGGACGAGATGTCAGACGCGGCGCGTTGAGCCTCGACCCAGCTTTCGGTTGCATCCGTGGTGGCCAGCGTGTATTGGCTGTCGGTCAGCGGTCGACTGTCTTCCTTGTCGCTCACCTTGACGATCTGCCAGCCGAACTCGGTCTGGACTGGTTCACTGATTTGGCCCGGTTCGAGGGCGAAGGCAGCTTCGGCCAGGGCAGGATCCACTTCGAGCCGGGTAAACCAGCCAAGCTGTCCGCCAGTTGGGGCTGTCACAGTATCGGTGGAATTGGTCCTGGCTAGCGCTTCGAAATCGGCTCCGCCGGTGGCCTGTTCATAGAGCTGGTTCGCGAGATCCTCGGTGGCCACGAGGATGTGCGCGGCGTTGACCTGTTCCGCGGTTTGTGGCACCTCGCTGATGATCGCGTGGTTGACCTGATCCCGAACCATTTGCGGCTTGATCCAGAGCCGGATGTAATCGTCCTCGGACATGTGCGCCTGTTCGAAGACGTTGCTCTGGAAAATATCGAACTCGGCTTCGGCGGCGGTTCGCGAGTCGTCCAGGTTCGGCGTCGCCTCCGGTGAGGCGACTGGCGTGGAGTCGATTACCGGAGATGCCTGGGGAGTGGCCTGATCGACAACCGGCGACGCCTGCGGGGTGCCGGCGTCCGGAGTTGCAACCGGGGTGCCGGCCGCTTGACTCGCTGCCGCCTCGGCGGTTTCTGTCGCTGCCTGGGCGCGTTCCGGGATCATCGTTGGGGATGGTTGTGGGGTCATCAGCGGGGCATCGACCGGCGCGAACTGGTTGAGCGCATACAGCTCCGCCTGCTCGTCAGTGACGACCACGCCCATCGACTCGGCGCCATCGAGATAAATCTGGTCCTCGATCATCTGCTGCATGGTGGTGGCGCTGACATCGGTGCTTCCCCAGACATCCTCGCGCTGGGCATCGAAACTGGCCGCGAATTGCAGGAACTGCTGTTGCTGGTCGCCCTGGGTTTGCATCGCAAACGACTCGTACTGCCGGGCCTGGTTGTACAGGGCAACGGACTGGTACTTCCAATAGTCCTTGCGCTTTATCTCGTGACCGTTGACTTCGGCGAGCACGGCATTGGGCTTAACGACGTATTCGTAGATCGCTCCACCGCCGAGGATCAGCACAATGAGACCCACAATGCCGATCATCGAAAGCAGGAATATCCGCTGATGGTGGGCTTCCTGATCGCGGCGGCTGCGCCGCCGGGTCTGGCCTGCGGCCGCAGACCCACGCCCTCCGAATCGGGCCCTGATTGAATCGAACCAGCTCTGCTTTGGTTTCATTGGTGAAAACGACCTCGTTCCACGTGGGGTACAACCGCAGCACCGCGGAGTTTTTCGAAATCTGTTGCTGCCGCAGGCAGACATGCAAACGGCGCGCCTCTCCAGAACTCTGGAACTGTGGCGCGCCGCGCAGATCAGTGATCAGGATGGGCGAAATATCCGCGGTTGTGCGACTAGCCGCGTTCGTTCGGACCGGTGAACGGCAACAATGCCATGTAGCGGGCCCGCTTGATTGCCACCGTCAACGATCGCTGATGCTTGGCACTGGTGCCCATCTTGCGCCGAGGCTCGATCTTGCCGCGCTCGCCAACGTGACGGCGGAGGCGGGCGAGATCCTTGTAATCCACATGCTGGATGTTGTCGACGGCAAATGCTGAAACCTTGCGTCGTGGCGTGTAGCGCCCTCCGCCGCCCGGTCGACGTCCGCCACCGCCTGGACGTCGCCCGCCAGGACCCTCGCCCTCGCCGCCGCCTGGGCGCTGGCCCTGGGGACCGCCGAAGCGCGATCCGCCTGGTCGACCATCACCTTCGGGACGCGGCCCGCGACTATCTCGATCTTGCTGGTTATCCGACATGATTCGTATTCTTTCTTCTGAATGCGACTACGGCCCGGGATTGCTAGAAGGGAACATCGTCAAACGCCGAAGGCCCGTTGTCATCGAATGTGTCGCGCCGGTTGCTGCCGCCTGTGTTGCCACTTGACGACGAACTGCCTTCGTAGCCGCCACCCTGACCTTGGCCATCGGGCCGACTTCCAAGCATCTGGAATTCGTTGGCGGTAACATCCAGCGACGTTCGCTTTTCGCCTTCGTTCGTCGTCCATTCCCGCGCTTCGATGCGGCCATCGACGTAGACCTGCCGACCCTTGCCGACAAAGCCGCGCTGAACCAGACCATCAATGGTCTCGGCCAGTCGTCCCCACGCGGTAACCCGGAACCAGGTCGTTCGTTCCTGCTCCTGTCCACCACTGTCCTTAAAGCGTCGACTCACGGCAATTGAAAAATTGACGTTCATTGTCCCCTGAGGCGTATACCGGGTTTCCGGATCGCCGCCAAGGTTTCCAACCAGAGTGACTTTTGCGAGACTCAAGGTGGCCTCCTAGTTCTTCTCGTCTACAGCAGCGTCGGCGATGAGCTCTTCGGCAACCGCGTCGGCTTCGTCAGCAACTTCGACTGCTGCTTCAGCGACTACTTCAACCTCATCGGCAATCTCGACTGCCGCCTCAGCGACGATTTCAGCCTCATCGGCAATCTCGACTGCCGCCTCAGCGACGATTTCGGCCTCCTCGGCAGCTACAAGCGCCTCTTCGGCGGCTTCAACTGCTTCTTCGGCGGCGATCTCGGCCTCGACGGCTTCTTCGACGGCGACCTCAGCGACGATTTCGGCCACAACGGCTTCTTCGACAGCCACCTCAGCGACGACTTCGGCCTCGACAGCCTCTTCGACAGCCACCTCAGCGACGACATCCGCAACAATTGCTTCCTCTGTCGCTATGATTGCTGCCGGAGTTGCTGGTACATCTGTCGTTGCGGCGGCGACAGGTCGCCGTGGTCCGCGGCTGGCATCCTCAGCGGCATCTCCGGCCGGCGGCTGATTGCCCTCGTTCGGTGAACCCCACTTGGGATCGTCGTGCACTACGAGGTAACGAATGACACGGACGTCGAGCTTCAGCTCGCGTTCGATGTCGCCCATTTGCGATGGCTCGAGATCGAAGTGCCAAATGACATAAATGCCGTCGCGATAGTCCTGACCATTGAAACGAATCGTGTAAGCCAGTCGACGACGACCCCATGGGGAGTCGGTAAGAATTTCCTTGATCGAACCGTTGACGTCCGTGATGTAACCGGAAACACGGTCGATTGCGCCGGTCAGGTCATCGTCAGCCAGTTCCGGCAACAGAATGACCATCAACTCGTAGGCGCGCGGCTCGCGAGCATAACTTGCCAAAAGATACCCCTCTCTGTGGGTTTCCCCCCTGATCTCGGGATCCCATTGGGGACCGATCCGGCCGGGAGGAGAAAGGACGTGGCCAAGAGAACCCACGCACCATAATACGAACACACGAAATCAGCCCGGATAGCCGGGCCACGCGGCAGTATACCATCCCGCGCGCGCTCAATCAGGCGAACGGAACCAGTGTCAGGCCGAGGATTCCGGACAGGCGCCTGAGCGTCGTTTGGGCCTCGCGGATGTCATCTTCCTCGGGAGCTTCGAGGATTGCCCGGGCCATGCTCTGCAGCTCCTTGACGGCCTGTGGCGTGTCCAGATCCTCACTCAGTGATTCCAGGAAACGATCTCGCTGGACTGACACATCGAGCGCCTCGTTCACACCAAAGGCTGGGAACTCTGCCGCCTCTGCGAGATCGGCGGCAACGGCTGCCCAGGACTCGATATCTTCATCAATGTATTCCCATTGGGTGCGATAGTGGTTGGAATGCAGGTACAGCCGGAACGCATCGGAGCTGTACTGGGCGAGGACATCGCTCGCAAGCACCAGGTTCCCCAGTGACTTGCTCATCTTCTCATCCTGGTAATCAACCATCGCCACATGCATCCAGGTGCGGACGAATGGTGTGACGCCGGTTGCGTTCTCGGATTGGGCGATTTCGCATTCATGATGGGGGAAGACCAGATCGTAGCCGCCACCGTGGATGTCGATCGTTGATCCAAGATATTTCAATGCCATCGCACTGCACTCGATGTGCCAGCCGGGGCGGCCTGGTCCCCACGGTGACTCCCAGGTCGGCTCGCCGGGGGAAGCGGCCTGCCACATGATGAAGTCGATTGGGGCGCGTTTGTTTGGATCGTTTGGGAAGTTTCCACGTTCGTTGGCGATTGGCAGCATTTCGCCGGGAGCCAGGTGACTTAGCTTTCCAAATTCCGGATCCTTGTCGACCGCGAAATACACGCTTCCGTTGGACTCGTAGGCAAGATCCATCTCCAGCAATTTGAGAATGATTTCCTGCATTTCCGGGACATGTTCACTAGCTGCGACGTAGTGGTCCGGGGCAAGGGCGTTCAGGTCGGCCATATCCTTAAGGAACTTGGCCGTTTCGTCGCGAGCGAGTTCGTCCCAGGTCACACCCTTTTCTTTGGATTTGCGCAGGATATCGTCATCGATGTCGGTCACATTCTGCACGTAGGTCACATCGTGACCCAGCTCGCGGAGGAACCGGACGAGAATATCGTACGTAAGGAACGTAAAGGCGTGGCCGGTGTGTGTGGTGTCGTACGGTGTAACTCCGCAAACATAGATACCAACGTGGCCGTTGACCGGCTCAAAAGGCTCAACCGACTGCGTCTGCGTGTTGTAAAGCCGCATGCTGGGGATGCTCCACCATTTCTCGTGCTCGACGGGAGGAGGGGACGAAATTTAGGTCGGCTCAGGTTGGCCGACCCTGCTTCAAATCGTTCCCTTGGTCCCGTGCGATACCAAAGACAGTTACTTCCCACAGTATATCGCAGGGACTCATCCACCACGTCAAGTGGCAAACCGCACACGAGGTGGGTTTGGGCCCAATGCCTCACCTGGTTCATGCTATGATCCAGGCGATTTCAGGGCTCGATTGCGCGGAATAAACTTCTCCATCTTGAAGGCCACGAGTGAACAATACATTCCATTCCAACAATTCAGTCCGGTTGTGGCTCTCTGGCAGGTGGCAGGCTTTGCTCCTCGGCGCTTTCTCGATCCTCCTGATTGTTGGAGGATCGGCGCCCCCTGTCACTGCCCAGGACGAAGGCGGCACACCTCCTCCCCTGGCTGGCGAGAGTGATACAACCTTGCCGTGCTTCGACGGTCGATTGCGGATTCGGGACCTTGAGCATGCCGACGCTGCAATCCCGACGGGACTGGAGCGTGTCTACGACGCTGGCAAGGATTGGGAGCCGGACGCAACGCTGTTCTCGTTGCGCCTGGGATGTCCGCTGCTGGAAACTGGCTACCAACTGGAGGGCACGTTCTTTTCGAAGTCGGCCCAGGCATTTTTCTCTACAGACACCAGCACCGTCCAGGCTGCCGAGGACGACCCGAACTCGATCCCGATCCTGGACACCAGCCAGGGCATCGAAGTCCTGTTTGTCTATCGATCCCTGGTCCAGGCGGGTTTTGACGAGAACTCGCTCCTTGGCGCACTGGGAGGCGTCACGATTCGGCCGAGCACGGAAGCGCAGCCGTTTGGACCGCCAACTGCGCCCAAGGGAGACGTGTATTTCCACGTTTCCATTCTCGAGCGGGGTGAAGTGGTTGATGTCTGGGTCGCATCAAGGGACGGCAATATCTATCGCTACACATCGGAATAACGATTCGATCCACATCCGGAGGACCTCAGCGTGACAACGCATTCCCCGATATCCACAGTGGCCCACCACCTCGCCGAGTTGTTCCAGGCGCAACCCGCCGCCTTGTTTTCGGATTTCGATGGAACCCTCAGCCCGGTTGCCCCGACTCCCCAGACCGCCGTGGCCGCTCCCGGCGTGCAGGAGTTGCTTCAACAGTTGTCCGAGCAAGTGTCGCTGGTGGGAATCGTGACAGGGCGGGCTGTGGACGATGCGATGAGTCGGGTCGCGGTTCCCGAACTGCTCTATGTTGGCAACCACGGACTGGAATGGTTCGAGAATGGGGAGCATCACGCCCACGCCGCCGGCCTTGCCGCAGAATCCGGACTCCCGGATGCACTACGGGATATAGAGCAGCGTCTTATGGCCCACACCTCACTCGAGGGCGTGATTTTTGAGAACAAGCGGTATTCAGGTTCGATTCACTACCGGTTGGCCAGGGAATCGGCCAAGACCGGCGAGTATCTTGAGCCTATCGCCAGGGAAGTTGCGAAGGAATATGGGTTCACCGTGACCGAAGGCAAGATGGTTTTCGAACTTCGCCCGGACCCTGGGATCAACAAGGGATCCGCAGTGCGACGTATTGTCGCCGAACGATCGTTGAAGTCGGTCGTGTTCCTTGGTGACGATGTTACCGATGCCGATGCGTTTGTCGTGTTGCGCGAGCTCCGCGAAGAGCTCGAGATTCAGACGTGCAGCGTGGGAGTGCTCACGCTCGATACCGACCAGCGCGTGATAGACGCCAGCGATTTTTTGCTTGATGGCGTCGACGATGTGGTAGCCATGTTGCTTGAGCTCGTTCAACTGATGCCAGGCGGCGAACCCGTCGCCCAGGGAGGTTTTTCCTAATGAAGCGATTGTCCCTCGGACTTCTGATGCTATTGCTGTTGGCATCGATTGCTGGTCCCTCGCTGCCTGTTTCCGCGCAACGCGAACCATTGCCGCCGTGGCGCGTGTCGATGCCACCGGCACGAACGACGGCCGAGATCACCGTCGGTGACACTCCACTGGTCGTCGACCTTGCGTTGACCTCCGAAGAGCAAACGTTGGGCCTGGGCTTCCGCAACGGACTCGAACCGGGAACCGGCATGCTGTTCGTGTTTCCGGAACCAGCCGAGCACGCATTCTGGATGAAGGGGATGCGGTTCTGCCTCGACATCATTTGGATCGCGAACGGTGAAATCGTCGGCGCCGCAGAAAACGCCTGCCCCGATCCCGAAGGTACAGCTGACGCCGATCGCCCGAACTACCTCTCCGGGGTTCCGGTGAGCCATGTCCTCGAAGTGCCGGCCGGTTGGCTGGACGACCACGGTTATGGGCCCGGGACACCGGTTGAGATGCCAGACCAGTTACGCTGATTCGATGGCCGACCGTCGCTCTGCCGCCTGGAGCGCTTGCTCCAGGCGATTCTGCCTGACCGCCACGGTGACGTCTCCGCGGGTACGTTCGAGCACGGCGCGAAGTTGATCGGTTGTGCGGCGCAGTCCGCCGGTCACTCCGTCGGGAAAATCGACGGTGATCAGCACCGAGTAGATGTTGTCCATCTCATCCATCAGCATCAATGCGCGTTCGATGTCATTGCCGCGCAGGGCATCGAGCGTGTCCCGTCGAAGTTCGCTGGCTGCCTCCGCGATACCGTTGAGGTAAGCGCCATCCTCGATGGCGAGGTCACCCGGTCCTGGCAACGGATGTCCCTGGAGAATGGCGGAGGTGATCGCCGCCTCGGCGTATTCCTTCATCGCGTCCTGCACGTATCCCGCCCAATAGACATTCGGGAATGGGAGCAGTGGCTTCGCGGATCTGGCCCAGGAGCGCGCTGGCGTCGCCGAGCAGCGTGTCGGATTCGACGAATGACTCGCGATGCATTGCTCGGATTGCGTTGGCCGAGAGCCGGATCACCTGGCGTCCCTGCGCTGACAGCCTGGTCACGGGCCGAACCCAACAATTCGAAGCGGCGGATGATCTCGTTGGTGATGGCCGGAAGGGAGTTCCGGTCGGAGAGTTCTGCATCGGGGAGATCCTTGGTATCGCGCGAGAAAGTCGCATTGTGGCTATTCGGAGAGATTGGGCTTTGACACTGCCACAGGCAGGCAACTATACTCTGGTTCGTCGCCGTGTCAGACCGGTGTTCGGTGTGCGCGGCGGTTCAGCTCAAGAGATCTCCGACGATTGGGGAATCAGGCGTTGATCGGAAGTAGTAGGCTCAGCATTCAGCGAGGCGCCGGTTGGTGAAAGGCGTCATCGAGAGCCGAACTCGTCCGGGAGCCATGTCGGTGAACCACAAGTAGCCGATCACGGATGCCTCCGTTATCAGGGCGCCGAGCGGATCAGATTTGATTCGCCGCTCAGACGATGGTTTTTGGGGCCGTAGCTCAGCTGGGAGAGCGCAACACTGGCAGTGTTGAGGTCAGGGGTTCGAGCCCCCTCGGCTCCACCATCTTACTCGTTTGACGGTCGAGCCGCTGATCAAGCAGGGTGGTACCGCGGAAGCGAGTCATTGAAAGCGCCTTCGTCCCTGACCAGGGATGGAGGCGCTTTTCGTTTCCTGAATTGCATGCTCCCCAACGCTTTCGGTCGACAGGCAACCCTGCCGCCGATTGGAGATCCGCCCATGGCTGCCGTTTCTGCAACCCCGTCTGAATGCCACCAGCTTACGACGATGCCCACCGATACGATCCACCGCAGATCGAGCCGAAATGGCGCGAGGAATGGCAATCGGCCGCCATCTACAAGGTCGACGACGACTGCACCGGGCGAGAAGTGGTTCTCGCTGACGATGTATCCATATCCCTCGGGCATCCTGCACGTTGGTCACTGGTATGCGTTTGCGGTGCCGGATGTGTTCGCCCGCCTGCAGCGCATGCGCGGCTACAACGTGATGTTCCCGATGGGGTTCGATGCTTTCGGACTGCCGGCCGAGAACGCCGCGATCCGGAACAACATCCACCCCGCCACCTGGACATACGACAACATCCCGACCATGCGCCATCAGTACGACCTGATGGGGGCGATGATCGACTGGTCGCGCGAGGTGATCACCTGCGATCCGGATTATTACCAGTGGAACCAGTGGTTCTTCCTGAAAATGCTGGAGCGTGGGCTTGGCCTATCGCGCCAACGGCTCGGTCTGGTGGTGCCCGAACGACCAGACCGTGCTGGCCAACGAGCAGGTGCTGGAGGGCAATATCTGCGAGCGCTGCGGCGCCGAAGTCTACAAGCGCGACCTGGAGCAGTGGTATTTCCGGATCACCGAGTACGCCCAGGAATTGCTGGACGAGCTGGACACCCTCGACTGGCCCGAGCGGGTCAAGACCATGCAGCGCAACTGGATCGGCCGATCCGAAGGCGCGCGCCTGGAGTTCGCGCTGGAAACCGGTGACATCGCTGGAGGTCTTCACGACCCGCCCGGATACCGTGTTCGGCGCAACCTTCATGGTGATGGCGCCCGAGCATCCGCTGGTGGCCACGTTGACGACCGAGGAGCATCGCGCAGAGGTCGAGGCGTACATCGCCAAGGCGCGGACCGAAACCGAGATCGAGCGGCAGTCGACCGATGCAGCCCGGCCCAAGACCGGTGTCTTTACCGGAGCCTATGCGATCAATCCGGTGACCGACGAGCGGATCCCGATCTGGATCGCCGACTACGTGCTGATGACCTATGGCACCGGGCGCGATCATGGCGGTTCCCGCCCACGACGATCGCGACTTCGCAGTTCGCGCGAGCATTCGATCTGCCGATCCGGGTCGTGATCCAGCCGGACGATGCGCGAACCGCTGGACGCGGCGACGATGACCGAGCCGTACTCGGTCCGGGCCGGATGGTGAACTCCGGCCAGTTCGACGGCACACCGGTGCCGGACAGCCTGCCGAAGGTGATCGCCTGGCTGGATGAGCAGGGGCGCGGCAAGGCCGAGGTCACGTTCCGGCTGCGCGACTGGCTGATCTCCCGCCAGCGTTACTGGGGCACGCCGATCCCGGTTGTCTATTGCGATACGCTGCGGCATGGTGCCGGTCCCGGAATCCGACCTGCCGGTCCTCTTGCCGCTCGATGCCGAGTTCACGCCCACCGGGCAAAGCCCGCTCGTTCAGCACAAGGAGTTCCTGGACGTCGACGTGCCCGGCGTTGTGGCGGGAACGGCGCGCCGCGAGACCGACACGATGGACACCTTCATGGATTCCTCGTGGTACTGGTTCCGCTACACCGATCCGCAAAACGCCTCGATGCCATTCGATCCGGCGATGGCCGCCAAGTGGACGCCGGTCGACCTCTACTGCGGCGGCATCGAGCACGCAATCCTGCACTTGCTCTACGCCCGGTTCTTCACCAAGGTGATCCGCGACATGGGCATGATCGACTTCGGCGAGCCGTTCACGCGGCTGCGCAACCAGGGCATGATCCTGTCCGCCGAAGGCACCAAGATGAGCAAGAGCCGCGGCACCCAGATCGGCCCGGACGAACTGGTCGCCAGGCACGGCGCCGATGCCCTGCGCCTGCACCTGATGTTCCTCGGGCCGTGGGAGCAGGGTGGGCCGTGGAACGACCGCGGGATCACCGGCATGGAGCGTTTCATCCGCCGTGCCTTCCTGCTGGTGTCCGAGTCGGCGACCCGCGAGCTGACGGGACGGCTGCCCGGACGAGGACGTCGCCGCGCTGCGATCGTTGACCCACCGCACGATCAAGCGGGTGACCAACGATCTCGACGCGCTTCCAGTTCAACACGATGATCGCGGCCCTGATCGAATTCACCAACGAGCTGATGAAGCTCAAGGATGAGCCGATCGCCTAACACGCCAGCCTGGCGCGAGGCGATGGAGACCCTGACGCTGTTGATGGCGCCGTCCACGCCATACGTTGCCGAGGAGATGTGGAGTCGTCTGGGCAAGCCGTTCTCGGTTCACACCAAACGTGGCCGGTCTACGATGAGACCCTGGCGACCGTCGCGACAGTCGAAATTCCCGTGCAGGTCAATGGCAAGGTCCGCGACAAGGTCGTGGTGCCGACCGGAACGGGCCAGGACCGCTGTCCTCGGCCGCGGCAAGGGCAAGCGAGAAGGTCCAGGAGCATCTGGCCGGGAAAACTATCGTCCGCGAGATCGTCGTGCCGGATCGGCTGGTCAACTTCGTCGTTCGGTAGTGTCAATTGGCTATTAGGGAAATGCCCCTGGCGCAAACCGCCAGGGGCATTTCCCTTTTCCGGCGACTATGCCAACCGGGGTGTTCATTTGGCTGTCTGCAAGGGTTGATACGAATCAACGTTGTCAAGGGCGGACATTCACGGGCACCCACCCTGTTGATTGGCCGTCAATTGGTTCGCGCCAGCCTGCTCCTTGTGTGCTGAATGGACGCCGGATGCCTGATAGGTGTCAGGTTGGCGCCCGGTTCCCGTCTCACTTGCCCGACGTCTTGAAATTGCCAGTGCTACTATTCGGTCGGGCCCCTCAACGTGCCGTCATGGCATGGTCACAGTCGGACTGCGTGTGCTCCTGCAAAGCATCTGGCGTTCAAGGATGTGCAGTGATGGCCAATCCACCGTTTCATCTGTCGCAACTGAACATAGCGCGGTTGCGTGCTCCACTGGATGCGCCGGAAATAAAGGAGTTCGTTGACTTTCTCGATCCGGTGAATCGGTTCGCAGAAGAAAGCCCCGGATTCGTATGGCGACTTTCCGGTGACGACGGCCTGGCTGCGTCGTACTTGCCGTCGTCCTTCGATGATCCGATGGTGATCTCTAACCTGACGGTCTGGACCGACATCGAGTCGCTTCGCCACTTCGTCTACCAAACGGTGCATAGATACTTCCTGCAGAATCGTCGCAGCTGGTTCGAGCGACTCGATGAGCCTCAAGTCGTGATGTGGTGGAAACGCGCCGGAGTGATGCCGACTCTCGAAGAGGGAAAGCAAAAGCTGTTGCTATTGCGTGCCAATGGGCCGACTAAGGTGGCCTTCACGAATCAGGCTGCATATGATTTCGAAGGAAATCCTCTGCCGCGCGCATCGAGATCAGACACTGTAACCGAACAAAACTGACCAGAATTCCTGGCAGGCAGGCTTTGGGGGCCACACAGTCATTCGGCCTGCCTGAAGTCCTGGCCTCGCCTGCTGCAGCCACAAGCTTTCGGGTTTTATTGGGCGCCCCAATGATGTTCAGCAAACGATTTGCGTAGGTATTCGCACTCTGCGATGTACGGAGGTGGGACGAGGTCTTGCGGGTCAATCCCGGCTTGGTCGGCGCTCTGACGCATGCCGTCGCTTCGCGCTGCGCCTTGTCCCATTCGCGAGCATTCATTGCCCTGGCCAGCAAGATAGGGTGCGGCTCGATTCAGGCTGGGCAGTCCGCCGGAGTCAGCTGGCAAGCAGGGCGTCCATCTGGCTGACCGCCTGCTGCAAACCCTCAACCGCGCCCATGCTGACCAGCTGCTCCATCTGTTCCCGGGAGTTGAAGACCGATCGCATTTCCATTCGGGTTCCGCCGTCGTGCACGGAGAGGTGCATCTTTACGGTGGAGGTTGGCATATCGGCGCTCGGTGTTCCATCCTGATCGGCAAACCCATCTATGAATTCCAGAGACCTCGGCGGGTTGATGGACGTTATTTTCCACCAGCCTCGGTACTTTTCGCCCTCTGGACTGGTCATGAAGTAGGTGACGTCGCCGCCAGAGACCAGTTCATGTACCTCCACGGTTGCCGGGTGGCTCGGCGGTCCCCACCAGCGTTCCAGTTGTCGCGGGTCAGCCCACAACTGCCACACCTGATCGATTGGGGCGTCGAAGTCGGCAACCAAAGTAGAATCAGTTTCTCGTCATCCTTGTCGACGCTGGTGATGCTCATGTGTCTTGTCCTATCGTCGGGTCGTATTCGTTCAGATCGGGGACTTCGGAGAGCAGGTGCGACATCCTGTCCACTCGCCCGCGCCAGGTCGCCTCGAGTTGGTCGAGGGCCCGCCGTGCCCGGTGTACGGCGTCGAGGTCGGTGCGCACGAGTTGCTCCCGCCCATGGCGCTCCTTGGTGACCAGGCCTGCCCGTTCCAGCACCGCGACGTGCTTCTGCACCGCGGCGAAACTCATTGGGTAGTCTTCGGCCAATCGCGAGACTGACGCCTCGTTTCGGACGCAACGGCGAAGAATGTCGCGGCGAGTGGCGTCGGCCAGGGCGTGGAACATTTGATCGGCACGTTCGTCGGTCAATTCATCGACAACCGTTGAAATATCAGGTCGCGCAGCCATCACGGGCGGCCTGGCGGTGCCGCTGAGTAGACTGACCACGCCGACCTGTCCCTTCCCCACCGGTAGGTGGTAGGGCGCGTATCCAGCGGGGCCAGCTTGCTCCGCCTGCGCTCGCGACCGACACAACGACCTGGACAAACTACTGAGCGGTGCGTTGACTGTCTGATCAGTTGGGGGAGGTCACCATAGTGTGCTCGCATCTCTCGTGCCTTCCAGTGGCAGCCGGTGGGCGGCGTCACGAACGTTTTGGTTCGAGGTGCAATGCGGTTATCCCACAGTCGAACGTTTGAGCAGCGATGACGCGAAACTGCTGATTGGCTTCAAGATTGGGGAACACGGGCATTCCGGCGCCGATCGTGGCTGGGTTCACGAACAGATGGAGTTCGTCGAGCAGACCATTGGCGATCAGGTCTCGAACGAGCGTGCCGCCTCCGTAGGCGATGATATCTCCGCCCGGCTGGGCCTTGAGCTGGTTTATGGTCTCGGACAGGTCACCGCCGGCGACGACGGCGTTCTCCCAGGGCGACTCGGTGAGGCTGTTGGTAATTACGACCTTTGGCGTGTTGTTCATCCAGTCGATGGACTCCTGGTCCTCCCCCTCGGGACCTGCCGCCCAGGTCGGAATGAACCCCTCGGCGAGATTGCGGCCCAATACGATGCAGTCGACTGGTTCGGTGAGTGCATTGATGTAGGTATTGATGTCGTCAGTCCACGCGAACGTCATCCAATCCATCTCGCCGTTCGGACCGGCCATGTAGCCGTCGATGGTGGTCTGGACCTGGAGCTTGAACTTGCGCACGAAAAGCTTCCTTTCGGGATAGTTTCGCCATGGGCAGCCACGCTAACATGCAACCATTTGGTTGTAGGTTAGCGTGGCAAGGAGAGATCGTCAAGGTGTGGCGATAGGGAAGTCCACTTGTTAACGCGATGGCCACATGCCGATCCTTGACCAACTCGCAAAGCACAACGCGTCCACAATTGTGGACGCGTTGTAAAGGTATATTCGAATCGATCTGTTCGGTCAGCCGGGGATCGCTAGTCGGCGATGCCAGCGAGTTCCAGGGCAGGCTCCGGTTTCCAGCGGATGTTCAGCGAGCGGTTGGCGCCAACCTCGTCGAGTCGCTTGTACTCGGTGTTGTACGGAGCGCCGACCACCTTCTCCGGCTTGGTCGTCGGCCTCGTCGGCGATCTGCAGCATCGCATCGATGAAGTAGTCGAGCGTTTCCTTCGACTCAGTCTCGGTCGGCTCGATCATCAGTGCTTCTGGCACGATCAGCGGGAAGTACGTCGTCGGCGGGTGAATGCCGAAATCGAGCAGCCGCTTGGCGATGTCGAGCGTCTTGACGCCATTCTTCTTCTGGCGGCTTGCCGGAGAGCACGAATTCGTGCATGCAGGTGCGGTCGTAGGCAAGTTCGAAGCGATCCTGCAGTTTCACCCGCAGGTAGTTCGCCGCCAGCACCGCGTCTTCGCTGATCATCCGCAGGCCTTCGGCGCCATGCATCCGGATGTAGCAGTAGGCGCGGACGTGCATCCCGAAGTTGCCGTGGAACGAGTGCAACTGGCCGATGCTGTGCGCCGGCTGGAACCACTCGTAGCGATCCTCGCCCGTCGACCTTGCGGACACGCGGGCCAGGCAGGAACTCGGCAAGCTCCTCGGTGACCCCCACCGGGCCCGACCCCGGACCGCCTCCGCCATGCGGCGTGGAAAAGGTCTTGTGCAGGTTGTAGTGCATCACATCGATGCCGAGATCACCCGGACGGGCGATGCCCGAGGATGGCGTTGAAGTTGGCGCCATCGTTGTAGACCAGCCCGCCAGCCTCGTGCACGAGGTCGACGATTTCGTGGATGTGCTCGTCCCAGAGGCCGAGCGTGTTCGGGTTCGTGATCATCAGGCCGGCGATGTCAGGTCCGACCATTTCGCGAATCTTCTCGATGTCGGTGTTGCCCGCGCGCGTCGGACGGCACGCGTAACGACCTCGAAACCCGCCATCACGCGCCGTCGCCGGGTTCGTGCCATGGGCGGAGTCCGGAATCAGCATCTTCGTGCGCTGGGTCTCGCCGCGGCGCTCGTGATACGCCTTGATGATCAGGCAACCGGTCAGTTCGCCGTGGGCGCCGGCCGCCGGCTGAAGCGTGACGGAGTGGAATCCCGAGATTTCGGCCAGCATGTCCTGAAGCTCGTACATGAGCTCAAGCGCACCCTGAACGGTGCTCTCCGGCTGGTAAGGATGCAAGCGGGCGAAACCGGGATAGCGGGCGACCGCTTCATTGATTTTCGGGTTGTACTTCATGGTGCACGACCCGAGCGGATAGAAGTTGATGTCGATCGCGTGGTTCTTCTGGCTGATCCGGGTGAAGTGGCGGATCACGTCGATCTCGCTGACTTCTGGCCAATGCAAGGCTCTCACGAGCGAGTTCGGCCGGGAGCGGTGTTTCGGGACACGTTGGGTGCGGGGAAGCGAACACCGCGCCGACCAGGCTTGCTCAGTTCGAAAATCAGTGGCTCAACCGCCATATGACGCTGTCTCCGTTTAGTGGAACGATCCGGGCATGGAATGTCGTGGGCGCGGAGGTACAGCGACCAGTTCCACGGTGGATGGTAGCACGATCCGGTTCCTCCGGAATGCGCACTGAGTTACTGGCGTGTTTCCAGCGATGCCGGTTCGGATCGCCGGATTGCGCCGCAGAAAGATGAGCATCACTCCCACCATCATGCAGGCCAGCGACGGCGGCAACGAACAAAGGGGATCGCTGGATCGATGTCGCCAGAGCGGGCAGCCACGATCGGACCGAACGACATCGCCCTGCCACCGATGATCTCCATGATCGTGAACCCACGCGAACGGAGATGCGCCGGGGCGACCTTGCCCATGCCCGGCCAGGAACAGCGCCCAGGCCGAGAACACGCCGCCCCGCAGGACGTAGGCGAGCGCCGATCAGCGACCAAGGCGGTTTGCGTCCCGAAGATGAGCGAACCCGAGCGGCCACCAGCGCCGTCGCAACAGCCGCAGCCAGCATTGGGGACCGCTTGAGGATGCGATTGCGCGAGCTGAAAACGCCGAACGAGACAGTGCCGAGCGCCGCCCCGGCGCTGAGCATGGCGATCGTCGATGGTGAGACCCCGCGCTCCTCTTCGAGGAAATTGGGAATCAGGGCGACACCGATGCCCAGCGAGGCAATGGTTGCGCCATGCAGGATGATCATCGAGCGAATCGCCGCGGTGCTGCGAATGCCTTTCGGTAGGTGACCCGCTCACGCGTGTCGCGGTGGAGCCTGGTCGCGCCGAAGTCCATCCGCGACACGAAGACCCGATGGCGCAGAGCGTGAGGAAGGCCGAGAGCAGGAACGCCGCCTGCATGCCGCCCCAGGCGATGATCAGCCCCGAGATGAGCGGCGTGACGATCAGCCCGCCGGCTGGCCCGATCGTGATCGTCATGTTGAAGGCGTGGACCGGGATCGTCGCCGGCGTGGTCGGCAACATAGGCATGGATCGTTGGGAACACCAGTTCACCGAGCGCATTGAGCACCACCGTCACGAACAGGATTGCCAGGTTCCGGCGCACGGCCGCAAGGATCAGCCCGCAAAACGCTGAGGGTGCGGCAGATGAGGAGACGTTTCGGGTGTTGTATCGGTCGGTGATCGCGGCGCCGGGCCCAAGGATGAACGGTCGGAAAATGCCGGACGACGCCAGGACGAGCCCAACGATCGAGATCGGGGCACCGAGGTGCTCGATCCAGAGCGGCCAGATCGGGGCGTAGGCACCGAGCACGGCCTCAAAGAAGGTGAGCGCCCAGAACGCATACCCAAGTTCCTTGCCAAGACCAAAGTGCCATTGCCAGCGCATAGTGGGGACCTCGCGACCCGGGCGAAGCCGCACGATCGCCGGTGGCGTCGTGGGTGGTTGGGTGGCGGACACGCTCCTGTGGAGACGGGCCGAATACGAGACCAGTCGCCATGACCTTCAATGGGCTTCCAGAGTGGCGCACGCGGATTGTACCGGAACAATCGCCCGGTTACCGGCAAGCGCGCTGACTGCCCGATCAATGCGCCAATCGACTGATTCAGTGGATACTTACGCGTTGCGATGGCGAGCGTGCAGTGGCCGATCCCACTGGCCTATTCCAGGAATGTTGTCTGTGAATCCGTATCTGCTCGGTCACACTGGTCATGTGTGCCGTAATCTTCATGTGCCCTGGCAGCCACGGCCTATATGGCGGTCTATTTCACTCGCCGTGCCAAGGCGGATCTCGCAGGCCGCGCTGAGCCCCTCTGCCGAGTTCTCGATGGCGAGAGCCGATATCGAGGAGGCACAGGTCGCGGGTCGGTATCGAGGCAAACTGGCGTTCGGCCGGATGGCCAACGCGAAGGGGGCCCGGTTCGTGTGTTCCAGACCGAAGTGATCGATGCTGCCGGCGGCGAAAAGTGGCTCTTCGTTCGCCTATCCGCACAAGGACACGACCGAGTTGCGGCCCGAAGATGGACAGATGTTCGCTCCAGCTCGGCCGACGCTGCAGCGAGCTGACCTCGCCGCATCGACTTGGCATCTCAGCCGAGTGGTACAGATCGATTACTCCCCCGGAAGGGGCATGTGCGGTTGACGTGCCGATGGCGACGCGCAAGGACATTCCCACGGCAGATGTATCATCGCCGGCAACTCGAAGCTGCTGGATACGTTGTCGGACGAAAATCGTGCGCTGCAGCACGAGAAGCGCCGGAAGGGACAGCCAGATGAGTGAGCCTCGCGATATCCTGGACACTGGTCCGGGTGGATAGTGCGGAAGAGCAATATGCCTACATGCTTGCGCGCTTTGGCGACCCTGCCGGCTGGTCCGTGATTTCCCAGATGTTCGATGATGCCGATCGATGGCCGCGAGATCGAGCAGGTCGAAGTGCGATGGTTTCGGGTGGCGCGGTGCGCGTCGATTTCGTCGTCGGGAAGTGAAGCTGATTTCTTCGAATCCCCGGTAGTTGATGAAGACGGGACCGGGTTCCTCGATCGGATGATGGAAACGGCCTCGACCGTTTTCCGAAGCCAATCCTCCTCACCATCCCGGTACGCTTGCGCGCTTTCCGGTTCCGTCGGCAAGCTATGCCAACGCGCTGGCTGTGCCGATGCCGGTACTGGCAGTCGAAGGTGGCAGACGAGGGCTCTACGCGCCACCCGTGTGGTGGTGATTGATCTCGCGACCGGCAAGGCCAAGGGGGTCGGCGAATTTCCGGGTTTCGATCCCGGAGGACTGGCCCCCCGCCGGCTCGGCGATTGGCCACCGGCGAGCCGTGTCCACGATGCACCGCACTGCAGCTGCAGGGGACCATCATGCGCTTCAGTGCGGTATGGAATCGAGTGCTCGAGGCATGGTTCGCCAAGGACATCGTGGATTCACCGGAACTCACCGCGAAGTCGTGGAAGCACTGGAAACCGGTGATCGCTCGATCTGCCCGCGCTCATGCCGTATCTACGAGCGAGCTCAATCCGGTTTTCGCGAAGTGGCTGGCCCGTCACTCGGTGGCAGGCTGACCGTGCCGGCAGGCCCGGCGGCCATTCCGCGACTTCTTCGATCGACTCGCCGCGGCGCCAGGACGGCAAAACGAGTGGCCGCTCCTGATCCACTTGCCGGCCGCCAGCCAGCCGATGGAGGTGACGGCGCCACCGGCCAAAATGTCCATCACATAGTGCTCGCCCATGTAGATGAGCGCCATGCCCATCGAAAATGCATACAACGATCGGCAGCAATGCGCCAGTCCCTTCCATAGTCCAGGCCACCCAGACACAGCAGGAACGTGACTGCAAAGTGAATCGACGGCATCGCCGCAATCGGGTTGGACTCGCCGACCACGCTGTATCCTGCCTGGTAGAGACCGCCACCTAGCTGCTTGCCGATCGGTTCCATGATGCGGAGCACGGTTGGGGCTCCGGGCGAGTTGACCGATTCCGGGGCCATCCACGGCGGATTGCTGGGCAATGCCGAAGTACAGCGCAAGACCCAAGCGTCAGCAGGATCGCCAGGGCCAGCAGGTACTGCCGGAACTTTTCCGGACGGCGTCCACCACAGGAACAGCTGCAACGGCGTGCGGAATCAGGAAGTACGACCAGTGGATGAAGGTGAAATAGTAGTCGTACCATTGAAGTCGCCCGGTGTGTACCAGTTGGCCTGCAGTCGAATGGTCGGCAGTTCGCCATTGAAGAGCCATCGTTCCAGCTCGGCAACTTGGGTATTGACGCGTTCGGGCCGAGCCTGGTTTCATCGGCCAGTGAACGCAGGAATGTGAACACGAACCAGATCGGCCGCATATGGCACGAAAGCGGTCAGGAACGAGCGTGCCCGGCCATAGGGAACGACGAGGACGCCGAGGACGGCAAAAAGACCCCAGCCAAGAAATGGCGATTGGTGAAGAGCGAAATGAAAATCAGCACCACGGCAATGCCGACGCGGATCTTGAAGTCGCGTGTCAGCAGTCTCGGGTGTCCATCCGGCGAACCTCGCGCGCTTCGCCATTGCTCCGGTGATCCGGGTGGTGCTGGTCAGGTGGGCGAAGATCGGCCAAGGTTGGGTGAAACTCCCGTCTTATGCGAAGATATGTCATTGGCAGCAAGAGTATACGCGAGTGATTGCCTGCTTACAGCGAGTACCGATCGCGAGCCTTTTTCGTGACCAGGATGCGGTCTTCTCCCGTTTCCGCATCGGGTTTGCGGGCCATGAAACCCCGGCGCAGTTGCTCGGCGATCCACTGGTCGTCCAGGCCATGACTGGCGGCCAGGTCGTCGGCGTCCGGGAAGCAGGCCACCCTCGAGCGCCATGGCCTCCGCGTAGAAGCCCTTGCGCACGAGCTCTGCGTCCGAAGTGGCGCTAAGCACAAGCCGCTCGACCACTGGACCTCCTTCCAGGTGGGTCATGATCTCGGGGATGTCCTTCACCGTGACGCCGTTGTAGATCACGTTGTCGGGGTACACCACGATATTGGGGCCGCAATCGCACAGGTCGATTGTCCCGCAATTGTTCACCAGGATTTCAGCGTCGAGACCCTTGCGAATCACCGCCAGCCGCAAGCGGCCCGCAACATCCATCGCTCCCTTTTGGTTGCAGTGGAGGCAGTGCAGACCATGACGTGTTTCTTTGTCCAGTACATACGTGTCTCCAATTTGTTAAGTCCCGCCGAAGTGGTCAGGCATGATTGCCTGCGACCCAGGCCGTCCAGTCATCGTTCAATTGCTCATTGCCGACACCCAGAGCCGCCTCGATCGCGTCGCCGTAGGGAACCCTGCAGCCGAATGCGTCGATCAACCGGGCAATTCCTTCATCGCCGTAGGTGACCTGAATGTACTCTATTGCGCTCCAGCTGGTGGCATAGGCGAGGGTGGCCTGGGCTGGTTTGAATGGGAAACTCACTTCGAGCGAATCGAGGTTCGAACAGCTCGCCCTGTTTTCAAGCGCCCGCTGACCATTTCCAGGTATCCGTCCGTGCCTCCAACCTGGAAATGCGTTGCCATCCCTTCATCGAACCACAACGGTGGGTAGGTAAATGGATTATCGGTCGCCTGGTAGAGCACCTGGTGGCTCACTTCGTGAGGTATGACACGACCAATCTCGGATTTGCTGCCATCAGGAATCACGGCAGTGATCAGGAAAAACCCGGGGTATGAGGCGCCAGCGATCGATTCCCGTGAGTTGGGGAGTTGAGCGCCCCGGAAATCCTCACTGGAGGGATAGATCCAGACGTCTAGTGGAGCGCTTCGATCAAGGTTGTATCGTTCTTCCAGTTCCGTCACGGTGCCTTGCGCAGAATCAAGTATGCCGGCGGCGAAGCCGGGATCGAGGTCATAGTAGTGAACGCGAACCTGGTCGGACTCGATCAGGTTCCAATCCCATCGATTGTCGAACCATGTCGTCCGTTCTGGCTCCGATTCGGCGATCGTGCTGCCATCATCGACGAGCCGCCAGCGGAACTCGATCGGGACGCCGGGCGGCACCGCGAGCGCCTGGAGGTTGATCGCTGTTTCAACGCGGACCGTTTCTCCGGTGTCTGGAATGTGGTCTGGCAGGAAGACAAGAGTAAGCGTTTCATCCCCGGCGACCGAATACAGCAATTCAAGTTCGGCCGACGTCACATCTCCGGTCCACGCCAGGTCAGCGCTGATAACGATTCCTTGCGGAAAGGTGATCTCCACGTCCGATTCTGCGGTCAGCGGCGCAACGGTGGATACTGCCGGGCTCGCAGGTTGGGCGACAGCAAGACCTGACAGCGTGGCAAAAGCGATCATCCAAACGAAAAGGACACCGATCGCCCGGCAAAGATCGCGTGCCGTCGAGCGAGCCTCGATCACGAAGCGACCTCTTCGGGGGTGATCAGGAAGTGGAGGTAGGCATCGATGAACGGATCGAGTCCGCCGTCGAGCACCGCGTGCGCATCGCCGACACTTTTCTCGGTCCGATGGTCGGTGACCTGGGTGTATGGATGGATGACATAACTGCGGATCCGGCTGCCGAATCCGGCGGCGGTGAGCGTGCCCTTCAGCTCTGACCGCTCTTTCGCTTCTTCCTGGAGTTTCAGTTCGAGTAGACGCGCGCGGAGAATCTTGTAGGCCGTTTCGCGATTTTGCGTCTGGCTGCGCTCGTTTTGGCAGGTAACCACGATTCCGGTGGGGAGGTGGGTGAGGCGGACTGCCGAGTCTGTCTTGTTAACGTGCTGCCCACCAGCTCCCGATGCGCGGTACGTGTCCACGCGGACGTCGTCAGGCTTGAGATTGATTTCGGTGTCGTTTTCGATTTCCGGTATCACTTCGACGAGGGCGAACGCCGTGTGCCGGCGATGGGCGGAGTCGAACGGTGAAATCCGCACCAAACGGTGTGAGCCGCCTTCGCCCTTGAGAAGGCCATAGGCGTTGGCGCCCTTGACCTCGATCGTGGCGTTCTTGACGCCAGCCTCTTCGCCCGATGTCGAGTCCAGCAGGTCAGCCTTGAAACCTCGTCGTTCACCCCAGCGGAGGTACATTCGAGCGAGCATCGAGGCCCAATCCTGGGCATCGATGCCGCCCTCACCGGAGTGGATGATCAGGATTGCGTTCGAGTGGTCATGTGGGCCATTCAGCGCCGATTCAAGCTCGAGCGTATCGAGTTGGGTACGGATCGCTTCCAGCTCGGTTTCGATCTCGGCGAGCAATTCCGGATCTTCGGTCGACATTTCGAGGAGGACGGTAAGGTCTTCACTGGACTGGGTGATCCTGTTCCACATATCCAGATTGGCCTTGAGTTCGCCAAGGCGTCTCATTTCTGTCTGCGCGACATCCTGGTTGTCCCAGTAGCCAGGTTCGCCACTGCGTCGTTCGAGGTCGTCTACTTCGCGCTCGTCGTTGGCGAGGTCAAAGTCGCCCCCGTACTAGCTCAACGCGTTCAATGGTGTCACTCAGGGAGCGGGTGATGTCTTCTCGGGTTGCCATGGTTGGAGAGGTCCTTGTACTGCTGTGTGTGGGTGACTCGGAACAGGAGCGGAAAGTCGCATCTGCGTTCACGCAAATGATACCCGGTCACTACCAGAGTTCTTCGCCGACGAGACGATCGTAGATGGCCTGAAGTTGCTCATCGGAGAAGAACTGGATCGTGAGCGAGCCCCCACCATCGCGTGTGCCCTTGCGGAAGGCAACCCGTGGTTCCCAACGCAGATCGAAGTTTGTCTTCGATCCGGATTTCATCTGGATCGCGTGGGGTTGCATCTTCTCGTGCACTGGTGTTGTCACTAGACCACGTACGGACCAATGTCTCGGTTTGACGCACATTGAGGCCCTTGTCGATCACGATCGACAGCACCGCAAGTTGGTCCGCCGTGTTGGTCAGGCCCAGGATTGCGCGCGCGTGCCCTTCAGTTATCTGATTGGAGGAGAGGGCTTCGCGAACGCGATCCGGTGCGCCCAGCAATCGCAACGTGTTGGCGACGCTTGCCCGCGACCGGCCGACGCGTTGCGCGACATCCATTTGTGAGAGCCCGAAATCGTCGATCAGCTGGCGAAAGGCAACGGCTTCCTCAAGCGCGCTGAGATCGGCGCGCACAACGTTCTCGACGATCGCGAGTTCGAGCATTGCCTGGGGAGCGGCATCCATGACGATGACTGCAATCTTGTCGAGCCCTGCCATCCGGGCTGCGCGCCAGCGACGTTCGCCTGCAATCAGGGTCCAGTTACCGTCGGCGCGGTTGGCCGTGACCACTAGCGGTTGCATCAACCCATGAGTTCGAATCGAGTCGGCAAGGGCTTCGAGTTGCTGCTGATCCATTTGTGATCGTGGCTGGAAGGGGTTGGGCCTGATCTGATCGATGCCGACTTCCAGGAGCGAGCGAATCGGGTGATTCGTCCGTGGAGCGACACGGACACCGGTGACGAAGGGATCAGCGATTCAAGACCTCGTCCGAGACCACCTCGTCTGGGTTTTGCTGTCTGGGCCCGGGACTTGTCCGATCCGCCGTCCGTCACTTGTCAACAACTCCCTGTCTGAATAATGGCGAAGAGGATGCATCCGCGCCGGGATGAACGCGGATCGCGTGAGGCTGGCGTTCGCCAATTGCGCGTTCAGTCTAGCATCGTGACCCATACTTTCCGTGAAATGGATGACGGCGACTATATACTTTGCAACGGGTCGATCGCTTCAAGCATGCGTGGCCTGATCCGGAGGTTGCCTGAAGGCTCCTGCTTCTGTCCTGGCAACCATGTTGCCACTCATGCGAGGCCTGCACACGAAACATGCTCGACAACCTTTTCACCTTGATTTCGACTGCCGTCGTGATTGCCATCCTGTACGGAATCGTGTTCTGGGCCAATCGGGCCAAGACTGATCGGTCTGCCAGCGTCGGCATCTATCTGCTCTTTGGTCTTCCAGGTGGCTTGTTGACCGTGGCCGGTACCGCGCTGATGACCACCACCGATCTCGGCGAAGGCCCATTCATCCTCGCCAGCGGCATTGCCTTCCTCCTTCCGCTCATCAAGCCATTCCGGAAACTCGTCGCCCGATTCACACCGATGGATCCGAACTCGCCGATCGATCTCTGTGGACTGGCATTCGTGATCTGGATTCCCGCATTCCTCATCATTGCTGCCATCCAATCTGGCCCGGTGGATGTGGGGAGCGACGAAGCGACGTCACTCACCGAGAATGCGTTTTACCTGGTCCTGACCGCTGCGACGTTTGTGGGTATCGCCTATGTGGCTGTTGGCTACCGCATCTATCGAACCGGTGAGGATGCGACAAAGCGGCTTGGGCTGACGATGCCCAGCATGAAAACGGCCGCCATCAGCCTGGCAATGGTGATTCCCTGCTTTGTAGTGAGCATGATCGGTTCTGCCCTGACAGTTGCCTTCCAGCCAGACGTGGTGGACAACCTCGACGAGACCATGGATCAAATGACCAATGGCCTCGACAACCCGATTGGAGCGCTGCTCATCGGCTTGACGGCGGGGATTGGTGAGGAGGTCCTGTTTCGGGGCGCAATCCAGCCGCGGTTCGGGATCGTCATTGCAGCCCTGTTCTGGACCACACTCCATGTGCAATACGACTTCTCGTTCATTTTGGTCGGATTGTTCGGGGTTGGTATTCTGCTGGGTGTGCAGCGAAAGTACTTTGGAACAACTTCGGCAGTGATCACGCACGCGGTCTACAACATGCTCGTTGTCGGGATCCAGATCATCGCATCCTGATCCGGATGTGAGTTGAGGTCGCCAGGCATTCAGGCCTGTATGAGGTGCCCAATGAAGATCGCGGAGATTCGAGACCTCGACGGTCCGAACCTTTTCATGTTGCGGCCAGCCATCAAGTTGGAGATCGATGCACAAGGTGATTGGCCGGTCGTCGCGGAGAAGTTCGCCGCCGCTTTTGCGATAGGTGACATCCCGCAGCCAGTGGACCTGATCCCGGTTTCGACTGAGCGCCTCCTGACGTTGCTCACGGAAACGGTCAATGTCCTTCACGACCGCACCGGCACTCCGAGGCCAGAGGTCGAAACCCGTAGGATGGAGGCGCCGAATCATTTCGCGGTCGCCTTTTCCTGGTCTCACCGCGCATTCGGCAAGTTGCTCGCGGAAACTGCCTTCGCGATCGTTTCCGGGTCGATCGACAACCTGCCCGAACGGCTCGCGCACCTGCAGGCACTGGCGAAAACGGATGCAGCGCCAGACCAGCAGCCGGAAATGCTTGCCGACGCGAATCGATCACTGCCGATCGTCGGCGTGACTGGCACCAACGGAAAGACCACAACGACGCGGCTGATTGCATCGATCCTCATGGAGAGCGGACGACGTGTCGGCTGGACGTCGTCGTCGGGAGTCGTGATCCAGGGCGAGACGGTGCTGGAAGGTGATTTCACCGGGCCCGCCGGCGCGGCGCGGGTGTTCGAGGAACCCGGCCTCGATGTCGCGGTCCTGGAAACGGCTCGAGGTGGCATCCTGCTTCGCGGCCTAGGCTACGAGAGCAACGATGTTAGCGTGGTGACAAATGTCTCGGCCGATCACCTCGGTCTGCAGGGGGTATATACGGTCGAGGAATTGGCGAGAGTCAAGCAGGTAGTGCCTCAGGTCACCAGGCCAGGGGGATTTGCAGTGCTCAACGCTGGCGACCCCCTGGTGCTGGCCATGCGCGACACGATTGTGGCGCGACCGTTCCTCGTGTCGCGCGTTCATGACAACCCGGCCGTGATTGCCCAGCGGGAGCAGGGCGGATGGGCATTGTGGGTCGAACACGGGTTGGTGCATTTCAGTCACGAAAACGTCGGAGAGGTGCTGACCGATCTCAACGACATCCCGATCACCTTCGGCGGCAAGGCGCACCACATGCTGGAAAATGCCTTGTGTGCCGCCGCTGCAACGCTCGCATTGGGACTGGATGTCGATCAGGTGCGAACTGGTCTGGCGAAATTCCGCAATGTAGTGGACCAGAATCGCGGCCGCCTCAATGTCTTCGAACTGGATGGCGCCACGATTGTTGTGGACTTTGCGCACAACGTGGCTGGCCTCAAGTATTTGCTGATGTTGGGCCGCGGGTTGCTCGCCGAGGGCGGAAAATTGATCGCGGCGATCGGATCGGCGGGAGACCGGCCAGACGATGCATTGATTGAACTGGGAAGGCTGGCGGGAGCCCAGGCCGACATCGTGATCGCCAAGGACACTGTGAAATACCTTCGCGGGCGAAAGTCCGGGGATATCCTCGACCTACTTCTCAGGGGTGTTGCTGAATCGCAGCACCAGGATGTTCTCACGGCCGCCAACGAGTACTCGGCGTTCGAGAAGGCACTGGAACTTGCGGGGCAGGGCGATGTTGTCGTCATCATGTGTATCGAGGATGTTGACGTGATCCTCGACCATCTTTCCAGAACCGGGACGCCCGTTTCGTGAAGCCTGAATCCCTGGCCGGAACAAGACTGGCCACTTCCACGCCAGAAGAGTGCGGAGCATCCGGCAAGGCCGGTCTGTGGCAGCGGTGCCCCGACGGGCACTTCAGGATCTGGCTTTGCCGGGAGGTTCTTCGGCTGTCACGTCGCGGCGCCTCAGGATTGCATGGGCATTGAGAACCAAACGACCAAACTGGGAGTACTGAACGTACATCCGGATATAATCGATTGACCTTACGGTTCCGGCTTGATAGGGTATGGGAGTATCATTAGTCAATGATTGACTACGGAGTTGCTCGTTGGCTTCCTCCGATTGCTGGACAAGGAATTCTCCATGGACACCGCAGTTCGACTCATCACGGATCCGGTTGCCGCCAAGGGCGTTCGCGACCAGTTCGGTCGTCGAATGAACTACCTGCGGATTTCACTGACCGATCGCTGCAATTTTCGCTGCCTCTATTGCATGCCGGCGATTGGCATGAAGTTCCAGCCTCGCGACGAGATGCTCACCGATGAGGAGCTGATCCGGGTCGTTGGCCTGTGCGCCCAACTGGGATTTACCAAGCTGCGGCTCACAGGGGGCGAACCGACGATTCGGCCGCACCTGGTCGATCTCGTGCGTGAGATGAAGGCATTCCCGGGCATCCGGGAACTCTCGATGACGACCAACGCTCTTCTGCTCGGTCGCATGGCAGGCGATCTCAAGGAGGCGGGGCTCGATCGGGTCAACATCAGCATCGACACCCTCGATCCAGTCAAGTTCAAGATGATGACCAGGGGCGGACGATTCGATCTGGTGTGGCAGGGGATCGAGGCAGCCGAGGCCGTTGGGATGACTCCGATCAAGCTCAACTCAGTGGTGGTTCGGGATCAGAACGATCGCGATGTCGCCGAAATGGCGCGTTTGACG
Source organism: uncultured Chloroflexia bacterium (assembly GCA_963763125.1). Taxonomy (GTDB): domain Bacteria; phylum Chloroflexota; class Chloroflexia; order Thermomicrobiales; family UBA6265; genus JACCYX01. The sequence goes on from CAVXMV010000005.1 coordinate 2,741,073, forward strand.
ATCGATCGACCTTGGCAGGTACGCTTTCTTGAGATCATGCCAATGGAAGGTGTCGGTGTCGTTTATGATCAGGGCCTGGTCACCTCTGCCGAGACGCAGGAGCGCCTGGAAGAAGAGTTTGGCCCACTTGAAGAGGTTGATGCCGATCCATCCGACCCGGCCCGTACGTGGCGAATACCGGGCTCCCAGGGCACGATTGGATTCATCTCACCCATCTCGGCCCCGTTCTGCGAAAGTTGCAATCGAGTTCGACTGACTTCCGATGGCAATCTCCGGCTATGCTTGTTGAGGCCGGATGAAGTGAACTTGCGAGACATGATGCGCGAAGGCGCTTCGGACGATGACATGTTGCAGCGGATTCGCGGTGGGGTCTGGTACAAGCCGTGGGGGCATCGCGTGGCAGAAGGCGATGTCCACACAATTCGCGGAATGTCGCAGATCGGCGGATAGCATTACCACGCGCGAGCGAGTGGGTCTTTGAGCCCAACGCCCCGATGAAGCCAAACTGATATCCTCGAATACTGATCGAACGCGGCTCGCCACGAACTGGCGAGCCGCAGTCTTCGTTGATTCAAGGAGTACCCGCTAACCATGACCAACCGCGAACCCCTTTCTCGAATCGTCATTTCGTTTGGCGCTGGCCCGGTGGATGTTTCCTCACTGATCTCGCAGTTCCCCGATATCGCTTTCGATATAGCCGGTCCAGATGCCGCTGACGATCAGTTCGCGTCAGCTGACGCTGCCCTTGTCGGATGGGTAAGCCCTCGCGAAACGCTGGACAAGGCGACCCGGCTTAAATGGATCCAGACTGCCGGAGCTGGTGTCGAACGAGTGGTTGGCGATGGGTTTGGCGACCGCGGGATATTGCTCACTAACGGCAGCGGCGTGATGGCGTCGAACATGGCCGAGCACACGATTGGCATGATGCTGGCATTCGCCCGGGGGTTTCCCGCCTTGATGGCGGCCCAGCAACGTCACGCGTGGAAGAGCGGCGTCGGTATGGAAACCGTATTCGAGCTTGCCGGGCAAACAGCAGTGCTCGTTGGGGTGGGCGCCATCGGGAGTGCGATCGCGGAGCGACTTAAGGCATTCGGGGTCCACGTCATCGGTGTTCGTCGCTCGGCCGCAAGCAGCAGCACGCCTCAATTCGTGGATCGCGTTGTGTCGATTGATGCGATGAATAGCGTTCTGGGGGAAGCGGATCACGTTATCAGCAGCGTCCCTCACACTCTCGAAACGGTTGGGCTATTCGATGGAGCGAGGTTCGAGGCATTCAAGGATGGGGCGTATTTCTACAACGTGGGTCGAGGCACGAGTGTGGTCCAGGCCGACTTGATCGCTGCTCTCGAATCCGGGATGCTGGGTGGTGCCGGGCTCGATGTCGCCAATCCAGAACCATTGCCCGAGGACGATCCTCTGTGGGATGCGCCCAACCTGATCATCACCGGCCACACGGCAGGTTCCACACCACAGTTCCGGACTCGCGTGTTGCAGCTGTTTGCCGAGAACATCCGGCGCTACCAGGCTGGCGACGACTTGCTCAATGAGGTGGACGTTTCACGCGGGTATTAGGCAGAAATCCGGACTTTCCCCTACTCCCGCGTAGCTTACTGGTAGTGGCCGCCCTTGTGGTGGCCAACTCGGTCGTCCTGCCGGATCCCAATTCAGTCCATGTTCAGGTAGATCTGTACGACATCCAGTTGCAAAACGATTGGTCCGGATATCGTATCAGTCAAACAATCCGCGCACCGGGGCCGAAGACGCAGACCTGGAGCCGTTCGCCAGTGAGGTGCGACTGGTTGTGGCGGAAGTAATTACGATCGAGTGCTGCGGCCACATTGGTGACTGCATCCTTGTGGATAAGCGCCAACGCGGGACCACCTTCGCCACCGCCCATCATCCGCGCGCCAATGACGCCGACCTGTGCCAGGAGAAGCCGAACCAGCTCCTCGACCTTCGGATGGCTGATCTCATAGTTCGTGTTGGATGAGCGGCCCGACTCCGTCATCAGCAGGCCAAAGCCTGTCCAGTCGGACTCCTCAATTGCGATGACACCCGCACGAACACGTGCAACCTCGCTTACGACATGGTCGACCCGATGTCCCAGTAATGTGCCCAGCCCTGCGCGATCCGAGGGAGAGACGGAAGCCCATTCCTCTGGTGAAAGCTCGCCGATCGAGGCGAGGTCATGGGATACGTAGCGACGTAGCCAGGCCAGGGCCTGGTCAGATTCCTGAACTCTTGTCGGATAGGACGACTCACCGAGCGCGTGACTTACTCCTGAATCGGCGACTGTGAATACGTAATCGCCGAGATCGGGATGACATGGGCGAAAAGGTGGTCGTTCTTCCATCGAACAGGATGATACCGCCAGCGACCGATGCCGATTGGTCCATTGCCCCGACTGGACTTCCGCACCGGTGTTCTGCTTCGCGGGCGACAAGCACGACGTCGCGCTGGCCCAGTGTCTCCACCGAGAGGACGAGTACCAACGCGACGCAAAGCGCCGCCGACGAACTCATCCCGAAGCCCAGGGGCACATCGCCGGTGATCGAGATTTGCACTCCGGATCGAACAGGTTTCCCGCCGTCGTGCAAGGCTGCAATCACCCCGCACGTGTACTCTCGGGGACCAGTTGATCCAGAGTCGTTCCGCCAGTCTCGGCACGCGTCGACCGAGAGGCGATGCGTGCCGGTCGACACGTCGCCTGCGACGAGCTCAATTTCCCCGACTGTGATTTGACCACCTGCGGCAACCGCGACGACGCGATCGATCGCGCCAGCGAGGACGAGACCACCGTTGTAATCGACGTGGTTGCCCAGCAGTTCCAGGCGGCCTGGCGCTTCGCTGACGATGATTGGATCCCAGGATGAACCGAAGGTGCGTTTACCCTGGGCCATTGCAGCGTAGCGGGGAGTGGTATCCAGCATGTTGGATCAGGTCCGCATCTTGACGACTTTGTAGGCTTCGGCCAACTCGAATGGCTGGTCCCTGGCGACTTCCGCCGAGAATCCGCGCAGCCTCTCCGCAAGGTCCTTTGCTTCACCTACTTGCGTCTGGTGCGCCCTGAGTGCGTTGATCTTGTCATCGAACGTATCGGTGATGTCGATATAGATGTCTGGCGATTCGGTGCCGAAGTACCAGATTTCAGCTGTCTTGTGCGGCTCGAGTCCCTCGGCCAGGTGATCCGGGTAGTAGAGATGGTCACGAGCCGTCGGGTAGACCGAATCGTGAGCCGCCATGCCGACCGCGCGGTGATCCGGGTGCAGCGCATAGGGCCGGAATGGATCGTGGGTGACGAGCACATCCGGGCGGTAAGTGCGGATCATCCGCGTGATTCGTTCCCGCAGGGCGAGGTTGGGAACGACCGAGCCATCGGGCTCGCGGAGGAACACGACCTCCGCTACCCCGAGGCGGTTGGCCGCTTCGCGCTCTTCGTCTTCGCGGGTCGCGGAGAGGACTTCCGGCGTGAACTCCCGGTTGGTGGTGCCCCTGTCCCCTGATGTGACCTGGATCAGGACGATGCGCTTGCCTTCCTTTGCGAACCTGGCAACGGTCCCTCCAGACGGAAATTCGAGATCGTCGGGGTGGGCCACAACCCACATGTACGTTTGGTGATTCGGTTCTGTTGCCGGTTCTGAAGACATGACACTTCCTGAAATCAAGCCACATGGGCACGGACGAAATCGCTGTTGGACATCCTACCGGTAAATGCGATGTTGCGCCTCCTGTGAGAGAGCGGCAATCTCAACTTCCTGCTGCTCGCCAGTCGCCAGATCGCGTATGAACGCGGCATGACGTCGGATATCATCAGCGCCCCGCAATCACCGCATAGGGTATGCCGCGCCGTGCTGCGTACTTCATCTGGTCACCCAGGCTTCGGTTGGAGAGCATCGAGAGATCGGCGTTGAGACCGGATGAGCGGAGCTCATTGGCGATCCGGGCATTCTCGCGCAGTGTTTCCGGGAAGACCGCGACGAAGAAGTCTGCGACCGATGCCTTGACCGGCAACAGGTCGAACTCCTGGATCACCTCGAGGATGCGCTCGAGCCCCAGAGACATGCCGGTGGCCGGGATCTCACGACCGAGGAACGACCCGACCAGGCCGTCGTAACGGCCGGCTCCGGCAACCGAGCCAATCTTGGGTTCCTCGACGATCGCTTCGAACACCGGACCCGTGTAGTAGTCGATGCCACGGGCGAGCGACAGGTCGACCTTCCATGACGCAGGCCGGACATGGAGACGCATCGATGAATCCCACAAGCTGCCGGAGCTCATCCACCGCTTCATGACCCCCGCGAACCTCCTGGAGGTCGATGGCGGCAGCATCCAGCAGTTCGCTGGTGGATCCGGTACGCGTTACAAGCTCGACGACACGGGCAGCAGCTGTGTCGTCAATGCCTGACCCGATCAGGTCACGTTTGACGCCATCTGGCCCGATCTTGCCAAGCTTGTCGATCGCCCGAAATACGGTCGGTGCGTGGGTTTCCGGTACCCCGGCGAGGCGAGCCATTGCTTCGAGCAGCTTGCGGTGGTTGATCGCGACAACTGCCTGGCCCAGGTTGACGGCGTCAAGGGCATCGGTGAGGACGCTGATCGCTTCCGCATCGGCGAGCATCGAGGGAGAACCCACGATGTCGGCGTCGCATTGCCAGAACTCGCGAAATCGGCCCCGCTGCGGCTTCTCGGCGCGCCAGACCGGGGCGATGTGATATCGCTTGAACGGGATCACGGATTCCTGCTGGTGCATCGCGAAGTAGCGGGCGAGCGGAACGGTGAGATCGTAGCGGAGTCCGACTTCGCGATCACCCTGATCGAGGAAGTGGTACATCAGCTTCTCGTTCTCGCCAGCCTTGCCGGTGAGGATTTCCATGTATTCGAGCGCCGGCGTGTCCAGTGGCTCGAAACCGTGACGCTCGAACACGGTACGGAAAATCGAAATCACCTGCAGCCGGAGCCGCATCTGGTCCGGCGTGTAGTCCCGGAAGCCCTTGAGAATTTGCGGTTTACGAACACTCACGCGATTGGTCTCCAAACAGGATTTGCGGCGATGGACGAAGGGGGATTGCTATTTGTTGATTTCATGGACGACATGCCCGATTTCCGGACCGATCAGCTTCTCCATTGCCAACTTGACCGCGTTGCTGGAACCAGGTGTGCTGAAAATGGCGGTGCCGTTGGCGACACCAGCAATTGCCCGCGATAGCATCGCGGCCGCGCCTATTTCCTGGAACGAGAGCATCCGGAACAGCTCACCGAATCCGTCCAGCCGTTTTTCCAAAAGGCCAGAAATCACGTCGAAGGTGTTGTCGCGTCCTGCGATGCCGGTTCCACCATTGGTGATGATGGCCTCGATTGCGGACTCGGCGATCCAGCCATTCAACACTTCCTGGATCCGGGCTGGGATCATCCGGAACGATTTCGTAGGCGCCGATCTCGTGGCCACGCCAGATCAGGTTCTGGCGGACAAGCTCGCCACTGCGGTCGTTGTCCTTCGTGCGGGTGTCGCTGATTGTGAGTAACGGCGACATTGACCGAGCGCGGTGCTTCCTGGCGGTGCTGATCGACCGATGGCGATCCGAAACCAGGTGTGGACGACTTCAGGGAAAACTGGATCCATTGAAGTACTCCGATAGTCGGTCGGCGGTTCGAAGGGTTCGAGCACCGCGTTGAAGTTTCAACTATCTTCGCATGACTCGAGGTGAGTGGTCAGATCAGGAGTTTGGCAATGGGCTGACCGGGTCAAGCGAAGCTGCGATCTGGGCTGCGCGCTTCACATCGTCGGGAACGATTGGTGGCGTTGCATTTTCGGCGGATCGGCCAATCTTGTAAGCATAAATGACCGCCAGAACGGCAGCGACGATATACAGCGTCCACGCAAAGGCTGCCAGAACGTCCTGTGAGGTTCCGGTCCGGTTCTCGCCGATCAGTACGAGTGCGGTGCCGACAATGCCGCAGCCAATGCCGACAAGGAGAATCACGAAGGCGTCCTGGCGTGCGCTCTTTGAAACGGGCGGGGCAGGAGTGCCAGATGCTTCATCCAGAAACCAACGGATACGACTGGCGGCTGCCGCGCACTCGCCGGTTGCGAGATGTCTGCCCCAGATATTGACTGCTCGCTGCCACTCACCGTTTGCTGCGGCCTGGTCGCCGTCTTCAATAGACGGCCCGGTATCGGTAGCCTGACTTTCCTTTGCCAAATTTGGCATGCGTTCACCTGACGCGAATCAAGACGTATGCGCGATTGATCCTAGCCAATCACGATCGCGTTGACAAAATGGGCTATCTCTGGAGGCCGGTTTGAAAGCATCGTGATCGCCACGAGATCGCATCTCCAGAAAAGGTCCTGGAATGCAGGGTGCCTCGTGATGTACCACTCACCGGCCGCAAGCATCTTCCGCGATTTGCTTCGTGATACTGCTTCTTCGGCCCGACCCGCGCCTTCGCCACGTCGGGTCTTGACCTCGACGAAAACCAGCTCCTCACCGTCGCGCATGATCAGGTCGATTTCTCCAGCGCGGCAATACCAGTTGCGGCCAACTAACGACATACCCAAGCCGTTCCAGGAACTGGCGGGCAAGGTCCTCGCCGCGGCGGCCGAGTTCGGTCGTCGGCCTGCGGGTGGTCATGGATGCTCGCTGCCTGTCTCACCGGCGCGAACGAGCGGCGGTGCATCGGGCACGGCCCGCGATCCGACAAGGCAGCGAGATGGCGGGCCACACCGTAGCCCTTGTGCCTCGCGAATCCGTAGTCCGGATACTAACAGATCGAGATCGACCATCAGTGCATCGCGATGAACCTTGGCGACGATTGAGGCTGCGGCAATCGAGAGACTCTGGGCGTCTCCGTCGATAATCCCGATCTGGGGAGTATCGAGATCGATCGTCATCGCGTCGATCAAAAGCATGTCGGGTTCGCTGGCGAGAGTCCGGCTACCGCGCGTTCCATTGCCTGGCGATTGGCGGCGGCAACGCCGATCGTGTCCAGCTCCTCACAACTCACCGCTGCAATGCTGATCAGGGCACCGCTGGCATGAATCCATTCGGCAAGGAGGATCGCTTTCGATGGGTGATCGTCTTGGAATCCCGAATCTCAAGCCATCCTGGCTCGGCCACGAGAAGATCGACGGTTGGCGCAGGCAGGATGACGGCGGCTGCCACAAGTGGGCCCGCCAATGCGCCCGCGCCCAACTTCATCGACGCCGGCGATGCGCTGATAGCCGCCCTCCCACAGTTGGCGCTCCCAGATCAGTGTGTCCAGCTGCTTGCTTTTCGCCATCGCCACCTTCGCTCCTGATCGCGGATGATACAGGAATGGCCGGGGGCTTGAACACCACCGGCCATTTGACACGAATCTCGAGTATATCCGCTTATCGAGCGGCGCTGCCCTTGCTGAGGTCGCGTCGTCGCTCGACGATGCGGGCAGCCTTGCCGGTTCGACCGCGCAGGTAGTAGAGCTTCGCGCGGCGAACGCGACCGAAGCGGGTGACTTCGATCTTGTCGATGCGAGGGGAGTGGATGAGGAAGGTGCGCTCGACCCCAATGCCATGAGCCGCGATACGGCGCACGGTGAAGTTCTCGTTGATTCCGCCGCCCCGGCGTCGAATGACCACGCCTTCGAAGACCTGGATTCGCTCGCGGGTGCCTTCAACGACCTTCGCGTGCACGCGAACGCTGTCTCCAGATCCGAACTGCGGGATTTCCTTGAACTGTTCAGCTTCGATGGAACGAATCAGCTGGGCAACCATGATTCCGGGATCCTTATCAATACGTGGCCTGGCTCAAGTGCCAGCCGAATGCTTCGTTACATTGGATGGTGAGACGCGCACAACCGTCATCCCGACGGTTCACGGGCGAGGCGGATTGTACCACGATTCGCTTCGCCCGATCCAGTCCCGGTCAGGATCGTGAATCCTCCGAGAACATCGAGGACTTCGGCGGCAACTTCATAGCGTCCAAACGAAGGCATCAGGTACACGCCTTCGGCGTGCGGGACGAGTTGTTGCAGGAGATCCTGGGCCATTTTGACGCCTTCGGTTCGGCCGTTGGGCCCAGCCAGGCGCATTTGCTCGCGGGCTCGGTCGGTCAGCGTGATGCCAGGTACTTCATTGTGCAGGAACTCGGCATGTTTGGAGCTTTGCAGCGGCAGGATGCCAACCATCACCGGAACCGGCAGCTTGTCGACCCCGAATACGTTCAGGAAATTCGTCCAGACCTCGACATCGAATATCGGCTGGGTCATCACGAAGTCGGCTCCGGCCTCGAGTTTGCTTGCGCAGTCGGCAGGCTTCGTCTTCCAGATCGGGTTTCGTGGGGTCTACCGCGCAGGCGATGGTGAAATTGGCGGAACGCCCGATCGACGCTCCCGAGAAATCGGCGCCCTCATTCATCTGGCGGATGATGCGGATCAGCCCGATCGAATCGACATCGTACACCGCGCTGGAACTGGCGTAGTCGCCGAGGCTGGGCGGATCGCCGGTCAGGGCCAGGATATTGCGGACCCCGGCGGCGTGGGCGCCCAACAACTCCGATTGCAGTCCCATCAGCGAGCGATCACGGGTCGTGAAGTGGATGATCGTTTCAACCCCAACCTCATGCTGGATCAGGTAACAGAGGGTCATCGCGCTCATCCGGACCCGGGCCATAGGGGAATCAGCGACGTTGATGGCATCCACGCCCACAGATTTGAGCAGCCGCGCGCCATCGAGTGACTTTTGGGGTTGAGGCCCTTCGGCGGGTCGACCTCCACGCAGCGGAGGAACTTGCTTGCCGAGTTTTTTCTGGATCTCGTCGTGTCGTCGTCCTGCATGACGATGGTTGGGCCGGCTTCGATGGCGCCGGTCGCGACTGGTGCGCCTGGAATTCGGTTCAAGGCCGGAATTCTCGGCATTGATTTCGTCGATCACGATCCGCATCGCCGCAATGTGTGCGGGGGTCGTGCCGCAGCATCCACCAATGAGCCGTGCGCCCGCCTTGGCCGCCGACCGTGCGAAGTCCGCGAAGTATTCCGGTGACGATCGATACACCACCCGAGAGCCAACGATGGTTGGCCAACCGGCATTCGGCATGCAGGCAAGGAACGGTTTCCGCGCTGCCTTCCGGAGGTCGCTCGATTTCCGCATTCATCCTGGAAATTACGCCGAGCAAACGCTGCGGACCGACCGAGCAGTTGGCGCCGATGACGTCGATATCGCGGGTGGCCAGTTCGCGGACCACTTCCTCGGGGTGGCGGCCGGAAAGCGTGCGTCCGTCTTCTGCAAACGTCATCATCGCCACAATTGGCAAATCGGACGCGGCCCGGGCGGCATCGATCGCGCAGTCCATTTCACCGAGACTGCCCATCGTTTCGATCACAAGCAGGTCGACCCCTGCTTCGAGCAGGAACTCTATCTGCTCGCGGAACCCGGCGGTTGCATCTTCGCGGGAGAGGGTGCCGAACGGTTCGATCGTGCGGCCGGTGGGACCAATCGACCCGGCGACAATGACTGACGTGCCGCTGATTTCGCGCTCCTCGCGGGCAATTCGGACCCCCCGCTTGTTCACGTCCCGGACCCGGTCCTGGAGTCCATGCGTCGCCAACCGGTATCGGTTGCCGCCAAACGTGTTCGTTTCGATCAACTCGGCGCCGGCATTGATGTACTGGCGGTGAACCGAGGCCACGGTTTCGGGATGGGTCGCGTTGAGCGATTCCAGGCATTCGTCTGCGGTGTGGCCGGCATCGAAAAGCATCGTGCCCATGGCGCCGTCACCAAGGACGATACCTGCGGTCAATCGTTCGATCAGGGGATGCGCCATGTTGCTGGAGGACTGCCTTTTGGTGCGTAGGCCCATGCGTGCCGGTCGGTAGTGAGACTCCTGCGATCGTGAAGACGCCTTTGTGTCACGTAGTGGTACCATGATAATGCGTGATCTGAGTGCGATATGCGACATCCTTCGGCGACGAGACTGCCGTTTTCGAGCGTAATCCCCTAATCATCTCGTTGACGTTCCATAGGTAATCGCGGTAAAGTCCGGCGCGAGAAGCAAATGCATTGCTCGGCACGTGCAACGAGGCGCGTAATCTCCGGACGCTATCGTTGCTTCTTTGGCATACCCCCGATCTGTTACCCGGACAGGATCTCGTTCTCATGTCTGCAATCGAAGCCCCAGCATCGGCGGAACGCCCGATATCCGAACCTTCCCCTGTGGTTCGACGCGGTGTCCTGATGCCGATTGGCGGGGCCGAAGACAAGCTCGACGACAAGATTATTCTCTCCACCTTTACCCAAATCGCCGGTGGCAAGCAGGCCCGGATTGTCATAGTGCCGACGGCATCCTCTATTGAAACCGCAGGACTGCGCTACAAGGCAATTTTCCTCGGGATGGGGGTTGAATCTGCCGAAGTAATCTATATCAGCAGTCGCGAGGACGCCAACAGCGAGCACGTTACCGAACACGTCAAGGACGCGACCGGAATCTTCCTCACGGGCGGAAACCAGATGCGCTTGTCGGCAATGATCGGTGGCACTCGATTCGAGCAACTCGTGCGCGATGCGAACCAGAATGGCGTGATCGTGGCCGGTACGAGTGCCGGGGCATCGATCCTGTCCGCGCACATGGTGGCGCTGGGCGCGAGCGGTGGCACCCCGAAGTTGCGCATGGCGCAGATGGTGGCAGGATTCGGGCTGATTTCGAACGTCATCATCGACCAACACTTTCGCCAACGCGACAGGATCGGCCGCTTGCTGTCGCTGGTGGCGTCCAACCCTGGTTTGCTCGGCCTTGGCATCGACGAAGATACGGCGGCGATCATCGACGATCAGGGCGTGATCGAAGTAATCGGCCGCCACAGTGTGACGATTGTCGATGGCTCGGAGATCTTCAGCGATATCTTCCAGGTCAAGGCATATGGCGAAATCACGGTGAGCAACGCTCGGCTTCACCTGCTCACGCCGGGACGACGGTACGACATGAAATCCCGGGCGCTTGTCATGGGTTAGGCCGAATCGGGCCCCGGCGATCTGGATGGCGCTCGAGTGATCAATCGAAATGGTTGCGGACTGTTCGGTATTTGAAGCACCATGATTGCGTTACCGCGCAAACATGGTGCTTTGTGGTTCACATCGGCTTGGAATCGGCGGCAGGCAGCCCAGGTGTGGTGATCGACCGGACGGCGCAGATCCCCGGGAAGGGGAAGCGTGGATCGGTGACGGAGGTGGATTCAGTGTTGGAGATTCGGGAAACGGCCGTCTATCGAGGGCCAAACATTTGGGCCAGGATGCCAATAATCCATTATGTGGTGGATATCGGTGAGCTGGAAGAACGCCCGTCCAACAAGATCCCCGGGTTTTACGAACAACTCGTGGAATTGATTCCTTCGCTGTATGACCATGGCTGCTCGATTGGCAAGCCGGGTGGCTTCCTCAAACGCTTGCGCGAAGGCACCTGGATGGGCCACGTGATGGAACACGTCGCCCTGGAGGTGCAGAACCTTGCGGGGGCCGAGGTGGGGCGAGGCAAGACACGGGGCACTGGCGAGAAAGGTGTTTACAACGTCACCTTCCAGTTCGACCAGGAAGATGTCGGGCTCGCTGCCGGGAAACTTGCACTCCGGCTCTTGAACCACCTGCTCTACAAGACGGAAACAGACTTCGATTATCAGCGCGAGCTGGAAATGGTGATCAAGATTGCCGAGCGATTGGCGTATGGCCCATCGACCGGCGCAATCGTGCAGGAAGCAAAACGCCGCGGCATTCCAGTGCTTCGCCTCGATCCGAGACGATCTCTCGTACAGCTTGGGCACGGCAAATTCCAGCGGAGAATTTGGGCCACCGTCACCTCGGAAACTGCCAACATTGCTGTTGAGGTCGCGAAAAACAAGGAGCTCACAAACCGGCTGCTCCATGATGTCGGGATACCGGTGCCGCGCGGTCAGACGGCGAGCAATGTCGAGGACGCGATCCGGGCTGCCAGGCGCATTCAGTATCCGGTGGTGCTCAAGCCCGGCGATGGCAATCACGGGCGAGGTGTTTGCATCAATCTGACCAGCGATGACGAGGTCACAGAGTTCTTTCCTGTGGCATACCGTGAAAGTCGCGACAAATCGGTGATCGTCGAGAGTTTCGTGACGGGCAAGGACTACCGGATCCTGGTTGTGGATAACCAGGTAGTCGCTGTTGCCGAACGCGTTCCGGCACATGTCGTCGGCGATGGCGATGCATACTATTCGCGAGCTGATCGAGATGACAAACGCCGATTCCCGGCGCGGTGTTGGCCACGAGAAAATCCTGACCCGGATCACGATCGACGAACAAACCATCGAAGTGCTCGAACGCATTGGGATTGGGCTGGATGAGGTGCCAGAGGAGGGCATGTTCGTCCAGCTTAAGCTCACCGGGAACATGAGCACTGGTGGGACATCGATCGACCGCACCGATGACATCCATCCGGACAATGTCGAAATCGCCCGTCAAGCGGCGATGGTCGTTGGCCTCGACATAGCGGGGATCGATTTTATCGCCGAGGACATCGCACAACCGGTGCGGCAATCGGCCGGCGCCATCGTGGAGGTCAATGCGGGCCCCGGCTTCCGGATGCACACGCATCCAACCGAAGGGCATCCGCGTCACGTTGGGCGAGCGGTCGTCGAAATGCTCTTCCCGAGGGGTGCGGCGTCACGCGTGCCGATCATCGCCGTCACCGGCACCAACGGCAAGACCACGACGTCGCGGATGATCGCGCACATCATGAAGACATCCGGCAAGAAAGTCGGGATGACTACCACCGATGGTATCTACATCGATGGCTCGCAGATCATGGCTGGCGACATGAGTGGACCAACCAGCGCGCGGATGGTACTTAAGAACCCTACGATCGATTATGCGGTGCTGGAGACCGCTCGAGGCGGAATCCTGCGCTCTGGTCTCGGATACGACCGCTGCAACGTTGCTGTCGTCACCAATGTCACGAGCGACCATCTGGGACTCAAGGGTGTGGACACGATGGCCGAGCTTGCCCGGGTCAAGGCGGTGGTTCCGCAGAGTGTGTTGCGCGATGGCGCAACCGTGCTCAACGCGGACAACGAGTGGACCGTGGACATGACCAGGACCGCCCGCGGCGAGATCATCTTCTTCGGCATGGACGAAGACAACCAGGTGATTCGCGATCACATCCGCGAGCGAGGACGTGCGGTGCTCCTGCGCCAGACACGGCAAGGGGAAATGGTCACCATGATCGAGCACCGGCGTGAAACGTCGTTGCTTCTGGCCAGCCAAATCCCGGCGACGTTCGAAGGGCGGGCCCGAGTCAACATCGCGAACGCGATGGCGGCCGCATGTGCTGCCCTGGCCGACGATGTGCAACTCGATCACATACGCCTCGCGCTCCGTACCTTTACGAGCAGCTTTTACCAGACTCCGGGCCGCTTCAACCTGCTCGATCTTGGCGGCAAGCGAGTGGTCGTTGACTATTGTCATAACATGGCTGGCCTGGAGGCAATCGCCGACTTCGTGAAGCGCATGGAAGCCGAGCGCACCGTTGCCCTGATCAGCGTGCCGGGCGACCGCTCAGACGGAGACATGCAAGCGTTCGGTGACCTGGCCGGGAAGACGTTCGATCGGATTGTGATCCGGGAGGATGACAACACCCGCGGCCGCAGGAGCGGCGAGATATCCAGCATCCTCAGCGCATCGGCGGTGGCTGGCGGAATGGATGCCAGCAACATATCGATCGTGCTCGATGAACTCGAAGCGGTCAAGACCGCCGTCGAGATGGCCGACAAGACCGATTTGGTGGTACTGATGGTGGACAAGCCCGCCAAGGTCTGGGAGATGCTTACAAGCTTTGGGGCGTCTGCGGTGTGACCTGGGTAAAGACCGGGCCATCCTCCTCGATTTCGACCGGGGCCGTCCGGTACCGAACGAGCCCAGGTACGATCCGGGCCATCACCAGGCAGCCAATCACGGTTGCGAGTCCACCGATCGCAACCGCCGCCTGGACACCAAACATGCTCGCCATTACGCCGGAGCGGATCTCACCGAGTTGAGGTCCGCCCCGGGCGAACGTTGTGTGTGCAGCAGCGATCCGGCCCCGGTATTCGGGCGGCGTGACGAGGTTGCGAATTGAATGCCGCATCGCCATGCTGATCGAATCTGCCGCCCCGCTTCCTGCCAGGAACAGGAGCGAAAGCCAGATCGCGGAACTCACGCCGAATCCGAACACGCATAATCCATAGGCCACAATCGCAAGGATGATGCCGACCCCGGGTCGCTGGGGGATTGGCGCGACACTCATCGCGAGGCTACCGATGACGGCTCCCACGGCCGGCGCGCTCAACAGCAGCCCAAGTCCATTGGGGCCCATTCGAAGGATGCTCTCGGCGAAGATTGGCATCAGGGTGGTGCTTGCCGCAAAGAATGTGGCGATGAAATCGAGTGCCATGACTGACAGCAGGATCGGCGTAGTCCACAGGAAGCGCAAGCCGTCGATGACTGCCGTGAGACCATTGGCCGATGTCACGACAATGCGCTCCCGGACCGTTATCAGGAGCGCCGCGACGATTACGGCCACGAAGGATACCGTGCCGACAGCATAGGCTACGCTGAGCCCAAATGTTCCGATGATGAGTCCGCCCAGGGCAGGCCCGCCGATCTGGGCTGTTTGCATCGCGAGATTGAGCACAGTGGCCGCCCCGGCAATCTCATTGTGGGGCACCAGTGCGGGTATGATCGCCTGCCGCGCAGGACCCGCAAAGGCGTTCACCGCCGATGCTACGAAGGTGACAGTGTAGATGAGGACCATTGTCACGGAATCGAGCGCTGTGGCCGTCATCAACACTGCCGTGGTAGCCATGAGCAGAATATGGGTGACGACGAGGATGGACCGGCGATCGCGCCGATCAGCGATCACACCACCGTAGAGACCGAAGAACAGGACTGGAACGAACCGGAAGAGACCGAGCAACCCGAGCTTCAGGGGATCGCCGGTGAGCTCGAAGACTTGCCATGTGATCGCGACCATCTGGATCTGGGCGCCCAAAATGGCGATGCTGTCCGCGATCCAGAGCATCCGGAAGTCCCGGTGACGCAATGTGTGAAGAGATGAGGATCGAAGCGAGGGCACTGTTCCTCCGGAGCCGGGCAACTAATCGATTTGCGGCGAAATGTCAGACGAGCATTGGCACTTTGGCATTGGTCGAAACAAGGTACTCTGCGAGATCAAGCGCTTCCGCAAGGGTCGCCCGGTAGTGTGTGGCATACGCCTCGCCAATGACCTCTGCCCGGATCAGCTTGTTGAAGACGCGGGCATTGGCCCCACAGAGAATGACCTGTACATGCCGCGACCTGACATCGGCGGCGACCTCTTCCAGCATCTGCAACCCGGTGACATCGATGAATGGCACCCTGTTGAGTCTGATGACGAGCACTTCCGGATCGGTATGCGTTTGCGCAAGGGCACGCTCGAACGTCTCGACCGCCGCGAAGAACAAAGGCCCCTCGATTGCGTAGACGAGCACTCCTTCCGGAAGCTCCCGAGCCGAGCCACCGTTTTCGACGTGATCGGCGTTGACCTGGCGCTCGCTAACCGGCGAGACATCCACCGATGAGGCCATGCGGCGCAAGAATTGGACCGTGGCCAGCAGCACGCCGACATTGACCGCGATAACGAGGTCGGCGAATACCGTCAGGAGGAAGGTGATGATCAGGATCGCGACGTCTGCGAGCGGTGCGCGTCGAACCATCCAGACGAAATGTTTGGCCTCACTCATGTTCCAGGCGACGACAAAGAGGATCGATGCCAAAACGGCGAGAGGAATGTACTCGGCCATCGGCGCCAGGACAAGGATGATCGCAACCAACGTCAGTGCGTGAACAATTCCGGCGATCGGACTCGTTCCTCCGTTGCGAATGTTGGTGGCGGTTCGCGCGATCGCGCCAGTCGCAGCGATTCCGCCGAACAGCGCAGTCCCAATGTTGGCGATTCCCTGTCCGGAGAGTTCCTGGTTGGAATCGTGCCGCGTTCCGGCCATACCGTCGGCAACGACTGCCGAGAGGAGAGACTCGATTGCGCCAAGCATGGCAATAGTGAAGGCAGGGCCAAGCAGATCGACCACCAGGTCGGCTGAGATCTCGGGCGGTGTGAAGCGGGGTAGTCCAGTCGGAATTCCGCCAAAGGTGCTGCCGACTGTGGCAACGCCTTCGAAGCCGAAAGCGATCTGGAGCAGGGTGACCGTGACCATCGCCATCAGGGGGCCGGGGATCCGGCGAAGCCTCTTCACTCGTGGCGCGTAGATCAGGATTGCGAGCCCAATCAGGGATAGGGCCGTGGTCGCGACATGGAGTTCGGGAAGTGAGCGAATCATATCGGGCAGCTTCTCGTGGAAATGCTCACCCTCCGGAGAATCGAACCCAAAGAATGCTGGCCATTGCCCGGTCCAGATCACGACGCCGATCCCGGCCGTAAATCCGACGATCACTGGAGCAGGGATGAACCTGATGATGACGCCCATCCGGAAGAGGCCCATCAGGATCAGGATGATGCCGGCCATCAGGGTTGCCAATTGCAAACCGGCGAGGCCATACGTACCAACGATCCCGGCCAGCACGACAATGAACGCACCGGTGGGACCCGCTATCTGGACCCGGCTACCGCCGAACAGGGAGACGATAATGCCAGCTATGATCGCTGTGTATAGTCCCTGCTCTGGTTTGACGCCGGTCGCAATTGCAAAGGCCATGGCGAGCGGCAGGGCGACCACGCCGACGATTACTCCAGCAATGATGTTGGGAACCCAGTGCTTGCGGCGAAGGAGTCCCGCACGTTGGGCTTCCAGAATCGCGATCATCTCGTGCGTCACTCCCGGGATCTTTATCGAAGGTCAATGAATTAAACGGGGTGTGGTCCCCGGAGTTGGTCCAGCACTCGCAAACATCGTTGCCATGGCGCAAGCGTGGCAACCCGCAGGAATCCGTTAGTCAGGGTTTGCACGCCTGGATCACCTGTTGTGGATCATACTGTAGGTAGGTGGTTTGGCCCATGCTTTCATGGATTGGAGGAGGCGAGTTGAGCGCTATGACTGAAGATGCGGAATTGATGGAAGGCAGCGGTGGGGTACTCAGTCGCGAACAATTGCGACAATTGATCGTTTCAGGCGATCGGCCATTGCTCGCCGAGTACATCGACCTCGAGGGGCAATTGCAGCCCAACGGCTTCGACGTCACCCTGCGCGAGATCAGCAAGTACCTTGGTCAGGGCACGATCGGGCAACGTTCCGCGGACAGGGAGTTGCCGGAACTGGTACCGCTTGAGTTCGACGCGAATGGCTGGATCACGCTCGAACCGGGGCCGTATCACATCCTCTACAATGAAATCGTGTCGCTGCCGTCCTCGCTGATGGCGCTGGGCCGTCCTCGCTCCAGCCTGGGGCGGAGTGGGGTCACGATTCACACCGCAGTCTGGGATGCGGGGTACACAGGACGATCGACGTCGTTGCTCTCGGTATTGAATCCGGAAGGATTTCGCGTGCAGCGCGATGCCCGGGTGATGCAGCTGGTGTTCGTCGGGATGGCTGCAGCGACGGCAATGGGATACGAAGGGCGCTACCAGGACGAAAACACGAACTGAATGGTGCGTGGCAAACGGCCCGAATTAGTCGGGTCGCTGGCTGTGGTCATTCTGCGCTAGAGTGTCCGCTGCTCACCGGGTCGGGAGAACGTGGGGCGCTCAGGCGATTCACCGGGTACAGGGATCTGGGTGCGCACGCGCACGCGGGTCGCGGTTTGGTTGCACTCCTCCGCGGGGCAGAAATAGATCATCGTGTATTCGGACTCGGCCTGTTCGGCGAACCGAGTCGGCTTCCCCAGTTTGCCGCGCAAGCGCATTTCGATCCTGTGGTCGGGGCAGACCGGGATTTCGGGCTCGACCGGCACACGACGAAAGATGACATCGATCAAACTGGGCATGCATGATTCTCCGGCAACGACATCCACAGAGACTGATTTGGTTGGTAGTATACGGGATAGGAGACCACATTCCGTGACGGTATGTGGCGCTCGCGCCGAACTCTGGGGTGACTCAGCATCAGGATATGGAGGTCAATGATGGCAGGCGATCATCCGTCACTGTCGGAAGCGGTGTTCGACGATGTCGTCAAGACGCTCCTGAAGCATTTTGGCGACGACTGGATCAAGAACAAGTCGGCGAACAAGGCATTCACGATTGGGACCATGGCCCTGTTGCGGGACGCAGATGGCATTCACCTGATTGGCGAACCTGATGTCGAGCATTTTTCGCACGACTTCAACGTGTGGCTCGATTTCGCGGTCGACGACCTGATGATTGCCGACGACGTGGCCTACAGCATCTTCGCCCGATTCGCCGAGGATATTTTCGTCTCGACCCGGGTGCTTGAGGATCGCGGCGTGCGTTACCGGTTCCTGACCGGAAATGTGCTCGACGGACATCTCGGCAGCATTCACCTGACGGGCACGCACGCTGTCGAATTTATCAACATGCACCGGTTGAAGATGGTTAAGGGCCTGCATTTCAACGCCTGAAGCGCGTTCCACTGAGATTTCATTTGTCCACCCTGGTAACGGGTGATGAACATTCTTGTAGGGAACCCCCTGTGGGTTCCCGAAGGTGCCCACCCGGTGGTAGGGTCGCGTATCCAGCGGAGCGATGCTTGCTCCGAATGTCTGTAGAAGTGTGGCAGTCACGCAGGTTTGGGGAGTACACGCATGCCGGTTGTACAGGTTGAGGACGTTGGATCGATTGATGTGGCCGAAGGGCGGCGACTGGTACTTGGCATCGAGGATGCCGGAATCGACATTCTCCACCGCTGCGGGGGAAACGCCCGCTGTGCGACGTGCCGGGTGGAAGTGATCGATGGCGAGCCAACCCCGATTACGGAGGCCGAAGAGCTTCGGCTTTCCGAGCTTTCGTCACGGAAGGAAACCACACGCCTGGCATGCCAGATTCGCGTGCTCGACGAGCTGACTGTTTCGGTGCGTCGACGGCTTTCACAAAACCCCGATATGGCAGATGCGGGTCCCCGACCCATTGAGTGGCCAGCAGATCGCGCGTTGCCGCCCGATCCATCTTAGATTCTGGACTCAACTGCGGGTATACTGAATGAAGTCGTGCTAGATGGGGAGTTGGCGGTGCCCTGAACCCGCAATCCGCCATAGCGGGGTTGAATTCCCTCTCCAGGTATGACTTTGTGGGACTGGCTGTTCCACGATGTGATGAAAGTAGGGTCCCGCGCGGCGGGGAACTGTGAATCGGGTCAGGATCGGAAGATAGCAGCCCTAAGCAGCACTCCCCGGGTGATGTGGGGTCTCCCTATTGGAGCATACGAGTTCGGTTAAGCCGGAAAGACCATATCGAAAGAGGGTGCACGGCTACACCTGAAAATGAAACCGGGGAGGATCGAACAGATCCTCCCCGGTTTTGTATTGTCTCTCGATAGATGCGCTACCGAAGGTTCGTTTTCCGGCGAACGGGGCGCTTGACTGGCTGTGTCTGTGGCGCTCCATGACGGGTGCCCGCTACCCGGGAACCCGCTGGCGCAACCGCAGGTTTCCGTGAATTGCTCCAGTACACGGCGATCCAGATACACATTGCGATCGCGGCGACAAAGCTGAGCCACATCCAGATTGGCTCGCCGAAACTCAATGGATTGATCTGCAGCAGGCGGATCAGGAAGAAGAACAGCCCTATCCCGAACACCCACATCGCGATCCCGGTAGCCTTGATTACTGCGGTACGTCGAACCATGCTACCAATAGGCTTGGTCCACGGACGGTAGTTGAGATAGACCGAGACTATGAAACCGATCAGGAACAGCGCCAGGTAGACGATGGTGAACGCATCGAATACATCACTCGAGGCTGGGGGAGTTGTCAGGTAGTCCCAATCGAATGGATTTTTCATGGCTGTCCTGTCCGTCAATTATCGATGCGATCACTGTTCCATCGAACCAACACGTCGATCGAAGCTACACCTGTTCGTAGAGCAGCGCTCGCTTCACCTGTTCAATAGCCTCGGTAACCTTGATGTCGCGCGGACATGCGTCGGTGCAGTTGAAGATGGTACGGCAGCGCCACACACCGGATCCGCCATTCAGGATGTGCAACCGCTCGGCACTGCCCTGATCCCGGCTATCGAAAATGAAACGATGGGCATTGACGATCGCGGCCGGCCCTACGAAGTCGTCCGTCACCCATGTCACCGGACAGGCGGTCGTGCAGGCGGCGCAGAGGATGCATTTCGTGGTGTCATCGAACCGATGGCGCTCTTCGGGGGACTGTCGGCGTTCCCCGGCGGCCGGGGCATCATCCGCGATCAGGTACGGCTTCACCGACTTGTACGCGTCGAAGAATTTCTCCATGTCGACCAGCAAGTCCTTCTCGATCTTGAACCCGATCAGTGGCTCGATCGTGATCTTCTTGCCGAGATCCTTCATCAGGATCTTGCAGGCGAGACGGTTTCGTCCATTGATGCGCATCGCGTCCGAGCCACAGATGCCGTGAGCGCACGACCTGCGATAGGTGAGTGTGCCGTCGTAATACCACTTGACCTGATTGAGGGCATCGAGCACACGGTCGGTTGGTTCGACCTCTACCTGGTACTCCTCGAAGTGGGCTTTCTGGTCAAGTTCCGGATTGAACCGCTTGATGCGAAGGGTGACCTCCACTGGCCTGCCTTTCCCTGTGCGAGTGCCGCGCTATGGCGGATTAGTACTTGCGTTCCTTCGGTTCGAACATCGTGATCACAATCGGCTTTTTCTGGAGTTCGAGACCAGCTTCACTGCGCGAGATCATGCTATGCGCAAGCCAGTTCTTGTCGTCGCGTGTCTGGTAGTCCTCGCGGTAATGGGCGCCACGGCTTTCCTTGCGGGCAAGCGATCCGTGAATGATCGCCTCGGCGCAGTCGAGCATGCACCCAAGCTCCAGTACTTCCATCAGATCAGTGTTGTAGCGCTTGCCCTTGTCCTGGACGACGACGTGCTTATAGGCCTCCTGGAGGTCGGCGATTTCCTTTTGGGCCTCGAGCAAAACCGACTCTGTGCGAACGACAGACACCTTGTCCATCATCATTTCCTGCATCGCCTTGCGAATGTCGGCCGGCGCGCTCACCCTTATCGCGTGAGAGCAGTTCGGCAATCTGGTCGGTGGCGGCCGTTTCCGGATGCTCCGGCATCTCCGCGAAATCGATCGAGGACACTTCCTGGAGCATTTGCTTTCCGGCCCGGCGACCGAAGACGACGAGATCGACGAGCGAGTTTGTGCCCAGTCGATTCGCCCCGTGGACGGAAACGCAGGCGGCTTCCCCGGCGGAATAGAAACCGGGGACCACCGTTCCGCTCGGGTCGAGAATGACCTGGGCTTCGACGTTTGTTGGCAACCCGCCCATGGCGTAGTGCGCCGTTGGTTGAATCGGAATACCTTCCTTCTTCGGCTCCACGCCAAGATAGACGCGTGCGAAATCGGTGACATCCGGGAGTTTCTCGTCGATAACTTCCGGCGGAAGGTGGGACACGTCGAGAAACACGTAGTCCTTGCCGTCGATTCCCCGTCCTTCCTTGACTTCCTGGTATATGAAACGCGACATCATGTCGCGCGGCGCCAGGTCTTTCATGGTTGGTGCATAGCGAGCGGCAAACGCCTCGCCTTCGCCGTTGACCACGATGCCGCCTTCGCCTCGAGCAGCCTCGGAGACGAGGATGCCGAGTTTGTAGAGTCCGGTGGGGTGGAACTGATAGAACTCCATGTCCATCAGCGGAATGCCACGACGATAGGCGAGCGCCACGCCATCACCGGTTCCAGCGATGGCGTTCGAGGTGATCTTGTACACACGGCCATAACCGCCGGAAGCGATCAGCACGGTCTTGGCGTGGATCACGTGGATCTCGCCGGTCTTGATCTCGTAGGTCACGACACCACAGCACTGGCCGTCTTCCGTAAACAGGATGTCGAGCAGGTGGAATTCGTCGAAGAAGTTCACATGATTCTTGATGCCCTGCTGATACAGGGTCTGGATAATCATGTGCCCGGTGCGGTCGGCCGCGTAGCATGCGCGGCGAACCGGCGCCTCACCGAAGTTGCGGCTATGACCGCCGAACCGGCGCTGGTCGATCCGCCCATCGGGGGTGCGATTGAAAGGAAGACCCATGTGCTCGAGCTCGAGCACGGCATCGATCGCCTCCCGGGCCAGGACCTCGGCGGCATCCTGGTCGACCAGGTAGTCGCCACCCTTGACCGTGTCGAACATGTGCCATTTCCAGTGGTCTTCTTCGGTGTTGCCGAATGCGGCGCTGATGCCGCCCTGGGCGGCGCCGGTGTGTGATCGGGGAGGGTAGAGCTTGCTGACGACAGCAATGTTCGCCTTGCCAGCCATTTGAATAGCGGCCATAAGTCCCGCGCCGCCCGCACCCACAATGACTGCATCGTACCTGTGGTACGCCATCTACCGTCTCCTTTTACACGCGATCCCGAATGCTGATATTTCCCATCCGACCACGACGTGAGAGGGCGGGTACCGACTTCGACGGTGGCAGTAACGGAAAACACGCTTCTGCCAGGCATTATCCCATGCCTGAGTCGATCGCGGTGTTCATTCGATTGGAATCTGACTCACCGTGAGAGTCGGTAGGCAATGGACGCCGGGTATACTTTCGTGAATTACTGCGAGACCAGCGATTCGCGCCATGCCAGGAGTTTCGATTGCCACCCATCTCCACTGAACTTGTCGCCCGCGCTTCTGCCGTGGCGGCAGGATTCGTCGAACAAATCGCTGACTTGGCGGCGGCGGTCGCCTCCGTTCCAGCCCCAACCAACGACGAGTCAGAGCGCGCGGCGTTCGTCTCCGAGACCCTCAATCGGCTTGGCTATGCCGACGTCACGACTGATGCACTGTCCGACGTGGTGGGCCGGATTCCGGGCGCCAGTTCGTCACCGGCGCTCTTGCTGGCTGGTCACACGGACACCGTCTTTCCCCGTGAAACTCCGATCCAGGTGACCAGGAACGGTGACATCCTGTCAGGTCCGGGCATTGGCGACAACAGCCTGAGCGTGGCGGCGGTTGCGATGGTCGGTGTGGCATTGAAGCAGCTCGATTTCCAGCCACCGGTGGACATTTACGTTACTGGCAATGTTGGTGAGGAAGGTCTTGGTGACTTGCGCGGTATGCGTGCGGTAATGGATGCACTTCCGCAAGTCGGCGCCGCAATCGCTGTCGAGGGGCACAGCCTTGGCAGGATTACCAATCGGGCCGTCGGCAGTCGCCGGCTGCGGGTGACGGTCACCGGACCGGGCGGCCACAGTTGGGGAGATGCCGGCCGGGACAGCGCTATCCACGAACTCGCTCGCCTGGTTACCAGGCTCGACGATATCGAGTTGCTGTCCGACCCGAAAACAAGCCTCAATGTTGGGCTGTTTTCAGGCGGGATCAGCGTCAATACGATAGCCCCGGAAGCAATGGCCGTGATTGACATGCGCTCGGTGAGCGCGAAATCCCTGGCTTCGTTGGTGGCGAAGGTTGAGGGCCTGATCGAAAAGGCCGCAAAACCTGGCGTCACCGTAGCCGTGGAAGTCGTGGGCGATCGGCCAGCCGGGGCGCTGCCGAGCGACTCCGGATTGGTCCCGTTTGGTGTAGATGTGCTCGCCGCCCTCGGGATGGACGCAATTTGCGATGCATCGAGCACCGATGCCAACATCCCAATCAGCCGTGGCATTCCATCGATGTGCATCGGGTTGACGACTGGTGGAAACGTCCATCGGGTTGACGAATACATCCGGGTCCGACCAATCGCCGCTGGATTTGCTCAGCTCTTGCTGAACACGATTCTGGTTACCGAAGCACTCGCCCGGGGCGAATTGCCTCGGCAAAAGGCGGTCTAGGCCGCAATCAAGGCGGAGGCCCAACAAATTGCGCCGTCTGAGTGGTGATTCCATATTTATGGAATGGCCCGATCGATTCACATCGCGATCAGTTCGTCGGTGGTACTGTAGACAAGTCAGAACATCTGTCCTGACCCCTTTTGTTTCAGCTGGTCCTGCCAGCCTGGAAAGCACCTCGCTTGACTTCCCCATTTGCCGGATCCTGGCTGTCGAAGGACCATTTCGTTGCGATCGATACCGAGACTACCGGGATCAATCCCGATCGCGATGTCATCATAGAGATTGCGATCGTGGTCTTCGGCCGCGAAGGCATCGTCGAAAGCTATTCCCAGACCATCAATCCCGGGCGCAAGCTCCCGCTCGAAATCGTCCGATTGACGGGTATCACCGATCAGGATCTTGTCGGCAGTCCATCGATCCAGGATGTCCGGGCTCGCGTTCGACAACTTCTGGGAACGCTTCCCATCGTCGCCCACAATGTCGACTTCGATGCGGCAATGTTGGAGAAATCTGGAATTCCGGTTCCCAATCGCAAGCTCGATACGTTTCGGATGGCGACCCTGCTGTTGCCCAATATCGCAAGTTACAGTCTGCCGTCTGTCGCCCTTGAGCTCGGGGTCGATTCGGCCAATGCACACCGCGCGCTGGCGGATGCGGAACGGCATGCCAACGTCTTTCGCAAACTTCTCGAGCGCATGGAAGCGTACGACGAGCGGACACTAAACCAGGCAGCAGGATTCGCCCAGCAGGCTGGCTGGCCCGAGGCGGAACTGTTCCGCAATGTGGCATCTCGAACCCTCTCCGGACCGCTTTTCAACAGTCACGATGATGGATCGCGGGAACTGCCGCCCGAGATGAAGTTCCTGGAACCGCGCGATATCTCCAAGCCCCTGCAGCGTACCGGCTCGCAAGCGCCGCTGGAGATTGACGGCATGTTGGGGCTGCTTTCGCCCGGTGGCCCGCTGTCGCACGTTCTGGAGCGATTCGAGTCGCGACCGACCCAGGTGCGAATGTCCGGAGCCGTTGGCCGGGCGCTGAACAACGAGCATGAGTTGCTCGTGGAAGCCGGCACCGGTACCGGCAAGAGCCTTGCCTATTTGCTGCCGGCAGCCTTGTTTGCGATCGATCGCGGCGAGCGAGTGATCATCACCACAAACACTTTGGCCTTGCAGGACCAGCTCTATAGGAAGGACTTGCCCGATCTGCGCGCCGCCTTGCACGAACACGGCGTCGAGGAAGACTTGCGAGTGGCGGTGATGAAGGGCAGGACCAACTACCTCTGCCTGCGCCGCTGGTTCGATCACATGAACGATCCGATCGAGGATGCCGCGGATGCCTCGCTCCGCGCCAAGATCCTGCTGTGGTTACCGCATACCGAATCCGGAGACAAGGCGGAACTTCGCCTCAACCGGGACGAAGAGAAGCACTGGCGCAAGTTTGCATCCGAGAAGGGACGATGCTCCCCGAAGCGATGCCCATACGCCAGGCACGGTCAGTGCTTCCTCTACCGGGCGCGTTCGAATGCCGCAAATGCGCACATCGTGATCGCGAATCATTCGTTGGTGCTTTCCAATTCCGCACAGGGATTCGTGCTGCCATCGTTCGAGCGGCTCATTATCGACGAGGCTCATCATCTCGAGGAGGAGGCGACGTCGCAGTTCAGCTGGAGTGTCGATCGGGGAGCCATCGAGGAACCGATCAAGCTGCTGATCAACACGGACACAGGGGGGCCAAGTGGACTGTTCGCAACCGCAGCGACGTTCTTCCTGCGCTCCGGGGATCTCAAGGCGGTCAAGGAGTCGTCGGAGGCATCGCAGCAGGCGTCGGACGCTGTCAGGAGCTCTGCGGCGATCTCGGCCCTCGCCGGGGAATTGATGGCGCGACTTGGGGCGTTGTTGCCACCGGCCCGAGGGGGACGCCAATCATTTTCCGACCAGCTCCGGTTGACCGAGGCCGTCAAGTACCGCGGCCAATGGGCAGAATTGTCGTTGCTCTGGAGCCAACTTGATCGAGACATCGTGTCTCTCCTCGACACAGGCCGCTGGTTCCTGAAAATCCTCGACGGGATCAACTTGCCCGAGGATGACACCAACCCCAACAGCGCCCTGCGTGATGAGATCACGGTCGATTTGCAGGGAGCGCTGGAACCGCTTTCGAGCATCCGCAGCCAATTGCTCAGTGCATTTGGGGCAGATGACGGGCAACGCGTGTTCTGGGTCGAACGATCACCGATTCAATCGGTGATTTCTTTGAACGGCGCGCCGCTCGACGTGAGTGAACTGCTGCGGAAGGAGGTCTTCAGTGACCTCCGAACATGCGTGCTCACATCTGCCACTCTCACGATCGACGGTTCGTTCGAGTACATCGCGGACCGTCTCGGTCTCCAGGACGCGGTCCAGCTTGCCCTGGGATCTCCGTTCGACCACCAGAAATCGACGCTTGTGTACATTCCGGACGACATGCCGGACCCGAAGCATCCCGGGTATCAGGATGCCGTCAACCGACTCCTGATCGACTTGTTGAAGGCAACCAAGGGGCGGGCCCTGGTGCTATTCACCTCGCACGCGTCGCTACGCGCCACCCTCAATGGAATCAAGGAACCTTTGGCTCGTCATAACATTTCGGTTCTGGGACAGAGCGTCGATGGCAGCTTCCGCCAATTAACGGACAGGCTGCGCACCAATCCCGGCACGGCGTTGCTCGGCACCTCCTCCTACTGGGAAGGCGTGGATGTCGTCGGTGATGCGCTGAGCGTAGTCGTGATTGTGAAACTGCCATTCCCGGTCCCGAGCGAGCCCGTGTTTGAGGCGCGATGCGAGCTGAGCCAGGATCCGTTCAACGAGCTTTCGGTTCCGAAGGCCGTCCTCAAGTTCAAGCAGGGTTTCGGGAGATTGATCCGCAGCGATAGGGATCGTGGTGTCTGTGTCGTGCTGGATAAGCGAGTGATCTCTCGTCGCTATGGACAATCATTCCTGCACTCACTTCCACCAAGTCAGGTTTCGGTCAATTCGACTCATGATTTGCCATTTGCAGCCGGGCAATGGCTGCGAGAGGATCAGTCGGGCGCCTACGAAATGTCGCTGGTTGGAGAGGAACAATGGTAGAGACGAAGATTAGCCGCAACCTGTCACTGGAACTCGCCCGGGTGACCGAAGCGGCCGCGTTGACAGCCGGCCGCTGGATGGGGCGCGACCAGAAGGAGAACGCCGACCAGGCTGCGGTCGACGCCATGCGCCAGGTTCTGGGCACGATCGAGATGGAAGGGGAGGTCGTCATCGGGGAAGGCGAGAAAGACGAGGCCCCGATGCTCTACACCGGCGAGATCGTTGGGCGATCCTCGACCCCCATGGTCGACATTGCGGTCGACCCGATCGATGGCACCCGATTGTTGGCGCTTGGGATGCCGAATTCGATCGCGGTGCTCGCGATCGGCGAACGCGGCAGCATGTACAGGTGGGAACACATCGCCTATATGGAGAAGATAGCGGTTGGTCCCGCCGCTTTCGGGGTGATCGATCTCCGGGACTCGCCTGGCGACAACCTGCGCCGGATCGCGAAGGCGAAGAACCGCAAGGTCGACGACTTGACCGTGGTTGTGCTCGATCGCCCACGCCACGAGCAACTGATCCGGGACATTCGCGAGGCCGGCGCGCGACTGAAGCTGATTACTGATGGCGATGTGGCCGGAGCCCTGATGGCGGCAATGGAAGGCACCGGCATTGATGCCCTGATGGGAATTGGCGGATCACCTGAGGCCGTCATCGCCGCGTGTGCCTTGAAATGCGTTGGGGGAGACATGCAATGCCGTCTCTGGC
The DNA here is from genome assembly GCA_963763125.1 of uncultured Chloroflexia bacterium. Taxonomy (GTDB): domain Bacteria; phylum Chloroflexota; class Chloroflexia; order Thermomicrobiales; family UBA6265; genus JACCYX01. The sequence continues at coordinate 2,768,766 of CAVXMV010000005.1, forward strand.
CAAGAAACGACGCGGAGCGAACGCTGGCTTCCGAGAAGCACATCGATCTCGATCGGATATGGGGCATCAATGATCTCGTGCAAGGTGACGAGGCATTTTTTGCGGCGACTGGCATCACGGACGGCGAACTCCTTGATGGCGTGCATTATGGCGCCAATGGCGCGACCACGCATTCGTTGGTGATGCGGGCGCGTTCCGGCACTGTGCGCTACATCCAGTCCACTCATCGCCTTGAGAAACTGGAAACGCTCGAACAGATCCCATTCGACTGACATCGCACTTATGATCGGGAGGCAGGAAATACCGGAATTCCGAGTGGGCGAGCCTGCCGGGCGCGCTGGTTTGCAAATTTTCGCGAGTATCTTGCCACCGTCGCGTATAATCCATGTAGAACCACCGCGTGAACTTGACGAGTTTTTCCCATGGTGGTAGGCTGCACGTATCGGTCTGGCGAGTGCCGTCGAACCCCTACTCGCTTTGGTCACCTCTCACGAGTGCATCACATTACGATGGTGACTGGGTTTTCAAAACCTCTCTCAATGACTTGGTGTCATGCATCTGCCTCCGAACATGTTGAACATGTTGTGTTCCGGTACGGTGCACTCCGAGGTAAATGCTCAATTCCACACTACAAAACAATGATTTTTGCATAGGGGGATCATGATCCACAGATTTGCGCCGACCGATTGGTTTGGGTGAGCGACATGTGGGCATGAGCCAGGGAAACATCCACATAAACACACGATTCACGTTCCGGAGGAACTCGCTTGGCAATCGCAGAAGATATCAAGACTGAGCAGGCAAGTGGCGACGTGGCCACGAAGGCACCAGCACGACGTGGGCGGCCACGCAAGGTTGCAGTCGTGGAGACGCCTGTGGCTGAGACACAACCGGAGATCGTCGCTGAGCCCGTCGATGCACCGATAGCCGCCTCAAAGGCCAGGACCAACGGCAAGGCGCCCGCAGAAGTTCTCGAAGTTCAGCCAGTGCCGGAGGTTACCCAGGCTGTCATTGAGCCAGAGACCACTCGGCCAGATGCCACAGCAGCTGCTTCCGAGGCGATCCAGCCCGCGTCAGAGGTTTCCGCGCCCGTCGCAGAACCGAAAAAGACCGAGCTTGAGTCGGTGACTGTTCCTGCGGTGGAAGTGGCTGCGGTCGTCGATCAGGCAGCCGGAGAGACAAGCCAACCGTCCCAGCCCGAGGCCCAGACAAATGAGTCTGCCGGTCGCCGCCCACGACCGGTGCGTAATGACCGCCCGAATCCGCAGCAGGGTCAGAATCAAAATCGCAACGGACGCCAGAACAAGAATGGTCGGGGTTCACGCCCGGAGCACGGTGGAAAGGATGTCGCCCTCGATCAGCAGCAACAAGGGCGGCGTGGCGGAAACGCCCAGCGCGATAACCAGCGTGAGCAAATGCCCCCCTCCGATCGCCTGACTGTCGCCGAGCTCGATAGTCGCGAGACTGACGCCTTGAACGAGCTGGCCAAGGAACTCGGGGTTTCCGGGTACTTGCGAATGCGCAAACCGGACCTGATCACCAAGCTGCTTCAAGCCCAGACCGAGCGTGATGGTCACACATTTGGTGATGGCGTCCTGGAAATCATTGAGGACGGTTTCGGCTTCCTGCGAGGACAGCGGTTCCTTCCGGGGTCGGACGACATCTATGTGTCGCAGTCGCAGATTCGCCGTTTCGGACTTCGCACCGGTGACCGGGTCAGCGGTCAGGTTCGCCCGCCTAAAGACAACGAGAAGTTCTTCAGCCTCCTGCGTGTTGAGGCGGTCAATGGTATCGATCCGGAAGTCGCGCGGCGACGCCCGTCGTTCGATACCCTCACGCCGATCTTCCCGCTCGAGCAGATTCACCTCGAAACCCAGGGCAATATTCTCTCGACACGATTGCTCGACCTGGTTGCGCCGATCGGTCGCGGACAGCGCGGACTGATTGTGTCGCCGCCGAAGGCTGGCAAGACCCTCCTCTTGAAAGCTATTGCCAACGGTGTCACGTCGAACAATCCTGACATGCACCTCATGGTCTGCCTGATCGGCGAGCGACCGGAAGAAGTCACAGACATGCGGCGCACGGTCGAGGGAGAAGTGATTTCCTCGACATTCGACGAGCCGGTGGAAGATCACACCAAGGTCGCTGAGATGGCCCTGGAGCGTGCCAAGCGGCTTGTGGAGTCAGGCCGCGACGTTACGATCCTGCTCGACTCAATCACCCGCCTGGCCCGCGCCTACAACCTTGCGGTTCCGCCCAGTGGACGCACGTTGTCCGGTGGTATCGATCCGGTGGCACTCTATCCTCCGAAGCGATTCTTCGGCGCGGCCCGTAACATCGAAGGCGGCGGAAGCCTCACGATCATCTCCACCTGCCTCGTCGACACCGGTAGTCGCCAGGATGATGTGATTTACGAAGAGTTCAAGGGCACGGGGAACATGGAAGTTCACCTTGACCGCAAGCTCGCGGAACGTCGCATTTACCCCGCAATCGACATTCAGCGGTCAAGCACGCGACGTGAAGAGCTGCTGCTCGATGATTACACGCTGCGCCAGGTGTGGACGATGCGCCGAATGGTCTCGATGCTCGGCGGCAGCGAAGGAACGGAGTTGTTGCTCAGCCGGCTTGCGAAGACCCAGAAGAACACCGAGTTCCTGGAAACGTTGACCAAGGACGTCTAGTTCTCAATTGCGAGATAACTGCGACGATAAAACGCCCGGCTGGAAATCTTCCAGCCGGGCGTTTTTCATGAAGGTTGGATCCGTATCACCCTGTCATTTCGAGTGGGATCACGGTTCGCAGTTGCTCATCTGGTGCGGACATGTCTTCCGTCATCATGACGTAGGTCTTGCCGACCGCGGTCGATGCTGCACCTGGGATGCCATTCCTGTCGAGCGCGACGATGTTCATCTCGCTTGCAAACGGATCGTCGAGATGCGACAGATCGGTCATCGCGGTACGCAGCGCCTCGTCAAGGCTCATTCCGAATCTCATGAAGGTAACGACGCTGTGGGCGGTGCAGCAGCGCTGCGCCATCTCGCCGCGGCCGGTACAGGCTGCGGCGCCCCAACGATTGTCGGCGTAGTTGCCGGCGCCAATCACCGGGGAGTCACCCATTCGCCCCGGGTATTTCCAGGCCCAGCCAGATGTACTCACGGCGGCGGCGATATCTCCGAATCGATCGCGGGCAAGGAAATTGACTGTGCCGTGAGGAGGTTCACCGGCAAACGGCAAGCTCAGGATCGGTCGCCGTACGGGCTACGATCTCCTGGATGCGCGCGAGGTACCCGTCTTTGGCATCAGAAAGGGAGTCCTCGACCATCCGTTGTCGCCAAATCGACTCGGCCTCGGGCGTAAGCAGGCTTCTTGGTTGAAGTCCGGTTTCGGCCGCGAATCGTGCTGCCCCTTCGCCACCGAGGAGGACGTGTGGCAGCTGGTCCATCACGCTCCTGGCCAGATCGACCGCGTCCTGATACCCCTTTAGCGCACCCACGCTGCCAGCCCGAAGTCCTCGGCCGTCCATCACGCTGGCATCAAGTTCGACTTCCCCCAGCAAATTGGGTAGGCCCGAGTATCCCACGGAATGATCCTCGGGATTTGCCTCAACGAGCCGGGTGCCAGCTATGATCGCATCCATCGCAGAGCCACCGTCTCGTAAAACGCTAACCGCCGCTTCTATGCCAACGATGCCATTGGCGGAGGCAACAACAATTCCTGGCATGGCGCACTGTGTCCTATTCGCTGAGGTCGTAACCGGAGGCGAAGAGTGCCTCATCGAGTTGTCGGTTTGACGGTTCGACGAGGATGCGCTCGCCGATCACAAGGGTGGGGACGCTCCGGCGACCAGTGAGACGTTCGGTCTCGGCGCCAGCGGATTCGTCGGCCTCGATGTCGAACTCGGTCCACTCGATCCCGAGCTCGGTCAGACGCAAGCGGGATCGCGTCACATCGGGGCAAAATCGTTCGCGGGCATACATGATGATCTCGGTCGGCGCGGCGGCCATGAAGGAATCTCCGTTTCAACTGGTTTCGGGAATGAAACTACAGGACGCGTGTGATTTCGTCCGAATCGAACCGGGGAAGATCGGCGCGACCTGCGTCTCCGATCATGGTAACGCCTTCGCGGGATTCTGTAAGCCTGCCAATTCGGGCGATCGGAATTCCTGCGTCCCCTGCGGCCTGTTCGATGGAGCGACGATGTTGCGGGCTTGCCGCAATCAGCAATGCCCCGGAGCTGAGCAGGCCTATCGGATCGATGCCAAAGTGGGAACAGATTGCCGTCGTCTCCGGCAGTACGGGCAGCGCGTCACCAAGGACATCGGCGCCGCAGCCTGACGCACTTGCAATCTCGTGAATAGCGGTGGCAATACCACCTTCGGTTGGATCGTGCAGGGCGGTCACGCCATCGACGGCGAGAACTGTGGCGGCATCGCGCGCAATGCTGATTCCGGGGTGGTGGAGCAGTTTCGCCGCGCGATGGACCACCTGCTCGCCGAGGACCGGAATGAGGTCGACGGAGCGTTCGCGTGCAAGCAGGGCGGTGCCCTCGATGCCGATCCATTTCGTCAGGAGTAGGTCGTCACCTGGATAGGCAGCACCAGGAGTGAGGAGTCCGGATGGTCCCGCAACGCCGATCATGGTGCCTACGAAAACCGGACGATTCACGGCTGATGTGACTTCGGTATGGCCGCCAACGATGGACACTCCGGCGTCATTGCAGGCGGACTGAAGATCGGCGAAGAGCGTTTCGACCCCGGCAATCGTTGTCGTGCCCTCCGGCAGGAGCAGGACGACCGAGAACCACCGAGGAATCCCGCCAAGACAGGCAACATCGTTGGCGTTGACAGCGACCAGGTATCGCGCAGCAGCATCGGTGGCGAACGTAATTGGATCGCTCTTGACGATGATGGGGTTTCCGGCACCAGGATCGATCGCGGCCGCATCGCGCCCATACCCGGGAGGGATGAGCACATCGGGATCGGCGCGAGTCCGATATGTGTTCAGGAGGCGATCGAGGAGTGGTCCGGGCAGTTTTCCCGCCTTGAGTGACTCCTCGGAGGATGATGGAACCTGTTGGCCTATTGGTGTGGTGGTCATGCCTGGGGCCTGCTAGAAGAGTTCAGGCTTGCTGGCGACCAGCGACTCGTGCTGAACCGTAGCCTGGGCGAGTTCAGAAACGCGGAGCTCAGCTTCGGCAAGCAGTTTCTGGCATCGCGCTGCCAGTTCCGAGCCTTGCTTGAAGTTGACAATCGTTTCATCGAGACTCAGTTCTCCGCTTTCGAGTCGTGTCACCACCGCCTGCAGACCGGTGAGAGCCTCCTCAAATGACAGTGACGATGAACTCAATGACGCGTGACCGTCCGACGATTCCAGACGCATAACAATCCTCGACTAGACGTTGGGTGTCGCTGTGGCAACATCTTCAATGGTGGCGAGAGCCGACCCATCCGCAAACGTGGCGCGGATCGAGTCACTTCTGCTCAGCATAGCAGCACTGCGAATGGTTTCGTTGGTCTCTGCGTTGGAGATATGGGCATAGCCGTGCCTGAGAAGCTGATTGGGATCGAGTGCGTGAAGCAATGCGGCGGCACGATCGACCTGATGAGCCTTTCGCTCGACGGTGCGGCCAACACTTGATTCCATACGGGTAACTTCCGCCATGAGCGTCGACCGCATTGCGGCGAGTTGAGTAGTTGGCGACGCGAGACTGAGCCGATGCTGCAGGCTGAAAAGGTCGCCAAGCGCCCGATCGATTCGGCCGATTGCACACTGCCTGGCGCGGGACGACAACTCATTGACGAGGAGGGAGAGATCGGCACTATCAGGGGCGACGATCTCGGCCGCCACCGATGGTGTCGAAGCTCGATGATCGGCCACCATATCCGCGACCGTGATATCCGTTTCATGACCGATGGCCGAAATGACCGGAACTCGGGACGCGTAGATCGCGCGTGCAATCCGTTCATCGTTGAAGGCCCACAAGTCCTCTGCCGATCCTCCGCCTCGGGCGACAATGATGACGTCGACATCTTCGCCCTGTAGCTGGAGGAGAGCTTGAACCACCGACGCGGGCGCCGCATCACCCTGGACGACTGCCGGAGCTAAAATGAGCTCGGCGAGTGGGATATCGCCTCCCCAGGACCTGCTGGATGTCGTGCCACACCGCTCCGGTTGCCGATGTGACGACTCCGATGCGTTCCGGAAACAGGGGCAGCGGTCGTTTGCGGGACGGGATCGAACAACCCCTCGGCATCGAGTTTTTGCTTTAGTTGCTCCAGTTGGAGTTGCAGTATTCCAGCACCGGCGGGATACACCACATCGGCCTTGATCTGGAACCGGGTATTCCTTTCGTAGACCGTGGCGCCACCATGGACAACAATCTTGTCGCCGACCCGCGGGTGGAATGACTGGCGAAGGCGGGTCTGTTTCCACATCACGCAGTCGAGAGCTGCTGTTTCATCCTTGATCACGAAATACGCGTGCCCGGAGCCGGGCACGCTGTATGACGAGATTTCGCCTTCGACCCAAACGTCCTGCAGGAAATCGTTGGATTCCACCAGTTCCCGGAGATACGTCGCCAGTAACCCAACCTGAACGATTCTGCTGCTCACGCAAGCATGTCGGTGGGTTCGGCAAGGCGAATCAGGGGCGACCCATACTCAACAGCCTGCGCATTCTCGACCATCACCTCGAGCACCACGCCGGCCCGCTCGGAGATGATTTCATTCATGATCTTCATTGCTTCGATGATGCCTACGACCTGACCGATTTCAATGTCGTCACCGACATGAACGAACGGCGCCTCGCCGGGCGTCGGAGCTGAATAGTACGTTCCGATCATCGGCGCAGTCACCACATGACCCTCGTCGACCTGTGGCGCCCCGGCCATGCCGTCAGACCCGACGACATGCGGCGCGGTCACCACGGTGGTTACGCCGGACGGGCTCCGGAGCCTGATCGAGATCTCACCGGTGGAAAGATCGAGCTCCGAGATCCCGCCTTTGCCCATCATCGAGATGAGTTCGCGTACGGTGCAGATCAGGTCGTCAGATGACGATCCGATCGGTGTTCCTTCCACGGAGTTCCCGGCAAATCTTTCCATTGGTCGTCCCTCTAGCCCACGCGTTCAATGTATTCACCGGATCGCGTATCCACTTTCACCTGGTCGCCTTCGCTCAGGAAGAGCGGGACGTTAACCACGAGGCCGGTTTCCAGCGTGGCAGGCTTGTTGCCGCCGGTAGCTGTGTCACCCTTGAACCCGGGGTCTGTCTGGACAATCGAGAGCACGACCGATGTTGGAAGTTCAATGTCGATAGGCTCACCATTGTAGGTGAGGAGATCGATGATGTCCTGTTCCTTGAAGAATTTGGCGGCATCGGCAACCGTGACTTCATCGAGCAGAATTTGTTCGAACGACTCAGTATCCATGAAATTGAAATGCGTGCCTTCCTGGTAAAGGAACTGCACGTGTTGTCGTTCGAGTCGCACTGACTGGAATTTCGTTCCCGCCATCACAGTCAGCTGCGTATTTGAACCCGTGCGGAGGTCCTTCAGAGACATTCGCAATTGGGCAGAGCCACGGCCCTGCTTATTGTGCGAAAAGTCGATCACCTTGACCAACTTGCCGTCGATATCGAGTGTGCTTCCCTTGCGAACGTCACCTGTGTCGATCATACGCGATTCTCCTTCGACCATCTTCTCGATGGCGTCGATGTCGGGTGGAATTGGTTGTTCGCGGGCCGAATCAAGGGCCTACCCCGAGCAACTTTGGTGCGTGCGTAAGATTCCGGCAGCCGTTGTCTTCAACAACAACCACATCTTCGATTCGAATACCGCCCCATTCCGGGAAATAGAGTCCCGGTTCGACAGTTACGACATTGCCCGTGTGCAGGATATCCAGCGAATTCTGACCGAAAAACGGCGATTCGTGAATCCTGAGTCCGATCGCGTGCCCAAGTCCATGGACGAAGTACTGCTCCACATCGGCTGCCGCGAACACGTCTCTTGCCACGCGATCTACAGCTCGAGCCTCCATGCCGCTTTTAATCGCGGAGAAGGCCGCACGCTGCGCATCGGCGACCAGACGGTACATGGTACCAAGTCTCTGGGATGGTTGTCCTGCCCAGATTGTGCGCGTCAAGTCACCACAGTAACCGCCAACACGGCCGCCCATGTCGATAATGACTGGTTCACCGGCCTGAATCGGTCGATCGCCAGGTGCATGGTGGGGGCGAGCGGCGTTTGGGCCAGAGGCTACAATCGTGTCGAATGCCTGACCATCGCTCCCCAAATCTCGCAGCTGCTGATCGATGAATCGAGCAAGCTCGAGCTCGCTCATGCCTTCCTTGATGTGGGATGTGGCACGTTCAAAGGCCAGGTCGGTGAGATCCAGGGCCTGGCGGATCAGCCCCAGTTCCCGATCGGTTTTCACCGCTCGCAGCGTGTCGACCTCCGCGCCCATTGGCACGAGGTTGACCGACTCGCCGAGTTCCTTGCTGAGTTGCCAGTAGTTGGCGACAGAGGTCACGGCATCCTCAAATCCGATTCTCGTCAGGCTCCGTTCGCGAATAGCCGCGGCAATCGTGTCTGGCCAGTTCCCGCCGAGTTCCAGGCAATCGACGTCGAAGTACGCTTCAGCTTGAGCCCATGGCAAGTTCGTGGACGAGGCGTACAGGAGCTTTTCATCCGGGGTAACCAGCATCACCCCGGACGGGCGGTCCGGCGCGTGGTCGTCGGCTGACCAGCCAGAAAGGTAACGACGGTTGGTTCCACCGGAAATCACCAATCCATCGATATTCTTCGATTCAAACAGCTTCATCGAATCACGCTCTGCCTTCTGCTGATGCGAGACGCTCGCGGTGCCATTCCAGGGCGAGCCGATATCCGGTTACTCCGAGACCAACGATCTGCCCGGCGACGACATCCGAGATCACCGAGTGATGCCGAAACGCTTCGCGGGCATGAATGTTGGTGATATGGACTTCGACTATGGGTATCGAGAGGTTCGCGAGGGCGTCGCGAATGGCATAGCTGTAGTGCGTGAACGCCCCGCCATTGATGATGACTCCCGCTGACGCAGGTCGCCTCCGCCTGCAGTGTATCGATGATGGCGCCTTCGTGGTTGGATTGGAAAGACGTGATCGCGAGCGCCGGCATCGCCGGCGCTCGCGATCCTCGTAAGGTCATCGATGATCGACTGAAGCGTTGCCGATCCATAGAGCGCCGGTTCTCGTGTTCCGAGCAGGTTGAGATTCGGTCCATTGAGGACCAGGATCGATGGTGTTGGAGACGAAGCGGTCACGAAGGTCCTTTCAGCCGACTGGCTGCTGACTATTTACCAAGGCAGGCACATAGGCCGTGATTGGGAACGATGAATCCGATCCGTCAATGGTCAACGTGCCGGTAAATACATAGACCGGTTGCAGGTATTGAGTCTCGCCGGGGACACCTGACGTCGTGTAGGAGATCGAAACCTCATTGTAGGCTGCCTGGCCTGCAATAGTGGAACCTGGTTCTGCGATATCGCCAGGTACGTCTGCCTGGAGGTAGGAGCGTTTTTCGGCCACGTCCGTCCAGGCGGATTCAACGGGGCGCAAGCTGTAGGTATCGGCCGTGCTCAAGTCGGCCCAGCGGAACGACGCTTCGATAACCATCGCATTTGGACCCATGTGAACGGTGATGCTGGGGTAGGCAGAAAGCACATTCTCCGGGCGAACAGGTTCGATCGACACGATGACCCGGGCCGGATCCTCGACGTGGGCGATCACCGCGCCTTCCCCAGCGTCCGCCGGCAAGAGTTGCGTCTGGCGCAGCCATTCGCGAGCGTAGGCCACGGCCTGCTCGTCGCTCGGGAGTTCGCCTTCCGGAATGTCGGCGCTGGAGATGTACTGCTGGAGACCAGTTGTGACGAACAGGCTGCCTGCATCGCCGTCGACTGCAAATGTTCCGCTACCCTGGTCCTCGACCTCGCCTTCGATGCCAAGGCGCGATGCAAACTCCTCGACTCCCGCCTGATCGTACGTGGGGACGCCCATGTGATACACCGGCGCTTCCGATGGGATCTGGTCGAACGATCCGGACCAGGTGGATTCCAGCTCGAACAGGAATCCTTGCTCGTTCATCGTCGGCAAGTCAGCGGGCGGTAGTTGGGCCGCGATTTCCGAATCCGCGCCACCTTCGGGTGTCGAGTCCTGGGCAACTACTGCCGGACTGATCGCGAGTGCCGACAAGAGGGCGAGTAGTCCGCCTAACCAACGTGCCACGGTGTTTCGCGCAACTAAATCCATGCAGGGCAATCCTTTCGTTTGGTCAACGCTGTGACCTTTGGTTCATTGGTTCCATGCAGACTTTACGCCTTGATCACGGGGTCGACCTCGATAATCCGACGCAGCTCGACGACCTGGTCCCGGAGCAACGCAGCCTTCTCGAATTCGAGATCCCGCGCAGCGGTCTTCATCTGTGATTCGAGATCCTTCACCATGCGGGTCAGCTCGTCCTTCGGAATCTGGACGATCATGCCGTTATCCGGTCCGTCGGTCGAGTATTCGGGAGTTTCTTCGGCGACGGCGCGGAAACGCTCGCTGAGATCCCTGATCTCCTTGATGATGCCGCGCGGTTCGATCCCATGTTTCTCGTTGTGATCGAGCTGGATTTGACGACGTCGATAGGTTTCGTCGATCGCCGCCTTCATCGACCGAGTCATTTTGTCCGCATACATGATGACCTGTCCGTCGACGTGTCGGGCAGCCCGCCCGGTAGTCTGGATCAGTGCCCCTTCGGACCGGAGGTATCCTTCCTTGTCCGCATCGAGAATGGCAACCAACGAGACCTCAGGCAGGTCCAGCCCCTCGCGAAGCAGGTTGATGCCGACGACAACATCATGAATGCCGAGCCGCGAGATCACGCAGGATCTCGATCCGCTCGAAGGTGTCGATCTCGCTGTGCAGATAGTGCGTGCGGATTCCCATTTCCTTGAGGTATTCGGACAAATCCTCAGCCATTCGCTTGGTGAGCGTAGTCACCAGCACCCGTTCGTTCTTCGCGATCCGGGCGTTGATTTCAGCGAGGAGGTCGTCGATCTGGCCCTTGGTTGGCCGCACCGATATGGACGGATCGACGAGACCAGTTGGGCGAATGACCTGCTCGACGATGTTGGACGAGTGTTCGTATTCATAGGGACCTGGCGTTGCGGACACGAATACGGCCTGCTGGATCATCGACTCGAATTCACCAAAAGTGAGTGGCCGATTCTCGCGGGCCGAGGGCAACCGGAATCCGTGCTCTACGAGCACATCCTTGCGTGACCGATCGCCGCCATGCATGCCACGCACCTGCGGCAGGCTGATGTGCGACTCATCGACGAAGAGGAGGAAATCTGGTGGGAAATAGTCGATCAGGGTTGCGGGTTGATCCCCGAAATGCCGCCGGGAAAGATGCATTGAGTAGTTTTCGATTCCGGAACAGAATCCAGTTTCCTCCATCATTTCCAGATCGTACATGGTGCGCTGCTTGAGCCGCGCGGCTTCCAGCACCTTGCCCTGGGACTCGAATTCACGGATCCGATCCTCCAACTCCTGCCGGATGTCCTTGATCGCGCTCGCGAGTTTGTCGGCATTGGTGACGAAATGGCGCGCAGGGTAGATGGCGATGTCAGGGCGCTCGGTAAGGATCTCACCTGTCAGCGGGTCGACATCGGAGATGCGCTCGATCTCGTCTCCGAAGAACTCAACCCGGACGGCGATGTCCTCGTAGGCGGGATAGATTTCGAGGGTATCTCCTCGAACGCGAAAGGTGCCGCGGGTGAGCGTCATGTCGTTGCGATCGTACTGGATGTCGATCAGGTGCCGAATCACCCGGTCGCGCCGGACATTCATGCCGACGCGCAGATCGACAGTGGTGTTCGCGTATTCTTCCGGAGTTCCAAGACCGAAGATGCAGGAGACCGAGGCCACGATCAGCGTGTCGCGACGGGTCAACAATGCCCGGGTCGCGGCATGTCTTAGCTTGTCGATTTCCTCGTTGATATCCGAATCCTTCTCGATGAAGGTGTCGGTCCGGGCGACGTATGCTTCCGGCTGGTAGTAGTCGTAGTACGAGACAAAATACTCCACTGCGTTCTTCGGGAAGAATTCCTTGAACTCACTATAGAGTTGCGCGGCGAGTGTCTTGTTGTGGGCAAGGATGAGCGTGGGGCGATTTGCGTGCTCGATGACATTCGCCATGGTGAATGTCTTGCCAGAGCCAGTGACGCCCAGCAAGGTTTGCATGCGCTCTCCAGCGGCAATGCCTTCATCGAGCTGTTCGATGGCAACAGGTTGGTCGCCGGTAGGGCGGAGGTCGGAAACGATCTCGAACTTGGGCATGGGTCCTCCGATGCGCAGACGCGATGTGCCTAGCCGGTAAGTATACGGCTACTCATCGGTTGTTGGAACATCTGTTCGCAATCTGCCACGGAAGAAAGGCTCTTCCTGTTCATGGGAGTCGTCAGTTCGTTCGAGATCCAAGCCTTGATCGTCAGGGAAAAACGACGCATCATCGACGTGGTTTGCGGATCGCCGGGCGACCTCGAGGTCTTTTATCGTGAAGTCACCTTCAACGTCGAGGGTGATTTCCATCGCATCGTCGAGTTCGTTACGTGCGGCGGCGACGCTTGCATTGGTTTCAGGAGGCAGTTGAAGCCGGTAAAGTTGCGATTCGGCGAGCCCAACGCTCATTATCTCATTGATGTGCCGAACGGCCCATCGCTGGCCAGCGAACGGTAGGCGCGAAACGGCTTGCTTCGTATCCCACCAGCCACATTCCTTGAGTTCCGGTCCCAGCGTTACCGGCGCCTGCGGACTGACCTGGACAGCCAGGACCGGAGCGAGGACGACAACATCCCGTGTATCGTCGAAAAATTCGTTGATGTAGTCTGCGGAATACGCTTCGCTAACATTGAGTCCGGAGAGTTCCCGAACCGCTCGCCGTGCAGCCTCGATGGTCGATTCATGGCCCCGGATCTGCGTATGAAACGATTGCCAGGTGTTGCCCAGTGGCACACTTGATTTTCTCTGGAGAAGCAGGAACTGAACCCTGGCATTGAGGCGACGGAAAACATAGACATCAACGATATCGGACACAATATCTGGCATCAACCAAACCCTGTTCAATGTTATGGGCGAACCTTGTCAACCCCGACGAGCGTTCCACCAGTCGCGTATACCATCGAGTGGTGATTGGCGGTGGGTGGACGGTCGCGTATCAATGACCTGGCCGCGCCACATCCGCGTTTCTGGCGGCGCGGATGGCCGACGAAACCGTTGAACCATGGGAAGCAAGAGGCACACCACTGCCGCCAGGCAAAGGACATTGGCCAACAGCGGCGACAAATCGGCAACGAACAGCGCTATCAACGCCAGGGCGAGTGCAACCACAATTGGGGCACTCAGGAGGCGCCGCACTCTCGGTGGAATCATCGACTCGACCGTTCTACCGGATGGGAGTGCGGATGGTTTTTGCTTCGGTGGTTTCGGCGGCGGCGGCAAGAGCCGGATATTCTCGTTCTTCGATAGAATTTCTTCAAGCTCGCGATCGAGTCGAGACTTGCCGGAGCCACCATCTGGCGGAGAATCGGTTGGGGGTGATTGCATGGTGACATCCCTCTACGTCGAGGCGGAAGAGCGTTGTCGCTATGGTACAGTACGCGACCAGGCGCGCCATACGTGGGTCGTCATGGCTCCCTGCCGCGTCGCGTTTCACCTGCCCATACCTGCACTCTGGAGCATTTGTGGCTACCAATGTATTTCGATTCAATGTTGTCGATGATTCCGGATCAGCAAGCTTCGTGGGGCCTGCACATTGCCTCAAGGCACTGGCAGCCGGTTGCAGCCATGGACCGAGTACCCTGCCAGAGCTCCTGGAGTTGGTACGCCGATACGATCCTGACTGGATCGAGGAAGTCCGTCTGGGGCTCATGGTATTTGATGAACATAATATTGACGTCTTGTCGGATGATTATGCGGAAGAAGTAACCTCGGAGGATGACCAGGATCACCGGGCCTTTCGCATCATTGATGCGACGACGCGCGCGCGAAGCATGAAGCCCGGTCACCTCGGTCTGGTAGTAGTCAACCTGCGCGAACAACGCATCATCCAGATTCAAAACAGCTACGCTGAATTGCATCGTAAGGGGCGCGGCCGCATCCGATCACGAGGCGTGCCCACCAGATCGTTGTTCCATTACGAACTTCCCGAGGCATGGAGCATCGTTCCGTAATCCAAGGTCCGAATGATATGGAATCCGGGTCGACGCCGGCGCACATCGGCGTCCTCCTGGAACGACAAGATGATTGCGCGACCAGGATCCTGTCGATCCTGATGTGTAACCGTTCTCAACGAATCCCCAGAATCGCCATTGAGATCAATTGCGGTGATCATCACCGAGAGGTCTTCTCAACGGAGTGAGCCTACGACGACTGCTTCGACTTGCGTTTGCGTCCGAATCCGCCGAGGAACATCCGGTTGACCTGTTCCGACACCGATTGTGACTCGACGGCTGTCCCTCGGGCTGTTGTTCCGACGAGCGATTCTGCTTGAATTCGAGTTTGGCTCGCTCATCCTGGGCTTTCGTCAGGAAAGCTAACAAGTCGACACTGGCGATTTCGGGATCGCCCTGAAGGAGGCTGCGCGACTTCTCGAGCGAGGCGATCATCTGGTCGATCCAGCGTACGACGGCCGGGCTGTTTGTGAGCAAAATGTCCCGGTGCATGATCGGGTTGCCGAGCGCGAGCCGGGTGGTGTCCTTGAACCCTGAGGAGGCGAGTGACTTCATGTCGCGCCAACTTGGGTCTGCGGATACCGTGTCAATCAGGGTTGCCGCAACGAGGAACGGGAGATGGCTGATTCCGGCGACATAGCTGTCGTGCTCAATCGGATCGGCGAAAAATGCTTCGGCGTTGGTGGCGGAGATGATGCCAAGCACATTACGGATCGACGATTCGGAAGCGGTGAGCGAGGGACAAACCACCCAGGTGGCGCCGTTGAACAAATCGGGATCGGCCGCTTCGAGGCTTTCCGACTTGCCGGCCATCGGGTGACCGCCAACGAAATCAACGGTGGTGGGAAGGAGTTTTGCCCATTCAAGCACATCGGTCTTGGTGGAACCGGTGTCAGTGACAATCGCTCCGTGTTTCAGTTTGTCCCCAATATTTTCGAACACGTCCTTCATCGAGCCAACGGGAGTCGCCACGATCACGACGTCCGCATCGCCGACCGCAGTGGCGAGCGACCACTGGGTGTCATCGACCACACCCATTCGCTTGGCTTTGGACTGTTTGTCCATGTCGTCGTCAAATCCGGTGATATGGAGGGCATTGTCATTGGCGGCCGACCACCGGCGCAGTGCGAGCCCGATCGATCCGCCGATGAGCCCGAGGCCGACAATCGTGACTTGTTGCATGGGTCGTCGCTCCCTGTAGGTAAGATTCAGCCTGGACTACGGTTCGAATTCATTGACATCGATGGCCCGAAGCCAACCTTCGGTGCCATCTTCGGTGCGGAATAACATCCATCCGTCTTCCCCGTCGACTTCCGGATTATCAGATGCTTCGGTTTCATTGAGAAACTGAAGTGGTGTTTCGGGAGTAAGTCCGGTGATCACGGTGTCTTGTCCACCCTGAGTAGATGGCTCATTGCGAAAATTGAGTGTGGCCTGGCTTGATGTCTGATAGTCGGGCACAAATTCACCGGCAGATTCCGTTGCTTCGGCAGTTGGCTAACAGTTGGTTCTTCCGTGGGCTCCGACTCGGCTTCGGATGCTGTATCGGAGTCGGGTGGATCCTCGGCCGGATTCTGGGCCAGGGACGATTCGGTGGGCACTGCGGTAGGGGTAACCGGGTCCGGAGCATCCCTGGAGATGAAGTCGCCAACCGTGTCGTCCAGCGCTGCATATATAAAGGAGAATCCCGCGACACAAACGGCAATCGTCAGCGCCATGGAGATTCCGATCATGAAGCCAGCCCGCCGAGATCGCTGGCGGAGCCGTTGGTTAAACCCGGATCGGTCATGAGCCCTTTCTCATCTGCGCTGATCGCATGGAGTGAATCGCCTTGGTGCCCTGAACGTGCAATTCCACACAAATACACGGGATTTGTGGCGAGATGAAGATTTGCTGCTGACCTGGAGCAAGCATGCAGGCATGGAATGTCGGCAGCGGCAGAACCGGGAGTGCCGGAAAGCCGCCTATTTATAGCACGTACATGGCGGTCGATTGGTTTGCCTGATTGAATATGACGAGCGGAGGTGCTAAAGTTCTGGTGCCTAATCGATCTCGGTGGGATCAAACGTGGGTCCGCGCCCGCGTTTCTTGTTGTTCTGCGAACGACCATCAGGATTCCACACCTCAGGCACTGTTCTCTTTTTACTCAACTTCAGGAGGTGCGCGGGATGAAGAGTGATCTCTACACCGCGATCGCCCAGATTGCCGCCGAGCGCGGCATTCCCCGCGATGCCGTGCTGCTGTCCATTCAGCAGGCGTTGACATCTGTTTACAAGAAATCCACTGGATCCGACGAAGAAGTCGTTGTCGAGCTCGACCAGGCTACTGGCGAGATGCAGGTCGTGGTGCTCAAGACCGTCGTCGAAGTCGGTCACGCAATCCGGATACCGAGATCAGCGTCGAAGACGCGCACGAATACTCTGCCGCGCCGATTATCGGCGACGTCGTCAAGCTTCATCGAACACCGGAGAACTTTGGTCGAATCGCCGCCCAAACAGTCAAGCAGGTCGTCCAGACCCGAATTCGCGATTACGAGCGGGAAACCGTGTACAAGGAGTACCAGGATAAGGAAGGCGAGGTCCTCAGCGGCGTCGTCCAGCGCGCCGATAGCCGCGCCGTGATCATCGAGCTTGGCAAGGCCGAGGCCGTGATGCCGGCCCGCGAGCAGGTTCCGTCCGAGCGCTATCGTCCGAACCAGCGCGTGAAGGTGCTCCTCACCGAGGTTAACGCCCATGCCCGAGGACCACAACTTATCGTTTCGCGTTCCGATCCGCGATCTGATACGACGGCTCTTCGAACAGGAAGTGCCGGAAATCCAGACCGGTGCCGTGGAAATCATGGAAATCGCCCGCGAGCCAGGACTGCGCTCCAAGGTGGCCGTGGCCGCTCGTCAGGAAAAGGTCGATCCGGTCGGTTCCTGCGTCGGTGTGCGTGGTGTGCGCATCCAGAACATCGTCAACGAGCTCTACGGCGAGAAGATCGACGTGATCGAGTGGTCTCCGGACACGGCGACATTCATCGCCAACGCCTTGAGCCCGGCCAAGCCGACCAACGTGTCGCTCAACGACTCGGGCGATCAGCGTGTGGCAACGGTGATCGTGCCGAGCGACCAGATGTCCCTGGCGATCGGCAAGGAGGGCCAGAACGCTCGCCTTGCCTACAAGCTGACTGGCTGGAGAATCGACATCAAGGGCCCGGAGTCGTTGCTCGAGGCGGGCGGCGAATTCTTCCGCAGCGCCCAGCCGACGACCGCCGACATGATGCCGGACTTCAGCTGGCAGGGACGCCAGCCCCGGGCCGTCCAGGCCGACGGCATGGTTGCGCTGAGTGGGGCGACCTACGGACCACTTTCGGAGGATCTCCTCCGGCGCCAGGTCGATGTCGATATCGTGGATGGCGTCGTCGAGATCTATTACGACCGCGAACTGCGCGCCCGGTTCGACAAGGCGAGCGGGGAACGACTGCCGCTGGACGACGATGACGTGGCTGAGGACGACTCGGTCGGCATCGGCGCAGCCAGCGAGCAGCTGTTGTCCTGAAAGGAGGCAGCACCATGAGCATGCCTCTCCAGGAGAACAAGCCCAGGCAAGAAGTCCAAACCGGCGCGTGCAAAAGCACGTGCCGGTGCGGACCTGCATTTCGTGCCGGGAGACCGGCGCGAAACGCGGGCTGACCCGGATCGTGCGGACGCCCGAAGGGGAGGTCAGGATCGACCCGACGGGCAAGATGAATGGTCGCGGGGCCTATCTGTGTGACAAGCCGGCCTGCTGGGAGCGCGCGACGTACGACTCCCATCCTTGTCCCGCGCGCTGAACGTCCAGCTGGCACCCGAACCATTCATGCATTGCGAGAATTTGCGGCAGGTCTCACTCCTGACAAGGAGGCGCGGGATACTGGTGGCGAATTCACGGAGGAGACTTGCATGATGTCGATAACTTCAATGGTCGGCGGACGGCGCGGCGGCGGTAGTCGGCGTGGCGGCAAGTCGCGGCGGTGGCGGAGCTCGCACGGTGACGGTGCGACGCACGCGCCAGTCGTTCGCGAGCCAGTTACATTGCCATCGGTCATGTCCGTATCCGAGTTTGCCGAGAAGATCGATACCAATGGCATCGAGATCATTCGCGAGTTGATGAAGATCGGCATCATGGCCAATCTCAACCAGCAGATCGATTACGACACAGCGGCAAAGGTCGCCGACAGAGCTGGGTTGGGAAACCAACGAGCTGGAGTCCGAAGTCACTCACGCCGTCGCCGATTTCGCGAGTCGGCGGCTTGAAAGCGATTCTGATCCCGAATCCCGCAGCCACGTCCGCCGGTGATCACGATCATGGGTCACGTGGATCATGGCAAGACCAAGCTGCTCGATCTCGATTCGATCGGCCAAGGTGGCCGAAGGCGAAGCCGGTGGAATCACCCAGCACATCGGCGCCTACCAGATCGAAACCCAGGGGCGTAAGCTGACGTTCCTCGACACGCCCGGCCACGAGGCATTCACCGCGATGCGTGCCCGTGGTGCGCAGGCAACGGATATTGCCGTGCTTGTGGTGGCCGCGGATGACGGCGTGATGCCGACAACGCGCGAAGCGATCGCCCACATCCGATCCGCGAACGTTCCGCTGGTGGTGGCCGTCAACAAGATCGACCTGCCAACCGCCAATCCGGATCGCGTGAAGCAGCAACTCTCCGATGCCGGCGTAATGCCGGAAGAGTGGGGTGGCGACGTTCCGTTCGTCGAGGTCTCCGCCAAGGAACGGTCTTGGTCTCGACGACCTGCTCGAGGTGCTCCTTCTCGTGGCCGACGTCAACGAGCTGAAGGCCAACCCGGACAAGCCGGCGACGGGTGTCGTGGTTGAAGCCCAGGTCGATAGCAACCGGGGCCCACTGGCCACCCTGCTGGTCCAGAGCGGCACGCTTGAACCTCCGCGATGTGGTCGTTGCCGGTACCACATACGGTCGGATCAAGGCCATGCACGACGATCGCGGCAAGCGTATTCGCCGTGCAGGCCCAAGTACGCCGGTTGAGATCATGGGGCTGATGGGAGTGCCCGCAGGCTGGCGACACGTTCCTGGTCTTCGAGGATGAGAAAGCTGCCCGACAGCTTGCCGAGCAGCGCCAGGCGACGTCGGCGGGTCGAGTCCTTGAGCGAGAACCGCCCGGTCAAGCTCACTGAGCTCTACGATCAGGTGAAGGAAGGCAAGACCGCCGAGCTTCGCGTCATCCTCAAGGCGGACGTGCAGGGATCGCTGGGCGCGATCCAGAATGCCCTGCTCAAGCTGAACGAAGACATCGGATGAAGGGGTGACACTCTCCATTCGCTCGCTGCGACCGGCATGATCACCGAGTCGGATATCAACCTCGCCGTCGACGACACACAGCATCGTTATTGGCTTCAACGTCCGGCCCGGACGCGGCGGCCAAGCGAGCCGCCGACTCCGCCGGGATCGATGTTCGGTTCTACACGATCATCTACGACCTGCTCGACGAAGTGAAGGCGGCCATGACCGGTCTCCTGGCGCCGATCTTCGAGGATGTCACAGACGGTTACGCCGAAGTTCGAGATACGTTCAAGCTCCCGAACAACGATGTCGTGGCCGGACTGTACGTGCTCGATGGCAAGGTGCCGCGCAACTCGCGGGCCCGCGTGCTGCGTAGCGGCACCGTGGTCTTCGAGGGCGGCATCAAGTCGCTCAAGCGCTTCAAGGACGATGTGCGCGAAGTGGCCGCCGGATATGAATGCGGCATGGGCCTCGATGGCTTCAACGACATCCAGGTCGGCGACCAGATCGAATTCCTCCACCGCGAGGAAGTTGCCCGCACCTGATCGCCTCAGCGGCGATGCATCGGGCTTGTTCGAGCTGGCGAGGAAGGTGAGGCAGCCATGACCAGACGCACCAGGCAAGTCGGAGAGATGCTCCGGGAGGAGCTCTCCGATATCATCCGCCGCGAAGTGAAGGATCCGCGAATCGGATTCATGAGCATCACGGCGGTTGATGTGCCGCCGGATCTCCGCATCGGCCCGGGTGTACGTGAGTGTGCTTGGGAACAGATCAGGAGCGGTCTGACACGCTGGAGGCCCTGCGTTCGGCATCGAGATTCATTCGTTTCACCTGAAGCCACGACTGCGGATGCGGCAGATTCCCGAGCTGGAGTTTCGCGACGATCGGTCGATGGAATATGCCGCAGCAGATCACGCGCAACGCTCCGCGAGATCCAGGCAGCGGATGCAGGCGCGCGGAATCAACGCCGGGCATCGAAGATCCACCGACGAAGCACGCGGTTCGGGAGAGACGGCATGAGTGGATCGCCCTGGCGACTTGATCTGCTGAAGCTGCGGCGGATGCACTGCGATTGCTCTCCGGCGCATCGGTGCGTGCTGATGCCGACCCATCAGAACGTCGATGCAGACGGACTGTCGTCGCCATTGGCGATGATGCATGCACTGCGCCAACGCGGAATCGAGGCGATTCCGTTGGTGACCGATGCGCGAGTTCCGGGGAATCTCGATTTCCTGCCCGGCATCGAGGACGTGCTCGTCTACGGTCGCGACGAGCTGCCGGACTACGACATGCTCTGCCTGATCGACTGCGCGGATCGCAAGTCGGCTGGGCGGGTTTTACAGTGATGATCCCGACCGGGTGAACGGATCGCTCGGTCCCGATCGTCAACATCGATCATCACGTGACCAACGACCTTTTCGGCACCGTCAATATTGTGCGAGCCGGGAGCGGCGTCGGCCTCGGAAGTGGTCACCGATATCCTGGCGAGCTGGGGCACCGAGCTGACGCAGGCGAATCGCCCAGTGCCTGCTGCGGGCATCTACGGCGACACCCTGGGCCTCCGCACCGAATCCACGACCTCGCGAACCATGCGGACGGCCGCCGACCTGGTCGATGCCGGCGCCAATCCGGGCCCGATTGTCGATGCCTTCTTCCGGCTCAAGCCGCGATCCTCGGTCTGTCTTTGGGAGAAGGCGCTGCAACATGTTCGCTGGAGCGACACCCTGATCTTCACTGAGTTGACACCCGAGGTATTCGCGTCCTGCGGCGCCAAACCGATCGAGGCCGAGGGACTGGTGAACTTCCTGGTCGGGACTGAGGGTTCTCGCGTTGCCGCGATCCTTTACTCCAACGACACCGGCTGGCGCGTGAGCATGCGCAGCATGTTGCCTGAGGTCGATGTTGCCGCAATTGCCGCGGAGTTCGGCGGCGGTGGGCATCCGCGGGCCGCCGGTTGCACGATCGTTGGCGGCGAGGCCGAGCGAGAGCAGTTTGTCCAGCGAGTCGCCGAAATTGCGTCGTAGCAGCGGCACCGGCGGATACGTGCACCGGCCTGATGAGCAAAAACCGACGCCAGGCAGTTCGGCACGGCTATATCGTGATCGACAAGCCTGCGGGCTGGACCAGTCATGACGTGGTGGCCACGCGTGCGGCGAATTGTGGATGAGCGCCGTGTCGGCCATGCCGGAACCCTCGATCCCGCGGCGACCGGGGTCTTGCCGGTGGCAGTTGGCCTGGCGACTCGCACCGTCGAATACCTTGCGGTTGCCTCCAAGGCGTATCGGGCCACGATCACGTTTCGGGGTGACCACCGATTCGGCCGATGCTGACGGGACGGTGATCGGTCCAAGCGATCCCTCTGCGCTCACCCTGAAGCGATATCGAAGAGGCGATGGAGCCATTTCGCGGCGAGATCCAGCACGGCCTCCGATGCATTCCGCGATCAAGGTCAATGGTAAACGGCTTTACGAGCTTGCGCGCCGGGGAATCGAGATCGATCTCGAGCCGCGCACATCGTGATTCATGACATCCGGATCGTGAATGGGAGTCAACCCTGAATTGACGCATTGACGTGGGGTGCTCCAAAGGTACCTACATCCGCTCGCTGGCGCGCGACCTCGGCGAGGCAGTGGGAACGGGCGCCCACTTGTCGCGCCTGGTGCGTACCCGCACCGGCCCGTTCACCTGGCAGACGCAATCACGCTCGACGAGCTGGAGACTGCCATGCAGGAACGAGGCATGGGACCGAATCGCGCTTCCGCCCGATGCCGTGCTGGAGCACTTGCCCGGCGATCGATCTTGATGCCGGACCAGGTAATCAACTGGTGTCATGGGAAGACCAGTCCAGTCCACGGGCTAGGGTGATGCCACGGGACACGATTCGCGCGTATGATGTGACGGCCGTTGGCTTGGGATTGGGCCGGTCGATTGCGAGACCGACACTGTGCGGCCCGTCAAGGTCGTACCAATGGAGTAGCGTAGTCCTGTGACAAACGCCGCGTATCTGTTCATTTGAGGACGCGCCGCGGGCGCCCATGTGGTTTCGATCGGCACGTTCGATGGCGTTCATCTTGGTCATCAGTACCTGCTTCGGCATCGCCGCGGGAGCGGCGCGCGAACTGGTGCTGCCGTTGCTGGTCGTGACCTTCGAGCCGAACCCCGCCCAGGTCATTCGGCCGGACCGATTTCGGGGCGGCTGAATACGCCGGACGAAAAGCTGCGAACGACTCTGGCAGATCGGCGAGTGAGCGATGTGGTGGTGGTGCCGTTCACGCGACGCCGTGATGCACGAAACTCCGGAGGCATTCCTTGCGCGAACTCGCCGCCGCGACGCATCCGGTCGAGGTCTGGGTGGGTGAAGAGTTCGCCCTCGGACACAATCGAACCGGCAGATGTTGAACGCATTTCCGGAGATTGGCGAGGCACTGGGCTTCGACCTGCATGCGGTGTCCGACGCCGGGGCTCGACGGCCAGATCGTCAGCAGTAGCCGGATCCGCCAGCATATTCTCGACGGGGCGCCGAGGAAGCCGAACCGTCTGCTGGGCTATCCGTACCGGGTCTCTGGTGAGGTGATTCAGGGCGCCCAGGTCGGCCGCACGATTGGATTTCCGACCGCCAATGTGGAACCGCCGTCCGTTGCTGGTTCCCCTGCCGGACGGGATTTATGCCACGCTTGGCCACCCTTGAGGGCGAGCGATCACGACACACTGGGCAATGACCTACATCGGGACGCGCCCGGCGCTCAACACGGGAGCCACGCCAGATCGAGACCAACATCCTGGATTTTGCTGGCGACCTATATGGTCGCACGCTTCATACCGACTTCATCAGGCGGCTTCGGCCGGATGCCACTTTCGCCTCGGTCGATGACGCTCGTCGAGCAACTCAAGCGCGACGAGGCGAATCGCCCGCGGAAGTGCTTGCCGCGCTATCTGAACGTCATAGTGTTCGTTAGTCCGTTTGGCGCGAGCTGGATTGGACCGAGACCCGGTTCCATGGTAGTCTTGTTCAGTGTCGTTGCTGGCATGTCGTCGGTCATTCCGAACCGACGCTTTTTGTGTGTCCAGCGCGAAGCGCCCGCAGTTCAGGAGGCGAGCTATTTCCAGACCAGTACAAACTCGCGTGAACGAACGTATTCGTATCCGCGAGGTACGACTAATTGACGACGAAGGTCGGCAAATCGGCATCATTCCCGACCAGGGAAGCGCTGGAAATGGCGCGCGAAAAGGGGCTTGACCTCGTCGAGGTGGCGCCGAACGCCGCTCCGCCCGTGTGCCGGCTGATGGATTACGGCAAGTTTCGATACGAGCAAAGCCGGAAAGAGCGCGAATCGAGCCGTCATCAGCATGTAACCCGGCTCAAGGAAGTGCGCGATCGAGCCCAAGATTGGCAAGGCCGACCTGGAAACCAAGGGGCGCCAGGCAGCCCGGTTTCTCGATGGGGGCGACAAGGTTAAATTGACCGTCCTGTTCCGGGGCCGATCAATCACGCACCCAGAGCTCGGTCGCGATCTGCTCGATCAGCTTGCGGTGCAGATTCTGCAGGATCATGGCACGGTGGAGCAGACCCCCCGCATGGAAGGGCGAACCATGACGATGTACATGGCGCCTTCCAAGCAGCGGGCGAGCTGGCACAGAACGAGAGGAACAGAGCGATCATGGGCAACAAGATGAAGCTCAAGACGCATAAAGGCGCCAAGCGGCGATTCAAGATCACCGCAACCGGCAAGATCATGCATGCCAAGGGGATGAAGAGCCATCTCCGCCGAAAGAAGGCACCGCGGGTGAAGCGCCAGTTCGACCGCATGCTGGTCATGAACGACGCGACGGTTCCGCGGGTGAAGCGAATGCTGCCGAACGGCTAGATCAGGTATTTGATGCAAAGCGGTTCAACGAGGGTGCGCAGTGCGATCCTGACCGCTAGCGAAGCAAGGACAGACAGAACATGGCTCGTGATCAAGCGTGGTGTTGCGGCTCATCGCCGGCATCGCAAGGTCCTCCTGCAGGTCAAGGGTCATCGCGGTACGCGAAACCGTCTGTACAAGCGCGCTCATGAATCGATGATGCGTTCGCTGCAGTACGCCTACCGAGACCGTCGCAACCGCAAGCGCGACATGCGCCGGCTCTGGATTCAGCGAATCAACGCCGCCAGCCGTCTGAACGGCCTCCCGTACAGCCGACTGATCCAGGGGCTCAGCATTGCCGGAGTAGCTGTCGACCGCAAGATGCTTGCCGATCTCGCCGTGCGTGATGCAGAAGCATTTGCCGCCGTAGTTGCCGTGGCCAAGCAGTCCCTGCCAGCCTCGCAAGCCTGAAGCCATTTCCTTGAACATTGATGTCCCCGAAATCATAACCAGCATCCACAATCCGGGCATCAAGCGAGCACGCTCGCTCCTCCGCCGCAAAGGGCGAATCGAGGAGCGAGCGTTCCTCGTGGAAGGCGTGCGTGCGGTTTCGGACATGCTCGCCGCAGGCGTCGAGCCGTCGATTGTCTACGTGCGCGCCGACCGTCGAGGATGCAGAGCATCATCGACGGACTCGATATTCCGTGCCCGGTGAAGTTCGTCACCGCCGATGTCCTTGCCAGCATCTCGGATGTGCCCAACCCGCAAGGCATTGTTGCTGTCGTGCCCAATGATTCAATTTCCAGCGAACCGAAATACGACGTGTGGGAACGGGATTCATCCTGGTCGCGGACGGCGTGCGCGATCCCGGCAACCTGGGCACACTCCTGCGGTCGGCCGCCGGCGCCGGCGTGACCGAGGTTCTGGTGACGCCCAACTCCGTTGACCCCTTCAATCCGAAATGTGTACGATCGGCCATGGGGGCGCATTTCCTTATCAGCCTGCGGCAAGTACGCTGGGATGTCCTGACGGAATATCTCGAAACCATTCCGGTGATGGCCGTTGCCGATGCCAACGGGGATGCCACGTACGACCAGGTGAACTGGATCGGAGTCTTGCGCAATAGTTGTTGGAAGCGAGGCATTTCGGTCCAAATCAGGTCCTTATCGACCTTGCCAACGCGTACGTACGCATTCCGCTTGCCCGAAACCTTGAAAGTCTCAATGCAGGCGTGGCAGGATCACACGTGGTTCTTGAGGCAGCCCGACAGCGACGACTTGCTTCATCGACATAGGAGCCCGATTGATGGCTTCGACACGCGATTGAGGGATCGTGTTGTTTGGAGTCCTGGATCGCGATTTGCGTCACAGTGTGCAAGTCTCCATTCCGTCGCTGGGAGATTTCGCACAAAGGGGGTACATACACATGCGTAAGCAGGATCTCGTTCGAGACGTTGCTGAAGCTACCGGCCAGAACGAAGCGGCCAGCACCAAGGCCGTCAATGCCGTGTTCTCCGCCATCGAATCGGCACTCGCCAAGGGCGACGAAGTGACGATCAGCGGATTTGGTTCGTTCAAGGTCGTCGAGCGATCCGCTCGCCAGGGGCGCAATCCGCAAACCGGTGATGCAATCACGATCGAGGCCCGCAAGAGCCCGGTGTTCCGTCCGGGCACGCAGTTGAAGCGAGCGGTCGAGTAGATCGCCACACGCAGGATTGCGCAAGCAAAAAGGGCGGCCCCGCAGGGACCGCCCTTTCGGTGCTGCGAACTCACTGGTCCGTGTTTGCGCGCTAGCTGCCACCGGCATCCGGCTGTCGCGATCCGCTCAGCGATTCCGCCCGGAAGATCGAACTCGGCCGCACGCGCTCCAACCGCGAACGCGCTCTCGATCGCCTTCGCGGACGACCGGCCATGGGAGATGATCACGGTGCCGTTGACGCCAAGGAGCGGGGCGCCGCCGATTTCGGCGTAGTCCAGCTTCGCTCGCATGGATCGGAACGCCGGTCGCAGCATGAGCGCCGCCAGCTTGCGCGGAAGTGTCGCCGTAATCTCCGCGCGCAGCATATCAACAATGTATGCTGCGACGCCTTCGGCAGTCTTGAGCGCGACGTTGCCGGTGAAGCCATCGGTGACCACGATATCCACGGTCCCTAACGTCACGTCCTTGCCTTCCACATTGCCAACGAAGTTGAGATCGTCGTCGGCCGCCAGGAGCGGATGGACTTGTTGCACGAGGGCATTGCCCTTGGTGGGCTCCTCTCCGTTGCTGAGAAGCCCAATGGTGGGGTTCTCGACCCCCAGCACTCGCTGGATGTAGACCTGCCCCATCTCGGCGAACTGTACAAGGTTGGATGGCTTTGGATCGGTGACCGCCCCCAGGTCGAGTAGAAGGGTCTTTCCCTTGGCGGTGGGAATGTAGGAGGCGATGGCCGGTCGTTCGATCCCCTTGACCCGACCGAGCACCAGCAGTGCCGCGGCCATCACTGCGCCGCTGTTTCCGGCCGAGACCATTGCATCGGCCCGGCCATCGGCTATCAGCCTGAGAGCGACGTTGATGCTGCTTTGCGGCTTGCGCCGGACAGCCTGGGCCGGATGGTCGTCCATCGTGATGACATCGGTTGCTTCAACGATCTCGATATCGACGCCCGATTGTGTCGAACTCCGTTCAGCGCTGATCTCGATTTCGGCCACATTACCAACAAGCAGGACCTTCGCACCCTGGGCGCGGGCTCCGGCAATGGCGCCCTCGACGATCACGGACGGGCCATGATCGCCCCCCATCGCGTCAACTGCAATCCGAATGGTCATGGGCGATCCTCAGCGTGCCCAGGCACGGCGGTGAGTGCGATTGGTGACCGTGCCATCCCCAGGATGGCGCGTTCACCCGGTCCTTGACTAGAGGTCGAGATTCTGGACGTCTCGCGCGTGGGTCAGGATGTACTTCTTGCGCGGCGGCACCGCGGCGCCCATCAGCATGTCGAATGTTTCGTCGGCTCGCACGCCATCTTCGATGGTGACCTGGACCAGCGTCCGGTTGGCCGGATCCATCGTGGTTTCCCAGAGCTGAATCCGGATTCATTTCGCCAAGACCCTTGTAGCGCTGGATGTCGGCCTTCTCGCCATTGTGCCTTGAGGTCGGCGTCGAAGTTCGGCATCGTTGTAGACCCACTGTCTCGTCCTTGCCGCGCTTGATGCGGAACAGCGGCGGCTGGGCCGCATAGATATTGCCGTTGATGATCAGCTGCTCCAGGTGCCGGTAGAAGAACGTCAGCAGCAGAGTACGGATGTGTGCGCCGTCGACATCGGCGTCGGTCATGATGATGACCCGGTTGTATCGCAGTTTCGTGATGTCGAACTGCTCGCCGATCGATGTGCCCGAGAGCGGTCACCAGCGTTCGAATCTCGTTGTTCTGGAGCATCTTGTCGAGACGGGCCTTCTCGACGTTCAGGATCTTGCCGCGAATCGGCAGGATTGCCTGGAATCGCCGATCTCGCCCCTGCTTCGCCGATCCACCGGCCGAGTCACCCTCGACGATGAAGAGCTCGGATCGCGCGGATCACGCTCGGAGCAGTCTGCCAGCTTGCCCGGCAGGCTGAAGTTGTCCAGCCCACCCTTGCGCTGTACCAGCTCGCGAGCCTTGCGGGCCGCTTCCCGGGCCCGCGCGGCATTGAGGCACTTCTCGATGACCCGCCGGGCGACCTGCGGATTCTCCTCAAGGAATGCGCCGAGCGCTTCGTTCACCACCGATTGCACGGCACCAGCCATCTCCGGGCTGCCGAGCTTGCCCTTGGTCTGGCCCTCGAACTGGGGATCCTCGAGCTTGACCGAGACGATGGCGGTCAGGCCTTCGCGGACATCATCGCCAGAGAGTGCTTCATCGTTCTTCATGAAGCCGTTCTTCTTGGCGTAGTCGTTGATCGTCCGCGTCAGCGCAGACTTGAAGCCGGAGAGATGCGTTCCACCGTCAATCGTGTTGATGTTGTTGACATAGGTGTGGGTCGATTCGCCGAACGTATCGTTGTACTGCATGGCGACTTCAACTGCGCCCGGCCGGCGTATCCTTGTTGACGTAGAACGGTCGTCGTGCACCACATTGCGGTTGCGGTTGAGATGGCGAACGTAGGAGATGATGCCGCCTTCGAAGTAGAAGGTCATTTCCTGGTCGATGCGTTCATCGACGATCGTGAGCGTCAAGCCCTCGGGTGAGATAGGCCCATTCCCGGAACCACTGGACGATGAATTCGTAGTTGTAGTCGTGCCCACCCTTGAAGATTTCGATATCGGCCAGGAAGCGCGTGGTAGTGCCGTGGCGCTTCCTTGCTCCGTCTTGCCAACAACATCAACCGGGCCGAGCGGTTTCCCGCGAGAGTATTCCTGGCGATAGACCGTTGGGATCGCCGGCCTTGGTCACCGTGACTTCACATCCACTCGGAGAGCGCATTGACGACTGATGCGCCCACGCCATGGAGTCCGCCGGAGACCTTGTAGCCGCCGCCGCCGAACTTGCCGCCGGCGTGGAGCGTGGTCATGATCACTTCGAGCGCCGACTTCTTCGTTTTGGTGTGCTTGTCGACGGGGATCCCGCGGCCATTGTCCTCCACCGTGACCACGTTGTCCTTGCCGATCGTGCAGACAATCGTGTCGCAAACGCCAGCCAGCGCCTCGTCGACCGAGTTGTCGACAAGCTCGCGGATGAGGTGATGCAGTCCGCGATGATCGGTGCTGCCGATGTACATGCCGGGCCGCTTGCGCACGGCCTCGAGACCCTCCAGCACCTGGATCTGATCGGCGCCATAGGCGGGACTGGATGCTGGTACTTGTTTCGATTTGCCTGGGCTGGCAACTGCCATGTGTTGGTCTCCTTACCGATGAAACTAGCGAGGCGGATAGGCCTCGGTGATGGGAATGGTCGAGAGTTGAGAAGGGTGGTCGTGGCAAGCGTGCGCGATCGTGAAAGAACATCATGCTTGCGATCGAGAGACCGGTGCCGAGCACGGCATTGACAACGAGTGCGAAGATGATGCCCGGTGGATTTTCGATGATGACACCCCACACCTGGAGCATGCCGGTGGCAATCAGCAGTGATGCCGCGGCAAACCGCCAGCTCTGGGCAAAGTTGATCCGAGCGACGGCGTAGCTCATCCTTGTGGCTCGAATAGGGCCGACGCGATAGATGAACATCGCGTCGAGCAGGAAGTATGTGTAGAGCGCGCCAATACTTCCCAGGACAAAGAGGGCGAGGGAAAGGACGGCGATCAGGTTGATCCCAATCAGCACGAGCACTTGCATGGCGATGATGAGCGGTAGCCCGATAACGACGATAGCAGCAACAATGACTCCCAACAGGGCGATTACCCGTAGCCAGCCAAGTGCCACGTCCTTCACGAACGAGCCAACGGTGACTCCACCGCCCCGGACAGCCTGTGCCAATGGCACCTTGTACAGCGTCAGCAAGCATCGTGGCCACGACGAAGAGGACCAACCCGATCGCTACCACGCTGTACCAGTGCTCCGGATTGATGGTGCGTCCAAGTCCCTCTCCCCAGTCGGCATAAATTGTCGATCTATCGACGCCTGCGGTCAGGGCCGGAGTCAGGAACCCGATCACCGCGTTCAGCAGTGAGTCACTCGGAAGTCCAGAGAAAATTGATGGCGTGAGACTGGCCGCGACATCATTGACACGCATCCGTTCACCAAGCTCACCAAGTTCCCTGGCGGCTGTGGTTCCGTTACTCCCGCCTTGATCGATCATCAATTCCTGGAGAGGCTCGATCAGTGCATTTGGTCTGATCTGTACGCCCAGCCAGGTCCAGAGATCTACCAGGAGGGGAAGCAGGAACAGGTAAGGCCTCGAGACGACGAGTGAGAACCCGGCAGCGAGAGTTTCGAGAACACCCGAAACCTCCTGGGGCACAGCGTTTCTGGATTGAGCCGCCGATCGGCGATTCAGGTCGTTCACGATAGCCCTAGCACGTCAAGTCCATGTTCATCGAAGCCGAGGTGGTGTCCGAGCTCGTGGAGCACCGTGATCCGGATCTGCTCTTCGAACTCGCGGCGCGAACCGTACGCCCGTTCGAGCGGACCCGTGAAAATGATGATTCGGTCTGGAGTCACAAGCGAGTAGGAGGATCCGCGATCGGTGCGCGGGATTCCCTGATAGAGCCCAAACAACTCATTGCCTTCTTCAAGGTCGGCATCGTCGAGATGTTCGGAACGTGGCTCTTCTTCAACGACAATTGCCACGTTATCGAGCAGTTGCCGTACGTCTTCTGGCAGTTCGCGGACAACACGGGACACAAGTGCATGAAATCGTTGTTGACGCGCCTTTCGGGCGACGTTCCCAGCCGTGCGAACCATGCCTAATTTTACCAGAATGACGCGCATTTCTCCATGTTTTGGCGCCTGTTTCGACACGCAGTTCGAGCGAGCAAACACTGCGTGTTCCGTGTGTACGGTCAGTCTCCTGGATTCGGCGACGTAATCGTTGCGTAGAGCATGTCGCGACCGATGCTCACGGCATTTGCGAGCCCGCCGCTACCCTCTTCAAGCACGACGGCAACGGCGTAGCGTGGCTCATTTTCGCCGATGAATCCGATAAACCAGGAATGTGCCGATCCGTCTCCGACTTCGGCAGTGCCGGTCTTGCCGCCCACCGTATAACCTTCGATCTGGGCGCCCGTGACGGTTCCGTCGTTGACCGCGTTGACCATCATCTCCGAGACATCGCTCGCCGTTTGTGGCGAAATCGGACTGCGCCACACCTGGGGCCGGGTGGACTTCGTGACGTCGCCATCCTCATCCACGACCTCATCGACGAGATATGGCAGCATCATGTCGCCTTCGTTGACATACATGGATGTCACCATGCACATGAAAAGTGGTGTCACGAGCAGCTCGCCCTGGCCGAAGGCGGTGTCTGCCAGGGCATTCTGGCTGGCAAGCGTGTCACGTGAGTTGGCAAGCTGACTTTCGGCAACGGGAAGATCGAACGGGATGGGCTGTCCGAATCCAAGGTCCTCCGCGAGGTTCCAAAAGTTGTCCGCACCAATCTTGAGACCGATCTGGGCAAATACCACGTTCAGGGACCAGGCAATGCCCTCCCGAACCGTCCACTCATCGCGAGAGTCGTCTGGGCGATTGTTTTCCACAAGGACGCGCCCCTCGATGTTCAGCTCGCCGTTGTCCTCGAACACGTCATTTGGAGCGATAATTCCAAGCTCTATGCCGATGGCGGCGGTGACGGTCTTGAAGGTTGAGCCTGGAGTGAACAGCCCAAGGTTCGCGCGCGAAACGAGTGGGGCGGCAGGATCGTCGATCAGCCCTTCCCAGTACGCCGTCGCATCCCCATTGTCCTCGGCGCTCGTTGTGACCAGTTGGTTGGGGTCGAATGCCGGATTGCTGGCCAAAACGAGCACTTCCCCGGTCTGGACATCCATCACGACCACGGAACCATTGCTTTCGCCAAGCAGGTCCGTTGCCTGTTGTTGGAGGCCGGCATCCAGCGTGAGGCGGAGATCGGCCCCCTGTTGCGGGCGGTTGAGCAGGCTGTTGAGGATCCGGTCGAGCGGATTGTTTCCCGCCTGCCCTGTAAGCTCATCGTTGTACGTGGCTTCGAGACCGGCTGAGCCATAGAGCAGCGGGGAGTAATACCCGGCGACATACCCTGTCTCCGGGTCAGGGTAGGTGCGCACATAGATGTCGCCTTGCTGCTCGGTGCCGGCAATCAGGTTGCCATTGCGGTCGTAGATTTCTCCTCGCCGTACGGACAATTCATTGTTGGCAAGGCGCGGATTGCCCATCACCTCGCCATCCGGGGCGACAGCAGTTCGATGGTACGTCGTGTCGTTATCAACAATCTGGATACGTACCAATTGGGCACTGATCACGATGAATATGGTGGCGATCACGAACGTGGTCCGGATAAGAGATCGGTTGAACGTAGGCAGGGGCGCCGGCAGTTTGATCCGGGCAGCGACCAGCAGCAGGATCCAGGCACAACCGAGCACAACCAACCATTGGTTGTCGCTGATCTGTTCCGAGAAGATCAGTGCGGCCGTGAGCAATCCAAACCCGAGGAATCCGGCGATGGCGGTGATGGCATGCATGCGAGGCAAGAACTCCTGTGTCAAATACGTTTGGGCAGGCTTGATATGTGCAGGAGCAGGCCGATCAACGCGAAGTTGCTGAGCAATGAACTGCCTCCATAGGAGACAAACGGCAGGGTGATGCCGGTGAGTGGAATGATCCGGATCACACCACCGACGATGATGATGGTTTGGAACGCGAGAATCGATGTCAGTCCCGCCGCAAGAAGTTGGGCGAATCCATCCTGTGCCCGCATCGCGACAATGAATCCGCGAATCGTGAGCAGGAGATACATCGCCAGCACCGCGAGCGTGCCCAGCAATCCGAGTTCTTCACCGATCGCCGAAAAGATGTAGTCCGTTTCGACCGCGGGAATGAACCACGGCTGGCCCTGAGCGAATCCGGAGCCAAGTAATCCCCCGCTGGCAAATGCATAATCCGATTGGATCGGTTGATAGCCGTTGACGAACGGGTCCTGCCACGGATCGAGCCAGTTCTGGACTCGAATCCCGACACGCGAAAAACTCTGCCAGGCGCCCCAGCAGGCCACGACAAAGGTGATGGTGCCGACGATGACGTAGACCGGGCGACCACTTGCAAGGTAGAGCAGGGTCAGGAAGACAGCAAAGAAGAGCAGGGCCGATCCAAGGTCATTGAGTACGACGAGTGTTAACAACGAGGCGGCCCACATCAGGCCCATCGGGATCAGGTAGGGGATTGGCGGCAACGACACGCGCCCAAGCCGCCAGCTCGAACCGAGCACCTCACGTTTGTCGTCGAGATAGCCGGCCAGGAAGATCACCAATGTGATCTTGACGATTTCGCTGGGCTGGATCTGAACTGGGCCGGCAGAGATCCAGAGCTTGGCGCCACTCCCGGGTGGTCCCGTTCCGATCACGAATGTTGCGGCTTGCAGGGCGAGACTCACGATCAGCCATGTGTATTTGTACCGCTTGAGCCAGGTCATCACGTTCAGCGGCCCAGCCAGCATCACGATCAGCCACAATACGGCCAGACCGACCATCAGGAACAGCAGCTGCCGTTGCGCCAGGCTGGCATAGCCCGCATCGAGCGCCGTGAGATCAGGGTGGAGCCGCTGGATCATCAGGATGCCAATGACCGCCAACGTTGCTGTCAGTGGCAGGATCACCTGATCCCCCCGAAACCCTCGCAACCCGAAGGTCAGGCTCATGCCAAGCACGGCGGCGGCAAATGCGAGACTGACCCAGATATCGCTCCACGACCAATCCACACGTCCCGTGGGAACGAGGAAGATCATCAACATGCCCACGATCGCCAACAATGCAGTTGGGATCAGCAGGTTGAACTCGGTGAGCCTCAGGGTTGGTTGGTAGCGCTTTTGCATGAAACCCTGTGTTTCGGTAACAACCTGCTAGTCACGGAAAAGCGAGACCCGGGCCGCGGCCTCTGCCGACAGCCAATCGGGCGACGTAATAATTGCTCCGTCCAGGGCCGCGCTGCACGATACGCCGCAAGCGGAAACTCCCGTTTCAGCTAGCCGCCGAATGACGGCGCGACCGGTTTCGACATTCTCTGCTAGAACGCGCTGAACCATCTCAACGGTTACATCGGCTTCCGAATCGTGCCAGACATCGAAGTCGGTCACCATCGCCAACATTGCGTAGCAGAGACCGGCTTCACGCGCGAGACGCGCCTCCGGCATCGCGGTCATCCCGATCACCGACGCCCCCCAGGATCGAAACAGGTTCGACTCGGCACGGGTGGAGAATTGCGGCCCCTCGATGCACAGATAGGTGCCACCAAACGCGAGGAGCGAGGTGGCCGATTTGGCATGGAGATGAACCGCGTTCCGAAATGTGTCGCAAAAGGGATCCGCCAGCCCGACATGGGCGACGACTCCGGAATCGAAGAATGTTCTTGGGCGATTGACGGTGCGATCGATGATTTGATCGGGAATTACCGCCGTCCTTGGTGGAAGATACTCCTGGAGACTGCCCACCGCACTGACGCTCAGGACATGACTGGCGCCCAGCGAGCGGAGGGCGAAGATGTTGGCGCGATACGGCACATCAGTCGGTGTGTAGACATGGCCTCTGCCGTGCCGGGCAATGAATGCCAGTTTGGTTTCCCCAATGGTGCCGGTCACAATTGGGGAACTGGTCCTCCCAAATGGGGTGTCCATGCCAATCTCCTCGACATGGGACAGTCCCGGCAAGTCGTAGAGGCCACTGCCACCAATTACACCAAGGATCGACATCGCGGGACATTCTCCAGATTGGGGATAGGGTTAACCGGAAATATCTCGACTCCAACAAACCGTGCAGAGCTGCGGGCCTGGTTCCCGTCCAGTGCGAAGCGTGGAATCCGCCCTTTCCTGTACTCCAGGTCAGCGAAGGTGAAATGCTCTGAGGTGCAGACTACGACCTGCGTCTGCGAGCATGGTACCTTTGAACAAGGAAAACTCACAAACCCGTCGGAATGGGCCATTTGTGGCCTAAATGCCGCGCGTGCTATACTTGGGGACACGCTGTGCTGCGATCTACAGGCACGTGCACTCTCCCGGTCACTATCACAATACGGCCCTCAACAGGCCCGAGGAGGCTCCGCCGGCATGGCGTTGCAACGAGTACAAAAAGACGACATCATTGCCTCGACTCGTGTCCACGACACGGATACTGGCTCGCCAGAGGTCCAGATTGCGCTCCTTACCGAGCGCATCAACGGCCTCACCGCCCACCTTCGATTGCATCGACAGGATCACCACTCTCGACGTGGCTTGTTGAAGCTTGTCGGTCGACGTCGGCGGTTGCTGGCGTACCTGAGTGAGAACGACATCGAACGCTATCGAGCCACCATTGCTCGACACGGACTCCGCAGATAGTCCGCGTCGCTGGATTGGACAATTTCGAGGTATTCGAAATGCCCGAACCTGAAAGCGCATAGAGTTGGCGCGCCCAGGACCGTAAGGTTCTGGGCGTTGCTGTGGGTGGCAGTTTTCCCCGGGGAAAGGAGCAATTGACAAAGTTTTAGGGTCGCGGTGGAACGGTCGAGGTATTGGAGAAGCTCGAGGCGCAAGCATCGGTCTTTTCCAGTTCCTTGATCTTCCAGGACCCCACGCCAGGTATCGAAAGGCCAAGAAAGTTGGCTTGCCTGGTGCCGACGATATCCATGGAGGATCTCAATGACCATCCCTGATTCTGTTTTGCAAAAGATTCATTCGGTTTCAACTGACATCAACGGGCGTACGCTCACACTCGAGACTGGCCGGATCGCCGGACTGGCAATGGGCGCGGTAACGGTTCGCTACGGTGATTCGATCGTGCTTACCACTGTCGTGGGCGAGAAGCAACAGAAGAGCGATCTGGATTTCTTCCCGCTCACCGTGGACTACGAAGAGCGGATGTTCGCGGCCGGCAAGATCCCGGGCGGTTTCCCCAAACGCGAAGGTCGACCGACCGAGAACGCCACCCTCGCGGCCCGTTTGACCGACCGACCGATTCGCCCGTTGTTCCCGAAGGGATACCGGGCCGAAGTCCAGGTCATGACCACCGTGCTTTCAGCCGATCAGGAGAATGATCCAGACATCCTGTCTGTGATCGGCGCCTCGGCGGCACTTTCCATCTCACCTATTCCGTTCGACGGGCCGGTTGGCGCCGTTCGAATGGGCGTGGTGAATGGCGATCTCGTGGTCAACCCGACCTTCGCCAACCTTGCCGAGAGCGAACTGGACATGGTGGTCGCCGGAACTGACGATGCGATCATGATGGTCGAAGGGCAATCGAAACAGATTACCGAAGACCTGATGTTGCAGGGGATCGAGCTCGCGCACGAGAACATCCGAAAGATTGTCGATCTCCAGCGAGAACTCATCGCACTCGTGAACGTCGAGAAGTGGCCATTCACGCCGCCTGTCGCCGATGAAGAATTGAAGCGTGACCTTGAGTCATTCCTTGGCGACCAGCTTCGAACCGCCGTTCGCAACGCCAACAAGGTTGTCCGCCTTGAGGAAACCGATGAGTTGCAGGCTGCGGCAATTGCCCACCTGACCGAGGTTGGCGAAGGCGAAGAACCACGCTACAAGGCTGGAGACGTCAAGGACGCCTATGAGCGCGAGCTCAAGAAGGAAGTGCGCAACGGGATCCTTGAAGAAGGAATCCGCCCGGATGGTCGTGGCAACACCGAAATCCGCCCGATCTGGATCGAAGTCGGCTACCTGCCGCGAGCACATGGTTCCGCCATCTTCACGCGCGGTCAGACCCAGGTCGTGACCGTATTGACCCTCGGGTCCAGCGGAGAAGAGCAACGCCTCGATTCGATCAGCCCGGAAACGAGCAAGCGCTATATTCACCACTACAACTTCCCGCCCTATAGCGTTGGCGAAGTCCGGAGATTGCGCGGCACGAGCCGCCGCGACATCGGCCACGGTTCACTGGCCGAAGCCGCCCTTGTCAACGTCGTTCCCAGTGTCGAGGACTTCCCCTACACTCTTCGCCTGGTTTCCGAAGTTGTGAGCTCGAACGGCTCAACGTCAATGGCCAGTGTGTGCGGATCTACTCTTGCCCTGATGGATGCTGGCGTGCAGATCGAAGCCCCGGTCGCCGGCATCGCAATGGGCCTGATCCAGGATGCAGCGACCGGCAAGTTCGCGGTGTTGAGCGATATCCAGGGGATGGAAGACGCGCTTGGCGACATGGACTTCAAGGTCGCTGGCACCGAAAAGGGTGTCACCGCGATCCAGATGGACATCAAGGTCAAGGGCATCACGATCGACATCATGCGCCAGGCGCTGCACCAGGCCAACGAAGGCCGGGCGCACATTCTGGGCAAGATGTTGGAAGCTATCTCGGCTCCTCGTGAAGAGATGTCGAAGTTCGCTCCACAGGTCCACCGGATCAAGATCGAGACCGCCAAGATCGGCGCGGTTATCGGCCCAGGTGGCAAGATGATCCGCTCGATTCAGGAGGAGACCGGCGCGAAGATCGACATCGCTGACGATGGCACCGTTTCCATCTCTGGTAACAACCCGGAAGGCGTCGAGGCCGCCAAGGCGAAGATCCTGGGCCTGACCACGGAAGTCACCGTCAATCGCGGCGAGATCTACACCGGCAAGGTCGTCAGCGTAATGCCATATGGCGCGTTCGTCGAACTGCTGCCTGGCCGCGATGGTCTGGTCCACATTTCCGAGCTCTCCGAAAGCGCCGACGTTCGCGTCGAGCGAGTCGAAGATGTCGTGAATCTGGGCGACGAGATCAAGGTGATGGTCACTGAAGTGGCGCCGAGTGGCAAGGTCAGCCTCTCTCGACGCGCCGCAATCACCGGCGTGATGCCGGATCCGAAGCCGGAGCGACCACGAGATGACCGTGGACCACGACGTCCTCGCCCTGAGGGGGATCGCTTCCGCGATGACCGGGGACCGCGCCGCCCACGCGAGTAGCCGGAAACGCCCGGACGATCGCCTTCACGAAGCGCGGCGATCGTCCGATAGGAATCCATGCTGGGTTCCCCAAATCGGTGGACTTTTGGGGCTACCAAGCAAAACCGCCGGGAAGGAGCAATCCTTCCCGGCGGTTTTGCATTCAGCGACCATCGACTCGTCATACGGATTTCGGGAAATCAGATTTTCAACGGGTTTTTGTAACGGGTGATGTACCTTGTCCGGAACCTGCATCGCTTCGGCTCGCAGCGATGCGAGAGCGCCTTGATTGTCATGCTGCCGCGCTGCCGTCCGGAGCGCAGCGGTATCTCGGCGCCGCTGGAGATACGCCGCAGCGGCATGTTCGCCACCAATGCGCATAACGCGTGGCATCGTAGGGGCGGCAGCGCAGCGAGATA
The DNA here is from genome assembly GCA_963763125.1 of uncultured Chloroflexia bacterium. Taxonomy (GTDB): domain Bacteria; phylum Chloroflexota; class Chloroflexia; order Thermomicrobiales; family UBA6265; genus JACCYX01. Next base: position 2,807,040 of record CAVXMV010000005.1, read on the forward strand.
GCGGGACATAAGGAACACTTTGACTTACCGAAACCGGCCCGCGTATATCCGCCCGAGGCGTCCGGGCTGCGCGATTCGGGTCAACGCGCAGCCCGGACGACCATGCAGGCAGTTGCCCGTTCATCCGAAGTAGGTGTTAGTTGGCTTGCTCGGTCGCTTGTTGGGCGGCTTCCGTGGCAATATCTTCGATCCAGTTCTGGCCGGTATCGGTCAATGAGAATACGACCAGCCCCACGCAGACCAATATGCAAAGCGCAAAAAACCCGACCAGGATCCAGAGCCAGAGTCGTCGCTTCGGTCTTGCCGGAGGCCCGAGGCTGGACATCCGCCACTCGTCCTCGACCGAGGTACCAGCCGTGGCGCTGAAATCGACCGGCGGCGGAAAACTGCTTGCCGTCGTTGTGGTCGCTTCAGGCGTTGGAGTTGGAGAGACATCGGCGAGATTGGCGCCGCAGTTGCTGCAAAAGCGATCGGTATCAGCGTTTTCGTGTCCGCATTGAGGGCATGTCCGCACGTGGTGAACGACTCCTTGTCATTGATCTGCCAGTTATTGAGCGATGGTGTGTCTCACCCAGCAGGATAGCAGGTTCTTCCCGCCCATGCCCCAGCGGTTAGTTGTTCAGGCGCGGATCGAGCGCATCGCGCAGGCCAATGCCGAGCAGGTTGAATGCCAACGCGGCCAGGAAAATGAACAGGCCCGGCAGGAACGCGTACGTCCAGGAGAGCGTAATGAACTGATACGCCTCGTCCAGCATGTTTCCCCAGGATGGTGTTGGGATTTTCACTCCGAACCCGAGGTAGCTCAGGGTCGCCTCGGTAATGATCAGCCCTGGAAGCGCCAGAGATGACCACACGATAACCAGAGACACCACATTGGGAAACACGTGCCTGGTGATAATCGCGGTATTCGAGGCCCCGAGCACACGTGCGGCGTCGACGTAATCTCGGCTACGAAGCGAGAGGACCTCGCCACGAATCAATCGAGCCAGGCCAGTCCAGCCGAGAAGTGCAATGATGACGGCCAGGCCCACTGGCCCTGGACTCCACCAAACCGAAACGAGAAGCAGCAACGCAATACTTGGGATCGAAATGATGACATCGACGAAGCGCATGATCGCAGTGTCGACGAATCCCCCGTAGAATCCCGCGATCGCACCAAGCGTCAATCCAACGAGAAGAGCGACGACCAGCGCCAGAATGGCAACCGTCATCGACACCCGACCGCCGTACGCCAGGCGAACCAGGATATCCCGGCCATTGGGGTCCGTACCGAGTGGATGGTTCCAATCCTGGAACCACGGTTGCAGGAAGTTGCGTAAATCGCCGGTGGCGTAGTCGTGTCCAACAATGGAAGCGACGATCGGGGCGCCAAACGAAAACGCCAGGAGCAAAATGCTCAGACCGAGCGAGAACATCGCCAGTTTGTCCCTGCGCAAGGAACGCCAGGCGCGCCGGTAGTAGCCAGGAGTGGAACGGAGCACCGTGCGGTCAAGGGTTGGGACAGGACTGGGAGTGTACTTTACTTGCTCCGGAGGCCGAGTCTCGGCTGGCGACACAAGCCGGTCGTGGCTATTGCCAATCAGATCTGTGGAATCCTGCATAGTCATAATCATGCCTCTTTCAGTTGCGCACGTCGTTGTCTAACGCAACCTAGTCGTAGCGAACGCGCGGGTCCATGACGCCGTAGAGGACATCGGCAATGAGATTGCCGAGGACAGTGAGAATGGCGAGCATCATGACACAGGCCATCGCAACGGAATAGTCATTGGATTGGAGCGCTTGAACCGTCAATTGGCCGACGCCGGGATAGCCAAAGACATTTTCGATGATGAGTGCTCCGCCGAAGAGTCCAGGGATCGTGAGGCCCACAAGCGTGACAAGTGGGAGCATGGCATTGCGGAACGCGTGCCCCATGAGTACTGCGCTGTCGCGGAGTCCTTTTGCCTGCGCGGTCCGGACATAGTCCTGGCGGACGACTTCCAGCATCTGCGAGCGAATGTACCTGGTCCAATCGGCCAGGCTCACAAGCGCCAGGGCTACCGCCGGCAATATGAGATGCTCGAGGCGGTCAACAAAACTATCGGGCTCGCGAAGATTGCGAACGCCACCCGTCGGCAGCGACGGCAATCCCCATGCCTGGAACTTGACCGAGAAGAGGATGATCATCATTAGCCCGAGCCAAACCGTTGGAATGGAGCTGAAGGCTGTGGCGATCACCGTGACCACACGATCGAAGAGGGAGTTGCGATGTACCGCGCAGAGAACCCCAAGGGGGACTGAGACGACCAGGGCGAGGAACAAGGAGACAGTGGCCAGGATCAGGGTGTTTGGCAAGGCGTTCCTGAGCAGGAAACTGACTGGCGCAAAATTGATGAAACTATTGCCGAAATCACCCTGAAGCGCATTGCCAAGCCATGTGAAATAGCGGAGATACCATGGGTCATTGAGACCCAGGTTTTCGCGAATCCGGGCGATGTCCTCCGGTTTGATTCTGGGATTGCCCTCGTACTGCATGGTGGGGCTGCCAGGTACGAGATTGAGCAAGGCATACACAAGAAACGATATCCCCAGGAGCAGGGGGACCATACCAATTAAGCGGCGAATGATGTATCGCGACATAATCGAGACCCTTTCGGCTGCTTCTGCCGGCAACCAGTTTGATTGTCACGCGAGAAGCGAGAAAGATTGGTGACCACAGCATACATGATCACGAAATTGGGCGCACCGAAGGTGATTCTTCCGGCGAAAAACCGGGCCGCGCAAGCGGCCCGGCAGGTTTGCTCCCGGCGCCAAATTGCCTGGCGCCGCGGAGGAGCACATCGACAATTAGGAAGGATCGGTCCAGGTTTTGGACACCGACCACACCGTGCTGTATCCGTTCGGGATAAAGTTGTGCAGTCGCGGGGACGAACCAACGATTGACTTGCGGAAGACGATGATGCCAACGGCAGCTTCGTCATTCACGATGTTTGACGCTTCGATCAACAGGTCATTCCGCGCGTCCTTGTCGAGTTCGGTGATCGCTGCAGTTTCCAGCGCATCGTAGTCGGGGTTGCAGTAGCGCATGTTGTTGAAGCCAGCCGGTGGGGTGGACTCGCAACCGAACATCGCGATCTGGGCGCCATCGACTGACCAGTTGAATCCCTGGATCGCCATGAAGTACGTCCCGGCCTCAGTCGCATCGCTCAATGTCGGGAACGGAACAGCGGTCGGAATCATTTCGATGCCGACTTCACGCCATGCCTGCTGCATGTACGGGATCTGCTGTTCGTAGGTCACAACGCCTTCGCTGTATAGCGCCTCGAAGCTGAACTTCTGGCCATCCTTCTCGACAATGCCATCGCCATCGCTGTCGACCCAGCCAGCCTGCTCGAGCAGTGCGCGCGAAGTATCAGGATCGTAGTTGTAGATGGTGTTGGTTCGATCGGGGGCATACGCCTGAGACAGTACTGGCTGGGTGCCATCGGCCTGGATCGCGAAACCCTGATAGACAGTGTCCGCAATCAGCTGGCGATCGAGCGCGTACTGCAGAGCCTGGCGGACCAGTGGGTCGGTGAAGAGCGTATTCTTCGATGGATCCTGGTTGCAATGGTAGTAGTTGAATGCCAGCGTGTCGAAATCGATGACGTTGAGCTCAGGATTCGACTGCTTGAGCGTTACGCCTTGTGTGAACGGAACATCGGCAACGTCGGATTCGCCGGTGATCAGCGATTGCAAGGCAGCGTTGCCATCGGCAATCACGCGATAGATGTAGCGATCGACATAGGGAACCCAGGCGGTATCCCAGTAGTCGGCATTTCGCTCAAGCGTGACGTGGTCGTTCGGCACCCACTCGACAAACTTGAACGGTCCGGATCCGACGACGCGGGACGGATCCTGGCCGGTGGTTCCCGGGTCTGCGCCCCATTCGGCGAACGGTACGCTCTCCCAGATGTGCTTCGGCACAATGCCGAATTGACCGGCTGCGTCGGTGACGAAGGTTGCCGAAGGCGCGATCGCGATCAACTGAACGGTGTGATCGTCGACGACGACAAGTTCTTTGAGCGTTGCAGCCACAGTGCTGCGGCGGACGCTGAGACTATCCTCGGCGAGCACGGACTGGAAGCTGAACTCGACGTCGGCGGCCGTTACCGGGGTACCATCGTGGAACTTGGCGTCCTGGTTGAGGTGGAACGTATAAGTGACGCCGTCCTCGGCAATGTCCCAATAGTCCGCCAGACCCGGAGTGTCAGACCCGTCAACCGGGCTGCCCCCAACCAGTGCGTCGAAAATGAAACCGGTAATCCAGCTGGAATAGAGATCATCCGTCAGGGTGGTGTTCAGCGTCTGGATGTCCGAGATCTGGACGTGGATGATTTCGCCACCCATGTTTTCCGGCTCGGTGAGCTGGAACTCTTCCTGGATCGCCGCATTGACCTCATCACGGGTGACAGAGGTGATAGCCACGCCGCCTGTAGCTGCTGGCGTCGCGTCCTGAGCGACAACGCCCTTGGCAAGCATGCCCGCTGCCGAGGCCGAAATACCGAGCGCCGTGGCCCGGCGGACAAAACCGCGTCGGCTGATTTGCCCATTCTTCAACTGATCGACCAACTGGTCGATGGTGTTGTGAGACATCCGAGAACCCCTCCGTTCCTGGATAGTCCGAAGGTCACAGTTTCCTTCGGTACATTCCCTAAAAGAGACAAGCAATCCTACCCCAGAACAGGGGTATTCGTCACGAAACTCGCTTCTCACACGATATATTCACGCGTGAGCGTACCATATTGTTGAGAACGTACACCCAATGCCGGGCAACCTTGCCAGTTAATTCGGCTCGATCGGGACATCGTGCGCCGCGATGTGCAGCTGTTATAGCGCTCGCCCGGACAAGGCTCTTCCGGGTATCCTGTCGTGAACACTGGGACACACGAAAACCGAACGGGACCACTGGCGCTCTTTCATCAATGGGTTGAACCAGCCATGGTGATCGTCTGATGAACTTCAGGTCATGGATTCGGGTAGTGCTCTGGAGTGCGCTCACCGGGGGCATTGTTGCGGTCGCAACATTCCTGGTGCTGGACCTGATCCTGCCTGGAAAGGTGACGATCGGGCCAGTCGAGCGTGGCGATATAGTCCTGATGATTGACGGGGCTGTCGCCACCCCCGGAACCGTGCGCATTGCGGGGGGATCGCGATTGGATGCCGCGGTGCGTGCCGCCGGCGGATTCACGGAAGACGCGGACATCACCAATTTGAATCTTGCTGGAAGGGTTGGCGATGGCGAGCACATCACGATCCCGAGCATCGTCTCCGAGACTACTGAACCAGGTACGGTGGGAACGCCGGTGGTGTCGTCGGATTCGGGACTGATCAACATCAACACGGCCAGCGTGGTCGAACTCGATCAATTGCCCAATGTGGGTCAAGTCATTGCTCAGCGGATCGTTGACTTCCGGGAAATCAACCAGGGATTCGAATCGATCGACCAACTCGTCGAGATCGAAGGGATTTCGCCCGACATGGTCGAAGAACTCAGAACGCTGGTGACGATCAATGACTGAGTCGTGGGGACTGTCGATTGGAGCGGCGATCGTCCTCGGCGCCTGGCTCGGTCCCGCAGCAGTCGTCATCATGATGATCTCCGTTCTTGCACTCCAGTTACTCCGTCAAGAGTTCAATGTGCTGTTCTTGATCGTGGTGAGTGCTTGCTGTCTGGCTGGCGCGCTGAGGATGGCTGCCACCGAGCCGCCAGTCGCCCCACCTGGCCTTGCTGAATCCACAGGAGCGATAGTGCGGGTCGACTCCCTGCCGCGATCTTCAGCGTCCGGTGACTCGGTGGTCGTTCTCGTCTCGAAACTCACGACCGAAACCGCCTCTACCGAAGTCCCATCGTTTTCGGTGTTGATCTGGTTGCCGGCAGGCCAGCAGGTCGCGCCGGGCGATATCCTCACCGTCGGCTGGTCAGTTGATTCGGTGGGCACGGTTTCGCCCGGATTCGGACGCTATGTGAACGCACAAGGCGCGGCGGGTGTTGCCCGTGTTTGGTGGGTAAACGTGGACGATAGGGGTTCGTCGTTCATCCATGGCCTGGTTCACCTGCGCAGTCGAATTTCTCAAGGTTTGCAAGACGTGTTGCCAGGAGATGCCGGTGCGCTGGCGGCGGGAATTGTTACTGGTGACGATTCAGGATTGAGCGATGAAACGAGAGACAACTTTCTCGCTACCGGCACCACACACATCACGGCTGTCAGTGGCTCGAATGTTGCAATGGTGCTGGCAATCTGGAATCTCGTGATTCCGGCTGGCCGCAATCGACGACTCCTGGCGATCCAATTCCTAATCATTGTCTCGATCTGGGCCTATGCGATCCTGGTCGGGCTGGAGCCCCCGGCGCTCCGGGCCGCGATCATGGCTTCGCTCGTGCTCTTTGGCAGCAGGTTTGGCAGGCGTCCAGATCTGCTGACGTTACTGGTGTTGACCTCGGCTGCGATGGTGCTGTGGAATCCGGCTCATGTTCGTCTGGTTGGGTTTTGGCTATCGGTAGTGGCGACCGGCGCAATTATCACGCGGGTCCCATCCTCAACGGGAATCGGCTGGAAGGCGACTGGTCGGGGCATGATCGAAGGTGTAGCGCTCGCCCAAATCGCGACGTTGCCGATCATCCTGTGGACGTTTGGGACATGGACAGTGACCAGTGTCATCGCCAACGCACTGCTTGCCCCATTGATGTGGGCGACCTTCCCTCTCTGCTTTATGCTGGCTGCTGTCGTGCTGGTGGCTCCGTTCCTTGCGCCGTTGATGGCCGTGGTGCCGCTCATTCCCCTGAATCTGTCTCTCCAGATTGTTGGAGCATTGTCTTCGGCGGCGGCGCCGTTCGATATCCAGAATGCGGGTGTTGCGGGTTTGATTGCCGTTATCGTGCCCTGTGTGATTGCCGGTGCGCTGTTGAGTCGAGATGCACGCAGGTGGGGTGCGATTGTCGCAAAAAGATGGGCAGATCAGCCGGCTCTGGTCGCGTCCGCACTGATTGGGCCGCTTGCCGGTGTGATGGTGGCACTGCTGTGGACTGTCATCATCTCCTGAATGAGGCAGTGCGGAACGATTTCGTTTGACAAACCACGCCCAAAACGCGTATCTTCCGTGCGCTGCCCCCATGGTCTAGCGGCCTAGGACGTCACCCTTTCAAGGTGAAGATCGCGGGTTCGAATCCCGCTGGGGGTACTATGTGAGAGCGCCTACGGGCGCTCTTTTTGTTTTATCCTGGAATGGGCACGCGTGACTGCACCGAGACTCACCGCGCACGAGTTGATCGAACTGCTTGGCCTCGCGCCACTGGCGGGTGAAGGAGGGTACTTTCGGTGAAACTGTTGTGACTCCGAATCCTGACCCCGCCAGGGCAAATGCACCATTGAACACGGCCATTCTCTTCCTTGTCACGGCAGAATCATGGTCGGGGCTGCACATGCTGGAGACAGACGAACTGTTTCATTTCTACATGGGTGACACCTGCCGAATGGTTGTATGCTCACCCGAGGGTGAACTGGAAGAACGGCGGCTCGGAACCGATCTGCGGTCCGGCAGCCATGTACAGGTCGACGGTTCCCGGTGGGATGTGGCAAGGCACCATGCTTGCCGGCGATGGGGAGTTTGGGTATGCATTGCTGGGGACAACGATGACGCCTGGTTTTCGCCAGGACCAGTTCACACTGGCGACGATCCGCGACTGTTGCGCTATGCCGCCCGCAGTGGCGGAAACCCTGAAGCCGTTTCTCTCCCCGGAATCGGAGTAGACGCAGGACGCTGCGATGTTCGATGCGCGCTTCCAGGACGCCGATCACGTTCACGTATGGAGGGACACGATGGATGTCATTTTTCCGGTTGCCGGTCTTGGGGTCCCGCTTGCGGCCGCAAACCTGGAGCAAGCCCAAGCCGCTGGTGAGCGTGGCCGGAAAGCCCATGTTCGAGCACGTGATGGACAGGATTTTGCCGCTACGAGCCAGACAAGGTGGTGTTCATCACCGGGCTACCTTGGTGACCAGATCGAGCAGTGGGCCGGGAAACGTACCCCGATATCGAACTCGCGTTCGTCGAGCAGCCGGAGATGCTCGGCCAAACCGATGCGATCATCCGCACTCGGGAGATCTGCAGGATGACGCACTGATCCTGTTCCCCGATGCCCTCTTCGAAGCTGATTTCTCAATGCTCGAGGAAATCGATGCAGACGGGGTGATTTTCACCAAGGTGGTCGAAGATCCTTCTCCACTCGGCGTCACGCTTGTCGAGAACGGGTACATCACCCAGCTGATCGAGAAACCCGCTGAGCCGGTCTCCAACCAGGCCACTGTTGGCATCTACTATTTCAGGGAGATCACCGCACTGTATTCACGCGCCATCGATGAGCAAATGCGGCTCGGGAATCAAGACGAAGAATGAGTATTTCATCGCCGACGCGATCCAGATCATGATCGACGGTGGCCGAAGATTCGTGACCAGCAACATCGATGTCTTCGAGGATTGTGGCAACGCCGATGCGCTTCTCCAGACCAACCAGTATCTGCTCAGGCACAACCCGCCGTCTCCGGCGCAGCGGCCGGCTCGGTGATCATCCCGCCATCGTTCGTCGACAGCACCGCCGAGATCGAGAACGCGATCGTCGGTCCGTTCGCCAGCATCGGCCCGAAGTCGTCATCCGGGATGCCGTTGTCCGTGACTCGGTCGTCGAGGCAGATGCAATCATTTCCGGCGTGGTGCTGGAGCATTCCGTGATCGGCCGGGCAGCGTCAATTACCGGCAACCCCGGCCCAATTCAACGTGGCAGATACAACCAAGGTAATAGTGTGAACGACAGCGAACCAACCAGCGAATCCGTCAACGCCGCGACCCATGAACCGGACCGTGAATGGTTCGAACTCGCCGTCGATGTCGACTGCCGAAGCTGTGGAGCCGGTTTCCGAGTTGTTTGCCCGTTACGGCTTCAACGAGGGCGTGGCCATTGATGAGCCGTATGTGCAGGACGGCGACGGCGACAACCTCGAAATCGATTTGAGCAAGCAGTTCACCGTTCGCACCTACGTTGCCGACGGCGATTTCAGTCCGGAGCTGATCGAGGAGATCCGGCAGGCCCTTTGGCACTACGGCCGGCTGCGCAGCGTCAGTGAACTGCGTGTCTCCACGCTCAAGGAAGAGGACTGGGCGAATGCCTGGAAAGAACACTTCCAGGTCGCACCGGATCGGCGAGCGCGTCGTGATTCGCCCGCCCTGGCGCGACTACGAACCAGTCGACGACCAGGTTGTGGTCGAGCTCGATCCGGGAATGGCGTTCGGCACCGGTTTGCACCCATCGACCAAGACTGTCCGTGCTCGGTGTGGAGCAGGTGGTGCAACCGAGGAGACCGTGTCTTCGACGTCGGCACCGGCTCTGGCATCCTGGCGATCGCCGCCCTCAAGCTTGGGGCTGTGCAGGCCGATTGCGTCGATGTCGAAACGGTTGCCGTGCGTGCCACGCGTGAGAACGCCGAGCGCAACGGCGTGACCGCAGGTCTGCGGTTGAACTCGGCAGCGCCGGTCCAGGCGAGCCGTTCCAGGGAGAATACGACGTGGTTCTGGCGAACATCATCGCCCGGATCCTGATCGACCTCTCCGAGTCACTTGGTCGCAGGCCACGAAACCCGGCGGTCACCTCGTGCTTGCCGGGATCATCGAGAGCCGGGAGGCCGAGGTCATCGAGGCGTTTGCCGCTCGTGGCGCCACCGTTGTCACGCGGCGCCAAATGGACGATTGGGTGTCGCTGGTGCTCACCCGGGAATCCTGATAGACGATCTGCAAAGCGGATATGTTGCGGACGGACTTGAATCGACCAAGTGTGGAATCTCGTCAACCAGCGTGTGGTCGATTCGTCCAGCGGGATGGTGCCCGCCCTCGTTCAACGTGTATCCCCGAATCCCCACTTAACACCCGGAATCCGTGTGACCATAAAAACTGCCACCCAATCTGGGTGGCGGTGTCCTGTAGTGCGTTCCTATCGGCGTTTGCGCAGGAAACGGCCAATAGTCGCCATGCCTATCACCGTTCCGATCCCGACAGGGCATCGCCAAGCGGGTAATAAGGTCGTGGGGCAGGAGCCGTGGACGGTGGGGTGTAGCGATGCATCCGGAGCCACAGAACGACCGTGCCGGTCATTGCCCGGAGGATGACCTTGACGTTGCCGCCGGTCGCCGTGCCTGCGACACGCGGATAGTGCGGCACGCCGACCTGCACCATCGTTGCGCCCTGGCGCCGCAGTTTCGCCATGGGTCTCGGCGTTGAGCAGAGCGCCAGCTGACGTCAGCTCCAGCGAGCGAATCAGGTCCCCGCGGAAGATCTTGAAGGCGCAATCCAGATCGCGGATATGGACATCGAACAGGATGCGGACCGCAAGGTTGAAGACTTCTGCATTGATCCGCCGGATGATCGGGTCGGAGCGTTCCATCCGGAACCCGGCCACGATATCGAACAGTGGGACGAATGGACACAGCAGCCGGATATCGGCGATGTCGAACTGACGGTCGGCATCCATGAACATCACATATTCGCACGTCGATGCCTGGAATCCGGATTTTGACGGCGCCGCCATAGCCCTGGTTGTATTCCATGATGAACCGGCTTGACCCGGCCATCCTCCAGTCGCGAGGCGGTCGATGATCGTCGCTGTCGCATCCTTGCTGCCATCGTTGACGACGATGATCTCGAATCGGACGGTGAAATCGGGGAGGACCGCCAGCGCCTGGCGAACCACGATCTCGATATTGTCTTCTTCGTTGTAGGCGGGAAGAACCAGGGAAAGCGTGCCTGGAATCGGCGCAAACATTCCCTTGGGAGGAGACGCGGTCGGGCTTGTCACAAGAACTCCAACATGAGCTGACAACGGAGCCCGTTGGCTTCCGTCGGGTCGTGGGCGCATCGAACTGAATGGCCCATGACCGTTAACGATCGAGGGCGGCAATTAGATATTCGCGCGCATCGTAACGCGGCCGAATTGTACGACATCACCATGGTTCATTCGGATTCTGGCGCGAACCGGACGCCCGCCAAGAAATGTCCCATTGGTGCTCCCCAGGTCCAGCAACCACCACGACCCCTGGTCGAAAACGATTTCGGCATGGGCGCTCGACACGAAGCCATCGTCAATCATCATTGTGTTGTCGTGCGCGGCGACCGACCGTGGTGTAGTGATCGAGCGGCAGCAGGTCGCCAGGGTGCAGCGTGGATTGGGCAGGGTCGATGACCTCCAGCGAACTGGACGGGCTGGGGAGGGTTGGCGCGGCAGTGGACGGAGCGGCGCTGCCTATGGTTACCAGCTCGCGGATCGAAACACGCGCTACCTGGTAGAGGAAGTAGTAGATCAAGCGCGATGAAGGCGATCCGGAGAAGGAGGATGAACCAGTCGAAGGAGATGGCCGAGTTGAGCGAGAGGTCCATCAGCGAGCCCTGTCCCGGCCGGCAGCGGACGAGTGGATCTCAATCGACATGCGTTGCCCTCCGAAGGCGATTTCGTCCCGATTGTCGACATCTGCCACGCGGATCGGGTCGCCGTTGACTCGCGTGCCATTGGTGCTGTTCAGGTCGAAGACCCGAATGCTGTCTGGGCCACATTCGATGCGAGCGTGGCGCCGGGAGACATCGGGGCTGTCGAGGACGATATCGTTCTCTGCCGCCCGGCCAACGCTCGTCGTGCCCGGAGGTACGATGAACGTGCGGCCCTTGTGTGGGCCGTCGAGTGAACGGAGTGAAGCGGATATCCGGTTCGCCGCCGGTTCGACCCGGTACACAGATGTCGACTGGGACGGAGAGGGAGTACGTTCCCTTGATGAAGGAGCAGGGTGCACCCGGCTGTCGGAAATCGACGCCACCACTAGCGGGTTGCGTCGCTTCGCGGAGGCATCTTCCATGGATCGAGACCCGGATCCGGTCGACCACGGACAGGTTGCGTTGGGTGGCGACCTGTGCCAGCCATGCTTCCATCTGTCGTGACAAGCCACCACTGTAATCGGCAAACTGGGCGTAGTCCTTCGGATGGAGTCCGACGACAAAGACATTGGGCACGATCGAGGTTCCCATCGAAGCACGTTGCTGTGAAAGCATCGCACGCTCCAGTTTCTTGCCAATCTCGGCGGGCTGGATACTTTGATTGAAGAGCGACCCGGTGGTGCCCTCCATCAGTCGCTCAATGGATTGTTCGAATTTCTCGAGCAATTTCACGCCTCATGTCGCTCCCACTCCTGATCGCAATACCTGCCAAGCGATTATAGGCCCTCGACACGATCGATCATGGCCATGGTCCTGCTACAGTTCAGGAACGCGCGGCGACTCGATTCCGAGTTCGTCGACCGCTTCGTACATCGACCAAGGAGAACTCCTTGACTTCAGGTACTACCCTCGGACGAATTGCGATTGGACCATCCGTGCTCTCGGCCGATTTTCTGCAGACTGGGCGAGCAACTGGTGGAAATGGAACATGCCGGTGCGGACTACATCCATTTCGATGTGATGGATGGTCGATTCGTGCCCAATATCTCGATTGGGTTGCCCGTGCTGGAGGCGACCCGGCGAGGGACAACCCTGCCGATCGACGTGCATTTAATGGTGGTTGAGCCGGATCGCTGGGTCGAGGCATTCTGCGGCGCGGGAGCGGATGTCCTGACCTTTCATGTCGAAGCCACCCGCTTGCGCCATCGTGTGGCCGAGGCGATCGACCCGGCTTGGCTGCGTGCCCGGAGTGGCGATCAATCCTGCCACGCCGCTGGCGATGGTTGAGGAATTGATTCCTTCCTTGCGGCAGGTGCTGGTCATGACGGTGAACCCAGGCTTCGGCGGGCAATCGTTCATCGAAACCATGCCGGACAAGATCGACCGCCTGCGCGACATGATCGAGCGACTGAATCCTGACTGCGTGATCCAGGTCGATGGTGGCATCAACGACGAGACGATCGGCCCGGGTGGTCGAAGCGGGAGCCACGTCGATTGTGGCGGGGAGCGCAGTGATCAATGAGCGCGGCGACTATCGCGACAATATCGCTCGGCTGCGCGCTGCAATCGACGGTCAGACGTCGCACCGGCAGGTCTCCGGACTCGGCAGCCGAAGTAGCGGGCGAGGAGGGCGATCGGAATCGCGGCGATCGAGGGCGATCACGGCGGCCGCGATGAACGTTTCCTGAATCACCTGCAGCGACAGCGGGATGGCGTGGTCGATGATGAACTCGCGCTGCCGATTCAGGAACGATGCCGTCGATTCGTCCGCTTCGCGCACGATCGGATCGAGTCGACCGGTCAGCGTTTGCAAGCGACGGACGCCGAGCGACGTCAAGTGTCGAGACGCCAACGGTCATTCCCAGCAGCCGGAACATCAGGGCCGAGGATGCTGCCGCGCCTCGTTCGTCGTGTCCTGGCGAGCTGTGATCGGGAGTGTGCCCAGGGCCGGCAGGAGCAGCCCGATGCCGGTGCCCGTCACGAGCAGGCCCGGCGTCATCGTCCAGGCACTGTTGGCGCCAAGCAACGCCGCCGACCAGCAGGCAGCCTGACACCATCAGGACAATGCCGCAGCATCATCGTCACGTCCGCTGGCCGATCCGACGCGCAAACTGAGTGGTCGCGAGCGAGGGAGGCGCCGGCGATCGCAATCGTGAACGGCGCCAGCATGAGCGCGCTCAGGTCGTGCTCACATCGTCCGAGATCTTCGGTGAGCGCGACGACGACCGGGACATTCACCATCGCCACCATCAGCACGGCGCCGAGGCACGAGATTGGCTACGATCGTGGCGAGAGAAGAGGCGCTGGCGGTACAGGGCCATTGGCAAGCAGCGGGTAGCGGCTCGAAGTTCCCAGGCAATCAGCAGCGATGGTGGAGATGCCGGCAATCGCCAGCAACCGGGGAACCTGATCGGCGGCAAGCGGGTTTTCCGTGCCGCCCATCGCCCGCAGGCCCGTGCCGGTTCCGGCCCCGAACTCACCGCCGGACGCCAAGCGCGAGATTGAGCGTGACGAGGGCGATCGAGAGCAGCAGCGCACCAGGGAGGTCGAGACGCGACAGGACAGGCTTCGGTCGCGTGTCCGGGGACCGCGCCAGTCCCCGCAGAACGAACCACAAGCCCAACGAGGATCGGGAACGTTGAGCCAGAACACCCACCGCCAGGGTTCGATCGGCGAAGCCGAATAGGTCGGTGACTGCCGCCCCATAGATCGGACCGAGAATCCACCCGATTGTCTCGACCGCGCTGACGAATCCGATCCCGGCCAATTGGCCCTTGCGGCCCAGCGTGTCCCCCGCGAGGGCCAGCGCAACCGGGAGGAGACCGCCGCCGCCGAATCCCTGGATCGCGCGACCGATCACGAGGTCGGTGAGCGTATCGCTGGTGGCGCACACGAATCGATCCGGCGAGGAAGATCAGCAGCGACCCGATGAATGTCGGCTGGCGACCGACGATGTCCGAAATTCTGCCGGCAAGTGGAATGGCGACGATGTAGGCGATCAGGTAGGCATTGACCGCCCAGATATAGCGGTCGATGTCGGCCGTGTTGACCCCAAGATCGCCGATCATGCCGGGCAGGATCGATGCCACGACGGTCAGGTCGATCGAACCGAGCAGGACGCAGGCCAGCGCCGCCAGCATCGGCGGTGAAGACAGCAGCCGTCGAACGTCCGACGGCGTTGGTCGTGCTCGCTAGACCGGTGGCTCAATGGTGACCTTTTGTTGAACTCTGAGAGTTTGAGTTCCCAGGTGGCGGGATTTCTCCTTGTCGTCGCTTTCCGGCTCGGTCACCTGCACCCGGAGCAGGTCGTAGGTTTCGGCGTCGATCCAGAGCTCGATCGCCACATCGTCGCCGGTCATCGTTCCTGCCGTCAAGGGATCGATGACGTCGATGTCGGCGGTGCCCGTGATGTGTAAGGTTTCGCGGTCGTCCAGATGTCCTCGGTGCCGGCGATTTCGGCGTTCTGGAGTTTGCCCATCACCGGCCCAAGTCCATCCTGGTTGTCATAGAGGATCGATGGGGTTGTACCCGAACTCCGGTGGTGCGTCGCCCCAGTTGCCGGTGATCAGGTCGGTGGTCCACGAACGTTCGCCGACCGTGATCATCTTGATCGACACAGTTGCCGGCCCCGAACAGGCTGACCTTGAACTCGACCGCTACCTTGTCGGGCCGGGCCAGGTCGCCCTCGGCAGATTCAAGAGCTGAATCGCCTGCGGTATCATCGATGAACGTTTCGCCTTCGATTTCGAGCGTGAAGTGGAGCGATTCGATCTCGGCCAGTCTCTGGTACTCGACTTGCTCAGGACATCCTGCGACATCCGGATCGCCCTCGCCGCAGATATTCCGGCTGTGGCACTACGCGATCGCCATTGCGGCGACTGCGGACGCCAATACCTCTCGCCGGGACAGTCTCCACCTGGATTGCTTCGTTGAACATATGTGACTCCCGATGGAAGCGGCGGCGGCTGGGAATGAGATGAGCTGGCGAAGACGAACTGGGTGTTCCCGGTGCTATTCGACTCAACCATACCAAGTCTGATTGCCTGAAATGTGACATTTCGATCGTCAACAGAGGATAATATCCAGCGTCCGGTTAGATATCGACCGTTGCCGAATTCGCATGCGTTTCCCAATAGGTAGCAAGCTGGAGCCCGATCTTGAGCCTCGTTCCCGCAGATTTCAACCTTTCCGTCGGCAGCACTACGTCGCCCGCCGGTCGCCAACAGAACGAAGATGCGATCCTCGTCAAGCCTGTCCCTGCCCTCGCGGCACCAGGGCGGCGCGGCTATCTGCTGGCCGTCGCTGATGGCATGGGTGGGCACGAGAAGGGCGAAGTTGCCAGCCAGCTGGCAATTTCCCTGCTGGAGGATCTGTTCGCGCGAGACGCCCCGGAGGATGTGGCGCTTGCCCTCAAGCAGGCGTACCGACGAGCCAATGACGCGATCTTCTCCCAGTCGGGGCGGTAGGCTGACGATCGGAGAATGGGCACGACGCTGGTTTCAGCCGTGGTGCGGGGCAAATACGCGACGATCGCCAATGTGGGCGACAGTCGAGCCTACCTGATTCGTTCAAGCAACTGACCCAGATCACCCAGGACCACTCCCTTGTTGCGCGAGCAGGTCTCGAAGGGTGTCCTGAGCGAGCAGGAGGCCCGCACGAGCCCGCAGCGGAACATCGTGACCCAGGCCCTTGGACTGAGCGAAACACTCGACCGCCGCATGCCGAGCATCTACGAGTTGACGCTTGCTGCCCGAGGATCGCCTGTTGCTCTGCAGCGACGGCTTTTTCGACGTGCTGCAGACCGAAGACTACGTGTCGACCATGCTCGCCCAGAATCCTCAGGATTCGGCGCTGACCCTCGCGTCGATGGCGATCGATCGCGGAACGACCGACAACGTCAGCGCGATTGTGCTCGAAGTCAGTCCGTCGTTGGCGACGGTCCAGCGGGAACAGATCGGAACCGAGATCGCCGCCAACGCGCCGGGCATGAGTCCGTTGATCTATCCCGATGGTCCTGATCCTGATCCTGATTCTCGCAATCGTCGGTCGGTGTCTACTTCTACCTGTAGGTCGATTGGAGTTCGCGTCGTGCGGTCCATGTTCCGGATGATCGATTCGCACACGCATCTCTTCCCACCCGACATCGTGCGTGATCGCAGCGGCCATCTGCTCAGGGATGCCTGGTTTGGCGAACTCTTCGCCAACCCGAAAATCACCCTCGTCACTCCCGAAGACCTGGTCGCCAGCATGGACGAGGCTGGTATCGAGATGCTCGGTTGTCTGCGGCTGGCCGTGGCGTGACATGGGACTCTGCCGCGAGCACAACGAATTCCTGGCCGAGGTGGCCCATGATTATCCTGGCCGAATCGCCTGGCTGGGGATCGTCAATCCCGTGGACATGGATGCTGTCGGAGAGGCGGAGCGGGCGCTCCGGACTGGGCGCGTCCGGAATCGGAGAGCTCAACGCCAATGCCCAGGGCTTTTCCTGGGAATCGGCGGCTGAAGCTGGCTCCGTGCTCGGAGTTTTGTCCGAAATGGACTTCCCCGTGCTGATGCACTGCTCCGAACCGGTCGGTCACGCGTATCCCGGCAAGGGCACTGCCACACCTGACCAGATACTGCACTTCCTCGCCGCGTTTCCGGAGCTGCGTGTCGTGGCTGCCCATTGGGGCGGCGGTTTGCCCTTCTACGAGTTGATGCCCGAGGTCGCCAACCTGACCAGAAATGTGGTGTACGATTCCGCAGCTTCAACCTTTCTCTACCGGTTCGACGTGTTTCCGGTGATGGAGCGATTGCTTGGAGACGGGCGCATGGTGTTTGGCACCGACTACCCGCTCCTCAAACAGCGTGCATTTCTCGATCGGGTTCTCGCTTCCGGAGTGCCGGAAACGGCGCTTCCGCAATCTTCTCGGCGAAACGGCGGCCCGCGTGTTCAATCTCGACCAGAAGGTGACCAATACGTGATCGCAGGACTCATCGGAACCATCCATCGGATTTCGCAGGAAGTTGTGCTGGTCAACGTGAACGGCGTGATCTATCACGTCAATACAAGCTCCCGGACCGGCACGGAGGTGACTGGTGTTGGTTCGGCAATCGAACTGCATACGCATCTCGTGGTCCGAGAGGATGCCCAGATCCTGTTTGGATTCCTGACCGAAAACGAACTCAACTGGTTCCAGACGCTGATCGGCGTCAACGGCGTCGGACCGAGACTGGCCTGCGCCGTCCTCAGCCGATTCACGCCCGATGCGTTGCTTGAGGCGATCACCGCCGAAGAGGTCAACCTCCTGTCGACGGTGCCTGGGATCGGGAAGCGAACCGCCTCCCGGATCCTGCTTGACCTGCGGGGCAAGCTCCCTGAAAACCTTGAATCGACCGGACCGCTGGCTGCCCGCAGCGATCCCGAGGTACTCGCAGCTCTCCAGGCCCTCGGCTACTCTACGGCCGAGGCGCTCGGCGCTATCTCGAAACTGCCATCGGACCCGCCGGGATCGACTGAGGAACAGGTCCTCGAAGCACTGCGAGTGCTCGGCGCAAGGTGATACCGACTGCGGGAGTACGCGCTGTTAGCCCCATAGGCGAATGGGGCAACCTCCGTGTTGACCCGAACTGCGCGACCCAGGTGCATCGGGCGATCACGGTCCAGCGGGGCAGGATCGCACATACATGCGTTCGTGACACTGACCGTTCATTGATTGCCTGTTTGCCCGAAGATCGCGTGAGGTTCAGCGCGCGACCCTCCGAAGCCGACGTTCAATCGCGGCCGCGTGGCCGCCCAGACCCTCAGCATTTGCGAGTGTGATCGTTGCTGGTCCCAGCGCCGTGATGGCCTTGTCATTCCCTCCGATGATCGATATCACCTTCTGGAAATCCGAGACGTTGACCGGTGACGAGAACCGGGCCGTGCCCCCTGTTGGCATCACATGACTTGGGCCCGCAGTGTAGTCGCCGAGCGCCTCCGGACTCGATTCTCCGATGAAGATCCCGCCCGCGTTTTCCACGCTGGGAACCAGATTCCATGGGTCGCGGACGAGTAGGCAAAGGTGCTCCGGGGCATAGGAGTTCGACAATTCGACGGCCTCTTTCAGGTCGTTGACGACAACAACGACGCCATTTGTCGCCAATGACTCCCGTGCTACATCGCCACGTTGGAGTAGTTCCGCCTGGATTTCGAGCTCACCCATGATCCTGTTGGCGAGGTCAGGAGACGTAGTGACAAGGATTGCCGACGAGTCAACACCGTGCTCGGACTGCGCCAGCATGTCGGCCGCCACGAGCTCAATGTCGGCTGTCTGGTCGGCGATCAGTAGCGTTTCCGTTGGACCGGCGATCTGATCGATTGCGACGGTCCCGAATACCTGCTGCTTCGCCAGGGCCACGAAGATGTTCCCTGGCCCGAGGATTTTGTCGACACGGGGAACTGTTTCTGTGCCAAAGGCGAGGGCGGCGATTGCCTGGCTTTCTGCGCTCCCAAGCGAGCTTGCGATTGTCGTCGGCCGCGGGGATCAGCAGACAACACGCCAGGATCGCAATTCCCGCGCAGAGCATCGGCAGCGTCCAGCGCCGCTGCGTTCGCCGTGCCGTGCGTTGAGACGGGTTCGATCGAGATCGACGACGACGAAGACTCCACCGAAGGATTATCGGACGGCGAACGGTCAAACCTGCACAATTTCGCTGCCCGCCGGTACACTTGCCGCGTCGCATGAAAATCGACTCGAAAATTCAGCCCGCCGACCTGCAACAGCCGTTGGCTCACATGTTCGAACTGGCGGCGAAGAAGACCGTAGTGCTCGATCGCGCCTGGGACCGTCGCGCGGCACACCGGTATTCACCATGGACGGTAAGTACACACGCGCGGCTGGACCGAGTGGACGCAGGGCTTTCAGTACGGCTGCGCCGTGCTTGCGTTCGATGCGACCGACGACCGCAAGCTGTTCGAGCTCGGCCGCACGCGCACGGTCGAATCGATGGCGCCGCATCTCACGCACACCGGCGTGCACGATCACGGGTTCAACAACCTCAGCACCTACGGCAACCTTCGACGCCTGATGCGCGAAGGTCGGGTCAAGCACAACGAGTGGGAACAAGAAGTACTACGAGCTCGCGCTCAAGGTCAGCGGCGCAGTTCAGGCCGCAAGATGGTCCGGCACGCCCATGCGAGAGCCCAGCGACTCCGTCGCGGGTTCCACGTCCCTCGGTTACATCTATTCGTTCAACGGCCCGCAATCGCTTTTCGTCGACACGATGCGCACGACGCGCATCCTCGGCGTCGCATGGCAACTCGGTCACGCGCTCATGCACGAGAACGATAACCGCGCCGATCTGCTGAAACGCTCCGTCCTGCACGGGCTGTGCACGAACCAGTACATCCTCTTCCACGGCGACACGATCACACCTACGACGTTCGCGGCCGAACCGCGCACGAGGCGATCTTCAACCGCAATGACGGCCAGTTTCGCTGCCGCAGCTCGCAGCAGGGTTATTCGCCTTTCAGCACGTGGACGCGCGGGCTGGCGTGGGCGATGCTCGGTTACGCGGAAGAGCTGGAATTCTTCGCGACGATCTCCGACGCCAAGTTCAAGCAATCGGTCGGTCTCGACAAAGCCGACGTCGTTCGCGTCTACGAGCAGGCCGCGATCGA
The DNA here is from genome assembly GCA_963763125.1 of uncultured Chloroflexia bacterium. GTDB lineage: Bacteria > Chloroflexota > Chloroflexia > Thermomicrobiales > UBA6265 > JACCYX01. The sequence continues at coordinate 2,827,165 of CAVXMV010000005.1, forward strand.
CACGTGCGATCATTACATCGACGACTGCGCCGCGCTCGATGGCATCGTGTACTGGGATGACGGTGCCCCCGGTTTGTCGAAGCTTGGTGATTGGAAATGGCGCAACGCCGATCCGTGCAACGATCACGAGCCGGTCGATTCGATCCGCATCGGTCATCGCCGCACAAGGTCTGCTCCGTCTGGGCAACTATCTCGGCGGACCAAAAGGCAAGCGATACACACAGGCCGGCCTGACCATCGCGCGGCGGCTGCTGGATGAACCGTATCTCTCAACCAATCTGAAGCATCAGGGCCTGCTATTGCACAGCGTCTATCACCGTCCGAACGACTGGGACCACATCCCGCGTGGCCGACAGGTGCCGTGCAATGAATCTTCAATGTGGGGCGACTATCATCTGCTCGAACTTGGCGTGTACTTGCAACGCCTGATCGAAAGGACGGCACGTACCTGACGTTCTTCGACCGCGCTGATGATCTGCAAGCGAGCGAGCGAGCGGCATTGAAACCTCAGCCGGGTTTGCTATCTTCGCCGCTAGACGACAGCAGCGTAGCTCAGTTGGTAGAGCAAGGGATTCATAAGCCCTGGGTCGCCGGTTCGAGTCCGGCCGCTGCTATTTTCCCCGATGGGATAATGCGAAGCGGGTTCCTTACTGCCGTCGCAAAAGCTGGAACCTGGCGGTCCACAACGGCTCCAGCGCCGATGATCGCGCCCTCGCCGACGTCAGATCCGCCGAGCAGAATGGCGCGCACACCGATCCAAACGTTTTGTCCGACTCGAATCGTTCTCGATGGCTGGCTCTCCCCGCGTGTTGACGGTGGCGTGCAAAACGGGTGATCGCCAAATACCACCTCATGCGCGACGAAGGTGTAGCTCTCCGATCTCGATCCGCGCGTCGTTGAGAAGATCGCGCCGACAAG
>CAVXMV010000006.1:0-244546 GCA_963763125.1 uncultured Chloroflexia bacterium
CACCCGGCAGGCCTCGAACCTGCGGCCTGATGCTCCCTGGAGAGTGCGATGCACATTGAGCGGCATGGATGACCTGTCAATGGGGCATCAGGCAGGCAATTTGGTCCCAACCGTCCAGTAAGGCGTGCTGTGTCGTGTACGCCATACCCAATCTCACCCATTTGAACTATCGCACCTGGCGCGATTACGCGAACCGTGAGGACTTTCAATTCGATCTGCAGGTCAATAATGGTTGCTGACGAGAGCCCACAGTCACGCATCGCCTCGGCACGCATTCGGGATACCTGCTGGCACAACGATTGCAACTTCGATACACTTCTAATTAGGTGTTTGTCTAACTAGAAGGGATTCGATGATGGACCTCCAGATTCAGTCGGTCACGGACCTCGCGCTCTTGCTGAAGGTGATTGCCGACGAAACGCGATTGCGCATTCTTGGGGCAATCGCCGAACGACCGTTGACTGGCAAGGATCTTGCGGAAAGGCTCGAGCTCACCCCGCCAACCATAAGTCACCACATGCGGAAGCTTACCGATGCCGGAATTGTCACGGCCCAAAGCGATGCCCAGCGCCAGTGGTATAGCCTGAACACCGACCTACTCCTGGCAACCCGACGAGTGCCGATCGATGTTCATGCAGAAGTGGTCAGTGGGACGCCTGAAAATATGGACGATGATGCCCGATTCCGGGCCAAGGTGCTCCGGGATTTTTTCGACGGGGAGCGCTTGAAGCAGTTTCCGGCCCAACGCAAGCGACGTGTCATCGTGCTTCAGCACGTTATGGAACGATTCGATCCCAATCGTGAGTACAGGGAATCGGAAGTCAACCAGATCCTGAAGCAAGTACACGATGACTTTGCCACCATGAGACGCGAACTTGTAGACTATGGGTATTTGACGCGCGACCGAGGCATTTACCAGGTAACCCGGGGGGCGCCGGAAAGAAGCAGACAGGTGCAGCAGGAAATCACCGGAAATGAGTTGGACTGGATTCGGTCGATCCTTTCCATCGTCGCGACTGATGATAAATTGGGCAATTGAATGCCTTCGACGACACCTCGTCACAATACGGGCGCAGGGTAGAACCGGATCTCGCGTCAGCAAGGTGATCCGAATCCACTTTTGTCCTGGCCACATCTCTGCTACTTCAACCTGAAGAATAGGTTCAAGGTAGCTCAGCGACGTTGACACCCCTGAAGCCGAAACCTATATTTCGCCTTGCCTCGTGGGCCGAGTTTGTCGCGTGCATTGTACTGGCTGTATCGTGTGTTCATAGCTCCTCGACTGTCATCAGGTAATGTGCATCCGTCGTGAACGATTCACTAGCGCAGAAAATCGGGGTGCCGCATGATCGTTGACAGCGCCATCTATGTAGATGGCAAACGACAGGAATCGCCTGCGTCGTTCGAGCAAACCTACGAAGCATGCAAGGCCGCCAATGGTATCGCCTGGATCGGACTCCATCGACCGACCCAGGAGGAATTCGATCTCGTCACCTCGGAATTCGAGCTCCATGAGCTTGCGGTTGAAGATGCGATCCAGGCTCATCAACGGCCCAAGATCGAGCGCTATGGCGATATCCTGTTCGTCGTGTTGCGAGCCGCCAGATACCTGGATCGACCAGAAACGATTGAATTCGCGGAACTTCATGTCTTCGTCGGGCCCGACTTCGTCGTCACGGTTCGTCATGGCGAAGGTTCGGAACTGACCCGAGTACGGCGTCGAATGGAAGCCGATCCCGACATCCTGCGCCTCGGGCCACAGGCGATCCTCTATGCGATTCTCGACCGTGTTGTTGATGACTACATACCGGTCGTGCATGGACTTGAAACGGACATCGACGAGATCGAAACCGAAGTGTTCAGCGGAAACGGAAACGTAACTCGCCGCACCTACGAATTGGCCCGCGAAGTAATCGAATTCCAACGCGCGACCAAGCCGCTGGTCGGCATTCTCGGCTCACTCATGAATGGCGCTGACAAGCACGATGTCGGCGTCGAACTTCAGCAATACCTGCGAGACGTGCATGACCATGCTGTACAGGTACAGGATCAGGTTGCCGGCTTTCGGGAATTGCTCCAGAACGTGCTGAACGTGAATCTCGCGATTGTGGGGCTACATCAGAATGAAGAATTGAAGACAATGGCCCAGGCCTCGATGGACCAGAATGACGACGTCAAGCGAATCTCGGGCTGGGCCGCCATCGCCTTTGCGCCAACCCTGATTGGCACTATCTACGGAATGAATTTCGACAACATGCCGGAATTGCATTGGCGGCTAGGGTATCCTTTTTCACTGTTTCTGATGGCACTGGTCTCGTATGTCATGTATGTCATTTTCAAGCGGCGCGGATGGCTGGGCTAATTTCCGAACACCAATTTTCCACTGACTAAATTGACATGATCTGGAGTGAATGTTGGCTGATAACGACAACGGTGACTATGTAGACATCAATCCCTGGCCAGCGGCCGAACTTGTCGGCCAACTGGTAAGCAGCGTCGCCACCGCGCGGCGCGGGCTCATCGAGTCCGATGATGAATCAGACATTTTTGCGCGAGAAACAGACCGCATCGAACTCGATGCATGGACAAAACTTGAGCTCTCGGCCTGGATATCTGCCGAGGATTCTCGAATCCTGGAGTCGCCCATTGGGGACCTCTCACCGGACCAGGTTGGGCGCTGCGACGATGCCATGATCGTCGCTTCGACGATCGCCTGGTCGATTCGCGTGGCGTATCTCAAGTCACTTCCACTGTTGACGACCGGCGATGCCGAACAGAAAACCCTCGACTGGGTTCCCGGTCCTTGGACTCCGGTCCGCAACGTGATCAAGGGCGTCAGGGTCCGTTCCGACGAGTCGCTGGCCGCTGAACGGGAGCGATGGGAGCTTGTGTTCTGGCGCTGCTCCCTGTTTAGCGACGAACAGACACGCGACGATGACAATCTTGCCCTTCGCGAAACCGTCGAGGAGGTCGAGGAACTTGGATCGATTGGTGTTGCGGAGGGAGATTTCGCGTTGGAGGACGGAACTCCGTTCAGGAATCTGGACAGTCAGATTCTTGAGGAACTTCGCCACCAGTCGGAACTTCGTTTGCGGGCCATGAACTGGGTGTGTGGCTTTGGCGAAACCATCGACTCCGCCCCACTGTTTCTCGACGATTGAAGCGACCCGGTCATCCCATAGAGTTGAGGGCCAGGTTGCTCGATTTTACGAAGGATTCGATCCTATCCGGGTCCTTTGAGCCATGCAATTCAACGCCAGTGCTGACATCGACTCCCATAGGTCGGACTTGGCCAATTGCCCCTCCAACGTTATCCGGATCCAAACCGCCGGCCAGAATTAGGGGATAGTATTGGGCCAGTTGGGCTGCAAGGACCCAATTGGCTCGATGTCCGGTGCCACCGTAACCACCCGCGTCGGCCGCATCGACGAGGATGGCATCAACCGGCTTCGAATTCGAAATCCACGGATCGATTTCACGGCGCGCTGCCTCCAAAGTGGCGCCATCAGCGAATCGAAACGCTTTCCAAACTGGCACGTCAAGGCTGCCAAGAATATCCACGGATTCATCGCCGGAAAGCTGGACAATATCGATCCCGGCTGTTGACACGATTTTCAGGATCTCGATTGGTGACAGATTGACGGTTACACCAACAGCGGGTGGTCGCCGGTCAGGGAGTTCTCCAAGAATCGCTACAACCACGTTCGGGGCCACTCTCCTTCGCGATTTGGCGAACATGAAGCCAAGTGCGGTAGCCCCGGAGTTCACTGCAACCTGGGCCGAACTGGCATCGCTCAATCCGCAAATCTTGATCACGGGTTGCTGGAGATTACCCACGGCCGGATTTCCTCACGCCTGTCAGCACCCGGACGGCCCCCGCCCGGTCTTCCTGGAGAATAAGCGATTCGCCCACAAGAATTGCATCGACACCGGCGTCGGCCATAGTCTGCACATGATCGGCAGAGAAAATCCCACTTTCACCAACCAGCACCACATCAGCGGGAACAAGCGGGGCGAGCCTGACCGTCACATCCAGATCGACATCGAATGTCTTCAGGTTGCGGTTGTTGACGCCTACAAAATTCGATCCGATCGCCAGTGCTCTTTCCAGATCAAGTTTGTCATGAACTTCAACCAGCACACTCATTTCGAGTGAAGCGGCATAGTCGTGCAAGTCCTTCATCAGGTCGTCGGATAGGCATGACACAATCAACAGAATGCAACTTGCGCCGAAGGCTCGAGCCTCGTCGACCTGATACGGATCGATCATGAAGTCCTTGCGAAGCACACCCACCGGGTGCGGGAGCCCCTCGGTAACTGACGTCACAGCGCCGAGATCTTCCAGCGAACCCTGGAAGAATGGGGTGTCGGTCAGGCAGGAAATCGCCGTCGCCCCACCACGCGCGTACTCAGCGGCAACCACGGCCGGATCGATCTCGATTGGGAATCGACCACGCGACGGGGAAGCCCGCTTGATCTCGGAGATCACGGCCACAGTATCCTGGACGAATGCAGAACGAACGTCCACCGGGGCCGGGCGGGCGAGAAACTGCCGCTGCAGATCATCGCGAGAGACTCGTTTCTGTCGCGCACTTCAAATCGATCTGCGTCTGGGCAATGATGCGATCCAGAACTGTTCCCGTTTCTGTCACCGAACTCACGTCACCACCCCTTCCCTTGCCTCAACCAGCATACTGGTGAACGCCGCCAGTTTTTCCAGTTTAGCGAATGCCCGGCCGGAATCGATCGCTTCGGTTGCCATTGTTATCCCATCCGCAATCGACGACGCGCCCTCTGCGGCGTAGATGCCGGCTCCAGCGTTCATCAAAGTCACCGACCGGCGAGGGCCAGGCTCACCGCCCAGAATCGAGCGCGTGATCGCGACATTCTCAACCACATTGCCACCCTTGAGGGTTCGACGCCGCTCCACGTTCAAGTCCGAATTCCTCAGGATTAATGCTGTACTCCCGGATTTCCTCGGTTGCGCGGTTCCATTCCGTGATGGCGCTTGATCCTGAAATTCCGATTTCGTCGAGCCCTTCTTCCGAATGCACGAGTATCGCCCGCTTGCTGCCCAGGATCGAAAGGACCTCCGCGAGTTTGCGAGCAATACCTGGATGACCAACTCCAATGAGTTGATGACCTGCCCCGGCTGGATTCGTGAGAGGACCGAGCAAATTAAACACGGTCCGAATGCCAATCTCACCCCGGGCAGGGCCAACAAATCGCATCGCCGGATGAAATGCGGGCGCAAACATGAAGCCAATCCCGACCTCATCGATTGACCGAAGCACCTCATCGGCAGTCAGTTCCACCTGAACTCCCATGCCCTCGAGCAGATCGGCCGAACCGCACAGGCTGCTGGCAGCACGATTGCCATGTTTGGCAATCCGGATTCCGCTCGCGGCTATCGCAAATGTTGCGGTGGTCGAGATGTTGAAGGAATTCGAGTGGTCGCCACCGGTGCCGCACGTATCGAGAAGCGGGCTCGAATCCGCATCGGCTTGCACCTTGAGGGAATGATCGCGCATCGCATTGGCGAAACCGGCAATTTCCGAGACAGTCTCGCCCTTCATTCGCAAAGCGGTAACTAGCGCCGCAATTTGCGATCCGGCGACCTCCCCGCTCATTATCGCGTTCATCGCCGCAGTCGATTGCTCAAGAGTAAGCTCGTTGCCCTCAACGACCGTGCGAATTGCGTCCCGAATATCGTAGGGCTGTATTTGTTGAGACACTCCAGTCCTCTCCACGAGTCACCGCATAGATTGTCCTGGGCTACGGATTGGCAAACTTGCGGCCGCGCAATGATGTTTGCTCCGCCCGCTCCAACGTGCCCGGAGTCAACCCTGATGCAATTCCCTAATATCCGAGAACTCGTTGTTCCTTGCCGATATCGGGAACTGTGCCGCAACTTCGAAGGAAGTTCGCCAGCAAGTCCTTTCCGGACGTCGTCAGGATCGATTCAGGGTGGAACTGCACGCCCTCGATTGGCAAGGACTTGTGTCGCACCCCCATCACAACGCCATCATCTGCGTACGCTGTCACCTCGAAATCATCCGGAATCGAATCCGGATCGATGATAAGCGAGTGATATCTCGTTGCCACGAATGGATTCGGCAGTCCGGCGTACACTCCTGTACCGTTATGTCTGATCATGGACGTCTTGCCATGCATCAGTTCCGGCGCGTGGACGATATCTGCCCCAAAAGCGGCGCCGATGGATTGGTGGCCGAGGCACACACCAAGGATTGGTTTCTTGCCCGCGAATTGCTGGATGAGTTCGACCGAGATGCCTGCCTCGTTTGGTGTGCATGGTCCCGGTGAAACGACGACCCCGTCAATCTCGTCGATACGCTGTGAAACGTCGTCGGCGCTGATCTGGTCATTTCGAACAACTTCGACCTCGGCGCCCAGTCCGGCGAGCGCCTGATACAAATTGAAGGTAAATGAATCGTAGTTATCGACGAGAAAGATCATGATTGCGTCCTTTCGGTAACGTGCATTTCGGACGCTTCGATCTGTTCTGCTCGCTCGATCGCCCGGACAAGTGCCCGCATCTTGTGGAAACTCTCGGCATACTCACCTTCAGGGGTGCTGTCTGCAACGATCCCACCACCCGCCTGGAGCGAAGCAACACCATCCTTGACCACCATCGTCCTCAAGGCGATACACGTGTCCATCCCACCGGAGAAGTCGAAGTACCCCACGGCGCCCGAATACACGCCGCGCCGATCGGTTTCCATCTCGGCGATGATCTCCATCGCCCGGATTTTTGGTGCCCCGGATACCGTTCCCGCCGGGAAACACGATCGAAGTGCATCCATCCCATCGAGCCCATCCGCTATTTGGCCCTCGACATGACTCACAATATGCATGACATGCGAGAATCGCTCGATTTCCATCAGCTTCGGGACATGCACGGACCCGGGCTTCGAAACTCGACCGACATCGTTTCGGCCAAGGTCGACAAGCATGATGTGTTCGGCCAGTTCCTTTTGATCGGCCATCAGGTCAATTGCGTTCTGGTCGTCTTCGCGAGTGGTTTGGCCCCGAGGTCGTGTTCCGGCGATCGGGTGATTGGTCACGATGCCGTCTTCGAGTCGAACCAGGAGCTCTGGCGACGCTCCCACGACCTGATGCTCGCCAAAATCGAGAAAGAACATGTAGGGAGACGGGTTGATCATGCGCAACGCGCGGTAGATGGTAAACGGATGCGCATCGGTAGGGATATCTACCCGCTGTGATAGCACGACCTGGAAGATGTCACCGTCATGGATGTACTGCTTTGCCCGGTTGATAATGTCGCGATAGCGCTCCGGCGAGGTGTTTGGCTTGAATCGATCGACAACTGTGTCCTGATGATGGCCTGGATTCATGGGGTATGAGTGGATGCCGCCCTTGAGCTTGGCCGTTAGCTCGTCTATCTTCGCGACCGCGTCGGCATACGCAACGTCCAGGTTTTCGGGATCATCTATGCAAACGTGGGAGACGACTTTCATCAACCGTTCGAGATGATCGAACACGACCAGTGAGTCGGCGATGTGGAACTGAGCTTCCGGATAGCCCAGGCCTTGACCATCTGCCATCCCTACTCGAGGCTCAAACCGCTGGATCGCATCGTAGGAAAGATAGCCCACGGCCCCACCGGTGAAGCTCGGCAGGCGTTCTGCGGTCGTCGCCTTGAACTGGGCGAGAATCCCCCCAAGTGCAGTCAGCGGATCCTCGTATGTCCTTGTCGTTGCTCCATCTGCGGTTTGCTGGGTGATCAATCCATCACGCATCGTAACCGTCGAAACCAGATTTGCTCCGATAAACGAGTATCTCGCTATTCGGATGCCACCCTCAACTGACTCAAGAATGAAGCCTGGATTTCGGAGACCATCGCTAATCTTGAGATATGCCGAAACCGGAGTTTCCAGATCGGCCATGATTTCCCGGTAGACCGGAACTGTTCGCGTGTCCCGATCAAGACTGCGGATACGTTTGCGCAACTCGTCCAGCGAGGGCGTGACCCCATGATCGCTCACGGGTTTCTGTCGTTCAGATTGTGCTACTACCACTGATCCCTGTCCTTTCGGAGACAACAAAAAAACGGCAACAAAAAACCTCCATCCACAAGGGACGGAGGCCTGAAGCCGTTCCGCGGTGCCACCCTTCTTGGCGATGATGCTCATCGCCCACTCAAACCGTACGGGCGCCAAATATGGGACACCGATACGAGGCTCCAGATAACGGCGGAGACACCGTTGCCGTCTACTCCGCCAAGTGGCGTTTCGGGGCACAACTCCCGGATCCATTCAACATCCGCGTCACACCAGGCTCTCACCATCCCCGGTTCGCTTCGATCAGCGTTTTCGATGCCTACTCGTTCCGATCATCGCAGTTGACGATCTTCAACTACACCGGACAATACGCGAGTCGAGTTGCGATGTCAACCCTGTGACTCGATGGTACCCTTGGCGCGCATCAATCGGCCGCGACTTGCTCATCAGGAGAATTGCGCAACCATGAATCAGGACAAGAAGGCATTCCTCAAAAAGCTCCTTTCCACCCCGGGACCCTCGGGATTCGAACAGGCTCCCGCCAGGGTGTGGCGCGAAGAAGCGGCCATGTTCGCAGATCTCGTGGATTGGGATGTCCTCGGAAACTCGTATGCCTGGCTTGGCGAGCCGGAAGGTCCATCGGTTGTGATCGAGGGTCACATCGACGAGATTGGCTTCATCATCACCTATGTCGACGATGAGGGCTTCATCTGGTTTGACAAAATCGGCGGCTGGGATGACCAGGTCGTCGTCGGACAGCGAGTAAGGATCGCGACCGAGAACGGTTCAGTGCAGGGCGTTATCGGCAAGAAGGCCGCGCACTTGCTCAAACCGGCCGATCGCTCGAAAGTCACCGAAATCGCTGATCTGTGGGTGGATATCGGAGCCGCCAACAAGGACGTCGCTCTTTGCCGGATACAGATTGGCGACCCAATCGTCCTTGATGTCGAACCCCTCGAACTGACTGATGATCTCTGGGTATCGCGGAGCATCGACAATCGCGTCGGTGCATATGTCGCACTCGAAGCACTTCGTCTGCTTGCCGACCAGAGGCCTTCGGTTTCTGTAGTGGCAGTTGCGGCAACCCAGGAAGAAATCAATATGTCTGGTGCGCTGCATCTGTCGTTCCGGGTGCGCCCCATGGTTGGCATCGCGATCGATGTCACACATGCTACCGACTATCCTGGATCCGGCAAGAAAACCGACAATGACGTGAAGCTTGGCGGCGGCCCCGTGCTTACCAGGGGCTCTTCGGTCAATCCGCGGGTTTTCACCGGACTCAAGGAGGCAGCTTCCAGACTCGGAATCACGACTCCGATCCAGGCGGCGGGGCGGGCCAGCGGAACCGACGCTGACGCGATGTTGCGCTCCGGCGCCGGCGTCGCGCCCGGCCTGGTGTCGATCCCGAACCGATACATGCATAGCCCCAATGAAGTGATCAGCCTCACAGATCTCACCCAGGCTGCACAGGTAATCGCCGAGTTCGTGAAGACAATCACTCCCGAATCGGATTTCCGACCATAGTCGTCGCATCATCCGTCGTGAAGTCAAACGTTACGTCAACCAACAAGAGTAGGGGCGGACCTTGATCGATCGGAACACGCGCTCTCGGAGTTGGTGAGTAGTCGATCATGTGTCCGCCCGTTTTAGGCAGTTCAACTACAATCGCCATCGAACCAGCGAAATCGCAATCAGACGGTTGTCGCGACTTTCGACGGTGACGCCTTTCGGACCCGAGGGATCTTCTGGCAAGTCGGGCAGAAATATGTTCCCCGTCCTCCTACCCTGATCTTTTGCACCACCGTGCCGCACTCAAAACACGGTTCGCCACTTCTGCCGTGGACCGCCGGAAACTCGTTTACCGGGTGGGCCCTGTTGTGGACGATTTTGGCGCCGCCCTGTGCAATTCCTTCCGCCAATACTGGTGGGATCTCATCGAGGAGTGTTGTCTGTTGCGCGGGCGTCAGTGAATTGGCCGCTCGCGATGGATGAATGCGCGCTCGAAACAATGCCTCGTCCACGTAGATGTTGCCCAACCCGGCAATGAACGTTTGGTCTAGAAGTAGACTCTTCACCGGTATGCCACGCCGCGCAAACGTCTGGCCGAGGGTTTTCACCTCGAGCGGACCGGTGCCCTCGGGACCAAACTTGAAGACTTCGATGGCTGCTTCGACGTCCTCCGATGGGACCAATCGAAGCCATCCAAATTGACGAACATCGCTGTAATAGGCAATCGTGCCATCGTCAAATCGAAACGTCACATGCGTGGACTTGTGCGGATACGGCCCAACGGGGTCGGGAACAGGGTGTCCGGCCACGAGGCGCGTACTGTCGGGCAACAGGATCGCCCACTGCCCGGCAAGTTTGAAGTGCAAAAGCAGCGAGAGATCGTCAAACCCCAAGATTAGCACCTTCGCACGCCGGTTGGCCGACCGCAGCGTCCTGCCCTCAAGGACCTTCAGATCAGGAAACGGCGAGTCGCGAAGCAACTTGGGAAGAGAGTTCTCGACCTGATCAATTCGCCGTCCAATCAATGCTGACTCGATATGCCTGCGAGCGGTTTCAACTTCCGGCAGTTCAGGCACGGCCGGAGCTGTCCGATGCCGAACCAGACCGCCTCATCCACTGGGCGGCGCGGACGGCGACTTGCACGCCAACTTCCTCATCGTGAGAGACGGAAATCACCTTCGACATCACATCCCAAGCAGCGAATTTCGCCTGGCGGTGGGTCGCTTCGTAAACCGTTTGGCGTGGCCCCATCAACTTGCCCTGTGTGAGACACGAAACCTGCCAGGAATCACCTGCCTTGCTGAGCATGACGAAGTCCTTTCCCTGCTTCCACACAAACGTATCCGGTTGCTCTCGATCGTCCATCGGAAACATCGCCATACTTAGCCACCGCCAATTGAAGCGGGCCAATCCCCTCCAAGTACCGGCAAACACTTGGTCGATTGCCACTGCGCCAACTCCCGCGCCTTGCCGGGAACACGAATTGCGGAGCGAACCCAGCCGCACGCGGAACCTTGAGCGATCTTCGATCGCCCGCAATCTCCCCAATGCAATTGCGTTTTGCGTACAACCGTCGAAACCAGCAGAGGTTGATCCCTATGTGTCAAATTCAGGCATCGGTAGCCTCGAGGTTGGGTTGAGAAAGACTGATGAGGTCGTGTTGGGAGGAAGAGGTTCGGAGTCGTAAGAATGTCCACCCCGGCCACATCATCGCGCGTCCAGCCAACGAACGAAAATGCCGATACGTCAGTGTACCCCATCGAAATCGGGTTGGGCGTCGAATGACGACCTCCTAATGGTCGATTGGGCGGCTGGCTGGAAGGATCCGTGCCAGCCATCCCGGAATCCACCAATTTGCGTTTCCCAGAAGTTTCATCGTGGCCGGCACCAGGAGCGCGCGTATTACAGTCGCATCCAGCGTGACTGCCAATGCAATTCCGAGACCGAGTGCTTTCACCAGGACGACATCGGCTGAAACGAACGAGGCCGTGACGACGACAACGATGAGCGCCGCGCTTGTGATAATTCGACCGCTTCGCTGGAGTCCAACCTTCACGGCGCGGTCGTTGTCTCCCGACCGCTCCCACTCTTCCTGGATGCGGCTCAAGAGGAAGATTTCGTAATCCATGCTGAGGCCGAAAAGCACGCAAAACATGATGACCGGCAGCGAAGCCTCGACAAACCCCTGAGGTGAGAATCCGAGAAATGAGTGAAGATGACCATCCTGAAAAATCCAGACCAGCGCACCATACGAAGCCAGAATCGACATCACATTCATCAGGATCGCCTTGATCGGCAACACGACGGACCGGAAGAGAAGCAACAGAACCAAGTATGTGCTGCCAATGATAACAAGAGCGACCATCGGAAAGTCGCCGTAGATCGCGTCAACGACATCGACTATCTCGGCGGTTCCTCCGCCAACGAGGATCTCGAGTGTGTCGGGCGGAGGTAGTTGTCGCAACTCGGCGAGCAACTCCTTGTTCTGGGGATCGTTCGCTGGCTCAACCGGATAGGCGAGGATCACCGCCACGTTGTCACTGAAAAATCGCCCCAGTTGCGTATCTGTGCCGAGGTCTTCGAGCGTCCGGCGCAATGCTACCCGGCCGGCAGGTGCAAGGTTCCCGCCGAATCCCGGCAATGTCACCGCGCTTTGGACCCGATCAATTCGCGGGTCTGCTTCCAATCTGTCACCCAGGGCCTCGACGAAACGCAGGTTGTCCGGATCGGTCATCCCACCATCAGGTGACTCGATGGCGATAACGAAGGGGGAAATTTCGCCACCGCTGTACTCCTCGGCCAGCAGGTCATAGCCCTGACGACTGGGTAGGTCGTCTGGCAGAATCGTTGCATCGGGAGAGGAGATGTTGGCATGCAGGAATGGCCACCCGCACGCCACCAGCAGTCCGGTTGTCAGCACAGCCACCAATGCCGGACGTTTCATCACGCCAGTAGCAAGGCGACTCCAGAATCCATGGACGGAGTCACCGGTTTCGGGACGTTTCGCGAGCGGGCCAATCGGCCACTGCTCGATCCGGCCACCGATCACCGTAAGCACCGCGGGCAATAAGGTCAATGCGGCAAGTGTTGACACGGCAACCACAATGACCCCGGCGATCCCGATCGAGCGGAGGAACATGAGCGGGAACAGCGTCAGCCCAGCCAACCCGATCAAAACAGTCATTCCCGAAAAGAACACTGCGCGTCCGGCCCGGCCAACGGATCGTGCCACGGCGGATTCGACATCCTTGGGATTGCGGGGCAATTCTTCGCGAAACCGGCTCGTAACGAACAGGCAATAGTCGACCGCTAGTCCGAGCCCCAGCATCGTCGCCAGATTCAAGGCGAATATACTCACGTCCGCCAAATGTGCGAACCAGTAAATACACAGGAGAACCACGCCGACCCCAGCCGCCCCGACCACGAGCGGTACCAACGCCGAAACCACGGTTCCGAACACCAGCATCAGTGCGATCAAGGCGAACGGCAGGGCAATGAGTTCGGCCCGGCGCAAATCCCGCTGGCTTGCGGTTTCGATATCTGCGTAAAACGCAGGTCCGCCCGCCACTATGATCTCCAGGTCGGGTTGAACCTGGATTGCTTCCCTGGCTTCTTCAACATACCGCTGGGCTTCTTCCGGCGGCAGGTCGAGTCCGATCACGGCGTAGGCCATCTGACCGCCAGGCGCCACGAGCGATGCATCGATCGAGGGCAGGATGACATCCTCGACGAATGGAAGTCGCCTCAGCTTGTCAATAGACGCCTCGACCTGTTGCTGGAACGCTGCACTGGTCGCCGGGATATCCTCACTGGTGAAGATCAGCACAAGTGACGACGGACTATTGTCGAGCTCACGCTCGATAAGCGCCGTTGTCTGGGCGCCTTCCGCAGAGTCCGAACTGAATCCCCCAACTTTAAGCGGCTCTTCAATCGACGGCATGACGGGGAGAGCAGCGATAATCAACGCTCCCCACACCGCGAGCACCCACCAATGATGGCGGCTGGCGAAACGACCTATCCGTTCAAACATGTCGATTTACCGCACGGCAGTGACTGCAGGGACCTCACAATTGGTCGATGGATATGAACGTTCCATCATCGGACCGGGTTACCGCAAACTCCCCGATCACGGCATCAGTATTCAGCGGACCATAGATATGCGGAAAAACCTCTTCTTCGTCATCGTAACGGACCTCAGACTTGATTTTTGCCACGTCGAGCACCAGGACACGGAATTCCCGGACGTCGGGAACATAGAACCAGTTCGCCACGGTCACCAGCTGATCGATGCCATTCGTGCAATGGATGAATCCGTCGGCTTCGTAGGCTTCCGGGGTGTACATCGCCTCGGAGCGCCCCAGATCCCACACCGACGCAGGGACAAGATGGTAGGTCACGCCGGCTTCCCGGGTCGCATCGGACTCGCGATAATACGTCACATCAAATCTCCGTATACTTTGTGAAACCGAATCGGATCCAGATTTCCGTTTCGCGGCCTGTCGCACTCAATCAAATTGTAGCCTCGACACAATATCAAATACCTGTGTCCCTGACCGAATGAAAAGAAGGCGGAACCAAATCGTGAGTCAACATCGTGCCCCTACTCGTCAGCGCACTCGCGAGCAATGGCACAGCATTCTCCGATCGCGCGGTATCCAGCCCACTCGTTCAATGGGCCAGAACTTCCTTGTCGAGCCGTCAATTGTCGCCCGAATCGTCGACGTCGCCGGAGTCAAGGAAGGCGAACACGTCGTCGAAATCGGACCCGGCCTGGGGATTCTCACGCGAGAACTCCTTGGTCGCGGAGCAAACGTGCTCGCGGTCGAACTCGATCGGGACCTCGTGCGATTTCTCGGATCTGATCTCGCCGAACACGGGAACCTCACGCTTGTCGAGCGCGATGCCCGGTATGTGGAAATTGAACCTCACATGGGCCAGCTCGCCTATAAGGTGGTGGCTAACCTTCCGTACAGCACTGCCACAGTCATCATCCGCCGCTTCCTCGAACTGGAACGTCCACCCGTGTCAATGACGGTAATGGTCCAGCGCGAGGTCGCCGAGCGAATGACAGCCGATCCTCCGGAAATGTCGCTGCTCGCCCTGGCCACCCAAATCTATGCCGAGGCAGAGGTTGCGTTCATTGTTTCCCCGGAGGTCTTCCTCCCTCCACCTAAAGTCGAATCAGCGGTCATACGCTTGATCCCGCGAACTGCCCCACTCGCTCAATCGGATGAACGCGAAGCACTGTTCAAACTCGCGACGATGGCATTTCAACGAAAACGGAAGACGATCAACAACGGCTTGTCACAAGGACTTGACCTGCCGAAACCAGACATTGACAACCTGCTTGCGAAGGCGGGGATAGACCCGATGCGGCGTCCGCAGACAATGGCAATTGATGAGTGGCTCGCACTTGCGAAGGTCTATTCCCAGTGATCGGCCCTGTCCGACTGACACTCGAAGCCCCCGCGAAGATTAATCTCGGACTCGAGATCCTCGGTCGGCGTCCCGACGGCTATCACGAACTTCGGTCGGTGATGGCGATGATCGAACTTGCCGACACATTGACGTTCTTCCATGATGAGTCTGCCTCATATCCTGCAATGACAGGAGTACCGGATGAAGAAAATCTCGTCACTCGCGCCCTGCTTGCATTTCGGGATTCAATGCCGCAAAGCCCCCGCCTGGGGTGGGAGATCACCAAGCGAATCCCGCTCGCCGCTGGATTGGGAGGGGCAAGTTCTGATGCTGCGGCGGCCTTGGTTGCAGCAAATGTCATGTCAGGTCTTCCGCTGTGCCGGCAGGATCTCACGGAAATAGCGGCCACATTGGGAAGCGATATCCCGTTCTTTCTTGGCAGTCCTCTTGCACTCTCCTCAGGACGAGGAACCAAACTGGAATCCCTGCCCAACGCGTCGTGTGAGATATTGCTCCTGGTCCCCAGGATCACGATTGCCCAGAAAACAAAGGCACTCTACACGCTGATTCGACCGTCCGACTATTCAGATGGACATCGATCGGCGATGGTTGTCGACGCGTTGAACGTCGACACGATTCCCACGACGGCTTCGATTGCGAATGCCTTTAGCCGGCCCCTCGCCTCGATGGTTCCGGATGTACTGGAACTATTGAAGTTCCTCGAAAGCCTGGATTGCGGTTCATTTGGGCTAAGCGGCGCCGGCCCAACGCATTACATCCTTCCGGGTACTTCTTCAGACCTTGGCATCCAACCCAGGCTTAAGGAGCGATTTGGAGAATGGCTAACTGTCATTCCAACACGAATCCGGCAACATGGACTAGACCCTGCCTTCGCTCACCCTCATGGTTCTTGTGATGTCGGTTCGTACTTCTAACGTTGAAGGGCGTCGATCACGACGACAATTCACTGCTGCCGTGGTCGGCGGTGCCATGATCGGCGCGACGTGGACAACCAGCCTCGCAGTCTTCGCCCGAGGCCGTCATCCGCAGATATTCGTGGTTGGCGATGACGGTTGGCAGATACTTCTAATCGAGCACAGAACTGCTCGGATACTCGTGCTCTCTGGTGACTTCGACAAGCCGCTGGACATGGAAGTCGATCATCTCCTTGGATTGCTTCGCCAGCATATCGATGTCGTTATCGGCACTGAGGCAAGTCTCGACCGACTCCCAGCTGGCCTGTTGACTCGGCGGTCGGTCAGCACGACAGTGGCCCTTGATGGGTCGACCGCGTCCGGCACATCGAATTCATTTCTGCCGCTGACCGATTCGATCTCTCTCACCGCCGGCGCGTTCAATCTCGTCATGCATCGACTACCTGTGGAGGAATGGTCTGCAGTGCCCTCAGCGAAATCTTCCTGGATAGGCCAGGTAGCCGTTGGCGGCCTGAGCGTCGCAATCGGTCCCACACTGGAGATTTTGGGCTTGCACGGACATCCATCGACTGCCCTGGCAATAGCCCCGCGCGGCGACCTTGGTGCAGTCACCAGACTTGTTCCCGCTGCCGCCATCGTGACCAATGCACGATCGGCGGCCAGGACTTTGCCCCAAACCAGCACGGGCGGCAACAGTCGATCTACCTGGTTGATTCGGACATATCCAGCGGACATTGCCGGATTCGTCGTCAGGAACGACAGGATGCAATTGCCAGGTTGGTCGCAGGAAGTCGAAATAGGGCAGGCGGTCGATTGAGCTTCACTCGTCCTCGGCTGGTCTCCGCGGCTGTGATCGCGTTCCGGGAGGTGATTGATCGTTTGCCAGCCAGTCCCGGATAACTGCCTCATCTGGGGAACCTGGTTTCTTCGCTGAACTTGACCCGGTGCGGGGAGTGCGCGGATCTCGTCGGGATCCGGCGACTTTCCCAGCATCACCCGTCACCGAGCTTGGCCAGGTTCGCGTCCAACCCGACTGCAATTCCTGCATCGTTGGCGGCTTCGGCTCCTCCCAGTGTCGAACCTCGCGAATTTTCACCGCAGCGGTGTGCCCAACCACGTCGTTGGCAGGTTCATTGGATGCCGATGGCTCGAGTGTTACGGGTTCCGGGGCCGTTGCCGTTGAAGTAGGGACACGCCTGGCCGGCTGCGGTCGCTCAGGCGCATAGTCGATCGTGGTTTCACCAATTTCACGCTCGCGAACTACAGTGCCGAACAGTGTCGCCAGCAGGACGGCGCCTGCCACTGCCAGCAGCACCCAATCGAATCCAACCGTGAGCGCACGCGAAACGTAGCCATCGCGAATAATATCTGGCAGTACGTCATCATAGAGGTAAATCGAAACAAACTGGATCAATGCCCCGAGAAAGATCACGCCTGTCAACAGAGCAATCAACCCACCATACATGCGGCCACCTGGTCCCGGAGAATACGAAAACGACGCGGCCGCTCCATATCCGATCACACCGGCGCACAAAACCATGGTCGCAATGGCAACGACAAATTTCGACACTCCCGCATCGAATCCGGCCGCTTCTGCCATCCAGTCTCCCCACCGGCCAGACCACTCGCCGGCCACCAATAACCCGAGGAGCAGGCCGGCTGCTGCGCACACCTCGCGAAGGCCCCCTCGGTAAAGTCCGATCGGGATCAGCAGGAGTAAAATCAGGATGAGAAGTGCATCAAGTGCAAGTGCCTCAATCATGGTGGGGCCACTCTAGCACAGGTGCTGTCGGTCATTCCCGACCGCACGAACGTCTGTCGATTCAGCCCGAGGCCCCAATTCGCTTGAGGGCGCCCAAGGGTATTTCCAGCCAATCGGGACGATTGTCCAGTTCGTATCGAACTTCGTAGAGGGCTTTTTCGATCATGAACACGTCGAGTGCGCGCCGGAACGCGAGAGGATTGGTCGGGACAAGCGGCCTGGGGGACGCATCGATTGCGTTGGCGTATCCGAGCAGGAATGCGTCTTCCGCCGTGTCGCCCCAGCTCTCGAGGTCCCGTTCGGCGCGCTCCTTCAAGGATCGACCCAGCCGAGGCGACCGCATAGTCGATGGATCGCAACATGCCTGCCACATCCTTCAATGGTGAGTGCTTCTGGCGACGCTCGAACATCTGGCGGGAAGGTTCCCCTTCGAAATCAATGATCACGAAATCGCCACCTGTCCGCAGCACCTGCCCAAGATGATAGTCGCCGTGCACCCGCGATTGCAGTGACCCAAGGAGAGCGTCTGCTTGGGATACTCCGCTCAATAGCGCACCTGACAATTCCTCGGACTCAACGTAGGAACATGCACCCTGTCGATGAAGCATCGACGCTGTCAGGCGCACTTCTCGGCCCACGCGCTCTTCAAGTTCGGCGGTGCTGATTTCGTTGAAGACAGTCGGCTGAAACGCGTCGTCCTCGCTATCGACCGCAAGAGCCACGTGTAGCTCAGCTGTGCGTTGACCCAGGAGCTCGATGTCGGCGAGCAATACTCCAGGATCCGAATCAATTGAACTCACCAGTGCGTCGGGCAACCATCGCCAGCAGTCCCCCTGATTCGGGACAAACCGTTGTACCGCCGCAAGCTCGATCGATTCACGATCGTCCTCGAAGCGCAACTCAATCGACCCCAGGAATTCCGGGACGTGCGAAAACTCTCCTCGCCTGGTCAGGAACGAAACGATCTCGGAGTCGGGGTTGCGTCCGGGTTGCAATTTGCGAAAGACCTTTGCGATCGCCGAACTACCGTACATGACAGACGTGTTGCTTTGCTCGCCCTCCAGAACGCGCGCCGGCACACGCGTCCACGAGAGTTCCCGTTCCTCATCGACAAGGGTCCAGACCAGGTGCGAACCGCTGCCAAACGTCGACTCCAGCTCGCGACCTTCAGCGAACCCCACCCCTAGCCAGTCGAGAAACCTGGCATCGCCAAAGGCATCCACGGGCTGGGACGTACCTCCAAAAATCAACGGCACGAAGTACATTGATGAGTCACCGTCATCAAATCGGCAGTCGACGGAAAGCAGGGAGCAACGATCACCGGCAAGATCGACGGCGCAGATTTCGGTTGTTTGAAACTCGATCACATTGCGAGACTTGTCCCCAAACCATCGCTGCTCAGTAATCGAGTCTCGGAAAGTATCGAAATGTGCCAATACCCAATCGCGTGTGTCCACTGTCACCCGCCTCACACCGGTTGAAATGCTAGCTGCCAGGGTCCGATTCCAATCGGAACCAATAGAAGGCGTGGGGTCCAAGTGTCAAAAAATAGGGCAATTCGCCGATCTTTGGAAATCGAATCTCACCGATGAGTTCGACGGGCTGCCATCCGTCAAATTCGGACAGGTCAATTTCTGCGAACTGAACGAATCGACTCAGGTTCACAACACAAAGCAGGACTTCGTTTTCCCACTCCCGAACGTAGACGAGGACCTTCAGATTCTCGGGGTGGAGGAACCGGATGGACCCTCGACCAAACGCCTTGTATCGCTTCCGAACAGCGATTAATCGTTTCATCCAGTTGAGCAACGAGGTGGGTGTACGAGTTTGGGCCTCAACATTGACGGCGGTATAGCCATAGACCGGATCCATGATTGCCGGGGAATAGAGTCGGGCCCAATCGGCACGGCTGAATCCGGCATTCCTGTCTCCTGACCATTGCATTGGCGTTCGCACGCCATTGCGGTCACCAAGGAAAATGTTGTCGCCCATCCCGATCTCGTCGCCATAGTAGAGTACGGGAGATCCCGGCATCGAAAGCAGCAACGAGTTCATCATCTCGATCTGGCGCCGGCCATTGTCAAGCAACGGAGCCAAACGTCGACGAATACCGACATTGATTCGCATCCGCGGATCCTTGGCGTACTCGTAATACATGTAGTCACGCTCGGCGTCGGTGACCATCTCGAGGGTCAATTCGTCGTGATTACGAAGAAAAATCGCCCATTGACTATGTTCGGCAATCGCCGGGGTGGACTCCATGATTTCGACGATGGGCGTGCGCGTTTCGCGACGCATGGCCATGAACATTCGTGGCATGAGCGGAAAATGGAATGCCATATGGAATTCCGGTGCCTCTTGGGTGCCGAAATACTCCACGACATCGCTGGGCCATTGGTTGGCTTCGGCTAGAAGAACGGTACCGGGAAACTCGTCGTCGACCACTCTGCGGAGTTTGGCGAGGAAGACATGCGTTTCGGGCAGGTTTTCGCAGATCGTGCCCTCCCGTTCGTAGAGGTACGGAACCGCATCGCAGCGAAACCCATCGAGGCCAAGACTGAGCCAAAATCGGCAAACATCGAGCATTTCTCGATGGACGTCTGGATTATCGTAGTTGAGATCCGGCTGATGGCTGAAGAATCGATGCCAGAAGTACTTGCCAGCCTTCTGGTCCATCGTCCAATTGGAAAATTCGGTGTCCGTAAAAATGATCCTGACGCCGGCGTACTCGTCGGGATTGTCAGACCACACGTAATAGTCACGGTACGGCGAGTCGGGATCGGACCGCGCCTCCTGGAACCACGGATGCTGATCAGACGTGTGATTCATCACCAGGTCTGCGACGACACGCAACCCCTTGGAATGCGCTGTCTCCACGAAAACCCGGAAATCTTCAATCGTTCCCACGTCACTGTGCACACTGTAGAAATCTGAAATGTCGTAGCCATCATCCTGCCCGGGAGACGGATACATTGGCAACAGCCAGACGCAGTCGACGCCAAGATCGCGAATGTAGTCCAGCTTTTCGGTCATGCCGGCGAGGTCGCCATAACCGTCGCCAGTGGAGTCGAAGAACGACTTGATCGGAGCCTCGTAAAACACCGCGTCCTTGAACCACAATTCGTCGCGGTTCAGCATGTCGTCCTCCACATTTCATCGCCCCTCGCGACCGAGGGTGTCGTTACATTCTGCCTCACGCGATCTGTCAAAAGTCCCGTTCCACGAAATCCTGGTGGATCCACTTGTGAATGCTGAAGATCATCGCCGGATTCACGTGTGGATCGAGTGTCAACCATTGCTCCTCACCGGTCCATAAAAACGTCTCATTGGAGAATAGTTCGTTTGCCCGGTACTGCCCATCCCGATCGATCCCCATCGTTTCGAGCGGAAGCCTGACATTCGATTCATGCGCGTGGAATGGGTCGAGGTTTACGATCACCAGGACAATGTCGGAGAAGTCATCGGTGGCTTTGTAGTACGCCAGGATGTTGTCATCCGAGGTGTCGACAAAATTCAGGTTTTCGTACTCCTGAAGCGACCGGTGCTCTCGACGAATGGCATTCACCCTGCTTATGTATGACGAAATGTTGCCGGGCCGGTCCCAGTCCCAAACCTTGAATTCATATTTCTCCGAATTGAGGTACTCCTCTTTGCCAGGTACTGCGACGTTCTCGCACAACTCATATCCGCTATACACGCCATACACAGATGACATCGTTGCCGCGAGCACGAGCCGGAACTGAAACGCCGGTCGCCCGCCTTCCTGAAGAATGGTGGGCAGGATATCGTGGGTATTGGGAAACAGATTACCCCGGAAGAATTCCTTCATCTCGGACTGCGCGAGTTCCTCACCGTATTCACGTAGTTCGTGTTTGAAATTCCGCCAGGTGAAATAGGTGTAACTCTGAGCGAATCCGGCCTTTGCCAATGCTTTCATGACCTTCGGACGTGTGAATGCTTCCGAAAGAAATATCACATCCGGATGATCCCGATGGACCTCGGCAATGAGCCACTCCCAGAACACGGTCGGTTTGGTGTGGGGATTGTCAACTCGGAATGTCTTCACCCCGGCGTCTACCCAATGCAGGATGACCCGTTTGACCTCGTTCCAAAGGGAGCGCCAATCCGGGCTATTGAAGTTCACCGGGTAGATATCTTCATACTTCTTTGGTGGATTCTCGGCGTATTTGATGGATCCATCGGGACGAACGAAGAACCACTCCGGATGGTCAATCGCCCACGGGTGATCTGGCGATGCCTGAAGCGCAATATCGAGCGCAATCTCAATGCCGAATGCCGACGCCTCGTCGACGAGATGACGAAAATCCTCGAGCGATCCCAACGAAGGCTCGATCGCATCGTGCCCACCCTCATGACTCCCGATCGCGTAGGGCACTCCCGGGTCATCCTGGGTTGGGTGCAGTGTATTATTCCGACCCTTGCGATTGGTTGCCCCAATCGGATGGATTGGGGTGAAATACAGGACGTCGAAGCCCATATCCGCGATTCGCGGCAAGTGGCGCTCGACATCCCGAAAGGTCGCACTTGCACTTGGCTCGGTCCCTGCCGACCTCGGGAACATTTCGTACCAGGCAGCGAATCGCGCTGCCACCCGGTCAACCGTCACTTTCAGCACTGGGGACACGGCACTCCCAACTCGCGATCGATGATGCCTGACTACCTCCAGAAAACGTGACGTACGCAAGACCTCCACCGCAACCTGCTGGTCCTCGGCGACCCGGGACGCATCCAGTGCAGACGCGAGAACTTTGTGGTCATCGTCCTGCAAGCGATTTGCGATTTCCTCAATGAGCTGGCGGCCCTCAAGCAACTCGCTGGAAACATCGAGATTCGCAGCGAGCTTCTTGTCGATTTCGTCCAGCCAGGTGCCGAAATAGTCGGGAAAAGCTTCTACACGAAATACGTAGGTGGTATTCCGGTCGACGATGAACGACGCCATCCACCGGTCGTTGTCGACGAACCGCATTTCTGCCTCTTGCCAGGCATCGCCTTGATCGGCGCGGAACTGGACGACAGCCGCGAGCATGTCGTGCCCCTCCCGAAAGATGTCGGCGCTGACATCGACCCGGTCCCCGACCTCCCGTTTCACGGGGTAGCGACCGCAGTCAATACTTGGTCTCACGTCTTCAATGAGAATGCTGCTTGGCGCGTCCATGTTCCCGTCTCCCTCCCAACCTGGTAACTCGTGCGCTGAGCGGCATAGTGTTGCGATGGTTTACGCATGTTGGCAGGATGGTACAACGGCATCCGCACTTCGTCACAATCAGGAAATCAATTCGGTAAAATGCCGATACCGGTATTAATTCTGGTGCAATTTATGCACACAGCGAAATCCACACTGCAATTCTGAGTCCAGAATTTGGTGTGGCATCGTAATATAGGTATGGGTGAGGCAAACGTTCGCGTCTCGAAAATACCTCTCCCATTTCAAGAAGATTGAAATTCCAATGGTTGGGGAGATGAACTCCCCAACCATTTGTGCCCGAAAGGGAACATCATGAAATACGAAGTGCGCTACCAGATCGGTGGAGAAGAACAAACGGCAGAGGTCGATGTCGACGATGCAGCGAGCGCCGTCCAGGTGGTTCAGGAACGATTTCTCGACAACAGCGACGTGTTCGAATTGATCCAGGTGCACCTGCTTGAAGATTTTCCGTCGCAGGAAATTGAAGTCGAAGCAACGAACTAGCTTCTGATTAGGCTGCCTGGACCTGTCAATCCAGGCAGGCACGACCAAGGAGCAACGCCGTTTAATGGTAGTTAATCTTCCTGAACGTGGCATTCGTCCCGGGACGCCGTTTCCTCTTGGCGCAACCTGGCAAGGAGTGGGAACGAATTTCGCTGTGTTCTCACAGCATGCCACAGCAATCGAGATTTGCCTGTTCGAAGATGGATCCGGGACACCCTCAACCACAATCTCGCTTCCCGAGCGGACCAACTTCGTCTGGCACGGCTGGATCGAAGGTGTTGGACCAGGCACTCGCTACGGCATTCGTGCCTACGGGGAATACAACCCGGAGATCGGGGTTCGATTCAATCCGGCAAAATTGCTTGTAGACCCATATGCGCGATCTCTGGATGGTGAGATCACTTGGAGCGCCGCCATGTATGGGTACGATCAGGCCGACCCGGACGACGATCTCGCGATTAGTGACACAGCAAATGACGCGAACGTCCCGAAGGCTATCGTGACCGATCCCGAATTCGACTGGGGGGAAGATCGGCGGCCGGCGATCGCTTGGGACGAAACGGTTATCTATGAAGCTCACGTTAAAGGGATCACCAAATTGCACCCTGATGTCCCGGAAGCGGAGCGCGGAACATACCTTGGTGTAGCTCATCCGGGCGTGATTGCTCACCTGAAGTCACTCGGCGTCACTTCCATCGAGTTATTGCCGATCCACGCACACGCCGATGAGCCTTTTCTGGTTCAGCACGGACTCACCAACTACTGGGGCTACAACACGCTTGGATTCTTTGCACCTCACGCAGCCTACGCATCCGTCAGGAATGGATGTGAGGTCGCTGAGTTCAAGTCCATGGTCAAAACACTGCACGAGCATGGCATCGAAGTTATCCTCGATGTTGTGTACAACCATACCTGCGAAGGGAATCACCACGGTCCGACAATCTCCTTCCGAGGGCTCGACAACACCAATTACTATCACCTTCTTCCCGGCAAGCCTGAGTACTATCTCGATTTCACGGGTACCGGAAACTCCATCAAGGCATCGCACCCGCAGGTCCTCACCCTGATTCTCGACAGTCTTCGGTATTGGGTCGAGGAAATGCGTGTCGATGGTTTCCGGTTTGATCTGGCTACCACCATTGGACGCGAGCATTACAACTTCGATGCCTGGGGTGGATTTTTCGATGCCGTGCACCAGGATCCAGTGTTGTCTCAGGTCAAGTTGATAGCGGAACCATGGGATATCGGTGAAGGCGGATATCAGGTCGGAAACTTTCCCGTGCTTTGGTCAGAGTGGAACGACCGGTTCCGCGATTCAACTCGTGCCTTCTGGCAGGAAGACAGCAAAGCCATCGCCGAAATGGGGTACCGGTTGACGGGATCATCCGATCTCTATGAGCGATCTGGACGCGGCCCACGATCAAGCATCAATCTGATTACCGCCCACGATGGATTTACGCTCAACGATCTTGTTTCATACAATCACAAGCACAACGATGCGAATGGTGAGAACGGCGCGGACGGGAATCAAAACAACCTTTCCCACAACTACGGCGTCGAAGGCGAAACCAGCATTCCCGCCATTCTCTCCTTGCGACGCCGCCAACAGCGAAACATGCTGGCCACCCTCATGTTTTCCCAGGGTGTGCCCATGTTGCTCGGCGGCGATGAGTTCAACCGCACCCAGCAAGGAAACAACAACGCCTATTGCCAGGACAACGAGCTTGGCTGGTTCTCGTGGGACCACGACGATGCAGCAATAGAGATGATTGCGTTTGTTTCACGATTGACCGAAATTCGTCGCGAGTTCCCACTTCTCCGGCGACGTCGTTTCTTCAAGGGACGACCAGCATACCCGGACAGCATCAAGGACATTTCCTGGATACGGCCAGATGGCAATGACATGACCGACAGGGATTGGGCCACGGGGACCCCCACAATCGGACTGCGAATGGCTGGAGATTCAATCGACGAGTCGGATATCGAAGGTGGTGCTATTACAACGCCTACCCTGATGCTGATCATTCACGCCGGTGCGATACCGACCACATTCGTCCTTCCCACGATCGACCGGGAAGATACAGAACATACCTGGGAAGTCATTCTGGACACCGACGATCCTGTCGGTTGCTCCAACCAACGTTACGAGGAACGGGTTCCGGTTGATCTGCCCGCGCGCACCGTGTTACTCATGAAGGGCCGCGCCGCCGACTGATCCATGCAAAAATCACCAGCAATATGCGCTGCCGGGCAGCCACACACCAAAAACGGGCGACTGCGATGCAGTCGCCCGTTTTCATTTGACCAGGAGCTACGCGTTACGCGTGTTTGGCATGGCCACTGTCGGTCGGCACGAGTGCCAGCAACTGCCGCAGTCGCTCCGCCTGCAATGGGGAAATCTCACCCATCAGCTGCGAGAGCCGGCGCTTGTACGCCTCGCCCAGGTCCGCGAGCAACTCTTCCCCGACTGTCGTCAGACGAGCAAGGACCATTCGACGATCATCAGGATGGGCTTCACGTTGAGCCCATCCGTGTCGGGCAAGGATGTCCACATAGAGTGTGGCGGTCCGTCGCGCGACAGCGAGCCGGCGCGCAAGCTCCGAAGGCGCAATTCCCGCATCACCGACGACACCCAATTCGACCAGCGCTCCAAACGCACCTGCTGTCAGATCCAGGTCCGACAGCGCATCGGTGGCGGCACGATCGAGCGCTCCCGCCGTTCGCAACAACTGCATGAACGCGTCAAACCGCAACTCGTCTTCGTCTTCCTGTGCGGAAACCGATACGACAGTTTCGGAGAGCAACCAACCGGGATGCACTGCTCGTTTGGTCAATTCAGTAGACACATTGATCCCACCTCTTGCATAGGCATTCGTGAACCATTGCCGCACCGCACCGTTTGGAGCTCGAAATGAACACCTGTCACCATCATAATCGCGGTGCGAGCATGCGTTCAGCGCAATGCCCAAAAACTACGTGTTCAAAGTGTAACCGGGCAGCGGTACCTGTCATGCCGGGCACCACCTGAGACTTTCGATTGCCTGGGTAATCAATAATCCCGACATGCGTAGGGTATATCCCTACAGTATCAGATGCTATCCTCCGCCAGTAATCCAGCTCGCAAGGCATAATGCACAAGTTCTGCTCGATTGGCCAGACCAAGTTTCTGCATTGCCCGATGCCGATACGTTTCAACCGTTTTCGGGGACAGCGAGAGGATGTCGGCCGCCTGCTGAGCCGTATATCCTTCGGCTGTGAGTTTCACAACCTCCCGCTCGCGCTCTGAGAGCACCTCACCTAGATCGAGCTCATCGCCCGTTTTGACGCGCCCAAGATAGCCCCTGAGCAAAGTTTTGGTAGCCGCGGGGTCGAGAAACACCTCTCCGCGTGCGACAGTGCGAATCGCATCGAGCAAATCCGTGTGAGCGCTCGACTTGCGCACATAGCCAGATCCGCCAGCCTCGAGCACCGGAAGCAGGTATCGCTCCTCGGCATGCACCGTCAGCACCAGGACGCGGCTTTTCAGCTTCAATGCGGTGATCTCGCGAATCGCTTCCAAACCGCCGCCGGGCATTGAAAGATCCGCCACTACAACTGTCGGCTCGGTGTCCCTCGCCGCCTGAATTGCTCCGGGTCCATCTTCTGCTTCGGCCACGACAGTTATGTCCAGTTGCGCTTCCAGCAATGCGCGAAGTCCGGCTCGGACAATCCCGTGATCGTCTGCCAGAAGAACGCGAATCGGTTCGCTCGAATTATCGACCTCTGTCATTTCTTCACAATTCTCCACGTTCCCGCGGTACTAAGTGGCGCGCCACTGGACCCAATCGGGATCGACGCCGCAACACGCGTGCCGCTCGGCACCAGCTGGCGAATTGCCAACGTGCCGCCCACCAGAGAGGCACGCTCCTCCATGCCGAACAACCCAAGGCCAAGCCCTCGCTCATCCCGTTGCATGGATTCGGCGGGGACGAAACCTACTCCATTGTCGTCCACGGTCAAGTCGACCCGGTCATCCATGCGATGCAAGGTGATCCTGGCGCTTGTGGCATTCGAGTGTTTGGCGACATTGGTCATCGCTTCCTGTGCCACACGATAGAGCACGAGTTCGATATCGGGAGCGAGTCGGTCACGGCTGCCATGGACATCGAACTCCACCAGCATCCCGGTGTTTTCCGAGAACCGCTGAGCGAGATCACCGACTGCCTCCCGCAAGCCCAAGTCGTCGAGCGCCGGCGGTCGGAGTTCCAGTGCCAGTCGACGCACCCCTTCGATTGCTTCGACTGTGAGTGTTTCAAGGCGCTCGGCGGTTTCACGCACCACCTCGTACTGAGAGGACTTCAGCGCAGTCACACTCAGCAATTGGGCGAACAGTATCTGGGCAGTGTCGTCGTGAAGCTCCCGGGCAATCCGCTTTCGTTCGCCCTCCTGGGCGTCGATGACCTGCATTGCCAATTCGCGCAGTTGGCCCTGATCCCGCTCGAGCTCATCCAGCGTATCGTTGAACGTTTCAACCAGCCGGGCTATCTGCGGGTCACTGAGCGGCACGGGGTGCGCCCTGGCCGACAAATCTCCTCTTCGAACGGCATCTGCCAGACGTTCAAGGCTATCCAATGGTTGAAATGCAGCTCGCAGCACCAGGAAATTGACGGTCACGCTCAGGAGAACCCCAATTGAGACGTAAACCAGCACAAGCTCGAATCGCGACGGAACATTCACAGCCTGGAAGGTAGTTGCCGTTACGTAGGTACCTGCAACCGCGCCGAACAAGACGATCGCAACATTGGCGAGCAATACCTTGTAAAAGAGTGGCACGGCCCGGATCCGCGCAGAAAATACCCTGGAACGCTCGGTTGGCTTTGGTTCGCGTGTTGACATGTGGTGTAGCTCGTTCGATGGAGTGGCTACGACGATCGAATCAGGCGAGCGTCGATCATCTGGTAAACTCATGCGTTTGATTCGTTCGAGCTAATTCGGAGGTCAGCTCATGGCTGCTACATCGTCATTTGATATTGTCTCAAAATTCGACCATCAGGAACTCAAGAACGCGATCGACCAGGCTGATCGCGAGATTCGAACACGCTACGATCTCAAAGACACCAGGACCGAGCTTGTTCTCACCGACAAGGACATCACCATCACGACAGAGTCCGAATACAGCCTCACCGCTGTCAAGGACATCATGGAGTCCAAGTTGCTCGGCCGCAAACTCTCGCTCAAGATCCTCGACTACCAGGATGAGGAAGAGGCGTCGGGTGGCCGGTATCGACAGTTGGTGAAACTGAAGGATGGCATCCCGGATGACATCGCCAAGAAGATCACGAAATCTATCCGTGAAGAGTTCAAGAAAGTAACACCCCAGCAACAGGGTGACGTCGTTCGGGTGCAGGCGAAAAGCCGAGACGACTTGCAGGCTGTCATGCAGTTATTGAATTCGAGCGATTATCCCGTTGCCCTACAATTCGTGAACTACCGGTAGCTGGACCATCCGAACGCCAGCATCGTCACGGCAACCCAAAGGGTGCATCCTCGACAAGTTCCGATTTGGGCCCAGTCCTCCGGTGCCTGGGGCGCGCTCTGCGATCGCCCGGAGAAATCTCGGGGAGTGCCTGCGCAACTTTCTCCAACAATTCACTCTCCAGCGGAGACCCGATCGGGAATACTCGCACAGCGGGTGCCGGCAAATCTGGCCACACCCGCTGAAACATGACCCATTGTGAAACGGACCGGCGAATCGCACGTTCGAGCGCGGGGATCAGCATGCCGAATCCCGCCACCATGTCGGCCTCGAGATCAGCTGATTTGTCTACGGTGAATGGCTCAAGGATCTCCAGTTGATGTATGTTGGCGTGCCGATGCGGAACGATTGGAACCACGATCGCCCCCGTATCGCGGGCAATCCGAACTGCTCCGGGAGGGAGCGTCGTGGCGCGACCAAAGAACTCGACTTCTCGACCGTTTTGGAAGAAGTCGCGGTCGCTCACGAACACGGCACATTCACCCTGTCGCAGCCTCTTGATCACGTTCCGTATACCCGATGGTGTCGGTTCAACTAGTGAAAGCCCCTTGGACCCTCTGAGATGGGTGACGCCATCGAAGATGAATCGGGACGTGGTACGCCCGGTGACGATCGTCAGCTTGTACCCTCGTGCCCAGAGCACTTGTCCCACCAGATCAAAGCAGCCAACGTGCCCGGTCACAAACATCACGCCCTTGCCCTTGGCGATCGCGTCGTCGATTGGTTTCCAGGTGCCATTAACAATCTCGAGCGATCCCAGCAACGTGCTCCGGGAACGCCGTGGCATGGTGATCAAGTCTGTGAAATTGCGGGCGCTCATCCGAAAGATCGACGCAACGGACTTCTGAACTTCCATGGAATCAGTGGGCAACCCCAAAACCTGACTGACATTTGCCTCCACATTGTCTCGATAGGTGTGCGTCATTCTTCGAAAGGCATCAGCTACCCGATCGGCAAAGAAGTACCGAACGCGACCGGGAATCATCCAGAAGATCCACGAAAAGAGTTCCGCCAGGAAAATGCTGAGTTGATAGCGAAGCTCATGCCGCTCTTCGCGCTTGAACAAGGGGATCCGCTTGCCTGGTCCCGGGGTTGAACTCACCTGGCGCCTCTGTTGCGACACGCAGGATATCGTCGCGTAGGACTAATGCCGATGTATATGGCACGTAACTTCGAGATCGCTCGCATCAGACCGCTTGCTTCGTTTCCAAATCCCGAATCATCGCCATCGAATCCACGAACACCGGGATCGCCCGGATCACCGTCAATGCCACCGCCGACCACACCAGTGTCCAGCCGAGCCATCGCAATGCGTCGATCGAATACAGCGATCCAATAATCGTATCGGTCGTGTCGAGCGTTTCCCAGGCTACAAGTCCTGTCAGGAACACGAAGCCGGCGGATTTGGCCCAACCATAAAACCCACGCATGAATCGCCCGGCTGTCAGCCATTCGGTCAGTGGAGAACGCATCATGTTCCGTTCGCCGAATGGAGTCATCCCCTGCATCAAGGACAATGATCGCAATCCGTCGACAAGGAACCCCCGGGTCATCACCATCAGCGGAATCCAGACCGGGATTAGGTCAAGGTCAGCGAAAATGATCCAGAGTGCATTCTCGGCCACGCGATCGCCTGCAATATCGAACACAGCTCCAAACGGCGAGGTCGAACCCCGCTTCCGTGCGACCCAACCATCGAGCCCGTCACTGGCGAACACCACGATGATCAGCACCATACATGCCTCGATCACCTGCACGCTGCCGACGTAGATCAACCAAATCACGACGAAAAGCAGGATCAGCCGAGCCACGGTGATTAGATTCGCCATGTTTGTCCGTCCTGCATAAAAGAGCCGATCAACGAAACCGCTGCCTTGCACGTGAACTTGAGGGTGGGGCGCCACGAAGCACTGCCCAAGTATCCCGTACAGGGGCGCATCCCTCAAGGAACCTGAAAACCGGTGGCTCAGGTTCGCAGCCTGGCCATCAGCGTGGCTGGATCATCAGTGCAGATACCAGCTACTCCGAGCGTTTCCAGTTCTGCCGCTCGTTCGGAATCGTTGACGGTCCATACCCAACATTCCTTGCCCCGTGCACGGACAAAGTCGATGATTTCGACATTGACAAACCGGTCATATATAGCGATACAGGGCGCGTTCAACTTGTCCGCAGCGGCAAGTGTTTCTTCGGTAGCGCCCACCGTGAGAGGCCACAACTCGATCGAAGGTGAGACATCGCGAACATGATGCAGGACGTCGTGATTGAACGATGAAATTGCGAAACGCAATGATGGTCGCGCTCCTGCTTCCCTGACTACCGCATCGGCAGCCGCCGCCGCCTTGACCTCAATATCTACGTGGAGCCGATCGCCAATCAGGTCGAGAACCTCAGTAAGCGTTGGAATCGTCGAGCCGTTCCCCGCATCCAGTTGCCTCAACTGAACCAGGTCGAGTTTGGCAACGGCGCCGATACCATCCGTCGTTCGCTCCACAGTCTCATCGTGAATCACCACTGGAATACCATCCCGGGAAAGGTGCACATCAAGCTCGATCCCATACGCGCCTAGTTCAACTGCCCGGGAAAAGGCGGGAAGAGTGTTCTCGGGTATTTCCGCCGACGCGCCTCGATGGGCATAGATTCTTGCCATGTTGAAACCTTCAATCTTGCGCCAATCCAATTTCACAACATTGACATGGATCGTATCAAGAACTATCATTCAGTGAGCAACGTTTAGCTGGAGGCCAACTCATGACCGCACGATTCTCGGAACCCCTTTTCGTTATCAGCGTCGCCGCACGGCTGGTCGAAATGCATCCTCAAACATTGCGCAAATACGAGCGAGAGGGTCTCGTTGCCCCTTCGCGTACCTCAGGCAATCTGCGCTTGTATTCTGATAGCGATATTGAGCAACTTCGTCAAGTGAAATATCTCGTTGAGCAGCGGGGATTGAACCTCGCCGGCGTCCAATTGGCACTTGAACTTACTCGCCAACTCCAGAAAACACGCGCACAGCATCTGCGAGAAATGTCCTCTCCCGCCGAGCTTTTGGCGGAAATCGACGATCTCTTGCGTCGACTCGGTTTCGTCGATGAAGCACAGGTGAGGTCACAGCGCCAGCAGGTTTAGTTGGGCACAGGAAAACTCAACGGTCCAAGCCGGCCCAAAGTGGCAAATACCCGGCACTCGTTGCCAAACCCGACCCCAGGCAAAAGTCTCCCAGGAGGATATGCCCTATGGCATCCAATCAACGATTTACCGAGAAGGCCCGAGAGGCAATCGTCGCCGGCCAACAACTCACGGTCGAGCACAAGCTCGCCCAGTTCGAACCCGAGGCACTCCTGCGTGCGCTTGCCGCACAGACGGATGGAGTCGTACCTCAAGTATTACAGCGACTCGGGATCGATCCCGAACAAGTCGTAAGGGAATCGGACGCCCTGATCGACCGTGCGCCGAAGCTCCAGTTTAGTGCCGATGCTGTCGTCAGTTCCGGTCTTCGCCAGGCTCTTCAGCAGGCCGAAGCCGAAGCGAGCTCATTTGGCGACGAGTACGTTTCAGCGGAGCACCTTCTGCTTGGCATCCTATCCGTCGAGCGATCTCCTGCAGAATCACTCCTGCGACGCCTGGGAGCCACCAAGGACCGCGTGTATGGCGCCCTGACTGAAGTGCGGGGCAATCAACGGGTGACAGACCAAAACCCCGAAGACAAATACCAGGCACTCGAAAAATACGGCCGCGACCTGACCGAACTGGCGGAAGATGGGAAACTTGATCCCGTCGTCGGTCGCGACGAAGAAATCAGGCGTGTTATCCAGGTGCTCTCGCGCCGAACGAAAAACAATCCGGTGTTGATCGGTGAACCGGGTGTAGGTAAAACCGCAATTGCTGAGGGTCTCGCTCAGCGAATCGTACGCGGCGACGTACCTGAAGGACTCCGCGACAAACGAATTGTTTCCCTCGACCTGGGCTCCCTGATCGCAGGGGCCAAGTTCCGGGGAGAGTTCGAGGAACGCCTCAAGGCCGTCCTCAAGGACATCACGAACTCTGAAGGACAAATCATCCTGTTCATCGATGAGCTTCACACTGTGGTTGGCGCGGGCGCGGCAGAGGGATCCCTGGATGCCTCCAACATGCTCAAGCCGATGCTCGCCCGCGGCGAGCTGCATGCCATTGGCGCCACCACACTGGACGAGTATCGCAAGCACATCGAGAAGGATGCTGCACTTGAGCGACGCTTTCAGCCCGTGCTGGTCGGTGAGCCAAGCGTAGAGGACACGATCTCCATCCTTCGCGGACTGCGTGAGCGATATGAAGTTCACCACAAGGTAAAAATCCTCGACAGCGCATTGGTTGCTGCCGCCACGCTTTCGGATCGGTACATTTCCGATCGATTCCTGCCGGACAAGGCAATTGACCTGGTCGACGAGGCAGCCTCGAAACTCCGGATGGAAATCACTTCAATGCCGGTCGAGCTCGATGAAGCCGAACGGCGCATCATGCAACTCGAGATCGAACGCGAAGCCCTCCGCAAGGAGAAAGACGATGCTTCGCAAAGGCGGTTGGCCGCCCTTGAGCAGGATCTTGCGAACTTCAAGGAAGAGCGAGATGCCCTCCGATCGAAATGGGATCAGGAGCGCCAGGCAATTCTCGCGATCTCGGAGATTCGCGACGAAATCGATCGCACCCGAGTTGAAATGGAGCAGGCCCAACGCGCATACGACTACAACAGGGCTGCCGAACTCCAATACGGCAAGCTCAAGGAACTGGACGAACAGGCGCGCGTGGAAGAACAGGCCCTGAATCGACTTCAATCCACGGGCAAACTGCTCAAGGAAGAGGTCGATGCCGACGATATCGCAGATGTTGTCAGCCGTTGGACAGGGATCCCGATCAGTCGCCTGATGGAAGGCGAGATCGAAAAGCTCGTTCACATGGAAGAACGGTTACACGACCGTGTCATTGGGCAGGATGAGGCGATTTCCGCCGTCTCCAACGCGATCAGGCGATCGCGTGCGGGCCTTGCCGATCCCAATCGCCCGCAGGGCAGTTTCATTTTTCTTGGTCCTACCGGTGTCGGCAAAACCGAACTGGCTCGCGCCCTTGCCGAGTTCATGTTTGATACCGACCACGCAATGATCCGGATCGACATGTCGGAGTACATGGAGCGACACGCTGTGAGCCGGTTAATCGGGGCTCCTCCAGGATATGTCGGGTATGAGGAAGGAGGTCAGCTGTCCGAGGCGGTTCGCCGTCGACCATACAGTGTTGTGTTGTTCGATGAGATTGAGAAGGCCCATCCGGAGGTCTTCAACGTTCTCCTCCAGGTACTGGATGATGGTCGGCTGACCGATGGTCAAGGTCGAACCATCGACTTCAAGAACACCGTCATCATTATGACCAGCAACCTCGGCTCTTCCTACATCATCTCGTCCGATCCGAGCCGGGAATCGGAAATGCGGAGCCAGGTGATGGAGGCATTACGCGCGAATTTCCGACCAGAATTCCTGAACCGGATCGATGAGACGATCATCTTCAAGCCGTTGAGCAGGGTCCAAATCGGCGAGATTGTTGGCGTTCAGCTTGAGACAGTCGCCCGGAGACTCGCGGAGCGTGACATCACGCTATTAATCACCGAGTCTGCCAGGGAACTTGTGGCAACGCTGGGGTACGACCCAACATTCGGCGCCAGGCCGTTGAAGCGGGTTATCCATCGGCATATACTCGACCCATTGGCATTGAAACTGCTGTCGGGTGAAATCCACGACGGTGAGGAAGTTGTCGTCGATGTGGTCGATGGTGACTTCAGTTTTGTAGGCAAACTTAGTGCGGCGCCGGTAGTGGCCTAAGCGCGAGCGAAACGGGATGCGCGTTCAGCGAGTCCCGTTTTGTCTATACTTCAAATGAACGGGTCGATTAAGCACGTTGCCGCTCAGGAAACGTGATTCGACGATTCGCGATTTCGTTCGCCGAAGAATCCGAAAGGAACCCCATCACAGGTGGATATTTTCCTTGGTTTGATCAGAAGCGCGCTCATGATGGGGTTTGTCGTCGCGGTTATCATCGCGCTTGCAGGCCTGTTCATGATCGTGTTTGGCATTGCTACGGGAATCGATCGTCGGATTCAGGATTGAGCCCGATCTGTTCCTGAGCAGGAAAAATATGAGTGGTCGCGACGTTATCCGTTCATAGTGGAGATCGTGTTGCCCTCATCATTGAGGTTAACATGACCCGGAAATCCCGGGAAGCGATTGCACTTCATGCTACCCAGGGTCAGCAGGTATGAAAAGGAGCATTGATTTGAGTCATGCGATTTCAAGGAACGTGCCGGAACGAAGCGGGGCGAACCTGATTCGGCTCGCCATTGCAGCGTTGATTGTTTCCGGATTCTTCACGTCGTACCTGTCATTCGTTGCCCCAGTCTCGGCGCAGGCCACATCGAGCGTTGCTGATTACGTCCCTGATACTGCCCTCTTCTATGGACAGGTTGAGCTCGATCAGGAGTCCAACCAGATCGTCCTGGCGAAGGAGCTTCTGGAACGGGCCAATCTCCAGGCGCTCATGGCCGAAGACGAGTTCGGTGACTTGGAGGCCGGTCTCGATCAGGTTGGCGACGTCATCGATGGCGAAGCCGGATTCTTCCTCACCGATTTGCCGGTAAGCGATGACTTCGCCCTTGAGGATATCGCCGGAGATGCCGCCAATATCGCCGACGATCCCACCGGCGTAACCGGTAGTGAGGTTCCCCAGGGCTGGGCAGTGGTGCTCTATCCTTCGGACGCCGAAGCATTGTTCGCTGATTATGCGAACCTCGTGTTCGACCAGGAATCCGCTGACATCATCGAGACAGAGTACGAAGGCTACGTGATTCTCTCGCAGCCGGCGGCAGACGAATTCAGCACTGGTGTTTCCGCTGCGTTGGTTGACGACGTGATCGTTGTCGCATCGGTCCCTGAAGACATCGAACCGGTGGTCGACACGGTGCTTGGCACCCTCGATCCACTCTCGGAAAATGAAACATATCAGGACATTCAGTCCCGGCTCGAGGACGAACTGATTGTATCCGGCTATGTGAATGGACCGGCTTTCCTGGACGCAATCAATGCACAGGACCCGACCATCATTGCCGAAATCCCGCGAGACCTGATGGTTTCGCTGGTCTCATATCAGGGGTTCGGATTCTGGGCCGATGACGCGGGCTTCCGCTCGTTCTCGGTTGCAGTTCCGTCCAATGGCGACAACCTCCCGGCAGCCCCGGATTTCGAACCAACCTTCACCGACCGATTCGCTGATTCATCACTCGTTTATGCCGGAGGCACTAACCTGGGTCAAACACCAGGCCTCGACGCTGTTGCCTTGCTGTTCGCCCAGGGCATCGTTGGCATCGATCCATTCATCGAGGCCACGCCGGTTGATGCGGAAGCAAATGCCGACCAGGTATTCGAAGACGCTGCTGACCTGATAGGCTTCAACATCAAGACAGAAGTGCTCGACCAGCTGGTTCGCGAATGGGGATTCGCCGCGAGCGTGGGCGACATTTCAAGTCTCGAACCATACATTCAGGGTGTGTTCGTGACCGAGGTTGAAGATAACGAAACCATCGGTGACGTCGTGTCCACCATTACGAACTTGATTGCTGCCCAGCCCAGCGACGCTTTTTCACTGACCTCTCGCCAGGTGAACGGCTCGGATGTGACCGTGATTGACATGAGTGACGGTGGGACGCCGATTGTTCTCGAATTTGGCGTTGTCGATGATACGCTGTTGATCGGTGTCAATCAGGGCATCGATGCGTTCGTTGGCGAACAGGCAGCCCCACTCTCCGAAGACGCCACCTTCCAGGCGACTCTCGCAGAATTGCCGGCGGAAGTTACCTCCATCTACTACCTCAACGTCCAGAACCTGCTTCCGCTGATTCAGGACGCAATCGACCTTTCTGCAAGTTCGTCCACCATTGATGCCGATCCCGATTGCGCCGAGTTCGCTACCCAGGAAGAAGCTCAGGCTGCGTACGATGAAGACGATCTTGAGAACTTCAACCTCGATCTCGATTGGGACGGAGAAGCCTGCGAGGACTTCTTCGCTCCAGCCACGCCTGAGGCCACTCCTTCAGGAATCAGCGACATCAATGTCCTGTCCGTCGGCTCAGTGACGTACAGCGATGGCGAAACGTCAGGAACCAGTTCGATCATCCTGATCGGCGAATAACCCAGCCTGTCGTTGACCGGACACGGGTGTGCTCATGTGAGCACACCCGTTTTCGTTGAAACTCCGGATACAATGCCTACCTGATACGTCACCTTCCGATCCAACCAAAAGGGACAAACTTGATGGCAATTGACCTCGATCTCCTTCGCGCGCTCACGCAAACGCCAGGCATCGCTTCCCGTGAAGACCGCGTGCGCGACGTCGTCGCCTCGTATCTCCGGCCGATCGTGGATGAAATGACGGTGGATCCGCTTGGAAACCTGATCGGTCACAAACGCGGATTAGGTGGCCCTCGCATCGCGATAGCCGCGCACATCGACGAAATCGGATTCCTGGTGCGTCATGTTGATGACAGTGGCTTTCTCCGCGTCCAGCGCGTCGGTGGTTTCGATCCACGAGTCCTGGTGGCCCAGCGCGTTGAGGTCCACACTCGCGCTGGCGAAACATTGCCGGGAGTCTTCCAGCCGGCCGCGAAACCGATCCACTTGCTCCAGGCTGGTGAGGCAAAGGATGTGAAGCTCGAGGACTTGTTCATCGACCTCGGTCTCTCTGGCGACCTCGTCAAGGAAAAAGTTCGCATTGGTGACATGGTCACACTTGAACGTGAGTTGATCACCGTCGGCGATACGGTGGTCAGCAAAGCGCTGGATGATCGCCTCGGTGTCTACGTCATGATTGAAGCTGTCCGAAAAGCGAGCGAAAGCAACGCCGAGATATTCGCGATCGCGACCACCCAGGAAGAAATCGGTCTTCGTGGCGCCAGTGCATCTGCCTATTCCATCAATCCCGACATTGCGATTGCCCTCGATGTCACGATCGCGGCCGACATACCGGGTGGCACGCCGGACACACATGTCACCAGGCTCGGCGCAGGAACAGCGATCAAGATTCTCGACAGCAGCCAGATCGCGAATCCGATGGTTGTCGACCACCTCCGCGATCTCGCCGAAGATCAGGGCATCCCCTATCAGCTCGAGATTCTCCCTTTCGGTGGCACCGATGCCGGAGCATTCCAAACGAGTCGCGGAGGCATCGCCACATCCACAATTTCGATTCCCACGCGGTACGTCCACACCGTGAATGAGATGGCGCATGTCGACGACATCCAGGCAAGCGTCGATCTCCTCGCCGCGTTCCTGAATGCCGCTGGAACTCGATCTTACGGGTACTCCATTTCGGACAAAACGTGAATCCTGGTGTAACGAAGAGACGTCCAGCATCGTTATGAATGATGAGAGCCAGGGGACCCAGGTGATTCAGGACATTGACTCTCTCGATGTATCCTTGGGTTTCCTCTCTCATTTGTGATCGCTGAATGCAGCACACATAGCAAGGCGACTTCCAGAAGGAGCGATGATGAGTTCTCCCCGCCAGGACCTCGAAACGTCACCATCGTCGCCAGTCGAGCGACTCGCCAGGAACATAACGGCAGGAGTACCACGGATCTCACGACGCGATCTGCTCCGCTCCGCCGCCGTGCTTTCCGCAATCGCAGGCCTGTCCGCC
The DNA here is from genome assembly GCA_963763125.1 of uncultured Chloroflexia bacterium. Lineage (GTDB taxonomy): Bacteria > Chloroflexota > Chloroflexia > Thermomicrobiales > UBA6265 > JACCYX01. Next base: position 38,600 of record CAVXMV010000006.1, read on the forward strand.
GCTCCAGCATCAATTCGCGCGTCAGCCCAAACCGCCACCGGCCATACCCAAACAGGCGATGACGTCGAGACCGGCGTGGACATCACGATCCCGTTCAATCCCTTTGGTCAATTGGTGACACTCGATCCACATCGGGCACCCAATTGGGGACCGTTCTGGGTCTTGTTTCCGCATGTGTGGGCGGGATTGCTTGCATTCGATGAGAACGGAGCCGTGGTCGCTGATCTTGCTGAATCAGTGGAGCCAAACGAATCTGCCAATGTCTGGACAGCGAGGATCAAGCCCGGCCAAAAGTTTGCGTCGGGAAACGACATCAGCGCCCAGTCGTTCGTGGATTCATGGCGCCGCGCCCTCGATCCGGAACGGTTGTCGCCCATGGCGCCGTTCATGGAATTGGTCAGTGGTTATCAGGAATACACGGCCGGCACCAGCTCCGACATTGGATTCGAGGTAATCGACGATCTTACGATTGAGATATCGCTGTCGGAGTCGTTTTCTTCCTTCCCGGCCGCACTTGCCACCTTCGTCTGGGCCGTAGTCGATCTTGCCATCTTCAATGACGTTGCGCTGGATGCCCCACTCCTGGCTGGGGCCGGCGCCGGACTCTGGCAATTCACCGAATATGTTGATGGCGAGTCCATTGCCATGGAACCCAATCCCAATTCAGAAACACCAGCTTCAGCGTCAATCGCGAAGATCGTTTGGGCAATCATGGATGGTCCCGACGCCGACGGCACGGCGCTCGAAGGCTATCGAAACGATACCGTTGTGTCCGCTGACATTCCGGCATCGCTGGTTGAAAGCGTGACCGACAACGAGGCGCTCTCGGCCGAGTTGGTGACCATTGAATCACAGTCGTCGACGATGGCAATCGGGATGGACTTCAATCAGGATCCGTTTGGAGATATCCGCGTGCGCCAGGCTATCGCCGCCTCGATCGATCGCGACGCATGGGCCAACGACATTTGGGGCGGCGAGTTTGTGCCCGCTGTTGGCTTCGTGCCCCCGGTTGTCTCGATTACGTCGGGCTATGAACCTGCCGAGCCAATCGCGTTCGATACTGACCAGGCGAAGGAATTGCTGGAACAGGCTGGCATCGACCCCGAGCAGAACACACCGGATATCGTGTACTTCCAGGCAGGGTCTGACAATCCGCTACACATCGATCATCACGCCGCTTTGCTGGCCATGATCGAGGAGAATTGCGGCCTGGTCGTCAGGCACGATACCAGCCTGACTGCAGATCAGATTCTTGCCCTCCAGGCCGACAACGGAGGTCGCCAATTCGACATTGTCTGGTGGTGGACCGTTACCGATACGGCAGCTTTGCTACAAACAGCCGGCCAATCGGATTCACCATTTATGTCCGGCTGGTTCAACTGGTCGCCGGAACTCGAATCCGATGACGACCAGGTCCCCGGGGCCGCGTCCAGTCAATTCGACGATCTGGTTTCCACCGCAAACCTGAGTACCGAGCCTGATGCGCGCAACGACGCATTCAGGCAGGCCGAACAACTCCTGCTCGACAACGCGGTCTACGTCCCGCTCGGACATTGGGTGCAACGATTCGTTCAGAAGCCGTGGCTACAGGGCACCCGGCAGGGGGCCTGGTCCGGTCGCATCCCGGTTCGTTTTGACGCCGATGTCGTCATCCGGGGGCGCCCCCAGAACTGATACGAAATCCGTGTCAATTGACTTGACCGACGGCGATGAACATCTACTTCAATTGAAGATTATCCGAACGATCAAGGTCGGCGTGTCCCTGACGGGCACCGAACCAGCGATAGTCGATGTCCGGGAAGGGATTGTCGAGTTCAGACAAGACCTTCAACATCTCGGACTCTTCAAGCGTCAGGTCGTCGCCACGCTCGGCGATATCGGCAAGTGAGTCGAATCGGTCAACATGTTCGGTGAACCGCTGCGATGCGTACTCCTTGGCCTGGCCCGTGGTAACCAGGAATGGCCAATCACTGCTTTGCAGCAGCAAGAGCTCCCGGGCGGCCTGATTGAGCAATTCGGCCTGCACGCCATGTGAGTCCGGAACGTGGTTGACAAGATATTCCATGCGCCGCTCTGCGCCGTGAATGAGCGGCCACATCCATTCTGTTTCCTGATTCAGCCAGGTGAAGTGATTGCCGCCCGATCCCCAGCTCGATTCCGGCAACGCCATGACTCGATCCGGATGGTGTTTCTCCACGAATGTGGATGCGGTGGTCAGATCGACGACGGTGGACGCGGCAAGCTGTCGCAGCACCTCCTTGATCCAGTCGACGCCCTCGAACCACCAGTGTCCAAACAGTTCGGTATCGTAATTGGAGGCGATGATGCCGTAGTCGCCAGTCGACTCGTTGTACGCCACCAACAATTCCTCCACCAACCGGACGAAGTGCTTCGCGTGATCCGAAACCCGTTCTCGCGCTCGGTTGGTGTCGTATGGCGGCTTGTCGCCAAGATCGACTCCAGGTCCACCAATTCGCCAATACTGGATCCCGGACACTCCATCCTTTCGATGGAATTCCCGGTACCACAAGTCGCCTGGATACCCAAAATCGCCCGACCACACCTGCTGTCCGGTCCGGCTGTTCCGTCCGAGCACAGCTACCTCGCCCACCGCGTCACCGACCCAATAAGACTGGTACGTTGTGCCTGGCTCTTCCTGTTCTGACTCGGTCAATTCCAGGGTGTAGCGCCGGGCAACCGCGCCGTAAACGCCGATCGCCTCACCGGCGGCCTTGCCAACCGGGTGCCCCCCCTCGACCGAATGTGTCTCGGTGAAGAACACGCGAATGCCCTGGGCTGCAAGGAACGACTCCAGGCCTGGACGCCGCACCTGTTGGCCTGCATCGTCTTCCCAGAACGCCGGTCGATAGGCACACTCCGGAAGCCAGATCGCCTGGGGTCGTCGCCCGAATTGCCGTTCGTATGAACGTACGCCAGTCTCGATTTGCGCGAAGATCGACGAGTCACGCGCCAGAAGCGGCAAATACCCGTGGGTAGCCGCGCTGGTCGAAATCTCGACATACCCATCGTCCTGAAGCTTTCGCAAGGCGCCAATGATGTCTGATTGATATCGATCCCGGAACGACGACAACATTCGCGAATACCAGTGGTGATAGTAGATCGCAAGCTGCTTCAAGTCAGGATCGTTGGCCTCATCGAACCGGCTGATATCAGCTGCCGCCCATGCCGCGCGCTCTTCGGCATAGGTGAGGAAATGTTCCTTGATCAACTGATCGGAAAGTTGCTCCGCGAGCACCGGAGTCACACTGATCGTAATTCGAAAGTCCACTCCCTCTTCGACAAGGTCGTACAGGGCGTTGAGCAATGGGATGTAGGTCTCGGCGATCGCCTCATGCAACCATTCTTCACCATGCGGCCACATTCCGGCTTGCCGGGCATACGGCAAATGGCTGTGGAGGACGAACGTGAAGGCACCTGAAGCTGTGGCCATGAATCACTCCATTTCGTTGCGTTCCGCAGTCGAAGCAACCTGTCGAACATAATCTGCGAGGAGTTGACGGCTTTCTTACAGATCCACCGCGTGATGGGCACTTTCCAGACTAGTGTAGTCCCATGGGTTGGTCCCATGAGAGTGCACATCTCGTTCCGCACGGCCATAGAGCCAGGTCAACGCGTACAGTCCCTTTGCCAGGTCCGACGTCAACTGGTCCTCATGGCATCGCCACGACCAGTTCCCAAGTGCCCGGCCCGGCGTGTTCATCCGCGCCGCGTCGTCTAGTCTGAGGACGTCCTGCATCGAAATGATCGCCGTGTTGGCAACGCTGGACAGGGCCATTCGAATCAGGTCCCACGCAATATCGCTTCCATCACGCCCGAGATAGCTCTGGATCGCCGCTCGTTCAGCCTCGCTTCGTGAAGCGAACCAACCGATGGTGGTCTGGTTGTCATGGGTCGCCGTGTAAACAACCGAATGCGTTCGATGGTTGTGCGGCAAGTACACGTTGGCTGGATCGTTTTCGAATGCGAACTGCAACACATTCATGCCAGGGAAGTCGAGAATTTCACGCAGTGCCACAACATCGGGAGTGATCACGCCCAGGTCCTCGATAATGACCGGCACCTCCCCCATCTCACGCTGGATAGCCGCGAACACCTCTCCGCCCGGCGATCGTTCCCAATGTCCTTCCGCCGCTGTGTCCGCCCCCACCGGAACAACCCATGCCGCCGCGAATCCGCGAAAATGATCGATCCGGACAATGTCCACAAGCTGAATGGTCCGCCGGATCCGTTGCCTCCACCACAGGTAATCATTGCCTCGCATGGAGTGCCAATCGTAGAGTGGATTCCCCCAAATTTGACCGGTCGCGGAAAACGGATCTGGTGGTACACCGGCCACTGCCAATGCCCGACCTTCAGCATCGACCTTGAACTGCATTTTGTTGGCCCAAACATCTGCACTGTCCTCGGCAACGAAAATCGGGATGTCTCCGATGATCCTTACGCCCCGTGTGTTCGCGTGTGCCCGAAGCTCGAACCACTGGCGCTGGAATTGAAACTGTACGAATTTGATGAACCGAACTTCCTTCGCATGTTCAACAGCGAACGAATCAATTGCCCCGGCTTCCCGCATGCGAAGGGGCCTGTCCCAATCCTGCCAGCTTCGCATCCCGTTCGTCTGCTTGATTGACATGAACATCGCGTAGTCGTCGAGCCACCATGCCTCCTGCTCGCAGAACAGCAGGAACTCAGGGACAAGTTGTACCCCCAAACCCGCCTCGAAGGATTCGAACGATTTCCTCAGCATCGAATCCTTGTAAGCGGCCACAGGTCCGAAGTCCACGAAGTGGTCAGGGAAAAACGGGGCGTCGTGAAGGTCTGTGTCATCGAGCAACCCATCGCCGCGAAGCCACTCCAGGGAAATCAGTAGGGGATTGCCAGCGAACGCGGATGGCGACGAATATGGCGAATCCCCATAACCCGTGGGTCCAAGGGGCATGACTTGCCACAACTCCTGACCAGCGTCGGCGAGCCAATCGACGAAGCGAAATGCCTGCGCTCCAAAGTCGCCGATTCCATGTGGACCCGGCAGCGAGGTAGGGTGCATCAATACGCCGCTCTGGCGTGGAAAGATCATGACCGCGCAGTCCTGTCTGCCCCGAGGGCCATTAGAGAATGGAGGAGATGTTGATTCAGGAATGGTATCAGGAGAATGCCGGAAGTGAGGTGGAGCGGCCCGCCGCCCGCTGCTGGTGCGGGCGGCGGTTGCGAAAGCCGGGAATGCTCCTAGGGCGCCGGTTCGATTGCATCCAGCACAATCCATCCGATGTCGTCGACGATCTGGACCTGCACCCAGATGAATTCGTCGTCGCCTTCTCGCACCACTGGTCCACTCAGGAGGATGACAGAGTTGTTTGCGCCAATCGGTCCATCCCCGATCGGGTCGCAATCGGCGCCTGGACCGATTCGGAAATTGACATCCGTAATCGTCAGGAAGTCAGTCACTTCTCCGGCGAATACCGGGATATTATCGGGATCGCAGCTTGTAACGGTCACGGGCTCGAGATCCGCCAGCTCACCGACTTGCGGTGTCGCTCCCGCGTCCGGGTCAGGCGTGGCAATTTCCTCCGTAAAGAATGGTGAGTCGTCGGCCGGAGTCGCATCTCCAGACACCGCAGGTGTCGCCTCGGGTGACGTCGCCACGTCATTGCTCGCCTCCAGACCTTCGTCGGGAGGGGTTGCTCCGTCGGTACCGTCCGAACCAGTAAATGTGGTACCTGGATCGCTCGACGCAGGCGTTGCCGCGGCCGGCGACACCGGTGTTTCACCCTCGGCTGGATCTACTGGCGTTCCCACAACGACAACGAACGTCTCCTCCGGAGTTGCCGGCGTGCCACCCCCGTTGCCTGGGGTGAACGCGATAGGCGAATCCGATTCGGACGACGGTGTGGCATCCCCGGCTGATTCTTCGAACGGTGGAGGAGTCGAAGTCCCCTCGGTCGTCGATTCGACTGCGGTTGTGGGTTGGGCGATGGATTCGGATGTTGCCGTCGGATCATCGTCGTCGCCGAGCGGACCGCATCCCGCAAGCATGAATGCGGAAACAATCAGCATGCTCAGCGAAAGGTATTTGGCACGGCCTTTGCGTATGCTGAGGTTGTGTTGCATGTCTGGCTCTTCCCCTCATTTACCGGTGTCGATCACCGGCATTCTGCGTTCCAGAGTCCCAGCAACGGAACGCATATCCATCCTGTCCCTCGTGCGATCTATGGTTCCTCGAGACTGTCCCGAAGAATATCCATGTGTTCCAGCGCCAGGCCGGTGCCAATCGCAACACATGAAAGAGGATCATCGGCCACGTAGCAGGGTACGCCCGTTACCTCCGTGAGTAGATCCGGCAAGTGGCGGAGCATTGCGCCGCCGCCCGTCAGGATCATACCCTTGTCGATAATATCGGACGACAACTCGGGCGGAGTCTCCTCTAAAACAGCGCGAACTGCCCCAATGATAGCCTCCAGTGGTTCCGTAATGGCATCGGTGATCTCGTTGGAATGGATCTGGATAGTCCGTGGGAGGCCAGCCACCTCGTCACGGCCACGAACTTCCATCACGCGATCTTCGTCGAGCGGCATTGCGCTGCCAATCGCGATCTTGACTTCTTCCGCAGTACGCTCGCCAATTCGGAGGTTGTATTTCCGCTTGATATAGCTGCTGATGGCCTCGTCGAAGCGATTACCGCCGACTCGCAATGAACGCGCCACGACGATCCCATTGAGCGAGATCACAGCCACTTCGGTGGTGCCACCACCGATGTCGATGATCATGTTGCCGGACGGATCGGCCACCGGGATGCGGGCGCCGATGGCGGCCGCCAATGGCTCGCTGATCAGGTACGCACGCCGGGCGCCGCCGTTCAATGCGGCGTCCCGAACGGCCCGGCGCTCGACTCCGGTAACCCCGGCTGGCACGCAGATCATCACGTCAGGCCGAATCAGCGAGAATCGCCCGCATGCCTTGTTGATGAAATACTCGAGCATCTTCTGGGTAACGATGTAATCTGCAATCACACCATCACGCATGGGCCTCACGACCTCAATCGTGTCCCGTGGCTCCCGGCCAAGCATGTTACGGGCTTCAAGGCCAACAGCCTTGACCTTCCCGTCCTTGGCAGAAATGGCGACGACCGACGGCTCGTTGATGACGATCCCTCGACCGCGCAGGAAAACCAGCACATTCGCTGTTCCGAGATCAATTCCAACCTGTTTTGGCAAGCGGTGTTCCTCCGATGCTTGATCGGTGGTGATGGGCGAAATGCCTTTAGCGCAAGGGAAATCGGAGTGTCGGTAGCCACCCCTTGACAGTGGAAGATTGTACCATGCCGAGGGTTACTCTCTGGCTTCACGATTGGAGCCCGGTCGATCGTCGACAACGCATAGGACACTACAGAATGCCCGCGCCAAGCCAGATCATCATCCCCGAGTGGCTCATGACGATGCCAAAGGTCGAGCTCCATGTCCACCTTGAGGGCACGGTCGGGCCCGAGATGTTGTGGCAGCTTGCCCAGCGTCACCGAGTCGATCTCGGTGTCAGATCGGAGCAGGGTGTCGCCGACCTCTTTCAATATACCGACTTCACGCATTTCATTGACACTTTTACGATGTGTTCGGATTGCCTGCGTACTGCTGACGATCTGGGCGCGGCAGTCGACGCTTATGGCGAAGAACTGGCTCGACAGAATGTCCGATATGCCGAGATTCACTTCAATCCGGAGCCGCATCATCGACGCCGGCGGATCTCGTTCCCCGAGGCACTTGTCGCAATGAATGAGGCCCGGGCCCGACTCCTGGTCCGGTACGGGGTCGAATTGCGCTGGATCGCTGACGGCGTGCGCGACGCAGCCTCCGGTCCCGGTTCCGTGGACCAGACTGTGGATTGGATGATCGAGGCCGGACCGGATTGCGGGGTCGTCGCCCTTGGCCTGGGTGGGAACGAGATCGGCAATCCTCCACACCTCTTTGCATCAGCGTTCCAGCGGGCCCGGGAGGCAGGCTATCACATCGTTGCCCATGCCGGCGAGGCAACTGGATCGGATGCCATTTGGGACACCCTCCGTTCGCTCGAGGTCGAGCGTATCGGGCATGGAGTCTCCGCCGCCCAGGATCCCAAACTGATGGCGTACCTGGCCGAGGAGCGAGTCCCGCTCGAAATCTGCCCCACCAGCAATCTCTGCACGGGCGTGGTTTCCTCGGTCGTGGAACTACCCTTCGAAGCCTTCACTGAGGCTGGAGTTCTCTTCTCGATCAACAGTGACGATCCACCCATGTTCGGTACGGACCTGGCAACCGAATATGCCCTGGTCGCAGAGGCTATGAACCTCGACCGACAGGGGGTCGCCAGGCTGGTTGCCTCATCCATCGATCAGTCATTCGCCGACGATCAGATCAAGACGCGCCTTCACAGCGAACTTTCTGCGCACACGCCATTCGAATAGTCCGGATCAGCCACGAATCCCGATTTCCTGGTAGTGGTCGCCCTTGTGGCGGCCAACGTTTCCATCCGGCCACGCGTTCTCACCGTACCATCTCAATAGGGAATGGAGTCCGAAAATCGGGCCTGAAGAAAACGCTATGCGAGCGGCGCGATAGCATCCAGAAGTCGAAGGTAATGGTCCACATCGTCATTCTGCGTGATCGCCCGCACGATCGCATAATCGACCGCACCGTCGAATGCCGAAATCCCCGCAACAATGCCCTCCGCGGTGTCGGAGTGCACGCTGGTTTCCATCGCGGTGATACCGAGGCGTGCGAAGTTTGCGGCATAGGATGGAATCGACGAATAGTTTGCCGCTTCAGCCTCAAGTCGCGGCATCGCGTCGTCACCGAGGGCAGTCCGGATGTACGTGGCGGCAACAACGTCCTGGTTGCCGGCAGCCTGCGCCTTGGTCTGCATCTCCTGCGTTGTCGCCCGCGCGTGTTCCGGGGTCAACCAGTTGAACAACAATCCATTGCTATGTTCGGCTCCCAACTGTCTCATTTTGGGTCCGAGCGAACCAACCACTATAGGCGACCCAAGGCCCACTTTGAGAACCTCCAGGTTCTCGCTCACCCGCTGCAAGGGACTTGGTTTGGCGGAGCTGCCAATCCCGATGACCAGGCGGTTCTGAGGAATTCCGCGCTCATTGACGTGCTTAATGATCTGCTCGGCGGGTTTCCGGTCAACTGAAATGACACCGGTCGCCAGCATGATACGTGACGTCACCTGGGCAGCCACCTCCAGGCGCGCGAGGGAATCGCCACTCGGTGTGTCATTGATCCAGAGTGAGTGAATTCCCAGTTCTTCAGCACGTGCCGCGATCACCCTGACCGTCTCCAGGTCGAGTGCCCCAACGATTCCAAATCCCAGTTTGCTCGAATGCATCGAAAGTGCTCCCAGTTGGTTGTCACGTCAGCTCTTTGCGAAACCCAATCCCAGTCGTTTCAGTGAAACATGCGAACCGTGTCCGATAATGAGGTGATCGACTACCGCGATGTCCAGCAATCGTCCTGCTGCCACGACCTCCACCGTCAGTGAAACGTCGGCGCTCGATGGGGTTGGGTCTCCCGATGGATGGTTGTGCATCAGGATCACGCTCACTGCGTTGAGCCGGACCGCATCGCGGAACAATTCGCCGATCCGTACTGACGCTTCGTTCACGCTGCCCTGGTACACAATCCGCATGTCAATGATCTTGTTCTTTGTATCGAGGAGTACCACTCGCAGTTGTTCCTGTTCGAGAGGCGCCATCTCCACCCCATAAATTTGCGCGATGTCTTCCGGCGACGAGATCGGCGGCCGATCAGCCATCGACACCAGCGCGAGGCGTCGGCCAATCTCCAGGGCCGATTTCAACAAGGTCGCCTTCGCTGGGCCGAGTCCATGCAATTGCATCAACTCCCGGACATCCAGTTTTTGCAGACCCAGGAATCCACCATGGTCTCGCAACAGTCGCTCGGACAGCGTGAATACCGATTCCTTCTGCGTTCCGGTTCCCAGCAAAATCGCGATCAGCTCGGAATTCTTCAGCGACGATGCCCCGACATTGAGCAAGCGTTCACGAGGGAGTTCGTCGGGATACTCCTTGATACTTCTGGTCGCCCTGCGCTCAATTGCTGATCCGATGCGGTCTTCAAACGTGTTGCTTTCAGTCACCTGGTGCCTCCGTAGGACCGATTGCGTGGACAACTGGCGCTATGCGGGTCTCCTTGACCAGGAAGAACAGGATTGCCGACGCGAGGAAGCCAGCGATCATCAGTGCGATCGCGCTCCCGGTCAGCCCAACCGCAGCGGCAATCAAGCCGACCGCCAATGGACCCGCCACCATCCCAACGTCCCCAATCAACCGCCAAACACCGAGGAACTCTCCGGTTGCGCCTTCCGGCGCCATGTCGGCCCCGAGCGTCATCATTGTCCCGGAACCAAGCCCATTCCCCAACCCGATCACAAGCCCAGCCACCAGTAAACCGGTGAATCCTCCGGCAAATGGCACCATCCCGATCCCGATCGCCATCACCGCGAAACTCGGGACAGCTGCGAACTTCCGACCATACCGATCCATCAGGATTCCGGCGGGAATAAACATCGACATATCCAGCACGGCCGAAGCAGTCATGATCATGCCGACCTGGGCCGCGTTGAGTCCGAGCATGGTTGCGCCAACCAGAGGGATCAGGAGTTGCCGTCCCTGGCGGATCATTTGCGCGAACAATTGCGCCACGGCTGCAGCGGTCAGGTCGCCGGATTGCGACCGCAACGTCTGCAAAACCAGATCCCAACGCTTTCGCCCCGTTCCTTGCCTATCCGCAGTCGCCCGCGAATCGTTAGGGATGAAAAAGACACCAGTCAGAAACGCCAGGAAACCCATGAATCCGGCCAGCACGAACGACGCGCTTGTACTCGCGGCTGTGGCGACGATACCGCCGATGGCTGGACCAGCAAACATCCCGATTCGGTTAATGCCACCGAATACGGCAATCGATCGACCTCGCGTCGAATTGTCCGATGCTTGTGTGATGAATGCGTGGCGAGATAGCCCCCACAACGCGGTACCGACACCGGCCAACACGCGAAACCCGACAACGATGGCCGGTGACATCGGAACAGCCAGGCTTAGCGTGCCTATCACGACCAGGCTTGACCCGATAAGCATCGTTCGCCGCAGTCCGATCCTGTGCAGCAGGGCCCCCGCTGGCACATCAGTCACGAGCGTGCCAATCGCCGCCGCCGACACGATGACGCTAATCATCGTCAGGCTTGCGCCAAGTTCCTCCGCATAGAACGGCAACGTGGCGAGCAGCAGCCCCTGTCCCATCGCGAGCAGCGCGGTCGGCAGGTAAACGGCGAGTATGAGGTCGGAACGTTTCATGCAGTCGCCTTGGGTGGTCTGTATGGGCAGAGCGCTTTTAATGAAGGTAATCCTGCCAATGCCAATGAATCCTCGCCGCTCTGGCAGGGTTTCGGGTACGGCTCCGGTGATATACTTCCATGTGCGGAAACCGTCAAGTTGGCACACCTAATCGAACGTAATGTGGCGTTTGATTCATCGTCGCCTTCCGCCACTTCCCCAACGTACAACGAGTTGCGTACATCGAACGCACATATGCAAGGACGAGACACTGGTGCTCAGGAAATTGTTTCGCCGCCAGGCCGAACCCGACCTCAATTTGGAAAAGGGTCTAGAAAAGACCCGACGTGGTGTATTCCTCGAAATCACCCGCCTTTTCGACCGCACTGCAATCGACGACGAGCTCTTTGAAGACCTTGAAATGCTACTCATACAGGCAGATGTCGGTTGGGACGTCAGCCAGCAGCTCGTCGCGGAACTTCAGCAACGTATCCGCGATGAGCGCATCGTCAATCCTGCCGACGCCCGCGAGGTCCTCCGCCTGGAAATGATTCAGTTACTCGAGTTGGCCACTCGAAATCGCAAGGTCAAGATCCTCCAGCGTGGAGTTCCCTTCGTTATCCTCGTCACCGGAGTGAATGGCACCGGCAAGACAACATCCATCGCCAAACTCGCCCAGTATCACAAGAGCTTTGGCCGAAGCGTGATGCTGGCGGCCGGGGACACCTTCCGCGCCGCCGCCATAGATCAGCTACAGGTCTGGGGCACCCGGCTGGATTGCCCGGTAATCGCCCATCAGCAAGGAGCCGATCCCGGCGCCGTGGTGTTCGATGCGATGCAGGCCGCCCACAACCGGAACATCGATGTCCTTATCGTCGATACTGCCGGACGTCTCCACACCAAGCACAACCTGATGGCGGAACTCCACAAGCTGCGCAAGATCATGCAAAAACACGTGCCGGATGCACCTCAGGAAGTGCTCCTTGTGATCGATGCCACGACCGGCCAAAACGGTTTGATCCAAGCCAACGAGTTCAGCAAGTCTGTAGAGATCACCGACATCATGATCTCCAAACTCGACAGCACCGCCAAGGGCGGTATCGCGTTTTCCGTTGCCAAGGAACTGGGAACACCAATCTCCTATGTGGGCACAGGAGAACGTGCCATCGACATGGCCGAGTTCCGACCCGATACGTATGTTGACTCGCTGTTCTTCGGTGAAGGTGAGGGCTTTTAGCTCATGTTCGAGACACTCTCCGATCGACTTAACGAAACATTTGGCAAGCTCAATCGCAAGGGTCGCCTCACCGAAACGGACGTCGACAATGCCATGCGAGAAGTCCGTCGCGCCCTGCTTGAGGCAGACGTCAACTTCAAGGTGGTCAAGGAATTTGTGGCCACCGTGCGGGAACGCGCCGTCGGTCAGGACGTCCTGAAATCGCTCACCCCGGCCCAGACAGTGATCGGGATCGTCAACGAAGAACTCATCGCTGTCCTCGGCGCCGAACAGGTCCCCCTCAACTCTCCCGTAAAGCCCCCGCAGATCATCCTGATGGTGGGTTTGAACGGAGCCGGCAAGACGACCCATAGCGGCAAGCTGGCCGTACATCTGCGCAAACAGGGCCGTAATCCTTTGCTTGTGGCTGCCGATGTCTATCGTCCAGCCGCGATCAACCAGTTGCAATCACTCGGCAAGCAAGTCAACGTGCCTGTTTACGAAGAAGGTACTACTGCGGACCCGGTGAACATCGCGCGCAACGCAATCAGGTTCGCCAACGATCGCGGATTCAACCCGGTCATCATCGACACCGCCGGCCGGCTCCAAATCGATGAGGCCCTGATGCAGGAACTTGTTCGTATCAGGGACGCCGTTCAACCGTCCGAAATCCTGCTCGTCGCCGATGCGATGACCGGCCAGGAAGCGGTCGGCGTCGCAGAAACCTTCAACGCCAAGCTTGATGTCACGGGGCTCGTCCTGACCAAGATGGACGGCGACGCACGCGGCGGCGCGGCGCTCTCCATTCGCGCCGTCACAGGTGTCCCCATCAAGTTCATCGGCACGGGAGAAAAACTGGACGCGCTCGAACCGTTCTATCCCGATCGACTTGCGGGCCGCATCCTGGGCATGGGCGACGTGCTTTCGCTGATCGAACGCGCCCAGGAGCAGACTGACGAGAAGGAGGCCGAACGTCTCCAGAACCGGATGCTTAAAGGCCAGTTCGATCTCGAAGACTTCCTCGATCAACTCCAGAAGATCAAGAAAATGGGTCCGCTGAGCCAGATCATGGACATGATCCCCGGTCTTGGCCAGCAGATGCGGCAGGCGAAGGCCCAGATTTCGGACGACGATTACAAGCAGGTCGAGGCAATCATCCGCGGCATGACGGCGTGGGAGCGGCGCCATCCGGAGCGGATTGACCATAGCCGTCGCCGGCGCATCGCTCGGGGTAGCGGCGTCGAACGCCAGGATGTCAACAAACTGCTTTCTCAATTCAAGGATATGCAGAAAATGATGGGTCAGTTTGGGCAAATGGCCAAGAAGGGCAAGATGCCGAAGAATATTCCATTCGATCTGTAGCCGAGAAAACGGGGTGGTTTGACCGCCCCGTTTTCTTTGACATTGCAATTTAGCCTATGCTAAATTAGGTACAGTGAAATTATTCGTTTCCGATGTATTTCGGAGGTCCTTTTGAAACCCGCTCCTCAATTGACACGTCAACGTCAATTCTCGAATCGTTGGCGACCCCTCATCGCGGTTTCTGCAATCGCCGCTGTTTCCGTCCCAATCAAATTCGCATTTCCCACTTCGCAGAGCAATGTCCGCGCCGACGATGGCAGAAAGCGCGTGACTGCCACGACCGGTCAGGTCGGAGACCTGATCCGCAACATTGGCGGCGAGTTCGTAGATGTCACCACCCTCATGGGCGCCGGCGTCGACCCCCACCTCTTCAAGGCGAGCGAGCGCAATGTGGAGGATCTCATCGACAGCGATGAGATTTTCTACAACGGGCTCCACCTCGAAGGAAAACTTGGGGAAGTGCTCGAACAACTCGCCAAACGGCGGCCGGTAACGGCGGTCACTGACGGAATCCCCGGGGATCTCCTGACTACACCACCCGATTTCGACGGAAACCCGGATCCGCACGTGTGGTTCGATCCCACGATGTGGTCTCATTGCACTGAAACCGTTGCGGCCAGCGCTCGCTGCCGAGGATCCGGATCACGACGATGTCTTTCGCAGCAATGCAATCGATTACCGGGCGAAACTCGCCGAGCTCCACGATTACGCGCAAGAACAATTCAACCCAATTCCCGATCAGCAACGAGTCCTGGTGACCGCCCACGACGCGTTCGGATACCTCGGCCGTCGTTACGACATTGAGGTCGTCGGTCTGCAAGGCATCAGCACATCGACAGAGGCGGGAGTGCGCGACGTCCAACGCATTGCCGACCTGCTCGTCGAACGACAGGTTCCAACGATCTTTGTCGAAACCAGCGTTCCCAAGCGAACCATCGAGGCAGTCCAGGTCGCGACCAAAGACCGTGGATGGGATGTCTCCATCGGCCGGCCGCTTTACTCCGATGCGCTGGGAGACGAGGGCACAGCCGAGGGCACGTATATCGGGATGTTCCGCTATGACGTCGACACCATCGTCACGGGACTCCAGGGAATGACCGAATGAGCAGGGTAAACTCCATTGCCGCGAACTCCACTCAGGATGGCACAGTAATCGCCGTGCGCGATCTCACCGTCGCCTATCACGAATCTCCCGTTTTGTGGGATGTCGATCTCGACATTCGTCCCGGCAGGGCAACCGCGATAGTGGGTCCCAACGGGGCCGGCAAGAGCACGCTGCTCAAGGCCATGCTTGGTTTGGTTCCGATTGCCGCCGGCAGCATACGCGATTTTCGACGCCAGTCTCGAGAGCGTTCGCAATCGCGTCGCATACATTCCGCAACGAGGTTCTGTCGACTGGGATTTCCCGACCGACGCCCTCGATGTCGTCACGATGGGTCGGTACGGCCGAATCGGCTGGTTTCGCCGGCCGGGCAAGCATGACCGGGAAATTGCGCTGGAATGCCTCAACAAGCTCGGCATGGGCGATTTCGCCCGGACCGGCAGATCAGCCAACTCTCCGGGGGTCAGCAGCAACGAGTGTTTCTGGCCCGTGCCCTCGCTCAGGAGGCCGAGCTCTATCTGATGGACGAGCCGTTCGTTGGGGTCGACGCCGTAACCGAGCGGGCAATCGTCCAGCTCCTGCATGACGTGCGCGACGCCGGAAACACCGTTGTCGCCGTCCACCATGATCTTGAGTCGGTTCCATCGTACTTCGACGATGTTGTCCTGTTGAATGTCGAGCGGATTGCCTCGGGTCCGGTCGCCAAGGTCTTCACTGAGCAGAATCTCCGCACCACGTACCAACCTCGCTCCAATCCGATTGAGCCTGACGATCTCTCCGTGTCCAACAGGGACGGATCAGAAATGGCGCCGTGCAAGGGCATTTCTCCGATGATGCCGCCACTTGCCCTTCTCGGACTCGACTTCACCTGGGACGCGACACTGCGCAACGTTGTTTTGGGATCGATGATCCTTGGCATGACAAGTGGCGTCCTGGGATGCTTTCGCTGTTCTGCGGAGACAAAGTCTGATCGGCGATGCACTTGCCCACGCCGCACTGCCCGGCATCTGCATCATGTACATGATCACGGCTACCCGATCGAGCGAACTCCTGCTGCTCGGAGGCGCGATCAGCGGGCTGATCGGCACGCTCATCCTGATGATCATCACGCGATGGTCGATCGTAAAACCCGAAACCGCCCTCGGTATTGTTCTTAGCGTGTTTTTTGGGTTCGGGATCCTGCTCTTGACCCGTATTCAGCACAGCAATGACGCGGGCCAGAGCGGGCTCGATCGCTTCATCTTCGGACAGGCAGCAACCATTCTTCCGCGTGACGTCACCGTGATGGCAATCCTGGCGGCCTTTGCTATTGGAGTTGTCGCTCTGCTGTTCAAGGAACTGAAGCTGTTGGCCTTCGATCCTGATTTCGCGGCTACGCTGGGAATGAGACCAGGCGTGCTCAGTGCAGTGCTATCCGGACTGCTGGTGCTTGCCGTGATGATCGGTCTGCAAACAGTCGGCGTCATCCTGATGGTGTCGCTATTGATCGCTCCCGCTGTCGCCGCAAGGCAATGGGTTACCAGCTTGCTCTCCATGGTACTGCTCTCTGGCGCCTTCGGGATGGTCGCCGGAGTCTCCGGCGCCGTTGCCAGTAGCATTGTCGATCGGTTGCCGACCGGCCCAATGATCGTCATCGCCGCATCGATCATCGTCATCGTGTCACTACTGTTCGCTCCTGAGCGCGGGGTGCTCACCACACTGCGGACGCGCCGGGTTCGCGCCCGCAATCTGCGCGCCGAACTAATGCTCGCCAATCACCATGGAGGAGGGCGAGCATGAATGCCTCAATGATCATCATGATCACCGGCGCACTTGTTGGCGCCTCGTGCGGTCTCGTCGGTGCCTTCATGGTGCTTCGCCGGCTGGCGCTACTGGGCGATGCGATCAGCCACAGCGTCCTGCTTGGTATCGTTATCGTCTTCTGGTTGACCCACTCTCGCTCCCCGCTGCTCATGGCAATCGGAGCGGGTCTCGTCGGTATCCTGACTGTCGCGCTGGTTGCCTGGATCCAGAAAACCGGTCTCGTCAAGGAAGACGCAGCAATCGGACTGGTCTTCCCCTTCCTCTTCGCGCTTGGTGTCTTCCTGGTCTCACGATTTCCATCGACGGTGCATATCGATGTTGACGCCGTCCTCTATGGCGAAATCGCCTATGTGCCGCTCTATCGGTTTGAATTATTTGGCCGCGATCTCGGAACACAGGCGTTCTGGACTATGGGAATCATGTTCCTGGCAGACCTTGCATTCGTGGCAATTCTATACAAGGAGCTGAAACTTTCCACCTTCGATGCCGGGTTCGCGGCGGCAATTGGAATCTCGCCGGTGATCCTGCACTACGCGCTGATGGCGATGGTCTCCGCCACAACGGTGGTTGCCTTCGACGCCGTTGGAGCAGTGCTTGTGGTTGCAATGCTGATCGTTCCCGCGGCGACCGCGCAATTGTTGACCCGGAACCTGCCCACGCTTCTCGCACTTTCTGTGGTGATCGGGGCCAGTTCTGCCGTACTCGGATACTGGCTCGCCCGGACGATCAACGGGTCAATTGCTGGTGCGATCGCCACCACGCTCGGATTGATCTTCCTGGGTGCATACCTGTTCGCTCCAACCCAGGGAATGGTTGCCCAATTCGCCCGCCGCAGCCGGCAGCGTCGTGACTTTCTCCGCGAACTTGTGATCGCTCATGTCGCCGCCAAACCAGACGGTGTCGCCGTCGCGGCACTCGACCATGATTTCGGTTGGGCCAAGTCGACAACGAGCCGGGCTGTCGCCGACGCACGGTCTCTCGATCGATTGCGTCTCAATGAACACGGCAGCCTCATCGCCACCGAACACGACCAATTCCGTGCCTGAGCTGGCTGTGGAACGGAGTATCATGAGAGCGGAATCGTGGAACCGTTACCTGGCCCACACGCCAATGAACGTCGTGATTGGACACACCAGATGAGCAGCGCACAATCGAAATCATCGTCGATCGGTGAGGTAAGGGTTACCAGTGCAATGGAGGATTACCTCAAGGCAGCATATCGCCTCGACCAGGACGGTGGTCCGATTACGACTCAAAAGCTCGCCGAAGAACTCGGGCTCAGCCAACCTTCGGTCACCAACATGGTCAAGCGACTGGACGAGTTGAACCTCGTCGTCCACAACCGCTATCACGGCATTTCCCTGACCGCATCGGGACGAAGCGTTGCACTGGAAGTGATCCGGCATCATCGCCTCCTCGAGCTATACCTGAGCGAAGCACTGGGATATAACCTCGATGAGGTTCACGCCGAAGCTGAACTTCTCGAGCACCACGTCTCCGAGGAACTGGAGTCACGCATGGAGCGTGTGCTCGGATTTCCGCAATTCGATCCGCATGGCGACCCGATTCCGGCCCGCGATGGACATCTCCCAACGATTGACGATATCGAGCTGGAATTGATGGAGGTCGGCCAATCCGGAAAAGTAAGCCGGGTCAGCGATCGCGATCCAGACCGTCTCAGTTATCTCTTCGGACTTGGCGTGCGGCCCGGCACCCCGATTCGACTACTGGAGTTGATGCCATTCGAAGGGCCCGTTCGCATCGTAATCGGCGACGCCGAACAACTGCTGCCATTCTCTGTCGCTCAACTTGTCCGCGTCGAAATCGAGAGATAGCGCGATTCGAAGGATTATTGAAGTAGCTACCCCGTGTAGGGCTGCGGACCACGTGTCCGCCCGCGTTGCCTGCATCTCCTTCGGATTGCCCGGGCTTCTTGCAACTCTACTGCCCCTATTTGCGGACCCAGTCAGCATTGAGTGCTTTCAGATCGGCGGAATCGAGTTGCGGCGAGTTGTACATTCCAGCATCCCGCCTTTGGCGCATGGCCTCATAGAGTGAGACCGCGCACGCGACGGAGATATTGAGGCTCTCGACCATCCCCATCATTGGAATCCCAACCGTTCCATCCGCCAAATCGACCGCTGTGTCGGATACTCCTCGATGCTCATTTCCGAATACGAATGCCATCGGCCCTGCAAGGTCGAGGCCGTAGAGATCCCGGGTGTTGTCCCGCAAAGCCGTCGCATAGATCCTGAAGTCGTCTGCTCGAAGTGCTTCGTAGCAGGATTCGATGGACTCATGGAAATGCGCGCGCACCCATTTTGCCGCCGAACCGGACGTCGCACGATGAAACGCCTTGGGTGGCGGATCGTCGAACACGTACACAAGGTGGATATCGAGTACGCCCACTGCGTCGCAGGCCCTTAGCACCGCGCTGGCATTATGCATATCGTGGACATCTTCGAGAACGACGGTCAACGTCGGTTGGCGTCGCCGAAGCACGCGTTCGATTCGTTCCTGCCGTCGCGAAGTGCGGGGAAATTTCGTCGTCTTGACTTCATCGCCCAGAAGGGATCGATTCCTGGTCCGATCAGCGGGCACTTCCATCCGCGAAGCATCAGTGTTCGGTACGCTCTTCGCTCATGGTTGATTCTTGGGTCGGTTGTTGCCTCGAAACCTGGAAAGCACCCCCTGCTCCGGGTTGATTCCTTTGGCTCGTTCTTCAGCACGCTCGAACGTCGGAGAGGAAGGATCGATGATTTCTTCACCGAGGATCGTGAGAGTGAATCGATTGACAATCGATGCGATCAATGCCGGTCCAACCAGCAACATTGGCAGTACGGTTATCGTCATCACAAATATCAGGACAACCATGAGCAGGCTGAGGAAAATGCTCATGAACGGGCGGCTCACCAGCACGTACATCGCCCCGCGAAATGCGTTCTTGACTCCGGATTCAAGGGTACCTGCCACGGAGAACGCGTAGAGGGTGACCACAAACAACAGGATAATCATGATGAGCCACAGCGGAATCATCGGCGCCAGGCTGTGATTCGATCCGGCAAAAAACAGCAGGTTCCAAAGCAGCATTACAAGGAACGGGATCGTGAACAACGCGATACCCCAGGAACGCCGCCAACTGGATTTGAACACATCGATCGCATCGGCAAGTTCAGGCGCGGCGCTCACTCGCCGAGGATCGGCCATGGAAAATAGCGATACTGGTAGCAGGCGGTGCGGGAACGATCAGGACCACGGAAAGCCACCACAGCATCGAAAACAATATGTGAATCATGAACTGATCGAACAAGTCGCGGATGCCGCGCCAGACGAGTTTGAAGAAGAGCACTTCGTTTGCCCAAACCTTTGCGTGCGTGCGCCGAATGGGCACTGATTCCATCAAGTCAGTCCATTGTACTTGGATTGGAATGCAACCTGGCATTCACCGCACGACTTCACCCGATGCGCCGAACTCCTGGACGATTCGCATTTGAAAGCGCCTGTCGAATTGCGGCGAGCAACGACCACACGACCAAACCCCCTTGCGCTTTCGGCCCACCGTCATCCCACAGCCCGGGCATTGGTAGAGATACTTCAAGGCTCGTCGCCTGGTTGGTTTGAGGGAGGATCGGATTTCATCCAACGAGGCACCGGTGAGCGAGGAAACCCGCACCGCAATCCGGTCGAAACCGTGATGGGAATGACGCCGGTGATCGCCATCCAGGTGGTCCCGCATGTGAATCAGCTCTTCGGCCACCACAACTTCCACGGCACGTGACTGATCGAGGTCGATCCGTTCGAGATTGATCAGGACTGCGTGCGTTTTCGATCTCCGAAGGTAGCAATATGCGCCGCCATAGGACGAAGGAATGCGCCGGTTGATCCAGGCAGCGTAGGTCGCCCGGCTCGTGGTCACCGCCAAATCGTCCATTGGCAAGTCGAGCAATCCAACATACCGGTGGATTAATCCGGTCAATTTCTCATCACATAGATCGAGAATCACGAAACATCCGTCATTGTGTGTTCAAATTAGGGGCGGAGTGACGGCGTCACCCCGCACCATTCTACAATGCCGGCACCGCGAGGCGAAACTGCCGGCCAAGGTAAGGAATCAATGGCAGTATGGATACCCCTTCGAACCGGCCCCGGCTGGAAGCCAGACGGTCGAATGAGCGGCCACACGTGCTGGTCGTTACCGACGATCCCGACCTGGCCGAGTTCCTTACCGAAGGCCTCCCTCTGGGTGGCTTCTGGGCGTCACTCATTGGGAGTGGATTGCAGGCACTGGAGGTGTTTCGCCTACGCCAGTTCGACCTCATCGTCCTTGACGCCGATCTCCGGAACTTTGAAGCTCTGGAGTTTCTCCGGCGATTGCGCGGGGTATCAACACTTGATCGAAGCAGGGAACCCCGCACCCAGGCGCCAGTTGTCCTGATCCATGCGACACCCGATTCTACGGTTGCGGACGTCGACCAGGATCTGGGCGTGGAGGCACAGCACGTTCCTCCTCTGGAACTGGAAGACGTCGTGCGATCGCTTCACCAGGTATTCGAGGCCTGGCGACGGAATCATCCGGATTCGCCACTGGCGGATTCTTCAAGCTTTTTGGCTCGTTGACGCTTCTTGCGACCACCACCGAGTCCTTCGGTTTCACCGGTGATGGTGTAGACGACACGTTCGCAAATGTTAGTCGCCCGATCGCCAATTCGTTCAAGCCCGTGCGCCGCCCACAACAGGTGGGTCGCTCGGTTGATCGTTCCCGGATCCGCCAACATGTAGGTCAACAACTCACGATAGACCTGGTCGTAAAGTGCATCCACATCGTCATCGCGAGTCGCCACCCGGCGAGCCATAGCCTCATCGTTCTCAACAAAAGCCGTAATTGCATCGTTCAGCATTTCGCGAGCGACCAGGCTCATCCTTGGAATGTCCACCAACGGTTTGAGAATCGCCTCGTCTGCAGTTTCGATGGCAATCCTGGCTATTCCGGCCGCATGGTCGGCCATGCGCTCGAGATCGGTGAAAATCTGGAGTGCGGCCGCAATCATCCGCAAGTCGCCCGCCATCGGCCCCTGGGTTGCGATGAGCGTTATCGCGCGATCCTCGCCAGCCCAGCGCGCACTGTTGATGATCTTGTCGTCCTTGCGCACTTGCCTGGCCAATTCGACATCCTGCGTTTGCAGGGCGTCGATTGCACGGGCGATTGCCTTGTCGACCATGCTGGCCATCGAGACCACATCGTCCCGGAGATTCTGGATCTGGTTTTCATATGCAACTCGAGTCATGATGTCCCCCGGTTTTCTCTGCAGGAATGGAGCACGGTGAGCGGAACCAGGAAGAGGTTCAGCCTATCCAAATCTGCCGGTAATATAGTCCTCGGTGCGGCGATCATCGGGGTTGGTGAATATCTTTTCAGTTGGACCGGATTCGACGAGAACCCCCTGGCGTCGCTCGTTAAGGGAAAAGAAGACCGTCTTGTCCGAGACGCGTGCGGCTTGCTGCATGTTGTGCGTCACAATGATAATCGTGTAATTCTTTTCCAGCTCTCGAAGGAGTTCCTCAATCTTCAGCGTGGAAATCGGGTCCAGGGCGCTTGCCGGCTCATCGAGCAGGATCACATCAGGGTTGATCGCCAGGGCTCGGGCGATGCACAGACGTTGCTGCTGTCCCCCTGACAGCGCCATTCCGCTCTCTTTCAGCTTGTCCTTGACCTCTTCCCACAACGCGGCCTGTCGAAGACAACGCTCAACGTGCTCGTGCATGTTGCCCTTGAAGCCATTGATCCTCGCCCCCCAGGCAACGTTGTCGAAAATGCTCTTGGGGAAAGGATTCGGTTTCTGGAAGACCATCCCGATCCGTCGCCGCACCTCTACCGGATCCACCTTGGGAGACAGGATTTCCTGGCCGAAGTACAGGATACTGCCCTCGACGCGAGCCGTTGGCACGAGGTCATTCATGCGATTGATGCAGCGGAGAACAGTGCTCTTGCCGCATCCAGAAGGGCCGATGAAGGCCGTGATCCTGTTCTTTGGGACATCGATGTGCGCGTCATACACGGCATGGAAGGTGCCGTAGAACACATTCAGGTCGCGAAGCTGGACAACCGTTTCCTCTGCTTCGTAGGAATTTGGTAGCTTGAAATTGCCCTTTGCTACCTTGGGTGTGGAAATGACTTCGGTGGTTTGTGTCGACATGACTACATCCTGTTCTTGTTGGAAAGCCGTTGCCGCAGGAAGATCGCGAACGCGTTCATCGACAGCAAGATAATCATCAGCACGATGATCGCCGCCGAAGACAGGTGCTCAAATTCCTTTTGCGGCCTCGCGGACCAGTTGTAGATCTGTACCGGCATCGCCGTAAAGCTGCTGAGCGGTCCATCAGGTCGCGTCAACACAAGGCTGGAAGCGCCAACCACAATGAGGGGCGCTGTTTCACCGATCGCTCGCGACATTGAGAGGATCATCCCGGTCAGGATGCCCGGCATCGCTGTTGGCAGGACATGGGACCTCACCGTTTGCCATTTCGTGGCCCCAAGGCCATACGATGCCTGGCGAAGTCCGAGTGGCACAGCTCGAATCGCCTCCTGAGAGGAGATCACGACCACCGGCAAAATCAGGAGCCCCATCGTCAACGCGCCAGCCGCTATGCTACGTCCAAGATTCAGCCATTGTACGAAGAGGACGAGACCCAGCAATCCATAGACAATCGACGGCACACCCGCCAGGTTCGAAATGTTGGTTTGCAGGAACCCGGTGAAGGTGTTCTTGGGAGCGTATTCCTCAAGGAAGATCGCCGTGCCTACACCAACCACGAACGAGAACACGGCAGCTCCGGTGACAATCCAGATCGATCCCCAGATACCGGAGTTCATCCCGGCGATCTCAGCCTTGCGTGACGGCATCGAGGTAATCAGGTGCCACGATAGCCAGTCCCAGCCCAGGACAATAATTGACCACAGCAACATGCCCAGCAGCACGATAGCAAGAGCCGTCGCTCCGAAAAACAGGCCCTGCCAGATGCGGCCAAAAGTACGACGCCGTGCGATCTGGGGATTCCAGCGAACTCGGGATTCAGGTGCGGACGACGCAATCGCGTCTGTGTCTGCATGAACGCTCACTGATACTCCTCCCTGAACCGCCGGGCGATCCAATGACTCATTATGTTCATCAAGAATGTCATCAGGAACAACAGGAGGCCCACTCCAAACAGGGAATAGAACTGAACTGACCCACGGGAAACGTCGCCGCTAAAGGCCTGGGCAATGAACCCGGTCATCGTTTGCATGCTCTGGGTCGCATCCCACGGCCCATCGGCGCCCATCCCGGCAGGTCGGCTGCCGGCCGCCAGGGCAACGATCATCGTTTCACCGATCGCGCGAGAAATGGCGAGGATAAAGGAGGCGATAATGCCCGAAATCGCCGCGGGTACGACCACCCTCGTCGCTGTCTCGAACCTGGTGCCGCCGAGGCCATAGGCCGCTTCGCGAAGCGATCGTGGTACCGCACGTAGGGCATCTTCGGAGAGTGACGCAACGAGCGGCAAGGTCATGATGCCAACAGCAATGCCCGCCGCCAGGCCGTTGAACACGCCGACATCGAAAATCGGCATCAGCAGGTTTGGCGTAATGAACTTGAGGGCAAAGAATCCGTACACAATCGTCGGCACGCCCGCCAGGATCTCGAGTACTGGCTTCAGGATGGCCCTGGACCGGTCGCCCGCATATTCGCTCAGGTAGATTGCCGCCATCAGTCCAAGAGGAATTGAAACAAATGCGGAAATTCCAGCGATCACAAGCGTGCCCCGCACGAGAGGCAGGACACCGAACTGTGCATTATCCGGGAACAATGCGGTCCACTCATTCCCAAACAGGAAATCCCACACCGGCACTTCCTGGAAAAATCGGATCGACTCGTAACCGAGAATCACCACAATCCCGAGTGTCGTCAGCAACGTGAAGACCGCGCAGGCGGTGAGGATCCACTTCGCCAGGTGTTCCGACAGAGCCCTGTTTCGTTTTCCGGAAAGATCTATCGGTGGGTGAATTGGTCCGGAAGGAGTCTCCCCACCGAGTGCGGCTTGTACCACGGCCATTCCTCTCGTCACGTGTACCTGCGCCGACAATTCGATACAGATGCAATGTACAGCCACCATGTCACTTCAGGGACCATGATTGCCAGCGGGCCCGAACGCGCAATGTGCGTTCGGGCCTGGACGGAAACAGCAGATTAGGCTACCGGAGTGCCTGCCCCACCTTCACTGTCCGGAGCGAACTCGCCGGAAATCGCTCCTTCGAGCTTCTCCTGTTGTGCGGCAAGTTCCTCGCCCGGAAGCGCGATGTAGCCAACGTCTTCCGCAAGCAAGCCACTGTTGGCAACATAGAACCGGAGGAACTCCTGGAGCGCAGGATCGCTTTGGAGCATCTCCGCATTGACGTAGATGAAGAGTCCGCGAGACAACGGTGCGTAAGATTTGTCGCCAATTGTCTCGATCGACGGGGCAACCGGGCCAGAACCAGCGTCAATCGAAATCGCCTTGAGGCTATCGATGTTGGCTTCGTAGTAGGCGAAACCGAAGTAGCCAAGGGCGTATGGACTGCCAATCACACCCTGCACCAGCACGTTGTCATCCTCGCTCGGAATGTAATCGGTTCGCGGGGCGAGGTCCTCGCCGAGGATGACTTCGTTGAAATAGTCGAAGGTGCCGGAATCAGCACCCGGGCCGTACAGCTCGATCACCTCCTCTGGCCAATCCGGGTTCAGGTCCGACCAGTTCACGATGCCGCCGTCGGCGCTCCAAAGCTGGGCAAGTTGCTCGACGGTCAGGGAATCCACGAAGTCGTTTTCCGCGCTGACAACCACGGTGATGCCGTCGTAGGCAACTTCGAACTCGTAGAAGTTGACGCCGCTGTCCACGGCGAGGGTCGCTTCGTCTTCCTCAATCAATCGAGACGCATTGGAAATCGCGGTCTCGCCATTTGCGAATCGCTCGAATCCGCCGCCAGTTCCAGAGATCCCGTTGGTGACAACAATGCCGGGGGCAACCGCGGCAAACTCTTCGATCACGGCTTCTGTCAACGGTCCAACCGTCGAGGAGCCATCAGCTTCGATCGAACCTTCAATTTCACCAATGTTGTCCGGCGCCGCATACTCGGTCTGGGCGGCAACAATACCGAATCCGGCAAGTGGAAGCGCCGCAAAGGCAGCTGCTGACCCAATGACGAGTTTCCGGCGGGTGATCTGGAATGCAGACATGTAGGATCCTCCATGGTGGTGATGGACGCTCAGTGAACGAATGTCGCTCACCTGCTCGAGGTCGAAGGACAGACGTCAGTGTCTGGCCAGCGACGATGGCCTGCTGCCGTCAGCAATTGATCACGGCATCGAGTGACGGAGGCTTGGGAAGCTCTTCCGAACCCTGGTCAGGTGGGACCGTAAATCGGTAACCCGCTCCGTAGACGGTGCGAATGCAATCGCTCGCCAATCCAGCATCCTGCAGTTTTCCGCGAAGCCAGGATATGTGAACATCGACCGTGCGCTCATCCACGAAGACATCGGTTCCCCAGATCGTATCCAGCAGCTCTTGTCGCTGGAAAACCTTGCCGGGTTCCATCGCCAGCGTCACCAGCAAGCCGAATTCCTTCGGACGCAACTGAAGTTCGTTGTCCTGCACGGTGACTCGCCGTCGATCAGGTTCGATCCGGAGATCACCCCTGAACAACACGCCCGGCGGTCGCGCCGAAATAACCGCCTTGCGTCGAACCGCCGCGCGGACCCGCGCCAGGAGCTCCCGCAAGGCAAACGGCTTCACTACGTAGTCATCGGCCCCAAGTTCAAGTCCGTCGACGCGATCCTGTTCCTCGCCACGCGCCGACAACATCAACACGGGAAACGAATGATCCAGTCGAATTGCACGTAGGACCTGGAAACCATTCAGACCGGGCAACATCACGTCGAGAATCACCAGGTCAAGGCGATCGCCTTCTCGTTTGACGATGTCGAGCGCGGTGGGCCCATCGGCGGCAGTCAACACCTCATAGCCTTCACGAATGAGGTTGAATGCGAGCGTGCTTCGCAACGTCGGATCGTCCTCAACCAACAGGACTGCCGCACTCTCGCTTCGCTCGTTCGCATGTGCCGCCATCGGGTATCCCAGTCGCTAAACATCGCTCGCATCACGTCGAGTTCACGCTTGAAGCATAGGGAGGCCGGATTAAGGCTCGGTAATCGGATTGTTAAATCTGCGGCAACCCCACGTAAAACGATTCCGCACCACTCGTTCCATAGTGTTCATCGACGAGGGCCAACGCGCCATTCCGTGCGATGAGTCGGTCATGACTACATCACCAGTACCGACAAGTTGAGAAACCCCATCGGTCCCGTGTGCTGCCGCCCGTTCACCCTGAATCGTTACCAGTCACCCGAAATCCGGTCTTCCATGTCCGCTCGCCTGAAAGGCCGGCTATAACCAAATGAACCCCTGTACGGTTGCGGCAGCGCAGCGATGCGTGCTCCGCCCGCGCCACCGCGCGCAAGTTCTACCTCGGTTCAAATACGACCTGGTCAAGGTGCGGGGGTCGCCGGTTCAGGTGATGAAGGAGCATTCGCAATTGCCAGATCTGTCGGCTTGCTCATACCGGAATCAAGAAAGGAAGTCGCCGCATTGACAAACACATCGCCAGCTCCGGTTGCAGTTCCATCCGAAGTCAGCAACACATCGGGGCGAATACCTTCGTCCTGGATTCTCCCCTTGCTCGGCGTGAACCACTCGGCCACCGTCACCCGCAGCGATGCGCCGTCCTGGAAATCGAAGATTCGCTGCACCGAGCCCTTGCCAAAGGTGGGCTCTCCCACCACCAGTGCCCGGTCGTAATCACGAAGTGACCCGGCTACGATCTCGGCGGCGCTGGCCGTCTCGCCATCGACCAGGATGATCAGTGGCAGCTCGGTCGGTGGAGTGTCTCCGTTGATGATTGGCAGTTCGCTCTCTCCACCTCGGCTCGGAGAGGTGTCTTCGTACATCGCCGGTCCGACATCGGCGCCCAGGAAACGACCAATGGTTTCCTGGGCTGAAGTGACCCAACCTCCGCCATTCCCGCGCAGGTCCAGCACGATGCCGGCAACTCCCAATGACTGTGCCTCGGCAAGCGCCTGGTCGAGTTCCGCCGTGGTCCGGTCACCGAAAATGTCAATCGAAATCCACATGTAGTTCGTGTCATCGATTACTTCCCAGGCAACCGGATGCACGATGATTGCCTCGCGCTCGACCGACACGTCGACAGGTCCCTCAGCCCCTGGTTTCAACACGGTAAGCAACACGGTCGAACCGACTGGGCCCCGCAGATCGACCCCATTCAAATCATCGGCCGAGGAATCGACAGGTCGACTATCGATTCGCTCCACGATGTCGCCCGCCTCGATTCCTGCGAGCGATGCCGGGGTGTCCGGCCCAACGCGCACAACGGACACAACACCATCCACGACCTGGAGCGTCACCCCAATCCCGCCATACTCCCCTTCCAGTTGCTCTTGCGCGATTTGGGCGTCCGCAGGAAGGAGATATCTCGTGTAGTCATCGTTCAAACTCGTCAGCATGCCACTGATCGCATGTCGTTCGAGCGTGTCGGTGAATTGCTCAACTTCGTTTTCATCGGTGGGTCGATAGTAGTAATTGTCAGTCAGCACAGTCGTCACCGCGTCGAGGTCGTTGAACGACGCGTCGTCCGAACTCTCGGCGCCAAACGTTTCGCGACCCACGATGAGGCCTCCTGCCACACCAACCAGCAGCACGAGCAGAAACAACCCGGTCATGCGAACATAGAAATGCGCCATCGAGACGTCCCGGATTGACGATGGCGAATCAGGCTTCGGTCGCTGGGTCTGCGTCATGCTCTTGTCTCCGGATTCGGGAACACCGTCACCTGCAGTGAAGCGCGTGAATCCCATCGTGATCAGGTTGAAAGTCGAACATATCCGTTCGAGGAGTGATGAAGGTCATGTTGCTGGTTGTCGATGTCGGAAATACCAACACCGTGTTCGGACTATTCGAGGACGATTCTCCGGCCATTGCGGCAACAGCCCGAATGTCGACCAGACGAGACCGAATGCCGGACGAATGGTACGCCATCCTTGCCCCGATCCTGGCCTCGGAGCAGATCAGCCTGGATCGGATCACGGACATGGTGATCTCAAGCGTCGTACCCAGCGTCACCCACTGGCTAACCTCGATGGGCGAGGACCATTTGCACCTGGAGCCGCTGATTGTCAGCGTCGACATCGAGCTTGGCATCGGAATCGACTACGCCCAGCCACGGGAAATCGGGGCCGATCGACTCGTGAACTCGCTCGCGGCCTTCTCGAAATATGGCGCCCCCCTTATTTCAATTGACTTCGGAACCGCTATCAATTTCGATGTGGTGAACAACCACGGCAATTACATCGGTGGCGCCCTCGCACCCGGCTTGATCGTTGCGCTCGACGCCATGACATCGCGGGCGGCCAGGCTCTTCACCGTTGAGCTGGTCAAACCGGCGCGCGCTATTGCTCAATCCACCACTGAAGCCATTCAGTCCGGGGTCGTGCTCGGATACCTGTCGCTTCTTGAGGGCATGATCCAGCGCATCAAGGCAGAGATGGAAGGGGAGCCAACGGTGATCGTCACCGGTGGATACAGCGAAATCTTCGCCGAAGCCTCACCGATGATCGATCACTTCGAACCAGACCTCACGATCGAGGGGCTTCGCCTGATCCACGAGCTCAACAGGCGGCATGAAACCTCCTGACGGTATGCTTGATAAAACCTTTGCTGAATCTTCGCTGCGCCATATACTGTCTGCCACAAGACCACAAGCGATCTGCAGCCGTATGACAGGTTCGCCCAATATCTCCGAAGCGAGCTTGTCCCAACCGGAGAGGATGAGCATGAAGCAGTATCCCGCGGAGCGTATCAGAAACGTCGGTCTCTTTTCCCACGGTGGCGCAGGAAAGACATCGTTGGCCGAAGCGTTTCTTTTCGTCAGTGGCGCCACCAGCCGTTTGGGGAGTGCCCCGGACGGCACCACTGCCTCGGATTACGATCCAGACGAAATCAAACGCGGCATGTCGATCAGCACCTCGGTGATTCCCGTTGAATGGGAAGACACCAAGATTAACTTCCTCGATGTACCCGGATATGCCGACTTTCTCGGCGAGGTTCACGCCGCTATGCGCGTTGTCGATGGCGCCGTGATCCTTGTCGATGCCTCAGCCGGAGTCGAAGTCGGCACCGAGCAGATTTGGCGCCTGGCCAATCAGTACAACCTTCCTCGACTCCTCTTCGTCAACAAGATGAACCGCGAGAACGCCGATTTCCCGCGTACGCTCGCCTCCCTTCGGGAAGCGTTTGGCAAACGCGTGGCGCCAATTCAGTTCCCGATCGGTTCGGACAAGACATTCCGGGGGGTCGTCGACCTCCTGAGCAACACGGCGATGGTGTTTCCACGACAACAGCGACGGAGGCTACGAGATCATCCCGATTCCGGATGAACTCAGGGACGATGTCGAAACCAATCGACGGGCCTTGATCGAAAGCATTGCTGAGCACAATGAAGAGCTCATGATGCGATACCTGGATGACGAACCGATCTCCGACGACGAGTTGTTCAGCGAGCTTCGAGCGTGCATCGCAGATGGCACCGTGACGCCAATGCTGTGCGGCGCAACCCAGTACACGAGATGTATCCAACCCCTCCTGAGCGCCATCATCCGCGAACTCCCAGCCGCAGCGGAACGTCGTGAGCCAGCGACGATCAACGGCGACGAAGGCGTCCTGGATCCCGATGGCGAAGCCACCTTGGCGGCCCTCGCCTTCAAGACCGTTGTCGATCCGCATGTCGGCCGTGTGACGTATTTCAGGGTATTTTCGGGCAAGTTCCCTTCAAACACCCACGTCACCAACACCTCGAAAGGCGAGGGTGAGCGCATCGGCCAGCTCTTCTATCCGCTTGGCAAGGAGCATGTTGCCACCGAATTCGTCGGTGCCGGCGATATCGGCGGCGTGTCGAAACTGACGAGTGTTGTGACCGGCGACACGATTGCCGCAGACGGTGCGAAGATTGTGCTGAATCCAATATCGATTCCTCCTGCGTCATACTCCAGTGCTGTTCACCCCAGGACAAAGACTGACCTCGACAAACTGAGCCAGGCACTGGTCCGCCTTCACGAAGAAGATCCGACGCTCGTCGTATCCCGTGACCCGGTTACGGGCGAAACGATTGTCAGCGGTCTCGGCGAACCGCACGTGCAAATCGCGCTCGATCGAATGAGTCGCCGGAGCGGCGTGAATGTCGATATCGGTTTGCCTCGGGTTGCCTACCGCGAAACGATTGGATCGAAGACCACGGTCGAATACAAACACAAAAAGCAAACGGGCGGCGCCGGCCAGTATGGGCACGTCCATCTCGAAATCGAGCCTATTGCGGACGCGGACTTCGAATTTGCCGACCGGGTCGTCGGTGGCTCAGTGCCCAAAGGCTTCTTCCCGGCGGTGGAAAAAGGTATTCGCGAGGCGCTCGATGCCGGTCCGATTGCCGGCTATCCAGTTGTGAATGTAAGGGCCGTGCTTACTGACGGCAGCTATCACAATGTGGACTCCAGCGAGATGGCATTCAAGATCGCTGGCAAGGAGGCGTTCAAGCGAGGAATGTTGGCCGCCAATCCCACCTTGCTGGAACCGGTAAACACTGTCCGCGTCACCGTTCCGGATGCCTTCATGGGAGACGTGATGAGCGATCTCAACGGAAAGCGAGCGCACGTGAACGGCATTGAACCAGGGGAAGATGGCGAATCGGTCATCGAAGCGCAAGTCCCGGCCGCCGAGCTCCAGCGCTATGCGACCGATCTCAAGTCGATCACCCAGGGACGAGGCTCATTTACTGCCTGTTTCGATCACTATCAGCAAGTCCCGCCCCACCTGACCGAAGGTATCAGGCAGGAGTCCGCCACCAACGCAAATGGGTCTGCCAGCGGATAGGAGCGTCCTGTCCGTCTACAATGTGAGCACGTCGGAGCCAGGCGGTTCGCCTGGCTCTCGTGCTTCCGAAAGAACCGGCAGACTCGCTCAAGGTGACAGGAATCTCATGACCAGCGACCAGCGACCACTTTTCGACTCCCCGAATGCAACCTTTGAAATCGTATTCGACGGAGGTTCGCTGGGAAATCCCGGCAAGGGCTATGGCAGCTACGAAATAACGTCTCACGGCGAAGTCGTCCGCCACACCCGTCACGAATACGGGAACAACGTGACCAACAACCAGGCCGAATACCAAACGCTAATTGAAGCGCTGAAATGGCTCGCGACCCAATTGGGAGATTCCGCGTCAACCGCGAAGGTGTTGGTCAATGGAGACAGTCTCCTCGTCCTCAATCAGCTCCTCGGCAAATGGAAAGTCAAGAACGAGGGATTGCGACCGCTGCATAAGGAAGCGAGTTCACTCATCAAGCTGTACAAGGACGTATCGCTCGTGTGGCATGCGCGCAGTAATTCCGTCAAGCGCCTCGGCCATTAGGAGGAGTTCGCCTTTTCGTCACCCGGAATCGCAGCTGCGGAGTAGCGGGCATCTACTCCGTCCCGACCTGTGTGGCGCCTGCCCGCGTCAATCCGCTAGCCGTTGATCATGCGCAATGGACTGCTGTGAAATCACACAGGAGTGCGAATGACATCTCGGCCAGGCCAACTCGAATCACCGCCGATGCAGGTCAGAACCGCCTCACCGTACCTCGCTCGATCCGCAACTTGAGCGAAAACGCAAAGATGAACAGCAACAAGGCGATCACTGCCAGTGGCGCGAACGCTAGCCCGGTCATCATCTTCACCACCACAATCGTCGCGGTGACGGAAACCAGGGCGAAAAATGCCGCACTGCGCAGTTGCCCAGTCGTTGAATTCATAGTTGCGCCTTCCCCTGTCGTTGGTGTGGAGAATACGAATGCCCCGGAAATCGATCTATCTTGCCTCACCACTCGGATTTGCGGCGTCAACGCATGGATTCATGCGTGAACTTGCCGCCGCATTGCGAGAGGTGATCGAGGTCACCAACCCTTGGGACGACCAGCGATTCGCCGAAGAATTCGCCCAGCTGCGTTCAGAAGATAGTGTAACGGTCCGCGATGGCCGCCTCGCCGAGATCAACACCGAGCTTGGCCGAAAGAACACGGACGGCATCGATGCCGCCGACGGTGTCTTCGCCATTCTCGACGGCGTGGATGTTGACTCGGGAACGGCGGCAGAAATTGGATACGCATTCGCCAAAGGCAAACGAGTCGCCGGACTGCGCACCGATTTTCGCCTGGCCGGGGACAATCACGGGTCGATCGTGAATCTCCAGGTGCAATACTTCATCGAGCGTTCCGGTGGAGAGATCGTCACTACTGTGGAAGAGCTGATCGCCCTTGCCGAGTCATTCAATAACGAATCATGACGCCAAATCGGGTTGATTTTCATTGCTCATGATTCTATACTTCGCGTGCTCGGGTGATTAGCTCAGCTGGTTAGAGCGCTACGTTGACATCGTAGAGGTCACTGGTTCGAGTCCAGTATCGCCCACCAGAAACCACGGAGAGACAGCCGCGACCCACCAAGGCCGCGGCTGTGCACGTTCCTGCCCGACGACGCAGGGTCGAGTGCGTTTTGATGCGCTGATCCGTGCGGAGACTGTCCCCTCCGGGCTCAGCTCGGGCCCCAGCTCGGGCCGAGTTCGAGGTCGATTCACCGCTCCCGTGCGAGAACTCGGCAACGTTGTCGCACTTACCGGCAGCGTTTGAGCGGTGGTTGCCACGGCATCGGGTCGGTAGCCTGTTGCGGGTGGAAGGAGATCCGGATGGCTGACGACACCGACAGCTTGACCCGGGCGCGGGAGGCCTACGCGCAAAATGACTGGCCGATTGCCGCGGCGTCGTTCGCGACGACCACGCCCGACGACCTCGCCGCAGACGACCTTGCCGCGGACGCCGACACGCAGTTCTGGATGGGTCGCTTCAAGGACTGCTTGCGGCTCGGCGCGGCCGCGTACGGCGCCTTCATGGCTGAGTCTCGCCCAGACGCGGCCGCCATGGCTGCGATCCGGCTCGGAATCGGCCACCTGGCGCGTGGCGACGAGCCGCAAGGTATGGGGTGGCTCGGCCGCGCGGGACGGCTGGCGGAGGGGCTGCCGGAGTGCGCCGTGCACGGCCATCTGCTGTTCCTGACCGCGGTGGAGGGGAATCTCCAGGCCGGCCGGCCGACGGACGCGCTGGCCGCCGCCCGCCAACTGCAGGACCTCGGGCGCCGGTTGGACGAACTCGATATGGTGACCTTGGGCATCCACGCCGAGGGTCGGGCCTTGATCAAGGCCGGCCAGGCGGTCGACGGGCTGGCACTGGTGGACGAGGCGATGGTCACCGTCCTCGAGGGCTGGCTTACGCCGTTCACCCGCGGCGTTCTCTACTGCCACACGATCGCGGCCTGTCACGAAGTGGCCGAGATCCAACGGATGATCAGCTGGACGGACCTGACCGAAAAATGGTTGGAGACGCTCCCCGCGGCGCTACCGCACGGGGGTCCGTTCAGCGGCCTGTGTGCCGTGCACCGGGCCCAACTCCACCTGCTCCGTGGCGCATGGGATGAGGCAGAGCAGACCGCCCTGCAGGTGGTGGAGTACCTCGACTCCGGCCGGCTCGACTACGCCGCCGAGGCCTGGTACGTCGTCGCAGAGTCGCGTCGGCTGCGCGGCGACTCTGACGCCACCGATGCCTACGACGAGGCTCATGCCCGCGGACGCAACCCGCAACCGGGACGCGCGCTGCTGCGGCTCGCCGAAGGCGACGCCGAGGGCGCCGCCCGGTCGGTTCGCTCAGCCCTTGCTGCGGCTGGCCCCGATCCCCTGCGGCGTGCTCCGTTGTGCGCGGCGGCGGTCGAGGTCGCGATTGCCGCGGGACGGAAGCAGGACGCGGACTCCGCCGCGGCGGAGCTCGAGGCGACGGCGTCGATCTACGCCACGTCGGGACTGGAGGCGATGGCGGCCAGCGCGCGAGGAGCCGTGCTACTGGCCGAAGACCGTGCCGAGGATGCCCTCCCCGTGCTCCGTGACGCCTGTCGCCGCTGGCGGGAACTCGGTGCGGCGTACGACGCCGCTGGCATCTGTGTCCGACTCGCGGCGGCCTACCGGGCGCTGGGCGACGCGGAGTCCGCGGCCTCGGAGGCCGCGCTGGCCGAGTCAACGTTCGAGCGGCTGGGCGCGCGCCGACCCGCACCGGAAGCGCCGGCCGGACTGACCGCTCGCGAGTGCGAGGTGCTGGCGCTGGTCGCGGAAGGCCGCTCGAACCGGCAGATCGGCGAGGCATTGTTCATCAGCGACCGCACGGTGGCGCGGCACCTGACCAACATCTTCCACAAGATCGACGTGGAGTCCCGAACCCAGGCCGCGCGCTACGCCATCGACCACGGCATGAGGTCCGCACAGTGACGCACAGCCCCCTACGCACAACCGCGTAGTGCCGCCGCCGCCGATTGGTCAATCGCGCCGATGCCGTGGGCCCGCTGCGCTGTCGAGAATGGGAGCCGACGCGCCGAACCGCGGCGCCACACCCAGGAGGCTCGCCATGACCAAAGGACGCATCCAACGAGCCGTCTCCGCAGACGGCACCGAGATCATCGGACGAGTGGTCGGGCAGGGGCCACCCCTGGTCCTGGTCCACGGGGCGATCGGGGACGGTGAGTTCGCGTGGGACGCATTGGTGCCCCACCTCGCTCACCGGTTCACCTGTTACCTGCCCAGTACCCGCGGCCGAGGGCTGTCTGCCGACCACCCGGACCACTCACTGCCCCGGCTGCAGGAGGACGTCGACGCGTTCGTCGCCAGCATCGGCGAACCGGCCTGCCTGATGGGCTGGTCTGGCGGCGGGCCCCTGGTGCTCGGCGCAGCTGAGCGGACCGATGCTGCGGCCGCGGTGGCCGCCTGGGAGTCCGGCGGGAGCGCGGAGGCTTTCGGCCCGGAGGGACAGGCCGACCTGGGTCGCCTCGCCGCTGCGATCGAGCAGGTGGGCTTGGCCGCGGCCGAGGGCCGCGTGGTCGATGCCGTCCGCGCCTTCCTCATCGGGATTTGCAACGACGACGAGATCGCGGCACTGGACGGGACGGACTTCCACGAGCGATGGGCCGTCGGCGTTCCGGAGCTGCTGGTGTTCGTCCAGCAAGTCATGGCCGCCGAAGGGCCCGGGCCGGATGCCCCCGAGGCGCTCGCGCACGTCACCGTGCCGGTGCTGCTCCTGACGGGTACGGAGACCCTGCTCAAGGCAGCGTTCGGCAATGCCGCGCGCCACATCGCCGGCCATGCCGCCGACGCGCAAGTGCACGACGTTCCGGGTGTCGGGCACTTCGCTCCCGTGGTCGCGCCGGAGACCGTTGCCGAGGAACTGGCGACCTTCTTCGAGAGGTCCCTGCAACCCGTCTAATCCTCACCGACGGCTGGTGTTCGGACGCTTGTTGGAAGCGGCGCTCAGTGAGCCGGGAAGGGAACGCAGGTGTTCGCGTGGCAGCGGTAGACGTGGGGGTCGTTGCGCAGGTACTGCTGGCGAGCGAGCTCGCCGCCGTCCGTCGTGGTCGGCTCCTGGGCGGCCTGCTCCTACTCGGGGTCGAAGACAATCCGCACCGCTTCGGTGTGTCCGGTCGGGTCGGTACACACCTCCTCGGCAGGAAACTCCGCCCTCACCCCCGGGAACGGGAACGCGCTTTGCTCGTCTTCGGTCCGGACGCCGCGGCGACATGAGCTGGAAAAGAACAAGTGTTCGACTAGGACTGCTCCAGCCCAGGGAAGTCGGGGTTCAAGAGTTGTCCTATAAGGACCACAACATACAGCCGCGATCAATATCAGGTCGCGGCTGTTTTGTTTTCTTCCCTGCACGTGACCAAACGTTGTATTGTACTTCGCGCACCGCACCGACCAGTTCGCTCGCGCTGCCGGGAGCCTTACCTCATGCACGCGCCGTTGCTCCCACGCTCTTGAATACCGAGGCCATCTCCATGAACCTGAGCCGTTGGCTTCGCACGCTGATCGCCATCCTGATTGTGTCACTTCCAACGGTGCTTGAGGAAACAAGTGCCCAGGAAGCCCCGGAACTTCAGATCACCTCCCAGCGCTATATCGTGGTTGATGCCACAACCGGCAATATCTTCGCGCAACGAAACGCCAATGAACGCGTTGCCATCGCGAGCCTGACCAAAGTGTTCACTGCATTGCAGGCCGTGGAAATGGCCCCACTTGATACCGTAATCACGACCTCAGACTTCGACCTGCGGGCACCTGATGGTGAGTACTTTGGTTCGCGCGGCACACTGATGGGATTTGGCGAAGGTGAGTCCTACACGTTGGAGGACATGCTCTACGGCATGCTCCTGCCCTCCGGAAACGATGCCGCAAATGCAATCGCGCGTTCGCTCGGAGCACGCCCGGGCGACACCGAAGAAGAAGCTGTGCAGCACTTCCTGGATCTGCTGAACCAACGAATCGAGGACATGGGTCTCGAAAACACCCATCTCATGAACCCAAGTGGTTGGGGCGTCGATGGTCATTATTCATCAGCGGCTGATGTGGCGGCCTTCAACCGGTTCGTCACACACTATCCAAAGTTGATTGAGATCATGGGCACCACAAACTATACGACTGCAGACGGCTCGATCTCAGTCTCGAACACCAATCGATCGCTGAACCAGTATCCTTCGGTCCAGGCCGGCAAGACCGGCTATGACGATGACGCTGGCTACTGCCTCGTCAATATCGCTCAACGTGACGACGCGGAAATGATCGCTGTCACCCTCGATGGTGTGGCCCCTGGCGACTGGTATGACGACAATGCCACCTTGCTCGACTTCGGTTTCCATCAGCAAGCTGCCTTGATCGAGTCGGGAAACGCCTTCGACGGCGAAGTCGCATCGTTCATCGACCCTTCGGTCGCCAATATCGCCCGCTCCGCCGTTCCGCAAACCGCTTTCGTGCCGATCGAAGCGCCGATCGCCGTCGAGAAACCAAAGGCAGATCAGCCTGTGGCCGCCCAGGCCGCTCCAATTGAGGCTGTGGTTGCCAGTGGCAGGTCAAGCGTCGCCGAAACCAGCCTATGGGTCGCTGCCATTGCCGCCGTAGCGCTCATTGCCGTTCGAGGTTTACTCACGTTCCGGAAGGCCAAGGGCAAGGATCACCAATCTCCTCCGGATGTGGCGACCTTACCGACCTCCGAGTGACATGGTCTTCAGGTAATCGATTTCACAACCCTATCGCGTAGGGGCGGTACCGTGCAGCGAAGCAAGTTGACTGGAAGCGACACCTCGCCTGCCAGTGCGTGGGCAATCCGGCTCCTGTCCAGAGCGCAGCGAGGATCACTCATACTCGGCGCTTTTACGGCGTAGCCTCTACATCTTGCGATTACCGTAATTTGCGTCTCGTGTTGACACCGCGTCTGGTCATTCCTAAACTAGGGAACAATTGAATAGTCCACGCGTTGAACAGGACA
The DNA here is from genome assembly GCA_963763125.1 of uncultured Chloroflexia bacterium. Lineage (GTDB taxonomy): Bacteria > Chloroflexota > Chloroflexia > Thermomicrobiales > UBA6265 > JACCYX01. The sequence goes on from CAVXMV010000006.1 coordinate 76,936, forward strand.
GGTCGCCCAATCGGGCACGCCAGCGAATCCGGAAATGGTGAAAGCCGGACCGTCGCCAATCGGTCGCGATACCACCTGTGAGCAGGACCTCGAACAGCCGCTGGCTTGGTAGAGTATCCCGGTTTGCCTCCGATATCAGGTCGAATCAAGCGAGCATCAGCGGCCCTCTCCCGGAGATGCTCGAAATGAGGGTGGAACCACGTCGGCCCGGCGTCCCTTGCGGACGGCCGGGCCGTTTTTCGTTTGTTTCACCCCTGTGTACAAAAGTCCACGGGAAATCGGGAGGACACCATGTCGACAGAAATTGCCGAACTCGAAGGGATGGACATTGCGGTCGATCCGGAAGACAGCCGTGCCTATGAACTTGCGCGCATGCGCCATTCCACCGCACACCTGATGGCCGAGGCCGTACAGGAGATTTTCCCAGACGCGAAGTTCGCTATCGGTCCCGCAATTGCCAATGGGTTCTATTACGATATCGACCTGCCCCGATCGCTGACGCCCGACGATCTCAAGGAGATCGAAAAGCGGATGCGTCATCACAAGAAGAAAAATGAGGTCTTCGAGCGCAAGGAAATTTCGCGCGAGGAGGCGCTTGAGATCTTCAAGGACAACCCCTACAAGATCGAGTTGATTGAAGCGTTCCCTGAGGGCGAGACGATCACGACCTATCACCAGGGAGATTTCCTCGACCTCTGCCGCGGACCGCATGTCACAAACACACGGGAGATCGGTCCGTTCAAGCTGCAATCGATCGCGGGTGCCTACTGGCGAGGCGATGAAAAACGCCCGATGCTGCAGCGCATCTATGGCACGGCCTGGCATACTCAGGAGGAACTCGACAACTATCTCGCGTTGCTCGAGGAAGCCCAGAAGCGCGACCATCGACGACTGGGCAAGGATCTTGACCTCTTTTCGGTTTCCGAGGAAATCGGTCCCGGGTTGATCCTGTGGCATCCCAAGGGCGCCATGATCCGCTATCTGGTCGAGCAGTTCGAGCAGCAGGAACAACTCGCACGTGGCTACGATCTGGTCTACACACCCCACATCGGATCCGAAAAACTGTACCGAACGTCCGGGCACCTCGAAACCTATGGCGAGAACATGTACGCACCTCTGACGATCGATGAGGTCGACTACTACCTCAAACCTATGAACTGTCCGGGGCACATCCTGATCTACAAGAACACCGTCCACTCCTATCGGGAGCTTCCGATTAGATTGGCCGAGCTGGGTACGGTGTATCGATACGAGCGCTCGGGCACACTCCACGGCATGCTCCGGGTCCGGGGATTCACCCAGGACGACTCGCACATTTTCTGCACGCACGATCAGGTAATCGACGAAGTGGTTGGCGTCATCGACTTTGTGGACCACCTGGCCGACATCTTCGGCTACCGGTTCGAGGCCTATCTCGGCACCAGGCCGGAAAAGGCGATTGGCGACGACGAGGTCTGGAACCAGGCCATTGACGCCCTCAAGAAAGCTCTCGAGCTCCGCCAGCTGCCCTACACGCTCGATGAAGGCGAAGGTGCCTTCTACGGCCCGAAGATCGACGTCAAGTGGCTTGATGCGCTTGGCCGCGCCTGGACGGGCCCAACGATCCAGGTCGATTTCAACCTGCCCGAGCGATTCGACGTCAACTACATCGCCGAGGACGGTGAACGCCATCGGGTCGCCATGATTCACCGCACGCTTCTCGGTTCGATGGAGCGCTTCGTGGGAGGACTTGTCGAGCATTATGCCGGCGCCTTCCCGGCTTGGCTCGCGCCTCAGCAAGTGGCGATCGTGGCAATTACAGACGATCAGTATCCGTTCGCCGATGCTGTCCTCGATCAGCTCAAGGCAGCTGGCATCCGTGCCGATGTCGACCGCTCAGGTGGTCGCATGCAGGCCAAGATCCGCAACGCCCAGCTTCAAAAGGTGCCCTACATGCTCGTGATTGGTAAACGTGAGGAAGAAGCTGGTATGGTCGCCGTCCGCCTGCGGTCAGGCGAGGATTTGGGCGCGATGTCAGTTGCAGACTTCCTCAAGGTCATCCTGCCAGTGATCGAAACAAAGTCGCTTGATCTCACTGAGCCGCGAGCGAAGTTGTAGTAAGGATTGTTTAGGAGGTCCGAATTCCTGCGAGTGGCCTCACTTGTGGCGGCCAACCTGGGAAACTGTTTTGAGGTGTGCGGACAATCGCGGTTGACCGCGGCACGTTCGCGATCTTTCGAATACAGACACGAAGGGGCGGCACATCGTGTGTGAATGAACTCCACGACCTTCTCGCAACTACTCCGGTCGGGTGACTTTCTGGGGCAACTTGAAGTCGTCGATCGGCACCAGATTGGCGCCACTCTCTCCGCGAATGCGCTTGACGCTGCCATCCTTGTTGAACGTGTAGCGCATCAACTCGCCGTACCCACCGAATCCCTTGTCGCCGACGGGTTTGAGTTCCGTGCTCGAAACGACCTCGTACTCCACGGCGTCGGTGGCCGGGTTTGGCGAAGCCGGAGTCATTCCATACAACCGTCCACCAAGGTTGACGACATCGAAGACTCCCCAAAGTGTGGCAAATCTTCCCTCGAACTTCCCCAGTTCCGAGGCTTTGCGAGGCTCCGTCTTCGCCTTGTCCGTGAGTGCCAGATCGATCAGGTGCAGGATTGCGGTGCATAGCGTCGCCGCTGGCCCGTCATTCGAGTTGGTCAGCACGGAGATTGCCAACTTGCGGTCAAGATCCAACTTCGAAATGGTGATGTGACCAGGATAACCACCGCTGTGACCGTGGTACGTCCGTCCGTTGATCGTCGTAATGCTCAGCCCCAGACCATAGGCTGAGTCTTCCGTGATCGTCCACTGCACCTGCCGCATCCGACGCTTCGATGCATCGGTCAGCAATCGATCGTCTCCATCGAGATGGGCAACGAAATAGCTCGTTAGTTCCGCAGCTGTCGAATAGAAGCCCGTAGCCGCACTCTCCGCAAACGTGTCGATGTGCTCGATCTCGATCCGTTCCGGACCGTGAGCGCGACTCGAATACCCCTTCGCGTAGTCGTCGATTCGCTCCATCAGCAAATCAGGACCGGTGTCCTTGAGCCCTAGCTTGTCGACAATATATGTTGTGACGTATTCGCGATAGGAAACGCCGGATGCTGATTCAATAATGAGACCGAGGAGGGAGTAGCCGATGTTCGAGTACTTGAAGTGCTCGTTCGGCTCGATCACCTTGCCGTGCTTCGTGATGGTTTTCAGGAGTTCGTCCCGATCGGGGAACGTTTTCGCCAATCCCCAGAACGTGCTGTCGTCGCCGTCACGGGTCATGCCCGACCCATGGGCAAGCAGTTCACGCACCGTGACATCGCCCATTGGCGATTTCGCAAGCTCAGGTACATGCTTCTTCGCCAAGTCGTCAAGTTGCAGCTTCCCTTGCTCCACCAGCTGCAAGCAGGCGACTCCCGTGAACGTCTTCGAGTGCGATGCAATGCGGAAAAGATGGTCAACATTAAGCGGGGTCTGTTCTGCCAGATCGGAGAACCCAACCGCGTGATTGAGCGCCAGGTCACCGTTTAGCCGTACCGCGATCTGGGCGCCGACAAATGGCATATAAGGCTGCTGGTAGGCCGTGTACGTGGGTACATAGGCCAACGCAGTCTTGATCGCGTTTGCTTCCTTGGTCATTTGAACTCCTTCAAACATTGCACCGGGACGCAACCATGTCGTCATCGTCCGTTGAAACTGCAATAAGACGCTATGTCAGCATAGAAACCGCTGCAAGTGCATACGCACGCGTAGCCTGGAGCAACTCGTCAACACCCACCCACTCGTCTGGAACATGGGCCAACCGGGGATCGCCAGGACCGTATATGATCGTGGGGATTCCCTTGTGGGCAAAAAACCGGGCATCGGTCGCCATGCTGAATCCTCGGAGCGATGTCGAAAGACCCAACCGATCGTTCGCGCCAACCATTGCCTGGACCAGCGGGCTATCTTCCTCTGTCAACGTGGCTGGTGTTCCCTTCCATCGTTCAATCACCTCTACGCTGATCCCCGGCATCTCGGTGACAGCCTGGCAGGCGATTTTCTCGATCTCTCTGGATACTGTTTCTGGATCTTCACCGGGCACCAGTCGACGATCGACATAGATCTCCGCAAAGTCCGGCACGACGTTAGTCTTCACGCCGCCTGTAAACAAGTTGACCGAACCTGACGAGGGATGGAAGTACGGGTTCGTCCGTTGGCCGATTATTGGCCAGTAGTTCCGCCGAAGTGCCACGATGATTTCAGCCATTGCCTCGATCGCGTTCGCCCCTTCCCACGGTAAAGCCCCGTGCGCTGTCCGGCCGCGCACTGTGATCACCGTCGGGGACGCGCCCTTCTCGCCCAGGGCAACTTCGTTCATCGTCTGTTCGCCTACGATCACAAAGTCTGGAGCAAAAAAATCGTTTTCGGTCACGAACTTGGCGCCCAGGAAGCCGCCAGACTCCTCATCCGCGACTTCATTGACGATGAGTTTGCCCTTGATCGGCACGCCCGATCGCACCAGTGCCAGCGCTGCCATCACCTGCGCGGTAACGCTGGCCTTGTCGTCTCCCGCGCCACGGCCGTAGATATTGCCATCGTGAATTTCGGCGCCGAATGGATCGTATTTCCATGCCGAAGATTCTCCAATCGGCACGACATCGACATGGGCGTTGAATGCAAGCGTCGGGCCGTTCGAATTGCCAATTGTGGCGATCAGGCTCGGCATCGTCTCGTCCTGGGAGACGATCTCGGTCGCAAATCCAGCCTCTGCCAACGGCGCCTCACAATAGGCAATTGCCTCGCGAACATCGCCTGGTGGATTCACCGAAGGAATTCGCACCAAACCCCCATGGAAATCGATCACCGCCTGCTCGTCAATCGCTGCGAGCACGCGTCGTTCGATGTCCGAGAGTTTCGGCAACGAATCGATTCCAGGAACCCAATCACCCATGTCAATCACCCCTCCTGCGTCTATGCTTAAAGTCAATGCATCGATGAACGACATCGACTCGAACACCATTCGAGTCCACACCAATGGAGTGTCGCCGAAATGACCAGTACAGGAAAGCGGGTTGCTGTCGTACTTGCCCGGAACTTCGAGGATATCGAGGCAACCTCCCCAATCGAGGCACTCAATGGCGCCGGCGCCGAAATCACGGTGATCGGCACCTCGACAGGTCCGATCGAAGGAAAAAAGGGTGCGGTGATCGAAGCAACGACCACGTTTGCGGACGTATCGCCGAACGAATTCGACCTCCTATTGATCCCTGGCGGTGGAGCTCCGGAAAATCTCCGCATCGATGATGGCGCCGTTGCCTGGACCAAGGCTTTCACTGAGTCCAACAAGCCAGTTGCCGCCATCTGCCATGGCGCGCAGCTCCTCATTTCGGCTGACGTCCTGCAAAACCGAAGGGTCACCGCAGTCAACAAGATTCGCGATGACATCAGGAACGCCGGTGGCGAGTATGTTGACGAAGCTCTCGTGATCGACGGCAATCTGATCACATCGCGAGTTCCCGCCGACCTGCCACAGTTCAACGCGGCGATTGTCGAGGCAATTGGCGGCAAGTAGCAATTGAATGTCCTTTCGTTGTCCACCTGACGCGGAGTTCCTCAAATGACCGATGTGGTTTCAAGTTCTTCCACGACGCAATCGCACTCCGCATTGCAAAATGTCAGGGCGTTCATCTTCGACATGGATGGCGTGCTCTATCGAGGCAAGTCCCCATTGCCTGGCGTGGCCGATCTTTTCAATGCCCTCACCCTTCGTGGCATTCAATTCCTGCTCGCGACCAACAATTCCATGGCAGTACCTGCGACCTATGTGAAGCGCATGGCTGAGATGGGTGTGGAGGTCGATGAAACGATGATCCAGACTTCATCCACAGCAACCCGGGACTTCCTGAAGGACGACCTCGCCGAAGGGGCGATTATCCTTCCCGTCGGGATGCCTGCGTTGAGTGAAACACTCTTCTCCGGCACCGGATTCAGGTCAGCATTCGACCATCTAGACGAGCCGGTGGATGCCGTCGTCGTTGGTCTGGACCTTGAATTCACCTACGAGAAGTTGAGACTCGCGAGCGATGCGGTAAGGGCCGGGGCCAAATATGTGGCCACGAACGCCGACGCCACACTGCCGCATGAAACTGGAATGCAGCCTGGTGCGGGGAGCGTTGTCGCGGCAATTTCCGCAGCTTCGGGCAGGACACCGATCGTCGTCGGCAAGCCGCAAACGCTGATGATGTTGAAAGGCGTCGAACAGCTCGGTGTGCAGCCTGAGGAAGCAGTAATGGTGGGCGACAGGCTCGATACCGATATCGTGTCCGGTCATCGAGCGGGCCTGAAAACAGCGCTGGTTCTCACGGGAGTCTCCCAGAGAGAGGACCTGGCTACCGCGGAAGTACTGCCGGACTTTATCTTCGCGGACCTTCCGGCTCTCCTTCAGGCACTGGTCGGCCAGGATTGATTGCACCATCCACCGCTGCTTTTGCATGCTGGGTGATCGAGGATTTGAGCATATGACTACCCAGGGACCAGGCTCCCACGTCGAAAACGCCAGTTCTCTTCGAATTGGCACTGCCCCCGTCAACTGGAACAACTTCGACCTGAAGGATTGGCGTCCAGTCGTCCCATTCCCGCAGATCCTCGACGAAATACACGATGCCGGATACGTCGCCACCGAATGGGACGCCAGCTTCGGAACCGATCCCGATTCGCTCAATTGCGAGCGGGAGTCACGAGGCATGACGTTTACTGGGGCCTATCGATGGCTCGATTTCCTCAACGACAGCCAGTTCGATCGAGACGTAGAGGAAATCAGGCCATTCCTCGAAACACTCCAGAGCATCGATGCCTGTCACCTTATCGTTGCGGATTCACTTCGTCCCCGGCGAGTCGCGTGTGCTGGATCAGTTCCAACCGACGGCTCTGAGTCGCTCGACGCAGAAGGCTACGACCGGATCGCCAACAATCTCGAACGTCTTCACGACGTGGTTGCGCCACTGGGATTCCACCTTCACTACCACAATCATGTTGGAAGCTATATCGAGAGCCCCATCGAACTGGCAGAACTCATGGGTCGACTCAAGGGTACCCCTGTTGACCTTTGCTTCGACACCGGCCACTATGCCTTTGGGGGTGGCGACGCGCTGGCCTTTGTCGAAGCCAATGTGGAGGCGATCGGCTATTTCCATTTGAAGGATGTCGATCCCGACGTTCTCGCTGACGCTCGGTCGAACCGCTGGGGTTTTCTAGGGGCGCTGCAAAATTACATATTTTGTCCACTTGGCGAGGGAAGTGCTCAGGTCGCCGCGATCCTTGAGAAACTTCTCAATATAGGGTTCGACAATTACGTAATCATTGAACAGGATACGTGTCGTGGCGACCAAACCCGGAATGCTCGCCACAACCTCGACGTTGTCCAAACCTGTCTCGCTGCGGTCCAGGAACGGAGGGTTGAATCATGACCATTACGGCACTTTCGTCTCTCTCCACTGAAGTCGGCGACCTGAAGCGGCTTTCTTCACAGACACGCCAGCTCATCCTGGAAACAGTCCACACCGCTGGCGCGGGACACATCGGTGGCCCCCTCTCCGTGACCGATATCCTCATCAATCTCTATTTCAACAGGTTGCGGATCGATCCAAACCACCCGAACGACCCCCAACGCGATCGACTGCATCCTGAGCAAGGGTCATTCCTCGATCGCGCTCTACACCGTGCTCGCACTTCGAGGGTATCTGCCGGTGGAGGAACTCGCGACCTTCGATGCGATCGACTCCCGCCTTCAGGGGCACCCGGACATGACGGCCCTGCCGGGTCTCGATATGTCCACCGGCTCGCTCGGTCAGGGTCTTTCGCCAGGAATCGGCATGGCTCTCGGTGCACGACTCGGAGGTCACGATTTCCACACCTGGGTCATCCTTGGCGACGGCGAGATCCAGGAGGGCCAGATCTGGGAAGCCGCATTCGTCGCGAGTCGCTACAGGCTCAGCAACCTGACCGCCATCGTGGACTACAACCGTCTGCCGCAATTCGGTTGGCCCGATGCCTCGGGTTTCACGCGGGACGAACCAATCGGCGATCCGGGAGCAAAGTTCGCCGCCTTTGGCTGGAACGTGGTTGAGACCGATGGCCACGACCACGAAGCGCTGACAGCCGCCTTCGATGCCGCTGTCGCTTACATCGACTGGACCGACCGTGATCGTCGCCCACACCATCAAGGGCAAGGGTGTCTCGTTCATGGAGAACGACTTCAACTGGCACGCCACTCCTCCCAACGCCCAACAGTTGGCGGACGCCGTCGCCGAGCTTCAGGGAGTCCAGTCATGATCTCTACAGCATCCTTGTTGACGACAGAATCCCGGTCCGTCGGACTTCGCGAGGCATGGGGCGAACAACTGGTTTCGCTTGGCAACACGTATCCGAACCTCGTTGTTCTCGATGGCGATCTCGCCAATTCGACCAAGGCGGACATGTTCGCCGCCGCCCATCCAGATCGCTTTTTCGAGATGGGGATCGCCGAGCAGAACATGCTCGGGGTCGCGGCGGGACTGGCGACCACAGGCTATGTGCCATGGATCAGCACCTTCGCCGCCTTCGTCGCCAAGCGCGCTCTTGACCAGATCAGGGTCGTAATCGCCCAGCCCTCGCTCAATGTGAAAATGTGCGGCGCCTATAGCGGCATCCTCACCAGCAAGACCGGCAAGACGCACCAATCGGTCGAAGACCTCGCCGTCTTCCGGGCCATGCCCCATGTGGTCACAATCGTCCCTGCCGATGCCGTGGAACTGCAGGCAGCGATGGCGGCGATGATGGAAGACGATCGCCCCACCTATCTCCGGGTCACGCGGGACGCCACCCCCGTTATCTTCGACGCAGGCTACACGTTCGAGATTGGCAAGGCTCACCTTCTGCGCGAAGGTGCGGACGTCGGAATCATCAGCACCGGTGTGCAGACAGTCCGCGCGCTCGAAGCCGCACATCTCCTTCAGGAGCATGGCATTTCGGCGAGCGTGCTCCATGTGCCAACCCTCAAGCCACTTGATACCGACGCGATCTGCGCCCTCGCCGCCAGCGACCGGCGCCATCGTCACTGCCGAGGATCACTCGATCATTGGCGGCTTGGGCAGCGCCGTTGCCGAAACGCTCGCCGAGAATCAACCAACGCGAATGCGGCGGATTGGCTGGCAAGACACCTACGGTGAATCGGGACCGAACGATGCGCTTCTGGAAAAGTACGGGCTCACCCCGCGCCACATTTCCGAAGCTGCGCTGGAGCTGCTGGCGGTCACTTCCGCTTCGAGAGGAAAGGTTGAATGAACGCTCGTCCCAGGGTCGGCCTTATTGGATGTGGCCGGATTGGACAGGTCCATCTCAAGACCCTGCTCGCCCATCCTGAACGATGTGAGTTCGCGGCACTTGTCGATGCGAACGAAACCGCGCTGCGATCGATAGCCTCGGAATACCGGCTCGACCATGCATCGACCGATGTTTCACTCATCTTCGACGATCCGACGATCGACGCCGTGATCATCGCCTCATCGACGGAAACGCACGCTCACTACATCGAGGAATCGGCCCGAACTGGCAAGAGTGCCTTTACTGAGAAGCCGATCGCACTCGATCTCGAATCCACCGATCGGGCCATCGCCGCCGTCGTTCGGGCCGGAACGCGGCTCCAGGTCGGATTCCAGCGGCGCTTCGATTCCGGTTATGCGCGTGCGAAGCGGGCGATCGTAGACGGAGAACTCGGGGCAATCGAGATGATTCGCGACGCAATGCGCGACCCCGCTCCGCCCCCGCTCGCCTATGTCGAAAAATCAGGCGGCCTCTATCGTGACATGACAATCCACAATTTCGATTGCGTGCGTTGGCTCAAGGGCGAGGATCCGATCGACGTATATCGCCGTCGGCAGCGCGCTCACCGGTGACGACATTCGTGGCGCTGGAGACATCGACACCAGCGTGGTAACCATGCGATTTGCCGATGGATCCTTGGCCACCATCGAGAACAGCCGCCGATCCGGATTCGGTTACGACGTGCGCACCGAGATCTTCGGATCGAAGGGCGCGCTGATGGTGGGCGACTCCCGCCAAACCCCCGTGCGCCAGTTCGACATCCTCCGGTGTCCACGAGGACCATCAGTACTTCTTCCTGGCCCGATTCGCGCGCGCCTATGAAGCCGAACTGCTCTCGTTCGTCGACGCTATCGACAAGGACACCGAGGTCGAAGTGACCGGCGGCGATGGGCGCGCCGCCCTCCTGCTGGCCGCCGCCGCCGAGCGATCGCGCGAAGCAGGTCGCCCGGTTACGCTTGAAGAATTCGAACCACTCGCTCCCGAAAACACAAATGCAAGGATGTCCATCAGTGCGTGAACCCGACGAACTCTTGCTCCATTCCACTGCCATCACCTTCCCCAGCACCGGTGTGGATGTGGGTCCTGAACAGGCAGGATGGACTTACGTCAGCCTGCGCACGGTCCGCATCCAGGCCGGTGGTTTCTTCAACTATTCCTCCGGGCGACGACGAAATTTGCCTGGTGCCGCTCAGGGAGCGGCAACCGTAGATACCCACGGATCCCAATGGGAAATCAGCCGGCCAGGCACTGTATTCGACGGCAAGCCAACTGCACTCTACTTGCCGCGCGAATCGAATCTCACGATCACTGGCCACAATCGATTGCGAAATCGGAATCACCGGATCACGGGCAACCAGGGCTTTCCCACCCAGGCTTGATCGAGCCCGATGACATCGACGTCGAGATTCGTGGCGCCGGAAATGCCGCCCGCCAGATCAATCACATCATCAAACCGGAGTTCCCGGCCGACACCCTGCTCGTCGTCGAGGTCTTCACCCCGAGCGGTAACTGGTCCAGTTTCCCGCCGCACAAGCACGATGTCAGCAACATGCCTGCTGAGTCGAATCTCGAAGAGATCTATTACTACCGGATCGATCCACCCGAGGGCTTCGGCCTGCAACGCCTCTACACGGCCGACGGCTCGTTTGACCACGCCTGGGTGATCAAGGATGGCGATCTCCTGCTCGTTCCCGAAGGCTATCACGCCTTCGCAATCGCCCATGGCTACACCGGCTATTACCTCAATGTCCTCGCCGGAGACGAGCCAGTCCGCACCATGCAACCGTCGGACGATCCTGCCTACGCCTGGGTTCGCGCAACCTGGAACGATGATCAAAACGAGGGTTCCACGACATGGCAGGATATCGACGCCCGCGTAAATGCCGGTGCCGGCAAGCGAACATCCTGATCGCATCCGATGGCAAAGGAGCCAGCAAGACATGACCACCATGCGCCTGACCGTCGCCCAGGCGATCGTCAAATATCTCGCGGTCCAATACACCGAGCGCGACGGCATCGAACAGAGGCTCTTTGCCGGGATGTTCGGAATATTCGGTCACGGAAACGTCACCGGATTGGGCCAGGCGCTTGAGGAAGTCGGCGATGACTTGACGTTCTACCGGCCCCAGAACGAACAGGCAATGGTTCACACTGCCGCCGCCTACGCCAAAATGAAGAACCGACTCCAGACCTTTGCCTGCACCTCGTCAGTCGGTCCCGGGGCCACGAACATGATCACCGGTGCCGCCCTCGCTACGGTCAACCGCTTGCCCGTACTGCTCTTGCCAGGCGACATCTTTGCAAACCGCGTACCTCACCCGGTCCTCCAGCAGCTCGAATACCCGCTCAGCCAGGATATGAGCGTCAACGATGCGTTCCGGCCCGTTTCCAAATATTGGGACCGGATCTACCGGCCGGAGCAACTCGTTTCGGCCCTTCCCGAAGCCATGCGAGTTCTCACCGATCCGGCCGAAACTGGCGCCGTCACCCTCGCCCTGCCCGAGGATGTTCAAACCGAAGCGTTCGATTTCCCGAGCAGCATGTTCGAGAAGCGAGTGTGGAAGGTTCGCCGCCCAATCCCGGTGGCCGAGGATCTGGAAACCGCTGCCGATCTACTCCGGAACGCGAAACAACCGCTGATCATCGCCGGTGGTGGCGTCATCTACTCGGAGGCGTCCGATTCGTTGGGAGAATTCGCTTCCCGTTACGGGATCCCGGTTGCCGAAACCCAGGCCGGCAAGGGTGTTCTGCCTTGGAATCATCCCTGGAACGTCGGGCCCATAGGCGCTGCCGGTGGACTTGCCGCCAATCGATTAGCTCGCGACGCCGATCTGGTGATAGCGATCGGAACCCGGCTCGCCGACTTCACAACGAGCTCGAAAACGGCATTCCAGAATCCGGATCTCCAACTGATCGCAATCAATGTCGGGTCGATGGACGCCCACAAAATGGGCGCCATGCCGTTGATTGGCGACGCCAGGGCAACCATCGGTGCCCTATCCTCCCTGCTCGTCGGTCGGTGCGCCGCGCCAAATCGCCCCAATCACGGCGCTCAAGGCAGAATGGGACGCCGCCGTCGACGACCTGATCGACCCCGACAAGGACGGGCCGCTCTCGCAACCGCAGGTGATCGGGCTGGTGAACGCGGCATCCGCCCCCGATGACGTCGTCGTCTGCGCCGCTGGTGGCATGCCGGGTGATCTGGTCAAACTGTGGCGTCCCATGTCTCCCAAGGGTTACCACGTTGAGTACGGCTACTCATGCATGGGCTACGAAATCGCCGGTGGCCTCGGCGTCAAGATGGCCGACCCCAGACGCGAGGTCTATGTCATGGTTGGCGACGGCAGTTACCTGATGCTCCACACCGAGATCGTGACCTCGATCCAGGAGGGCTACAAACTGACGATTGTCCTCGTCGACAACGGCGGTTTCCGCTGCATCCGCGAACTTCAGACACAGTCCGGATCGCCCGCCTTCGGGAATGAACTGCGCTACCGTGACCCGGTCAACAACCGGCTCGATGGCCCACTTGTGCAGATCGATTTCGCCCGTAACGCAGAGAGCCTCGGCGCCATTTCTTACACCGCTACTACTGCATCCGAACTCGCCGCGGCCCTGGAGAAGGCAAAATCGGAATCGATCACGACCCTCATCTATGTGCCAATCGAATCGCAGGAACGAGTTCGCGGCTTCGAAGGCTGGTGGGATGTCCCGATCGCCGAAGTCAGCGAAGAACCAGCGGTCAACGCGGCCAGGACGGAATACGACGAAGGTCGCGCCAACCAGCGCTGGTTCATTTAGTCCGGGCCATTCTCGAAAGCCGATCTCTTGACGATGGCCGGTCTTGTGCCAGCCAAAGTCCACGCTCAAGCACGCGTTCGCTTCTTGCCATCTCCTGAACGAAACGTTGATCACTCTGCCGAGCTAAAAATCCGGTCGAAGTCCGAGGGTCAGCAATGGTTCGAGGTCGGCCAGCAGCAGATCAATTTCCCGGTGGTTGTCGGCATCGAGCCGACCGGCGCCGGGAACCCGTGTCTTCGCCGACGCAATGATCCCTCTTCGAACGAGAACCTCCTTGTAGATCGTGAACGAATACATCGCCTCGTAGTTGAGCAATGGCAGAAGCTGGGTGTGGAGTCGTCGTGCTTCGACGTCCTCTCCGGCTGCGATCGCATTCCAGACCGCTACATGCGCGTCAGTGACCTCGCAGGCTGGCATGGTCCCGCAGCCTCCTCGCCGAGCCTCTTCCAGCAGGTAGCGACCTGCCATGCCGCCCATCATGCCCTTCAAGTCGTCACCAGCCACAGCGGCCAGTTCGCTCATCACCTGAGGTGCGTAGGCAGTCTCTTCCTTGATGAAATCCACCCCATCGATTTCGCGAAGCAATCTTGCCATTAGCGCTACCGGTATCGGCGTTCCCACCGGTCCGACGTAATCCTGGATCCAAACCGGCGTACCGTTTGCCGCCTGAGCCACTTCAGCATAGAAGTCGAAAATCTCATCGGCGGGAGGGTGCCGCACGTAGGGTGGCATCGCCATTACCGCATCGGCGCCATTGGCCCGGGCATGAGATGCATACGCCACGGACGAGGCAGCTGAGACACCGGAGACCCCTATGATGACTGGTACCCGGTGATCGACATGCTCGATCGTGATCTCCGCCACACGCATTCGCTCGGCATCGGTCAGGGCGATCGCCTCGCTGGCATTGACGCCCATTACGATCCCATGTGTTCCTGCCAGGATGCAGAACTCAAGGCATCGGCGAAGCGACGCTTCGTCGATCTCGCCTGAATCGATGAACGGTGTGGGCGGAATGGCAAAGACGCCAAAGAATGGATGGTCGTGATTCGGGCCTGTCATGTATTACTCCATGCTCAAAACGCAATCAGGTGTTCCGCGAGTCTGTCCGCATCGAATTCGATTCCGAGACCCGGTCCGTCTGGCACCTTGATGACTCCCGCTTTCGGACGCAAATGACGCGTCAACAATGTGTCGCCGATCGGGTTCGGGGAACTGGGAAACTCGAAGATGAGGAAGTTTCCGCTCGACGCCGCCAGGTGGGCCGCGGCCGCGACATGTACCGAGCTGCCCATACTGACATGCGCCGCCCAACGGCGATTGAACAAACGGGCGACATCCGCGATTCGTCGACCCTCTGTAATGCCTCCGGCCCGGCATACATCTGGCAGCAGCAGGTCCTGAGCGCCGGCTTTGAGGCGCTCCAGGTATTGGAAGCTGGTGCACTCAGTCTCCCCGCCAACAATCAGCATGTCCAGCGCAGCCGATAGCCGAACGTAGCCGTCGATATCCTCGGGCGGCAGGGGGTCTTCGAACCATTTGACACCCATCCGTTCGAGTTCGCGAGCCACATGGAGGGCTGTGTCGGCGGTGTATGCGCCGTGCCCGTCAACCAACACATCCGCCTTGCCCCTCGCGGCATCGATCAATGGTCGAAGACCATCCAGATCGGAATCGACGTCTCCCCGGCCAATCGACGCCTTCACTGTCGTGTAGCCCTCGGCAATGAAACGCTCGACACTGCTTGCGCGCTCCTCCGGTGTCGCACCAGGAACGCCGGAAGCGTAGGCCGGCAGATCAGTGCGGAACGGTCCCCCAAGAAGCTGATAGGTCGGGCAATCATGGATTTTTCCTGCCAGATCCCACAGGGCGATGTCGACCCCCGATATCGCTTCCAACTGATAGCCCGTGACGTGACCACGGAGTCGCTGGCTGCCGTACATCCGCTGCCAATGAACTTCGATCGCGAGCGGATCCTGACCAATGATGAGCGGTGCAAGCACATCGGTCACAACCGCCGCAGTTGCCCTTGGTCCAAGTGGCGCGTGGGCTTCGCCCCAACCGACGACACCTCGATCGTCAGTGATCTTCACCAGGCATGTCTGGGCTTGTGGCGGGTACGCACAAATGTGCAGGTCTCCAACGTATGCCAGCGGGCGAGCCTCGCTCGCGACGTCTCCCTGCATCGGGGTCGCCAGTCCTGCGTCAGCGGCGTAATCCTTGTTGCCCACGAGAACGAACGCTTCGACCGACGCGATTTTGCTTCCGGTTTTCCCCACAGGTAAACGCCCTCTCCGCTGGTTTCGACACTGCATACTGACTTCGGGTAGGTGCTGCACAACCAAGATCTCGTAGGGGCGGACCGTGATCGACCGTTCAGGACGTCTGGCCAGCCAGGGTGTCGTCGATCATGTGTCCGCCCGGATGCGGCGTCTCCCCGGAATCGCCAGTGTTCACCCGAAGTTCGTATCAGACTAGATGTAGCACGGAATTCCGAATCGCAAAAGTTCCAGATTGTCGGTCACTACTGAGTAAAAGGCATTGACGAGCCAGACCACCTCTGGTCATATCGCGGAAGCAATCTGTCGGAGCCGTGCGTCGTCCACGCGAACAAATGCGGAGTAATGGAATGAAGCGTCCCAGGGTCGCGGTCATCGCGACCACCTTTTTTCCCGGTTCCCATGCTGATTGTTTCATTACCCCGCTGATTGCGGGATACGAGTGGATGGGCCAGCGGATCAAGCCACGTGTCGAGGTGGTCTCCATGTACCTGGAACAGGTTCACAATGACGACATGGGCATCGAGCTCACCGACCGTTACGGGATACCGCGCTTCCAGACTGTTGGCGAGGCCCTGGCCATCGGCGGCGTCGGTGTCCAGGTCGATGGCATCGTGATCATCGGTGAGCATGGCGACTATGAGAACAACGAGTTTGGGCAGAAGCTCTATCCCCGCCGCCGCCTGGTCGATTCCGCGATCGCCAGCATGGTCAGCGCCGGTCGATTCGTACCGATTGTCGACGACAAGCACCTCGCCTGGAATTTCATTGATGCCCTGGCCATTTATGACAATGCACGGCGCCTGGAAATTCCACTCCTGGCGGGATCGACGATTCCGCTCTCCTGGCGCATCCCAACCGGAACCGATTGGCCACTTGGTGAACCCATGACCGAAGTCCTGATTGTCGGTTTTGGTCCAACCGAGATCTATGGACACCACAACCTCGAGGGTCTCCAGGCGATTACCGAACGGCGTCGCGGTGGAGAGACCGGCGTGGTCTCGGTCCAGGCTCTTTCGGGAGCAGCCGCGAAGCGAGCCGTAATCGATGGCACGGTGAATCAGGATTTACTTGCCAGGGCGTTCAGCTCTCTGGCACTCGAAGATGACATCCGCATGCAGGCGAAACAGAGCACGAAAGAGGTTTTCCTGATCGAGTACGCTGATGGCCTCAAGGCGACCATCGTCAACTGCGATGAGGTCATCAGCAATTGGGGCGTCGCCACCACCGGCCCTGGTCACGACCTGGACTGCATGATCTGGCTGCAGCCATTCCCCTTTTCGCATGCATTGTTCTTCGTTCGCCAGATCGAATCTTTGGTGATCAACCGCGCCGAACCGTATCCAGTCGAGCGGACATTGCTGACCACTGGCATGCTCGATGCCCTGATCAGATCGCTCCACGACGGAGGCGCCAGCCGGGCTACACCGGAACTCGCCATTTCCTATATGGCGTTCGACAAGGTACCAGACACGGGTATCTATCTCCCACGTCCCGGAGCGCCCATACCGTCGGCTTGAAAGGGAAATCTTCACCTCGCCCGCGGACCACACAGGCGTGCACGAGTTGCAGGATTGACGACACTTTCAGCATATGATCACATCACCCCAATAAAACCTGTCGCGAGCAATACGTAGCTTTATGGAGCAGCCAATGACCCGCCCAAAGGTCGCCGTGATTGCGACCACGTTCTTTCCGGATTCCCACGCAGATGTCATCGCGACCCGCCTGATCAAGGGGTACGAATGGGAAGGGAACTTCATCCAGTCCAGACTGGAAGTTGTCTCCTTCTACCTGGAACAGATCGACCCGAACGACATGGGTGTGGCACTGACCGATGAGTTCAACATTCCTCGCTATCCGACGGTTGGCGAGGCCCTGGCCTGTGGTGGAACAGGCGTCCAGGTCGACGGCGTCGTGATCATTGGTGAACACGGTGATTTCGAATACAACGAGTTCGAGCAAAAACTGTATCCTCGCCGCCGCCTGTTCGACTCGGCCGTTGCCAGCATGGTCAGCGCCGGCAAATTCGTGCCGATCTTCAACGACAAGCATCTCGCCCAGACCACCGTTGACGCCTTGTCGATGTACGAAACGGCGAAACGATTGGGCATCCCCCTCCATGCAGGATCGACGATCCCCCTCGCCTGGCGTATCCCAACCGCAACTGAATGGCCTCTTGGCGAACCCATGACCGAAATCGTGGTCGCCGGGTATGGACCGACCGAGATCTACGGATTCCACAACCTCGAAGGGTTACAGGTGCACGCGGAGCGCCGGGCCGGTGGAGAAACCGGTGTCGTCGCAGTGCGCGGACTCTCGGGAGAGGCGGCCACCAAGGCAGTAGCCGATGGGCTGGTGAATCCGGACCTGCTCGACAAGGCGTTGGCCACCTTCGACCTTGATGAGGACCAACGTCGGCTGGCGCGGGAGAGCATCAAGGATGTCTTTCTCGTCGAATACGCGGACGGCTTGCGGGCTGCTGTCGTCAATTGTGACGATGTCATCGCCAACTGGGGTATTGCGGCGGTTGGCCCCGACCACGAGATGGCTTGCCAGATCTGGCTCCAGAAATACCCTCATTCGCATTTCATCTTCATGGTCCGCCATATCGAATCGATGATACTGAACGGCCAGACCAGCTATCCAATCGAGCGGACGCTGATCACGACCCTGATGCTCGATGCCCTGATGCGTTCGCGACACGATGGTGGAACGGATCGTGTTACGCCTGACCTTGCGATCAGCTATCAAATACCGGCCGAGATTTCGGACACTGGCGTGCACCAGGTCCTGCCGCCGGAAGAGTTACCCCGGGAAGGGAACTGACCTACATGCGGGTGCTTCTCACCGGGATACCAGACCGACTCCAGGGATTGTTGCAACAATCCCTGGCCGCTCGACACGATGTCGTGACGTTGGTCGGAGACGATCGCGACCTTGATACATGCCGGAAGTTCGATACCTGCGATGTGGTCATTCAGGGATTGCCAGAATCTGACGACCCGCTTGTCGCGCTCGATCATGCGTCCAGGGGCACCTGGAACCTGCTGACTACGACGAAGGCAAAGCGATATGTACTGCTCTCATCGATGAGGATGTTCAGCGCCTATGGACCGGGCTGGCATATCGACGAGTCATGGGCGCCACGTCCATCGACGGAGATCGACCAGCTCGCTCCCTACCTGGCGGAAGTGGCCTCCCGCGAGATCAGCCGCATCCGGCCAATAGAATGCCTGATCCTTCGCCTGGATGAGGTTACGTTCCCTCAGGTATTCGAAACCGGGCCAGTTCGACCCAACTGGATACACATCGACGATGCGGTATCTGCGATTGCCGGTGCGGTTAATGCCAAGCCAGCGGAACCTGGTGGCAACCGGTGGTCGCCGTTTCACCTTGTCAGTGGCGGTACGGACAGTCACTATCCGGCAGGCCGCGCCAGTCGCGAGCCACTTCTCTGGGATGCAAACCATCGGGGTCCGGGAACTGCCCCGATGATAGTCCTCGATCCCACCTGGCCACCTTTGCCGGGACCAATTGTGGATTTGCCGGCTCCCCGGACAATCGCCATTCTCGGCGCCGGGGGACCTCTTGGCGCCATCACTACCGCAATGCTAGAGCGTAACCATGTCCTCCGCCTAAGCGATTTCCGGGCGCTAGACGAGATAGCGGGCCTACCGCCTCAATCGGAGGGTTCGCCACTGCCTGCACCGCCTGCAGCCCCTCACAGCGAGGTACAGGCGGACGTCACCGATCCTTCGGCCGTTCGAGACGTCGTCGAGGGAATGGATGCGGTCATCAACTGCACGGTGATGAGGCACGATCCGGTCCAGGCGTTTCGAGTCAACACGCTTGGTGCCTACAACGTCATGCGATCTGCGGTCGATGCCGGTGTCTCGCGCGTGGTCCACACCGGGCCGATCCTGACCTGGGCACCGCACCCTGCCGGGTACAACGATGATCGCTCGATCGACTCGACGGTTCCTCCGCGCCCTGGTGACAATCTCTATTGCGTCAGCAAACACCTGGGGCAGGAAATCTGCCGGATCTTCGCCGAACGGCATGTCATAGCCTGCCCAACCTTGTTATTTAGCGGCTTCATCGATCCCGGGACTTCGGAGAGGAATGGCGACGTTCCAGGACCGTTCACCATCTCGTGGAACGACTCAGGGCGTGCCATGGCCGCCGCCGCAACGGTCGAGCATCTGCCCGAACCCTTTCCCCTCCTGCATATCCTGGCCGATTCACCTCATGATCGGTTCACCAACTACAACGCCCGCAGGATATTGAATTGGGAACCGATTGACCGTCTGGATCACCTGTGGCAACGACGCCCGGTTTGATCGATCGAGTTTCTCGCAGTTTGTGAGTGACAGACCAGGAAATATCAACAGGAGTTCGTCATGAGATTCATTACCGGCGGCATCATGCACGAAACCCACACGTTCTCAACGGAACCTACACCTGAGGAGCGATGGGAAATCGCCGAGGGAGACGAATGCTGGATCTACGCCGGCACTAATCATTCCCTGGGTGGCGTGATCGATGGCTGCCGTGTTCAGGGGGTCGACCTCGTGCCGACCTTCTTCGCCAATGCCACGGCCAGTGGACCAGTCGATCGAGAAACATTTGAACGATTCCTGGCCAACCTCACCGATCAAATCGCACATGCCCTCCCTGCCGACGGAATCGTGCTGACTCTCCACGGTGCGATGGTCGCCGAGGCCATCCCGGATGGTGAAGTTGAGATCGTCCGCAGGGTTCGGCGAATTGTCGGGACAGAGATGCCGATTGCGGTCACCCTGGATCTTCACGCGAACACCAGTCCGGAACTTGTTGAGCTGGCAACGATCATCGTCGGGTACGATACCTATCCCCACGTCGACATTAACGCGCGGGCCCAGGAGGCGGTCTCGCTTCTCGTCCGCACGGTCAGGCGCGAGATCAGGCCAACCATGGGTTTTGCCTCTCCGCCGCTCATGCCGGTCCCCCAGGCAATGAACACCTCAGTCCACCCGTTTGCCACGCTGTTCAATCAGGTGTTCGCCATCGAGTCGAGCGGAGAGGCGCTCTCGATTACGCTCGCCGGTGGATTCGCCTATGCCGACACACATAATGCAGGGGTGAGTGTGATTGCGATCACGGACGGCAACCCGGCTGCCGCGAATCGCATCGCGGGAAGGATTGCGCAGCAGGCATGGGACTTGCGTCACGACATGGTAGTCGCAAATGTTCCACCTGCCGACGCTGTGGCCCAGGCGATCTCCTATCCGGACGGGCCAATTGTTCTTGTCGATGTTGGCGACAACATCGGGGGCGGCACTCCGGGAGACGGGACGGTGATTCTGGATGAACTCCTGAAACAGGGAGCGATTGGCTCGGTGGTTGTCATTGCCGACCCCGACGCGGTCAGGAAGGCACATGATGCCGGAGTCGGCGCCGAAGTTTCGATGGCGGTTGGCGCAAGAGTGGACCGGCTTCATGGCGATCCACTACCAATCACAGGAACGGTCCGCTATGCCGGCGACGGTTTCTGGATCCATGAGGGTCCCGAGAACGCGGGCGTACCCGTTCACAATGGTCCGACCGCGATCATTGAGGTTGCGGGCAACCTGGTTGTTCTGGAAAGTGTCAAGACGGCCCCAGGCGACCTTCAGCAATTGAAATCGATCGGGATCGACCCGACCGGCCAGCACATTCTCGTTGTGAAGGCTGCGATCCGGTGGCGCGGCGGCTATCTCCCCATCACCAAACACCATATCGATGTCGACACTCCGGGATTGGGATCGGTCAATCTCGCCAACTTCGACTTCCAGCATGTTCGACGTCCATTGTTCCCGCTCGACCTCGACACGACCTGGGACGCAGAGCGCCCGGCCTGATCGTTGCTGGAACGAGGCTCTCTGGTAGTGGCCGGTCTTGTACTGGCCAATTGACGAGTCGCTTGGGACGTACCTTGCGGCGCATTTGCCAGCGGCCCCCTAGTGTCGAATCAGTCAACCAAGGTAGACTCACCAACCTCGCGGGGCGTACCCTTTGTTCATCAACAACGGGATGAACCAAGGAATGCCCCTTGAGCCAAGCCAATATCGGGATGATGCCCGCACCGCAAAGCGTCGATCCTTTCAAACCCCTTGTCTATCTCGATGGATATCTCCCAATCGAAGATCACGGCCTGATCGGCGACGGAACCACTGCCGCCCTCGTCGGAATCGATGGCGCCATTGATTGGCTTTGCCTCCCGCGCTTCGATGGCGCGCCGATCTTTTGCTCCATTCTCGACTGCAACATCGGTGGCGCGTTCCGGATCGACGCTGGGCCGGTGACGGGAGCGCGGCACCGATACCTCGGTGATACCTCGATCCTGATCACCGAGTTGGAGCTGGAAACGGGAGTTCTCCGGATCACCGACTTAATGCCACTCCGTGACAACGCAAATCTGGGTGTGGAGGGCACGCCCAACACCGGCGAACTCCTGCGCTGCGTTGAAATCATCCACGGCGCCGCCGATGTAACGGCTTCCATCACCGTCCGTGGGGGAATCGACCCCGAGCGCCACCGCGATGGGATCCGCCTTCGACCAATACTCTATCCCGAGGTTGACCTGATCCTTGAGTCGTCGCGGCCGCTGAATCGGGCTGAAGGACACTGGAAGTTGAACAAGGGAGAATCAGTCACGTTCTGTTTGCGCTGGAACGGAGGCGTCGGCGCGTCCTCGGTGGAAGCTCCGGTCGCCGCTGTCACAAATACCACTCAGGGCTGGCTCTCATGGCTGAAGGCGTATGACTACCAGGGACCCCAACGCAATCTTGTACGCCGGTCGGCGATCACGATCAAGATGCTCGACTACCTGCCAAACGGCGCGATGGTCGCCGCCCCAACCGCTTCCTTGCCGGAACACATCGGTGGTTCCCGCAATTGGGACTACCGATATGTCTGGGTGCGCGATGCCGCGTTCACGGTAAAGTCACTGCGCAAAATCGGGCTTGTGGCCGAAGCAGAACAGTTCCTCATTTGGGCACTCAGCTTGTGCAAGGAAGACACGATCAATGTCATGTACACCCTCGACGGCAGTCCGAAGATAGCCGAACGACTCGATCCCGAACTCGAAGGCTATCGCGGCTCCGGTCCGGTCCGTTGGGGCAATGGCGCAGCGGGACAGGTTCAGCATGACGTGTGTGGAGAGTTGGTCGACTGCGCCTTCCAGTGGGCTACCGGCGGCGGCAAACTGGACGATTTCATTTGGTCGAAACTCCGCTGGCTGATCGACCAGGCTGCCGAACGATGGAACGAGCCGGACCAGGGAATCTGGGAAGTCCGGACCCCCGGAAGGGTTCAGACCTACTCGGCGGGGATTTGCCAGGTGGCGCTCAATCGCGGCGCCAGGCTGGCCAGGGAATTCGGGCTCACGGGCGACATCGACCGCTGGGAGAAGACCGCCGATCTCATCCAGTGCTCGATCCTGGAGGATGCATGGTGCGAAGAAGGGCAGTTCCTCGGGCAGGGCCTTAAAGGTGGCCACCTCGATGCCGCCATCCTTGCCTTGCCTCTGCGCCGGGTCATTCCCGCTTGTCATCCGCGAGTGATCAAGACAACCGAGGCTGTCGAGCGGGAGCTTGGAGCTGGAGACGGGCTGATTTATCGCTACCTTCCAGAAAAATCGCCGGACGGCCTGCCGGGTAGTGAGGGCGCGTTTGTATTGTGCAGCTTCTGGATGATCGACAATCTGGTTCTGCAAGGACGTTACGATGAGGCGCTTGAGCGATTCAATCGGATGTGCGCTCGCACCAACGCGCTCGGCCTGCTCCCGGAGCAGATCGATCCCGGCACGGGGCGGTTCCTCGGGAACTTCCCGCAGGCCTTCAGTCATCTCGGCCTCATCGCGAGCGGCGTCAGTCTCTGGAAAGCATCCACCTAGCCTCGAAGCCAAATCGTTTTCACGAAACCAGCCTCAACGCAAACGGGTCACGAGCTTTCGCTCACAACCCGAAACGGCATTCACTTTGTAAACGCTCGGAATCTTCATTCCGTAGTTGGCGGAAGCGACGGGGATCGGTTCGCTGGTTGCATTACACCTGCGTTGTTGGTCTTCCTTCCTGTGCTGCAAATCGATCCGGCAACGGGGAACCTTGACAGCCCCTCGACGCCGAAGCGCCCTTGCAGAAAGTTAACACCTGACCAATGCGACGATATTGGGCGACTTGCACGGGATCGGTCCCTTCGCGAACTCGCCGCGATATACGACGTGTCCCATGAAACCATTCGTAAGGCGCTACGTTCCATGCCGGTTGACATTGTGACAGGGGACTAGCAATGAGGGTGTGATCCTCAGGCGGCGCTGACCCATCACGGAGCTGAAATCGAGAAAGAAGACGGACATGGCCGCGTGGCGGACCGGCTACTCCGCCACCGCGTCTTCGGCTAGTTGGGGCCACCAGGTCGGACTGCTCCACCACCTTCAGCCAGCGGAAGGCTGCCTCCTCGTCTCGCACGTTGGGGATCGATTCCACCCTGCTTGGCGGCGCTGGCCACCGACCGGGCTGGGGGTGCTACTCTCCGCGAGCTGGGCCGGCGCTACGGAGTGTCGGCCGAGGCGGTACGACTGGCCCTGCAGCGCGACGAGGCGGTGGCATGACGACCGATTCGTCGCGAGGCTCGGCAGCGGGCGTAGCAGTCAGAGTGTGTTGGGTGAAAACACTTGCCTCTACCGCGTGTTCTGCGGGCGGCGAATCGACGGGCGCCTGGTCTGCGGGCAGGACCAACGCCGGCTTACTCAGAGGGGGACGAGTTGTCGGCCGGGAGCGCGGTGGCACTGGTGCGGCGTGCGCGCAGCTTGTTTCCCCGGTCGACGTGGGCCAGCCGGCGAAGCGCAAGGATGAGGGGTTCTGGGAGGATCGTGCCCTGGACGGCGCGGATGAGCGATTCCGAGGGTGAGGCCACCGGGTTCCAGGTCTCCGAAAGCTCGGCCGCCGCCAGGCCCTCCATTGCGGCCGCGTACCGGTCGAGACTGGCGCTGGAGAGTCCTCGCGCCGAGGTGGTCTGGAGCACGGCGATGGCCCGGACGACCTCCCGCCAGATCGGCACGCGCTCGTCCACCTGCCAGCCGCGGTGCGCAACCATCGCCCGCAGCAGCGCGGATGCCTGGGCCTCGGCGGTCGGATCGAGGTCGGCATTGGCGTCGTGTGCGGAGAGTTGGAGCGAGCCGACGGCGATTCTTATGAACTCGGGCGATGCGTCGCGCAGCGTGTCCATCGCATGAAGCGACTGCTTGATCACGGCGAGGCTCAGTCCCGCCTGCTGCAAGGCGCCGATCAGGGCGAGCCGCTGCAGATGCGCCTCACCGTAGTGCGCCTGGTTCGGCGCGCTGCGCTCGCCGCGCGGCAGGATCCCCTCGCGGATGTAGAACTTGATGGTGGCCACCGGCACTCCCGACTGGCGGCTCAACTCGGCGATGCGGATGGTAGTCTCCTCCCCAGTTGACACCGAAATGGATAGGATATACTATCCATATAAGGATAGTTGGAACTATCCGTATCGTAGCCCAACACGCCGCGTTCGGCAACGCGCGATTCTAATGGAGGGTAATGTGAGTTCGGTTAGCAACGCGTTTGTATCCGGAAACGAATCCGCCCACGGTCAACGAGTAACCGCCATGAAGGCGTCCGAGGTGACCACGATGCGGCTCGTCATTGACGAACATTGCAGAGGAGGATGAAATGCAGGGCCAATCACGTAGCCGCTTTCATGTCGCGTCGAGCCCGATCTCGCGGCGAGCTGTCGTGAAGGGAGGCATAGCCGCCGGAACGCTGGCCGTCACCGGCTGGCCGGCCCAGGATGGCGCTGTAGCCATCCAGCCGGCGACGCCGGCCACAGCGGTCAGCCACCTGTTTTCCCGCGTCCGGCCCAGCGACCCAGGATGGCCGTCTGCGGCCAGCTGGGAACGGCTCAACCGGGACGTTGGTGGACGGCTGACCAAGGTGGAATCACCGCTGGCGGCGTGCATCGATGCCCCCGAGAGCACCACCTGCGCGCAAGTCTGGGAGTCCTTGAAGAATCCGTACTATCTCGGCGACGAGGTCGGCCTGACGCAGTCCCTCGGCTGGGTCGACGCCTGGACATCGCAGCCAAGCGCCTATGCGGTCGCCGCCCACACGACCAATGATGTCGTCGCCGCGGTTAATTTCGCCCGCGAGAACAATCTGCGGCTGGTCGTCAAGGGTGGTGGCCACAGTTACCAGGGCACGTCCAATGCGGCGGATTCGCTGCTGATCTGGACGCGGCAGATGGACGCCATCACCGTGCACGACGCATTCGTCGGAACGGGATGCGAGGGACAATACGAGCCGCAGCCGGCAGTCACGGTGGAGGCGGGTGCAATCTGGGGCCGGGTCTACGACGCTGTTACGACCACGGCGGGGCGCTACGTCCAGGGGGGCGGCTGCCTGACGGTAGGCGTGGCCGGTCTCATCCAGAGCGGTGGCTTCGGCAGCTTTTCGAAGGCTTATGGGATGGCGGCGGCGAGCCTCCTCGAAGCCGAAATCGTCACGGCCGATGGTGTGGCCAGGATCGCCAATGCTTGCACGCTTCCGGACCTGTTCTGGGCGATCAAGGGCGGCGGTGGCGGGAGTTTCGGTGTCGTGACCAAGCTCACGCTGCGCACGCACGACCTTCCGGAGTTCTTCGGTGTGGTGCTCACGACGGTCCAGGCGGCCTCGGACGACGCCTTCCGGCGGTTGATTGGCCGGGTCATCGCCTTCTACAGCGAGGCGCTGTTCAACCCCAATTGGGGCGAGCAGATCGCCTTCCGACCGGGTAATGTCCTCGACATCGCGATGGCGTTCCAGGGCCTCGATCAGCAGCAGGCGGAGGCCACGTGGCGCCCGTTCTTCGACTGGCTGGCAGCCTCGCCACGGGACTTCAGCATCGCCTCGGGACCAACGGTCCTCCCCGCGCCCGCACGGAATTTCTGGAACCCTGAGTTTCTCGCGCAGGTGCCCGGCCTGATCCTCGCCGACGACCGGCCCGACGCTCTGGAGACGAACGTCTTCTATGCGAGCAATCTGGAGGAAGCCGGGCAGGTTCATCACGGCTATCAATCCACATGGCTTCCCGCCTCGCTCCTTCAGCAGGACCGGCAGCAGGGTCTCGCAGACGCGCTCTTCGCCGCAACCCGGCATTGGGGTTTGTCGCTGCACTTCAACAAAGGGCTTGCTGGCGCCCCAGCCGAAGCGATCGATGCAGCTAGGGAGACGGCGACGAATCCGGCGGTGCTCGACGCCTTTGCGCTGGCCATCAGTGGGGCCGAGGGACCGCCCGCCTATCCCGGCCTTCCCGGTCGCGAGCCCGACGTCACGACCGCCCGCAACGATGCGCAGGCGATCGACAACGCCAAGAACGAAGTCCGCAAGCTCCTGCCGAGCGTCGGCTCCTATCTGGCCGAGAGCGATTTCTTCGAAGCGGCGTGGAGCGACTCGTTTTGGGGACCGAACTACAAGAGACTCCTGGCGGTCAAGGACACGCACGATCCGGACGGCCTCTTCGTCGTGCATCACGGGGTCGGCAGCGAACGCTGGAGCGCCGACGGATTCACCAGATTGAACGGGCGCTAGAGCCCTGGCGGCGTGACACCCATCGAACGTCATAGCCGGCCGGGCACCCAGCAGAGTACGGCACAGGAGCGTGAGCGGCTGAAGCAGAAGGTAGAGAGTCCGAACTCTCTACCTAGAGGGGGATCTCGACGACGCCGAATATCGGCGCCAGCGCGCCGATGTGGCTGAAGCCCTCGCGGCCATCCCGCCCGACGAACTCCCGGCCTCGGAAGCGGTCGGCAAACGCCTCGCGGCACTCCTCGCTGATCTCAGCACGGCGTGGACGGGTGCGACGCCGGAGGATCGGAACCAGATCGCGCGGCAACTCTTCGCCGCAATGGCGTCATCGGCTGTCGCGATCACATGGGGGAGTTCGAACAGGATGCCATGGGCATTTGGGTTGGCATGGAGGACTGCGGCGAGCAGCACCCCGTGAGCGCCGCCCACATCGACGACGGTCTGCACCGTGGAGACGTCATAGACCCGCACCAGCTCACTGGCAGCCAGGGCCGACAGGTTGCCCATCGCCGCGTTGAAGTACCCGGCCTCCTCGGGATTGTGCGCATACCAGTCGAACAGTTCCATGCCCAGGGCTTCCCGCGCCATGGGCTGACCGGAGCGGACGCTCTCCTCCAGCCGTCCCCACGGCAGCCAGTGCCCTGGCGCGGTTTCGGTAATCGCGAAGTTGCGGACCGAGTCGGGTACCCCGCCCTGAACTCACCCCGCCGCGTGTGGTGGGATGAGCGATGGCGGGGTATTTGCTACCTCGGAGGTCTCGCGCAATGGACGCGAGCGCTAAGCAGACGATTCCAATCCGGGTTACAGCGCCGCGGCTGGGGATTTCCCACGGCAACGCCATCCGGCTGGCGAAGGCGCAACGCGAACAGACTGTCCCAACTCAAGTCGGCGGCGTGAGGTCCGGCCCTCCAGGCAGGGACAGAGATGCCCGCAGCCATCATCGTCGACACACGTCATGCCGGCGCAGACGGGATACTACGGACCGGTGGGCCAATCACAGAGAATGCTTCCCTGGAATGGCCGGCATACCGTTCCCGGGGCACATTCGCGAAAGACCCAAATGCCCGGATTGTCGCATGTGCGGAACCCGGTTCCGTCGCACTCCATGGCCCCTATGACGAAGCATTCGACACAGGGGCCGAGATAGTCGCCGTGCCCAAGGTGGGCTTCCACAGCGCGGTCTGCCACGGCGAGCGTCTCCTCGGCGGGGGTACCCGGCTTGTGGCAGAGTGTGACCTTCTCCAGTGGCTCGGCCCGGGTGGTGCCGGCCCGGGTGGCGACCAGTGCTCCCCCCCGCCGACCAATCCCCGTAACACGGCACGCCGAGAGTGTCCGGTGGCCAGCCTTCGAGCGAATGCGTCGAACCTGCTCCCGTCCATGACGTTGCTCCTTTGCTGGTGACCCAGCGGTGCACACTCCGACCGGGAAGGCGCACCGCGAACAGACGGTCCCGTCCCAAGTCAGCGGCGCAAGCCCCACCATCCGATGCCGGGCACGCCGGCGCTCCTTGGCTGTCTGAATGATAGCATCAAAGCAGTATATTCACGTTATGGTCAATTAGGAAGGGTAAAATGGCGTACGCGTTGCGGGCTGCCTCAGTCAGGCAGGCGGCTTGAATAGACGTGGCTGCACACCACCGGGCGGCATGACAAACGGCCACAGCCGGCCTTCTCGTCGCTCGCGATGCCACCAGACCTGGTGGGCCTGCCATCGGACGAGGCGGTCGCCCGCCGGCTGGCGCAGCTGCCGGCCGACCTGTCGCAGGCCTGGACGCTGGTGACCCCGACCGAACGCAATACGATCGCGCGGGAGTTGTTCGCCGACGTCGTGATCGCAAACAGAATGGCCGTGGCGGTAAAGCCACGGCCGGAACTGGTTCCGTTCTTCGAGACACTGGCGGTTGCGCCGGATGCCTCGATAACGTCTGAGCGGAAGCGACGGGATTCGAACCCGCGATCTCAGCCTTGACAGGGCTGCATGTTAGGCCACTACACCACGCCTCCAACAGCGCCAAAAAGAGAGTACCACTATCGATTTCAGGGCGTCAACCAAATCGCGACATCAATGCCGAAGGCATCACCTAAAACCCGGTATCGGGCACCGCTTCAGTTAACCGCTGGACGATTGCATCCGGCGCCACATCGTTAGCCTCCGCGTCGAAATTGAGCACAATCCGGTGACGCAGTGCTGGCAGCGCCACCGAACGAATGTCGTCGTAAGACACATTTGCCCTGCCCGCCAATACCGCCTTCATCTTGGCCGCAAGCACAATCGTCTGGGCCCCGCGTGGACTCGCTCCATACCGCACATACTGGCGAACCAGCCCGGGCGCACCCTCATTGGTCGGATGCGACGCCATCACGATTCTGATCGCATAGTCCAGCACCGAATGCGCAATCGGGACCTGGCGAGCTGTTGCGGTCATCCGCGAGACCATTTCCGCATTTGCAATATGATCGAGGACGACCTCATTTTGGTTCACTGTCCGCACCACGATTTCGGCGAGCTCCTCCGCGGAGGGAAACGGCACCACTATCTTGAAAAAAAACCGATCGAGCTGGGCTTCGGGAAGAGGATATGTGCCTTCCATCTCCACCGGATTCTGCGTGGCAAGTACGAAGAACGGCTTCGGTAACTGGTGCACGTGGTTCGCGACGGTCACCGTGCCTTCTTGCATCGCCTCGAGCAATGCAGACTGCGTTTTTGGTGTCGCGCGGTTGATCTCGTCGGCGAGCACGATATTGGCGAATACCGGCCCCGGCTCGAATGAAAACATCCGCCGCCCGTTTTCTGCTTCGTTCAGGATATTGGTGCCTGTAATGTCTGCCGGCATCAGGTCCGGCGTGAACTGGATTCGGCTGAATGACAAATCGAGTCCTTCGCCAATCGTGCGCACCAGGCGAGTCTTGCCCAGGCCCGGCACCCCTTCAAGCAAGACGTGACCGCCCGCAAACAGCGCGATCAGCACTTCGTTCACGACCTCCTTCTGACCAACAATCACCCGCTCGATCTCTTGCTGGATCGATGTCGCCATCGTGCGAAAGTCATTGGGAGAGAGTTGTGTCTGCGTCACCATGGAAGGAGTACCCTCGCTGCGAACTTGCGGAATCTATCCAAATCGGTCGATCATGACATACGCCCAAATTCCCAGGAGACAGAGATTGATCAGGCCAAACACTGCCGCCACAAGGATGATCTGAACCTTCGGAGATGGCGGCCATAGCCGCCACTCGTCTGGTCGCCCGTTTTGAGGTTCTTCAGCCATCGTATCATCCGGCTGATCGTCGTTTGGGTCTGCACTGTTCATGGTGCGCACCTAACTTCCGCTCTGGACGGGCTGCGGGTCGTCCGGTTTCGCAATCACCGAACGTCGAAGGTGAAAGGCGTACATTGGCAATCCAACCACAATCAGGCTCAGGTAGGTGATCGTTCGATCGAGAATCGCGATTGCCGCCGCAGTGTCCTGTTCCACTCCAACCTGCACCAGGATCCAGATCATGAACCCCTCGACCACGCCCAAACCAGCCGGTGTGATTGGGATAATCGTAACCATTGCACTGAGCAGAGAAACCACAGTCGCTTCCGCGATGGATAGGTTGGCGCCCAGGGACATGGCCACCAGGTAGACGCGAAGTCCATCCATCAGCCACACCACCAACCCCAAAGCCGCAAAAGGCAGCGGCTTCCTCAGGATATCGAAAATACCCTGGTTGAGGCGTCGAAAATGACCGGAAAATCGATCCGGGATCTTTCGTTCTATATGTTCGTGATAGAAAAAGAGGACGATCGACCCGACGATGCCGATTACGACAACCACGAGGCCCAGCAGGAACGCCTGCTCTGCCTTGCCGGGAACATTGGTCCCGAACACGACGGCTCCGGCCGTCACCACCAGGCCAATCATTACCACGAGATCGATGAGGCGCTCGGCGAGTATTGTCCCGAGTCCAACCCCGAACGACGATCCCGTTCTGTCTTTCAGGAGAAAGCTCCGGTAGGCATCCCCGAGTCGCGCCGGCACGACGCAATTGGCGAAAAGGGAGAGCACCATGATCTGGAAAGTTCCGAGAATGCCCGGTAGCCTGAATCCCTGTTTCTCATTGATGCCGACCTGCTCGAGCATCATCCGCCATCGCAGGGACCGCAGCAAAATGGCCAGGTAGTATGTCGTCAAGGCGGCCAGCAACAGCAGAGGATCCGCATTTCGCATCTCGCGCCAGACATCATCGATATTTATTTCCAACCGGCGAAAAACGAAGTAGACAATGAACGCTGCCAGGACGAACGAAATCAGCGTTCTCGGTTGCAGAAACCGCTTGCCTAGCGAGTCTGGAGTCGAGTCCTTCCCGTTTTCGCCAGATTCGACCCGTTGCACGTCATCGGGAAGTGACGAGTCCACTGCACCCGGATCATCCACGAGCGTATCGACGGGTTCGCGCTGGACCGTTCGCGTATCGCTGCTCATTTGAGGCATTGTTGAGAGAGGGTGATCACGAAGATATTGCTCCTTGGTTGCGATTGTGTGCGGATGGCTGGCTGGGGCTGGAACGCAGCTGGTGGCACATCCAAAGTAACGAGGTTGCCACCCCGATAAGTCCAAAATCGCCAATGCGAAGTGTACTCGTCATCGAGACCGGCGCATCAAGTGACTACAATTGCAGGCGTAGGAAGACCAGGCTCCCGGAAACTGACCCGTGCCGCAATGCCAGTTGAACGGATGAAGGATGGGATGCGACACCATTTCATGGTTGCTTCAGCCAACCATCAGGTCCCTGTGTGCCTATCGGGAAACTCGCCGCTCGGGACGCCAGTTCGGCATCCGCGGAAGTTGCGGGCCAGGTTCATGATTCTGTCTCCGCCTTAAATGACCCGCCCGGGTCGCAAAGAGATACGCAATCGATCTCAATCCAAAGAACAGGGAAATGATCGAACCCACGGTCATCAGGATGATAGGCCAGACAAATGGCGCATCTCGTGTGACCTCGAATCCACCAAGGGTGAGTTCACCTTCGCTCACAAGGGAGATCGTTAACGAATGGCGCGTGTCTTCAAGCCCACTGACCAGCGTGCGAGGAAAGTCGTCTGTACTGGCGAACAGCGATAGGTCCCATTCGTCACCTGATTCCCCAGCGCCTCCGGGCACGATTTCTCCATCGATCTCGATTGAGAAATTGCCGACAGCTGGCCCGGACCGCACATAGGCAATGAGACCGGTGCCCTGGAAGTCGACCGTGATCGATGAGCCAACCTGCTTCGTGGTCCTGAATGTTCGACCCTCAAGATGTTGATTCTGCCAGTTTCCGGAATCGGAAATGGATTGCGAATCCATTGGTGCGAATCCGGTATTGGCTATTTCAGAACGACTGACCATTTCTTCCGAGGTGAGGCGATGGTAAAGGGGTGTTGCCGAGCCATCCGGATTCACGATTGCATAGGCACTCCTGGGAGAGTCCGCTGGGGCCAGGAATGCCCACTGGACCAACAGCCCCATCCATGGCCATTCGGACCAACTCCGCTCCATCCCACGCATCACGAATTCGGCCTGTTCGTCGCGACTGACGGGTTCACTCACTGCCCACCCAAACGATGTCGCCCATATCGGCGTTGCCGCGTCGTCGGCATCGATCATCAGTTCACGAAACAGGATCGCCCTCGAAAAATTCATCCTCGTCGAAGCGACACGCCGATCATCCGGAGAATACACGCCACCTTCAAGGGTGATTCCCAGCAGATCGAAATACGGGGCCATTCCTGCTTCATACATATCGTCGATGAAATCGAGATCGCCCTGTCCTGTAGAGAGACCAGAAGAAACTGCAAGTTCTGGGGAAACAATCTTTACACCAGCATTCCCTGCTCTGGCGCCCCTCCATGCGGCCTCCAGGTACCGCCCAAACTCGGCGCCCGTGGCGGGCTCTCCCCCCCAATTGTCGGCGAGGTTGGGGCGATCCCAAACCTGAATGAACGGCACGTTATCTCCAAAGTGCGTTGCGAGCTCTTCTGAGAACGATCCGAGTAGGACAGGATCGCGCGGCGGAGCGTTGTTGAAGGTGGTACTGCCTATCGGCCGTGCCCAATCGGGAGTATCCGTCACTATCGCTATCACGCCGATGTCGTGCCTGGACATCTCGCTGACGATGCGATCGTACGTCTCCCAATCAAACTCCCCGTTTGCGGTCTCGATCTCTGCCCATGAAAACACCTGCCGGACATACTGGAATCCGCCATCGCGAAGCGCAACCCCAACACGCTCGATCTGATCGCCGGAATACGAGCGAAGATCGACATTGGTTGCCAGACCCTTGCCCGTGGGTTGCACGATGTATGGCTGCACAGCGCCGGACTCGACACCTCGGTGCAGGTAGGTGTCGGTGACTGCGGCTGCGGTCCCCAGCGCCAATCCGAGCAGAAGCAGCGTCAAACCAACGATCGCTCGACTCAGGTCCGCATGTCTATGCCGCCAGTCCCTGAAATCAAGCAGAATCTCAGCGGCGGCAGCCGCCAGGCGCATTGCGAGGCCGCCGTCCGCAAGCCATCCCTGCCGATTCCGACCAGTTCGACTATCGTCACTTTCTGGAGGATCGAGCGGATACTTTCGCGACACGATGTTTCGGATCTCCCAGCTGCTTTTCGGATTGACCGTGAGGGGTTGCTATCACAATTGGCGCCGTACTTGAACTGAACCAGAATACTGGTGTCAAGAACTGCCATGTATCGCGGTAGTATAGGCGACGTTACCGTAGGACCCAGTCGTCGACTATTGTGTCGACAAGGGTTGGCGCACATCCCGGGAGGTTCGGCAAGTGGCTCGAAGCAAGCAATCACCGAAGCGGGTAATCACAGCAGACGATCTGTTTCGCATCGTCGTGGTCAGTGACCCTCAGGCTGCTCCTGATGGCCAACACATTGCCTGGGTCCAGTCACGACCCGTGAAAGAGGATGATGTGTATCGTGCGGCGATCTGGATTTCCCGCAACGACGGCAGCGATGCCCGTCAGCTCACGTCTGGACAGTATCGCGACAGCGCGCCGCAATGGTCCCCGGATAGTCAGTCACTCGCCTTCATCTCCAATCGGCTACCCACATTGCCGTCGCCTGCACCGGCGGAAGATGGCGCCGATGCCAGGACCGAAAACGCCAAGCCCAACAATCAGGTCTGGACGATCAGGATCGATGGCGGCGAGGCCGCCCAGCAAACGAACCATCCCAATGGTGTATCCGACTATTCCTGGTCGCCAGATGGCACAACCCTTGCATTCTCTGCCAACGACAACGTCACGGAAGAAGACTCGTTCGACGCCTCGACTTCGAAGGGACCGATTGCCGATGAGCGAATCGTGCGCGACATCAGCTATCGATTCGACGGACGTGGGTTTCTCGAAAAATACGCCCACATCTGGACAACCCGGGCCGGATCTGGGGATTCCACACAGTTGACGTTCGGCGATGCCACCGACAGCGCTCCGGTGTGGTCGCCCGACGGCGCATCACTTGCCTTCGTCTCCAATCGCACGGCAGACCGCAAACGATTCTGGAACCGGAACGCTATCTACGTTGTCTCCAGCTCAGGAGGCGATCCGGTTTCGCTCACCCCAGATGACGCCCAGTTCGGCCTGCCAGCCTGGTCGCCTTCGGGCGATCGGATCGCGTTCATCGGCCATCTCGGGACCGGTTCGGCAGACAACGACACGATTTGGACCATCAATCCCGATGGTGCCAACCTGACAAATCTCACCGACGAAACAGATATCTCATTCGGTGATTCGGGAATGAGCGATCTCCATACCGCCAGTTATCAAGGACCGCGCTGGATCGACGACAAGACGCTGCTGGCTCTCGCATCAGAGGCGGGGCGAACGCAGGTATATCGAATCGATACCGAGAAACGGAGTGTGCAGCAGGTAACTACTGGCGATCACCGGATCGCCGGGTTTGCTCCGCTTGCGAAGGATCTTGTCGTAGTCCGTGGACTCATCGCACGACCGTTCGAGCTCGAGCTCTGGTCATCAGGCAACGTTGCCAGATCGATTTCCCACGCCAATGATGAGTTCCTAAACGAGGTTGAATTGATCGATGCAATGACATTGCCGGTAACGGCTCCAGACGGTCAATCGATTCAGACCTGGCTCATTCCGCCTCACGGCTACAAGGCAAAGTCCTCGGCGAAACATCCGTTGATCCTCCAGATCCATGGCGGCCCTCATTCAATGTATGGATTCTCCATGTTCCATGAAATGCAGCTAATGGCTTCCAGGGGATACGCCGTACTCTTCTCAAACCCTCGCGGCTCGGCTGGATATGGACGCGAGTTCACGTCGTGCACCAGGGGCAGCTGGGGAGATGCCGACATGCCGGATGTAGTTGCCGCCGTCGACGCCGCTTCGGCCCTGCCATGGATCGACACAGACCGATTGGGAATAACAGGTGGCTCCTATGGAGGCTATCTCACGAATTGGGTGATTGGGCACGACGACCGATTCAAGGCGGCCGTAACCCAGCGCTGCGTGTCCAACTTCCACTCATTTTTCGGCACGAGCGATATCGGGACGACCTTTGGTGTCTCCGAATTCGATGGCCTTCCCTGGTCAGATGCCGAAAAACTCCTCCGCCACTCTCCAATCAGTTACGTCGACAAGATCAATACGCCACTCCTGATCCTGCATAGCGAGCAGGACTTGCGCTGCCCGATCGAACAGGCAGAGCAGATGTTTGCTTCACTCAAATACCTGGACAGGGAGGTAGCGTTCGTCCGGGTTCCGGAGGAAGGCCATGAACTCTCGCGCTCGGGCACTCCGAGCCGGCGCCTGGCCCGTCTCCATCATCTGATCGGGTGGTTCGACCAGCACATCTAGGCGCACCTTCGCGCACAGGATTCGTGAGATGCAATCGCGACACGCCACCCTCCACTCGATTGCCGGAGGACTCGAAAGGGACCTCCGGCATGCCTACGATCCCGGCCAGGACAAAGCCCTGCGTGGAGGGCAGCCACTGGTTACCGCGTTCGATCGATACGGCCTGAGCGCGGCTGACGCCGGCGTGTCGCTGGAGGATGCCCTCGCTGTTGCCGTCGAAACACTGCAAGCGTTGTTTGAACGTACGGGCGGCGCAGGTAACGATCCGTCGACGGTGAAAGCAGCCGGTATCTCGTTGGCGGCGGTCGCCCGCGCCTATCAGAACGTTGCTCGCGAGTCGGGTCAGCCTACCGATCCACCGGAGCCGATCCCGATGCAGGTGACACGTTTGTCCGCACTTCATCAGATAAACAGAGCGGCCACGGCAAACCTGAAACTGTCAGAAATGCTCGACACCGTTGTCAATGTCGTGGCCGAAACGACGGACAGCGACGCATGCGAAGTATTTCTTTATGACGATGCAACCGGGCTACTCACCTTGCGGGCGGCTGTCGGCCTGAATCCGGCCTCGGTGAATGCAGTAACGATCCGGATCGGAAGCGGTATCACTGGTCGTGCCGCACTTGAATCCCAACTCATTGCGGCCCCCGATGCCCACGACCACGAAAACTTTCTAGCCCATCCCGGTATCGGCGATGAGGTATACACCTCACAGGTTTCCGTACCGATCCACAATCAGGTCCAGCACCGGCTCGTCGGCATCCTCAATATCCATTCGATCAAGCGGCGGGAACATGAAGATGGAGAACTTGAGTTCCTTCAGACGGTCGCTGGCGAACTCGCCATCAGCATCGAGAAAGCGCGCCAGTACAGCAGCACCGATGAGCGGCTTCGCCAGAAGGTGGCAGAGCTGGGCACCCTCCAACGTGTTTCCCGGATGCTGGCTTCTACCCTCGACCTGCCGGATGTGTTGCGCCTGATCAGCGAGCAGGCCATAGAGCTGCTGCACGCCGAGGCCGCCGCCATCTTTCGGCTCAATTTGCAGCCCTGGCAACGGATCGAGGATGCAACGCCAATCATCGAGTACCGGGTTGGTCCAGTTCGGGACGTCGTCAATCCCGAAGATCGCGACGGGTTGGTCAGGGAAGTCATTCGCACAGGAACAACCAAAAGCAACGAGATTCGTTATGTCGATGGTGTTGGAACGCTTTTTTGCTTGCCACTTCGCACTGCCCGCGAAACAGTAGGGGCGCTGTGCTTTCGTTTGAGTCACAACGGTCATCCGAACGAAGACACGTTAGGCATCCTTCAGGCCTTCTCCGATTCGGCTGCGATGGCGATAGAGAACGCCCAGCTCTACCAGGATGCGGTGCACAGCATCCAAACCCAATCTGCCCTGGTCCAGGAAATGCACCATCGGGTTCGCAACAATCTGCAAACGGTTGCCGCCTTGCTCTCGCTGCAACTTCGGACCGCCCAGGATGCTCCGTGGTCTACCGAAATTCGGGAGGCGATCAGTCGCATCCAGTCAATCGCAGCAGTCCACGACCTGCTGTCCGACGAACAGCGACTGGGCGGCACCACGGTTGACGTGATTGCCCGGCTCGTCGCAGAAGACGCCCACAGCACGCTCATTCCGCCCGGTCTCAAGGTGCATTTCGCGATCGAGAAATCCACCCTGCGGATCCCCACCCGGCAGGCAACGATTATTTCCTTGCTCATCAACGAGCTGGCGGCCAACGCGATCAGCCATGGGTTCGAAGATCGTTCGGAGGGCAAAATCCACATCAAGGGTTGGGAGCAGGACGGCTACGCCCATATCGAAGTCCACAACGATGGACAAGGCGTGCCCAAGGGATTCGATCCCGCGGAGAGCAGCGGCCTGGGGATGCGAATCACCCAGCGGCTGGTGACTTCCGATCTCAAGGGTACGTTCGCCATTTCATCTGACGAGGTCGGAACAACCGCGCTGATCAAGTTCCCGATTTCCGGAGATGACGACGAGTTCTAGGCGTCCGCGCCAGTCGAGCCAACCTCGGGGCCACCGTATGCTTCATCCAGGATTTCCACAATGTGTCGAACCGGAATCTCGGACCCGTTGCGCTTGAGTGACGTTCGCAGTTGCATATGGCAACCCGGATTGGCGGTAACCACGGAACCGGCACAGGTCGCCACGATGTTCTCGGCCTTCCTGTCTCCCAAATCGTCCGCCATTTGCTTCCGGATGATGTTATAGATCCCGGCGCTTCCGCAGCAGAGCGACGATTCCTTCATCTCGGTGAGATCAAGCCCTGGAACCTGCGCCAGGAGTTTCCTTGGCTGCGCCGTAATTCTTTGCGCATGCGCGAGATGGCAGGGCTCCTGGTAGGTCACCGTGCCAGGCACGTGATGTGTCGGCGGCACGAGATCGCGACCACCCAGGTACTCCGAAATGTCCTGGACCCGGCCACTGAAACTCTTGGCCCGTTCCGCGTAATCCGGATCATCCTTCAGCAGGAAGTCGTATTCCTTCAGCGCAGCTCCACAACCGGCCGCTGTAACGATGATCGGCTTGTCACCTGCAAAGGCGTCGATGTTCGTCCGCGCCAGCTTCCTCGCCTCGTCCATCATTCCCGAATGAACATGCAGGGCGCCGCAGCATTGCTGGGTTGAGGGCACGTCCATCGCAACATGGTTGTGCGACAACACGCGGCCCGTGGCCCGATTCACATTCGAGAACACCGTGCTCATTACGCATCCGTTGAAGAGGTCAACACGATCTTCAACCTGGGCTGGAGACCACGACTCCTTGCCTGAGATCAGGGGCGGTTCCGATATAGGAGGAAGCATTGCTTCCAGCGATTCCAGCCGCAAGAGCCGCAGGACCCCAATCTTGCGCAAACCTGCGCTCAATCCCGTGCGCTGGTAAAGTCGCAACCCATTGACCATTGCGCGCATTCGGCTGACGCGCGCAAACGGAAAGTCTAAACCCACCTTGCGGCCAACTCGCTGCCAACGGGGACGCGGTCGATGCTGCTCGAGTTGCGAACGGGACGCCTCGACGAGCGGTCCGTAGTGAACACCGGAAGGACAAACGGCCTCACAGGCACGGCAATTCAGGCATTGGTACATCTGCTCATCGAACTCGGGATCAAGCAGGTCGAGCCGGCCGTCGGCGACGGATTTCATCAGCCACAGCCGCCCACGCGGTGAAGAGGCCTCTTCACCAGTCAGCCGGTATGTTGGACACGTTGGCAGGCACATGCCGCAATGAACGCAGGCTCTGAGGAGGTCATCATCGGGAATGTCCTCACCGGAGTATCCGTTCCGGACGAGGTCGACAATCGAAACAGCCATCTGGTCCAATGTCCAATCACGTTAGCAATTTTCATTCATGCCGAAATACGAATCGCTGTGCATCACACGAAAAGCCGTCCTGGATTCAGGATCCCGGCGGGGTCGAACTCGTGCTTGATGGATCGCATCAGGTCCAGGCCGTCCGGCGACGGGCCCCATGGCGATATCGACGATCGCAAAGAGGGAGGAGTAGCGTCAACGACGTAGGACAGGTTCAGTTCCTGACTCAGCTCACCGATTTCCTTGAGTAGTTGCTGCTGCTCATTGATTTCAGTCGCCGCAGCAATGCGCAACGAGCCGGTCCCTGGCGACACAATCACATTCGATCCGGGAAATTTGGTCAACAATCGGTCCACCCTTATTGCGAGGGCGGCCATATCTCGTGGACGGGCATTCAGCGCCACAACTACCGAGTTGCCGGCCTCCGAGAATTGGTCAACCTGGTCCTGCCAGAACGCCTCGGATGACGCGGACTCAAGTGGCTCCATCGTCGAATTCAGTGACGCTGAAAACGACGCGAGCGTTTGAGATACCGCCAACGGTCGGCCCGTCGCCCGTGCCGCGACCGTCACAGACGCCCCCGCACGCACGACCACGCACGATTCGATCGAGGGTTCGGAACGGATCAGGCGAAGCGTTGCATCAACAGCCTCACCGATCTGCTCGAAGGCGGCAATCACCGTA
Organism: uncultured Chloroflexia bacterium; assembly: GCA_963763125.1. GTDB lineage: Bacteria > Chloroflexota > Chloroflexia > Thermomicrobiales > UBA6265 > JACCYX01. The sequence goes on from CAVXMV010000006.1 coordinate 116,860, forward strand.
CCGTCCGCCCGAGCCTTGGGGGTAACCTTGAGATTCACCGAGGTGAGCACCGCCAGTGCCCCCCACGAGCCATGAAGGAACCTGGGGATCTCGAATCCGCTGACATTCTTGACGACCATTCCTCCGGCTCTCGCCACCAGCCCATCGCCCCGAACATACTCGCACCCGATCAACAAATCGCGAAGCGTCCCGGAACGAAGTCGCCGCGGACCCGCAAAGCCGGTTGCCACGAGACCGCCCACCGTCGTCGTCGCCGGACCAGGCACATCGAGCGGCAATTCCTGGCCGTGAGCGCCAAGTTCTGCCTGGATTTCGGCGATCGTCGTTCCGGCGCGGACGGATACGGTCAGATCGGCTGGTTCGTATGCGAGGAAACCGCTGTGCCCGGTCATGTCCAATCCGGTGTCGGCCGGGCCGATCGGATTGCCCGTGGCAAGACTTCGACGTCCTCCGAATGGAATGACCGTTGCCTGGGACTCAGTTGCCATCCGGAGGATTTCGCCAACGTGTTCGGTCGAATCGGCTCGAACGATGGTGTTTGCGTAAATCCCGGCTGCCATTTCTGTGGCAGCTGACTGACTGCTTGAATTCGTCGTCATCAGACCGGCACGATTCCATGTTGCTGCTGCATTGCCTGCAAGTGCAATTGCTTCACCTCTCCGCACATATATCCGGTGGGAATTACCTTGTTTGGGTTGAATCGCTGATCAGGATCGAAGGCCTGCTTGAGCCCGGCCATCGCTCGCAGATCGTTCTCACTGAATACCAGCGTCATGTAATCTCGCTTTTCGGTGCCGATCCCATGCTCTCCGCTCAATGTGCCCCCAAACCGTACGCATTCGTGGATAAGATCATGGCTGGCTTCCAGAACGCGCTCCACTTCCCCTGGATTCCGGCGATCGAAAAGCATGAGCGGGTGCAGATTGCCGTCACCGGCATGAAACACATTGGCGATCTTGAGCTTGTGGTGGCGGGAAATCGCTTCGACTGCGTCAAGTGTCTCCGGCAACCGGGATCGGGGCACAACCGTGTCGTGCAAGTAATAATTGGGCGCCAAACGACCCATCGCGGCGAGCGCCATTTTCCGGCCCTTCCACAGCAATTCACGTTCGTAGGCCGTGTCTGCACGCCGCAGTGATCGCGCCCCGGCTTCGCGACACAGGACATCGATCTCCGCGACCGACTCAGCCACCTCAGTCGGGTGTCCATCCGACTCGATCAGCAACACGGCCGCCGCGTCCATTGGATATCCCGCGTGGTACGCCGGTTCAACCGCCTGGATCGTGAGGTTGTCCATCATCTCGAGCGACGCCGGAAGGTTACCTGCCGCAATGATGCTGGTCACTGCATGAGATGCATCTTCGAGCGATCCGAATGCAGCGAGCATCACTGTGGTGGCAACCGGGATCGGCGTAAGCTTGACCAGCGCCTTGGTGACGATCCCGAACATCCCCTCGGAGCCAACGATTGCCGCGGTCAGATCAAGTCCGCCATACCCGTCGCCGGCTGTCTGCGTCCAGATCACTTCGCCGTCCGGAAGCACGACTTCCAGGGCGAGGATGTGGTTGGTCGTCACGCCGTATTTCAGGCAGTGTGGGCCGCCCGAATTTTCGGCAACATTCCCGCCAATCGTGCACGCCTTCTGGCTCGATGGGTCTGGCGCGAAAAACAGCCCGTCGCCTTTCACGCCATCTGACAGTTCAAGATTGATCACGCCCGGTTCGACCAGTGCGGTCCGATCGACCAGGTCGACATCCACCACACGATCCATCCGGGTCAGCGCGATGATGATTCCGCCACTTTGGGCAACGGCCCCACCTGACAAACCGGTCCCCGCACCACGGGCAACCACCGGCAATCCGGCACGCCTGGCGAGTTTGACAATGGCCGCAACCTGCTCGGTCGATCGGGGCAATACGGCCGCCGTCGGGGAGGCGGTATCGACCGCGCCATCGACTGAACCATCGTATTCGTAAACAAGGAGATCAACGGGACGATGCCGCACCCCTCCCGGCCCCACAATGCGTTCCAATTCGTCCAACAGTTCCTGGCGGTCCATTTGGTTATCCAACCCGGTGCAGAGATCGACAATAGCTTTTCACAATTTTCCCATGGAACGGTGAGCAGGTACAGACGAACCGCGCTCAATCTCCTCGTCGCCAACCGAAAGCCACGTCGACCGCATCAACCGGGTCCTGACCTGATTGCGCAGTTAGCCGATCGAGGTCGCGAACCGGATCACAAATCGACCGGAGAGCTTCTCGCCGGATATACGACAATGATCGCGACATACTCGACTCGTTCTCAGGAGTTCTCAGGTTGGACACATCCCAGTACCCGTCGATATGGCCAATCATCGCGTCGGAGTGCGCGAGATCACAATCCTGCTCGTGTGCAGCATATTTGCGTTGATGATGCTGGACCTTGGTCGGATCGCGATTATCGCTGGCTGGTCCGGATTTGCCATGTGGGTGTTCTGGATGACGCGGGCGTCGCGACCGACGTGGAAGATAAGCGCCTTTCTCGGTCTCGCTCTCGCCTACAGCTTCTTTTGGTGGCCCGCACAGGGCTGGTGGCATGAGGCAATCGCCCTGATGTGGGTCGGTGTCGCCATGGTCGCGTTCGCTTTGATCCAAGGTCTCCGCCAGCGTACGCGAACATCCTGACTTTTCTGCCCGTCTACAATCCGTATGCCTCAAGCAATGCCAGATGGATGGCAATCCCGTGTTAACGACAACACCCTTGCTTTCGCAAGGGTGTTGCTCATTCTGGTGGAGATGGGGGGAATCGAACCCCCGTCCAGAACCTTCTGCCGGACATTTACTACACGTTTAGTCGGTGTTTTTCGTGCCCTGTGCCACTCCCACCGACAGGATGGGCACACGGTGAGTCAGAATGGCTTGAGTGATCGCGCTCTGACAAACTAGATCACGGCATCCCATCTTGGTGACGCTCAGGATCCAAACCGACGGAACGAGTTTGGCTGAACGCGCTGTCTAGAGGTCTAAGACTTAGGCAGCGTAGGCGAGTTGCGGTTGTTTCGCAGCTACATTTTTGCCCGTTTTTACGAGGCCTCGGGCACCTCGACGTGCAATGGCCTGGCGTCCGACCCTGTCGAAACCGGACATCCCCAGGTTGTTTGCCCGGATCGCTCCGGGCAAGCCTCAGTATATCATGAACATCCGAACATTTGTGTCACCACTGTGATCGCTCTTTCATCGCGACCTCGATTGAGCGCTTGGCATCCCGGTCGGCCAGCGTTTGGCGCTTGTCAAAGAGATTCTTGCCTCTGGCAATCCCCACATCGACCTTGGCCCGGCTATTCCTGATCCGAACCCGAACCGGCACCAGCGTCATCCCCTTCTTTTCCGTGGCTTCACGGAGCTGGGCAATCTGCTTCTTGTGGACCAGTAGCTTTCGCGGTCGGGCAGGATCGTGATTTGCGTAGGCGCCATGGATATAGGGCGTGATGTTGGCGCCAATCAACCACAACTCGTCATTGTCGACGCGCACATACGCCTCGCCGATGGTGATCTTGCCATCGCGAATTGATTTGATCTCGGACCCGGTCAGGGCAATGCCTGCCTCAATGGTCTCGTCAATGAAATAGTCGTGAAAAGCGCGCCGGTTCTGCGTCACTACCCGATCGCCCGGAGTGAAAGCAGACCCAGCGGGCGAACCCTTCTTTGCCATGTACGCACTATACAACGAGCGTGCAGATCGAGTGAAACCGCGACAGTCGCCAAACCAATCATCTAGACTCAGCGTATGAACGAAGATTTGACCTCAATGGTCGACCCCTACCATGTCATCGCCGAGTTGTACGACATCGAGCACGACACATTTCGAGACGACATCGATCTCCTCCTGACCTTTGCCGACATCGTCGGCGACCCGATCCTTGAGTTGGGATGCGGTTCCGGGCGAATTCTCGTGCCGCTGGCGGAGGCTGGCTTCTATGTCGTCGGGCTCGACCGCTCTGCAACGATGCTCGCCCGCGCCCGTTCTCGACTGGCTGATGCTGGTGTCAGCGATCGAGTCACATTGTTCCAGGGCGACCTGGCGGACGCGTCAGCCGCCCCCAATGGACCATTTGGCCTGGTGATCTACTCCCTAAATGCGCTCATGCACCTGTCATCGCCAAGAGCTCAGCTCGAGTCACTTCGCAATGCGCGAAAGGCACTCGATCCCCGGGGCCAAATCATCATCGATGTCGTCAATCCAACTCCGGACTATCTCGTCTCTTTGAGCGCCGCCCCGGCACTCGAAGGATCGTGGACAATGTCCGATGGATCCGTTGTCGACAAGTGGTCCTTCCGAAAGATCGACGCCTCGGCGCAAACAATCGAAACCACGCTTTGGTACGATCAGGTGCAAAACTCTGGCGTCCTGACCCGTCACAGATCACGTTTTGACCTACGCTATTTGCACGTCAACGAACTCAAATTGATGCTTGGGATTGCCGGGTTCACAGAAATTCGCGTATACGGCAGCTACGAAATGGATCCGTTGGAGGATGCGTCCGATCGGATGTTCATAACTGCCGACGTCGCACCAGCGGACGAGCATATCTCCGTCACAGGCTAACACTCTCACTTGCAATTGGAGCTTTTCGGATGCGTTACCTGCGACTCACATCCTATGGAATAACCAGTCTGGGATTGCTTATTCTGCTTGCGGCGATCGCGTTCAAACTGGGCGCCGCGATGCAGTTAACCGGGGTTCTGCTCATCTGGGCGGGCATTGTCAAGATCGTCGTGGTGCACCTGTGGACTCGCGTCGCTGGACTTGGCACCGATCGGCACGACCCCGTACCTCCCGTCTGACATGCGCACCTTCGTCTGATTCAGGAGCTCCGCAATGAGTGACATCGAAGAACAGGAAAATCAGCGGGAGCGCATTCGGCAGGCCCGGCAAGTGCTCGCCGGTGACACTATCCGGCCCTCGCCCGATCCGTGGGTGTTGGGGAGCGACGCCGTGCCGCTCAGTTCGCTTCAACGAAATTATCTCATCACCCTGATCATCCTTTTGCTCCTCGGTGTGATCCTCGCCTGGATCATTAGCCTTGGTGTCGCCAGCATTATTCTGTTCGTACTCGCTCTCGGCCTGATCGCCGCCTGGCTAGTCTTCTAGGATCCTCAGTGGCACGATCAGCTCATCTATAGGTCGGCGTGGCCGCCGTTTCGGCGGCGCCGCCATGTACCCGACCGGGAACATGGCGTGCGGCGTCAAGGAACGCGTCCAAACCCAGGTGATCTCGAATCACATCCGGGCAGAATAGCGGTGCACACATCCACCCTGCGTCGAGCCCTTCGGCGTGCAGAGCCAGCAGGAAGTTTTGGGCAGCGGCACCGAGGCTTTGGATCGCCATCAGCTTCTCTGCCCGCTGCCGTTCACGATCCGGGTAGTGATGCGCGTCGCCAAGGTAGAGGCACAGCACAACTACTATCGGTGCTCGTTCCAGTCGATCCTTGCTGCGAGAGACACGGTGATCAACCACGTCTAGGGCAAGGTGATCGAGCGTCAACTGTTCCCGCCAGGACTCGGCCATCGCGTCGGCAAGTGATCGTCGATCGCGTTCACGCTCGACCAGAGCAAATCTCCACGGCTGGGTACCGTGCGGCGAGGGAGCCCAGCCAGCCGCCTCGATCGCCCGCACAACAAGATCGCGATCGACCGGCTCGGTCCGGAATGCCCGGACCGATGAGCGTTCGACGATTGCATCGAACAGGTCGCGCGATCTCGTTTCTATCTCGGCGATCACCGCTACGCCTCCACGACCGTAGGGATCACATATTCGTCACCGCGCGGCTTCCACGCCGCGGCGACCTCAGCGACACCGTATCCCGAGGTCAGGTTCCACAGGTAAACCGCCGGCGCATCATCGAACATCACCGCCGAAAGCTCCTGGTAGAGTGCAGCCCGCGCTGCGGAGTCCGTCTCCACTGCGGCGGCGTTGATCAGTTCGTCAACTTCGGCATTGGAGTAGCGCGACAGATACCCCTCGCTCGCATAGACCAGGCTCAGGAGAGTGTGCGGATCGTAAAGAGGTCCCCAAGTCACCATCCGCAGCGCAGGAGCCTCGGGATCGGTCCAGCCCGCGTTGAAGTCCGTGTACTCGCTCACCTTGATCGTCACCTTGATCCCCACCTCGCCGAGTTGCGCGGCGATCGCCTCGGCTACGTCGACCCGGGCGGCGTTGGTGATTTCAAGTCCCACCTCGATCCCTTCGCCGTATCCGGCTTCCGCCAGCATCGATCGGGCCTTGTCTGGATCGTAGGCGTAGGGAGTCAGATCAGGATTGTATGCCAGCGATCGCGCATCGGGAAACAAGGACGCCAGGCGGTGTGATTCGGATGACACGAGCGCCTGGCTGATGCCTTCGACGTCAACTGCGAGGTTCAGCGCCTGCCGCACCGCCGGATCGTCGAACGGCGCGACATCGGTCGCTATCCGAATCCAGTGGGACGCTACAATCGGCATTTCAATTGGTAGCCCCCCACCATCGCTGACCGCTGGGAGTTGGCTGGTGGGGATTTCGACGATTAGCTGGGATGCATCGGTCGATAGGTCGGCAATCCGTGTCGACGACTCCGGCACATAGCGGTATATCACCCGCTCAGCCATCGGTGCGCCTTTAGGGCTACCCCAGCTGTAGTCTGGGTTTCTGGTCAGCGTGATCGAGTTGCCGGCTTCCTGGCTTTCGAAGCGGTATGGACCTGAACCCAGCGGGCTCGTCGAGGCCTGGTCGGCCGTGAAACCGTCCGGAATCAGGAGCAACCACACAGCGAGCTGTGCTGGCAACCAGGGTGACGGCTGTTCGGACACGATCCTGGCTGTGAGTTCGTCAACTTCCTCGACATTCGTGATTCCGGCGAAAAGACTCGACGCTTCTGACCCGGACTCCTGCATGTAAGTAACTGACCGCGCAATCGCCGCCGACGTCACCGGCGAACCGTCGTGAAAAGTCAATCCGGGCCGGAGTACGATTTCGAGGATGAGATCATCGATCGCCGTGAACGACTCCGCCGCCAGTGGTTCGATTGTCCCATCTTCAGAGAACCCTACCGGCGAATCGTAGATCGAGTGCACGATCGACCAATCGCGCGGCGAGTACGCCAGCGCGGGGTCGATCGATTCGGGCACTGCGGAAAGATCGATCACCATTTCGTCCAGCATGTCAGTGGCTACCGGTGTTTGGGCGTGCGTCATTCGGATCGTCGCCAAACCAAGACCGGCGGCGAGAGTCCCAACCCCCGCGACCTGGATCAGGTCGCGTCGACTGCACACATTGGCTTGTCTGGGAGTGGTTTGCTTGTTCATCGATTAGTTCTCCGTATTCGTTGGAATGATGTACTCGTCGCCACGTGGATGCCATCCCTGGCCGAAGTCTTTCTGGCCATAGATGGCGGTGAGATTCCAGAGGAAAACCGCTGGTGGAGATTCCTGGAAATAGCGCCCAAGATCCTGGTACAGCGTATGTCGCGCGTCGGGATCGAGTTCGATCGCCCCGCCGTTGATCAATTCGTCCGCGTTCTCGTCCTTGTACCTCGAGAGTGGCCCTGTGCTGGCGAACATCAGACTCAACAGCGTGTGAGGATCGTAGACAGGCCGCCAGGTCACGTATCGCAACGGCGCCGATTCCGGCTCCTGCCACGAGCCATTGAACGTCGCGAGTTCGGTCGTTTCGATCGCCACGTTGATGCCGACATCCGCCAGGTTCGCGGCGATTGCCTGCATCACGTCGTCGCTACCGCCGCTGACGTATTGCAGGCGCGTCTCGAATCCATCCCCGAGTCCGGCTTCGGCCAGGAGCTCCCGCGACCGCTCCGGGTCAAATGTGAACGGCGCAAGATCCGGATCGAAGCCAATGCTTCGCTGGTCCGGGAACAGGGAAGCCAGTCGATGCACCTCGGTTGACACCAATGCCGCACCGATCGTCTCGACATCGATTGCATGATTGATCGCCTGACGCACCAGCGGGTTATCGAATGGGGCGACGTCATTGACCATGCGGAGGAAAGTCGTTCCCAGCACCGGGGATTCGACCGTCTCCCCACCGGCATCTGCAATCGCCGAGGTCTGATCCTGCGGAATGCTGTCGATCAGGTTCGCGGCGCCGATCGAAAGATCGGCAATTCTGGTCGTTGATTCCGGCACGAAACGGAACCGTACTTGTTCAGCGAGCGGCTGCCCCTTCGGGCTCTCCGCGAAATACGATGGATTCCGCCCGAGCAGGATGTTGTCTCCGGCCTCGCGCGAAATGAACGTGAATGGCCCCGACCCAATCGGTGCGGTCTCGAACGTGTCGGCTGTCGCACCTTCGGGAAACAGCACCATCCAGACTGCCAGCTGCGACGGCAACCACGGCGCCGGGGCGCTGGTCACGATCCGCGCCGTGAGGTCGTCGACGATCTCAACCCGCTCTACTACCTGGAAGCTGCGCGCGGCAGGTCCTTCTGATTCGCTGACATGGGTGATCCCCCGTTCGATAGCATCGGACAGCACCGGTGCGCCATCATGGAAGGTCAATCCCTCACGCAATTCGACCTGAAACGTGAAGTCATCGATCGTCTCAAACGATTTCGCCGCCAGCGGAACCATCGTTCCGTCGTCACTCAAGTGGAGAATGGAGTCATAGATCGAATGCATCACCGACCAGTCGCGCACCGATTTCGTCAGGGCCGGATCCAGATTGTCTGGCCCTCCCGCCATATCGATCACGAGCTCGTCGGGAAGCGCCACCGGCGTCTGTGCCAGAACCGACTGGTAACCCAAGATCCCCGAATACATGGCCAACGATGCCAGAGGGACCGATTTGATCACTGTCCGTCTCGATGTCGCCCACTTGTCAAAGTTCATTGCATATCCTCTGGTCCCGATTTCCGTGCTGCACGCATACCTGCCCCTCTTCTCGCAAACTGATTGATACTCCTCCTCCATTCCCAGAGCTGCATGGTCAACCTCGTGAGCGCCGGGATGTACGCACCGGGTCGAGTTGAATCTGGAGCCAGTCGGCCAGCAGGTTGAAACCAACCACCGCCAGGGCAATCGCCAGGCCCGGCAGGACACTAATCCACCAACCGTCGAACACCTGTTGCTGCCCCTCCTTGATCATTCCGCCAAGTGATATTTCTTCGATCGGGAGTCCGATTCCGAGATAGGTCAATGACGCCTCCCAGAGCATCACTGCGGCAACCTGCTGGCAAAACAGGACAATGACGACCGGCAACACGTTGGGGAAAAGGTGGACGAAAGCAATTCGTTTCCGGTCGACGCCGATTGCCACGGAAGCAAGCACGAAATCGGAACGCATCAGGTTCCGCGCCTGTAGTCGCACGACGCGGGCATATCCAATCCAACCGGAAATCACGAGGATCACCAGCAGGTTGGTCATGCTTTGTCCCAGGGTCGATACCAGCACAATCCCGATCACGATCGTGGGCACCGCCAAAACCAGTTCAACCAGTGCCGTCGTGACCGTATCCAGGACTCCGCCAACACTTCCCGAAAGCAACCCAAGGCCAACCCCAATGACGGCGGAGATGGTTGCCGCAATCGCGCCCACGATGAGGGACAGACGCGCGGCAACCAGCATCCGGGCGAGGATGTCTCGCCCAAGTCCGTCGGTACCAAGCGGATGCGTCCAGGACCCATCCAGGAATACGGGCGGTTGCAATCGGTTCGTGAGGTTCTGGGTCGTGGGGTCGGAACTGAACACTGGACCGACCAGGGCGAGAAGGAGGAACGAAGCAATTGGCAGGAGTACCCATGCCTGCTGCCGTTCGAAGGGGGTCGGCCATCGACTTATCTTTTGGGATATGTTGCCTGCATTCCGTGGCCTGGCATCAGATACCCCGGCTGGCGCTACCGCTCGTTCAGCCATTCGACACCGCCAGACCGGCGGACTCGCGCTGCAATGGGTCGATCCAATTTGCGATGAGGTCGACCGCGATATTGACCAGGGACACGAGGATGATCGTCACCACGACGAAGGCTTCGACAACGGGCAGGTCACGTTCCGAGGTCGCCTGCATCGCCAGCCGACCGAGGCCAGGATAGGCAAAGACCGATTCCACCACAATCGCGCCGCCCACCAGGAATCCAGCCTGCAATCCGATGATGCCCAGCGTCGGCAGCAGTGCGTTCGGCAGGGCATGCCGCAACCACACGACGCGCGGTGCAAGCCCCTTGGCGTGAGCGTGGGTGATGAACGGGCGGGTTGTGACATCAAGCAGGGATGACTGGGTGAGTCGCGCGATAAGAGATCCGGGATAGGCCGCCAGGGTGAACGCTGGCAGGATCAATGATCGCCAATCCTGGTTGCCCGATGCTGGCAGCCACCCCAACTTGACCGCGAAAACCATGATCCCGAGCGTTCCGAGCCAGAAAGCAGGGAAGGCCTGGCCAAGCATTGCAATCAACCGAACACTCGACCGGAGCACTCCAGAACCAAGCCACGCCGAGAGCACTCCCAAGGTCAGGCCACCGGTCACCGAAATCATGATCGCGGCCGCTGCCAGGGCAAGCGTCGCCGGTAACCGATCGAGCACCGCGTCCAGCGCAGGCTGTCGGTTCCGCCAGGAATCCCCGAAATCCCCAACAAATGCGCGACCCACAAATCGCACGTATTGCTCGGCGATCGGATCGTTCAGGCCAAGGCGTTCATGGGCCGCGGCCCGCACCTCAGGCGAGGTTCCAGGCGCCAGGAATCCGTCAGTGGGGTCGCCTGACATGTGAATCAGGACGAACACCGCCGACGATGCCGCCAACACGGTCAGCACCAGGATCGCTATTCGTCTGAGCAGTGTAATGATCATGGTTGCCCAGGCAGGCGGTTCGCAAGGGTCGGAGAGCCAAACCCACGATTGCGGCCGGTTGGCCGCAACAATCGCACGTTCAACTCCACGGTCCTCACCAAGCGCCCCCGAAACGTATCCGGGCAACAAAAAGCCCGGGGCCGGAGGCCCTCGGGCGGAATTTGCGGAGCGGCAACAACGGCCCACAAAGGTGGAACGTTGTTGAACGCCTTCTCCCATCCGGACTTTACCGTCGGCCCCGGAGTTTCACCGGATCGTGCGCTCGTGCTCCCACGCGCGCTTGCGGGCTGTACCGCCGGTCAGGACTTGATCGTCATAGCTCGACGACCTCACCAAACCCCGAAGGCTTTTCAATTGCCTTCAATCTACTCAACCGTTGAGCGATCGTCAATAGCCAATCCCTGATCTTTTGGGCAGGACGTGGCTAACCACCGAGAAAGGCATCCTTCACCCGGTCGAAAAAGCCGCGATTGTTCGGCTGCTGGGTGACTTCCTTGCCGAGGCTGGACGCCAGTTGCTCGAACAACTCCTTCTGGTCATCGGAGAGCTTCTTGGGTACCACAACCTGGACCGTCACCAGTTGGTCACCCCGCTCGCCACCACGCAGATCGGGCACGCCCTTGCCTCGAAGACGGAACTGTTGCCCGGATTGGGTACCAGATGGGAATCCGGAACACGACTGCGCCATCGAGTGTGTCGATTTCAATTTCGTCACCAAGCGCCGCCTGCGCAACGTTGATGCCAACCTGGCTTTGAATGGATTTCCCGTGCCGCTCAAAGAACTTGTGCGGTTTCACACGCGTCTTGACGTAGAGGTTGCCGGCCATTCCGCCATTCGGGCCGTCTTCCCCCTGGCCGGTCAGTCGCAACGTTGCGTTGTCGTCGATTCCGGCCGGAATCGTCACCGCAATCGTCCGGTACTTGCGTGCGCGCCCTCGCCCCTTGCAGACATCGCAGGGATCAGTGATCGTCACGCCCTCGCCGTGACAGGTCGCGCACGGACCGGAGGTCATGAACTGACCGAGGATCGTTTGCTGGACCCGGCGAACCTCGCCAGTACCACCACAGGTGCCACAGGAAGGCGGTTTGGCGCCGTTCTTCATACGCGTCCCATGACACGCTTCGCACGTTTCGAGGCGATCGATCTCGACATTCTTGTCGACGCCGAACACGGCCTCCTCGAAGGTCAACTCGATCGTAACCTGAATGTCGCCCCCACGTGGCGGCGCACTCGGGCGTCGCGAAGAACCCGCCTGGGCGCCCCCAAAGAACGATTCGAAGATGTCGGAGAACGGTGAACCCGCGCCGCCGAATCCGCCGAACGGATCACCGCCGCCACCGCCCGGACGCGGCGTGTCCATACCGATCGTAGGCGGCCCGCCGCTCGGCATTGGAGAGCACTTCGTGCGCCTCGTTGACTTCCTTGAACTCGTCTTCGGCGCCGTCGTGCTTGTTGATGTCAGGGTGATATTCACGCGCCTTCGTTCGATAGGCACGCTTGATATCCTGCTCCGTAGCGGTGCGTGTCACGCCGAGCACATCGTAATAGTCGCGTTTGTCTGCCATGGCTCATCTTGCGGAGAATGACGTTTGGAACGTCGCGAGAAAGCGCGGGAACGGATGTTCCCGCGAACCTGGCGGATGCCAGCGCATGGACCAGTATAGCGCGTGACGAATTCTGTGTGGCACTCTCTGCTCAAGAGTGCCAAAACGCTGCTGGAACGGCTATTTCACTACACGCAGGTCGATCACCGTGCCGGCCCGGCGAACTGCCGTGCGATAGAACCAGGGTGCTGCCAGCGTGAGATAGATTCGCGCATCCAACCCATCGATCAGGTCCTGGGGAATCCCGCTCGCGCCAAAACGTGCGCCCGCCATGGCGCCCGCGATTGCGCCGGTGCTATCTGTCATGCCACCGCGCCCGATCACTGCCGAAACGCCCGATCCGAACGACTCCGAAAGCCGAGTGGTTTCCAGGATTTCCCCTACCTCATCGAGTTGCGGGAACGACTCACGGCCGACCTCCAGTTGAGGCAATTTTTCGCCATCGACCGGCCGAATTGATCGCGTTCGCAACCTCCAGGGTCAACCGCGCCTGGTTCGATCCCGCATGACTAAGCCGTGATACCACACCGGCTTCGGCCTCCAGCGTCGTGGCACTAAAGCCGCCCACAGCATGGAGCAGCCCTATCGGTACGCCACGAACCGCTACTGCCAGTTCGGGTTCAGGAATGTAGTCTTCCGGCACGAGCCCGTCATTATCGGAAGCAAGCTCTATTCCTCGGATCGTCGCGTCCGACATCCACTCTTTGGATGGGCCCGCGGCGAGGAAGGTGAGGCGGGCATTGATATTGACCGGATCGATGAGCCCGTCATTGGTGGTCAACGACTCCACGAGGCAAAGCGCGATTTCGGACTTGTCGGAAATCTCGCCTTGCCGTGGCCGCGCGTCGTCGCCCTCGACCTCACCAGTCACGATGTACGACTCAACGACTCCGTACTGCGCGAGCGATCATCCTCGGACGACTTCCCTCGCAATGGTCGGCCAAGCGCATCGCCAATCGCGAGACCCAGGAGTGCGCCGAGAAACTGGTCTTCGCGGGCCTGTGCGTCCGATCCAGTCATCTCAAGCCTCGTTTCCGGGCAGGTTCAACTCAATTGAAACCGATCCCGCCTTGGTGCAGCTCGCCTTGACAGTGACGTTGCCGCCACCTGGCTGGCGAATGACCCACTCGGCAATCGCCCGCGACTGAATGGGATAGCCCGAGTAGAACGACTGAGCCTCGAACTGGTTGGCGCGGCCATCGAGGTGCCCGAGATCGATTTCATGCTGCCCGGAAATCAGCTCGCCGCCGTCTCGCCAATTCGATCGAAGCCTTCACCGGTTTGTTGACGCCAACTTTCCTGCCCTGTTCCGACACGTACGTCGGCAGGAACCCAACATTCTGGACGATCGCCGAAATCTTGTACAAGTCGCTTCCCAGCGACTCGACAATCGGAGACTGGATCACCAGGCGCGGCGCAGTTTTCATCGCCCGCATCACGAATCGAGCGTTGGTGGACGTCACCTCCTCGAGCCATGGGCCCGGCGGGTTCTGCCACGCGAACTGGTAGTCCCAGCCACCGATCTCGACCGGTCCGAGCTGGGGGTGCTCGAATGTGCGTCCACTCCTTGTAGCCGTAGCCATCGAGTTCGTCGTCGAGCAACTTGAGCATCGCAAGGTCCACGTCGTCGGAGCGAGTCTTGAAGAACTCGATGTAGTCGGTGACCTCGATCCCGGCTTTCTTCGGAAGGCTCCAAAGCTCGGTTGCAAATGTGAATACCCCAAGCTGCTCGTACACCCAGTCAGTCAGGCCACCCTTGATCGGCACTTTCTTGTCGTACGCGAAATCATGGAAGATCGAGATGCACGGGTAGCCGGTCTCTTCCTCACCCATCGCCCCAATCGCCTTGTAGGTCCTGACATCGAACTGGGGGAGGTCATCGTCTGGTTTGCTCGTGTGCGGCCGGAGGATCACGCCCGACTGGGTGTGGAAGTGCTGCGAGCCATGGATATTCGGGTGGGCGACCAGGAATTCCGCCAGCGCCCGGGTCTCCGGTTCCGAGAGGGGAAATTCGCCTGCCCCTGCCTGCTCCCAGTACGGCGCCCAATCTGCCGGGAAGTTCCGATTGACATCGAGACCCATCAGGTCCGGAGCGACCTTGACGGCGCCACCATCCCAATTCTGGATGCTGTCCTTCCGGGCAGGAGGAAGTAGTAGTCGCCGCCGGTCTCGTCCACACCGCGCTTGACCATCAACCTCGAGTCGCGCGATCAGAAATCTTCCACGGACCACTCGGATCCTTGACCCGCATCGTCGCCACAAGGCCATCGCCGTCAAGATCTTCCTTCACCAAACCGTCCTGCTGTTCCTTGTGCGGGAACGGCCGGACAGACGATCGCACCCGGCTGGCTTCGCCCATCAGCATCAGATCCATTGCGTCGATATTGATCGCGGGAATCGCGTAAAGGGTGGTCTGGTCGAGCAGAGCCGTTATCGAGGGGTCGGTTTTGGCATTGGTGAGCAGGTGGTTGAGCAGCCACAGGGTTGTCGCAACCCCGGTCACCTCACCGGCGTGAATGAGTGCGTCCACGAAATAGGCTGGTTTCGAGTTGTGACAGCCAGTCGCCTTGTTCGTCAGCGTGAGGACCCAAATATCCTTGCCCAGATACGATTTGCCGATGGACCCGATCTCGACCAGGTCCGGATTCTCGGATGCCCATCGATGGAGCAATTCGGTCAACTCGGCGTACCGATAATAGCGGTCTGTCCGATACTCGCTCGAATCCGCAACCCATTTACCAGTTTCAAATGGCATGAACGAATCTCCAACAGTCGCATTCGAACTCCCTCCGGATCCCACCGGAGCATCGGCTGTTACCCTATGCTCAGCGAGGCAGTGGTGTCAACGAATCCCTGTCCATTGACGCGCACTTCTTGTCCTCATAGACTCGACCAGATTCCTCCGGCATCCTTCCCGTGTGACATTGGAGCATTGAAATCTACCAAAGGGATACCCCGCAATGACACTCTCTCGTGGCGAGCTCGACCATCTCAAGCCGTCATCCCGCGCCATTCACGCCGGACGCACTGTCGACCTCGGCGCCGCCAGCCCTACCGTTCCACCGATCCACGTCGCGACTGCGTTCACCTATCCCACCACTGAAGAACTCGATGGGGTTTTCGCGGACAACTCCGCTGGATTTGTGTACTCGCGATATGGCAACCCAACAGTCCGCGCGCTCGAAGAAGCCATCGCCGCGATTGAAGGCACGGATGAAGCCGTTGCATACGGCTCAGGCATGGCAGCGATTCATGGCGTCATCGCTGGTCTCGCTCGCCCTGGAACCACGGTCATCGCCTCGCAGGATGTCTATGGGGCTACCTTTGCACTCCTGCGGACATACCTCGCCGACAATGGCGTGACCACCGTGTTTGCAGACATGCGCGATCTGGACGGCCTTGCCAAACTTGCTGACGAACACCGTCCATCACTGATATTCGCGGAGACGATCTCGAATCCACTGATCCGCGTCGTCGATGTCCAACGAATCGCCGATATCGCGCACGCCGTCGGGGCGAAGTTTGCTCTGGACAATACGTTCGCCACGCCGATCATCACCCGAGCCACACCGCTCGGGGCCGATGCCGTCGCCTACTCGACCACAAAACACCTAGGTGGGCATGGCGACACTACCGGTGGGCTGGTCGCCACCACCAGCAAAATCGCCCACACCCTCCGGGAACAGAACAAGCTGATCGGAGCAGTGGCCTCGCCCTTCGATGCCTGGCTGGTTCTGCGTGGATTGCGCACACTGGACCTTCGAATCCGAAAGCAATGCTCCAATGCCGAGCTTCTCGTCCAGTGGCTGGCAGGCGACGATCGGATCTCGATGGTCAATTATCCCAAATGCGATGCCAACCTTCCGGATGGGCAGTTTGCAGATGGGCTGTTTGGAACGATGCTGTCGTTCGATATTCGGGGAGCGGGCAAAGACGAAGTCTTCCGATTCCAGGATGCACTGAGGCTGATCCAGCCTGCGACAACCCTGGGCGATGTCTACTCACTTTGCCTGCATCCGGCGACGAGTTCCCATCGAGCCCTGACTGCAGACGAACGGGCAGGAATCGGGATTGGCGATGGCCTGGTCCGCCTCTCGGCCGGGATCGAGGACGCAGAGGATATCATTGCAGACATCGACCAGGCGCTGGCAATCTCGCTCGGATAGCCTGAAACCGAACGAAGCGTCCAATCAGGCAGTTCTCGACGAAGGAATTTCATGGATCATTTGACACCCATCACCGGTCGCGTTCAGTGGCCTGCAAACCAGCGAGCAGCCCTGGTCGTGTTGATTCACATCGATGCGCCAGACTTCGATGCTGGACCTGGTTCGACCGCTGATGGCCTGGACTACACTGCCACTGGTCTCCATCGACTCCTGACAGCATTCGCCGACCTGGACATCCCGACCACCACGGCCTGGACCAACCGCGCGCTCACCACCTATCCCCAGCTTGCCCGAAACGCCCAGGATCACGGCCACGAACTGGCGATGAGCCAGGTTGACGGCACAGGACCGATTGACGAGCGTCCTGACCCGAATATCCGATATCCCTGTTCTCGGCGTCGTTCATTCCCTCCCAATTTCCAGGGCGACAGCCACTTCCTCGTCACAATCGGACGTTCATCACATGTCCGGATTGAACTGGAGCATCACCGGCGTCGGCGGAGACCTGCCAATCAAAACGGTTGGTGAAGGGCAAACCACCCTCAGCACAGTGATTCCAGTTTCGCCATACTGGATCGATCTCCCGTGGCTTGATCCGGAACGTCCCCTCCCACCGTCCTCGTTACTGGAGGCCTGGTCCCTCGCCCTTGCGGCGGTTCGAACCGAAGGCGGGCTGATGACGATCGTGATTCATCCACATGTCTCGGGTCGCCCGGGTCTTGCCGGCATCGTGACCCGCTTCATCGACGAAGCGATCGAGAGTGGCGACGTCTGGATCGCAACCGCTGCCCAGGTCGCCGAGTGGTGGCAGCGCCAGAACGACGAACCAAGCTAGCGGATGGCGTGGAAAACGGTAGCCCGGTAGTGGCCGCCCTTGTGGCGGCCAAAGTGTTATGACAATCCATATTCGTGTCAGATTTTCGCGACGACTAAGGAAATCTCCCCAATGAATCGACAGCTGCTGGTCCACGGCGGACCAATTCTCACCATGAATCCCGATCAACCAGTCGTCGACGCCGTGCTCTTCCAATTCGGCAAGATAGCTGCTGTGGGAACCATGGAAGAAGTCTCGCGCGCAAAGGTGGGTCCCGGTGACTCGATCGATCTGAAGGGTCGAATGGCGAGCCCGGGACTGAACGATGCCCACGCCCATGTCATGATGACCGGGTTCGCCCAGGCCCAGATCTACATCGCGGCGCCCGAAGTCACCTCGATTGCCCAGATCAGGAACCTCGTCGCCGAGCGCGCGGCTTCGGCGTCGGCAGGAGCCTGGATCATCGGCCAGGGGTACGATCAGGCAAGTCTCGACGAGCAACGCCATCCCACCCGCCAGGATCTGGACGACGTTGCCCCGAATAACCCGGTCATCCTGTGGCGCTCGTGCCATCACATCGCGGTCGCCAACTCCCGTGCCCTGGAGCTCGCCAACATCACCGCAAACACCCCCGACCCTTCCGATGGATCCATCGATCGGGACGAGCACGGAGAGCCGACCGGCGTACTGCGAGAGTCAATGACCTACGCAGTGTCCGATCTCCAGCCTGAGCCCACACAGGACGAACTTGCCGAAGCGCTGCGCCTCGGAGGCCTGGAGTTTCGGCGCAACGGGTTCACGAGCGTCACCGAAGCAGGTATCCGCACCGGCGATCAGCTTCGAGCTTATCAGCAACTGTGGCGAGCCGGCGACCTTCCGCTCCGCAGTTACCTGATGATGATCATCGATGACACCCTTGCCGAACTCACAGCGCTCGGAATCCAGACCGGATTCGGCGACGACTGGCTCACAATTGGACCAGCAAAGCTGTTCTCGGATGGCTCGATCGGTGGCCGCACCGCTCGTGTGCGTCGGCCGTACGAGGGTGAATCGGATAATCTCGGGATTTGGATGATCTCGCCCGAAGAGATCGAGGAACGTGTCATCCGCGCCCACAACGCCGGTTTCCAGGTTGGCATCCACGCCATTGGCGATGCGGCGATCGTCGCCGTCCTCGATGCCTACGCTGCGGCCCAGGCTCAGAATCCCAGGCCAGATGCACGTCACCGCATCGAGCATTGCTCGCTCGTCGACGACGCGATCATCCAGCGCATTCACGACCAGGGCGTGATCCCAATACCTGGTACAACGTTCCTCTATTACATGCGCCCGGTTTATCTGCAAAACCTCGGTTCAGAACGCGTGCGTTTTGCCTATGCCATGAAGACGTTTGCCGAGCGCGGCATCATTGCCGCCGCCAGCAGCGACGCCCCGGTGGTGCCGGTCAATCCGATGCTCGGGATCCAGACGATGGTCACGCGTCGCGATCGCCTTGGAAATGAGATATTTCCTGAAGAACGGATATCGGTCGAGGACGCACTCCGCGCCTATACCTGGAGCGGCGCATATGCGTCATTTTCCGAACACCGCAAGGGCTCTCTCCAACCTGGTCTGTTGGCCGACCTCACCATATTCGAGTCCGACTTGCGCTCGGTGGCCCCGCAGGAACTGGAGCACCAGCGAATCGACTTCACCATAGCGGACGGTTCGGTCGTCCACGAACGGTAGAGCAGCGATCGAGTGAATTGAAGGAGCCAACGATGGCGTTGACATTGACGTATTATGGCCACTCGGCCTTCAAGCTGGAAACGGCGGAACATGCTGTTCTGATTGACCCGTTCATCACAGGGAATCCCTCGGCAGAAGTCAAGGCCGCCGATGTGAACGCCGAAACGATCCTGCTCACCCACGCCCACAACGACCACGTCGGTGACACCGTGTCGATTGCGGCTCGAAACGGTTCCACGGTTTTCGCGACGGCGGAACTCGCGAACTGGCTCGGGACCCAGGGGGTCATTGGCGCTACCGGGGCGAACCACGGCGGAACCGTTCACTTCGCGGGCGGCACAGCGAAGTTTGTCCCGGCTTGGCACACGTCAACGTATTCGACCGCTGAGGGTGTGGTCGCCCCAGGCGTGCCCGCCGGGTTAGTCGTTCGCTTTGGTGGCAAAACCATCTACTTTGCGGGTGACACCGGCCTCTTTCTCGACATGCAGCTCATCGGCGAGGAAGGGCTCGACGTCGCCGTAATTCCGATTGGCGATCATTTCACCATGGGCCCGAAAGACGCCGCCCGCGCCGCCTCATTCCTTGACGCTGGGATCGTCGTTCCGTGCCACTACAACACGTTCCCGCCCATCAGGCAGGACCCGCTGGCCTTCAAGGAGCTCGTCGAATCGACCACACAATCACGGGTTATCCCAATGGCTCCAGGTTCAACAATGGAACTTCAGGACTGATCGAAGGGGACATCGTGACACAACCGGATCGCGCAGCATTCGAACGAGAAATGGTCCGGACCGCCTTTCAGAAGAAAGCCGTATCACGGCTTCCTGCCGCCGAAGTCCTTGAGCTGGCAATTACGTTCTTCGGCGAGCAGGGATACCGTGCCGGCAAGACTGGCCGGCCGAACCAGGTCTTCGTTATGGGCGCCCGCGAGGGTGAACTACCGAGGGTTACAGGCGAAATCAGTGCCCGCGCCGACGTTGGGCGGCCAGGCGTGACCCTGGTCACCATCGATGGCTTCGGCGAAAAACTGGGCCCGACCATGGAAGCCTTCTATCAGGAACTACGTAAACGTCGAAACCCGACCGCCTCGTAACGACTGAGCTTGTGCCGACGCACTCGTTGATTTGTACGGTTGCGGCAGCGATGCGATGCGTGTTCCGCCCGTTCCCTCGTGTATGCGATCGTTTCGCCTGTCCATCCTGTTTACCCATCACACGGTCCGTGTAGAGTTGCGGACCGGGCGCCTGTCCAGGGGGCAGTGCTGAGTTTTCCCGACTCCGGATTAAGGTACAAGCGATAGCGCCCCCGGCACGTCTGCCTCGGTCAGCGTGTGAAAGATCACGTCTCCCTCGTACCCAATCCCATCGAGCAACCTCCAATACAGTTCCCACGGCACGATCCCGGTGCCAGCCGCGCAAAACTCGTTCGCTGAGCTCAGGTCCTTGGCGTGGGCAAGAACGATGTCCGGCCCGAGAACATCGAAACTCTCGGCCAGCACAACCGCTGGCGAACGGGATCGGTCTGACAAGACAATATTCGCGGGATCCAGCACGATCCTCAGCCGCTGGCTTGTCGACTGATCAAGCAACTTCCTTGCCTTGATCGCCGAGCTGACCACATTGGCCGGTTCGGGTTCGACCACGAGCGTGACACCATACTGATCGGCGATCTCGAGTGCCCTCGACACGGAATCAATCATGTCGTTCCATGCGTCGTCAGCTCCATTGTCCGGATGGATGCGCCACATGCTCGACGTGTTTCTGGTTCCCGTACACAACGTGACGAACGATGCCCCCAGAACCCCGGCCCGTGAACAGACTTGAGCGAATCCTCGAAGTCCGGTTGCCCGATGATCCGGGTCAGGATGAGCCATGTTGTAGGTTCCAGACACAGCCGGTATCCGCACCCCGGTGCGGTCGGCGGCTTCACGAATGCTGGCTGCATCCTCAATTGAAATCGTGTCCACCCATGGATCGAATCCAGCACTGGCAAAGTCAAACTGCACGCTGGCGAATCCAGCCTCGGCCACCGCCCGAAACGCCTCGTCGACGCTCGATCGCACAAATACTGATTCAAAGATTCCCAATTCCACCTAATTTCACTCCTGGATGATCGTTGCCATCCTCGTGCGACCTATCGCACGAGATCGAAATAGATTGCTATCCACCCTGATGTCGTACGGGCGGACCTGGATCGACCGCGTACAAATCCAACCTGGTCCCGTGCTGGTCGATCCTGTTGTCCGCCCAGCTGACGAGATCTCTCCGGGATTGGGAAGTGCCATTCGCTGGAAGTATGATCTTCGCACGAGTTTCCGATAATGGAACACGGGATGGGTCCAGCCTTGAAACGACAATTTCATCTCAGACTGCTCCTCCTGATGGCGGCTTTCCTGCTCGGTTTGAGTGGTACGCCGGTGTCAGCTCAACCGGAACGTGATTGCAACGATTTCGAAAGCCACGCAGCCGCACAATCCTAATTCGAAAGTGCTGGTGGCTCACGCACGTCTAATGTCGATCTTTTGGACGGTGATCATGATGGTATCGCTTGTGAGCACCTGATCCGTGTTGGGCCGTTCACACGTGCGGTCGACACATTGTCGGGTAGAGGACTCGGCACTGTTGCCACTTTGGGCCTGCTGGTCGCCGTCGGAGCCGGAAGCGTATGGTTCGTTCGACAGCGAGATTCGTCTGACCGCAGGAGTATTGAACCGGTCAATGATTCGACCGCGCTTCCAGTCGCAGCAAACAAGGTGCCACTTCTGCGAGAGCCGGAGACTCACGGATACCTGGTGCTGAACGTGACCACGATCGACAGTGCTCCCATTCCTCCATCGAGTCAGGTCCAGATTTACAACGCCTCGGGATCCACTGAAGTCACTGACGAGCAATACCCAGTAACGGGGGACGAGGTGACTCTGGTCCCTCCGGCCGACGAATTCCTCGTGCAGGTTGTACAGGCAGCGCCCTACGCGAACCTTTGTCAGATCGCGTTTGTGGCCAAGGACGATGTAAGTCGGATTTGGCTCACCCTGAAGCACCCCGAACCCGCAACCAGCGGGCGGGCCGTCACCGGTGAAGTTTCCGACTAGCGAGGCGAGCATCTACCCAAGTTCAAAGCTGGTGATACCCCAGACCTTGCCGATCTCGATAGGCGGCGCCTCACCCCGATACATGCGGGCTGTCTCGAACACGGAAGCCATACCACGCTGTTGAGCAAGTCGGATCGCAGCAGCATTTGGTTCCGGCACGTCGAAAAACACCTTCTCACCCGGTGCGGAAGCCAGCATTCCATCGAGAAGAAGCGTGGCGGTCGAATCATCGTCAGCCACCAGGGGACCGATTTTTCGCCCCTCCCGGCACCGACGGAGCAAGCCCCATCCCGTCAATTGGCCATTGCGCAGGACACCAAGGCGAATCGCCTCGGGTTGGGCGACCCAGAATCTGAGGAATCGGCGCCGATCGGCCTCGAATACTGCACCGTCATACTCAGCGACCTTCGCGAACGGCACCGTATCGAGATCGATCACCCCAGGAACAACGTCGCCCCCTCCGATCCCCTGGAATCGGTGATTGCGCCACGCGAGTCGAAACCCTGCTTTCACATAGTTGGCCTGCTGTTCTACAACCCCATCCAGACCAACCGTGCGTCGGTCTGCGTAGGCGAGTCCAGCATTCCACACCCGGGTCCCGAATCCTCGACCGCGCAAGTCGGGGCGGCATATGTAGAGTCCGAGAAACGAGTAGTGACCGCCATATCGCACCACGCTGATCGCAGCCGCCAGCTCCTGGCCGTGAAACGCGCCCAGGAACCCGGTTGGATCAGCCGCATGGAAACATGCGGCATCGAAGTTGGCGGGATTCCAGCCTTCATCCTGCGCCCAGTCGGTGACCTGGTGAACCTCGGCAGCTGTGAGGGTTCTGACCGTCGCCGCGTCACTCATCGGTTGGCAGTGTCGCCCATCCCGGGGCGCTGAAGGATCCGTTGTCGACGACTAGGGTATTCAGGGAGAGATCGAATTGTGACAGGCAAATCTGGCTTAAGAGAAGCAGGTCTTCCTTGTTTGCGGCCGGATTCCGAATTCCATGACCCACATCGGCTGGAAAGTACGCGAAATCCCCGGCCGCTATGTCAACCCACGATTCCCGGAGAAACAATTCACCCGCGCCCCACAGGCAACACATCGCTTCCTCTGCCATTCCGAACGTGTAGGAGGAGCCTGATTTTCCCGGGTTCAATGTCAAGACGTGAACACTTTGTGCCTGGAAACCGTTAGCAGGCCGGGCGACGAGTCGCGTTTGAATGCCGTGGGTGGTGATCTCGATCCCATGGTCAAGATTACCCATCGCCCCATGACGACAAATTTCGTCATGAGTGCGATTCCATCACGTCGCTCGTCTCCCGCCAGCATGCAGTTCAATTGATCAGTGGCCCCTATCAATTGAAAGCTACCTCACCCCGGTGAGCGCGTCAATCGCCAAATCCATGCGGCCCGCATTTTGCCTCGGAACTAGCACACGCTCGGCACAGGGTATAATCTGGCGGTGAATTCTCGTTGACGAGTCTTTCCAGTTTGCCCCAGTAGCTCAGCGGATAGAGCAACCGCCTTCTAAGCGGTAGGTCGCAGGTTCGATTCCTGCCTGGGGTACCAGTGGTGATCAGGCTTAAGAAAGCCTATTGTTGCCATTCTTCGCATGCACGGGCGACTCTCCGCCCACGGTGTCGCAGGGGCCGAATTCCCATCGCGTGCAGGGCTAGTGGTAGCATGGAACCATGACATCCACCTGCCGAAAGGATCCCCGACCGTCCCGTGGACTGCGTCGCGCTGTTCGCTGAAGTCGCCCCGTCGCGACCACAACGGTTCGACGATCGCCAAGAGTGTCCGGGACAGAGCAGTTGCTCCTACCCTATCGCCATGCACGCCACATTTCACGGTCTTGAGAGAAGCTCGACGTCGCCGCAGTCGTCACACGTTGATGTGGATTTGCATCGTGCCCGTTGAGCAAGTGAACAGACCGCACATGCGCACGCCGAGCCTTTACGTGCTCTGCTTCCCTTCGGCCCGGCAAACGCGACGGATTATGTGCGCTCGTGAGCGACGGCGTCTGCCGCCGGTGCGGAATCATTGAGCCTGTAGCCCGAGGTCACCAGGTCAATCAGATTGGCTACGGTGGTATCGGCTGTGCGCGTGTCGTACACGATTTTGCCTCCACTGAGGAAATTGATGCGATCGCACACCTCGAACACCTGGGCATAATTGTGGGCGATCAGGATGATCGAGATATCTCCGCGCTTCTTCAATTCCAGCACCAGATTCAGCACCAGACGGCTTTCGCGCACGCCGAGCGCGGCGAGTGGCTCATCCATGATCAGCACGGTGGGATTTGAATAGATGGAACGGGCCACGGCGATGCTCTGGCGCTGACCGCCGGAGAGCATCGAGACCGTATTGTCGACGTTGGGGACGCGGATCCCCAAGGTGCTCAGATACTCGATGGTTTGCCGGCGCATCGACCGATTGTCGAGCAGGGGGATGCCCAGAATCCGTTTTTTCCGTTCTCTGCCCAGAAACATGTTGTGATAGACGCTGAGGTCGTTGACCAACGCCAAATCCTGGTACACGGTCTGGATGCCCAGGGCGCGGGCCTCAAGCGGCGAGCTCAGATGGACCGGCTTGCCGTCGAAGGAGTAGGTGCCGCTATCGGGCTTGTGGAAGCCGCAGAGGATCTTGATCAGCGTGGACTTGCCCGCGCCGTTGTCCCCCACCAACCCGAGCACCTCGCCTCGATGCAGGCGCAGGCTGACATCGGTCAGGGCCGTGACCGCGCCGAAGCGCTTACTCAGATGCTCGACCTCGAGGATGGCCGGAGCAGCAGCATCGACCATCAGCGCTTCCTCCGCACCCGCACAGTATCCACTTGAACACTGAGGATCATGGCCACGAGGATCGCCGCACCGAGGTAAAAGTTGGACACCGTGGCCTGGGCGCCCAGAAGCACCAAACCATTGTTCAGGCAGGCGATCACGAAGGCGCCGATCAAGGCGCCAATCACGGTGCCCGACCCGCCCGTAAGCGCCGTACCGCCGATCACGGCTGCGGCGATGGCATACAGCGTCAGCAAGCTGCCACCGGCTTCGGGAGCGGCGGAGCCGGAGATTGTCGTCGTAATGATTCCGGTCAACGCGGCCAGTCCGCCCGCAATCATGAAGGTCGAGATTTTCATGCGATCAGTGCGCACGCCGATCTCGCGGGCCGCCAGCAAGTTGCTGCCGGTCGAAATCACATGCAAACCAAACACGGTGCGGGAGAGGACCAGGGTCAGCACCAGCACGACGCCCACGGTCCAAATGATGGGCGTGAATCCGGTGAGTCCGTCCCACGAAAAGAGCGAGTCCAGCGGACCGAACCGATTCTGGCCAAAGACCTCGTTGAACGGCTGCTGGACGGGCATCTGGATGGGCTGGCTGTGCGCTATGGTCACCGTAATGCCTGTCAGCAGGAAATAGGTGCCGAGCGTGGTGATCAAGGAGGGTATGTGCAGCTTGACCGTCACCAGGCCATTGAAGCAGCCAACGCCCACGCCGATCAGGATCGCGGCTGGCGCTGCCAGCCAGAGCGACCATCCCCAGTCGGTGTTCATCCGGATCATGAGATACGGAGCCATTGCGAAGGTGGCGCCAACCGAGAGATCGATCTCTCCGGTGATCATGACCAGGACTATGCCGGCGGAGATCATGCCGATTCGTGCCGTGTCCTTCGTCACGACACTCATCAGGGGGCTGGTCAGGAAGACGCTGTTGTTGATTTGAATATACGCAACGAGGAGCACCGCGACAGTGGCGATGCTCGCTTCCCGGTGGCGGGCAACTAGAGCGAGGGCGGCCTCTAGCCACTGCCGGCCCTCGGGCCGGCGTCTCCACTTCAATCTCGGGAGCGGTCCCCTGTGCCATCTGCCCTGCTTCCTCTGACGCTATCGGAAGTCATTGTTCATCCTCGACGGCACCGAGGATTGTCACATCACGCAGTCAGCTTCAACCGTGAGCCGCAGGTGACATGCGGTCCCACCGCGGCTCCCGCACCTCACCCGTGGTCATTGGCCGCAGCTCGACCGTAACGGCTCGATTCGATGGGCCTGTGACGGCCAGCTTCTCCGGATGAACAGGGACGCCAGCTTGGATTGCCGGCGTCGGTGTGTGTTCGTCGTTCGCGCGAGCGCAGCGATGGATAGGGGCTGTCCCCCTATCCATCTTTCGACGACGCGGTCACTATGGGGGTGGCGTTTCGGTGCTGCCCTCAAACCGGGACGGGCTGAGGTAGATCCCCACGTTGTCCTTCGTGACGTACGCCAGGCTGGTGTCAGTGTTCGCGGGGGAGACCGCGCCGCCCGAAAGCTTGTAGAGGTAGATCTGCAGGGTGGGAATAAAGCCTTGCAAGTACGGTTGCTGGTCGGTGGTGAAGGTCATGTCACCACTTTCGATGAGCGCGAGGGTCTCTGGTAGCAGGTCGTAGCCGGCCGTGATGACTCCCTGCGCCGCCAGATCGTACTTCTGGGAGATCTTGCCCACAGCCAGGGAATCGGTTGCACCGGTGCCGAACATGCCCACGACGTCCGGATTGGCGAGATAGTAAGTTTCGATGCGGGACTCTTCCGTGGCCTGATCGACACCGGAGTCGAGCGTGTCATACGTCACCGGGTCGCCGGCGTCCTTGATCGCCTGAATGTAGCCGTCGAGTCGGGGCTGCAGATTCAGCGAGCCGGGAGTGGCGATGGAGAGCATCACTTTGCCGCCCGGTTTCACCATTGGCAGCCACCTTTGGGCGATGTTGTAGCCGGATTCGTAGAGGCTCTGGCCAACGTAGGCGAGCCGGGAATTGGGGGTCGTATCGGCGTTATATCCGATCACCGGAATGCCGATACTGAGCGCATCATCCGTAGGTGCATTGAAAGCTTCGGCGTCGACCAGGCACACCGCGATGCCGTCCACCTTGTCGGCGATCGCCGTCTGCATAGCAGACACCATCTCGGCGACCGTGGCGTTCTGCGAGCCGGTCCACTGGTGGCTACAGCCCAGGAACGCGCAGGCATCCTCGATTCCGTAAACTGTCGGTGTGAAGAACGGGTTGGTCGTCACATGATTGACGAACGTAATCTGATACTCCTTTTGCGGCAAACCGGCCTGGGCCAGCGCCTCCCGGACGGACATGCTCCCCAGCCCTGCGCTCATCGCGGCTGCCGCCGCGCCGCCCAGTCCCAGCTTCGCGGCGATGCCGAGCGCCTTGCGCCTGCTCACCTCGTAACTGGTTCGCTGGGCCGATGGCATACTTTCTAGGACATGCTTTTCCACTGTCGGACCCCCTTTCTGTTCTTCAGTTGTTTCCTAAACGCTCCGCGATTGGATGTCTCGACTTGTAGCACCTTGCTCGCGTGGCGTCAAGCTTTGGGGAAGTGAAGTAACTGTTCAGATGTGGGGGGATGGGTTTCCTGCAAGGCACCGCAGGCGTAGGATGGCGCCATGCTCGATCTCTCCCAGGCCACCCGCGACGAGCTGATCCGAATCATCCGCGACCAGGGCGAGGCCCTCGCCGATGCGGAGCGCCGGCTCGCGGTCCAGACGCGCGAGGTGGCCGACCTGCGGACCACCCGGACGGCGCTGACCACCCAGCTCGGGGCGACCGGCGGGGAGGCGGACAACGACGCGGGAGCCGCGGCACCGCACGAAGCGGGCCAAGGGCTTTGGCCGGAGCCGGATGCAGGCCACCGCGCAGGTGATCCATGCCCTCGCCCGCTGTCCCGTCTGCGGGATCCCGCTGGCGGGCGGGACGGTCAACCGGCATCGCGAGGTGATCGGCCTGCCGCCACCCCGGGTCGTGGTCACCGACCATCTCTATCTCGCACGCCAAGGTCCGGTCTTCGGCAAGCGGTGCGTGCCGGCGCCGGACCTTGGGGACCAGGTCGTCGGCCACGGGCGGATCGGGCACGGCCTGACCAGCCTGCTAGCGGTGCTGCGGGACGAAGCCCGGCTGCCAGTACGCACGATCCAGACGGTGCTGGAGACGGTCCTGGGGCTGCGCCTGAGCGTGGGGGCGATTGTGGCGGCCTGCCAGCGGGTGGCGACCCGGGCGGCACCGGTGGTGGCCCAGATCACCGAGCAGATCCGGGCCAGTCCGGTCGTCCATCTCGATGAGACCGGCTGGCGGGAGACCGGACGGAATGGCTACATCTGGACGGCGAGCACGCCGGATGCGCGGGTGTTCGTGCCCGGCATCCGGCAGCAGGGGATGGTCGACCACCTGCTCGGGGACGCTTACGCCGGGGTGGTAGTCAGCGACTTCTATGCCGCTCACACCGGCGACGACCGGATGCACCAGTACTGCTGGGCGCACCTGCTAAGGGACCTCCACGAGTTGGTGACCGCGCATCCCCGGGCGGCCGGGGTGACGGGCTGGGCGGCGGCGATCCACGCGGTGTTCCAGCGCGCCGCTGCCGGGGAGTGCGGCGACCGCGCCGCGCGCTGGCGGGTGCGCAATCAGGTCACCGCCGAGCTCAAGCAACTCTACCTGTCCGGGGTCGAGGGCGATGCCCCGCAGCGGAAGCTCTGTGCACGGATCGCCAAACACCTGGCGAGCCTGTTCGTGTTCGTGACCGAGCCGGCGGTGCCGCCGACCAACAACGCGGCGGATCGGAGCCTGCGCCACTTGGTGATCGCCCGCAAGATCAGCGGGGGAACACGGTCCGCCCAGGGCACCGCGACCCGGATGACGCTGGCCTCGCTCTTCGGGACGTAGCGGGTCCAGGGCAGCAATCCTTACCTCGCCACGCTAGATCTCCTCCGGTCTCCTCAAGTCTGAACAGTTACCTCGACATCGTCACGATCGCGGTCTGTGGCGCCCACCACTGGGTAGCCATCGAGCAGTTCGGGCGGCGCAAGGAAGCGTTCCTCCGGCAGCACCTCGCGCTCCCGAACGGGATTCCCGCCCAGGATGCCTTCGGCCGCATCTTCGCCGCACTCGATACGGCGGCATGCGAGGCCTGCTTTCTGGGCTGGGTCCAGGCGACGGTGGGAGCCAGCGCGGGGCAGGTCGTAGCCATCGACGGCAAGACGGAGCGCCGCAGCCACGACCAGGGGCCGCTGCACCGGGTGAGCGCCTGGGCGGTGACCAACCACATGGTGCTGGGCCAGGTCACGGTGGATCAGAAATCGAACGAGATCACGGCGATGCCGGCGCTCCTGCGGGGGTTCTTCCGCTTCGCGTCAGAATGACGGTTTGGGTACCTCCGATCGAACGTCAATCCGTCGAGAAGGCGTAGACAGTGGTGGAGGTGTACTCCTCATCAGGCCGGAGCTCGGTGCTCGGGAAGCTCGGCTGGTTCGGCGAATCCGGGAAGTGCTGCGTCTCCAGGCAGAACCCGTCGCCCTGCCGGTACGCCTGGCCGCTCGGACCGGAGATCGCCCCGTTCAGGAAGTTGCCGGAGTAGAACTGGATGCCGGGTTCGGTGGTGGACACCGTCATCGTCCGGCCGGTCGTCGGCTCGGTAACGACGGCCGCCTCGATCAGCGTCGTGTCGTCCGGACCCGGCCGGTCGAGCACGAAGTTGTGATCGTACCCGAGGCCGATCATGATCTGTGGGTCCGACGAGTCGCGAATGCGCTCGCCGACCAGGTGCGGCGTGGTGAAATCGAATGCCGTCCCCGCCACCGGGGCGATCTCGCCGGTGGGGATCAGCGTTTCGTCGACCGGGGTGTAGCTGCTGGCATTGAGCTGGAGCTCATGGGCGTAGACTGCGCCGGAGCCCTCGCCGGCCAGGTTGAAGTAGGTGTGGTTGGAGAGGTTGACCACGGTTGGGGCGTCGGTCGTCGCGTGGTACTCGATGCGAAGCTCGTCAGCGTCGGTCACGGTGTAGGTCACGGTGACGTCGAGGGTGCCGGGGTATCCCTCCTCGCCGTCCGGACTGGTGTAGGCAAACTGCACGGACGGACCGTCGGTGCTCTCCGCCTCGGTCGCCGCCCAGATCTGGTTGTCGAACCCCTCATCCCCGCCGTGCAGGGTGTTGGGATCGTTGTTGATGAAGAGCTCGTAGGATTCGCCGTCGAGCGTGAACGTGCCGTCTTTGATCCGGTTCGCGTAGCGGCCGACGATCGATCCGAAGTAGGGGCTTTCGGTGACGTAACTGTCGAGATTGTCGAACCCGAGCGCCACGTTGCCCAAGTTGCCGTCCCGGTCGGGCACCGTGATCGATTGCACGGTGGCCCCGTAGGTGAGGATAGAGACGGACATGCCGCTGGTGTTGGTCAACGTGTAGCGCTCCACGGGCTGGCCGTCGACGTCGCCGACTGGCTCGCTGGCGATGCCCGGGCCGGAGACGGGGGAGGCGACCGGTGACGCTTCCGGGGTGGCCTGGGCGTTCGCCCGCGCCAGGGGGAAGGCGAACGCCAGGGCGGTGGCTGGCAGCAGGCGAACGCGCCAGCGGGCAGGGACTGTAGGCGGAATTCCACGAGGCATGGTGGCTCCTTTTCGATGACGGCCTGCCGAGGAAGTGGCAGCCGCGTGCGAACCCCTAGTTTGTAGATCCGTACCGCCATCATAGCACGTTGCCTCGCCGCCGCCGGTCGTGTCGGGTGCCGGAAGGCACCCCGGAGGATTAGTTGGCATCGCAGGCGGGGAGAGGCGCACCAACCGTGGTGGGGTCGGTGCGCCCTCGGCTATGTGGACGATACGAAATGGATTGCGGGATTTGGTCAGGCGAATTCGACCGGGATCGGTTGCGCGAGATAGACGCCACAGCGCCCCCTCTAGTGCCCATCCTCCACTCAGAACGTGTGCTTGCATCACTGCAGCGGGCAGGAACCCTCATTCCTAGACGGCTCTATCGCAGTTAGCGTGCGACCAGCAAGACCCCCTGTGAAACGTAGACGCTCTGCTAGTATGGCCAGCATGACGAATGTTCATGGGCAAACCTGACGAGTGGTTTTGCTCCCCGTTCGTGCCTGAAATCGGGAATTCGCCTTCTAAGCGGTAGGTCGCAGGTTCGATTCCTGCCTGGGGTACCACCCCCGAAATGCAGCGAAATACCCACGGCTGTAGGTCTAAACGCCACTTTAGACCACCTGTCGTCTCCACGATTGGACAGTAGGTCCAGCCAGAATTGGGCGGTAGGTCTGGCTGCGGTCCACTGGACACGCACCAGGAGTAAATTGCCATGCCATCCTCATCCCATCGGTTAACGCGAACCGTGAGAAGGAAGCCTGTGGAGATCACCCCGCCACTCGATGACTTGATCGCCCAAAACCTCAACCATCACCTGGCCTATGGTCGATCGGCCAAGACCATCAGTCACTTTCAGGACACGTTCAAACTGTTCCGTCGCTTTTTACTCGCCCAGTCCATAGTCCCAGATCATCGAACACTTTCTGCTTCGACTTTCCGTCAGTTCGCCACCTGGGTACGGGCTACCTCACTGCAACGTAGCCGTCACGGCAACATGAAGCGATCCGAAACAGGGGTGCATGGCGTGATGAAAGATCTGCGCGCCTTTGTCCGTTGGCTTTGCCAGGAGGAACTGATTCATCGACCGATTGACGTACCAGTGCCCAAAGTGCCGCAGCAGCTTTTTCCAATCCTCAGCAATGAAGAAATGACTCGCGTGTGGCAAAGCTCTTAAATGACGGGCCCCGGCCACCAAGCCCCGCGCCAGTCCAGGCAATCCCTCCCATCCGCTTACGTATCGTGCGTTGACATTCCTGGACGGTCCGGCGTAGGCTTGGCTCGTTAATCACCACGCAATGGGACCCAATCGAGTCGCTCGCGCTGCCCACTTGGGCGCTTTCGCGCGTACTCAGCGATGGGAGGACGGCATGAGCTCGTCGCCCGCGATGGCCGCCGATCGGTTCCTGCCCGCGCCCTTGACGGCGTTCGTCGGCCGCGAGCGGGAGCTCGCCGGGCTGCGGGCGTTGCTCGCTCGCCGTGACGTGCGGCTCCTGACGGTGACCGGCCCCGGCGGGGTCGGCAAGACGCGGCTGGCGATCGAGGCCGCGCGGGAGATCGCCGACGGCTTCGCGGCCGGCGCCCGCTTCGTGCCGCTTGCCCCGCTCGGGTCGCCCGACCTCGTGCTGCCGACAATCGCCCGGACCCTGGGCATCGGCGAGTCGCGCCCAGGCGAGATCCTCCGCGACCTGACCGAGCAGCTGGCCTCGACGGAGTTGCTGCTGGTTCTCGACAACTTCGAGCACGTGCTCGCCGCCGGCCCGGACCTCGTCCCGCTGCTCGCCGCCTGCCCTGCCCTCAAGGTGCTCGTCACCAGCCGCGCGGCGGTGCACGTCTCGGGCGAGCACGAGCTCGCCGTGCCGCCGCTGCCCCTGCCGGTCGAGCGCGGGACGTGGACGTTCGAGCAGATCGCGGCGTCCGACGCGATTCGGCTCTTCGTCGAGCGGGCCGAGGCGGTCCAGGCCGGGTTCCGGCTGACTCCGGCCAACGCCTGGGACGTGGCCGAGATCTGCCGCCGGCTGGACGGGCTGCCGTTGGCCATCGAGCTGGCCGCCGCGCGGGTCAAGGTCTTCCCGCCCCACGCGCTCCTCGCGCGACTCCAGCGACGCCTGCCGCTCCTGACCGGAGGGCCCCGTGAGGCGCCGGCCCGCCTGCGGACGATGCGCGACGCGATCGCCTGGAGCCACGACCTGCTCGACGCGGACGAGCAACGGCTCTTTCGCCGGTTGGCGGTGTTCGTGGGCGGATTCACCCTCGATGCCGCGATCGATGTCGCCGGCGACGGGCCCTTGTCCGAAGCGGCGGTCGTCGAAGGCATCTCCTCACTGGTGGACGAGTCCCTTCTGCTCCCGGCCAACGACGATCCCGGCGAACCGCGATTCAGCATGCTTGAAACCGTTCGCGAGTTTGCGCTCGACGAGCTGGCGCGCTCCGGCGAGGAGGACGCGATTCGCCGGGCCCACGCAGAGTACTTTCGGGCGTTGGCCGAGCGCGCCGAGCCCGAGCTGCGCGGGGCCGGCCAGGTCGCCTGGATCGCCCGGCTCGAAACGGAGCTGCCGAACCTGCGCGCCGTGCTGGACTGGTCGCTGGCCGGCGGCGCCGGCGAGACCGGACTGCGCCTCGCCGGCGCGCTCTACTGGTTCTGGTTCCTGCGCAACCACGTCGACGAAGGGCGAACCTGGTTCGAGCGCGCCCGCGCGGCCGGACGAGAACCTGCCGTCGCCGCCGGGAGGGCGGCATTTGGCGCGGGGATGCTCGCCTGGCGCGCCAACGAATTTGAGACGTCGAAGGTCTACTGCGAGGAAGCCCTCGAGCGGTTCGCGGCCGGCAACGATCGCTGGGGCATGGCCATGGTCGTCCACTGGCAGGCACACCTGGCCGAGAACATTGAGCACGACGGGGAACGCTCGTTGGCGCTCCTCGCCGACTCCGTGGCCCAGTACGAGGCGATCGGCGACGCCTGGGGCGTCGCCTACTCGCAGCGGTGCCTCGGCAGGGCGTGGATGGAGGTCAAACGCGACTACGTGCGCGCCACATCCCTGCTGACGCCGGCCCTGGCGACCTTTCGACGCCTCGGCGATGGGTGGAGCGTCGGCACGACGCTGCACGTGGTCGGCGACGTCGCCAGGGAAGCGGGCGACTGGCCTGAGGCGATCGCCGCCTACCAGGAGAGCCTGGTCCACCTTTGGACCCAGCGCGACCCGCTCGGCGTCACCGATGCGCTCCTGCGCCTGGCCCAGATCCTCGTCGCCCTCGGCGATACGGAGCTTGCCATTCGCTTCTTCGGTTGCGCCGAGGCGCAGCGCGAACGGACCGGCGTGATGGTGCACGAAGAGGTCCGGCTCGGCTATGAGCAGACCCTCGCGGCGGCCCACGCCGCCCTCGGCGATGACCCGTTCCAGGCGGCGTGGGACGGCGGCCGCTCGCTGCCCCTGGAGGAAGCGATCGAGATGGCGGCCAACCTCCGCGCCGAGCCGAGACCTGCCCCGGACCGATCCGCCGCGCCGGAGCCGTCGTCCCGGCTGAGCGCCCGCGAGCGCGATGTGCTGCGCCTGATCGTCGAGGGGCTGTCCGATCCCGAGATCGCCGAGGCGCTCTCGATCGGCCGCCGCACGGTCAACACGCACGTCGCCAGCATCCTCACCAAGCTCGGCGTCGGCTCGCGAACGGCGGCGGCCGCCTACGCCATTCGTCACGAGGTCGTCTAGGCTCTTTCCCCTCCGCAATCATACGGACCCGTCGCTGCCGGAATCGTCCCGACGAATTCGGTATGCGTGCGGATGTGCTTCAGCGTCCCGAGGCGCAGGATAAGTGCGCGCACACGGCCGACATCGACAGGACCGGACGTACCGGCGCCGGCTGACGTGGCGCAGGAAGGCAGCAGGCCGATGCACGCGCTGTTCATCACGTTCCGATCCGCCGTCGCCCCGGAGGAGTTGAAGGAGGACTTCGCGAAGTACGCCGAGGCGTTGCGCGGCGGCGGCGCGCGCGGCCTGATCGTCAAGACCTGGCTCGTCGACGGCCTCACCATCGGCGGCTTCTACCTCTTCGAGGATCGCGGGGATGCCGATCGCTACCTCGACGGGATGTTCGCCGACGCGGTCACGGCCACCCCCGCCTTCTCCGACGTTCGCGTCGAACGGTACGACGTCGACGAGGCCATGAGTCAGATCAC
Source organism: uncultured Chloroflexia bacterium (assembly GCA_963763125.1). GTDB lineage: Bacteria > Chloroflexota > Chloroflexia > Thermomicrobiales > UBA6265 > JACCYX01. Next base: position 151,652 of record CAVXMV010000006.1, read on the forward strand.
CAACGGCCTGGGCGCCCTAGCAGGCGGCGCGCGGAGCTGAGGCCCGCGCCGCAGAGCCGCCACGGCGGCGGCAGCGCTCGACACCTTCTGCCGATGTGGCAGGGACGCCGGGATCCTGGCGGCATTCGCCCACTGGCAGACGGGCGACGCCACCACGCCGCGCCAAGACTTCCAGGACACATGGTGGTCAGATCGATGCCCGACCGTACACCACGCCCAGAAACAGGTTGCGAAAGGAGGCGCGAACGAAAAAGACAGTCCATTCAGCCATGGGGACGGCGATCCCCAACCAAACAGACTGTCCATACGTGAAGGGATACAACATGCTGCTGCTGAAGAGAACGCGGAATGTGGCGCTGCTTCTGGTGTTGGTGACAGGAACCGTCGCCTTCGGGCCGGCCCACTCTGGGCCAGTCGCCAGTCAGGAAGACGCGGACGTTGAGGTGAAGATCGCGAATGCGATGAGCGCAGCCCCGTTGACCATCGCCGAAGACGCGACGATCCTGGACAACGAGCTGGATGAAACTGGGAAATTCGTCGTGCTGCGAGAAGGCAGCAACGGCTGGTACTGCTCTCCCGACGGCGTTGCGACACCGGGTCCTGATCCCTGGTGCTATGACCAGGTGTGGCTGGATTGGCTGTATGCGTACATTGCTGGCGAGGAGCCGAACATCACGGCTCCGGGGTTGGCCTACAAGCTTCAGGGCAGCAGTGACGCCAGCAACACCGATCCCTTCGCCACCGAGCCGGCAGAAGGCGAGGAGTGGATGACCACACCCCCTCTCGTCAAGATGATCCTGCCGGGGGAGCTCGACCAGACCGTCTTCTCCACCGATCACCACTCCGGTGAGCCATGGATCATGTGGGCCGGAACGCCCTACGAGCACATCATGATGCCGGTGGCTGATGCCGAGCACGAGGAGTAGGCACGCGCGATCTCCAAACGGCAACGGCGTTCGAGTTGGAGAATGAGGCGGCCCACCTGGGCAAAACGCTGGCGGCGGTGCCGGAGCAAACGCTCGACGAAGTGGGCGACCTCCTCTCCGCCGCCGACCCGGCCTCGCCAACGGCCGTCAGTGGCTATCGGCCACCGATCTGACCACTCTATCTCCTGGAAGCTGTGGAGAGGTATGACGCCACCTGCGAGGGGATGCCGCCCGAGCGGCGGCGAACGCTTCGGGACGACCTCAACGGCATCATCGATGGGCTGATCCTGATCGGGGATGCCAAACCGGACTTGTATGTAATCGAGCTTAGTGTCCCAAGGGTTGCCTCGAGGGAGCTGTTCTTCACGCAACGTGCCAAGTGCTTCATCGGGACTGCCGAAGGCACCAAACGCGAACTAACAGGACTTGCCTTGGTTGAAGAAACCAGACAGCGAGAAAGGGAGGTGGACTAGCTATAGACTCAGCTCAGCCCACTGGGCCTGGCTAATCACTCCAACACGTGCCACAGAGGACGGGATTCGCACTCATCGCCCAAAAAGGTGAAGATGAATCTCGACTTGAGCAACCGTCAGACCTCTTTTCCCCCCGATAACGGCCATTACCACGAGGTCTGCCCTCTGATCGCTGAATCTCGCTTGCTTCAATGGGCTTTACTTATTGCATAGTATTATGTATACTCATTGAAACCATTGACACTTCAATTATGAAAGACTCAACCTCAACCACACTCACTAAGGCCAGGCAGATCACTCTCCACGCCCGCTTCCAATGGGCACTCGGTATCAAACCAGGGGATCGGGTGAATGTGACGATGGAGAATCAGGTCATCACCGTCCGCCCGCAGAGATTTTCGCTCCAGGAGATCTTTGGTTCGATCCCCGCCCTGCCTGGTGATGATGCTGTGGATTTTGACCAACGGATTCATGACGCCATGGAAGAAGGCTTAGCCGCATCGACTGCCGATGCCCCGCGGCTATGACCTGCCTGGATGCCAACTACTTCCTGCGGGCTCTCTCTGAACCACAAAGCCCTCGGGCTCAACACGAACACCGACTGGCCGTCCAAGCTCTTTGAGTCGGCCGACGGTGGCGAGGTTGAAATCACCGCGACCGAAGTGGTGCTCCACGAAGTGCTGTATATCCTGACCTCCACAAGCACCAACAATGGCTACGGCTTGACACCTGATGAGGCGTGCGCGCGTATCAGCCCGCTCGTAGGTATGCCTGGATTCAAGCACCCCAACAAGCGGTCGATCTTGAAGGCCCTGGATCTGTGGGCAGAGTACCCACGATTAGGATTCTCTGATTGCCTCACGGCCGCCTATGCCCAACAGCACCAGCTGAGCGTCGCCTCGTTCGACTCAGACTTTGATGTCCTCCCCGGCCTGATCCGCTATCAGCCAGCAGCCTAGGCGCTGTGCTCCGCACGACGCTGTCGGCGCATCCATTCATCCGGAACCATGTCGACTGGCAGTCTTTCCAGCCGTCAACCTCACCCCACCCCAGATCACCGCCACTATCGTGACCGCCAGTTCGCATATTCCCCATCAACAGAATACCTCAGTCATCACCCACGGGACGCAGGGGCAGGATCATCGAGAAAGCTTCTGATCGCACGGATGACCGCATTTGGTCGCTCCACCCACGGGAGATGGCCGACACCAGGAAGGAGCACAGGCTGGGAACCGCAGGATCAATGGGCCAAGCCACCGCCATGATCACCGGCACGACACGCCAGGAGCGGTCCAGCGTCTGGCACTTCACCTAGCGCCCACGGCAAGAGTCGGAGCGTTGCGGCTGCCGGACACTGCTCGATGTTCTCCTTGGCCCTCGGAGGACTCGCGATCGGGGTTCTCGGGAACCGTTCTGCCGACGGGAGTGCCACGACGCCCGGCTACGGGATCTGGAGGGTCGCGACCCGCGCCTCAACCGTGTGGGTGGTGAGGTCGAGGGCCGTCACCATCTCCCCCTCAGCCGTGCCACTATTCGACAGGAAGGCAATCTCGGCAGTCGATTCCTCGACGGTCACCTCGCTCTGCTTGATCGCGAACAGGACGACCACGTTCTCGGCCGGTGCGGCACCGGTGTTGACGACGGTGAAGGGGACATAGGTCAGGCCGTCGCGCGACTCCGCCTGGTCGAGCGCCAGGACGACAGCGACCCGGACCCCTGCCGGCTCGTCGTGCACGAGGTGCTCGTAGAGGGCCGCCCCGACGAGGAGCGCAATCACGATGACGCTCCCGATCAGGGTCGTCCACTCGGCGATCGTGCGCCCCGCACTCGGATCAGCATCGGCCGTCTTGACCGGCTCCTGTTCCACTCTAGAGTCCTCCTCTGGTCGGGTCGAGGTGGTCCTCGATCATACGCATGCGACCGGCTCGCAATTGGCGGTCTTAGACAGCGAGGCGGCCGGCGGCGGCACCGATCGCCGCTGGCAGGCCGAGCACCACGACCTGGCTGAACACCACAAACCAGTCATCACCGACATCGATCTGCCCATAGAGCCCAAGCACCGCCGCGCAGGTCACCAGGGCGGCCAGATAGGCAAGGACGGTCTCGGTCGCCGGTCGCTGGAACGGGCCGGGCGTCTGGCGTCGTCGCTCCCGGCCGCGAAACTCGGCCTCGAAGACGATCCCGTAGGTCAGCGCCAGCGAGAAGAGCATGATCAGCGCCAGCGAGAATGGCGGCACCTCAGTCGCCAGCATCGGCACTTCTTCGGTCGGTGCGAGGCTCAGGGAAAGGAAGAGCGCCCCGGCAAACGCGGCCCCCAAATCCAGGACCAACGCCTGCCACTGGGGCAAGTCCGGCTCCACCTCGCCGTCGCCCGAGAGCCCGCCATGCTCGTCGCCCAACCGGGTCTCCCGGGGCGCCAGGATCAGGTGCGCCACCGAAATCCCAAGACTGATCGGGAGCATATCGACGGCGATCCGGCCCACCACGACGTCGAGCGGCAACTCCGTGTGGATTTGGTGGAGCAACGCCAGCGTCACGAGGGCGACGACGACGGCCAGGCCCGTCGCCTCCAGGGCCTCGGTCGCCGGGTGACGGGAGCCTGGCCGCTGGCCCCGAAACCCCGTCACCGTGACGAATCCAAGGTTCACGACATAGGCGACGGCCACGAAGCCGAGGGCGCGGGGCATCGACACCGTTTCGCCGAGCCACCAGGTTTCCATGGTATAGATCAGCGGGATCCCGACCAGGAAGCCGCCCATCAGCCCACGCAGGAGATTGTCGAGTTCCTGTTGCCATCCGCCACCGCGGTGACGCTGCTCCTGCATCCCAGTCTCCCGCCCGCCATAGCTGCATCATCGAAGGTGGGGACGTCCACAGGTCCCGCCTGCCTCTGCGTCCATCCGCCACGGCGCGGCGCGTGCTATGGTACGGGATTGCCTGCCTCATTGGGTCTTACCGGGAGGCGCACGGCCAGGTTGATTCCACGCTGGCCGCGTGGCCTGGAGGTTTCGCTCGTTACGGACACCATGTGGTGACCGTGATGGTGGCAGGCGCCCGGATAGGACCCGATTGGGATCTCCTTCTCACTCGCCCGGTGACCATTGCCTCCGAAGTTTCGCGCATTTCCGTCCCGACCTGGCGAGCTTGGCATCGTGCATGCAGCGAGCTCACTGCCTATGTATACCGCACTCTGTCGTTCGCCTCTAGTCTCCTCGTCAGCGAGCCTGCCCGGAATACTATCGGATAGCGGACCGGCGGATCGTTGAAACCTGGGAGGTACGGGACGGCTTCAGCCAGCGGGAACAGTTCAGCCTCGGGGTCGGCGCCGATCGTCCAGCGCTGACGGTGACGCCGGGCCGACGACCCCACCTGCTTGCCAAGGCTGCGTGCAAACCGGTGGCACGCCGGTCGTCGCAGCGACCCCGATTGTCGACCGCATGGTCACAATCCCCGGCTGCACTACATGAGATTTGGGCCCATGAACCGATCGCAGGAGCGTCGAAAGGGTCGATTGCGCCTCCCTATCTTGCGACGCCGTCCCGAACATCAACACCGGATCCAATGCCCTGCGTATCGTCGAGAAGGCGTGAACGCTCGGTGGCCGACCACCCATTGTCGGTCACGGCAGCCCGAAGCAGCTCCAGCTGTTCCTCGAGCGGCGCTCGCCGGTCCGGTGGAGCCACCGTGAGCAGGTCCGCAAGCGCGGCCCTCAGCCGACGAACCACCTGAGAGGACCCGCTACCGGTCTGCCGAATCTCGTCGAACGCCAGGTGGACGTACCCGTCCCAGGTCATGTGGTTGACCCGAAGGCGGAGGCTACCGGCCTGATCCCGGTACTCTCCTGACGGAAAGGTGCGGCGGGCCAGCTGGCGCAGGCAATCGTGGAGGCGATCAATGGCCTGGACCGCCGTCGTTGGATCGAAGGCGTCAGAGAGACTCCGCTCGGCGATATCCACCAGCATCCGGAACCCATACGCCGGATCTTGATAAAGCGTGCGCTCCGGCCCCAGTGCAACTGCCGCGAGCAACCTGTCGACATTCAGGGCACCTGGGTGTCCCTCGATGCTGAACAGTGGCGCTCCGGCCGGAATGAAGTCGCCGATCATCGGGATTCAATGTCACGACGCAGGTCGCCTCGCTGGCGGCTTCAACCAACGCGTCATAGTCGGCGTGGAAGAGCACACCCGATTTCGGTGACGGAATGCTGTTCGCGGCCGCATCGTCTCCTTGGGAGCCTCGGTCCGGGTACAGCTTGTCCAGGACGTCCCGGGTCTCATCGCCCACCGAATCGATCAGGGCGGCGGCCCGGAGGGACTGGCCAATGTGATTGGTGTAGAGGATCAGGACGATGATACTCAGGACGACCAGGGCAAAGGCGAAGAGGATCGCCAACCCTGGAACGGGGGCGCCCTCCTCAGTCGACCCGATCTTCCGCATCGCCAGCATGGAATGCGCGAACGCGGCGGCAAAGATCCCGATGGCGAACTGGCTCGGGCGATCGTAGAGGATGGTGCGCACAATGCGCGGCGAGAACTGCCCCATCGCGAGTTGAACGACGACAAGCACGATGGTGAGGACGATACCGGTGAGGGTGATCATGGAGGCCGCGATCGCCGAAAGGATGGCGAGTGCAGCGTAGGGCCCGCCCACGAAGTCCGCCGACACAAGGGTCCCCGGGTCCAGCGTCACGGTGACGAAGGAGATGACGATGCCGACCAGCACGCAGAGGATTGGAATCGGCCACAAAGCGGTCCGGAGCCTATGCCAGAGGAGGAATGACGTCATCGGGTGTAATCCTTGCTCTTCATCGCGGTGCGTCTCCTGAACCATAGACGTTTGGTCAACGCGTGACGGCCCGCCGAGGCTCGTACCACCTCCGGAGTGCCCGTAGAGAAACCAAGGTAAAAGGCGATCTACCATGCGCGCCCAGTCACATAGTAAGTTCCAGAATGTGCGATCCCCTGATCAAAAGCGCTTTCGAGTTCTGGCCAGCTCGCGGGGTTGGCCTCCTCCCAACCCTCCAGTTCATGATCTCGCGGGCTTCATTGGGCTCTGCGAGACCACCTATGTTGGATAGACATAGGTAATCGAGAACGATGACATTGTCGGCCAGTCGATGCACGTCGAGCCATTAACCGGCGAGCTGAGCTTGCCAACTGTCCAAGCATGTTGCCTTGGCGTCACCTGGATGATCAATGAGCGCATCCAGGTGACGCTCCAAGCACGCTGAGCAGGCCAAAGAAGCGAGCTGCCCACTATCAGCCAATGCAGCTTGAACAGGTTGGCTGCATGGTGGATTGCGCGTGAACCTGGTGGTTGAGCCATTGATGAACCACAGCAGGCACCGTGCCGAGTGCTCCGCTCCAACTACTGGAGGATTCCGCCGCGACCCTCGCTATCAAGCACGGGCTGACGGTCGCCGACCTGGCGGAGAGCTTTGCGCCGTATCTGACGATGGCCGAGGGACTCAAGCTCGGGGCGCTGACCTTTGACCGGGATGTCTCCAAGCTGTCGTGCTGTGCCGCGTGATCACTACCCCAAGGAGAACGCGATGCGTTGGCAAACAATGATCGCGGACATCGGCATCGGCCTGATGGAGGGTAATAGATGAGCAAGGGTCTGGCCGCAACAAGCACGTCTGCCGCCACTCAGTCTGGCTTGGCGGAACAGCGTCAGGAAATCACCGCCAAGTTCTTCCACGGTCTCTCCGACCTGACGCGGTTGGGGATTGTAGAGCTGCTGCTGGACGAAGGCGAGCAGAACGTCTCCGATCTCGTTGCTGCCGTGGGCCAATCGCAGGGCCGGATCTCCAATCACTTGGCCTGTCTGCGCTAGTGTGGCTATGTCGATAGTCAGCGCGAGGGCAAGTTCGTCTACTACCGCGTATCCGACCCGCGCGTGCGCCACCTCATTGAAATCGCCCGGACCATCATTGCGGACAACGCTGCGGCTATTCTCAGGTGCACCCGGATCTAGCCGGCCGTCCCGATTCGCAAACAAGCAGCTAACGCTGATGCCTGCTTCATCTCAGGGTGGATCGGCGGCTACCGACGCACACATGCCGCCGGTCGACCGAGTCCTTTACCGCGTATTCCTGACCCAGCTTCTCGCGACCGGAGAGGTACCAGCACTCGACGTGCTGGCCGAGGCCGCTAATCTCCCGCTCGACGTTGCCTCCGAACGATTGGCTGCACTCGCTGCTTGCGACCAACCTCGATCGAGTAGTCACTCACCGCCAGCTGCTCTTGCAGGTGTGGGGTGGCTATGCCGTGGAGAACTCCCGCCAACTGCGCGTATATCAACTACCTTCGGCGCAAGCTGGAGGACGACCCTGCCCACCCGCTACACCTGGTGACAGAGCCCGGTGTGGGCTACCGGCTGCGGCAAGACACCTGAAGCTGTGGCTGTCAAATTCTAATAAAGTTCTTACGCTCTCTTACGCGTCTTTAACACCGCTCTAATGGGCCTTCCCCTATGCTCCTTCGCACGGTTTCGGTGGTCCTGCGCCACCGACCATCGGGAGGAGGGTGCTGATGAGTCCGGAGAATCGCGCCAACGAGACGCAGCGCCTGGTGCAGACCGTTGTCGCCGCCTGTCGAATTATCCGCACTAACGACGAGGTTGGAGCCGTACACCTCATCCTCAATCGCCGCCCGACGTATCAGGAACTGGTGCGCGTTCGGGAATGTGCCGCTCTGCGAAACATCACTTTGACGGTGATGGGCTCGGGTGGTGTTGTGCTGCGCCGGAGAGTCCCATCGCCGGCGCAAGACGTCGGCGGTCCCCGTGAATAAGCGTCATTCAGGCAACAAACGAGCGCGGGCCCTCTCCCGACGGTCAATTCGATGAACGAGCCCATGAGCAGTGAGACAGAAGAACGTAGCCGTGACACATCCGTGCAGGAGGAGGTCCTCTCCCGCGGTGACGTCTTCCTTGACGACACGGGGCTTTCGTGGCGACAAATCGTGCATGGAGATCGACCGGGCAATCAGTTTATCCGGCTTGCGCCACACCCTGACTTTCAGCGCCTTGGTCCCGGGCGGATTGCGCCTCGGCCAGGCGCGGAAACATCCCGGACACCGATGGGTCATGCGCGCCGACTCCTGTTTGGCAAGCCGATCCCAACAGTGGCGGAGCTTCTCGAGCGCGTCAACATCCCGCGAGGACTGGCCATCTTCGCCTCAGACAACATCTCCTCCTCTGCCTACGCGACCGAAGAGATCATGCGGGTCCTCATCCTGGCCGGGGTATCGGCGCTTACCCTGACGATGCCGATCACGTTTTCGATCTTGGCGATCCTGGCGATTGTGGTGCTGAGTTATCGACAAGTCATCCGGGCGTACCCTAACGGAGGGGGCAGCTACGTTGTCGCCCATGAAAACCTCGGCAGGTGGGCCGGGCTCACCGCGGGCGCAGCACTCTTGACCGATTACATCCTGACCGTGGCGGTGTCCGTCTCCGCCGGCGTGACCGCGCTCACCTCGGCCTTTCCCGTTCTCTATGACCGGCGGGTGCCCATTGCCGTGGGCGTCGTGATCGTCATGACCATCATCAACCTGCGCGGGATCGGCGAATCGGGGCGCGTCTTCACGATCCCCACCTACATCTATGTCTTCGCCATGCTCGGCTTGCTTGGCTATGGCCTTGTTCGCACCGCCTCGGGAACACTCCCTGACTACACGCCCCCGGCGGACTGGATTGAGGGACACGCTGCTGAACCACTGGCTCTGCTGTTGATCCTCCGCGCCTTCGCATCGGGGTCTGTTGCTTTAACGGGTACTGAGGCGGTCTCGAATGGGGTTCCCGCCTTCAAACCGCCTGAAGTGCGAAACGCCCAAGTGACGCTCGTCGCGATGGGTGCCTTGTTTGCTACCATTTTTTTAGGCATTAGTTTCCTGGCTGGACGGCTTGGCATCGTCCCCGACCCCGACGAGGTCGAGAGTGTCAATAGTGTGCTCACGCGGGCGTTGGTCGGTCATGGCTGGTATTACTACCTGATCCAATTTTCCACCGCACTCTTGTTGATCCTGGCGGCCAATACGGCGTTCAACGGCTTTCCACGTCTGGCCTCGATCCTGGCCCAGGATCATTATCTGCCTCGGCAATTCTCGTACCGAGGCGATCGCCTCGCGTTCACTGGTGGAATCGTGCTGCTGGCCTTTGTGGCCGGCGTGCTGATCTGGGTCTATGACGCAAGCGTGACAGGGCTAATCCCGCTCTACACCGTCGGAGTCTTTCTCGCCTTCACGTTGAGTCAACTGGGTCTGGTACGGCGCTGGTGGCAACGCCGTGACGAGGAACGAGGCTGGCAATTCCTGCTGGTACTCAACGGGGCCGGCGCCCTGGCGACCGGGGTGGTCGCGCTGGTTGTCGGGATATCAAAATTCGCCCTGGGTGCCTGGATGGTCCTCATTCTCATCCCTGTGTTGGTGTGGATGATGTGGAAGATCCAGCAACACTATGAGACGCTGGCGACGAGCGAACGAAGCATTCCCGAGACGCCTCTGGACCCGGCAGCAATTCGGCTGCGGGCGATCGTGCCAATTGCCAACCTCGGGTTGGCCGCCCGCCAAGCGCTCGCCTATGCGCTCTGCGTCGCCGAGCCCGATCACGTCATGGCGGTTAACGTCACCGATAGTGAGCAGGAAGCTGAGGCCCTGCACGAGGAGTGGAAGTCGGGCCGCTATCGGGGACGGCTGGTCGTCATCGAGTCACCTTTCCGATCGCTCCTGCGTCCGCTGATGATGTATATCGCCGCCATGCAAGAGGCGCACCCGGCCGACGTGATCATGGTGGTCCTCCCGGAATACGTGCCGGCGCACTGGTGGGAGCAACTGCTGCATAACCAGACGGCCCTGCGCATCAAGGGGGCGTTGCTGTTTCGTCGCGGCATTATCACCGTAAACGTGCCGTACCATGTGCGAGAGCAATAACGCATTCACCTGGGCAGACTGAAGGCGCTGAGCTGTCAGCCGGAGGAGCACGCACGGATTGCGCGAACATATGACCATTCCCCCGGTTGACTCGAATCCGTTGGCGATGATAGCACTCCCGTCTTGACGCCCTGCCAATGCGAACATATGATCTACTTCATCCCGTGAGCGCCGAAGCGCCGATCCCCACGATTGCGCTGCGGAGGTGCTCACCGGATGGCTACGAAACACCCAGCTGACATCGACGGCTACGACTGGGACATTTCCGAAGAGCCGCCAACCTATTCCCTGCGCGAACGTGAAGACGCCTGCAACCGGGCAACGGAGTGGCGCCGCTCCCAGATCTCACGTCAGTTGGGACAAGACACGGACTGGGAGTTCGTCACGCCAGCAGCCACACGTGACCAGGGCTGGGTCCACATTGGCAACATCATCGAGTGGGACAAGTCGAAGTTGCGCATCATCTGGCACCCGGAAACAGACGACGTCCAACTGGAAGGGCTTCACCTGCCAATAGCCATCGAGCTTCCCGACGTCGTCCCCCGTCCGCCCGAACCCATTTCCTTTTCCGTCACCTTCAAGAGAACCATCGGAAACCCAGACGTGTGGGTGCGCCTTCGGTTTCTGCCATCCCGCGGCCGGGAGGATCTGGTATTTCCGGTGGTGTCGATGAGATTACCGCCGCCAGCAGAAGTCAAACCCATTCTGTGGGAGTGGACGACCAGACTGGCGGAGAGCCGATTGAACGTCATCAAGATGGCCGGCGAGTTCCTGGATACTCAGAGTGCCCACCGGCTGCCGATGTATCAGCAAGCGATTTACGATCTCTTGCATCAGATTGGGGGAAACCGGGGACGAAGACACCAGGAGTGGGAATTAGGCTAACTCCACCTGTAGTCTAAAACTGCTCGATAGCCAAGGTCTGGTTACTGGACGTGCTGCTTTCTCAGCTTGACCAGCAGGTCTTTGCCATACGAGGCAGACAATCCGAAGCGCTGGGCAATATCTGGAATGCGCGCTCCATGGAGGTGAGCCGTCAATACCTGCTGATTGCGGTGCTCGATCTCGGTTGGCGAACAGCGGGGGATGCGTGGCGCACACCCCATCCGCCTGGCAATGGAGGAGACGTTCGAGTGGGTCAAACCAAAGCGGTTCCCGATGTCGGCGGTACTCATCCCGGAATCGTAAAGCACGGCGATTTGTTGGTTCCGCAGCACTTTGTTGGGCCGTTCCGGTTTGGGTTTGGGTGTGACGCGATGATCGGGACGTGGAATGCCGCGCAGGACAACGTTGACGTAGGTGCAATTGCAGTCGAGTTCAGCAGTGATGCTGGTCAAGGTGCGCGTAGTGTGGAGGAAGCGATCGATGATGGCCGCTTTGAGGGCGCGTTTGGACTGCTGACGTTGCTCCTGGCATGGTCTGCCGTCGTCGACCCCATGCTGCTCGTCGGGTGCTACATCAACGTGAGCTACCGACGCCGTCACGGATCCTGGGCGGTCGGGGACACCTGAAGCGCTAGCTGATGACCGCGCAGATCACATGGTCCACACTCCGTTGCAACTTCGGCCTAGTTCGTGCTGGCAGTACCCAAACTCTCCAAATACTCCAGGCAGGCTTGCAACGCATCTTCAGTCCCAAAACTGCCGGCTTTCGTCGCCACAGGCAGTGCAGGCAAGAGCGAAGACTCCACGATGCCCCACGGCATGGCGGGACGAATCTCTCCACCCAGATGAAATGCGGTTGATCTCATAGCCCCTAGGATTCCGGCAGCGACATCACCACCGGTGAGCACAAGACCACCTATGCGGGTAGAGATCTCCGGATTCGTGACGACCTCGCCCAGGCGGGAAATAACGAACTCTGAGCCATGTACGGATGGTTCGAGACCTGTCGTGGTCAAGACCGCGGAGCGACCGGTTGCAAGGTGACGCAACAACTCGTCTGTCGTGTCATCGACAGCTGTTGTCGGCTCATCGATCTGTGCCTGGCTCAGGCGTACCATCGGAACACCTTGTTGTCCCAACGCCTTGACTTGGTCAATTGTCGCCTGGTGCTGACTCCCGGCAATGATCAGTACAGGCCCCTTCTTTCGATACGTCACAATGCTCAACTGTCCCGAAGGAACCCACGGAAGGACGGAGGCGAACTGACGGGCAAAGCCCGCTGATCCGCTAAGAACACGGAAATCGCTCCCCACCGCTGCACTGGCAAGCATCAGCAGGTCTGTGTCGTGCTCGGCATCGGCGACCACGATGCCGCTCGTCACACCGTCAATGAACTGCGTTACGGACTCGATCCCTTGGCGTACAGTCTCAAGCCCCAGTGAATGCACCGTCGTTGTTGGGTGATCGAACAGCGTGATCAAATCAGAGGTGGCGCCGGGCGACGCGAGATCGCTTGTCTCCAGCGGGGCTCCATCAATGTACTGCCGGCCGCCCACAGTTGTTCGGGTCTCCGTCGGAAGGGCGGCAGCCACCAATGCCTTGCCTTCACCGAGTTCAGCCATCACTGCCAACAGCTCCTCGAGTGGATACCCGCGCAGGGCGGAATCAATCTTTTTGTAAATCCAACGAGGAGTCCGGGGTGCCGAGCTGGCGGTGATTCGTTGCACTGCCCGACGACTTTGGCGTTCCGCTGCCACTTGATCGCCATCGCGACTTTCGGTCGACCATACGAGGACATCAGCTGCGGGCAGTTGTTCCGTAAACGAGATGGTGGTGGTGAACCCCTGACTGGCGAACGGCGCCGCCGCATCGGCCGCACCGGTCAGGTCATCTGCGATGATCGCGAGCAGGGTCATGAGGTTGCTGCACTCTTCACTATCCCGCGCGGCTGTCCACCGGTCGTGCTGCTCCCAGCTGGATCGCCACGTCTATCGCGGCCAGCATACTCTCCTCACTTGCCCGTCCCGTTCCGGCGATATCAAAGGCCGTGCCGTGATCGACTGAGGTGCGCAGGATGGGCAATCCGATGCTGACATTGACGCCCGAATCGAAGGCCAGCAATTTCATCGGAATATGCCCTTGATCGTGGTACATGGCGACCACGATGTCCCATTCCCCTTTCGAGGCCCGGAGAAAGACGGTGTCTGGCGGCTGGGGATCACTGACGTCAAGCCCTCGACTGCGGGCGGCCTTGATCGCGGGAATGATTTCCCGTTCTTCCTCATTACCGAATAGCCCACCTTCGCTGGCGTGGGGATTGAGTCCGGCCACCGCAATGCGAGGCTTTTCGATTCCAAGCGCCTGACAGGCCTCGAACGCAATGTCGATCACCTCCTCGACCCGTTGGCGGGTCACCCGCTGAATCGCCTCAGTCAAGGACACATGGGTACTGACATGCACCACGCGCAGCGATGGGCCGACCAGGAGCATGCTGACCCGATCCGCCCCCGTGCGTATCGCGAGCAGTTCGGTATGCCCGGGATAGCTGAAACCCGCCAGATGCATGGCCGCCTTGTTCAGCGGGGCGGTGACGACCGCATCGACTTTCCCCTCAAGGGCGAGGTCGCAGGCGGTAAACACGAAGTCCACCGCCGCGTTCCCCGCTTCCGCACTTACTTCACCGACGGTATATCCGCCGGGTGGCGAAGGATGAACGTCCAGCAGGGTGACCGTGCCCGCTTGGTATCGACCGTCTTTCGGCTGCGAGATGACGTCATAAGAGAGGCCCGTGGCGTCAACCCAGGCGGCCGCCCGCTCAAGGGTCTGCCGATCGCCGATGACCAGGGGACGTGCGTGCGCATAGACAGCAGGGTGCTGCAGCGCCTTGAGCACGATTTCGGGACCAATTCCTGCAGGATCACCCATCGTGATGGCAAGGAGGGGCCGGTAGTGCTCTGCCATGGCGCGTAATACCTCGTGTAGTCCCGCAATTCGGAGCGCCGAGTTGTAAATGTGATTGGATTGGAGGTGCAGTCTGGACGGTCCGGGATCAATGCTGTGTGCCAGCCTTCGCGCTGGAGTGTAGGAAAGGTCAGGTGGACTGTCAACAAGTTGAGTGGATAAGTCATAGGCGGCGGCTACTTACACTCATCCGTCTGGCGGTTGGAGGTAGTGGTCCGCTGTGTGGCGAAGAACGGTCCCGGAATCAAGGTCATCACCTCCCAAGGCTCGCTTGGATTTGCGCGGTCTTGTGGATGAGGAAAAGCGTTGCCGGCTGCAGGTTGAAGCTGGTGGCCAGTTGCATCCCAATGGTCTGGAAGCAGCCTGATCACTCGCGGATGCGCGCATTCGCCATCATCATGTATTCCGTGCCGGATTCACACGAGCCATTCGCATCCGAGAACTCGAATGGTTCAGTCGCGCCAGCAGCCAGCACTCGGATTTCCGAGAAGTTGCTGAAGTAGTCGAGGATCCTGCCGCTGCACTCGTCAGCAGCGCGATCTCCTCCGCCCGTGCGGCCGGCGCGATCAGGTCACCGTCGAAGATCATGCACGACCAGATCGGCCTCATGCTCGGCAAGGGCGTTGAAACCGGCATCCTCGATTCGCTGGGCGGGATTAGCCGTGCCGCGAACCAGATGGTGCCGGCGCTCAGTGGCGGGTATGGCTCGGGCGGATTGAGCACTGGTAGTGGACAGGGAGGCACGACGATCATCCACAACCACTACATCGCTACCGTCCACGTTGCAGGCGACGTGACCACCGAACGGCGATTGACGAGCAACATCGCATCTGCCACCGATCCGGGCGTAGTCAAAGGCGCCGACGGCGAGCCGACGGGCGAGCTGAACAGCCCCTCCGCTATGGGTCTGGCTACTACAGTGTATGGGGCGATTTACGGTTTGCTCGGCAAGCCCGAGACCATCCAGGCGCTCGGAAAGTTCGCCACCAATTGCGGCTGCACGATGGTTACGGACATGGCCAACCTCTCTTTCACGAGCCCGGATGTCCTGAAGCTTTGGCACGACACCGTTAACGCCGATGCCTTTCCGGTGCGGGTCGGTCTCTATCCAGAACCGACCCTTCCTGGGAGCCCTGCCACCCCTGATACCGTATCGGACCTCTTCCTCCAGTTGAGGGAAACCGCCGAAACCGACATCTGGAAGCGAACCCGCTCGATGTCGATCCAGCCACCATCAAGGATATTGCCGTTTGGGGCACGGTCGTCGGTGGCGCGAAACATCCTTCGGCCCGGACCACGGCTGCCTAGATTTCAGCCGTTGGGGTGGACAGACGGCGGCTCAGGCGTCTGCGGTCGATTTCGCTTGCTGGACGGGGGAAGAGGTATCGGGCCATATCATGGCGGATTGTGAGCGACGCCAGATACCCGCAGCGTCGAAAAAAGGAAGCGCCGGCACCGTTGATGCAGAGCTGGCCTGGTTCAGTCAAATCCCTTTTCATGTCGTTCTCTTGTGGAAAGAAAACAACTTCGTCCATGCCAGCTCTCGCCGCCTCATGTGAGACTACATGAACGAATGGCCTAGTGCAGAATCAAGCGACCTGGGGGCGTGTGCCCGGGCTATTCGCAAAAGTCATGTTACCTACCCAAGTTGGGAACTACCAACTTGGGACGGCAAGCTACCTACACTGGAGGTTTGCAGGCGTTCGGATTTAGCGGTGGGCGGCAAACAGAAGTTGTCGTTCTTCTGACAACAGTTCGAGGCGCAATCGGAGTTCTGCTGGCAGGGAATCACGCACTCGTCTTCGTGACAGATCAGGCCCTCGGGACAGCAACTGTCGCCGCAGGGATCGGCACCGCAGCACGGATCTTCGGAGCCGCAACAGGGATCATCAACCGGTCCGCAGTCGAAGCCGCCGTCGCCATTCGCCGCGCACACGTCGCATTCGTCTGCGCACGTGCCTGCATAACAAACGCCCTCGTCGCAGGATCCGCAGTCACCGCAATAGATGTCGGTTCCAGCGCACTCGCCGACCTCGTCCCCGCAGACATCATCTTCCGTGCAGGCATCGAGGTCGTCGCATGCAACATCAGGGGTAGGTCGGACATCGCAGCTTCCGGTTTCGTGGTCGCAGAACGCCTCACCACAGGCATCGCTATAGGTACACTCGCTGTCGTTACAGTAGCCGTCGGTGGCACCTCTTTGGAAATCATTATCGTGAAGAGAATGTCCGATCTCACCATCGCCATGATCATCTTCGTGGCGGCGTACGCCGTGATCATCAGCGAGCGGCTCGATCGCGCCGTGATCGCCCTGGCGCTTGGCGCCTGCCTGGGCGGCAACGGCACGCTCGTCGGTGCCTCGGCCAATGTGGTCGCGGTCGGTATTGCCGAGCGTCGGGGGAACCATTTCGGATTCTGGGGCTTCACCCGGATCGGCGGACCGTTTGCGCTGATCAACCTCATCGTGGCCAGTCTCTATCTGTGGCTGCGCTACTTCACGTTGTAAGGCATGCTTCCGGACTCAGGCTGAGGATTCTCCTTGTACCCTTTACGACCAGATTGATGCATCGAATGACAGGGACTGGGATCAAGAGCGCTGCTGATCCTGCGATACCTAGCCAATGAAGTTGAATCGGACAAGCCATTAGCTCCAAGATTGTCACTCACCCCGCAGTGATGACGATCATAGAGCGCAACAGTCGACATCTGCCCCTTTGGGTACACTTGGTTCACCGAACGAGTCAAAAAAACGGTGCGGTGGATACTCATCTATCGGCTAGATCATCGGCTAAGGGATTTCAATCATGCCGCTCAAGGGTGAATACCAACCAAGTTCATCGGATTGGGCGCGCCAGCAAGGCGAGCTCTTTGAGAGATCAAACGGCGTGGAAGACAATACCCTCCTCGGCTGCCCCATCGTCCTGCTGACCGCCGTTGGCGCCAGGAGCGGCAAGTTGCGCAAGACGCCGTTGATGCGTGTCGAGCACAACGGCGAGTACGCTGCGGTCGCGTCCCCCAGCGGAACGTTCAGCCACCCCATGTGGTACTACAACCTCAAGCAGCATCCGCTGGTCGAGCTCCAGGATGGCGCGGTCAAACGGGATTATCAGGCCCGCGAAGTCACGGGCGATGAGAGGGTCATCTGGTGGGAACGGGCCGTCCGCGTCTTTCCCGACTATGCGGAGTACCAGGAGAAGACGACCGGGGAGATTCCAGTATTCGCCCTCACTCCGATTTAGGCTGATCCCTTTTTCTGTCGACGTACCCGGACCGTAGCGACTGCGGCAATCACCGGCACTACCAACCATGAGCCGTTTGCCGTATAGGAACTGCCAATGGAAATCCTGACAAAGCCCAAATGGATTGGGCCGTATGACCGCATCGATGGGAGAATACTCGCCCGAAACAAGCTCGGTTCCCCTCAGTGTCCTGATAGGGACGAGTGCCATATGGGAGCGGTTGCACCCGGGCGCATGCATGGCAAGCGTTCCCGCACAAGCTAGAGAGATTATCGTTTGGCTCTGTCATGGACAGAGAGTCGCGGAGCGAATGAACGCAGGGTACATTCCAGGCATGTCACAGAGGTGATGAGGGCGCTTGGTGTCGCATTCGTACGGGATGTGGCCCAGCGTGTCGTTGCCTGGAAGTCCGAGATCGGGTAGGTCGATCAAACCTTCCGTGCCTAAGCGAGACATCGGATTGAACGAAGCTTTTAGTGGGTGTCTGAGCAGGGCTCAGCGGGCCAATCTGAGCGTCATGAGGCGACTCATGGCCAGGTACATCCAGGCCGCCGTGGTTTCGGGCAGAACCCTGTAATCCTTGCTCAACCGCCGGTATCGACCGCGCCAGGCAAACGTTCGCTCGACCACCCAGCGCCGGGGCAGGACCTGGAAGCCGCTCGGTGTTCTCCGGTTCCGCCTGGGCTAAGGCGCCCAGCGGGTCCGATGCCGAGACTCGTTTGACGTGGCAATCGCGTCACTGAGCTGTGCGTCTTTGAGTGCGTTCAAGATGAACGGCACCTGCGCCGGATACTTCCGGGCCAGATCTGCATCCATCACCAACGCAATCGTTAGCCGGATGATCGTCAGGTTCGAAGCATTCTTCTCGCCATCGAACAACCGTCGGACAAACGTTGGGTCGAGACCAGAATACGGGGCGAGGTGGTACTCGCTCTTCCCACACAACCTGGCAAGATCGATTAGGGCTTGTGCAAATTCGCTCATGTTTCCTCCGGCCACCCCACATTGTCTGTGGCGTACCAGATTCTTCATGTCACCCTTCTGATCAAGCGGCAATTGCAGCGGTCACCTGAAACCAGTGTGACCGTCGAACCCGGAAAGTCAATCACGGCCAAGGCGTCCACTCGATCCATCTGGCGAGCGATTCTGCCGATTGACTGATTGAATGCCCTTATTGGACGTCATTCCGGAAACGGCATTCAAGGCTGCTACGTGCTACACTTCTCGCCGCAAAGGTGCCAAACGGTCAGAATTTAGGACCCGCGTACGTACGCCCTCGTAGCTCAACGCATGGAGGGCTTGTCTTCGGAGCAAGGGGCAAGAGGTTCGAGGCCTCTCGGAGTACCGCCATACCTCCATCTGGACGAAGTCATTGGCCACTTTGGATCTGGTGGCCATTGCCATATCCGTGACTCACCCGCAAAATCACTGTACAAGTCCGAGGCACGACGCTCGAGGAACGTAAGGGCTGAGCGCGCGTTCGCGTCGTCACCTCGCCGCTCGCATCCCGCGTGCGGTTATGGAGCCGATCTTCCTCGGTGTCGGGCCTCGCGCCGTCCTTGGCGTTACACCTCTTGAGAGGCAATGGCACGCATGGTTATACAGGAGACGGGCGATGTGAACGAGCACGGGCAATCCGGGACGATCGATTGCGACGTCCATCTCGTCGTCCCGTCCGTGGACGTCTTGATGCCCTACCTCTCGGAGCACTGGCAGACGTACATCCGGGAGACGGCGTTCAAGGGGCCAGTCGACTCGTCCTACCCGCGCGGCGTCCGACTTGGCGGTCTCGACATGCCTTCGAGGGCGGGGGAGGCCGCACCCGGTCTGGATGAACTCCGCCGCACCGTGTTCGGGCAAAGCACGACGACTATGGCGATCCTTACCTGCGCCTACGCCATCGAGAGCGTGCGCAACCCGTTCGCGGCGGCGGCCCTCGCCAGCGCCGTGAACGATTGGCAAGTCGAGCACTGGCTTTCGCGCGACCCGCGTCTGCGTGGCTCGATCGTCGTCCCGATCCAGGATCCCGACCTTGCCCGAGCCGAGATCGACCGGGTTGGTGACCACGCGGCATTCGTCCAGGTTAGCCTGCCGGTCCACGCGGAGGCCCTCTACGGCTCGCGCCGCTATTACCCGGTCTTCGACGCCGCCGTTCGCCACAACCTGGTGGCCGCGATCCAGTACGGAGGACATCCCGGCAATCCGCCAACCGCGGTCGGCTGGCCGTCCTACTTCATCGAGGAATACGTCGGGATGTCCCACGTCTTCCAATCGCAGGTGATCAGCCTGGTCACCGGCGGCACGTTCGACCGTTTCCCGCAACTCCGCGTCGTCCTGCTCGAGAGCGGCGTCAGTTGGCTGCCATCGCTGATGTGGCGACTCGACAAGGAGTGGAAGGGTCTTCGCCGGGAGGTTCCCTGGGTCCGGCGCCCGCCTTCCGAATACATCAGGGAACACATTCGGCTGACCGCATGGCCATTCGATGCGCCGCCAACTGGCCCGCAGCGCGACGAAATCCTCGATCAGCTTGGGTCGGATGAGCTCCTCCTCTTCGCGCAGCGACTATCCCGCACCGGTATCACGGCCGGAGCGCGCGCGACGCGTTCTGGGACGGGATTCCCGATGACCTGGCGGACGAAGATCCGGTCGGAAAACGCGCGACGCTTCTACCGGCTCGAACCGACCGGTCATCGCGCGCATGAACTGCTGGAGGACGAAATGGTGACCTCGACGCGTCCCGCTGAAACCGCCCGACGTCGCACGCGCCCCGCAACGATCGATTGCGACATCCACAACAGCCCTCCCGTCGGAAGCCGCGCTCCTTCCCTACCTCCCTGATCAATGGCGACCATATGCGGAGCGCTTCGGGCTGCGGAGTTACGGCTATTCCGGCGCCTCCTACCCCCGTGCCAGCCCGAATGCCGCCCGTGCAGACGCCTGGCCGCTGAACGGCCAACCGCCGGGTTCGGATCTGCCGTTCCTCCGCGAGCAACTCCTCGACCGGTGGGACATCGAGTACGGGGTGCTGAATCCACTTATCGCTGATGGCGCGCCCGCTCAGCTCAACATCGAGTACGGAGCGGCGATTGCCACGGCGGTCAACGACTGGCAAGTCGCGGAGTGGCTGGAACCCGAGCCGCGCTTGCGGGCATCCATCATCGTCCCGTACGAGGACGGTGAGCTGGCCGCGGCGGAAATCGAACGTCGTGCCGGCGATCCGCGATTCGTCCAGGTCCTGCTGCTGGCGCGCACCGCCGAGCCCCTCGGCCGTCGGAAGTACTGGAAGCTGTTCGAGGCAGCCGAACGCAACGACCTGCCGGTCGGGATTCACTTCGGCGGGCTCGGCGGCCATGCGATTACCGGCTCCGGCTGGCCCTCCTTCTATCTCGAGGACCACGTCGGCATGCCCCAGACCTTTCAGGCGCAGCTCGCCAGCCTCGTGTTCGAGGGCGTGTTCGAGCGGTTCCCGAACCTGCAAGATCGTCGTCATCGAGGGCGGGCTGGCCTGGCTGGCGCCGCTGCTGTGGCGAATGGATCGCGCCTGGGAGGAGATGGGTGCTGAGGTGCCGCATGTCACGCCGACCGCCCTCGGAGCTTGTCCGCGAGCATGTCTGGCTGACCACCCAACCGATGGAAGAGCCTGGCAAGCGCGGGCAGTTCCTGCAGATGCTGGGGCACCTCGACATGAACGACCACCTGATGTTCGCCACCGATTACCCGCACTGGGATTTCGACGCCCCTGACCAGGCGTTCCCGGAGCGACTTCCCGAGGACCTCGAGCGGCAGATCCTCGGCGAGAATGCCCGCAGGCTCTACCATTTCTCGTCCGCGACTCGTGACGAGGCGTCTGCGCCGGAGTCAACGCGGTGAGCAGGCATATCGTCGCGACGGTCGACGAGATCCCGCCGGGAGGACGAAAAATCGTCGAGGTGGCCGGACGCAGCATAGGTGTCTTCAACCTCAACGGGGAGTACTTCGCCCTGCGCAACCGGTGCCCACACCAAGGCGGGGAACTCTGTCGCGGACCGATCTCCGGCTTCCTGACCTCCTCGGGACCGGGCGACTACCAGGTCGAACGCCCCGGGGAATTCCTCCGTTGTCCGTGGCACGGTTGGGAATTCGACATCCGGACCGGTCAGTCGTGGTTCGACCCGCGGCAAACGCGCGTCCGTCGCTACGAGGTGTTCGCCTCGGCAGGTGACGAGGTGGCAAAGCAGCAATCGGGCGATCGCGAGCAGGGGCCCTATGTGACGGAAACCTACACAGTCTCCCTCGATCAGGAGTACATCGTCGTCGAGGTCCAGGCCTGACGCAAAGGGCGCAGTCAGGGATTCGCGCCCATCAGCAGTCAGCTACAGGGTCTGCCAGAATTGTGTTCGGACGAGCATGCTGCTGGTCAGGCTGCGGATGGGGAATCCCGGTGGGGTGTTGCGCTGTCTGACCCAGCCGGCGAGAGTGCGGGCCACCACTCATACCGCAGGTACCAGACGAGCATGATCGCGGTCGTGATCAGGTAGAAGGAGTGCAGCAGCCAGATCGGGCCCGGTGGCAGACTGTAGACATACAGCGAGTGCACCACATTGCCGGCGTTGGCCATGAGGATGTTGCCGCGGCTGTAAGAGGCAAGGTCCTTCGTGCGGTAGGCCCTCATCAGCATCGGCAGTGCGCTCGCGGCGAAGATGATTGTCGATGTGGTCCCGGCGATGACAGAAAGACTGATCTCCATCGGTGCACCTCCTCCTAAGGGTGGTGGTCGATGGCACCAGCATGCGGGCATGGTTGTTGGAGATCATGCCCAATTTGGGGAATGAGACCGGGGTATTTGGGGATTGTCACGTTCAGTCGAGCATGTTGAGCTCGCGGGATCTTGCAACCGCTTCTGTCCGGCTGCGGACGCCGAGCTTGCTGTAGATGTTGCTCGAGTGCTTCTTGACGGTCTCGGGCGAGACGAAGAGGGCGTCGGCGATCTCGCGGTTGGTCAGCCCGGCAGCGATCCGCTGCAGGACTTCGGTTTCGCGCTCACTCAACGGCTCCGCTAGCGTTCCTCCTCCGCCGTCAGCGGAAGCCACGCCGCAAGCCGCCAGCAGCGTAGCGACGTAGTCAGGCATCACATCCCGAGAACGCGCCTCCTGCAGGAGGCGTGCCATGGGCAACCCGAGGTCCGCGAAGAGACGCACATAGCCTTCCAGTTCGGCCATCCGCAGCGCGTGCTCGAGGGCCGTCATCGCAGCCACCAGATCCCCGCGCTGCTGATGCGCGAGAGCGTGGAGCGCCAGCGATTCGATACGGATCCCCAGCCGGCCGTCATGCTCGGCCCGCTGGAGCAGGCGATCCAGCAACGACGAAGCCCGATCGAGGGACGCCGCATCCCCCTTGAGGATCAAAACCCGGACCAGCGCCAGACGAGCGGCCTCGCTTTCGGGGCGCTCCTCGAGGGCCGCGTCCGTGAGCATTGCATCCGCCCAGTGCACCGCCGACCGGAGCTTGCCCTGGAGCAGCCAGAGCTCCACTTGACAGCGTTCGAAGCGGCTCGTCCAGTCCGGAAAGACGGTCTGCTCGACATGGGCGCGCGCCCGTCCCAGGAGCTCCGCCGCCCCGTCGATGTCCCCCTCCGTCAGCTTGAGACGCGCGGAGATCACGTGGCCGGCGATCAGCGTCTGCACGTCGCCCCCAAGCTCGGCACGCTCGCGCCCGCGTTCCAGGTGATCACGAGCTTCCCCGAGTGTGTTCCGCTCGTACAGGAGTTCCCCCAACCGCAGCTCAACCCAACCTGCGACCGGGAGCGGGAGACGCCCCCAGTTCTCCCGGTTCTGAACGGCCGTCCATGCCTGCTCCCAGTAGTCGGCAGCGCGCCGGAGCCGCCCCTGCCTGAGATAGAGGTCGGCAAGGGCACCGAGGACATGCGCAGCCTGCACCCGAACGGCTGGGGCGTGGGTGAATTCCATCGCCCTGAGGTAGGATGCTCTCGCTTCTTCCCAGCGCCCATTCCGGCGGTAGGTATCACCAAGGGCAATGAAAATCACCGGGCGAAATCCGAGATCCTCTTCCGGCAATTCCCGAAGCGCTCGGTCAGCGAGGTGCTCCGCCTCTGCAATGTTGTTCTGGATGCACGCGATGAAGCAGCGCACGGCGGTAACCCTGCCCAGATATCGCGGCGCATCGTCAGATGGCGACGACGTGAGTCGTTGCTCGACCTCGTCGATGCGGCGTATTCCAGCCTCGAACCTTCCGGACATGAGCAGCAGCCCCGCCTCGGCAAGACCGAAGATAGGGTAACGCTCCTGCCACGTCGTCGGGAGCTGGTCAAGCCACTGCTGCAAGGTCCGCAGCTGTCCGGAATTGAGGAAGACACTCACGTAGCGATCGAAGATCTCGACGCCCGCCTGCGCATCGTCCGCATCCAACGCGTGCCGGAACGCCGGTTCCGGCAGGCGCGCCTCCAGATACCAATGGGCCGCCCGGCGGTGCAGCTCGGCGAGTTCACCGGGCTCCTGCCGAAGCAGTTCCTGGTGCAGCACCTCGGCGAAGAGCCGGTGGTACCGGTACCAGTCCCGGGTCTCGTCCAGCGGCATGATGAAGAGGTTCTCCCGCTCCAGCGTCTCCAACATCGCTTGGCTGTCATCCCGGCCGGTAACGGCATCGCAGAGGCCGCCGCTGAGACGATCGAGGATGCTGGTGTGGAGCAGGAACCGGTGCACATCCGCCGGCAACCGGGCCAGCACATCCTCCATCAGGTAGTCGGCGATGAAGCGGTGCCGGCCGCTAATGCTCACTGGCCGCGCCTCTTCGCCGGATCGGCGCAGCGCGAGGGCGGCCAGCTGCAGCCCAGCCGCCCACCCTTCGAGCTGAGTGTGGAGCGTGGCGACCTCGTCGGAGCCGAGCTCGAGGGCCATCAAGCCGTTCAGGAAGTCGCGCGCCTCATCGACTCCAAATCGCAGATCGCCAGCGTCGTATTCCAGCAACTCGCCGCGGGCACGATACCGGGGCAGGGGCCCGGGGACTGTCCCGCGACCGGCCAGCACCATGTGGAGATGCGGCGGCAGGTGGTCGAGGAGGAAGGTCATGGCCTGGTGGATCGCCCCGTCCACCATCAGGTGCACGTCATCGAGGACGAACACGGTTTCGTCCCGGATCTCGGTGCCCACATTGATGAACGCCGACAGGACCGCCTCGATGTTGGGCGACATCGCCTCGAGGCGGACACCGACCTCGCTCTCACGAATCTGTGGCTGCACCGCCACCCACGCCGCCACGAGGGAGCGCAGCAAGCGCTCGAGGTCGTTGTCGTCCTCACTGAGCGACACCCAGGCGACCGGGGCACGGCTCGTCCGGGCCCATTGGGCCAGCAGCGTCGTCTTTCCATAGCCGGCGGGTGCCGACACGGACGTGACCCTGTGGAGCGGCACGTTGCGCTCAAGGGACTCGACCAACGCGGCACGGCGCAGCTGGTGATGGGGCTCGGGCGGGATGCGGAGTTTCGTTGCTAGGAGGTCGCTAGCCATGGCACGCTCCCAAACGGTGATCCCTTCCATTGTGCCAGCGTGGTCAAGGCCCCGGAGGGGTAGCCACGGAGGTGGCGACACAAGGTTCCACCCGGGGCAACAGCGTCGCGCTCGCGGCCGCCCAAACGCGTCAGCGGGGTCGGCCGCGGAGCGGCAAGATGGGAGCCAGCGAGCGTCGAATCGGCCATGGCGGGAGCCTGCCTGATGGCGAGACCGTTGCTGCGATCATAGGGATCGCCATCACTCGCTAAGATGGAGTACGTGCCCGGACTTGACGCACAGTGACCGCAATCCATGTCTCACTAACGAGAGTTTTTTGCAACAGCAGTGGGTGTCATCCTAAAAGTTTATTTCGATCGCATATCCGCGTTTCACAAGTCGTCGCAGAATCTAAGTCCTTAACCCAGGCGCCCGTTCTCCTCTGAGACGTTAAGCAACCCGAGACTTATGGTATCTTCACGTTGTCGTTCATCATCAACATCCTCAAGATGATGGCAACGTCAATCTCATCGGCAATCACCTCAGGATTGACCACGATGGCCGAAGCATCATTGCCAAGGATTTCGAAGTTTGGTGGTACGATCGAGGTGAGACAACCGCCGTCCCGGCGGTGGGTTTGCTGGAAATTGGGCAATAGGTATAGCCCCACCTTCGTGCCTAAAGCGGCCCGACTAGCTTCTAAGCGGTAGGTCGCAGGTTCGAGTCCTGCCTGGGGTACCCCGCTCAACAACCCGCGTCGATTGCTCATCTTGCGGATAGTTGAGCACTCGTCCGACCGAGTCGCTGGCGCGTCCTCAGTGAAGGCGATCGCTCACCACATCCTGGCTATGGCTTGTGCTTGTCCAGTGCCTCCTGGATATTTACGATCTCGATCGGGAGGAGCTCGGTTGAGTAGAGCGTGCCCCCGAATCTCCCAAGTGCCATGCGGACCTGGTCCGGATTCGTCGCCTCGACGAGCGCAACGACCGCGGCACCGCCCGGAACAATCGTGCGCTTGACCTGCTCGGCAAACGCCGTGAATGCCTTGTGGCTGTCCTTGTGCTTCCAGACGTAGGCGCCGGCGACGGCACCGCCAGCCGCGCCGAGGATTGGTAGCCCAAGCAAGAGCGCACCGGTGACGCCCCCGGCCGCAGCGCCCCACAGGATCTCCGACTTCCAGCCTTCGGCTTTCATCTCCACACGGAGGTCGTCGTTCTTGACCAGGAGTCCGCTCTCCAGGAATGTGGCATCTCCCGCCTGCTCCAACCCACGGACGGCTTCGAGCGCCTGCTCCGCCGTGGCGTGGTCGTGGAAAATCAATGCTGCTGCGGTCGCCATGCTTCGTCACTCCGATTTCGTTTCTAGAGCGTGTTATGAACTTGGTAGAGTTGGGGGATGGAAACGAAACCGTCCCGCAAATCCTACCCCTCCGATGTGGCCGATGACGAATGGGCATTCGTCGCGCCATACCTGGCGCCGATGCGCCCGGATGTCCCGCAGCGAGTCCATGATGTGCGCGAGGTCTACAACGCACTACGCTGGATCGTGCGGAGCGGAGCCCCATGGCGCTATCTCCCGACCAACTTCCCGCCGTGGGAGGCGGTCTAGCAGCAAACCCAGCGCTGGATTGCCGCGGCGGTGTTCGAGACCATGGTGCACGATCTGCGGGTGCTGCTGCGCTGGCTGCAGGGACGGGCCGATGCGCCCACGGCCACGATCCTCGACAGCCGCACCCTCCAGAGCACCCCGGAAAGCGGGCATCGGGCGGGCTATGATGGCGCCAAGCGCCGGAATGGATCGAAGGTGCATCTTGCCGTCGACAGACTCGGCTACCTGCTGGCCCTGCACGTCACCCCGGCCAACGCCCAGGATCGGGCGCAGGTGAGGCACCTGGCCCAGGCGGTGCAGGACGCGACGGGGGACCGGGTCACCCTGGCCTTCGTCGATCAGGGGTACACCGGCGAGGTGCCGACTGCGGACGCTGCCGTCCACGGCATCGTGCTGGAGGTGGTGAAGCTGCCCGCCGCCAAGCGCGGCTTCGTCTTGCTGCCCCGACGCTGGGTCGTCGAACGCAGCTTGGCGTGGGCCAGCCGGTTTCGGCGATTGGCCCGGGACTATGAACGGTTGCCCCAAACGGTGGCAGGTTTTCACCTGGTGGCCTTTACCTGCCTGATGCTCCATCAATTGGTTAACCTTGCCGCCCAAAGTCCATAACACGCTCTAGGGCGCAAGGCAGTGCTTCCCTCAAGCGGAAAGCACTGCCTTGCGTCTTGCCCGCGGCATTCGGCGCAAAAGCGCAGGAATTTGGCGAACGCCGCATAAACATGCCGCCAAGTCATGTCTGGGCAAGACAGCCAACCGCGGACTTCGGTGCAGCCTAATTTGGCCACGCTCGGGCGGTCGCCTTGGGCCGGGCGGCATGCTGCGATGCGGGACGCCAACCGGTCGACACTGTTGACGTTGCACTCAGTCGGAATGTGGCGGCGTTCCGCGCCTCTCTCCAGAACACACAACGTGGTGCCCGCCTGGAAGCCAGCGGAATCAGCAATGTGCAAGACTCATTTCCCAAGCGCTTTCGATCGTTTGAAACAACTATGTCACGCGTATGGCGTCAGGAGTTCACCGACGGGCTTGCTCAGGCGAACGGTGTCCGCGTCAATCGCGGCAACATCCTCGGCAAGCGCATAGTAGTGGTGATCCCGGCGCAGGCGGCGTACGTCATCGATTTTGATGTACCCATTGATGAGCAGGCGTCGAACCAGTCCGGGCGCCACATTCGGTTCCTGGGGCTCTCCCGCAAACGCCTCGCCGGGAGTCGACGCGTCTCCGAGCTCAACCTCGATGGCGTTCGGATCGCCAAGTCGAATGAAAGTCACCTTCCCGACGTGTTCGCCCGCAACGTCTTCGACGTCCATCCCCTCTCGAATCTGCGTGATGAGCCTCCCGCTCGCGCCGTGGTCTCCGCTTGCTGGCGTCGGTGTTCCGGACATGGGTTCCCCCTCTGCATTGGGTCCGAAGTGTAATTGCCCTACGAGCCGCGACTGGAGCTTACGGGCAAGGGAATGATACGCGTGATTGGCCTTGGCGCTCCGGGCCAACGTGACTGGCGACGAACGTTTCTGCGATAGTGATCGCCTAGTGTAGCCCACTCCCGGCGGCGGCCTCAAGTAAGTTATGATTACGGCTCCGCGGCACCAATAGACCAGGTTGCCTGCCGTGTACGGCTCCGCTAGATCTACTACGTGATAAAGTCTGCATGTGCCCGTATCATCTGTCGGCTCCGATGCTTCGTTGACGTAAGCGGGCGTCGTGCTCACTGCTTCGAAAGGTGGGTGGTCGAGATCAAGAAACTGTTGATTTTGCGGCACGCCAAGGCTCAACAGGATGCGCCCGTCGGTGACCGCCTCCGCGCCCTGACTGACCGAGGACGCCGCGACGCGACGACCATTGGTGACCACCTGCACGCGCTTGTGGAGGTGCCGGATGCATTCGTTACTTCGGATGCGCGGCGGGCGCTGCAAACAGCGGAACTGGCAGCCGCCGCGTGCGATTTCGAGAGTCCGCTGACGATCGAACCAGCAATTTATGGTGCGGATGCTGCCGAATTGGCGGAAATCGTGCGTCGCTTGCCAGATGCCGCTGCGTGCGTCGTGATCGTCGGTCACAATCCCGGCCTGCACGACCTTGTCGTCGCATTGAGCGGCGGCGATGTGCTGATCGATCACCTGCCGACCGCGGGACTCGCGTATCTGGAACACGACGCGACGCGCTGGCGGGATCTGGCCGAGGGCACATGTCGCTTTCGCGGCATGACATCGCCTCGTCTGCTCGCGACTTAGAGCTTGCGCCAATAGGCGGAAGACGGGAAGGGTGCAGGCGAGCACGGGACTTCCGCGCCACAGATCGCGAAGCCCTCCGCCAAATGGAACGCATGGGAACGGAGGCCATGCTGGACGACGCCCTTGTCACAACCAGACAGCTCCTCTCGCCAGTAGAAGGGCCTTTCTCACGCCTCTGGAGGCACATTGGCAAGTTTCGGCTCGACTGCGAGACTCTCTCCATGGTCCGTTTGCAACACACATGCCTGCGGCAAGCACGACGCGTTCTCCGGATACGCCTCATCGTCTCACTCGCGTTCATCGCGGCGATCCCTGTCAGCGATCTGCCGGGTCTCGCTTTGACTGGAGTCGGCGAACCTTCGCCTCAGTCGAGCGCGACAAGGATCGTTGTCATGACCGCCAACCTTGGGGACGGTTTGGCTGGGCCGGATCAAAACATGTCCTTCATCCGCGAGTATGATGTCGACCTTGTTGCGCTTCAGGAAGTGACGCCGGACATAGCCGAAGCGCTGGAGGCTGACCTGGGCGACCTCTTCCCGTACCAGGAAGTACGAGGGCATGGGATACCGGGAAAGACGCTGCTGAGCCGATACCCGATTACGCATGTGGAGTGGCTGGAGACCAATCCGGGCCGGCCTGACCTTCTCGCGACAGTGGATCTTGCCGGCCAACCTGCTGAGTTGCTTGTCGTGCATCCACCGCCGCCAGGACTCTCCGGTGGCCTCGTGCGTCCACGGGAGGGATCGGTCGAGCAATTCGATCGTCTCGTTGAGATCGCCGTCAACGCCGAGGGTCCATTCCTGATGCTTGGCGATTTCAACATGATCTCGCTGCACCAGCGCTATTTCGAGCTGGAGTCAATCGGGCTTCAGGACGTGTTCGGCGCGGTCGGAAGTGGAGCGGGTTTCACCTACGATGACCGGAATGCCTGGTAGTCGTCTCACAAGAGCTCATTCTTGAGACAGCTGTATCGCGGGGTCCGTGCGTCAATTAAGGCGTGCTCAAGAGCCAGAACTCCTCTGTTAGAATTGCCAGCACGACGAATGTTCACGGGCAATTCTGACGAGTGGTTTTGCTCTCCGTTCGTGCCTGAATTCGGGAATTCGCCTTCTAGGCGGTAGGTCGCAGGTTCGATTCCTGCCTGGGGTACCCCGGCTAAAACAGCCCGTATCGGCCTTGCGGTTGATCCAAACCACCATGTAGCCCACCCGTCTCACTTGATTTTGGCGGTTGGACTGTCCCGACTCAGACGGTTGGTCTGAAGCCCCAGGCCCGGCAGACTCATGTGCAGGGGACGATACCTATGGTGTGGCGGTCTTGTGTAAATCGAGGAAATACAGCGTTATGCGAAGGAGACTCGACTGCGCAATGAAATCCGACCATGGGGTCACGCTTGCATGTTGCTCGGCCACATCACCATCCCGCCCTTTCCTGAAATCCAGGAGAAATGTGCTGGTGCTTTGGTCCAGTCGCACGGAGCGCTCCGGATCGAGGTCTCGGAGATGACGTATAGGCTGCCTGCGATTCCGGGCATGACCCATTTTGATTGGGCTGACAATTTTGCGAGGAGGAGCAGGTCGTCGAACCAGCTGTATCGCACCAGTTCGATGCGGCACTTGTTCTGCCGCACTGCGCGGACATCGTATGGGTGGAACTCCGCCGCTATACACATGAGGCGCGGGGCATCCCACGAGATCGACTTGGCCACATCCGGGCCGAGGCGGTCGTTCACCAGCATGCGAAACTCTGCCCGGTGATCGTCCAGCCAGTCGAGGTAGAACAGGCCCTGACTTATCAGGTTGGCGGACAGCGTCCGTTTGTACTCGATCACCACGGGCACGCCGTTCCGATCGATGCCGAGGGTGTCAATCCGCCCTTCATGCCGAGCACCAGTAGGGTACTCCGACGCAACCAGATGGACATCAAGCAGCGCGGGGAGATGCCACTCCAGTAGTGCTTGGAGCGCCTTCTCCATCGCAACGGTACGTTTGGTGAGCTCAATGATGGCCCGACCGCGGCGACGCACGCGAAAGAGCCGGAAGGCACTCCCCGCGCCCGAGCCGCGAGCCAGATTGGACCGTCGGGAGGTCATGTAACCAATTCTAGGCCGCGCCCAACCCCTCGGCAAGCGACGAGCTTAGCGGGGGACGCATCTACGTAGGTCCCGTGTCTACGGGATGTGCAATCAACCCAATATTCAAACGGCTAGCATGCAAGTCATGCAATGGCCTGGTCGCGATTCTCGTGCTTGGCCACCGTGCGAAACGCGCACAAGACCTTCGGGGCGGCTTGCTCAGGCGGCTGGATAGGAGGTAGTGTGAAAACCAATGTACCAATTGAAACACCCTCTCGATTGGTGGGCGTATGGTGGCTACGCCGAAGTGATGCGCCAAATGTGGCAAGAGCATCACTATTCTGCGTGGGAAGCAATACCTCAGAAATCTGTGATATTGCAATTCAAACGATCTGTCGCCTACGAGTAAGAGGTGCTGGCTTGTTAATCCATGGGGAACACACGCCTATCTAGCCACTCGGTACAGTCCGCGGATGGCCATTACATGAATGTGTGTGATGTGCGCGCGCCTGTGGATAACAACTACCTCGCCATAGGCTCATGAAGTGATCTAGCTGCTTGAGCTCGACCCGTGAGGTAACCCAAGAAGGTGCCGATGCTAGGTGCAAGTCAGCAAACTGGGATACTGGATCGACGGGGTATACTACCGCATCCGGGAGTTCGTGAAGTGCGCCGCTCCAGTTGCTCCCGTGCTGATCCCGTTTGGACCTTGCCGGCACGCACATCCCGTTTCAGAATGTGCGTGCCGGGAAATCCGCGCGACAGTTCTCGACGCGGTCCGCCATGGGCAACGCACAGGAACGAAGGCCAGTCTGGTCGACACCACTGTTGCATCCAGGCGGCATCACTCGCTTGCAAAGGTGCCGATCTCACGCCTCTCGTGGCGCATCGGTAGTTCCAAGCTCGACTGCGAGACTCCATGGTCGGTTCACAACACCAACGCCCCCGGCAAGCAAGACGCGTGCTGTGGGTGCGCCTGATCGTCGCGCTCGCGCTCATCGCGGCGATCCATCTCACCGATCAGCCCAGCGATCTGCCTGCGCTCGCCTTTACCGGAACCGCCGGAGACGATGAGCCGACGCTTCAGTCGAGCGCGACTAGCATCGTTGTCATGACCGCCAACCTTGGGGACGGTTTGGCCGAGCCGGCTGAACTCGTGTCCTTCATCCGAGAGCACGATGTCGATCTTGTTGCCCTCCAGGAAGTCACACCAGATATCGCCGAAACGCTGGAGACAGACCTGGGCGAGCTCTTCCCGTACCAGGAGGTGCGGGGGCTTGGGATACCAGGCAAGGCGCTGCTGAGCCGGTACCCGATTACGCGAGCGGAGTGGCTGGAGCTGAATCCGGGCCGGCCCGACCTCCTCGCGACGGTGGACCTTGCCGGCCACCCCCTCGATGTGCTGGTCGCGCATCCCCCACCGCCGGAACTCAACGGCCTCCTCGTGCTCCCACGAGAGGGAGCGGTTGAGCAATTCGACTGCCTCGTCGAGATCGCCGCTGATGCTGAGCTTCCCTTCCTGTTGCTCGGCGATCTCAACATGATCCCGCTGCACCAGCGCCATCGCGAGCTGGAGTCAATCGGCCTCGAGGACGTCTTCGGCGCGGTCGGCAGCGGAACAGGATTCACATTCCCGGTGCGACTACCGCCACTTCCCGAGAGCTTGATCCATCCCGCCTTGCGGATCGACTATATCTGGGCATCCGAGGAGTGGCAGGCGGTGTCTGCGTCGGTCGGTGAGGACATCGGCTCCGATCACCTGCCGGTCATCGCGCACATCGAACTTGTCGATGCAGCAGGGGCCGGAGACACGTCAACGCCCGGGGTGCGATCACGACGCTGGGGCAGCGTTCCTTCGGCCACCGGTGAAAGTCAGTGTGCGCCGTGATTGTCGACCGGTCCTCCGGCGCGAGGGTACTCCCCCTGCTGCCGGCGGTGACGATGGTTGCACTAGCCGGCCCCGGCCCTCACAATCGGAGCAGCGATCAGCGGAAACGGAAGGGAGCACAATGGGCGGCTTTTTCTGGGGCGTGTTTGACATCGCGCTCGGCCTGGGGTTCGTCCTGGCCGGGCTTCGCCTGTTCTTCGCTCTGCTCCCAATGGCCGCCTTCCTTGTTGGCGGGTATGCTACCGGGATGGCGTTCTACCACCTGGGCGATGAAGGCGGCTTGTTCGACACGTCTGCCAGCATCCTTGTCGGGATCGCCGCCGGCATCGCGCTCGCCATCCTTTCGTACCTCCTGTGGTACGTGGGGGTGCTCATCGTGGCAGGGTCGACCGGCGCCACGATCGGCTCCGGGATCATGGCCGCGTTCTCGTCGGAGGCCAACGTCCTGCATTTCGTCGTCGCCCTGATCGCCGCCGCCGTCGCACTCCTCATCGCGTACGAGTTCAATGTGCCGACGTGGGTCGTGATTGTGGGGACGTCACTGTTCGGAGCGGTAGCCGTCGTCCTCGGCGCGATGCTGGCCCTCGATCGGGTCGAATTCGATGACCTTCAGAGCGGTCCGGCCCTGGCGGTCGTGACTCATTCGTGGTTTTGGGTCCTCGCCTGGGCAGGTATCGCTGCCATCGGCATCTGGGTTCAGTACACGACTGCCAGAGACATCGAGGTGCCCGACGGTCGGTGGACACGACTGCAACCGGAGTCCTATGTCCGGGTCGGTCGCCGTTCGACCTAGCGGACCCGTCGAAGGCATACGCACCAGTGGCACCGATTCGGTCCCAAGAGCATCGCACGAGGCCTGCTCAACCGGACCCGCCATCGCTTCTGCCGGCGGGTGGCCGCCCGCCGGCAGCATCAGGATCTCGCGATTGTCGCTCACCGAGGGCTACGGCCGCCGCGGAGTCCTCGCCGCCGAGGCAATCCGGCTGGGGCGCCCTCACCAACTTGAGCCGATTTATTGCCGGATGCGACGTCGCGGAGATCCATGCGTGAAAGCATGGAATGATGTCTCCAACACCTGTGAATGGCTTCCACCCTGCCCATGGACCGCGTCACACTCTACTCTGACGCCGGTCCTGAACCACGCGTCCTCAAGCTTCGGCCCTTTGCCAGCGAGGCCGCCCTCCGCCGGTTTGCTGAACGGCGCCTGTAACCCGCGCTCGGTCTGCAATTGGTCGCGTCTGAGGTGCCGGTCGACGGCTGGGTGGCCGGTCGCAGAGACGCGTTGGCCGTGGACGAACACATCCGACTGGTCATTGTGGAGTACAAGCGTGAAGCGACTGGCAGTATGGTCGGCCAAGCATTGGCGCCGAACTGCAGGAGAGCCGCCGTACAGGTGGCAGGCTTCGGCACCATGGCGCACCGTGATCAGGCAAATCGCGTCCGCCGCGCCCACTCGCACGAACGCGAGCAGCGAGTCCCTGCCGAACTCCAACAGGATGTCCAGGCTGGCCACACTGCGGCCAGTCCACTCAATTCACTTGTGCCGCCGTTGGAAGCGATGACTTGCAGCACACCTGGTTGCCCGCGATAGTGCCAACATATAGGACTGGCCCAACGGGCAATGAGATGCATGCACCTTTACCAGTCGCCCCTTAGTAGCTCCTTGGGCGCTGGTGTGGATGTCTCGCTGCGCATCGAATCACTCTTGGCCCCGCCTTTCTGATTACCAGTTTCAGCTCGGAGATTCACCTGCACGTTGCCATCTGCTAGTATGGCCGACTACGCCTTTAGACTCTTGCCGTTACGCCCAGACCGACCCTATCGTGACTTGGACAAGGGCGAGGCGTCGACAACAGGCCGGCGATGAATGCACCGATTCTCGTTATGGATCGCTGGCCGGTTCAATCCATGATTCGACGACGTGCTGACTTGGCCTTGAGTAACGGTTCGTCCAGCGACCAAAGTAGATCCAGGAGGCATACGCAGTGACAACCAAGGCAAATGCGAGTCCCCGGCCGGGAATCCGCGTCGGTTCGGCAAGTGAGTTCTCATTGTTCTTCCACGTTAAGCCAGGACACGGCGATGCCGTCCGAGACGCGGTCCATGCCCTCGTGGACACCCCCGGCTACCGTCCCGGGGACTATGACTTGCCAATTTCGAGCATCCATGAAGCCAGGTTTGTCCTCTTCGACGACGACACGCGGCTTCTTTTTGCCACAAGTTTCGATGGCTCGTGGGATGCGTATATGGAGGATTTCGCCGCATCACCGCTTGGGGGATTCAATACCATATTCGAGCATCTCGAAGGCTATCAAGGCCTACCGAACGTCGCCGCGGTCAAGGAGTTGATCCTGAGTGCCCAGGTCACGGCTGCGGGGTACGCACGGAACTACAACGGCAGTGTGCAGGAAATCCGAAAGGCGCAACGCGTCAACGCGGCATTCCAGCTGGTACTCGATAACCCCGACGCGGCTGACGCCCTGCAGCATCCGGCTCTCAGTCCCCTGCTCGAAGTGGCAGCGGACTAGACGCTCGAGAACTCGCAAGTAATCTGGAGGACTAGAGGGTGTCAGATCATATTTCCGGTCCACGCGCACTCGGCGAGCCGATTGCCGACATCACGGACTTTTATGCCTTCCCGAGTCCTGATCGCCCCGGCCATCTGGTGCTGATCCAAAACACGTTGCCGTTTGCCCCCCCATCGGCCCACTTCTCGGACGGGCTCATTTATCGTTTTCGGATCCGACCGACAACTCTCCCTACCGATGGTGGCCACCCGCCGCTCGCGATCGGCACGGACGAGTTCGCCGTCGACTGCGTCTTTTCGGCGCCGACTGGCGAGGAAGGGTCGTTCGAGCAAACGGGCACATGCGCGGTCCCATCCGGCGACTCCGTCACCTTCCAGGTGAACGATGAAGAGAGTAGCGCAGCCTCCGGCATCCGGGTGTTCGCCGGGCCACGATGGGATCCGTTCTTCATGGATGCTCCTGCGGCCCTTCGGACGATTGCAACCCAACAGCTCGCGTTCACGGATTCCGGCACGATCTATCTTGACGGCAAGAACGTCCTTAGCTTGGTCGTCGAAATAGATGCCGCGACGCTGCTTGGCGGGGTACGCACCTTTGCGGTGATCACCGAGACACTGACAAGAGGGAAGATCCCAATGCGCTTCGAGCGTGTCGGTCGGCCCGAGGTGAAAAATCTCATGCTCGCGCCAAAGCAATTTGACACCGTGAATCGCGATCTCGAAATCCGCGATCTCTATAACATGGAGGATGGATTCCACCTGGCCGAGGCTTACCAGGGAGCCTATCGCGCCAGGCTGAACGCCAACCTTGCTTTCTGGGACAACCTCGACGGCACCATCGATTGGCCCACGAACGGCGATGGCGCTCACCCACTCACCGAGCTCGTTCTTGCTGATTACCTGGTCGTAGACGTCTCGAAACCCTATGCGGAATCGGGGTCATTCCTCGAGATCGAGCGCGCTGCCCGCGAGCAACGCACCCATGTCACCTGCGGCGGCCGGGCGCCCAACGACGACGTCATGGACACCATCTTCACGGAGCTCGTGAATGGCGGACGAGGGCACCGCATCAGCGACGGCGTGAACCAGGCGACCAGGCCCGCTTCCCAGACGTTCCCATACCTGGCGTCTCCAAATCCGGATCCTCCACAGCCTCCCGAGCACCACTAGAAGGTGCAACGTCGCAGAGAGTGCAAAAACTCCATGGCTGCTCAGTCAAACGTCGAACTTGAATTGAACGACATACAAGGCGGCGCACTGCGCGAGCGGCCGTCGCCGTATGTTGGCACCTACATCCTCTTGCGTATCGATGACCGACGAGCTGGGCGGCAAATGCTGCGGCGTATCCTCCCCGTGATCGATGCTGGTCCCACGTCATCCGATCCCGGGAAAGACGCCTGGATTAGCGCTGCATTCACCTACCAAGGCTTGAACGCTCTCGGCGTACCACCGGACTCGCTTGCCAGCTTTGCGCCGGAGTTTGTGCAAGGTATGGCCGCACGCGCGGAGTTGCTCGGAGACGTTGGTGAGAATGCTCCGGACAACTGGGAGAAGCCGCTCGGGACAGGTGAGGTCCACGTCGCACTTGCCGCGCTCTCGCCCAGTGGCGAAAAGCTTGCCACGGTACTCGAGCGGGCGCGGCGAGCATATGACGAGCTGCCAGGCGTCACGGCCATCTGGCGTCAGGATTGCTACCAACTTCCGACCGGCCGAAACCCATTCGGCTTCAAGGACGGGATCGGTCAGCCCGCGGTCGAGGGCAGTGGATTACCCATTAGCAACACCAAGGAGCCTCCTCTCAAGGCTGGTGAGTTCATCCTCGGTTACCCGGACGAGACTGGAAGCCTGCCTCCCATGCCGAGCCCTGAAGTGCTCGGTCGCAACGGGACCTATCTCGTGTTCCTGAAACTGCACACGCGTGTCGCAGCATATCGTCAATATCTCCGCGCGAACGCCACTGGCGCGGAGGAGGAAGCCCTGCTTGGCGCGAAGATGGTCGGTCGCTGGCAGAGCGGCGCACCGCTCAGCCTTTGTCCAGAAAACGACGATCCCGAACTCGGCGCCGACCCACACCGCAACAACGACTTTCTGTACTACGAGGACGACCTCCGTGGCTTCCATTGTCCAGCCGGGTCCCACGCACGGAGGATGAATCCCCGAGACGCGCTGAAGGACGACTCCAGCGTCGATGTCCGACTCCACCGCATGATCCGCCGTGGCACGACATACGGACCGATGCTGCCGGATGGGGTCCTTGAAGACGATGGTGCTGATCGCGGCATCGCGTTCGTCTTCGTCGGGGCGCATCTGAAGCGGCAGTTCGAATTCGTGAAATCACAATGGATCAACGACGGCATTTTCATTGGTGCATCACAGGAAAAGGATCCCCTTGTAGGACCGAACGCCGGGAATGGCACGCTAACCATTCCGCGGCGGCCGATCCGTCGTCGATTGCACGGGCTGCCGACATTTGTCGTCAACCGGGGTGGCGAGTACTTCTTTGTACCCGGCCTGCGCGCTCTGCGCTGGTTGGCCGATCTTGAGACCTGAACAACCACGCATCAAACGAAAGGTACATCTAATGGAAACGGGAACCAGTCGGTGGGACGCGCTGGACTTCGGCCCGCCGGCGGCTGATGCGGACGAACCAGAGCAGTCGGTGCTCCTGGAATACTTCGCTGACGACCAGGTCGCATGCATTACATTGAATCGTCCGCACGCCGACAACGCGATCACGACGGAAATGGGCACCCGCCTAACAGACATTCTCGAAACTATCGCCGTTCGGGCGTCAGTCCGCGCGGTCATCCTCACCGGTGCCGGCCAACGGGCCTTTTCCGTCGGCAGCGACCTCCGGCAGCGCAAGAACATGTCCAAAGAGGACTGGTTGCGGCAACGCCAGGACTTCGACCGCACACTCTACACCCTGCGACAACTTCGAAAGCCGATTTTCGCCGCCGTGAACGGCATCGCGTACGGGGGTGGCTGCGAAATCGCGCAAAGCACCGATTTCATCATTGCATCGGACAATGCGACCTTCGGGCAACCAGAATCGATGATCGGACTGGCCGCCGGCGGCGGATCGCCGGCTCTTCTCCCTCGCCTGCTCCCACGGGGCAAGGCGCTGCAGATGCTGATGACCGGGGATCCTGTCTCCGCTCAGGAGGCGTATCGGCTGGGGATGGTCAACGACATCTTCCCTCAGTCGGAGCTCCTCGACGAGGCGATGCGGATCGCCACGAAGATCGCGAGCAACTCGCCTACTGCTGTGCAGGCCGTCAAGCGTGCCGTACGCATGGGAGAGGGCGAGACCCTCGAGCAGGCGATCGCGATCATGATGGAATCCCACTGGCGATCCGCCGTTCACCCGGATCGTATCGAGGGCATTTCAGCCTTCAATGAGGGCCGCGATCCCGTCTTCAAGGATGCGGACTATTGACGAGTGCTACTGCGGGTGGATCGCTTCGTGGGAAGGTCCTACGCCAAGCGGTCAGGATGACGCGGAGCAAGGAGGTCACAGCGGCAATGAGTGCAATCGAGATCTGGACGAGGCGCGTGCGAGCTTGCGAATGATCCAGGCGGAGCCATTCAATGCGGAGGCTCCTCCCGAGGCGCTGCAGAGCGCCATTACGCCAACCCACTTTCACTATGTGCGAAGCAACTTCGCGCTTCCCAGGCACGATGGCAGCCTCTCCATTGGGGGCGCGGTCGCGAACCCCGTGACGCTGACACTCGACGACCTGCGCGCTCTGCCGGCGACCGAAAAGGTCGTCACACTCGAGTGTGCCGGCAACGGCCGACTCGACCAAAAGCCCTTACCCAGTCGGCGAGCCCTGGGGCGGCTACGCGGTGTCGACGTCTCGGTGGAAGGGCGCTCTGCTCCACCAGGTGCTGGAGGCTGTGCAACCGGCAGCCGCGGGCCTTGAGGTGGTGTTCGAGGGGGCCGACCACGGTCCGTACTATCAGTACAGCGACATCCGCTTTATCCGGTCACTGGCGCTCAGCCACGCCGCCGATCCGGCCGCCGAGATCCTGATCGCGTACGAGATGAACGGTGAGCCCTTGAGTCCCGACCATGGTGCCCCGTTTCGGTTGATCGTTCCGAACTGGTTCGGGGTGGCGTCCGTCAAATGGCTGTCCACCATCACCGTGGTCAATGAACCATATGAGGGCGAGTTTCAAACCAGTCACTACATGTACGAGTGGGCGGATCGCCCGCATGAGCCGGTCAGCCTCCTGCGCGTCCGGGCGCGGATCACTGCGCCTGCGCCCGCAGAAATCATTCCCGCCGGCTCCATTACCGTCCGAGGGAAGGCCTGGTCGGGCACAGGACCAGTGACCAACGTCGACATCTGCTTTACCGGCGAAGGGGAGTGGTTTCCGGCGCAGGTGGACTCCCCCGGCCGACCCGTACCAGTGGCAGGATTGGTCCTTTACCTGGCAAGTAAGCAAGGTGGGACGACATTCGATGCGTGCCCGCGCGACCGATGCCGCCGGCAATGTGCAACCGGATGTCCCGCCCTGGAATCGCCTCGGCTATGGAAACAATGCCGTTGAGGTGATCTACGTCGACGTGCGCTGACCTGATGCTGTTCGACATCAATGTCCCATACGCCGGCATCCTGCCGCCGGTCGAGGTGGGGAGAGCTCAAGATGCAGGCCAGGGAGGCGGCGGCTGAAGAGCCGCCTTGCTGGTTGCTCCGCGGGTTGATCGGAGAGGGTGATGGAGGACGCCAAACCAAGGCAGCCTTACCTCGCCATGAAGTAGCGACCGGGGCGTCGGACTGTCGTGCGGTCCGACGTTCCGTCACGCTGACACCTTGGCGTGAAGGGTGCCAGCCGAGCTCAGACCTCTTCGATCTCACCCGGTCGTCAGGTCTTGTCGAACCAAAGCTGGAACGCGGCCGTTAAGGCGGAGAATGACGGTCCAACCCTTCCGGACAGCGTCTCACCGCGTAGGCTTTCCTTGCCCGCAACCGGGCGTTTACCGAAATACACGTCCGGCCGACCCGGACGGCATTGATCACGATGCCCGGCCAGCGGCTACCGACATTGGGGGATCTCTGGCCAGTCTGCAGCCGCGACCGGCTTTGCCCTGTCGTGGAGCACGACCGACCTTAAGGCCTTGGCCGGATCATGAGTGGAGGCATTGGGCGAGCAAGCTGCAGGCCAGGAAAGCGACCGGCTCCGGCGCAGTGGGGCTTCGGGCGACGAGGAACGTGGCGAGACCATCGCCAGCTCTGCGCGTCTCGCGTAGTAGGCGTATGATAGGATCATTCAACCCAATCAGGAGCACGAACATGGACGATCAGTCACGTGTAACGACCGACAAGCCGCCCGACAAGGATACCGGCAAGACCGGCCCCGCAAAAGGATTTCTCTTGGGCACCGGTCTGTTTCTGCCGGCCCTCATCGTTCTCGGAATCGGGATTCTGGTGATCTTGTTCTTCGCACTCCGATGAACGTCAGTGGTCAATTGGCGATTGCTTGGTGGTGCCGGATTAGTTGCGCGCCCACATCTGGTATGGCAACCCAACCGGCACCCGTGAGCCGGGCGCCGACGGCTGGGTATTAATCAATAATCTGATGGACGATTTCGCGGGCAAGCACTAGTAGTCTGTCACGCATGAATTGCGAAGGTGTCAGCGAGGGGCCAGGCTGGTGAGTATCGTCCCCCATCCGCCAGGAGCTTCCCATGCGCAAGACCATGGATGCCGTCTGGCTCACCGAGCAGAAACGCGCTCACCGGCGCACCCTGATTGGGCGGGGGCAGTGCCTGCCCGCTTGCGGATGCCTGCCCGGATCCTGCGCAAAGCGGCTCCGGGCGAGCGCGGCCCGGCCTGGTCCCTGTCGCGCTCGCCGGGGCGGTCGACGTCCAGTCAGCCCCCATCGGGCAGGTCCGCCGAACCTCCGTAGGACGCGGGGCCTCGAGACCGCCTTGAACCGGAAGCGTCGCCACTGCGTGTGGCAACTGACGGAGGTGCTCTCTGTCTCCCAGCGGCCCGGCGGTTGATCCAAACCACCATTACCAGCCCACCCGTCTTCCCTTCACTTTGGCGGATGGTCTGGCCCGAATCAGACGGTTGGTCTGAAGCCCCCGGCCCGGAGACACATGCGCAGGGGACGACACCCATGACGGGATCTGGTCGACGGTTGCGAAGTGGGCCAGCGAGACGACTGATGACAACTTACGAACTCACCGACTGGGAAACGCGCTATCTCGAATCCCATCCGCGCAATGACAGACGGGCGGATGTCTCACCGCGTTGATCCCCAGTCGGATGGCGACATCGGTTGGGGCTTCGCGTGATCAGGAGGTGGTGATGAAACCGTTGAATCGTCGTCAGGTGATAATCGGGGGAGTGGTTGGGGCAACGAGTCTCGGGACCCTGACCATGCGCGGGGTCGGGGCGAGCCAGACCGCAGACGCCAGCACGCCTCCGGAGGAATGCCTGACCATTGAGACCTTCCCGGTGCTGGCAGGCGAGCATCCCCACGATGTCGCCCCGGCCGCCTTCGACCAGCGCATCTGGTATACCGCTCAACGTGCTGGAGCCCTCGGACTCCTCGACCCGGAGACCGGCGGGATCGAGACGATCCCGCTCGGGGCAGGCTCGGCCCCGCATGGGGTGATCGTCGGACCGGACGGCGCGGCATGGGTGACGGATGGTGGCCTCAACGCGATCGTCAAGGTGGACAGCGAGACCTTCGCGCTGTCCCGGTATCCCGTGCCGGGTGCGAACGCGAATCTCAATACCGCGGTAATCGATCCTAACGGGGTTGTCTGGTTCACCGGACAAGGTGGGATTGTCGGTCGCGTCGACCCGGCCCGACACGAGCCGGGCGACCCTGCCGAGATCATCGACGCGCCGCGCGGGCAGGGACCGTACGGGATCACGGTCACCCCGGCTGGCAATGTCTATTTCGCCTCGCTTGCCGGAAATTACCTGGGTCGGATTGAATCCGACGGTGAGCGCTTCTGGGTGGTCGAACTCAATCCGCCTACGCCCGACCAGGGCACACGGCGTGCCTGGTCGGACGCACACGGCGTGATCTGGACCAGCGAATGGAACGCCGGCCAGGTCGGACGCTACGATCCGATATCCGATACCTGGCAGGAGTGGCGGCTGCCGGGCGAGTCGCCTCAAGCCTATGCGGTCTACGTCGACGAACGGGACGACGTGTGGCTCACCGACTTCGGCAGTAATGCGCTCGTCCGCTTTGATCCGGATACCGAAACCTTCGTGGTCATCCCGCTCCCCGATCCCGAGTCGGCCGTCCGTCAGCTCCACGGCCGCCCCGGCCAGGTTTGGGGCGCCGCCTCGGGGGTGGACAAGCTGGTGGTCGTGCGCTGCGATTAAAGCCGATGCATACCAAACGGGTACCGACCATATCCGAGGCATCCGTCAGGGCTTGCCGGGCGCCGGCAATCGATCGCGGCTCCGGCGACCAGCGGTATTGCGGGCGAGCAATGAGATGGTGTCCCGTCGTAGTGGCGTTCAAGCGCGAGGCGACCGGTACCACGATCGGTCAGGTACTGGCCTACGCCGATCAGCTCCTTGCTCACCGGGATGCCGTCGCGCTCATCGTGGCCCGCCAGCTTGGTATCAAGGGCGCTGACCGGCTCGACTGGGCGACGCCAAGGCTCGTTTGTATCGCCAAAACGTTTGGTTCCAGTGAGGAGGCAGTAGCAAGGCAGTTGGGAAGTCGGGGTCGAGCTGGTCCACATCACGCGCTATGTCTCAAAAGTTTTCGCAATGCAACGCATGTAGCTGCTTGTGTCTGGAATCGCCGGCCCCTGGTCCGACCCGGACACGACCTCAGGTTGCTCCCCACCAGCACTTACCTTCTGCAGATGGCTCAATAAACTGCCTGGGTTTTCTGCTTGAGGGCGCGGCAAGTGCAGCGGCTTTCTTGGTATGGTGCTCAGTCTCTAGGTATTAGGAACAATGCCTCGCGACTGCAGTTTTTTCATCCCTTCTCGGATGCCAAGATCGTGCCCAGACAAGAACCGCCTCGTCGGTGGGTATGCTGGAAATACGGCAGTGGGTATAGATCGCGCCTCGTGCCTGGAAAGGCACGGTCGCCTTCTAATGAGTGACCACGCGCGAACAATCCAAGCGAACGCTCTGATGAGAAATAGGCGACTGATTCCCTATCTACAGTGGGCACTCCGATTCACCAGATCGACCCGTAGTGTCAACAACGATCATGCTGCGTCCCGTTGGTGTGGCTGACTGTATCGCTCTCTGGGGCTCACTTGATGGCTCCGATCACGAGTCCCTGCCGAATGAACCGCTGCAGGAGGATGTACGCGAGCACGGGCGGAATCGAGGCGGTAAAGAGTCCGGCCAGGAGAAGCGGGTAGTTGGTGGACATCCGGCCGACAATGGTCGCCATGCCCACGGTAACCGTCATCTGGTGATCCGACTGCAGGAAGATGAGCGGGACCAGCAGATCGTTCCACCAGCCAGTAACGTTGAAGATCGTGATCGTGATCAAGCCCGGAAAGCTCAGCGGAATCACGATGCGCCGCATCATCTCGAAGTAGTTCGCACCATCTAGTCGAGCCGACTCCAGAATCTCATCTGGAATCCCTCGCATCAGTGAGCTCAACAGAAACACATTTCCAGGAACGCTGGTTGCAGCCCAGAGCAGCACGACCGACTTGTAATTGTCTACGAATCCGAGTTCGGCCATCATGACGTAGCTCGGGACGATGTACGTGATGACTGGGATAATCAACGTCCCGACAAGCATGAATCGAAGAACGGAGCGAAAAGGAAACCGAAGTTTTGCAATAGCAAACGACGCTGGTATCGAGACGCTCAGCGACACGAGTGAAGACAGTGCGATATAGAACACCGTATTGAGGAACAGGCGCGGGATATCGAAACGAATCCACAGCGCCCTATAGTTGTCGAAGAACGTCAGGCTCGCCGGCATCGACAGCGGATCGCGAATGAACTCGCTGGAAGTTTTCAGGCTGGCACTCCCCATATAGAAAATGGGCCACACTGCCAGCAATGCGAACATCGCGAGGAATATGAAGATTCCCGTGCGTGCGAAGAGGACGGATTTCACCTGGTTCGTGTCCTTTTAGTCCGTCGTCAGTCGGTCGAATACCCGCAGCTGGATAGCGGAAATCAAGAGCACCAGAGAGAAAAGCACGACAGACATCGCCGACGCATACCCCATATCCCCAAACTCGAAGGCTCGACGGT
Source organism: uncultured Chloroflexia bacterium (assembly GCA_963763125.1). Taxonomy (GTDB): domain Bacteria; phylum Chloroflexota; class Chloroflexia; order Thermomicrobiales; family UBA6265; genus JACCYX01. The sequence goes on from CAVXMV010000006.1 coordinate 196,101, forward strand.
AGATCATGAGATCAAGTGGTGTCGTTCCATATCCAGGGCCACCTTCTGTGACGGTGTATACCAGCGCGAAAACTCCGACGAACGCCCAGATCGCATTGACGACCGTGAAGTAGGCAACCGTTGGAACGAGCAACGGAACGATGATCTGCCACAACCGCTGCCACCACGACGCCCCATCGAGTTGGGATGCTTCGATGACATCGGTGGGAATCGCACTGAGACCAGCAAGGAAGATCAGCACCCCTTGTCCTAGCGTCTGCCAATAGAACGCGAAGATGAGGACGATGAAAGCTGTCTGCACCGAACCGAGCCAGTTTCGCGTTAAGGACTCAAGACCTACCGTTTCCAACAGGCTATTTACAACGCCACGCGAGTTGAACATCGTGCGCATGAGCATTCCAACGACGGCCGCGGAGAGAATTGTCGGCAAGTAGTAGACCGACCGAAAGAACCGCCAACCCGGGACCTGCTCGAAGAGGAGAACAGACACGACCAGCGACAGGAAGAGGATTCCCGGGATGGCCAGGAGGAAGATCGCGTTGTTGCGGAGTGGGGTCCAGAAATCTGAGCCGGTAAGGAAATCTGCGTAGTTCTCCAAACCGACCCAGGTTGAACTGGCCCCGTTCCAGTCGGTGAAGCTGTACTGAAACGTCTTCGAGACCGGATACCAAATGACGGCGCCGACGAGAACTAGCGCCGGCACCATCGAGGCCAGACCTGTGATGGCCTCGCGTCGCTTCAGTGTCCCCCTCGGACCGAAAGCTCTCCACCCCAGGGTAAATCGAGAAGCCCCTGGCCTGGCCGGCCGTTCGGCAGTCCGCTCAGGTACAGTTTCTCTCCCGGCCATAGTGTTTTTCGCTCTTCACCGAAAATTGCACCAGTCACCGACCTAGCAATTCGTCCCGTTTGGCGTCGGCAAGCTCCATGAACTCCTGGGCGCTGATCTCGCCCGTCCAGGCTAGCTGTGACTGCGCCTTGATCTCAGTAGTGAGCTCGGCCGGAAAGATGTTGTCGGGCCAGAAGATGGTGCTGGGTTCGACTGCCCACTCCTGCTGAGAGACCTTCATCGGATCGTCGTATAACTCCGCTGCGTTGATATCGGCGAGGTTGACGAGATGGCCCTCTCCCGACTCGGCGCGGAGCGTGAGTTCCTCCGGGCTCTCAAGGAATTTCACCAGCGCATAGGCGGCGTCCTTGTTCTCCGAGTAATTGGAGACGATGAAGGCTACGCCGGGACCGCCAATGCCGCCGCCTGTGATCAGGGCATCGGCGCTGTAATCTGGCATCTTCACCATGCCGAGATCGTCACCGAAGAACTCTCTCATGTTGTCGATGGACCCGAACCCGCCAGTTGTCATTGCAGACTGCTCTTCGGCGAAAAGTTGGAGTGCCTCGCTTCCTTCCATGGTCTCCGCCCCGGGAATCGTGTAGTCCGCGAGCCGTTGCCAGTTGGTTACGATTTCGACCAGTTCTGGGTCACTGAAATTCCGGTCGCCGATAGTGAGCGCATTTATTCCTTCAGCCCCACCGACTGTTTGCCCAATCCAGTACAGCAGCACCTGCCAGACAATGGAATTGGTATCGAGCGCCAATGGCGTAATACCAGTAGCTGCAATGGCGTCGAGCATTTCGAAGAACTCGTCAACATTCGTCACCCATTGCTGCTCGGGATTGACCCCCGCGCCCTCAAGAAGAGACTTGTTGTAGAACATGACCGAGACGCCATCCGAACCTGCCGGCACGCCATAGAGGTCCGCAGGGGCCGCATTTGGATCGAAGTTCTCGTTGACAGCTTCCCATCCGGTCAAAAGGGCACGTTCTTCGTCCGTGAAATAGGCGTCGACAGGCTCGAGAAATTCCTTGAACTGCAGCATGTAGGTGCCAGACCACATTCCCATTACGTCGGGTCCATTCTGGGCAACGCTGGCAGTGCGGTACCGGGTGAACAGGTCCGGTCCGCCTGGGAAGGTTTCAAGCGTGACTGAGATATTGGGATTGGCCTCCTGGAATCGCTCGATCGACTGAAAGACGTAGAAGTCCTCAAGTGGCTTGGTAAGGTCGTTTGGGTCTTCTACGGGAAGCGTACTGTTCCAGAAGGTGATGTTAACGGCGTCCTGAGCCGCCGCCGTTGTCATGGCCGGGAAAAGCGTGATCCCCGTCGCGAATGTTCCCGCCTGCATAACCGCTCGCCGCGTCACTCCATTGCGTCGCATCGCCAGCTCCTGTCTGCCGCATGGAAGGTACTGCTCTTCTCGACACCCAAGGGTATGCACGTATGCACCAGAGGTACGGTGTACCGGGTGTCCTCGCTGGATTGGAATAATTGCTTACGACCATACAAGCGCCACTACGCGAAGTCAACAGCGAATGTTTCCTTTTTTCATGGGTTGCAGGCCGCCTTTCCACTGTTGAAATTCGATAGGAGATTGATGACGATCTCTTGCAGGGCTGGCCCTGTTTCGGTTTCATCGTGCGACAACTGAAGACCTATCGGTGAATACATGCATCCATTCCGTGATGTCCGGCCACGCTGGCCTGACTGCGAATCAGCCTTTATCGAACCAGATGCGAAACCTGGTCGTCGAACGAGCGATGGATGACGAGTTCGAGCAAATTCACCTACGGAGAGCTCCCCGCTATCGCGATGTGTCCTTTGCCGCAACCTCAGCAACCGACCGGGATGTGACTCCCTGGTCCGAGTTCCGACTCATCTCTCGTTGGTTCCTGAATGAACGCCGAGCGTCCAATCGCAGCACCGCCCAACTTCGATCAGTCCGTAAAACATGCTCGAACTCAGCTCGGGAGTTTCGCCGATAGGGCGTTTTCTGCGCCATGGTGTCCCCTCCACCAATTGTCTGGACAATCTGATGGCACTCGATAACTATCGCCAAGTAAATCAATAAATACATTGACAAGTGGTGGATATCTGATACCGTGTGGTTAATTCCCCGTCACGCTTCCCTGAACATGGGAGCTCGCCGCACACGAGTGCATCGATGAATCGGGGTTGGTGCTTGCAGGAAGCCAGTAGTGCGCTCTTGCCAGGCAAATCGATTGGAGTTACAGGATGAATTCGCGGATGAATCGACGAACCATTGCCAAGGGAGCGGGGGCTTTCGCCGGGATTGCGGCTGCACGGGCCCTCCTTCAGGAGACGGCACAAGCGAGCGGTCCAGCCACACCGGAAGACGCCCCGGAACTCAGTCTGTACGAGCGGGTTGGTGGCATTTTTGCCATTTCCGCTGTCGTCAACCGTTTCAGCGACGAGATCATCGTCAACCCAACCCTCAATGTAAATCCAGCATTGAGGGAGTGGAACCAGGCGGAGGCCCCAACCCGGCTTCCGGGCCTGAAGTTCATGCGGACGCTCTGGATTGCGGCATTGACCGGTGGGCCTTTTGAATATACTGGCCTGGCGCTTCATGACGCTCACACGAGGTTTAGCCTCACCTCTGAAGAATTCGATGAGGTCGGGGCCGAAATCGTCCGCGCGCTCGACTTCTACGAAGTTCCGGAGCGGGAAAAGAAGCAACTTGTGGATGCCTATATGCTCAGCAAGCCCGACGTGGTGGCGACTCTCGACTAGACTCTGCGGGGTCACTGGGCACGTTATGGGTGTTGCCTTCGATCATGTAATCCGCCGACTAATCGAAGGCTGCACGTGTCCTGGATCGCCAATCTGTTACCCTGCGACCCGCGTTATCGTGATGTTTCATGACAAATTTGACGATGTCCGTGGAGGGACGTAGGATCAACGTTTGCGACACCGAAGGATGAGTGAATTGTGTCGACTCGATGGGACCAACGTTTTCTTGCCAGTACACGTGGGCAGGTTGCCTCGCTCCTTCGCCTTGGAAACCGTACGGTCGAAGAACTCGCGAGCGAGCTTGACCTGACCGACAATGCCGTACGTGCACATCTGGCAGCGCTCGAGCGCGACGCACTTGTGGTTCAGGGCGAGCTTCGGCGAAGCGGAGGCAAACCTTCCTTTACCTATCAGCTCACCCCGGATGCTGAGCGACTATTCCCCAAATCCTATGGCATGCTCCTCAACCAGGTCCTGTCAATACTGTCCGACCAACGTCGTCCCGAGGAACTCGAAGACACGCTTCGTGAGGTCGGGCATCGACTTGCCGCGAAACAGGATAAATTCGAAGGCGACCTGGAGTCCAGGATTGATCAAGCGCTTCAACTCATATTGGGACTCGGAGGGGCTGCCGTAGCCGCACCGGCTTCTGACAGCGTAGTGATCCAGGGCCTCAATTGCCCCGTCGCTGCCGCAGTCGGAGGAACGCCGGATGCATGCCTGATCGTCGAGACGCTGTTAACCGACTTGATCGGTGCGCCGGTGCGACAGGTATGCGATCAGGGATTTCCGCCGCGATGCCGCTTCGTAGTGTCCGAAGAGTGAGAAAAGACGACAGCCGTTCAACTGGCCTGGCTCTGTACAGAGCCAGGCCAGTCACAGTCTATGTCCGAATCGTATCTTCTGAACCTCCCGTCGTGTTGCCTTGGGTATAGGAGGTGGCTCCCACACCGGCCAACCCTCCGCCTTGCACGATCAGGTACTCATTCCGGATCGGACGGCCTTCGAAGAAACACTCGAGGATCTCGCGCGTTCCGGCGGCGTAGCGCGCCTGCGCGGAGAGCGATGATCCTGAAACGTGCGGTGTCATCCCCTCGTGGGGCATCGTTCGCCACGGATGGTCCACCGGTGGGGGCTGTGGGAACCAGACGTCGCCAGCGTAACCGGCAAGGTGGCCACGTTCCAGGGCATCGACAATCGCATCGCGGTTGACGATCTTCGCCCGCGCCGTGTTCACAATATAGGCTCCCCGCTTCATCTTCCCAATCAATGCTTCGTCGAAAAGGTTTTCGGTTTCCGGGTGTAACGGGCAGTGAATCGACACGACATCGCAAACGCTCACCAGTTCTTCCACCGATGGGTGCCAGGTCACATTGAGCTCTTGCTCGATCGCCTCAGGCAAGCGGACCTTGTCGTAGTAATGAAGATGCACATCGAACGGCTTGAGCCGGCGCAGTACAGCAAGGCCGATGCGACCCGCGGCGACAGTTCCGACATGCATGCCCTCCACATCGTAGGAGCGGGCCACGCTGTCGGCGATGTTCCAGCCTCCATTGCGCACCCACTCGTGCGACGGCAGGTAGTTTCGCACCAGCGCGAGGATCATCATCACCGCATGCTCGGAAACACTGACCGAGTTGCTGTAAGTGATCTCGGCCACGGTCATGTTCTTCACACTCGCCGCCTGCAGGTCGATGTGATCCGAGCCGATCCCGGCGGTGATCGCGAGCTTGAGATTTTTCGCTTTCTCGATCCGCTCCGCCGTCAGGTACGCCGGCCAAAACGGTTGGGAGATCACGATATCGGCGTCAACCAACTCGCGTTCGAAGACAGAGTCCGGACCATCCTTGTCAGATGTCACAATCAACTCGTGTCCGAGCCCCTCGAGATATGGTCGAAGCCCTAGCTCCCCAGAGACAGAGCCCATTAATTGCCCAGGAGTGAAATCAATTGCAGCCGGAGTTGGCGTACTTTGGCCACCCGGGTAGCGTTGAATTCGAGGCACATCGTCGCGCGGGTAGGATGCTGGATATCCGTCAATCGGATCGTCGTAGAGAACACAGAGAACCTTGGCCATGAAACGTTCTCCCTGAACAGCAACGAAGCGCCGAAACCAGTGCTCGCGTTTGCGTTCGACCTGCTTCACACAGGAATAGTGACCGACGTGCCATCGCTCATCAACAAGGGTTTGAACCTGCGGTGCTCCAATACCGTATTGGCCTGCCAAAGACGCTAGCCCTGGAGATGTGCCTCAAGGAACCAGAGATCCATGTCGACCTGTCTCGAAATCTCGGTGAACAAATCTGCGGTGTCCTGATCCCCTGCCTTGTCCGCCGCCTCAATTGCATTCCGAGACGACGCACCTTAGCTTGCCCAGCGATCCGCGAGTGCGCTTACGTGGTCTTTCCCGGAAGTGATGTCAGCCGGAAATTCAGTCAATGTCGATGACGCAGCTGCCATCCGAGCTGTGCCCGTGGCAAATCCACCAAGCATCACGGCTCGTTCGGCAATCATGTCGATCCACTCAGTAACATGACCGGCATGTTCGGCAAACAGCAAGTGGAGCTGATAGAAATCCGATCCCTTGACATTCCAGTGCGCTTGCTTGGTTTGTGAATGCAGATCGAGCGAATCTGCCAACTGCTGGTTGAGCATCTCGACCATCTGGCCCCGCACCTTTGCAGGAAAATTGATCCTTGTCGCAAACGTCCTGGCTTTTGGTGCCTTCTCACTCCCCATGTATATCTCTCCCTTGTTCGAGTGTGCAACCAGGCAAGGTGTACTCCTCACGTTGTACCCCAAGTATATGAGTGTCTGTCATGACAGCGATTGCAAGAACCAGTCGTTGAAGCGCTACCGTGCGTAAGGTTCAGGTGACGCTTGGGAAGATTCCAGCTGCCGGGGAGGGCGGGCCGAGTGGCCATTAGCGCGTTCGTCGCTTGACCTCCGAACTATAATCGGGTCACGCATATCATTTCAGGGAGGAGTGGCCAATGTTGTTCTATTGTCAGTTCACCTGGTTTCCCGGCACCAGCCGGCGCGAGGTTGCCCAACGAGTGGTGGAACAGCACGATGCGGGAAAGAACAATCCGGACCATATCAGGCACTGGTTTAACCTGGCTGGTGGCGGTGCCGGCTTCCTGATCGTGGAATACGACGATCTCCACGAACTCACCGCCTTCTTGCAGCCGTATATGGACATCATCAGCTTCGACGTGCGGGCAATTTATGAACTGGGCTACGAAAGTCGAATCAACGAGCTTCGTCAAATCGCTAGCCAGTCCTGACCACTGGTCTGTAACTCCCCTCGAACCTGCGGGACTGCCAGGCTCTGGTGCGGCTGGTCTTGAACCTCGCAAGGCGATCCAAGGGAACTGCCTTCACGGGCACCTGTCAGTTCCCACGTGCCCAATGTTCGATCAGCATTCGAGTCAATCGCCACGCCAGGCGTACGGTGGGGGAGCATCAACTCCTGATCACTCGTGTGCAGGGTTGTCGCTGGTACCATGTCGTCAAACGAACGATCGATTCTTGGCGCCATGTGGATCAGGAGCAGCCCCGTAATGGATGAACACCTTCGACGAGAATTGATACAACAGTACGGGTCAGGACCGGTAGTGATTGAGCAGGCCTGGTCAAAAGTGCCGGACGAGGCACGATACTGGAAACCGTCCTTCGAGTCGTGGTCTGCGCATCAGGTCATCGTTCATTGCGCAGACTCGGAAACCTACGCCGCTACCCGGATTCGCCTGCTGGCTGCAGAGAAAACACCATTGATTGTCGGCTACGATCAGGATAACTGGGCCAATGTGTTCGAGTATGATCAACTCTCGGCGGACTTGGCGATGTCCACCATTGTCGCAGTCCGGGCGAATACGTTTGAGTTGATCCAGCGTTTTGGAAGCGATGTCTGGCAAACCGTCGGTAACCACACCGAATCCGGCATGTACTCGGCTGAAGACTGGCTCCGAACCTACTCAACCCATTTACATGACCACGCAGTACAAATTCAATCAAATGTGAGCCTGTGGCTGGCCAATCAATAACTGACACCCCGATTCACCGATTCCAGAGAGGACTTAGTCTCGCGTGCGTGCATTGCTCAGTGTTTATGACAAATTCGGACTTGTCGATTTCGCGCGCCAGTTGGCCGAACTCGGTTATGAGCTTGTTTCCACCGGCGGAACCGCCAGGGCACTTGCAGGCGCCGGATTGCAGGTTACCGCCGTTGAGGAAGTAACCGGATTTCCGGAGATCCTCGATGGGCGAGTGAAGACCCTGCATCCAATGATTCACGGTGGACTCCTGGCCCGCACCGATCTGCCAGAACACGTAACGACGCTTGCCAACCACAGGATCACAGCGATCGATATTCTGGTTTCGAATCTTTACCCCTTCGAATCGGCGGTCTCGGATTCGTCGCTGAACGATCAGGACAAGATCGAGCAAATTGATATCGGCGGGCCCGCCATGGTCCGGGCTGCAGCGAAGAACTTTAGGTCGGTCGTCGTCATTACTGATCCTTCTGATTACGCCCATATTGCTGAAAGCCTTGCGGCCGGGATCGTTGACGACTCCACACGACAACGACTGGCAGCCAAGGCATTCGGTCATGTATCGACCTACGATTCGCTGGTAGCAGCTTTTCTCCGCAACGGCGAACCGCTTTTCCCCGATGAACTGTCCGTCGGCTTCCGAAAGCAGGCAACACTTCGATACGGCGAAAACCCCCAGCAGCACGCGTCGTCGTATTCAATGCTGACTATTGGGGACTCCTCCACGGGCCTGCTCCAGGCGAAGCAGCTTCACGGCAAGGAGCTTTCCTTCAATAACCTGCTGGACGCTGATGCTGCCTGGCAGGCATCGCTCATTTCGGTAGATCCCACCGTGTCGATCATTAAGCACACGGTTCCATGCGGGCTCGCCACTCGATCCACACTCGTCGACGCCTTCGACGCCGCGCTCGCAGGGGATCCCGTCAGCGCATTCGGCGGAATCGTTTCACTCAACCGCTCCGTGGGAGAGGACGTTGCCAGGAAGCTTGCACAGATCTTCTTCGAAGTCATCATTGCCCCCGAATACACCGAGGATGCGATGGCGATTCTCTCAAGGAAGAAAAATCTACGCATCCTCCAACTCGCGGTTCCGGATTCTGACTCGCACAATCAAAATCATCTGGATTTCCGCCCCATTGCTGGCGGCATGCTTGTCCAAACCGCTGACGATCAGGTTGACGATCCTTCTTCCTGGACAGTTGCAACATCGATGGCGCCAGACCCCGAGCAATGGAAGGATCTGGAGTTCGCCTGGAAGGCCGCGCGGTTGGTCAAGTCAAATGCAATTGTCTTTGTGAAACATGAATCGATCGTCGGCGTGGGCGCGGGCCAACCGAATCGACTGGAGAGCGTCCATATTGCTGCTCGCAAGGCAGGCGACAAGGCCAATGGCGCCGCAATGGCGAGCGACGCCTTTTTCCCGTTTGCTGATGGAGTTGAGCAGGCCATTGCAGCCGGGATCACCACAATCGTTCAACCTGGGGGATCGGTGCGCGACGCCGAAGTGATCGAAGCGGCAAACAACGCGGGGGTGGCCATGGTCTTCACCAATACACGCCACTTCCGGCACTAAAGACGCTTCGCCCTCATTGAACCGTCGAGGGTTGCTGAACTGCCCCGCTTGAAATGTTCGCCCGGGGTGTCGGCAGCGATGCGACCCAAGTGTCACCGATCAACCATCCATGAGAACCGCTCAAACAAGAATGGTGCCCTGATCGCCGCAGCGTTGTGGGGCGATTAATCACAGAAACCTAGTCCACCCCTGTTGCGTGGGTGGACTAGGTTTCTGGGCGTTCAGTACGTACCAGACAATCCGACGTGGAGATCTGGTCAACGTAGGCGACTAGATCTCCACGCCTGCCAGCGCTGGTGTCATCGCCTCAACGCGATTCAGCCACAACTCCGGCTCTCGAATCTCGGGCATCGTGGGAAGGAACTCTGGAGCCTCCCACACGCGGCTCGCCACATCATGACTTCGCCGCCGCACGATCTCATCGATGAACCGCTCGCCAGCGCGGTACTGCTCCATCTTGACGTTGAGACCGGTCAGTTTGGCAAACAGTTGCTCGGACTGTGTCCGCTGGCTCTGGCGCTCCTCGAACTTTCGGGAAATCTCTTCATAGTTTGCGAGCAAGTTCTTGCCGACAGCATTCATCACATGATTGGAATACCCTTCGACAACGCACATCATTGCCTGCATCTCATTGAACAGCGCTCGTTGTTCGCTGTTCATGAACGCCTCCATCCAACTTCCGTTGTCATCTTCCTTGCTGCGAACCCGGTTGGCAAAGACCTTCAACCCCTGCATCCCTTGTTTGAGATACTCGGCGTCCTGCTTCATGAACTTCATGTATCGTTCAAGGAGCGTATTGAAATGCACACGGACCCACGGATGCGCCTCGAACTCGAATGCATGTGTCGTTTCGTGGAGTGCCAGCCACATCCGGAAATCGTCTTTGGGGAGCCCCAGCTTCGCCTCGACACCCCGGATATTGGGCTCGACGTAGTAGAGCTTTCCAGAAGATTCAACTGGCTCCCGACCTAACAATGCAAGGTCGTACTGGCCCAGCACCCGGCGGGCGAGGTACCCAAGCAACAGTCCCACTTCATACGTAAGGAGCGATTGGTTGACGCTGGACGCCAATCTGCCAAACGTGCCCTTGTGTTTAGACGGGGAATCCAGATCTTCGAATGGTTCGAACATTCGCTGGAAGCCTACAAGGTTCGCATCGATCCAATCGATCCGATCGAACGCATAGGTTCGCTGGTCGGCAGTTGGAAGTGACGAGCCCGTATACTCTGTCACGATCGGAATACACCGCGCCACGAGTTCGCCATAGTAGTTGTCCAGTCGCTCGCGTTCCACCGCGGTGAGGGTTTCCCCCTTGTTCATACCAACGGCAATCTCACGCATGCGAGTCCAGTTGATCATGCCCTCAGGTCGTTCCTGTTTCGCAAATGTCTGGATGCGCTTGCCGGCCCAAACGCCGAGCGCAGCTCCGGCAACCACACCAGCAGTTGCCACCTTCTTGCTTCGGTCACCAGATGCTGTGCTGCCGTTCTGTTGAACTTCTGCCATTGTGTCCCTATCCCTGGCGGTTATGTCGAAAGCAGGTTCGCCGTGTAACCCGGAAAGCCTACCACTATTAAGGCTTGTAGAAAGATGGCGAGGGGTTAACGGGGACGACCCGCCGGGGGGACCGGCGGGTCGGGCTGTTGGTAGCGGGGGAAGGATTCGAACCTCCGACCTTTGGGTTATGAGCCCAACGAGCTGCCACTGCTCCACCCCGCGTCAGGGTGCCGACACGAACGGCGTTGGGATGTGCCCGCAGCGGCCTCGCCTCCCACACGGTTGCCCGTGCAGTACTCTCCGGCGCTGTCCTGGGTCACGACCGGGTTCGGGATGGGACCGGGTGGAGCCAGCACGCTCTCGGCCACGGGCACATCCCAACGTCGTCAGCTGTCTGTTGCGCACCATGCAGCGCCAGTCCTCCGACCGGCCCCACCGCGCCCACCACGAAGCTTCCACCATGCGAGACGAAGATGGGTCAAGATCCCTTCGACCATTAGGACGCGTCAGCTCCAGTCGGTTGCCCGCTGTCCACCCCGCGCCTATCAACCCGGTCGTCTCCCGGGGGTCTCTCGAGATCAAACTCAGGGGTGTCTCGTCTTGGAGGAGGATTCCCGCTTAGATGCCTTCAGCGGTTCGCCTGCCCGAACGTAGCTACCCAGCGATGCCGGTTGTCCGACAACTGGCTCACCAGCGGTTCGTTCATCCCGGTCCTCTCGTACTAGGGACGACGCTCCTCAAACACCCATACGCCCACAGCGGATAGAGACCGAACTGTCTCACGACGTTCTGAACCCAGCTCGCGTACCGCTTTAATGGGCGAACAGCCCAACCCTTGGGACCTTCTCCGGCCCCAGGATGCGACGAGCCGACATCGAGGTGCCAAACCCTGCCGTCGATGTGGACTCTTGGGCAGGATCAGCCTGTTATCCCCGGCGTAGCTTTTATCCGTTAAGCCACGGCCCTGCCACTCGGTACCGTGGGATCACTAGGCCCGACTTTCGTCCCTGCTCGGCATGTCCGCCTCGCAGTCAAGCTCCCTTTGTGCCCTTACGCGCTCCAGCCGATTGCCATCCGGCCTGAGGGAACCATTGGGCGCCTCCGTTACTCTTTAGGAGGCGACCGCCCCAGTCAAACTCCCCACCAGCCGCGGTCCCCTGCCCAGCTTCATGGGCCCGGGTGAGGACACAGGCGCCGTCAGGGTGGTATTTCACCAGCGTCTCCCCCCGGGCTGACGCCCGGAGTTCACCGACTCCCACCTATCCTACACAAACGGCACCCGCGCCCAACGACAAGTTGGAGTAAAGCTGCACGGGGTCTTTTTGTCCTGCTGCGGGTCACCGGTATCTTCACCGGTCTTGCAATTTCGCCGGGTCCTCCGTCGAGACAGCGCCCAGATCGTTCTACCTTTCGTGCGGGTCGGAACTTACCCGACAAGGAATTTCGCTACCTTAGGACCGTTATAGTTACGGCCGCCGTTTACTGGGGCTTCGGTTCAGCGCTCGCACGCCTCCCTTTAACCTTCCAGCACTGGGCAGGTCTCAGCCCTTATACGTCCACGCTCATTCGCGTTGGCAAGGACCGGTGTTTTTGGTAAACAGTCGCCTGGGCCTGGTCACTGCGACCCCCTCGAGCTCCACGGGCATGCCGCTTCACCCTACCGGGGCGTTCCTTCTCCCGAAGTTACGGAACTAATTTGCCGAGTTCCTTGACGAAGGTTCTCCCGTCCACCTTGGTATACTCTACCAGCCCACCTGTGTCGGTTTGCGGTACGGTCGCTCGTCCACCTCGCTAGACGCTTTTCTTGGCAGTTCGGCATCAATCCGTCCGGCTTGGGCATTTCCCCCGCACCTTCCACTCAGCTCTCGGTCACCGGTCCCACGGATTTGCCTGTGGGACCTCCCTACCACCTTGGAGGGTGTTGCCACCCCCGGACCTAGCCCGCTGCGTCACGCCCTCGCTCAAACGGTGCCGAACGGGACGGGAATTTGAACCCGTTGTCCATCGCCTACGCCTTCCGGCCTCGGCTTAGGCCCGCCTCACCCGCAGTTGATCAGCATCGCTGCGGAACCCTCGGGCATTCGGTGGGGAGGATTCTCACCCCCCTCGCGCTACTCATGCCAACATTCGCACTCGTGGCCGCTCCAGGTTTGCTCACGCGCCCCCTTCACTGCTGACCACGACGCTCCCCTACCATGGCTCATCACCATCCGCAGCTTCGGTACCATGCTTGAGCCCCGGTGGATTGTCGGCGCCGCAGCGCATCGACCAGTGAGCTATTACGCACTCTTTCAAGGATGGCTGCTTCTAAGCCAACCTCCTGGTTGTCTGCGCGCCACGACTACCTTGCCCACTTAGCATGGATTTCGGGACCTTAGCTGGCGGTCTGGGCTGTTTCCCTCTCGACCATGGAACTTAGCTCCCACAGTCTCACTCCTGAGTGTCCCACCACGGCATTCGGCGTTTGATACGGGTCGGTAAGCGGGAAGCCCCCTCGCCGATTCAGTGCGCTACCTCCATGGTGGCCTCGCTCAAGGCTGCACCTAAATGCATTTCGGGGAGAACCAGCTATCTCCGGGTTCGATTGGCATTTCACCCCTACCCTCAGGTCATCCCTGCCATTTGTAACTGACACGGGTTCGGGCCTCCACGCGCGTGTTCCGCGCGCTTCACCCTGCCCAAGGGTAGATCACCCGGTTTCGGGTCACCTCAACGCAACTCGTCGCCCTTTCGGACTCGCTTTCGCTCCGGCTCCAGCTGTACGCCGCCTTAGCCTCGCTACGCCGAAGTACTCGTTGGCTCATTCTACAAAAGGCACGCCGTCACCCCTTGCGGGGCTCCGACCGGCCGGAGGCACAGGGTTTCAGGGTCTCTTTCACTCCCCTCGACGGGGTGCTTTTCACCTTTCCCTCACGGTACTGGTTCACTATCGGTCGCACCAGGTATTTAGCCTTGGGCCGTGGGCGGCCCTGCTTCCCACCGGATTTCGCGTGTCCGGCGGTACTCACGATCACGCGACATCACGCTCCATCAGGCGTCGCCTACGGGACTCTCACCCGCTCCGGTCGCCCGTTCCAGCAGCGTTCGGCTGCCTGACGGTTGGTGACGAGGTCCCTGCCGGGCTCTCCTCGCGTCTCGTTCAACCCTCACCACGCAGCGGCGGCAGCCTCGTACGCATGGCAAGTTTAGGCTCCTCCCGGTTCGCTCGCCGCTACTACGGGAATCGTCTCTGTTCCTCGGGGTACGTGAGATGTTTCAGTTCCCCCGGTTCCCTCCCAGCCTGGACTGGGTGTCAGGTATCACCACTGACGGGTTGCCCCATTCGGAGATCACCGGATCGCAGACTGCCAGCGTCTCCCCGGTGCATTTCGCCGCGTGGCCGCGTCCTTCATCGGCCTGGTGCGCCTAGGCATCCACCCTGTGCCCTTCTTTGGTTCTTCTCCCACCGGCGTTCGCGCCGGTGTCGTCTTCGTGGTGCGCGCGGTGACGCCTGTCGTCACCACCCGCGCTGCATCCCCAGTGGGGCTGCGTCTTCCTCTGTCAAGGTGCGGTCGTACCGTTCCGTCGTGGAGCCGCGGGGACTCGAACCCCGGACCTCCGCCGTGCAAGGGCGGCGCTCTCCCAACTAAGCTACGGCCCCCTCCCCGAGTGCGGGACGCGTTCGTCCCCCCCTTGCCGGGTGGGCGCGCCTGGACTCGAACCAGGGACCTCGGCCTTATCAGGGCCGCGCTCTAACCAGCTGAGCTACGCGCCCGTCGGTCGTGTACGATCCAACACAGGCAAGCCTGCCGGCTCTGTGCCGAAGACGAAGCAATGACCGATCCGCGCCTCGGTCCCGCTGACCGCGGGCCTCCAGGATCCTCCCCGTGCCGCGAGCGCCCCTGCCGGGCCGCGACCACCGTTGCCGGCGGCCACCGCACCCCGAGGCTCGGTCCCCCGCGACCCGCTTCACCGGGTCCTGGCCTGACCGTCGGGATAATCCCTAGAAAGGAGGTGATCCAGCCGCAGCTTCCGCTACGGCTACCTTGTTACGACTTCGTCCCAATCACCAGCCCCACCCTCGACAGCTGCGCCCCTTGCGGGTTCGCCCACCGGCTTCAGGTGTTGCCGGCTTTCATGACGTGACGGGCGGTGTGTACAAGGCCCGGGAACATATTCACCGCAGTAGTGCTGACCTGCGGTTACTAGCGACTCCACCTTCACGTGGGCGAGTTGCAGCCCACGATCCGAACTGAGACCAGGTTTGGGGGATTGGCTCCACGTTACCGCTTGGCAACCCACTGTCCTGGCCATTGTAGCGTGCTTCTCGCCCAAGGCGTAAGGGCCATGCTGACTTGACGTCATCCCCACCTTCCTCCGGTTTGCTCCCGGCAGTCTGTCCAGAAAATCGCAACTGGACACAAGGGTTGCGCTCGTTGCGGGACTTAACCCAACATCTCACGACACGAGCTGACGACAGCCATGCAGCACCTGTGGACCACCCTCGAAGGCGCCCCGGTTTCCCGGGGATGCAGGTCCATGTCAAGCCTTGGTAAGGTTCTTCGCGTTGCGACGAATTAAAGAGCACGCTCCGCCGCTTGTGCGGGCCCCCGTCAATTCCTTTGAGTTTTAGCCTTGCGGCCGTACTCCCCAGGCGGCAGACTTCCCGCGTTAGCTCCGGCACGGAGGGGGTCAAGTCCCCCCACGCCTAGTCTGCATCGTTTACTGCGTGGACTACCGGGGTATCTAATCCCGTTCGCTCCCCACGCCTTCGTGCCTCAGCGTCAGGTGTATCCCAGCTGGCCGCCTTCGCCACGGGTGTTCCTCCCGATCTCTACGCATTTCACCACTACACCGGGAATTCCACCAGCCCCTGATACCCTCAAGCTCACCCGTCCCCGACGACCCTCCCCGGTTGAGCCGGGGGCTTTCACGCCGGGCGCAATGAGCCGCCTGCGCACGCTTTACGCCCAGTAACTCCGGACAACGCTCGACCCCTACGTATTACCGCGGCTGCTGGCACGTAGTTAGCCGGGCCTTCCTCCGGGGGTACCGTCAGTGCTTCGTCCCCCCGAACAGCGGTTTACACTCCGAAAAGCGTCATCCCGCACGCGGCGTTGCTCCGTCAGGCTTGCGCCCATTGCGGAAAATTCCTTGCTGCTGCCTCCCGTAGGAGTCGGGGCCGTGTCTCAGTCCCCGTGTGGCTGATCGTCCTCTCAGACCAGCTACCGATCATCGCCTTGGTAGGCCATTACCCCACCAACCAGCTAATCGGCCGCAGCCTCCTCCGAAGGCGGCTTGCGCCTTTGCTCGCCACCCCCCACTCGGGGAGCGAGCGCATACGGAATTACCCCGCGTTTCCGCGGGCTACCCCCTGCCTCCGGGCAGATTGGCCACGTGTTCCTCACCCGTCCGCCACGTGCGTCCCCCGAAGGGAACCCCGTTCGACTTGCATGCATTAGGCACGCCGCCAGCGTTGATCCTGAGCCAGGATCAAACTCTCCACCATCGCCACCGCCCCGGCGTCCAGGTTGCCCTGGGGGTTCGCCCAGCGGTGGACTTCTTCCGTGCGTGTTGCGGTCGTCGGCCCCAGGCGGACCCCCGGAACGGCGCTGCCATCCCCCGGAATCCCCCCGGCCGCGACCTGCCCGCCATCCCACCGGGACGACGCGCCGACCTCATCATTGCTTCGTCTTCCGCACACAGCCGCCCCGAACGTCCCCGCCAGACCCGTGTTCCCACGTCCCTGGCGCTCCCCCCGCGCTGCCTGTGCTCACTTGTTAAGGTGCCTTGCCGGGGGCTTCCCCCACTCGCAAGAGCGCCCTCGTTTCCGAGGGCTCACGTATGATAGGCGCCCCCCCCGCCCCTGTCAAGGCATTCCCAGCTCCACCCTTCCCCATCCACCTCCGTATCCCGCTGCCTCCCAATGGTTGCCCCGCGGAAGACCCATACCGAACCCAAAGCCACCTGCCAAACGCCGGTTCACGATAGCCAAATCGCCCGGTGTCAGGAACTCCTGACACCGGGCGATACACCTTCACGGTCCGACTGGAGATCACGATGACGGACGCTATTGGCCTCCAGTTCCCCGCAGGGTCGTATTCCGCGATGCGGAATAGGTGCTCTCTAGCTGGTACTCGTCGATCACCTTGCCATCGGCATCCCGCACAGTCCGCGTGATCGTCGACGTGAACCCCTCCCTGGCATGTTCGACCTGCAACTCTTCCCCTTTCGGCAACTCGGGAGATTCGGTGAAGATCATCTCGTTGCTCGGTTGCACCACGTTGGTGATCACCGGATCAGGAACATCGATCTCCCAACCCGGATTAGTGCCGTGAATCTCGGCGTACACATTTTCACCATCGGCGACCATCACGAGCGCAATCCAGTTACCCGTCGTGTTCTTGAACTTGAGGTCGAGCGCCCAGTCCGGCTCGATGTTGACCATCGCATCCAGCCCCTGCATTCCGTACGGCGCTTGTCCATATCCCTGCAGCCAATACGGGTGCGCCCATCGCTCGGTAATCGGCAGACCGGCCCAGAACGCAGCCTGGAAGATCGTTGTCGACACCTGGCAAATACCCCCGCCAATCACAGGTGCCGTGGTCACGCCACCGCCAGGGTCGGCGACGATACCGTAGCCGGTAACAAATCCGTTCGCCTCGTCAACCAGGCCCATGAACTCGGCATAGGAGAACTCGCCATCTGGCGGAATCAGCCAACCATTTTCGATCTCCGATGCCCGTTCGATATTGTTTCGTCGCGGATCACTCGAGTTTCCGTAGTATGTGAGCGATTGCCCGAGCACGTCCGGCAACGAAATCGAATCGCGGGAAGCGCTTGTGTAGTTCGGCTCCAGCGTATCCACCACAATCGTGGCGTTATCGTCGCCGTTGCTCACCGCTTCGAGAATGGCATCGATTGAGGCGCCGACATCCATCTCCCGGCCCTGCCTGGCTTCGGCCTGGAATTTGATTTCATCATTGACCAATCGGAACTGGGCATCCCTCTGCTTGATGTAGAGATCTTCCTGGAGCGGACCCAACCGTTCGGCCAAAATATCTTCGTCGAAGGCTAGGGAGAACTGATCGTCCGCATCCGGCTGCGGTTCAATAACCAATGCCGCAATCAGGTCTTCGCGACCAAGCTGGCTCGAGCCGCCGTGCCAGTTGAGTTCCAGACCGTCACCGACAAGACTGTCGGCCCGCCCCGCCCATTCCTCGGCCGCAGCATTCAGAATCGATGGCTGGCTTCGCTCAACGTCGATTTTTACCGCCGTGTTTCCATTCTCGATTGCGTCGACCAAACGGTCCGTGGTGGAATCGACATCTACCGTGGCGGAATCCACCTGTGGCACAACAACGAATGCCCCGGCATCGTCGACAGTGATCCCGGCGTTTTCCGATGGATGATCGATCTGCTCGGCAAGGACCTGAACATAGGCTTCCACACCATCGCGGCGCACTTGCATCTGCCCAGAGTCGTCGACCCAGACAAGCTCACTCATCGCCGATCGGGACAGCCCCCATTTACCATCGTCAGACTCGACCACAATGGCGCTGGATAGCGCACGTTGGGCGTTCGGCAAACCATCCTGAATATCGTCCGCACTCACCGATGCCGGAACAGAGACGAGGGACAGTGGAACTGGAGAAGTTCCCATTGACGCGACCTGATCGAGCACCTTTTCTCGTGTCGCCGACACATTGAGAGAAAGACCCGCCACGTCTTCAACAAGCGAAGCCTCTCCCACTGACGTGACCTCCACCCGCGCATCGGAGGGCGCAAAGATCACCCCCGGAGCTATGTCGTCCAGCGCGGCCCGGAACACCGCCTCATCGATAATTAGTGCCGGCTGGAGGTCGTTTCCGTGGAGCATCCCCTGGCTCCACTCAATCGAGCGATCCCACAGGGAACCAGTGCGCCCATATGCCAGGACCTTGTCGACTGTCGCCTCCTCATCGAGGCTAATTCCCAGGTCTGCAACCGATACCGCAAAGGTCTTCTCGCCCGCCGTCAAGGTGATTGGCGTATCGGTAAAATCCAGGAAGCGCGCCTGGAGGGCAGAAGCGACTTCATCCCGCGTCATGCCGCTGACGTCGACGCCAGCAATCGTCGTTCCGGGATACACCCGATCCGAATAGCGAGCGCCATAGGCGGCAAACCCGGCAATTCCAAGCAGGAAGATCGCAAACGCCCCGATCAGCGCAATCGTGGCGACATGCGATACAACCTCGCCGGTTGTGCGCCGGGGCCGGGCCTGAGCGGCGGCGGTTGATATGGTGGAAAAGGGATGTACTACGTTCATCAATTCTCCGCAACAAGGGAGTAGCGCGCGGCTCGATCCCACTGTCGGGAGACGGTTGGTCCTACGCTCGTTCCATTATACCTGCCCAGCGAGTCATGACAGGATCGCACGTTCTCTTCCTGCTATTCCAAAGGGGCAAGGATGTGGGTTGCGAGGCTCCTCTCCGTCCGAATCACCCATATATGAAATACGCCAAATACGCCGCGCGTCCATCTATGGATGTCGTACATGGTGGCAATCAGGGTGACTTCCGTGTGCTTGATCCGCAAATGGATGCCGCAAACCTGCCTTCCCCCGTATAGTAACCAGACCCGTGCCCGGAACTTCCGGCATCGATCGTTCAGGACAACCCGTCGAATCAAGGAGATCACACGTGTCCGAGAAGACAGTCATCGCATCCGCCAATGCACCCGCAGCGATTGGCCCCTATTCGCAAGCCATCGTGGCAAACGGAATGGTATTCACGGCTGGAGTGATCCCGCTCGACCCGGAAACCAAACAGGTCGTCGGCGATGACATCCGGAGCCAGGCCGAGCGGGTTTTGACAAGCCTCAAGGGGCTCCTGGAGGATGCGGGCTCGTCACTCGAACATACGATAAAGACCACATGCTTCCTGCAGAACCTTGGTGACTTCCCTGTGTTCAATGAAGTCTATGCCACGTTCTTCAGTGGCGAGTCGGCCCCGGCCCGAAGTACGGTTGAAGTTGCCAAGCTCCCAATGGGTGTCCTTGTGGAAGTCGAATGCGTTGGCCTGGTGGTAGATCGGTAGTCGCCGAGGGTGCCTGGAATCGTGGGGATCGGTTGTATGCGGCCGATCCTCGCGTGTATAATCACGCAGCACCGGATCAAGCGGGTTCGGGCGTTTAGCTCAGCTGGCCAGAGCGCACGGTTCACATCCGTGAGGTCACAGGTTCAAGTCCTGTAACGCCCACCAACGCCATACCAACATAGCCTTACTCGAACACCTACCCCATATTCTGTCACGTCCCTTGTGCGGGGTAGAGGCGTTTGAGCCTGATTCGAGCATCCCCCGTGGTGAACTGCCAGCCGATCCGAGCCGCGGCGGCGTTGCAATCGGCAACCCAGGCAGCTACCGCCCGCTCCATGATCAGCCGATCAAGAAACCGCTAGTCCCGAATTCCCGCTAGTATCCAGGTGAGGCACTCCTCACTCTAACGCGCCCCGCGGCCCATTTCCAAGAGTCCAACGATTCCCGGATAGAACTCAGATGCCTCTATTCCTGAATTTGATGCATAACGGACCAATAGGTGCAGAAGTACGGTTCATTTTCGCACGTCGTCAACTCCCTGGACCTGATCCGCTTGACTGGGAGCTCCGTCCGGATCTTCAATGGAGTGTTGCAGGCTAGCATCGACTGCCGGACAATCAGGTCACTGAACCGCTGGTCGCTACCACCCTGCGAGGTCGTTTCGTGAATGTGTACGAGGAACTCGGACTTTCACCCGTGATCAATGCCGATTCCCGGATGACGGCGCTGGGCGGCTCGATCATGCGGCCGGAGGTTGCCGCGGCGATGGCGGATGCGTCGCGTCACCACGTGGACATGTTCGCCCTGCAGGAACGGGTTGGCCGGCGGATCGCCGACCTCACCGGCAACGAGGATGCGTTCGTCTGCACCGGCGCAGCAGCCGGAATCTTCATCTCCCTGCTGGCGTGCATGACCGGAGGCGACCCGGCCAGCGATCGCCAGGCTGCCGGCGGTGGTGCCGCCGCGGCACGAGGTCATCGTCCACTGTGCCCATCGCATTCCGTACGATCCGGTCCTTGCCTTGACCGGCGCCACCATCGTCGAAATCGGCAATGCGCTGCAAACGTTCGAGTGGGAACTAGAGGCGGCCATCACCGAGTCAACCGCCGCCGTCTTCTTCGTCGCCGGGGAACACCTTGCGGCGCGGCTCCCTCCGCTGGAAACGACGGTCGAGATTGCGCATCGTCATGGCGTGCCGGTGATCGTCGATGCCGCCGCCCAGTTGCCGCCGCGGAGCAATCTCTGGCACTTCAGCCGCGAACTTGGCGCCGATCTCGTCGTGTTCAGCGGCGGCAAGGAACTTGCGCGGACCGCAGTCAAGCGGGTTCGTCGTTGGCCGCACGGAGTTGATCGGGGCATGCCGGGCCAACGCCTCGCCGCATCAGCGCCTGGCTCGCCTCGCCAAGGTCGGCAAGGAGGAGATGATCGGCCTGCTGACCGCGATCGACTGCTACCTGAAGGAAGATGAGGATGCGCGTTTGGCCGGGTTCGAGGCCATCGTCGCGGAGTGGGTCCGGGTGTTCTCGAACATTTCTCCAGCGCTGACGGTGACTCGCGATTTTCCGAACGAGGCCGGCCAACCAGTGCCGCGTGTCCGGATCGATGTCGAATCCCGAGGCGACCGGGCTTTCGGCGTTCGCCCTCCAGCAACGGCTGATGGAGCACACGCCGCCGGTCGCCGTCGCCGCCGAGTACGACCGCTATCTCTACCTCACGCCGGACACGCTGGAACCCGGCGAGGAAGCGATCGTCGCAAATGCAATCCGATGGTGCTTCTCCGGGGTGGGCGCGGCCTGATCGCTTGCGTGGCGTCACGCGGCGGACACCCCCTCCTTCAGGCCGTCATGTCTCGACAGGCCCCCCTTCGGCTGGCGCCTCAGGAGCCTCTCGACATGACGAATTGGTGGTTGCGGAGCGACGATACGGGAGGGCATGCGGCGCACCCAGGCATCATCGCCTACAGCAATTGGCAGAAGATCAACCTTCGTGTGCTCCGTAGGGGTGCGGCCCGGAGCGGAGCGGAGGGTTTGTCCACCCGAGGTATCTGGCGGATGAACCACGGGCCGACACACCCACGCTCCGCACTTCGAGTCGAGGGGAGGTGAGGAGGGATGACCGACGCTCGGGCCGGTACGGCTCCTACGTGGATGGCCGCAAAGGGTTTCCGGCCACTTACGGAGTTTCCGGAATCCCCTTCGCCGAGCAGTTCGCGCGACATGCCGTAAAGCCCGGACATCAGGCCACCGTCGACGTTGAGGACTTCGCCGGTGATCCAGCTCGCCTCGTTCGAGGCGAGGAAAGCGCGGCGTTGGCGACATCCTCGGGCTCCCCGACGCGCCCCAGCGGATACCACTTCTCCAGCCGCGTGAACACATCGGGATCCTTCTCCAGGATCCAGTTCCAGATCGGGGTCCGGATCGTGGCCGGGCAGACTACGTTGGTACGGATGCCGTACTGCCCGTAGCGAATCGCCATGTTCTGGGTCAGATTGATCATGCCGGCCTTGGCAGCACTGTAGGCTTCCTCGCCCAGGCCGGCAAGCCCATTCACCGAGGCGATATTGACGATCGACCCCGATTTCCGCTCGATCATCTGCGGCAAGACCGCCTTCGTCACGAGGAAGGCGCTGCGCAACACGACCGAGATGTCGGCGTCCCATGCCGCTTCGTCTGGTTTCGACGATCCCATCCGCCTTCGCCTTGCCCGCGTTGTTGACCAGGACATCGATCCGTGCCGGTTTCGGCGAGTGCGGTGTCGACCATCGCCCGCACCTCGTCACCGATCGTGACGTCAGCTCCAGCGGCGATCGCCTGGCCTCCCGCTTCCGTCGATCCGGGCCAGCGTGTCCTGCACGCTGGCAATTGTCCTGCCGACGGCGATCACCAGCGCCCCTTCACCGGCGAGTTTCCAGGCGATTGCCTGCCCGATGCCCGATCCCGCCCCGGTGACCAGCGCGACCTGTCCCTCAAACCTCATCGTGTTCCTCCAGCTATCGGTTCCGGCGCCTCGGCTGAGGCAAGGAAACGATCGAGGTCTTCGCGGTTGCTGGCAAGGTCAAGGAACGGCGTGAGTTCCGGTTCGCCACGGTCAGCAATTGCGCCGATCTCGAACGCGAGCCGGTCGAACGGGAGATACAGCGCGCTCAGGTCGCGCAGGATTTGCGGTACGAGGAAGGACGACTTCACGCGTTCGAGATCGGCCATGACATCGCGAATCCCGTCGCGCGCGGCGGCAAAGCGATCGGCGCCGACGGCGGCATCGCCGCTTTCGTACGCGGCCATCCCCTGGTTTGCTGCCAGGTAGGCATCGGCCACGCCAACCAGTTTCCGGCATTCGACGATGTACTCGTCGAGGAGCGGATTCGGGGTGATGACATTCGCCTGCTCGAACCAGCCTGCTGCTGCCCGTGCCGAGTTGGCCGCTCGTCGAATCGCGTTCATCGGCCGGAGATGGCTGCCGGCAAGTTCGAGGATCGTATCCCGCGGATAGATGCCCGTTTCCCGCGCGCCCGGATAGGTGTGCCAGTAGTAGAGGAGCGATGCGGCGACCGTCTCGCCCCACGCCTCGGAACCGAAGGCCTGGTCGTATTGGTCCATCGCCTCCGCCGCCTGCCACGGTTCCAGCGCCGGGGTCAGCAGCGCCCGCGCGTAGCGGCTCTTGAACTGGTACACATCCTCCTCGCCCTGGTTCCAGCCATATTCCGCCAGGCAGGCGTAGTTCCGGTCGAACCCCGGATCGTAGAGGCAATAGGCATCCGCTCCCTCGGCGCCTGCCCGGTGGCCGTGCGCCAGCATCCGGGTGATGTTCGTCGTGTAGCTCTGCGAAAAGAGGTTTGGCCAGTAGCCCGACATCGGGGTCGACCAGGTGCGCAGGCCGAGATTGTCCGGTGGCACCAGCACCGGTTCCTGGTATCGCCAGTACTGCACCACGAGGTTGTCCGCCAGCCCCGCGGCCTTCACCTTCGCGGCGAAGGTCTCGTCGAGGGCATTGAGCTTGTCCAGGGCATCGTTCCACATCGTGATATTGGTGATGCCCTTTTCCTTGAGGTGCACGGCAACCCGGATCGCGTAGTCCTGCAATTGCTCGGCATGTGGCTTGTCGCGGCAGTCCGGGCAGCGGCACCAGGGATCGATCGCGAGGGTCGGGTCTTCCTCGCTGATCCCCTTGTAGGCTTCGACTTCGTCGAGTCCCATGTGGAACCAGTCGGACCCGTTCGGGAGCAGGTACCGGTCGACGACGCTGTCGTAGAGCCGGAAGAGGGTGGTCCAGGTATCGGGATTCGAGAGGCAGAACCCGTAACCGATCGGATTGCCATCCTCGTCGCGGGCCGAAATCTCGGGAAAGACGCGCGGGAAGAGCGTGTTGTGTCCCGGACTGTTGAAGTGCGGCCGCACCCAGACGCCGTTGGCCTTGCCATAGGCCACGATCTCGCCGAACAGGTCTTCGGTCACCATCGTCGGCAGGTACTCCAGCACCTGCCACTCGTCGGCCGCCGGGGAGTAATAGCGCAGGGTCTTGGGAGTGACCAGGTCCGGCTCGTCCGGGAATGGCACCATCAGGAATTCGGTGCGCTGGCCGCCATACTGCACAACCCAGCAGCCATAGACGCCGATCCCGAGCACGTTGAATTTCAGTTCGGCCATATGGTCGATGGCCGACTTCCAGTCGTCGAAGGTCATCCGGTCGGAGCCCCATTTCGACTCGACGTACAGCCCACGCCAGGCGAAATCCGGCCAGTCCTCGATCTGGACGGCCGGAAGGTCATTGCCGCCGAGGTCGAGGATCGAGCGCAGTGTCTGGCATCCGTGCCAGGCCGCCGCTTCCGTCGCGGCCACGAGGGTGCCGCCGCCGGGGTTCAGGTCTAGCAGGTAGGCATTCCGCCCGCCGTCGAACCGGTCGGGTTGGAGGTCGATCCGTACGACATACGGTGACCCGCTATCGACCTGGCTCGCCAGGGACGCTCCCCGCTGAACCAGCGCGGGGGCGTCCGGTGCGGTCTCGACATGGACTGACTGCCCCTCAAGCTCGAACGCCGGTCCGGTGATGTCGATGCGCTTCGGTTGGGGGAAGAGCCGGGAAAAATCCATTCGTGTCTGCTCCTGTCGATGTCTGCGATATGGAACTATGGAACTTCGGAAATGTGCATTGGTAGGGAAGGCTTATCGGGTGCGTCCGGAAGGTTTTGCCGTCGCCCGAACATCACCATCCCGTAATGTCGAGCTTGGTGGTTGCGGCCAGACGTGGCCACGTCCCCACAAACGGCACTACCACTCGTATGTCGGCACAGGGGTCCATTGGCCGCCGTTGCGGGCCGATTCCATCGCGACGAGACCGGGCGCGGTCATCCTCGCGGCCATCACAGTGTCGATCGGTGGCCGCCGGTTGTTGACGATGGCATCGATGAAATCCCGGACCAGGTAGTACTCGGTCGTGCCGTGCCCACCGGATCTCGCGATCTCCGGCGCATCGGGATCGGCATAGGGGAGGTCGATTACCTCATAGCCGGTCGCCTGGTCGTGCTCGCCCTCGACGTAGAGCCGACCTGTCACATCACCGTGTCCCGTCGAGTGGTCGTGCTCCACGAACCCCTTCGTTCCATAAAATGTGTACGCATGGAGCGCAGGTTGCCGGCGCACGACCTGGCTCCGCAGCAGCTTGATCACCCCGCCACGCGCTGTCTTCAACAGGGCCACTTCCATGTCCGGCGTTCCGGGCGCGTCCACGCCAACCGTGCGGGAACCGGTGCTGACGCACGAGATTTCGACCACATGGTCATCCATGATCTGCAGCACGGGACCAAGGCTGTGCGTGCAGTACTGGATGGGCGGCCGGTTCAGCCGCCAGTAGGCGTCGCCGCTGTCGGGGTCGATCATCAGCGCCTCAATGTTGTGGAGGTATTCGCATTCGGCATAGGTGATCTCGCCGATCCGCCCGCTTCCGATCAGGGATTTCCACTGGGTGATGTAGTGCAGGTAGCAACAGTTCTCGGCCATCATGTAGTGCGCGCTGCTGGCTCGGGCTGCCGCGAGGATCCCGTCGAGTTCTTCGAGGGAGTTGGCCGCCGTCACCTCGGAGAGCACGTGAATACCGGCGTTGAGGGCCGCAATCGACTGCGCGGCGTGAAACGCGATCGGGGTGCCGACCACCACGATGTCGATCCCGGAGGCCAGCATCTCATCGTACGAGGTAAAGCAGCGTTCCGGCGGCACGCCGAAGGCCGCGCCCGCATCCGGGAGGCTTTCGGCCTTCGCGTCGCAGAGGGCGTAAATCTCCGTCTCCGGGAACAGGCTGAACGGCCTTGCCAGCGACGATCCGCGCCGCACGCCCACCAGTCCGATCTTGTACGTCATCCTTCCAAACCCTTCCCTTGCAGTGCTGTAATGGATCACCGTCGCCGTTGGCGTGGATTCAGGGCGTCGTTCAGCCCATCGCCGAAAAAGTTGAACGCAAAGATCACGATCGCCAGGACTGCCCCCGGCACCAGCACCAGGTGAGGCGTGTATCGCCATTTGTCGAGATTTTCGTTGATCATGGCGCCCCAGCTGGCGCCGGGCGGCTGGATGCCGACCCCGAGGTAGCTGAGACCCGATTCGAGCAGCATCGCGGCGCCGAATCCGACCGTGATCGAAACGATCACCGGGCCGAGCACGTTCGGCAGGATATGCCGGGTGATGATCCAGGAGGTGCTGGCGCCGCTCGCCCTGGCCGCCTCGACGAACTCCGAGTGCTTCAGCGATAGCACCTGCCCGCGCACGAGCCGGGCCATCCCGGGCCAGGAGACGAGCGCGATCGCCCCGAACACCACCAGGTAATCCCCGAGCAGCCGGCTGCGGAAGATTTCCAGGCCCGTCCACTCGTAAAGGCGTGGTGAACTGCGTCTGGATGGCGGGCCGCATGGTCTTGTTGGCGAACACCGCGAGCAGCAGGGTGGGAAATGCGAACACCACATCGGTCACCCGCATGATGAGGCCGCCGGCCCAGCCCTCGGACATGGCCGCCACCGCTCCCGCCAGCACTCCGATCGTGCCCCCGATCACGGTGACCATCGTCGCCACCAGGAAGGCCGTCCTCGCGCCCGCCAGGATCCGGCTGAGGAAGTCGCGTCCCAGTTCATCGGTTCCCAGCCAGTGATCCCACGAAGGTGGTTGCTCGACATTGAGCAGGTTCTGCTCGTTGATGCCGTAGGGAGAGATCAGCGGACCGAAGATGGCCGCCGTCACGAACACCACGATGATGATCGCGCCGCCGAGCGCAAACGGATTGCGAATCGCGCTGTCCCATGCATCAAGCCACAGGCTGCGCTGTTTCACCTCTTCCTGCATCTGCCGCAGGGGCGCTGCCGACGCCTGGGCCAGGGTGGGGGGGCTGGTGCCGGGTTGGGAAGTGGCGGTCATGTGGTCCTCCTTCCCGGTCTCACGAGTAGCGGATGCGTGGGTCGAGCAGGGCGTAGCCAATGTCGATCACCACATTGGCGATCAGTACGATCGCGCCGGCGGTAACCGTGGTGCCGAGCAGCAGCGGCAGGTCGTTCCGCTGGAGGGCGGTCACCACGAGGTAGCCGAACCCTGGAATGCCGAAAATGCGCTCGATGAAGATCGAACCGGTCACCAGCGATGCCGCGATCAGCCCGGCCAGCGTCAGGACGGGCTGGAGCGCGTTGCGCAGCACATGCCGGGTGATCACCCGGCGATCGTCCAGGCCCTTGGCGCGCGCGGTGCGCACGTAGTCCTGGTGCAGCACCTCGCCCACGGCGTAACGCGTTTGCCGCACGATGATCAGGATCGGGCCAAGCGCGAGGATGAAGGCCGGCAGCAACACCTGCTGGCTGAACATGCCGTGCCATCCAACCGCGGAATCGAGGATTTCGAGTTTGAGCACCAGCACGACCAGCAGCACGGGCGCCAGCACGAACGATGGGACAGAATCCGCGGCAACGGCGGCGGTCACGATCGTGCGGTCGATCCAGGTGTCCCGGAAGAGCGCCGCCAGGACCCCGAGCGGGATGCCGACGAACAGGCAGCATCAGCAAGGCGACAAGGCCCAGCTGGAACGAAACCGGCAGGGACTTCATGATCAGTACCCGTACTGACTGGTCGCCCATCTGGAACGAGGTTCCCCAGTCGCCCTGGACGAAATCGCCGACGAAATCGACATACTGCACCACGAAGGGCCGATCGTACCCATACTCGTGACGCAGCCGGTCGATCAGTTCCTGGTCTCCCCGGTTCTCGGTTTGCCCGACCAGCGTGGCGACCGGGTCTCCCGCGCCGTACAGCGCCATGGCGTAGGTCAGGGCCATGACGGCCAGCATCACCGGAATCAGCATCAGGATGCGCCGAACCGCATACCGGAGCATGGAATCGCCTCCTCGATGAAGCGAGGGCGCCCGCATGGCGCGGATGCCCTCGCTCCCGAGCCTTACTCGGTCTTGATGTAGAGGTCGGTTGCGAAGCTCGGAAAAGTGTACATCGCAGTGGTCACGAAGTTGCCGACGCGAGGCTTCACGACGAAGTAGTTGGCGCGGCGCCACATCGGCCGCAGCGATGCGCTTTCCAGCGCGATCTGCTGGGCGGCGTTGTAGTTGGACTTCGCCAGCTCCAGATCCTGGGTTGCGAACGCTTCGATCGATCAGCGCTTCGAAATCCTCATCGCAGAACTGCGCCCAGTTCGCTCCGGAGTCGCAGAGCAGGTAGCCCACCGCCGTTCGAGGCATCGGGGTACTGCATGCCCTCGCTGCCGAGCAGCGAACTGCACGTCGGATTCCAGCAGTTCCTCGAAGGTCGGTACCACCCGGAGTTCGACCTCGACCCCGAGGTTCTGTCGCCACATCTCCTGCATCGCCGCGGCGCGGGTGTTTTCGGTGCCGGTCGCTTCCGCGCTCGTCAGGTAGAACGAAACCGGTGGCAGAGCATCGACGCTGCCGTAGGTCGATGCCGCAAGGTCGGCCGCCGCGCCCTCGGGATCGAAGGTCAGGACCGGGGCCGTTTCCTGGTACACATCCAGCTCGGGGTGAAAGATGCCGTCCATCGCCTGGTAAAGGTTGCGCTCGATCACCGATAGCAGGGTGTCGCGGTCGATCGCCTTGGCGAAGGCGCTGCGCACGAGCGGGTCTTCGAACGGGGCGATTTCCTGTCGCGTATAGAAGTTGTCCAGCCACCAAATCGGCTGCTCCACCAGTTCGGCCCGGTAGGTCTCGTCCTTGTTCTTGACGTTGTCGGCATCGGCCGAGCCTAGCAGCGTCAGGTCGACTTCGTCGTTCTGGTACAGCAGGAACAGGGTTTGGGGATCGTCGACCAGGCGATACTCGATCCGCTCCAGCAGGGGCGGGATCGGATAGTTCTCGTTGCGAACGAGCATCAACGCTTGCCGCTCCTCGTAGGACTCGACCGAGAATGGGCCGCTGAACGACTGCGCGCGCATGTACCAGCGGTCGTCCGGGGTGTCGGTGGCGACCTCGTCGGGATTGAGGATGAAGGTACAGGGGTGGGTCAGGATCTGCGGGAAGTAGTTGCGCGGGTGCATCAACTCCACTTCGACCGTGAGGTCGTCGATCGCGCGCATCCCGGACGGCAGTTCGGTTGAGGATCCGTTCCAGTAGTCGGCGGCGCCGATCACGTCGCGGAAGTACCCGCCCGAAACGATGCTTTCGTTGGCGGGATCGAGCGATCGGAACCACGAGCCGAGCACGGTCGCGCTGGTGATCGGGGTGCCGTCCGAGAACGTGCGATTCGGATCGAGGTGGAACGTGTACAGGAGTCCGTCCTCGCTGAGGTCCCACGAGAGCGCGATATCGGGGACGACATCGAGGTCGGCGGTGACTTTCGTCAGGCCCGCCCACATCTGGTTGGTGAACGGGCCGGTGGAGGCCCGTCCGTAGCTGAAATGGGGATCGAGCACGGTTGGAGCGGCCAGGAAGCCGAACCGGAGGGTCTGGGCTTCGGCGGCGTCATCCGGTAGCACGGGTGGAGCGGCCGCAGGTGAGGCATCCTGGGCGAAGGTTCGGGTGGTCATCAGCGGGAACGCCATCACGGCGGCGGATGCGCCAACCATGGTGCGACGGTTCAGGGTCTTGTCGATCATTGGTCCATTCCTTCTGTGTCCGCAATCGAACGATGAACGTCGGGAACCCGGTGTGCCGGTTCCAGCCGGCCAGGTCTCACGTCGCTGCGGCTCCTTTCCGTGGTGCGGTTGCTGTCGCTGGAGTGCTAGTAGAGATCTCGTCGAGCAGGGATGCCGCCAGTCCGACCAGGCGCTCTCCCGTGTCGCGGTTGGCCCACGACCAGTCGCCGCGCCAGGTTTCGTACGCTCCCTGGTCGAATGCCTTGTCGGTCGGGATGTACCCCGCGGCGCCGTTGGTGAGGCCAGCAACCGCCGTGGTGGCGAAGGGGCTGCCCTGCTTTAGGTCAAGCCCGAGTTCGACGAAGATTTCGCCCGGGAGTCCGACCACGGCGAAGTCGCCGGCGGCAAGGACTTGCACTTCGAGATCCTGCTGCTCCGGTAATTCCGCAATGTCGAGCAATCCCTGGGCGTACGGGTGAATCTGGTAGGCCGGAATCGGCTGCCCGACCAGGTAGCTGAAACTGCCCGCCGGCAACGGCTCGGCATGCTCGGCCTGGGCGAGGAGTTGGTTCGCGGTGGCGATATCGGCTTCGGTTACCGGCCAGCGTTCGACCCGGCATGGCTCGCTGCGCGCGGCGAGGGGGACATCGGCGCGGCGCGGCGCGGCAAGGGTGGCCTGGATCGCGGCCGCGGCCACTGCTTCTCCCACCCGGATCGCCTTCGCCGTGCCCCGGAGCGCGTTCGCGTTGGAGATGTCGATCGTGTTGATATCGCCGGAGGTGCCGTTGGCGTGGAGCCCCAGGCACTGGTCGCCCAGGATGCGGGAGACCGCCGCCGCGTAGTAGCCGTAGTAGTCGGCCGAAATCGCCAGTTCCTCGTCGGTCCCGGCATAGTGGGTCGAAAGGCAGCTCCAGAGCGCCACCGGACTGCCGTCAGGGGTTTCGACGAGCAGGGCGGCGACTTCGGGGTCGACCGGGCCTGCCGGACCAACCATCTCCGGGTTGTTGATGCCAGGATTGAAGACGACAGTGCCATCGGTCATGTGGAAGCGACGGTTGAAGCAGACGCCGGCCACCGGTGCGCTGCCCGATGCGATCCTGGCCGGCTGGAGCCGCGTTTGGGCGACGCGGATGCCATCGGCGATCTGCGAGACCAGCCACTCGCGGTAGCCGGGCAGTGGTTCGTCGCCGCGATGTTTCCGGGTTGCCGGGCCGGTGTGGGTGTGGGTGCAGGAAACGAGGACGTTCGTCGGCGGGATGCCGCAAAGGTCATCGACGCGGGTGCGGATCGCCGCCACCAGGTCTGAGCCGAGCGAGAGCAAGTCGCAGACGACGATCGCGATCGTCGTCGCTCCATCGCTCAGCACGAGTGTGCGGGCGTGGAGGTCATCGGCGACGGTCGCCGCCTCCCGGCGATGGAAGTAGCCCACGAGCGGGTGGCCGAGTTGCGGGGTGATGACCTGGATACTGGTGCCAGCCTGTAACACAGCGGGACTCCTCGGGGTCAGCGGATCGAACGGCGGTTGGTGTCTCAGGTGAAGGCGGCGATGACGGCGCCGGTCATCGCTCTCGCCGGCGCCCGGCGCCGGCCATGCCGAGCGGGCGGCCCAGGTTTCGTAGGCGCCCTGAGCGAATCCATCCAGTGTTGGTAAATAGCCGACATAATCGTTCGCCAGACTGACCACGGCGACGGCACCGGGCGAGACCGCTTCCTTGATGCGGAGGCCGAACTCCACGAATACTTCGCCGGGCAACCCGACAATCGCGAAGTCGCCGATCCGGATCACCTGCAGCACCGTTGGCCGCGCTTCCGGCATCTGGGCCAGTTCGAGTGCTTCCGTCGCATAGGTCCGGATCTGGTAGGAGGGGATCGCCTGACCGGTGACGAAGCTGAACCCCAGCGACACTTCGCTGGCGGGATCGCCGTCCGCGGCCAGGATCGACCGTGCGAGGGCGATATCGTCATCGGTCACCGGGCGCCGGGGCACGTCGAACGGGATGAGCTGGGCGTCGAGCGTGACATCGTCCTTCTCCGGCACCATGTGGGTGGCGGCGATGGCCGCCCCGGCGACACACCCTGCCACCTGACGCGACCGGATGCCGGGCGGATGGCCCGATGTCGCGCCGGAAACATCGATGTTGTTGATGTTTCCGGAGGTGCCGTTGGTCAGCATCCCGACGCACGATTCGCCGAGCGCCCGCGAGACGAACCCGGCGAACTCGCCGTAGTAATCGGCCGACACCGCGTGGATATCGTCGGTCCCGACGTAGTGCAGCGAGAGGTTCGCCCAGAGCGCGATCGGATCGCCATTGGGCCGGCACACCAGCAGTGCGGTCACTTCGGGATCGGTGGGCCCGGCAACCGACACGATGTCGGGATTGTTGATGCCGGGATTGAAGACGACGGTGCCGTCCTTCATGTGGAAACGGCGGTTGAAGCACACGTTCTCCACATCGGTGGCGCCCGTCGCGATCCGTGCCGGGCCGAGACCGGCGCAGGCGATGGCAACCGCGTCCGCAATTCGGGTGGAGAGCCAGTCGAGATAGCCGGGATCGGGACTCGAGGACAGCAACTGTATCGTCGCTGGTGCGGTGTGCGTGTGGGTACAGGAGATTATGACGTGCGAGGCGGGGATGCCGGACTGCGCCGAAATGAGTTCCTTCGCCTGATCGGCCGTTTCCCGGCTGATGACGATGATGTCGCAAAGCACCAATGCCACGCGGGTCGCCCCGTCATCGAGCACCAGGGCGCGCGCATGCAGATCGTCGTGGATCGTCTCCGCTGGCCGGTCCTCGAACGATCCAGCCAGCGATGCTCCAAGTGGGGGAGTGATGGTGGAAACACCGGTACCTGCCTGAAACAAGGTTCTGCACCCTCCTGGCGATTCCGTCGGATTCTCCCGCTGCTCAATTGCCGCAGGTCCTCCGGTCTGTCTCGTCGATGGGCACAGCCTATTGGTGTGTGGTGTTTCCTGTCAACACTCTTACGTTCCGCGAGGCGAAACGCATGAGCCCCTCCGATTCGGTCTGCAGAGTGACCGGCGCGTGATCCATCGGGGTAAGTCAGGATTCGTGCGCAGCGCCCAGACGGCAGTTGTCGCCGAAGGGATGCCTCGCCGGTTCATGACCATTGGGGAACCGCTCGGTTCGCATGACGAAACGCGATGCTGTTGACATGGAATATGACAGCGGCCTAGAGTACGGGCACGAAGCAGCCTTTGCAGCAGTTCCGGATTGGTATGGTCCGGATGAATCGGAGCCGGTCATGGACGCAACGGAGCGGCGGGAAGCCGAGGGCAACGACGACATCCGAAGCATTGCGTCGACGGGCGCGAGCGAGCCTCGCGGGCGGCGTATCAAGCGAGTTCCGGCGCTTCGGCTACCCGGATGCAATGGTCTACGACCATGCCGACGGCACCCGAATCACCGATGTCGACGGCGTCACCTACCTCGATTTTGCGCTCAGCCAGGGACCGATGGTGCTTGGGCACAGCCATCCGGGTGTGCTTGACGCGGTGGCGGCCGCATCGGCGCGCGGCCAGTTGTACGCCGGACAGTTCGAGGAGGAAATCGAACTCGCCGAAACGATCCAGCGGCTGGTGCCGTGTGCGGAGCGGATCCGATTCGGGCTGGACGGCTCGACCATGGTCCAGGCAGCCCTGCGCCTGGCCCGCGCCGTCACCGGGCGTCCGAAGTACCTCCGTTTCGAGGGGCACTACCATGGTTGGCTGGACAACGTCGCCGTCGGGATCAATGCGCCCCTCGCGTGAGGCGCTCGGTTCCCGCGACAACCCGCATCGCATCGCCTGGTCGGCCGGGCTCCCGGATCATGTGCTGAACGACGTGGTCATCCGGCCATGGAATGACCTGGATCTCGTCGAGCAGGCCTTTGCCGCGCATCCCGGAGAAATCGGCGCGATCATCACCGAGCCCGTCATGTGCAACAGCGGGTGCATCCTGCCGCGACCAGGGTATCTCGAAGGGCTCAGGAGGATCGCCGACGACCATGGGGCCGTGCTGATCTTCGATGAGGTGATAACAGGGTTCCGGTTGGGGCTGGGCGGAGCGCAGGCCCACTTCGACGTCGTGCCCGATCTCGCGATTTTCGCGAAAGCCGTCGCGAACGGCTATCCATTGAGCGTGCTCGCCGGGTCGGAACGGGTGATGCAGCCGATTACCGATGGAACGGTCGTGCACGCCGGCACCCTCAACGCCGGGGTGCCGTCGGTTGCCGCGGCCCTGGCCACCATCGGCATCATGGAAGATGAACGGGTCCACGATCGCATGTGGGAAATGGGGCAGGTGTTGATGGATGGCCTGCGCCAGGCAGGGATCGACTCCGGGCTCCCATTCCGCGTGCAGGGACCAGGGCCGATGTTCCACACCGGATTCACGCAGATCGACGAGGCGATCGAGTACCGCGACCTGTTCGATTACGACACCGCCCTCGGTGCCGCCTTCGTGCGTGGCCTGCACCGCCGAGGCGTGCGCGTCCTCTCTCGCGGCCTGTGGTATCTGTCGTCCGTGCATACGGAGAGCGACCTCCACGAGGTAGGCTGCGGCCGCGCACGATACCCTGGCCGAACTGTGCGGCCAACCGGGGTTCATCGATGAGCGACAGCTACATCGTCAAACCGGTCGCCAAGGCGCTGCACACCCTGATCGTGCTGGGCGAAGCCGAACAGGACCTCTCGCTGGCGGAACTCTGCGCGCTGCGTCGAATATCCCCAAGACGTCGTTATTCCGCTACCTGCAAACCTTGGTCGAGTACGGCTTCGTCAACTACGATTTGGCTACCGACAAGTACTCGTTGGGGCTCAAGGTGTGGAGCCTCGGCCAGATTGCGTGGTCGCGTACTCGCCTGCACGAACTGGCGCGCGACCACATGCATCGCCTGCGCGAGGAATTCGACGAAACGGTCAATCTAGGCATGCTCGATGGGCGTGAGGTGGTCTACCTGGGAATGGCGGAGAGCCATCGCGCCCTGCGTATGCACGCGCAACTCGGTGGCCGCGACCCTGTCTACTCGACATCGCTGGGGCGGGCGATCCTGGCGTTCCTGCCCGGAAACCGAGTGGTCCCGCCACCTGCCCTCCCGATTGACACCGATGACATCGCGCACGGTCACCACGATGGCCGCCTTGCGCGCGATCCTGATCGAGATCCCGGCAACGCGGCTACGCGCTCGACGATGGCGAAAACGAGGAAAACGCCTGTTGCATCGGAGCTCCGATCCTTGACGAGCACAACCGGCCGATCGCGGCGATCAGCGTCTCGGCGCCAGCGTCCAGGTTGTCCGCCGACCGGATCCCGGATGTCGCCCGGGTTGTGATGGATACGGCGCGGCGAATCTCCCTCCTGACCGGGTACGCACCCGTCACCCCCACATCACAGCCGGGCTGAAGGGCAAAACGGTCCGCAAGAACTCACTTAATCCGGTCGATGGTCGGGTTTGCCCGGAATGACGGGGAGTGCTGGCACCTGATCAAATGGTCCATCAGGTAAGTAGGTGACAGAGCGGCATCTCGCGCAGGAGATACCCGATGCCGAAGGTATTGACGCATCGACCGCAGACCAAGCGAGACGACCTCGGCCTGACTTTGAGAACTGGAACCTGGATCGATTGACGGCGTAGCGAAGCCGGGTTGGCAAGATCCTGCAGACCAGAGGCCTGCGCTGGCGGACCCAGGAGACGTGATTCGGTGAGAGGGTCGATCCTGATTTCTCGCCAAACAAAGGGGCCATCGTCACTCTGTACAGGCCTTCACAACCCCGAATGCCGGCAGCATGATGCCGCCTGGATGGCGTTCCTCGACCAGTAGAAGCGTGGATCACACTCCAGATCGACTGCGTCTATGCTGTCCTCAACAATCTCTCAACTCACCGAGCAATCTTGACCCTGGATGGAGAATACTTGGGCCCATCGGCTGGTTGCGACGCAAGCACTGCATCCCCAGAAACTGAAGGGGCCCAAGTGATCCAGGTGCTGGAAGTCGTCACGTGAGATCGGGCTCTGCCTACACCGATGGTGCTGGATATCGCCGCATCCTTCATGGAATTCGCAAAGTCCACTCACGCCACCCTTCCCGCCGAGTTCTAGCCCTCTGGCAGTGCACGGCCCTCACGTCACAGGCCCATCAATTATCGCCTGCTCCGATCGCTCATTTGACGCTACCCGTTTCCCGATACCTCGCTTGCGCACAGTAACCCCGTTCGCATGAAGCATTCTCCGGATCGTGCTGAAAGAATAGCCAACCTGTCCCACCACCTCATCGATTGTCAACCCTCTCTCATAAAGCCGTACCGCCCGCTCAGCATCCTCGGGTGTCATTGGTTCCTTTCGAAATGGACACTCCCTTGGCCAAGAGCAGTTTTCGAAGCCCTCCCCGCGAGATGTCATACGCGCGACTGAGAGCCGGAGTATCCTCGCCAGCGTTGTAGCGAGCCACCACGTCCTCGATCTGCTGAGGAGATAGCCGCCGTCGCAGGCTCCGAACCGGTATTTCCTCAACCACCACCGCTGCAGACCTCGATTGCATCCCACGCGACTGGTGGGCAAACTTTGCCACCTCACCAAGGGTCGGCGGCACCAGAATAGATTTATTTGAGTGTCGGTCTACACTGCCCACCAATGGCACATCAGTTTGGCCTTACTCGAACACAAGACTTTTCACGATTTGGCCCGGATTCGGGTCCAGGGGTCCCGAGCTGAGATGCCTAGCCCATCGAGTGTGGCTTGTCCGATCCAGCCATGGAAGTGGCCGTCAAGCCTTTTGGCATCAGTGATCTGGCAGATCGGGGCCCGTGGTGGAGGGGAGCAGAGTTTCGTACTAAGCGGACCAGCATAAGTCTTGGGCCAGGGTGATGTGCGGATAGGCATCAGCGCCGAAGCAGGCCCGGATGCGATCAAGGAGCGATTGGGCGAAGGCGATCAGCCCAGGCTGGGTGTGCCAGAACCGATGGCAGGCCAGCCGGGCTTTCAGGAACCGCCAGACGCGCTCGATCAGATTCAGCTTGGGGCTGTAGGTCTGTAACCAGAGCACATTCACGCGATCCGCGTGGTCCCGGAGCCAGGGCCGCAGATCGGCACGCTTCACGCTTGTGGTACGAGGCATTGTCGAGGACCAGCACGATGGGCGCGTCCTCCCACTGGTCCACGACCTGCGCGACGAAGGCCGCGAACGTCGCCGAGGAGGCCCTGGGCACGATCTGGCTCGTCACCTGCCCGGTCCGATCCTCCAGCGCGCCAAAGATCGTCGCGCGCTGGTTCACCCCGGCCGCCGGGATGGCGCGTGGGAATCCGCGTCGCTGCCAGAGGGCAGCCAAGTGAGGATGGGTGTGGAGGTGGCATTCGGCGAGATAGACCAGGTGGAGTCCGTCAGCGGCAGGACCCCCTTTTTGCGCAGGGCGGTGAGCACCGCCTCGGCGCTGGCAACTGCGTCGGCATCCTGCCGGTGGGCGAGATCGGTCCGGGCGAGATGAGCGAGGACGGCAGCGTGGGAAACCAGATCAGGGGGCATGACCATGGGCGCCTCCCGTGCGAGATGCCCAGTATGCAATCACGTCATCACTTTTGGAAGTCCGCTTAGACAACGCAAGCGGATGCCTCATCAATGTCTCCCGACCTTCGTGTGCCGGTTTAGTGACAACCAGAAAGTCCAAGGATCGTTGGGAGGCGCCCGGCTTTCGGAGTCATGGTGCTCACACATCTCAGATCCTTTCGATCGCGACGAGGGCGGATCGGTAGTGTTCCGGGGCTGTCACCTTGAGCCCCGCGGACAGCTCAACGCCAGTCCGCTCTTGGCGCTCGCCACCGAACGGAGTCACGGCGTAGCCGGCGTTGAGATCGACGCCGGGCAGCGCGAACGTCCGCTCTCCGCTGGCGCTGAGGAGGCGGAAGGCCAACACGACTCCTCGGCTGGCGTCCTTCGCGACGTACCACGCGGCCGCCCAATCGCCTTCTCCGCTCACGGGCGGCGGCGGGGTGAGCAGGTAGTGGTTCCCGGTTTGGACAAGTGGTTGAACCAGGCGCTTGTACCAGGCGATGTGCTCGCGGACGAGTACCTTGTCCTCCTCCGACCAGCGCTCGACCGGGGCGCTGACGCCGAAGGAGCCGAGCATCGCCACCCGGGTGCGGAAGGCGAGGTCGCCACGTTCGTCGGTCCACTGGCGCCTGTGCAGGGCGTCGTGGGCGGGCCATTCAACCAGCCAGGCGTTGCGCTCGATGGCGGGGTGCGCGAGGTGGCTGCCGAAGTGGATCGCCAGGGTGACGAGCGCTTGGGTCTGGTCGCTCATCCAGTTCACGTGGGCGTGGCGCATGATTGCCCCGTCAACCCGGCTGCCGCCTCCGGCGCACATCTCCAGGGTCAGATCTGGCATCGCGGCTCGGATCTCGTCTTGCAACTGATTGAGGCCGCGGTAGTGCGCGATGAGCGGATCTTGGGTGGTCAAGTCGTCCGGCAGGCCAGGTGACCAGCCGCCCTGGTCGAGATCGGTATTGAAATCCCACTTCATCCAGACGGCATTGATTCGGCGGAGCACGTCAAGGATGCGCTCGCGGATGAACTCCCGCGCGTCAGGAACGCCCAAGTGGAGAATCGCCCGGTCTTCTTCCCGAGGGATGACCCCACCGACGGCGTGCAACCACTCCGGGTGGTGGCGCCGCACCCAGGCATTGACTCCGACTGCTTCCGGCTCGAACCAGATCCCCAAACCGATCCCGCGAGAACGACAGACCTCGCTCAATGCCTCCATGCCGTCGGGGTACATGCGCTCATCGACGATCCAGTCGCCGGTCTTGCGCCACCAGCCGTCCCCCTCGACCTCGACCTCTTTGCGAAACCACCCGGCGTCGACGACCAGCAGATCGCAGCCGAGGTCAGCGGCGTGGTGGGCGTACTCCTTGGCCCGCTCGAACGGGACGAACTCGACCGCCGGGTACCAGGTGTTGAAGTGAACGGGGACGGGCCGGGCCGGATTCGGTCTCCGCGCCCGGCGCAGGTCATGCAACCGCTGGGTGGCGGCATTGAGGTCACCACGGACGCACCCCATGATCGCCTCCGGCAACACCAGCTCTTCACCCGGCTGGAGGTGATGCCGGAGGCCCCATGGGTTGAGCCCACCGGCCAGGTGGACCTTGCCGTCGACCTGGCGCTCGACGTGGAGCTGCCAGTTGCCGGACCAGTCGAGCTCGCAGAAATAGGTGTGGCTGCCGGACGTGAGGGCGACATAGGGCGCGAAGCGATAGCCGGTCTTTCCCGCCCGGCTCTCCAGGTAGATCGGCGACTCGGTGAGCAATTGGCGCTTCATCTGGTTCTCGGCGACCAGCCGTCCGGCGAGGTGTATGAGTTCTTCGATGTCGGATGGCATCAGCGCCGCCACGCTCTGGGCCGACGCGATCTGGATGGAGTCTGGACCGCCCGCGTGGTGCAGGGTTGTGGAGCGGATCAGCAGGCCGGTTGCTTCATCGACCCGAACGCGCAGCTCGGAGCGAACCCGGAGGTCACCCTCGAGGGTCAGGGTGAAGAAGTTCGGATCAGGCTGGTTCCAGCTTACCAACGACCATGTGACGGCTCTGTCAGCCGGGCCAACGCCGACGCGGCCCTCGGTCCGGGTCGTCTGAATCGGGTCGGGGACGGGCCACTCGGTCGGCGGGGAGTAGCGGTCGGCCGGGCCGAAGTACTCGCAGACCAGGGCGCCGCTCTGTAGGCGCAGACGGTAGCGCAGGTCAGCCCAGGATAGATCCCAGGTGAGTTGTTCGGAATCGTGCGAAACCCGCATGCTCGATGTGCCTCTTTCGGGATTACCAACGCACCACAACGGGCCGGATGACAGGCGTGCGCTCGATCATCGGCGGCTCGTCTGCCTCGTATTCGGCTCGTCGATAGGTCGGGTAGTGTTCGCCCGGCGGCGTGATCGCGGTTACTGTGCCGCCCTTCCAGTGCGTGGTGAACTCGCTCTCCGCGATGGCCTCGGTCCGCTCCTGGACCGCGAGCGGGTACATCACGTCGACGACCTGACCGGGCCGCAGCTCGCCGAGTTCAAGGGAGCGACCCCGAAGGTCGATAGGTCGCTTGGTTCCATCGACGGTCAGATTGACCGTGTTTGTATCGATCCACTCCGGCAGGCGGAGGAAGAATGGTCTCGCTTGCCGAACGTCCAGGCGCAGTTCGCCACGATAGGGTTCGGCGCTGGTCAGTCGTGCCCAGGGCGCATCGCGGCTGAGCGCAAGATTGACGTGGATTCCGTCCGGTCGGGACGACATGATACGGTCCCAGACCATGAAGCAGGCTCTGGCGCCTGCCGGGGTGCAACACCCTTCGACCACGCCCTCCTTGCTCCCGAGCAGCGAATTCGGTGGGGCGGTGCTGTCGAACGCGCCGCGCAGGATCCGCTCGACCGGCGTCGTGGTCTGAGCGAGGATGTCGGGTGGTACCGCCCTGGCCGGGTCGCGGATCTGCTGCTCTAGCAGTTGGTTGCGAGCGTAGCGTTCGACATCGTCCCAGTAGTCGCCGATGCCAGCCTCCGTCAGGGTGATGGCCAGCTCGATCAGATCGCACAGCGCGCAGGTCTCGCAGGTGCCGGCGAAGAAATTGTCCCTGGGGCTGAAGCCGAGTCCGTCCGGAAGCCAGCCGAACGACGAGGTGTAGGTCCGGGCATGCTCATAGACGCGGCCACTCCACTTCGCCAGATCGCGGTCCCCGGCGACGAGAGCGTAAGCCAGTACCCCGAGGGCGCTGGGCAGGATGCCCTGGCTATGGGTGTGCCCCGTGAAGGTCCCATCAGGATTGACGACGCCGCAGTCTACGAAGTGATTGGCCAATCCAGATGCCAGTTTGAGGGCGGTCGGATTGCCGGTAGCTTTGGCGTAGCGGGCGAGGCCGACCGTTTGTTGGGCAGCGTAGCCGGGAAAGGTCCCCTTCCAGAGACCGCCATCCACCCATTGCCCGTCGATCCGGATGTCGGTCGGGTAGGAGCAGGCGTCCCCGTCCCAGACGGCGAGCTGGCTCAGGCCGTCGATCAGGCCGTTGAGCTTGGTTTCGACCGCCGGGTCGCCGGTGAGGAGGAACCAGCTCACCAGTCCGAGGAGGACCCGGCCCTGGCAGAACATGTCAGCAGCGTAGGTCGACCAGGGAGCTTCGGCGTCGTAGAAGAGGCCGTCGTTCGGGTTGGCCCGATTGAGGAGGAACGCCCGCAGGCCAATCTCTGCCTCGCCAGGCCGGTCAGCACCCACCATCGGCGCGGTCAGGATGAGCGCGTCGACGAACCTCCCCGCCATATCGCAGTAGTCCCACGAGGCGTGCTTCACCTCCGGGATCTCCAGACCGAGGTCCAGGCGGAAGTAGGGTTGATAGGCCAGTTCGGGATCGAGCCGGGCCAGGAGACTGCTCCGGGCCAAGTTGGCCGCATCTTCGAGGAAGTAGGTGTTCGGGACCAGATTCTGTGCCATCGGGTTGAGATGCACCTTTCGACCGTTGCTGATGCGGAATCGCGTCTGTCTCTACATGTGTCCTAGGGCGCGAGCCAGCGCCCGCAGCATCCCGAACCCGTGGCGGGTATCCGGCAGCAGATAGTGGCCCTCGGTCCACTCATTCCAGCAGCCGATGGTCATGACCGGCGGTATCTCCGGCCGGGCGTTGAGGTAGGCGAATGCGGCGCGGACAAGAGCCTCGAACGCGGCCGGCGTCTCGTCGACGACGATGACGTTCCCCGGCCACTCCGATCTGAGCGCATGTTCCGGACATCGGAAGGGCATGTGTCGTGGCGAGTCGTCCCAGCCTGGGCCGACATTCGGGAAGCAGGGGGCAGACGAGCGGGCATCGATCTCTGGCCAGAGTGTGGCCACGACGTCGGCGGCGACGACTCCGTACTCCGGCAGGTTCTCCGATGGCGGGCGATGCCCACCGGCCACGACGATCGGGTTGTAGAGTCCGTAACTGTCGACGCCGGCCTCCGGGAATTGCCCAGCGACCGAGAGATCGCCCATCGAGGCGTGGACGTGGATGCCCGGGTGACCGAGCTTGCGGGCAAAGTCGCGTAGCTCGGCGAAGAGCTGGCGCGTACCGTCAACGCCGAAAGTGCGGATGAGGAGCCCGACATCCCAAATGACGAGGACCGGCTCGTCCGCGATCCGCCAGTAGCCGGGGTCGTGGAAATACCGGGCGACGATGTAGGCGAGACCACGCCAGGTGTCCTCCAGGCTCGTCGGGCCCGGATCGACGATCTCCCACGTAGCCACGCCGCCGGCCTCTTGCACTCCCGGCCACGGCCAATCTGGCGGTTGAGCGACACCGGCGGTCGGGAACCAGTTCGCCCAAGGGTGGTTCGTCCACATCACCGCGAACTGCGACGCCGTCACGGTTGCGCGCACCCAGAAAGCCCTCTTCCAGGGCTTCGTGCAGGCAGGGACGGCCACCGTACCAGTACCAATCGAAGATGAACGCATCTACCCCGTGCTGGCGGGCCAGATCGAAGTAGACCTCCCAGGTCGCCGGCTTGCGCTCGTCCAGCTCGCCCAGCATTGGAGTCCGCGGCTGCTGGTGGCCGGGGAACCAGGGCACGCAGCCGC
The DNA here is from genome assembly GCA_963763125.1 of uncultured Chloroflexia bacterium. Taxonomy (GTDB): domain Bacteria; phylum Chloroflexota; class Chloroflexia; order Thermomicrobiales; family UBA6265; genus JACCYX01. The sequence continues at coordinate 238,494 of CAVXMV010000006.1, forward strand.
GCATCAGGACGTACTCGGTCCAACCAGGGCTGAACAGCCGGTCGTTATAGGCGGAACGGTGGTAGTGGGGAAACGTGTAGCAAGCGACGGTCAGCCCGTCCGGCTTGCTCAGAAGCGCCGGGTCGACCAGGCGCTCCAGGTCGTCCGGCAAGCGCGGCTGAGTTTGCGAGGCTTCAATCACAGCGCTGTCTCCTGATTAGGCAAAAGGCGAAGGTGCACGCGGCTTGGAAGGGCTGGACTTGCCCTACCCGGTGACAGGGTCCCGGAAATCGGCAGGGCAGGCACCGCCCCTACTGAGAGGAAACCAAGGCGTGAACCGCCATTAGAGCGCATGAATAGGCTTCCCAGAGGTCGCCTTTGGCTGAACGGCCGGCAGATCTGTCGCGCGCTCGTAGAGCGGAAGGTATCGCCCAGGAGGATCGACCCGCAGCAGCGTCTCGCCCCGCCAGAAGCCGGTCCCTCGTTCGAACTTATCCGGGCTGCCGATCTGGTAGGTGGCGATTCGCTCGGGCTGGGCGTAGTGCAGCGCCGCACTTTGCCCGGGATCGAGGTCGAGCGAGACGTAGCCGTCGGCGGCGTCCAGGGAGACGACGCGGGGTTCGGACCCATCCTGGATAACGGCGAGTGCCTGCGACATGCCCTCTGGTAGGCGGACGGCGATCCGACTTGGCGCGGTCACGGTCACGTCGAGTTTGCCGTCGGCCGGTTCGTGGCTGACAACGCGGATCGCCGGGGTCTCGACGCTGAAGCGCAAGTTGATCGAGAGGTTTGCGCGGCCGTCGACGGTGCTGCCCTCGTCCACCGCGTATCTCCACAGGTCGTAGAGGCCGCGGGCTCCCGCCGCGTTGCAGCATTGCATCAGCGCGGTGGCGTCGAGGTGGAAGGCGTCGTTCAGGGTGGAGCGGGAGGCGAAGGCACCGACTTGCGTCTCGGTGACGCCCTCGTTCGTCACGGCCGCGTCGAGTGGGCGATTTCGCTCTGCGGCGGCCTTGCCTACGGGTAGACGTTCGACGCCGGTCTGCAACTGGTCGAGGGAGAGGAACTGCCCTTCGAGCAGGTGGTTCCGGCCGAAGCGTTCGGCGTCGGCGTAGTAGACCGGGCTGACGTGGCGACCGAGCAGGAGCGCCAGCTCGATCATGTCGGTGATGCAGCAGACCTCGCCGTGCCGCTGCCCAAAGCCCTCGGGGAACCAGCCGAAGTCGGTGCCCCACGCTTTGAGGACCTCGTAGGTCTGGCGGGCCCAGCTCAGGTACTCCCGCTGGCCGGTGACGATCCCCAGAGTCAGGACGGCCAGGGCGAAGTTGGAGTGAGTATGGAAGTGCCCCTCGACGTCGCCGACCGTTTTGCGCAGGCGGCCATCCGGCAGGTAGCAGGGCGTGTGGTAGAGGGCGAACGTGGTGAGATCCCGGCCCAGCTCCAGGGCCGGCTCGTAGCCGGTCGCGGCGAAGAAGCGCAGGGCCGGCACGGCGACGGCCGCGTTGTACTCCTCGATGGCGGGGTGCAAGCCCGGCTTGTGGAAGCGCCAGCCGCCGGGTTGGTAGTAGCCCTCCGGGTAGTAGAGGCCCGGCTCCTCCCGCACCGCCACCGCCAGCAGGCCATCGACCATCCGTTTGCCGTGCGCCGCGTAGCGCTCGTCGCCGGTCGCCAGGTAGCGGCTGGTCAACCCGAGCAGCGTGCCCCGCTGAGCCCAACTGATCTCGGCGAACGGCCCCTCGCTCTTCGGATCGCCCAGGAGCAGCTCCCGGCCCCACGGCTCAGCCCACGGCTCCGGCGGCAGCCATGAGATGCCGTCTTCGTGGAGCTGGCGGAGCATCCAGGCTTCGAGTAGGTGCTCTCCTTCGTCCGGAGTCGCTGCCTCCGACCCCGGTGGAACGATGGACCGCACCAGCGTCAGGGCGTCGATCTGGCGGCCGCTGCCGTCGCCGTAGTCCCACAGGCCATGGAAGGCGCTCGGCGGCCGGTGCCGCCATTCGCCGAGGAAGTACATCAGCCCCTGCTGGCGCGGATCAAGCAGGGCCGTGAGGCTGCGGGCGGTGAGTGCGGCCCGGGCTTGGAGGTCGAAGGGGTGGACGGCGGTCAACGGTGGATCTCCTTTTGTGTGGAAAGAGAGGAGGGAAGTCGGGTAGTCAGGTAGGCGGGCAGGAGGAAGGGCCACCTGGTCGGAGCCGTTGTTCCAGGGGCGCATGGCATGCGCCCCTGGAAGGGGGTGGGAAATGGCTCTGCCTTGTTCGTTCCCGTCCTCCCGCCTTTCTGCCTTCGCGTTTCACCCCTTCAACCCCGAGAACACGATCCCCCTCACGAACTGCCGTTGGGCGATGAAGAAGACGATCAGGACCGGGACGGTGGCGAGGAAGGAGGCGGCCATGAGCAGGTGCATCTGCGGGCCGACGCGGTTGCTGCCAGTGAAGTTGATCACGCCGATCGCGATCGTGTACTTCTCCTCGGAGCTGAGGTAGAGGAGCGGGTTGAAGAAGTCGTTCCACGAGTTGATGAATGAGAAAAGCGCCACCGTCACCAGGACGGGTTTGGAGAGGGGGAGGACGATGGTGGCGAAGATGCGCAGGGTGCTCGCCCCGTCCAGCCTGGCGGCGTCTTCAAGGTCGTTGGGGATCGTGCGGAAGAACTCGCGCAGCAGGAAGATGTAGAAGGCGTTGCCGAAGAAAGCCGGCACGATCAGGGGCTTGAAGGAGTTCAGCCAGTCGAGTTGCTCGAAGACGATGAACCGGGGCACGATCGTCACCGTCGCCGGCAGCATCAGGGTCGAGAGCAACATCACGAAGATGACGTTCCGGCCGGGAAAGCGCAGCCGGGCGAAGGCGTAGGCCGCCAGCGAGCAGGAGAGCAGCGTGCCGAAGACGCTGGCGCCGGTCACGATCGCGCTGTTGAGGAAGTAGCGGGCGAAGGGTGCGGATTCGAAGACCGTCTTGTAGTTGCCCCACTGCGGATTCGGCGGGATCCACTGCGGCGGCAGGACGAAGACCTCCGTTGATTTCTTCAGCGAGGTGGAGATCATCCAGGCCAGCGGCAGGGTCACGACGATTGCCCCGGCGACGATCACGAACAACGCGAGCGTCGTCCAGAGCCGCCGCCGCCAAGTGCGTGACAGGCGCGCTACCCGCGGCGCCGGGGTCGCGACTGATGGGGTCTCGATCGAGCTAGCCATCAGCGATCCCCCCGCTCGTTCTCGTAGTGGACCCACATCGGGGTCGTGCGGAAGATGAGCAGGGTCAACACCAGCACGAAGAGGAAGAGGATCCAGGCCATCGCCGAGGCGTAGCCCATCTCGAAGTAGTTGAAGGCGTTGCGGTAGAGGTAGAGCAGGTAGACCAGGGTCGAGTTCTCCGGGCCGCCCTCGGTCAAGGCAAACGGCTCGGTGAAGAACTGGAACGAGTAGATCAGGCCGATCACCAGGTTGAAGAGGATCACCGGGGAGAGCATCGGCAGGGTCACGTTGCGGAACCTGTCCCAGGCGTTGCCGCCGTCGACCTCGACCGCCTCGTAGAGCTCGCTCGGCACCCCCTGGAGCCCGGCCAGGAAGACCAGCATCGTCCCGCCAAATCCCCAGAGGCTGATCAGGATCAGGGAGGGGAGGGCCCACCGGGTCGTGCCCAGCCAGTTCGGCCCGTCGATCCCGACGTAGTCGAGCATCACGTTGACCAACCCGAACTCGGGGTTGAAGAGCCAGCGCCAGAGAACCACGACCGCCGCCCCGGAGATGACCGAGGGCAGGACGTAGAGGGATCGCCAGATGGTGATGCCCGGAACCCGTTGGTTCAGGAGGAGGGCGACAAGCAGGCCGAAGGTCAGCCCGAGCGGCAGGCCGACGACCGCGTAGGTTACGGTGATCCGCACCGACCGCCAGAAGAACTCGTCCTGAAACATCCGGGTGTAGTTGTCGACGCCGATCCATTCCGGGGAGGAGATGAGGTTGTACTCGGTGAAGCTCAGGACGAGCGAGGCCACCATCGGGTAGAGGGTGAAGAGGACGAAGCCGATCACTGCCGGAAGGACGAAGATGTAGCCCTCGATCGCCTCACGGGTGCGCTGGCGGATGCGCGGCTGCCGGGCCGGCTGAACAGGCTGAGCGGGCGGTGCGGAAGGAGAAAGGGTACTCATGGGCAAAGACAGACCTAAGGGCCGGCGCGGCGCCAATTGGCGCCGCGCCGGCCCCGCGATGAGCGCGCGAACTGTCGCCTACGACTCGGAGAGGAAGGCGTTGCCGTCCGTCTCGACCTTGGCGGCGAACTCCTCGGCAGTGACGCTGTCGTTCTGGAATTTTTCCCACTCGGGTCGCCAAATCTTGTCGAGCAGCTCGGCCTTCCTGGGATTGAAAGAGTCGCCGGGGAGCGCGGTCAGCAGCGAGCGGGTCCAGGCTTCGACATTGCCCGGCAACCCCGGCACGCCGAGGAAAGCCTCGGAGTTGGCGATCTCCAGCAGGGCGGGGACCTGGGTTGCGACCTTCGCGACGATCGTCTGGGCCTCCACGTCCGAGGCGAACCAGCGGAGGTACTCCCAGGCGAGTTCCTGGTTCTCGGAGCTGGCGCTGATCTGCATCGGTGCTCCGGGCCAGAACTGGCCGACGAAGCCCTTGGATCCGACCGGCAGGGTCTGGATATCCCACTCGAACGCTTCGATCGCCTTGCGCGGCTGGATGCTCCAGCCGCCGTCGACCATCATCCCGACGGTGCCGCTCTCGAACCCGCCTTGATCGGCGACCGCTTCCGAGATCGACGGCGTCGGCGCGACCTCGTGGGTGTAGACCAGGTCGTGCAGGAGATTGAGCACCTTCAAGACCGGTTCGTTGTTCAGCGTGAGCCGCGAGAACTGGGGCCTGGAATCGAAGATATCCGCACCCTCCATCCAGACCAGGTTGGCCCAGCCCCATTCCGGATCGTCGAAGGCGCCGAGGACACAGCCCCACTGCGTGACCCGATCCCCGTCGCGGATCGTCAGGGCCTTCGCGGCCTCGACGAAGTCGACCCAGGTCCACTCGGCCGTCGGGTAGGGGATACCCGCCGTGTCGAACATGGTCTTGTTGTAGTAGAGGAGGAGCGTGTCGGCGCCGGAGTACATGCCGTAGATGCGGTCGGTGCCGAAGCGGTAGACGTCCCAGCCGCCCTGGATGAACTTGGTCTCGTCGAGCAGGACCGGATCGGCAGCGACGCGGTCGGTCAGGTCGAGGAGCCGGCCCTCCGCGAAGAGGGCCTGGGTGGCGGCGGCCGTCGTGATGATGTCGGGGCCGTTGCCGGTGGCGAGGAGGACGCTGAGCGTCTGGTCGTACTGATCGAATGGAGGAAGGGAGAGGTTGATCTCGGTGTCGGGATGGGAGGCCTGGAAGGCTTCCGCCATCTCCTTGAAGAAGTCGATGCTCTCCGGCCCCCAGTTGTAGTAAGCGAACTCGATTTCGCCACTGACCTCGGCCTGGGCGCTCGCCCGTCCAATACCGCTGCTCCAGGCGGCGGCCAGGCCCATCAGGCCCGCGGTTCCGTGCATTATCCGTCTGCGGTTGATTTTACGCATCATTGCGGAGCTCATTTTCACGTTCCTCCTTGACCATGCATTTTGGCGTGGATTTGTCGCGATCGGCGGTTGGGCCGAAGCCGGGCGCGTAAGCGGTGGCCGCCTCCGCGTCGTCCCTCCCTCATGCCCCTTCTTCTGGTGTGAAGCGCGAGATCGCGCCGGGGTCACTGTCGCTCCGGCGAATGGCGTTGCCATACCCGCATGTCCCCCAAATGGCGCCGGCGTTCGTATATGTGAACGCAATCTCGGACTACACCATTCTTTCCTGTGTGCAGTCACTCTATGAGGTGCATTCTGGCCTGTCAACCCGCGTAACACCGGGATCAGCATGATTTCAAGAGATACCAGTCCGGGGCGAAAAGCCGAGTAATTCAGCCAGTCTGACGGGGTTCAGGACGGACCCGTGGGGCGGATGCCAGCCTCGCCCGCCTCGAAGAAGCGCCGAAACGCCTCCAGGCGGTACCGCTCGCGAATGCGGTCGAGGCTGGAGTGATCGGGCAACGGCTCGCTCACGTCGTAGCCCAGGTACGGGC
>CAVXMV010000007.1:0-119892 GCA_963763125.1 uncultured Chloroflexia bacterium
GGAATGGACCATCGAGACGCTCGGCCATGGCGAGTCGATCATGGCACTGTGCGAACATACGGTGGCAATTCAGCGTCGGCCAGCCGATGCGTTGACAATCCTGTCGAAGGTGGCGGAGAACGCCTCAGTGTACAGGGGCATCCGTGGCGATCTTGACTCAGCCGTCTCATGGCTACACTCCGTGGTCCTTTGACGCAGACTCGATGACTTCCCCCTTATGGTATTTGGAGCATTGTCCAGAAACACCGTCAAACTTCACTGGCAAGTTTCTCCGTGTGACAATTGCGAACAATGCCATACCAAGCGCGGACAGCAGTCTTGATGGGGATCAGGATCGTCGCAGGACGTGGTTATTGTGACTGTTGTAAAGACACGTGTTGTGCTAGGCTTATGGTACTATCAGGACTTGGGACCGTTGTGCAGTCAAATTCGGCTTATCAGCAAGGCGTTAGCGCAGCGGAAAGTAGGGGGAGAACATGAGCAATCTGCTGGAAAGCCATGTGCCAGCGGCTCGAGTCGACAGCCTGGTCATCACCGAATCCAAGGATGAGGTGCTGGTGTACGACACCGAGCGGCACCATATCCATCATCTGAACCAGACATCCGCCGTGGTCTGGCGCCTGTGTGATGGCCGCCGCACTGTGGGCGACATCGTGCGCAAGGCACAGGGCAAGCTTGGCTCAGACGTCAGCGACGATGTGGTTCGTCTCGCCCTCAAGAAGCTCGAAGACGCCAACCTGCTCGACGGACCGCTTGATCCGGCAGTGCGTGGCGTGAATCATTCGCGGCGCGCGTTCCTGCGCAAGGCTGGTGTAGCTGGAGCTATTGCAGTTCCGGTGATCGTGTCGATGAGCGCTCCGGCAGCGGCAGGCGCGGTCAGTGGCGCCGGATGTGGTGAGGATTGTTTTGACATGAATTCGCTTTGTAACCAGGGTGTGTGCTCGCAGTGTGGAGCCGACACTGGGCCGGGAGCGGGGACAGTTTGCTGCAGCCCGTCGGCAGGAGGGGGTCCTCCGGGTGTGGTGCTCTGCAGTGATTTGTAATCTCGTGCGGTTGCGTCCAACGGTCTTCAGCACGTGAGTCTCAATGAACCCCCTGGGTGCACGCACCCAGGGGGTTCCTCATTGTCATTCCCTTGCGCATACACGCAGCTCAACGAACAGGCAATTTGTTGAAAGGCGCCGTGCCACGCCGCCCGGGTCGATAGCTTGGCGACTACTGAGTTGAATGATGATTTGTCAAGCACATAGCCTCGGGGATGGACTCTACCGTCCATCCCCGTTTTTTGCGTGCAGCAATCAGGCGGTGATCCCAGTTGTCATGGCGAGAGTGCATTCAGTTGCGCTCTCTGGTTTCCAACTCTCCCACATTTTCGACCGCGACCTCACGATGTTCGGGACCTAATATCCTGTGGATTGCACGACCGGAACACGAAGAAGATTCCGGTCCAAGCAGCCTTGGTCCGGAATCCGTGTGTCTGGGAGATTTGAGTGATAACAGCCGTTCGACGATCTCTGACAGCTCGTCGGGAGGGGTGCTGTGGGCAACGCCATTGTCTTGCATATTGTCACGCGGATCTGAATGGTACTCCCTTTACCGTCAGACGTTGAACAGGAAATTGATGATGTCGCCGTTTTGCACGATGTAGGTCTTGCCTTCGCGGCGGAAGGCGCCTGCTTTGCGAACTTCGGCCATCGTTTGGCCCTCGATCATCGCATCGTAGCTGACGACCTCGGCGCGAATGAATCCACGCTGGATGTCGGTGTGGATTTCGCCGGCCGCCTCGACAGCAGTGGCGCCCTGTCGAATCGTCCATGCCCGGCACTCGTCAGGTCCGACCGTGAAGAATGGCATCAAACCAAGCAAATCGAACGACTTGCCGATGATCCGACCGAGTCCCGATTCGGTGATCCCGAGATCGCCCAGGAAAACGGCCGCGTCCTCGGCTTCGAGTTGCCCGATCTCCATTTCGATCTTGCCGGCGATCGTGTCGATCATCACCTTGGGCGCGTCGAACTCAGCCTGGCACCTGGCGAGAAGTTCGGCGGCGGGACCACCGAGCTGGTCCTCGCCAATGTTGAGCAGGATCAACAGCGGTTTCGCGGTAAGGAATCCGAAACCGCGGAGCATTCGCGAATCTTCTTCCTCCAGATCGTCGACGAGTTCTCGCAAGGGCGTGTTGTCTTCAAGCGCTGCGAGGAGCTTTTTCATAAGCACGAGTTCGCGCTCAAGCAGTTCTTTCTCAGGTCCTCGGGTCTTCCCGAGTTGCCCCTCGATGCGTTGGACGCGCTTTTCGACAAGCGCCAGATCGCTGAACAGCAATTCGAGATTGAGCGTTTCAATGTCCCTGATCGGGTCGACGGTGACTTCGGTGTGCGCGACGTTGTCATCTTCAAACGCGCGAACGACATGGACCAGGGTGTCGGCCTGCGAGAGATGACCGAGAAGTTGTCCGCTCATTCCTTTTTCGGCGATGCCTTTGGCGATGCCGGCGACGTCGAGATATTGGACATCGGCCTGCACCGTGCGCTGCGGCTTGAACAATGCGGTCAGTATATCCAGCCGCGCATCCGGCACTTTCACGGTGGCCAGATTAGGCTCATCTCCGCTGGCCCCGAAGGTGCCGGTGGCCGCTTCGGCGCGAGTGAGCGCGTTGAAGACGGTTGTCTTTCCGGCTCCGGGAAGTCCGATGATGACCAGCTTTGTTGCCAAATGATGTTCCTTCTCTGTCGCAGTCGTTTCAAACCGGCATGTCTATTGCCAAATTGGCCTGCGCGTCTATGCCGATTTGGAAATCGAAACTTCAAGTTCAGACGGCCCGACTTTCAGCCGGGCATACCCATCGGCGCCGTCAAGGTTCGTGCCGGTCTCAAGCGATTCGGCCAGCACCTCCCGGGAAATGTACTCCCGGAACGATTCGATCGCGTTCGCTAATGCACGCTCTGATGTGTGATATCGCACGTTGATCGTATCTTCGATATTGAGCTCGAGTTGCTTTCGTGCGTCCTGGATTGCCCGGACAACATCCCTGGCGACGCCCTCCTGGATCAGTTCCGGTGTCATCGTGGTGTCGAGGACGACCGTTGCGTCGGCGCTTTGTGAGGCAGCGAATCCTTCGCGCTTGCGCAAGTTGACGATGACTTCCCCAGGCAAGAGCTCGATTCGCGAGCCATCCGGGAGTGCCAACGAAATATTCGAACCGGCGTCTACCAACTGCGCAATTTCTGATGGCTCGGCCTGCATCAACGCGGCGCGAATGCCCCCGAGGGCTTTCCCGTATTTCGGGCCCAGTATCGGCAGATTGGGTTGTACCTCATGACTGAGCACGTCGCCCAAATCGGCGAGCGCGCGGACATCCTTGACGTTTAGCTCATCCAGAATCTGGTCCTTGAGGCGAACCACGGCCTCGGCCCCGGCAGGATCGTTGGTATGAACGAGGATCGCCGGAAGCGGTTGCCGAACCTTGATGTTGGCTTCGGCACGGGCAGACCGACCGAGGCGAACGACGGCGAGCACGGCCGACATGTCTTTTGAAAGTCCACTATCGATTGCCGACTCGTCCGACACCGGGAAATCGGTGAGATGCACCGAGACCGGGGCCGAAGGGTCGATCGATCGGACAAGATTCTGGTACATCTCTTCGCTGAGATAGGGCAGGATTGGCGCCAGGAGATGAGACACCAACACCAACGCGTCATAGAGCGTTTCGTAGGCGGCGGACTTGTCTGCATCGCTCTCGGGCTTCCAGAAGCGGCGCCGGTTGCGGCGGATGTACCAGTTCGAAAGTTCTTCTACGACGAAGTTCTCAATTGCACGCGCCGCCGAGGCGATGTCGTAGCTCTCCATGCCGTCGCGAACGGTAGTCACAAGCTCGTTTGCGCGAGACATGATCCACCGGTCGAGAAGGGTGCGCTCGCCGATTGGGCTTGGCGTGGCAGGGCGTTCCCAGCCATCGATACGGGCATAGGTAACGAAGAACGAGTACGAGTTCCAGAGCGGCAGGATGAAACGCCGCCTGACTTCGTCGGTGACGTTGTATCCGAACCCAAGGTTTGAGCTGGGATTCACGGTCGCGAACAGCCAGCGCATGGTGTCGACGCCAATGTCATCGGCTGCCTCATCGAACCAGATCGCGTTGCCTTTGCTCTTGTGCATCTCCGCGCCCTTTTCGTCGCGCATCAATGCGTAACTGAAGATATTCTTCGTGGGCGCCTGACCGGTGAGGGCTGTGCTTTCGGCGATGTAGGCGTAGAACCAGTTCCGGAACTGACCGGGGAAACTCTCGGTAATGAGGTCCGCGGGATACCACTGGCTCCAGTGTTCGCGATCACTGCGGTAGTTGAGCGTGGAGAGACCGACGATGCCGGCATCGAGCCACGGATTGCCAACATCCGGGATGCGAGACACATGCTTTCCACACGAGGCACAGGCGATCTGGACCTCATCGATGAATGGCCGGTGCGGCGTGTGGCCCTCGAACTTGTCCCAGCCACTGACGGCACGTTCCTGGAGTTCGGTTTCCGAGCCGATGACCTCGAAGTGGCCGCATTCCTTGCAGTCGTAGATCGGTAGGGCTAGTCCCCAATATCGTTTCTTCGAAATCATCCAGTCCTGCATATTCGCGAGCCAATCGAGCTCGCGATCCATCCCGAACGATGGCACCCAGTTGATGGTGCGCGTGGCATCCATCAGGGATGGCCGCAGTTCGTCCATCCCGATGAACCATTCATCGACCAGGCGGAACAGCAGATCGGTACCACATCGCCAGCAGACTGGATAGCGGTGCGCATACATTTCCGAGCGATACAGCAACCCCTTCGACTTGAGATTGGTCGGCAATGTCCCTGGCGACGTCCTGGGCGGATTGATCGGTCAACCAGTCGAACCCCTCCAGGAAGATTCCCGACTCGTTGATCGGACCGATCACCTGCAAGTCGTTGACCTTGGACAGCGCGAAGTCGTCCTTGCCGCAACCAGGTGCAATGTGGACGATGCCAGTACCTTCTTCGGCGCTGACGTCTTTCCACTCGATGATTCGGTGCTGAATGCCGCTGGCAGCCGGAAGCTCGTCAAAGGCGCCTCGATACATGCGACCAACGAGTTCGCGCCCCGTGAGTTCCTGGAGGATGGTGTGTTCGCCACGGATCGCGTTTTTCACCGCGTCCCGGGCCATGTAAAGCACCTTGTCATCCTGCTGGAGCTTGACGTAGGCGATCTCGGGATTGACGGCGGCGGCGACATTTGCGGGTAGCGTCCATGGTGTAGTGGTCCAGACCATCAGCGATGCATCTTCATCGATAAGAGGGAACTCGGCGAAGATCGCGAGATGGGTACGATCCTGATACCCCTCGGTAACGATCTCGTGTTCGGAGAGACCGGTGCCACAGCGCGGGCACCAAGGCATTACATCGTGACCCTTGTAGATCCAGCCGCGTTCGTGGCAAGTCTTGAGGAAGTGCCAAATCGTGTAGTTGTTCTCGTCCGACATCGTGTAGTACGAGTTGTCCCAGTCCATCCAGTAGGCCAGGCGGATCGACTGTTCGGTCTGCCGTGCTGAGTACTTCCAGCACCGCTGCTTGCACCGCTCAACGAATTCGGCGATCCCGAAAGTTTCGATCTCGCGTTTGTTCTTGAGGCCGAGTTCTTTTTCGACCTCGACCTCGACCCACAGGCCCTGGCAATCGAATCCATTTTGGAAGCGCTGTTTTTTGCCAAGCAGCGCGTGGTAGCGCTGGAACACATCCTTGTAGGTGCGGCCCCAGGCATGATGTACACCCATCGGATTGTTCGCGGTGATTGGACCATCTATGAACGAAAACCTGGTGTCGGAATCGTCATTCCGCGTCAGGTATTGTTGCAGGACCTGGTTCTCGTCCCACCATTGAAGCCGATCGCGCTCCTGAGCGGGAAAATCGACCTTGGTTGGAACTTCCTTGAACGCGCGGGTGTGGGTCTGGGCCATCTGGTTTTGCTCCGAGCGAATGGAATGACAGTTCGGGAATTGATATCCGGGGCAGCAAAATGCCCATCCTGCGCATGAGGACGGGCTAAACCGCGGTACCACCTCAGTTGGCCACCATGCGGCCCACTCTGCCCACGCCCAAGTCATGCTGAACGCGGAACCTCGCGGTAACGGGCGAAACCCGGTCGAACCTTGCGGCGATTGTCGCCGGTCAGCTGACAGCTCAGGAATGATCTCCGATGAGGAATGCTTCGATCCGGCTTTCACCATCCCGGATTCGCTAGGCCATTGCCACACCGGCGCTGTTTCCGTCAACGCCTCCTCAATTTTGCCTTAAATTGTAGCAGGTGCTGGCATTGTCTACCTTGATTTGTCTATGACGAAAGTCGGGTGCGGACCTTGCGATAGATGTTGGTGAGGGCGAGGAGGTAGGTTGTTCCCAGCATGTAGGAAGCTGTGACATCGGTGAACCAGTGGTGGCCGAGGTAAACGCGGCTTGGTCCAACCAGACTGACCAACGCAACAAGCAGGCTGACAATCGTGCGGCGGATTCCGGTGGGACGAATCCATGTGTGTGACAAGTAGGTCAGGAATCCGTACACGCCGAGATAATTGAGGACATGTCCACTAGGGAAGCTGCTGCCGCCAATGTTCGCCGCGATGACGCGAATGGTGGAATCCGCAGCGGTCGGCCGGGGGCGTCGCATCGCCCGCTTGACGGAGTATGAGATGACTCCCGTGCCCCAGGCAAGCAGTTGAAAGACCGCCTCCAGTCGAAATCCAAGCATCCAGAGCACAGCCGAGATCGACGGCGGAAGGAGACGGCTCTGTGGTGGAAACCCGGGCCACGAAACCACATGCATCAATCGGTCGAAGTATGGATTCTTCTGGCCCTGGACTTTTATCGTGATCGCTGCATCGACGGCCTGGCTGCGATTCCTTCGGACAATCGTAAACAGGAGCGCGAAAATGGCCAGGCAAATAGCAGCGATACCGATACCGTATTTCCCTCGGGTAATGGCAAGTCGGTCCGGATTGAATTGCCCTGGGTGTCGGTCACGAAACGAGCCAGAGTGCTCACGCCTGTTGCCACCGGATAACGCCATGCAGGTGCCCTCATTTTCGGCACGCTGCGGTGCCATCGATCCCATTGGTCTCACTACAGTCTACTAACTTCAGGCGCCGGCGGGACCAACTTTCGGACCGGGTGAGGAGTACACTCTCGACAGCGCGACAAGCGCGACTCGTTCAATGCCCGGGATTAGCCCATGATCAATGGTCCGATGCTCATTCCAGTGGGCGCAGGCACTTTTCAGCAGATACGTTCCATGCTCCGCCGGTTCTGGCTTTGGGCGGCTGTGTTGTGCATTGGTGTAGTTGCCTTTATTGGTGCTCCAGGTGACTACACAGGCACGTCGCATGCCATCCTTCATGGGCTCTGCGCCCAGACACCGTCCCACACGTTGACGTTTGGCGGCAAGATGTTGCCATTTGACTCTCGAATGACCGGTATCTACGGTGGGTTCCTGGTAACCATTGCCATGATTGTGTATCAGGGCAAGCTATTCCACTATGGAAATCCGCCACTTCGGATCGTATGTACACTTTCCGCTTTGGTAGGGGCAATGGCGATCGACGGGTTCAATTCGCTGTTGTTCGATCTGGGATTGTGGAATCCATACGTTCCCCAGAATGCGCTTCGGATCGTGACAGGATACGGGGTAGGGGTTGCGCTGGCGGTCGCGATGAGCTGGCTGCTGGCCTCGTCGGTCTGGAACTTGAGCCGACCGACGGCGGCAATCACCGGCCCAGGTGACCTGGCAGTACCTGCCATTGGCCTGATTGTGTATGGTGCGCTCCTCCTGGTAAGACCAACCTGGCTGCACTTTCCGGTATCTATCCTGCTCGTCATTTCGGCCTGGATCACGGTGACGATGCTGATGCTGGTGATCGTGTTGCTTTCATTGAAGCTTGACGAACGAGTCCGAAGCGTTCAGCACCTGCATGCACCAGTCGCGATCTCCGCATTGCTGGCGGTTTCCGTGATGATGGTATTGGCCGGCGCCCGATTCTGGGTGGAGCAGACATTTGGGATCACGAACGCGATGATGTAGAGGGTTTTTGACAGGTTTCGCCTCTCGCACTGTGCTAAACTCACCTTCCGAAAGGTTCTCTTTCGACGCGCCACAAATCCGCCTGGAATCCCCCAGAACAGGGGGAAGGTCCGACGGCTACCTCAGGGTTGTCTCCAAACCAATGAAGATCATTCGACATGATTCGTACATCGCCAAGCGGAAACGCAATGCCAAGCTGATTGCGCTCGTTGGCTTCCTGATGTTGACGGGAACGCTATTCCTGGCCATCCTTCCGAACTTCCTCCTGCCATCCTACCTGCTGATGTTGTTCGGATTCGTGCTGTTCAACATCGGAATGCAACAGGTTGGGAAGTGGACGAGGAATCCGCGCAACGACCAGGTGATTGATCACGAGCTCAAGGGATTGCCGGATCGTTACACGATCGTCCACTATGCCCCGGTTGGGAAGAAGCGCCTCGAGCATGTTCTCGTACATCCCGGCGGCGCACTTGTGATAACTGCCAAGGAAGTCGACGGCGTTATCGACGCGAAGCGGAGCCGATGGCGACGCAAGAGTGGTGGCCTGCGGCGATTCCTGTCCTTCAGCGGGCCACAACTGGGCAATCCCAGTATCGAAACTGACTCAGCGGTGGGATCCCTGGAGGCATTTCTAACCGAGAATCAATTCGAGGTGGACGTCGAGGGCGCGGTTGTATTCGTCCATCCCCAGGTTGAACTGAATATCGAAGAGCCTGACTTCCCCGTTCTCCATGGCGAGGAGCTGGCTGGCTTTGTGTCGGGTCTCTCCGGCGGAGGACGCGTTGAATACGAAGGAGCGCGAACAACTCGTCGAATTGCTCAAGGCAGGACAGGTTGTCGACGCACCGGCAGCACCCGTGCGCCGACGGCCGGTCAAACGCCGCGCCGCCTGATCGAGTCATATGGCAGCAGACCGATACCACTATGCCAGGAATCCTGAAACAGGATGGTCGATCTGGGGACAGCGTGCGGCCGTTACAGAGCTCCGCAATGCGATTCGTTCGGTTCCCAATCACTCTTACGTTTTCACTGGTCCCGCGCAATCTGGCAAACGAGCAGCCGCGCTCGACTTCGCGCGCGCACTGTGTTGTCCCAATGCTTCCGAGGCAGACTCCTTTTGCGGCCAATGCGGGTTCTGCCGGCGCATAGAACGAGGTGTGTTTCCCGATGTCACGCTGTTTGACCTGAAAACGCAGGCTGAGCGTGACAAGGACAAATCGAAGAATCTCTCGCTGAACATTTCGACGGTCCGGGAAATTGGCGCGGCAGTTGCGTTCAGGCCGACAGAGGCTCAATGGCGGATTGCAATTGTCGACGACGTCGAGACGATGCAGGAAACCGCCCAGGAAGCGTTTCTCAAAACGCTTGAGGAACCGCCTCCCTATGCCGTAATCATTCTGCTCACGAGTGATGTCGATGGCCTTCTCCCGACCATTCGAAGTCGTTGCGTTCCGGTACGATTTGGACTATCTCCGATACGAGACGTTCAGAGCGCACTTGAGGCAGCGGGAATGGGAGCGGACGAGGCAGACAGGATCGCCAGTCTCTCTCACGGAGCGATTGGATGGGCGTTTGAAGCTGCCAACGACCAGTCCCTGATCCAGGAACGCGCTGATGACTTGACCGAGTCGCTGGAGATCGTACTGGCCAGCGGCTACGATCGGATGGTGCGAGCCGTGATCATGGCGGACGAATTCGCCAAGGATCGCGACCGGATTTTCACGCGATTGCAGTCCCTTCAAGGAGTCTGGCGAACTGCACTCTACATACAGCAGGGGATTGAAGACGGGGCGCACGTTAGACAACTCGGCGCCTCGATCGATGGATTCCGGGCCATACAGGTTACGGACCTGATACGGTCCATACGTTCGGTCGATACGTGCATTGCAAACCTCGAGTCAAACGTACGCCCTCGACTGGCCATGGAATCGATGGTGATTGCCTGGCCAAATGTCACTTCGTGATCACGTCGACACAACATATCCCACTGAGATGGGATAGAACTCTAGTGCACAAACATGTCAACGCGATCAAAACAGAAACAGAATGCTGAAGCGACATATCCCATGAGAGGGTAATATTCACTGGACTCAAAACGGGGTAATGCCGGACAGAACGCGGTCTCGCCCCATCCAGTTGGAGACAATCATGGCTAATTACCTCGTGATTCACACCCCAAAGGAAACCGATGGCGACGAAGTTCGTCCGCCCACCCAGTTGTCTGATCTCGCAAAGCAGCTTGGCCAGGTGCACTCCCAGCCTCGATGGGTACGAACCTGGTCGCCTGACCTTCACGACGAGCGGATATTCTCGTACTGGGAGGCAGTGAGTGCCGATGAAATCCTCATCGCAATTGAAACGTTCGGGTTTCTCGATGACATGGACGCGCAGCCGGTAAATGTTCGGGAATGGGGACCAGAAGATGTCCTCGAGCTCGAATCTGAGTAGCAACGATTGGATGCGGTGGACGGTTTGGCGTCCCGAAAATGGACTTTGTGTGAGAAGCTGGAGTCATTATGGACTTTGTGTGAGAAGCTAGAGTCATTGACGATTCGTTGATTCGACTCACCCAAACATTCTGGAGGAGCACCACATGGCAACCACCTACAGTGCCGTTGGACACCGTGCCAAACGCCTGGATTCACCCCCCAAGTTGACGGGCGCCGAACAATTCACCGCTGACCTCAAGGTCGTGGGCCTGCTTCATGCGCGAATCGTGGGAAGCAGTTACGCGCACGCACGGGTCCTATCTGTGAACAAGGAAGCTGCGCTCGCCGTTCCTGGGGTGGAAGCCGTTCTCACCAACGACGATCTTCCGGTACGGATCGGGGAAGACGGGCAGCCGGTCGCGCAATTGCTGGCGGGCTCGGAGGCGCTCCATGTGGGTCACGCAATCGCCCTCGTACTGGCGACGTCCGACAGGGCCGCACTCGATGGCGCCGAACTCGTTGAAGTTGACTATGAGCCCTTGGACGTGGTTTCCGATCTCCAGAATGCCATCAAGACTGACGCTCCGCTGGTCAGCGAATTGCGATCGGGCGCATTCGACGAAGAGGCCGCGATGCACAATGCAGACGCCGCAACCGGCAGCGGTGAAGATGAGTCACTGCCACCCAATGTGACGAGTTCCGTGAATTATGAGCGCGGCGATATCGCCTCCGGATTTGCCCAGGCCGACGAGATCGTAGAGCTTGACCTGACTTCCCTGGCAGTCCATCAGGGGTATATCGAACCGCAAGTCGCTCTCGTGATCCCTGAACGATCTGGTCGACTGACGGTCCACACCAGTACGCAGGGCGCATTTCACGGGCGCGGCAAAGTGGCCAATACCCTCGGTCTACCAATTGAAGATGTCAACATTATCCCGATGCCAGTTGGCGGCGGGTTCGGTGGCAAATTCGTGCTGATCGAGCCGCTGGTTGCCGCCGCAGCACTCGCCGTCCGACAGCCGGTTCTCCTGTCGTACACCCGCACCGATGATTTCCTTGCTGGGAATCCGGCGCCAGAGTGCCGGATTCACATCAAGTTGGGTGCCACTCGCGATGGCCGAATCACGGCCCTGGAGTCCGACCTGATCTACGATTCCGGATTCAGCCCTGGTTCCCCGCTCAGTATTTCAGCAATTCTGCTCGGTGGGTACTACAAGTTCCCAAATCTCAAGATCACGGGGTATGAAACGCTGACCCACCGGCCAGGCTCTGGAGCGTATCGAGCACCCGGTGCCCAGCAAGGTACGTTTGCGATTGAGTCGGCGATTGATGAACTGGCTCGCAAGCTCGATATCGATCCGCTTGAGTTCCGCCTCATCAACTGCGTGGAAGAAGGCGACCTTCGTCCCAATGATGGACCGTGGCCCAAGATCGGCCTTCGCCAAACTCTTGAGGCCCTTCAGGCTCATCCTCGCTGGCAGCAACGCGATCAAACACGTGCCGAGGGCAAGGGCGTAGGTATTGCAATTGGGGGATGGCCGGGTGGAATCGAGCCAGCGACGGCCACATGCCGGCTCGACTCTGATGGCAAGTTGACCGTCATACTCGGATCGGTGGATCTCAATGGCACGAACACGACGTTCGCTCAAATTGCCGCCGAAGCGCTAGGATCTGATATCGACGCGGTCCGCGTGACGACGGCGGATACCGACTCAGCTCCGTGGGCAGGCGGGACGGGGGGATCGAAAATCACCTACACAGTTGGTCCCGCAGTCGCCAACGCAGCGAAAGATGCGGTTGATCAGATCAAACAGATTGCCGCAAAAAAACTCGAAGTGTCGGTAGATGATCTTGAGATGTCCGATGGATCGGTGCGGGTCAGAGGCGTACCCGGTTCGGCCATCACGCTCAAGGAAATTGCCGAATTGAGTATGGGAATGAGCGGTGGCAACGAACCCGTCCTTGGTCGAGGCGGCTCCGGCATCACCCAGAGTGCTCCTGGATTCGCCGCCCACCTGGCCGAGGTCGAGGTCGATGATCTTACCGGCGAAGTGCGGGTGACTCACTATGTGGCAGCACAGGATGTTGGATTCGCAATCAATCCGGCATCAGTGGAGGGCCAGATCCACGGCGGCGTTGCCCAGGGCATCGGCTGGGCGCTCTATGAGGGCATTCGCTACGACGACGACGGCCAACCTGACGCCGCGAACCTGATGGACTATGCGTTGCCTCGGAGCACGATGATTCCCAACATCGATGTGATTCTTGTTGAGGTAGCTTCTGACGCTGGACCTTATGGGGCCAAGGGGGTTGGCGAGCCGCCTGCGATTCCGGGTGCTGCTGCTGTTTCGAATGCGATCCGGGATGCGAGTGGTGCGCGTATGACGTCGCTTCCGATCCGGGCGCCTGAGGTGTTGGCTCAGCTTTCCTGAGTGACCAATCGGTCGCTGACCGTCCATCATTGGTGCGCGGGTTCGATTGGCGAGAGGCGAGTAATACTGGCGATGCTGCTGGAACTGTCTATCACCGACTTCGCCATCATCGAGCATACGACCATCCGATTCTCGGAAGGGCTGAACGCGCTAACGGGCGACACGGGTGCCGGTAAGTCCATCCTGCTCGATGCGCTGGGTGCTGTCCTCGGGGCACGAGTCAGTTCCGATCTCGTACGCACGGGAGCGAAACTTGCTCGGGTGGAGGCATCATTCGAGGTAACAGAACTCGATGGAAACCGGCTAAGGGATCCGCTATCGGATATCGGCATCGATATCAGGGAAGAAGGCGCGCTCATCCTGGCGCGGGAGATCCAGGCCAACGGCCGATCTTCTGCGCGGATCAATGGACGAATGACCACGGCCGTGATGCTGATGCAGATCGGCAGTTTGCTGGTAGACATTCACGGGCAATCCGATCATCTTGCGATCCTCAAATCCGCGGAACAGCGCAATCTCCTTGATCGATTTGCATCGCTCGAAGAGGATCGCGCGAAACTTGGTGCTCAGGTCCATGAATGGCGGGACGTTCGCAAAAAAATCGATGAACTCGCTCGCAATTCCCGCGAGCGAGAACAACGAATCGACCTTCTGAAGTTCCAGGTCGACGAAATTGGTGCGGCCGATCTCGCGATTGACGAGGAAGCTGTGCTGATAGGAGAACGCGATGTCCTGCGCAACGCCGATCGCCTGCGGAGCGATGCGCAGGAAGCGTTGGCGGCGATGATCGAAGACGATCTCTCGACTGATCCGACGGTCTCCAGTTTGCTTCGGGCGGCGACGCTGGTGACGGCGGACATGGCTGCGCTCGACACGTCCGCCGAATCCATGCATGAGCGAGCAACCGAATTGCTGGTTCTGGCTGAAGACCTTGCACGCGATCTTCGCGCATATGCCGAATCTGTAGAATCAGATGAGCAGCGGTTGTCGGAGATCGAGGATCGGATTGCCCTGATCCAGGCGCTCAAGCGAAAGTACGGCCCAACGATCCAGGACATCATGGCCTTTGCCGAGCAAGCATTAAGATCACTTGGAGAGTTGTCTTCAGACGAGTTCGATGCCGAATCGCTCCAGAATCGAAGTGACACGCTTGGAAGGACCATTTCGCGGCGAGCGGTCGACCTGTCGGTCAATAGACAGGCTGCAGCAGTCCAGCTATCGAAAGCGATCGAACAGAGTATTGCCGACCTCAACATGGGCAGGGCCCAAATAGAGATCGCTGTCAGGCAACGAAGCGACGTCCATGGCATTGAGATTTCGGACCTCGGTCCGCAACTGGTTCATATCGACGAAACTGGCATCGACGAGATCGAATTCCTGATTGCGCCAAACGCAGGCGAATCGCTTAAGCCCTTGACCAGGATCGCCTCCGGTGGGGAAACAGCGAGATTGATGTTGGCCACGAAATCGATCCTGTCCGATGTCGACCTCACACCCACGCTCGTGTTCGACGAAATCGATGTCGGAGTCGGCGGTCGCTCAGGGCAGGTTGTCGGCGAGAAGTTGTGGCAGATTTCGCAGGCCCACCAGGTTGTAGTGGTGTCACATTTGCCGCAGATTGCAGCATTTGCGGATACACACCTCAGAATCGAAAAGAGGACGGCGGGGGGAAGGACAATCTCGGAAGTGCGGACACTGGATGCCGCCGAACGGGAGATGGAGCTCGCTGCCATGATTGATGGACTGCCACCGGGCGAGGCTGCCATGCTGAATGCCAAAACCATGCTGGAACGCTCCCGGGAGTACATCTCCACCTCACGATGATCATTGTTGAAGCGGCTATACTTCATCCGTTCCCGGGAGTTCCTGACTCCGCGAATGGCGAACCTGACCTTGTGAGATTCATTTGTCTCGAACTGCGCCTGGGAGGGCCTAACGATGCAACCAAGCATGAAGATGATCCAGCAAATGCAAAACCGCATGGCCAAGATCCAGGAAGAGCTGGACCAGACGATTGTTCAGGGCTCAGCCGGTGGCGGAGTAGTAACCGCTGAGGTAACAGGTCAACGCGCATTCAAGTCGATCAAGATCGACCCATCGGCCGTCGATCCGGAAGATGTGGAAATGCTCGAGGATCTGGTGGTTGCCGCGGTTCAGGATGCGATGGAAAAGGCACAGGCGCTCGCCGAGGACAAGATGAGTGCGCTGACCGGTGGAATGAAGATCCCCGGCCTGACCTAGCCTGAACTGATCCGTTTCAGGCAGAGGTTGCTGTCGTGATCCTCAAGGAACCCGTTCCATTCTATATCGATGACGTCGTTCAGTTACGCAAGCCGCATCCGTGCGGATCGTACGAATGGAACGTGGTGCGCATTGGCGCCGACATCGGACTGCGCTGCCTGGTTTGTGGCAGGCGTGTCCTGTTGCCTCGCCGAACCCTGGAGAAGCGGCTCAAAAAATTCATTTCGCGGGGGCCCACGGCTCCCCCGGCTGTTGATACCGAGCGTGACGATTCCGCCCTTGCCGATTCACCCGTGACGTCGGAATGAGTGGTCACGCCCAAAGCCAGCCATTGCAGGACACCATTCCCGCAGTCCTCAGGAATGGTCCGTTCCTGAGGTTGTGGCTCGTCCAGGCAATCACCCAGACCTGCCAGAACATGATCAACTTCGCACTCCTGTTGCGAGTTCGCGATGTGGTTGAGGTTCATGACCTGCCGCAGGCGAACACGGCAATCAGCCTGGTGATCCTGGCGTTTTCGCTTCCTGCTGTTTTGTTCGGTCCACTCGCTGGTGTGATTGCCGACCGTTCGAACAAACGTACGCTGTTGGCGCTCCTGAATGTGGCTCGGGCCATTTCCGTTTTCATGTTCTTCGTCATCCGGCCTGACTGGCATGTTGAGACGATTCTCGCGGCGTACTACATCGTGACCTTCGTGTTCGGCATCGCGGGGCAGTTCTTCGCTCCCGTACTGGGGGCAACGATTCCGCTCCTGGTGCCGCGAGCCCAACTCATGTCTGCGAATGCGCTGTTCAATCTGACATCGACCGCTGCGCAGCTCATCGGTTTCGCTGCCGTTGGCCCAATCCTCGTCAAGGCGGTTGGGATCGATTGGCTATTCATCGGCACAATCGTGGTTTACCTGGCTTGTGCCGGGCTGGTGATGACCCTTCCTTCGACACCGGTGGTGGCCGTTTCTGCCGGCGTGAAGTCCATGTCTCCCACCAAGCGGCTATTCAACGACATGAAGGAAGGTCTGGTCTTCATCCTGCAGGACCCGGTCCTGATGCGGGCGATCGGGTACCTGACCCTGGCGTCAACAACGTTCCTGCTGGTGGCCACTCTCGGCCCGGAATTCGTGACGTCCGTGATTGGACTGCCCAAGGAGGATATCGGCTACGTCGTGGCGCCCGCCGGGCTGGGGATCCTGATTGGCGTGATCGTGGTGCCTCGAGTTGTGCGAAAGATCGGCCGGGACTGGCTGATTGACCTGTCGCTCACGATGGCCGGATTGATGCTGGCGGGGATGGCTACCTCTCGATGGTTCCTTGATCTCTTTTGGGCGGAGTCGGCTCCGGTGCGAATCGTCGCCTTGGTCACAGGGATATTCGCCATGGTCCTAGGCATCTGCAACGCGTTTATCCTTGTCCCGTCGCAGACGATGCTCCAGGAGCGGTCGAACGAGGCCGTGCGAGCGAGGGTCTACGCAACGTTCTTCACGATCTCCAACACCGTCGCGTTTATCCCGATTTTCTTTGCCGCCGCCGCCGCCGATCTTTTTGGGGTTGAAAACGTGCTGCTCACGGTAGCGATTCTCGTGACCGGGCTGGGTGTAGTGGGATTGGTCCACCGGAGGACATCCGAGCTATCGCGTTGGGAACGTGTGCAGACTGGGCATCGACAGGGACCGGACTCGCTTCCGTTACCGTGAGCACCTGTTTGCGCTGTCTCCCAACAACTGGTTCAACAACGCCATCCGGATGAAGACACCATTCTGGGCTTGCCTGAAGTATGCTGCCCGCGGATCGGAGTCGACCGATGGACTGATCTCATCGACTCGTGGAAGCGGATGCATGATGATCGCCTTTGGCCCGAGCAAATCAAGTGATTCATCATCCACGACGTAGATTCCCTGCGCAGCCTGGTATTCTGCCTGGGTGGCGAATCGCTCTCGCTGGATGCGTGTCTGATACACGACATCGGCCACCTGCATCGCCTTTGCGAGGTCTGGCTCATCGCGATAGCGGACCCCGGCAGCATCGAGCGCCTGTCGCACGTCCTCTCCCATGGGCACGGCATCAGGTGATACGAACAGGAGCTCGACATTGGTCGTCAGTCGGAACATCATCGCCAACGATCGCACCGCACGTCCAAATCGGAGATCGCCGACGAGCGCCACTTTCAAGTCATCGAACTGCCCAAGTTCATCGCGAATGGTATAGAAATCGAGGAGTGCCTGCGTAGGATGCTCCCCAGGACCATCGCCGCCGTTGATGATGGGAACTGGGGAAATCGCCGCTGCGCGCGCCGCTGCCCCCTGCTCATGGTGCCTGATCACGATTCCGTCGGCGTAGCCGGCAATGATGCGGATGGTGTCCTCGACGGTTTCGCCCTTGATAGCGGACGAGAACTCTCGTGCATTCTCCGTCGATATTACCTGACCGCCAAGCCTCAACATGGCCGATTCGAAACTGAGCCGGGTGCGCGTAGACGGCTCATAGAAGAGCGTGGCGAGAATCTGATCGTGCAAGTTTCCATCGCGGGCCCTGACCGTTTTCATGCGATCGGCGTCGTCAAATAGTGACAGTACCCATTCGCGCTCAAACTGTTCGACAGCGACAATGTGTTTCACTTGGTCAGCTCCCATATGGTGCGGCTCCAATCGATTCCACACTGGAGTATAGTGCGCGCTGGAGAGTCGCAGGGAACGGAGCAGAACTGTGTTTGTGTCGCTAACAGAACGTGTCGGGTTCGTTCCCGGTGGTACGAATATCGGGATCATCCGCAACGACGAGCGTCATGTCACAATCGTCGACAGTGGGTTAAACGACACAACGGCACGCAAGGTGCTCCGTATCGTGAGAGACGATTTGGGCTCGGAGGTCGCCGCGATCCTGAACACCCATGGCCACGCGGACCATTTTGGCGCCAACGCATTTGTTCACAAGAGGACAGCATGCGAAGTCTGGGCGCCGGAAATCGAGTCAGCCGTAATCCAGCATCCCCTCTTGCAACCATCGCTCTTGTTTGGCGGCGCCGACCCGATGGACGCCCTGAGGAGCAGGTTCCTTCTGGCCGAACCGAGTCCGATGCATGGGACGCTCTGCGGAGGCGTCCAGGAATTCTTCGGGACCTCGTTGGAACTGATCCCATTGCCGGGCCACTCCCCAAACCAGATGGGCGTCCTGGTGGATGGCATCTTTTTCTGCGCCGACGTTGTGTTCCCGGAGGCGGCGATCGAGAAGTACCGGATTCCCTACCTGTTCGGACTCACCGGTCACCTGGCATCGCTGGAACTCGCATTGAAGATTCCGGCATCGATGGTCATTCCAGGCCACGGTCCCCAGGCCGAGGAAATCGATTCGCTGGTCGATGCTCAACAAGCGTTCGATCGACCGAACACTTGAGGTGATGCGGGGTATCCTGAGCTCGCCTGCGACCAGCTGATGACGTTTGCTCGGCGGTGTTCACAGCACTCGACGTGCCCGTCTCCGATGCGCAGAGCTTCTTCCTGCTCAAGCCGACGATCAGTGCCTATCTGGCGCATCTGAACCGCAGTGGGGAGGCCCAGCTCAACATTGACAACAAGCAGGCACTATGGCGTTTGTCTTGACGCTCTGACATCAGACACAATCATGTTCGCGATGTCATTGCCAAGCCGGACACTGTAGTTGGTGCCGCGATCCTCTGGATAGATTTGTGTTGTGTTGGCAAGATAGAGATTCTTCAACGGTGTTCGGAATTCCGGGATCCGCTCGGAGTAGCGAAGTGGAATGATCGGTTGCGCAGCGCGCTCTCGAAAGACCCATGTGTTCCTGATCCATGATGGATCGAAGTCCGGATTGATCTTGACTCAGATGCGGGGTATAGGCCGCAGTAATCTCTTCCGAACTCATCGAGAAGTAGGGATGATCCGGTTCCATGTATTTGCTGAGATAGACGAATCGTTTGCCTTCGTACTTCGCTGGATCGACAAAGTTGGTGTGTTCAATGACACCGGTGAACGGGAGATCGTCGTCCGCGACGTTGAGCCAGTACACATCGGAAAGCGGTCGGTCGAGCTCGAGAATCGCGACAACGGCGGCCTCGTACTCGAGGGCATCAAGTTTTTCGACGTACTCAGCTGGCAGGGGAGGCGCAATCTTCTGGAAGATGTGGGAGGGCACCGTTGCCAGTGCGACGTCGACAACTGTCGCGTCTTCACCTGTCTCCGAGGTTGCTGACCATTTTCCGTCGTCAGTCTGGCTGATGCCAGACAGCCCGGAGCGCTCGATCTTCACCCCCGCCTGTTCACACGCTTTTACCAATGCATCTACGATGACCTGGAAGCTGCCGTCGAAGTAGCCGAGCTTCTCCTGATCGAGCGGAGATCGACGGGACTTGGTGCGCAGCCAGATTTTGCCCCAGAACCAAACCATCGGAATCTTGTCATAATACGAACCAAACTTTGCACGCAACTGCGCACCCAGGGTTTTGTCATACGCCCTGGTCCCAAGGGCACGCGACAGCCATTCGTGGGCGGTCACCGATTCGTACTTCTTCCAGTCCTTGACCTGCTGGAGATAGGCTGTCACCACACCGAGCCGGACACGATCGATGAAGGGGATACAGCCGAGCTTGAGGAGGTCGACCGCACCGTTGAGCGGATAGATTCTGCCATCGGCGAAATACCCAACATTCGATGGCAACCACATCAGCTTGTCACCAACACCAACTTCGCTCGCGAGTTCGGCTATCGCCGTGTCGCTTTGAAAGAGGTGATGGTAGAAGATTTCAAGCCGGGTGTCGGCAACTTCGAATGTTGCGGCCTGACCGCCCAATCGCCCCTTTTCCCAAAGGGTCACGTCGTAACCAGCCTGGGCCAATCGAAGGGCGGCAGTAAGCCCGGCAAATCCACCACCAATCACGCCAATGGAAGTCCGATGTTTCGCGCTTGTCATGCCCGACAACCTTTGCTCTTACCAACGAACGAGGGGCAGGCATCGAGCCTGCCCCTCAAACCGACCGCCAACTTACCGAATCTGGCAGCAGCAATGTCTACACAAACAACGGCGACAGCACCAGGGTGATCGTCGCGAGCAGCTTGATCAAGACGTGGAGGGATGGACCAGCCGTATCCTTCCATGGGTCACCGACCGTGTCGCCAACGACTGCCGCCGCGTGGGCCTCGGTTCCCTTGCCCAGCACATTGCCGTCGGCATCCTTCAGATTGCCAGCTTCAATGTACTTCTTGGCATTGTCCCACGCTCCACCGCCGTTGTTGAGGACGATCGCCAGGAGCACACCAACGATCGTACCAACCATCAGCATACCGGCGGCGGCCTCCCACTTCAGTGTGACGCCCACCAGGATCGGTACGGCAATGGCAAGTGCGCCGGGCGCGATCATTTCGCGGAGGGCACTGCGAACGGAGATGTCCACGCATCGTCGATAATCGGGAATGCTGGTGCCGGCCATGATCCCGGGATCGGCCCGAAACTGTCGTCGAACTTCTTCGATCATGTCGCCCGCGGCGCGGCCCACCGCTCGTATCGCCAGCGAGCTAAAGACAAAGACGAGCGTGGCGCCGATGAAGCCGCCAACGAACACCTTCGGTTCCGCGAGGTTGACGATACGTTCGATGGGGTCACTGCTGAATCGCTGGATTTCATCAAGGAAGGCCGAGAAGAGCAGGAATGCCGCGAGCGAAGCAGAACCGACCGCATAGCCTTTGGTAAGCGCCTTTGTGGTATTGCCGACCGAATCGAGTTCATCGGTCACTGCACGGACCTCGTCCGGCGCACCGCTCATTTCAACGATGCCACCCGCGTTATCCGTAATCGGGCCAAATGTGTCCATTGCGAGGATATAGGCGGCCGTCATCAGCATGCCCATCGTTGCCACTGCCGTGCCGAAGATACCACTGGACACTGCTGCGTCGCCGGTAAAGGCATCGACATTTTCGCCAAGCCAGTAGGACGAAAGTAACGCCACACTGATCGTGATCGCTGGCAATCCCGTTGTCTCGAAGCCGACTGAAATCCCGGAAATGATGTTCGTTGCCGGTCCGGTTTTCGATGCCTCGGCAATATCCTTGACCGGTCGCCAGGAACCGGACGTGTAGTACTGCGTGATGTACACGAATGCAAAGGAGGTCAGGATGCCCACAACGCCGCACAATGCGAACTGCCAGCCACCTTCAGGGAGCATCGTGAAACAGATGATGGTCAGGAACACGAACGACAACGCTGCCGTGACGTAGAACCCCTTGTTGAGTTCTCCCATCGGATCCTTGACTTCGGTTCCCGGGCGCACGAAGAGCACGCCGATCATCGATGCCAAGAGACCGAAGGCTCCGACCACGAGGGGGAAGAAGATCCAGGCAATGTCACGACTTTCGGGATCACCGCCCGATGCCTGGTACAGTGCAACGCCCAGGATCATGGCGCCGATGATTTCAGCGGTGGAGGACTCGAAGATGTCGGCGCCACGGCCCGCGCAGTCACCCACATTGTCGCCGACAAGGTCGGCGATCACGGCAGGGTTCCGCGGGATCGTCTTCCGGGATTCCAGCCTCAACCTTGCCTACCAGATCGGCGCCGACATCGGCGGCTTTGGTGTAGATACCACCACCAAGCTGGGCGAAGAGTGCGACGAAGCTTGCGCCGAAGGCGAATCCGACAATCCAGAATGGCGTCTCGGCCACCGTGGCGAGTTCGCCGTCAGCGAACTGGTAAACCACACCGTACACGCCCAGCACACCAAGCAAGCCAAGTGACATGACAAGAAAACCAGAAACAGCTCCGCCACGCAACGCTACGGTCAGTGCAGGGCCAATGCCGTGTTGTGCGGCTGCGGCGGTTCGGACATTGCTCTTGACGGCAACGTACATGCCAATGAACCCGGAGAGACCTGAGAGCAACGCACCAACAAGGAATGAGAGCGAGGTGATGATACCTCGCTCAGTCTGGTGATCCTTCTCGAATATGGCGACCAACACCCCCATAAGAATGGCCACCACGATGGCCAGGGAGAAGATGGTTCGATACTGGCGATTGAGATAGGCTATGGCCCCTTCGAAAATACGATTTGAAATGTCCTGCATGGCGGGTGTGCCCTTGTCCTTGGACAGCACATCCTTCGCCAAATACAGCGCAAAGCCAATCGCGAGAATCCCGAAGACGATGACCGGCAGCGCATACAGAATCTTCTGATCCAAGTCGCTCTCCCATCCCCATGAGTGGCATTCGGTTTTCCATGGCGCGAATCGAATCGCTCCCGATCGGCGCCGCCAACCAGAAAAAATCGCGGTCAGTCCACATCGAATCATCTGGGCTTCACGCGATGCGTAATCCTACCATGCACTGCGGCACTATCGGTGCAACCAAGCTGCACCGATTATGTGTTCAGGCTTCGTTGGTCTTTGGGGCGCTGGGGGTTGTTCGACCGAGATGGGTGATCCGGCGGAAGAGACCTTGGATCTCGCCATTTTCCCACGCGACCAGGAGCTGGCTCGCATTGAAGATCGACGAGTAGGTTCCGGCAACGACGCCAATGAGCAAGGCGAGGACGAACTCCCTGGTCGTTGAACCTCCGAACAGGAGCAGTGCGAGCAAAGTCAAAACGACCGTGATCGAGGTATTGACTGAACGCACCAGCGTCTGACCAATTGAATAGTTCACCACCTCTTCGAAACTGTCGTCGGACATGGCCCTGAGATTTTCCCGGATTCGGTCGAACACCACAATCGTGTCGTGAACCGAAAAGCCAATCACTGTTAGCAGGGCCGTTATGAACAGTGCATCGACCTCGACATCGAAGAAATGGCCGAGAAGAGAAAAGACTCCGAGCACGAAGATTGCGTCATGAAGCATCGCCGCGATTGCGCACATTCCGTACAGAAGCGGATTTTGGGTATTGCGGAATGCGTACGCGATGTACAAAAGGATGCCGACCGAGGCTGCGACAACGGCCAGAACCGAGCGGTTCCGGATCGACTCCCCGACTGATGCACCAACAGTATCCAACGCTTCGCCATCCGGATTCAAGGTTCCCAGTGTCCCCAGCGCCTCGGTGAGCGTGGCTTTCTCGGCGGAACCTTCTGGAAGCTCTTTCATTCGGATCAGGTATCGATGTTCGCTGGAGTCGCCGACCTGTTGAACCGTAGCCTCGGAACGACCATTGTCGGCCAGGACTGCGGTGATGTCCTCGGTATTCACATCCTCGGAAAACTGGATCTCCCAAGCCGACCCACCGGTAAAGTCGATTCCGAAGTTCATGCCCCACACGAATCAACGAGAAAATGCACGGAAGGAGCAGGATGCCCGAGATGCGTGAACCAGAGATTTCGTTTGCCAGCGAGATGATCCATCGAAAAACTCCAGGGTTGGCGAGATTTCGCCAACTTTGTCTTCTAGGTGGCCTGGGCGCGATCCCGGGCAATGACGTCAAGATCATTTCGCCCAAGCCCAAGCAGCCACGCATTCTTGATCACGCCCATTTCGTTGAGGGTGCGAAGAAGAGTCCTGGTTACCGTGATCGCGGAGAACAGGCTTACGGCGACGCCGACGAAGAGCGTGAGTGCAAATCCGGTGATGATCGTGGCGCCGGTGTATTGTCCAAACCAATAGAGGATCAGGCAGGTAATCATGGTGGACACATTGGAATCCCGAATCGATGGCCACGCATGATCGAAACCATCCTCAATTGCCTGGGACAATGGACGGCCGTTTCGCAGCTCCTCCTTCATGCGGGAGAAGATGAGCACATTGGCATCGACTGCCATTCCGATCGACAAAATGAATCCCGCGATTCCCGGCAAGGTGAGGGTAACCGGAATGAGCTTGAACAACGCAAAACTGATCGCCGTGTAGATGAGCAGTGCAATGACCGAAAGCACACCGGGCAATCGATAGTAGAGAATCATGAAGATTGCCACGACCGCGAGACCAACGATGCCAGCCACAATGCTCTTGTCCAGCGAATCGGCACCCAGCGACGGTCCTACGGTTCGGCTGGAGACTACTTCAAGCGGCACCCCGAGTGAACCGGCCTTGAGTTGTGTTGCCAGGTTCTGGGCTTCGGTTGCCGACATGCCGTCGATCGTTCCCTGGCCGGAAATGGCGTTGCGAATGATCGGCGACGAGATGACCTGCTTGTCGACAACGATCGACATCGATTCGCCGAGATGGTCGAGCGTGAAGTTGTAGAAAGTATCCGACGCATCGCCACTGAGCTCGAAGGCAACCAATGGCTGTCCCGTAGTCGGATCGCGGGTCACATATGCATCGCTCAAATCGCTGCCGCTCACGATGGTCTCGTAAACCGGGCTATTCGGGTCTGGCGTCGGTTCCGCTACTGCAGGAGGTGAACCGGGCGTGGCCGCCGAAGGGGTCGAGTCGGCATCACCGCCTATCTCGCCAAGTGTGGTCTGCACCAGCGTTCCTGCGGGGAGTGTGGTGCCGTTGGCATAAATGATCTCCAGCAGGGCGGTTTCCTTGAGGACCTCAACCGCCTGCTCCGGGTTTTCCACTCCCGGAAGCTCCACAACGATTTGATTGTCGCCTCGAGTCTGGATCAGTGGCTCAGTTACCCCAAGCCCGTTGACTCGTCGTTCAAGGGTATCCCGGGTTCCCTGCAGGGTGCCGCCGTCGACGCTGCCACCACCGGGGGGACGAGCCTCCAGGGTCACCTGCAATCCGCCCTGAAGGTCCAGTCCTTCACGGACCGGATGATCCGCCTTGAATCCATTCAGATCAAGCGTGTCGCCGGGAAGGTCAACCCAAACTGCGAAAACAGTAATGGTGAAAATGAGCAGCAGCATGCGTAGGTTTTTGCTTCGCACAGAGTTCCTCCGGCGACAATTACGTCCAGTGTTGGGCCGCTCAGAGCGGGCACCGAAGTATAGCGACGGATCGACCAGCGGTGCAGTAGTTCAGCAATCGATATGACTGAAGCTGGTACAGGATCAGTGAATCAGACGTGCTCCGTCTCGACGCACAATGCTGGCTGGTAAAGCATCTGGTCGTCGATATAGCGTCGAACCTGGTCAGGGACCAGGTAACGGATCGATCGCCCGGATGCCACTCGCTCACGTATCTCCGTCGAGGAAATTTCGCACATCGGCGCATCGATGATTCTTAACCGTTCCATCAGGCCAGGCACCGATTGCAAAACCTGGTCGCTGATCGTGTAGTCGGGTCGCTCGACAATCGCGATCTGCGCAAGTTCAAGGATGCGCTGAGGGCGAGCCCACTTGCTCAAATCGCGAAGCGAGTCTCCGCCCATCAGGAACACCACCTCTGCACTGGGCAATTCCTGGTGAAATCGCTCGAGAAGTTGCCAGGTGAATGCTGGCCCTTCATGGTCGCTGTCAATTCGGCTGCATTCAAACCCAGGGCGGTCCTCGATTGCCAACCGAATCATTGCGATCCGATCCTCAGTCGCAGTCAGTTGCTGGTTTGACTTGTGGGGAGGTTTGCCAGCCGGCGCAAACACAACTTTTTGTAGGTTGAGTTGCTGCAAAGCGTTTTCGGCCATCAGGAGATGTCCGAGGTGAACTGGATCGAAGGTTCCGCCGAACAGACCAATTCGGTATGTCTGCATCACGGCCTGGTCACCGTTATCGAACCATCGTCTGTAGCGCCAACCAGCGCCTCGATGACGCGCTGTTCGACATCGTGGGAATCGTCAATGAGCAGAGAGATCATGATTGTCGTCTCTTTCGATGATGCCGCATTCACGACTGGAGCGGGAATGGGGTCTGGAAACTTCAGGAATGACACTGAGTGCGGCATGAACCGACCGCTCGGTGTCCGAGACTGATTTGCCCACCGCGACCACCATGAGATCAATTCTTCTCAAGCCCGATTTCGAGCGATTGGAAAGCACCTCGATAAAAACCAGGGCATTCGGAATCATCACAATTGAGCCGTCGTTTACTTTCACAAGTGTGGTGCGCACATCGATGCCCTGCACTTCGCCTTCGACATCCTTTACCTTGATGAAGTCTCCCACCTTGAAAGGGCGTTCCATCAGGAGGAAAACTCCGGAGAAGAAATTCTTCAGCACATCCTGGAGTGACAGGCCCAGGGCAACTGTGCTCGCCCCGAGGAATGTAAGCAACTCGGTCCAGCTCACCCCCATGCTCGCGAAAATGATGACAAACACGACAATGTAGACCGCAATCGACGTAAGTCGGCCAAGCAAAACTGCGCCGTTGCGACCAAAGGCCCGTTCAGACAGGACGCGTTCAACCCGGCGACGTCCCCAACGACTCTGGAATCGCGCCGCGATCAATACGATCGCAATCATCGCGAGTCCTGCCAAGGCATCGCCCAGATCGAACTTCAGATTGTTCAAGGCGGTGGACAGAACGTCCATTTCTCTCCTGCCGGGAATATCGGTATGATGTCGAGGAGTTCCGTGACCCACTGGATTCGCTGATTGACGGGTATTCGAAGGAAGTATTCATCCGATGTTTGATTATCACGTACACACGACGCAATCGGCAGATTGCATTACGCCGATAAACGACTCCTGCGAGGCGGCAATCCGCGCCGGTGTTACGGAGATTGCATTTACGGATCACATCGAGCACGAACCAGCGGACATGAGTTACGGATTCTTTGATTACACCACATATATGCGCGATCTCGAAACGGCGCGAGATCGATACGGTGACAGGTTGACCATCCTCGCCGGGGCGGAAGTTGACTTCAACACCGGCATTGCCCTGGAGGTTGAGGACTTCCTCGGTCGTCATGAGTTCGATTTTGTGATTGGATCAGTTCACTATGGGAGTGGCGGCGAAATCATTTTTCCGGAGTACTTCGAAACCCGTTCGATCGATGACGTCATGAAGCCGTATTTAGAGCAAATACAGGCCGCCGCCGAAACCGGTTGGTTTGACACGATTGGCCACATCGATCTCCCCAAGCGGTATGCTCCACGGAACGCGGGTGACTACGACCCGATGTCGTGCAAACCCGAGCTATCGCTCGCGCTACAGGCAATCATTGACCAGCAAATGTCGTTCGAAATAAACACGTCAGGCCTGCGACAGGCACCGAAGACAAGCATGCCTGGTCCGCAGATTGTCGACCTTTACGTGAGCCTGGGAGGGACGCTCATAACGATGGGCAGCGACTCCCATGTGCCTGAAACGATCGGAGCGGGATTCGAGCGTACAATGAGCATGCTAAAGTTGTGCGGCATCAACGGAATCAGCTCGTTTCGCAATCGCAAGCGAACGACCATTCCGCTGAGTTAACCTGAACGATCATCATGAGGAGAGCCGAAGCATCACTATGGCGTCCCGCAGCCCTGACTCTACTGGTCACCACGATATGCTTCCGGATCTTCCGCCAGACCTGTTCGGAGATGAGGTGGTGTTGTATCAGGAGCGGCCTGCAATACGGCGTTCCCGCCCGCAACAGGTGCGAAAGGCGGACCACGTCCAAAGTCAGGTCCCAACCTACGCAAGGGCGGCGGTGATACCGCAGCAGGATGCTGTCACCTCTTTGAATATGCGCCCCGAACGTAGCTCACGTCCAGGTTCGCTCTCCTCTCGTTCGCGGACCTGGGTGTGGTCGACTCCTGTATTGCCACAGCCAATGCAAATTGCTGAACAAGCTCTGCCAAACGCGCTGATGGCACTTTCAGCGGCAGTCGTTCTGCTGCTCGGCACATTCACTCCGTTCGGAATTCCGGTATGGGCGGCAGGTCTTTTCATCCCAACGGTGATCCTTGCATTGACTGCAAACGATTCGATTCACCTTCCATGCAATCGTGCGGCGATGATCAATATTGCGACGATGGCGATGATTTTCCCCGTGCTGGTGATTCGCCAAAGTGTCGTGCGCATCCCATTTGTAGACGGCGGCAACGGGACGTTACTTGCACCAGCGATCGCAACCGCCGCTGTAATTGGCTTGCTTCTCGTGCTGGCAGTGGCGTGCGCGGTGCTCTCCCAGGAAGACCCTGAGTACTCGGGAATCATTTTCCTGCCAGCGGCAATGATGGTTCCGCTACTCGCTGGTCAATCGAACCTCGTGAGCCTCTCCAGCGCTCTCTTACTCGCCGTGGGTATCTTTGGCGTAAGTTCACTGCTCACGGTGTTGGCTTCGGTATTGCCGGGCGCATTTCCTTCGCTTATTGCTCCTGCGACGATAGGGCTGGAATTCGTCCTGCTTACCGCTTTCCGGAATGATTCCATTTTCCCGATCGGGGCCGGAAATACCGCCAAGATTCTCTTTTTCGTGATCGTCCTGGCAACCGTTTCATTGGCGATCATGGTTCCGATGATGAGCGTGTGGGTTCGACAAGTGACGCGACTGGCCAGATACCCCCGCCTCGCCTGATCGCACGAGCATCCGAATCCAACAACAATGGCCAGGCGTCATCGCCTGGCCATTGTCATGTCACATTGACAGTAGAGCGATCTACTCTTCGGCAGGTTCCACGCCATTTGCGGATTCAAGCTCGTTCAGATGAGCCGTGCTTGACGGATCGCTCGGTTCGATAACCGTCATTGATACGACCTCATCGCCATCACCAACCCGCATCAACGTCACTCCCTGGGTTGTGCGACCAATGCGAGAAATCGTATCGGCAGCGATCTTGATCGTGATGCCCTTGTTGTTCATCAGCACCACTCCGTCTTCCGGCGAGACCATTGCCGCGGCGACGATCTTGCCGGTGCGCTGAGTCAGCTTCATGGCCTGAATGCCCTTTCCGCCTCGCCCCTGACTGCGGTATTGGTCGAGACTGGTGCGCTTGCCCAGACCGCGAGCGGCCACCACGAGCAGATCACGGTTGGGTTCCACCACCTCGAATGCAATCACCTTGTCATCGATGCCGAGGCGGATCCCATTGACGCCGGCCGCCGGTCGACCCATGGCCCGGACATCGTTTTCGTCGAACCGGATCGCCTGACCATTGGTGCTGACAAGCACTACATGGTCCTCGCCACTGGTCATCCGGACCCAGGCCAGTTCGTCGTGATCGTCCAGGCTGATCGCGATCATTCCGTTCGAGCGGACAGTCTTGAACTGATCGAGATTGACACGCTTCACGCGACCCAGTCGGGTGGTGAAGAAGAGGTAATTGGCCTCCGAGTAATCTCTGACCTTGAGCAATGTCGTCACCGTCTCATCTGGTTGCATGCTGATGACGTTGACGATGGGGATTCCCTTGGCCTGGCGACTGGCGTCCGGGAGTTCGTGAACCTTGATCTGATAGACCCGGCCCCGGTTTGTGAAGACCAGTAGGTAGTCATGGGTGTTGGCCGAGAGGATGTGCAGCGGCACATCTTCATCACGTAGGCCCTGGCCGCTTACCCCTCGTCCTCCACGTCGTTGTGTACGGTAGGTGTCATGCGGAAGGCGCTTGACGTATCCTCTGGTGGTGACAGTTACCAGAACGTCGACTTCGGGGATCAAGTCCTCCTCAGTCATCGCGCCGGTGCCTTCAGTGATGTTGGTGCGGCGGGCGTCCCCGTACTTCTCCCTGAGATCCGAAATGTCTTCGCGGATCAGGCCGCGAATCAGGAGCGGATCCGCGAGCAGGCTCTCGAAGTAGCTGATGTTCTCGAGGACTTCCTTGTATTCCTGCTCGATCCTTTGTCTCTCGAGTGCGGCCAGTCGAGCCAATCGCATGTCGAGAATGGCATTTGCCTGAATCTCGGAAAGGCTGAAGTCCTTTCGAAGATTGTTTCGGGCACTATCCGTCGACTGGGATCGCCGAATTGTCGCGATCACGGCCTCGATGTTGTCCAGGGCAATCTTGAGCCCTTCGAGGACGTGAGCGCGTCGCCTGGCGCGTTCCAGGTCGTACTCTGTCCGACGGGTGATCACTTCCTGTCGATGATTAATGTATTCCTGCAATGCTCGCTTCAATGTCAGCACGCGTGGTTGGGTTCCTCGTTCGACGAGGGCCAGCATGTTGATCCCGAATGTTTGCTGCAGGGACGAATGCTTGTACAGGTTGAAGAGCACCTTGCGAGGTTGCGCATCGCGTTTCAGCTCAATGACCATTCGCATCCCGTTGCGATCCGATTCGTCGCGAAGGTTGCTGATGCCGTCGAGCTTGCCATCGCGAACCTGCTCGGCAATACGCTCGAGCAAGACTGCCTTATTCACCTGGTAGGGAAGTTCGGTGACGACAATCTGGTACCGGTTCCCCCGGTCCTGCTCTTCTACGAACGCCTTGGCCCGGATCACAACACGTCCACGGCCAGTGGCATATGCGGCCTGAATGCCTTCCCGGCCCACAATTGTTCCCCCCGTGGGGAAATCAGGACCGGTGATTGCCTCCATGAGTTGCTCAACGGTGGTATCCGGATCGTCAAGCAGCATTTCAATTCCGTTGCAAACCTCGGTCAGGTTGTGGGGCGGAATGTTGGTCGCCATACCCACCGCAATACCGGAGCTGCCATTGATGAGCAGGTTCGGGAGCCGGGCGGGAAGGACCGTGGGTTGCATCAACGTCGCGTCGTAATTGGGATACTCGTCGACCGTTTCCTTGTCGATATCGGCAAGAAGTTCGTCGGCAATGGCAGCCATTTTTGCTTCGGTGTAGCGCATGGCAGCAGCCTTGTCGCCGTCCACCGAGCCGAAGTTACCTTGACCATCGACCAGGGGGTACCGAAGACTGAAATCCTGCGCCATGCGGACGAGCGTGTCATAGGCAGCGGTGTCGCTGTGCGGGTGCCAGTTCTTGATCACCTCGCCAACGATACCGGCGCTCTTGCGATAGCGCGTATTAGAGCGCATGCCCATTTGGTGCATGGCGTACAAAACGCGTCTATGGACGGGTTTGAAACCGTCACGTGCATCAGGGAGAGCCCGTTGCACGATGACACTCATCGCATAATCAAGATACGATTGCCGCATTTCGGTCTCAATGCTGGCAACGCGAACGTTTCCTCTGTCCACAGTAAATGGCTCCTGAATAGTGGGAAAAGGCGTGAGCCTAACACCTAATTCTACCAAATTTTTCGGAGAGTTTGTATGAAATCAACTGATTGAACATGACGTTTCCCATTGATCCGCGTGGTCAAAGCACCTGAATGACCACATAAACAGAAAGGACGGGTGCTTCTGCACCCGTCCCTCGTAGTTCCAGTTCGAATCCAGTGGAAAATCAGGTCAGTGGCTTGCCACACGTGCTGCAAAATTTCGCTCCGGCGGCATTGAGTGCGCCACAATTGCCGCATTTGGTGCCCGCGAGATTCGTGCCGCATTCAGGGCAGAACTTCGAACCGGCAGGAATCGTGGCGTTGCAGGAGGGACATGACATTGTCGCGGCTGGTTGGGCAGTTGGCGGCGCCGTCTGTGCGTCGCGCATCGCTCCTGCCATCGCCTGGCCAATTCCAAGGCCCGCTCCCATCCCAACTCCGGCGCCAGTGATGTCTCCAGCAGAACCCGGGTTGTTGGCCGCATCGCCGATGGCCTGAGCTGTCTTGAACCTGGTGTAGTCGTTCAGATTGCCAACTGCGCCCATGCCCGATCGCTCGTCGATCATGGCCATCACCTCGTCTGGCGGAGTGATCGCATTGATCTGGAAGCTTGTCAATTCGAGGCCATAACGAGTAAATGGTTCGGCGATCGAAGCTCGTGACGCATCCGCGATTTCCTTCGTCATGCCCTGGATGTCGAGTATCGACGTGTGGACATCGCCAAGGAGATCGTTGAACTGGTTGAGAATAACGCTCTTCAGGAAGTCGTCAATCTGCC
Organism: uncultured Chloroflexia bacterium; assembly: GCA_963763125.1. GTDB lineage: Bacteria > Chloroflexota > Chloroflexia > Thermomicrobiales > UBA6265 > JACCYX01. Next base: position 31,873 of record CAVXMV010000007.1, read on the forward strand.
CGGTGGAGTAACTTCCCCGAGCTCCCACGACCTGATTCACCAGGAGCTGCGGATCCGCGACCCGGATGCTGTACGTACCGAAGGCTCGGAGGCGGATCATTCCCAATTCGGTGTCCCGATACACCAGCGGTTGCGCCGATCCCCATTTCATGTCGGTGAACTCCCGCATCGAGACAAAGTACACCTCTGCCTTGAACGGGCTGTCGCCGCCGAATGGAAACCCAATCAGTGCGCCGAGTAGGGGAATATTGTTGGTTGAAAGCGTGTGGCGTCCTGGTCCGAAGATATCCAGCGCCTTGCCGTCGCGGAAGAAAACAGCGCGTTGGCTTTCTCGCACGATGAGCTGAGAGCCCAATCGAAATTCTCCGGATGAATCTTCCGGTTCCCGATGCACGAGCTCGTTGCTAGCTTCATTGGGATATTCGATGACATCGATCAAAGCCACGTCAAGTCCTCCGGTATGAGTCCGATGGCCACGAGGCGCCCAACCGGGTCAGGACCATCCCTCGCGGCCATCGGATTTTGGTCGCCCTACCCGAGCGACGAGGTGCTGTCGTCATGTGCCGTGGCGGTACCAGTAAGCTCACCTGCGACTGTCGATTTGCCGCCCTTGAGCGCTTCCAGCTGCTCCTCGATGTCGATGTCATAGTCCAGCTCGCGGAACTGGGCATCGACCGATTCGCTTTCGAGTTCCTGATAGGCCGCTGCCTCGGACTCATTGGCACGAATCTTGGATTCCATGCGATTGAGCTCGGATGTTGCATCCAGGCCCGAGTTGAGCGATGCCACCGCCGAGGACGACTTGGAAACAATCGCCTTGGTCGCAGCGGCCCGCTTCTGGCGAGCGATCAACGCATCGCGTTGGCTGAGCGTCGACTGATACTTGGATTCGAGAGCTGCAAGTTGCTGTTTCAGCTTGGTGACGGTCTGTTGCTGAACCTGGAACTGCTGTTCGTAGACGGCAAGGTTTTCATCGCTGTCGCGCTTGCGTCGCAGTGCCTCGCGCGCAAGGTCATCCTTGCCGGCGCTGACTGCTCGCTGAGCCTTCTGGCCCCACTCGGAGGAAAGGTCGGCGCTCTCCTTGAGATCGGCTTCCAGTTCCTTTTCCTGGGCAATCATGGCCGCGACCTGCCGGCGGGCATCCGTAATGTTCGTCTGCATGTCGCGAATGATCTGGTCGATCATTTTCTCAGGATCTTCGGCCTTGTCGAGCAGGTCGTTGACGTTGGCACGAACCAATCGTGACATGCGATCGAGAATTCCCATTTTCCTGAACCTCCTGTGGTCCTAAGCTTGCCCGTACACTTCGATATCCGCATCGTCGATCGGGGTGCCCGTGAAAGCACGGGTCTGGTCTCCGATCGAGTACCAAAACGACACGCTGTTCCCCATGGTTGCAGTATACGCAAACTGCGCCGAAACGCCCTCCTTGGTTTCGGTCGGTGTCGCTACCACCGCCTCCACCGAACGGCCACTGCCAACGGAGCCACTTCCGGTCTCGGATTCGGTCAGCCTTGCGGACTCAACGTCGGCGGTCGTCCCGCCAAGAAGCCAGATCGGCGTTCCGTTCTTGTCACTTCCAACCCGGGAAAGCGTCACCTTTAAGCTCGGGATCAGTGAATGTGACCGTGGCATCGACCAGGAAGTTGTCACCAAGGATCGATAGCGCGTCACCGATCCTGATCGCGGCCAACGGAGACACCTTTGGCGCTGCAGGTGGCTCGAGAAGGGACAATACCGTTGCATCCTTATTTGGCCGTGCAGTGTCGATGACGGCCGCACGGGCATCGAACAACAAGCCCAGCCGATTGAGTTCGGTTTGATAGGCGGTGATGTCGGTATCCAGCGGCCCATCAGGCGAGGCAGCAATCCTGTTCGCCAAGTCGTCGAGTGACTTTGCCTCCTGCTGAAACGCGTTGTCGAACTGGCGCAATTGCGTGAGCGCAAAGTCATCGACGGATCGATCGGTAAAAATGCCACCGTAGCCATAGGTGGCCGTGCGGACCCGATCAGCAAGTAGGCGAGTGGCGCCCACGGTACGCTCAATAGTCGAGATGTGGGTAAGTTTTCGCTGTTCGGCCAGCTTGGCACTCACGCCGCCCAGTGTTGCCACGGTCGTTCCCAGGCTGTTGGCAATGGCTTCGCGCAACCGGCGATCATCATCCCGACGATCCTCCTTTGACCGGTAGCCGGTATACCCTGAAATCTGGTTGAGCAGGTTCTCGATGCGTTTCTCCAAGTTTCAGCCTTTCCGCAAATGCGTTGAACGACGAACTACAGAAAAATCTCGGCACCGCAATACGGGCACTTGATGAGCCCCTTGCCGGCCAGCTCAAGCTGACCGCCACAGTTTGGGCATGTTTGGCGTCCGTTTAGCTGTGAGGCCTCAACCGAGTACAGAACTCCCTTGTCCCAATCCACGTAGCCGGAGAACAATCCTCGACCAACGAGGTCGTGAAGATTTTGCTGGACCTGGTCGCGAGTGGATTTGAGTTCGAGCACGAGGTCGCTGATCTGGACTTGACCTCGTGTCTTGACGATATCGATCAGAGCCCGTTGGGCCCGGACATGAGCCAGTTCTTTTTCTTCGGAGCGCCCCTTGTTGAGAATGAAGATACCGCCACCCACCAAGGGGGCAACGATAAAGAGCAAGAGCAGCACGAAGCCAAGCAATGCGCCGGAAAGGCGCATCGAGTCTTCAGCCAAACCTGCCAGCAGCCATGCCCCAACTGCAACACCAATCGCCGCGCCGATCCCGATGAGGATCAAGCCCATCGTCTTCCCGGAAGATGACAAGATTCCGCTCCTTGAATCGGCTCGAATCACAGCTCTTGGCGCGTCGCATTCTTGTCGTCCGGAAGGTAACCGTCGCGCCGGATAATGCTCGTCAAAGGCTTCACCTAGTGTACCGCGTTGCTCCGAGCCATGCCTTTTTCCTTGCTAGCCTGTCGTCGCACGCCGATGGGATGCGCAGGCAAGGGCGCGCACCTGTGGTCTGGAGGGCGGCGTTTGGCGACTGTGACAACCGGATCGCGGCCGGGATAAATCGCGAGGGAATTACCCTTGGCTTTGATCCGGAACCAGTGCAAACATGAAGTCCCCCTTACATGCCACCTCGCCCTCAACCGTTGCAATACCAGTTCCTGTCCCGATATTTCGGCGGATCTGAGCAAGTTCAACCTCAATCCGAATCGTATCTCCCGGTTTGACCTGTCGCTTGAATCGAACTTTCTCGATCCCGGCGAACAGTGCCAGTTGACCTTCGTATTCCGGTTGGCTGAGCATCGCGACGGCGCCAACCTGGGCAATAGCCTCCACAATCAGCACGCCCGGCATCACGGGAAATTCGGGGAAGTGTCCCTGGAAGAACTGTTCGTTGGCGGTCACGTTCTTGATGCCGACTGCCCGCTCCCCAGGGGTCAGCTCGATGATGCGATCGATCAGGAGGAACGGATATCGATGTGGGATGATCTTGCGAATCGCAACCGAATCGAGCGGAGCTTGCACGGTCATGGCACCATTCCTTTTGGTGTGCGATCAATTCCAGCACGGAATTGACAGCTCTCGATGCGCTGCGTTCGCATCTGTCAAGTCGATGAGTCTACGAACCAGCCGGGAACCGTGTCAATGACCACAAATCACGAACATGCACAGTCACGCAACCGCCGCGTCTCGATCCTGGGCGCCGGTGCTTGGGGTACGACCCTAGCGATCCTGGCGAACGAAGCTGGCCAGAGCGTAACACTGATCGCGCATCGGGAATCTTCGGCAATGATTCTCGGTAACGACCGGAGACATCCGTCGTCCCTGAAAGGCGTTGCCATACCTGCGGCAATCCGCATCGAACACACCGGTGCACATTCCCTCACGCATGCCGACGTCGTGGTCGTCGCCGTGCCGACACAGCAATTGCGAATCTCGCTCGAGGCGGTGAAGCCTGGTCTCCGTGGAAAGACGATCCTAAGTGCAGTCAAGGGGCTGGAAGTCGATTCGCTGCTCCGCCCCTCAGAGGTGATCGCATCCTTGATGGGGAACCATGGGAGGATCGGGGTTATCTCCGGACCCAACCTCTCAGCCGAGATTGCCGCTGGTCTCCCGGCCTCGACGGTACTCGCATCCAGCGATCCAGTCGTTGCAGAGAATCTCATGGGGCTCTTGCACTCCCAACGATTCCGTGTATACGTCAGCGACGATGTGCCCGGAGTGGAACTTGGGGGGGCGCTGAAAAACATTATCGCGATTGGCGCCGGCATCGCCGACGGCCTCGAGGCGGGAGACAACGCGAAGGCGGCATTCCTCACCCGCGGCATCGCAGAAATTGCCCGACTGGGCGTGGCATGCGGGGCGAAGCCGCTCACATTCGCCGGACTCTCGGGAATCGGGGACCTGATTGCTACCTGTTCCAGCCCTCTTTCGCGCAATCATCAGGTGGGAGTGGCGCTCGCCCATGGGAAGCCGCTCCGGGAGATTCTCGAATTGATGACAGGAGGTTGCCGAGGGGGTGCCTACAACCCGCGCCGCCCGTGCCCTGGGTCAACGGCACGGAATCGATCTCCCGATCATCGATCAAATGTATCGAGTGCTGTTCGAAGGTGTGTCACCAGCGGAGGCGATCGCGCGACTCATGGAACGAGATCCGAAGCGTGAGCATTCGGATCTCTAACCTTGCCAATTGTTTGACAGTTGTCAGGCGTTTCGATCGATCAACTGCTCACGGTCCGGTCCTACACCCACGTATCGCACAGGTGCACCCAAACGCGCCTCGATAACTCCCAGATATTCAACCAGGGCGTTGGGGAGCTCTTTGAATGCGCGTGCGGCGGTGGTGTCCTGCATCCAGCCCGGCACGAACTCAAGGACCGGCACAGCCCCATCGAGTTCATCGAGTAGCGCTGGTACATGGCCAAACGGTTTGTCGCCGACCTTGTAGCCAACGCAGACACCTATCTCGTCGAAGACATCGAGCACGTCAGCGAGCGTCAATGCGATCTCGGTGACGCCATTCAGGCGGCTGGTCTGCCGTGCGGCGACGCCATCGAACCAACCGGTGCGCCGTGGACGCCCCGTGTTCACGCCCCACTCGCGACCGCGCTGGCGAATCAGCTCGCCCGTTTCGTCCAGCAATTCCGCCGGCATCGGACCGCCGCCAACGCGTGTGCTGTAGGCCTTGTAGACTCCAAGGACGGATTCCACCTGCGACGGAGCGACACCGGCTCCCTGGCATGCCCCGGCCGCAGTTGGTGATGAGGACGTAACGTATGGGTAGGTTCCGTAGTCTATGTCCAGCATCGCGCCCTGAGCGCACTCAACGATGATGCGTTCACCATCGGCCAGCGCATCCTGGACGATCACCTCAGTAGGGATAACCATCGGGCGAATGAATTCTGTCAGCTCGATCAAGTTCCTCGTAAAGCTCCTGGAAGTCCATCACCTGATCGCCAAAGACTCCAACTAGCTGCTGGTTCTTTGCATCGACTTCGATTGCGAGTTTTCGTCGCAGTATTTCCGGTCGCAACAAGTCGCACACGCGGAGGCCATGGCGGGAAGCCTTGTCGGCATAGGCCGGTCCGTTGCCATTCAGGGTGGTGCCAATCTCGTCCTGCTCGCGACGCTGCTCCTCGAGCTCATCGAGTCGCTTGTGGAATGGCAAGACAAGATGGGCACGGTCGGAGATGAGCATCCCGGAGATGTCGATGCCTCTGATCCTGCAGTCCACGCAGCTCGCCGACAAGCGTGCCAAGTTCGATCACGACGCCCGCGCCTATCACGCACCGAACGTGCGGATTGAGGATGCCAGACGGCACGAGGCGCAACTTGAACGTGCCATTTCGAGTCTGCACCGTGTGGCCGGCATTGCTTCCACCATTGGCGCGCACAACCATGGAGGCATTGGCGGCCAGGGCATCGGTCAAGTTTGCCCTTGCCCTCATCGCCCCATTGACCGCCCATGATGATTGTTGCTGGCATGACGCCTTGATCTCCCTGCGAGTCTCGTTTCGTAATTGATGTTTCGAGAAGACACAGGAACGGCCGGGGTCACCCGGCCATTGCACCCGTTCTTCGTGTCAATTGTCGCAGATTTCGGAAGCGGATTGCGAATTCGACTCGCCGTTAGCTGCGAAGGGCTCGAAGCTGCTCGAACAAGGTCCGTTCCTGTTCTGAAAGGTCGGTTGGCAACTCGATGCTGGTCTTGACCCGCAGATCACCGGCTTCACCCTTGGAAGAGCCCAGTTTCGGCATGCCCTTGCCACGAAGCCGGAACTGCTTGCCAGCCTGGGTGCCTGCCGGGATGCGCAAGGCAACCTGGCCATCGATAGTTGGCACGACTACTTCACCACCGAGCACCGCCGTGTACAGCGGGACCGGGACGGTTTCGATCAGGTCATCGCCCTCCCGCTCGAATCGCGGGTGGGGAACGACCGGATTACCAGGTAGACATCGCCTGGCGGCCCCCCATTCACCCCGGGCCCCCCTTGCCCGAGATACGAACCCGAGAGCCTGTGCTGCACGCCCTTCGGAATCGAAACTTCAAGTTCCTTCATGGCCTGGGTCGTACCGGATGCCATCACAGCGAGGGCACAGCCCACCGCGCACCTCGCCCGTACCCTTGCATATGGTGCACGTCTCCGGGGAGCTGACAGTGAGTCGCCGTTGGGCGCCTCTGGCCGCTTCTTCCATGGTGATTGTCGTGGGCGCCTCGAGATCGTCTCCCCGGCGCGGGCGGGCAGTTGCTTGGCGAACTCGCCCGGCTGCTCCTTGTTGCCCGCCAAATAGCAGGTTGAAGAAGTCGGAGAATCGACCGCCGCTATCGGCAGATTCGAACGTGAAGCTGCCATTCTCGCCTGCAAACCAGGTACCGAAATCCTCCGCCGATGTCGCCGGTCGCGCTCCGCCAGAAGCAGGACCGGCTCTGCGGTACATGTCGCTTGGGGAAACGCCGGCGTCCTGGTATCGCTTCCAATCCTCACCGAACCTGTCGTACATTTTGCGCTTGGCGGTGTCGGATAGCACTTCGAAAGCTTCGTTCAGGTCCTTGAACCTGTTCTTCGGCCTTCGGGTCATCCCGGTTTACATCCGGGTGCATTTCCTTGGCACGCTTGCGGAAGGCAGAACGAATCGCCTTCTCGTCGGCATCCCGTGGGATGCCCAAAACCTGATAATAGTCCTTGAAATCAACAGCATTTGGCATGGTGGGCATTGCTCCAGATAGTTAGTCTGGATATAGTGTATAAGTTGAGTCGATCCGACGCAACCTTATGCCCGTGACTTCGGCTGAAACGCCTGCACCGTGCGGCTTTCGCCTGCCGCCATTCGCATATACGATCGTCTCAGCAGCGCTGCACCAGCGGTATCGCGACGATGTTGGCCAGCGGAACCACGGCAGCAAGGATTGAGACGACGATCACGACACCATCTTCAAGCACGCTGACAAACGGGTTGCCCAGGCCATTCGTCCCGGAGGTAATCGATGGCCGGGCCTTCATCTTCCAGGCGTGGGTAGCGCCCGCGATCAGCAGGCCGATCGCTCCCGCAACCCAGACGTTCAAGTCATCATCCTGGCTGGCGATTGCCATGAAGCAAAACGCTCCCGCCAGTGGTCGAATCACAGTGTGCAGCATGTCGTTGTAGTGATCCAGCCTGGGGATCTTGTCTGCGATAAGCTCGATAGGCAGTACGAGAAGCAGGATCAGGATTCCGATGTTTGACGAAATTCCGTCATAGGGACTATCTAGTTCGATCGCCGTGCCAAGGCGATCAACCAGGGCGAGGATCAGGAGCGGCAGGTAGGCGTTCAGACCAGACGAGAACGAAAATCCGGTACCTGCGAGCAACGTTGTAAACAAGGAACCACATCCTCTGGGAAAACCATGCCTGGCGGGCGCGTCGTGCCTGACCAATGACATGCAAAAAGACCGATTCCACCCGGGAAGGAATGGAACCGGTCTATTGTCGATGGAATGCACCCTGAATCGCTAGTCGATCGAGCGCACCACGCTGACCAGCTTGCCCTGGATGCGGACGTTGTCCGCCCTGGTGTAGATTGGATCCATCGTCACGTTGGCTGGCTGCAGTCGCACCTGTGCGCCTTCCTTGTAGAACTTCTTGAGCGTGGTCTCTTTTTCGTCTTCAAGCCAGACGGCGACAGTTTCGCCGTTTTCGCAGGTCTCCTGCTGCCTGAGAACAACGATATCGCCATCGTTGATCAAGGCGTCGACCATTGAATGACCGCGTACGCGGAGGGCGAACAAATCGCCACCGCCACGAGGAGCCAGTTCCGGGCCGAGTTCGATCACGTCCGCCACGTCGCTGCCTTCGAGCTGTCCCGGGACTGGAATTGGAAGACCAGCGGCAATTTGCCCGATGACGGGAATACTGATCATGTTGGACCGGTTCGGACCACGCCCGACCAGTTCGATGCCGCGCGAAATGTTGCGATTGCGGCGAATGAAATCCCGTTCCTCCAGCACCTTGAGGTTGTAGTCAACAACGCTGGTCGATGAAATACCCAACTCTTGCTGGATATCGCGTATTGTGGGGGGATAATCATTGTCATCCAGAAAGACACCGATATAGTCGAGAATGGCCTGCTGGCGCTGGGAGAGAATCTTCATCCGATGTCCTTTGGCTGAAACAGTACCCAGAACGTGCGGGCATACCGGGTATCATTGTTGCGGCGATTATAGTGTCGAACACTTGTTCGTGTCAACAGGTGATATCAGAATAGTTCGCCGAGAACGGCTGTCTGTACGCTGATAGCCGACACCCTACACCTGCAATCACTAAAGTGAGCACAACGTGTCTACATCTGACGCATTGAAAAAACTGGAATTCGGCGAGATCTTGCGTCGTCTTTCGACCCATTGCAATTACAGCGTGGCGGCCGTTCGCGCACGCGAGATCGGCCCCAGCCGTGACCGGAAGATCGTTCGATACCTGCTCGAGGTAACCGCCGAGGCGGTCGATTTCTGGGGTCAGTTCCCGGAATTCACCGTCGGTGGCGCTCGTGACATACGAACGGAAATCGAACGGGCCGACAAGGGCGCCCGCCTCATGCCTCAGGACCTCCTTCAGGTGCTGGACACCTTGAGGGCCGGTCGCGAGGTGAAACGTACATTCATTCGAATGCCGGACGCGGAGGAAAGGTATCCCAATCTCCGCGAGTTTGCCGAGGCAATCGATAATTTCTCGCCCCTGGAAACCGACCTCAATCGATCAATCGGGCCCCGTGCGGATGTTCTCGACAGCGCGAGCGAGGAGCTGTCCCGAATTCGCAAGGCGGTTCGAATCGCGCACAATCGGCTGATGGATCGGCTCAACAGTTTTATCTCTGGTGGCCGCTACGGCTCCGCCCTGCAGGAGAACATCATCACGATCCGTGATGGCCGGTACGTAATCCCGGTGAGGTCAGAAGCCCGCGGCCTGATTCGTGGCATCGTGCACGACACCTCGTCCAGCGGCCAAACCCTGTTCGTGGAGCCGTTCGACGTTGTCGAGCTCAACAACCGCTGGCGCGAGCAACAACTTGCCGAAACACATGAGATCGAGCGAATCCTGGATGCCCTTAGCCAGAAGATCGGAGACCAGCGCGATGCGTTGGAGCGGATGGTCGAGGCGATTGCCGCAATCGATCTGGCGCTCGCCAAGGCGCGTCTCGCATCGTCGATGCAGGCAACGCGACCAGCACTCCATGAGCCACCAAAGGAAACTGGACGGGGACGGAGCGACCAGCGCGACCGTGGTCATCCCACGCACCGTGTTCGCCTGGTCAATGCTCGACATCCCCTGCTCGATCCCAACACCGTGGTGCCAATCAGCCTTGAGCTCGGGGAAGACTTCCGAGTCCTGCTAATCACAGGTCCCAACACAGGCGGCAAGACCGTCGCCCTAAAGACGATTGGACTGCTCAGCCTGATGGCGCAGACCGGTTTGTTCATCCCGGCCGATGACACATCCGTCACCAGCGTGTTCTCCGCCGTGTTTGTCGACATCGGTGATGAGCAGAGCATCGAGCAAAGTCTCTCGACGTTCTCGTCCCACATCAGGAACATCGTGGACATGCTCGGGCATGTCACCAGCGATAGCCTCGTGTTGCTGGATGAGGTCGGCGCCGGCACCGACCCACAGGAAGGTTCGGCCCTGGCGCGCGCGTTGATGAGTTCACTCCTGAACAAGATGGCGATGGTGGTGGCAACAACACATTATTCCGAAGTGAAGGCTTTCGCCTACGCCACTCCGGGGGTCGAAAACGCGAGTGTCGAATTCGATGTCGAATCGCTCTCGCCGACCTATCGATTGATGGTCGGGATCCCGGGTCGCTCGAACGCCCTGTCGATCGCCACTCGCCTGGGAATGCCGAAGCCGATCATTGATGAAGCGCGCGGTCTGCTCACCCCGGGCGATGATCGAACGGAAGACCTGATCGACCAGATTCGCCAACGTCGCGACGACATAACGGAGCAACTTCGTGCAGCGCAACGGACCGAAGAGGAGGCGAGATCTTTGCGACGTCGTGCAGCGCAGTCCATTCGCGAGGCCGAGGAGATTCGACTCGCGGCAAGGGATGACGCGATCGCGGAAGTCGAGGCGGAACTCGCGGCCGCCCGCCAGGCAATTCGAGATCTCGAGCGTTCACATGCGCCCGGCATTGCAGCCAGGACGGACCGAGCCAATGCCAATGACGCTGTGAATACTGCAGAACGTGAAATCCGGCTGGCGCAACGGCGTCGAAAACCCGTCACGGCGCCGGCCGCGATTCAGCCAAAACGAACGATCCGGACCAGGCGACGTCGTGAGAATCGTGTCGCTTGATCAAAAGGGAGAGGTTCTCCTGGTCGATGGCAGCGATGCCGAGATCCAGATGGGCTCGCTGAAACTTCGCCAACCGCTCTCCAATCTTGAGCGGATTGGCCGGTCTCGCCGTGAGTCAGATGAGCGAAGCCAGCGGCTTGTACCGTCGATGACGGAAACTGTGCCGATCGAAATCGACCTTCGAGGGTACCGTGCCGAAGAAATCGCGCCGGTTCTCGAGCAATACATAAACGACGCGTATCTCTCCGGCTTGCCGTGGGTGCGCATAATTCATGGCAAGGGGACAGGCACTTTGCGACAGGTCGTTCGCGAGGAATTGCGCGGCTACCCGATCGTCGAGCGCAGTGCATCCGCCGGATCTAACGAAGGTGGCGAAGGTGCGACTGTCGCCCACCTTCGTCAGGGGTAACTGGCCGTCACACTTCTACCAATTCGCGGGCGGTAAGGGCGCGTTCGGCCTCGGAAAGCACGATGTCGAGCGCGTCCTGCCACGGAATTTTCAGCTCCAGCAGCTTGAGTCGAAGCGAGTTTGGGGTAATCCGGATCGCAGGACCAAAGGTCGACTCCAGACGAGTGCGGTCGACAAGGGTCGTTTGTACCGGGCGAATGACAATTTCGCGATCCCGCTCGACTACGGAGTCAATTCCCAATGCCGATGATCGAATGCGAAGCACGATCAGTGCAAGCAAGTGCTCCACCTCATCCGGGAAGTCGCCGAATCGATCTCGCAGCTCATCCTCCAACAAAGCCGCCCCTTCGAGCGTCTCGACTCCCGCGATTTGGCGATACAGATTGAGTCGCAACTCGGTGTCCGACACATAGTCTTCGGGGATCAGGGCGGTGACCGGCAGATCGAGCGTGACGGGCCCCTGCTCAAGGGCTGGCTGACCCGATCGAACTTCCTCGATTGCCTGGCTCAGCAATCGAACATAGAGTTCGTAGCCAATGGTCGCGATGTGTCCGCTTTGCTCCGCGCCAAGCATGTTACCGGCGCCGCGAATCTCGAGGTCGCGCATTGCGACACGCAACCCTGCACCCAACTCCGTCGCCTCCTGAATGGTCTCCAGGCGCTCCATCGCTTCCATGCTGAGCGATTTGTGCGGCTGGTGGAGGAGGTATGCGTACGCACGGTGGTTGCTTCGCCCCACACGACCCCGCAGTTGATATAGCTGGGTCAGTCCCAGCGTGTCGGCGTTATCGATGATGATAGTGTTGACATTGGGGATGTCCACACCTGACTCGATAATGGTGGTCGCGATCAGCACATCGAAGTCACGACGCACGAACCCCAGCATCACTTCTTCGAGGACATGCTCGTCCATTTGGCCATGGCCGATGCCAAATCGCGCCTCCGGGACTGCCTTGCGCAATCGGTCTGCCAGATGATCGATATCATGCACGCGATTGTGGACGACAAACACTTGACCGCCCCGGTCCATCTCTCGCAGGATCACCTCCCGAATGAGCTGGTCTGTGAAGGAGGTGACAAACGTCCGGATCGGCAGCCGCGATTGCGGTGCGGTCTCAATCATCGTGATGTCGCGTATGCCCGAGAGGGACAAATGAAGCGTTCTTGGGATAGGGGTGGCGGACATCGTCAGGACGTCAACTTCTGTGCGCAATTGCTTCAGAAATTCCTTGTGACGGACGCCGAAACGCTGTTCTTCGTCCACCACTGCCAGCCCCAAATCCTTGAATCCAACATCTCTTTGAACAAGTCGATGCGTGCCAATCACGATATCCACGGCACCGCTGCGCAAGCCGTCCATGATGACGGCCTGCTCCTTCTTGCTTCGAAGACGTGAAAGCATTTCGATCCGAACCGGGAATGCCGCGAGCCGTTCCCGGAACGTGGTGAAGTGCTGGAGTGCGAGCACCGTGGTCGGCACCAATACGGCAACCTGGCGACCAGCATTGACGGCCTTGAAAGCTGCCCGAATCGCTACTTCAGTTTTGCCGAAACCGACATCCCCGCACACGAGACGATCCATCGGCTTGTACGACTCCATATCAGTTGTGACGGCATCGATTGCTTTCGCCTGGTCGATCGTCTCCGTGTATGGGAACGATTCGGCAAGCTCCATGTCCCATCGACCTCCGGGAGGAAAGGCGATGCCCTTTCCGGATTCCCGGTAGGCGTAGAGCTGGACCAGTTCGAATGCCATCTCCCGGACCGCACCGCGAACCTTCCGTTTAGTTCGCACCCATTCGCCAGAGCCAAGCCTGTTGAGCGAGGGAGACAGGCCACCACCGCTGTAACGCGAGACCCGGTCACTTTGGTCCACCGGGACGTAGAGTTTGTCTCCCCGCTCGTACTCGAGCAGCAGGTATTCACGCTCGATTCCTTGCGTTTCCATGCGCACGAGTCCGGTGAAACGCGCGATTCCATGGTCGATGTGGACGACATGTTCGCCGGGCACCAGGCTCTGGGCAAAGGCGCGCCGTTCGGTGGTTGAGCGTGTGCCGGAGTGGCGCGGCTGCTTTCGGAACCCGAACATCTCGAAGTCGGACCAAACTGCAAGTTTGCCGTTCGGCCAAGACCAACCCGCCATGAGATCTGACGACTGGATCTCAACCGTGCCCGGGAGAAGCGGGGACGATGCCTGTTCCGGACCGGACTTGTCCCGCCGGGGGTAGACTCCGCTTTCCTCAACAATGTCGGTCAGGCGATCGACCTGGTCGGTTGCCAGCGCTATCGCCCAATCATCCTCAAGGTGATCGGCAAGCGTGCCGGTGAGTGTGGACATGTTGGCCGAGAACAGGGGAGGATCGGTGATCGATGCCGCTGAAATGGCGATCTGGTCGTCAGCCTCACTCGCCCCCATTTTGAGCGGCGCGAGCGCACCGAGGGCGTCGAGAGCCCTGGTTGCCGGAAGGAAGGGGAGAGCCAGCCCTTTGGGAAGTTCTCCACTGGATCGAAATGTGCGGGCCAGGTCTCGCGCCTGTGACTCGATTTGCCTTGATACCAGGGAGAGCGTGTCCGGCTGGTCGAGGATGATCCGCGCATCGGCCGGAAGATAGTCGAGAAGCGTGGTTTTCTCGGGAACCAGGTATCCTGAAAACAGATCGATCGAATCACCGATTGCGGCGCTACGCATATGATCGAGGCGCCGATTCCATTCGATCGCGACCTCTGGCCGCAAGGTTGACTGATCGAGCTTGTCGATCGATGCCACAATGTCAGGCAGTTTCCAGATCGGAAGTTCCGATGGGGGCAGCAAGGTCACTCGCTTGAGTCGATCGATCGATCGTTGAGTGTGTGGGTCAAACCGGCGAATACTTTCTATGTCGTCACCGAAGAAGTCCAGCCGAACTGGATACTCGGACCCCGGGGGGAAGATATCCACGATCCCACCGCGACGCGCAATGGTGCCTGGCTCCTGGACGATTGGCGAGGTCTCGAACCCCACCTTGTTTGCCCATGCGTGCAGAGAATCCACCGAGTGACTGGCGCCGACTCGCAAAATCAATGTCATCTTTTCGAGCGAATCAGGTGGAGTCACCAGTTGCATCAGACCGTTGATCGCCGTAATCCACACCTGTTGGGGCGTGGCCCTGGATCGCATTTCGTGCAATGTTTGGACACGGCGGACGCCGGCTTCGAGATCGGTTGGCAATTGCTCATATGGCAGGGAGTCAGGAGAATGCCAAACTCCCACCTGGTAATCGCTGCCAAGGTATTCCGACAGGGCCATCGAAAGGTAGTCGGCACGGTCACGACGAGTCGTCACAACCAGGGTTGGCGAGTTTAGTTCCTTGATGATCGCCGATGCCAGGGCAGGTCCGGCGGCATCGGGAAAGTCCGCAATATTGGCCAATGTGCCGGATCGCAGCAATTTCGTTGCTTCTCGGATAGCGGGGTGCCGTGAGAGTTCGGTTGTAATGTGAGAAAGGCTCAAGGAGCGTAACCTCCCAGTTCATTTGCGAAGCCGATTGACCCCGCGGATCGTTGAAACGCAACACGAAACGCCGGCGCAGGTGCATGTACCTGCCCGTCTTTTTCCGTCACGCCCATTTTACATGGGGCACGGGTTTAAGCCATCCTGTCCGAATCGGTGGTAGGATCGATACGAATCGAAGTCGCTTGCATCCCGGAGATTCCATGATCGATGAGCTCGAAACCAGTCGTCAGCATACGGCATCAACCGAAAAACTGGAGCGCCTGCGAACAATCCTGCGGGACATGAAATCGGTGGCCGTCGCATTCTCGGGGGGAGTCGACAGCACACTGTTGTTGAAGGTTGCCCACGATGAGCTCGGCGCGCGATGTGTCGCTGCCAGTGGCCTGTCGGAAACGTATGCTCCGGAGGAAATGATCGAGGCGAGATCACTGGCCGAGGAGCTCGGTGTCGAGTATGTACTTCTGCAAACGATGGAGCTTACCGACCAGCGATACGCCGACAACACACACCAGAGATGCTTTTTTTGCAAGCAGGAGCTTTACGGTCGATTGAGCGAATTCGCAGCCGAGCGGGGTATTGCATTCGTGATCGATGGATCGAATGCGGATGACCTGGACGACTTTCGCCCCGGTCTGCGCGCCGCCCGTGATTTGGGTGTGCGCTCGCCGCTCCAGGAGGTGGGTCTTACCAAACAGGAAATCCGCAACTTGTCCGCAGGATTCGGACTGAGAACCGCCGACAAACCCGCGGTTGCCTGTCTCTCGTCGCGGTTTGCCTACGGTGACAAGATCACGGTCGAGAAGCTGCAACAAGTCTCAACAGCGGAATCCGGCATCCAGGCTCTGGGCTTCAGGGGCTTTCGCCTGCGTCACCACGGAAACGTGGCTCGTTTGGAATTTCCCGAGCACGACCTCGAACGCGCGTTTATCGAGCGGAGTGCGATCATCGAGGCGGTGAAAGCGGCGGGGTATCGATTTGTGACGATGGATCTCGAAGGATACCGATCTGGAAACATGAACCAGGACATTCCGGCCCAGCTCATTTCCATCCAGCACCCGCGATAGGGGCACGACCGGCAACGGCGCGGAGGCCGGTCGCGAAGGTGCACGGTTAGTTGACCGGGTCGATTTGGGCGCGCTGGAGCTTGCCGCTGTAGTCGACGTAAATGCTCTGCCATTCGGTGTAGAAGTCGATCGCGGCGGTGCCAGCCTCGCGATGTCCGTTTCCGGTTCCCTTTGTCCCGCCAAATGGCAGGTGGATTTCGGCGCCTGTCGTACCGGCATTAACGTAGAGGATGCCGGTGAAGATATCCTGCATCGCCCGGAACGTGTTGTTTACGTCCTGTGTGAAGATGGCGGCAGATAGCCCATACTCGACTCCATTGACGACATTAATGGCCTGATCCAGTGAATCAACCGGAATCAACGAGACCACCGGCCCGAAAATCTCTTCCTGGGCGATTCGCATCGTCGGTTCTACATTGTTGAAGATCGTTGGCTCGTGGAAGTGTCCATTTGCCAGGGATCCTTCCCGCGCAATTTTCCCGCCAGCAATCAGAACGGCGCCGTCCTGGAGGCCCACATCGATGTAGCCATGTACCGTCTCGAGTTGTCCGGCGCTCACCAATGGACCGACGTTGACGCTCCCGTCGAGCCCGTTGCCCAGTTTCAGCGAGCCGGCGCGCGCAACCAGTCGCTCGGCCAACTCGCCCTGAACATCCTTGTGGACAACCACGCGGCTTGTTGCAGTGCAGCGCTGTCCGGTTGTACCAAAGGCGCCCCAGAGAATGCCATCGACGGCAAGGTCGAGATTCGCGTCATTCATGACGATGACGGCGTTCTTGCCACCCATTTCCAATGTCAGCCGCTTGTTCTGTTTGGCAGCTGCAATTGCGACCGATCTACCAGTTTCCGTTGATCCAGTGAAGGAAATGATGGGCACATCTGGATGGCTGAGAATCGGCTCACCGACCTTGGAGCCCGAGCCAAGAACGATGTTGACCACGCCTTCCGGGATGCCCGCCTCCTCCAGCACTTCGACTAGCCGGATCGAGAGCTTGGGTGTGAATGTTGCCGGCTTGAGCACGACGGTGTTGCCGGCGACGATCGCTGGCAACATCTTCCAGGATGGGATTGCCATCGGGAAGTTCCACGGTGTGATGAGGCCAACCACTCCGTGTGGCTTGCGGACCGACATCTGGAACTTGTTGCGCATCTCGGACGGCGTTGTTTGACCAAACATGCGGCGGCCTTCGCCAGCCATGTAATAGGTCATGTCGATCGCTTCCTGGATGTCCCCTCGCGTTTCATCCAGAATCTTGCCCATCTCTTCGGTCATTTCGCGGGCGTAGGCTTCCTTTCGGTCTTCCAGGATTCTGGCCGCCTTGAACAGGATCTCGCCGCGCTTGGGTGCCGGGTACAGCCTCCATGATTCGAATGCCTTCTTCGCCGCCGCAACAGCAACGTCGACATCCCTTGAGTCGCTATCGGTGAACACGCCGACCACATCGCCGGTCGCCGGGTTGCGTCGATTGAACGTCGCTCCGGAGGCTGACTCGACCCATTTGCCGCCAATGAAATTCTTGAAGAGGTCTGACATGTGAAATGTTCCTTCCAGCGAAATGCGAATTCGCAGCGGCCGTGCCCCGAACAAGAAAAGGCGCCGCTGGATTTCAGCGGCGCCTCTAGCAGCTCCCCGACGAGGACTCGAACCTCGAACCTACCGGTTAACAGCCGGTCGCTCTACCATTGAGCTATCGGGGAAAACGCTCTTCCCGAGCCAAGGGATTCTACCCCACATGGACGATCGCGTTCAAGGGACGTCGATTGCGCACCGCTGCACAATATCAGTTTCCAGACGCAGCCCGGCGGAGGGCATTCGTTTCCGCATCTTCAGCGAGCTTCATCGACGATTTTTGCTCAGACGGATTCAATTGGCGCGACACGATCAGGGTAATAACGGCAAATCCACTCGCCACCATGAACGGGATTTGATACCCCACGTAGTTCAGGATGAATCCGGTGACTACGGGGACAACCACCGCCGCCGCGTGCTGCATGGTCAATCCCATGGCGAGTGACGGTGCAAGGTCAACCGAAGGTGCGATTTTCCGGAGGTAGACAGTGGCGCCCATCGGAGCCAGTGGTGCGATGAATGTGTAGATGACATAACAGATGGTTGCCGCGATCGAATTTGTGACAAGGGCATATCCGAGCAGGGCAAGTACAAACGCTATGTTGACATAGAACAGGAGCGTGCGTTCTCCATAGAGATCGAGTGCCCGACCGATACGGGGAGTGAGGACCATGGCCGCAGCTGTTGTGACGAGCAGGACGGCTGAAATTTGCGGAACCGAAAGTCCGTACTGGTCAATCAGTACCCAAAGCCCGAATGAAAAGAATATTTGCTGTCGGGCTCCGTCAAGCAAGCTTAGTAGGTAGTAAAGTCGATATTCCCTCCGAAATACGATCTTTTCGCGTTCCTGGGTAACCTCTCGTACAGCGCCATCGTGGAGAGAAGGAAAGCCGAAGATCGCCACCGCCGCGACAAGCGCCATCGCGCCGCAGAGCACAAACGTCGAGTTGAAAGACATCCAACCTTGCTGGAACGTGATGAGCACCACAGCCATCGCGACAAGGGCTCCCGCCTGGCTCACGGCCGCCATGCGTCCCAGGATGCGTCCTGAATGTTCTTCCCGAGCAAGGGTCAACCCGAGGGCACTCTGTGTTTGCAGCCAGGTGTGATAGCCGATCGAGCTGATGATGACCCACGGCGCCACCGTCCAGAACGAATTGGACCAACCGTAAAGCGAATATCCGATCGTCAGGAGGAGGAGGGCGCCGAACGTGAGTCGAGGGAGCGGCAGTCGATAGAACAACGCGGTGAGGAAGATTAGGAGGAAGCCTGGGATTTCCCGAATCGCCGTGATGTACCCAAATTGCGGACCTCGAAGTCCCAGATCTTCCTCGAAATAGTTGCTGACGACTACTCTGCTGGGCCGCCAGGGCGAACCCTACCGCGAACGTGGCAATCGACAAGAGAACAGTGCCGCGACCAACCGGGGTGGAGATCCACTTCTCGGTTTGAGGCCGAGGAGGCGCCGTGTGTACTACGTCGGACATAGGGATGCTACTGTTTCCATCGCGAATCCGGGCTCAGATACCCGGCGAAGTGGCTTCGGGTTGGTTTACCCCAGGTGGCGAGATTGTAAACGGCAATCAATTAACAGGTAAGTGGGCAACGAGTCCGAATCCTCTTGGAGTGCAGCAACGAATGTGGAATCCCCGGAACTTTGAGGACACCGACTACGGTTTGTCTGGCGAGGAATCGTTTGAACCGGCCGACGATCAAATCGACGACTTTCAACCAACGGATCCGTACATCATGACGGTGCTCGGACCGATTGCTCCGGACCAACTCGGCATTTGCCAGCACCACGAACACATCCTGTGCGACCCAAATGCGATCACCGAGGCCGAACCCGCGTATCGGCTCGACCGGATCGATCTGGCCTGCGAGGAACTCGAGTCATTCGTCACCGTTGGGGGCCGCTCGATGGTCGATGCCTCTCCCGCCGACTACGGCCGCGACCTGATTGGCCTTCGGACAATTGCTCGCCGCGTGCCAGTCAACATTATCGCCGTCACCGGCCGGCACAAGCATCTCCACGCGAGTCGAATGGACAATGCCTTCGATCAATCAGCGATCGAACAGGAAATGCTCTCCGATATCAATTCTGCAATCAAACCAGGGATCATTAAGTTCGGATCGAGCCATGAAGAGATTACTCCGGTCGAACTGATCGCGGCCCAGGCGGCGGCTAGCGTCGCGGTGGCAGCCGGTTACCCGGTTACGACGCACACCGAGGCTGGCACGATGGCGCATGAACAGATCGACCTGGTCGAGCAACATGGACTGGCGCCTAATCGACTGATCCTTGGCCACATGGATCGCAGACTGGAATTCGACTACCTGACCAGCCTTGCACGGCGAGGTGCATGGTTGTCGTTCGACCAGATCGGCAAACGTCGGTTTGGCGACGACGCGCCTAAGGCGGAAATGCTGATGAGGCTGGCAGAAGCCGGATTTGCGGACCAGCTCCTCGTCTCCCAGGATCTGGCGAGGACATCCGACCTGGTCGCCTATGGTGGAGGACCAGGCTGGATTCATCTGCTGGAACGGTTCACGCTGGAGATCATGGCCGCTGGTGGAACCGGGGATTTTGTACGAAAGATCCTGATCGACAATCCTGCCGTTGCGCTTTCGATACACTCGCCCCAATAGGTACGATCCAACTCCGGCAGTGTCAAGGCTCTGCCCGATCCCGCAGGGTATATTGACCTTTACATCTACTGGATTCTTCGGGCGGAGGCGTTCATGACATCTCGAGTGTACCTGGCTGCGGCCCGATTCCTTGACGAGGCGCCCCTGCCAACCGATCTGCCGGCAGAGCGCGTATTCGTCAACGCTTCCGATGTGCCGGAGGTGTGGGTAGAAACGGAGAGTCCATCGGTACCTGAGGTCGGCAAGGCAGTTGGATTTGCCCTGCGCCGATCGCTGAACATTGGATTCATCCGCGTAACGGGAACCATTGAGCGGCGGGTCAGCAAATAGCAAACGAGTGGCTCGCATATGTTCGGGCCACTCGTTCGCTGGTTCAAGGCTGCGCAATGCTGATCGTCAGTGCTGTTGCTTGAAGATGGGAATTGGCTGCCGCTTGTGCTCGGAAACCGAATTGAGCTCCTGCACCCGCTTGAGCACGGTCAGATTCGATGGCCGTCGTGTCCCAGCCTCGATCGCGGCCAGTGCTTCATCGAGCTGAGGATAGGTGAGGCCAATCTCCTGCTCGTCGGTTTGCCCTTGCCAGAGTCCGGCAGAAGGCGGTCGATCGATCACGCTCTGAGGCACACCGATGTGGGCGGCCACCGCTCGGACCTCATGCTTGTAGAGGTCGATGATGGGAAACAGGTCAACGCCGCCGTCGCCGTATTTCGTGAAGTAGCCGATCATGGCTTCGCTCTTGTTGCCAGTTCCAACAACCATGCCGCGCACGAGATTCGCCACGTAGTACAGCGTGGTCATGCGCAGTCGCGGCCGCACATTTGCCGTTGCGAGCTGCCGCCGGGCATCGACGCCATCATTTTCTTCAGGCAGGATGCGTAGCGCCTCAAGCGCGGCCTCCGTCGGCATCGCCGAATGAAACGTCTGAGCCAGTGACGTGAGATCCAACGGTAAGCGTCTTCACCCCGAATGAGTGAGCAACCTTGGCAGCCTGTACCGCATCATCGGGATTGGATGCCGAGGGCATGATCACGCCCAGCACACGATCAGCGCCGACGCCGCGCACGGCGAGCCCGCACACCACGGCGGAGTCGATACCCCCACTCAGTCCCATCACGAATGTGCGGGCGCCACTCTCGTCCAACCGATCTTTCAGCCACTCCGAAATCTGGCTGGCCAACTTCTCGGCATCAACGGTCGTTTCCTGTTCCGCAATCGAAGTGCTCATGTGGTCGACGCCTTTCTGATGACACCAACGAATCCCACAATCCCCCGACGCCGGGAGACAATCCTAGATATGAATTGCATGGCCGAGGGCGTCGTGCGCTGCCTCGCCGATTACTTCGGAGACGGTTGGATGCGGATGCACAGTTGTGGCGAGTTCCTGGACACTCGCGTTGAGATAGCGCGCCAATCCCGCCTCAGCGATCAGTTCGGTGGCGTGGGCGCCGATGATGTGGACGCCGAGCACGTCATCGGTATCGGCATCGACCACCAGTTTGGTGAAGCCAGTGGTGTCCCCCTCGATGGTTGCCTTGGCATTGGGGGACATCGGGAACTTGCCAATCTTGACTTCGTATCCCAGATCCTTTGCCTGCCTCTCCGTGAAACCAACCGAACCGATTTCCGGCTCACAATAGGTGCAGCTCGGTGAATTCAGCACATCAAGCGGGAACGGATTAAGGTTCTTGATGTGCTCTACCGCGATAATGCCGTGATGCATCGCCGTGTGGGCGAGCAATTGTTGCCCGTTGACGTCGCCAATCGCATACACATGCGGCACATTGGTGCGCATCATCGAATCGACCGGGATGTACTCTCCCTCGGTCTTGACTCCGACAGTTTCGAGGCCGATGTTCTCGATATTGCCCTGACGACCAATGGCAACCAGCAAGACCTCGGCTTCGAGTTGAGTTTCCTTACCCTTGGCGTCCTTGACCTTCATTTTCACGGTGTCCTTGCCGACTTCGATGTCACTTGCCGAAGGTCGAGCTTCAGGGTAAACATCCATTTTCTGGCGCTGGAACGATCTGAGAAGCTGCTGCGAGACTTCTGCATCTTCGTTGGGAACGATCCGTCCAACCAGCGCCACCTTGGCGCCATAGCGATGGTAAACACTCGCCCATTCCACGCCGGTCGCGCCGCCGCCCCGGATGATAAAGCTCTTTGGCAGTTTCTCCAGGACCACGGCGTGGTCGCTGTTGATCACGCGCAATCCGTCGTATGGCACACCTTCGATCGGGCGGGGCCGGGAGCCGGTGTTGATGATGACATCCGTTGCCTTCAGCTCGAATGTTTCCCCACCGTCGTTCGGAGTGACTTCGACGGTGGTTGTCGCAGTGAGCTTGCCGCGCCCCATGAACACGGGAATCTTGTGCTTCTTGTCGAACAGGTATCGCAATCCACGATACTGGCCATCGACGACCTTGATCGATCGCCCCAGTGCTTCCTCATAGACGAATTCGACATCGCCACCGGTATGCACGCCAAACTCGGCTGCCGCCTTGACTTCATCGAACACGCTGGCCGATTTCAGCATCGCCTTGGTTGGAATACAGCCACGATGCAAGCAGGTGCCGCCAAGTTTGATTTCCTCGACAACCGCAACGTTGAGACCGAGTTGCTTCGCACGAATGGCAGCTACATAACCGCCCGTGCCTCCGCCGAGAAGAACGAGATCGAATTCCTGGGACTTCGCTTCAGCCGCCATCTGGTGTGATACTCCACTTCATTGTGCATGGATCATCGAGCGAAACTCGATTCGCCCGTGGTTCGCTGTGGGTATTATCCACGATCAAGCGGGACACGAAAGAGGAAGGCAGGCAAACGGTCAGCTGTCGCGTATGTACGCAATGCCGTCTTCCAACGCCACGGGTTTGTGCCCGATCAGCATTTCCGTGGCGGAGTTCTCCGTGCTGTTATCCAGTGCCAGCATCTTGAGTTGATCGATCGTGACCGGCGGACGGAGAAATTTCGGCATTGGATGAGTGATGGTCACTACAGTCTTCATGAGCGGTACGGGAACATGTACCTTTGGCTTCTTCCTGCCTAGCTCGGCCGCAATCACATCCAGCATCTGTTCGTACGTATAGGGCTTTGCGCCACCCAATTCGTACGTCTGACCAGTACTTGCATCCGGATTCGAGATGACCTCGGCGAAGCAGGCCGCAACATCATCGAGCTGGACCGGCTGGAACTTCGACTGGCCAGACCCCACAACCGGGACTACAGGAAACGACCTGACGAGCCCTGCCAGCACGGTGATGAATCCGTCGCCTTTACCGAATATCACCGAGGGGCGAAAGATGGTGTATGGAAGCCCGGACGCCTTGACAGCCTCTTCAGCCCGGTACTTGGCCTGGTGATACGGGTAGTCGGGATTGTCCTGCGCCCCAAGTGCGCTCATCATTATGAAATGTGTGACTCCCGCCCGATTCGCCTCGCCAACGATATTCTCCGTGCCCTGACGGATCACGGAATCGAATGTGCTGGCGCCGTGTTCCTCGATGTTGCCGACAAGATGCACGACCGTCTGAACGCCATCCAGTTTCCCACTCAACGTTCCCGCATCGGTAACGTCACCGAAGATCTGCTCCACCCCAACCAGCGCCCCTCCGGGTTTGCGTGCGAGGGAGCGGATCGTCGATGTAGCGAATGGACCGGTCGGTGATTCATTCGGATGGCGGCCGAGGGCGCGAAGGATACCGGAACCGACAAATCCGGTAGCGCCAGTGATGAGCACCACACTCGGAACGGAACTGGATAACTTCTGGGTTGATTCGCTCATGTTTCCTCCATGGCAGGTGGAGATCAGGGCGACACCTTGCGATTGGCAGTCCATTCAGCAACAAGCCCACCTCGAATGCCGCTCGGGACCGCCTTCAATGATTTCGGGAACGTCAGTCGAATGATCGCTGCCGCGATTGCGGCGCCAGCAGGAAGCATCCTTGACCGCTCCGTGGGTATGTTCAGGTATGTCGCCGTCTTCTCACTGTGGATTGAGGCAACCATTTCCACAAGGCGAGGGAACTCGATGGGCGTGAACGGAACGTCGATCTCTTCCCACGCGGCCAACTCGCTCAGAAACTGACCGTTCCCTCCTGACAGAAACAGTGCCGGTTGTTCGACTGAGGTCAGTACGGCCGAATCGGTAATTACGGAGGATGCGTAACGCTCTACAGCGCCCACAGCAACTTTTCCGGGCGGATCCATTGAGAACTCGCGATCTGCCAGGATGCCGGATCCGATCGTGATCGACTCGGAATCGACCAGCTGGCGGTTGAGCACATGAATCACTTCGGTGCTCCCACCACCAACGTCGACGATCAGGGCAGTGCCTTGTGTTGGCGCGAGGCCGACAAGTCCCAGGAAGGTCAAATGGGCTTCCTCGGCACCCGAAATGACCGACACCTTCCAATCGGTTGTGCCAGCGATTCGGTCAAGAAGATCACTGCCATTACTCGCCATGCGCAACGCTGCCGTGGCGACGCCGATCTGCGCGCCCGCCCCAAGTGACTTGGCTACATGCTCATACGACACCAACGCATCGATAGCGCGCTGGGCTCGAACCGGATCGATGAGTCCCGTCGTGCCAATCCCGGCACCCAGGCGGACCGTGTCGGCGCGGGCGTTGATGATGGTTTGCGCGCCAGTCGAGTCGATTTCAGTGACCGAGAATTTGAGGGTGTTGGTACCCAAGTCGACAATCGCGATGCGCTGTGTCATTGCCTAAAGCTCCCGATAGGAAGCGCGTTTGAGCTTGTTCGCCGCCTTTCTCCATTTTGGCATACCACTCTCCTCCATCTGGGCAATCGTTTCCGCTAGTGGGTATTCCACATATCGAAGTTCGGTCCGCCACTCCGATCCTGATTCATGCCAGGTACAGAGTCCCCACTTGGAGCGAAGATCCTCGTCCTTCGGATTGCCGACGGAAGAGACATCGATCAACTGAAGGCAGTCGATTTTTCTCACATAAGCGATGTGAATATGACCGAATGCAATCACCGCCGCCTGGGTGTCGCCGATTATTTCGCGCACCTCCTGATTCGATGCCCAGGGGGGGATCTGGCCATCTTCATCAAATGGGTTGGCGTGAACTACCAGCAAGTCATCGTCAAACGGTCGACCACCGGGAGGAGCGATGCGCAGGTCAAACGGCAACATCGAAAGGATGGCTATACCGTCGGCTCCAAGCTGCTCAGTCACCCAGGTCGCGAGCGCCGAGGTGCGCGATCCCCTGGCAAGATCGCGATCGGTATTCCCGCGAATCATGTGTACCTTATGCTCCTGGAGAATGTCGAGCGCGCCAAGTGGATCGGGACCACCTTCGCAGTGGTCACCGGCGGCAACGACAAGGTCGATCCCCGGTTCACGGTCGATGTCGTTGAGAACATTCTCAAGCGCAAGGGAAAATCCGTGAATGTCGGAGATGACAGCAATTTTCATGAGAGGACGAACCTTTGACTTGATTCGGTGTCTGCGCCTCGGACGTGCGGACTGAGTTCAACCATGCTAGGTTTCACAGAGACCGCTATCTACCAGAAGGGACTTCGACAATGGTTAGGATCGTAACCCAGGACTTCAATCAAAGCGTGCCACAAAACAATGAACAGATGTTCATTGGCGAGGTTCGGGGGCAGCAGATTGTTACCGAATTGGATGCCCAATCCCAACGGGTGACCGCGATCACCTTCGTGGACGGCGCCAGGAATCGCTGGCACCATCACAGCACGGAGCAGGTACTTGTCGTCACCCACGGGGAAGGCATTATTGCCGATGAATCCGGGGAGCGCGCCATTGCTCCGGGCGACGTAGTGCTCGTGCAACCGAATGAAAGACATTGGCACGGCGCAGCGCCGGGAAGCTCGATGACCCATCTTACCATCCTGCTCCCCGGCACCATGACCATCGAAGAAGATCAGTCGTAGGCGCTCGCCATCAGGCGGACTTGCCCCGGGTGATCGCGTTTATGGTTTCGAACGGAATCTTCGGCTCCCTTCGCTCAGTCAGCAAACCGTTGGTTTCCTGCTCGGTGTCTGTGAGTTGGGTGTAACAAAATCCGCAAATGAGGTCGGATTCGGCGAGCGCGTCCGTCAGCGCCTGGTACTTGGCAGCGTATTCTTCGCTTGTTCCAACCTTGCCATACCCAAACCATTCCTCGCCCGAATCAGGCGCGTAGCTGACGCCTCCGAATTCCGTCACCATGACCGGTTTGCCGGATGTCTCGAAGTCCCCGACCGCCAGGCGGCGAGAACCGGGGAAGTAGGTCGCCATCGTGGCCGGCAATTGGTCTTCGGTTGAGTACCGATCGCGGAGCACCTGCGGGTCCCAGTTGTAGTCGTGAATGGTGAAGAGGTCGCCGGCGACATTCTCCCAACCATCGTTCCCAACAACCGGTCGTGTTCCGTCGAGCATATGGGTCCGATGGTAGACAGCCTTGACAGCTTCCTGTTGAGGCACGGATGCTCCGACCTCGCTGATGCCCCAACTCTCGTTGAAGGGAACCCAGGCGATGATCGACGGGTGGTTGCGATCGCGAAGCACGGCTTCTCGCCATTCTTCGGCGTGACGGTCGATAGCGCGTTCACTAAACGTGAAGGCGTTTGCTGTCTCGCCCCACAACAGGAGCCCTGTCCGATCGGCCCAATACATGAATTGAGGATCTTCGACCTTCTGATGGATGCGCGCGCCGTTGAAGCCCAGTTCGTGGATGAGTTCGACTTCTCGCTTGAGTGCATCCGGTGAAGGTGCTGCCAACTGGCTTTCCGGCCAATATCCCTGATTGAGCACGAATCTCAGGAACACCGACTGACCGTTGATGAGGAACTTCCGGCCGGCAAGCTCGATCGTACGCAATCCCATGTAGCTGTTGACGACATCAACCGATGTGCCTTGACGCAAGGTCAGCGTGGCGCCAATCAGGTTGGGGCGCGCGGGTGACCACAACATCCGGCCGTGGTCCATCGTCTTGTTGCCGGTTCCGAGATTGAGTTGACCGCTGACAACCCGGGACCCGCATGTGGTCATTGTCGTGGATATCGACTCGCCTCCGAGATCAAGCTCGATTGCCAGTGTAGTGCCCTGGGCCGGTGTTCGCGACAACTCGACCTCGTAGTCGACCAGCCAGCGAGCATTATCAAATCGCCAGCGGACATTGAGGATGCGTGTGGACGGCGTGACTTCACTCCACACCGATTGCCAGATGCCACTGGTGCGGTGGTACCAGATCACATGCGGTTCCGGCAGCCAATCCTGTTTCCCGCGGGGCTGCTCGGCATCAACGGGATCATCGAATGCTCGAACAACCAGCCAGTGGTCGTCGGCATCTGGATTGAGCGCATCGGTGACGTCGAACTCAAAGGGAGTGTGACCTCCTCGATGTTCGCCCACCTGAACGCCATCGACCCAAACCGTAGCCTGATAATCGACGGCTCCAAAATGAACGATCAGTCGCTGGTCGGCTCCGGAGCGATTGTCCTCCAACGTTCTCCCGTACCAGGAAATCGGATGGAACGACTTGTCGGCGATGCCGCTGAGGTCGGATTCAGGAGGAAACGGTACCTGGATCACGCGGTCCAGGGTATCCGAGTTATTGAACCATCGATCGCGAATGCCAAGGTCGTCGTCGTCGAACCGGAAACGCCAGGATCCGCACAGATCGTGCCAATTGGGTCGAGAAAACTGGGGGTTCGGCGATTCCGACAGTCGTTCTACAAGCATGACATTCCCTTACAACGATCCATGGCTGGTCAACGGGCGTTCTATTCATTCATTGAGGCATCATCGCCATCGGAGCCACATCCGACAAGGCGCAGGCGCCAGCATTGAGGAATCAGCTAGTCCAGTTCAGCGACAACTGTGTCAAGGGTCGTTTGGTCCGTTGCCTGAACGTACTGAACGGTTTCGCCATCTTGCACGATCTGGACCACGACATCGTCAGCCTCCACGGTAATGGTGTCGCCTTCGGTTTCCACATCGGCATCCAGGCGGTCGCTCTCTCGAATCGCAAGTGCCTTGGCGAATTCCTCTGCGTCTTCAGCCGAGTCCCACTCGGTTTGCCAGGCGATCACCACATCGTCGCCGTTCGCGCTCGCGGTGTATGAATCGCCACCCCATCCCTCGGAGGCCGCCTGAACCTGGTCGTCGCTCAACTCGCCATCACCGAGCAGGACCGAGATCTGGAACTCGCCCATCGTGTCGTCGTCGATCGTGCGCCAATCTGTTCCCAGTGCACCGGAAAGGTCCGGCACGTCGACCTCAATTGCCTCCTCACCGTCAATGTATTTCTCGGGGTGAAGGATCTGCTCCGTGGAAGCAGGTGGATTGTCGTAGGCTTCATTGACCAGATCCCACCCGCCTTCATCGTACAGATACTGAACGAACCCCTGCCCATATTCATATGGGAAAAGCAAGGTGGCCGAGAGAATTGCCGGAGCATTGTCCAGTGATTCGGTCGAGGCGTCATCGGATTCGAGCTCATCGAGGAATTGCCGGGCCAGGGACATGTCACTGAGGATAAAGTCAATCTGGGCGACTGTCGCATCTCCCTCAATCAACGCAGTGACTGCCAACGATTCGTCACTGGTGCCGTCGAGTCGCATGTCCGTGTACGTTTCGAGGTCAAAGTGCTGATCCTGAAGTGCGTGGACAGTCTCATGCGCGAAGGTCACCTGGTCCAGCACACTCAGTTCATCCTCGCTGTCGGAGGCAACCACAACCATTTCGTTCGTCGTCGGATCGTAGTAGCCCGCGATCTGTTCACCGAGCAGCTCGACGTAAACTTCACCAAGATCCTGGTCAGCTTCCATCAGTCCGAGGGCAACGAGTACTTTCTGGTCATCTTCACGATCCTGCTCCGGGTAGTCGGTAGCCAAATCCTCGCGGGTTTCCTCTTGCAGCTCCTCCCTGGATTTGACCTCAACATCGAGCGGTTCCAGCAACTCTAGTTCCCGGATCACAGCCACTTCTTCCGAAATCTCGTCATATTGTTCCTGGTTGTCCTGTGCCATTGCCGATCCAATTGTGCCTGAAATGAGCAATGTGGCCAGGAAAATGGCAGCCTTGCGGAGATGTGGCGACATTCGTAGTACTCCTTGGACACCTGTTTGCGAGAACGTTCGCAATTGCCAGACATCTTCAAATGTGATTCAGTGACATCCAGATGTCGTTTCATCAGGAGATCATTTACCGTGACAATAGCACCAACGCTGCCTCTCAATGAACTTCGCCTGAGGGCAGGCACGTTCTTCGACCGCCCTTCATTCAGCATGCCGACGTTCGTCGATGAGAAGACCATTGCCATTCTCGACGACCGAAGCGGTGTGCCACAACTCAGTCTCCTCAATCGGGAGACGCTCGACGTCACACCAGTGACGTCGTTTGGCGAACGCCTCCTGTCGCTGCTGAGTTCTCCGTCCGGCACGATCGTGTTCGGAATGGATCAGGGTGGCGACGAACGACAACAAGTGTGGAAGATCGACGTTGGGAGCACGTCTCCGGCACAGATCACTCACCGACTGGATGCAATTCACGAACCAGGGGTGATTGCTGGAAACGGCGAATTCGTGCTCTTGAAGTCGAATGCACGGGATGAAGCGACATTCGATATTGTCGGATTGGACCTCCAATCGGGAGCCATCGAAATGTGGCTCGAATCAGCAGGGACCGCCTCACCGGTTGGATTAACGAGAGACGGCGCCCTGGCGCTGGTTGTTGTCCTTAACACAAATCTCGACGCCGATGTGCTCCTGATCGACCGCGAAACGAAATCGATCCGTAACCTTACCAGTCATGAAGGCGAGGCCTGGATCCTCGGCGCTGGTTTCCATCCAGACGATTCCAGCGTCTGGATGCTGACCAACGAAGGTCGCGACTTCGTCCGCCTGGAAAGCGTCGACCTCGCAAATGGCGAACGCCAGTCCATGCTAGAGGATACCTGGGACATCGAGTCCTTCAAGGTCTCACCCAATGGCCGGCATCTGGCTGTTTCGATCAATGAGAATGGTTGGTCGCGAGTCGAGATCCACTCATTGATCGATCGACGTGGCCCCATCGAGTTGTCTGAACTTCCACGCGGCACGGTAGATCGATTCTCATGGTCTTCAGACAGTGAGACGCTGGCGTTTGGGTTCTCGACGGCTGAAGATCCGTCGATGATTGTGCTGGCCGGGATCAATGGAGATTTGACCCGCGTGTCAGGCGAGGATTCAGCGAATCGACCGCAAGTCGTCTCGCCAGAACTGGTGCACTTCCCGACCTTTGACGGGCTCGAAATTCCGGCCCTCCTGCTCAAGCCAGAAGGAAACGGTCCGTTCCCGGTGCTCGTCGAGGTTCACGGTGGGCCGGAATCCCAACGCCGTCTTCAATATTCGTCGGCGATCCCAACCGATCAATTCATCCAATCACTTGGCATCGCCGTGCTCACACTCAATGTTCGTGGCAGCACCGGCTACGGCAAGGCCTATAGCCACCTCGATGACAAGGGGCTCCGCCTCGATTCGGTGAAGGATGTCGCCGCCGCGGTCGATTGGTTGCGCACCCGCGACGACATCGTTCACGAACGAATCGGCGTAATGGGCCAGAGCTATGGCGGGTTCATGACTCTTGCTTCGATTGCCTTCCACCCTGACCTGTGGAGCGTTGCAGTGGATGTCGTGGGGATCGCCAACTTCGTGAGTTTCCTCGAGCGAACAGGCCCGTGGCGGCGGAAGCACCGGTCCGCGGAATACGGATTCCTGGACGAGGATCGCGAATTGCTGGAGCAGATTTCCCCGTTGAATCACGTCGACAGCATCAATACACCACTGTTCGTCATCCACGGGCGCAACGATCCCCGGGTTCCCCTGTTCGAAGCCGAGCAAATCGTGGCCGCACTGGAATCACGCGGGCAGGAAGTCCAGCTACGTGTGTTCGACAACGAAGGCCATGGGCTTTCCAAACGCGATAATCGAATCGAGGGATATGCGGAAGCAGCCCAGTTCCTGGCCCGGCACCTGCTCGCATAGGCAGGAAATGCTGGCGTGAATGACCTATGATCGGTACAAGGCGGATCTACGTTGTACCGATCGTCTTACCCGTTCATCCCCTCAATTTCTCGGTCAGCAGGGAGCACGCCATGTCAGACCATCCAACAATCTCCACCCTTGGTCAACTTCGGGAATCCGGCTACGAGTCGCGCAGTGTGCGTGACGAACTCCGGGGAAACCTGATTGCACAGCTGATGACCGACACTCCGCTATTCAAGGGCATTCACGGGTATGAGGATACTGTTGTACCTCAATTGCAGAATGCGATCCTGGCCGGACACGACATCATCCTGCTTGGCGAGCGCGGGCAGGCGAAAACACGAATTGCCCGAAGCCTCACCCAATTGCTCGATCCGTGGATTCCGATCGTGTCCCACTCCGAAGTCAACGACGACCCATTGGCCCCAATCTCCCATGCGGGCAAAGCGCTGGTCGCTGAGATGGGAGACACGGCCCCTATCGATTGGGTGCCTCGCGATCGTCGTTATGCAGAGAAACTGGCAACTCCAGACACCACGGTCGCAGATCTAATCGGCGAAGTGGATCCGATCAAGGTCGCCGAGGGCCGCTACCTCAGCAACGAAGAGATCATTTCCTTCGGTCTCATTCCCCGAACAAATCGTGGGATATTCAATCTCAACGAACTTCCCGATCTTGCCGAGCGCATTCAGGTTGGGCTCCTGAATATCCTGGAGGAGCAGGATGTCCAAATCCGGGGTTTCCAGGTTCGGTTGCCGGTTGATCTCCTGGTTGTGGCATCGGCAAATCCTGAGGACTACACGAATCGCGGGCGCATTATTACGCCACTCAAGGATCGCTTTGGATCGCAAATCCGGACACATTATCCGGCAACTGTTGAGCTCGAAAACCGTATCGTGAGCCAGGAACGATCGCACTTTGCGATTCCTGGTATTGGCGTCACGATGCCGCAGTTCATGCAGGACGTGATTACCGAAATCTCTCACCATGCACGGCGATCGCCCGTGGTTTCCCAGCGAAGCGGAGTTTCGGTGCGGATGACAGTGGCAAACACCGAAGTGCTGATCGCCAATGCCGAGCGCCGAGCGATGCGAACAGGGGAATCAGTGGCAGTTCCGCGTATCTCTGACCTTGATGCGATTTTCCCTTCCTCCATGGGAAAGCTCGAGTTCGAGACGTTTGGCGAAGGCAAGGACGATGACGCGCTTGAGCGCATAATTGGTGATGCCATCAAGGCCGTATTTCTCAAGTCGGTCGATCCGGCAATGCTCGAACCACTCCTGACCGCGTTCGAAAATGGATTGACAGTAACCGTGTCAGATTCAGCCGATGCGTTCTCGTATGTCCACCAGGTCAGCGCGATCGAATCCCTGGGGACGGTGACCTCGACCCTGGTCAGTTCCAACACACCGGAAGAATCCGCTTCGGCGATCGAGTTTGTGCTGGAAGGGCTGCATCAGATACGGAAAGTGAGTCGTCGAACTCGCGCCGGATCTGGCACGCGCTACAGTCTCTAGTTCACCATTCTGCAAAGGCGGTGCCCGCCATGCATCAACATACATTTAGCTCCCTGGAGTATCTGCAGTGGGATGAGTCGATCGAATCATCGCTCAGTCCCGATGCGCTGATGGATTCGATCTCCGAGGATATCCTGCGCGATGGGAACCTCGATCTTTCGCTACAACGCGCATTCCGGTGGGGAAGTCCCGGGATGGACGGCCAGGGTCTGAATGACCTGCTCGATCGCCTTCGCAAACAGCGACAACAGCTCCTGGACCAGTTCGAATTCGGATCGTCGCTCGACGAGATCAGGGAACGGCTGGATGACATCGTTCGGCGAGAGACGGATACGATCCATGATCGACAATCCCAACTGGCCGAACAATCCGACCTCGACCCCGATGACGTTGATCGATTGACGGACTATCTCAACCGGCGGGAAGAGACCCTCAATCGGCTTCCGGACAACACTGCTTCGCGGATCGACAACCTCAAGGACTACGAGTTCGTCGACGCTCAGGCGGGGCGTGACTTCGCGGACCTTGTAGAACAGATCCAGCAGCAAATCACTGATGCGCTTTTCAACAACATCATGGGTGGCATACCCCAGCCGGGAGACGGCTCGGCTGATGAAATGCGAGAGTTCCTCGAGGATCTCAACGAAGCGTTCGAGCAGGAACGGCTCGGGCAACAGCCGGATATGGACAAACTCAACAACAAATGGGCCAAGCAACTCGGTGGTCGAGCCGAAAACATGAACGAAATCCGGGAGCGATTGCGGAGCCGGATGGAGGCTGCCCAGAATTTCATGTCCATGCTATCGCCGTGGCAGCGCAGCCAGATGCAGGAGATGATGCGTCAATCGCTCCAGGACACCGGGCTTATGGATCTGTTCCAACAGCTTCAGTCGCACCTCGGTCCGTTTTCACAGCCGAATCTTCAACAATCCCAATATCATGGCAACCAGGAGATACCGCTCGATATTGCCATGCAGGTCCTTGAGCGGGCATCGAAAATGGACCAGCTTGAATCGCAATTGCGATCTGTGCACCGGCCACAAGAGTTACGCGGACTTGACCCGGATCTGGTCGACTCGGTACTCAATGACCAGGATCAGGAATGGCTCGACCAATGGTCGGGGATGGAAGAACGATTGATCGACGCCGGGTTTCTCAAGAAAGGTCACAAGGGCCTTGAGCTAACCCCGAAAGCAGTACGCAGGATTGGGGAAAAGGCACTCGAGGATATCTTCTCGTCGCTCAGGAACCATGGAATCGGCGAACACGATGTCCAGCGGCGCGGCGCGGCGGGTGAACTGGTCGAAACCGCTCGGCCGTGGGCGTTCGGGGATCCATTCGTACTCGATCTGCCAAGAACCGTCATGAACGGCGTGATGCAGAATGGACCTGGCACCCCGGTTCGGCTCGATCCCTCGCACTTCGAGGTCCAGGATCGGGAGGCACGAACGTCGACCGCAACGGTGCTCCTGATCGACATGAGTCGTTCGATGATTCACAACGGTTGCTGGGATGCCGCCAAGCGGTCGGCGCTCGCCCTTGATACGCTGATTCGGAGCAAGTATCCACGGGACATGCTTGAATTGATCGGATTCTCGGCGACCGCACATTCGCTGCGGATGGTCGATCTGCCGACGTTGGAATGGAACGAATACAACTACGGAACCAACCTTCAGCACGCACTGGAACTGGCCCGAGAGAAACTTCGCCCTGAACGTGGCCGCAATCGCCAGATCATCGTGATCACCGACGGCGAGCCGACGGCCCACATCGAGCACGGCGAAGTGATGTTCCAGTACCCACCCATGCCGGAAACGTTCGAGGCGACGTTGCGCGAGGTCGTGCGCTGCACGCGCGAAGACATCACGATCAACACTTTCCTCCTTGAGAGCACACCGCACATGAGCCGATTCGTCGAGGATCTGATGCGTGTCAATCGAGGCCGGGTGATCAACGCGTCGCCGGGCCGTCTCGGCAACTACGTACTCAAGGACTTCCTGAGCGGCCGAACGGCAACCCGGGGAAGCGGGGAACGCTGGGCATAGCGAACGAGCCGACGATGTATGCTCGTCGGCTCGTTGCTTTCTGTCGGCTCGATGTGAAGGAAGATATTGTCACAATTGTCCTTTTCAGGAAGGCAACGAGGAGAACATTTCATTTCACCAGCCAAACGGCATAGTCCTTTCGGATCAAACCTCCGGCAGTGAATCAGGGATGGAATTCGAATCCTGTGTCCGGTGGAGATACAGCCAATTTATCGAAATCCCGGAGCTACCTCGCGAGCGAAGATCTCCATTCCTGAACGATCTGGCGCGTCGAGGAACCACAGCAGGAAGTGATCGACTCCTTCATTGACATAAGTTCGTACTTGCTCGCGTACCTGGTCTGGAGTGCCGATCAGTGTGGAGTTGGAGAATGTTTCGGGAAGGGACTCGCTCGAACCATCCACGAAGGCCCGCAAGCCGGGGTCGATCGCATCCTGGCCGGGAGCCTTGTCCAGAAGTGATCCCAACGCCGTCCTGATTTCACCTTCAGGTGCTATAAGCACCTGTAACTCAACGCTTTTCTCGATCTCGTCGACATTTCGATCTGCAACGTCACACGCCGCCTTGAGGAGTTTCAGTCGGCGTGCCCAGCTCATCGACTCCGCAGGGGGTGGTGTTCCAGCCTTGCCCGAGTTCCGCGCAGGCTGCGAGCAAACCAGGATGGACTTCACCAAACCAGATCGGGGGATGCGGTTTCTGCAATGGAGTCGGAGTGCAAGTCGCGTCGGTCACGGTCAACGCCCCGTGGGTGGAGGTGATTGGCATGTTGGCCGACCACAGATCGACGATCAACCGTATGCCGTCAACAGTTTCCGCGACGCGCTGGTCAACCTCGTCAGGATAGGGGAGGTGATAGGCCCGGTTTTCCCGGATTTGCTGACCATAGTCATAGAACATGATGAAACGGCCACTCGTGAGTTGATCGAGCGTCGCCGCCATTTTCGCCGCAATCGCCGGGTCCCGAAAGTAATGGGATTGATGAATCATCCCGATCTTCGCGCGCGACGTCACTCCGCCGAGCGCGCTCAGTGTCGTCCAGCCTTCGAGAATGGCCTCGTCCTTGCCCAACATGAGATGATCGGCGACCCAAAGCGAGTCGAATCCGATTTCTTCGGCATAGGCGCCCAGTCTCAGCGTTGTGGGGCCATCAAGTTGCTCGTAGTTCGGGGTGCGAAAAAGCCCGGCTGTGGGGTTCGCGAAAATGGGCAGGCAATACCCAAATTGAATACTCGTCATTCATTGTCCCAACGGTCGTTTGCAATGGGTGCCGAACACCGACGCCCATCGTTGCGTGAACTCATTGGCCGGCACAAGACCGGCCACTACCAGAGACACGCACTACACGTGTCAATCAGCGACCGGAGAAGAAGCGCCGTCATACCACGCGGTTGCGAAGTGTGCCCAGGCCGGCAACGTCCAGTTCGACGACATCACCACGATTCAAGGACAGGCCTCGTTCCGCCGCCGAACCCCAGCCAACGGTGCCAGTTCCAAACACTTCCCCGACCTCGAGACGCTCGTCGCGGGACGCATGTGCGATCATGTCCTCGATTTTCCAGTACATGGAACCGGAACTATCATCGCACCAAACCTCACCATTCACCCTGCAAATCATGGGCAGGGCATACGGATCGGGAATCTCGTCCATCGTCACGAGCCAGGGACCAAATACGTGCCCGCGCTGGAAATCCTTGCCTTTGGCGGGCCCAAGACCAACTGCCATCTCACGACCCTGGAAAACGCGTGCGCTGAAATCGTTGTAGATCATCATCCCGAACACATGATCCAGCGCATGATCTTTCTGGATATTGATTCCGGATTTCCCAATCACGAAGGCCAACTCGAACTCGAAATCAAGTTGATCTTCATACTCCGGCACCGCGATATCCTCGCCATTCGCTCCGAAATTGGTCGGATTCCCTTTGTAGTAGACAGGAAATTCGTACCACTGCGGGGGAATCTCGCGACCCAGCCTGGGGTAGATGTTCTTGAGGTGCGTTTCAAACGCCATGAAATCAC
Organism: uncultured Chloroflexia bacterium; assembly: GCA_963763125.1. Taxonomy (GTDB): domain Bacteria; phylum Chloroflexota; class Chloroflexia; order Thermomicrobiales; family UBA6265; genus JACCYX01. Next base: position 68,448 of record CAVXMV010000007.1, read on the forward strand.
GCAGGAGCGGTGGTTGCTGGACCGGAGCTTGCAGGTTCACTGCCTCAGGATCATGGCGCACAGCGAATCTGATTCTGTGAGTCACCTTCTGCCCATGCGAACGGCTGACCGGGCGGCGCCCATTGATGTCTGGCCACCCCGGATGAATTCAACCATCGATGAGGGAATGACTGCGGCGGCGATTCGTTCGGCCGCTGTTTCAGTCGCCCCGGCATTGGTCAGCACTTGTCGATAGGCGAGTTGGAGATCGACGATCTGCCCTGACTCATTCAGGGCGCCGATGCGATAGTGAGCGCCGAGCGCGGTTTGTATTTCAAAGGAAACAAGCTTCATTCATCCTCCGAAGCCAGATTGCGCGCGTCTCGGCGCTCCTCAGTGTCACGATCGAGCCCTGCCAAATACCGGCTGGCTTGCCGATTGGCCCCCACCTGGTAGTCCATCGGCAGATGCCAATCGAAGCCGGTTGCCTGATCTACCCAACAACAGCGTCGAAGAATTCCCGCTCGCGACTTTCGAGAAGCGGGACGATTCGGCCTTCGATGATTTCCTTGAAGTGCGGAGTTTCGCGATGAGCGGCAATCGCATCCATGTCCGTATAGCGCTCATAAAGGAGGATCAGGTTCGGATCTTCCTGCGAGCGATTGGCGAAATAGAGTGAGCATTCTGGCTCGTGCTCGGCTACCAGGGGAGCCATTTCCGTCAGGGCTTCGATTACGGCGTCAACATTGCCTTCTTTGACGTGATACTTGGCGACGAGAACGATCATGGAGTGCACTTCCTTTTTTTGTGCGGCATTTTCTGCCGACAGCGATTGACAGTCTCTGAGACACGAGCCTTCTTGCAGTCTTCTCTTCCTACCTCCGATCGATTGGGCGGCTACAGAGAGTTGAACCTATGAAACCAGATGCTTCACGGGTTCTCCATCAAGGACACGACGTACGTTGAACCACAACTCCTGGGAGTCGCGAATCCACGTCCATGGTCCTTGTGCCGCAGAATGGGGAGTCAAGGTGACGCGATGTTGCTTATCTTCGTGAAGGGCATGGAGAGGGCTGTCCACGGACAACGGTTCTTCGGCATACGCGTCGATCGCAGCGGCCCTGATTTCCTCTGACTCCAACGCATCGATCAGCGCCTGTTCGTCGACGAGCTTGCCGCGGGCGGTGTTGATGAAAAGCGAAGTTGGCTTCATCAGCGAAAACTCGCGGGCGCCGATAATGCCTTCGGTATGTTCGTTGAGCGCCAACTGGACCGACAGCACGTCTGATTGTTGGAAGATTTCATCCCACTCCAGGAACTCGACACCGAGCTTTTCCTCAAGGTCGGGGAAGCGCTTGATGTCCCAGTACACGCGTGCGCATGTTGAATGCCCTGGCGACCTGGGCGACCGGTCTCGCAATCTCCCCAAGACCGAGCAAACCCAATGTCAGATCGCTGACTATCTGGACACCGGGATGATAGGCGCCCCATTCGTTGAGATATCCGCGGCTCTCCATATAGTCCCGCTGATCAGCCATTCGCTTGAGATCGACCAGGATCATCGCCCAGACGTGTTCGGCGACCGCCGAGTAATTGACCAATGGGGTCGCCGCCACGGGAATACCAAGGGATCTTGTCACTTCCATGGGGACACCGCGGTAGTCGTACCCCAGGTGCTGGATCAGCCTCAATTTCTTCGCGTTATCCAATGCGCCGCGAGGGAGCGTTTCCTTGTGGAGCACCAGGAAGTCGGCATCGGCTAGCTCGTGAGGAATCACCTGCGGATCGCTGGTGTCCACAAGCCGGGCATCGACTTCATTGAAGAAATCTCGAAACCCGCGTTGCGACTTGATGGCATCAAAAAGCCACACGATCTCGAATTCGTGCCCCGCGAGGAGGTCGTCCACCGTGACGACATGCGATCTGGCGTCCGGATTCTCGATCGTCAGCCGTTCCTGCACCCCAGCCGGCCACGCCTCCCAGGGACGCATTCCCAGCAATGTATTGCCGATATTATCCCAGACTACGATCTTGATCTTGTCCACAGGCATCCTCACTCGTTGACCGTTCGCGTCGACACGTTTAGCTGGTAGAGATGTGCCCATGCCCGATTGAATGTTCGCTTGCCGTTTGCGAGTATCGCCCCGCTGGTCTCGTTATCGATCTGGTTCGGTTTCAACTCCATCGAGAGAATCGGGGTAGATCCCAGCCGTGACCGGGCGTTCGCCCAAAACTCATGCGCTTCCAGCTGCTCAAGATACTCAACGACTTCCGCCTCGTCGTTGCGACCCTTCGGATGCCCGAATCGTGGATGAAAATCGCCAAAGAAAGGGCAGTCCGGGTCATCGACCACACAATTGCCGATGTGCGCATGAATCAGGTGACGCCCGGCAGTGCCGATCGCATGCTCGGCCGTTTCGTGTAGCAATGGCAGGTGACTCAAATCTATGGTTAGGCCGAAGTTTTCGCGATCAACGGCATCGGCGAGGGCGGCCGCTTCGGTGGTTGGTCCAATAAGGCGCTTCTTCTCCACATCGCGGTCAAACGGCTCAAGTGTGATGTGCAATCTCCGTTTGGTCGATCCGGCGTCGGCGTAGTCGCACAGTTCCTGAATATCCTCGACCAATCGCTCCTTCACCGGCCCTCGAAGTTCGGGACCAGGATCGCGTGGCGTGCCGATCATGGCCAAGGTTGAATCGAACGAGACCGCTTCATCGATAAGGTCATGCATTCTCTGACGAGCGAAAGCGCGTCGTCCAGCGTCGTCGCTGGCGATCTCGATACCATCGAACAACATCGGCAAGATCGGGAGATAGACAACCTGGAGCCCACACCAGCTCAATAAAGCCCGTGCTTGCTCCCGAACGGCGGGATCGCGGATCGGAGCAATCTCTACGGCGCCAAAATCGGCATCCTCCACGATTGTGGTAAGCGTTTCCATCACAGGACCTTCGCCACCCCGGCATTCCGGGAATGCCAAGGCGTGCACAACGCCAAGATCCATGGTTCCAGACCAGATCGTCATCGAACTCCTCCCGGGAGTGGTTGCCCGAGTTCTGCCTGGTACGGTGTCTCGAAATCCGCAAGCAACTCGGCGACGGTCATCGCGCGACCGAGTTGTTCGGCCTCAAGGAATCCGTACGAGATCGCCAGGGAACGCAGCCCGAATTCGCCGTCTACCTCCGGGGCTCGGTCGTCGATGATGGCCGCCGCGAAATCGGCTTGTTCAATGGCGAGGAGGTTGGAGTCTATGACCTGGTAGTCCAGATCGTAGGAACTCAAACGCGACCCACCAAACAATCGGGCTGTGACATCGTCGAGCCAAAAGTCGGATACGAGCGCGAGTTGGTCGGCCGGGTCGATCACCACATCTCGGCCCGATTGCCGCAGCGTCAGTCCAAGTGAGCGGCCCGATCGATCTGGGGGGATCGAGAGCGTTCCGCCCTGCCCGTATGCGACGCGGGAAAAGTGCGGCTCTCCGCGGCCCGCGAGATCGATCACCCAGTTGGCGATTGCGCCGTTTTCGAACCGTGCTACCCCAACCGAGAGATCCTCCGCATCGACATCGTGCCAGGTGCCTGCCGAATCCACCCGCCGCTGGTCCACAATGGCGTTGAACCCGAAAACCTGTTGGATGGGGCCAACGAAATATTCGAGGAGGTCAGCGTAGTGAATCCCCATGTCCACCACGATTCCACCGGATCGCTTCTGATGCCGCCAGGGCGTAATGATCACCTTTTCGCCCGAACCGGACGATGACTGCACGAACAGGTGAAGCGGACCAAGGACATCCGCGTCGATCAGCGCCTTGGCAAGCCGATTGATTGGGTCGCGCCGATAGTTCTCGGCCACCGCCAGCTTGCGATGTGCCTTTTTCGCAGCATCGATCAGTGAGGAGCCCTGTTCGACGGTCAGCGCGATAGGCTTTTCGACCATCACATGGAGACCGAGCTCAAAGGCCGCAATGCCGACCGGCGCGTGCAAATCGGGTGACGTCGTCACGATCAGGGCATCGAGCTGATCGAGTCCAGTATGCATTTCGTCGATCGACGAAAATACTCCTGGCCGCCTGCCCAACAGTTCCTCGGCGAGATTTGCGGCGCGGGCTGCGTTTTCCGGAATCACGTCACAGACCGCGACCAATTCCCACGGCAGGGCGTCAATTTCCAGAAGTTTGTGCAGTCCGGCAATGTGCCGGCACCCCATGCCCCCACAACCGACAAGCGCGAGTGCTAGCATCGATGTCCCTTTCCTCGCACTGTCAGATCGACTTCGATTGATAAATGGCTAGCCAATGTCATACCCAAGTCCGGTCAGGTATGCAGCGTTGATCCGGGCACTCTCCAGCGGGGACACGTCGCTTTGGCTCTGTTCCAGGACAACCCAGCCTGCAAACTTGCGTCGCACCAGTTCCTTAAGGATTCCGGGGAAATCGATTTCGATAGTGCCTCGTCCCAGCTCTGCGAACTTGCCGTAACCCCAATCCTTGAGGTGGATATATCCGAGGCGATTCCAATACGTGTCGAGCACAGTCAAAGGATCCTCACCAACCAGTGCGATGTGCGAGGCGTCGAGACACAGTTTCAGCTCCCGAGTCTGGTTCATAAGCAACTCGATTTCGTCAGAAGTTTCGATCGTGCAGGCGACATGCGGGTGGTAACTGACGGTGACGCCCAGGTCTCGTCCGAACTCAGCGAGGTCTTCGCACAATCTTGCCACCTCGGCGTATTCCTCGCTGGTTGGCGGTCGCCAGCGCAATCGACCACCGCCAACCAGTCCGAAGTCTTCCGCTTCAATTTCCGACGCGAACCGTATCTGGTTCCGGAGTTTGATTCGTTGGAGTTCCGAATCGGGAATCTCGATTCCAGCGAACAATGTCGCCGGTGCAAGACCGCCCAATTCGCTGGCAAGGCTCTGAGGCGTTCCGAGCACGTCGAGCGAATGCCCGAAGAGCTCAACCGCACCCCATCCAGCCTCCCGAATATCAGCTAGTGCGCCCGGCACGTCGCACGTGGCGCCCCAGTTGATCGTGCTGTAGGCAAAGCGAAGCCGGTGATCCAGCTGGCTCATGGTTGCCACTAACCTTTCTGACCAGACATCGCAATGCCTTCGACAAACCACCGTTGCGCGGCAATGTAGAGAATGAGGATCGGGAGAATGGAGAGGGCGACAGCCGCCATCATCACCCCGCGATCCTGGCTGGCGTTGCCACTGAGCTCGGCAATCGCCATCGGCAGCACCTTCAATTCGGGCGAGCGCACAACGATCAGAGGCCAGAGAAACATTTTACAGGCGGTCAGGAACGTGATGATGCTATACGCAGTGATAACGGGACGAGCGAGTGGGATGGTGAACTTCCAGAATTGCTGCCAGTAATTGGCCCCGTCAATTCGGGCCGCCTCATACATTTCGTCCGGAAGTCGCAGGAGGAACTGACTGAACAGGAATGTGCCGAGATGACATCAGTGGTAGTTACCAAGAGCGCCCCTGATCGATCTGGGAATTGACTCGAACTTGCATGCTCCGATGCGCAGCACAGCTTTCCCGAAGGTTCGAACACCGCCCATTTCAACTGGGTCAACATCAACTTCTGAAACCATTCATGATGGATAATCGATTGTCGATCAGTCTACAGGCTGCGTAACCCCTGTCAATACCTCACCCTTATGAACAACGATCAGGCTTCGGGAAGGACAAACCAGCGATCGTCCGGCAAGATCCCCGTTTCAGACTCCTTGATTGGACTCGACCTCGTCGTTCCCATCGATGACTCTCAACTTCCTCAACCCCTCTCCGGTGGCACGATCGCGCAGCGATCATGAAACTTGTCTGAACTTCCCCAATTAGTGATAACGCAGGGGTTGATGCATTGTGCTATTGACCAAATGGCGCGCAACCTCTATGATCACGGGACATTATCGTGAACCAACAATCACATATATGAACACTTTCCGGGTGGTGGAAAGGTGCGAATCGTGGACGACCAGGTCGTTCCAGTCGAACGTGCTGCACAGGCTGACGTAACAAGTCAGTCGCAAGTCAAGTCGGCCAGTCGTGCCCTCGACGTCATTGAGTTGTTGGCATCGACCCCGAACGGCCTCGGGTTCGTCGAGCTTGCCCGTCTTCAACGCATTCCCAAGAGCAGCCTTCACGCCCTCCTGGCTGTCCTGACCGGGCGTGGATTCATCGATCTCGATCAACGGAGTCGGACCTATTCTCTTGGCATCCGAACCTGGGAGGTCGGCCAGGCCTATGTGGCTCAGCGCGATCTCGTTGAGAATGCTCTGCCTGTCATGAAGCGAATCGTCGAGTCGATCAATGAGACAGTGCAACTCTCGATACTTGACGGAATCGAGAACGTCTACCTCGCCAAGGTCGATTGCTCCCACCCCTTGAGATTGCAGTCGGAGGTCGGCAAACGTCTCCACGCTCATGCCACGGGTTTGGGCAAGGCACTTCTTGCGGGGCTGCCCGAACAGGAACTTCAGTCTCGATTCGACGGTGTTTCCCTACCAAAGCTGAACGACAACACCATCCACGATCTTCCCGAATTGCTTCGGACGCTGGAAATCATTCGAAATGTCGGGTTCGCTGTCGATGATCAGGAATACACCCCGGGACTGAGATGTGTTGCGGTGCCGATTGTGGACCGTGATGGCCAAACAATCGCTGCATTGAGCGCATCGATTCCTCTTACACGAGCCGGTCCCGAGGAAATGGTAGCCGCCTTGCGAGAGATCGCGAATGCGAGTATCGATATCTCTCGCCGTCTTGGCTCATCGACTCCAGATCAACGACTGGTCGCCCTGACAGCAGTGGCGCGGCAATGTCCTGATTCAGCAATCCGCGTCAACGGCTAGGAGGTAACTGGACTGGGCCAACTCACTGATCATGAGCGAGCGTTACTCACAGGAGGCGATGATGACTGACTATCGACTCGATCGACGACGATTGCTGGGGACCACTGCGGCAGCTGGAGTTCCAGCCATTCTTGTGCTCACGTCGGGCGCGTCCACAGCATTTGCGCAGGACGCGACCCCGAGCGACGGCCTGGTGCCAATTGCGACAACCGAGGCTGGAGAGGCCACTGCTGAATTGGCGGGGACGATCATCATCTCGGTACAAGGCACCGACGTCCAGACCTACCAGGCACTGGCGGATGCCTACGTCGCCGAGAACCCGGATGTCGAGGTTCGGGTCGAGCTGAAACCGCCCGATGGGTATCAGGAGTTCATTCGCGCGCAGTTTGCGGGCGGCACTCCTGAAGTTTCGATCGTCAATGGCAATGTCGTCGCCGATTTGATTCAGGACAAGCAATTCGTGGACATGTCCGCCTATCTGGACCGTCCCAATCCATACACCGGCGCGCCGTGGCGTGACTCGATGGATGAGGTCGCGATCCAGAACATGGCGAATCCGGTTACCGGCGAGATCTATACGTTGAACCTCGAAACCGTGCAGGTCCTGTGGTTCTATAACAAGACAGCATTCGAAAATGCGGGGATCCTGCAGGAAGCGGAGGAGCTTGCACTCACCGAAACCAACCAGCCCACCTGGGATCAGTTCATGGATTGGTGTGACAAGCTCACAGCGGCAGGATACATCCCCGTCGCAATCGAGGGAGATTACCGGTCGTTCTGGGAACTCCGATTCGGGTGGCTCGCACGGATGTACCTGGACCAGTACACGAGGGATGAAGCCGAACTGGTGCGCGCTCAACCCGGCGACTGGAATTTCCGCGAGGGCATCGACGATGTCTGGGAATATGACCCGGCCGATCCTCACAATGATGACTCCACGCGGATAACTTTCAACAGCCAGCGAAAAATGATCGCGCTCCGCGACCATGAGCAAGCCGTCAATGGGCCCAAGTTCCAGGCGCTTTACGAGAACTTCAAGCAATTCAGTGACCGTGCTGCTCCTCCGGGTTGGCTGGGAACTGCTGACGCCTATCCTCTGTTCCTGACCAGCGAGGCCGCGATCAGGCTCGACGTGGCGGCGCTACTCGGGAACTTTGAACGCGACCTGCGCAACTTGTCGGAAGGGCGATATATCTCCCAGGCTGGCGGCGATGCGGAAACACCCGCGACGCCGTTGCCCAGCCAGGATGTCGTGGCATTCGAGATCGGCTCTTTCAACAACCCAACAATGGAGGGTCCCGAAGTCATCGCGCCTGCCCGAACCATTGAGGTCAACATCGGGTTTCTCTCCGTGCCGAAGAAGGACCAGGAGCAAAACGATCTCGAAATGGACTTCCTGATGTACCTGACGAGTCCGGAAGGGTTCGGTACCTACCTGGAGAACCGTCTCGATCCCGACAATGCCGGGTCAGGTGGAATCGACGGCCCACCGATCGTCAAGGATGCGGCGCTTCCCGCCGACCTGGCCGACAAGTTCGCCCAGCTCAAACTGATTGGCAACACCGAGAAAGACACCGCCGGTACGTACCGTGCCAGGGGCATCTCCGATTACCAACCGTCGGTTCGCGAATGGGTAGACCTGGCCCAGCAGTACTTTGCAGGCGATCTGGAGCTTCAGGCATTCCTTGACGCCTATCAGGAATCTGTCGATCAGTTGTTCCCGGAGATTCTGGAGCACATGCAGCTCACCGAGGAAGACCTCGCCAATCCTGACAAGAAACCTGCCAGCCAGGTTTAGTTGATCGTGCAAGCGAAATGGGACCTGAACATACAGAACCGAGATGGGGCGGACATCCGCTCCATTTCCCGCACCTGAACGCTTCGACGATATCATCACGCGATGTGATGACAGACCTCGCCATTCGAAATGGCAAGCAGCGCCGCGTCCGGGCGATGGTTGTGGCGCTGCTCGCCTGTCTGTTGGTTCCCTTTTCTTCAACCGCGGCGGATGGCTGGACAGACGATTCAGCGTCGATCGTCTATGCCGTGGCCACCAACGCCGACGGTTCGATGGTCGTGGCAGGACGCCGGGACAATAACGTGGTCGCTTATGATGCCAGCGGTGAGGAGTTGTGGACTTTTCCAACGTCCGGCACCGTCTACGGCGTCGCAATCTCCGACGATGGGCAGCGTATCGCCAGTCGCGTCCGAAGATCGCCATGTCTATTTGCTGGATGGAACTGGCGCAGAAATCTGGAAATACCGGGGCCAACAGACGTTCCTGAGTGTGTCGATCACCGGGGACGGACAAATCGTGGCTGCCGGCTCCGAAGATCGGTACGGTCTCGCTCTTCGATGCAGAAGGCAGTCTTGCCTGGCAGTACACCGGAAGTGACCATGTAACCCAGGTGGCGCTCTACGGCGGGGAGGGCGGGTTTCGTGTCGTCGCCGGCAGTCGCGATTCACGGGTAAGTCTGCTTGACGGAGGCGGCCAACTCATCTGGGAAACCACGCTCAATTACAGTGTGCGCGGACTCGCCGTGAGCGCCAATGGCGCCGAGTATTGTTGCAGGTGACGATCGGGAAACCCTCTATCTGCTCGATGGCGGTAGCGGAAATGTTGCCTGGGACACCTCCCTGGGGGGGCCAGTTCCTGCCGTCGGATCAACAGCGATGGCAGCCTCATCGTTGCTGGCACGGCTGGAGGATTGCTCTCGACATTCGACGCCGAGGGCAATCGCACAAGTGAGTCCAATATTGACGGCGTGATCACGGACCTGGCCCTGGTTAGCGATGCCTCGCGTGCTGCCATTGCGTCCGAAACCGGGGTAGCCGTGTATCCGCGCGCCGAAGACGGCGCATTCGTAGTGCCAGAAGTAGAGTCCCGGTTCGCGCAAATCCTCCTGCCGCTTGTCGCGGGCCTCGTCGTGGTCGTCGCGATCCTGGCGTTGTTGGCTTTCCGAAAGCGACCCGACGGCGGCCGTGCCTGGCAGAGTGTCGCGAAGAAGAATCGAACCCTTGGCAAAGACATTTGGCGAGCGCGCACGTCCTATATCTTCCTCATCCCAACGATGGCCTTGCTCCTCCTGTTCAACTATTATCCGGCATTTTCAGGGATCTATCATGCATTCACTGAATGGTCTCCCGGGATCAAGACCCAATGGGTTGGATTCGAACAGTTCCGGGATTTGGCGAGACAACCGCTATTTCTGGAAGGGGATCGGGAATCTGCTGATTCTTATAGGTACCGGCTTCCTGAAGCTGATGATTCCCCTGGCGGTTGCGGAGATGATCTTTCATGTCCGCAGCTCCAAACTGGGATACACCTTCCGCACGCTTTTCGTGCTGCAGGTGATCGTTCCCGGCGTGGTCGGCATCCTGCTGTGGGTCAATGTCTACGATCCGAACATCGGGCTCGCGAACCAGGTGCTCAGTGCCGTGGGGCTCGACGGACTGACCCGTTACTGGCTGGGTGACGCCGACACCGCGATCTGGTCGATTGTGTTCATAGGATTTCCATGGGTCAGCGCTTTTGCCTTGCTTATCTTCTACGGCGGACTCATCTCGATCCCGAGTGAATTGTTCGACTCCGCCGCGCTCGATGGGGCGTCTACGCTCCGGCGCATATTCAATATCGATCTTCCGCTGCTTCTGGGACAGGTGAGGCTGCTGCTCATCCTCACCTTCATCGCCACAGTGCAGGAGTTCGCCGCCATCTTCCTGACGACCGGTGGCGGTCCCGGGAGCTCCACCTATGTGCCGTCCCTTGAGCTGTATTACCAGGCGGTCAGATTCAATAACTTTGGTGCAGCGTCCGCCATCGGCGCGGTCCTCTTCATCGTCATCCTCGGAGGCACCATCCTGAATCTTCGGTACGTGAAATCCTCGGTGGAGTACGGCACGTGATGATCCAGGCAACCGATCCATTCACGCCTCGGATTCACAGTCGAATCGACTCGATGGATCAGAAAAGGGACCGATACGGAACTGGCCCGGCACTGAAGGAGGGGCAATCATGGCGAACGCGATAAGCAAAACCACCACTGCGGTCGCTGTTCAGGCTGAGGGCCGCACCCGTTCTCGAGCCCGATACAAAAGCGTCGTTTGGCAATCGCTTTTGATCGTGTCGCTTCTCGTCATCCTGGCTCTGAGTTTTGTGACGATCGCGCTCATGTTCTTTTTGTCCCTCAAGGACAATGGGCAAATCTACGGTCGATTCTGGAGCCTGCCCGATCCGGTGCGTTGGGAGAACTACCGCGACGGCTGGCTCACCATGCGGCGGTACATCTTCAACAGCCTGATCTATTCGCTCGCATCGGTCGTGGGAGTCGTATTCCTGTCGTCCCTCAGCGGGTATGTGTTTGCTCGACACAAGTTCCCGGGGAAGGAAATCATCTACGTCGTCATTCTGGCGCTGTTGATGGTCCCAGGCGTTCTGACCCTGATCCCTGCCTTCGTGCTCGTACGAGAGCTCGGACTCATCAACACGCCGTGGGCGCTGATCCTGCCGTGGACGGCGGGCGGGCAGATATTCGGGATTCTGCTCTGCCGATCGTTCTTCGCCACGCTTGCCCCAGGAACTCTTCGACGCCGCGAAGGTCGATGGGGCGTCAGATTTCGAGCAGTATTTCCGGATCGCGTTGCCATTGTCGTGGCCGATCATGGTGACGCTCGCGATCATGCATCTGGTCGGAACCTACAACGATTTCATCTGGCCGCTGCTGACGATTATCCGATCAGGACATCCAGGTCGTCACCGTCGGCCTGACGCAGTTCCGCAATGAGTTCGGCACGGTCAACTGGGGACCGAGGATGGCCGCCTACGCCGTCTCCTCGATTCCGCTGGTGATCCTGTTCGCCTTCGGGATGCGGTTCTACGTTCGAGGCCTGACCTCCGGCGCCGTTAAGGGATAACTCCAATGTCGGATGACTAGTCTTCGATCAAGGCGACGGCACGTACGGGTGCCCCCGTGGTGTTTACCCATTTGACCGGGAACAGGCTTAACTTGAAACCAAACGGTTTGGGAATAAGGTCGAGATTGGTGAGGTTCTCGAGGTGGTAGTACTCCCGCTCGAGCATCACTCGATGTGCTTCCCAAAACTGCTTTCGTTCGAACATGGCCCAGACTGGAGGATCCAGGGTGATCGCATCAATGCCGATCATCTTGATGCCCTGATCGAGAAGCCAGTGAATCGACTCCGCTGTCATACCTGGGTGATCGGTAAGATATCGTTGCTCATCCTGGTAGGATCCGGCGCCGGTCATGATGAGCACGATGTCGAGAGGCTTGAGTGTGTAGGAGATTCTGCACAGCTCGTCCTGCACCTCCTTCGCGCTGATACCGGACCCCACCTCCTTGTGCCGGAAGTCCAGAACGACACCATCGCCGTAGCAATACTCCAGCGGAATCCCCTCTGGCCCCGGTGCGTCATCTCGAAGGTGGCGAAGTGAATCCATGTGGGTTCCGACATGATCGCTCAGCTCGACACGATACGTGGCGGTCAGCCAGGTCACGCCATGCTGGGCAGCGCCAATTGCGGTCGCATAGTCCTCCCAGCTCTGGTACATCTCAAGCGTTGGCTGGATGATCTTTGGAAATGTGACCATGTCGTTGTCGACAGGCATGCTCAAATCAATCAGGGTCGTCGGCATGTGACTCCTCGCTCCATTCGTGTTGGTGTTTGTCTCAAGGCAATGGGATGGTTATCAGATGATGTGCAGAAGAAGAGTCAGTCGCACTGGTCACATGATGATCATTCCACCATCGACGTAGAGGGATTGTCCCGTCACATAGCTTGAATCATCGCTGGCCATAAAGACGACTGCCGGTCCCATTTCGTTGGGTTGGGCTGCTCGGCCCAGCGGTATTTTTTCGAGCACAAGGGGCAGGATATCCGGACTGTCCATAACCCAGCTGGTCATGTCCGTATCGAACAAACCAGGATGGAGGCAATTGACCCGAATACCATGCGGAGCCAGCTCCGCAGCCATACTCCGGGTTAGTGCTTCCACGCCTCGCTTGGTGGGCGCGTAGTGGGTTCTGCCCGGGAATACCATTCCCGCCTGAATCGAGCCGATGTTGACTATCGCTCCGCCCGCACTCCGGGCGACCATGTCCCGAGCGACGATCTGGCCACACAACCAGGGCCCCTTGAGGTTGGTTTCGGTGACGCGGTTCCACTCTTCATCATTTAGTTCGAGGAAAGGGACGATCGATTCAATACCAGCATTGTTCACCAGCACGTCGATCGGGCCGAGTTCGCGAGAGACTGTCCTGACCATCTCTTCGACCTGGGTTCGGTCCGAGACATCCGCCTCTATGGCGATCGCCTTCCGACCGAGGTCGCGAATGGACTGTGCGACTGATTCGGCCTTCTCGCTGCTCATCGTATAGTTCACCGCAACATGAGCGCCTTCTGATGCCAGGCACTCGGCGATGCCCCGCCCGATACCTCGGCTTGCACCAGTGACGATGACGACTTTGTCCTGTAAGCGTCCCATCAGTTTCCCTTCTGGCTCCCACGAGCCTCGGCGATTTGCTCCAGATCCCGAACCACTTTTTCTCCAAGCACCAAAACATGCTCCCGGATGGCAAGGACGGCCAATTCGGCGTCCCTCGCACGAAGAGCATTGACGATAGGTCGGTGCCGTTCCGCCAATTCCTCGAGATTCCGGTCCTTGAGTCGAATGACCGTCATCATCGTCCAGTTCAAGGGACTGATGCCCTGCCACGTTCGGAGCAGCAGGCCATGCCCGGATCGTTCGCAAATGAACTCGTGAAACCGGGTGTCCAGTTCAGTAAGGAGCTCGGGGTTTTCGTCTGCACCGGCGGCAACCATGTCGTCGATGAGGCCATCCATCGAATCCAGATCCTCGTCGGTGAGCTTTGGAAGCGCGAGGGTGATTGCCATCGCCTCCAGATGCGCACGGAGCGTGTACATCTCTTCGGCATCCTGGGGTGCAATCTGTCGTACGGATGATCCCCGATTGGGATAGCTGACGACCAGGCCCATTTGCTCAAGCTCCCGCAACGCCTCCCTTACAGGTGTTTGGCTGATTCCCAGCTCACGGGCAAGCCTCGACTCCACGATTCGATCGCCAGGTTGCAGGGTTCCTTCAAAAATAAGGTTGCGCAGATGGTTCCGCACATCGTGACGCAACGCCGGGCTGACCTGGAATGGTACGGATCGTGACTTCTGGTCCAGTTTCGTCATATTTCATTCCATCGATAATCGTTAATAACGAGATTGTAGGCTACACCGTAATGCGCTTGGGACATCTCTGTCAATGCCTATTCAACACGCGTGATGTTTGGCACATTCCCAAACCCTGGTCATTTGCATCGTACGTCTTTCGGCGGAGGCGACGCATCTGACATCTCGATACTCGTGCAAATGGGGAACGTATCGTGCAATCGACCCGACAATTGAGCGATCAGAGCTCGCTGAATTCATTTTGATCGATAATCGTTTCCTGATGATCGATTATCGTGCAAACTCTTGACAGGTCATTCCTACCCGATACCATAAAGTTCAATTCACCAGTGAGCCCGCAAGATCCGCATTCAACTCGAATCTGGAGAACTGTTTCTCAATAAGCGAAGTCATGGATTGCAACCATGACTCAGAGCGCGAAGCGTGAGGAGGAAACAGTACTGACACCTGACAGTCATGAACTGTCCATGCACAACTGGGTCAGATAGGCATTCGAAGTTCCACGAAATTTGGATCAGCGCGTGGTTCTTTGAATGAATGCACCGGAATTATTATAAGCATCTCGCGATGACGCCGAGATGCGGCAACTGAGTGGGCCATGTGCTGCCCAAATCGACAAGGCATGAAGAGGGAGATCACCGGTGGTCAAGACCCGCGCATTGCTACTCATGGGTGGCCCTGACTATCACAATCAGGCATTTCACTACGCTGAACTCGCAGGGATCCTCTCCGGTGAAGGAGGAGTAGACCTTCGTATCACCGACGATCTCGGCGTGCTGAATCCCCAGGACCTTGCTCCCTATCAGGTGGTTATCAACTGGAGTACGTTTGTCCAGCCGACAGCCGACCAGGTTCAATCACTCCTCGACGTAGTCGATGGTGGTACTGGGTTTCTCGGACTCCATGGCGCAACTGCCACATTCTGGAACAGCTCCGCGTACCTCTCTATGCTCGGAAGCAGATTCCTCAGACACGACCCCTACAAGAAATTCCTTGTTGAGATCGATGATTCGTCGCATCCAATTACTCGGGGCATCCAGAGTTTCGAGATTGAAGACGAATTGTATGAGCTGGGCGGCAAAGTCTCCGAATTTGCCCAGTTCGCCGAAAGTGTGAATCAGGGAAACCCCTATGGCGGTGAAGCTCGCACGCTCGGTGAGGGTCCCCTCGCAATGGATATCACCGTGCTGGCTTCATCCGAAGGCCATCCCCTGCTGTATTCGAGGATGTTTGGGAAGGGCCGTGTTCATTACAACGCACTGGGCCATGACACCAGGGCCCTGGCGAATCCCAACTATCGACAGTTGGTGCTCCAAGCCCTTGAGTGGGTCACTCCGCAAACACTTTGAGCATTCGAGCGAGACTCATTGTTGACTATTTGAGTGTTTCCAGGAAAGGACAAGCCTGTGCGGGCCCTACACATTCCGACGCCGGGACAGCATTACGTCGCGGACATTCCAATACCAAACATCACAGATGACGAAGTGCTTGTAGAAGTGAAGGTATGCGCTACCTGCACTCAATGGGATATCACGACCTGGAAAGGTATCGATATTTTCGAGCGCGCGGGATATCCCGAGTATCCGTTGCAGCCTGGCGCCACCGGCCATGAACTGGCAGGCATTGTGGTCAAGATTGGCAAGGATGTTTCTCGGCTGCGCAAGGGGGACCGGGTCGCATTGTGGGGTACACCACCAGGGGTGGGCCGACCTGCCCAAAATGGTGGATATGCCGAGTACTTTGCGGGGCACGAGCGCAGTTTCGTGTCCTATCCCCCGGACTTTCCGTTTAATGAAGCCGCCCTGACCGAAATCTTTACCTGCCTTACTGCGGCGATTTTCAAGGTTGGTGAAGTCGCTGGCAAGCGTGTAGGTGTCTCGGGCCTGGGCCCGGCCGGGCTCATTGCCGTCCAGGTCTTGAAGGCTCGTGGCGCGAAGGAGGTGGTTGGATTCGACATTGCTCAAGATCGGATCGCATTGGCCCTGGAGCTCGGTGCCGACACTGGGATTGTCCCCGATTCGAACGAATGGCAGGAACTGCTTCCTCGCGACCAGAATCTGGATGTGGCGATCGATTGCATCGGCGTCGCGCCATCGGTCAACGGTTTGATGCGCGTAACCAGCGATCAAATCGTGGTCTTTGGGGTTCCACATGGCGATGTTCGATACAGCATGGAAGCGTGGTTCAAGAACCTGCGGCTTGAGGCCTGCGGTCCCCGGACTGAGGTGGGAGCACAATACGCGGGTCATATGCTCTCCTCCGGCCAGGTGAAGGTTGATCGATTCATCGACACCACCCTTCCCTTGGAGCGGTACGACGAAGGCGTTGAACTCTTGATAGACAAGAAGGCGATCAAAGTCGGTTTCGATCCGCAGTTGATCGTGTCCAAAGAGGGATCGTAAATTGCCAGCAATCAAGAATTCACAAGATCTTGTTCGAGAATTGAGCGAATCGAGGCTCACCTGGCGCAAGCTCGTCGAATGAGCATCCGCGGTCGGAGGCGGACTTATCGCCGCGGGCACCTGTCAGACATGCACCGTGGCGCACGCCTCCCTTGCGCAAGATGAAGAGGAGCCGATTCCGAAAGTCGACACTGAGGTGCCGCCATTGGCTGCGAAAGTCGAGAGAATCACCTATTCGGATCTGCCGGAACTTTCCTTTAAATGTGAGCTCAAGTTCTATGCCGCAGGCTACACGCCGGTGAACCCGACGGCGACAACGCCTAACCCTCCGAACTATCAGAACAGGATAATCGAGGAATACAAGTCAGTTCGGCCAGAAATAACCATCAATGTCCTGCCTCCGCTTGCCTCCGGGACAGATCGCACAACCTACCTGCAAACGCAAGCGACATCAGGGCAAATGGCCGATATTGAGTGGCACAATGGAACGGAGCCAATCAACAACCTGGTCGAGATCGGGATTTTTCAGAATCTTGACGAGGCCGTTACCAAAGCGTAGCCGGCGTGGTTACGTTTTCCGCGCTGACGGCGTACGCCTTCGCACGTCACTCATTCCTTTACAAAAACGCCTTGTTCATGGGAATTCTCGCGCTGCTCATGATTCCCCAGATTCTGACGCTGATCCCGCAATTCGTGTTGGTCAAGAACATGGGCCCTCTCAATTCCAACGCGGGCCTGATCCTACCCTACATTGCCGGTGGCCAGGTCTTCGCAGTCTTCGTCTTGCGATTGTTCTTTGCGTCGATTCCGGAGGAAATCTTCGAAGCTGCCCGTTTGGACGGTACGAGCGAGATCCAGGCGCTCACCCGGATTGCGGTTCCCCTTTCCTATCCGATCCTGGGGACTGTCGCGATTTTCTCGACGCTTAACGTGTGGAACCACTACATCTGGCCACTGGTTGTGCTATCTGACCCGCGCAAGTGGACTATCAGCCTCAGTCTGGTTGCTGAAGGCAACCAGAACCTTGCCAATCAGCAATTTGGTCCAATGTTTGCCGGATGCGTAATCTCGGCAATCCCGCTCGTAATTCTCTTTTCCTTCACCATGAAACTGTTCATTCGCGGTCTTGCCTCTGGAGCAATCAAGGCATGAACGGGCAAGTGGTAGGGATCCCCGCCTGTTGTTGGAGAAAGCAGGCGGTGATCCCTACCACTTGTTTGCGCCTGAGCCATTTGATTGAGCAGGCGTATTGACTTCCCTGGATGGTCGGATATCATTCTATCAATTATCGATTATTCCATTCAGGGGAGGTGCAGATGACCAGTGGCAGGTATCGCGCGGCGGTAATCGGTTGCGGAAAAATGAGCCGTGGGCATGCGCATGCCTACGCGGACGCCCAGGATGTGGACCTGATCGCCGGGGCCGATGTATTCGAGGCTGCCCGTACAGCCTTTGCCGAAGAGTTCGGCGTTGAAGCGATGTACGAGAATGCTGCAGAGATGCTGGAGCAGGAGCGTCCCGACCTGGTGAGCATCTGTACCTGGCCACCGCTCCACGCGGACCTCGCGGTGGCGGCATTTGCGGCCGGCGCAAAAGCCGTCTGGTGCGAAAAGCCAATGACGGTGCACTTGCAAGACGCCGACAGGATTCTCGATGCCGCCAAGGAAGCCGGAGGCCAGGTCGTCGTCAATCATCAGCGTCGATATGTTGATGCGTATCTCCAGGCTCGTGACATGCTTGCCGAGGGCGCAATCGGGGACCTCACACAAATCACTGGAATCTGCGGTGGAGATGCGTTGACTGATGGCACGCACCTGATCGACATGTCCCGCTTCCTGAACAACGATGTACCAATCACGACAGTGTTTGGCGCCATCGAAATGTCCCCAATGGGAAGCGTGAATCCTGATGGCATGGGAACCATCGAATTCAACCAGACCCGAATGCGCTACGGGCACCACGTTGAGAGTGGAGCTATCGGCATCCTGTACTTCGAGAATGGGGTGCGGGCCCATCTGGAAATGGGAAACCTGTCTCGAGGTGGTTACCAGCGGTTCTTCCTGGATGGTACCGAAGGGCGGATCGAGCTCAGCGGTGACCAGCCATTTCCCGACGGGAGCCGGCTGCGCATTCGGCGTCGCACCGGTGAGTTCGAGGTGTTGCCGCCGACCACACTCGATGGAGCAATGGACCGGGCGCTTGCCCAGCTCCTGTCCAACCTGAGTGATGGGGGAGTGGATCACCCAATGAGTGGTGCATCCGGTCGAACTGATCTTGAAGTCGTTGCCGCAATCTACGAGTCGTCCCGGCGACGTCAGAAGGTGTGCCTCCCGCTCGATGTGCTGGAGTCGCCGTTGGAAGCCATGCTCGCCGCTGGCGAGATTCCGCTGAACTAATTCCAGAGGAGTGACGATGAAACTGGGCTTTGCCGCTTTTGAGTTCGTCAACCACGCCAACCGCACCCGCTACTATTCTAGTGGGCGGCCATTGGCCAACACGGCTGGACGACCGATCCAGTTCTACACCCGTCGCGATCAGCCAGTGCTGGACAACGATGATCTTCTGGGATGGTTCATTCCGCGTTGCCGGGACATGGGGTTCGACGCCATCGAAGGAAACCTGCTTCCCTATCTGGATGATCCAGTCGAGTTCGACCGGATCGGTAACCTGCTTGCAAAGCATGGCATAGCCATTTCCGCGGATTGGGGCGATGACTTCTCCAACCCGACCAGGACTCCGGAGGAGCACCGGCACTTTTTCACGAAAGCCCGGGAACTGGGAGTCCAGGCCATCGGCATCGGAGGCATGCCGTTCTCCATCAACAGGTTCGTCGACGATCCATCGTTCGAGCGACAAATGGAAATGATCCGAACTTGCATCATCCCGATGGTGGAAATCGCGGAGGAACTGGGACTCAAGCTCGCCTATGAGAACCATGCCGACTATCGAGTCAAGGACCTCATGGAATACGTGGTGATCCCGATTAACTCACCGGCGCTTGGCATAAAGCTTGATACAGGGAATTGCCCGCTGGTAATCGAGGATGCGGTCGACGCGGCGGATGCGTGCGCTGAAGTGTGCTATGCCACGCACTTCAAGGATATGTTTGTCAGTCCGGTCACTCCCGATGGCGGCAAGATCGTTGGGGCGCCACTTGGGCGTGGCCACTGCGGGCTCGACAAGGTGGCAAAGATACTAGCAGAACGATCCAAGTTCGCCGACGACCTGATCCTTTCGATCGAGATCGGCTGGATGCCGCCCAACGAGGACTATTTCGAATGGCTTGAAGAATCGGTGGCCTGGTGCCGGAGCGCACTGGCCGGGTACCTGGCGCCATTCGAACCGGTGGCAGCTTCCGCAGGCTGAGTG
The DNA here is from genome assembly GCA_963763125.1 of uncultured Chloroflexia bacterium. Lineage (GTDB taxonomy): Bacteria > Chloroflexota > Chloroflexia > Thermomicrobiales > UBA6265 > JACCYX01. The sequence continues at coordinate 88,273 of CAVXMV010000007.1, forward strand.
GCAACACGACAAGGATGGTGGAATGAAAATCGGGCATACAGGAATCACCTGGGGAATCCCGGGTGATGTAGAGATCGCGTATCGCGATACCGCCGAACTCGGGTACATGAGCTTCGAGACCTTCGCGTTTTCCATCATCGAGTGGAATCAGCGGCCAGGCGGTTATCGTGCGCTCGTCGACAGCTGCGGCATTCCAACGAGTGCGGCGTACTGTTACAAGGAATGGGTCGACCCTGCGACAGCCGCCACCGACCTTGAGGCTGCTCGCCGGGAGGCGGATGCCGCCCGGGAGATCGGCGCCAGCGCGCTCGTTCTCCAAGGGGGATCGAGGCCAGAAAATGGACACGACCTTGATGGCATGCGTCGGCTGGCGACAGCCCTCAACGAGATCGGCTCATACTGCCGCGAAATTGGCCTCGTCGCCGCCCTGCACCCACACACGGGGACTGCGGTCGAAACTCGTCAGGAGATCGACACTATTATGGAGCTGACCAACCCTGAACTAGTCGGTTTCGGCCCGGATACCGGCCAGATTGCAAAAGGCGGCAGCGACATCGTCGAAGTACTGAACACCTACCAGGACCGTATTACCCATGTTCACCTGAAAGACTGGTGCGGCGTACTCAATCGAGACGCAGCCGGTCACGAAATCGATATCACGGGTTACGCCAATTATGAGCCGATTGGCAATGGAGTCCTGCCGATGCCGGAGATCCTCCAGATCCTACAGGGAGTCCGGGAAGATTGCTGGATCAATGTGGAACTGGACGGCACCAATAGGGCGCCGAGACCACCGCGAGAAGCCGCCGCGATGAGCAGGCGTTACCTGGGCGACGTACTTGGAGACGCGGTCGCCTGGGGCAAATAGTTCCACCACGGAACATGCCACAGGGAGCGACGGTAACCCGTCGCTCCCTGTTCAGTGCCCGCCAATCTGGTCCTCGGGTATTCACATTCCCAACCGGGATTCGTCGGTCCGCTTAGCCGGCACAGGATCGAACCAGTCAGCGAGTTGCCTGCCCTGAGCGAAGCGGAGTCGAACGTGTCCGCCTGTGTGATCGCCAACCACCGGCCAGAATCAAATTCGATTGACCTGAAGGTATTCCAAACAGCAAGCAATTGTCGATGTCACATGTTTTCACTCACATGACTCCTTCGGCGAGCATGGAAATGAGCGGATTATCAGCGACATCCATTGGCAATCGCACCATTTGCCGTCGTCTCGACGACTCGTATATCGCAAGCAGGATTTCGAGCGTGTCTCGAGCGCTTTGGGCTTCGAGTGGATGCGCTAGTCCAGGCTGCTCGAGACAATCCACCATTACGGATACCTCGAGATCGCACGCGGAGAAATCCGGCTCCCGTTCGAACTCCTCTGCCGAGAACACCACTTCGACATCCGGTCCACGGTGGATACGGACCAGCGCCTTGCCATCGTTTGGCGCATCTCCATCGATGACCAAATGACCCGTTGAACCATAGAGAACGATTCGATGGTAAGTTCGACCCTCAATCGGTTTCGGCGAGATCTTCGTTTGCGGCTCATCGCCTGGTGGCCGCGCTGAACCGGCTCCAAGGAGCAACCTGGCGCCATTCGTGAGCCCTATCCAACCCAGTGCGCAATCCTCGATCTGTTGTCCCCAGGCTGATTTGTGGCCTCTGGCATCGACCTGGCCGATGACCCAATCTCCCTTTGGGTCATCCAGGAAGTACCTGACCAGGTCGACCGTATGCGTCGAGTCCACGAGAAGGCTTGATCCCGGGTGCCCGAAGGCTTCAACGAGCAGGACATCACCAATGTCGCCGCGTGCGACGGCTTCGCGGGCGGCAACATACTGGCGTCCGAACCGCCGTTGATGGCCAATCACGAGGAGCGTTTCCGACTCCCGGCAGGCCTCGATCATTTCATCGGCCGACTGGAGATCGAGCGCAATCGGCTTCTCGCAGAGGATCGCGCGAGGTCTCCCCAACCGGGCAGTTTCGATCGTCATCGGTGCGTGAAGCTGATGGTGCGTACATATGCTGACGATATCGGGTTTCTCGCGCTCGATCATCTCCCGGAAGTCGTGATAGCGCTGGGGAATCCCAAACGCGTCGCCGAATCGATTGGCTGCATCGTCCGAAATGTCCGCACAGGCAACTAGGCTTACCCGGGGATCAGCATTGTAGGCTCGGGCATGCCCGTGGGCCATATTGCCGCAGCCAATGATGGCCGCGCGATACCGTGAACCATCGGTTGCGTCTGCCGAGGGCGCTGTTGTCATATCTTGATACCGCCTGCAGCCAGCCCCTGGACAAAGAGACGGCTCGTAAATGCGAACAGAATCACGAGTGGAATCGTTCCGATGACATAACCAGCCATCAGCGGTCCCCACACGGTGTAGTACTGGGATTGGAATCGGTAGAGGCCAAGCACCAGCGGGTAGGATTCTTCCGAGCTGATCGTAACAAGTGGCCACAGGAAGTCGTTCCAGGTACCCAGGATGTTGAAGATCGCAACCACGCCGAGGATTGACTTCGAAAGAGGTACTGCGATCCGGGCGTAGATGGAAAGTTCACCCGCCCCATCAATCCGGGCAGCTTCGAAGAGGTCCTTGGGCATAGCCGCATAGAACGTGCGCAGAATGAAGATCGCGAAAACCTGGCCACCGGCGATCCAGGGCAGAATCAGCGCCCAGTTGGTGTCCAGAAAATGGAGGTCGCGGACCACCACGAAGCTGGGTACAAGCGTGAGGATGCCCGGAATCATGAGAAGGACCAGGATAAGATAGTAGAGCAACTCACGACCGGGAAACGGAAAGCTCGCGAACACATATGCCGTGAGCGATCCAATCAGTACAACGCCAAAGCACGTCACACCACTCACGACGATGCTGTTGAAGATAAACGGGATGACGACCTCGCCGGCCTCCGTGTAATTTTCCCAACGAAGCGGAAACGTCGGCCAAAACGGTTCGACGCTGAACTGGTTCATATCTTAATCATCTTAAAGGAAATGATGATAGTGATGACGAATGGGAAAAAGAGAAAGATGCTGATGATGATCAGCAGCAGATGCTTCCACCAATCTGCCTCCTCACGCTGGTACCGCAGCCACGTGTGCACCTCTCTTCCTACGACTGATAACAGAGCGGGCTCAATCCTTGTCCTTGAAGAGCGTTAGGTTGAGAACGGTGAGGACAAAGACGGCGATGAACACGAGAACGCCGATTGCCGAGGCGTACCACAGTCGACCATAGGTGAATGCCTGCTGATACATGTAAAGGCCAGGCACCATCGTCGAATCGACTGGTCCGCCATTGGTCAGCACAAGAGGGCCGGTGAGCGCCTGGAGGCCAGTGATGATGGACAAGACCATGTTCAGCCGGATTTGCCCCTTGATCAGGGGCAGGTCGATGGTGAAGAACTGTCGAAAGCCACTGGCGCCATCGAATTTTGCGGCGTCGTAGATTTCCACCGGAATACTCTGCAAACCCGCAAGGTAGATAAGGATCCCGATGCCACCGACGAACGGGAAGGCAGTGCCCATCAGCGCGTAGAGCGCAAGGTCAGGGTCGGCGAGCCAGGCTTTTGTCGCCCACTGGTCCAACCCCACCCATCTGAGCATGGCATTGAGCAGTCCATAGTATGGATTGTAAATGAGTTGCCAGAGCAACAACGTGACGAGGCCAGGAACGATCGCGGGCCAGACCTTCGTGATCCGACAAGCACGACCAAATAAACTATAATCGATTGAAAATCATGGTAGCAGCGTGGCAAATGGCCGTCAACCCTCTCGTTGGTGACTGGGCGGAATTGCCCTGATTCCACGATAACGTGGCTGTATGCTGTATTTGGATTCCGCAAGCGCAAGGTGCGTTGAGCAGATCCTTTGACTCGGGCAGTCTGAACTCATGACATGAACCCCGGAACGCCCAGGCAGCTCGCCTGGGCGTTCCGGGGTTGGATCAATTGTCTCGGGGCGTGGAGGCGGACCAATCCCATGTTCGTTGGGAGGTGCCGCCCTCGTCGGAAGTATCCTCAGGTTCAGGAAAACACCATCGTCTTGTTGCCGTGGACAAGAATGCGATCCTCGACATGCCATTTCACCGCCCGGCCAAGCACCGCTCGTTCGACCTGGCGACCGATCCGGCGAAGTTCTTCGACGGTGTGCCGGTGATCGACGCGGTGCACATCCTGCTCGATGATCGGTCCGGCATCCAGTTCGGCGGTCACATAGTGTGCTGTGGCACCGATAAGCTTGACGCCATGCTGATAGGCCTGTGTGTATGGGCCGGCGCCGGCGAAAGCCGGCAGGAAGCTGTGGTGGATATTGATTATCCGGTTCGGCCACTGGCTGACGAACGCCGGTGACAGGATCTGCATGTAGCGAGCGAGCACGACAAGATCCGCGTTGCCGTTGATCAATGAAAGCTGTTGTCGCTCACCGTCGATCCTGGACTCCGGTGTCACCGGAATGTAGTGGAACGGCACACCCCACGGTTCGACTACTCGAGCTGTTTCCGCGTGATTGCCTATCACGAGAGGAATGTCTGCCTGCAAATCGCCTGACCTGCGAAGCCAGAGCAACTCCAGCAGGCAATGGTCTTCTCGGGAAGCAAACACAGCGATCCGTTTCTTCCGCGCGGCGACGGCAATTCTCCAATCCATTCGATACCGATCGGCGATCAGTGTAAATGCGCGCTCAAGTTCATCCACTCGCTGATCCAGCCCGGGAAGTTCAAACTCAACGCGCAGAAAGAAAACGCCACCAAATGGATCAGTGCTGTGCTGGTCGGAGTGAACGATGTTGGCGCCTTGCTCGAACAGAAAGGTCGAAATAGCCGCGACAATTCCCGGTCGATCAGGACACGAAACCAAGAGCCGACCGCGATCAGACATGATTCGTTCTCCATTAATAATGAAGTAGCCATCGCACCAGCAAAAGTCATCGATCTGGCGACAACGTCCGTTGGCCATTTCCTGGCCGGGCTGGCTGTAACCAGAGGCGTTCACCGCCGGTGACCGCGATGAAGTGCAGGTTCCACGACACTATAGCAACGGCCACTCATGGCGAGTGGCCGCAATCCTGTCTTGTTCGGTGCTTGAAAAGCGGAGCAGAATTCCAGACACCAACCGCCATTTGCCCGCGCCGACAAGGTGCTCCCGGTCCCCCAGACCTCGAATGAGTTCCGCAAGCTCATGACTCCAGAGACGAATGCGTGCATTTCACCTGAATAGACCACCGCCCTGTCGCCATCCAGAGACCGATGCCAACACCACAACGCGGATCCAGGTCATATTCGATGCAGGTCCAGTCGTAGACAAAGATTGCGAAGTTGAAGCGCGTTCAGAATCGTTCTGCGCTTCTCGATTGACCTGCAAATGTCGAGCCTCAACGACCGCGGGGCCGACTCCGGTGCTGTCGCCGGGCTGGATCACACCTGGGTGGAGTTCGGGAATGGCGATGCCGGCCTCCTGGAGGAGGGCGAATTGCTCGAGCGCGGGATTGAACCACCAGCTGATCTTTCGCGCGGGCGCGACGTTGTGGCTGGTGTTGCCGATGTTGTTCTCGTCGATGAATGTGGCGGGATCCTCGAGCCCCTCCGCCAAATCCTCGGCGGTCCACGTCGCCGGATCGCGGTGGGGGCGGGTCTGGTCGGCCAGCATCCAGTCGGCGCAGAAGGCGAACTCCTGGTGGAGGGCCAGGAACGACTCGCCCTCGCTCGCGAACGGGCCAATCGGGTTCTGATCATAGCCGCCAGTCCGCTGCAGTGCGCGCAGGCCGGCGGCGGTGATCGCCGTCACGTCGAGGCAATGTAGGTAGTCGTCGTACTCGCCGGAGTTCTGGCGCTGCCCGCCGGCATCGAGCCCGGCACCATAGAGCGGGACCAGCACCCGTGGGTTCTCCATGTCCGATGGGTCGAATGGGGCGGCCGGGGCGAGGAAGGTGTCGTTCGCGTTGCCGTTCGCCGGGTCGAAGTAGGCGCTGCCAGTGTCGCGGAGATAGCGGGTGAGGCGGATGAAGATCTCGTCGACCTGGGGATCGCCGGTCTGCGCCTGGTAGGCGAGCAGCGGATTAACCAGCAGCGCCGGCATCCAGCCGGAGCACCACGGATCTCCAGCATCGCCTTCCGCTGCCTGCCCCGCCGTGTGGATGAAACAGTCTTGGGGCGGGAACGCCGGCGTGCCGGGGTTGAGTTCGGCCAGGGTCGCCGCATCTCCCGTGATGTGGAGATACGCGGTATTCACCAGCTCCGTGGCTGCCGCCAGGTAGGCGGCATCGCCGGTCAAGAGATGCCCGTAGGTAAGGGCCCCTATGCCGACGGCCAGCAGCCGCTCGGTCCACAGGTCGTCGAGGTCGCTTATGTGGCCGGCCCGGTACGGCGCGACGACATCCTGGTCGGCAAGGAACCGTTCGGCGATCGCCGTTCCCGCCCGCAGCGCAGCCTCGTCACCGGTCAGGGCGTAGTAGGCGAAGAGCCCGCGCAGGTGCGAGTACTTCGAGTCGGGCTCGGGCTTGCCGGTAAAGATCCCCCGATTCTCCCCATTCAGCTCGATGTGGTCGGCGTAGTACGCGCAGAGGCGATACCCCTCCCGCAGGAACCGCACATCGCCGGTGTGCACGTAAAAGGCCAGGAAGGTGGCGCAGCGGTCGTACAGCCAGCCCTCATAGCCCTCCTCCGGATCAGTCGGATCGATTACGTTGTCGACATTGATGGGGTACGACTCCTGGTACATGGCCGATAGCCCGAACGGCGTGACCTGATCCGAAATAAATGCCAACCCCGCAAGGTCCGGCCCGATCTGTGGCGCAGCCGCCTGGTGACCCAGGATACCCGTCGCCGCAAGGTAGCCCTCGGGGAAGGTCGCCAGAATTGCCGGCTCCCTGGCCTCGAACAGTACCCTCGGTTGGCGGGAGGTTGTGACCAGTTCCGCCTCACTGTCGTGTTCTTCGATGGTGTAGGTCGCCGTGTCGACCACCTCCTCTGACGCCGCGCTGACCTCAGCAAACGGCACTGGATCGCTCGCCACGGTCACGCCACCTCCCTGCCAGGAGACCTCGACTTGACCGCACCTTCCTTGAACGACCGCGGTAGAGACCTGCAAGAGAACGGACCGCACGCCTACCGGAGCGCCGGTGGCGTCGTGGTCATCCAGCAGCACCGTGACAGTGGCCGGGAATGGCTGGCCACCGGCAGTCACCTTCAGCGCGCTCGCGTCGCGCACCACCCCTGCCGGCAAGGGGAGGCCGAACGACACCACGTCGCCGAGAGCGAATATGGCTTCCAGGCCAACCGTGACGCCCGTCGAGGAGAACCCACTGGGCGCCGGGCAACGGGATGTGGGCGGTGCCGAAGAAGCATCGGTGGCTGGCGTTCCCTGGGCGATCGTAGTGGCGGCGGGGGGCAAAGCAAGGGGAGCGATGAGCGGCAACCCGGCGAGAAGAACGGCCAGGCCGAGGAGCGAAATCAGCAGCCGGTGGTGTGCCATGATGATCCCTTTACGATGGTGGGATTTACGGCTGATGGGTTGTGCAACGGCAACATCTTACCATGCACCGCTCAGCGATTCTGGGCGCATTCGTTGCACGCATGACCGCTACTCTCCGCCCACTTTGCCAACCCGTGAACAATCGCTTGCCGCCTTAACCCTTGACTTTGGGTCAATGGGTACCTTTCGTGCGCTCATACATGGGGCCCAACCGAAGACGACCGCGAACAATATTATCGACAGGGGGCATCGACGGAGGAAGATCAATGGACATCGATGCACGGAGAACGGAGCACTCGCAGGATAGCTGCGTCTCACGCCGCACGATTGTCAAAGGTCTCGGAGTCGCTGTTGCCGCCTCCTTCACTCGCCGATTCAGGTGTCGCCTGGCGCAGGAGCAGTACCGCGAGCGAGCGCATCAATGCCTCCAGATGGCAGCAGGTATCCGGCCGGCACTGGTCCGGGAGGAAGGAACGGCACAGTCAGTCAAATCCGGTCGCGCGGCGGCTCGAATTGTCGAAATCCGGAATCGGCAAATGCGCCCCGGAGCGGGAATCTACGAAGGGGAAAGCCGCGGAGAATTCCGCAATTGCCGGTGGAGCATACGTGACTGGCCAATCCAGCGACGAGGAGCGCGCCCTGGTCGAAGCTGCACCGTGGAGCGCTCAGATAGTCGCCGAAGATGTTGGGACGGTCAATCCGTGGCAGATTGACGACGCGTTGCTTCGCCTGCTGTCCACCAATGTCGCCGACCTAACGCGGAATTTTACCCAGGCGGGGTATCGCACCGTGATCGCGGGGAGTTTCGTCAGCAATTACGGTCAATATCAGGCGTTTCGAGGGGACCTTGATCACGAGGCGAATGTCTACATCGTTCACTTCTGCGCATCGATAACGACGGACTCACGGTAGTAGAGACCGTTGACGCCGTCCTGCGCTGGCTCCCGGACATCGTGGATGGGAGTCTGCTTAGTCAGGGACCTTCCGCCTGACAATGAGGGCAGCGAATGGCTCACCAGTACCGACTCACGGATCACCAGTTCTGGACGATCGCGCCCGTGGCGGCGATGCCTGTGGAGCCGTTGGCATCGGCACTCTTGCTGCCGAGAATGCCCAGCGTGCTCAGGTGCCGGTGCAGGATCGCGTCTCACCCGCTTCGGCGTATACCGCGCAGTTCCCACTGGCCGTCGCACTGCTACCATCTCCCACAGCCGAGGCACTGCTGCCGGTACCGCCGGCCTGGGCAAAACTGTCGACCCCATCGGCCTCCGCCTTGCCGCCGTTGATTGCTATGGCATGGCTGTTCGTCCCGTTTGCCTTCGCGATGCTTCCCGGGTCCACGGCTTGGGCGCGGCTGTTGGTGCCGCTCGCGGATGCATAGCCGACGTGTGCGGCAGCATAGCTTCCGTCCCCATTGGCGATCGCTTCGCCACCGGAATCAGCGACGGCATAACTGCCGACGCCGATGGCCGTGGCAGTGCCGCCCGGGGAGCCGGTGCCGCCGGCATGGGCAGAGCTGCCGTCTCCATTGGCCGTGGCCGTGCCGCCATCACGAGCGACGGCCAGTGCTCCCCGGCCGGTCGCCATGGCGTGCGATGTTCCATCGGTCGTGCACCTCGCCCTTCCTCTCTGGACGACAACCCTGCCGTTGAGTGACTCACAGTAGTGCTGGTCCGAGCCCGGCTGTGCCAGGGCAGGGGTAGCAAGCACGCCCATAAGTACAAGACTGGCGCAAAGCAACGTGGCGTGGCGCATCCAGATGTGAGCCATGGGAAGTTTTCTCCTTGTCCGTGTCGCCACGCAGGTCTATACGCAAATGGCGGGAAATGCCGACGTTCGTGCCTTGCAGCCTAACAGGACTGGAGGCGAAAATTATCCACCGCATGGGGGAGAAGCCGGATTAACTGCGGAAGTCTCCGGCACGTGCAACCGGTCGGACAGGAACTGATCAACCCCGGCACCGCCCTGCTCGAGCCCAGAGCAAGTTGAGCTGGTTCGCCGCCCGTTCCAACATTTCGAGTCGTTTCAGGCCGCCCGTCCAGGTCCCCGAGTCCAGTTGCCGTTCGAATGCTTCCATCCCATTTGCACCAATGCAAACGCTCCGAGACTCTGCTACCGGATTGCTGATAACTCCGAAACAATTGCGTCCGCGGCGATCAGTTCCGGTTTGCCGGTGCGGGATTTCACCTCGACCTTGCCTTCCTTGCGCGTTCGGGAAGACACGACGATGCGCCGAGGCAGGCCGATCAGGTCGGCATCGGCCAGCTTCACTCCCGCCGTGGCGTCCCGGTCATCCCAGAGCACATTCACACCGCTCAATTGGAGCCGCTGGTAAAGGTCAGCTGTCTCGCAGAGAATGGCCTCGTCCTTGCCAAGATGAATCAGATGTACCTGAGCCGGGGCGACTACCGCCGGCCAGATGATGCCCCGGTCATCGTGGAACTTTTCGACAATCACGCCCATCAGGCGTGAGATGCCGAGGCCGTAGCAACCCATGATCGGGTATTGCTTGTTCCCATCACGGTCGGTGAATCCCATATCGAAATCGCGACCGTACTTCTGGCCGAGGTCGAAGACATTTCCGACTTCCGATGCTCGCGCCTGCGACAGCGTACCGCTTCTGCATTTCGGACACGTCGTGCCGTCTGTAACGTCTGCGATTTCGACGTTCACGCAGAATTCGCAGGTATCACAGAAGAGGATGTCGTCTTCACCTGCATCCGTCAGGACCATGAACTCGTAGGATATTTTCTCGGTGAATGCTCCGCCTGATGCTTCTGTCACCTTTGCGACCAGTCCCAGCCGACCGTAAACGCGCAGATACGCGTCCTTCACGGTGGCGTAGAACTGGTCGAAGTCAGCCTGGTCCTCATGGAAGCTGTACATGTCCTTCATGAGGAATTCGCGTCCGCGCATGAGCCCGGACTTGGAACGCAGTTCGTCGCGGAATTTCCAACCGATCTGGTAGACGTGCTGAGGGAGATCACGATACGTCTGCACTCGGCTCATGACGAGCGGCGTCACAATCTCTTCTTCACTTTGCCCAAGCGCGTACTCGCGACCGGTCCGACTCTCCAGTTCAAACAGCACGTCGAGCGTTCCCCATGCCCCGGTCTTCGCCCAGTTCTCCTTCGGGTGAAGCATCGGCATCAGTAGCTCTTGCCCGCCGACAGCGTCCATTTCGTCGCGTACGATGTTACTGATGTTGTTCAACACCTTCAATCCGAGGGGCAGGTATGTGTATGCTCCAGCCATCAGCTTTTCGACGAAGCCTGCACGGGTGAGCAGGTCCGCATTCGCGGTGACTTCGTCCTTCGGAACATTGCGCGTCGTTTTGCCAAACAGTGTGCTGTATTTCATGGGCACTAGAGTAACAGACTGCCCCTCGACCGCCATCGTGAGACTGAGACCGGAAGGGAAGACTGACCTTCGAAATCCCACAAGGCCGATGTTGGTGCACCAGCTCCAGCTTGTCTCCATGTGGTATTCTTGCCGCCCTTTTTGGGCGGTTTGCCGGCCAGGCGGTCGGCCGTCACAGAAGGAATGCACTGGTTCGGGAGCCAGCAAGGGAGTGCAATGACAGACAGGAATCTCATACTACTAGTGGGTCAGGAAGGCGCGGGCAAGTCGACCACGGTTCGGGCACTGGCACCGGCTATTCCATGGAGCGCCCGAATCGACGCGGAAGACCTGACCTATGTGAACCCGTGGAGCATGGACGAAGCGTTCCTGCGACTCTTGTGGACGAATGTGTCCGATCTGACCCGGAACTATTGGAAGGCAGGATTCAGGAATGTCGTTGCGGGCAGTTTTCTCAGTAACATCGACCACTACAACGCGTTTCGCGAAGTGCTGACCATGCCCACCAGCGTCTACCTGATCCAACTCTGTGCGGGCAAGCCGGTGCGGGACGTGCGCCGAGTCGAACGACCCAAGGATTCGACCCAGGAATGGCGCGATCATGTCGACCGGGTGGACCCGGAAGACACAACGTTCGCGGCCACGAAGGGAGACTACCGGTATCTTCGAATCGACAATGACGGTTTGGACGTGTCGGAGTCAGTCGAACGCGTGTGTCAATGGGCTCCGGAACTGTTTGGCGAAGACTAATTGGTCCATTCGGTAAATCACAGGGGATGGTAGCGTGGGAGGATTCCGCGTGAAGGATGTTCCCCGCGCCCGACCTCTTGCCGCTTCGCACGTTGACTGAGGAAGAAGCCACCGACCTCCGGTCCCTGGCGATCATGGGCAGAAGGTAGAAGCGCATCTGCTGGCTGTCGCACGAGGTTCTTCCGGGCGCACTCCAGGCCATGTCGGCGAAGCTGATAGACATCTCCGTCGAATCCGGGTAGACGGGTCTCATTGGTTGAGGATGGGCGTATCCGGTGCAGGCGGCATTGCCCTCTTTCCTCCCCCTCACTGATTGCTATAAGCGCCGGACTGGGTTAGGCTCGATTTGTCCGACGACCTCTTCACAAGTTCCGATGCATGGCGAAGTGGCGGTGAGGGACGTGCGGTGTCGAAAGCGGTACAAGAGGTACCCATGACTGAGAGCACTTCCGATCGCGCGATCCATCGACGTGTCGACCACCTGAACGGTACACCGATAAATCGGCGCTCGCTTGTGCGCTCGGCGTTGACCGGCGCGGCGACGCCAGTCGCCGCCTTCGGGGTGGCGGCCCGGGAGGTGCCTCACCGCCAGATCGTGCTGCGCCAGGACCACGGCTTGGTGAGCTCGGAGATAGCACTTGCCTGAGCCAACGACGCAGCGGTCCACGGCCGTACATCCAGCCAGCTCGTTTGATGACCAAGCGCAGCGGTATGATGGGCGCGCCGGACTCCCACCAAATGTCGGAACTCTTGTCGCGCGCTCGATCATGGAGCAAACCAGCGCGAGACCCGGCGATCTCGTGGTCGAGCTTGGGGCGGCACGGGCGAAATCGGGGTGCACCTCTCGCGCTTGCCGATCCGGTACGTCGGTCTCGATTCCTCTGCCCCGATGCTGCGGCTGTTCCGCGAAAAGGCGGTCGATGTGACGCAATCACTGATCCTCGCCGACTGCGACGGCGCATGGCCGCTGCGAGACGGCGTCGCCGCGGTCGTCGTCGCTTCGCGCGTCATCCATCTGCTCGATCCTGAACACGTCACCCGCGAGACGCTGCGCGTCGGTCGTCGGGACGGTTTCCTGATCCTCGGACGCCTGTTTCGCGAGCGTGACAGCATCAGGGAGCGATTGCGTCGAAAGCGGCAGGAGTTGTTGGTAGAGGCTGGCCTCACCCCCCGCAACGGCGCTGCGGGGACTCGCCGCGTCGTCGCGCTGTGCCAAGACGCCGGCGCCGAGTCGCTAGGCCGCCAGATAGTTGCAGTATGGACCGTTGAAACCACTCCTGCCGAGGTGATCGCTGGTTGGGAATCCCTCTTGCGCAAGGGGACCGTCTCCATCGATACGGATATGCGCTCAGTCATTCTCGCCGAGGTACGAGACTGGGCGCGGAGTGAACTAGGGGAACTTGATCGCGCGGAGTTGTTCCGCGAACGCTACGCCATCGACGTGGTCCGTCTGCCATAGCCTTGCGGCAGCGGATGAAGTGGAGAGATCATGCAAGGCCAGCTCGTGATCCAACTCGGATCCGCGCTCGTTCGCCATCGCGCAGCCCGTCGTGGCCGCTGGTATCTCTGGGACGGAGCCAGCGCCACATTCTCGACACCCGGAAGCGTGTTGATAGTCCCGAGACGTGGCACACCGCCCCGACTGCGACGGACGAGCTGCTGATCAGCGAAGCCTACCGCGCCCGCGCGATCACGCACGGCTGACTACGCTGAGTCTACAGTCCAGTACAGTGGGCTAACTGCGGATAAATTAGATTGTCCATGTTTCAAAAACGACCGTTTCTCAGATGACATAACATTAAAGGAGACAGTCCTTCATAACTTTGGTATAGAAACTAAGACCACAATCGAAGAGCGATATGATCCGCCTAACAGAATGGGTCAAGGAGTGGAGGCACTGATGGATCCCCGGCAAGTACAGAGTGTGCGGGAGCGGGTGTTCGCGCGAGACATCGAGGTCGGGGCGATCGAGGTCGGAGTTGACGAGGAATCCTCGTATAAAAAGCCAGTGGCACATATTGTTATTGGATTTATCGGTTCTGGAAAAACAACATTTGCTAGAAAACTTGAACAAGAAACAGGAGCCGTCAGATTCACCAAAGATGAATGGATGGTTCGACTATTTGGCAACACTCCTCCTAAAGATAGATTCGAAGAATACGATAATAAAATGACTTCCCTTGCAACCAAGGTGGCCATGCCGGCGCAGCCCCAGGCCAGCTCCTCGTAGGCCAGGAGCTGGTCCACGTGCGACAGGCCGATGCCACCGTAGGCCTCGGGGATGGCCATGTTCAGCAGGCCGTTCTCCCAGGCCTGGGAGATGATCTCCCGGGGGAAGTGGGACGTCTCGTCGTAGTGGGCCGCCTTGGGGCGGATCACCTCGCGGGCGAACTTGCGGCCATCTCCTGCAGGGCACGCTGGGAGTCGGAGAGCTGGAAATCCATGGGTTCACCTCGGGTACGGGGAAGGCTCGCGAGAACTACACCCGGCGTCATTGCCGGGCCACGCGGCCCCGGGCCCTTCCGTATGTGGAGCAGAGCCGTCGGGGCCGCAAGCCCTTTTGACACGCTCGGTCAGGGCGCGGTCACAAGGAAGGCGTAAGACGACGAGTTGACCATGGTGTAGAGCTTCGGGGGCCACTGGGCCCAGCCCGCGTCGGCGGGGCGGTTCTTCTCGTCGTAGACGATCGTCGGCACCGCGGCCCCGAGGGGGAAGCGAGCGACGCCGTACCCCATGCTGGACGTCACGAGGGCATACGCGTTGTTGTTGCCATCCAGGACGAACTCGTTGCGCGTCAGGGTGTACCCCGTCGGCAGCTTGCTGCGGCTGGGAAAGATGCCCACCCGGGACCAGGCTCCGGTGTTGCCCAGCTTCCACAGTTGCAGCAGGTCGGAGCTGAGATGGGAGTAGACGAAATAGAAGCCGTCGGAGCGCGCCCGGGCCGACGTGCGCAGCATGAAGCTGGTGTCCGGTTGGAGACGATGTCCACCGACTGCGCCGAGTTGGTGCTGTTCATGAGGAACAGGGACTGGCCGGACGACGCGCTGTCCGTGAGGAGCTTCATGCCGCCGAAGCCCATCTTGATGAGGACGAAGCCCCTGGTGGTGTCGGCCGGCACCGCCACGGTTCCCGTCTGCTGGCTCTTGATCTCCGTGCCGGCGTTACACTGGTAGAACACCTCACCGGTGCTCGGGTGCACCGAGAACCGCCTCCACGACCCCACGGTGCAGGGCATGAGGAGATCCGTGTCATTGCTGGGGCCGCTCGACGGGTAGTCGGTCCCCTCGCCCCCCTGGACGAACTCATCCGCGGTGGCCTGGTACAGGCCGCCACCCGAGACGTCGAGGAGCTGGCCGATTGGGGCGCACGACGGCCGACGACACGCTCGACGGGAAGCCGATGAAGTGCCGCATGGGCTGGGTCACCGGGGAGAGGGCATAGGCCCCTATCGTGTCCTCGAGCAACGAGCCGAAGAGGTAGACCTGGGCGGGAACGAAGCTGGAGAACGTTCCGGTCTGCGTGGGATCTCCACCCGAGATGGGCGGGGGCGCCGACGAGCCCGACGAGCCATTCATCAGCAGCTTGCCCTTCTCGCCCACGTACACCTTGCCCCGGCCGAGGTTGCCCCGCCAGTCCGCGGAGATGCTCGCCACGCCCGTCGCGCAGGTGGGGTCCTTCGCCACCGGACAGGTGAAGTCGAGGGTGGCCGAGCCATCGCTCAGCGTCACCAGGGTGTTGTTCCCCTCCGCGCCGAACATGCCGACCTTGGTGGTCACCCGCACCACGCCCGTGCCCTTCTTCTCGACCTCATCGAGCACGGTGATGGTCAACGTGGTGGTGGGGCTGGTGCCCGCCGGGAGACCCGCCCCATCGTTGATGAGCGGCTCGGCCGCCACCACGGTCACCACCGGGTCCTTCTCGGTCGGGGCACAGGCGGGCCCCAGAACACCAACCAGCAGCCCACTGCGAGGACCAGCCCCCCTCTGCGCGTCATGCTCACTGCCTCTCCTTGATGAGGAAGATGGACGCAGTGTGTCGGCCACCGGGACGGGGGGATTGTCAACTCACGGTCCTTCCGTACACTCGCGGCCTCGCATTCCTCAACACGAGACACGCTGACATGTATCGACATTGGAGAATCGCCGTCCTCCCCGTGGTGCTGGGCCTCGGCCTGGCCGCCTGCCCTGGCCCCGAGGAGGTCGCGCCGGGCACCCTCAAGGTGACGACCAGCACCAAGAAGCTGGATGGCTTCGGCCAGACCACCGACGTGTGGATCACCGTGGTGGACAATGAGGGCCAGGCCGGCACCGGCACCGTGAGCCTCAAGGCCAAGGCCGGCAGCTTCGCGGGCACCGGCTTGCCGGAGGTCGCCCTGCCCCTCGAGGCGGGCGAGGCCCACACCCTCTACGGCTGCGATCGGACGGCCAAGGTCGACAGCGGCTGCTCCGGCACCATCAGCCTCAAGGCCTCCTGGAACGAGGTGCTGGGCTCCACCAGCGTCTCCATCCTCCCTCCGGACGCCGGCATCTGACGGGCACTCCGCTCGGCACATGAGGCCACCGCGCCAGTCCGGGCGGTGGCCTCCGTGTTTCCAGCAACCCGCTACGGCTTGGCGGCCTTGGGAACCTTCTCCCAGTCGGCCAGGAACTTCTTGATGCCGGCGTCGGTGAGCGGGTGGTTGGCCAGCTGGGTGATCACGCTGTAGGGCAGCGTGGCCACGTCCGCGCCCATGCGGGCGGCCTGGAGCACGTGCACCGGGTTGCGCACGCTGGCCACCAGCACCTGCGTCGTGAAGTCGTAGTTCTGGTAGATCTCGATGATGTGGGCGATGGGCTCCATCCCGTCCTGGGAGATGTCGTCCAGCCGGCCCACGAACGGCGAGATGTAGGTGGCGCCGGCCTTGGCGGACAGCAGCGCCTGGTTGGCGGAGAAGCACAGCGTCACGTTGGTGCGGATGCCCTCGGAGGTGAGGGCCTTGACGGCCTTCATGCCCTCCACGCCCATGGGAATCTTCACCACCACGTTGTCGTGAATCTTCGCGAGCTGACGCCCCTCCTTGATGAGCTCGGGCGCCTCCAACGAGACGCACTCGGCGCTGACCGGGCCATCCACGATGGAGCAGATCTCCCGGATCGTCTCCTCCAGGCCGCGGCCCACCTTGGCCAGCAGCGACGGGTTGGTGGTGACGCCATCCAGCACGCCCATGGCGTGGGCCTTGCGGATCTCCTCCACGTCGGCGGTGTCGATGAAGAACTTCATCTCGTCCCCTCTCCTGGTTCAGGAAAGCCTTGAATGAAAACCCGTGGGTGCGAGGACCGCGCTCCAGACCGCCCGCCGGGCGAGCAGCGCGTAGTCGATGCCCCACGATGCGTCAAGCTGGCAGGTCCGGCCGGCAAGGGGGTACAAGGGCCCCACCCATGGCCCGAGCCTCCCGAAGCACCGCCCGGAAGCCCCGTCTCCGTGCCCTCCCCGGTCAAGCCACCCCCGCCCCCGCGCCCTCCCTCGACGAGCGCGAGGCCACGCTGGCCTACGCCCGAAGCGTGCTCGAGGCCGAGGCCCACGCCATCCTCGGGTTGACCGAGCGGCTGGGGGACGCCTTCCTGCGCGCCCTGGCCCTGGTGCGCGACTGCACCGGCCAGATGGTGGTGACGGGGATGGGCAAGGCGGGCTTCATCGCGCCAGAAGCTGTCGGCCACGCTGGCCTCCACCGGCATCCGCTCCGTCTACCTCCACCCCGCCGAGGCCGTGCACGGAGACCTGGGCCGCGTGGCCCGGGGCGACGTGGTGCTCGCCCTGTCCAACAGCGGCTCCACCGAGGAGCTGGTGCGGCTGCTGCCCTCCTTCCGGCGGCTGGGCGCGCCGGTCATCGCCATCACCGGGGACGCGAGATCGCCGCTGGCCCGAGGCGCGGACGTGGTGCTGGACATCGGCCGCATCGAGGAGGCCTGCCCGCATGGGCCTGGTGCCCACGGCCTCCACCGCCGCGCTGCATGCCATGGGCGATGCGCTGGCCATGGCCGTGGTGCGCGCCCGGCCGTTCGGCCGGCCGAGTACGCCCTGCTCCACCCCGGCGGGAAGCTCGGCCGCTCGGTGATGCGCGTCTTCGAGCTGATGCGCTCCGGCCCCGCCAACCCCGTGGTGCGCGACACCGCGAAGCTCTCCGAGGCCGTGGTGGTGATGACCAACACCCCGGGCCGCCCGGGTGCCACCAACATCGTCGACCGCCAGGGCCGGCTCGTGGGCATCTTCACCGACGGAGACCTGCGCCGGCTGGTCGAGCGCGGGGAGACGGACTTCCAGCGCCCGTGCGCGACGTGATGGGCAAGCGCCCCCGGTGCGTGGGCCCCGAGGTGCTGGTGCTCGCGGCCGCCCGGCTGATGCGCGAGTTCCGGGTGGACCAGCTGCCGGTGGTGGATGCCGAGGGCAAGGCGGTCGGGCTGCTCGACGTCCAGGACCTGCTGGCTGCGCGGTCCTTCTAAGGCGACCGGAGGAGCACGGGCCGCGCCGCACGCCTGCCAGGCGCGGAGGCCGGCGGACCGTGACCGGGCGGGTTACAGGGAAACCCGCCTGGGCACTCCGGCGGGCACCTCGAATCGCCAACCCCGCGAGAACAGGCGTGAAAGCCCTTCGGCATGCGGCGTGCTTTGGAGGTGGTGCCCACAGGGAGGAACCCACCCATGAAGAAGATCCTGCTCGGAGCCCTTGCCGCCATCACCCTGGTCGCCGCCACGCCCGCGAACGCGTGTGACGAGCACGCCAGGCAAGCGCCTCCAAGGCGAAGCCCGCCACCGCCCCGGTCGGCAAGAACGGCGTGCGCACCGTGGAGGTGACGGTGACCTCCAAGGGCTTCGAGCCCGCGAACGTGAAGGTGAAGGCGGGACACCCGGTCCGCCTCGTGGTCACGCGCAAGACGGACAAGACGTGCGCCACGGAGATCATCCTGGATGACCTGGGCATCAACCAGCCGCTCCCGTTGGACACGCCGGTGACGGTGGAGTTCACCCCCAGCGAGTCGGGCACGCTGCGCTACGCCTGCGCGATGGACCACATCAGCGGGCTCGTCACCATCCAGTAAGGACTAGCGCGGCTTGAAGTCGTCGGAGCGGATGCTGTAGCGCTTCAGCAGCCGGTGCAGGCTCTCGCGCTCGATGCCGGCGTGCTCGGCGGCGCGGGTGACGTTGCCCTCGAAGTCGCGCATCAGCGCCGTGAGGTACTCGCGCGAGAAGCGGTCCCTGGCCAGGTCGAGCGCGTCCCGGTACGGCAGATGCTTCGCCGCCCCTCCCGGCAGGGCCCCTCCTGACGCTCCCGCACCTCGGCCGGCAGGTCGCGCTCCGTGATGCTGGGGCCGGCGGCCACCGCCACCGCTCGCATCATGGCGTTCTCCAGCTGCCGCACGTTCCCCGGCCACGCGTAGCCCATGAGCGCGCGCAGCGCCTCCGGGCGTCATCCCCTCCAGCGTGCGCCCCATCGCCTTGCAGTGCTTGTCGAGCAGGTGGGCCGCCAGCAGCGGGATGTCCTCCTTGCGCTCGCGCAGCGGTGGCAGCTGCACCGGGAAGACGTTGAGCCGGTAGAAGAGGTCCTCCCGGAAGCGCCCCTCGGCCACCGTGGCCCGCAGGTCCCGGTGGGTGGCGGCCACCACCCGCACGTCCACCTGCACGGGCCGTGTCTCGCCCACGCGCCGGACCTCCTTCTCCTGCAGCGCGCGCAGGAGCTTCACCTGCGCGTTCAGCGGCAGCTCGCCCACCTCGTCCAGGAAGAGCGTTCCGCCGTGGGCCTCCTCGAAGAGGCCCGCCTTGGCCTGGGCCGCGCCGGTGAAGGCGCCCTTGGCGTGGCCGAACAGCTCGCTCTCCACGAGCTCCGCCGGCAGGGCCCCACAGTTCACGGCCACGAAGGGGCGCTCGCGCCGCGCGCTGTTGAGGTGGACGGCCCGCGCCGCCAGCTCCTTGCCCGTGCCCGTCTCGCCCGTCAGCAGCACGGTGATGTCCAGGCGCGCCGCCTGCTCGATCAGCCGAGCGCCTCGCGCATCGCCGCGCTGCGCCCACGGCCCCGGCGAAGGGAAGTCCGCGCCCGGCGCGTTCCGCCCCAGCACCTCCGCCTGGAGGCGCAGCCGCCGGCGCTCCATCGCCCGCGCGACCAGCTCCACGGCTCGTCCGGGAGGAAGGGCTTCTGGAGGTAGTCGAAGGCGCCCTCCCGCATGGCCTCCACCGCGTTCTGCACCGTGGCGTAGGCCGTCATCATCACCACCTCGGTCTCGGGCTAGCGCGGACTTGACGGCGCGCAGCACCTCGAAGCCGTCCGCCCCGGGCATCCGGACGTCGGACACCACGACGTCGAACTCCTGCGCGGCCACCAGCGCCAGCGCTCGCGCCCCGTCCTCCGCCACGTCACCTCATAGGTGTCGCCCAGCATGCGGGCGAAGAGCTTGAGCATGTTCTCCTTGTCGTCCACCACCAGCACGCGTCCGCGCGTCTCCATGCCTCACGCCCTCCCCGGCAACGTCGCTGGCAGCCACACGGTGAAGTGCGCGCCCGGCCCCGTGCCCCGCGGCAGCCTCCAGGTTGCCCCCGTGCGCCTGCGCGATGCTCTGGCTGATGGCCAGCCCCAGCCCCGTCCCGCTGGGCTTCGTGGTGAAGAAGGGCTCGAAGAGGCGCTCGCGCGCCGTGACGCTCAGGCCCGGGCCCGTGTCCTCCACGTGCACCTCCGCCCCCTTCTCCGTCTGCGCCAGCCGCACCCGCACCCGCCCCTGCTCTCCGCAGGCGTCCACCGCGTTGCGCACCAGGTTGAGCACCACCTGCCGCAGCTTCGTCAGGTGCCCCGCCGTCCGCGCCTCGCCCTCGACCTCCACCTGCACGGCGCCCAGCTGGCCTCCCTGCCTCAGCCGCTCCACCACCTCCTCGCACAGGGCGCGCAGGTCCACCGGCTCCGGCTCGGCCTGGAGCGGACGCGAAAGCGCGAGCAGGTCCTCGACGATGTCCCGGCTCCGCATCGCCTCGTCCTCGATGACCTGGAGATCCTCGCGCAGGCTCCCGTCCGCCTGCTTCTTCATCATCCCCACATAGCCAAGGATGACGGTGAGCGGGTTGTTGATTTCATGGGCCACGCCCGCCGCCAGCCGGCCGATGCCCGCGAGCTTCTCGCTCTGCACGAGCTGCTCCTGGTGCTCGCGCAGCGCCGCCGTCATGGCGTTGAACTGGCGGGCCAGCTCGCCGAACTCGTCGGGCGTCGCGACGTCGATGCGCGCATGCATGTCTCCGGCGGCCAGCCGCGCCGCGCCTTCACGCAACCGGGCCACCGGCCGGGCCACGGAGCGGACGATGTAGACGCCCACGCCGATGGCCAGCAGCGGCGCGCCCAAGAGGAAGAACAGGGTCCACTGGAAGGCGGAGCTCTGAGCTCACCCACGCGGGCCTCGGCCGCATCCACCGAGCGGTTGAAGTGGCTCACCAGCCGATCCGTGCGCTCCTCCATCTGGAACACGAGCGTCAGCGCCCGACCATGCTCGCGATCCATGTCCTCCTTTCTTCCCGCCAGCACCGCGGGCAGGAGCGCCCCGCGAAAGAGCGTGTCCAGCGACACCTGGGCCCGCTCGATGTCCGCCACCCAGGCCCGCTCCTCGGGCCCCAGTGCCTGGGCCTTCATCTCCTCCGTCAGCCGCGTCACCCGGGCGGCGGCCGTCTCATAGAAGTGCAGGTGGCTGTCGTTGCCCAGGATGAGGGTATGAGCCTGGTGCGCGTAGGTGTCCCGGATGGCGCTGGCCACCTCGAGCGCCGAGCGGACGGCATGCTGCCGCGCCTGCATCTCGACCAGGCGGGAATGGATCTCCCGGCATGTGCACGAGCACCAGGACGGAGGACACCACGAAGAGGGAAACCAGGGCGGCGAGGGCCAGGCTGAGACGCCGGGCGGTGCCTGAGGGGACCTGCATGGATGAGCTCTCCTCCTTCTGTACTACGCAAGCCGGATGCCACCTGCCCTCCCCCAGCGTATGCTCTCCCTCCCCCCTGCGCGTTTCCCCCGGGGACGTGTGATTCCCACGGTTACACCGTGACTCCCCGGGCATCTGTCGCGACGATGACTCCGCCCCTGAACACGTCGCGCCCCTCTGTCCGACTCGCCCGGGCGGGACCCGGCCCGTGGCGCGCCCCCTGCACAACCCCTCCTCGTGGAACCCTTCACGCTCGCCGTTCACAACCAGTCCCCACCCCAGGCGGGCGACACCATGTTTCGGGCACCTCGCCCTCGTGCTGGCGCTGTTCGTGCCCCTGGCGGCGCCCGCCCAGGGAGAGACTCCCACGCCGTCCACGCAAGCAGCCTCCATGCGGTGGTGCCGCAGACGGACCCGACGCTGGCGCGGCTCCTCGCGGACGCCCTCGAGGGACGCCCCGAATTGCGACAGGCCGAGGCCCAGGTCCGGGCCGCTCGGGAGCGGGTGCCCCAGGCGGGTGCCCTGCCGGACCCGACGCTCCAGGTGGGCATCCAGAACGACGGCTTCACCAGCATCATGGTCGGCGAGATGGAGACCAGCTACTTCAGCATCATGGCCTCCCAGTCGCTGCCCTTCCCGGGCAAGCGCGCGCTGCGCACCGAGGTGGCCCAGCTCGGCGCCAGGGCCGCGTCGACGCAGGTGGCGCGCGCGCGGCTGTCCATCGAGGCCGAGGTGCGCCGGAGCTACCTGGACCTGTTGCTGGTGCGAGAGCGGCTCGTGCTGTTGGACCGGCTCCAGGCGCTCTGGAAGCAGTCGGCCGACATGGCCCGTATCCGCTACGAGACCGGGGAAGGGGCCCAGTCCGACCTGCTGCGCGCCCAGCTCGAGCTGAACCGGCTGCGGCAGCGTCGGCTGGCATTGCACGCCGAGGAGCATGCCGGGGTGGGGAACCTGAACCGGCTGAGGGGCCGGCCCCTGGAGACGCCCCTGCCCACCACCACGCGCGTGCGCGACCTCGGGGTGCCAGCGCTCGGCGATGCCGAAGCGGTGGAGCGGGACGCGCTCGAGCGCAGCCCGGAGCTGGCCGAGCAACGCGCGTTGGTGGCACAGGCCGGGCAGCAGGTGGCGCTGGCGCGCCGGGAGCGCCTGCCCGACTTCACCGTGAGCGCGGGGGTGATGCCCCGGGGCGGCGACTTCCCTCCCATGTGGCAAGCCAACGTCGGCGTCACCCTGCCCGTCTTCTCCGGGAGGAAGCAGGAGCGCGTGGTGGCCGAGAGCAGCGCCCAGGCCGAGGCCACGGTCCACGCGACGGAGGCCCTGGAGCAGATGCTCCGCCACCGGGTGCACGAGCGCCTCCTCGCCCTGGCCGCGCTGCGCGACACGGCGGCCCTCTACCGCGAGGGCCTCTTGATGCAGTCGGCGGCGACCGCCGAGAGCACCCTGACGCAGTACCGGGTCGGACGCGCCTCGTTCGCCTCGGTGCTGGAGGCCAACACCGGCATCATCCGCGACGAGGAGGACTACCTGCGCACGCTCGTCGACGCGCAGCGCCTCGCCATCGCCCAGGCCGAGGTGAGCCTGGAGCCCGTCGCCTCCCTGGGGCGGCGGTCAGGGAGCGGGCAGCATGCCCGGAGCGGGGAGCACCCCGTCCACTCCCGCGCGTGGCGCCACCTCCTCGGGTGGCGCGCCGGGTGCCGCCCCCTCCTCCTCTTCCTCCATGTCAGGGATGTAGCCCTGGAGAAACCATGTCGCTCGAGACTCCCCCACTGCCTCCCTCGCCGCCCCCGTCGCGCCGCCGCTTCGGAGCCGCCACGCTCGCCGCCACGGCGCTGGCCAGCGCTGTCCTCGGCGGCGGCGCCGTGCACCTGCTGGCGCACAGGGACGAGGCGCCCACGCGCCGCCCCCGCTGCCACCACCACCCCGGCCGCCTCCGGGCCCGTGGCCACGAAATACCAGTGCCCGATGCACCCGAGCATCGTGCAGGACCAGCCGGGCAAGTGCCCCATCTGCGGCATGGACCTGGTGGCGATGACGCCCGCGCCGGCTTCCGCCGGCGACCCGGGCAGCCCCGCGGTGGAGGGCCTGGCCCCCGTCACCATCGACCCCTCGCGCCAGCAGCTCATCGGCCTGCGCACCGCGCCGGTGACGGAGGGCAAGGTGGGGGGAACCTGGCGGACCAACGGCCGCGTGGTCATGGACGAGACCCGCGTGCGCCGCGTCACCCTGAAGGTGCCCGCCTTCGTCGAGCGCGTGTACGCGGACTTCACCGGCAAGCCGGTGCGGCGGGGTGAGCCGCTCTTCTCCGTCTACAGCCCCGAGCTGCTCGCGGCCCAGGAGGAATACCTGCTGGCACTGCGCACCCGTCAGGCCCTGGGCCAGACCGGCGGGATGGCGACGGACGGCGACGCCCTCGTGGCGGCGGCCCGGCGCAAGCTGCAGCTCTGGGACGTGCCACCGGCCACCCTCGAGCGGCTCGCCGAGACGGGCGAGGCCACCCGCTCCCTCACGCTGGTGTCGCCCATCTCCGGGGTCATCACCAAGAAGGACGTCGTGGAGGGGGCGCGCCTGGAGGTGGGCGCCACGCCCTATGAGATCGTCGACCTGTCGCGCGTGTGGGTGCTCGCCGACGTGTATGAGAGCGAGCTGCGCCACGTGAAGGCGGGCATGACCGCCACGCTTCAACTCAAGGCCTTCCCCAACCGCATGTTCGCCGGGAAGGTGGCCTTCCTCGACCCGGTGCTCGACCCGGCCACGCGCACCGTCAAGGTACGCCTGGAGTTCCCCAACCCCGAGGGCGACCTGCGCCCCGAGATGTTCGGCGAGGTGGTGCTCCGGGGCGCGACCCGCGAGGGGCTGAAGATTCCCTCCGACGCCGTCGTCCCCACCGGCACCACCCACGTCGTCTTCGTGGCGCTCGGCGAGGGCCGCTTCCAGCCCCGAGAGGTCCGCCTGGGCGAGTCGGATGGGAAGAGCGTGGAAGTGACGTCGGGCCTGAAGGCGGGCGATCAGGTCGTCACCGGCGCCAACTTCCTCGTCGACTCCGAATCGCGCCTGCGCGCCTCGCTGGCGGCGCTGGCCGCCTCCTCCTCGGGACCGCCCGGCGTCTCCTCCCCGCTCTCGCCCCCGGCGGCCCCGCCCCCGGCCGCCTCCGGCCACGGAGGCCACTGAGCCCATGATTCGAGCCATCATCCGCTTCTCGGCGGAGAACAAGTACCTGGTCATCGCGGCCACCGTGGTGGCGCTCATCGGCGCCTGGTGGACCATGCGGAACACCCCGCTGGACGCGCTGCCGCGACCTGTCGGACACCCAGGTCATCGTCTACTCGCGGTGGGACCGCAGCCCCGACATCCTCGAGGACCAGGTCACCTACCCCATCACCACCGCGCTGCTGGGCGCCCCGAAGGTGAAGGCGGTCCGCGGCTTCTAGCGACTTCGGCTTCAGCTACGTGTACGTCATCTTCGAGGACGGCACGGACATCTACTGGGCGCGCACGCGGGTGCTCGAGTACCTGTCGAAGATCACGCCGCAGCTCCCGCAGGACGTGAAGGACGGAGCTGGGCCCGGACGCCACCAGCGTGGGCTGGGTGTTCCAGTACGCGCTGGTGGACAAGCAGCGGCAAGCACCGGCCTGGACGAGCTGCGCTCCTACCAGGACTGGTTCCTGCGCTACGCCATCCAGAGCGTGCCGGGCGTGGCCGAGGTGGCGACCGTGGGCGGCCAGGTGCGGCAGTACCAGGTGACGGTCAACCCCAACACGCCTGGCAGCCTACGGGCTGTCGCTGGACGCGGTGGTGCGCGCGGTGCGCCAGGGCAACAACGACGTGGGGGCCGGCTCGTGGAGGTGGCCGGGCCGAGTACATGGTGCGCGGCCGCGGCTACGTGAAGAGCGCTGGAGGACATCGAGAAGCTCGTCCTCAAGGCCCAGGGCGGCACGCCGTCACCATCAAGGACGTGGCCACGCGTGACGCTGGGCCCCGAGCTGCGCCGCGGCGTGGCCGACCTCGACGGCGAGGGCGACGTGGTGGGCGGCATCGTGGTGATGCGCCAGGGGGAGAACGCCCTCAACGTCATCGAGCGCGTCAAGGCGAAGCTCGAGGAGCTGAAGCCCTCGCTGCCCGAGGGCGTGGAGATCGTCACCACCTACGACCGCTCGGACCTGATCGAGCGCGCCATCGACACGCTGAAGCACAAGCTGGTGGAGGAGATCATCATCGTCTCCTCGGTCATCCTCATCTTCCTGTGGCACGTCCCGTCCGCCATCGTGCCCATCGTCACCATTCCGGTGTCGGTGGCTGCTGGCCTTCATCCCCATGTACGCGATGGGGCTGAACGCCAACATCATGTCGCTGGCCGGCATCGCCATCTCCATCGGCGTGCTGGTGGACGGCGCCATCGTCGAGGTGGAGAACGCCTACAACAAGATCCACCACTGGATGACGGGCGGCAGAAGGGCGACTTCCACCAGGTGCGCCTGGAGGCGCTGATGGAGGTCGGGGCCGTGCGTCTTCTTCAGCCTGCTCGTCATCGCCGTGGCCTTCATGCCCATCTTCACGCTGGTGGACCAGGAGGGGCGACTCTTCCGCCCGCTGGCGTACTCGAAGAACCTCGCCATGGCCATCGCCGCGCTGCTGGCGATCACCCTGGATCCGGCCATGCGGATGCTCTTCACCCGCATGGAGCCCTTCCACTTCCGCCCGCGGTTCCTGGCCTCGGTGGCGACGACGCGCTGGTCGGGCACGCTACCACTCGGAGGAGCGGCACCCCATCAGCCGGCTGATGCACCGGCTCTACGAGCGGCCTGCCGCTTCGTCGCTGCGCCACGCCAAGGCCACCCTGGCGGTGAGCGCGCTGCTGGTGGCCACCACCATCCCCGTGTACCTGCGCCTGGGCAGCGAGTTCATGCCTCCGCTCAACGAGGGCACCATCCTCTACATGCCCTCGGCGGTGGAGCCGGGCATGTCCGTCACCGAGGCGCAGCGCGTGCTGCAGGTGCAGGACAAGCTGCTCATGAGTTCCCCGAGGTGGAGCGCGTCTTCGGCAAGGCGGGCCGCGCCAACACCTCCACCGACCCGGCGCCGTTCTCCATGATGGAGACGACGATCTGCTGCAAGCCCCGAGTCCCAGTGGCGCGCAGAAGCCGCGCTGGTACGCGGCTGGGCGCCCGAGTGGCTGAAGGGGATGCTGCGCCCGCTTCTGGCGCGACCGCATCACCCAGGCCGAGCTGGATCGAAGATGAACGCCGCGCTCCAGCTCCCGGCGTCTCCAACGCCTGGACCATGCCCATCAAGGGCCGGCTGGACATGCTGTCCACCGGCATCCGCACGCCCGTGGGCATCAAGATCATGGGCGCGGACCTGGCCACGGTCGAGCGCATCGCGCGAGCAGATCGGAGGCCGCGGTGTCCAAGGTGGCGGGCACGCGCAGCGCGTTCGCCGAGCGCGTGGCGGGCGGCTACTTCCTGGACTTCGTCCTCAAGCGCGACGAGCTCGCCCGCTACGGCCTGAGCGTCGACGACGCGAACATGATGGTGATGACGGCGGTGGGCGGCGACAACCGTCCACCACCGTGGAGGGCCGCGAGCGCTACGGCATCAACGTCCGCTACGCCGCGGGACTACCGCGAGGACCTCCAGCGCTCAAGCGCGTGCTGCTGCCGCTGCCCAACGGCCAGGGCCAGATTCCCATGGAGGCCATCGCGGACGTGCGTGCTCGCCCACGGGCCCCTCGATGATCCGCAACGAGAACGGGATGCTCACCGGCTACGTCTACGTGGACATCGACACGTCCAAGTACGACGTGGGCGGCTTCGTGGAGCGAGGCCAAGGAGGCGGTGGCCGCGAGCGTGAAGGTGCCCGCCGGCTACTCCATGACGTGGAGCGGCCAGTACGAGAACATGCTGCGCGTCCGGGAGCGGCTGAAGCTCGTCATCCCGCTCACGCTCGTGCTCATCTTCGGGCTGCTCTACATGAACACGAAGTCGGCCTTCAAGGCGGGCCTGGTGATGCTGGCGGTGCCCTTCTCGGCCATCGGCGCGGTGTGGCTGCTCTGGGCGCTCGACTACAACGTCTCCATCGCGGTGTGGGTGGGGATGATCGCCCTGATGGGCCTGGATGCCGAGACCGGTGCCTTCATGCTGCTCTTCCTCGACCTGTCCCACGACGAGGCGAAGAAGCGCGGGAGGCTGCGCACCGAGGGCGACCTGGTGGAGGCCATCATCCACGGTGCGGTGAAGCGCGTGCGGCCCAAGGCGATGACGGTGCTGGCGGCGATGCTGGGCCTGCTGCCCATCATGTGGTCCACCGGCACGGGCGCGGACGTGATGAAGCGGATTGCCGCGCCCATGGTGGGCGGACTGGCCACCAGCTTCCTGCTGGAGCTGCTCGTCTACCCGGCCGTCTACTTCCTGTGGAAGCGCCGCGAGGTGGTGCCGGGCCCGGCTACCCCCGAGGCCACTGACGCCGACACGGCACCGGTCCCCGCATGACGCGAGACGACATCAGAGGATATGCACATGGTCTGACCCACCCTCCCCCGACTCCAACGGCGACACCGGCGCGGGAACCGCATCCGCGGCCGCCCCCCAGCACACCCCAGTGGGTGTACGTGTTTGGGATTATTGCCCTCGTGCTGGTCGTGCTGATGGTCATCCTGCACCTCACCGGCAGTGGCTTTGGTCCCCACATGCACCAGCCATGACCATGACGCCCTGGCTCCGCAAGTTCGCGCTCACCGCGCATGTCACCTTCTCGGTCGGCTGGCTCGGCGCGGTCGCTGGCTTCCTGGCGCTCGCCGTCGCCGGTCTGACCAGCCAGGATGCTCAGATGGTGCGGGCCGCCTATCTCGCGATGGAGTTGATCGGCTGGTTCGTCATCGTCCCGTTGAGCCTCGCCTCGTTGCTCACCGGGCTTGTCCAGTCACTGGGCACCCAGTGGGGCCTGTTCCGGCACTATTGGGTCCTGGTGAAGTTCCTGCTGACCGTCGTTGCCACCCTCGTCTTGCTGGTGCACATGCAGCCCATCAGCTACATGGCGGGCGTCGCGGCGGAGACGGACATTGTCCAGTGCCGATCTCCGCGGGCTGCGGCTCCAACTCGTGGCCGACGCCGGTGCCGCCCTGCTGGTGTTGCTCGTGGCCACGACGCTGTCGGTGTACAAGCCGCGGGGCATGACCCGGTACGGGTGGCGTAAGCAGCAAGAGCAGCGGACGGAGCCACAGCCGGATGGTGCACCGCTGGGGAAATGCGCTGACAACCGCGCGAATTTCCCTCGCCCTCCGGGAGAGGGACGGGGTGAGGGTATCGGGTGAAGCCAGGTTGAAGCCTCTGCCCACAGCGCGGGCCACGGGTTGAAGAACGGGTCCAGGCATCTACACCCGCGACTACACGAGACACGCACTCCCGATAACCCGAACGAACATCCAGCCCCCCGAGTCTTGGCCCGTCGTAGCGTCCTGAAGGTCTGCCGCTCTAGGCTGGAGAGCATGAAAAATTTGCCTTCCTGTCTGCGTCCTCGGGGGCTCTGCTTTGGGGGGTCTTCGCGTCTGGTTGCTCGGCTAGCAGGGCGCATTACGCCTGCTCCGGTGGGACGACACTACGCCTAACGTCGAACCGCCCCTTGGTCCTGGCGCAAGCGGCAACGATGGACTGCCGCCCCGGCGACTCCACCATGGCCTGCTGCATCAAGAAGCATCCACAGAGATCCGGTAGGCGCTTGTGGGGCCACGCAATCCGAGGTTGATCAGGTGCTCAGGGCTACGCGCGCTGGCTCCGATGCTGACGATGACGACTACTCCAACAACGATTCTCTGCCCGAGTGGAAACAGGATTGCATTCGCAATTACAACAGGTGCCAGGATCGTAAATGGACGGGCAATTGTCACGACTGCCTACGCTGGTGCGAAGGGCAGCATAAATGGCCCCGTGATATTTGCGAACCCCGTGAGTAAGGTGAGGAGCCGTGTCCGACGAAATCAACTGGGACCGCATTCGGGATTTGGCTGGAGCGGGTCTGGAACGTAGCGAACGCTGGAGCTTTCGGGGAGTACGCGAGCCCTGCTGCTGCAAGAGCGCCCGAGAGGTGGCCATCAGCGAGCAAGACGCGGAAGATGCTCTGCGCGGTCTACCCACCGCAACGACCCTGCTAAGGGAGATTCGCCAACGCATCCGGGATGGCTCGAATCGACTCGGCAAGGCTGAAGACCGGGTGGAGGAGCTTCAAGAGAAAGGGGACCTGAACGGGGCACAGCAAGTCATTCGTGACGTGCTCGCCGTGGAAACCGTCCCTTTCTACCGGGAGCAGGCCAAGATCCTGCTCGACGAATTGACCGGGCTTGCGGACGTCTCGCAACCGGCGGCTCGAACCCGAACCTGCCCGACCGGCCACAACTCGCCGTTATCGCGCAACGTCTCCAGCGGGTAACGCCCTGGAACTCACCGACGACTTGCGCGACCTTCTACGCCGGACGCCCCCACGGCGGAGCCAGCGAGACCGAGACCGAAGAGGCCCTAAAGAGTCCGGAAGGCGCCGAGGCCCTGATCGGGATGATTTCTCTCGCTTCCGGGAAGCCAAACGCCGATTCCTGCGCGCCATGTTCCGGATGACGAGCCTCCGGGACTCGGGTGACATTGCAGGTGCGCGCCAGCAGATGCGTGACGTGCTCGCCGTGGAGGTCGTTCCGCGATTCCGTCAGGCAGCCGAGGAACAGCTAAAGGGCCTCGATAGTCTCCCGGGAGCCACTGGCATCTGAGCAAGTCGCCGTCCGCGAGGCGAGGACGCTCCCGACGCGAGGTGCTCCCCGCCGCCCGAGGCTCAGGGCTTGGGCTGCGTGGCCAGCCGCGCGCGGACTCGCTCCGCATGCTGCTGGTAGGCGGTCAGGTTCGGATCCTGGTGCTCGCGGCCGAGCGCGGCGGCCCGCTCGAAGCTCGCGAGCGCCCCTGGAGCCGTCCCGCCGCCTCCAGCGCATCGCCCAGGCTGTCGTGCGTGTTGGCGGAGGTGGGGTAGAGCGCAACGGCGCGCTCGAAGGCGGCGATTGCCTCGGGAATGCGCTTCTCCCTCATCAGGAGCCGGTAGCCCACTCGGTTCGCCCAGCGTCCGAGAGCGGTATGGGTAGCCCATCGCTGGGACAGCCTCGCGTAGTGCGCCTCCAGGCCCGCCAGGTCGCCGCTGCTCCGGAGCGCCTCCGGCGGATTCCAATCGCTGAAGAGGAACTTGAGGCCTTCGTAGGCCCCGCGATGCGGAATGGTGCCGTGGTCGTCGCCGCGCAGCTCTCCGGCGCTCACCTCGTCGTAGCGCCACATCAACGCCGCGGGGTTGCGCTTTCTCAGCGCCTTGGCGAGCGCGCGGGTGGCTCGAGATCCCCGTCCCCCTGAGCTCCCACGGTCATGTACAGCGAGCGGCCCGGCGCGGCCAGGCGCGAGACGGCCTCGGGCACGCTTCGCGCGAGCTCTCCGCTGTTCCATTGGAACGAGGGGCTGATGGCCAGGTACGCCTGGAAGCTCTCGGGCTTGTGCACGAGGGCATGCACCGCGAAGAGGGCTCCGAAAGAGTGGCCCATGAGAACGCGGTATGGGTGCGTGCGGTAGCGCGCGTCCACGGCCGGGATGAGCTCCTCGTTGAAGAAGCGCAGGAACGTGTCCGCGCCACCCGCGGTGGGGGCCGCTTCGGTCAGGAGACGGCCGTCGTCCACGCGCTCCGTCTTGGACGGCGTGGGCGTGAGATCGTGGTTGCGGTCGCGCGTGTTGGGCACGGCGACGACGATCATCTCCGGAATGCGGCCTCGCCTCGCGAGGAACTCCACCGTTCCGGCGACGTGGAGGAAGTGCGACTCACCATCCAACACGTACAGCACGGGGTAACGCACGGTGGGAGAGGCCGCGTAGCTCTCGGGCAGGTAGATCAGCAGGGGCCGGTCTTCGCCCAACAGCTTGGAGTGAAGGGCAGTGCGAGTGCCAGCGAGGATGGGAGAGTCCTCGGCGGCGGCGGGCACGGCCCAGCAGAGGGCGGATAGCAGCACGAGGCTCAACGCGGCATGGCGAAGCTGGATGTACGGGCGCACAGATTCTCTTGCAAGGGTGAGAGGAGGAGGCCGCTTCCGTGGAGCCTACTCGCCTCGG
>CAVXMV010000008.1:0-12652 GCA_963763125.1 uncultured Chloroflexia bacterium
GGCGCCCATCGAGGTCGACACCTGAACCAGGATCAGGGGCAGGGTATAGAGGTCCTGGTCGTTGAGCGCCACCAGTGGCCAGAGATACGCGTTGAATGCCCCAAGGAACGAGAAGATCGCGAGGGCGGACAACACGGGGCGGATCAAGGGCAGGATGATCTCGAAATAGATCCGCAGATCGCCGGCGCCGTCGATTTTGGCCGCCTCGTAGAGTTCCTGGGGAATCCCCTGGATGAACTGCCGGCAGAGGAAAATCCCGAACGACGAGACTCCGGCCGGGATCCAGAGCGCGGCGTACGAATTCAGCAACCCGAGGTCGAGCATCACGAGATACAGCGGGATCAGCAGGGTGACGAACGGCACCATCGTCGTCGCCAGGATGAAATAGAAGAGCAGCTGCCGGCCCGGGAACTGCAAGCGCGCGAAGACATAGCCGCCAAGCGACGAGGTGAGCAGCGTCGAAAATACGATCGCGGAACTCACCAGCATGCTGTTGAAATAGGCCCGCGGCAGCCCCGACTGGTTCCATACCAGCCTGAATCCATCCAGCGTCCACTCGCGCGGCCAAAGCTGGATCGGTTGGGCGAGGATATCGGAGCTTGTCTTGAACGAGCCGAATACCAGCCACAGGAACGGGTAGATCATCAACGCGGCGAACAGCGTCAGGACGATCGTAATCACGACCTGAACCCAACGGCCTGAGACCCACAGGTGACTGAACCAGGTGTGTTTCGGCGATGCCTTCTGGATCATGGTCGTCTCCTTGTCATCCCGGGCTCCGGGCGGACAGGAACCGCTGGAACTGGAGCACGGTTGCGACCAGCAGGAACAGGAAGATGAAGATCGACACGGCCGCGCCATAGCCAAGGTTGAGCGTCTTGAACCCAAGTTCATACGTATACACGGACAGCGTGCGCGTGCTGAAGCCGGGTCCGTTGAGCAGGTAGAACTGTTCGAACATTTGCACCGTCGCAATCACGCTCACTACGATCTGGAAGAAAAAGATGGGGCGCAGCAGAGGCACGATAATGTCGATCGTTTGCCTCCAGAGACCTGCTCCGTCGAGCCTCGCGGCTTCGATCAAATCTAGCGGAACCTCGTTGATGCCCGCAAAGAAGATGATCGCGGAGCCACCCAGATTCGCCCACACCACCATGACGATCACGCACCAGAGAGCCTGGTCCGTGCTGTTCAGGAACGGTTGTGTGGGCAAGCCCATCCGGCTGAGCAACCCGTTGAGCACGCCGTCGTTCGGCAAATAGAGGAAGCGCCAGAGCAGGATCGTCACCACCCCCGGAACCACGACCGGTAGATAGAAAAGTCCCAGGTAAAAGCGCTGGAGTATCCCGTTCGACAGTTGGCTGATGCCGAGGGCAACCAAAAACGAGCAGGTCAATGCAATCGTGATTTCGGCGATCGAAAAGACTGCCGTAACCCTGGCGGCTTTCCAGAAGTAGTCGTCCTGGATCACATGATCGTAATTGCGCATCCCGACATAGACCGGGTCGACAATGAAATCCCAATTGTGGAACGAGAGCCAGACTGCCCGGTAGAAGGGGTAGACGAAAATCACCGCGTAATACGCGATCAGGAGAAGCGCCACCACCACGCCCAGGCCGGAGACGTTGCGCCACGGACGAGCTCGGGTTCGGGGTGTCTGATATGTGCGAACTGATGTCGCTGCCATCGCATCCTCCTTGAACAGAGGAGGTGCGGCGATGCCCTCAAGCCGTGGCATCACCGCCCTGTTGAGTTGCCGGAACGGTTAGCCGCCGATGCGCTCGCGCGCCTGCTCCTCCTGGTCGTTGAGGTATGCGTCGGCGTTGCTGAGCGCTTCCTGGATCGAGATTTCGTTGCGCAAGGCACGATCGATTTCGACGCCGGCCGGAGCCTGGTTGGCGACGTGATCGTTCGGCAATCTCGCGCGCGGCCAGGTCGCTTCCGCGAGGCGCTTCGAGACCGGCCCGAACGGTGGTTTCCGTGATCCGTGGATCGTCGTAGAGCGCCTTGCTGCAGAGCAGACCCGGAGTACTGATTGGTGACATCGATCAAGGCATCGGCCTTGTAGAGTTCGTTCGACGATCCCCACGCAGTGGTGGAGTTTGGCGTCATCATCCGCCAGGCGCCGTGACAGGGTCGTGACCGCCGATGTGCTCCGGATAGACCACGTCGTCAGCCATCTCCGCCAGCATCGGGGTCGGAATCCCGTCAGCCTTCGACCTCCGCCTCGGAACGCCAATCGTCCATGCGCCGTTCATGTGCGTGGCGATCTTGCCCTGCTTCCAAACGTCGAACTCGTTATCCAGCGAAACGAGATCGAAGGAGCAGGTCGGCTGCTCGCCGTGGAAGAGATCATGCAGGCGTTGCAGGCTGGCTTCGCCTTCCGGCGTCGAGAACGTCCATTCGCCGGTCTCGCCGTTGTAGAACTCGCCACCAACCTGCCACACCCAGTTCTTGACCATCGACAGGGCGGAGCTTACCGGCGAGAGGCCGGCGACGCTCATCGTCTCGCCATCCATCACGGTCAACTGCTGCCCTGCCCCGACCAGGTCATCCCAGGTAGCCAGCGAGGCGGCATCGATGCCCTGCGCTTCGTACATCGCTCCGTTGAAGGTAGTGACCGCGGCGCGCACGCCCGCCAGCTATGGCAGGTAGTAGACCGACCCCTCCGGCATGTCGAGCGTCGTGAGCGTAGTCTCAAAGAGCGTCTCTTCGAGCTCGGCCTTGGTGCCGATGATGCCGTCCAGGTTCAGGAACAGCTGGGAGACATCGGTGGCCACGTACCAGTCGGTGTAGCCCATCATGATGTCGGCCTCATTGCCGGCCGCGATCGAGGGCAGCATCTTGGCGAGCAGGTCGGCAAAGGCAATCGGCTGGACCGTGACCTTGACGTCGTTCCCGGCCGCAACATACGCCTCGGCGGACTTCTTGAACGAGTCGATCGCGGGACCGAAGTCCTGGACCCACATCGTGATCTCCGTTCCGCCTTCTCCGACTGAAACCGGAGCAACGGTAGGGACAGGGGTTGGATCCTGGGCGAGGCCGATTCGGTTCCCCGCGCCATAGGCCAGCATCGCCGCAGATGAGCCCGCCATCGTTTTCATGAATGTGCGTCGATTGGAATGCCTGATCATCTTGATGCTCCTTCATGGAACGGATGAAAGACAGCGATTCATTGAGTCTGGTCCCGGTCTGATCGCCCCTCCTTCCCAGCGATCTCGGTCAACCGTGGTCCGAGGGTCAGAAGCACATTGGCCGCGTGGGCCATGCAGTTGAACCAGTCGGAAAACGGTGGCGTGGTCCCAAACCGGCGATCCGGAACGAGGGTGGACAACCGGCCGTCGGGTCGACGGCAGCGCACGACCGTATTGGCCGCGGCGACCGCCTTCCGGGCCCAATCGCCTTCACCGGTGGCGTCATGGAGCGCCAGGGTGGCGCGTACGTAATTCGCGGTGTGGACATCCATTGGCCAATAGCAGTGGTATTGCTCCATGACCGCAGGCGTCGACGGCAGATAGGGAACCGGAAGCGAAGCTTCATCGCCGAAGAGGACGAACTGGTCCTCGACGTAGCGAACCAGTTTCCGGGCGATCGAAACCGCGTCTGGATGGTTCCGTCGCAGCAGCAGGATTGCCGTTTCCAGGGCGGCCCATTGCTCGAGGTTCTCATAGGGTGCGAGGGTTTGGACATCCTCGTACATCTGTTGCCAGAGACCGGTCGTGACCGGGTTCTCGAGTACCCAGTCCAGCCCTCGATCGAATGCGTCGCTGGTATCGTGGATCGTCCGTTTGGTCGGCAAGGCGTTCGAGAAGGAACAGCGCCATGGTTCCCGCCGCGGTGTAGGACTCGACCACTTCGGCATCGGAGAGGCGCACCCGGTAGGGCCAGGAGCCATCTTCCTGCTGGGTGGCGAGCAAGACCTCACCGAGATGTACCGCATAATCCACATACCGCTGGTTGCCGGTAGCTGCGGCGAGATCCAGCATGGTGACCCCGGTCCAGCCGATACGGACGAGCGTGGTGCGATCTTCCTCATAAAGACCGCCCTTGCCGTCCTGCCCTATCGTCGACATCGGCAAACCGGCGAGTGGGCCATCGTTGATGATCGGGTGATCGATCAGGAAGTCCGCCAGCCGGGTCGAGCGTGCGATCAGGTCATCGCCAGGTTTGAGCTGATGCCCGGTCAGGAAGAGATTGATCAACATCGGGTAACAGAGCGCCGGAAACTGCAAGTCGGTGCCGGTATCGTTGCCAACCGGACGCACCGCAGCGTGCCACATATAGGCAGGGTCGTCCGGATGGACCCTTGCGATCGGCAGGCCATGACAGAGATAGTCGATCACGCCTGCTCCGGCTGCGTGGTAGTCGAGCGGCTCCACGAACCTGCCATCCCAATCCGGGGCTTTGACCAGCGACTTGAGTGGCGTTACGCCGAGCAATTGACCGTCCCGGTCGAACGCGCGACCGGTGATCTGGAGCATGCCTATCGGGAGGTGCGGCCACGCTTCTGCCAACTCGACCTCGGCATTGGCACTGAACGCGCGAATGACAGTATCCGAAGCGGTAAGCGGCGACACGACAATGTCGTACGTTGTCGCACCGTCCACAGCCGAAAGTTCGATCCGGGGCGGATCGATGCATCGACGTGCGCTGTGAAAGCGGCCGATGAAAGACATTGGCGCGAGCCGATCGACCGTGGTCGTCATGGTCGTCCAATTCGAGACGGGCGTGGTCGAATGCGATGATCGTGACATCTGCCATTCCTCGGTGGGTGAACTTTCGGACTACGGGAAATGCTCGGCCGGATACAACTCCCGCCACCGAAGCCGAATCGACTCTGCATGTGTCTCTGCCGCCGTGGCGGCGGCAGAGGGGTCGGTTTTGCGAATGGCATCGAGAATTGCGCGGCGGTCGTCGATCGATGCCTGCATCTTGTCGGGGGGAAGTGCCTGCCGTGAATGGATCAGGTACATGTCCGAGCGTTCCTCGATGCTGATCAGCATTCGCGTGAGGAATGGGCTGTGGGCACAGGATCCCATCCGGGCCTGGAATTCGCGGCACGCGGCCAGGTGTCCCGGAATGTCATTTGGCATCGCGGCGGCCGCCTCGTCGAGGCTTTGTTCCATCCTGCGAATATCAGCCGGCGACGCATTGACCGCTGCCGAGCGGGCGATGGCCGGTTCGATCACGCCAAGCGCCTCGTACATGCTGAGGAACTCATCGACCGTGATCGGTTTCACCATCAGTCCCTTGTAGGGGACTGATTCGATCAAGCCCTCGTGTTCGAGGATTGAAAGTGCTTCGCGGACGGGAGTGCGGCTGAGCTGGAGCGCCTCACCAAGGCGCTCTTCGACCAGGCGTTCCCATGGCACGAGAATGCCGCTAAGAATCGCATGCTTGATCGATTCGTAGGCGACCTCGCGAGACCGCATTTTTGTGCGGTCCTTGGTGAATCTGGCGTCCACCTCGGTGTACATGTCCTGCATGTTGGGTACCACTCATATCCAGGAAGCGAACCTGCCCATCCGAAGACTTTGGTTTTAACTCGGTCTATCGGGAATTCCGAATTCGGTACGGCTGACTGAGGGGCGTATGCTCGCCCGTGCAGAATCGCTGCGGCAGTCGGTCGCGCGACCAATAAATTGGAAGTCTGTATGCAGTGTATACAACACATACGACGATTGCAACTGGCTCAACAACATCCCCGTGTCGGGGTGCTGAACAGGATCAGCTGCCACCCACGACGACCCTGGAAGAGGTCCCTTGAGCAACGATGCGGAGAGCATGCTCTTCCTGACTACCCCGGCGGCGACGTCATTGCTTGTTCGTTTCTACCGACCAGCCGTAGGCATTTGAGAGGTTGGCCGTCGCCGCCATCAACGCCGGAGCGCAAGCATGGGCACGCTCCGTGGTGAACCGCCCGGATGGCCCCGTAATGCTGACCGCGAATATCGGTTCCCTGTTCCCGGCCATGATCGCTGATCCGATGCAGCGCACCCCCAATGAGTCTTCTTCATCGTCAATGCTGTATCCACGGAGTCGCGTGTTCTCGATGTCGTCGATCAGCCACGCGAGATCGAAGGGCACTTCCGGTTCGGGAATCTTTCGCAGATGGTCGAGATAGGCGTCCAGCGCGTCGGCCGGAGAAGCCGATTGATTGTCATGCCGGTTCGCTGCCGCCGGGAGGCAGGGTAGGGATGCAGACGTGTTCGCCCCTTCAGGAGGTCTGGGGCGAAGAAAACGGATCACGGCACGGAAGCTCGACGCACAACGTACGTCCCGTGTCCTGGCACTCAGTGCGTGAGGATGCCGCAGACCATTGTGTGGCCGTTGGCCTCGCTCCAGCGTTCCAGTTCCGCGAGGTCGTCCTCTTCGATCAGGAACTGCCTGGCGCAGCCTGGGCAGACTACAGCGTACGCGCATTCGCCTCGGCCCCGCGTCTCGCACCACTGCAACACCGAGCCAAAGGCGTGGCAATCACTTTCGCAGAGATGGGCGATGATTTCGCGCACTGCCGGACCGAGCGTATCGACATTGGTCAAAACAGTGTGACCCTGATCGTTCATACGAACCTCCAAGGGGGCAGGATGGCGGTCACGATGCTTCGTTGCAGGGCCCCATACTAGTGGGTTATGTCCAATACTGCAATACGGGAAGCGACTCCGATCCTTGATCGATCCCCGGTTTCAAGGGCAATGGCATACTGTGATCGATCCCTTGAGGCGTCCGAACGGGGCGCCCTCTCGCCGATTGCTCGAACACACGTCGCCTGGGGCAATGCATGACGCTCGATGAAACGGCCGGTGCCCTAGCGGCTCCGGTGGCAGATGACGCACGCCCCGGGTTCGGTGCGCTGTTGCGGGAACCGAACATGCGTCGCCTGTGGGGCGCCCAGGCGTTTTCCAGCGCCGGTGAGGCGCTGGCCACGATCGCGATGCCGCTCCTGGTCTACGAGCTGACCGATTCGGCCCGGATCGTCGGTCTCATCGCGCTGATCCTGATCCTGCCTCGCGTGTTGCTGGCGCCGGTCACCGGTCTGCTCGCCGATCGCATGAATCGCCGCCGCCTGATGATGTTCTCCGATGCATGGCGGCTCGTACTCGTCGTGATGGTCCCGTTCGCTATCGAAATCTGGCAGCTCGCGTTGCTGGCGCTGGGCATCGCGATCGGCAACGCGCTGGCCCGCCCGGCTGAGCTGGCCGCCGTCCCTTCGGTTGCCGGGCCACACCGATTGGTTGCGGCGCTTTCGCTCGTGCAGGTAACGAACGGCGTGATCCGGATTGTCGGGCCCGCCGCCGGTGCTGGTGTGGTCGCCACAATCGGTCCCGGTCCGGTGTTCTGGTTGCAGGCCCTCTGCTACCTGGGGTCGCTGCTGGCGCTGCGCCTGCTCGTGGTGCCGGAAGTGGTACGTGTTGCCGATCAGCCTCCGGGGATGAGCCTGTGGAAGACGGCCCGGATCGAAATGTGGGCAGGCATCGATGCCGTGAGGTCGATCCCGATTGTGCGTGGCGTCACCGCATCGGAAGCGCTGTGGTCGCTGGTGGGGGCGGCAATGGTCGTGGCCGGGGTGGTCTACACCCAGGAGACGCTCGAACTGGGTGATCGCGCCGA
Organism: uncultured Chloroflexia bacterium; assembly: GCA_963763125.1. Lineage (GTDB taxonomy): Bacteria > Chloroflexota > Chloroflexia > Thermomicrobiales > UBA6265 > JACCYX01. The sequence goes on from CAVXMV010000008.1 coordinate 7,612, forward strand.
GGCCGCGTTTGCCTTGATGACCACGTTCATTGCCTCGGGCGCGGTGGTCGGGGCGCTCGTCGCCAATCGCGTGGAGCGCAGGATCGGGCGACCGATGCTGCTGATGATCGGCTACACCGGGCCATTCTTTATGGTCGCCGGGTATTTCAGCCCACCGATGTGGGTGATCTACGCGGCGTGGTTTGGGCTGGGGTTCACTGACGCCTGGGCCGTGATCTCGTTCCAGTCGTATCTGGCGGAGGCGGTTCCGGAGAATATGCGGGGTCGTGTCTTCGCCGCCTGGGGTGCCATCGTGGCCCTTGCCGCTGCGCTCGCATTCCCATTGATGGGGTTCATCACCCCATGGCTGGGTGCGCCCGCCACCTTCGGACTCGTCGGCCTGATCGTCGGCATTGGTGGTCCCCTCCTGCTCTGGTCCACCGGCGCCCTGAACTCGGTCCGCTCCCATCAGGTGCCCAACAGCTGACCAATCAGCATCTGGTGGAGGCCGTCTCGTGGGTCACCTCACTTCATGGTGTGGTCTCAACGTACAATTGCATAAAGGGTCCTTTCTATTACATTGAAATATGTTCCGAGGGAACTCGCGCTCTGGGCGAAAGAACCATGGTTCAGGACTGGGATATCTTTCAGGTTGGAATGAAACTCGGAGCGGTCCGGGATTTCTTCGTGCCTCCATCAGACCGATGCCCCTCGCTACCAGCATCTGGAGCGGTCGATGGCGACGGTTGCCGTGAAAACTGGTGGCCGAGAGGATTTGTCAATGCAGGATGCCCTGTTGAAAGCGATGAGTATTTCCTCGGGCGGATCCTGCTCGGCATGCTCCAGCGCGGACATGCTCCGCTCATATCCCCTTTCGTTGAACGCATTCTGCTTGAGCATTCATCAGAAGCGATCACCGCGGATCTGCAGGAACGCGAACATGAAGTCAGGTACTCTCTGGACGTTCATGGCGGCGAAGCAGAGGTATTCACCCAAGCCCTATGCGAGAGTCTCTTTCTGACCGACGAGCGAGTCACTGCAGATTGGTCGCGATCGTTCGATAGCGTCAGCGAACGAACCTTCGTGGAACAGCATCTCGCGCCGATCCTTGGCGGCGGAATTGCTCTCCTTGAAGCGCAACGACCCATCTTGTCGATGCTTGAAGATGGCGGGATTGGTTCGAACGAGTTCGTCGATCAGCGAGTGGATTTCGCGATCGAGACCCCCACTGGCGCCAAACTAGCTATTGAGATCGACGGCCCTCATCATCAGGTTGAGCCGCAAAGCTCCCTCGATCGGAGACGGGATCACAGTTCTTCGCAAAGCCGGTTGGCATGTCGAGCGTATACCTGTAGGGCGGTTGGCAGCCGGTTCGGTGTTCAGCCCGGACCTCCTGAAGAGAGTCGAAGCGGACCGGGTCCTCAGCTACCTGAAGTCGTTGGCGGATCAGCCCTACGCTCAAGGATCCCTGCGAGAGGAAGCCGCCAGGCTCACCCTCTCCGCACATTCGATCGCCCGTGTGCAGTTGGCTGTCCTTCTGGCACTTCTCGATGGAACACTTCGCCTGGATGCTCCATCCTGGGATATCGCGGTTGTTGAGCGCGATGCCTCATGCGCCAACCTTGCGGTGATCGATCTGTTGAATCAGCTTGGACATCTCGGATCGATCTACGAAATACCTGCCCAACCGCAGGTCAACCTGTTCGTGTTGGAGGACGCTGATCTCGGGTTGGGACGGTTGAATGTACCGCATGATGAGCGAGTAGGGGTTCAATACCTGACTCACGATCGACTGCTGGATATGTCAGGCGAGTTCGACCTGGTCATCGACGTATCAGTTCGAGCGAGACCGGCCGATCAGTTCGAGTCGTCTTCACGAGACAACTTCATATTCCAACAGGCACGGCGATCCATTGTCCTTCGCACTGCCTACCGGCGTGCGCCCGAGTCGTTCCTGCGCTGGTCGACTCCCCGGGTGGTGAACACCAACCGGGACCTCACGATTGACCTGACCTATTTTCTTCAGTTGCTGTTCCGGAAGCCGAGCTTCCGGGATAAGCAGGTCGACGTCATCTCACGCGCGCTGGAACGGAAAGGCGTGATCGGGCTCCTGCCGACTGGAGGCGGAAAGTCCGGTACGTTTCAGCTTCCCACCCTGCTGTCGCCGGGCGTTGCGCTGGTCATCGCCCCGTTGCGGTCCCTCATCGATGACCAGAAAGACAATCTGGACCGGGCCGGGATTAATAGAGTTGTCGCGATTCACGGTGGGCGAAATCAAGTTGAGAAAGTGGCTTCGCTCAAGCAGATCGCAGCCGGATCGCCCCGGTTCATTTATATCGCCCCGGAGCGATTGCAAATGGCAACTTTCCGGGAAGAACTCGGCGGATCGCCGCTCGCTCGATCTGTCGCCTTCGTGGTTGTCGACGAGGCTCATTGTGTTTCGGAGTGGGGGCATCAGTTTCGGCCATCCTACCTCAACGTTGGCCGAATCGCCCGTGACCTCTGTCGAACGGATCAGGGCGAACCGCCCATCCTGGCGCTGACCGGAACGGCCTCCAACAGCGTGCTGCTCGATATCGAACGCGAGTTGGACTTCGATCGACTGGATGAACGAAACATCGTCTCAGTCGGTTCGTTCTCCCGGGCAAACCTCAACTTCATTCCCTTCACGGCTTCGCCGACAAGGAAGCGGGACGCGCTGTTCGACTCGCTCAATGATGTTGCACAGGTACTGGAAGTCGACGTTGAAGCACTCCTCGCCGACAACCAGAAGGGAGGGCTGATCTTTTGTCGAAACATCAATGGCGAATTTGGTGTTGAGGAGGTGTCGGTGGCCCTGCGACGCCGACTTGGGCAAGACGACCGGGCAATCCGGGTCTTCTCTGGCGGCAAGCCCAAGAATATCCCCGGCGACTGGGAAGCCTGGAACGATACAAAGGCAGAGACTCAGAGGGACTTCAAGGGCAACAAATTTCCCATGCTGGTTGCAACGTCAGCGTTCGGCATGGGCATTGACAAGCCCAATATTCGCTACACCGTGCATTACGGTATTCCCGGCTCCCTTGAATCACTCGCCCAGGAAGCAGGACGGGCCGGGCGAATCAGGGAGGAGCAAGCTGCCTGTGCGATCGTCTTCACGGACCAGGATCTGGAGGAGGCGCAAGACTTCCTCTCGATGGATCTCGATGCCGAACAAGCGCGGGCGATTGTGGACGCGGTGCCAAGGGCCCGGCAAGGCGACGCCTCACGCATCATGTACCTTCACTTCCAGTCGTACAAGGGAGTAGAAGATGATGTCGCAGCAACCAGGCGAATGCTCGACTCACTGCGCCGGGCATGGGAAGAGGACGGCCTCGGACTCGATGAGACAGGGCAGTTCCTGCTCACGCGATCCGGATCGGACGATCAGGCCAAGCAGCAGGAACAAGCCTTGTACCGGCTTTCATTGCTGGGCATCGTTCTCGACTACACCATCGATTATGACTGGACGACAGCTTTCTCGTTACCTCCAGGGCCATCGGAGTGGAGAGGCGGAATCCAGGTTAATTGACTATGTCCGCCGCTATGACGTGGAAGATCGTGCGCGTTCAATAGTCGAGCGGGCGAACGCGGCTGAAATCTTCCGAGATGTCCTCGCCATACGATCATGTAATCCAAGCCCTGAGCGAGTTCATCTACGACGTGATCGAAAAGTCCCGGCGCCTGGCATTGAGAAATGTCGTCGATGCCATGCGAAGGTGCGACGGTGATGGCCATAAGTTCCGCAACGAACTGGAGGTGTACCTTTCCAGTAACGTGTTTTCGTCGTCGGTTTCAGCAATGGTCAATGCCGAAGCCATTGATGCCAGCAAGTGGTGGGCGATTCTGGACGAAGTGAAGAATGCAGCCCTCGCCACCCGCCTGGTTGCTACATGTCGACGTGAACTCGAGTCGAACCCGAATCTCCCCGGATTGCTCTTCCTGGAGGGGGTGGGGGCGTTGCATGCGGCGCAGCCTGAACCGGAACAGGTAGCATCCACCCTGAACACCGGTCTGGAGAATTACATTCATCTGTACGATGCCAGCGAGGAGGATCTTTCAGGCGTGGCCCAGGAGCTTGTTGTGCGCATGTCGAGAGTCAATCCGACGGCGTTCGAGCCGGTGATCGCGTCGCTTGTTTACGACTACGACAACGTGATGATGGCGCGCGCAGCATATCCATTTGTGTCATCGCCAGATCTCAAGCGGGCATGCGCATCGTCGTGGATCGCGACAATTGCAGAGAAGTCGAGGTCGTTCCGAGCTGGAGCGGTTGGAGGAACGGGATGGTAACGCGGACAAATCCACTTGAGGATTACGAGGAGGCGATCGAAAATCTCCTCGGTGAGATAAGGGAATACCAGGCCGTAAACACGACGCTTCAGGGGATGGCTGCGAAGCTGTCGGAGATCCAGGAAGTGAACGCGGCTGCCGGCAAGTCGCTGTGGTCAATTGGCGCGGAAGCCTCCCAGGTGCTGAAGTCCGTCAAGGAACTCCATCTCGACCAAATGGAAACACGAGCGGATCAACGTTACACCTCGCATCAATCTGCATTGGAATCGCTCAATGATGAGATCCGGAGCGCCGTTCGGGAACAGCAACGACTTGGACTGGAAATGCTTCAACACACTATTGCGAGCCAGAAAGAATTTGCGGCATTCGTGAAGCAAACCGAACAGTTGTCTACTGATGCACGAGACAGAGAACTCTCAATTCAGGAACAGATGAAAGCGCTTTCGAGCACAACTGCGAGTGACATGCACAAGCTGGATCGGCAGATCATTGCACTCAGGAGAATCATGCTGGCTGCGATAGTCTTGATTGTTGTCGCAGGAATTGCTTCGTTCATGCGGTAGCTGCAAAATGCGGAAGCAATTTCAAAACGAAACGCAAAACCGGCGCCCTGCGCTCGGTCCGCACGCATCAGGCACCTTCCCGCTGACCGGGCGATTCGAGGTGCGCCTTCGTAAGGGACGGTCCGGGTGTCAGCCCGCCATCAGGGCCGACGCCCGGGTCTCCCATAAACGTATCAATCGATGCTCTC